>NZ_PCOV01000002.1 GCF_002979435.1 Microbacterium sp. MYb66 | reverse complement strand
ATCGGGGGGATACGGCATCCGCTCGTCGGGCGGGTGTCGATGGATCAGATCGTGGTCGACACCGGCGCGGTGCTGTTTCCGCGCGGCACGGTCGCGACCGTGTTCGGGCCCGAGGGAGGAGCCGTGCCGTCGGTGCAGGAGTGGGCGCGGTGGGCGGGAACCATTCCGCACACCATCGTCACCGGAATCGGAACACGAGTGCAGAGGGGTGTCGCATGACCACGAAGGTGCTGGTCATCGGCGGCGGACAGAACGCCGAGCACGAGGTGTCGCTGGCCTCCGCGGCCGCCGTCGCCGCCGCGCTGCGGATGGGCGATCACGATGTCACGTGCGCGACCATCGATCGTGACGGGATCTGGCGCGTCGACGGCCGTCCGAACGGAGGCTCGGTCGCCGAGTCGCTCGCGCTCGCGCTTCCGCTGCTGACGCGCACCGACGTCGTCTTCCCCGCGGTGCACGGCGCGCTCGGAGAGGACGGGGCGCTCGCGGCCCTGTGTGCGCTCGCCGGAGTGCGCGTGGTGGGGTCGGGACTGCGCGCCGGAGCGATCGGTATGGACAAGTGGACCACCAAGCTGGTGGCGGGTGCCGTGGGTCTCGGCACGGCCCGGGGGCGCCTGGTCGCGGCCGAGGACATCGGCGACGTGGAGTTCGAGCGGGAGGTGGTGGTGAAGCCGGTGTCGGCCGGCTCCAGTCACGGGGTGAGCCTGGTGACCGAGGAGGGGGAGATGCTCGCGGCGCTGCGCGAGGCGGCGCGCTTCGACCGGCGGATCCTGGTCGAGGAGGTCGTGCGGGGACGCGAGATCGACGTGGCGGTGCTGCGCGAGAAGGGCGGCATCCGGTGGGCGGCGCCGCCGCTGGAGATCCACGCGACCGGCCTCTTCGACACCGCAGCGAAGTACGACGGCAGCGCGCGGTTCACGGTCCCGGCACAGCTCGACGGGGCCGAGACCGCCGCGCTCAGGCGCGCCGCCATCGCCGTGTTCGATGCGCTCGGGTGCGACGGGGTCGCGCGGATGGACTTCTTCCTCACCGAACAGGGGCCGGTGCTGAACGAGGTCAACACGATGCCGGGACTGACGGCCGCATCGCAGGTGCCGCGGATGTTCGCGGCGGCAGGGGTGACCTACGTCGACCTGGTGGCGCGTCTCGTGCGCGCGGCATCGTGACTGCGGCTCCCGCACCGCGCGTCGGATGGCCGGACGTCGCGAAGGGGGTCTGCATCATCCTCGTGGTGCTGTGGCACGTGGTCACGAAGGTCGCGATCGATGCCGATGGTGCGGGGCCGGTGACGGACGTCTGGGTGACGCTCAACGCGCAGCTGCTGCCCCTGCGCATCCCGCTGTTCTTCCTGGTCTCCGGAGTGTTCGCGGCGCGGGCGGTGCTCGACCCCGAGCGCGCCTCCTGGCGACGGAGGGCCTCGCGGCTCGCCCTGCTGTATCTCGTCTGGGTGCTCATCCAGACGTTCGTGCTCGCGCTGACGCCCGACTTCGACACGGCGCGGGCGACCAGCGGATGGGAACTGCTCGCCCAGCTCACGATCAGCCCGACCAACCTCTGGTATCTGCTCGCGCTCGCGGTGTACCTGGTGGTCGGACGCCTGACCCGCGGGGTCCCGACCGCTGTGGTGCTGTCGGTCGCCTTCGCGATCGCGGCGGTCGCCGGTGCCGGTCTCCTCCCCGATCTCGGCAACCTGTGGCAGCTGGTGCAGAACCTGTTCTTCTTCCTCGCCGGCCTCCGTCTGCGTGCGGCCGTCGAGCGCTTCGCGGGACGGCCTCGGCTGCGGGCGACGCTGCTGCTCGGCGGCGTGTACGTCGGTGCGCTCGCGCTCGTGTCGATGCTCGGCATCCGTCTCGTGCCCGGTGTCTGGCCGGCCCTCGCACTGGTCGCTGTGGCGTTCGGAGTCGCCGCCTCGGCGCTCGTCGATCGGAAGGCGGAGGTCGTCGCTCGTCCGCTGCGCTGGATCGGACGGCGGACCCTCCCGATCTATGTGCTCCACATGATGCCTCTCGCGTTGATCGAGGCGGGGCTGCGCGCTGCCGGGTGGAGGACGACACCGGTGCTCGAGGCCATCGCCCCCGTCGTGCTGACGGCGATCGTGATCGGAGTCTGTCTGGGCGCGCACACGCTGCTGGTGCGCGGCGGGCTCGGGGCGCTGTTCGATCCGCTGCAGCTGACCGATCGCGTCCTCCGCCGTGCACCTGCGAAGGGGTCTCGACAATCGGCGGGTGACGGCGGACCATGGAGACATGGCGGCCTTCACAGCGGATAACGCGTTCAGCGGTTTCAGCGTCGACGACATCGACGCCGCGAAAGATTTCTACGGCACGACCCTCGGCCTCGACGTCGAGGTCAATGCGATGGGGTTCCTCGACCTGCGACTCGCGAGCGGCGGATCGATCCTCATCTACGCGAAGCCGAACCACACCCCGGCGAGCTTCACGATCCTGAACTTCCCGGTGGCCGACGTCGACGCCGCGGTGGACGAGCTCATCGAGCGCGGAGTGCAGACCAAGATCTACGGCGACGACGAGTTCCCCTCCGACTCCCGCGGCATCGTCCGCGGCAACGGTCAGGGCCCGGACATCGCGTGGTTCCGCGACCCGGCGGGCAACGTGCTCGCGGTCATGCAGGCGTGACGACGAGCTCGGAGGGGCCTGCGCCCCGGAGATCGAGGTCCCCGGGGCTCAGCGCTCGCCGACGCGGATCAGTCGAAGACGGTGTCGGGGTAGAGCCCCTCGGCGATCAGCCGGACAGCTGAGACGTTGCCGAGCGTGCCGGGGAACAGGTCGGTCGAGGGGACCGCGATCAGTCGGCCCTCGCGCACGGCAGGCATGTCGGGGAAGGTCGCTGCGAGGTAGGAGCGGATCGCGGCCTCGTGCGCCGGGTCCGACACCGCGAAGACGAGCGCGTCGGGTGCTTCGGCGGCGAGGGATTCCGGGGTGATCTCGGCGGCGAAGAAGTCGGCGAACGCGGGGTCGTCGGGCGTGAAGACGTTGTCGGCACCGGCGCGCTGCAGGATGTCGTACTCGATCCCCGCGCCGATCGCGGTGAGGGTGGTTCCTTCGATGAAGACCTGTGCGACGCGGGGACGATCCTGCCCGTCGACCGCCTTGTCGACGGCGGTCAGCTCGGCCTGAGACGACGCGATCAGATCAGCAGCCTCGTCCTCGACGTGGAAGATCGCGCCGAGGTTCTCCAGGTCGGTGAAGAGATCGTCGACCGTACCCTCCATGCGACGGTCGAAGCAGCCGCCGGTCGCGGTGTACGCGGCGACCCCGGCGTCTGCGAGCTGCTCGATGCTGGCGAAGCCCTGCTCGGCGGTGAACTCGTATGTCGTGGGCGAGTAGACGAAGTCAGGCTCGACGGCGAGGAGCTCCTCGCGGCTCGGCGGGGCGTCGCCGCCGATGACCGGCACGTCAGTGGCGAGGTCTGCGACGTCGGACGGCAGCTTCTGCGTCGTGGCCTGGGCTTGACCGGCGAGCGAGTCGGCGAGACCGAGACGCAGCAGCAGCTCGGTCTGCGAGGGGTGCATCCCGACGACGGCGGTCGGCGTGGACGGGATCTCGACCGTGCGGCCGCAGTTCTCGATCGTGATCACCTCACCGGAGGCGGCGGGTGCCGTTCCGGTCGAGACCCCACCGCCGCACGCGGTGAGGGCGATCGCGCCCAGACCGACGGTGACGGCGGCCAGCAGACGGGTGGCTCGGGTACGGGGTGTCATTCTTCTTCTCCTTCGATTGAGGGGTGAGGGGTATGGATTCGGGTGCCGGTTGATCAGTCGCCGACGGGCTGTCGCGGGTGGAAGGTCATCGCCCTCGCCCCGGTGTCGACCTCGATGGCGATGCGGGCGGTGACGTGGAAGACCTCATCGACGAGTTCGGGCGTGAGCACCGTGTCGGGTGCGCCGAAAGCCACGAGCCGACCCGCGTCGAGCACGGCGACGTCGTCGCAGAACGCCGCGGCGATGTTGAGGTCGTGCAGTGCTGCGATCACGGTCGTCCCGAGTCCGCTCACGACGCGCATCAGGTCGAGTTGGTGGGCGATGTCGAGGTGGTTGGTCGGCTCGTCCAGCACGAGGATCTCGCCGCTCTGGGCGAGCGCGCGGGCGAGCATCACGCGTTGGCGCTGACCACCCGAGAGCGACCGCACCAGGCGGTCGCCGAGATCGTGCACGTCGGCAGTGCGCAGCGCCTCGTCGACGATGCGCTGATCCTCCGGAGTATCCCGGCTGAAGGGCGGGCGATGCGGCGAGCGGCCGACGAGCACCGTCTCCCGTACGGTCAGGTCGAACTCGGACGGGGCGTCCTGCAGCATGACCGACACGGTGCGGGCGAGGGTGCGCGGGGCCAGCTGCGACACATCCGCGCCATCGATCAGGACGCGACCGTCGAGTGGGCGCTGGCCGGTGAAGAGCGCGCGCAGGAGGGTGGATTTGCCGCTGCCGTTCGGCCCGAGAAGTCCGACGATGCGCCCGGCACCGACTTCGAGCTCGATCCCGTGCAGCACGGTGCGGCCGCCGCGAGCGACGCTCACGCCGTCGAACAGCACGCTCATCGGTCGAACCCCGCTCGCTCGCCGCCGCTGCGCATCAGCCACAGGAAGAAGGGAGCCCCGACGAAGGCGGTGAGGATACCGAGGGGGATCTCGGTCGGCATCGCGACGGTGCGGGCCAGCAGGTCGGCGACCATGAGGAACAGTGCGCCGCCGAGGACCGTTATCGGCAGCATCCGCCGATGGTCCGAGCCGACCAGGAGTCTCGCCATGTGCGGGACGACGAGGCCGACGAAGCCGATGCCGCCGCTCACGGCCACGATCGCCCCGGTCAGGAGAGAGGCGAGCACGAGCAGCAGCCCGCGCAGCCGGGTCGTGCGCACGCCGACCGCCATCGCGGACTCGTCCCCGGCGAGCAGGGCGTTCATCAACCGGGAGAGTCCGCAGACCGCGGTGCAGGCGATGGCGAGTGCGACCGCGGGGATCAGCAGCGACGACATGTCGGCGGCCGACACGCTGCCGAGCAGGAAGAACATGACGCTGACGACGTTCTGGGCGTCGGTGGTGAGTGTGAGATAACTGGTCACCGCGCTCAACAGCGCCCCCAGCGCGACGCCGGCGAGGATCATCCGGGTCGGGGACAGCTCCCCGCGGATGCGCGCGAGCATGGCCACGAGGATGCAGGCGACCATCGCGCCCACGAACGCCGCCCCGCTCATGGTGAGACCGAGGAACGTGGCACCGCCGGACACGATCACCAGCACGGCGCCCACACTCGCGCCGGAGGAGACGCCGAGGATGTACGGCTCGGCGAGCGGGTTGCGCACGACCGCCTGCATCATCGCGCCGGCGAGAGCGAGCCCTGCGCCCGAGAGCGCGGCCAGGAGCGACCGCGGCACCCGGAACTGCCACACGGCCTGATCCTGCAACGGTGTGAGAGTGCCGTCGGACATCCAGGGCATGCCGGAGATCAGATGGCCCACCACGATCTTCGCGGCGTCGAGGGGCGACACCGCGACAGGTCCGGTCGCGGCGGAGAGCACGAGGACGAGCACCGCGAGCACGGCGATCGTCGTCACGGTCGGGCCGACGGGCAGCATCCGTCGGAAGCCGGGTCGTCCGCCGGTGCGACGACGAAGAAGCGGGATGCGGAGGGCGGGGGTGCGCCGTGCGTTCGTCTCGGTGAGGGCTCCGGTCGATTCGCTCATCGGGCGCCTCCCGTCGTGAGCTCAGCGGCGAACTCGATCGTGAGCTCGGCTGCGAAGTCCAGCACCGTGAGACCCAGCTCGTGCAGTGCGGCGGACTCGTTCGCCCCGTGCCCTGCCCCCGTCGCCGTCCAGAGACGGGCAGAGCCGCCGGCCCGTCGCAGTGCCTCGACCATCCGGTGCGTGTCGCGAGCGAGCACTCTGGTGTCCTCGCTGAGCACGATGCCCAGGTAGGAGGGGATCAGGGTGCCGGCCGGGAGCGCTTCGGCCCGCGTCAGAGGAGACAGGGTGCGGAGGCGAGGGCGTGATTCGGGGGTGCCGTCATCGCCGAACTCCGCGCGCCAGCGTGTTCCGAGCGGGTGATCGTCCAGGCCGAGCAGATCGAGGGGGGCGGCGGTGGTGACGAACCCCGCGCACAGCTCCGGGTGCGCGATCGCGCACCCGGCCGCGACCACCCCGCCCAGAGAGGCCCCGGCGAGGACGAGGAGGTCGGGTCGCGTGATCCCGGCCTCGACGAGTCCGCGCGCGATGTCGGCGAGGTCGGCGATCGTGCGGTGCTTGCTCCTGCCGCGGCCCGCCTCGCGCCAGGCATCTCCGCGCTCGCCACCCCCGCGGAGCTGCGCGACGGCGTACGCTCCGCCACATTCGACCCAGGCGGGCACGGTCGGCTCGAAGAGCGGAAGGTGCGGCACGCCGAACCCGCCGTAGCAGGTCAGGATCAGCGGCAGCGGACCCTCCGTTCCCGGGGGAGAGGTCACGTGGACGGTCAGGATCACGCCGTCGTCGGCGCGGATGTCGTGGCGGACGGTCGTGCCGAGGGGCCGTACGGCAGCGGCCGGCACCACCATGGTCCACTGGTGCGCGCGCTCCAGGAGGCGAGGGGGAGTGAGCGGGCCCTCGACGCCGAGACGCAGCACGCCGTCGTCGACGCCGATCATCGTGGTGGTCAGCGCATCGGAGGGGCTCGACGCGGCCTCGATGCGCGCGACCTCGACACCGTCGACCAGGTCGATGAGCACGCTGCGCCCGTCGGCGACGGCGAGGACGACGACGCGGTCGTCCTGCACCGCGACATCGACGATCAGCGCGTCGGGATCGTGCCAGCGCCAGAGTGCCCCGTCTTTCCCGGCATCGTCTTTCCCGGCATCGACGTTCGGCACGGCATCGAGCCCGCGGTCGTGCCACACCAGCACGCCGGTGCCGAGCGGGAAGGCGCGCAGGAGCGCCGGCCACCGTCCCAGCGATGCTCCGGTGGCGCGGTCGGTCAGTGTCGTGCCGCGGGAACGCGATCCGAGGGCGCGCAGACCGTCCGCCCCACCCGGGAACAGTCGCAGTCGTACATCGGGTTCCAGAGCGACCGCGCGCTGCTCCTCATGCTCGAGGTCCAGGGTCACGACCATCCCGTCACGGCTCGCGACGACGTCGAGGCTCCGCGAGTCGGGCGCCCAGAGCACGGTGTCGTAGCGCAGGCGGATGTCGGGGTGCAGTCGCAGAGCGCCGGCGACGACGTCGACGATGCCGAGGATGGCGTTCTCGTCGGCGGTGGGGGCCCACTCGACGGCGATGCGTCGACGGTCGGGCGACGGGAAGATCCGATGGAGGTGCCCATCCGGCTCGATCACGGTCGTGCCGTCCAGGCGGTGGATGCCGCGACGGGAACGGTCGTCCGCTCGACCCAGGACGAATCCCCCGACGGGAAGGCCCGGTCGACCGTGGCGCTCCGCGCGTGCGAGGGCATCATCGAGCGCGGATCGATGAGCGCTCATCGGCCCACCAGATCGTCGATGCGCTCGTCGTCGCCGGCCCACAGCAGGTGTCCCCCCTCGTCGAGCGGGGTGGGCAGGGTGATCGTCGAGATGTCGCCGTCGTCGTCGAGGAGGAGGATCGTGCCGTCGCCGCCGCTGGTGACCGCGATCGTTCCGGTGCGGGGATCGATCGCGATGGATCGGCGCTGCGCTGCGCGACCGTCGACGCCGTCCCAGGGCATGACCCCTGCGCGGGGCGGGTGCGTCATCGCCGGGACCGGGGTGATCCGAGAGATGCACGCGTCCTCCCGATCGATCCGGATCACGACATCTCCGTCGGGATGGATGACGGCGATCGCCGCGACACCCGCGGCGAGGGCGAACCGGAAGGCGAGTCCCGGCGGCAGCGGCACGGTGCGGGATGCCCCGGAAGCGAGGTCGATCTCGACGAACGTGTTGGTCCAGTCCGGCCACGATCCGGGGGCGGCCGGTCCGCCGCGCACGATGCCGGTGGCTCGACGGTCGTCGCCGGTGAGGCGCAGGTAATAGGCTCGCCCCTCGGCGGGCCACGGCACGATACCGAGGGCCCGGGGCGCGCCTGCATCGACGACGAAGCGCTCCAGGCCACGGCTCGAGGCGATGCCGACGATGCCGGATGCCGGATCCATCACCTCGCCGTGGCCGTCGGGGGCGAGGTCGTCGAGGAGGGGCCCGCGAAGGACCGGAGCGTGCGGTCCGACTTCGAGCGCCGCCGTGAGGGGCAGCGCTTCGACGGCACCGGGTTCGCGATGGCGGAGCACGATCGTCGGCTCGCCGGAGACCTGATCCGGAGCGATCACGACTCCGGGCTCGCCGGTGCGCACGCGGAACCGCGCCGAGGCGTCGGAGGCGATATCGACGACCGAGACGACGTCGCTCCACGGCTCCGCGTTCATCCCCAGACCGGTGGTGACGACCACGTGGCGTCCGGTGGCATCGCAGGCGAGGTGCTCGGCGGGGATGGCGATCGGGATGCGCCGCACGGAGTCCGCATCGCCGACGACGAGGGCGCCACCGCGGTCGTCTGCGAACGCCCATCGCCCGGGAGCTCCGGCGGGAAGCCGCAGGAAGCCGGCGTGCTCGGCCAGCCAGCTGTCGGCGACGGCGACACGCCGGGAGCCGTCACGGATCTCATAGACGACTCCGGCCCGGTGATCGGCGGCGAGGAGGGGTGTGGAGAAGGACATGTCAGCGATCCTAGTAGATATTGAGAATCATTATCATTTAGGGTCGTGAGTGTTCACGCACCGTGGACTCCGCCCCGCACCCCGCGGGTCGGAAACCTCAGAGAAGGAGCATGAAATGGAAAAGCAGATCCTCGCCGAGATCGAAGAGTCCGAGCAGCTGGCGCACCTGTCGGCATCGCACTCGAACGCCCTGGTCGAGAACCCGTTCGACTGATCGCGGATCCTTCCGTCGCGCTTTCGAGCGCACTCCGGCCCGGCCGGGCGTTCGCGTCCGGTCGGGCCCCTCACCGAGAGAATCCATGACTTCCGAACCCCGTATCCTGCCGCTCCCCGACTCCGGGGCGCATCTCGTCATCGGCGCAGACGGCCGCCTCCGGACCCGTCTGCGCACCGGGCGATTCGCCCTCGTCGACGCGCCGCCCACTGAGCTGCTCGATGCTCTCGAGAGAGGTGTCGACGGGCGCTCGTCCTCCCTCGACCGCCTGATTCTCGAGGTGCAGGAGCGCGAGTCCGCGGACTCTCTTCGTCGCTGGCCGGAGGAGCGCCGCGACGTGTGCCTCCTCGGAACGGACCCGCTCGTCGGCGAGCTCGAACGCGTGCTCGCAGCCTGGGGCGCACAGGTCACCGTCGCGGACCCGGCGTCAGAACCGCCCGAGGACGCCGCGCTCGTGGTCGCCTACGCCGAGGATGCGCCCGGCCGTCGCCGCTGGTCCGAGCTCGATCGGCTTCCGGGGCGGGGGATCGCGTGGCTCCGGGTGCACCGTGAGGGCGAGATCGTGCTGATCGATCCGATCGCTCTCGACCCGAGCGACCCCACCTCCGTGCAGGTGGCTGCGCGGCGGGTGGCCGCGAGCAGCGCGCCCGCATCGACCGAAGCCTGGCAGCAGGCGGGGCCGCTCACCCCCGGTCCCGTCGACGGTGCGACCAGGGTGCTCGTGCTCGCCCGGCTGCTGCACGTCATCCTCGCCTGGGCACAGGGCGGCGCGGAACTCGACCGGCTGCGCACGACGCTCTGGAAGGTCGTGCCCGCGAGCGGTTCCGTCAGCGAGCACACGGTGCTCCCCTTCCCCGCGGCTCCGCGCCGGGTGAACCGATGACGCCGCCGCGCGACGCCCGCCCCCATACCGTCGTCGCGGAGGACGGTGCCCTGCTGCGCGGCTGGGTCTGGGAGCCCGCGGAGCCTCGGGGGGTCGTGGTCATCCGCACGCCCTACGGCGCCTGGCGCCACGGCGACACCGCACGCGCCTGGGTCGGGCGGGGCTACCGGTGCGTGATCCATGACGTGCGCGGGCGTCACTCCTCCGACGGGGAATGGCACCCGTACCTCGCGGAACGCAGCGACGGACGTGCAGTGGTCGAGGAGGTCAGGGCCGAGAATCCCGGGCTGCCGCTCGTGGTGTCCGGCGGTTCGTATGCCGCGCACGCCGCGCTCGAAGCCGCCAGGGCCGTCGACGTCGACGCCTTGGTGCTCCTGGTCCCGGCGCTCGGGCTCGCCGAGACCGCGTGGGACGAGAACGGGCGTCCCCAGCTACGCGACCGGATCGGGTGGTGGCACCAGCACGGTCGTGGACCGCGTTCCCTGCCACCGCTGTCCGACGAGCAGCTCGCGGCCCGCGTCCAGCGGGCGGCCGCTGTGGGCGTGCATCGGGCCGCCGACGAGTGGGGCTGGTCGTCCGAGGTCCTGTCCGGATGGCGACGCCTGTGGTCCGCTCCGGCGGTCGATCTGGACCGCGCCTACGGAGTGCTCCGCGCGCCGTTGCTGCTGATCCGCGGCGATCACGACTTCTTCTTCACGGATGCCGGTCGGCTCGCGGTCGCCTGGCAGGGGCCCGTCCACCTGGTCGACGGTCCGTGGGGACATCGACTGGCCGCGGACATCGACGACGAGGAGATCCGCTCCCGGCTGCGCAGTGCGGGCGGCATCGGCGGCGTGCTCGACTCCTGGCTCGCCGAGACCGGACTGCCGACCACGGAGTCCGCGATCCCCGCACCCGCGATCCCCGCACCTGCCCCGGGACGGAGCCGTCGCACCAGATCCGCCTTCGAGCCGGAGACCGGCCGCTGGCGGTACGAGAGGACAGCATGACCCTGCACGACACCCCGGACCGCGCCACGACGCGTGCGACGCTGTCGGCCGAGGCGCTGGTCGATGCCGAGGCCGGCATCATCCGGTCGGTGCGGGAGGTACCGCATCCGGTCGGCGCTCCGGACCGTTACCTGGCCTTGACGGCATCCGTGGCCGACGCCCGGGTCCTCGGCGAGTGGCCGGCCGATCGGGTCTCGCTCGGCACATCGTTCGGCGACCCTGCGCAGGCCCGCATCGCCGCGATCGGCGAGGGCGTGGAGCGGTACTGCGGGAACTGGCTGCCCGACGTGCTGCCTCGCGACGTGCTCCGCGTCGGCACTGCGGACGAGCTGCGTGCGGAGGGCGAGACCGTCATCGCCGAGTCCGCTCTGCCGCGCTTCGCCGACTGGCAGCTCGCACGCCCGGGCTTCGCGTATCAGCGTCTGCTCCCCTCCAGGCCGACGCTCTGGGCGCGCTGCGACGAGCTCGACGGCGGCTCGGTGTGGGTGCCGGATTCTCTCGTGCACCTGAACTGGCGGCAGTCCCGGTTCCGCTCGCTGCCGCGGACGCATCACCTGAACTACGCCGGCATCGCGACGGGTGCTGGCTTCGACGACGCCCGCGACCGCGGGGTGATCGAGGTGATCGAGCGGGATGCGCTCGAGCTGTGGTGGCACCTCGACGGACCGACGTTCGGCATCGATCCGGCCACGGTCCCCGGCCTCCTGGACGACCTGCGCGGGAGCAGTCTGCGCGTCTGGCTGGTGGCGATGCCCTCGGAGTTCGCGCCGGCGATCGGCGCGCTCGTGCACGACGAGGATCGCGGACTCTACGCCGCCGGATTCTCGGCCGCCCTCGACCCGGCACGTGCCGCGCGGAAGGCCGTGCTCGAAGCGGTGCACACCTGGATCTACACGCAGGGATGCACGACCGCCGACGGATGGGTGTTCCGCGCCGTCGCCGCGGGGCTGATGGCGACGGGCCTCACTCTCGACTTCCGTCCGGACGCCGACTACCTCGCCGCGGCCGGGCCGCAGTTCGAAAACGTGATCGACCTCGGCGCGCACGTGCAGGTGTGGCTCGACCCGGCCGTGCACGGCGAAGCACGCCGGTTCCACGCACCTGCGCAGGGCGTGTTCCCGCTGAGTGCGGTGAGTCCGGTGACGATGGACGAGGTGTACAGGCGCCTACGCGCGCGAGGTCACCGCGTCCTGACCCGCGACCTCACGACCTCCGACGTGCGACGCACCGACCTGCGCGTGGTGCGTTCGATCGTGACCGGACTCGTGCCCAACGCCCCGGCGGCGTTCTCGTACCTCGGAATGCCACGGTTCCGAGAGGCGGCCGAGGAGCGCGGCTGGCGCACCACCTGGACCGGCGGCCCCGAGGACTTCACGCTCCTCCCGGCTCCGCACATGTGAGGGCCGTCATGGATCGCACACGCCGCGAGAGTCGCGGCCTTCCTGCCCCGCTCGTCGAGGCGCTGACCTCGCGCATGCCCGCAGGACCCCTGCCGCCGGGGCCGCGCGCGAACGCCTGGGATCGGGCCGGCGCCGTGGCGGACGAACCTCACCGCGGGGTGTCAGAGCTCGTCGATGCCCTGTGGCACCCGGGGGATCACCACCGGGGTGCCGACGGCTCGGCCACGCGCATCCGTCGACGGCCCGTCCCCTCTGCCGGGGCGTGTTATCCGGTGCAGACGCATCTGATCGACGAGACCGGTGTGCGATGGACGGTCGACGGGGAGGAGGGGGTCTTCCGTCGTCGTGACCTCGCATCCGACCGGGCGGAGGGATGGCCGGCGCCCGGGTCGGACGACGGCATCGCGCGCGTGGTGTTCACCGTGCTGCCGGGGCGGTCCTTCGGCCGCTACCGGCATCGGGCCTGGCCCCTGTGGATCGCGGATGCGGCCTACGCGGTCGCCGCCGTGCGATTCCTGCTGGGGGAGCAGGCCGGACCGGTGCAGGTCGGCCCCTCGAATCGGCTGCGCGAGATGCTCGGGGTTCCCCGGGCGGCGGATGCCGAGGCCTGGATCCGCCGAGGACTCGCGCCGGAGATCCCGCTCGCCGCCGTCGAGATCCCGCACGTCCCGGCGCCGGATGCGGCTGCTCTGCAGGCTCTCGGCACTCGACGCTCGCCTGCCGTCGCGGAGTTCGCCGACCGCATCGGGGGCTCACCGACGACCGAGGTCGAGCGCATCGCACGTGCCTCCGGCCAGGCTTGGGTGCGCGGGGCGACCGCTGTGCGGTCCTGGTCCGTGTCGACCGCAGCGCCTTCGACGATCGTCGGAGCCGCGCTCTGGAGCGCCCATCTCGCCGCAGCGCGCCTCGGGTACGAGGCCGCGCTCACCGGAGACAGGCGCGCGCGCCCGGTCTCCGGCTTCACTTCCACCGGCGACCGATGGATCATCCACGCGGTCGCCTTCCTCGACTCCCCCGGAGGTGCACGATGATGATCGTCCCCGAGCTGTGGCGCGAAGCGCGACGGCACCCCTGGCTCCTTTCCCTGAGCATCCTGCTCCTTCTCCTCGTGTTCGCGACGCACCTCCTGCAGGCGCTCGCCCTCGCGTGGTCTCTCGCCGCCTTCGTGCGCGGCGACGCGGCCGGCGCGATGGCCGGCATCGGCGCGATCCTCGCGATCGGGGTGATGCGGATGCTGCTGACGCTGGTGCAGGGCGACGCCGCCGCGCGCCTCGGAGGGCGGGTCAGGGAAGACCTGCGGGGTGCGGCCGTCGCCGCGGCACTGGTGCCCGAACGACTGCACGATGCCCGCCTCCGCGACGGCTCGACCCAGCTTGCGCTCGGGGACGGCATCGACGGCACGGACGCGTACGTGTCGAAGTACATCCCTGCGGTGGCGCAGCTCGCGGTCGGCAGCCTGATCGCGGTGTGCCTCGTGGCGGTGCTGTCGCCCGTGATCGCGCTGTGCGTCGCCGGGGGGATCCTGCTCGCGGTGCTGGGCCCCTTGGCCTGGAAGCGGATGCTCGCCCGACGCGGGTTCGCGCACTGGGACACCTATGAGGCGCTCAGCGGCGACCTGCTCGAGGCGCTCCGGGGGATGTCGACGCTGCGCGCGCTGGGCGATGTCCCCGCGACGCGTGCGCGCTTGCAGGCGAGGTCGGAGGCGCTGCGCGTGGCCACGGAACGCGTCATGCGGTCGTCGCTCGCGGAGACGGCGATCACCGACTTCGCCGTGCAGGCGGGAGTGGTGATCGCCGCCGGGCTGGCGGTCGTGTCCGTCATGACCGGGCAGCCGCCGGCCATCGAGGTCTACGCGCTGCTCCTGCTCTCTTCGGAGACGTTCCGCCCTGTCCGCGAGCTCTCCCGGCACTGGCATGCCGGGTTCCTCGGGCTCACGGCGGTTCCCGGGTTGGCGGCTCTCGGTGCCTTCCACCGGCCGGTGCCGGCAGCGGCGGAGATCGAGCCAGCCGAGGAACTCGAGGCGGACCGGGCGACCGGCGCAGACGCGCTCCGCATCTCGGGCCTCTCGTACCGGTACCCCGGCACCGATCACGACGTCCTGCGCGGTGTCGACCTTCATGCCGGCCGCGGCGAGGTGCACGCGATCGCCGGGCCGTCCGGTGCGGGCAAATCCACGCTCTTCGACCTGATCCTCGGCTTCCTGCCGCCCACAGCGGGAACGGTCGAGCTCGACGGACACCCTCTCCGTCCCCGCGATGTCGCCGTGGTCTCCCAGCGCCCCGTCCTGTTCGCCGGGACCATCAGGGACAACGTCGATCTGTTCGATGCCGGGCAGGAGGCGCTGGAAGATGCGTGCGCCGCGGCCGGTGTGCTCGACGAGATCCGGGCGATCCCCGGAGGCTTCGACGCGATGGTGACGGAGGCGGGGACGAGCCTGTCGGGAGGGCAGCGGCAGCGCTTGGCCCTCGCCAGAGCGCTGCTCGCCCAGCGGCCCGTCCTGCTCGTCGACGAGCCGACCAGCGCCCTCGACGACCGCAGCGCACACACCGTCGCCGAGACGCTCGAACGCGTCGCCGCAGAGAAGATCGTGCTCATGATCAGCCATCGCCCCGAGGCTCTCGCCAGGGTCGCCGACGTACGGGTGCTCCGCGAGGGAACGCTCGTGAAGGACGCCTCATGACCTCGTCCGCGGGGGTCCTCGCTCGGCTGCTTCCCCCGCTGCGACCCGAATGGCGGCGCATCGTCGGCAGCTACCTGATCGCCACCACGAGTCTGTGTGCGCTCGCCGCCCTCGGGGTGCTCACCGCGCTCGGCGTCGGCGGGGCCGTCGTGCACGGCACGTGGCCGCCGCCCGTCTGGTGGTTCACGCTCGGAGGCCTCGTGCTGCTGCGCACGTTCCTCACCTGGCGCGAGATGGACGTGTCGCACGCCCTCGCGTACCGAGTGCTCGCCCGGCTGCGGATGGCGCTCTTCGACGCGTACTCGCGCAGCGTCCCCGGCCGCCGTCGCGAGCACTCCGGGCGCGCGGCTTCGGTCGCGATGACCGACATCGAGAAGCTGGAGTTCTTCTACGCCCATACGGTGGCGCAGATCGGAGCAGCGCTCACGCTCTTCGTCGGAGCCCTGGTCTGCGCGTTCCTCGTGATGCCCGCGGCCGGGCTCGTGATGCTGGGAGGAGCGGTCTCGGTCGCGCTTACCGCCTGGGCCGGAGCGGGCCCGGCGCGGCGGATCGGTGTGCGCGAGCAGCGGGAGCGCGAGGAGCAGTCCGAGCGGCTGGTCGATGCCCTCGGAGCGCTGCGCGAGATCCTCGCCTTCGGGCTGCAGAGCCGGATCGTGCGCGAGGCGATCGATGGGACTCGACGGTCGGCGCGCATCACCCGCCGCCGGGAGGCGACCGCGCATCTCGTCGACGGGACGCGCGAGCTGCTCCTCACCGCGGTCGTGATCGGGGTGATCGCCGCCTCCGTTCTCGGTGGCACGGTCGGTGGCGCGGTCGACGCCGCACGGGCGGCGCTGCTCCCCGCGGTGATCGCCCTCGCCGTCGCCGGGGTGGCCGCGGTGGCGGATGCCGCACACACCGTGTCGGAGCTGCATCCGCTGATCGCCAGTGCGGATCGCGTGGGCGCGGCTCTGCACCGTCCCCCGGTCGTCGCGCCGGTCGATCGTCCGCTCCCGCTGCCGTCCGGTCCGCTCGGTGTGCGCTTCGAGAGGGTCGCGTTCTCCTACGATGACCGCACGGAGGTGCTGCGCGGGTGGTCGATCGACGTCGACCCCGGCGAGCACATCGGACTCGCGGGGGCGTCCGGCGCAGGCAAGAGCACGGTGATCGCGCTCGCGGCGCGACTGTGGGACCCTTCGGCCGGCACGGTCGCCCTCGTCGATGCGGCGGGGGTCGCGTACCCGCTGGGCCGTATCCGCGATGACGACCTTCGCCGGACCGTCGCCGCGGTGGAGCAGGATGCGCGCCTCTTCCACGGCACCGTGCGCGACAACCTCGTGCGCGGTGTCGGCGCCCGCAGCGACGAGCAGTTGCGCGGAGTGCTCACACGGGTCGGCGCCGACGGCTGGATCACCCTCGACGACGAGCTCGGCGAGCACGGGGTGCGGCTGTCCGGCGGCCAGCGCGCACGGCTGGCCCTGGCTCGGGCACTGTGCCGCGAGCCGCGGGTGCTCATCGTCGACGAGATCACCGCGAGCCTGGATGCCGAGTCGGAGCGCATCATCTCCGACGTGCTCGAAGGCTTCGAGGGCACGGTCATCGCGGCCTCGCACCGCCGCGAGACGCTGGGGCGGTTCGGTCGGGTGGTCGGCGTCAAGCCGGAGGGGGCTGTGCCGATGACGAGCGCGGTTACAGCCGATCGACTCCGGTCACCGTGACCACGGCCTGACCCGCCTCGTCGGAGGCGGCGAGGTCGATCGTCGCGGAGACGCCCCAGTCGTGGTCGCCGGCGGGGTCGTCGAAGATCTGCCGCGCCGTCCACGAGGTGGGACCCTCGGTGAGGATCAGCAGCTTCGAGCTGCGGGCATCGGCGCCGGTGAGGATGTCGTCGTGGTCGGCGAAGTACCCGTCGAGCGCGTCGGACCAGGCGTCGGCGCCGAAATCGGGATCGAGCTCCGCGAGCCCGTCGACGTCTTCCCGCGCCGCGAGCTGCACCCGTCGGAAGAGCTCGTTGCGGACCAGGATGCGGAACGCGCGGATGTTGCTCGTGAGCCGCTTGGGTGCGGGCGGGACGATCGGCTCATCGGGGGCGTGCGGGTCGAAGCGTCCGTTGTCGACACCGGCGATCAGCTCCTCCCACTCGTCGAGCAGGCTGGAGTCGACCTGGCGCACCAGCTCGCCGAGCCACTCGATGAGGTCGCGAAGATCCTCGTCCTTGAGCTCCTCGGGTATGGTCTGCGACGCCGCGCGGTAGGCGTCGGAGAGGTAGCGCAGGACCACGCCCTCGGAGCGCGCGATCTTGTAGTACGCGACATATTCCCCGAACGACATGGCCCGCTCGTACATGTCGCGGACCACCGACTTGGGGTGCAGCTCGAAGTCGCGGATCCAGGGCTGCGCTGCGCTGAAGGTCTCGAAGGCGGCGGTCAGCAGCTCGTCGAGCGGCTTCGGGTACGTGATCTGCTCGAGCAGCTCCATCCGCTCGTCGTATTCGATGCCCTCGGACTTCATCGCGGCGACCGCCTCGCCACGGGCGAGGAACTCCTGCTGGCTCAGGACCGCGCGCGGATCGTCGAGCGTCGATTCCACGATCGAGATCATGTCGAGCGCGTAGGAGCCGGTTCCCGTGCCGGCGGTCGGATCGGGATCGAGCAGTTCGAAAGCGGCGAGAGCGAACGGTGACAGGGGCTGGTTGAGCGCGAAGTTCGGCTGCAGGTCGACCGTGAGGCGGATGTCGCCGTCCGGTGTCTTCTCGACGATCCCGGATTCGCGGAGCGTGCGGTAGATGCCGATGGCTCTGAGAGCGAGCTCGCGCTGTCGCTTCCGCGGCTCGTGGTTGTCGTATACCAGTGCGCGCATATTGGCGAACACGTCGCCGCCGCGGGCGATCACGTTGAGCATCATGGCGCTCGTGATCTGCATGTGCGAGGTCAGCGTCTCCGGCACCGCATCGATGAGCTTGCGGAACGACGGCTCGCCCCATGAGACGAAGCCGTCGGGCGCCTTCTTGCGGACGATCTTGCGCTTCTTCTTCGGGTCGTCGCCGGCCTTCTTCACCGCCGCGACGTTCTCGCTCTCGTGCTCCGGAGCCTGGGCGACGACGGTGCCGGCGGTGTCATAGCCGGCACGACCGGCACGGCCGGCGATCTGATGGAACTCGCGCGCGTTCAGCTGTCGCATCCGGGTGCCGTCGAACTTCGTGAGCGCGGTGAGCAGCACCGTGCGGATCGGCACGTTGATGCCGACGCCGAGGGTGTCGGTGCCGCAGATCACGCGGAGCAGTCCACGCTGGGCGAGCTGCTCCACGAGGCGCCGGTACTTCGGCAGCATCCCGGCGTGGTGCACGCCGATCCCGGCGCGCAGGAAGCGCGACAGCGTCTTGCCGAACGCGGTCGTGAAGCGGAACTCGGCGATCAGCGCCGCGATCTCGTCGCGCTGCTCGCGGGTGGCGACCTTCGTGCTGGACAGGGCTTGCGCGCGCTCCATGGCCGCGGCCTGCGAGAAGTGCACGACGTAGATCGGCGCCTGCCCCGTGTTCAGCAGGTCATCGATCGTCTCGTGGATCGGTGTGGTCTCGTAGAAGAAGTGCAGGGGCACCGGACGTTCGACGCCGGTCACGGTGGCCGTCTCGCGGCCGGTGCGGCGCGTGAGGTCTGCGGCGAGCTCGGTGACGTCGCCGAGGGTCGCCGACATCAGGATGAACTGCGCCTGCGGCAGCTCGAGCAGCGGAACCTGCCACGCCCAGCCGCGGTCGGGGTCTGCGTAGAAGTGGAACTCGTCCATCACGACCTGGCCGACGTCGGCATCCGTGCCCTGACGCAGCGAGAGGTTCGCGAGGATCTCGGCCGTGCAGCAGATGATCGGCGCATCGGCGTTGACTGCGGAGTCACCCGTGACCATGCCGACGTTCTCGGCGCCGAACACATCGACCAGCGCGAAGAACTTCTCACTCACGAGCGCCTTGATCGGCGCGGTGTAGTAGCTGCGGCGCCCTGCGACGAGGGCGCTGAAATGCGCGCCGATCGCCACGAGCGACTTGCCGGTGCCGGTGGGGGTGGAGAGGATCAGGTTATTGCCGGAGACGATCTCGATGACCGCCTCGTCCTGGGCGGGATACAGGCTGATGCCCGTCGATTCCGCCCACTCGACGAAGGCGAGGTAGACGGCATCCGGATCCGCGGCGTCCGGAACGATGGCGGGGTCGAGCCGCGGAGTGGAAGTCATGGTTCCTCGATCATCCCATCCGCGGGTTTCCTCGCCCTCCATGCGAGCGAACGACAGCTCAGACCGAGGTCGCCGCGCGCAGGGCGATGCGGATCATGTCGCCGAAGGTCTGTTCCCGCTCCTGCGCCGTGGTCTCCTCGCCCGTGACGATGTGGTCGCTGACCGTGCAGATCGCGAGGGCGCGCCGACCGTAGTACGCCGCGAGAGTGTAGAGGCCGGCCGCCTCCATCTCCACGCCCAGGATGCCGTGCTGCACGAACGGCTCCGTGAGCTCGGGCCTGGTGCTGTAGAACTGGTCGCTGGAGAACAGCTGCCCGACGTGCACGGTCGACTCCAGGGTCTCGGCCTCACTCGCCTCGACCGCGGCGCGCAACAGCCCGAAGTCCGCGACCGGCGCGTAGTCGAGCCCGTGGAAGCGCACCCGGTTGATGCCGGAATCCGTCGACGCCCCGTTGGCGATGATGATGTCGCGGATCTTGACCCGCTCGGTCAGGGCACCGCACGACCCGACCCGCACGATCGTCTGCACGTCGTACGAGTCGAACAGCTCGTTCGCATAGATCGCCATCGACGGCTGCCCCATGCCCGAGCCCTGCACCGAGATGCGGTGGCCCTCCCAGGTGCCGGTGAAGCCGAGCATCCCTCGCGTCTCGGTGTACAGCTCGGCGTCGTCGAGGAAGGTCTCGGCGATCCACTTCGCCCGCAGCGGGTCGCCGGGGAACAGGACGATGGGGGCGATCTGACCGGGCTCTGCGGCGATGTGGGTGCTCATGTGCTCAGCGTAGCCAGGCGCGACGAGCACTCACGCCGGTGATCCGGCGAGGCCCAGAGCCGTGATCAGCTCGTACGCGGCCGACCGCGCCTGCACGATGACGGTTCCCAGCTGCGCGCCGGTGGCGGACACGGAGAGCAGGAGTTGCCCGTACGGCGCGAGGATGAAGCTGAGCAGCGACATCTGGCTCTCTCCGATGGAGACGGACACCACGGCGGACAGGCTCGGTACCGCGCCGCCGGAGATGATCTCGGCCTCCGCGCGGGCGACGCCGAACAGCGAGCCGTTCATCGCCGCCAGCCGGTCGCCGGTCTCCCGCTCGACGCCCACCGAGGCGATGTGGAGTCCGTCCGCGGTCGCGAGGACCGCCGTCGTCAACTCGGGGAAGCGCGCCTCGAGATGGCGCAGTCGAGTGAGGGCGGACTGGCTGACGACCTCCGACCAGAGAGCCCAATTGCCGGCGATGTCGGGGTGCATGCGCCCGGGGTCGTTCGCGACTGCAGGAAACTGCGGGGTGGTGGGCGACGTCATGACTCCCTCTCCGGAATGTCGAGTGCGATGCAGGCCACTCGCATGACGCTCTCGCGGTCACGGGCGTCGGCGGCGAGGACGCGGGCGGCGGGGATGCCGTGCCGCAGCAGGGTCTCGGTCAGCGCTCGGCGCACACCGTCGACGGCGTCGTCCGCGCAGTGGCTGACGGCGATGACGAGCCGGTCCTCACTGCCGCGGAACTTCGGGATCCATTCGGCGGCGTCGGCCGCGAGACTCGCTCGGTCGGCGCGCAACCAGAGCAGGATGCGTGTGGCGGGCAGCGAGGCGTTCCGTCGCGCCGGAGCGAAGCGGTCCTGTCCCGGAGTGCCGATGAGCGCCACCGAGATCTCCGGCGTGGGCCTCCACGCGCCGTAGTCGAGTCCCACCGTGGTGGTCGTCTTCTCCCCGTCGCCGTACTCGGCGGAACCGGCGGAGATCGGCACGTCGGTGTCGACGGGCGGCACGTCGCTCAGGGCACGTACGGCGGTGGTCTTCCCGGCGCCGACGGGCCCGGCGAAGATGACCTGATAGCGGGTGGGCAGATGCACCCGACGCCAGCGCGCGCGCCTCACCGGCTCGGGCACGGCCGCATCCGCGTGCGCCAGCCCGAGACCGAGGATCCCGAGGGCCTCGCCTATCAAGCGTTCAGCGCCGCCACATGGCGGTTCACAGCCGAGCGGAGGAGGGCGAGGTTCGTGGCCTGGCGGTCGGCCGCGAGATAGATGAACGTGTCGCCGTCGACCATCTTGAGCAGGTGCAGCTGCGTGTCGAGCGTCAGCAGCATGTCTTCGAGGGTGGCGTCGAGGCGGAGCGCGTCGATCGTCTTCCGCTTGCTCTTGACCATCTCGCTGTTGTACGCGCTGGCGACGTCGAGGTCGAAGTCGGGGCGGACCGAGTGCGAGGCGAGCGGCAGTCCGGATTCGACATCGACGACCGATGCTCCGATGAAACCGTTGATGTCGGTCGCGATGTCGGCGATGAGCGCGTTCAGTTCGTCTTGCGTGGCCATGGTGGCTCCCCCATTCGTGTCGCACGCGCCAGAGACCGCCCGGTGCGGTCACCCCAGAGCACGCGCGACATCTAAAGTGTATAACTTTACTCACGGTCGCGCGAAACCGACGAGGGACACGCCAGACGCCCGAGCCTGCCGAAGGTGGCGTCGAGCCCGCGAGGCCAGCTGCCGGGCGGCATCCGGTGACTTGTCGCGGGTCCTGGCCATCTCGTCGAACCGCCGCCCGAAGACGTCGTGCAGGACTCTCCTTCAGAGCGTGAGATCTCCTTCGCGGCGTCGCACGATCTCGCCGATCCAGATCGGTGCGAACGGCGAGGTGCAGCCGGGCGCGGTCGGGTAGTCGGCGAGGACCTGCAGGCGCTCGCCGATCTCCAGCGCCCTCGCGCGGTACTCCGGGTGGAAGATGCCGATGTTGGCGAGGGTCTCGTTCATCGACCACTGCAGGCGCTTCGGTGCATCCTTCATGTCGCGCTCGATCAGGTCGAGCAGGTGAGGCAGGTCGAGGCCGTCAGGGTCCTTCATCACCCGCACGGTCGTGAGCGACCAGGCGGCCGCGGCCACTGTGGGATCCGGGTCGTCGAACCAGCGTCGCCGCAGCTCTTCGGCGAGCGGGGTCTTCTTGGCGACGTAGTTCACGAACCAGTCGTTGACCTTCGGCGGGCGGGTCTCGCGCAGCATGGCGTCGAGCTCGTCGGCGGTGAAGTCGCGAGGGCTGCAGATCAGCAGGGCCAGGAGCCGCGCCGGGGTCTCACCGGTCGCCCACAGCTCCTGCGCGAGGGCGTGGTCGGTCTTGATCCGCTTCGCCAGCGCGCGCATCCGACTGAGGTTGATGCCATGGTCGTCGCCGCGCTTCTCGTTGGCCGCACGCATCTTCGGGTCCTCGAGTGCGGCGAGCTCCCCCAGTGCTTCGGCGACGGTGATGTCGGACATGCCTCCCAGGCTACTCACCCCTCCGTTTCCTCTGGCAGCTCTCGGCGCGACCCACCCCCTTGTGGTCGAGCCGCCCCTTTGCGTGCGTCCTCACAGGGGTGGCTCGCACAGAGAGGGTGGGTCGACGGGAGGGGAGAGGAGGGGTCACTCCTCGTCGACGAGTTCTCCGCGGATGCGGCGGAGGTCCTCCATGAGCGAGCCGATCAGGATCCAGTGCTGCGAAGACGGTGGACGGATCACCAGCGGCGCGGTGAGCGCGGGGATCGTGCTGGTCTCGGTGTCGGGCTCCGGCGAGGCCTCGGCGATCTGCACGGCCAGACGCACATCGTGACCGGCCCGACGCAGCTGCTCGGCGATCGCGGCGACCGCGGGCTCCTCGCCGATCGTGTCGTCGTAGTGGTCGAAGTAGGCGCGGGTCATCCCGATCGTCTGCGTCACGATGGGGGAGAGCCGCTCCAGCAGCGCCCGCATCTCGCGCAGGTCTGCGCGGTGGGTCGAGCGGCGGGGATTCAGGGTGAGAGACTCCTCGCCCGCGGCGATCGAGGCGTCGGCGGCCTCCTTCATGGGGCGGAGCAGTCGCACCTCGAGCATCAGCTCCTGCAGCTTGGCGGGCGTCTGCGGTTCGGGGAGCGCGGTGGCCAGACGATCCAGGCTCGCGGCGAGCTCGCGGCCGAGCAGCCCGACATCACGCCGGGCGGGCTCGACCAGCACCGGTGGCACGATCAGCGCGTTCACGACGATGCCGATCACGACGCCGATCAGCGTCTCCACGATGCGGGCGAACGCGTACTCGGGACTCGAGGAACCGAGCGCCAAGACGAGCATCGCCGAGATCGCGACCTGATTGCCGGTGCCTGGCGACGCTCGGAAGATCCACGCGACCAGCATCGCGACGACGATCGCGAGCAGCACGATCCAGCTCGGCGACCCGAGCAGCAGGCCGAGGGCGACGGCGATCACGACGCCCGCGATCACCCCGATGCTGCGCTCGAGCGCCTTCGACAGCGACTGGTTCACGCTGGGCTGCACCACCAGCAGTGCGGCGATCGCGGCGAACACCGGCAGCTGCGCGGGGAACACCCATCCGGCGATGAGCCACGCGGCGATCGTCGCCGCGGCCGACTTCACGACCTGCAGCAACGGCGAGCGCTGGGAGGCGCGGATCGCGGCGGGGATGCGCATGAGGTCAACGGTAGTCGTGCGGATGCCGTCACCGCGGGCCCGATCATCGGCGTGCGCCCGCCTCGATGTCAACCCCGTCGCCGATCGTCGCCGACACGGGCTGAATGGGACGACACGAACGACGAACAGTGAGGAGCATCCCATGGTGCAGATCATCGAGACCATCGACGTCGACGTTCCCGTCCGCACGGCGTACAACCAGTGGACGCAGTTCGAGAGCTTCCCGGAGTTCCTCGACGAGGTCGAGTCGATCACGCAGAGCGACGACACCCACACGCACTGGAAGGTGAACGTCGGCGGAGCGACGCGCGAGTTCGACGCCGAGGTCACCGAGCAGCATCCGGACGAGCGCGTCGCCTGGAAGAGCACCGGCGGGGAGACCGAGCATGCGGGTGTGGTGACCTTCCACAAGCTCACCGACACCTCCACACGCGTGACCGTGCAGCTCGACTGGGCGCCGGAGGGGCTGCTCGAGAAGCTCGGGTCTCTCGTCGGCGCGGGTGGGCACGCCGTGAAGAAGGATCTGCACAACTTCAAGGAGTTCATCGAGGGGCGGGGAGTCGAGACCGGCTCCTGGCGCGGCGACGTCGACGCCTGACCGCGCGCTCCCGACGGCGAGGCCCGGACGCAGCCACCCGCTGCGGCCGGGCCTCACCGCGTCACCCCCCACCCTCGCCAGTGCGGTGCGTCGACGCGAAGGGGTGACACCTGTCCGAGGTGCGTGCTTGCATGGGCGCATGGAGCGGGAAGCGAGGCTGCGCGCCGAGACCAGGGCGGTCTGGGCCACCGTGCTCTGCTTCGTCGTCGGCGCCCTGACCGGCATCCTGCTCCTCGAAGGCGGCGGCGGCACCCGGCCGCTCACGGGTGAGGGTTCGCTCGCGATGCCGGTCGCGGCGATCGCCGGAATCGTCGCCGCGGCGGCGTTCCTCACGAGCACGCTCCTGCACCGCCGTGGCGAGACGGCCCCGATGCCGCGCTGGCAGACCGTGGTGTCGAACCTCTCGACGATCGCCCTGACCGTCGCGTTCGGTGCCGTCACGGTGATGGGGGTCCTGCTCGCCGCCGAGGTCCTCGCCGCCGGACTCGAGGGCTTGCGGCTCGGTGCTGTCGGCGGCGGCCTGCTGGCAGGAGTCGCCTCCGCGGTCGGCGGGCGCTTCGCCTTCGGTGCCGCGATCGGCCTGCGCACGGCCGATCTCGCCGCCCTCCTGTTCGGCTTCCTCGTGATCGGCACGCTGTTCGCGATGGTCACCGCGGCCGACCCGCGCTGGTGGGAGACCAACTTCTCGCAGCTCGGATCCGGATCGTGGGCCTTCAACGGCACCCTGGTCGTCGCGGGGCTCCTGGTCGCGACCGTCGGCTCGTACATCGGCCGGGATCTGCACCGGATGCTCGGCGATGACGCCCTGGGCCGCATCGCCGCGGTGGTGGCGCTGTGGGCGGCGACGGGCGTCGCGCTCGCCGCGGTCGGACTGCTGCCGCTCCAGCGGGTGCCGATCCCGCACGACGTCGCCGCATCTGCGACGCTCGTGCTGTTCGCCGCGGCTGCGGCCACCACCGTGGCCGCGATCCCCGGGCTTCCTCGTGCGCTGATGATCACGTCGCTCGGCGTCGGCCTGCTCATCGTCGTCGCCGTCGTGTCGTGGTTCCCGTTCGGGCTGTACTCGGCGACGGCGCTCGAGGCCGTCGTCGTGGGCCTCGGGCTGCTGTGGATGGCGACGCTGGTGCGGGTGCTCGCGATCCTGGTCCCGCCGCAGTCGCGTCCCTCGGCTCGCCGGACGCTGCTGCGCGACCGCGCGGGGCCTCCCTAGGCGCCGGCATCCGAAAGATAGGGCATCCGTCCGATGTCGTCGGGGGGCCTCAGAGCGGACTGTAGGGATACAGCGAACCGTCGAGGAGAACCCCATGTACGAGCACCCGTACCTCAGCCGCCAGATCACCGTCTTCGAGCAGGAGCAGATGGAGCGGGCCGCCGCGCAGCGCCGTTTCCTCGTCGAGCACGCGGATCAGATCGTGCCGCGTCCCGAGGGAGCGCTCCGGAGGATGCTGCGCCGTGTCGTCGGCGCCCCGGCCGATCCGGCGTCGACCGCGCGCACGGCCTCCGTCTGCGACTCCACGGCGGTGCCCGCACGGTGAGCGCCGCCATGTCGCGGGCCGAGGCGCCGACCGACCCGAATGTCGGTCGGGAGTGGGACGATGAATCCATGCCCCCCTCCGCCCCGAGCGCCGAGATGGTCGGTCGAGCGACCGAGCTCGCCGAGGTGCGTCGCCTGTTCGAGGGCGTGCGCGACGGTGTCCCTGCGGCCGTGCTCGTCGAGGGCGAGGCGGGGATCGGGAAGTCGCGACTGCTGCGGGAGTTCGCCGCCGGAATCGAGCAGACCGCCGATGTGCACGTCGGCTGGTGCCTCGACCTCGGCGCCTCGCGCACCCCGTACGGTCCGCTCACCGGCATCCTCCGCTCGATCGTCACGAGGATGGGCGTCGATCGGGTGCGCGAGTCGGTCGGGGTCGGGGCCGAAGCCCTGGGGATGCTGCTGCCCGAGCTCGTCGATGCTCCGACCGATCGCGGGCGCACCAGCCCCGAGCGCCTTCGCGACGCCATCGCGTCACTGATCGAGTCGGCCGCCGAGCTCGCGCCGCAGGTGCTCGTCGTCGAAGACCTGCACTGGGCCGACGAGTCGACGCTGGCCATCCTCTCCTTCCTGCTGCGGGCACTCGGGCGCGGACGCATCCTGCTGCTGATCACCTGCCGCACCGACGACGTGCGCCGCGGAGACGCGGTGAGCCGTTTCATCGGCGAGGCCACCAGGGCGCGTCTGCTCGAACGTCTGACGCTGGGCAGGCTCGACGAAGACGCGGTGCGCGAGCTCGCCGAGCAGATCACCGGCAGCCCGCTGAGCGAGACGGCGCTGGGGCGCATGCAGGAGCGGGCGGAAGGCGTGCCGTTCTTCATCGAGGAGATCGCGGGGTGCTCGAACGGCCCCCTCCCCGACGGCCTCCGCGACCTGCTGCTGGCCCGCTTCGACAGGCTCGGCGACGATGCGCAGCACGTGGTGCAGGTCGTCTCCGGCGCGGAGCGGCCGCTCTCGCATCCCCTGATCACACGCCTCGCCGACCTGCCCGAGCAGCGTCTCGACGAGGCGATCCGCGAGGCGACCCGCAGCGGCATCCTGGTCGTGGTCGACGACGACTACCGATTCCGGCACGCCCTGCTGCGCGAGGCCGTGCACGACGACCTGCTCCCCGGTGAGCGGGCCCGATTGCATCGCGCCTACGCCGAGACGCTCGAGGCGCAGTGTTCCGGCACCGACAGCGCAGACGCCGCCGCGCTCGCGTACCACTGGCAGCTCGCGCAAGACGACCGACGAGCCCTCATCGCCGCCGCCGACGCCATGCGCCATGCCAAGGCCCGCTACGCGTTCGCCAGTGCCGCCCGCTTCGGCGAACTGGCGCTGGAGCTGTGGCCGCTCGTCCCCGACGCGGCCGAGGCCGCACGAGTCGAGCGCCTCGATCTGCTTCTCGTGCTGGGGTCGATCCTGCGCAACGCGGGCGACGGCGAACGGGCGCTCGCCGTCGCGAACGTCGCGCTGGCCGAAGTCGATCCCGAGACCGTCGACCCGCGACTGCACGCACGGCTCCTGCGCAACAAGGCGCTCTACCTGGTGAACCTCGGGCGCCTGGGAGCGATCCCGCTGCTGCAGGAGGCGCTGAGCATCGCCGAGGAGCACGTCGACGACCAGGTCTTCCGGGCCGAGCTGCTCAATCAGCTCGCCAGCCGTCGCATGATCGCCGGCGACCGCGAAGAGGCGATCCGTCTCGCCGACGAGGCCGAGCACCGGGCCGCAGGTGCGGCGTCCACCGATCAGCTGTCGATCGCGGCGAACGTGCGCGGCGGTTCGCTCGCACACCTGGGTGAGGTCGACGCCGGGGTGCGCGAGTACGAGCGGGCCCGCGAGCTCGCCGCCGGACCGAATGCAGAGATGCGGTATCGGGTGAACTACTCCGACCTGCTCACGCTGCTGGGTCGCTACCGCGAGGCCGTCGAGGTCGCGGAAGAAGGTCTGCGTCGGGCCCGCGAACTCCGCGTCGAGCGCACCTCGGGGTCGATCATGGCGCAGAACATGGTCGTGCCGCTGCTCGAACTCGGCGAGATCGAGCGTGTGGAAGAGATGCTGTCGCGCGACTTCGTCCAGGGAACACTGCGCGTGTTCCGCATGTACATGAGCATGACCCGCGTGCGGGTGCTGGCCTGGCGCGGACGCTCGGCCGAGGCCGCCGAGATGCTGCGCGACTGGCTGCCGGCATTCGAGGAGACCGGGGTCTCGGAGCGCCAGATCTGGTACGACCGTGTGATGATGACGGTCGCGGTCGCCGAGAGCCAAGGCGACTTCCGCGGCGCGCTCGACACGATCCTCGAGATGCTGCAGGACGAGCAGCCCGCCCTCCTGCACCAGCGCCGCCTACTGCTGGAAGGAGCGGCGATCGTCGCCGGACTCCGTGCCGACGGCGCCGACGTCACGGCGGCGTCCGGCGCGATCCGAGCCGCCTGGCTCGCACAACCCGCGCAGTTGCAGAACGACGCCTGGTCGGTGATCCTCGACGCCCTGCTCGACCCGCACCCGGACACGGTCGACGAGGCGCTCGTCCGCGCCGACGGGGAAGACGTGCCCGTCACCTTCCGGGTGGTCCTCCGCCTCGAACGGGCACGGATGCTGGTGCACGACGGCGACCGTGCGGCCGCATCGACCGTGCTGGCCGAGGCCGCCGCGCTCGCGGAGACTCTGGGGAACGCACAGCTCCAGGCCGCGGTCGCGCGATTCGCCTCCGACGCCGGTCTCGGGGTCCGACTCACCGCCGAGCCTTCCGCCGGCACCGACCCGCTGACCGCGCGAGAGAAGCAGGTGCTCGAGCTGATCGCCGAGGGCCTGAGCAACCGGCAGATCGGTGAGCGACTGTTCATCAGCGTGAAGACCGTGAGCGTCCACGTCTCGGCCGTTCTGCGCAAACTCGGCGTGAGCACGCGCACGGAAGCCGCGCTTCTGCAGAAGAATCCGTCGTTCAGTGCGACTCGTCAGCCTGCCGTGGTAGCGTGACAGAGCGCGCGTGTCGGATGTTCCGACTCGGCGTAGGCCGTGCAAACGGCTAAGTCAACAGAAAGTAGAAACACATGGCCACTGGCACTGTGAAATGGTTCAACGCGGAAAAGGGCTTCGGCTTCATCGCTCCCGATGACGGCTCGGACGACCTTTTCGCCCACTACTCGGCTATCGCCGGCTCCGGTTTCAAGGAGCTCCGCGAGAACCAGAAGGTCGAATTCGACGCTGAGCGTGGCCCCAAGGGCATGCAGGCGGCGAACATCCGCGCTCTCTGAGCGCGCGCTGACTTCCTGAAACCGGTCGGATCCTCACGGATCCGGCCGGTTTTTTCTGTCCCCGAACGGTTCGTGCATAGGAATCTCCAAAGTGAGGCAGCCCTAACCTCCGTGTTAGATTAGGCCAGGCTTACCAAAGGCTGGGCGCATTTCGCGCCGCCCCCTCCCACCACCACCGAAGGGAACGCCTGTGCGCACCTCTCGAATTCTCGCCATCGGCGCGGCGGCTGCGCTCGCCGTCGGCCTCTCCGCCTGCGCGTCGTCCGCTCCGGAGTCGACCGCGACCGGCGGCGGCAACCCCGCCTCCGCGGACGCCTTCCCCGTCACGGTGGAGCACGTCTACGGCGAGACGACCATCACCGAGAAGCCCGAGCGCGTCGCGACGATCGCCTGGGCGAACCATGAGGTGCCGCTGGCCCTCGGTATCGTTCCGGTCGGGATGAGCAAGGCCACCTGGGGTGACGACGACGACAACGGCGTGCTGCCCTGGGTCGAGGAGAAGCTCGACGAACTGGGCGCCGAGACGCCGGTGCTGTTCGACGAGACCGACGGCATCGACTACGAGGCCGTCGCCGACACCGAGCCCGACGTGATCCTGGCCGCGTACTCCGGTCTCACCCAGGAGGAGTACGACACGCTCTCCAAGATCGCTCCGGTCGTCGCGTTCCCGGAGGTCCAGTGGGGTACCTCGGTCGACGACATGATCGAGATGGACTCCAAGGCCCTGGGTCTCGAGGATGAGGGCAAGGAGCTCATCGAGCAGCTGCACGCCGATGCGGAGACGGCGCTCGAGGCGAACAGCGTCCTCAAGGACAAGAAGGTCCTCTTCTCCTACATCGACCCGACCGACCTCAGCCAGATCGGCTACTACACGGCGATCGACACCCGTCCCGGCTACCTCCACGACCTCGGTCTGCCGTTCCCCTCGATCGTCGAGGAGAACAAGGACAGCGACCAGTTCTACCTGACGGTCAGCTCCGAGGAGGCGCAGAAGTTCGACGACGTCGACCTGTTCATCACGTACGGCGATGAGTCGATCATCCCGTTGCTGCAGGCCGATCCGCTGCTGTCGAAGATCCCGGCGATCGCGGAGGGCCGCATCGCGATCCTCCCCGACGCCTCGCCGATCGCGGCATCCGCCAACCCGTCGCCGCTGTCGATCCCGTGGGGACTCAGCGACTACCTGGCGATCCTGGCTGCACCGCTCGCTCCGTAGTCGTCCGATCCGCATCCGCGGAGTGACCACACAGTGACCTCAGCAATCGTCATCGCACCGGGCGCCGCAGACCTGCGGCGCCCGGTGCTGGTGCGCACCCTCTGGCTGCTCGTCGGGGTCGTGGTGCTCCTCGTCCTCAGCGTCCTGTCGATCTCGTTCGGCGTGCGCGCCGTCTCGTTCGACGACATCGTGGCGGCCCTCAGCGGCCACACCGACACGATCGCCCAGGCCGCGATCGTCAAGCGCATCCCCCGCACGGTCCTCGCCCTCCTCGTCGGCGCCGCGCTCGCGCTGTCCGGCGCGACCATGCAGGCGGTGACCCGCAACCCCATCGCCGACCCCGGCATCCTCGGCGTCTCGAACGGCGCCTCGCTCGCGGTCGTGTGCGGCATCGCCTTCTTCGGCCTGAACAGCCCCTACGGGCAGATGGCCTTCGCGATCGCCGGCGCCGGCCTCGCGGCCGTCTTCGTCTACACCGTCGGCTCGCTCGGGCGCGGGGGCGCGACGCCGCTCAAGCTCGCCCTCGCCGGCGCCGCCACCTCGGCCGCCTTCGCCTCGCTGATCAGCGCGGTGATGCTGCCGCGCGTCGACCTGCTGCAGACGTTCCAGTCGTGGCAGATCGGCGGCGTGGGCGGTGCGGAATGGCCGCGGATCGCGCTCACCGCTCCGGTGCTCGCGCTCGGCGCCCTCATCTGCTTCCTCAGCGCACGCGGCATGAACTCCCTGGCGCTCGGCGACGACATGGCGAAGGGGCTCGGCGAGCACGTGCTGCGCACCCGGATGCTCTCGGCGCTCGGAGCGGTGATCCTCGCCGGCGCCGCGACCGCGATCGCCGGCCCCATCGGCTTCGTCGGCCTGATCATCCCGCACGTGTGCCGGATGCTCGTGGGCACTGATCACCGCTGGCTGCTGCCGTTCTCGGCCATCGCCGGCGCGGCGCTGCTGACCGCGAGCGACATCATCGGCCGCGTGATCGCTCCGTCTTCGGAGGAGATCCAGGTCGGCATCATCACCGCCGTCATCGGCGCCCCGTTCTTCATCTGGATCGTCCGCCGTCAGAAGGTGCGTGAGCTGTGAGCACGACCGAGCACACCGAGCACACCCTCGACCGGGTCGACGAGCCGGCATCCGCGCGCATCGCCCGCGTCGTCGCCGGGCGCCGCTCCCGCCATCGTCGACATGCGGTCGCGACGATCGTCCTCGGCGCCCTCGTCGTCGTGCTCTTCGCGGTCGCCCTCATGGTGGGCAACACCTTCTACCCGCTCGACGAGGTCGTCCGCGTGATCCTCGGCGAGACCGTGCCCGGAGCCTCCTTCACCGTGGGCGACCTCCGACTGCCGCGCGCGATCCTGGCGATCCTCACCGGCTTCGGGTTCGGGATGGCGGGCGTCTGCTTCCAGACGATGCTGCGCAACCCGCTCGCCTCGCCCGACATCATCGGGATCTCGAACGGCGCCGGTGCCGCCGCGGTGTTCGGGATCGTCGTGCTGTCGCTCAACGGTCCGGTGGTGTCAGTGCTCGCGCTCGGCGGCGCGATCGTCACGGCCTTCGTGATCTACCTGCTCTCGATCAAGGGCGGCTTCGCCGGCACGCGCCTGATCCTGATCGGCATCGGCGTCGCCGCGATGCTGCAGAGCGTCATCTCGTACATGCTGTCCCGCGCCGCCAACTGGGACATCCAGACCGCGATGCAGTGGCTGACCGGAAGCCTCAACAACGCGTCGTGGGAGCGGGTGCTGCCGATGGCGATCGCCGCGGCGATCATCGTCCCGCTGATGCTGTCGCAGGGCCGCGCGCTCGGCGCCCTCCAGCTCGGCGACGACTCGGCAGCCGGCCTCGGGGTGCGGGTGAATGCCACCCGCCTGCTGCTCATCCTCGGCGCGGTCGCTCTGCTGGCGTTCGCGACCGCGGCCACCGGCCCCATCGCGTTCGTCGCGTTCATGGCCGGACCCATCGCCGCCCGCATCACGGGTCCGGGGGCCAACCTGCTCCTGCCTTCGGCGTTCGTCGGGGCCGTGCTCGTGCTCGGCGGCGACCTGATCGGCCAGTTCGCCTTCGGCACCCGCTACCCCGTCGGCGTCATCACCGGCGTGGTCGGCGCTCCGTACCTGATCTATCTGCTCATCCGCACCAACCGCTCCGGGGGTTCGCTATGACCGTCTCGCACAGCCTGTCCGCCGAAGGGGTGACACTCGCCTACGGGGACCGCACGATCATCGACGGACTCGACCTCGCCATCGCGCCGGGCCGGATCACCACGATCGTCGGGGCGAACGGATGCGGCAAGTCGACGCTGCTGCGCTCGCTCGCCCGCCTCCTCTCGCCGACCGAGGGCCAGATCGTGCTCGACGGCAAGTCCGTGCACGCGCGTCCCACGAAGGAGGTCGCGCGCATCCTCGGACTGCTGCCGCAGTCGCCCGTGGCGCCGGAGGGCATCGCGGTGGCCGACCTGGTGGGCCGGGGCCGGCATCCGCACCAGAAGATGCTCGCGCGCTGGAGCACGCACGACTACGAGGTGGTGGCGGATGCTCTCGACGCGACCGGCATCACCGACCTCGCCGACCGCAGCGTCGACGAGCTCTCCGGCGGCCAGCGCCAGCGCGTGTGGATCGCCATGGCGCTCGCGCAGGAGACCGACATCCTGCTGCTGGACGAACCCACGACCTTCCTCGACGTCGCTCATCAGGTCGAGGTGCTCGACCTGCTCACCGACCTGAGCGTCTCGCGCGGCACCACGATCGTCATGGTGCTGCACGACCTCAACCTCGCGGCCCGCTACGCCGACGAGCTGGTCGCCATGAAGGACGGCCGCGTGCACGCGACCGGCGCCCCCCAGGACGTGGTGACCGCCGAGCTCGTGGAAGAGGTCTTCGGCCTCGCCAATCAGATCACCATCGACCCGGTCTCCGGCAAGCCGATGGTCACACCCATCGGGAGGCACCATGTCCGCTGAGACGACCACGACCGAGCGTCCGACCTACATCCTCACCCGCGCCGAGGTGCGGGCCGTCGAGCGTGTCTCGCCTTCGTTCGTGCGGGTGACCTTCGGCGGCGACGAGCTGGGCGAGTTCGGCACCCCCGGCGAGGTGTTCGACAGTCGGATCAAGCTGGTCTTCCCGCCGGCATCGGGCATCCTCCCCGACCTCGACCGGGCATCGGACGACTGGTGGCAGTCCTTCCTCGCCGTGCCGGAGGAGGAGCGCGGATCCATGCGCACCTACTCGGTGCGCGACCTCCGCGTCGATGACGCCGGGGCGACCGAGGTGGACGTCGACTTCGTGCTGCACCTCGAGCCGGGGCTGACCGGGCCCGCGTCGCTGTGGGCGAGCCGGGCCGCGGTGGGGCAGGAGCTCTACCTGGTCGGTCCGCGCCGCGGCGTGGACGTCGACGCGCACGGCGGGGCGGAGTTCGCTCCGGGCACCGCCGCATCGGTCGTGCTGGCCGGCGACGAGACGGCCGCTCCGGCGATCGCCCGCATCCTGGAAGACGCGCCCCGAGACCTGCGGGGCGTCGCGTTCATCGAGGTGCCGTCGCCCGCCGACGTGCTGCGCATCGACGTGCCCTCCGGCGTCGAGGTGCACTGGCTGCCGCGCGATGCCGGCGACCCGCACGGCCTGCGCCTGATCCCGGCGGTGCTCGGATACCTGGGCGACGCCGACGCCGCGGAGGAGATCCGCGTGAAGGACATCGACGGCGAGGATCTGCTCTGGGAGACGCCGGACTACTCCGGTCTCGGTGAGGCGATCGACAGCGCGGATGCTCCGGCCGAGCGCTACTTCTGGATCGCGGGAGAGAGCGGCGTGGTCACCACCCTGCGTCGCCACCTGGTCAAGGACCTCGGCATCGACCGCGGACAGGTCGCCTTCATGGGCTACTGGCGCCGCGGCGTGGCCATGCGCGGCTGACGGTCGCCGATTCCGCGCGAGAACCCAGACCATCCGCGCGCCGGCCGGTGCGTCGGGTGTCGACACGCCGGCAGGCGGCGCTCCGGTCTGGGTTCTCGCATGTCCGCTCGGCGGGCGGCGGATGCTCGCAGCGGATGTCGCCGTGCGGAGTTACTTCGCGAGGAAGTCCTTCAGCGCGGCGTTGACCTCGTCGGCATGCGTCCAGAGCAGACCGTGCGGGGCGCCTTCGACCTCGACGTAGTCGGCATCCGGCACCGCCTGGTGGAAGCGGCGGGCGGTCGCGTCGATCGGCAGGATGTTGTCCTTCGTGCCGTGCAGGATCAGGGTGGGCTTCGCGGCGGCGCGGACGGCTTCGACGTCACCACGGAAGTCCTCGATCCAGGACGACACGACCGCGTAGGCGGCCACGGGCGCGCTGCCGATCGCGACGTTCCAGCTGCCCGTCACGGCCTGCTGGCTGATGCGCGAGCCGAGGTTCTCGTCGAGGTTGTAGAAGTTCTCGTAGAAGTCGGTGAACCACGCGAAGCGGTCGCCCTTCGCGGCGGACTCGATGCCGTCGAAGACCTCCTGCGGCACGCCCTCCGGGTTGTCGTCGCGCTGCACCAGGAAGGGCTCGAGCGAGGCGAGGAAGGCGAGCTTCGCGACGCGGTCATGACCGTACTTCGCGACGTAGCGGGCGAGCTCTCCGGTGCCCATCGAGAATCCGACCAGGACGACGTCGCGCAGATCGAGGGTCTCGAGCACCGTGTTCAGGTCGGCGGCGAAGGTGTCGTAGTCGTACCCGGTGTTCACCTTCGAGGACTGGCCGAAACCCCGGCGGTCGTAGGTGATGACGCGGTAGCCCTGGGCGAGGAGCTCGCGGGTCTGGCGCTCCCAGCTGTGGCCGTCGAGAGGATAGCCGTGGATCAGGACGACGGGCTGCCCCGCTCCCTGGTCTTCGTAGTAGAGCTCGATCGGGGTGCTGTTCTCGTTCCCGACGGTGATGTAACCCATGATCCTGATCCTTTCGGTTCCGGTGAGAACGATCGTTCTCGCTCGATGTGTTCAATCTAGAGAACGTTCGTTCTCGTGTCAAGTAGACTTCCGGATATGACCGAAGACGAGGCCCGCGAGCGCATCCTCACCGCCGCCGAAGAGCTCTACTACCGCAAGGGGTACGCGGCCGTCGGCATGGACGAGCTGCGCCAGGCGGCCGGTGTCTCGCTGCGTCGGCTCTACTCCCTGTTCCCGGCCAAGACCGACATCGTCGCCGCGGTGCTCGCGCGCAAGCACGCCGAGTGGGAGGCCGGCCTGTCCGGGGCGGTGGCGGAGGCCGGTGGCGACCCGCGCGCCCGGCTTCTCGCCGTGTACGGATACCTCGAGAACTGGTTCTGCGCGGATGACTTCCGCGGCTGCGCGTTCATCAACGCATTCGGGGAACTCGGTGGCACCAACCCCGAGGTCGCCGCGATCGTCCGCGCGCACAAGGCGTCGTTCCAGGCGTACATGGCAGAACTCGTCGCGCAGACCGGTGCGCCGACCGCCCTCGCCGCACAGCTGTCGATCCTCGCCGAGGGTGCGCAGAGCACGGCCGCGATCTCGAACGACCCCGCTGCGGCCGTGCAGGCCCGCGGCGCCGCGGAGGTCCTGATCGACGCGGCGTTCTCACGCGCCTGAGCTTCTGGGCGCAATTTGTCTCACCTGGTTAGCGAATCTGCTCACGGGTGTCAAGGCCGATGCGGAGCGGTGGTCGCCCCCGTAGCGTGCGGAGCATGGAATCACGCACGAGGGGCATCGGACGTCAGAGCCTGATCATCGCCGCGGCATCGTTCATGCTGATCGCGGCCGCCGTCGGCGCAGGAGCGTTCGGCGGAGCATCCGTCGACGACCTGCAGGACGGCGCGCTCTCGGCGCAGGGCTCGTACCTCGCCCCCGCCGGCCCTGCGTTCTCGATCTGGTCGCTGATCTACATCGGGCTGATCGCCTACACGGTCTGGCAGGCGCTCCCCGCGCAACGTCAGGATGCCCGGCAGCAGGCGGTGGGCGGATGGATCGCGGCCTCGATGGTGCTGAACGGTCTGTGGCTGGTGACCGCGCGGTATCTGACGCTGTGGCTCACGGTGATCGTGATCGCGCTGCTGCTGGCGGTGCTGGCGCGGGTGATCGTGGTGTTGGGACGCTTCCCGGCGCGCAACCTGGCCGACCGCATCCTGACCGACGGAGCGAACGGTCTGCACTTCGGCTGGGTCACGATCGCCACGGTCGCGAACACCGCCGCGTGGCTGACGCAGATCGCGCCGGAGAGCTGGGCGCAGGCCGCGGATGCCTGGGCCGTCGCCGTACTCGTCGTCGTCCTCGTGATCGGGGCGGCCGCCGCCTGGGCGACCGGGCGCATCGCCCCCGCCCTCGCGACGGCGTGGGGTCTGGCCTGGCTCGCGGTCGGCCGGCTCACCGGCGAGCCCGAGAGCACTCCGACCGCGATCACCGCGATCATCGTCGCCGTGCTGCTCGTCGCGGCGGGGGTCGTCGCGGTGCTGCGCCGCCGTGCACGAGCGGGTCAGAGCACGAGCCGATAGCCCATCCCCGCTTCGGTGAGCAGGTGCGCCGGGGTGCCCGGCTCCTGCTCGAGCTTCTTACGCAGCTGCGACATGTACAGACGCAGGTAGCCCGAGTCGGAGACCTGCTCGCTGCCCCAGATCTCCTTCAGCAGATCCTGGCGGGTGACGAGGGCTCCCGGATGTCGGGACAGGTGCTCCAGCATCCGCCACTCGGTCGGCGTCAGGTGCACGCGCGTCCCACCGCGCGTCACGGTCTTGGTCGAGAGGTCGACCACCACATCTCCGAAGGCCACCGCGGACTCGCCGTTCGCCGGGGCCGACCGGCGGGAGAGCGCCCGCAGCCGGGCCAGCAGCTCGTCGACCTGGAACGGCTTGGTGACGAAGTCGTCGGCGCCGGCATCGAGCGCCTCGACCTTGTCGGCCGAGCCGGTGCGACCGGACACCACGATGATCGGCACGTTCGTCCATCCGCGCAGCGCCTGGATCACCTCGATGCCGTCGAGCCGGGGCATGCCGAGGTCGAGCATGATGAGGTCGGGGTGGGTCTGGGCGGCAGCGGCGATCGCGGCGGCGCCGTCGGAGGCCACCACCACCTCGTACCCGTGCGCGGCGAGAGTGATCCGCAGCGCCCGCACCATCTGCGGGTCGTCGTCGGCGATGAGGAGCTTCACTCCGTGCCCTCCGTGTCGGCAAGTCCTGCGGCCAGCGGCAGGGAGATGACCATGGTGAGGCCGCCACCGGGGGTGTCCTCGGGTGTCAGGGTACCGCCCATGCCCTCGGTGAACCCGCGCGACAGGGCGAGCCCGAGCCCGAGCCCTGTCGTGTTGTCGGTGTCGCCGAAGCGCTGGAACGGCTGGAAGATGCGGTCGCGCCGTTCGGGGGAGACGCCTTCGCCACGGTCGATGATGCGGATCTCGGCGCGGTCGCCGAGCGCGCTCGTGGAGACGATGACCCGGCTGCCGTCGGGGGCGTGACGGTGGGCGTTCGCGAGCACGTTCACCAGCACCCGCAGCAGCAGCACCGGGTCCGCATGCAGCGGCGGCAGGTCGGGGTCGAGTGCGAGCTCCACGTCAGAGGGCCCGAGGCCCAGCTCGTCGACGGCGGCGAGCACGGTGCCGGCGGCATCCATCCGGGAGGCGGAGACGGCGAGCACGCCCGCCTGCACGCGGCTCACATCCAGCAGATCGGTGACCAGCGTCGACAGCGTCGCGAGGCTCTCGTCCGCGGTGGCGAGCAGTTCTTCGCGGTCGGATGCCGACAGCCCGTGCGCACCGCGGAGGCCGCCGATGGCCGCGACCGCGGAGGCGAGCGGGCGTCGGAGGTCGTGGCTGACGGCCGACAGCAGGGCGCTGCGCACCTGATCGGTCTCGGCCAGGGCTTCCGCCTCGCTCGCGGTGGCACGCAGGTCGGTGTGCTCGATCGCGGCGGCGAGCTGCGCGACGATCGCATCCAGCAGACGACGCTCGGGCCCAGCGAGAGGCTCGCCGTTCAGCTCCAGGACGGCGCGGGGGCCACCACCGGGTCCGACGCCGACGGGGATCGTCGTGGCGCGGCCGTCGGCCACGGGCTCGCCGTCGCTCGCGAGCACCTCGCCGTCCGGGGCGAGCACGCGCACTCCGCTCAGCCCGAACGCCTCCCGGGTGCGGCTGACCAGCGCCAGCACGGCGTTGTCACCGCGCAGCACGTTGCCGGCCACCGCGGCGAGGAGTTCGGCCTCGGCGGCGGCGCGCTGGGCGATCCGGGCGCGCCGGGCCGCCTGGTCGACGATCAGGCTGACCAGGATCGCGATGACGACGTAGAGCCCGAGGGCGAGCACGTGCAGCGGATGCGCGATCGTGATCGTGAACAGTGGTGCGACGAAGAGGAAGTCGAGCGTGATCCCGGAGAGCACGGCCGCGAACACCGCCGGTCGGATGCCGCCGATGAGGGCGACCACGACCACGAGCAGCTGGTAGGCCAGCACCTCGGCCGTGATCGACTCGGGGCTGCGGTAGGTGAACATGACCCACGACAGCAGCGGGCCGAAGACCAGCGCGACCGCGAAGCCGAGCACCTGCCGACGCCAGCCCAGTGCCCCGCCGGTCATCCGCGGCAGCACCATCCGTCCGCCCGCCGCCGCGTGGGTGACGATGTGCACGTCGATGTCACCGGAGCGCCGGATCACCTCCGAGCCGATGCCGGGTCCGGTGAGTGCGGCCGCGAGACGACTGCGCCGGCTGACGCCGATGACGAGCTGCGTGGCATCGGCTCCCTGCGCGAACTCGACCAGGGTGGCCGGGATGTCGTCGCCGACGACCTGGTGATACGAGCCGCCGAGCGATTCCACGAGCGTGCGCTGTGCGGCGAGGGCTCCCGGCGTCTCGTCGCGAAGGCCGTCCTGGGCGGAGATGTGCACGGCGAGCAGCTCGCCGCCGGCCGAGCGTGCGGCGATCCGGGCGCCGCGGCGCAGCAGTGTCTCGCCCTCGGGGCCACCGGTCAGCGCCACGACCACGCGCTCTCGCGCCTGCCAGGTGCCCTCGATGCCCTGCTCGGCGCGGTAGCTGCGCAGGGCGCTGTCGACCTCGTCCGCGAGCCAGAGCAGGGCGAGTTCGCGCAGGGCGGTGAGGTTGCCGAGGCGGAAGTAGTTCGACAGGGCGGCATCGATCCGCTCGGCCGGGTAGACGAGCCCGGCGGACAGCCGATCACGCAGCGACTGCGGGGCGAGGTCGACGACCTCGATCTCGTCGGCGGCGCGCACCACGGCATCCGGGATCGTCTCCTGCTGCGCGATGCCGGTGATCTTCTCGACCACGGCGTTCAATGACTCGACGTGCTGCACGTTGACGGTCGTGATCACGTCGATGCCCGCGTCGAGCAGCTCGTCGACGTCCTGCCAGCGCTTCGCGTTGCGCGAGCCCGGGGCGTTGGTGTGCGCCAGCTCGTCGACGAGCGCGATCTCCGGCGCCCGCTCCAGAACGCCGTCGACATCGAGCTCGGACAGGGGCACCCCTCGGTGGAGATCGACCCGACGCGGCACCTCGGGGAGGCCGACGGTCTGGGCGAGGGTCGCGGCGCGCTCATGCGTCTCGACGATCGCGATCACGACGTCGTGGCCCTCGTCGAGCAGGCGCCGCCCTTCGGCGAGCATCTCGTAGGTCTTGCCGACGCCCGGCGCCGCCCCGAGCAGCACGCGGAGACGACCTCGGCGCGAGTGGCCCTGAGGTCGACGGATCGGCGCTGCGGTCATTCGCCCTCCCGATCATCGAGCGCGAGGTTGAGTTCGGCGACGTTGATGCGCTCCGCCCCGAGGAATCCCAGATCCCGCCCTTGAATCCTAGACTCCACGAGGTCGCGCACCTCCTGTTCCGACAGCCCGCGCGCCTCGGCCACGCGCGGCACCTGCAGCAGCGCGTACGCCACGCTGATGTGCGGGTCGAGGCCCGAGCCGGACGCCGTGACCGCATCGGCCGGCACCTGCGACGGGTCGACGCCCTCGCGCTCCGCGATCGCGGCCTTGCGCTCGGCGATGGCTGCGATCAGGTCGGGGTTCTCAGGGCCGAGGTTGCTGCCGCTGGAGCCCGCGCCGTCGTACCCGTCGCCCGCTGCGGAGGGGCGGGACTGGAAGTACTCGGACAGGGCTTCGCCGTCGGCATCCGTGAAGGACTGGCCGATCAGCGAGCTGCCCCTGTCGTCGGGAAGCGGCGAGCCGTTCGCCTGCCAGGGGAGCAGCAGCTGGCCGATGCCGGTGACGAGGAGGGTGTAGCCGACGCCGAGCACGAGGGTGAGGACGAGCATCGCGCGAACGGCGACTCCGGCCGTGCGGAGGGTGGTGCGGGAGGAGGACATGTCTGGATTCCGTTTCCGAGCCGGGTCAGAAACCCGGGATGAGGCTGACGACGAGGTCGATGATCTTGATGCCGAGGAACGGGGCGATCACGCCGCCGAGACCGTAGATGAGCAGGTTGCGCTGCAGGATCTGCGAAGCGCTCGCCGGGCGGTACTTCACTCCGCGGAGGGCCAGCGGGATCAGGAACACGATCACGATCGCGTTGAAGATGATCGCGCTGGTCACGGCGGATGCCGGCGAGTGCAGCTGCATGATGTTCAGCGCGGCGAGCCCGGGGAAGACCCCCATGAACATCGCCGGGATGATCGCGAAGTACTTCGCCACGTCGTTCGCGAGCGAGAACGTGGTGAGCGCGCCGCGGGTGATGAGAAGTTGCTTGCCGATGCGCACGATGTCGATCAGCTTGGTCGGGTCGGAGTCGAGGTCGACCATGTTGCCGGCCTCCTTGGCGGCCGAGGTGCCGGTGTTCATCGCGACGCCGACGTCCGCCTGGGCGAGGGCCGGAGCATCGTTCGTGCCGTCGCCGGTCATCGCCACCAGGCGCCCGCCCTCCTGCTCGCGGCGGATGAGCTCGAGCTTGTCCTCGGGCGTCGCCTCGGCCAGGAAGTCGTCGACCCCGGCCTCAGCGGCGATCGCCTTCGCCGTGAGCGGGTTGTCGCCCGTGATCATGACGGTGCGGATGCCCATGGCCCGCAGCTCCTCGAAGCGCTCGCGCAGGCCGTCCTTCACGATGTCCTTGAGGTGCACGACCCCGAGGATGCGGCCCGCGGCACCGGGCGTCGTCACCGCCACCACGAGCGGGGTTCCGCCGCTGGAGGCCACGGCATCCGTGCGGCTCGTGAGCTCGCCGTCGTCGCTGTCGAGCCCGAGCCAGGCCCGCACCGCCGAGCCTGCGCCCTTGCGGATCTGCGTACCGTCGGCCAGATCGAGTCCCGACATGCGCGTCTGCGCCGTGAACGGCACGACCACGGCGTCGGTCGGCGCGGTCACCCGGATGCCGTGCGCTGCGGCCAGCTCGACGATCGAGGCGCCCTCGGGCGTGGGGTCGGCGAGCGAGGACAGCGCCGCGACGTGCAGCAGCTCCTCCCCGTTGACATCCGGAAGGGGCAGCACCTCGTGCGCACGGCGGTTGCCGTGGGTGATGGTGCCGGTCTTGTCGAGCAGCAGCGTGGTGACGTCGCCCGCGGCCTCGACGGCACGCCCCGACATCGCGAGCACGTTGCGCTGCACGAGACGGTCCATGCCGGCGATGCCGATGGCGGAGAGCAGCGCGCCGATGGTGGTCGGGATCAGGCAGACCAGCAGGGCGATGAGCACCGGGATGCTGACGGGCGACGCGGCGTAGGACGCGATCGGGTTCAGGGCCAGCACCACGACCACGAAGATGATCGACAGGCTCGCGAGCAGGATGTTCAGCGCGATCTCGTTGGGGGTGCGCTGGCGGCTGGCGCCCTCGACGAGCGCGATCATGCGGTCGACGAAGGTCTCGCCCGGCTTCGACGTGATGCGCACCACGATCCGGTCGGACAGCACACGGGTGCCGCCCGTGACGGCGCTGCGGTCGCCTCCCGACTCGCGGATCACGGGCGCGCTCTCGCCGGTGATGGCCGACTCGTCGACCGTCGCGATCCCCGCGATGATGTCGCCGTCCCCGGGGATCAGCTCACCCGCGGTCACTATCACGACGTCGTCGCGCTGCAGCTCGGCCGACGAGACCTCGGCGGTCGCGGCCTGCTCGGCGGCGGCATCCGTCGTCTTGTCGTAGCCGACCACGCGGCGGGCCATCGTGCTGGTGCGGGTCTTGCGCAGGCTCGCGGCCTGGGCCTTGCCGCGGCCTTCGGCGACCGATTCGGCGACGTTCGCGAACAGCACGGTCAGCCACAACCAGATCGCGATGCCCCAGGTGAAAGGTGCGGGCACCGGTGTTCCGCCGGAGTCGGCAGGGCCGCCCAGGAACGGCTCGGCGATCGCGAGCACGGTGGTGAACACGGCGCCGACCCAGACCAGGAGCATCACCGGGTTGCGGACGAGAGCTGCCGGGTTGAGCTTGCGCAGGGCCCCGGGGAGGGCCTCGACGAGCTGCGCCCAGCCGAAGGAGCGCGGCGGCTGCGCGGGAGCGGATGCCGGAGCATCCTGTCTTTCGGAGGGGGATTCGGAGGGGGTGGTGATGAGGGTCATGGTCAGACGAGTCCTTCAGCGAGGGGTCCGAGTGCGAGCACGGGGAAGTAGGTGAGTGCGGTGACGATGACCGTCACGGCGAGGAGCAGGCCGACGAACTGCGGCCGGTGGGTGGGCAGGGTGCCGGAGGTGGCGGGGATCCGCTCCTGCGCGGCGAACGAACCGGCCAGGGCGAGCACGAGCACGATCGGCAGGAACCGGCCGAGCAGCATCGCGACACCGAGCGCGGTGTTGAACCACGGGGTGTTCGCGGTGAGCCCGGCGAAGGCGGAGCCGTTGTTGTTCGCGGCCGAGGTGAAGGCGTAGAGCACCTCGCTCATGCCGTGCACGCCGGGGTTCAGGATGCTGGTGGACTCCACGTCATCCCGGATCCCCGGGATCGCGAAGCTCATGGCCGTGCCGCCGAGCACGAGCGCGGGCACCACGAGGATGTACAGGCTCGCGAGCTTGATCTCCCGCGGGCCGATCCGCTTGCCGAGATACTCCGGGGTGCGTCCGACGAGCAGCCCGCCGACGAACACCGCGATGATCGCGAGCACGAGCATGCCGTACAGGCCCGAGCCGACGCCGCCGGGGGCGACCTCGCCGAGCATCATGTTCAGCATCGGCATCATGCCGCCGAGCGCCGTGTACGAGTCGTGCATCGAGTTGACCGCACCGGTCGAGGTGAGGGTGCTGGCACTGCCGAACAGCGTCGAGCCCAGGATGCCGAAGCGCACCTCCTTGCCCTCCATCGCGGCTCCGGCGAGCTCGGGGGCTGTGCCGCGGCCGGCCAGTTCGAGCGCCGAGAGCGCGAAGGTCGAGACGAGGAAGATCGTGCCCATGACGGCGGCGATCGCGTAGCCCTGGCGGTGGTCGCCCACCATGCGGCCGAACGTGCGGGGGAGCGCGAACGGGATCACGAGGATCAGCAACACCTGCAGCAGGTTCGTGAAGCCGGTCGGGTTCTCGAACGGATGCGCGGAGTTGGCGTTGAAGAAGCCGCCCCCGTTCGTGCCGAGGAGCTTGATCGCCTCCTGAGACGCGACGGGGCCGCCCGGAATGGTCTGGGCGCCGCCGGTGACCGTGGTGACGTCGGTGAAGCCCGCGAAGTTCTGGATGACGCCGCCGGCGAGCAGGGCGACCGCACCGATCAGCGCGATCGGGAGGAGGATGCGGCCGAGACCGCGGATCAGATCCACCCAGAAGTTGCCGATCGTGGTCGAGCCGCGACGGGCGAGTCCGCGGATCAGGGCGATCGCGATCGTGAGGCCGACCGCCGCCGAGACGAAGTTCTGCACCGTGAGGCCGGCGAGCTGCACGGTGTAGCCCATGGTCTGCTCAGGTGAATACGACTGCCAGTTGGTGTTGGCCACGAAAGAGGCGGCGGTGTTGAAGGACAGTCCCTCCGGCACGGCCGGGAGCCCGAGCGACTGCGGCAGGAAGGCCTGGAGTCGCTGCAGACCGTAGACGAGGAGCACGCCGACGACGGAGAACGCGAGCACGCTGCGGGCGTAGGCGCGCCAGGTCTGCTCGGACGAGGAGTCGACGCCGATCAGCCGGTAGATGCCGCGCTCGACCCGCAGGTCGCGGGCCGACATGAAGACATGGGCGATGTAGTCGCCGAGGGGGCGGTAGAGGAGCACGAGCACGACCACGACGGCCGTGACCTGCAGGATGCCGAACCAGACTGTCGCGTCCATCAGAACCTCTCCGGTGCGACGAGCGCGACCACGAGGTAGACGACGGCGGCGACCGCGAGGGCGGCGGCGAGGATCTCGAAGACGATCAAAGCCGCTCCACCCCCTTGGCCACCAGGGAGACGAGGAGGAACAGCGCGAGAGTCAGCGCGATGTAGATGATGTCGAGCACGGATCCGATACAACTCCCGCGCGGGGCACTGCACCGCGATCCTCACGGTTCCCCTACGCCCCCGGCGCGGATACATGCGGGTTGCTCACAGCCGGCGCGCGTGTGACCGTGGCCGGCGCGGACTGGCAGGATGTCCTGCATGAGTGTGATCTACGACTACTTCTCCGCCGGGAACGACGAAGAGGCCGTGAAGGTCCTCGACGTGGAGGGTGGGCCGACCGAGGCGGGCTCCGGTTTCGACGCGGGAACGCTCGGCGGCATCGACCCCGTCGTGCAGCTGGGCACGCTCGAGGCGCTGCTCACCGGCACCCCCTACGACGAGGTGACCGAAGACCCGCGCGCCGGACACAACCTCGCGATGAGCGAAGACTACGACCGGATCGTCATCACGGTGACGGATGCTCTGACGTCCGCGCTCGCCGCCGCCGACGATGCCCGACTGGCCGAGGTGGCAGAGCCGTGGTCGCAGACCGAAGAGCTCGAGGGCGCGGATCCGGCCGATCTGGCGGCGTTCGCGCGCGACCTCGCCGCCCTCGCGCGTCGTGCCGGAGCATCCGGCCACCGTCTGTACTGCTGGGCCCGCATCTAGGTTCCGATCACGGCCGTTCCCCGTCGACCCGCCGCATCTCCGCCGCGAGCGGGCTGTTCGTCTCCGTGAACCGCGTGGCGATGTTCTCGCGCACCTCCGGCGACTTGTTCTGGCTGAGCTTGGCGCGCGCGTCGAACCGGTCGACGCGCATCCGCAGACCGACGGTTCCCCTCGCGGCGCGCCGTGTGCCCGCCTCGTCCTCCGACAGATGGCGTCCGTGCTCCCGTCCGTTCTCGAAGTGGTCGGTCAGCCGCGTGAGCATGGCGTAGTTCTCCTCTTCGCCCAGGATCTCGGGGATGCCGTACAGGTGCGCGGTCACGTGGTTCCACGTCGGCACGAGGTCGCCCGGCGCATACAGGCTCGGCGACACGTAGTCGTGCGGCCCCTGGATGATCACGAGCACCTCGTGTCGACCGAGTTCGTGGAGCTGCTCATCCGGCCGCCCGAAGTGGCTCGCGATCACGATGTCATCTTCGTCCTCGAGCAGCAGTGCCGGGTAGTGCGAGGCGACCAGGCCACCGCTCACGGGGGAGACGAACGTCGCCCACGGGTTGCCGCGGATGAGACGCTTGACCTCATCGGGGTCGGTCATCAGGTAGCGGGGCGTGTGGCGCATCAGGATTCCTCTTCTCGGGTGGTCGGTCGGTTCGGGGGGCGGACTTTCAGACGGGTGCGCACCGCGAGCGCGGCGCAGGCGACGACGGCGAGACCTCCGACGGCAGTGGCCCAGCCGATCGGCTCGCGAAGCAGGAGCGCCGCCCAGGCGATGCTCATGACGGGCTGGACGAGTTGGATCTGGCTCACCTGCGCCATCGGACCGATCGCGAGCCCCCGGTACCAGGCGAAGAAGCCGAGGAACATGCTCACCGCCGCCAGGTAGGCGAACGCGAGCCACTGCACCGGCGTCGCGGCCGGCGGCTGCTCGAGCGCGGACACCACGGTCAGCGCGGCCATCAGTGGAGCGGCGACGATCAGCGCCCAGGATACGGTCTGCCAGGAACCGAGCTCGCGGGCGAGCAGACCTCCCTCCGCATAGCCGATCGCGGCCGCGAGCACCGCCCCGAACAGCAGCAGGTCGGCGCCGTGCAGCGCGCCGAGTCCGCCGTTCTGCAGCGCGGCGAACACCACGGCGGCGGCGGCGCCGAGGACCGCGAAGACCCAGAAGGAGCGGTTCGGGCGCTCGCGGGTACGGAGCACCACGGCGACGGCCGTCGCGGCGGGCAGCAGACCGATCACGACGGCACCGTGACTCGCCGGCGTCGTCGTCATCGCGAACGAGGTGAGCAGCGGGAACCCGGCCACGACGCCGCCGGCCACGACGGCGAGCCGCCGCCACTGCGTCACCGTCGGCGGTCGCTGACGAGTAGCGGCGAGAGCGATTCCGGCGAGGAGGGCGGCGACGACCGCGCGACCCGAGCCGATGAACAGCGGAGAGAGGCCGCCGACCGCGATGCGCGTGAACGGGAGCGTGAAGGAGAAGGCCGTGACGCCGAGAAGTCCCCACCAGAGCCCTGCGGGCGTCGATAGCAGTGGCCGCACGTGCGCGATAACGCTACTCTGTTCTTTCATGAGTCAGGATAGCAGTGAGCGGATCGTCGCCGGTGTCCGCGCATGGGTCGCCTCGGCATCTCCGGGGTCGCGCGTGCCGTCGAACCGGGCGCTCATGGCGGAATACGGGGCGAGCCCCGTGACCGTGCAGAAGGCGATGCAGCAGTTGGTCCGGCTCGGCCTGGTGGAGTCGCGGCCGGGAGCGGGGACCTTCGTCCGGGCTGTCCGCACCACTCGGTCGGTGGACTACGGCTGGCAGACCGCCGCACTGGGAGCGGCGCCCGGGGGCCTTGCCGGCCTGTCGTCGACACAGCGAACGGTGGCGCCCGACGCGATCGGACTCCACTCGGGATACCCCGCGGTCGAGCTGCTCCCTGATCGACTGGTGCGTCAGGCGATCGCGCGGGCCGCGCGCACCGAAGCGGCGCTGACCCGCTCACCGGCGGCCGGGAGCCCCGAGCTGCAGGCCTGGTTCGCGAGCGAGCTCGCCTCCTCCGCGCCGGCGCGCCTGACGCCTCCGTCGGCGCGGGACGCCCTCATCATCTCGGGCAGTCAGAGCGGACTGAGCTCGATCTTCCGCGCGGTCGTGGGCCCCGGACAGCCGCTGCTGGTCGAATCGCCCACGTACTGGGGCGCGCTGCTCGCCGCCGCGCAGGCGGGGGTGGTCCTGGTACCGGTCCCCTCGGGACCGCACGGTCCCGACCCGGAAGAGGTCGAGCGTGCCTTCGCGCAGACCGGCGCCCGGGCGTTCTACGCGCAGCCGACGTTCGCCAACCCGACCGGTGCGCAGTGGTCGGCAGCCACCGGCGACGCCGTCCTCGAGGTCGTGCGGCGCCATGGCGCGTTCCTGATCGAGGACGACTGGGCACACGACCTCGGAATCGATGCCGAACCGCGGCCGATCGCCGCATCCGACGACGACGGCCATGTCGTGTACCTGCGCTCACTCACGAAGAGCGCCTCTCCCGCCCTGCGCGTGGCAGCGGTGATCGTGCGGGGGCCGGCGCGGGATCGGATTCTCGCGGATCGTGCCGCCGAGTCGATGTACGTGAGCGGCCTGCTGCAGGCGGCCGCGCTCGACGTGGTCACCCAGCCGGCGTGGCGCACGCACCTGCGCGGATTCCGCGAGCACCTGCGCGCACGTCGCGATCTGCTGATGTCGAGTCTGGCCGAGCATGCGCCGTCGGCACGGATCGAGAGTGTTCCTGCGGGCGGTCTGAACCTGTGGATGCGGCTGCCCGAGGGCACGGACGTCGTGCAGACCGTCCGCGACTGCGAGGTGCGCGGTCTCATCATCTCGCCGGGGTCCGAGTGGTTCCCCGCCGAGCCTTCCGGCCCCTACGTGCGTCTCAACTACGCGAACGCCGAGCCCGGCCGCTTCGCCGAGGCTGCCGGCATCCTCGGTTCGGTGCTGGCGGACGCCTGACGGGGGTGCCCCGTCTGCTCCGGCTTCGCCTCGAGGTCGGCCCACAGCCAGGTGAGATCCACCTGGATGGTCGCGGGCAGGGAGACGGAAGCCGGGTCGAGGGAGGGGCGGAAGATCGCTTCGTCGTGGATGGTCATATCAGGTATTGCCCGATTCCGGCCAGAGAGTTCACGGTTCGTTCTCCGAGGCCCGCTCCCGCCGCTCATCGGTACTGCGCGCATACCGCGGGGCCGGTCGGAGCGGCGTCGACGACGCTCGTGGTCACCGCCTCGGAAGAGAGGACGGTTCCGGCGGGGACCGAGCCGAATCCATCGATCGAGACTTCGCGGGAGCCGATGTACTGGCCGGTCGCGGGATCGATGATGAGGTCTCTGCGCCTGTCGCTGCTCTCGCGACCGATCGCGATCCCGGTCGAGCCGTTGAGGGTGGCCTGCTGCTCGGTGACGGACACGCCGGGGATTCCGGTCGCGGCCTTGTAGAGGGCGGCACGCAGATCGGCGGGGACCGTGCCGTTGCGCAGCAGGTCGGCGATCCACCCGAGCGCGGCATCCTCCCGTGTCGGCCCCTGGCTCCCGATCTCGACGTAGATCCGTTCCAGGAGCTTCTGCGGATCGCGGGGGAGCTCGTCGAAGTCGTAACTGTCGATCGGGGCGCCCTCATAATAGGAGCCGTGCGGCGCGACGCGGAACGTGTCCTCGTCCGCAGCGGCGTAGTCCGCGGCCATCCGTTCCGATTCGGGTCCGAAAGTCTGCAGCGCCGAGCGCTCGCACTGGATCCAGAACCAGTCGTCGTCGCGATCAGCCGGGATGTACAGCTCGTCGTGTGTGCCCGAGATGTACCAGGGGAAGTCGTCGCCCCCCTCCGCGCTCATGGCGATGTGGGCCCCATCGGTCTTCAGGAGGAGGTACTGCCCGGGGCCCACGACGAGGTCACTGGCTTTCAGTGTCGCCAGGGCTGCGGATTCCAGGACGCTCGCTGCTGCGGCATCCGCCCCGCCCGGTCCGCCGGGAGCTCCGGCGCCGAGGATGTTCCCTGCCACGAGGGCCACGGCCAGCGCCCCTGCGCCGAGGGTGGAGAACCCCGCCCAGGCGAAACCACGGCGACGGCGACGCGATCGGGTCGCCGTCGCTGACGGCGACTCATCCTCGATCGCACGGAAGAGGTCGGCCCGTCCGCGCGTCACCTGGTCGGGGGCCCGTTCCGGGATGTCATCCCGCGTTCGACGCAGGAGCGAGATCTCGTCCATGGTCCTCTTCTCTCTCCCGGCCGAGGGCCGGTGCGATGGCGGCGCGCAGCTTGCGGCGGGCGCGGTTCAGTCGTGAGCGGACGGTGCCGACGGGCACGTCCAGCGCCGAGGCGATGCCCTCGTAGTCGAGCTCGCCGAAGGTGTGCAGCAGGATCGTGTCGCGGTCTCCGGCGGGAAGCCGCGCCATCGCCTTCCCGAGACGGCGTGCGGTGTTCTGCGCATCGATGCGGGCGTTGACGGCGTCGAAGTGGTCGACGTCGACGCGGGCGAGATCGGATGCCAGCATCCCTCTCCACGCCCTTGCTTCCAATCGCGTGTGCCGTTGGATGAGCTTGGTCGCGATGCCGAGCAGCCACGGTCGCGCGTTCTCGCCGCGGAAGTCCTCGCGGCGGGTGAAGGCGACGAGAAAGGTCTCCGAGGCGATGTCGTCGGCGTGGGCGACGCCGAGCCGACGGGCGGCGTATCGGTACACCGTGCGCTCGTGGCGATCGTAGAGCTCGGCGAACGCGGCGCGCTGCTCGAGGGAGCGGCGGATGATCTCGCCGTCGGGGATGGTCACACTGGGTATTGTCCGATCCCATCCCGAAAGTTCGCGGCAATTCGGGATCGGGCGCGCGGCGTCGCCCCTGCGGCTACTCCTGCGGCGGCCCGCCCGGCCGGTGCGCCCGCCGTCCGCTCACGACCACCGGGCGCCCTGCGCGCTCCTGACCCGGCAGCGGGCGGGAGCGGCGACCGTAGATGAGCTCGGACGAGTCGAGCAGCCACGGAACGAGCGTGATCGAGACGCCGTGCACGAGCATCAGCTGATTCGCGAGGCGGCGGGCGCGGCGGTTGTGCAGGAACGACTCCCACCAGTGCCCCACGATGTACTGCGGCAGGTACACGGTCACGACCGAGGAGCCGTGCTTCTCGCGGTACTGCTTGATGAACTGCGTGACCGGCTGCGCGAACGAGCGGTACGGCGACTCGACGATCACGAGCGGGATCGGCACGAGGTGGTCGGCCCAGTCCTTCTGCAGCGCGGCCGCATCGTCGGAGGCCACGGCGACGTGTACGGCCAGAGTCTTGCCGTGCTTCGCCGCGATCGCGTAGTCGATGGCCTTCACGACCGGCTTCTGCAGTCGGTTGACGAGGACGATCGCGAGGTCGCCGGTCGCGCCGAACCGGGTGGTGTCGTCGATCGCGATCTCATGCTCGACGTCGCGGTAGTACCGCTTCACGCCCAGCATCAGGAAGGCGAGGATCGGGATCGCGAAGAACACCAGGTACGCGCCGTGCGTGAACTTGGTGATCGTCACGATGAGCAGCACGAGCACGGTCATCACCGCGCCGGCGGAGTTGATGATGAGGCCGATCTTCGCCGACCGACGATCGGATGCGGATGCTCCGTCGATCCCGGATCCCGCCTTGTCCTCCACCGGCCCCCTCAGCACGCGCCGCCAGTGCCGGACCATGCCGATCTGCCCGAGCGAGAACGACACGAAGACGCCGATGATGTACAGCTGGATCAGGGTCGTCAGCCGCGCCTGGAACACCACCAGCACCGCGATCGCCGCGATGCCGAGCAGGATCATGCCGTTCGAGAACACGAGGCGGTCACCGCGGGTGTTGAGCGACTTCGGTGCATAGCCGTCACGGGCGAGCACGGCGCCCAGCAGCGGGAAGCCGTTGAAGGCGGTGTTCGCGGCGAGCAGCAGCACGCAGGCGGTCGCAGCCTGCACGATGAAGAAGGCGATGCTGCCGCCGCCGAACGTCGCCGCCGCGATCTGCGCCATCAGGCTGGGCTGCGGAGTCGTGCAGTCGAAGCCGACGAGGTCGCAGGGGTTCTCGGCGTAGTGCACGCCGGTGATCAGGGCGAGTGCGGTGAGCCCGGCGAACAGGCAGGCCGCGATCGACCCCATCAGCACGAGGGTCGACTGGGCGTTGCGCACCTTCGGGGCGCGGAACGCGGGAACGCCGTTCGACACCGCTTCGACGCCGGTGAGGGCGGAGCATCCGCTCGAGAACGCGCGCAGGATCAGCAGGATCACGGCCGCCTGTCCGAGGCTCTCGGCCTGCACCGAGAACTCGGCGCTGGAGGCGACGGGAGCGTCACCGAGGAACGTGCGGATCAGGCCGGTGACGATCATGATGCCGACCGAGGCGATGAAGACGTACGTCGGGATCGCGAACACGAGCGACGCTTCGCGCACGCCGCGCAGGTTCACGACGATGATCAGGATCACGAAGCCGACGGCCAGCTCGACGCGGAACGGGTCGAGGCCGGGCACCGCGGAGATGATGTTGTCCACTCCGGAGGCGACCGAGACGGCCACCGTCAGCACGTAGTCGACCAGCAGCGCCGCCGCGACGATCACGCCGGGGATCTCACCGAGGTTCTTCGATGCCACCTCGTAGTCGCCACCACCCGACGGGTAGGCCTTGATGAGCTGGCGGTAGCTGAGCACCACCACGATCAGCAGCACCACGACGGCGATCGCGACGAGGGGCGTGAAGGACAGGAACGTGAGTCCGCCGATCAGCAGGATCATCACGAGCTCCTGCGGGGCGTAGGCCACCGAGCTCAATGCATCCGACGCGAAGATCGGCAGAGCCATCCGCTTCGGGAGCAGCTGGTCGTCGACCTGCTGGCTCGTCAGCGGCTCCCCGATGAGGATGCGCTTGGCGCGCGGCGGTGCATCCGCGCTTTCCCTGTTTTCGTCCGACACGTCCGGCGACACTACGCCCGCAAGCGGCATCCTCACGCGATCCTCACGGAATCCCTACGGCCCCCTGCGCCGTCCTCACGGAATCCTTACGGTCGACCGGGCCGTGCCGTCACCCCTCGTGCGGTCGCGACATGTACCACTCCGTGAACTCGGTCGCGCGTCCGTCGGGAGCGAGCCGGATGATCCAGAGGTTGAGGTAGTCGCGCTCCGCCGGATACTCCGTACGCCCCTGGACCACGACGAAGTCGCCGACCTCGTGGAGGATCTTCCACTCGAATGACCAGGTGCCCGGCTCGTCGAGGTCGTCGAGCCAGCCGGCCACGATCGCCGCGGGACCGACCCGCGGCTCGGAATCGGGACTGGTGAGGTAGCGCGCGTCGTCGGTGAACAGCGCACCGATGTGCTCCGGGTCGTTCGATTCCCACGCCTCGACGTAGGCCTTGGTCCAGTTCTCGCCTGCTGTCGTCATGTGCTCTGTTCTAGGCCGGGGCGGCCGCTTCGTCAACCGCTGCCGGTCAGCGGATCCGCGAAGCTCGCCGGTCGCCGAGAGCGAACCCGAGCGCCGTCACGAGGAGCCAGAGCGAGCCGGGCAGGGCCGCCATGTACTGGAGGGGCGAGAGGGCGAGCAGCAGCGTGAGTCCGCCGAGAGCGAAGCCGGTGACCCCGATCCATCGCGGCGCGGCACCGGCACGCGAAGCGACGCCGACCGCGAGGGCTGCGAGCCCGCCACCCGCCCAGAGCCAGGGGATGGTGGCGATCCAGTGCGAGTAGAAGCCGATGTCGCCCGGCAGGTTGATCGCGGTGTCGTCGACGCCGAACAGGAACTCGGTGTCCAGTCCGCTGCCGAGCACCTGCGCCGCGGCGACCAGCAGCAGTCCGGCGAAGGCGACGAGCGGTGCGATCGACTGCGGACCCGTGGTCGCGTGCAGCCGCCGATGCAGACCCGCCGCGAAGATCACGACCAGCAGCCCCGAGGCCAGCGTCGCGATGTGGAAGGCGATCAGCAGCGGGCGTTTGTCCATGAGGCCGGCGTTGATCGCCTCCGAGGTGATGACACTGCCGCGGATGTACTCCGGCGACAGCGACATGGAGAGGAAGACGCTCACGATCGAGCCGATCGCGGCGAGGGCCCCGGTCACCGCCCAGAGACGGGGGCGAGGCGTCCCGGTGAGGGCTGACGGTGTGGAGACGGCGGGTGCGGTCATGATGCGGAGTCCTTGTCTGTGAGCGCGCGCACTCGGCGCGGGCGCCGGAGTCGACGCCTCTCGACCCTCGCCGTCCCGGTGTCCCGGGCGGCAGGGACCGATGTCCCGGGTGCCGGGGAGATCCTCCGGGCAGCCCAGCGGCAGCTTCCCGCGGAGTCGTGACCGCCGCCCCTGAGAACCGGGACGCCCGGACGCGGAGAGTGGCCGGGCGTCCGTTCGGGGCGCACCGACAGAACAGGAGAGACGAATGTCTCAGATCACCGCCGCACGTGACCGCGGCTCACGCCCGTCCGCGCCCCGCGGAGGCCGACTCTGGCTGCTGTGGGGTGTCGCCGCCGGCCTCTTGGGCTTCGCCGCCACCATCCTCTTCGACGTGCGGCCCTGGACCGAGGCCGACTACGAGCGCGGCGGCGTGCTCATCGCCGCCGCGGAGGACATGCCGAACCTCGACCCGACCGGGAACCGGTTCGGGTTCCTCCTCGGGTTCGCCGCCGTCGCCTGTCTTCTGGTGCTGCACGGCGCCTGGCGGGTGCGCACCGAGCGGGTGCAGACCTCGGTCGCCTCGCGCGTCTTCTCCGCCGGACTCGTGACCTCCGCCGCCGGCCTGACATTCGGATACGCCTGGAAGGGCACGCTCGCCCTCTACGGTCACGGAGGTCCCGAGTTCGGCAGCTTCGACGACGAGGGACTCCTCGTGTTCTACGCCCTCACCGACTTCGGCGCGTTCATCCCGTGGTTCGGGGTGCTCGTCTCGCTGGGCGCGCTCGCCGCGATGGCGTGGGTCGAGCGCTCGGTCTCGCGCATCCTCGGCACCCTGCTCGCGGGACTCGTGCTCCTGGTGGTGGCCGGCTACATCGTCACAGGCGTGCCCGGTCTCGCCGGGCCGGTGGGCGGGCTCGGCCTGGCCTTCGCGGCGCTGTGGCTGCTGGTGGGACGCCGCGGAGTCGCGGTCGGCGACCGTGCGCAGACGCGCTCGGTCGGAGCTGCTGCGCCGGCGGCATCCGATGCGGAGCCGCTCCGATGAGCCGCCCGCACACCCGATCGTGATCGTCTTCCCGCTGTCGGGTCAGGCGGACCGCTCTGCGCGGACCCGGTCGGCGGCACGCACCACGACGAGCGTGCCGCCCTCCGCCGGCTGCTCCCACGTCACCTGCAGCCCGGCCTGCTCGGCCCACTCCCGCATCGAGGCGAGCCCGACACCCGCACCCGAGCGCAGGCCGAGGCCGCGCCCGTCGTCGCGGACGCGCAGGATCGCGTCCGTGCCGCCCAGCGTCACCACGACCGACGTCGCCTCGGCATGTCGCACGGCGTTCAGCACCGCCTCGGAGGCCATCCGCAGCAGGATGCCGGAACGTCGAGGATCCGGTCGTACCTCGCCGTCGACGACCAGGCGCACTCCGCTGTCGGCACCCGCGAACGAGGCGACCAGGCGCTCCAGGTCGCCCGCGAGGTCGTGCACGGCCGCCGTGCCGCCGCGCGCGAGGCCGGTCAGGGCGACGGTCTGCGCGTCCAGCAGCTCGTTGACGCGCACAGCCGCCGCCTCTGCGGCCGCGCGATCGCCGCGTGCGAGCTGGTTCGCCGCGGCGGCGAGCGAGAAGCCGGCCCCGGAGAGCGCCGGCCCGAGTCCGTCGTGCAGTTCCCGACGCAGCGCGCGTCGTTCGGCGTGCCGGGCATCGGCTGCCCGGCGTCGTGCCGCGTCCAGCGCGGTCGAGGCGGTGGCGAGCCGCACGACGACCCCGATGACGGGGGCGAGGTCGGCGATGGCCTCGCGGGCTCGGCGGCCGACGGGCAGGTCGGGGTCCGAGCCGGTGACGGCGAGCACCGCGGCCGCCTCGGTGTCCTCGCCCCCGGCATGGAGGGGGAAGAGGGCGGGAGCACCCTGCGGAGAGCCGACGAGCACGCCCACGGCATCCCCGCTGAGAGTGCTGATGTGCACCGATCCGAGGCGCAGCGTCCTCCGCAGCGCCGACGCCAGAGCGCGCAGGCCGTCGGCTCCGGTCGCGATCTCGCCGACCTCGGCACCGAGGGTGTTGACGAGGCGCTCGGGCGCTCCCGACTCGCCGTAGACCAGTCGATCGACGCGGTCGCGGATGAGACGGCGTGCGGGAAGCAGGGCGATCGCGATCACGGCGGCGGTCGTGAACACCGTGATCGGAGTGGCCGGCCCGGGACTCTCGAGTGCAGTGATGGTGAGCAGGTATCCGCCCGCGGCCAGTACGGCGAGGATGCTGGTGGTGAGCACGGCGCTGACGGCGACGTCGATGCCCCGGAGACGGTGCTGCAGTCCCATCACGAGCACGGCGGCGGGGTAGAAGATCTGTCCGACGATCGGGGCGATGGTGCCGAACACCCAGATCGGCGCCGCGAGCTGGAGCGAGGCGGGCAGCACCGTCACGACGTACGACGCGGTGAGGAAGAGGTGGCCGACGAGCAGCCAGAGGAGGGGCGACCGCTGCTCGCGGGGGGCCCGTACCGCCTGCCGTGCCAGGATGCCGGCGACCACCAGCGAGGAGCAGAGCGTCGAGGCCGCCGCGATGGCGTACGTCCCCGGCAGGATGCTCTGATACGCCGGCCATGCGGGTGCGAGTGGGTTGTCGAGAGACCCGTCGCCCTGCTGCGTCATCGAGGCGAGGGTCGCCACGGCGGCGGCGACCGCGACCAGACCGACCAGCACGCGGCGCAGCATCCCTCGCCGGCCGGGCAGGAGCAGCAGCGGCACGATCGCGGTCAGGAACGTGCCCGGGACGAACGCCCAGCCGCCGGCGTAAGCGAGCAGACCCGCGCCGGGCAGAGACGGATGCTCGAGCGCCAGCAGTCCGTATTGCACGCCGAACGCCGCGAGCCCGGATCCGACCGCGTGCGCGCCCAGGAGGATCGCCACCGGCTGCGGACGACGCAGCAGCAGCACCGCCGCGAGCGGGGCGTAGACGACGGCGACCGCGACGCCGATGTCGTCGAAACGCGCCTGGGCTTCGGGGGGAGCAGGGGACAGGAAGGTCCCCGCGACGGGGGCGGCGGGAAGCTGGAAGATCCACGCGAGCGCGATCGACGCGGCCGCCAGCCCCCACGCCGGGATCAGCACGGCGAGTGCGGCGGCGGTCCGGGTTCGCGTCGGGCGGGTCATCCCTGCTCCCCCACGGTCAGGGCGCTCGCCCCATGGTCGACGTCGGTGCGGTAGCCGGCTTCCTCCGCACGGGCGCGCAGCGCGCCGAGGATCGGTCGGGTGTGCGTCTCGTCGCCGGTCAGGCGCAGTCGCCACCGGTCGGCCGAGCGCACGACGATCTCGATCCGCTCGATGCCGCCACGGCGTCGAGCGCGCAGCACCGCCTCTGCGACGAGGTGGTAGACGGCCTCCGGATGCTCGGGCGCCTGCCGCACGTCGGTGACGAGCGTCGGCTGCTCGAAGCGCGTGGCGAGCTCGGCGAGGGCGCCGGGGAGGTCGCCCGCGTCGAGGGACCCCGGCAGCAGCGTCCGCGCCAGATCCCGCACATCGGTCGTCGCCGCCTGCAGCGCGGTCGAGGCCCGCCCGAGCAGCGATGCGGGATCGGTCGCCGTCGGGAGTTCCTGCAGGTCTCTGCGGATGCGCGCGAGCGCGGGCTCGATCCCCGCCTCGATCTCGGCGCGCGCGAACCGACGCTCGCTGGCCGCGATCCGTCGGGCTCGATCCCTGGCCTCGCGCAGACCCTCGTTGACCTCGGCGAGGAGCACGGCGACGCTCAGCACGCCGCCGATCCGGCGCAGCGCATCGATCGTCCGCGGCTCGGCGCGACGCCCGGCCGCGCCGCACACCTCCACGGTTCCGCACGGCCCGTCGGCCGCGAACAGGGTGATGACCTGCCGGGTCGTGGGGTCGACCTCCCCCGCCTCGGCGCGGATGCCCTCGCCGGTCGAGGATGTGAGGGCCACGCCCCCCAGACGCAGCGACTGCCGCAGGGCCGCGGCCAGCGCATCGAGGGAGCCGCCTTCCCTTCCGGCGATCTCCTCGCTGACCGTGCGCAGCAGCGCACGGGGGTCGGCCGATCGGCCGTAGAGCAGCTGGTCGACCGCCCGTTGGATGCCGCGGCGGGCCGGCTCCGCGCCCACCGCGAGGAGCACCACGGCGATCATGCCGCCGCTCGTCGGGGTGAGCGGGGCCACCTGGGCCGCGGTCGCGGCGACCGCCCCGTAGGCGACGAGCAGAGCCGACATCAGCAGCACCCCGACGGCGAAGCGCGCGCGGGGCGGGTCGACGGCATCCGGGGCGCGGGCGATCGCGGTGAGCACGAAGGATGCCGCGGCGAACAGCACACCCGCCGGCAGGAATGCCGCGGCGAACGCTGTGCCGATGAACGACGATCCGCCCTCCTCGCCGATGATGTAGCCGCCGACCCCCGAGCCCAGGAGCGCGAAATGAGCGATGGCCAGCCAGACCGCGGCCTCGCGGTCGGGGGACGAGCGCCGACGCGCCGCCCAGAGGATCATCAGGCCGCATCCGAACGCGAGCGCGAGCCACACGGTCCACAGCACCGCGGCGAGTGGGAAGGGACGCGCTTGGTGGAGCTCCACGGCGCTCACGGCGGCGATCGCGGTGGAGAGCAGCGCGCCACCGGCCAGCAGGGAGCGTGAGCGGAGCAGCACCGCCGCCCCCAGCACGCCCGAGACCGTGAGGCCGCCGGGCATCCACGCCACGCCCAACAGATCGATCCCGAGGCCGCCGCCGATCCCCGCCGCCCGGAATCCGGAGGCCAGGGTGGATGCTCCGGCACCCACGGCCGCCACCCCGAGGGCGACCGGGAGCAGGGGGCCGCCGCGGCCGCCGTGTCCGCCCCGCGCCGGGAGCAGCGCGGCCGCTCCGCCGAACGCCAGGGCGGCGCTGAGCGTTCCCACGGCTTCGATCCCGGTCGCCGAGCGCAGGCACAGCAGCATCCCGACCAGTGCGGGGACCCAGGACAGCACCAGCAGGAGTGTCGCGGGCAGCGCGCGGGCGACGCGGTGCCGTGAGTGCGTCGCGGTGCGTGCATCGGCCGTGGCGGTCACGGACACTCCTCTCCGGCCCTCAGTGTGCCGGAGTGCAGCCCGGCGAGGCCAGCATCCGGGGCGTCCCGGGGCGGATCTCCCGGGACATCGGGACCGGGCTCCCTCTCGACCGGGACTCCGGGACTCCTATCGTCGGTGGTGGTCGTCGACACCCGTCGGCGCCGCAGCCGGCCTCCGGGGCGGCGGGAGGAGGAAGCATGCGCGGTCGGACGGGGCGACGGGCGCGCGGGGGGACGGAGCGCGATCGACGGGGGCCGGTACGGGGACACCGGCCGTGTCGATGCGGATGCTCACGCAGAAGCGAGCTGCGTCGGGGACTCGGCGGGAGCAGATCGGGCTGCTCCCGCCGAGGGCGCGTGAAAGGGGGCTCGCGGGGAGCAGGACGCGGTGATGCGCGCCGACGACGGGACCGCTAGCGTGAGCGGCATGCCAGAGCAGCCGGGCGGCGGGGACGCGACGGATCCCGACAGCGCCGTGCGCATCTTCGTCGTCGACGATCACCCGGTCTTCGCCTACGGGATGTCGAGCTTCCTCGAGTCGATCGAGGGGTTCGAGGTGGTCGGTCGGGCCGGTGCCGAAGACGAAGCGGTCGACGGGGTCCTGGCCGCGCAGCCGGACGTGGTCCTGATGGACGTCGACCTCGGCTCGGGGTCGGGCATCGAGGCCACGCGCCGCATCGTCCGGGCGGCTCCCGGGATCGGGGTGCTCATCGTCACGATGCTCGGCGACGACGACTCGGTGTTCGCCGCGCTCCGTGCCGGTGCCCGCGGCTACCTGCTCAAGAGTGCGCTGCCCGACGAGATCGAACGCGGGCTTCGGGCTGTCGCATCCGGCGACGTGCTGCTCACCGCCGAGATCGGGCAGCGGGCTATCGAGCTGCTCTCCGGGGCGCGTACGACCGGTCCCGTGGTGTTCCCCGAACTGACGCACCGGGAGCGCGAGGTGCTCGACCTCATCGCCCGCGGGCTCGACAACCAGGCCGTCGCCCGGCGGCTCGTGCTCTCCTCGAAGACCGTGCGCAACTACCTGTCCGGCATCCTCGCGAAGCTCGCCGTCTCCGACCGCAGTGCGCTGATCGTGCGTGCGCGCGAGGCGGGTCTCGGCCAGGACCCCGCCGGCCCGCGTCCCTGATCCCGGGCGAGCCCGGCGCGGCCGTACGGGAATCGTCAGGACATCGCACATCCACAGCGGTTTCCGATCACGAACCCGTAACGTCGATGACATGTCGACCGTTCACGTGACCGAGGACACGATCAACCGGGCCCGCGAGCTGCGTGACGAGCTGCAGCGGTTCCTGCGCGAGTACGAGTTCGGGATGCGCGAGGTCGAGACCAAGATCTCGATCCTGCGGGACGAGTTCACGCACGACCACGCGTACAACCCGATCGAGCACGTGAAGAGCCGTCTCAAGTCGCCGGACAGCATCGTCGAGAAGATCGCCCGCAAGGGGATCGCCGAGCCCGACTTCGACCGCATCCGCACCGAGATCACCGACATCGCCGGCGTGCGCGTGACCTGCAGCTTCGTCGCCGACGTGTACCGCCTGTTCGACCTGCTCACCGCGCAGGACGACGTCACGGTGCGCACGGTCAAGGACTACATCGCCCACCCGAAGGCCAACGGCTACAAGAGCCTGCACGCCATCATCGAGGTGCCGGTGTTCCTGTCGACCGGTGCGCTGTCGGTGCCGGTGGAGGTGCAGTTCCGCACGATCGCGATGGACTTCTGGGCGAGTCTCGAGCACAAGATCTACTACAAGTTCTCGAACCAGGTGCCCTCGCACCTCGTCGACAGCCTGTCGGACGCCGCCGATGCCGCCGCCGAGCTCGACAGCCGCATGGAGAGACTGCACCGCGAGGCGCACGGCGTGCCGCAGCGTCAGCTCGCCCCGCCGCCGCCCCCGGCGCCGCGCTCTGCTCCGCCCGCCGCGCCCGCGTCGCGGGTCGTCGGCGTCTAGCACGCGGTACGGTCGATCCCGATGACTTCGACGACTTCGATCGCTCCGCCCGCCTCGCGTCTGCGCGAGGATCTCGCGGAGCTCCCCCTGCTCGACGGCGGCGATCCGCGCTGCGAGTGCGACCACGGCGCCGGCGACGACTACGTGGCATGCGGAGACAAGGCGCGCTGGCGGGTCACGATCGAATGCGCCTGCGGCGGCGGACATCCCCGCCGTGTCGAGCTGCTGTGCACGCAGTGCCTGGCCAACCGGCGCCGCGATCTCGAGCGGGAGTCGATCACGATCCGCCCCATCTGACGCCAGCCGTCCGGACCGCCGAGGCGAGCCGACCGGATCAGACGGCGAAGATCGACTCCAGCGTCGGCCAGGTCGATGCACGGCAGAACACCGGGATGCGGTCGCGCGGGGTGCGGGTCGTCATGACCGTGCCCCCCGGCACCGACGCCCCCGTCCACACGTCGACCCAGTCCCCGGGCGGCAGGTACACGGGCCACTCCGCGGCGCCGGGCTCGAGGACCGGCGCGACGAGCAGTTCGTCCCCCAGCATCCACTGGAGCGGATGCTCCCATACCCGCGCGTCGGCCGGGTGGTCGAAGTACAGCGGTCGCATCAGGGGCCGGCTCGTGCGGATCGACTCCCGCGCCTGCTCGGCCAGGTACGGCACGAGGCGTTCGCGCAGGTGCACGAGCGCGCGCACCTCGGCGATCACCGTGTGGTCTCCGGTGCGTTCGGCGATGTTCCAGGGCGTGCGGTCCCGCGAGGGGAGACGGTGGTGGTTGAACTCGGAGTGGTACTGCATGATCGGCACGAAGACGCTGGCCGCCATCGCCCGCACGTACAGCTCGGGGTCCGGGATGTCGCCCGAGAACCCGGCGATGTCCCAGCCCCAGTAGAGGATGCCGCTGGCGGCAGCCGAGAGCCCGGCGAACATCGACCAGCGGAAGGCCTCCCAGGTCGAGTTCTCGTCTCCTGCCCAGAACGCGCCGTGCGCCTGGGACCCCGTGAACCCGGCGCGGCTGAACGTCACCGGCGCCTTCCCGGCTGAGGCGAGCAGCCGCCCGTATGCCGCGGCGTACGCCACCGGGAAGAGGTTGTTCGACTCATCGCCGTGGCTGCCGTCGAGATAGCGCAGGTCCGCACCCCAGGCGTGCTCGCCGCCGTCGGTCTTGAACCCGTCGATGCCGACCTCTTCCACGAGGTAGCGGCGCTTCTCGGTCCACCAGCGCGCGGCACGCTCATCGGTCAGGTCCGGCATGAGGCCGAGGGGGAACCACCAGCCGCGGTTGCGGTACGGGCGCAGCGAGCCGTCGGGGGCGACCTCCTTGATCAGCACGTCCTCCCGGATCGCGGCCGCCGCGTCGGCGCGCGCCTGCCCCTGGGGGTGCGGCCGCATCTTCATGAGCGGGATCTGCCACAGGTGCACCCGGATGTCCTGCGCGTGCAGCCGGTCGACCATCCCCTTCGGGTCGGCCCACGCACCCTCGGCGGGGAACGAGAAGTCCGCCAGGCGGAGAGGGCCGCCGTCGCTGCGGACGTCGTACTGTGCGTCGCGGAACACCGTGAACGTGCTCTCGTCGCTCCAGGCCTCGATCACGACCGAGCCGACCGGGATGTCATGCTCGCGGTGCAGAGCCATCTGCCGCTCGACCTCGGCCTGCGTGTTCCACTCATTGCCGCTCGCCCACAGCCGGAACACCCAGTCGGGGAGCTCGGTGGGGCGTCCGACCTCGTCGAGGAACGCATCGAGCACCTGGGTCGGGGTGCCCGAGTACAGAGCGAGATCGAGAGCCTCGGCATCCGCACCGGCGTCGGTCTCCGCCTCGACGACGAGGCGCGTCGCGTCCGATGCGCCGAGGTCGAACCACACTCGCCGCGACGTGCGCACGTGGAGGCCCCAGCCACTGCCGCCCACGATGTGTGCGAACGGCATGGGCAGGTAGGTCCGGCGGTGGGCGCCCTGGCTCTTGTACTGCTCGAAGACCACGGAGTCGAGGCGTTCGCCGCGGTGGTCCAGGGCGTCGAAGCGCTCGCCGAGACCGGTGACGTGCTCGTCGGTGGTCAGTGGAAGAGCGAACCGCACGCGCAGGATGCGCTCGCCGTCGTCCAGCACCTCGATATCCGACGGGCGTGCGGCGACGGCCGGAGAGCCGCTCACGCGCACCGTGTCGGAAGCGCCGGGTCGCCAGGTCGCGACGCGGCAGTCGAACCACCGCGTGGTCTCCGCCGAGCCGCCGGGGCGGAGAGCGCTGAACCGGTAGCGCAGCGTCGCCCCGGGCGGGACGGTCGGCAGAGTCAGCTCCCACCCTCCGGCCGCGCGGTTCTGGCGGGCCTGCGCAGACGCGAGGTGCCCGCCGTCGACGGACTGTCCCCGCGACGAGCGGGCGACGGGTGAGAGGCGGTGCCGCTCGGAGCGCGTGCCGTCGGCATCCCGGATCTCGAGCTCGACCTCGACCGATTCGGCATCGGCGGAGGTCCGCACGCCGAGGCGCAGGGGGGCGTCCGCGACCGGATGCACGGGGGAGCGCTGCTCGGTGTCGTCGGAGTACGGATGGCCGGACCCGGCCGGGCGGTGGCGGATCATGCGACGACCTCCCCGAGCTCGACCGCGAGGCGCAGCAGCATCGCATGGCTCCACAGCAGCGGTGTCGCGACGGTTCCCCACCGGTCGATCCACTCCTGACGGAACGCCGGGTCGAGCAGGTGGTCGTCGACCTGCTCCGGGAGCATCCGCTCGGCGGTCGCGGTGCTCGCCGCCCACTCGAGTGCCCGCCGCGCGCCGTCGTGGTCACCGGTGGCGGCCTGCGCGAGGCCGAGGAAGCAGGTCAGCAGCGGCCACTGTCCGCCGCCGAAGAACGTGTCGGCGCGGAAGCGGTGCACGCCGCCGTCGACCGAGAGCTCGCGCTCGATGGCGGCGACCGTGCCCGCCGCGAGGGGGTCAGCGGCCGGGATCACCCCGAGCGGGGCGATCAGCGAGCTGAGGCTGCCGTCGACCGCGTCGTCGCCGATCCACTTCACGAGGTGCCCGTCGGCCGTGCCGTCATGGCGCAGCATCCGATCGATCGCGTCCCGCGCCGCGAGCGCGGACCGCAGGCGCTCGCCCTCGACCAGCCCGGCGGATGCCGCCGCGGAGAGCCCGGCCGCGATGCAGCCCAGCGTCGAGACGTGCACGTGCTCGGAGTGCTCCTCCCACCAGTCGAAGCAGGGTCGCTGCCAGGAGCTGACGAGGTAGTCGACGGTGAGCTCGGCCGCACGGCGCCAGCGCTGCGCGTCGAGGCCGTGTCGCTGGGCATGGGCGACAGCGGCCCAGAGCCAGGTTCCGTAGCCGTCGAGCTGGAAGTCCCACCAGTCGTCGTCGCCGAGGTCGCCGGCGATCGTGAAGCGGGCGGGCAGCATCCGGTCGTCGGGCACCGGTCGACCGGATCGCGCCCCCGCGACGATCTCCTCGATCGTGCTCTCATGTCGGATCAGCACGTCGGAGCACCAGTCGAAGAATGCGGTCGCGGACTCGATCGCCCCGGCCGCCGAGACGCCGTCGGCGATGAACGCGCCGTCGCGGAACCAGCAGTATCCGCGGTATGCGGAGAAGTCCGGACTGGCGGGATAGGCGCCGTTCGGCTCCTGCAGGGAGGTGATCACGGATCGCGAGTGCGTGAGGAGGGCACCGAGGTCGGTGTGCACGGGGGACGTCATCGGGGGAACTCCTGTGGTCAGAGGGGCGGGCCGGTCGGCCCGCCCCGGGGTGATGTGGCGTCAGCCGAGCAGCGCGTTGACGCGCTCTTCGGCGGAGTCGAGCGCCTCCTGGACGCTCTTGCGCCCTGCGGCGGCCTCGGTGAGCTCCTCGCTCACGATGTCCTGCATCTCGGTCTGGCCCTCCCCGATCGACGGGGCGAGAGCGACCTGCTCCAGCGAGTCGAACACGGCCTGACGGTTCGCCGGGTCGCCCTTGTCCAGGTAGGCGTCGAGCTGGCTCTCGTCGGCGATCGGCGGCAGCTCCCATCCGCTGTCCAGCCGCACGTCGACCATGGTCTTCGAGCTGGTCAGGAACTCCGCGAAGCGCTGGGCGGCATCCGCGTTCTTCGTGCCGGCCGACACCGCGACGCCGTTCGAGAACAGCGCGCTCGCGGGGGTGGCGTCACCCGGCTCGACTGCGATGTCCCACGCGAAGCCGGCGTCGGCGAGGCCGCCGAACATCCAGATTCCCGTGTGCCACATGGCGAGCTTGCCCTCGGCGAACAGTCCGCTGTCGAAGTCGGGGGTGCCTGCGCCCTGCTCGGCCGTCGGCATCGTGGTGCCGCTCTTGCCGACCAGCCACTCGGCTGCCGCGAGGCCCTCGGGGGAGTTGAACGCCACGGCCGAGCCGTCCTCGTTCAGGAAGTCTCCGCCGGCCTGAGCCACGGCCTTGTAGTACTCGTGGTAGCTGATCGGCTGGTAGTCGCCCCAGACGCCGGCTCCGGCATCCGTCAGCTTCTCCGCCGCTGCCTGCTCGTCCGCCCAGGTCCAGTCGGAGGTGGGGTACTCGATGCCGGCGGCGTCGAACAGGTCGGCGTTGTAGAACAGCACGACGTTCGAGAACGAGCTCGGCAGGGCGTACTGCGTGCCGTCCGTGGCATAGGCGTCGGCGAGGGATGCCTGGTAGACGTCGGTGTCGACGCCCTCCAGGGGTGCGAGAACGCCGTTGGCCTGGTAGGCCGCGTAGTTGGCGAACTCGATGTCGAAGACGTCCGACACCGTGCCGCCGGCGAGGTCGGTCTGCAGCGCCGTGAAGTAGTCCGCGTACGGGAGGGTCGTGACGTCGACCTTCACATCGGGGTTCTCCTTCTCGAACGCCTCCACGATGGCGGCGAGGTTCTCCTCGTTGCCGCCGTTGGAGATGAAGTTCGAGTACGTGATGGTGACCTTGTCGCCGTCGCCGGAGGCGTCCGTGCCTCCGGACGAGCATCCGGCGAGCGTCAGTCCGACGACCGCGAGGGCGGCGACGGTGCCGACCGGGGTCCATGCTGTGCGTGACATGGTGGGTGTTCTCCTTCTCATCGGGTGGTGCGTGATCGGGTGGTGCAGATGGTGCAGATGCTGCGGGTCACTTGATCCCGGAGCTGGCGACGCCCTGGATGACATATCGCTGGGCGAACACGTAGATGGCGAGCATCGGGAGGATCGAGACGACGGAGCCCGCCATCATCACGTCCCACTGCGTCGTGTACTGGCCCTGGAGCCCGGCGAGCGCGAGGGGCAGCGTCTGCAGCTCGGCGGAGCGCAGGATGATCAGCGGCCACAGGAAGCTGTTCCAGCTGCTCATGAACGCGAACACGGTGAGCGTGGCGATCGTCGGACCGACGAGCGGCAGCACGACCGTGCCGAAGATGCGGAAGTGCCCGGCGCCGTCGAGCGTGGCGGCCTCGTCGAGTTCGCGCGGCACCGAGTTCATCGCCTGCCGGAGCAGGAACACCCCGAAGGCGCTCGCCACGCTCGGCAGCAGCACACCGAGGTAGGTGTCGACGAGTTGGAGATCGCGCATCTGCACGAACAGGGGCACGATCAGCACCTGGATCGGGATCATCATGGTCGCGAGGTACACCGCGAACACGGCGTCCCGTCCGGGGAACGGCATCCGGCTGAACACGTAGGCGGCCATCGAGCTCGTCAGGAGCTGCAGCAGGGTGGTGACGACGGCCAGGACCAGCGAGTTGAGCACCACGCGGGCGAACGGCGTGTTCGCGAAGAGCTCGGTGTAGGCCGAGAACGAGGGGTTCTCCGGGATCAGGGGCGGCGTGGAGGAGAGCCCGGCGCCGGGGGAGATCGAGGTCACGATCGTCCACAGGAACGGGAAGAACATGATCAGCGCCCCGAGCACGACCACGGTCGTCAGGGCGATGGTGCCCAGGCGCTTACGCATAGTTCACCCACTTCTTCTGGCCGCGGATCTGCACGATCGTGACGACCAGCACGAGGAGGAACAGCATCCAGGAGAGAGCGGATGCCTCCCCGGCGCGCCCGTATCGGAAGGTGAGGTCGTAGATCTGCTGCACGACGACCGTGCTCGCCCCGGCCGGTCCGCCTCCGGTCATCGCATACACCTGGTCGAACACCTGGAAGCCGTTGATGAGCGAGATCACGACGACGAAGAACGTCGACGGCGACAGCATCGGCATGGTGATGCTCACGAGCCGACGCCAGGGGCCTGCACCGTCGACGCGGGCGGCCTCGTAGAGGTCGGTGGGGATCGCCTGGAGCCCGGCGAGCAGGATGATCATCACGAAGCCGAGGTCCTTCCACGCCGACGCGATGATGATCGAGGGCATCGCCCACGCCGGGTCCGTCCACCATCCGGGTCCGTCGATGCCGACGAGGCCGAGGACGAAGTTCACGATGCCGATGTCGGGGTTGAGCAGCCAGCGCCAGACGAGGGCAACGACGATCCAGCTGGTCACGACGGGCAGGAAGTAGACGCCTCGGAGCAGGTTGCGCGCGGGGATGCGGCTGTTCAGGGCCAGTGCGAGGGCGAGGCCGCCGAAGTAGACGAGGGGCAGGTACCCGACCAGGTAGTAGAGCGTGTTGAGGAAGGCGCGGTGCGTCGCCGGATCCTTGACGAGCTTGACGTAGTTGTCGAAGCCGACCCACTGCATCGGCGACAGCAGATTCCAGCTGTGCAGGCTCGTCCACAGCGCGCCCACCATGGGGTACAGCGTGAACATGACCAGCGGCAGGGCGCTGGGCAGCAGGAAGATCAGCACGGTGATCGCGTATCGCGCTCGCCGGGAGCGGCGTCCGCGGGCGGGAGGGCGCGGTGTCGCCGGCGGGGCCTTCACGGCCGGAGGGGACTCGACCGCGGTCATCAGCGGCCTGCTCCCCGGGCCCCGTCGCGCGGGGAGGGCTCGGTCAGACGCTCGCGCACCAGTCGGCCCTGCTCGCCGGTGCGGCCGGCCGCGTCGAACGGCGTCGCGAGCACGAGGCTCGCGGCACCCTGCGCCCACCGGTCGTCCTGCCAGGTCTCCACGGCGACCGGGACGCCGCGCTTGCGGGGCATGAGGCCGGAACGGAGTGCCGGTTCGAAGCCGTAGGACCAGTGGTTCCACGCCTCGACCCCTTCGCCGAGGAGGATGACGATCTCGGGGTCGATCGTGTTGACGATGCCGGCGAGTGCCCGTCCCAGGAGGTGCCCGGCGTGCGAGAACAGCTCCTGCGCGGCGGCGTCGCCCTCGTTCGCGCGGCCCTGCAGGGTGCGTATGCCGGCGGCCTCGCCGATGATCCCGCGCGCGCGAGCGGCGGTCACCAGGGCGTCCTCGCCGATCAGCGACTCGAGGCAGCCGTCGGCGCCGCAGGCGCAGCGAGGACCGTCCTCCTGTGTCGGCAGGTGGCCGATCTCACCGGCCCCTCCGCCATGACCGCGCAGCACGGCGCCGTCGGCGATGATGCCTGCGCCCACGCCCGTGCCGATCGTGACGACGAGGACGTTGTCGTGTCCCCGTGCCTGGCCGTGGAGCAGCTCGGCCATCGCGAGTGCGTTGACGTTGTTCTCGACGAGCACGGGGAGCGACAGCTCGCGGCGGAGCACGTCGCCGAGCGGCACGTGGCTCCAGCCCAGCTGCGTGGAGTCGACGTTGCCGAGACTCTGGTCGTCCACGTCTCCCGGCACGCCGACGCCGACCCCGAGGAGCGGGCGGTCGCTGCCGCCGGCGATGAAGGCGCGCAGCAGGGTGGCGAGGGTGGGGATCGCCGTCGCAGCCGCCGCGTCGAAGGGCTCGGACGCCGAGCGGACGACGGTGCCGTCGATGCCGACCTCGACCACGGTGATGTGATCGGCGGCGACCTTCACTCCGATGACGCGACCGGCATCGGCGACGAGTCCGAGCAGTCGTGCGGGACGCCCGCCCTGCGAGGGGCTGTGGTCCAGTTCGATGAGCAGCCCGTCGGCGATCAGCTGCTTGGTGATCTGCGTGACCAGCGCCGGTGACACGCTCAGCAGCCGCGCCAGGCTTGCTCGCGAGGTGGGTCCGAGCGCGCCGACCTGGGCGAGGACGGCGGAGCGCATGATGTCGGACCGTGCCGAGGACTGAGTCACTGGAACCCCTTTGTTTAGGACTAAATGAACTATAGAAACAAGTCTCAGGTCCTGTCAATGCCGAGGCATCTCGTCGATTCGCGAAGCTGCCACGCGACCCGGTGCCCCGCGGCTGCCGGGAAGTCGCCATTGAGCAGTCGGCCGATATCATCTAACGTGTTACGCGACAGTGCGCGTCGAGGATTCGAACAGGGAGCAGTGCTCATCAGATCGAGGGAGAAACGCCATCCTCTACCGCGATGGCAGCGTCTGGGCGAGTGCTCAGTGATGAAGAAGTGTCGGGTGTCGGGCGTCGTCGGCGGCATCGACGTCTCACCCGGTAGGCAGGGGCAGGGATGAGCAGGCGGGCGTTCTTCGTCGCGACGGCAGTGATCGCGGCATCGGCTCTGTCCGGGTGTACCCCGGCGCCAGAAGAAGGTGCGGGGCGTCTTGCGCCGTCGCTGACCGCGCTCATCGACCAGGCGCTGGCCAGTGATGATCTGTCCCAGTGGGACAGGGCAGCACTGGAGAAGGCGAGCGAAGACGGCCAGATTTCACAGGCCGACTACGTCGAGGGGATGGACCTCTTCGACGCGTGCCTGAAGTCGGCGGGTGTCGAGTTCACTCGGACGACGCTCTTGAACGGGGTCATCGAGCTTTCAGCCGCCTCCCGGACACTACTCCGATGCCGAGATCCTTGCTCAGGGCAAAGCGCAGCATGAGTGTTACGACTCCAAACGCCGCCACCCAAGAGATCTTTCGGATGCAACAGGCGAATCCCGACTTGTTGGCGGACTTCCCCCAGGCGGCGGTGAACTGCCTGAAGAAGGCTGGGGTGGTCGACGATCAGTTCACCAAAGAAGACTTCGAGAACGCCTCCGGTTCGGGGGCGCAGCCGGCTGAGTATCCGTTCGATGTGATGGATCCCAAGGTGCAGACCTGCCTCTATTCCTTGGGATACAGCGTGAAAGTCGACGAGTAGCGGGACGTGCGTTGACCAGCTCTGGCGTGAATGGGCCGTTGGCAATCGCTGTTGAGGGTTCGGAGTTCGAGTGAAGCGCGCGCTCATCGTCACCGCGGCGTTTCTTCTCGGTTGCGGCATCGTCGTCGGCGCGGCCGTCGCTTACTACTTCTTGCCCGCCCCGGGTGGCGATCTGGCCCCCACCCCGGAGGAGAAGACGTATCCGGTGACGCTCGTCGACTTCGTCGATCAGCGAACGCTACCGCTGACTCCGACCTTCTCGGAGGGCTCAGAGCTACGAGCAGCCGCGGCGGGGGTGGTGACGAGCAGTGCCTGTGTTCCGGGGCAGGCCTTCGCATCGGGCACGGTGGCGTTCTCCGTTGACGGGTCGCCCGTGATCGCCTTGTCCGCGGATGTGCCGTTCTACCGAGACCTTCGCTGGGGGGACGCCGGCGCTGATGTGGACTCTCTCCGCCGTGCTCTTGCCGCTCTGGGGTACTCGGTCGAGCCTTCGGGGAAGTTCAGTCGGGACGTTTTCGAGGCACTCTCCGCGATGCAGGAGAAGGACGGCTTAGCCTTCGACGACGGGGGTTTTCATCTCACGGACTTCCTCTGGGTGCCACCCACAGCTGCCGCGGTCGACAGCTGCGAGGCGAAGATCGGGCAGAGCTACCTGCCCGGAACGACATTCGCCGCGACGGCACGAACGCTCACGGCTCTGTCACTGGTGAGGGATGAAGCCGAGCACATGATTCCCGGCGAGCGAAAGCTCCAGGTCTTCGGCGTCGCGGTCGTCATACCTGAGAACGGTGTCCTCGCAGATCCGGAGGCTCTCGCCCAGATCGCCGCTTCCCCGGACGCTGAGAAAGAACTCACGGGCAAGGGAGAGGATGAGTCGGCGTTGATCTCCGGCACGAGTGAGCTGGTCACGGCTCTCCGCGTGGCACCCGTCCCCGCCTCGAGCGTCTTCGGTGTTCACGGCAGTCAGGGCTGCGTCGAATCGGAGAGCAGGACGTATCCCGTCACCGTGGCAGGAGTGAATCTCGGGATGTCCCAGATCATCTTCGACGGCGACCCTCCACCGAAGGTTCTGCTCCAACCGGACCCGGGGGCGTGTCGTGCCGGATGATGAACCGAGCCTTATCCTCGAGGCGGTCGGGCATAGCTGGGGTGACGGGTCTCCTCTCTTCGAAGGCATCAGCGCGATACTTCGGCCAGGTGACGTCACGGCGCTGACGGGGCCCTCCGGGTCTGGAAAGTCGACGCTGCTGTCGATCATCGCCGGCTGGCTGCCCGCAGCCTCGGGGCGAGTCCAACGCGTCGGGGTCGACAGAACTCATTGGGTCTTCCAGAATCCGTACGGGCAGCCACGTCGCAGAACCCGTGACCATGTCGCCTATCCCTTCCTCGCTCGGGGCCTCGGGCGAACGGAAGCGGATCGGGAAGCAAGCGAGCTCCTCGCCCGGTTCGGCCTCGACGATCGGGGCGATCGGCCTTTCGCGGACCTCTCCGGCGGCGAGGCGCAACGACTGATGCTCGCACGTGCCGTCGCGACGCGCCCCGATCTTCTCCTTGTCGATGAGCCCACCGCGCAACTCGACCGGGCCGCTGCACGAACCGTGAACGATGTCCTGGCCGGGCTTGCCGATGCCGGCTCGATTGTGCTCGTGGCCTCCCACGACGCCGACACGATACGAGTCTGCAGGAGGTCGATCGACCTGGGGACTGTGAGTTGATGCGCATCTCCGACATCGCTGGAGAGGCGATCCGTAACATCAGATCCGGATCCGGCCGTGCCGGCACGATAGCGCTGATCCTCGTCCTTGCGTCGACGGCGCTTCTTGCCGTCGACGCGGCTGCCATCGGAGCGTTGCAGGCACGAGCCGAGCAGGTCCGTTCACAAGCGGGAGCGATCCGTGTCCTCGTCGCCGATCAAGCTATCGATCCGACTGCGTGCTCGAGCCTTGACGAACTGGAGAGCATCACCGACGCCGGACCGATCTGGCAGCTCGACTCGATACAGCTCCTCGCCCTGCCCCGGGTTGAAGTACCCGTCTTCGAGCTCAGTCCTGGAGTCGCCCGGATGCTGGAGTTCCCCAGCATCCGGCCCGGTGGCGTCTACATTCCCGAGTCCCTCGCCGAACGCTGGTACGCCGGCGAAGGAAGCCGGCTCGACACCTCCCATGGCCCTGTCGTGATCGATGGCGTCTACAGGTACTCCGAAGACGACGGCCGAGACCCACGCCTCGCCAACGCCATCGTCGTCGTAGGCGACGCGTCTGAACAGGCCTCCGAATGCTGGTACAGCGTCTGGCCACCGTCCAACGCTGCCGACCAGTATGCGTACGGAAGCATCACCACCTCCGGACCGGAAGACTCCGCCCCCCAGATTGCGCCGCTGAACCCGGCAGTGGGACAGCGGTTCGACTTCACACGCGAATACACCACTCGGGTCACGGCGCTTGCTGCCGCCGGAGTCGTCGCTCTTTTCGGGGTGCTGGCTTTCAGCTTCACTGCCCGCAGAAGGATGGAGGTGGCAGGCAATCTGCATGCCGGAGCACGTCGTCGCGACATCCTCGCGGGGATCGCCATGGAAACCGTCATCTGGGCACTCGGGGCAGCGGTAACCACGTTCGTCTTCACCAGGCTCGCGGCGAGATTCCTCCTCCGCGAGGCATTGGCTGGATACGAGACCTCCTTGATCATCACCCTGGTCATCGCCACAGGCGCTGCCGTCATCGGGGCAGCCATCCCCGCCATCCTGACTCGAGAGGATCGTCTCTTCGTCCTCTTCAAATCGCGTGCCTAGGACAGTCGGTCGAGTGGATTCGTCTCCGCGCTGACCTGACCCACGCAGATTCGATCGATGCCTAAGAGCCGAGGAACTCCCGCGCCGCCGAGGAAAGCGCGGTGACGCCGACCTCGATCGTCGGGTGGATCTCCGGGGCGAAGAACGGGGAGTGGTTGGTCGGGATGTCCTTCTCCAGGCGGCCCGCCGCGGCGGCCTCGGCGAAGCGGGCGGGGTCGATGCCGCCCCAGAACCAGAACACGAGCGGCGCTCCGGCGTCTCGCGCGAACCACGAGACGTCCTCACTGCCGGTGAACATGCCGGGGTCGATGACGGAGGCCTCGCCCAGCGCGCGCTGCAGGGCCGCGGTCACCCGCGCCGTGGCATCTTCGTCGTTGATCGTGGCGGGCAGCGTGTGGTCGGTGCGGATCTCCGGCTCCCGCTCGGCGCCGGATGCCGCGGCCTCGGCGCGCACGATGCGCTCGACGCTCGCGAGCACCTTCTCGCGCGCCTCCTCGTTCGGGTAGCGCAGGCTGAGCTCGAGCTTCGCCTCGGCGGGGATGATGTTGTTCTTCAAGCCGGCGTGGATCGAGCCGACCGTCACCACGGCGACGCCCTGCGGGTCGATCTCGCGCGAGGTGATGGTCTGCAGGCGCATGACGGTCGCCGCGGCCATCACGACCGGGTCGATGGTGGCGTGCGGACGCGATCCGTGGCCGCCCCGCCCGTGCAGGGTGACGGTGAGGCCGTCGGAGGCCGCCATCTGCGTGCCGCTGCGCACGCCGATGACGCCGGCGGCGAGCGGGGTCACATGCTGTCCGAGCACGATGTCCGGCTTCGGGTAGCGGTCGAGGATGCCGTCGTCCAGCATCGCGCGTGCTCCGGCGCCGTATTCCTCTGCGGGCTGGATCAGCACGACGAGGGTGCCCGACCACTCTTCGCGTTCGGCGACCAGCTTCTCGACCGCGCCGATCATCGCGGTGACATGCATGTCGTGACCGCACGCGTGCATCACGGGAACGGTGGTCCCCGCCGGATCGACGCCCTTCGCGGTGCTCGCGTAGGCGAGGCCGGTCTGCTCTTCGACGGGGAGGCCGTCCATGTCGGCGCGCACCCACACGACGGGACCGTCGCCGTTGCGCAGCACGCCGACCACGCCGGTCACCCCGACGCCCTCTTCGACCTCGAGGCCCAGGTCGCGCAGGTGCGCGGCGGCGATGCCGGCGGTGCGCGTCTCCTGGAACGAGAGCTCCGGATGCTGGTGCAGGTCGATGTACAGCGCTTCGAGGTCGATCGTCATGGCCCGAGCCTAGCCCGGAGCACATCTCGCCGACCCGGCCCGTTGTGTTCGATCCGGCCCCCTGCGGTCGCATGCAACAGGCCGGGTCGAGCAGAAAGGGCCGGTTCGACGATCAGGAGGGGCGGACGTAGGTCTGCAGCGGGGGTCCGGGGTGCAGCACGGCGTTCACGATCGCCTGGATCGCGAAGGCGCTGGCCTCGCCGAGGTCGACGATGCCGGGGTGCAGCAGCCACTGCAGCTGCAGGCCGTCCATGACCGCGAGGATGCTGGCGGAGGCCGAGGCGATCGTCGCGGGATCGTGCACGCCCTCCTGGGCGCACAGCTCGTGGAACGCGGCCGTGACCTCACGGCGCAGCGTCGTGTAGCGGTCTTCGAAGAACTGACGGGCGGGATGCTCGTCGGTGACCGACTCGGCCGACAGCACCGTGTAGGCCTGCACGATCCCCGGTCGCTTCTCGTTCGCGAGTGCGGTGCGCACCAGGTGCAGGAAGAGCTCGGGGCCGTCGGGGATGTGCTTCTTCGCGAGCTCGGCGACGTCGGCCTGGTCGCGATAGGCGAGCACCTCGAGCAGCAGCTTCTGCTTCGAGCCGAAGTGGTGCAGGACGCCGGCGTGCGTGATGCCGACCTGCTCGGCGACATCCGCCAGGGTGCCGTTGGTCGAGCCCTTGTTGCCGAAGATCTCGATGGCCGCCTTCAGGATCTGCTCGCGTTTCGCGAGGGTCGCCGGGCGCACGCGTACGGTCTGGTCGCTGTCTGCCACCGCGGCCTCCTCTCGGTCGTCGAGCTGTGCTTGCGATCCAACTTACTACTCGGTAACCTCACGGAAGCTTACTTTCTCGACAGTAAGCAAATCACGACGGCCGGCGGACTCCCGTCCATCGGCGACGCAGCACAAAGACCCGTGCCCTAGGAGAAGCAATGAAGCTCAGAAAGTCTCTGATCGCCGTGACCGCGATCACCGCACTCGGCATGTCCGCCCTCGCCGGATGCTCGGCAGGCGGGGGATCCGACGACGACGCCGGTTCCGCCTCCCTGACGATCGCGAAGCCGGACGGTGCGATCACCACCGAATCCAACAACCCCTATGTCGGCGACTCGTCCGCCTCGAAGTACGGCTACGGCAAGGTGATCTTCGAGACCCTCGGCCTCGTGAACCAGACCGGTGACCGCGGTGTCACGCCCTGGCTCGCCGAGAGCATCGAGTGGAACGACGACTACACGGTGCTCACGGTCGTCCCGCGCAAGGACGTCACCTGGAGCGACGGCGAGCCGTTCACCGCCGACGACATCGTCTACTCCTACGAGCTCGTCTCCACGCCCGCCCTCGACACGGCCGGCCTCCAGTTCGAGAGCGCCGTGGTCGACGGCGACGCGGTGGTGCTGACCTTCGCCGAGTCGAAGTACGTCAACCAGGCCCGCGTGCTCCACGTGCCGATCGTGCCGAAGCACATCTGGGAGAACCTCGACGATCCGGCCACGAACCCCGTCAAGGGCGACGATCTGGTCGGCACCGGTCCCTACGCGCTGTCGAACTGGTCGACCGAGTCGGTCACCCTCGAAGCCCGTGACGACTACTGGGGCGGCGACCTGGCCGTGCCCGAGCTGCACTACGTCTCCTACGGCGACAACACCGCGCTCACCACGGCTCTCGCGAACGGCGACGCCGACTGGGCGCAGGCGTTCATCCCGCAGATCGACGAGCAGTTCCTCTCGGTCGACCCCGAGCACAACAAGTTCTGGGCGGCACCGACCACCGGCTCCGCGACGCTGTTCATGAACCTGCAGCAGAAGCCGTTCGACGACCCGGCCTTCCGTCAGGCGCTCGCCTGGGTGATCGACCGCGACGCCTACGTGGACATCGCGCGCGAAGGCGCCAGCGAGGCCGTCTGGTCGGTGACCGGACTCTCGTCGATCCTCGAGGAGGAGATCCAGCCCGAGTTCAAGGACGCGGAGTACTCGGTCGACGCCGAGAAGGCGCGCGACCTGCTGACCACGGCCGGCTACACCTGGAAGGACGACGCGCTGATCGACCCCGACGGCGCGCCGGTCTCGTTCACGCTCTCGGTCCCCTCCGGCTGGAGCGACTGGAACACCGCGCAGGAGCTCATCGCCGAAGACGTCACCGAGGGCATCGGCGCCGAGGTCAAGATCGACATGCCCGACTGGGGCGGCTGGGCCGACCCCCGCGACAACGGAACCTTCTCCGCGATCATCCACTGGCTGGAGGACAGCGGCACCGCCTACGGCCTCTACACCTCGACCATGGACCCGCGCTGGATCTCGCCCGAGGGCAAGGCCGGCTTCAACTTCGGTCGCTTCGACGACCCGGCCGCGACGGCGGCGCTGAACACCTACGCGAACGCCTCGTCGGACGAGGAGCGCACGACCGCTCTCGTCACGCTGCAGACGATCTTCTCCGAGCAGGTGCCGGCCATCCCGCTGGGCGCGCACCCGCTGCTGGGCGAGTTCAACACCCGCAACTACGTGGGGTGGCCGTCGGATCAGGACCCGTACGCCTCTGCCGACCCGACGCAGCAGAACATCGTGCAGATCCTCACGAAGCTGAAGCCCGCCGAGTAAGCACCACCGCGCAGGGGAGCCCGGCCCGACGACGGCGCGGGCTCCCCTGACCAGGTCGATGAAGGACACCCCCATGCCAGACCCCCTGCTCAGCGTGCGCGACTTCTCGGTCGTGTACGACGTCGATCCGCCCGTGGCGGCGGTGAAGAACGTCACCCTCGATCTGCAGCGCGGCGAGATCCTCGGTCTCGCCGGAGAGAGCGGATGCGGCAAGACCACGCTCGCGTACGGCGTGCAGCGGCTGCTGCGCGCACCGGCCGTCATCACGAGCGGCTCCGTGACCTTCCACGACGTGTCCGGCGTCGACATCGACATCAACGCGCTCGACGTGGACGCGATGCAGCGTTTCCGCTGGGACAAGGTGTCGATGGTGTTCCAGGGCGCGATGAACGCCCTGAATCCGGTGGCCACGATCGGCTCCCAGCTGGAGGACGTCTACGAGATCCACCGCCCCGACATGAACCGCAGGCAGCGCCGCGCCGAGGCCGAGGAGCTGCTCGAGATCGTGAAGGTCGGGCGTCAGCGCATCCGCTCCTTCCCTCACGAGCTCTCCGGCGGCATGCGGCAGCGCGTGATGATCGCGATGGCCCTCGCCCTGCGGCCGCAGCTGATGGTGATGGACGAGCCGACCACCGCACTCGACGTGCTGGTGCAGCGGGAGATCCTCAAGCAGATCTCGCAGCTGCGGCACGAGTTCGGGTTCTCGGTGATCTTCATCACCCACGACCTCCCGCTCCTCCTGGAGATCAGCGACCGGATCGCGATCATGCGCGAGGGCGAGATCATCGAGCTCGCGACCGCCGAGCGCATCTGGACGCAGCCGGAGCACGAGTACACGAAGACGCTGCTGTCGTCGTTCCCGCGACTGACCGGCGAGAGAGGAGTGCTGGTGCGATGACCACCCTCGAGTTCCGAAACGTCACCAAGGCGTACAACGTCCGCGGCGCCGGCCAGATCAAGGCCCTCGACGATGTGAGCTTCACTCTCACCTCGGGTCAGACGATCGGCCTGGTCGGCCAGTCCGGCAGCGGCAAGTCCACGATCGCGAAGATCCTCACCCAGCTCGAGACCCCGACCGACGGCGAGGTGCTGCTTGACGGCACCGCCATCCCCCGCCGCGGCAAGGGGCTCCGGAAGTACCGGCAGCAGCTGCGCATGGTGTTCCAGGATCCGTTCGCCTCGCTCAACCCCTACCACTCGATCCGCTACCACCTGGAGCGGCCGATCCGCCTCGACGACGTGGTGCCCAAGAAGGAGACCGAGGACGAGGTGCGCCGGCTCCTCGATCGGGTGCGGCTGGATGCGGATGCCGTGATCGACCGTCGCCCCCACGAGCTCTCCGGCGGGCAGCGGCAGCGTGTCGCGATCGCCCGCGCGCTCGCATCGCGTCCGTCGCTCCTCGTCGCCGACGAGCCGGTCTCGATGCTCGACGTGTCGATCCGTCTCGGCGTGCTGAACCTGCTCGCCGACCTGCAGCGCGAAGAGGGGCTCGGCGTGCTCTACATCACCCACGACCTGGCCACCGCCCGGCACTTCAGCGACGAGATCATGGTCCTCAACCAGGGGCGCGTCGTGGAATACGGCACTGCCGACGACGTCATCCTGAACCCGCAGAATCCGTACACGCGCGAACTGCGCGCCGCCTCTCCCGACCCGGACAAGCACTTCGCGTCGGCCACCTCGAACGGAGGCGACCTGTGAGCACCGCGTTCCCCCAGCTCGACGACAACGACCTCGTCGCCCGCGACGCCCTCGAGGTCGGCACCACCGCGACCACGGCGCAGCGCGGACAGCGGCGCGTGCCGTGGCGCTTCTTCGCCGGTCGCGCCGGCTTCTACCTGTTCACCCTGTGGGCGGCCATCACGATCAACTTCTTCCTGCCGCGTCTCATGAAGGGCGACGCGGTCAGCTCGTACCTCGCGCGCAACCGCAGTGTGAGCCCCGAGGCCGAGGCGTCGCTGCGCATCCTGCTCGGCATCGACACCGACACCTCGATCTGGCAGCAGTACATCGAGTACTGGGGGATGCTGCTGCGCGGCGACCTCGGCATCTCGACGCTGCACGGGCTGAGGCCGGTCGCCGAGGTGCTGGCCGCCGCGCTGCCGTGGACGCTCGGCCTGGTCGGGATCGCGACGATCATCTCGTTCACGATCGGCACGGTCGCCGGTGCGATCGTCGGGTGGAAGCGCGGCAGCAGGCTCGACGCCATCATCCCGGTCACGACGTTCTTCAACACCATCCCGTACTTCTGGCTCGGGCTGATCGCGATCGCGATCTTCTCGTCGACCCTGAAGTGGTTCCCCTCCTCGCACGCCTACGACAAGGGGCAGTCCCCGGAATGGAGCTTCGACTTCATCGGCCAGGTGATCATGCACGGCACGCTGCCGGCGCTGACCATCGTGGTCGCCTCGCTCGGCGGCTGGGTGCTCGGCATGCGCAACATGATGCTGACCGTCCTCGACGACGACTACATCACGGTCGCGCAGGCCAAGGGCATGCCGAACAAGCGGGTGCTCTGGGGCTATGCCGCGCGCAACGCGGTGCTGCCGCAGATCCAGAGCTTCGCCCTGTCGATCGGCTTCATCGTCGGCGGCACGATCGTGATGGAGATGGTGTTCAGCTACCCGGGCGTGGGCAAACTGCTGCTCGACGCGACCAACGCCAAGGACTTCGCCCTCATGCAGGGCGTGTTCCTCGTGATCACGCTGTCGGTGCTCGTGGCCAACATCCTCGCGGACGTCGTCTACGCCTACCTCGACCCGCGCACGCGCCAGATGGAGTCCTGACATGACCGTTCCCACCACCGCAGCGAGCACCGCCCCCGACGGGTCGGCCGTCGTCTCCGGCATGCCGGAGACCGCGACGCTGCGCACCCCGCCCGTCGGCACCCCGCCGCGCAAGACCTTCTGGACGCAGCTCGCCCAGGCATTCGCGATGTTCCGCAACCCCAAGTCGATCGCGGGACTGATCATCCTCGGGGTGTTCGTGCTCGTCGCGATCCTCGCACCGTGGATCGCGCCGTACGGACCCACCCAGAAGGACCGCACCGCGCTGCGTCAGCCCCCGTCCTGGGAGCACTGGCTGGGCACCACGCACATGGGGGAGGACGTGCTGAGTCAGATCATCTACGGGACGCGCGGCGTCATCGTCGTGGGCTTCCTCGCCGCCTTCATCGCCACGATCATCGCGATCACGATCGGTGTGATCGCCGGCTACGTGCGCGGCTGGAAGAGCGAGTCGCTGTCGGCGCTGACCAACGTGTTCCTGGTGATCCCCGGCATCCCTCTGATCATCATCATCGCCTCGCAGTTCGACAACCCGCCGCTGATCGTGATCGCCGCGGTACTCGGACTGACGGGCTGGGCGTGGGGCGCGCGCGTGCTGCGCGCCCAGACCATGTCGCTGCGCAACCGCGACTTCATCCAGGCCGCGCGGGCCAACGGCGAGCCGCTGCGCCGCATCATCACGGTCGAGATGCTGCCGAACCTGATGGCGCTCATCGCCTCGAGCTTCGTCGGCACCGTCACCGCGGCGATCCTGGGCCTCACCACGCTGGCCTTCATCGGGGTGATCCCGGTGAGCAACCTGAACTGGGGCACGATCCTGTTCTGGGCGCAGCAGAACGGCGCGTTCCCACGGCTGTGGTGGTGGTACGTGCCCGCCGGGCTCTGCATCGCGATCATCGGCGTCGCCCTCTCGCTGATCAACTTCGGCATCGACGAGTACGTCAACCCGCGCCTGCGTTCGGCAGGCGAGCGCGCCAGGGCCATGAAGAAGAAGGGGCTGAACGTGAACGACGCCGTCACGGCCGTCCGCAGCGTGCCCCTGCCGAACACCACGACCGATCCCGTAGCCTCGACGACTTCCGCCGACTCCGCGACGACCTCGACCCAGAACACGAAGTGATGACCTCTCAGACTCTGACCACGGTGCTGCCGTACCAGGACCCCGCCCTCTCGATCCCGGAGCGGGTGGCCGACCTCCTCGGCCGCATGACCCTCGAGGAGAAGGTCGGGCAGATGCTTCAGCTCGACGCGCGCGACGACCTCGACGACCACATCGGGCGCCGGCACGCCGGATCGATCCTGCACACCTCGCCCGAGCGGATCCTGCGCGCGAACGAGCTCACGGCGCAGACCCGCCTCCGCATCCCGCTGCTGGTGGGCGAGGACTGCATCCACGGGCACTCCTTCTGGCCCGGCGCGACGATCTACCCGACACAGCTCGGCATGGCCGCGTCATGGGATGCCGAGCTCGTCGAGCGGGTCGCGCGGGCGACCGCCGAAGAGGTCGCGGTGACCGGCATCCACTGGACCTTCTCTCCGGTGCTCTGCATCGCCCGCGACCTCCGCTGGGGCCGCATCGACGAGACCTTCGGCGAAGACCCGTTCCTGATCGGCGAGCTGGCGTCGGCGATGGTGCGCGGGTACCAGGGCGACGGACTCGACGACCCGACCGCGATCCTCGCGACGGCCAAGCACTTCGCGGGATACTCCGAGACGCAGGGCGGACGGGACGCGAGCGAGGCCGACATCTCGCGCCGCAAGCTGCGCTCGTGGTTCCTGCCTCCGTTCGAGCGCGTCGCCCGCGAGGGATGCCGCACCTTCATGCTCGGCTACCAGACCACGGACGGCGTGCCGATCACGACGAACGACTGGCTGCTCAGCGACGTGCTGCGCGGCGAGTGGGGCTACACCGGCACGCTCATCACCGACTGGGACAACGTCGGGCGCATGGTGTGGGAGCAGCGGATCCAGCCCGACATCACCCACGCCGCCGCCGCGACCGTGCGGGCCGGCAACGACATGATCATGACGACGCCGGCGTTCTTCGAGGGCGCACTGGATGCGGTGGCGAAGGGCCTGCTCGCCGACGACGCGTTCGACGCGGCAGCGGCCCGCATCCTGACGCTGAAGTTCGAGCTGGGGCTGTTCGAGGATCCGCGTCTGCCGGGAACGGAACTCGACGCCGTCGTGGGCAGTGCGGCGCATGCCGAGCTGAACCTCGAGATCGCACGGCGCTCGCTCGTGCTGCTCGAGAACGACGGGGTGCTGCCGCTCGACCCGACCGTCCCGCTGCGGGTGGCCGTCGCCGGGCCTCTCGCCGACGACGCGCAGACGCAGCTCGGCGACTGGGCCGGCGGCTCCGGTCAGGCCGGCTGGCTCGACGGGCAGCCGCGCGAGATGATCACCACTGTGCTCGACGGCCTCCGGGCGGTCGAGGGCTGGACCGTCACGCATGCTCGCGGCGCCGACATCCTCACGCTGGAGGAAGACCCGAAGGGGCCGTTCTTCCCCGACAAGCAGCCGCGTCCGCCGGTGGTGAAGGCCTGCGAGCCGGATGCCGTGCTGATCGCGGAGGCCGTCGACGCGGCATCCGCCTCCGATGTCGTCGTGGCCGTCGTGGGCGACCGGATCGAGCTCGTCGGCGAAGGGCGCTCCACCGCGACGCTCGAGCTCGTCGGCGGGCAGAACGCGCTGATCGATGCGCTCATCGACACCGGGAAGCCGGTCGTCATCGTGCTGCTCGCCTCGAAGCCGCTCGTGCTCCCGGCATCCGCGTCCAAGGCCGCCGCCGTGATCTGGGCGGCGAACCCGGGCATGCAGGGCGGGCGTGCGCTGGCCGAGATCGTCTCCGGCGCAGCAGAGCCGTCCGGGCGGCTGCCGATCTCGTTCGCGCGTCACGTCGGACAGCAGCCGACGTACTACAACCAGATCCGCGGACAGCACGGCGACCGCTACGCCGACCTCACGCAGTCGCCCGCCTGGGCGTTCGGCGAGGGGCTCTCGTACACGACCGTGGAGTACGCCGACCTGGCGCTCGACGAGATCTCGCTGGGGGAGTCCGACACGATCGTCGGTCACGTCACGGTGTCGAACACGGGTGACCGGCCGGTGCGCGAGACCGTGCAGGTGTATGTGCGCGATTCCGTCACGAGTGTGAGCTGGACCGACAAGGAGCTCAAGACCTTCCGACAGGTCGACATCGCTCCCGGTGAGTCCGTGCGGGTGCGGCTGGAGCTGCCCGTCGCCGAGTGCACGATCGTGGATGCTGCCGGTACGCGTCTGGTCGAGGCCGGAACCTTCGAACTGCTCGTCGGCCCGAGCTCGCGAGACGAGGTGCTCCTCTCCGCCGACTTCGAGGTGGGCTGACGCCCCCGTCGTTCCTTCCCTCCTTCCCTCGCCGACCCGGCCCCTTGCTCCCGAGCCACCCTCTTGCGGACGCACGCAGAGGGCCGGGTCTTACGCAGAGGGCCGGGTCGGCGGGAGGAGAGGAGGCAGCGAGGAGGCGCGTCAGTCCTGAAGACGCTGGGGCCCGGCGCCCTGGGTGCCGAGGGCATCGTCGGGGTTGAGCAGGCCGCACGCCTTCATCGACAGGCAGCCGCAGCCGATGCAGCCGGTCAATTCGCGCTCGAGGCGCTCGATGCCCTCTCGCCGCTTCTCGAGCTCGCGCTTCCAGCGCCGGGACGCCTTCTGCCAGTCGGCGTGACTCGGGGTCTCGGTCAGCGGCACGTCGGCGAAGGCCGTCTGCACGTCGGACAGCGGGATGCCGAGGCGCTTGGCGACCGTGATGAGCGAGACGCGGCGCAGCATGTGCCGGGCATAGCGGCGCTGATTGCCGGGCGTGCGGGTCGAGGCGATCAGGCCGAGCGTCTCGTAGAAGTGCAGCGCGGAGGCGGCGACGCCGGTGCGTCGGGTCATCTCGCCGATGGTCAGCGGCTCGTCGGGCGCGTGCGGGCTCATCCGGGTGCTCCTGCTTCGATTTGACTTCAAGTGTACTTGAGGTTTTACGGTAGTCGAGTGGCCCCGGCGTGGGCCGATCGACCCGAACGAGGACAGCGTGACCCGAACGAAGACCCCGCGATGACCTATGTGATCGCTCTGCCGTGCGTCGATGTGAAGGACAAGGCCTGCATCGACGAATGCCCCGTCGACTGCATCTACGAGGGGGAACGGTCGCTGTACATCCACCCGGACGAGTGCGTGGACTGCGGCGCCTGCGAACCCGTGTGCCCGGTCGAGGCCATCTACTACGAAGACGATCTGCCCGATGAGTGGCAGGACTACTACAGGGCCAACGTCGAGTTCTTCGACGAGATCGGCTCGCCCGGCGGCGCTGCCAAGACCGGGATGCTCGCGTTCGACCACCCCGTCATCGCCGCGCTCGCACCCCAGGGAGATCACGCATGACCGTCGCCGAACCGCGCATCGCCATCGTCGGGGCGGGTCCCGCCGGCATCTACGCCGCCGACATCCTGCTCGGCCGTGTGCCCACCGCCTCGATCGATCTGTTCGAGAAGCTGCCGGCGCCGTACGGGCTGGTCCGCTACGGCGTCGCGCCAGACCATCCGCGTATCCGCAAGATCACCGATGCCCTGCACGAGGTGCTCGTGAACCCGCGCATCCGGCTGCGGTGCAACGTCGAGATCGGCGTCGACATCGAGATCGACGAGCTCCGCGCCGCGTACGACGGAGTGATCGTGGCGACCGGAGCCGACCTCGACGTCGCGCTCGACATCCCCGGCATCGACCTGCCCGGATCCTTCGGCGCGGCCGACTTCGTCTTCTGGTACGACGGCCATCCGGATGCTCCGCGCACCTGGCCGCTCGACGCGGACGCGGTCGCGGTGCTCGGCGCGGGCAACGTCGCACTCGACGTCACCAGGATCCTCGCCAAGCACGCCTCTGCTCTGACCCATACCGACACCCCGGATGCCGTGCTCGACCAGCTCGCCGCCAGCCCGCTGCGCGACGTGCACCTGTTCGCCCGGCGCGGCCCGGCCGACGTGCGCTTCTCCGCCATGGAGCTGCGCGAACTCGCCGAGCAGGACGACGTCGAGGTGGTCGTCGACCCCGAGGAGCTTCAGCTGGACGCGCATGCCGAGCGGATGGTCGCCCAGTTCTCGCAGCGCCGCATCATCGTGCGGACCCTGACCGAGTGGGCGGCGCGCGATCGGACGGAGCGGGCCGCATCCCGCCGCATCCACCTGCATCTGCGGCAGCGTCCGGTGCGGGTGCTCGGCACCGATCGGGTGACCGGCATCGAGATGGAGCGCACCGCGTCGGACGAGCTCGGTCGCATGGTCGGCACCGGCGAGATGCTCCGCTACGACGTCGGCGCGGTCTACCGTGCCGTGGGGTATCGCTCGACCCCGGTGCCCGGGATGCCGTTCGACCTCGACCGCGGCGTCGTGCCGCACGCCGAGGGGCGCGTCGTGGATGCCGAAGGGGCGCCGATTCCCCGGCTGTACGCGACCGGATGGATCAAGCGAGGACCGGTCGGGCTCATAGGATCGACCAAGTCGGATGCCGCGCAGACCGTCGCACACCTCGTCGACGACCTCGCCGCCGTCGAGCGTGAGACGCGCGACGACGATCCGGTCGCCCATCTCGCGCACGCCGTCGACCTCGACGGGTGGTTGCGCATCGACGCCGCCGAACGCGGTGCCGGTGCCGAGCGCGGGCGCGAGCGCACGAAACTGGTCGACCGCGCGGAGATGCTGGCGCATGCGAAGCAGGAGCAGAAGCAGATGATGGAGGCCGGTCGATGACCGCAACACCCGTTCCCACACCGGTCGGCGAAGGGCTCAAGGCCGCGTTCCGCACGCATCCCGCAGGAGTCGCGATCATCACGGCATCCACTCCGGCGGGTCCCGTCGGCCTCACCGCCTCCAGCGTCTCGTCCGTCGCCGTCGATCCGGCCGCGATCGTGTTCTCCGTGACCCGCGCCACCGGTTCCGCCGGGGCGATCCTCGGGGCGGACACGTTCGTGGTGCACCTGATCGACGACGAGCACTCCTCCCTGGCGCAGAGCTTCGCGGTCAGCGGGTCCGAGCGCTTCACTCCGGAGCAGGGCTGGGCGACGCTGCCGACCGGCGAGCCGCACCTCCCCGAGGCCAGGGCCGCCCTGCGCTGCCGGACGATCCAGACCGTGGCCGTCGGCTCTTCTACCGTGGTCATCGCCGAGGTCCTCGAGGTGCTGCCCGGGTCGGCCGGCCGGCCACTGGTCTATCTCGACCGCCGCTTCCACGCGCTTCCGCACGACACCCACCACTGAAAGATCATCGAAAGGAAGACGTCATGTCCACTCCCTACACGCTCCCCGAGCTGCCCTACGACTACTCGGCCCTCGAGCCGCACATCTCCGGCAAGATCATGGAGCTCCACCACTCCAAGCACCACCAGGCCTACGTGACGGGCGCCAACACCGCGCTCGAGCAGCTCGCGACGGCCCGCAGCGCCGGTGACCTCGCCAACGTCAACAAGCTCGAGAAGGACCTCGCGTTCAACCTCGGCGGTCACATCAACCACTCGGTGTTCTGGCAGAACCTGTCGCCCGAGGGCGGCGGTGCTCCCGAGGGCGAGCTCGAGGCCGCACTCGTCGACGCCTTCGGATCGGTCGACGCCTTCCGCGCGCACTTCACCGCCACGGCGCTGGGGGTGCAGGGATCGGGCTGGGCCGTGCTCGCCTGGGACAGCGTGGGCGCCCGCCCCGTGATCTTCCAGCTGTTCGACCAGCAGGGCAACGCGCCGCTCGGTGTCACCCCGCTGCTGCAGCTCGACGTCTGGGAGCACGCCTACTACCTCGACTACCTCAACGTGCGCGCCGACTACGTCAAGGCGTTCTGGAACCTCGTGAACTGGCCTGACGTGCAGCGCCGCTTCGAGGCCGCCCGCACGGCGACCGCGGGCCTCATCGTCGCGTAACTTCCCCGCCCACCCGGGCCGCTACGTACGACCCGGCCCCTTGCGGACGTCCGCAAGGGGCCGGGTCGTATGCGAGGGGGTGGGTCGGCGCGGCAGTGCGAACGCCGTCAGATCAGGCGGGCTGTCGTGCCGCGGACGTTCAGCTCGTACGGCAGGGCCGAGGGGATGTGCACGGCCTCGGGGGTGGTGAGCTTCGCGAGCACGGCGTCCGCGGCGCGCTCGCCCTGTCCGAGCGGGAACTGGTCGACCGTGGTCAGGCGGAAGAACTCGCCGAGCTCGTGGCCGTCGATGCCGACGATCGACAGCTCCTCGGGCACGCTGAAGCCCAGGTCGCGGGCCGCGAGCAGGGCCCCGATCGCCATCTCGTCGGAGGCTGCGAACACCGCAGTCGGACGCGGACCGGGACGGCCCAGCAGCTGCTTCGCCGCGCGGTAGCCTCCCTCGACCGTGAAGTCCGCCGGCTCGAGGAAGGCGTGGTTCAGCGGGATCCCGGCCTTCGCCAGCGCTTTCTCGAAGCCGAGGCGGCGGTTCGTGGGGATGTGGAAGTCGATGTCGAACTCGGGGTTCGCGCCGATGTGCGCGATGTCGGTGTGGCCGAGTCCGATCAGGTGCTCGGTCGCCAACTGCGCCACCGCGACGTCGTCGACCGTGAGGGTGTCGAGCTTCGGGTTCGGGCCGCCGATCGCGATCACGGGAAGACCGAGATCGAGCAGGTGCTGCGTCTCGTCCTCGTCGAGCTCGATCGACACGGCGATCACGGCATCCACGCGCTGACGGCGCAGGAACGTGTCGAACACATGACGACGCACGTCCTTGTCGGCGGTGATGTTGTACAGCGTGATGTCGTAGCCCGCGCGCATCAGGGCGGCCGAGACGCCGGAGAGGACCGTGCTGAAGAACCAGCGATCGAGGAACGGGACCACGACGCCGATGTTGCGGGTGCGTCCGGAGGCGAGGCTCGACGCCCGCGAGGACACCACGTATCCGAGCGACTGCGCCGCGGCCTGCACGCGCTCCTTGGCGGACTCGGACACGTGACCGCGTCCGCTCAGCGCCCGCGAGACGGTCGCGGTGGAGACTCCGGCGAGCCGGGCGACCTCATCGATGCTGGCCATGTGTTCCTCTGAGTGATCCGTTCCCGTCGCACCGACTGTGGGCCCGTGCGGCTGGGGCCGACAGAAAGTGCGACGGGAACGGGTGGCGGCGGTCAGGCCTGGGCTGCGGTGGTGTACCAGACGGCGGTGTCGACCGGGATCGCGGCGCCTTCGAACGGCTGGCTCTGCAGCATCACGACCGCATTCGCAGGCAGCTCGATCGGCTCGGTGCCGAGGTTCGCGACCACGTGCACGTCGCCGCGGCGGAAGGCCACCGCATCGGGGCCCGCATCCTCCCAGACCAGCGACCCGGTGCCGAAGCCGTGTTCACGACGCGCGGCCAGCAGTCGCTTGTACAGCGCGAGCGTCGAGCCGGGGTCGACCTCCTCGACGTCGCGGGCGTAGGTCGCCCATTCCGCCGGCTGGGGGAGCCAGGACAGGCCGGTGTCGTTGAAGCCGAACGCCGGAGCATCCGCCTCCCAGGGCAGCGGCACACGGCATCCGTCGCGTCCGTACCGCTCGCCGTTCGTGCGGAACCAGGTCGGGTCCTGACGGAACTCGTCCGGGATCTCCATCGCCTCGGGCAGGCCGAGCTCCTCGCCCTGGTACAGGTAGGAGGAGCCGGGGAGCGCCAGCATCAGCGTGGTCGCCGCGCGGGCGCGCGCCAGGCCGATGGCGATGTCGGGCTTGTGCGGGGTGTTCGGGCCGATGCCCTCGCCCTGCGGGTTGTCGGCCGTGAGCGCGAGGCGCGAGGCGTGACGCACGACGTCGTGGTTCGACAGCACCCACGTGCTGGGCGCTCCGACGCCGCCGAACTCGTCGAGCGACTCGCGGATGACGTCGCCGAGGCGCTGCGCGTCCCACGGCGTCATCAGGTACGGGAAGTTGAAGGTCTGGTGCATCTCGTCGGGGCGCACCCAGAGAGCCGTCTGCTGGAGCGTCGGCATCCAGGCCTCGCCGCACAGCGCGCGGTCGCCGTCGTACTCGGCGAGCACCTTGTGCCAGTCGCGGTAGATGTCGTGCACGCCGTCCTGGCCCCAGTACGGGACGTTCGACTCTCCGCCGCCCATGGAGTCGGCGTCGCTCGGGGGCGTGTAGTCCGGAAGCCCCTCGGTCTTGATCATTCCGTGGGCCACGTCCACGCGGAACCCGTCGACACCGCGGTCGAGCCAGAAGCGGAGGATGGAGCGGAACTCCTCCTGCACCTCTTCGTTGTTCCAGTCGAAGTCGGGCTGCGTGGCGTCGAAGATGTGCAGGTACCACTGGCCGGGGGTGCCGTCGGCCTCGGTGACCCGCTCCCACATGCCGCCGCCGAACACGGACTCCCAGTTGTTCGGCGGGAGCTCGCCGTTCTCGCCTCTGCCGTCGCGGAAGATGTAGCGCGCGCGCTCGGGGCTTCCCGGCGCGGCCTTGAGCGCTTCCTGGAACCAGACGTGCTGGTCGGACGAGTGGTTCGGGACCAGGTCGACGATCACGCGGATGTCGCGGGCGTGGGCCTGCGCGAGCATCTCGTCGAAGTCGGCGAGCGTGCCGAACAGCGGGTCCACGTCGCGGTAGTCGGCGACGTCGTAGCCGGCGTCGCGCTGCGGGCTGGTCATGAACGGGCTCAGCCAGATCGCGTCGACGCCGAGCTCCTGCAGCGCGTCGAGTCGGCTGGTGATGCCCGGCAGGTCGCCGATGCCGTCGCCGGAGGCGTCCGCGAAGGAGCGGGGGTAGATCTGGTAGATGACGGCGCTGCGCCACCACTCGGAACCGGGGGCTGCGATCTGCTCAAGCTGTGCCATGCGAACAGGCTACTGCAAACGCTTACACTCGTGCCAGATCGGGGATCGAATCGGTTCGATCCAGGGGTGCGGCCTGCCGGGGAGTATGGTGGCGGCATCCGATGAGTGGAGGCTGTCATGGTTCCCGAGATCAACTACTGGGCGGTCCTTCTGGCCACCGCGTCGAGCATGCTCGTCGGCTCGATCTGGTACGCCCCGAAGGTGTTCGGCACCCGCTGGTCGAAGCTGGCAGACGTCGACATGGATCGTCCGGCGGCCACGGCGATGTGGCCCATCATCACCACGGTCATCGTGAGCTTCATCACGGCGTGGGTGCTCGCCGGGGCATCCGCCATCGCCTGGCATTTCTACGGCGGACCGTTCTTCTGGGGCACCATCGTCACCGCTGTCACGCTGTGGGCGGGCTTCACGGCCGCCCGTTTCATCACGCACGACGCGTTCGAAGGACGCTCCACGAAGCTGACCACCCTCAATATCGCGCACGAGCTGGTCACGGTCGTGGTGATGGCCGTGCTGATCGGCGTGTGGCCGCCGGCGCTCGGCTGACCGACGGCGCCGTCGACGGTCGGAGCATCATGCTCGCCGAAGGGAGAGACGAACCTAGACTTTCGCCGCTTCCCCGGCGACGACGGTCCGGTCAGGCTACTCTTCGTGACCTCCGGGTCGCCCGCGGACCACGCACTCGGTCCGCGGTTCCGTCCGAGGGGTCTCCATGTCCGTCTCTCCGCGCCGATCCGCGCCGTGGCTGCTCGCCGCCGCGCTCGTCGCCGCGACCGTGCTCGCGGGCGCGGCACCGGCGATCTCGGATGCGGGAGCGCCCTCGGAGGGTGCGGTGCCCGGGGTGAGCACGCCGGATCCGAGCCTCTCCGTCGAGCGGGCCTATGAGTTCCTGGACGCCCGTGTCGACGAGTTCTGCGACGGAGCCGGCCGGTGTCTGCCGCGCAGCTATCAGGGCGGGTTCTTCACCACCCCGAGCTGGGACTTCACGCCCTCGTTCGTCTACGACGACGCCCTGGTGGTGATCGCCTACACCGCTCGCGGACTGCCCGACGATCTCCGTCGGGCGCGGACGATCGGCGACACCCTGCTCTTCGTGCAGGAGAGCGACCCGATCGGCGACGGGCGAACCCGGGCATCCTACGAACCCCACGGGATCCGGCAGGGGCGGGTGGAGATCACCGGGCCGGGTACGTTCACCGGGAACCAGGCGTGGGTCGGGATGGCGCTCACACGCCTCTTCCACGCGACCGGTGATGCGCGATACCTCGACGGAGCGCTGCGGACCGCGCAGTGGATTCAGACGAACACCGCGGACACGGTCCGCGCCCCCTACGGCTACACCGGAGGCCAGACGGATGACGGTACGTCGTTGACGTGGAAGTCCACCGAGCACAACAGCGACGTCGCCGGGTTCTTCACGCAGCTGGCGCAGCTCACGGATGACCCCATGTGGGCGGAGCGGGCCGCCGTGGCCACGAGCTTCGTCACCGCCATGCAGAGCGCGGACGGCCACGTCGACACCGGCACGCTCCTCGACGGCTCGACGGTCAACACGCACCCGATCCCCCTGGATGCGCAGACCTGGAGCTCCCTCGGCACCGGAGACCGGCGGTACGGGGCGGCGCTGGACTGGACGCTGGAGAACCTGATCGCCACCGACGGTCCGTACCAGGGCCCGTCGATCAGCGACACCGACGTGTCGAAGGTGTGGTTCGAGGGCAGCGGACATCTGGCTCTGGCCCTCCGGCTGCGTGACGGAGCGGGCGATGCCGACCGCGCGGAGTCGCTGCTCGCGAGCATCCGGCTCGCGCAGCGCGATGCCCCGAACGGCGACGGCAAGGGGATCGTCGCCACGTCGAACGACGGTCTCGACTCCGGGTTCGGCGACCTGTACTACGCGAGCCTGCACACGGGCACAACGGCCTGGTACCTGCTCGCGGCGGCGGCGGACAACCCCTTCGCCCTCCCGGTCGACCCGGCCTCTTGAGGGCGAGCCACCCCCGTGCGTGCAGACGCAGGGGGCTGGTTCGTGCCGAAGGGGGTGGGTCGGGTCGGGGTTACGCCGCGACGCGGGCGACCGCGGCGATGGCGCTCGTGAAGAAGTCGAGTCCGTCGACACCGCTGCGCATGGCGACCGAGGTGTCGGGGCCGAAGCCGGGCTCGGTGGCGTGCTCGGGGTGCGGCATCAGACCGACCACGTTGCCCGCCTCGTTCGTGACACCGGCGATGTCGCGCAGCGAGCCGTTCGGGTTCACCCCGGCGTAGCGGAAGGCGACCAGGCCCTCGCCCTCGATGCGGTCGAGGGTCTGCTCGTCGGCGATGTACCCGCCGTCGGCGTTCTTGAGCGGGATCACGATCTCCTGGCCGGTGCGGAACGTGTTCGTCCAGGCGGTGTCGGAGTTCTCGACCGTGAGCTTCTGGTCGCGGCGCACGAAGTGCTGGTGGTTGTTGCGGATCAGCCCACCCGGAAGCAGGTGCGCCTCGACGAGCATCTGGAAGCCGTTGCAGATGCCGAGCACGGGCATGCCCTTGGCTGCGGCATCCTTCACCTCGGCCATGATCGGGGAGAGCGCGGCGATCGCACCTGCGCGCAGGTAGTCGCCGTAGCTGAAGCCGCCGGGGAGCACGAGGGCGTCGACGCCCTCGAGGTCGTGCGAGCCGTGCCACAGGGCGACGGGCTCGGCGCCGGCGATGCGCACGGCGCGCTGGGCGTCGCGATCGTCGAGCGATCCGGGGAAGGTGATGACCCCGATGCGCGTGGTCACTCGGCGACCTCGATGCCGACGACGTCTTCGATCACGGAGTTGGAGAGCACCTCGTCGGCAAGGCGCCGGGCCTCGGCGAGGACCTCGTCGGTGACCTCGCCCTCGACGGTGAGCTCGAAGCGCTTGCCGATGCGGACATCGGTGAAGCCCTCGACGCCCAGGCGTGCGAAGGCGCCGGAGACGGCCTTCCCCTGCGGGTCGAGCAGTTCGGGCTTGGGCATGACGTCGACGACGATGGTGGGCATGACGGCTCCAAGAGTCGCGGGCGGACGGGCGAACCCAGTCTACTGCCCCGGCGTCCGCGCTCTTCCCGGTGCCGGAGCGGCTACGCGGAGTGGAAGACGGTGTGCAGGTCGCCGACGGCTTCGCGTCCGCCGAGTCCGTCGATCTCGAACAGCACCGAGATGCCGACGACGTGGCTGCCGAGTCGCTCGACGAGTTCCCGACCGGCGGCGAGGGTGCCGCCGGTGGCGAGCACGTCGTCGATGAGGAGTACGCGGGATCCTGCGGGCAGGTCGTCGTGCATCTCGATCGTGGCGGTGCCGTACTCGAGGGCGTAGTCGACGGATGCCGCGGGGCGGGGCAGCTTGCCCGCCTTGCGGATCGGGATGAGGCCCACGCCCGCGGCGATCGCGGCGGCGCTGGCGAGGATGAAGCCGCGCGCCTCGATGCCGGCGATCACGTCGAACTGGCCGGCGAAGGGCTCGATGATCGCGTCGGTCGTGACCCGGAGGGCCTCGGCGTCGGCGAGGAGCGGGGTGATGTCGCGGAAGATGATGCCCGGCTGCGGGTAGTCCGGCACGTTGCGGATCAGGGCTTCGGCGCGGATGAGGGCAGGAGAGAGCGTGGCTTCGGGCACCGAGCAAGGCTACCCCTCCGTGCCCGGCGCAGGAGAAACGGGATGGATCGAGCGGAAGCGGGGCTGCGGTGGGCAGAAGTGGCGTGGCCTTCCTGAGTCGTGCACGGATCCCGCCCAGCACCCGGCCCGCTTGACACCGTGGGAGCGCTCCCATAGAGTGACTGCTCAGTTCGTGGGAGCGCTCCCATGAACGCCCGAAGCACCAACACCGCACGAACCCACAAAGGAGTGAACTGTGAACACACGTGCCCGCCACCGGATCCTCGTGACTGCCGCCGTGGCATCCGTCTCCGCCCTCGCCCTGGCCGGCTGCGCCGGCGGCACCGGCGACGCCACCGAGGGAAGCGGCGATGAAGACGTCACGCTGACCGTCACCACCTTCGGCACCTTCGGATACGAAGACCTCTACAAGGAGTACGAGAAGGAGCACCCGAACGTCACGATCGAGGCGACCAACATCGACACCGGCGGCAACGCCCGGACCGATGCGTTCACCAAGATCGCCGCCGGCTCCGGCCTCAGCGACATCGTCGCGATCGAAGAGGGATGGCTCGGCGCCATCATGGACGTCTCCGACACCTTCGCCGACCTGCGCGACTACGGCATCGAAGACCGCAAGGCCGACTGGGTCGACTGGAAGTACGGTCAGGCCACCGACGCCGAAGGCCGCGTCATCGGCTACGGCACCGACATCGGTCCGAGCGGCATCTGCTACAACGGCGCCGCGTTCGAGGCCGCCGGCCTCCCCAGCGACCGCGAGTCCGTGGCCGAGCTGCTGAACGGCGACTGGGAGAACTACTTCAAGGTCGGCGCCGACTACACGGCGAAGACCGGAAAGGCCTGGTACGACCACTCCGGCTTCGTCTGGAACGCCATGGTCAACCAGCTCGACGAGGGCTACTACACGACCGACGGCGAGCTGAACGTCGAGGACAACGCCGAGCTCAAGGAGCGCTTCGAGCTGCTGGGCGCGGCGACCGAGGGCGGCCAGTCCGCCGCGCAGACCGCCTGGGACTGGAACGGCGGCAAGTCGTTCGTCGACGGGACCTTCGCGACCTTCGTGTGCCCCGGCTGGATGCTCGGCGTGGTGCAGGGCCAGGTCGAGGCCGGCGGCGGAGACGCGTCGACCGGATGGGACTTCGCCGACGTGTTCCCCGGGGGCGCGGCCAACTGGGGTGGCGCGTTCCTGTCGATCCCGGAGTCCTCGCAGCACAAGAAGGCGGCCGCTGAGCTCGCCGACTGGCTGACGCAGCCCGAGCAGCAGGTGAAGCAGTCCGCCGCCGCGGGCAACTTCCCCTCGACGATCAAGGCGCAGGAGACGCTCGCCGAGGAGGCGACGCCGAACGCGTTCTTCAACGACGCTCCGACCGGTGCGATCCTCGCCGAGCGTGCCAAGGGAGTCGTCGCCCAGTTCAAGGGTGCCGACGACTCGGTCATCCAGGAGAACGTCTTCGGCCCGGCTCTCAGCAGCCTGGACCGCGGCGAGACCGACACCCAGGGTGCCTGGGACCAGGCCGTCGGCCTGCTGAACGACCTCGTCGGCTGACCCGCCCCTCCCGTCGCAGTTCCTGTCTCTCCCGCATGCGGTGAGCGACGGGGACTGCGACGGGAACTCCTCGGAAACCCGAGACAAGGAACCTCCATGACTCTCACCGCCCCGCCCACGGAGCAGCGCACCGCACCCGCCGCGGCGACGGATGCTCCGCCGAAGCGACCGTGGCGCCACCGCGTCTCGCGGTTCGACCAGAACGCCTCTCCGTACTTCTACATCTCGCCCTTCTTCCTGCTGTTCGGACTGGTCGGTCTGTTCCCGCTGCTGTACACGGTGTGGGTGGCCGTGCACGAGTGGGACCTCCTCAAGGGCGAAGGCGACTTCGTCGGCGTCGGCAACTTCGTCGAGATCCTCGGCGACGCGATGTTCTGGAACTCCATCGGCAACACCTTGAGCATCTTCCTGCTCTCCGCGATCCCGCAGCTGGCCGTGGCGCTCGTGATCGCCTACCTCCTCGACCGCGGGCTCCGCGCCCCGACCTTCTGGCGGATGAGCGTGCTCATCCCGTTCGTGGTCACCCCGGTCGCCGTGGCCATCATCTTCTCCAGCATCTTCAACGAGGCGGACGGCCTCGCCAACAACCTGCTGAACCTCATCGGCATCGCCGATCAGGAGTGGAAGCACAACACCGCCCTCTCGCACATCGCGATCGCGGTGATGGTGAACTTCCGCTGGACCGGATACAACGCGCTCATCCTGCTCGCGGCGATGCAGGCGGTGCCGCGTGACCTGTACGAGTCGGCAGCCCTCGACGGGGCCGGTGCCGCGCGCCGCTTCTTCTCGATCACGATCCCGACGATCCGGCCGACCCTGATCTTCGTGATCATCACCGCGACGATCGGCGGGCTGCAGATCTTCGCCGAGCCGCGCCTCTTCGACGTGTCGACCGCCGGCGGCATCGGCGGCAGCGACCGGCAGTTCCAGACCACCGTGCTGTTCCTGTGGGAGCTCGCGTTCTTCCGGCGGAACCTCGGTGAGGCATCCGCCGTCGCCATCCTGCTGTTCCTGCTGATCGTCGGCATCGGCGTGATCAATTTCCTGATCTCCCGGCGCATCTCCACCGGAGACGCCCCCAAGAACCGCGCGGCCCGACGCCGTGCCCGCACCGCCGCCACGGCCGCTTCCGCCGCGGCCGCGGCCACGACGCTCGCCACCACGACCGAGGAGAACGCGCGATGACCGCCACGCAGGCGCTGAGCGTCCCCGAGAAGATCCGCCGTCGGCGAAGCGCATCATCCGGCACCGCCGGCATCGGCAGCCGCCCCGGATTCCTCACTTACGGACTCCTCGCCGCATTCATCATCGGCAGCGTGTACCCGCTGTGGTGGTCGGTCGTGGTCGCGAGCGGCACGAACGCCACCCGCGGCGAGACCCTGCCCCTGATCCCCGGCGGCAACTTCCTGGCCAACGCGGCCAAGGTCTTCGACGCGATCCCGTTCTGGCTCGCCCTGGGCAACTCGTTCCTGATCTCGGGCATCATCACCATCTCGGTCGTCACGTTCTCGACGCTTGCGGGCTACGCGTTCGCGAAGCTCCGCTTCAAGGGTCGCGACGGACTGATGATCTTCGTGATCGCGACGATGGCGATCCCGACTCAGCTGGGCATCATCCCGCTGTTCATGCTGATGCGCGAGCTCGGGTGGACCGGCTCGATCGGTGCGGTCATCGTGCCGACCCTCGTCACCGCCTTCGGCGTGTTCTTCATGCGGCAGTACCTGGTCGACGTGATCCCGGACGAGTTGATCGAAGCCGCGCGCATGGACGGTGCGAACCAGTTCCGCACGTTCCTGACCGTCGGTCTTCCCGCGGCACGGCCGGCCATGGCGATCCTCGGACTCTTCACGTTCATGACGGCCTGGACCGACTATCTGTGGCCGCTGATCGTGCTCTCCCCGCAGAACCCGACCCTGCAGACGGCGCTCAGCCAGCTGCAGTCGGGGTACTACATCGACTACTCGATCGTGCTCGCCGGCGCGGTGCTCGCGACCCTCCCCCTGCTCGTGCTCTTCGTGGTCGCGGGTCGGCAGCTGGTCAGTGGCATCATGGCGGGCGCGGTGAAAGGATGACCCCTATGACCCGCTCCTTCCCCGAGAACTTCCTCTTCGGCGCCGCCACCGCGGCGTACCAGATCGAGGGGGCGGCGTTCGAGGACGGGCGTACGGCATCCATCTGGGACGCGTTCGCCCGCGAGCCCGGCGCCGTGATCGGCGGCGACAACGGCGATGTCGCGTGCGACCACTACCACCGGTACCCGCAGGACGTCGCGCTCATGAAGCAGCTGGGACTGCAGACGTACCGCTTCTCCACGTCGTGGTCGCGGGTCCGTCCGGACGGCGGCGCGGTGAACGCCGCCGGCGTCGACTTCTACGAGCGCCTGGTCGATGAGGTGCTCGGTGCCGACATCCTGCCCTGGCTGACGCTGTACCACTGGGACATGCCGCAGGCGCTGCAGGATGCCGGGGGCTGGACGAACCGGGACACGGTCGACCGCTTCCTCGAGTATGCGGGCACGATGCATGACGCCCTGGGGGACCGGGTGAACGTGTGGACGACCCTCAACGAGCCGTGGTGCTCGTCGTTCCTCTCCTATACGGCGGGGGAGCACGCGCCGGGACACACCAGCATCGCGGAGGGCCTGCTCGCCTCGCACCATCTGCTGCTCGCCCACGGCAGGACGATCCAGGAGCTGCGGGGGCGCGATGCGTCGCTCAATCTCGGCATCACCCTGAACCACACGGTCGCCGATCCCGCCGACCCCCAGAACCCGGCCGACGTCGATGCCGCGCGCCGCGTGGACGGACAGTTCAACCGCTGGTTCCTCGACCCGATCTATCGCGGGAGCTACCCGGCCGACATCGTCGAGGACATCCGTGCGGTGGATGCCGACGCGGTCGCTCGATTCGAGACCGCGGTCCACGGCGGCGACCTCGAGACGATCTCGCAGCACATCGACACCCAGGGCGTGAACTACTACCACGGCGACTTCGTGTCCGGCTCGGCTCCGGCCGAGGCTCCGGTCTCCGGCGGACCCGCCACCGAGCGGGTGGGTCGCAGCCCGTACCCGTCGAGCGACGGCATCCACGCGGTCGAGCGGGGGCTCCCGCGCACGGCGCAGAACTGGGAGGTGCAGCCCGAGGGGCTCACCCGGGTGCTGCAGCGGGTCTGGACCGAGTACGCCGAGCCTGCGGGCACCGTGCTGTACATGACCGAGAACGGCGCTGCCTACGACGACGTCGCCGTGGTCGAGGAGGGCGAGACCCGCGTGCACGACGCCGACCGCACCGAGTTCCTGCGCCTGCACCTCGGCGCGGTGCTCGACGCGGCGGATGCCGGGGTCGACGTTCGGGGCTACTTCTACTGGTCGATGTTCGACAACTACGAGTGGGCCTGGGGGTACGACAAGCGCTTCGGCATCGTGCGCGTCGACTACGACACGCAGGAGCGATCGCTGAAGGACTCCGGTCGGGAGTACGCGCGCATCATCGCCGCCCGGTCGCTGTAGGTGCCGCTTTCGGCTCTCGAATCGCGCGAATGGCGGCATCCGGGACGGGCATGCCACCGATTGCGCGGTTCGGAGCGGGAACGTCAGTGAGAATAGGGCGATGGAAGAGTGCGTACGCTGATGTCGCCCCGAGCGACGATCGAAGAAGTGGCATCCGCTGCCGGTGTCTCCCGGTCGACCGTGTCGCGCGTCGTGAACGGATCGACGGCGGTGAGCCCGGAGGCGCTCGCCGCGGTGCGCGCGGCGATCGACGAGCTGAACTACGTGCCCAACCGGGCCGCACGGTCGCTCGCCTCGCGGCAGACGCACGCGATCGCGCTGATCGTGCCGGAAGACACGAACCGGTTCTTCGGCGACCCGTTCTTCGCCGCGATCGTCGCCGGCATCACGGGCGCCCTCGGCGGTTCCGACTACCTGCTCAATCTCCTGATCGCCAGTGACGACCCGGGTGACAAGATGACCGGCTTCGTGCGCAACGGCGGCGTCGACGGTGCGCTGATCGTGTCGCATCACACGAGCGACGCATTCATCGACAGGGTCGCGGACGCGGTGCCGGTGGTCTACGGCGGTCGGCCCGTGCGTCGACTCGAGGGCGACTACGTCGTCGACGTCGACAACGTCGCCGGCGCCCGCGAGGCGACCCGTCGACTGCTCGACATCGGACGGACGCGGATCGCGACGATCTCCGGCCCGTTGACGATGGTCTCGTCGGGCGACCGCATCCAGGGATTCCGCGCGGCGCTCGCGGAGGCCGGGCTGACGCCGTACGCGGAGGAGGAGGGCGACTACAGCGAGGCCAGCGGAGCGGATGCGGCGCGGCGGCTGCTCGACGGCGGCCGTCCCGATGCGATCTTCGTGGCCAGCGACCTGATGGCCCGCGGAGCACTGACGGTGCTGCGTGCCGCCGGGGTGCGGGTCCCCGAGGACATCGCGCTGGTCGGCTTCGACGACTCCTCGGTCGCGATCACGACCGATCCGCAGCTCACGACGATGCGCCAGCCGATGTACGCGCAGGGTGAGACCATGGCGCGCGTGCTGCTGTCGCGTCTCGCGGGGGAGGACCCGCCGACCACGACCATCCTGCCGACGGAGCTCGTGGTTCGCGCATCCGCCTGATCCGGTTTCCGCGGAGGACGAGGGGAGACACGGGTGCGGCCCTGGCGCCCCCTCCTGGCCAGGGACGCACCCGTGCGTCTGGTTGCACGACGTCGGAGATCGGCGGCGAATCGCCCATCGAAGGGTGGATGCCGCGGCATGGCGCCTCGGATCTCCGACGTCGTGCCCGGCTGAACAGGTCAGCCGAATCCGTGCTCGCTCATAGATTGAACGAATATTCAGTGAGTAATCTATACGGCGGGGGGACGATTCGGAAAAGCGCGGACGGAACCCTGGAGGTGGATGCTGCATGGCACGCTCCGATGAGCAGAACCGACGGGCCCGGGAACGTGCACGGGAGGTCCTCCTGCAGGCAGCGATCGAGCTTTTCGCCGAACTCGGGGTCGCCGGCGCGAGCATCGCCGAGATCACGAAGCGAGCGGGCGTGGCCCAAGGGCTCGTGAACTACCACTTCGGCGGCAAGGACCAGCTCGTCGCGGCCGTCATCGACCGGTGGTTCGAGACCGTGCTCGGCTTCGCCCGCGTCGACGGCACTCCCGACGAGATGCTCGCCGCCGTGATCGACGGAGCACTCACGGCGACCGCCTACGCGATACCTCTGCAGCGGGCCGTTCTGGCGATGCAGCAGCAGCCTGCGACGCACCGGCTGTTCGCCGAGTCGGAGGCGCGGCACGAGGAGGCGGCGACGGCGGCGGAGGATGCCGTGCGCGACCTGTTCCGTGCCCGAGGAGCGCAGGACCCCGCTCTCGAGGAGGTCATGCTGCGCAGCACGATCGAGGGCATCTTCGTGAAGTCCGCCGTCTTCGGCGAGACGTATCCGCTCGAGGAGGCGCGGCGCTGGATGCACCGTCGGTACGCGCTGCCGGAGCCGACGACGCAGATCGCTCCACCGGCTCCGCTCCGCGATGGCGAGCCGCGGCCGCGGGCGACGGCGGCGCGGGGAACGGATCTGCCGCCCTCCTGAGCCTGCGGCTGCTCATCGCCGGTACGCTCATGACGCAGCCCACCGGGTGCAGGGGATCGTCTCCGCCGGCCCCCTCTTCGCCTTCCTCGGAATCGGAGCGTGATCGCATGACTTCGATCGACCTGAACTCGGACCTCGGCGAGAACGTCGCCGACCGGATCGTCAGCGACGACGCCGGCATGCTGCGCCTCGTCACGAGCGCGAACGTGTCGTGCGGCTTCCACGCCGGCAGCCCGCTCGGCATCCGCCGAACGCTCGTCGCCGCTGTGGAACGGGGCGTCGTGATCGGCGCGCATCCCGGATACCGCGACTACGAGAACTTCGGGCGGACGAAGGTCGACATCGACTCGGCCACGCTGCAGGCGCACGTCGAATATCAGCTCGGCGCGCTCATGGGGCTCGCCGCCGCCGTCGGCGGGCGGGTCTCGTACGTGAAGCCGCACGGGGCGCTGTACAACACGATCGCGCGCGACGAGCGACAGTCGAAGGCCGTGGTGGCGGCGATCCGCGCGATCGATCCGAGCCTCGTGCTGCTGGGACTCTCCGGGGGCGTCGTGCTCGACGTCGCCGAGCGTGCCGGGCTCGCGGTCGCCGCCGAGGCCTTCGCCGACCGCGCGTATCGGCCGGACGGGCAGCTCGTGCCACGCACTGACGAGGGAGCCGTGCTGCATGACCCGGCTGTGGTGGCGGAGCGCATGGTGCGGCTCGCCTCCGACGGCATGATCCGGGCGATCGACGGCACCGACGTACCCGTCATGGCGCAGTCGATCTGCGTGCACGGCGACAGCCCCGGCTCGGTGGCGATGGCGGCCGAGATCAAGCGGCTGCTGCAGGACGCGGGCATCACGATCGCACCGTTCGCGGATCCGCGATGACGAACGCGGAGCGTCCTGTCTGATGCGCATCCTCACGGCATCCGATCGTGCCCTTCTCGTCGAGGCGGCCGACCTCGATGAGGCGATGCGCTGGAACCTCGCGTGGGAGGGTGTGCCGGGCGTCGTCGAGCGCGTCCCCGGCGCCCGCACCGTGCTCGTGCGCTTCGACCCGCTGCGGGTGTCGGCCGCCGAGCTCGCGAACACGCTGGCGGCGACGGAGGTCGACGCCGTGCAGCTGTCAGGCACCGGAGAGATCACGATCCCCGTGAGCTACGACGGAGAGGACCTCGACGAGGCGGCGTCGCTGCTCGGCGTCTCGGCGGAGGAGCTCGTGAACCGGCACCTCGCCGCGGAATGGCGGGTCGCGTTCTCCGGGTTCGCCCCCGGGTTCGGGTACGCGGTGAGCAGCGACCCGCTCTTCGATGTGCCGCGCCGCTCCTCGCCGCGGACGCGCGTGCCTGCCGGATCGGTTGCGCTCGCCGGACGGTTCACGGGTGTCTATCCGCGCGAGAGTCCAGGAGGCTGGCAGCTCATCGGACGCACGGATGCCGTGCTGTGGGACATCGATCGTGACCCGCCCGCCCTGCTGTCGCCGGGTACCGCGGTGCGGTTCGAGCGCGTAAGAGGCGCGGCTCGGCTGGGCGCGGCTCAGGTGGGCCGAAACGGAGACGGTCCGGCCCACGCCCGGCGCGTCGTGGAGCAACCCGCCGCAGCGGACGCGGAGGGCCTGGGTTTCGGCGCGGGTGGGGCGGTCGAGGTCGTCCGCCCCGCGCTGCAGCTGCTGGTGCAGGATGCCGGGCGTCCCGGTTACGCGGCTCTCGGGGTCTCGGCATCCGGGACAGCGGACCGCCGGGCCCTGCGCGATGCGAACCGTGCGGTGGGAAACGACGCCACGGCTGCGGTGCTCGAGAGCGTCGGGGGAGCGGTGCTCCGATTCCACGGGGCGGGTGTCGCGGCGGTCACCGGCGCGATCGGCGTGCTGTCACTGATCGGAGCCGAGGGTGTCGTTCGTCCGGTCGTCCACGGAGAGCCCTTCGCCACGGTCGACGGCGACGAGCTGACGCTCGGTCATCCCGAGCGCGGTCTGCGCTCCGTCATCGGAGTCCGCGGCGGACTGGATGTCGCGCCCGTGCTGGGCAGCCGCGCGACCGACACCCTCGCGGGGCTCGGCCCGGAGCCGCTGACGCCCGGTGCCGTTCTCGCGATCGGAGATGCCGCTCGGCACCCGGTCGAGCCCGGGGCCGTGTTGCGCGACCTCCCGGCCTCCGGCGACCTCGTCGAGCTCGACATCACGCTCGGGCCTCGCGACGACTGGTTCACGGCGCACGCCCTCGAAGTGCTCACGACCCAGGAGTGGACGGTCACCCCGCGCTCCGACCGTGTCGGCATCCGCCTCCAGGGCGATGTGCCGCTGGAGCGCTCCGTCGGCGGCGAACTGCCCAGCGAGGGGGCGGTCACCGGCGCGATCCAGGTGCCACCCGACGGGCAGCCGGTGCTCTTCCTCCCCGACCACCCGCTCACCGGCGGGTACCCGATCATCGGCGCCCTGACCGACCGCAGTCTCGACGTCGCGGGTCAGCTGCCGCCGGGCGTGCGCCTTCGCTTCACCGTCCAGGTGCACCCCGCCCGGTGAGTTCCGGCCCGCGTCGACCGCGGGACCGCCTACTCGGGGTCGCCGCCGAGCGGACCGACCGCCGCGAGCGGCTTCGGGTCGTCGGCACCGGTCTTGCGCAGGCGGGCGATCAGGTTGCCCAGGTGGTAGATGAGGATCGCGGCGACGGTGGCGATGACGATGCCGCCGAGCTCGAACCCGGACGCCTCGTCCTTGATCATGAACCCGCCGACGGCCATGATCAGCGCGACGGCCGCCGTGTACTGGTTGACCGGACGCGAGAAGTCGACGCGGTTGTCGACCCAGATCTTGATGCCGATGACGCCGATGAGTCCGTACAGGGCCGTGGTCACGCCACCGAGCACACCGGCGGGCACCGAGTTGATGACCTCGCCGAACTTGGGCGAGAGGCTGAGCAGGATCGCCGCGGCGCCGGCGACCCAGTACGCGGCGGTGGAGTAAACGCGCGTGGAGGCCATCACGCCGATGTTCTCGCCGTAGGTCGTGGTGCCCGAACCGCCGAAGAAGCCGGCCAGGGTGGTCGAGACGCCGTCGGCGATCAGGGCCTTTCCGGTCTGCTCGTTGACGGTCGCGTCGCCGGTCATGGTCGCGACGCCGCGCACGTGTCCGACGTTCTCGGCGATCAGCACGAGGACGACCGGGAGGAACATCGCGAGTGCCGTCAGGGTGCCCGGCTCCGTGAAGTTGGGGAGGGTGAAGGTCGGCAGGCCGATCCAATCCGCCTTCTCGACGGCCTCGAAGTTCAGTTCGCCGCGGAACGCCGCGAAGATGTACCCCGCGATGACGCCGAGGAAGATCGAGATGCGGCCGAGGAAGCCGCGGAAGACCACCGCGAAGAGGATGGTGATCGCGAGGGTGAACGTGGCGGTCACCGGAGCTGCGGCGTAGTTGTTGTGCGCGGCGCCGGCGAGGTTGAAGCCGATGAGCGCGACGATCGTCCCCGCGAGGACCGGCGGCAGGAAGCGGTCGACCCACTTGACGCCGACCGTGTGCACCACGACGCCGATGATGGCGAGCAGTACGCCCACCGCGACGATGCCGGCCAGAGCCGTTCCCATGTTCGCGGAGGCGGTGGCGGCCGTGACCGGTGCGATGAAGGCGAACGAGGAGCCGAGGTAGCTGGGCAGCTTGTTGCGCGTCACGAGCAGGAACAGGATCGTGCCGACACCGCTGAACAGCAGCGTCGTGGCGACCGGGAACCCGGTGATGATCGGCACGAGGAACGTCGCGCCGAACATCGCGACGACGTGCTGGAGCCCGATCGCGATCGTGGCGGGCCAGTTCAGGCGCTCGTCGGGACGGACGACGGCGCCGGGCTCGACCGTGCGGCCGTCTCCGTGCAGCTTCCACAGGGCCATGCGGGCTCCTCAAGGTTCGGGGGATGTCGGGAGTGCTGGAGCAACACTACCGATTCCTGAGTGTTTCCTGAGCGCTTCTACCATGGTAGAACATGAAGGTAGAATGGTAGACATGAGCCTGAACATCAAGAACGAGACGACGCACGAGCTGGTGCGCCAGCTCGCGGCGCTCACCGGGCAGAGTCAGACGAGTGCGGTGGAGGACGCGGTGCGCCGACGTCTTGCCGAGCTGGAGCAGCAGAGCTCGGATGACGAGCTGGAGCGTCGTCGTCGTATCCGTGCGGTGATCCGGCGAGCACAGCAGATTCCTCACACCGGGCGAACGACCGAAGAGATCATGGACGAGCTCTACGACGAGACGGGAATGCCACGGTGATCGTCGACTCTTCGGCCCTCGTAGCCGTCTTGATGGCGGAGCCCGATGCTGCGGAGATCGGCCGACTGCTGGAGGCGGGTCCGTTCTCCCTGTCCGCGGCCACTCTCACGGAGTGCATGATCGTGCTCCGCGGTAAGGGGGGCGAGGAGAAGGCGCTTGCACTCGACGAGCTTCTGGATGCGACGGGGGCCAGCGTCGTTCCGCTTGACGAGGAGCAGGCGCGCCTGGCGACCAGAGCGTACGTGCGTTACGGCCGCGGCTCGGGCAGTCGCGCGCGCCTGAACTACGGCGACTGCTTCTCGTATGCGCTCGCGATCACGCGCGACGAGCCGTTGCTTTTCACGGGCGACGACTTCACCCACACGGACGTGCGCCGGGTGGAGTCGGCCGAGCCGGTGGTCGACTGACCGGCGTGAGACGAGGCGTCAGGCGCCGAGGCGGTCGATCAGCTCGCGGTAGCGGTCGGCGGTGCGCGCGACCACATCGTCGGGAAGCGCGGGCGGCTCGCCCTGCTTGTCCCAGTTCGCCGCCATCCAGTCGCGCACGATCTGCTTGTCGAAGCTCGCCATCCGCTCGCTCGGCGTGGTGCCGATGCGCCAGGCCTCGGCGTCCCAGTAGCGCGAGGAATCGCTCGTGAGCACCTCGTCGGCCAGGCGCAGGGTGCCGTCGGCATCCGTCCCGAACTCGAACTTGGTGTCGGCGAGGATGAGCCCCTTCTCCTCGGCGATGGCGGCGGCACGGGCATAGATCGCGAGCGAGGTGTCGCGCAGCTCGGCCGCACGCTCCGCACCGACCAGCTCGACGGCGCGCTCGAAGGTGATGTTCTCGTCATGCTCCCCCATCGGCGCCTTGTAGGCCGGGGTGAACAGGGGCTCGGGCAGTCGGTCGCCGTTGTGCAGACCGGCAGGAAGGGGGATGCCGCACACCGTGCCGCTCTCCTGATACTCGGCCCAGCCGGAACCCGTGATGTACCCGCGAACGACGCACTCGATCGGCAGCATCTCGAGCGACTGCGCGAGCATGGCGTGATCGGCCACGGACTCCGGCAGCTCGCCCTCGGCGATGTGGTTGGGGAAGTCGGAGAGCTGCGCGAACCACCAGCGGCTCAGCCGCGTCAGCAGAGCGCCCTTGTCGGTGATGCCGGGGGAGAGCACGGTGTCGAAGGCGCTCACGCGGTCGGAGGCCACGACCAGGATCCGCGTGTCCGCCGGATCCTCCGAGGCGTACAGGTCGCGGACCTTGCCCGAATAGAGGTGCCGCCAGCCGGGGATGCTCTGTGCTGTGCCTTCTGCAGGTGTGCTCACCCGCCCATCTTCCCAGATGAGCGGTCAGCGACTGTTCGGAACGGCCCACGAGATGAGGCTGTCGATGCCTCGCACGACTGCGCCCCCTCGCGGGTTTCGCTTTCGCGTGCTCTCCCTCGTCCACGGCCGAGCCCCCGCCTCATCGCAGAACCCGGCTGTGCAGAGACGCGAAAAGGGCGTATAGTCCACATGGACTATTTGAGGAGGGTTATGAAGAAGGATGCCGTCGACCGGCTCACTCCCATGGGGGTGATGGTGCTCGCGCTGCTGCGCGAGGGCGACATGCACCCCTATGAGATGGTCCGCCTCATGCGATCCCGTCACGACGATCGGCTGCTGACGATCACCAACGGCACGCTCTATCACACGGTCTCCCGGCTGCATCGTGCCGGGCTGATCGACGAACTCGGCATCGATCGCGAGGGCAACCGCCCGGAGCGCACGACCTACGCCCTGACGGATGCCGGACGCGAAGCGGTCGTGACGTGGGTGCGACGCGAACTGCCCCGCGTCGACCGCCCCGCCGACTTCCGCATCGCGCTCGCCGAGGCCCATAATCTTGAGCGTCCGGAGGTCATCGACCTTCTGCGCGTGAGGCGAGGCGCTCTCGTCGACGACCACGCCAGGCACCGCGACGGCCTTCTGCAGGCCAGAGAGAAGAGCGTGCCCGAGCAGGTGCTCGTCGAGATCGAACGCCAGGAGGCGCTCCTGGAGGCCGAGCTGCGCTGGCTCGACTCCCTCCTCGACCGCCTCGACGCCGAAGTCCTGCCGTGGGGTCCCACGGCATTCCCGAAGTCAGACCGCTACCGCGCTCAGCGAAAGGCTGCACAGCAATGACCGAATCCCCCCGCGACGGAGACCGCCCGCCGGTGTCCACGCCCTCGACCTCCGGTCCGTCGACCGGCACCTACTCCGTCGGCCACAAACCGACGAGCCCGTGGCCCGCCCTCTGGGCCCTGGTCATCGGCTTCTTCATGATCCTCGTCGACACCACGATCGTCTCGGTCGCGAACCCGGCGATCAAGGCCGCCCTCGATCCGAACACGAACAACCTCGACAACGTGGTGTGGGTCACGAGTGCGTACCTGCTCGCCTACGCCGTGCCGCTGCTGATCACCGGGCGTCTCGGCGACCGCTTCGGGCCGAAGAACATCTACCTCATCGGTCTCGCGATCTTCACCCTCGCCTCGCTGTGGTGCGGACTGTCGAACTCGCTCGAAGGCCTGATCGTCGCCCGCGCGGTGCAGGGTCTCGGCGCCGCGTTCATGACCCCGCAGACCATGGCGGTGATCACGCGCACGTTCCCGCCGGAGCGCCGTGGCGCCGCCATGGGGCTCTGGGGTGCGACCGCCGGTGTCGCGACCCTCGTCGGTCCGCTCGTCGGAGGCCTGCTCGTCGACGGCTTCGGCTGGGAGTGGATCTTCTTCGTCAACATCCCGGTCGGCATCGTCGCCTTCGTGCTCGCCTGGCGTCTGGTGCCGAAGCTCGCGACCCACCCGCACCGCTTCGACATCGTGGGAGTCGTGTTGAGTGCCGTGGCGCTGTTCCTCATCGTCTTCGGGCTGCAGGAGGGCGAGAAGTACGACTGGGGCGTGATCTGGGGTCCCATCTCGGTGTGGAGCCTGATCATCGTCGGCCTCGTCGTGCTCGGGCTGTTCATCGTGCAGCAGGCCAAGACCCGCAGCGAGCCTCTGGTTCCGCTCGACCTGTTCCGCGACCGCAACTTCTCGGGAGCGAACGTCGCGATCGCCGCGGTGGGCTTCACGGTGACGAGCATGTCGCTGCCGATGATGTTCTTCCTGCAGACCGCACGAGGACTCACCCCGACGGAGGCGGCGCTGCTCCTGATCCCGATGGCCGTGCTCTCGGGTGTGCTCGCCCCCGCCGCGGGCAAGCTGCTCGACCGGGTGGATCCGCGCATCATCCTGATCCCCGGCCTGCTCTGCGTCGCCGGCGCGCTCGTCTGGTACTCGGCGCTGATCAATATGGACACCCCGATCTGGATGTTCCTGCTCCCCTCGGCTCTGATGGGAATCGGAAACGCCGGAATGTGGGGGCCGCTCGCCACCACCGCGACGCGCAAGCTCCCGCCGCGTCAGGCAGGTGCCGGAGCCGGCATCTACAACACCACCAGGACCATCGGATCGGTGATCGGCTCGGCATCCATCGCCGCGTTCATGCAGTCGCGACTCGAGGCGAACCTTCCGGGTCTCGCCGATTCGCCGGCGGGTATCTCGACCGGTGGAACGCTGCCCCCGCAGGTGGCCGACGGGTTCGCCGCCGGCATGTCGCAGGCGATCCTGCTGCCGGCCTGCGTCATGGTGATCGCACTCATCGCCTCGCTGTTCCTCGGCCGGTACGACAAGGCGGATGCCGCGGCGCCCGCGGTCGCGACCACGGAGTAGTAGCGACTCTTCCTCCACGACGGGTCCGGGAGGTGCGCATTCCGCACTTCCCGGACGTGGGGACTGGCGGCTGATCGGCGCCGGGGAGGGCATCCGCTGGCCGCAGGTCGATGAAGACATCGCGCTCGCCGCTCTGCTCCGCGGGCGATGACCGCGCATTTGCCTCTGAGCATGGGTCGTGTTTTCATCGAGCGATGACGATCACACTCGCTCGGCCGACCACCGACCTCTTCGACGCCTGGGCCGCGGCGGTGGCCGAGTTCGACGGTGGACACATCGACGGCGGGGGTTACGAGCAGGGATTCGTTCCCGATCGCGCGGCATGCGAGGCGTTCGTCGAGAAGGCGGAGCTGTATGCCACTCCGGGTGCGGTGCTGCCCGAGGGGCACGTGCCGTGCGACTTCTTCTGGATCACCGAGGGCGACCGCGTCGTCGGGTTCATCGCCTTCCGGCGAGAGCTCAACGAATGGCTGCGTCGCTTCGGCGGCCACATCGGCTACGCGACGATCCCCTCGCGGCGCCGGGAGGGGATCGTGCGCGAGGCCCTCCGTCTCGTGCTCCGCTTCGCGAAGTCCGAGGGCTACGACCGCGTGATGCTCACCTGTGACGACGACAACGTCGGCTCCATCCGCACGATCGAAGGCGCCGGCGGCGAGCTGGAAGACGTGATCGAGGCTTCGGAGCCGGGGCAGCCGCGCGTGCGGCAGTACTGGATCGAGCTGTCGCCGGCCTGAGGATCCCCGCCGTCCGATCGCGGATCAGGCCTGCGTGCTGAAGACCGATGACAGCACCAGTCCGGCCCCGCCCAGAAGAGTGATCTGGTCGGGATCGTCGGCGAACATGACCGTCGGCGGGTGTCCGCGCTCGGGCGCCAGTCGGGTGACCCACGCCTGCAGGGCCTCACGCATCGCGTCGCCTCCCGTGCAGGCGTCGCCGTGCATGATGTAGTGGCCGGGCGCCAGGATCTGCTCGTTGTTCGCGATGCCGATGGCGAGGTTCCGGGCATAGAGGTCGAGCAGGGCCGCCGCATCCTCCGACCCCGCATCGACCAGTGTCGCGAGCCCTCGTGAATCGAGGGTGTCCGCGCCGGGGAGCTTCGCCGCGGCGGCACGATCACGGAGCCAGCCGAGCGTCGCGACCGTCTCCCAGCATCCGCGGCGCCCGCATCGACACAGGGCGCCGTCCATCTGCACGATCGTGTGTCCGGATTCGCCGCCGGCCCCGTTCTCGCCGCGCAGCACCTCGCCGCCGTGCACGATCCCGAAGCCCAGAGCCTCGCCCGTGTACACCGAGGCGAAGTCCTGGATCTCGCGCCCGAGACCGAACCAGCGGTCGCCGAGCGCCTGCACGCGGGGGTGGTGGTCGATCAGCGTCGTCGCGCCGAAGCGCTTCTCGAGGAGGGCGACGACGGGGAGGCCGTTGAGTCCCGGAGTGAGGTGCATCGAGATGACGCTGCCGGTGCTGGTGTCGACCATGCCGGCGGCGGCGACGCCGATTCCGACCAGCTGCTCCCCCGCGAAGCACCCGTCGGTGACCTGGTGCAGGCACGTGATGATCTCTTCGGCGGAGGCGTCGCGGCTGTATGCCGCGTGGTGCATCTCGTGGATCGTGCCGTCGAACGCGATGCGCGCCGCGACCACGAAGTCGGGGGAGAGGTGCACCGCGCCGAGCCAGGGGCCGTCGTTGCGGAACCACAGCGGGCGGGCGGGCTTGCCTCCCGCCTCGGACGGGGCGACGGGATCGCCCTCGACGAGGGTGGCCGAGTCGAGCAGCGGCTGGAGGATGGTGGCGATCGTCGCGCGGTTCACACCGAGCGATCGGGCGAGCTGTGCGCGGCTGGAGGGGCCGAGGCGATGCAGGGTCTCGAGCACTCGTCGCCGGTTCGCGGCGCCGATGGCACTGGTGGTGATGAGGGGCTTCCGCGCGGATCGGTCGGAGAACGCCAGGTCGGGCTGAGATCTGCGGGACGGTGCCATCGCACCTGCCTTTCCGTTCGCGACGGGAGGCGGCGATGCTCCGTCTGCGGATCAGTTTACAAGGAAGAATGTATGGTTTAGTGTCATACATACCTCGCGGCGCGCGGGTGAATCCATGAAGAAGTGGGGTTGGCAGTGAACCACAGCAGGTCAGCACGAGTCGGAGTCATCGGCGGCGGGATCCGCGGCGGCATGTTCGCCCGGGCGCTCCAGGAGAATCCCGATGCCGAGCTCGTGGCGATCTGCGACCGCAGCCCCGCGGTCCTGTCGACGATGGTCGATCAGCTCGGCGTCCCCGGGTACGCCTCCACGGAGGAGCTCCTCGCCGCGCACCCCGAGCTGACCGCCGTGGTCATCGCCACGCCCGACTTCGCGCATCGCGAGGCCGCCGTGCTCAGCGCCCGCGCGGGGCTCGACCTCATGATCGAGAAGCCGCTCGCCACCGAGGTCGGCGACGCGCGGGCCATCCTCGACGCCGCCGCCGAGTCCGGTTCGCGCATCATGGTGGGCTTCGAGAACCGCTGGAACGTTCGTTACTCCTCGGTGCGCGACCGGCTCGTCGCCGAAGGCGACCCGCGCATCAGCGCCCAGATCATCCACCTCAACGACACGGTCTTCGTACCGACCGAGATGCTGTCCTGGTCGGCGAAGAGCTCCCCGGCCTGGTTCCTCATGCCGCATTCCCTCGATCTCGCCTGCTGGATCGGCCGCACTCGTCCGGTGTCCGTGTACGCGGTCGGCGCGCGCGACCGCCTCACCGAGGCCGGCATCGACACCTGGGACCGCGTCAACGCGATCTTCACCATGGCGGACGGCTCCCATGTGGCCCTCAATTCGTCGTGGGTGCTGCCGGAGTCCATGCCCTCGGTCTTCGACTTCCGGTACGAGATCCAGGCCGCGGATCGCGTCGTGCACATCGACGGCGCCGACGACGGCGTGATCGACTACGGCGCCGAGCGCGGCCAGCTCGTGCAGTCGGCCGTGCACGAGCGCGGCGGCCGCATCCAGGGCGTGCCGATCGACATGGTCTCCGACTTCGTCCGCCTCGTGCGCGGCGAGGAGGTCGAGGTGCCGGACGCCCATGACGGGCTGCTCATCACCGCGGCCATCGAAGCCGTGCACACCGCCCTCGAGACCGGACAGGTCGTCGAGATCTCGGTCTGATCTCCCCTCATCCCGCAACACCTTCACCCCGCAGCACCGCGTCACCCCGAAACACACGCGATACCCCCGTCAGGAACTTCACGAAGGAGCAAGGAAATGAACGCATCATCGTCGATGAGTCGGGGCTTCTCCCGGCGCCAGGTCTTCCAGCTCGGTGGGCTGGCCGTGGGCGCGATCGCGCTCGCCGGCTGCGCCCCGGGAGCCGAGCAGCAGAGCTCCGGCCCCCTCACCGCCGGCAGCGGGAAGCCCTCCGGGCAGATCAGCATCCTGGACGACAACACCAACAGCGTCTTCAAGGCCCGCGCCATCGCGGAGTTCGAGAAGAAGACCGGGATCAAGGTCGCCACCTACCAGCAGGGGAACTTCAACGACCTGCACGACAAGATGGCCACGATGTTCGCGGCACAGGATTCGTCGTTCGACGTGGTGATGACGTGGGCGGGCTGGTCGGCCGAGTTCGGGCAGGCCGGGTGGCTCGAGGAGTTGGACAAGTCCGTGATCCCCGAGGACCTGATCCAGCCCGCACTGGACGCCGTGTCCTGGCGAGGCAAGGTGTACGGCCTGCCGAAGTTCGTCAGCGCCCAGACCATGTTCTGGAACAAAGACCTCTACGGCTCGGCGGGGCTCGACCCCGAGGTCGGACCGGCGAACTGGGACGAGTTCGTGGCTGCGGCCAAGGCGCTCACCACCGGCGACCGGTACGGATACGCCTGCGACATGGGCAACCCGGCCGGCGCGTACCAGAACTTCCTGCGCATGCTGCTCCTGAACGGCGGCGAGTTCTACGACGCCGACTACCGGCCGACGTTCGCCGGAGAAGAGGGTGTCGAAGCGCTCACCAAGCTCGTCGAGCTGCTGCAGGTGCACAAGGTGATGGATCCGTCGTCGCTGCAGATCACGAACGCGTCCGACCTCGCCGACCTGTTCGCGCGGGGCAACACGGGCATGGTGTTCAACTGGCCGTTCCAGTACGCGGTGGCGACGACCGACGGAGCGGCGACGAGCGCGACCTCGGTCGGCAACGGGCTGCTCCCCGGCATCTCGGTACGCTCCGCGTCGATCGACGGATCGGAGGGCTTCGCGATCAGCAAGTTCTCGAAGAACAAGGAAGCCGCGCTGGCATGGCTGCAGTTCGTCACGACCGGCGACGTGCAGACCGACATCGTCGAGAAGGAGGGCTGGTTCCCGGTCTCGCAGACCGTGCTGGCCGACCCGGCGGCACGTGAGGCGCTGCCCATCCTCTCCACCTACGAGGAGTCCACCGAGTACGTCACCAAGCGGTACGGGACCCCGTGGTCCAACGAGCTCGATCAGGCCCTCTCCGTGCAGCTCATCAACGCGATGAACGGCAAGACCTCTCCGAAGGAGGCTCTCGCCAGTGCACAGAAGACGGCAGAGGGCCTCGTGAACAAGTACCTGAAGTAGGGCGGGACAGGGATGGGCGTGAACCTCGCCGAAAGGAGCCGACGGCGCGACCTGCGCTTCGGCCTGATGCTGATCGCTCCGGCGGTGCTCATCATCGTGATGCTGCTGGGCTACCCGATGGGGTACGCGGTGTTCATGTCGCTCCACGAGTGGAACGACAAGCTGGGGATGGAGCATCCGTTCATCGGGCTCGACAACTACGGTCAGCTGCTGACGGATCCCGCCGTCCACCGGGCGATGGAGCGTACGGCGTACTTCTCGGTGATCACGGTGATCGGCGGGGTGGCGCTCGCGGTCGCGATCGCGGTGCTGCTGAACCGGGAGTTCCGCGGACGCACCTTGGCCCGCGTGCTGCTGCTCGTGCCGTGGGCCGTGCCGCCGGTGGTCAACGGCATCATGTGGAAGCTGATCTTCGACGGCAGCACGGGCGTCGCGAACACGATCGTCCGCGGGCTCGGCCTCAGCGACGAGAACGTGCAGTGGCTGTCGGACCCGGCGATCGCGATGAACATCCTGGTGTTCGCGGAGATGTGGAAGCTGCTGCCGTTCCTCTGCCTCCTGATGCTCGCGGCGCTGCAGGGCATCCCGTCGAACCTGTACCGGGCGGCGGCGATCGACGGTGCGGGGCCGTGGCGGGCGTTCTGGCGCATCACGCTGCCGAACATGCGGGGTGCGCTGATGTTCGCGCTCATCGTGCAGTCGATGTGGTCGTTGAAGGTCTTCGACACCATCTACGTGCTCACCGGCGGATCCGGCGGTCCGGCGGAGGGCACGACCACCATCAACTTCCTCGCCTACCTGGTCAACTTCAGCAATCTCGACCGCGGGTACGGCTCCGCGATGGCGGTGGGGATCATGATCCTCGTGCTCGTCGTCGCCGTGTTCTGGATCGCGCTGTTCGGCGGATTCCGCCGGAAGAGGGGAGAAGCGCATGCCTGACCTGACCACCACCGCGCTCGTGACCACCGACCGTCCGAGAGGGCGGCGGGTGTCGCGTCGCGGACGTCGACGTCTCACGGCCATCGTGTGCGCGATCCTCCTGATCGGCGTGATGGCGTTCTTCCTGGCGCCGTTCCTGTGGATGTTCGTGTTCAGCGTCTATCCCGCCAGCGCGCTGCAGGGCGGCACCCCCGACCTGTCACCCTCGCTGCTGACCGTGGACTCGTACACGCGGCTGCTGTCGGACGGGAGCTTCCTCACTCCGATGGCCAACTCCGCCATCGTGGGGCTCTCCACGACCATCATCTGCATGACCGTCGGGGCGGCCTGCGCCTACGCGATCGCGCGATTCCGCTTCCGCGGTCGTCAGCCGCTCCTGCTGAGCATGATGACGGTGCAGGCTATCCCGGTGATCGTGCTGGCCGTGCCGCTGTTCATCCTGCTGCGCTCGGTGGGCCTGTACGACCAGCTCCTGGGACTGATCGCCACCTACACGGCGTTCATCCTGCCGCTGGTGATCTGGATGCTCGTCGGGTTCTTCGAGGACATCCCGCCGAGCCTGGAGCGGGCGGCGCGGATCGACGGCTGCAACAGGCTGCAGATCATGTACCGGATCGCGTTCCCCCTGGCAGCCCCCGGCATGGCCGCCACCGCGATCCTGGCGTTCATCACGAGCTGGAGCGACTTCTTCCTGGCGAAGGTGCTGACCTCGAACAATGCGGTGACCCTCCCGGTCGAGACCGCGGCGTTCCAGGGGCTGTTCGCCATGGACTACACATCCGCGGCGACGGCAGGGGTGATCACGGCCATCCCGGTCCTGATCCTGACGCTCGTGGCACAGAAATGGATCATCCGCGGCATGACCGAGGGTGCGGTGAAGGGCTGATAATGGCACAGATCGAATTGGTGGGCGTCGAGAAGTCGTACGGACGCCCGAAGCGGGGCCAGGAGGCGCGCAAAGCGGTCTCCGACCTCAGTTACGTGATCGAGGACGGGCACTTCGTCTCCCTGCTCGGGCCGTCCGGCTGCGGCAAGACGACGACGCTCAACATGATCGCCGGCCTGGAGGACATCTCCGGGGGCGAGATCCTCATCGACGGGCGCCGTGTCGACGACCTGGACCCGGACAAGCGCGACCTCGCTTTCGTGTTCCAGGACTACGCGCTGTACCCGCACATGAGCGTCTACGAGAACATCGCCTTCGGGCTGCGGATGCGACACGTCGCGAAGGACGAGATCGATCGCCGGGTCGTGGATGCGGCCGGCCGTCTCGACATCGGCCACGTGCTGGATGTGAAGCCCAAGAGCCTGTCCGGCGGGCAGCGGCAGCGGGTGGCGCTGGCGCGGGCGATCGCGCGGCGCCCGGCGGTCTTCCTGTTCGACGAGCCGCTGTCGAACCTCGACGCGCTCCTGCGCGACCAGACGCGCAGCGAGCTCAAGATGCTGCATCGCGAGCTCAACGCCACGAGCGTGTACGTGACGCACGATCAGGAGGAGGCGATGACGCTCTCCGACCGGATCGCGGTCATGAGCCGCGGTCGGCTCGAGCAGTACGGCAGCCCGTACGAGGTCTACCACGAGCCGGCGACCGAGTTCGTCGCGTCGTTCGTCGGCAAGCCGCGCATGAACCTGTTCTCCGTGCAGCGGCTGGAGGCCGGACGGTACGTCCTGCCCGCGACGACGTTCTCGATCGACACGGGCGCACTCGACTCGGAGTCGGTCCGGATCGGGCTCCGGCCCGAGGAGTGCGATCTGCGCGCGCCACGGGCAGGGGAGCAGCCGCACGGGAACGTGGTCGCGGTGGAGCCTCTGGGGAACGTGTCGGACGTGCACGTCGTGGTCGGCGACGTCGACTTCCTCGTGCGGGTTCCGGGCTTCGGCACCTTCGCCGTCGGCGAGCCGGTGGTCATCGATCTCCACCGTGCACGGCTGCACTGCTTCGACCCGGAGACGGGCGCCAGGCTCGTCGTCGGCTGAAGTCAGGGCGGGGCGGAGCCGCTCGCAGCGCGCGCGATGCCGCGGAAGCGAAATATCGGATGGCCGCCCACCGCCGGTTAGGGTGGATGGTCGGCGGCCGTCCGGTCGCCTCATCCGATCCCGAGGAGCACCCGTCGTGGTCCGAAACCCCACTCCCACGATCGCGCGCCTGCGCCGATCCGCGCGCACCGTCGGTGCGGCCGCGCTCGCCACGTTCGTCGCCGTCGGCGCGCTTCTGGCCGGCGCCGCACCCGCCACCGCCGCGGACGACGGCGAGAAGTACGTCATCGGCACCGACACGACGTTCGCGCCGTTCGAGTTCACCGACGCGAACGGCGACCTCGTGGGCATCGACATGGACCTGCTCCGCGCGATCGCCGCGGATCAGGGCTTCGAGGTCGAGATCCGCCAGCTCGGATTCGACGCCGCCGTGCAGGCCCTGCAGTCCAACCAGGTGGATGCCGTCATGGCGGGCATGTCCATCACCGAAGAGCGCCAGAAGACGTTCGACTTCAGCGACCCCTACTTCACCAGCGGCATCCAGCTCGGCGTCCTCGAGTCGAGCGACATCCAGTCCCTCGACGACCTCGACGGCAAGGCCGTCGCCGTCAAGACCGGCACGCAGGGGCAGACCTTCGCCGACGAGAACAAGGACGAGTACGGCTTCAAGGTCACCCCGTACCAGGACACGACCGACATGGTGGATGCCGTGAAGGCCGGTCAGGCCGTCGGCTACTTCGAGGACTTCCCGGTGCTCGCCTACGGCATCCAGCAGGGTTCCGGATTCCGGCTCATCGGCCAGCCGGAGCTGGGCGGCGAGTACGGCTTCGCGGTCAACAAGGGCCAGAACCCCGAGCTGATCGAGATGTTCAACGAGGGGCTCGCGAACCTGAAGGACTCGGGGGAGTACGACGAGATCGTCGACACGTACCTCGCCGGCGGTGAGGAATCGGCGCAGCCGACCGATATCATCTCGGTCGCCGTGCAGTACTGGCCCGCGCTGATGGAGGGGCTCTGGCTCACGATCCTCGCCACGATCGTCGCGATCGTCGCCGCGTTCATCCTGGGTCTGATCTTCGGCTTCGGGCGGATCTCGAAGTTCGCGCCGTTCCGCTGGCTCGCGACCGCCTACGTCTACGTGTTCCGCGGCACCCCGATCCTGATCCAGGCTTTCTTCGTGTTCTTCGCGATCCCGCAGCTGTTCCCCGGACTCACCTTCAACCCGTTCGTCGCCGGTGCGATCACGCTCTCCCTCAACACGGGCGCCTACATGACCGAGATCATCCGCGGCGGCATCCAGGCCGTCGATCCAGGACAGGCCGAGGCCTCGCGCTCGCTGGGTCTCGGGCACTGGAAGACGATGCAGAAGGTCGTGCTCCCGCAGGCGTTCCGCATCATGATCCCCTCGTTCGTGAACCAGGGCATCATCACCCTCAAGGACACGTCACTGATCAGCGTCATCGGCCTTGCCGAACTGACCTTCGTGTCCCGCCAGATCATCGCCTCGACGTATCTGTCGGCCCAGGTGCTGACGGTCGTCGCCATCATCTACTTCATCGTGATCACGTTGCTGACGCTGCTCGCGAACCGCCTGGAGAGGACGTTCAACGCATGAGCAAGATCGTGGTGCAGGACCTGCACAAGTCGTTCGGCGACAACGAGGTGCTCAAGGGCATCAACCTGGCGGTGGAGGACGGCGAGGTCGTCGCGGTCATCGGTCCTTCGGGGTCGGGCAAGTCCACGCTGCTGCGCTGCCTCAACAAGCTCGAGGAGCCCACTTCCGGGCAGATCATCATCGACGGTGTCGACCTCACGGACAAGAGCGTGAAGCTCGATGAGGTGCGTCAGCGCATCGGCATGGTGTTCCAGCACTTCAACCTGTTCCCGCACATGACCGTGCTCGAGAACATCACGCTCGCGCCGATCGAGCTCGGGAAGCTCTCCAAGGCCGAGGCGCGGGAGCGGGCGCTGGCCCTCCTCGAGCGCGTCGGCCTCTCGGAGAAGGCGGATGCGAAGCCGGCATCCCTCTCGGGCGGTCAGAAGCAGCGCGTGGCGATCGCCCGTGCGCTCGCGATGGATCCCGAGATCATGCTGTTCGACGAGGCGACGAGCGCGCTCGACCCGGAGATGGTCGGTGAGGTTCTGCAGGTCATCCGCGACCTGGCCTCGGGCGGCATGACCATGGTGCTGGTCACGCACGAGATGGGCTTCGCCCGCGAGGTCTCCGGCCGCACGGTCTTCATGGACGGTGGTGTCGTGGTCGAAGAGGCCCCGCCCGCCGAGCTCTTCGGCGCTCCCAAGAACGACCGTCTGAAGGACTTCCTCTCGAAGGTCCTCTGACTCGCCTCCCCCGGGGCTGAACGGCCCCCTCCTGTGCGAGCGGCCCCCTTGAGTACGCACTCAAGGGGGCCGCTCGTGCGTAAGGGGGTGTGTCGGCGGTGACCTTCGGGGTCAATCCCCCGAGCGGGGCGGGATCGGCGGACCGACCGGGACCTGCGGGGCATGCCGACGGATGCTGGCACTGACCAGCGCCGCGACGGCGCACAGCCCGGCGGCCGCGAACCAGGCGACCGTGTACTGGCCGGTGTGATCGCGCACGAGTCCGGCGAGTACGGAGGCGATGCCGGCACCGATCTGGTGCGCGGCGAAGACCCAGCCGAACACGAGCGGGCCCTTGTCGCCGAAGACCTCGCGGCACAGGGCGATCGTCGGGGGCACGGTCGCGACCCAGTCGAGCCCGTAGATCACGATGAAGACGATGATGCTCGGCTGCACCTCCGCGGAGAGCAGGCTCGGCAGGAACAGCAGGCTCACTCCGCGCAGCGCGTAGTACGCGGCGAGCAGGATGCGCGGGTTCACGCGATCGGTCAGCCAGCCTGAGAAGACGGTGCCGACGATGTCGAAGATGCCGACCACCGCGAGGAGACCCGCCGCGGTCGTGGTCGCCATCCCGTGGTCGTGCGCGCTGGGGATGAAGTGCGTGCCGATCAGACCATTGGTGGTCGCCCCGCAGATCGCGAAGCCGATCGCCAGCGCCCAGAAGGTCTTGGTGCGCGCGGCCTCCCGCAGGGTGGTCAACGCGAGCTTCGCGGCACCCCAAGCCGTGCCGCGGGGAACGGGTGCCGCAGTCACCGCCGGTGCCGTCTCCCCGTAGCGGGCGACGCCGAGGTCGCTCGGGCGGTTGCGCAGGAAGATCCAGACGAGCGGGGCGACCGCGAGTGCGCCACCCGCGATGATGAGGGACGCTCCTCGCCAGCCGACATCTTCGGCGGCGGCGGCGATCACCGGGAGGAAGATCAGCTGTCCCGTGGCGCTGCCGGCCGTGAGCACTCCCGAGACGAGACCTCGCCGCGTGGCGAACCAGGTGTCGGTGATGGTGGCGGCGAACACCAGGGCCATCGACCCGGTGCCGAGACCGATCAGCACGCCCCAGGTGAGGATGAGCTGCCCGGGGGTCGCGACGAAGACGCTGAGCGCTGCGCCCGCCCCGATGACGAAGAGCGCGACGACCGTCACGGCCCGGATGCCGAAGCGCTGCATGAGGGCGGCGGCGAACGGGGCGATGAGCCCGTAGAGCAGGAGGTTGATCGAGACCGCGAGCGACAGCTCGGCCGTGGTCCAGCCGAACTCCTCCTCGAGCGGCACCATCAGCACGCCGGGCGCCGCCCGGAAGCCGGCCGCGCCGATGAGCGCGATGAGGGCGACGAGTGCGACGGTCCAGGCGGGGTGGAACCGGCGCTGCCGCGTGTCGACCGGCTCGTCGACCGACTCGGCGGTCATGCGCCGGTGCCGTCGAGGAGCGCGAAAGGCGTATCGCCCATGCTGTGCCGTGACCACCGGGTGCTGTCGGCGTCGAGTGGTGCCGCGCAGGTCGTGCACCAGTCGACGGATTCGGCGATCCCGCCGCAGCGCCCGCAGCTCACCGTGAGGCCCCAGGGTCCGGCTGGATCGGTGATCCGCGCGAACCGTGCGAAGGCGTGGAGGATCGGGAGGGTCTCGCGACCGGCATCCGTCAGCCGGTAGCCGCTGCGGTGGTCGTGCGGGTCCTCCCGGGTGACGAGGTCGGCCTCGCTCATCGCGGTGAGGCGCCGGGAGAGGACGGAGTCGGCCGCGCCGGTGGCCTCGCGCAGCTGGTCGAAGCGGGTGCGGCCGGAGAAGAGCTCGCGCAGGATGAGCAGCACCCACGGGTCGGCGAGCACATCGGCGGAGCGGGCGATCGGGCAGGTCGCGGACGACCAGTCGGAGCGGAGCGGCATCCGATAACTTTCTTGAAGAAAGCTGGTGCTGTCAATCGTCCACCCGGAGAATGGCAGGATTCCCGCGCCTCTTCGGCGGGAATCGCACGGTCCGGCTGGAAACGCCCCGGTCATCCCGCCGGGCGCACGGATGCTATTCCGCGACGCGGGAGGCGATGTCGGTGCGGTAGTGCGAGCCGTCGAGGCGGATGCGCGCGATCGCGTCGTACGCACGATCGCGAGCGGTGCGGAAATCGGAGGCGACAGCCACCACGTTCAGCACGCGACCGCCCGTCGCGATGAGCGAGCCGCCGGGAGCATCCGGGCTCGCGGTCGCGGCGTGCACGAGGCGGACGCCTTCGACGGCAGCGGCATCCGCCAGGCCCTCGATCGGGCGGCCGGTCTGCGGCGCCTCGGGGTATCCCTCGCTCGCGAGCACCACCGTGATCGCCACGTCGTCGCTGAAGACGGGCTCCGGCTGGTCCTCGAGGGTGCCGGATGCTGCGGCGAACAGCAGCTCCGAGAGCGGGGTGACCAGTCGGGGCAGCACGATCTGCGTCTCGGGGTCGCCGAAGCGGGCGTTGAACTCGATCACCCGCACGCCGGCGGGTGTGAGGATCAGCCCGGCGTAGAGCAGCCCGATGAACGGGGTGCCCTCGGCGTCGAGCTGCCGCACCACGGGGAGCGCGACGTCGCGGGTGACCTCTTCGACGAAGGCCTGCTCGCTGCCGAACTGCTCGGCGAGCCAGGGCAGCGGCGAATAGGCGCCCATGCCGCCCGTGTTGGGACCGGCGTCGCCGTCGAGCGCACGCTTGAAGTCCTGGGCGGGGCTGAGCGCACGCACGGTGTCGCCGTCGCTCAGGAAGAACAGCGAGACCTCGGGCCCGGAGAGGAACTCCTCGACGAGCACAGGGCCGACCGGAAGGTACTGCTCGGCGTGCGCGAGAGCTTCGGCGCGGTCGGAGGTGACGATGACGCCCTTGCCCGCGGCGAGGCCGTCGGCCTTGACCACATAGGGGGCGCCGAGCTCGTCGAACGCGGCCTCGACCTCGGTGGTGCTCGCGGCGCGGACCGCGCGGCCGGTCGGCACGCCGGCGGCATCCATGACCCGCTTCGCGAACGACTTCGAGCCCTCGAGCTGCGCCGCGGCCCTGCCGGGGCCGAACACCGGGATGCCGCGGACGCGCAGCGCATCGGCGACTCCGGCGACGAGCGGCGCCTCCGGACCGATGACGACGAGGTCGATCGCGTTCTCGTCGGCGAACGCGGTCACCGCTCCGCCGTCGAGCGGATCGACCGTGACGGGTGTCGCATCCTGCGCGATGCCGGCATTGCCCGGACTGACGAAGATCTCGTGCTCCGTCTGCTCGGCCCGCAGGGCGAGGATGATCGCGTGCTCACGGGCACCGGAACCGAGGACGAGAATCTTCACACCCCCAGACTACCGAGGCTCGGACCTCGGATTTCGGCGGGCGGGGCGGTCGAGGCTCAGAGTTCGACGGGGCGCTCGATCGTCGCGTCCCACGGCACGGTCCAGCCGGCGGCGTCGAAGAGTGCGTCGAGCACCATCGCCGTGAACCCCCAGACGATCGTGCCGTCGATGTCGAAGGCCGGTCCGCTGAACGTGCGGCCCATACGGGAGAGCGTCGACGTGAATCGGTTGTCCGGGTCGAGCAGCTGTGCGACGGGCACGCGGAACACCTCGACCGTCTCGGCGTGATCGACGGCGACCACACGGGACGGTGACTGCCACCAGGCCAGCACGGGCGTGACGAGATGGTTGCTCGCCGCGAGAGGGATCACGGGGAGGGTGGCCAGCACCTCGACCCCCGCCGGGTCGAGGCCGGTCTCCTCCTCGGCCTCTCGCAGAGCGGTGGCGACGGCATCCGTGTCGGTGGGCTCCACCCGCCCGCCGGGGAAGGACACCTGCCCCGGATGGGAGGAGAGAGTCGGCGCCCGCCGCTGCAGCAGCACGTCGAGGTCGCGCGCGACGGCAGCGTCCGCGGTGGGTGCCGGGATGTGGTCGAGCACCCCGAACAGGATGAGGACGGCGGCGTCGTTGGCCGCGGCCGGATCGGCGAGCTGAGGAATCCGCACGCCCCACGAGTGGTCGGCTACGGCTGCGAGCAGCTCGGCGCGGGCGCCCCGGGGATGCATGCTCATGCGTCCGAGCTTAGGACTCGCCACGGGGCCGCGGTCTTAGGCTGGAGGAATGGCCAGGAAGATCGACATCGTCGACGGGCGGTCGGCACTCGACGCCGTGCGCACCGCGGAGATCGCGGGCGCGAAGCCGCAGCGGACGGACCTCGCCACCGCCGTCCGCTACCTGCTGCAGCTGCTCGACGAGAAGGCTCCGGGCAACAGCGTCGAGGTGCGCGTGCCGCCGTTCGGCGCCGTGCAGGTCATCCAGGGTCCGCGTCACACGCGCGGCACGCCGCCGAACGTCGTCGAGATGGATGCCGCGACCTGGATCGCCGTGTCCACCGGGGCGGAGGCGTGGGCGGATGCCGCGGCCGGGGGACGCATCCATGCGTCCGGCACGCGCGCCGACCTGAGCGACGTCCTGCCGGTGCGTCCATAGCGCGGACGCACCGGAGAGGATCCACGGAGCGGACGGAAGTCGGCCGACGAACTCGTGCGCTCGACCGACGGATTCGGGTCAGGCCGTCTCGCGCCGCGCGATCTCGTCGGCCAGCTGCTGGACGACGGCAGGGTCCACGTCCCGAGCGAGGGCGACGTAGTGGTCCATGACGGCCGGCCGGAATCGCACGGGCATCGTCTGTCCGGACTCGAGTCGGGTCAGCTCGGTGATCGTGAGGTCTTCGTCGGCGATGCCGCGGAACGAGATGCCGTCGACCGTCTTCACGTCGAACATCAGGACGACGCGCGGGCTGCCGTCGCTGCTGACCTCGCGCCAGTCGGCGAGAACACCGAGCGCGAGTGTCCCCGTGCGCAGTTCCGCGTTGCGCCTTCGCGCTTCGCGGCTCAGGAGGGGGTTCGGCGCGACGCCGGGGAAGGCGGGCCCGACACCGAGCGATTCCCGGCTCAGATCGGGCCTGAGCTGCTCCATCAGTTCACTGAAACCGAGCTTGTTCTTCTTCTTCCTCGAGCCGAACATCCTGGCACCCTCCTTCTCGCCGCTGCCGGAGCCTCGGTCGGGGCTGCCTCGCGTGCACCGCGATTGTACGTCGCCGCTCCCCCCGCCCTCCGGAGCAGCCGTCCTTCAGGCGCGGTCGTGCAGCGTGATCCGGTAGCCGTCCGGATCCGCGAACGTGAAGGTCCGCCCGAACGGTCCGTCGATCGGGTCCGCGACGATGGTGTGGCCGTCTGCGACGAGGGCGTCGTGGATGGTCTGGACGTCGGTGGCATGCAGCCAGATCGCGGCACCGATGCCGGGCTGGGCGACATCGGTCAGGTCGGTGTCGGGCGCGACGTCCCGAAGGGCGAACGCGATCGGGGTCGTCTCGAAGACGACGGCATGCGGGGGCCCGGCCGGGGAGCGGACGAGACCGAGGTACTTCTCGTAGAACGCGTGGGAGGCGGCGAGGTCGCGTGCCTGAAGGGAGATGAAGTCGGGGCCGGTGACGGGCATGAGGAGTTCCTTCTTTCTGTGTCAGTTTTCTGACATAGCTGAGCGTATGTCAGAATACTGACATGAGTCAAGACCGCGGCGGCATCGACCTGGACACGTCGCTGGGCTACCTGCTCAAAGAGGCCTCCAGCGCCCTCCGCGCGGCCATGGAGGAAGTGCTGCGACCACTCGGCATGACCATCACCCACTACTCCTGCCTCGAGCTGCTCGCCCAGAGGCCCGGCCTGTCGAACTCGGAACTCGCGCGAGGCGCGTTCGTCACCCGACAGTCGATGAACGTGCTGCTCCAGGCGCTCGAGCGGGACGGGTTCGTCTCCCGGCCCGCGGAGGCTCCGATCGGCAAGGCCCTTCCCGCCCGCCTCACCGATCGTGGCCGGCAGAGCCTGGCGAAGGCGACGGCTGCCGTCCGCTCGGTCGAGGTCAGGATGCTGTCCGGCATGACGGAGGAGGAGCAGGCGGGCGCCCTGCACATCCTGCGGAGCATGATCCGCTCATTGCGCGACGGCGACGCATAGCCGCGCCGCGCCGAGGGACGCGTCAGCGGCGAGCGACCACCAGAGGCACCCCGGTCGCCGGGTGCGGGAACACGTCGACGGGCTGACCGTAGACCTGCTCGATCCGCTGGGCGGTCAGGACCTCGGGGGCGGTGCCCGTCGCCGCGACGCGCCCCTCGGCGAGCAGCGTGACCCGGTCGGCGTGCGCGAGAGCGGCGTTGAGGTCGTGCAGGACGATCGCCACTGCGGTCCCCGCGTCCGCGCGTCCCCGGATCAGTCGCATCACGTCTTCATGGTGTTTGAGGTCGAGAGCCGCGGTCGGCTCGTCGAGCAGCAGGATGCCGGTGCTCTGGGCGATCACGCGGGCGAGGGCGACGCGGGCGCGCTCGCCGCCGGACAGCGAGGGGACGGCGCGAGCGCCGAGCGCGGTCACCTCGGTCTGCGCCATCGACGAGGCCACCAGCTCGTCATCGTCGTCGGCCGCCGGGGTGCGGGCCCACGGCGTTCGTCCCATGCGCACGACCTGCTCGGCGGTGAAGGGAAAGGTGACGCTGTTCTCCTGCAGGAGCACGGCCCGCTGCTGGGCGAGGAGGCGCGGCTTGACCCGACCGATCAGCCGACCGTCGAGCTCGACCGTGCCCGTCTGCGAGGCGACGTCGCCCGCGAGCACCCCGAACAGGGTGGACTTGCCCGCCCCGTTCGGACCGACGAGTGCGTGGATCTCCCCGGCCCGGATCTCGATCGACGCGTCGTCGAGGATCGTCCGCCCTTCGCCGACGCGCACCGTGAGCCCCGTCCCGCGGAGCCGCACGGTCACGCCCAGCCTCCCGAGCGACGGCGTGTGCGCACGAGCAGCCACAGGAAGAAGGGCCCGCCCACGAGCGAGGTGATCATGCCGATCGGGAGGTCGGCGAGCGGCACGGCGGTGCGCGCCACCAGGTCGGCGATCGCGATGAGGAGGGCTCCGCCCAGCGCCGACGCGATCATCAGGGGCAGGTGGGCCGGGCCGATCATCATGCGCATCAGATGCGGGACGACGAGTCCGGCGAAACCGATGATCCCGGCGAATGCGACCGCCGCGCACACCAGCAGTGCGACGGTGACGATGACCACGATCCGCAGCAGCTCGACGTTGACGCCGAGGTGCCGTGCGGTGCGCTCGCCGAGGGCGAAGAGGTCGAGGCTGGGGGCGACGATCAGGGCGACGATGACGCCGACGAGGACGAGGGGCGCGACCAGCTGGATGTTCGACCACAGTGCGCCGTTCAGCGACCCCAGCTGCCAGAACACGATCTGCTCGCGGGTCGACGTCGTGCCGAGGAAGGTGAAGAACGCCATCCCCGCGCCGGCGATGGCGTTGATCGCGATGCCGGTGAGCAGCAGGGTCACGACCTCGGTGCGACCGCCGGTGCGGCTGATGAAGTACACCGAGAACACCGCGACCAGTCCGCCGAGGAACGCGAACGCGGGCGTGGTCCACATCCCGAAGGTCGCGAGCCCGAACGTGATGCTCGCCGCCGCGCCGAGCGCTGCGCCGGAGGAGACCCCGACGACGCCGGCATCCGCGAGCGGGTTTCCGAAGATCGCCTGCATGAGCACGCCCGAGACGGCGAGGGCGGCGCCGACCAGGAGGCCGAGGACGATGCGCGGCATCCGCAGATTGAAGATCACGCCGTAGTCGGTGGATGCCGATGGCGCCCACGCGGTGTCGATGCCGACGCCGCGCAGCAGCACGCCGATGAGGGACGTGGGGGAGAGGTCGTACTGGCCGCTCGTGATCGACACGACGCAGGTGATCGCGAGCGCGACGATGAGGCCGATCGTCACCAGTGCGAAGCGCAGTCCTCGGTGCCTGGTCGGCGTCGAGGTGACGACCTCGCCGGTCACTTCGACGGCTCGGGGGCGTACACGGCGCGGGCGAGAGCGGTGATGACGTCGGCGGATCGGGGGCCGAAGCTGAGGATCTCGGCGTCGGCCATGTCGATCACGCGCCGGTTCGCACCGGCCGGCGTCTCGGCCACCGCAGGGATACGCTCGATCAGACCATCGATGCCGCCGACGGATTCCAGGCCGTCCGTCATCATCACGAGCACGTCGGGCTTGGCGGCGACCAGGGCCTCGGCGGTCATCGGCTTCATCCCCTCCCATCCGATCTCCGTCGCGACGTCGACGCCGCCGACCGCATCGATCAGGGAGTCCGCGCCGGAGTCCGCGCCGAAGATGTAATAGACGTTCGCGCTGCCGCGGACGTAGAGGAACAGCATGCGCGCGCGGTCCTCCACGGCGGCGGGGGTGACTTCGGCGATCTCGGCGAGAGCCGCGTCGACGCCGGCATCCAGCCGTTCGATGAGCGCTTCGCCGCGGCGGGGGACGCCGAGGGCGGTGGCGATCTCCGTCACCAGCTCGTCGGTGGTGTCGATACGCCGATCACTCGAGATCACGACGACCGCGATGCCGGCGTCGCGCAGCTGCTGACGGACCTCCTTGGGGCCGATCGTGGTGTCGGTGAGGATGACCGTGGGGGCGAGCTCCAGGATCGCCTCGGCGTTGAGCGTGTGGCCCGTCTTCGTCACCACCGGCAGGTCTTCGGTGCCGGGGAAGAGCGTGGACGAGTCCCTGCCGACGACTCGGTCGCCGAGGCCGAGCGCGAAGACGGTCGAGGCGATCGTGCCGGAGATGTCGACGGGGAGGATGCGGTCGATGTCGGCGACCTCGACTTCGCGGCCTTCGCTGTCGTTCACCGTCACGGGAAGCTTCGGCGCGGTGTCGTCGTCGACCGGCTCGATCGCGTGGCTGGCCAGGCAGGCGGTGGAGGGACCGGTCGCGGCGCGGACGTCTTCCACCAGGTCGAGCGAGGTGAGGGGCACGGAGGCGTCGGGGCAGGAGTCGTCCACGGTCGCGGTGGTGGCAGGCGGTGCGGCGCTGGCGCCCGGATCTGCGCACGCGGTGAGTCCGACGGCGAGAGCGGCGGCGAGGAGGAGGGCGGAAACGCGACGCATTAGGCAAGGCTATCCTAAAACTTGACGTGTGCTGATTCGCACCTCTACGCTCAGGAACGGCGGCTTTCTTAGCTAAGCCTAACCAAAACCCTACCTTCGCCCGACTGCATTGCGGCACCGCCGGCGCGCGTGCTCTTCCGCGTGCCCGGAGCCATGGAGAAACGTGAACGCCACAGCCACAGCATCCTCAGGGAGCGGCCGCATACGCGTGCTGCTCGCCGCCTTCGTCTCCTTCCTCCTCATCGCCGCCGGAGCGGTGATCGTGCCGCCCGCCCACGCGGCCGGTGCCGCCGTCACGGCCGGAGTCGCGTCTGCGAGCACCTCCGGCGTGAGCGTGCAGGTGCAGGCGAGCGGACTTCCTGAAGTCGAGGGCGCCTATGCGGCGCTCATCGTGAAGGGCACCGAGGGCGGGCTCACCGGCGGCGGCGGGTACGCCGCCTTCGTGATGCCGACCGTCGCCGGCGGTGCGAGCACCTTCACACTCGACGCGCCGGCAGGTTCACTGGACCGCACGAAGTCGTACGAGGTGCTGGTGTGGCAGAAGCACTCGAACCCGGACGCCACCACGATCTACGGTCGCGGCGACGTCGCGATCTCCTCAGGACAGTGGGATGCCGTGTTCGGCCCCGTCCCCACCGAGCCGGGTGAGACGGATCCCGGCGAGACGGACCCCGGCACCGATCCCGGCGAGACCGATCCAGGGACGGACCCGGGCGAGACCATCCCCGCCGCCGCGATCGAGGTCTTCCTCGCGGACGGCACGACGCCGGCAGGCAGCACCGCGCTCAAGGCGGGCGACAAGGTCGTGGTGAAGGGGTCCGGCTACGACCCGACGGCGAACGTCGGAGGACGCGGGGCTCCGATCCCGAAGAACCTTCCTCAGGGCACGTATGTCGTCTTCGGGAACTTCGCGGCGGACTGGAAGCCCTCGACCGGAGCCGCATCGTCGACCCGCTCGGTGGGCGCACAGGTCTGGGCGCTCGCTGAGGGTGTCCTCGACCAGGTGCCGTCGCAGTACCAGGGCGCGATCCGCGCGCAGTGGGTCGACATCGCCGCCGACGGCACGTTCCAGGCGACGCTGACGCTGAAGGATGCCGCGGCGACCCCGGGCGCCTACGGCGTCTACACCTACGCGGCCGGCGGCGTCGTCAACGCCGACCAGGAGCGCAGTGCGGTCCTGAACTACGCCGAGACCCCGGCGGTCTCCGCGGCAGTGAAGTCGGCGACCGCCGAGGACGGCCTGACCGTCACGGCATCCGGCTCGAAGCTGGGGCCGATCACGGGTGCGTACGTCGCGGTCATCGAGGCCGGCACCGAGGCGGAAGTCACCGGCAGCAGCGGATTACTGGCGATGCAGTGGGTGCGACCGATCTCCGGTGGGACCTTCACCGTCGACCTGACCGCTGCGGCGGACACGCTCGACCGCACGAAGTCGTACGAGGTCATCGTGTGGAAGCAGCACTCGAATCCGGGCGCGAGCACGATGTACGCCCGCTCGGCCGTCAGCATCTCCGACGCGCAGTGGGAGAGCCTGCAGCCGGCTCCCGCCTCCGCGGCGATCGAGGTCTTCCTCGCCGACGGCACCACTCCGGCCGCGGGCGTCGCGCTCCGCGCCGGCGACAAGGTCGTCGTGAAGGGGTCCGGCTACGACCCGACGGCGAACGTCGGAGGACGCGGGGCTCCTATCCCGAAGAACCTTCCTCAGGGCACGTATGTCGTCTTCGGGAACTTCGCGGCGGACTGGAAGCCCTCGACCGGAGCCGCGTCGTCGACCCGCTCGGTGGGCGCGCAGGTCTGGGCGCTCGCTGAGGGTGTGCTCGACCAGGTGCCGTCGCAGTATCAGGGCGCGATCCGCGCGCAGTGGGTCGACATCGCCGCCGACGGCACGTTCGAGGCGACGCTGACGCTGAAGGATGCGGCGGCGACCCCGGGCGCCTACGGCGTCTACACCTACGCGGCCGGCGGCGTCGTCAACGCCGACCAGGAGCGCAGCGTGTCGCTGGACTACGGCAACGCAGCCGGCCTCGCGACGTCGGTCAAGACGGCGACCGCGAAGGACGGCCTGACCGTCACCGCGGCCGCGTCGCGGCTCGGCGGCATCGGGGGCGCGTACATTGCGCTGATCGAGGCGGGCACCGAGGACGAGGTCACGGCCGGGGGCGGCTTCCTCGCCATGAAGTTCGTGCAGAACGTCACGTTCGGCGCGTTCTCCGTCGATCTCACCACGGCGGCCAAGACGCTCGATCGCACCAAGGCGTACGAGGTGATCGTGTGGAAGCAGCACTCCATGCCGAACGCCGACACCGTCTACGCGCGCTCGACCGTGACCATCACCCCTGCGCAGTGGGATGCGCTGCTCGGCACGACTCCGCCGACCACCCCGACGACCCCGCCGGTGAGTGTGCCGGGCGGTTCGCTCCGTTGGGCGATCTCCTCGTCGTTCGCGAACTACATCACGAGTCCGATCGCACAGGGTTCCATCGCGGTCTCGGATGGCGCGACGCGTTCGGGCGGTCAGTTCCAGTTCGGTCAGACGGTCGGAGGCGACTACGACCTCGCCAGCGGTCTCGGCAGCGTCGTCTACCGCGGGTCGGTGCGCTTCACCGGCCACCACGGAGTGCTCGACGTCACCGTCTCGAACCCGCAGATCCGTATCACCTCGTCGGGTGCGGCGACGCTGTACGTGACGAGCGGTGGCGCGCAGGTGCCCTTCGCGACACTCGACCTCACTCGCGCGGCGCGCATCACCGCGAACGGCGCCGTGACGTACACCGCAGCTCCCGCCGCGCTGACCGCTGCCGGACGTGACCGCGTGCTGTCGGGCTATTCGACCGAGCTCAACCCCGTCACGTTCACGATCGGCTCCGTCGCAGCGGCGCCGGCCGGCACGACGGGCACGGTCGCCGCAGCGACGGTGAAGGCGAAGACCACGCTCCCGGCCACGCCGCCGGCGACCGAGGGCATCGATGTCGACGAGGAGAACCTCGCCGCGCTCGCATCCGGCAAGCCCGCCGAGGTGTCGGCATCCGGTTTCCAGCCGAACGAGGAGGGCATCAAGGTGGTCGTGTACTCGACTCCCGTGCTGCTGGACACCGTGACGGCGGATGCGAACGGTGTCGCGACCTGGTCGGGCGCGCTGCCCGCAGGGCTCGAGGACGGCGATCACACCCTCACCTTCCAGGGGTCGGTCGACCGCGGACTCACGTTCACGCTGGCCAGGGCCACGACGGTGATCGGGGCCTGCACGGTCGACGGCGCCACGCTCAAGTGGGGCTACAAGGAGTCGTTCCGCACCTACATCGAGGGCATCGCGAAGGGGGGCTGGACGCTGACGGACGTGGCGTATCAGTACCCGGACTACGTGTGGTCGGACGGCACCGGATCGTTCGACGACGAGACCCTGACCGGTCTGATCGCGTACGGCGGAAGCATCGCGTTCACGGGCCACGACGGTGCGCTGAACACGACGCTCGCGAACGCCGGCGTCGAGCTCGCCGGCGACAGGGGCTACCTCGTCTTCGACGTGACCGGCACCACCCAGGGCGGCGAGAGCATCGACCAGAAGGGCGTCCGTCTCGCGGAGTTCGCTCTCGGAGACGCAGCCGTCGTCGATGGCGTGCTGTCGCTCGACGCCGTTCCGACCACCCTGACCGAGGCGGGAGCGGCCGCGTTCGGCACCTACGCCGCGGGCGAGGCGCTCGACCCGGTCACGGCGGTCCTCCCGGTGGCTGCCGACTGCGGCGTCGTCGAGGAGGAGACCGAGGTCGACTCCGAAGCCTCCGCGTCGGTCACCGCCGCGACCGAGCCCGCTGCCTCCGAAGGGGCTCCGGTCTGGCCGTGGATCGTCGGCGGCCTGGTCGTCGTGGCGCTCGCCGCGACCGGCGGAGTGCTGATCGCCCGACGCAACCGGAAGCCGGAGACCGCGGAGACGACCACCGAGGTCTGATCCGACGCATGAGACGGAACGGCCCTCCCCGCGGCGGACGCGGGGAGGGCCGTTCTTCGCCGGCGGCCCGAACCCGGTTCCCGGCGTCCCCGGGCGGTGGGACAATGGAGGCATGGCCCCCACCGATTCCCACCAGACCGTCGAAGCGACCGTGCGCCGTGTGCCGCGGTACGGCGTGCTCATGGGCATCGGGGTCGTCGTCGGAGTCATCGCCGCCGGCATCCTCACGTGGATCGGCAGCTACGACGAGTCGCAGGCGCTCGACGTCGTCTACCCTCCGGGTCAGGTCTTCGGCTTCCTGCTGCTGTGGACGGTGCCGATCGGCATCGCCCTGGGCGGTGTCGTCGGTCTCATCCTGGAGCGCGTCGCGCGTCGTCACGACCGCGTCGTGCAGGTCGACCGCGAGACCGTCGTCGACGAGGACTGAGCTCTACGCCAGCTCGGCGATCACCGGACGGATCGCGGCGTCGAACGCCACGACGTCCCGGCGCAGGCCATCGGTCACGGCGACCGTGAGGGCGCCGATCCACCAGATGCCGCGCTGTGTGAACGGCAGCACCTGCACGTTCAGCTCGAACGAGTGGGCGCGTCGGCCGACCTCGCGCTCGAACTCGGCGATCGCACTCGCATAGGCACGGTAGGCGTCGCCGCCGGTGTGACTCTTCATCGAGTTCACGTAGCGGTCGTGCGCGGCGCGCGCGTACAGGAGAGCGGATGCCGCCTGCGGAGCGATCGCCGCTCTGAGCTCCTCCGCACCCGAGGCCGGGAGCGCGACCAGGGTGTCGAACCCGTCGATGAGCTCCAGCGGCACGTCGGAGCGATGCGCGCGCGGCTCGACCGTCATGTCCCAGTAGTCCCGCCACTGCGCCTCGACGGCGGGGGAGGCGTCGACGGCATCCGGAGCACGCACCGCCAGCTCGCGGAGGGTCGGCAGGTCTTCCGGGGTGCGGATCCCGAGACGCTGCCGCAGTGCGAGCGCGACGAGGACCGGAACGCTCGCGTCTTCGCGGATGAGCCACTGCGGCTTGTCGGCCATGGCCCCATCGTAGGCGGCTCGGGGGCCCGGATCCGAGGTCCGTCTTCGCGGAGAGTCGACCCGGCTCTGGGCGGTAGGCTGGAGGGGTGGCTGCCTCCCCCACCAATCCCTATTCCGAAGCCGGCGTCGACACCGCTGCAGGTGATCTCGCCGTCGAGCTGATGAAGTCGTCCGTGCGCGCGACGCACGGACCCGAAGTGCTCGGCGGTGTCGGCGGATTCGCCGGCCTGTTCGATGCCAGCGCGCTGCGCGACTTCCGTCGCCCGCTGCTCGCGACCAGTACCGACGGCGTCGGCACCAAGGTCGCGATCGCGCAGGCGATCGACAAGCACGACACGATCGGGCAGGACCTGGTCGGCATGGTCGTCGACGACATCGTCGTGGTGGGTGCGAAGCCGCTCTTCATGACCGACTACATCGCCTGCGGCAAGGTCGTTCCCGAGCGCATCGCCGACATCGTCCGCGGCATCGCCGAGGCGTGCTCGGCCACCGGCACGGCGCTCGTCGGCGGCGAGACCGCGGAGCACCCCGGCCTTCTCGGACCGCGCGACTACGACGTGGCGGGAGCCGCGACCGGTGTGGTCGAGGCGGATGCCATCCTCGGCGCGGATCGCGTGCAGGACGGCGACGCCGTCATCGCCGTGGCGTCCAGCGGCCTGCACTCCAACGGCTACTCGCTCGTCCGCCACATCGTCACCCGTGCGGGCATCGGCTACGGCGACAACGCCGCCGACTTCGGCACCACCTGGGGTGAGGCGCTCCTCGAGCCGACCCGCCTCTACACGCTTCCCCTGCTGCGACTGATCGAGCAGCTCGGCGGCGGGGTCCACTCGCTCAGCCACGTCACCGGAGGCGGCATCGCGGCGAACCTCGCGCGCGTGCTCCCGCAGGGCAGCTGGGCCGAGGTCGACCGCAGCAGCTGGTCGCCGAGCCCGGTGTTCCGCGTGCTCAGCGACATCGCCGGCTCCACGCTGGAGTCCGCGGAGGGCACCTGGAACCTCGGTATCGGGTTCCTCGCCGTGGTCGCCGCAGACAAGAAGGATGCCGCGATCGCGGCACTGAACGCCGAGGGCATGCCCTCGTGGCAGGTCGGGACCGTCGGCTTCGGCCCGAGACCCGCCGGCGTTTTCGAACAGGGCGCCAAGGGCGTCGACGGCGGAGCGGTGCGCCTCGTCGGCGCATACGCGGACGGAGCGAAGTAAGAGTCCATGTGCGGCATCGTCGGAATGGTGGGGTCAGCCCCGGTCAATCAGGACATCTACGACGCACTCCTGCTGCTGCAGCATCGCGGCCAGGACGCGACGGGCATCGCCACGGCGGAGACCAACGGCGTCATGCACAACGCCAAGGCGCAGGGGATGGTCCGCGAGGCGTTCCGCACCCGTGACATGCGCGCCCTGCTCGGCAACGTCGGGCTCGGCCACGTGCGCTACGCGACCAAGGGCACGGCGTCGAACGAAGAGGAGATGCAGCCGTTCTACGTGAACGCGCCCTACGGCATCATCCTCATCCACAACGGCAACCTCACCAACACGCGCGAGCTCACGGCCGACATGGCCAAGCGCGATCGCCGTCACCTCAACTCGTCCAGCGACACCGAGCTGCTGCTCAACGTGCTCGCCGGCGAACTGCAGAACACGACGTCGACCGTCGATCTCGATCCCGAGCGGGTGTTCGAGGCCGTCGCCCGCACGCACGAGCGCATCGAGGGCGCGTACGCCGTGATCGCCGTGATCGCCGGCTACGGACTCCTCGCATTCCGCGATCCGTTCGGTATCCGCCCGCTGATCCTCGGTCGTCGTCCCTCGACCGTCGCCGGTGCAGAGGGCAAGGACGAGTGGGTCGTCGCCAGCGAGTCGCTGGTGCTCGAGAACGGCGACTACGACGTCGTCCGCGAGGTCGAGCCCGGCGAGGCTGTCTTCATCACCAACGACGGCGAGCTGTTCTCCAAGCAGTGCGCCACGGCCGCGACGCTCGCGCCCTGCGCCTTCGAGTACGTCTATCTCGCGCGTCCCGACTCCGTGATGAACGGCATCTCGGTCTACGAGTCGCGCCTGCGCATGGGCGACCGTCTCGCCGACACGATCGCCAAGCACGTGCCGATGGACAAGATCGACGTGGTCATGCCGATCCCCGACTCCTCGCGCCCCGCCGCGATGGAGGTCGCCCGCAAGCTCGGCATCGAATACCGCGAGGGCTTCTACAAGAACCGCTACGTCGGCCGCACCTTCATCATGCCCGGACAGGCCGTGCGCAAGAAGAGCGTGCGTCAGAAGCTCAACGCCATGTCGACCGAGTTCCAGGGCAAGAACGTGCTGCTCATCGACGACTCGATCGTGCGCGGGACGACGTCCAAGGAGATCATCCAGATGGCCCGGGATGCCGGCGCCGCTTCGGTGACGTTCGCGTCGGCCGCCCCGCCGGTGCGGCATCCGCACGTCTACGGCATCAACATGCCCTCGCGCCACGAGCTCATCGCGCACGGCCGGACGATCCCCGAGATCGCGGAAGAACTCGGCTGCGACCACCTCGTCTACCAGGAGGTCGAAGACCTCAAGGCCGCGATCATCGAGGGGTCGGTCCTCACCGATCTCGACATGAGCTGCTTCGACGGCCGGTACGTCACCGGTACGGTCTCCGATGAATACCTCGCGTGGGTGGAGGGGTCGCAGACCTCATGACGATGCCGAGCGCGCGGCCGCTGTGGCAGGGCCGGGCACTCGCACTCGTGGGGATCGTCCTGGTGGCGTTCTCGCTGCGCTCGGCGGTCGCCTCGCTCTCGCCGGTGATCGACCACGTCGCTGCGGACTTCCCGGTCTCTCCGGTCGTCGTGGGTCTGATCGGCGCCGCCCCGCCCGTGTGCTTCGCGATCTTCGGTCTGCTGACGCCGCTGTTCGAGCGTCGCTTCGGCCTGGAGCGGATGGCGGTGGCCGCGATCACGCTGATGGCACTGGGCCTGCTGCTGCGCGGGTTCGCCGTGGACTCGACGACCCTGCTGGCGGCGACCGCGGTCGTGTTCGCGGGTGTCGGGTCGGGCAACGTCCTGCTGCCCCCGCTGGTGAAGAAGTACTTCCCCGATCGTCTCGGGATCATGATGACCGTCTACTCGACCACGATGGCGGTGTCGACCTTCCTGCCGCCGCTGGTGGCGGTGCCGGTGGCCGACTCGCTCGGCTGGCGGGTGTCGCTGGGCATGTGGGGCATCGTCGCGGGGATCGCGCTCGTGCCGTGGGTGGCTCTGCTCCTGAAGAGCGGATCGCGAGCGGGCGAGTCGCTGACGACGGAACTCCTCGTCCCCGACCCCACCGACGGCGTCAACGATCTGCAGGATGCTGTGGCGGCATCGACCGGTCCGATCTCGACCACGCCGGCGAACCGTCGGCACTTCGCCCGACTCTGGCGGCTGCCGCTCGCCTGGGCGCTCGCGATCGTCTTCGGCACGTCGTCGACCATGGCCTATGTCTCGTTCGCGTGGATGCCGACCATGCTCGTCGACATCGGCGACGTGACTCCGGCGACCGCGGGTCTGCTGCTGTCCCTGTTCGCGCTGATCGGCCTTCCCTGCTCGCTGCTGGTGCCGATCCTCGTGGTCCGCTTCCAGGCGACCCGCCCGCTCTTCTTCGTCGCCGTCGCCGGCGGTCTGGTCGGGCTCGCAGGTCTGCTGCTCGTCCCGACCGTGGCCCTGCCGCTGTGGGTGAGCATCTTCGGGCTCACGGCGATCATGTTCCCGCTGAGCCTCGTGCTGCTCAGCATCCGTGCGCGCACCCCGGAGAGCGCGGTCGCGCTGAGCGGATTCGTGCAGAGCATCGGCTACGCGATCGCCGCGACCTTCCCGCTGCTGGTCGGTCTTCTCCACGAGACGACCGCCGGCTGGCAGGTTCCCCTGCTCGTCATCGCCGGTGTGCTGATCGTCTCGATCCCCGCCGGTATCGTCGCAGGACGCCGCCGCACGGTCGAGGACGAGTGGGAGCGTCGGCACGGGCGCTGGTGAACCCGCGTGTCCGCACCGCTCCGGACACGACGAAACACCCGCACGTCGTGCGGGTGTCTCGGAGCAGATGGGGCGGTCAGGCCTTCTCTAGCTCGTCCTCGTCTTCGTCTTCATACTCATCGGCCCACTTGTCGACATAGGCGTCTTCGTCGGTCGGGTGAGCCAGCTCGCGCTCGAGCGCGGAGTAGTTCACCGACGGACTGTACGCCTTGAGTTCGCGGGCGATCTTGGTGTGTTTCGCCTTCTGACGGCCACGGCCCATGCGCGAGACCCCCTCACGAGTTAAGCTGCGGGCGGTGAGGCCCGAGGCATTCACGACACCGGCGCGAAGCCGGTAAGAGTAGCATTCAGAATAGCACGCGGGTAAGACCCTCTGGCTGATGCCAGGCTGGTGAAGGGAACGATCGTCATGACCGACAACACCTCCACTCCGTCCGACGAGGCCGCACAGAACGCGGCGCTGCAGAAGGCCGTCATCGTCGGCATGCAGTTGGACCAGGATCGACACGTGATCGACGAGGCCGTGCGGTACGCGCGGCTGCTCAGCGCGCCGCTCGTGGTGGCGCACGTCGATGTCACGCGTTTCGTGACGTACGAGGACCCGGACGGATATGTCCACTCCGCCCCGATCGACATCAACTTCGACGCCGGTGCCGCGGAGTTCGAAGCCGTCGAGGCAGCCGCGGCGAAGCTGCTCGAGGGAACCGATGTCACCTGGACCGCCCGACAGCTGGTCGGCGACCCGGCCCTGGCGATCAAGCAGCTCGCGAACAAGCTCAACGCCCAGTTGATCGTCGTCGGTACCCGCAAGCGCGGCATCGGCGAGTCGATCAGGGAGTTCTTCACGGGGTCGGTCGCGGCGCGTCTGACCCATCGTCAGCACCGATCGGTGCTCGTGGTCCCGCTCGGCGAGCCGGTCCCCGACGAGCAGAAGGAGATCTGGCCCGAGTAGCAGTCTCGCGCTCCGGAGGAGAGGAGGCCCCGTCGGCGTGACGCCGACGGGGCCTCCTGCTGCGCTCAGCCCATGCGGATGATGATGCCGTGGCGTCGCGCCGCCGGTGCCCCCGACGGGACCGATACGGCGACTTGCTGCCGCTGCGGCACGAGCGGAGAGGCGCTGGACCCGGGACGGGCTTCGGTCTCCTGCTGCGCGCGCGGTACGGCGCGCGCCGACGTGGTCATGATCCGGAGGTGCTCAGGGCGACGGTCACGCCGCGCGCCGCGTCGTCGAGTGCGGTCTCGAGATCGGTGACGACCGACGGAGACAGTGTGCCGCCCTTCGCCAGGTGCGTGCGCAGGTCGGTGCGGACCCGTGCCCGGAAGGCGTTGATGACGGCATCCGCCCGATGCATCTCCTCGCGACTGACGAGCCGGGAGTCGTCGGTCGCCGAGCGGGGGCGGTTCTTCGCCGCCGTGCGCTCGCCCTTCTCGGCCGCGGCGAGATCGGCGCGGAGGCTCTTCATCGCGTCCTGGACGCTTTGGCGCACCTCGCTCGCGATCAGCCGCACGGAGTCGGTGAGGCCGGCCTCGATTCCGGCCAGGTCGCCCTCACGCGATGCGAGCTCGGCCCGACCGGCCTCGGTGATCGCGTAGATGGTGGTGCGGCCGTCGACGGTCTTGGTGACCAGGCCCTCCTCCTCGAGCTTCGCGAGCCGGGGGTAGATGGTGCCGGCGCTCGGCGTGTAGGTGCCGCCGGTGCGGTCGGTGAGCGACTGGATGATGCCGTAGCCGTGCTGCGGAGCCTCGGCGAGGAGCGACAGCAGGTACAGACGGAGGTCGCCGTGGGAGAAGACTGCGGGACTCATGCTTCCCACTCCTCGTCTTCCGTGATCGATGCCGGCGTGCGCCGCAGCACTGTGACTCCGCCCGACACGGAGTTCGCGCGCAGGTCGACGAATCGACCGGAGAGCTCGCCCTTGGTGCCGGTGTAGTTGCTGGGGCCGGACGAGCTGCGCTCGACGCCGTCGATCAGCAGTCGTCCGCTCAGCGAACGGACGACGTAGTTGGCGGCCAGGGACTCGTCGAGCCGGACCGTCGTGCCGCCGGAGACCGAGTTGATGTTGATGGTGTTCACATCGCCCGCGGCATCGACGAGCGTCGAGCCCGAGACGATGTCGACGGTCGCCCGCCGAACGGCGCCCGTGACGGCCACGTCGCCCGAGACGCTGTTCGCGCTGATCGAGCCGGTCAGCCCGCGCACCTGCACGTCGCCGGAGACGGAGTTGACCGTGAGGTCGCCGATGAGCGTGTCGACGATGATGTCGCCCGACACGGTGTTGAGCCGTGCGTCGTTGCGGAGGCCCGAGACCAGAGCGCCGGCGCTGACGACGCCGAGGTTCAGGGCGATCGAGCGGGGGACCGCGACGCTCACCTCGGCGCGGGGGCCGCCGGAGCCGAAGTTGCGGAACACCTCGAGGAAGTTGTCCCAGCCCAGCTGCGGGTGGTCGATCTCGACCTCGCCGTCGTGGGACTCGATGCGGAGGTCTTTGGTGGTGACGCCGTGCACCTCGATGCGGATGCCCGGTTCGTCGTGGGCGATGATGTCGACCTGTCCGCCGACGAGGCCGACCTTGAGGCGGGTGACGGATTCGATGTCGATGACGCGTTCCTCGCCGGGGGCGATGAGCCACTTCTCGGTCATGTCTGCTTCTCCTGTGTTGAGGGTCACGATATATCGTGTGTTGCCACAATAACACGATATATCTCGATGGTGTCAACCCTGCGTGCGAGAGAGGCCCGGTCGCCGGGGCGGCAGCGCGTCCGTCCGGACCCCGCGAAGCCGACCGGTAGTCTTCGACGGAAGGACTTCGAGGGGAGAAGACGTGGCCGGGCGATCGACGAAGCAGCCCATCGCCGACCGAATGTACGAGGTGCTGCTGCATCAGTTCATGTCGGGAGAGCGGGCGGCAGGACAGAGCCTGAACATCGGAGCCCTGTCGCGTGAGCTGGACGTCAGCCAGACGCCTCTGCGTGAGGCGCTCGCGCGGCTGGAGCACACCGGGCTCGTCCAGCGCGAGGCGCTGCGCGGCTACCAGGTGGCTCCCGTCATGACGCGCGAAGAGGTGGAGCAGCTGGGGGAGGCCCGCGTGCTGCTGGAGCCCCGTCTCGCGTACGAGGCCGCTCTGCGCACGACGCCGGAGTTCCTGGAGGGGCTGCGCGAGGCGGTCGAGGACTTCCGCCGCTCGGCCGAGGTCGCCGACACCGAGACCGAAGGCTTCGACCTCTACTGGCGCAGTGACGCGCGCTTCCACATGATGATCGCCGCACAGTCGGGCAATGCCTTCCTGGAGATGTCGTACGCCGCGCTCGGTGGTCAGATCCAGCGGTTCCGACTGTTCTCGAAGTTCGGACGCACGGGCGCCGTCAGCGCGGCGCCGGAGCACAATGCGGTCTACGAGGCGATCGTGGCCGGTGACGCGGACGGCGCGGCCGAGGCGATGCGCCACCACATCATCGGCGCGACCGAGAGGCTCCTCGAGGGCTAGTCAGCCCGCCGGGCTCCCGGTTCTGCGCTATACTATTTTTTGTGATGGCGCAGAACGAGGGACCCATGTCGATGCCGACGACCGGATCAATCGGATCGTCGGGGTATATCGCGCGCCCGCTCGTGGAGGGCTTTCCCGGGAAGTCGCGTTCGCACGGGGCCTTCGGCTGGAGCAGTCTGTGGCTTCTCGACGACGGCGTCCGCCGGGTGCTCATCGACGCCGGTCAGCCCGCGTACGTCCCCCTCATCCACGCCGGTCTCGAACGTCTCGGGCTGACGACGGACGACGTGACCGACGTGCTGCTGACCCACATGCACTGGGACCACGTCTCGAACTTCCCGATGTTCGCCAACGCGACCACGTGGGTCGGTGAGAAGGAGCTCCGCTGGGCGGCGGACCAGCCCGCCGGCACCCCGTTCATTCCCGACCTGCACGTGCAGGAGCTCCTGCGTCGCACCGACCGCGTCGAACGCATGGCCGCCGGGCAGGAGGTGGTTCCGGGCATCCACGCCGTCGACAGCGGCGGGCACACCCCGCACCACCTCGCCTTCTATCTCGACCGCGCAGCGGACAAGCGCGTTTTCGCGGGCGACGCGGTCAAGAACGTGTACGAGCTCGCCTCCGGGCGGGTCGATTCCACGCTGGACGCCGAGGCCAGTGCCACCACGATCGCCGCGATGCGCTCGCTGCTGACCGACACCGGAGCGACGCTCGTGCCCGGACACGACGTGGAGCTGCACTGGGACGGACGCACCGCGCTGCGCCGGCACCCGCAGCGAGCCGAGATCGGCTTCTTCGCCGACGCATCGACGGGTGAAGAGGACCGCAGCATCGGCTGAGCGCCGATGCGGAAGGAGAGGATGACGATGACGACAGTGCTGTACACCGGCGGGACGGGACGGATGGGCCGGGTGATCCGTGAAGGACTCGCCTCCCGCTACGACCGCGTCGTGCTGTTCGCGCGCTCCGACGCCGACGAAACCCTCTTCCCCGGCGAGCAGGTCGTGATCGGCGACCTCGGCGATCTCGATGCCCTCACCGCGGCCGCCGACGGCGTCGACGTCATCGTGCACCTCGGAGGCATCGCCGATGAGGCCCCGTACGACAGCATCCGCAGCGTCAACATCGACGGGACGTACCACGTGTACGAGGCTGCGCGACGTGCCGGTGTTCGTCGGGTCGTCTACGCCAGCTCCAACCACGTGGTCGGTTTCCACCCCGCGAGCGAGGTGCTGGACGAGAGCGCCCCGCTCCGCCCCGACACCTTCTACGGGGTGTCGAAGGCGTTCGGCGAGGCGCTCGCCAGCCTGTACCACGACAAGTGGGGGATCGAGTCGGTGCTCGTGCGCATCGGCACCTTCCGTCCGGCGCCCGAGGACAGGCGTCAGCTCGCGCTCTGGCTCAGCTGGCGCGACGGCGTCGAGCTCTTCCGCTGCGCGATCGAGAGCCCACCCGTGGGCTGCCAGGTCGTGTACGGCTGTTCGGCCAACACGGAACGCTGGTGGAACGGTGACGCCGGATGGGCGGCCATCGGCTACGTCCCGCGCGACGACGCCGCCGACCACGCCGACGCCGTGGACCTCGGCGCCCCCGCACCCACCTTGCACGGCGGCGCATTCGCCGCCCCCGACTACGAAGGAGGGATCTGGTGACGACGACCGATTCCCACGACGTGCTGATCACCACGGCGTTCCTCGAACCCGGCGACGAGGTCGATCGGATGCTGCGCGCCGCCGGTCTCACGACCCGGCACGAGCCCGAGCTGGCACAGCTGGCACCCGACGACCGTGCCGACGCGCTGTCCGGAGCGCGCGCCATCATCGCCGGCACACGGCCGCTGGGCGAGGAGGAGTTCGCGCTCGCCCCGGACCTGCAGATCGTCGTGCGCACCGGCGTCGGCTATGACAGCGTCGACGTGAGCGCCGCGACGGCACGCCGGATTCCCGTGTGCGTGACGCCCGGCGCGAATCGCCAGGCCGTCGCCGAGCACGTCTTCGCCCTGGCGCTGGCGTGCGCCCGTCGCATCCCCGAGAACGTGAGCAATCTGGCCGCGGGCACGTGGCAGCAGCTCACCGGTCGGGAGCTGCACGGGTCGACCCTCGGGATCCTCGGCCTCGGCTCGATCGGCAAGGCGGTCACGACGATCGCCGCGGGCTTCGGCATGCACATCGTCGCGTACGACCCGTACTTCGATGAGGACTTCGCTGCGGCACACGGCATCCGTCGTCTCGATCTGGACGAGCTGCTGCGCGAGGCGGACTTCGTGACCCTGCACCTCTTCCTCGACGAATCCACCCGGAACCTCATCGATGCGTCCCGGCTGGCGCTGATGAAGGACGACGCGGTGCTCATCAACACCGCGCGCGGCGGCATCGTCGATGAGGACGCCCTGGTGGATGCGGTGCGGGACGGACGTATCGGCGCCGCCGCGCTCGACGTGTTCGCAGACGAACCGCTCGGCGCGTCGAGTCCGCTCCTGCACACTCCCGGCATCCTCGCCACGACGCACGTCGCCGGCGCGACCCGCGAGGCGCGCGGCGAATCGGGCCGAATGGCCGCTCGCAACGTGATCGCCGCTCTCGGCGGTGCGGCGCCGGAGTTCGTGGTCAACCCCGACTACAGCGCGGTGTCGGCATGATCGTCGAGTCGTCGACGGGGCCGGTGCGCCTCGCCGCCAACCTGAAGTGGATGTTCACCGAGGTGCCGTTCGCCGAGCGCTTCGACGCGGCAGCCGACGCCGGGTTCACCGCGGTGGAGTTCGCCTCACCGTACGAGCTCGCGCCCGCGGAGGTGCGTCGCCTGCTGGACGACGCAGGACTCGCGCAGATCCTCATCAACACGCCCGCCGGTGCGCCCGGCTCCGCCACCGCATCCGGTGCGGCGTACGTGCCCGGTGCGGAGAAGGAGTTCCGCGACGGCGTGCTGCGCGCGCTGGAGTACGCCGACGTCCTCGGCGCACGCGTGGTGCACGCGATGGCCGGCATCAAGCCGGCCGATGCCGACGCGGATTCCGCGTACGCGACGTACGTGTCGAACATCTCCTGGGCCGCCGATCAGGCGCGCGGCACGGGTGTGCGGCTGGCGTTGGAGGCGATCAACAAGCGCGATCAGCCCGGTTACGGTCTGGCCTCGATGGAGACCGCGGCGGCCGTCGCGCAGAGCGTCGATCCGGAGACGGTCGGCGTGCTGTTCGACGTCTACCACGCCCAGGTCGACCGCGGAAACGTCATCGAGCGGTTCGAGAAGCTGCTGCCCGCCGTCGCGCACGTGCAGATCGCCGACAACCCCGGACGCGGCGAACCCGGCACGGGCGAGATCGCCTACGAGCGTGTGCTCGCGCGCATCGCTCAGAGCGGCTATCCCGGATGGATCGGCTGCGAGTACGCCCCCGTCGCGGGGACCCGCGACGGGCTCTCCTGGATCGAGAGGACCATCCGATGACCGACCCGAAGATCGCGCTCATCAGCGCCACCCCGCTGGCGATCGCCCCCGCAGCGGCGGCGATCGCGGCCGCTGTTCCCACAGCGACCGTGTGGAACCTGCTCGACGACCGCCTGCTCGCCGACGCCCACGTCGAGGGCGGCATCACCGCGCCGTTGGCTGCCCGGATGGACAGCCTCATCGAACTCGCGCTCGCCGGCGGAGCGGATGGCGTGCTGCTGACCTGTTCGCAGTTCGGGGTGCGTGCCGACCGACGTGATCGCGCTGTCGACGGGGCCCCGGTGCTGTCGGCAGACGGTCCGCTGTTCGCCGAGGCGGTCGCCGCCGCGCCCGCTCGCGTGCTGCTCGTGGCCTCGCTCGAGTCGTCCGCGAGCGACAGCACGGCCCGGCTGACGGCGGCCTTCGTCGAGAGCGGCTCAGCGGCGCAGGTGCACCCGCTGGTGGTGTCCGCGGCGGCCGTCCCGCTGGCCGCGCCCGACCTGATCGACGCTCTCGCCACGGCGATCGCCGCGGTCGACGAGCCCTACGATCTCATCGTGCTCGCCCAGTACTCCCTCGCCGCCGCGGCCGAAGCCCTCGCGGATCGTTTCGATGTGACCGTGCTCGACGGGCCGGCCGCAGCTGCGCGCCGACTGACCGCGGCGTTGCACGAGGACCGTCGATGATCGGTGTCATCGCCGACGACGTGACGGGGGCGACGGATGTCGCGGCCGCGCTTCGCCGTGCCGGTCTGCGCACCCTCTTGGTCCTCGGCACGGACATCGACGATCCGGCGGTCTCGGCGGACGCCGTCGTCATCGGGCTGAAGACACGCTCCCTCCCTGCCGCGGCGGCGGTCGCACAGAGCCTCGACGCGCTCGAGGTCCTTCGGCAGCGCGGAGCCGACCGCATCTACGTCAAGTACTGCTCGACCTTCGACTCCACCGCCGAGGGCAACATCGGGCCGGTCACCGAGGCGGTCGCCCACGAGCTCGGCGCCGACCTGGTCGTGACGACCCCGGCCGCGCCGCTGCACGGTCGCACCGTTTACCGCGGGCACCTCTTCGTCGGCGACACCCTGCTCGCGGAGACCCACATGCGCGATCACCCGGTGACGCCGATGCGCGACTCCTCGGTCCTCCGGCTGCTCGCGGCGCAGAGCGCGGCACCGGTCGCGACCGTGTCCCTCGATGTGGTGCAGCAGGGTGCCGATGTCGTAGGCGAGATGCTGGGCCGCGCTCGCGCGGACGGCGCCCTCCAGGTAGTGGTGGATGCCGTCACGGACGCCGACCTCGCCATCCTCGCCACCGTCGTCGGGGCCGACGCGCTCGTCGCCGGATCCGCCGGCCTGATCGGAGCGATCGCGCGGCGGGAGACGGCGGACGGCACGGTCGCCCCTGCCCCGCCTCGGGGGCGTACCGCGATCATCGCGGGCAGCTGCTCCCGGCGCACCCTCGAGCAGATCGAACGCTTCGTCTCCTCGGGGAGCCCCGCTCATCGTGTCGCCGCCGAACCCGGCGACACCGCGGAGCAGCTCGCCGCGCGCGCCGTCGAGTGGTGGGATCGCCAACCCGCCGACGCAGCCGCCCTCATCTACTCCTCCAGCCCCGCGTCCGAACGTCGCGACGACGTTCCGGGCGCCGGTGAGCTGTACGAGCGCACGGCGGGCCTCATCGCCGCGCAGCTGTCCGATCGCGGCGTGAAGCGCATGCTCATCGCCGGCGGCGAGACCTCGGGCGAGGTCATCCGCGCGCTCGGCACCACCGTCGCGGTCGTGGGGGAGGAGGTCGCGCCGGGTGCGCCGTGGATCCACGACGAACGGCGCGATGTGCACCTGGTGCTCAAGTCGGGGAACTTCGGCGACGAGGACCTGTTCGTGGATGTCGCGAGCCGAGGGCTCACCGCATGAGCGACGCCGCCCGCCGCGCGATCGAACGCGTCGCGCACTCGATCCATCGCCGCGGCCTCACCCACGGTCGCACCGGGAACCTCGCGGTGCGTGACGGTGACGACGTTCTGCTCACGCCGACGGGCGTCAGTCTCGCCGACATCGAGGCGGACCGGCTGTCGGTGGTCGCGCTCGACGGCACGCACATCGATGGGCCCAAGCCCACGAAGGAGGCGTTCCTGCACGTCGCCATGCTGCGCGTGCGCCCCGACCTGAACGCCGTCGTGCACACGCACTCGGTTCACGCGGCAGCCGTGTCGTGTCTGGCCGACGTCGATCCCGAGGCTCCGATCCCGCCGCTCACCGCCTACTTCGGCATGCGCGTCGGGAGCCTGCGGATGCTGCCGTACTTCGCCCCGGGCGACCCTGCCGCGACCGGCGCAGTGGAAGAGGCGGCGCGTGCCACGCACGCTCTGCTGCTGCGCAATCACGGTCCGGTCGTCGCCGGGGCCGACCTGGACACGGCGGTCGATGCCCTGGAAGAGCTCGAGCACACCGCCCAGCTGTTCTTCCTCACCCGCGGCCTCACCACGGCCCCGCTCACCCCCGCGCAGCTGCATGCGCTCGCGGCGCCCTCCGAAAGGACTCCCTCCTCGTGATCACCCTGTACAGCGGCCTCGTCGTCCAGAAGCCCCTCGTCGAGCAGATCATCCCCGCGTTCGAGCGCGAGACTGGTGCCCGGATCGATGCGACGTTCGAGCCCACGACCGTGCTGCTCGAGCGGATCGCCGCGGGGGAGCGCCCCGACCTGGTGCTCGGGGTCTCGTCCTCGGTCGCCGACCTCGCACGCGGCGGGGTGCTCGATCCCGACCGCGTCGCGGAGATCGCGGTCTCGTCCGTGGGATACGCGCGGCTCGACGGCGGGCCACGACCGGCCGATGATTCGGCGACGGCTTTCCTCGACTATCTGCTCTCCGCCCGCGCGGTCGCGTACACGCTCAGCGGCGCGAGCGGAGTGCATTTCATGAAGGTGCTGCGCGAGCGCGACCTTCTCGAGCGGCTCGACGAGCGCGCCGTGCGCTGCGAATCCGGCCTCACGGTGGAGGCGCTGCTCGACGGTCGCGCGGATGTCGCGGTCCAGCAGGTCAGCGAGCTGCGTTCGGTCGCCGGTCCGCAGATCGTGGAGCCGATCCCGCACGAACTGCAGTCCTACGGGCGGTTCGCCGTCGGGGCTCGCCCCGGAGCCGGGGATGACGCGGCACGATTCGTCACCCTCCTGACCGAGAAGTCGACGCAGGACGCGTTCGCCGCGTTCGGGCTGTCACGTCCCTGATCCCCTACGAGGAGAGCACCATGAGAAAAGTCATCGTCGACACCGACACCGGGGTGGATGACGCCCTGGCCCTGATGCTGCTGGCCGCCGATCCCGAGGTCGAGATCCTGGCGGCGGTCAGCGTCTTCGGCAACACCACCGGCGAACGGGCCGCAGACAACGCCCGGTACGTGCTGGACATCTGCGGGCGCACGGATGTCCCCGTGTACCGCGGCGCGGACGTGCCGCTCGTCCAGGAGCTGCGCATGAACCCCGGCATCCACGGGGAGGACGGGTTCGGCAACACGGGCCTTCGTCCGACCCGGTCCGTCGACCCCGAGCCGGTCGGCGTCGACGTCGTGCTCGACCTGGTCGATCGGCACGAGGGCGAGATCGACTATGTCGCGCTCGGCCCGCAGACGAACCTCGCCGCCGCCATCGAGACGCGGCCGGACCTGTTGCAGCGACTCCGCTCGACCACGATCGTGGGCACGCTCGGGCCGGCGCTCTATCACGACACCGCGCCCTGGGAGGATCGCCGGTTCCGGGTCTCGCGCGACCCCAACGTCTCCTTCGACATCGACGCCGCGCGCATCGTCGCAGCTCACGCGGGCGACGTGACCTGGTGCGGACCGTATGTCACGCGTCAGGCCCTCGTCCCCGAGGACTTCTTCCTCGACATCGCGTCGTCGACCGGGTTCGCCCCCGCGCAGCTGATCACCGCGATCAGTCGCGACTACGCCGGGTTCTACTCGCGGTCGTACCCGCAGCCGGAAGGACGCCGGGTCATGGGCATCAACGACAGCATGGCGGTCGCGAGTCTGCTGTATCCGGAGCTCGTGACCGGTGCGGTCATGCGGCCGCTCGAGACCTTCCGCGACCCCGACACCGGTGACCGCTATCTCGCCGGCGTGCATCCCGTGAAGGGTGAGACGCGGCCGATCCACCGCGTCGTCTTCGACATGGACTTCGACGGCGTGCTCGAGCGGATCGGCGAGGTGCTGCGGCGTCCGCTTCCTTGGCGCTGAGTCGCGCGGACGGCTCAGTCGTAGGAGCGCGCGCGCACCCACGGCATCGGCAGCAGATCGACGGCGGTCACCCACACCGGGTGACCGCCGTCGTCTGCGAGTGTGCGGATGCCCGGTGCGATGGCGGGCACGAGCTCACGGCACACGCCGCAGGGATTGAGGATGACCGTCGTCCCGTCTTCCCGCAGCCCGACGGACACCATGGCCTCGATGTCCTGCTCGCCGCCGATCCGGGCGTTGGCGAGCGCCGAGCTCTCGGCGCAGACGCTCACCCGGGGGGAGCGCAGGCTGAGGCCGAGATAGATCTGTCCCGATGCTCCGCGGGCGGCGGCCGCGACACGGTGGAGGTCTGCGTCGTGCGTGCGGACGAGCAGTTCGGAGGCCGCGTCGACGAGGCGGCGGTCGGTGTCGTTCAGTGGAGAAGTCACGAGGCACTCTTTCTGTCACGAAGGGGAATCCTGCTATACTATAGTCGTCAACGGGTCGATCACCTCCCCCTCGAGGGCAGAGCAAAGGAGCTCCATGAGCACTGAAGAAGTAGTGGCAGCCGCACCGCCGCAGCAGTTGACGAGCAAGGCGAGCAAGACAGAGCGCCGCAACCTCCGGGCGCTGAGCTGGGGGCACGCGCTCGAGTGGTACGACTGGGCGATCTTCGGACTCCTGTCGGTCTACCTCGGCGCGGCATTCTTCCCCTCCGACAGCCCGCTCGCCTCGACGCTGAACGCCCTGGCCGTCTTCGCCGTCGGGTTCGTCGCACGACCGCTCGGAGGCGTCGTCTTCGGCTTCGTCGCCGACCGCTACGGACGGAGGAAGATCATGATCTTCGCCGTCGGTGCCGTCGCGCTGGGGAGCTTCATCATCGGCATCCTCCCCGACTACCAGACCATCGGGGCTCTCGCGCCGATCGTGGTCGTCGCCGCGCGCCTCCTCCAGGGGCTCTCCGCCGGCGTCGAGGCCCCCCTCGGAACGGCCTACGCGCTGGAGCTGGTGCCCAACCGCCCCGGCTACGTGGCCGGGTTCTTCGCCTTCTTCAACAACCTGGGCAACCTGCTCGCACCGCTGTCGATCTTCTTCATCAGCCTCCTGCTGGGGCCGGAGGCCCTGGCCGCCTACGGCTGGCGCATCCCGTTCCTCGTGGGCGGAGCGTTCGGTCTGATCGTGCTGTGGCTGCGCCGCACCCTGCCCGAGACGCTCGACACCGCGGCCATCCGCACGGTCGGCGCGATCCCCACGAAGAACAACTCCGTGTGGCGAGACGTGCGCAAGTACTGGTTGAGCGTGCTCGCCACCGTGTTCATCGTGGGCGCGATCCAGGCGTACAACTACACCTGGATCGCCGGTCTGCCGAACCTCGCCAACGGCACCTTCGGAGAGGACCCCACCGCGGTGTTCGCCATCACGACGGGCATGGGAGTCTTCCTGACTCTCGGTGCGTACGGGCTGAGCCGCATCCTCGACCGGTTCCCGATGTCCCGGTGGTTCGTGGTCGCCCGTCTGCTGGCGATCCCCACGATCTTCCTGGCGCTGCTCTACTCGCAGCCCGGAATCGGCACGCTCGCCGGCGTGATGTTCGGCGGCGCCATCGTGCTGCTGCTCAACATGACGATCTTCGTCGTCGTGTCCAACTCCCTCCTGCCGCAGCACATCCGCGGCACCGGCCTCGGACTCGGCTACGGTCTCGGCGTCGCGATCTTCGGCGGCACCGCGTCGTACCTGCTGCTGTGGCTGCAGAGCCAGGGGATGATGTGGGTCTTCCCGATCTACATCGCGAGCCTGTGCGCGATCAGCGTCGTGCTCTACGTCCTCGCCAAGCGGCGCAACGGCCTCTTCGTGGGGAAGTGACCGCCTGATGGATCCCTGGCGTGAGATCGTCGGCTGGGCCGGCAGCGCCCTCTTGATCGTCTCGATCCTCCAGCCGACGATCTCACGCCTGCGGTGGCTGAACCTCGGAGCATCGGCGATGCTCATGGCCTACAACCTGATGCTCGGCAGCGCGCCCATGGTCGCCCTCAACATCACCCTCATCGCGATCAACTGCTGGTATCTGTTCGTCTACACGCGTTCCGCCCGTGCCGCACGGGTGCGGCCGGCGGTCGCGGACGGGCCCAGTGAAGCGTCCGAACGGCATGCGTAGCCGCGAGGACATGACAGAAAGCATGGATATGGAACGACTGATCATTGACACCGACCCCGGGATCGACGACGCCGGAGCACTGTTCTGGGCGCTCGCCTCGGACGCCTTCCACATCGAGGCGCTGACCACGGTCTTCGGAAACGTCGATGTCGACACCGCCACGGCGAACGCCCGCAAGATCGCGGCCCTCGCCGGTCGTCCCGACCTGCCCATCTGGAAGGGGGCGAGTCGGCCGCTGGTCGGTGAGCCGAACTTCGCGGAGCACATCCACCGCCCCGGCGGAGTGGGCTACTGGGAGTACCCGGACCCGGATCCCCAGGCCGACGTCGAGCCGGATGCCGTGCGCCGGATGATCGACACGGTCATGTCGGCACCGGGCGAGGTGACCATCATGGCGCTCGCTCCGCTGACGAACGTCGCGCTGGCGATCAAACTCGAGCCGGCGTTCGCGCGCTCGGTGCGCCGCATCATCTACATGGGCGGGGCGGCCCTCACCTGGGGGAACGTGACCCCGGTCGCGAGTGCGAACATCTACAACGATCCTGAGGCGGCGGAGATCGTCATCCAGTCCGGCGCTCCGCTCACGCAGGTCGGCCTCGATGTGTCCCGCAGCTTCTCGCTCTCGCCCGATCACATCCGCACCCTCTGGGAGTCGCGCTCGCCGATGGGCGTGGCGCTCTGCGAGATGATCGGCTACCCGGACCGTCAGGACGACCGCGATGACATGCCGGAGTGGAAGACCGAGGGCATGCACCTCAACGACGTTCCCTGCGTCGCCTACGCGCTCAACCCCGAGTGGTTCACCGTGCGGCGGCTGCGCGTCGACGTGGAGCTGAACGGTCGGCACACCCGCGGGCAGACCGTCGTGCAGATGATCGATCGGTGGCAGGGCGTGCCCAACGTCGACGTGCTCTTCGACATCGACGCCCAGGCCGTCGCCGACGCGCTGACGGCCTCGGTGACCTCGTTCCGACCCCCCGCAGGCTGAGCTTCCCCGACGCCCGTCGCGACCAGCGGCCCCACCCCCCACGACCCGGGGTGGGGCCGTTTTCGCGCGCCGGCCACGTTTCCGCGGAAAGAGCTTGACCTTGACGTTGCGTCAACTTCTAGAGTCGAGTCATCGGACAGGAACCATCGGCGAAAGGAGAGCGTGATGCACACGGACGACTGGTCCATCCAGGAGATCGCCCGGCTGGCGGGCACGACGAGCCGCACCCTGCGTCACTACGACGACATCGGACTGCTGCCGCCTTCGCGCATCGCGCCCAACGGCTACCGCCACTACGACGGGCAGGCGCTCGTGCGCCTGCAGCGCGTCCTCCTGCTGCGGGAACTCGGCCTCGGGCTGCCGCAGATCGCAGAGGTGCTCGACCGCGAGCGCGGCGAAGCATCCGCCCTCGAGACCCATCTCGCGCTGCTGCGCGAGGAGCAGACCAGGCTGGCGCGTCAGATCGCGTCGGTCGAATCCACCATCACAGCACTGAGAGGAGGTGAGAACCTCATGGCAGAGAACATGTTCGACGGCTTCGACCACACCCGGTACAAGGAGGAGGTCGAGGAGCGTTGGGGGAAGAAGGCCTACGCCGACAGCGACAGCTGGTGGCGGGGGATGACGGATGCCGAGCGCGCCGAGTGGCAACAGCGTGTGTCCGACCTCGGACGCGACTGGATCGTCGCCGCGGAGAGCGGCATCGAGCCGGCATCCGCCGAGGCCCAGGACGTCGCGCGGCGTCACGTCGAGTGGCTGACCGGCATCCCCGGCACGCCCGCGGCCGCCCCCGGCGGCGACGTCAAGGCGTACGTGATCGGCCTCGGTGAGATGTACGTCGCCGACCCGCGCTTCGGCGCGAACTACGCGACGGCATCCGGCGGAACGCACGGTGCGGAGTTCGTCCGCGACGCACTCCGCATCTACGCGGAGGCGAACCTGTAGCGGTCACCGCTCTTCGTCCCGCTCCCGCCATCGGGGGAGCGGGACGAAGAGCGACGCTCAGCCCGCCGCCGAGCCCAGGTGCCGAGCGAAGAAGCGCGCCACGTCTTCCGCGGCGAACGCCGGGACGCCGGTGTGCCCACCGAGATTGGCCTGCAGCGTCTTCTCCGCGGACGCGAAGGCGTCGAACAGATCCAACGCCATCTGCCGGTCGTTGCCTTCATCGTCCCACTGCAGGAGCACGTGCACGGGGATCGTGAGCCGCCGCGCGTCCGCGAACGTGGAGCGTGGCACATAGCTCCCGGCGAACATCCCCGCCGCGACGATGCGTGGATCCACGGCGGCGAGACGCGTGGCAACCGCGATCACGCCGCCCGAGATCCCGACGCGATCACCGATCTCGGGCAGCGCGAGCACGGCGTCGACCGTACGCTGCCACTCGGGAACCGCCGCGTCGACGAGCGGCAGGATCAACCGGTCGATCAGGTCATCTCCGGGGCGCCGCCCCTCGTCGAGCACGCGGATCAGGTCAGCGCGCGCCTCGGCGGCACCGGGCAACGGCGTGCGCTCGCCCGCACCGGGAAGCTCCATCGCGACCGAGGCGAACCCCTGCGCCGCACACGCGTGCGCCCGTCCGGCGAGGCGGGGCAGCATGCGCCGCAGACCGAAGCCGCCTGGCTGCCCGAGGAGGACGAGCGGAACAGGGGCCTCCACCGACGCGGACACCGGGGTCCAGAGGATGCCGGGGATTCCCCCGACGGTGAACTCCCGCTCGATGACGCCATCGGCGAGACGAGGGGCTTGTGTGAAATGCATGGTCATGGTCGTACCTTTCGAGAGTGCGGCAGAGCCGCGGCACTCCCGGGCGACCTATCGCCCGACCGTGACTCCTCGAAGGAGCACCGACGTCGTTCTGATCACGGGTACCACCTCCTGGTCTCGGGCACGGGGTTCCAGGGTACTGCGTCACGCTCCGGCCCGTACTCGCCGTACCCAATGGGCAGTGCGGTGCGCAAGGGGGCGATCGCCGACGACCGCCGGGCGTAGGGTCGGGTCATGCTCCACCGACGTCGGCGCTCGAACGCCGCGCCGCTGTTCGTCGCAGCGACCACCGCCTACACGGCGAACTGCGCCCTGGGCGTCTCGGTCGCCCTCCGCCTCGTCGACACCCGGAACTTCCGGTGGCTGCACCACGCCCTCTACATCGCGACCTGCGCGACTACAGCGCTCGCCGTGAGCGCCGGTATCTGGGGCGAGCCGCGCCGTCCGAGTCGCCGCGCCGCCCTCGCACTGCTTCCCGCGGCCGTACCCCTCGCCGCGATCCCCTACCTCGGCAGCCACGGCCGCCGGCATCCGCTGGTCGCGCTCGCCGCGGCCCCCTTCATCGTCGCGGGACTCGTCGTCTCGCGCCGCCGCTCCGACCGGAAGTGAACGCATGGAACTGCTCGACGCCATCCGCCGCCGCAAGACCACGAACGGCGCGTTCCTGCCCGACCCCGTCACGGAGGAGCATCAGCGCATCCTCCTGGAGGCGGCGGGCCGGGCGCCCTCGCAGCTGAACAGTCAGCCCTGGCGGTTCGTCGTGATCGAGAGCCGCGACACGATCGAGCAGATCGCCGGGATCTCGGGGGAGAGCATGACGGAGGCGATGTCGAACGGCACGTTCTTCGAGCGGTACAAGCCGTACTTCCGATTCAGCCAGGCCGAGATGGAGGAGAAGCGCAGCGGGATGCTGTTCGACAAGCTCCCCGCCGCGCTCCGCCCGTTCACCTCGCAGGTGTTCACGAAGCGCGGCCAGACGCTCATGAACACGTTCGGGGTGCCCAAGACCCTCGGTGCCGAGAACCGCAAGCTCGTCGCCGGCTCACCGCTGCTGCTGGGCGTCATGCTCGACCGCAGCGAGTATCGACCGGGACAGCTCTCGTCCTTCTACTCCGTGTTCAGCATGGGGGCGGCCATGGAGAACATCTGGCTCACCACGGTCGAGCTCGGCATGGGCATCCAGTTCATCTCCTTCCCGATGGAGGTGCCCGGTCGGTGGGACGAGATCGTGCAGCTGCTTCGCGTCCCCGAGGATCTGGAGCTCATGGCCGTCTACCGGCTCGGCTACCTGCCGCCCGAGCAGCGCCGCCCCGCGATCGACTGGTCGAGCAGTCAGCGCAAGCTCGTCTCCCAGTACGTGTTCCGCGAGAACGGCGATACGCCGCAGCAGGGGTGGGATGACGGTCCTCCCCCGGGAGACGTCACTCCCGGCCCTCCGACGACAGCGGGGTGAGGTCCTCCAGCGCCGGTCCCTCGATGCGCGTGCCGTCGGGCGCGAACCGGGAGGCGTGCAGCGGGCAGTCCCAGGTGCACTCGGCATCGTTCCACGCGAGCACGCCGCCCATGTGCGTGCACACGGCGCCGACCGCGCGGGTGACGCCGTCGACCGTCGAGATCGCCACGGGGCGGCCCGCACGGTTCGCCACGACGCCTTCGCCCTCGGCGGGCTGAGGCACGGGCACGGAGTGGGACTCGGCCTCGACCCATCCCTGCGTCGCCTCCCTGCCGACTTTTACGCCCTCCGATGCTCCGCGCCAGAGATCAGCCGGAACGGTCAGCCGGGTGGCGATCGCGGTCATCCAGGACGGTCGCTCGCGCCGCGGCGTGCCGAGGATCTCGGCGGTGAGGCGGAGCGCGGCGGCCGGCGCATTCGACAGCCCCCACTTGGCGTAGCCCGTGGCGAAGCGCACCCGACCGAGCCCGCGCGGCATGGCTCCGACGAACGGGATCAGGTTGTGCGATTCGTAATCCTGCGCCGACCAGCGGTGGGTCTCCTCGGCGTCCGGGAAGTGCAGGCGCGTCCAGGCGACGAGATCGTCGACCGCGGCGGACTCGCTGTCGGAGCGGCCGACCGGATGCCCGTTCCCGCCGACGACGAGCTGCGCCGCGGAACCCGGTCCGTCGGCCTCGGAGACCGGACGGATCGAGCGGGTCGGCCCGTCGACCGAGAGGAAGGTGCCTTCGAGGGCGAGGTCGGGCACCCGGAACGAGACGCAGTACGACCGCAGGCCGTGCGTCTTCGCGAAGTACAGACCGCGGTCGGTGATCGGGGTCCCGGTCGCGAGCACGACGTGGTCGGCGAACAGCGGACCGGCGGGGGTGTCGACGCGACCCGCCAGCGCATGGGTGCTCGTGACCCGGATGCCGGTGTGGAGCGTTCCGCCCACCGCGAGCAGCTCTGCGGCCAGCGCCAGGGTGACGTCCACCGGGTCGATCGCGACCTGGTCCTCGAGGGCGACGGCGCCGGCGATCGGGAAGGAGGTCGCCGAGGACTCGCTCGGCGTCAGCATCCGCGTCGGCAGTCCGGCCTCGCGGGCGGCGGCGTGCTGGTCGCGCACGGCTTCGAGGCCGTCGGGGCCCTGGGCGTAGGAGTGGTCGGCGCGGCGGGTGTACGAGACCCCGGCATTGTCGGCGAAGGCCGTCAGCCACTCCATCCCCGCGCGGTTGGCGTCGACGTACGCGCGCACCAGAGCGGCGGGGTGGTGTCGGCGGATCGTGGCGAGACGCTGCCCCTGCAGGAGGGAGAGCTTGCCCGTGTTCCCGCCCGTCGCGAGCTCGGCGACTTCCCCGGCTTCGATCACCGCCACGTCCAGCCCCGCGCGGGTGAGCATGACCGCGGTCGACAGACCGGTGAGACCCGCGCCGACGATGAGGACGTCGTGCCGCGCCCCCGGCTCGAAGGGCGAGCCGACGGGCAGGGTCTTGTCGAGCTTCCAGAGGGGCTTCATGCCGCCAGTCAACGCCGTGCGCGCCCCGGCATCCACCGCCTTGACATCCGGCGGGCGCACTGCCAGCCGGCGACTACAGTGGCGGACGTGACCCTCCGCCGCATCCTCCTCGTCGCCGTCGGCGGCACGGTCGGCACGGCGGCGCGGCTCGGCCTCGGGCTCGCGCTCCCCGATGCGGGCGGCTTCCCCGTCGCGGTCCTCATCGCGAACATCCTCGGCGCGTTCCTGATCGGGGTGCTCGCGGCACGGCTGCCGGCGTCGACCGACCTGCGGCTGATGCTCGGCACCGGGGTGCTGGGCGGCTTCACGACCTACAGCGCGTTCATGACGGGCACCCTCGCGCTCTGGTCGCACGCGCCGGTCCTCGCGTTCGCGTACGCCGCGGGGAGCCTCCTGCTCGGACTCTGCGCCGCGGCACTGGGTCTCCGCCTGGGAACGCCGCGCACCGGAGCCGCATCGTGAGCCCCCTGCTCTTCCTCGGCGCCGCGCTCGCCGGAGGACTCGGGGCGGTGCTGCGGTATCTCGTCGACCTCGGGGTGGCCCGCCTCGCCGGACGCCGCTTCCCGTGGGGCATCCTGCTCGTGAACATCACCGGCTCGTTCGCGCTCGGCCTGGTCGCGACCGCACTGCCGGACGCCGCGTTCCTGCTGGGTGCCGGCCTCCTCGGCGGCTACACGACCTTCAGCACGGCGATGCTCGACACGGTGGCGCTGTGGCGTGACGGCGAGCGCCCGGCATCCGTGTTCAACGCGATCGGGATGCTGCTGCTCGGTCTGCTCGCTGCGGGGGCGGGTCTCGCTCTCGGCTCTGCGCTCTGAGCCCTCCCAGCATCCTCACAATCCGGAAATGTACAAACGTACATGTACGGATGTCCAGGGGGTGCTCGATGGGTGAAGGACCGCGTCGTCGGCGCGACCCTGAAGCGCGCCGTCGCGAGATCGTGACCGCTGCCGCCGAGCTCATCGTCGAGGTCGGCGCCGAGGCCGTCACGCATCGCATGGTCGCCGCCCGCGCGGATGTGCCCCTCGGCGCCACGACCCAGTACTTCGACACGCTCGACGACCTCCGTGCCGCCGCGTTCCGTGCGCTCGCCGAGGAGGTCGACGCCCGCCTCGACGGCGTGCGTCAGACCATCGTCGAACGCGGTGACAGCCCCGCCGTGATCGCCGCGCTCGTGTTCGAGAGCATGGACGACCACCATGCGGTGCAGGCCGACCGCGCCGTGGTCACCGCCGCCGTGCACGACCCCCGTCTCCGCGAGCTCGCCCGTCATCTGTCGGACCGGCTCGTGGAACTGCTCGAGCCGACCTATGGCGCCGACCGTGCCAGAGCGGCGATGATCTTCATCGACGGCGTCATGTGGAGCATGCAGATCCGCGACGCCCGCCTCGAACAGTCCTTCATCGAGACCGCACTGGCGCGGATCCTCGGAGACTCCGTCTCCACCCCCTCCGCAGCGACAGCCACACCCTGACACCGAGGAAACCGCCTTGTCGAAACTCGCCATCCTGAGCCTGAAGAACCGCGCGCTCATCGCCCTCATCACCATCGTCGCGGCGGTGTTCGGCGGGCTCGCCCTCACGAACCTCAAGCAGGAGCTCATCCCCTCGCTCGAGCTGCCGGCACTGGTGGTCATGACCACCTACCCCGGCGCCTCGCCCGAGGTCGTCGAGAACGACGTCTCCACGCCGGTCGAATCCGCGATCCAGGGTGTGCCCGGGCTCGAGTCGACCACCGCGACCAGCACCACCAACGCGTCGATCGTGCAGGCGATGTTCGCCTACGGCACCAACCTCGCCACGGCCGAGCAGAAGATCCAGCAGGCGATCAACCGCATCTCCTCGCAACTGCCGGAGGATGTGAGCCCGCAGGTGCTCTCGGTGTCGATCGACGACTTCCCGGTGATCCAGGTCGCCGTCACGGGCTTCGAGGATGCCGACAACGCCCAGGCCGAGCTCGAATCCGTCGCGATCCCCGAACTCGAAGACGTCGACGGCGTCAACGCCGCCGAGATCGTCGGCGGGGTCGGCCAGCGCATCAGCATCACCCCGGATGTGGCCGAGCTCGCGGCCGCAGGGCAGAGCACGCAGGCCATCAGCTCTGCACTGCAGCAGAACGGCACGCTCTTCCCGGGCGGTGACATCACCGAAGACGGCCAGACACTCACGGTGCAGACCGGCGCGAAGATCACGTCCGTCGACGAGATCGCCGCACTGCCGCTGGTCGGCACGGATCTCACCATCGGCGACGTGGCCACGGTCGTGCAGGAGTCCGACCCCGTCACCTCGATCTCGCGGGTGGACGGCAAGGACGCACTCTCGATCTCGATCACGAAGCTCCCCGCAGCGAACACCGTCGAGGTGTCCAACGGCGTCATCGCCGCCCTCGACACGATCGGCGACGCCTTCCCCGATGCCGAGTTCACGGTGATCTTCGACCAGGCGCCGTTCATCGTGCAGTCGATCGAGACCCTCGCGACCGAGGGCCTGCTCGGCCTGGTGTTCGCCGTGATCGTCATCCTGGTCTTCCTGCTCTCGATCCGCTCCACCCTGGTCACGGCGATCTCGATCCCGACCAGCGTGCTGATCACCTTCATCGGGCTGCAGGCGTTCGGCTACTCGCTCAACGTGCTCACGCTCGGCGCGCTCACGATCGCGATCGGGCGAGTGGTGGACGACTCCATCGTGGTGATCGAGAACATCAAACGTCACTACGTCGGCGACGCCGACAAGGGCGATGCGATCCGCCTCGCCGTGCGCGAGGTCGCCATGGCGATCACGGCATCCACCATCACGACGGTGGCCGTCTTCCTGCCGATCGTCTTCGTGGGCGACATGGTCGGTGAGCTGTTCCGGCCGTTCGCCATGACCGTGACGATCGCGATGGTCGCCTCGCTCCTCGTCGCGCTGACGATCGTCCCGGTGCTCGCCTACTGGTTCCTCAAGCCCGGCAAGGAGCTGCTCGACGAGCACGGCAACGCCATCGATCCGGAGCACCCGGATGCCCCGCCGACCCAGCTGCAGCGCGTCTACCGGCCGATCCTCGGATGGACCCTGAAGCACTCCGGCCTCACGGTGATCCTCGCCGTCGTCGTGCTCGGCGCCACGCTCGCCGCCGCACCCCTGATGAAGATCAACTTCCTCAGCGACTCGGGGCAGAACACCATGACCGTCACGCAGGACCTCGGCCCGACCGCGAGCCTGCAGGCGAAGTCGGATGCGGCGGTGGAGGTCGAGGACGCGCTGCTCGGCATCGACGGCATCGAGCACGTGCAGGCGTCGATCGGCACCAGCGGCTCCGCGCTCAGCGACGCCTTCTCCGGCGGCGCCGGCGTCACCTACTCGGTGCTGACCGACGGCGACGCCGACCAGGAGAAGCTGCGCGCCGACGTGCAGGACGCGATCGACGGACTCGGCGACGACGTGGGCGACGTGTCGGTCGCGGCATCCGCCGGCTTCGGGTCGAGCGACATCGAGATCACGGTGACGGCCTCGAACGCCGACGACCTCCAGACCGCGACCACCGCTCTCGTCGAGGAGCTCGACGGACGCGACGGGATCGGCCAGGTCACCGACAACCTCGCCGCGTCGCTGCCGTACATCGCCGTCGTGGTCGACCGGGAGGCCGCCGCCCAGCGCGGGCTCTCCGAGGTCGCCGTCGGCTCGATCGTGTCGAGCACCATGCGCCCGCAGCAGGCCGGTTCCGTCGAGATCGACGACACCGCGCTGACGGTCTACATCGTCACGCCCGAGCCGCCGACCACCGTCGAGGCGCTGAAGGAGCTCGCGATCCCGACGCCGCTCGGCATCGTGCAGCTGCAGGACATCGCCACCGTGGAGGAGCGCAACGGTCCCACCTCGATCACGACCGAGCAGGGCCGTCGGACCTCGACGATCACGGTGCCGCCGGCATCCGACAACCTCGCCACCGCCACGCAGTCGGTGAATGAGGCGCTCGCCGCGGTGGACCTGCCCGACGGCGCGTCCGCCGAGGTCGGCGGTGTCGCGTCGCAGCAGGCGGACTCGTTCTCGCAGCTCGGACTCGCGATGCTCGCGGCGATCCTGATCGTCTACGTGGTGATGGTCGCGACCTTCAAGTCGCTGCGCCAGCCGCTGCTGCTGCTCGTGTCGGTGCCGTTCGCGGCGACGGGTGCGATCCTGCTGCAGATCGTCACGGGAGTGCCGCTCGGCGTCGCCTCGCTGATCGGCGTGCTGATGCTCATCGGCATCGTGGTGACGAACGCGATCGTGCTCGTCGACCTCGTCAATCAATACCGGGAGAAGGGTCTGTCGACCGTCGAGGCGGTGAAGGCCGGTGGCGAGAAGCGTCTGCGGCCGATCCTCATGACCGCGCTGGCGACGATCTTCGCGCTGACCCCGATGGCGCTCGGCATCACCGGGCACGGCGGGTTCATCTCTCAGCCTTTGGCGATCGTCGTGATCGGCGGACTGATCTCGTCGACCGTGCTGACGCTGATCGTGCTGCCCACCCTCTACAACCTCGTCGAGGGCGCCAGGGAGCGTCGCCGCGCGCGCAAGACCGGCGGCTCGGATGCCGGTGGCACCCCGGTCCCTGATGCTCCGGTCGGACCTGATGCCGCCGGCGCTGCCGCAGCGTCGGGCCGGCCCGTGCTGATCGACGCCTCGGGGCTGCCGCACGCGCCGCAGCTCACCCGGCGCGAGCTGCGCGAGCGCGGGGAGTAGCTCCCGCTCGGTGTGAACAACGCCGCAGAAAGGCCCCGGATCCGCATGAGATGCGTGATCCGGGGCCTTTCTGCGGACTTCGTGCGCAGTGGTGCACGCGTGGGATCGCGCAGCGGCGTCTCAGGCGTAGGTGATGCCCCAGCGCAGGGTCCAGGTCTCGTCGGGCGCGAGGCGACGGATGCCGAGGCCGCTGTTCAGCGCATCGGCGGGCGCGGTCATCGGCTCGATCGCGACCGCGAGGCTCTGCCCGGGATACGCGGGCGTCGTGTACACCTGCACGTAGTCGAAGCCCTCGCCCTGCCAGAGGGTGACCCGACGACCGTCGGGCGCCGTGAGCGAATGCCGCACGCGGCCGTCGGCGTCGCGGGAGAGGTCGGTGAACCCGGTGTCGAGCGCGAGGTCTCCGAGCCGGGCTCCCTCGCGCAGGGCCGACTCGACCGCTTGGGTGCCGGTCGGGAGCATCCGCTCGTCGGTCACGAAGGCCGTCTCGGCGGGGATCCGCAGGACGAGGTCGTGCGGATCGACGTCGCCGATCGTCACGAACGGGTGCGTGCCGAGGGCGACCGGGGCAGGCGTGGCCGAGCGATTGGTGAGCGTGTGCGTCACGTCGATGCCGTCGGCGGTGAGCGCATACGTCACGGTCGTCTCGACCAGATACGGGTATCCCGTCTGCGGCACGATGCTCGCCCGCAGCACGGCCTCGCGGTCGGTGTGCGACACCTCGTAGGCGGTGAACCGCAGCAATCCGTGGCTGGCGTTGTTCAGCTTCGGCTCGGTGATGGCGAGAGTTCGAGAAGTGCCCTCGTCGTCCCACTTCCCGTCCCGGACGCGATTCGGCCAGGGAGCGAGCACCACACCGGAACAGGCCGGCGTGGGCAGGTCGAGCGGATACGGCGGGACGAGGTCGACACCGCCGATGCGCAGCGAACGCAGGGATGCGCCGACCTGGGCGATCTGTGCGCTGGCGAGGCCGAGCTGGAGGGAGATCTGGGCGCCGGTGGGGGAAGCGGTACTCACCTCGTCATCGTACGGCCACGCCCGCGTCGGCACTCTCTCAGGTGCACCGGGTAGTATCGGACGGTCGGCTTCGGACACCCGCGCGTTGGTGCGGACGTTTTCTGTGTATGAAGTGTGAGTCCAGGGGCCGATGGTGAGCGTCGCTCGACGCTAATCAACCATCACATGAATGGCCCCGGCCGCTGACAGTCCGGAACCCCGCAGGTCCTGTTCGACCATGCGCTGGGTGCATGCGCGTGCGCGCTGCGCTGTTCTCGTGCGAGAACACAGGAAGAAATCGCAATGCCGAAGAACAAGAAGCCCCGCGGCGGACGTCCGTCCGCGAACTTCGAGCCGCGCTACGGCGCCAAGAAGACCTCTTTCCACGATCGTCACCACGCCGCTCCGGCCCGTGACGGCGCGCGCGACGAGCGCGGTGGACGAGCGGATGCCGGCGACCGCCGTTCCGCACCCGCTGCCGGCGGCTACGACCGTCGCCCGGGCAGCCGGAGCGCGGGTCACCGCGGCTACCGCCCCGCCGAGGCCGAGTCGGGTGCGCCCAAGCAGCGCTGGAGCGCGTCCGAGCGCGCAGGCCGCGACGAGGCCAGGAGCATCCGCAACCGCGCCGAGTCCGGACGCCGTGAGGCCCCGCACCACCGCGGCGACGAGCGCACGGAACGCCCTCGCTTCACCGACCGCCCCGCCACCGGCGCACGTCGTTTCGACGACCGTCCGAGCCGCGCCGGCGGCCGCGACGAGCGTCCCCGTTCCTTCGACCGTGGCGCCGAGCGTCCGCGCTTCGACCGCGACGACCGTCCGCGTCGTGACGACCGTGGTGGCCAGCGGCCGACCGGTCCCGGCACCTACCGCGACGAGCGCGGCGGCCAGCGCGACGAGCGTCCGCGCCGCGACGACCGCGGTGCCGGTACCCAGCGTCAGGGCTTCCGCGACAACGACCACCGCGACGGTGGACGTCCTGTTCGCGACGACCGTCGAGGCCAGCGCCCCACGGGTGCCGGTGGCTACCGTGACGACCGTGGAGGTCAGCGCTTCGACCGCGATGAGCGTCCCCGTCGTGACGACCGCGGTGCAGCGGCGAGCCGTGGCGCCGAGCGCCCCGAGCGTTCGTACGACGCCGACCGCGCACGCCGTGCCTTCGACCGTGACCGCACGCAGCGTTCGTTCGAGGGTGGCCGCGACGAGCGCTCGCGCCCGTCGACCGGTGGCGCCTACCGCACCGAGCGTCCCCGCCCCCTGACCTCGGACACCCGCGGGCGTCCGGCGCGCAACGATCGACCGAGCCGCAACGACTGGAACGCCACCAGCCGCCCGGCGTCGACCGGGGCGAAGTTCGCACCGGGTGACGATGTCGTGCACGAGCGCCTCGAGGCGAAGTCCGTCGCGGCCGTCGAGGTCGATGGCGTGACCTTCGGCGACCTCGGCCTCGGATCGAACATCGTCGAGACCCTCGTCGGCATGGGCGCGGCCACGCCGTTCCCGATCCAGGCAGCCAGCATCCCCGCCGTCCTCGCCGGGCGCGACGTGCTCGCCCGGGGCCGCACCGGATCCGGCAAGACCATCGCCTTCGGCGCCCCGCTCGTCGAGCGCGTGCTGCAGTCGCAGGCCGGCAAGCGCCGCGAGTTCGGACGGTCGCCGCGTGCGATCATCCTCGCTCCGACGCGCGAGCTCGCGCTGCAGATCGACCGCACGATCCAGCCGATCGCCCGCAGCGTCGGCCTGTTCACCACGCAGATCTACGGTGGTGTGCCGCAGGGTCGCCAGGTGGGTGCGCTCAAGAAGGGCGTCGACATCGTGATCGGCACCCCCGGTCGCGTCGAGGACCTCATCAACCAGGGCAAGCTCGACCTCTCGGACTGCCGCATCGCGGTGCTCGACGAGGCCGACCACATGTGCGAGCTCGGATTCGTCGAGCCCGTGCAGCGCATCCTGCGTCACACGGCAGACGGCAGTCAGAAGCTGCTGTTCTCGGCCACGCTCGACCGTGAGGTCGCGGCGCTCGTCGACGAGTTCCTCGTCGACCCGGCCGTCTACGAGGTCGCCGGTGAGGACCAGGAGTCCAGCACGATCGAGCACCGCGTGCTCGTGATCGAGCACCGCGACAAGGCGGACATCCTCACGTCGCTCGTCGACCGCGCAGGCAAGACCCTCGTCTTCGCTCGCACCCGCGCCTACGCCGACATGCTCGCCGAGCAGTTCGACGACGCCGGCATCCCGGCCGTCTCGCTGCACGGTGACCTGAACCAGGCCAAGCGCACGCGCAACCTCGAGCGCCTGACCTCGGGTCGCGTGAACGTGCTCGTCGCCACGGATGTCGCCGCCCGCGGCATCCACGTCGACGACATCGACCTGGTCGTCCAGGCCGACGCCCCCGACGAGTACAAGACGTACCTGCACCGCTCGGGTCGCACCGGTCGTGCCGGTCGTTCGGGTCGCGTCGTCACTCTGATCACGCGTCAGCGTCAGCGTCGGATGACCGAGCTGCTCGACCGCGCCGAGATCGACGCGCCGTTCGAGAACGCGCGTCTCGACGACGACATCATCGAGGAGATCGCCGGCCGCGTGCCGACCGCGGCCGACCTGACCGCCTGAGTCCCGCTCGACAGAGGCCCCGTTCCGCTTCCGCGGGCGGGGCCTCTGCCGTTCCTCCGCGCCCGTCTCGGTGCGAGCACGAGACCCCGATGGGGATTTCTGTCCATCGGGCTTTCACGCGTTCGTGCATACGATGGAGTAATGCGTCGGAACCGGGGGATCGTACGTGGTGTGGCTCTGCTGTTGGGCGGGGTGGTCGCCGTGACGGCACTCGCCGGGTGCACGCGGAAGAGCGAAGACCTCGAGGAGCAGGTCGCGAAGGATGCGGCCGTCTCCTCGATCGAGAAGGCGGGAGACGGCGGCTACCTGATCACGCTCGAAGATTCGGTCGCACCGGCGGACCTCCCCGAGGCTGCCGTGCGTCTGAACGACCTCGCCGAGTCCGTGACCGACGACGATGTGGTGCTCAGGGTGCGCACCGGCGCCTGGCAGTGGACGGTCGCCGGGGAGGAGGACGAGGTTGCCGGACTCGCTGAGGCAGTGGGCGAGCTGTCCGGAGTCGACGGCATCCTGCAGGGTCGTGTCTGGTCCTCCGACGGTTCGCTGGGCGTCGAGGCGGTCACGGAAGCGGGGATCGACCCGGCTGCCACGATCGAGCCGCTGGCGGATGCGGCGGCGGCCGGTCCTCTCACCGACGGCGTATCGCTCAAGGTCTCGGATGTGCACGAGCGTTCGTCGGTCGAGACGCAGGATCCGACGGCGCTGAAGGTCGCCCTCGAGACGGTCGCGGCGGTGGCCGCCGTCGCTCCGATCCAGAAGTACACGCTCGACGACGACTCGCTCTCGTTGCGGATGCGCACGGTCGAAGGGGCGGCGGCTGCCGCGCCCGCCGTCGACGCGATGACGTCCGGCGAGGCGAAGATCCGCGTCGATCTCTTCAGCGGGATCATGACGGCTCCGGCGCTTCAGGAGGAGCTCGCCGCCAGGCTCAGTGCGATCCTCACGCCGATCGCCGGTGTCGTGGGGGCCTCGATCGACACGCACGGGCCGCGCGCTCTGCATCTTTCGGTGACCACGACCGATGCCGAGACGGCCACGAGCGTGCAGCAGGCTCTTCTCGCGACGCCGGACCTCCAGGAGTTCAACTCCCTCCAGCTCTTCGTGCTGAAGCAGGAGGAGCCGGGCTCGCGCATCACCGCGAAGACCATGAGCGAGGACGGATACGTCGCGAACTTCGATCGTGCGCTCGGGCTCGCGGATGCCGAGGGAGTGCGCTCCGTCGCACTGGGGCCGCTGGAGCTCGACGTCGTGCTCGACCACGGGGCCGATGTCGCGGCGCTCGCCCCGGCGATCAAACACGCTGCGCTGCGGGACCAGGAAGCCGAGATCTTCGGTTCGACGAGCTGGGCGGCGGAGACCGATCGTCCCGCGTACGCGTTCAAGGTCACCGGGAAGCTCCACCCGGACCTCGTGAAGGGTGGAGGCGACGACACGCAGGGCTTCGTCGACGCCTGGAACGCCGCCCCCGCTCTCTGAGCGCGCTCGGTGGGCGGTCCGGGGCTCAGGCCGGCTGGTGCTCGTGGATCGAGGTCGTCAGCGAAGCGCCGTTCAGGTCGAGGTAGACGACCTGCTCCGTCACCGTGAGGGTCATGGTGTTGCGTCGTTCCAGATGCGGCACGGCCGACTCGATGAATCCGGGGTCGAAGCTGTAGACCCGGATCGCATCGGAGCGGTGGATCTTCTTCCCCGCCCACGGCGCCATGACCTTGGCGGGGTCGCGGTGGGTGTACACGACCGTGCGCTCGGCGAGTCGGCTGCCGTAGTGCAGGCGTTCGGCATCGGGCGCGCCGACCTCGATCCAGGCCATGATCGCGCCGGTCATGTCGCGCACGATCACGGCGGGCTCCTCGGTGGACGAGATGCCGTCGCTGAAGGCGATGCCCTCGGCGAACTCCAGTCCGTAGGCGAGTATCCGCGTGAGCATGTAGGCGTCGGTCTCGGAGGGATGACGCGCCACCCGCAGCGAGAAGTCCTCGTAGACGCCCCGATCGGTGTCGGCCAGCTGGACGTCGAACGTGTGCATGGTGGAGCCGATAGCCATAACTGTCGAGCCTACGGGGCCGCAGAGCTCCCTCGGTTCAGAACAGCATCGGCTGCGCCGCGGGCTCGGATGCCGCGGTCGGCGTGAACCGCACGGGTCGGACGCGCTGCGGATAGTCGTCCTCATGGCGGCCGTCGAGCCCGTGCATCCGGATGAGCGGGCGTGCCCGCTTCGCGAGCCACTGCCGGTACCCCTTGGGGGCCTCTGCCGACACGCCGGGGTAGAGCCCGCGGTACGACGACACCAGGTCGGGCCGGTGCGCACCGAGCCACTCGAAGAACCACGGCTTCACCCCCGGTCGCAGGTGCAGGGCTCCGTAGATGACGGTGCGCGCTCCGGCCTCCTTGATGCGCGCCAGGGCGCTGTCGATCGCCTCGAGCGAGTCGGTCATGTGCGGCATGATCGGCATCAGGAAGACGGTCACCCGGAACCCGGCGTCGGCCAGGGCGCGCACGGTGTCGAGCCGTGCCTGCGTGGTCGGTGCCCCAGGTTCGATGGCCTTCTGCAGCTCGTCGTCGTACATCGCGATCGACATCTGCACATCGATCGGCACCCGCTGCGCAGCCTTCACGAGCAGGGGGATGTCGCGGCGGATCAGCGTCCCCTTGGTGAGGATCGACATCGGAGTGCCGGATGCGGCGAGCGTCTCGATGATGCCGGGCATGAGCTTGTAGCGCCCCTCGGCGCGTTGATACGGATCGGTGTTGGTGCCCAACGCGACGGTCTCGTGCTGCCAGCTCCCGCGCCGCAGCTCCTTCTCGAGCACCTCGACCACGTTCACCTTGACCACGATCTGCGAGTCGAAGTCCGATCCGCCGTCGAGGTCGAGGTACTCGTGTGTTCCGCGGGCGAAGCAGTACACGCACGCGTGCGAGCATCCGCGGTAGGGGTTGATCGTCCACGCGAAGGGCATGCGCGACGCCCCGGGTACGTGGTTGAGAGCGGACTTCGACAGCACCTCGTGGAACGTCATGCCGGCGAACTCCGGCGTGGTCACCGTGCGCAGCACGCTCGAGCGGTCTTCGAGGCCGGGCAGCGCCGCCGCGTCCGTCTCTCCGAGCTTCTGTCCCTGCCACCGCATTCACCCATTCGAACAGAAAGACGAAATCATTGCAAGCGACTCTGCGAGATATCTTCGAATGAGAAGATGGACCAATGCACTTCTCGCCGCACGCTCAGCATGCGGCTCCGCGCTCCCCGATCCGCGGACCCGCATTGCCGATCGGCGTCGCCGTGACCGCACTCGGGATGATGCTCTCGATCGCGTCCGTCCCGGTCGCTCCGCCGGCCGCCGACACGATGCCGGTGCCGGTCGCGGTGATGCAGGTGCCGCCGGTGAAGGTGGGAGCGACGACCGCGGTCGACCCGTGTGCGGACCCGGCCGTGCAGCAGGCGATCGCGAACGGCGACGACGCGGCCACGGTCGCCGCCTTCGGAGGGGGTGTCCGCTTCCGGGAGGCGGTGGTCGCGGGGAACGCCCCGTGCATCTCCCTGACCGATCCCGCCCGTGTGTGGGTCGTGGTGAACAAGAGTCTGCCGTTGAACCCCGCCGACTACGAGCCGGCCGCGCTCGACTCGGTGCCCCTGCAGATGACGACGCCGTCCGGACGTGTGCGCCTCGACGTCGCGGCCGCGGTCGGAGCGATGGCCGAGGCCTCCGTCGCGGCCGGGGCGGGGCGGATCGGCGCGAACAACGGCTACCGTTCGTACGGACTGCAGGTGTCGACCTACGACACGCACGTGCGCACGCAGGGTCAGGCGGACGCGGATGCCGGATCCGCGCGTCCCGGTCACAGCGAGCATCAGACCGGGCTGGCGCTCGACGTGGTCGCGTGCGGGGCGAGCTGCGGGGGTCTCGACGGCTTCGGCGGCACCGGGCAGAGCGACTGGATCGCCGCGCACGCCTGGGAGTACGGCTTCATCGTCCGCTACGAGCAGATCGGCACGCCCGTCACCGGATACGCGCCGGAACCGTGGCACCTCCGCTACGTCGGCGTCGACCTCGCGGCGGCCTATCATGACGGCGGATTCCACACGCTCGAGGAGTTCTTCGGACTGCCCGCAGCCCCGGATTACCCGCACTGAGCGGGCGGAATCCGCGGGTGTTGCGGCATCCGACAACCGCGGTACCCAGTGTCATCACTTATGGGATGCATTCTCACAACGTCCTGTCCCGCCTGAGCGCTGCGACGTAGAATCGCCGGAGCAACGATGCATGAGACGTTCAGGAGGACGGCATGGAACGCGACATCTACGACGAGGATCACGAGGCTTTCCGGGACCTGGTCAAGGACTTCGTCAAGCGCCACGTGACCAACGAGGCCATCGAGAAGTGGAACGCCGACGGAGAGGTCGACCGGGCCACGATGCTCGCCGCGGGCGAGGCCGGGATCATCGGCCTGTCCGTGCCCGAGGAGTTCGGCGGCGCCGGGATGCTGCAGGACTACCGCTTCCGTGCGGTCGTGAACGAAGAGGTCATCGCCGCGGGGGCGGGATCGCTCGCCGGGGCGTTCGGCATCCAGGACGACCTCGCCGTGCCCTACCTCGTGCACATGGGCACCCAGGAGCAGAAGGAGAAGTGGCTGCCCCGCATGGCCACCGGAGAGGTCGTCGGCGCTCTCGCCATGACCGAGCCCGGTGCCGGATCCGACCTGCGCGGCATCAAGACCACGGCCAAGAAGGTCGACGGCGGTTACATCGTCAACGGCGCAAAGACGTTCATCTCGTCGGGCGCGACGGCCGACCTCGTGGTCACGTTCGTGAAGACCGGCGAGGGTAACCGCCCGGACGCGTTCAGCCTCGTGCTGATCGAGAACGGCATGGAGGGCTTCGACCACGGCAAGAAACTGCACAAGATGGGATTCCAGGGCCACGACACCGCCGAACTCTCGTTCAGCGACGTGTTCGTGCCCGAGGAGAACCTCATCGGCGGCAAGGAGGGGATGGGGTTCATCCAGCTGATGATGAACCTGCCGCTCGAGCGCCTGTCGATCGGTGTCGCGGGAGCCGCGGCCGCGCAGGCCGCGCTCGACTGGACCGTCGCCTACACGAAGGACCGCGAGGCCTTCGGAGAGCGGATCATCGACTTCCAGAACACCCGCTTCAAGATCGCCGACATGGCGACCACGGTCGACGCGCTCTGGGCCTACATCGACCGTGCGCTGCTCGCCTACAAGGAGGGCAAGCTCTCGGCCGAAGAGGCCGCGAAGGTCAAGTTCTGGGCGACCGAGCGCGAGTGGGAGGTGCTCGACACCGGCGTGCAGCTGCACGGAGGCTACGGATACATCACCGAGTACCCGATCGCCCGCGCCTTCCTCGACGCCCGTGTGCACCGCATCTACGGCGGCACGAACGAGATCATGCGCGAGATCGTCGGCCGGCAGATCGCCGGCAAGCGCTGACACCCGCTGACGAGAGGCCCCCGGATGCCACGGCATCCGGGGGCCTCTTCCGTGTTCCGGTGGACGGGGCTCTGCGGCTGCACCTGTCGCTCTGAGGCGTCGGCGCCGGCCCCACTTGTATCGGACATCGCGGCGTGCGCGGCCCGCGCGATGGCGTCCGCTCGGCGTGCATACGATCGGCGTTTCGAGTGAATCCCTGTTCACCGGGTGATTTCGTGGCGCCGGAAGGTGCGGAGAAGATTCTCGCGACTTGTCTCTTCATGGGATACATGTGCTGCACCATGATCGATACATGTCGGATACGAGATGTCCGACTCGGGGACGCAGTGGTTCCCGCACCCGCTCACCGAAGAGGCCGGAATGTCCACTCTCACCATGCCGCTGCTCGACCGCACGTCGACGGCTCCGATCTGGTTCCAGATCATGCGCGCGATCGAAGCCGAGATCGCCCAGGGCACCTGGGCGCCGGGCGACCGCCTGCCGAGCGAGAACGAGCTGCGCGAGCACTTCTCGGCGTCGCGCACCTCGGTCCGCGACGCGCTGTCCCGGCTCGAGAGCGCCGGCATCATCTCGCGCCAGCAGGGCAAGGGCGCGTTCGTCGAGCGTGCGCAGGGTCCATCGGCCTGGACGCTCCCCTCGGCGCCGAGCCTCCTCGGCGAGTACAGCGAAGACGGTCGCAGTGCACTGAGCTCCGAGATCCTCCGGGCCGGCATCGAGCCCCTCCCGTCGTGGGCGGCCGCGGTGGTGGGCCGTGACTCGCCCGACGGCATGGGGTTCGTGCTCGAGCGCGTCCGCGCCGTCGGCTCTCGCACCGCCGTGCACGTCATCAACTACCTGCCCTCCCGTTTCGCCGGGGTGCTGCCCGACCTCCGCGATCCCCGGGCGAGCCTCTACGCGGCGATCAGGAACGTGGCCGGGGTGCGGATCGCGCGCATGCACCGCACGATCGAGGCCGTCGCCGCCGATCGTGTCCTCGCCGCTCTGCTCGAGGTCGAGCCGGGGCATCCGATCGTCGTCGTGGAGGCCGTCGCCTACGACCAGGGCGGCCAGCCGATCGACTTCTCCCGCGCCTCGGTCCGGACCGACCGCCTGCGCGTCAGCGTCGACACCGGGTTCGACGCCGGCGGCATCTCGACCGAGACCGCCTCCGGGCGCTACCCCACCGCCCTGCGCTGACCAGCCGCACACCCTCACGAACTCTCCGGGAGCACTGCACATGACCGACCACCGCATCCTCGTCATCGGCGACAGCTACATGACCGCCGAGATCTTCGCCCACGCGTTCGCGCAGCGGGGGATCGCCGCCGACGCGGCGACGATGACGATGACGACGCCGACGTGGGACACGTCCTCCATCCGCGAATACGAGGGCGACCCGGCAGAGGTCGCACGCATCGGCCAGGGGTACGACATCATCGCGTTCCACGCGGCGCCGGTCACCGCCGACGTGCTCGCGGCGCTTCCCGACCTCCGCCTCGTCGGCTGCGCCCGCGGCGGTCCCGTCAACGTCGACCTCGACGCGGCCCGCGAGCGCGGCGTGCGCGTGACGACGACGCCGGGGAAGAACGCGGATGCCGTGGCCGACCTGACCATCGGCTTCCTGATCTCGCTCGTGCGCAACGTGCCGGCGTCGTTGCGCGACGTCGACGAGCGGGTGGCCGAGGGGCGTCCGCTCGCCGAATCCACCTTCGAGGGCGCGCGGTGGTTCGGCCGCGAGGTCAAGGGCCTCCGTCTGGGGCTGATCGGCTACGGCAACGTCGCGCGACTGGTGGCCGCCCGCGCCCGCGCGCTCGGTGCGACGATCACCGCGTACGATCCGTTCGTCGACCCGGCCTCGGTGCCGGATGCGACGATCGTCTCGGACCTCGACGCGCTGCTCTCCTCCAGCGACGTCGTCAGCGTCCATGCGCGCGCCACCGCCGAGAACCGCCACATGATCGGCGCGGAGCAGATCGCCCGCATGCCCGAGGGATCGTTCCTCATCAACACGGCCAGGGAGTCGCTCGTCGACGAGCACGCGCTCCTCGACGCCCTGCGCAGCGGCCGACTCGCCGGCGTCGCGCTCGACGTCAACGAGCCGGACGGGCCGTGGCCGGAGCTGGTCGCCGAGCCGAACCTCATCCTCACGCCTCACCTCGCCGGGGCGACCAACGAGACCCTCGTCCGCGGCGCCGACATGCTCGCCGCCGAGGTCGAGAGCTTCCTCACGGACGGGAGCCTGCGATGGGAACGATGACCGACGTCTTCCTCGCCATCGATGCCGGCACCGGGTCGGCGCGGGCGCTCGCCTTCGACATCGAAGGACGGCTCGTCACCCGGGCGGCACGCGAATGGACGCACACCGCGGTGGCCGGTCACCCCGGCGGGACAGTCTTCGACACGGAGGGTGGCTGGAGCGCCATCGCGGAGGCCGTCTCCGAGGTGGTCGCACGCCTCGGCGACCGGAGAGTCGCGGCCGTGGCGGCCTCGAGCATGCGGGAGGGCTTCGTCCTCTACGACGCTGCCGGGCAGGAGCTGTGGGCGTGCCCGAACACCGACGGCCGCGCACGCGCCGAGGCCGACGAACTGGTCGCCGAAGGGGTCGCGGACGAGGTGTACCGCACCGCCGGGGACTGGGTGTCGATCACGGCGCCCGCACGGCTGCGGTGGATCGCGCGTCATCAGCCCGACCTCTTCGCACAGGCCCGGCACTTCGGGATGCTCAGCGACTGGGTCACGACGCGCCTGACCGGCCAGTTCGTCACCGAGCCGACCAGCGGGTCGAGCTCGGCGCTGTTCGACCTCAGGGCCCGGACCTGGTCGGACGACCTCGCGGGACTGGTGGGCGTCGACCGCAGCATTCTCCCCGCCGTGGTCGAGTGCGGAGAAGTGGTCGGAGCGGTCACGCCCGGTGCGGCCGCGGCGACCGGACTGCCGGTGGGCACGCCCGTCGTCACCGGAGGCGCCGACACCCAGCTCGCGCTCCACGGCATCGCAGCCAGGGAAGGGCGCCCGACGATCGTCGCCGGCACCTTCTGGCAGACGACGGCCGTCACGTCGGAACCCCTCATCGACCCCGAGCGCCGCCTGCGCACCCTCTGCCACGTGGACCGCGGCAGCTGGATGGTCGAGGGCATCGGCTTCCTCTCCGGGCTCGCCATGCGCTGGTTCCGCGACGCGATGTGCCCGGACGCCGCCGACCTGGGTCGCGCCGCCGGCACCTCCGCCTTCACCGTGATGGAGGAGTGGGCCGCGGCCGTGCCGCCGGGAGCCAACGGCGTGGTGGCCACCATGGCGAACGTCATGCAGGCGGATGCCTGGCACCACGCGGCTCCCTCCTTCGTGGGCTTCGACATCAACGACGCCGCACGCTCGTCGCGCGGAGCGTTCATCCGGGCGATCGAGGAGTCGGCCGCCATCGTGGCGAGTGCGCACCTCGACATCCTCGCCGCGCTCACGGAGGGCAGAGCCGTCGCCGAGGGGTCGGTGACCTTCACCGGCGGGTCGAGCGCGGGCGCACTCTGGCCGCGCGTGATCGCCGGGGTCACGGGGCTCGACACCCGCGTGACCCCGGCGCCGGAGGCCACCTCCTACGGCGCCGCCCGACTGGCCGCCCGCGGCGTCGGTGCCGCTCTGCCGCCGATGGGAGACCCCGACCGCATCGAGCGCGTCGACCGCCGTGAGCACGAGCAGTACCGCGCCGTGACCGAGCGGTGGCACCGCGTGTACCGCGACGTGCTCTCGATCTCCGGGCCCGACCTTCCCCCGCTCTTCACACCCCCGGGAGCGGCCCGCGGCCCCCTGGACCCTTCCCTCACCCGACTCTCGTCCGCCGGGCACACCGGCTGACGAACCCCGACCGACGACCACAGAAGGAGACACCATGGCAGACCTCGAAGGCAACGCCGCAGCGAAGAAGTTCCACGCCGAGACGCCGGCGGTCCGGTTCTCGCAGAACATCCGCGGAGCCGCGAACCTCGACTGGGGCATGCAGAACCGCCTCGCCCGCATCCTCGATCCCGGCACCGGGCGCACCGTCATGCTGGCGTTCGACCACGGGTACTTCCAGGGGCCGACGTCCGGCCTCGAGCGCATCGACCTGAACATCGCGCCCCTCGCCGAGTATGCCGATGCCGTCATGTGCACCCGCGGCGCGCTGCGCACCTCGGTGCCGCCGGCGACCCGCGCCGGGCTCGTGCTGCGCGCCTCGGGCGGGCCGTCGATCCTCAAGGACCTCTCCGACGAGTACACCGCGATGGCGATGGCGGATGCGGTGCGCATCAACGCGGACGCCGTGGCCGTGCAGGTGTTCGTGGGCGGCGAGCACGAGAGCCGCAGCATCCGCAACCTCACCACGCTCGTCGACGAGGGCTACGCCGCCGGCATCCCCGTGCTCGGCGTCACGGCTGTCGGCAAGGAACTCGTCCGCGACGCCCGCTACCTGGGCCTCGCCACCCGCATCATTGCGGAACTCGGCGCCCAGCTCGTCAAGACCTACTACTGCGACGAGGGCTTCGAGGATGTGGTCGCGGGCTGCCCGGTGCCGGTGATCATGGCCGGGGGCAAGAAGCTCCCCGAGCTGGACGCGCTCACCATGGCCTCGAACGCGGTCCGCGCGGGCGCCGCCGGCGTGGACATGGGCCGCAACATCTTCCAGAGCGCCGACCCGGCGGCCATGATGCGCGCCGTCCGCGCCGTCGTGCACGACGACCTCGATCCCGCCGACGCCTACGAGCTGTTCCGCGAGGCCACCGAGACGCGGGTGCCGGCATGAGCGCCGAAGTCCTGCGTGCCGCAGACGCCGAGCTGCGGTTCGGCGACTGGGGGCCGGGCTACCTGGCCCAGGGCGACGACGCCGCGTTCGGCGTGGTCGTGCTCCGTCCCGGCGACGAGTTCGCCAACCACCTCCACGAGCACCACACCGAGTCGTTCGTGGTGCTGGAAGGACGTGCGGAGATCTGGCTCGACCGCGACACCCGCAGGGTCGTCTCGGCCGGCGACGTGCTCCGCGCGGAACCGCACGAGGAGCACTTCGTGCGCAACCCGTTCGACGAGACGTTCCGCGCCGTCTTCGTGAAGACCCCCTGGGTCGACGGCGACAAGGTCGACCGCCCCTGGACACCGGGCACCGAGCCCGCGTCCTGACCGCTCCATCCCCTCACCCGAAGAAGAACATCGAAAGGACAGCACCATGAGTGTGCAACGACGCTCCTCATCCACCGCGCGCTTCGCGCGTCGCTCCCTGCCCCTCATCGCCCTGGCATCCACGGTGGGCCTCGTGCTCGCCGGATGCGCGGGCGACGACGGCGGCTCCTCCGGGGACGGCGGCGACAAGACCCTCAAGGTCCTCATCGCCGCCCCGCAGGAAGGCGCCGGCAAGATCCTCGAGGCCGACTTCGAAGCCGAGACCGGCGTCGAGGTCGAGGTCGAGGTCGTGCCCTACGACCAGATCCAGACGAAGGCGATCCTGGACGCGCAGTCCGGCACCAACAACTACGACGTCATCCAGTACTGGTACACATCGGTCGGCGCCCTCGCCGACGCCGGTGCCCTCGCCGACATCACCGAATGGGTCGAGTCGGACGAGGACATCGACTCCGCCGACTTCATCGAGGCGATCTTCGGTCCCTACTCCCAGTATGAGGACGCGACGTACGGCCTGCCGATCGACGGCGACACGCACGTGCTCTTCTACAACGAGGCGATCTTCGAGCGGAACGGCGTCGAGGTGCCGACCACGTGGGACGAGTACGTCGAGGTCTCGAAGAAGATAACGGATGCCGAGAAGGCGAACGGCGTCTACGGCAACGCGCTGCTCGGCTCGAAGAGCGCGTTCAACATCGGTTCGACGTTCTTCAACCGTCTGGCCACGATGTCGCCCGACCCGATCGATCCGCAGATGCCGCAGCTGAACACCGAGTACGCCGTCGCTGCGGCGCAGGCCATGCTCGACGCCGCACCCTCGGCACTGCCCAGCCCGCTGGAGATCGGCTTCGAGCAGGCGCTCCCGCAGTTCCTCTCCGGCTCCGTCGGCATGATCGAGTTCTGGACCGACCTCGGCGTCTTCGCCCAGGACCCGGAGCAGTCGAAGATCGTCGACGGCTGGGGTGTGGCACCGCTTCCGGTCGGCCCGGAGGGCAAGGTCTCCGGAGCACTGAACGCCGGGTGGGCGATGGGCATCAGCCCCAACGCGAGCGATGAGGACCTGGCCAAGCAGTTCGTGGCCTTCGCCTCGTCGAAGGAGACCAACGAGAAGCTGATCACCACGACCGGCTCCGGCGTCGATCCGACTCGCACCTCCACTCTCGAGAGCCCGGAGTACATCGAGTTCGCACCCGAGGTGTCGGCCGTCGCTGCACAGGTGCTGCCGAACGCGCAGTCGTGGCCGACGTCGCCGGAGGCCCCGGCCATGATCCAGTCGCTGAGCGACAACCTCGCGCTCATGCTGCAGGGCAGCCTGACCGCCGAACAGGCGATGCAGCAGACCTGGGACTCCTGGCAGTCCCTGGCCGGCTGACATCGCGTCGAACCCGAAAGGACAGCTCATGTCGCAGCCCGTCGCCAACCGACGCGTCTCCCGACGTGCGTCGTGGACGGGGCGCGCCCTGCTCGCCCCGGCCGTGATCGCGATCGTGATCATCGCGATCTACCCGCTCGCGTACATCATCGCCGCCTCCTTCTCGGAGTCGTCGCTGGGGCGGCCGTTCTCCGAATGGGTCGGGTTCGACAACTTCGCGGCGCTGCTGGGGGACGGGGTCACCCTCCCGTCCCTCGGCAGGTCGCTGCTCTTCGCCGTCCCGTCCGCGCTCATCGCCCTGATCGCGGGGTTGGCGGTCGCCCTGTCGCTCGATGCGGCGGTCAAGGGAGGCCGCATCATCCGGGTCCTGCTGTTGCTCCCGCTGATGACTCCGCCGGTCATGGCCGGCGTCATCTGGAAGCTCATGCTCGCCCCCACCGGCGGCCTGCTCAACAACATCGGGCAGTCGTTCGCACCCGGCTCGGAGCCGTTCCTGTTCCTCGGGTCCAGCCCCGCCGCGATGATCTCGGTCATCGTCGTGGACGCCTGGCAGTGGACGCCGTTCTGCGTCCTGCTGGTGTTCGCCGCGCTGCAGACCCTCCCGGCAGAGGTGTACGAGGCCTCGCAGGTCGACGGCGCCGGTGTCTGGCAGACGTTCTGGCGCATCACGTTCCCGTTGGTGCTCCCCAGCCTGATCACGGTGCTGCTGCTGAAGCTCGTCGTCTCGTTCAAGGTCTTCGACCTCGTCTTCATCATGACCAGCGGAGGGCCGGGCTTCGACACGACCGTCAGCAGCTTCCAGATCTATCGCACGGGTCTGCAGACCTTCGACGTGGGGGCGGCGGCCGCGCAGACCATCGCCTTCCTCGTGCTGGTCACCATCGTCATCCTGCCGCTCAACGCCGTGCGGCAGCGTCTGCACAAGGAGGGCTGATCATGTCGCTCACACTGCGCTCATCCGACCGCATCGACGACAGCGCGACCAAGACGCTCGTCGTCCCCGACGCCCGTCGCCGGCGCCGCTCGAGCGTCCGCACCTCGAGCACATCGCGCCCCGGCCGTCCGTCGGCGATGGTCACCGCCGTGAAGTGGGTCGTGATCGTCGTCGCCATCGTGCTCGCCCTGCTCCCTGTGCTGTACATGGTCGGAATGTCGTTCAAGAGCCCGGACGACATCCTCTCCACCCGCATCCTCCCCTCCCGTCTCGCCGTCGAGAACTGGGTCGGGGCTTTCGAGAGCTGGCCGATCCTCACCTACCTGCGGAACTCGTTCGGTGCGGCGATCATCGCGGTGCTGGTGTCGCTTCTGGTGTCGATCCCCGCGAACTACGCGATGGCCCGGCTCCGTGCCGGCGGGAAGCAGGCTCTCGGGCTGATCGTCTCGGCGTACGTCGCTCCGCCCGTCGTGGCGATCATCCCCCTCTTCGTGCTGGTGCGCACGGCGGGGCTGATGGACTCCGTCGTCGGACTCGGCATCGTCGAGGGGCTGCTGCTCACCCCGGTCGCCGTCTGGTTGCTCGACGGCTTCTTCCGCGCGATCCCGTTCGAGATCGACGAGGCGGCGCAGATCGACGGATGCGGACCGCTCCGCACCCTCTGGTCGGTGATCCTGCCGCTCACCGCGCCCGGCATCGTCGCGGTCTCGATCATCGTGTTCATCCTCGCGTACAACGATTTCCTGATCCCGCTGCTGCTCACCCAGAGCGTGGATTCGCAGACGCTCCCCGTCGGCATCGCGCTGATGCAGGGCGGCCGTGAGGTGATGTTCGGTCAGATGGCCGCGGCCAGCCTGTCGGGATTGATCCCCATCTATCTCCTGGCGCTCTTCCTGCAGAAGTGGCTCGTCGGCGGGCTGACCCAGGGGAGCGTGAAGTAGCGGGGCTCGGGGCTGCTGGGGCATTCGTCGATAGCTTCGAGATCGACAGCTCCCGTGGAGATGGTCCCGGACAGGGACAGCCCCCGGCTGCTGCAGCATTCCGGCATTCGATGCGTAGATAGTTTCGAATGCAACGTGTTACCGGGTTAGGATGAGGTATGTCCCTTTTCGACGGGGTTGCACGAGGCGATGAGTCGCCTCGACGACGCCTGGTCCGATGTCGTTGACGCGGGTGATCTGTCCCGTTCCCAGTTGGTGGCGGTGAGTCAGGCGATCGGTGTGCTGCAGCGGCGGTTGGATGCTGTTCACGTCGAGGTGGCCGCGCGTATCTCGCACGAGTCGCGTCCGGAGTTGGGTGCGGAGAGCCTCGCGAATCAGCAGGGGTTCCGTTCCGCGGCGGCGTTGATCGCGGCGACCACGGGGGTTTCGACGGGCGATGCTGCCCGGTTGGTGAGGGTCGGTGAGGCGACGGCGCCCCGGGGCTGACTTGGTGGGGGCGCGCTTGCCGGCACGGTATCCGCTGGTGCGGGAAGCGCTCGGGGCGGGGGTGTTGGGCGCGCAGGCTGCGGCGATGATCATCGCGATGCTGGAGCGGTGCCGGGTCGCAGCCGGGGTGGAGCGTATAGGGGAGGCGGAGCGGATGCTGACCGACGCTGCTGTCGGGCTGACGCTCGATCATGTCCGCAGACTCGTGGTGCGGGCAGAGGCCTGGCTGGACCCCGACGGCGTCGAGCCGAAAGAAGAAGAGCGGCGCGGGAAGAGGTCGGTGACGATGTTCGAGCGCGGCGGGATGCTGCACCTGAATGCGCGCCTCGATGTCGAGACGGCCGCCCCGATCGTCACCGCGATCCGCGGGTTCGTGACGGCGGCGTTCGCGGCCCGGATCGATGCCCCGGACGCGGATTCGCCGGATGCGGACCGGCGGACGGTCCCGATGATCCAGGCCGACGCCCTCGCCGTGTTCTGCGCGCATGTTCTCGGCTGTGAGAAGCGGGTCCCGGTCGCCGGTGCCACAGTGATCGTCCGGATGAGCGTCGAAGACCTCGAAGCCGGCACGGGATCGGCGACGGTCGATGGTCTGGATCAGCCGGTCAGCGTGGGGGCGGCGCGGCGGATGGCCGCCGGCGGTGGAATCATCCCCTGCGTGCTCGGCGGTGACAGTGAGGTCCTGGACTGGGGGAGGGAGAAACGGTTGTTCACCCGGGCGCAACGCCTCGCCCTGGTCGAACGCGACGGCGGATGTGCGATGTGCGGGCTGCCGCCGGAGATGACCAAAGCGCACCACATCCGGTGGTGGAAACGCGACCATGGGCCGACGGATCTCGCCAACGGGGTCCTGCTGTGTGAGACCTGCCACCACCGCATCCATGACAACGGATGGGAGATCCGTGTCGACCACCCCAGGGTCGGGGGACGAGTGTGGTTCCTCCCGCCCCGGTACGTCGACCCCGCCCGCACCCCACGCCTCGGCGGCCTCGCCCGCTTCGACATCGCCGCCTGACGCGACCGGGCAGTGGTCGAAGCCGCGTCACCTCAGGATCGTTGCGGTCGGCGTGCCGACCCCGGCCTTCCGCAGCCGGTCGGCGATGACGATACCGAGGGCCGTTCCGCCCACGCAGCTCGCCATCGTCACCGCGAAGAACGCCACCTGCGCGAAGAGGGTCATCGAGCCGAGATCGAACCACGCCCACGCAGAGATCGGGTACACGATCCCCACCGCGACGGCGCCGACATAGTGCATCGACGTGCCCCAGTAGCGCCAGAGCACGAACAGGAACGGGAGCTCGGTAAATGCCGCCCACCAGAGGTTGGTCAGCACGCTGCCGAACCCGTAGCCGGAGAAGGGCACGAGCACGAGACCCGCGATCAGGGCCACGAGCAGTCCGACGAGCGGACGCCGAAGCAGCCGCAGCGCGATCACCGACGGCAGCAGCCACAGGCCGGCCAGTGCCATGCCGAGGAAGGGCAGCGGACCGGTCAGCAGCGTGGAGAGCCAGTTCATCGGCGCGAGCAGCACCGCACCGGCGACGCCGAGCGCGGCGCAGGTCAGCAGGATCGCGGTGGGAAAGCGGAACCGCCGTCCGGGCTCCGCCTTGCGAACGACGGCATCCGAGGGGGCGAGGTCGCCCGCAGCATCCGCCCCGCTCATGCCAGCGGCTCCGCTGCGGCCTCGCGAGCGGTCTTCGATGCGGGGGAAGCCGCACCGATCTTCCAGTACCCGCAGAAGCTCACGGCGTTCTTGTCGACCCCGCGCTCGCCCACGAGGTGCTTGCGGGCTCCGGACGCCAGCGCCTGCTCGCCTGCGGCATACGCGTGGAACGGAGCATCCGGCAGCGTGGTGCGCCCGAGCGTCTCCAGCGCGAGAGCACCCGGAGCGACGTCGTGAGGCCGCACGATCCAGACGACCTCGACCCCGGACGGATGCGGGAACTCCAGCGCATCCTCCTCGCTCGGCACCTCGATGATCGCGGTGCCGACAGCATCCGCAGGCAGGGAAGCGCTGATCGAGGCGATCGCCGGCAGGGCGGTCTCGTCGCCGACCAGCACCACGCGGTCGGTGCCGCGCTGCGGGTTGAACGTGAGGCCCTCGTCGATGATCAGCACGTGCTCACCGGGCCGGCAGATCTCGGCCCACCGCGATGCCGGACCGGCCGTGCCGTCGGCCGCCGACCCGTGCAGCACGAAGTCCACGTCGATCTCGGCGCCCGCATCCGCTGTCGCCGGACGATAGGCGCGCACGCTGTAGTTGCGCATCACCGGCCGCTCGCCGTCGGGGATCCGCAGGAACTTCAGGTAACCGAACATCTTGTTCGCCTTCGCCGGCACCCGGTCGAGCCCCGCATCGCCGCCGATCGGCAGGAACAGGCGGAACCACTGATCGAAGCCCATCGGACGGAACCCGTCGATCTCGCCGCCGCCGAGGGTCACGCGGATCCAGTGCGCCGACAGCCGTTCGGAGCGCAGCACCGTGACGTGGAGGAGCTCGGAGGACTCGGGCTTGACCATCTTGCTGAATGCCATCGGGCGCCTTTCAGGGAAGCTGCCAGGGGAAGAAGACGACGAAGATCGCAGCGGATGCCGCGAGCGTCGCGACGGTGAAGACGACGTCCCGCGTGCGGAACGGCACGAGATGCCGCTCGGTGCGGGTCGGATGGGCGCCGAATGCGCGCGAGTCCATCGCCAGGGCGACCCGCTCGGCATGCCGGATGGCGCCGGCGAGCAGCGGCACGATGTAGCCCCAGCCGCGGGCGATGCGCGCGAACGGCCCGCGCCCGCCGTGATATCCGCGCACACGGTGGGCGGCGCGGATGACCGCGAGCTCATGACCGAACCGCGGCACGAACCGGAACGCCGCGAGCGCCGTGTACCCGATCCGGTACGGCACCCGCAGCTGCTGCACGCTGGCCCGAACGAGGTCGGGGCCGCTCGTGGTGAGCCCGCCGACGAGGGCGAGGGCGACGATCGATCCCAGTCGCAGCGCGGTCGCGAAGCCGATCACCAGCGCGCCGCTGTAGAGGGTCCAGTCGCCGATCCGCAGGACCGGTGCGCTGTCGGCGACGAGGCCGGCATCCACCCACAGTGAGAAGCCGACGCCGATCGCGAGCATGCCGACCGGCAGTCCGACGAGCAGCAGTGCGAGGAGCCGGCCGGTGAGGCGCGCGCCGATCAGGATCAGCGCGTACGCCAGCACGAGGAATGCAGCCGGGGTGGCGAGATCGCGCACGAACACCAGCAGGACCATCGCCGGAGCGAACCCGGCCACTTTCGAGAGCGGGTTCAGCGCGTAGAGGAACTGCCGGGGAGACGTCGCGGTCATCCGGGCGTACGGGTCGAAGACGGGTCGTTCGGCGGCGGTGTCCGTGGTCACGGCGCCACCCCGAGACCGGCGGAGGCGAGCACTCGCTGGAGCGCGGGCATGCGAAGCCCCGCATCGGCGAACAGCTGCTCGTCCTGGAACAGCGTCGACGTGCGGCCGGCCGCACGCAGCCGCCCGTCCGCGAGCACGACCGTGTGCGTGGTGTGCTCCGCGACGAGCTGGAGGTCATGGGTGACGATCACGATCGTCGTGCCCTCGGCGCGGAGGCTCGCGAGCAGATCGAGGAGCTCGGATGCTCTGGCCCTGTCCTGCCCGAACGTCGGCTCGTCGAGTGCCAGGACCCGCGGGCGGGTGATCAGCGCCGTGCCCACCGACAAGCGCCGCTTCTCGCCGCCGGACAGGAGGAAAGGATGCACATCGGTCTTGTGCTCGAGCCCGAACCGCACGAGCATCTCGTCCACGCGCGCCGTGATCTCGGCCTCCGGCACATGCCGCAGCCGCAGCCCGTGCGCCAGTTCGTCGAACACGGTGTGCGCGATGAACTGATGCTCGGGGTTCTGGAACACGAAGCCGATGCGCTCGGCGAGATCGCGGGGAGAGGCCGCCCCCGGATCGATGCCGTCGATGCTGACCTGACCCCGGGGCGGCGGCACCACCCCGGCCAGCGCCTGGATCAGGGTCGTCTTGCCCGCACCGTTCGCGCCGATGATCGCGGTGAGGCTCCCCGGCTCGAGATCGAGGTCGATGCCGTGCAGGATCTCGGTGCGTCGCCGTCGCACGGTCAGCCCGCGGGCGCGGATGATCGCATCGGGCCGGCTCGTGTCGTCACGCGTGGTCTCTTCGCTGCGCTCCTCGTCCGACGGGCGGCGGTCGGCCGGGGTCCGGCGCGCGGCGCGAGAGGCGACGTCCGGAGAGGAGAGGGCGGCGGCGAGCTCATCCGGAGTCAGCGGCAGCGGATCGAAGGCGACGCCCTGATCGCGAAGCCGCAGCGCGGCCAGTGTCGCCGCGGGAAGCCAGACCCCCATCGCGACCAGTGCGTCGGCATGATCCCGGATGATGTCGGCGGCCGGTCCGTCGAAGGCGACACTGCCCTCGCGATCCAGCACGATGGCACGCGTCACGAAGTCCATGGCCGCGTCGAGGTTGTGTTCGACGAGCAGGATCGCGCGATCCCCGGCGGCGACGACATCCGCCAGCGCCGCGTACACGTCGTCGATGCCCTGCGGGTCGAGGTTGGCGGTCGGCTCGTCGAGCACGATCAGCGGAGAGCCCATGGCGAGGGCGCCGGCGATCGCGAGCCGCTGCCGTCCGCCTCCGGAGAGGTGGTCCGGGTTCTCGTCGCGGCGCTCCCAGAGACCGACCCGGCGCAGCGACTCCTCGACGCGGCGTCGCACGACGTCGAGCGGGAGGAGCAGATTCTCGGGTCCGAAGGCGACCTCGTCGTAGACGGTGCCCGTGACGATCTGCGCATCCGGGTCCTGGAACACCATGGCCACATGCGTGCTGAGCGCTGCCGTCTGGGCCGTCGCGGTGTCGAGGCCGCCGGCTTCGACCGTGCCGGTCATGCTCGCGGGCAGCGCGTGCGGGATGAGCCCGTTGAGAGCGAGGGTGAGCGTCGACTTGCCGGAACCGGAGGGGCCGAGCAGGAGCACCACCTCGCCGGGGTGGATGTCGAAGCTGACGTCGCGGGGCGAGGGGTGCGCGGCATCCGCGTGGGTGAGGGAGACCTCACGCACGCTGAGCAGGGGCACGGATGAGCGCACGGCGAAATCCCGGGATCGGCGGATCGTACCCCTCTAACTTAGCTGAGCCTTACCTGATCCGCCATCGAGAGGATCGGAGGAGTCGAGCGCCGCGGGCGACCCCGTCAGCGCCGCGCGACCCCGGCCTTGCGCAGGGCCGAGCCGATGGCGAGGCCCACCGCGGTCCAGGCGATCGGACCGAGCACCGAGATGGCCAGGTAGAGGATCTGCGCCCACAGCGGCATCACGCCGAGGTGCGCGGCGAAGAAGACCACGACCGCGACGAAGACGCCGATCACGGCCGCGGAGACGAAGAAGCGCCACGCACCCCAGGCGCGGTAGCGGGTGAGGGCGGCAACCCCCTCTTGGATCAGACCGAACAGCAGGGCGGTGCCGAGGAACCGCAGGGCCCAGGCCGGGTTGAACGCGCTCGCGATCAGGGCGGCGAAGACGTGCGTGATCAGGGCGACCAGGGGCAGCCGCAGCACCTCCTGCGCGATGATCCCCGGGAGCACGTGCGAGCCGAGCACGAGTCCGTAGAGGAACAGCAGGGGGCTGGCCAGCAGCACCGGAGTCACCCATCCGGCGATGCCGGCGAGGATGCCCGTCGCGACTCCGATCGCCGCGCAGACGAGCAGCACTCTGGTCGACAGGACGGAGGTTCGGGCCACCTCTCCAGCTTACTGTCGACCTATCGGGAGGCAGGCCGTGGATAACCCTGGCCGATCGGCGAAGGCGCATTCGACCATCGGTCAGTTCTCGCTCCGACGGTGAGGAGCGGGGTTATGTTGACTCGCGGTGCGGCAACGAGGCTGCGCCGTGATCATCGGGAGCACCACATGGGTCGAACACCCCTCCGGATGGCAGCAGCCACCACCCTGGCGACTCTGTTCATCGCATCGACAGCAACCACCGGCTATGCGGCGACCGAGGAGGTGACGCATCCCGTCCCGGTCGCCGGAACCCCCGGGCACTACATCGTGGTCATGAAATCCGATCCGCTGGCCACCTATCGGGGCGACGTCGACGGACTGAAGGCGACGAAGCCCGCCGAGGGCGAGCAGCTCGAGACGCAGTCGCAGGATTCGCAGCGCTACGTCCAGCACCTCGAAGCCGAGCAGACCGACCTGGTCGGGCAGATCGGCATCACGCCCGACACCACGTATCAGGTCGTCCTCAACGGGTTCAGCGCCGATCTCACCGGCGAGCAGGTCGACGAGCTGCGGGCCTCGAAGGATGTCCTCGGCGTGTACCCCGACGAGATCCGTCACCCCGATGCGCAGACCTCGACCGACTATCTCGGCCTCGGTGACGACCGCAAGGGCCGTGGTGGCGTGTGGCAGCAGACCGGCGGCGTCGACAAGGCCGGCGAAGGCGTCGTGGTGGGTGTGATCGACACCGGCATCGCTCCCGAGCATCCGTCCTTCGAGGGCAAGAAGATCAAGAAGCAGAAGAAGCAGCAGAGCCGGCACAAGGGAGGCCAGCCCTACACCGACGGCACCTACGTCTACTTCGACAAGTCGGACGGCGGGCAGTTCCGGGCCGCGATGGTCGAAGGGCAGGACTGGGACAAGCGGGACTACTCGTCGAAGCTCATCGGCGGACAGTACTTCTTCGCGGGCGCCCAGGCGGCCGGGTTCGACTTCCAGTACGACTACCTCTCGCCGCGCGACGGCGACGGCCACGGTTCGCACACCGCGAGCACCGCCGCGGGCAACTTCAAGGTCAAGGCCTCCATCGAGGAGGTCGACTTCGGAACGATCTCCGGCGTCGCCCCCGCGTCGAAGGTCGCGGCTTACAAGGCCTGCTACGTCGGTCCCGACACGACGGTCACGACGGACGACATCTGCGCGCTGAGCGATCTCGTCGCCGCGATCGATCAGGCCGTCGCCGACGGGGTCGACGTGATCAACTACTCGATCGGCGGGGGAGCGGCGAGCACCGTCATGGCACCGGAGGACCTGGCGTTCCTCAACGCCGCGGCCGCAGGCGTCTTCGTCGCGACCAGCGCCGGCAACGACGGTCCCGACCCGGTCACCGCCGACCACGCCTCGCCCTGGTACACGACCGTGGCCGCATCCACGATCCCCACGTGGGAGGGCACGGTGCAGTTCGACGGGTTCGAGCAGGCCGGCGCCTCGGTGAGCGTGCCGTTCGGCGAGAGCATCACCGGGCCGTCCATCGCGGCGGTGGATGCCGCGGCGGCCGGAGCCGTCGACGCGCAGCTGTGCCTGCCGGGCACCCTCGATCCCGCGAAGGTCACGGGACACATCGTGGTCTGCGATCGCGGGGGCAACGCGCGCGCCGAGAAGTCGCAGGTCGTGAAGGACGCCGGCGGCATCGGCGTCGTGCTCGTGAACGTCCCCGGCGGGGCGGACTCGCTCGACAACGACTTCCACGCCGTGCCGACCGTCCACCTGAACGCGGTGCACCGCGCGGCGGTGCTGGCGTACGTGCAGGGTGGCGTGGACCGTCCGATCACCCTCGTGGGCGAGAACACCACCGGGGTGACCACGCCGACGCCGCAGATCGCGGGCTTCTCGAGCCGGGGACCGATGCTGGCCGACGGCAGCGACGTGCTGAAGCCGGATGTCGCAGCACCCGGCGTCGCGATCCTCGCGGCGACGAACAACGGACCGGGCGAGAAGCCGACTTTCGGCATCCTCTCCGGCACGTCGATGGCCTCGCCGCATGTGGCGGGTCTCGGGGCGCTGTACCTCGGTGAGCACCCGAAGGCGACGCCTGCCGAGATCCGGTCGGCGATGATGACCACCGCCTCCGACACGGTGCTGCCGGACGGTTCGAAGAACACGAATCCGTTCGAGCAGGGTGCGGGGCAGGTCGACGCGAGGCGCTACCTGAATCCGGGTCTGCTGTACCTCAACGGCGTGAAGGACTGGGCGGCGTTCCTCGACGGGAAGGGCCTTTCGGACTTCCCCGGGATCGAACCCATCGACGGCAGCGACCTGAACCAGGCGTCGATCTCGATCGGCTCCCTGGCCAGCGCGCAGACCGTCACCCGCTCGGTCACCTCGACCGAGAAGGGGACGTTCACCGCGAAGGCCTCGGTGCCGGGCGTGAACGTCACGGTCACCCCGCAGCAGCTGACGTTCGACAAGCCGGGTCAGACGAAGACCTTCACGGTCACGTTCGACAACGCCGATGCTCCGGTGGAGCAGTGGGCGACCGGTTCGCTCACCTGGACCAGCCGCAAGAACACGGTGCGCTCGCCGATCGCGGTGTTCCCGGTGACGGCGGATGCTCCGGCCGAGGTCACGGGCAGCGGTGCCGACGGCAGCGTCCCCGTGGAGATCATTCCCGGTCTCGACGGCGACCTGGCGCTCGGTCTCTCGGGCCTCACCGCTTTCGAGCTGCTCAGCGACCCGGACAACCCGGTCGAGGGGCACTCGGGCGACGAGAACTCGGGCGACGCGAACAAGGACGTCGCGTGGATCGTCGACGTGCCGGAGGGGACGACCCTCTCCCGGTTCGACCTCGACTCGTCGGACGACGACGGCAGCGATCTCGACCTCACCGTGTATCGCGTGGTGGGTCCCGACGACCTGCAGTACTACGAGCGGTGGCAGTCGGCGACCGGCTCGGCGGATGAGCAGGTCACCGTCACGGCACCGACCGCCGGCACCTACCTCGTGGTGGCGAACGTGTACTCGACGACGGGCCCGATGACGTGGGACATGACCTACGCCAACGTGCAGCCCGGCGGAGAGGGCGCGTTCACCGCGACGCCGAACCCCCTGGCCGTGGTCCGCGGAGAGAAGACGGGCTATGAGCTGAGCTGGTCCGGCCTCACCGCCGGTGCCCGCTACCTCGGGCTCGTGCAGTACGGCGAGTCGGAGGTCCGCACCGTGGTGACGGTCACCGTGCCGGCGGCGGAGGTTCCCGAGACGGACGCACCGCCGACGGACACACCGCCGACGGATGCACCGCCGACGGATGCGCCCGAGACGACGCCGGAGCCGACACCCGTGCCGTCCCCCGGGGCGACCCCGGAGTCGACACCCGCGCCGACTCCCGCTCCCGAGAAGGAGGCTCCCCGCGGGTGAGTCCCCGAGCGCCCCGCGGCCTCCGGGCCGCGGGGCGCTCGGCGGAGCGCGAGGCCGTTCATCGCGTGATCGGCGCCGCTCGTCGCAGCATCCGCTCCGGCATCCGACTCCGACGGTGAGGGTTTCCTAGCGTGGGGGAACGCAACGACGCGTACCTCAAGGAGACCCCCATGACCGCACCGGGCAGCACCGAACCCGTCATCGTCACCGACCCGAAACTCCCTTCCGTCGCCCTCACCGAAGAGCATCACGAGAAGGCGAACCGCTGGACCCTGCCGAAGATCATCCTCTGGGCCGCGATCGCCCTGCTGGGCGCCGTCGCCTGGACCATGCTCGCGATCGTCCGCGGCGAGACCGTCAACGCGATCTGGTTCGTGTTCGCCGCGGTCTGCACGTACCTGATCGGCTACCGCTTCTACTCGAAGGTGATCGAGAAGTACATCACCCGTCCGGACGACCGCCGGGCCACCCCCGCCGAGGTCAAGCAGGACGGCAAGGACTACGTCCCCACCGACCGTCGTGTGCTCTACGGCCACCACTTCGCCGCCATCGCCGGTGCCGGTCCGCTCGTCGGACCCGTGCTCGCCGCGCAGATGGGGTACCTGCCCGGCACGATCTGGATCATCGTCGGCGTCGTGCTCGCCGGTGCCGTGCAGGACTACACGGTCCTCTTCTTCTCGATGCGTCGCGGCGGTCGCACGATCGGCCAGATGGCTCGTCAGGAACTCGGCAAGATCGGCGGCACCGCCGCGATCATCGCCTCGCTGCTGATCATGCTGATCATCGTCGCGATCCTCGCGCTCGTCGTCGTCAACGCGCTCGGCGAGAGCCCGTGGGGCGTCTTCTCGGTCGCGATGACCATCCCGATCGCGATCTTCATGGGCATCTACCTGCGCTTCCTGCGCCCGGGCAAGGTCACCGAGGTGTCGATCATCGGCTTCGTGCTGCTGATGGCCGCGATCATCGGCGGCGGCTGGGTCGCCGGCACCGAGTGGGGTCAGGCGATCTTCCACCTCGACCGCACGACGATCGCGTGGGGCATCATCATCTACGGCTTCATCGCCGCGGTGCTCCCGGTCTGGCTGCTGCTCGCCCCGCGCGACTACCTGTCGACCTTCATGAAGATCGGCGTGATCGTGATGCTCGCCGGCGCCATCATCCTGGTGCGCCCGGAGATCACGGTTCCCGCCGTCAGCATCTTCGGCGAGAACGGCATGGGTCCGGTGTTCGCAGGTCCCCTCTTCCCGTTCCTGTTCGTCACCATCGCGTGCGGGGCCCTCTCCGGGTTCCATGCGCTGATCGCCTCGGGCACCACCCCGAAGCTCATCGAGAAGGAGCGCCAGACGCGCTTCATCGGCTACGGCGGCATGCTCATGGAGTCCTTCGTCGCGATCATGGCGCTCGTCGCCGCGATCTCGATCGATCAGGGCATCTACTTCGCGATGAACGCGCCGACGGCGGCGACAGGCGGCACGGTCGAAGGGGCCGTCGCCTTCGTGAACTCGCTGGGGCTGACGGGGGTGAACCTCACACCCGAGATGCTCACCGGTACGGCAGCGGCGGTCGGCGAGGAGTCGATCGTCTCCCGCACGGGTGGCGCACCCACGCTCGCACTCGGCCTCGCGCACATCATGCAGCAGGCCCTCGGCGGGCAGGCGCTCATGGCGTTCTGGTATCACTTCGCGATCATGTTCGAGGCGCTGTTCATCCTCACCGCGGTGGATGCCGGCACCCGTGTCGCGCGCTTCATGCTGCAGGACTCGATCGGCGCCTGGTTCCCCAAGTTCCGTGACGTGTCGTGGCGTCCGGGAGTCTGGATCTGCACCGCGATCATGGTCGCCGGCTGGGGAGCGATCCTCATCCTCGGCGTGACCGACCCGCTGGGCGGCATCAACACCTTCTTCCCGCTGTTCGGCATCGCGAACCAGCTGCTCGCCGCGATCGCGCTCGCCGTGGTGCTGGCCATCGTCGCCAAGCGCGGCCGCAGCTACTTCAAATGGCTGTGGATCATCGCGCTGCCCCTCGCCTTCACCGCGGTGGTGACCATCACGGCGTCGCTGTACAAGATCGCGTCCCCGGTGCCGGCGATCGGCTACTGGGCGAACCACTTCAAGTACGTGGCCGCTCGCGACAGCGGAGACACCTCGCTCGGCGAGCCGGAGGTTCTCGACGCGGTCATCCGCAACACCGCCGTGCAGGGCACGCTGTCGATCATCTTCGTCACCCTCGCGATCATCGTGATGGTCACGGCCGTGATCGTCACGATCAGGGCCATCCGCAACGGCGGCGGCGAGAACACCGAGGACGCGCCCGTGGCTTCGCGCCGTTTCGCCCCGGCCGGCTTCCTGCCGAGCTCCGCGGAGCGTGAACTCGAGAAGCAGTGGGAGCCGATCCTGGCCGACGAGCGCAAGGCGTCGTCCCACTGAGATGGCCGACACCATGAATCGGACGGATGCCGCGACCACCCTCCTGCGGACGCTGCTCGGCGCCGTGGGGCGGGTGGGGCGCGGCATCCGCTGGTACATGACGAACCTGATGGGCGACAGCGCCTACGCGACGTACGTCGCCCATCAGCGTCGTCAGCACCCGGATGAGGAGCCGCTGACCGAGCGGCAGTTCTGGCGGCAGCGGATGGACGACCAGGATCGCAATCCCGGTGCCCGCTGCTGCTGAGTCGTGCCCTGCTCCGTAGGCTGATCCCATGACCGACGTCGTTCTCGCCGCAGTGCTCGGCGTGCTCGGCGGCGTCGTCCTCTCGGTGCTCCTCCTGCTCGCGCGCCGGCTCGCGCGCGGGGCGGCCGACCTCGGCAGCGATGCGGAGCAGGCAGCGCTCACGGCGCTGCACCAGGCGAGCCTCGCCGCTCCGCACCTGCGGGCCGGTCTCGGGGCCGCCGACGTCGTCAAGGCCGCACGCCATCTGCGGGTCCTGCTCGGCAGTGCCGCCGTGGCGATCGTCAGCGCAGACGACACCGTCTCGTTCGACGGATCGCCCGACGGGCTGGAGTCCGCGGCGGTGCGCATCGCTGCGCAGGTCCGGGCCTCCGGCCGTCGGCAGGTGTTCCCCGCGTCGGGCCGCGACGACGACCTCGAGGCCGTCGGGGCGCCGATCCGCGTCGACGGCCGCGTGGTCGGCGTCGTCGTCGCGTTCGCGGCACCTGTCGGTGCGGCGCTCGTGCGGGCGGCCGAAGAGGTCGCCGACTGGTGCGCGGCCCAGGTCGAACTCGGGGTCCTCGACTCGTCACGGACGCAACTCGCCGAGGCGGAGCTGCGGTCGCTGCGGGCGCAGATCTCCCCGCACTTCATCTACAACGCCCTCACCGCGATCGCCTCGTTCATCCTCACCGACCCCGAGCGTGCCCGCGAGCTGGTGCTCGAGTTCGCCGACTTCACGCGCTACTCGTTCCGGCGGCAGGGGGAGTTCACCACGCTCGCCGAGGAGCTGGGCAGCATCCACTCCTACCTCGAGCTGGAGCGCGCCCGCTTCGGCGACAGGTTGCGGGTGACGCTGCAGATCGCGCCGGAGACCCTCACGACCGTGATCCCCTTCCTCTCGGTGCAGCCGCTCGTGGAGAACGCGGTGCGGCACGGACTCGAACCGGGCGAGGGCGGCGGAGAGATCCGCATCGCCTCGCGCGACGACGGCACGCACACCGAGATCACGGTCGAGGACGACGGCGTGGGAATGGACCCCGAAGCTCTGCGGGCCACGCTCACCGCGAGTGACGACGGCGTCCACGTCGGCCTCCGCAACGTCGACACCCGGCTGCGTCAGCTCTACGGCGCCGACGGCGGACTGGTGGTCGAGACGAACACCGGCGCGGGTACCCTGGTGCGCATGCGGGTGCCGAAATCCCAACCGCAGCACGACCCGGACGGCGACGGACGATGATGACCACGAACAGGGTGCGCGGATGATCGACGTCCTGGTCGCGGACGACGAGCGGCCCGCGCTGGACGAGCTCGTGCATCTGCTGCGCACCGATCCGCGCATCGGCATGATCCTCATGGCGTCGTCGGGGGCCGAGGCGCTGCGGCTGATGTCGGAGCGCGCGGTGCGGATCGCCTTTCTCGACATCCATATGCCGGGGCTCAGCGGTACGGACCTCGCGCGGGCCCTGATGTCGTTGGCCGTGCCTCCAGCGGTCGTGTTCGTCACGGCTGACGACGCCAAGGCGGTGGAGGCGTTCGAGCTGCGCGCGGCCGATTACCTCCTCAAGCCCGTGCGGGCCGCGCGGCTGCGCCAGGCGGTCGACCGTGTGATCGAGGTCGGCGATGCCGCGGCATCCGGTGACGACGAGGTGCTGCCGGTCACGGTCGGCTCCGCGGTGCGGTTCGTGCGGCGCAGCGACGTGACCTGGGTGCAGGCGCAGGGCGACTACTCCCGGCTGCACACCGGCGACGGCGCGGGGCATCTGGTGCGCATCCCGATCTCCGAGCTCGAGACGCGGTGGACGGATGCCGGGTTCCTGCGCATCCATCGCTCCTCCCTCGTGCGCATCTCCGCCGTCACCGAGGCGCGTCTGTCCGGCGCGGAGGCCGCCGTCTCGGTCGGTGGACTCTCGCTTCCGGTGAGTCGGCGGATGGTGCCGGCCGTGCGCGAGGCGCTGGTGCGCGGAGAGGGCGCGGGATGACCGAGAAGCCGAAGCGGGTCCGCGTCACCGCCGACCTCCCCGATCGGCGACCCGCGACCCTCACCCGGGGCATCGCACTGCCCGGTGCTCCCGTAGACGAAGCGGATGCCGTCTACGCGCGGGCCCTGATGCGCAGCCAGCTCCGTCTGGCACTGGGGACGGTCGCCGGGTTCGTGGTCGTGGTCGTCGCGCTCACGCTGGCGATCGCGCTCATCCCCGAGATCGGGCGGATCCTGGTGTGGGGTCTGCCGCTGTCCTGGTTGCTGCAGGCCTACGCGTTCTACCCGATCATCGTCGTGTTCGCGGTGCTGTACGTGCGCACGGCCGGCCGCAACGAGCGCCGGTACCGGGCGCTGCGGGACCGCGAATGAACGCGGTGCTCGACCTGGTCGGGGTCGCGCTGGTCATCGTCGCGACGCTGCTGATCGGCGTCTACGGCCTTCGCATCTCGCGCACGACCGGAGACTTCTTCGTCGCCTCGCGCACCGTGCGGCCGGTGTGGAATGCCTCGGCGATCAGCGGCGAGTACCTCTCGGCCGGCACGTTCCTCGGCCTGTCGGGGCTCGTGCTGCTCGACGGTGCGCGCGGCTTCTGGTTCCCGATCGGCTATGCCGCCGGCTACCTCCTGGTGCTCGTGTTCGTGGCCGCCCCGTTGCGGCGGAGCGGCGCCTACACGATCCCCGACTTCATCGAGGCCCGGCTCGAGTCCACCTCGGCGCGCCGCGTGACGAGCCTCGCGGTGCTCGTCATCGGCTGGCTGTACATCGTGCCGCAGCTGCACGGTGCCGGGCTCACCCTGCTGGTCGTCGCGGGCCTGCCGGAGTGGGTGGGCGCGGTGACCGTCGCGGTGCTCGTGGCGGCGGCGGTCGCGGCCGGTGGCATGCGGGCGATCACCTACGTGCAGGCGTTCCAGTACTGGCTCAAGCTCACCGCTCTCCTGGTGCCGGTGGTGTTCATCGCCTTCGCGCTCAGCGGCGGGCCGCACGACTTCGATCCGGCACTCGTGTTCCCCGCCGAGGCGGGTCCCGCAGGCTTCGACGTGTACGAGACCGCCTCCCTCCTGCTGGCGCTGCTGCTGGGCACGATGGGCCTGCCGCACGTCCTGGTGCGGTTCTACACGAGCCCGACCGGGGTGTCTGCCCGTCGCACGACCGTGATCGTGATCGGCATGGTGAGCGCGTTCTATGCGGTCTCGAGCACGATGGGGCTGCTGGCCCGCATCGCCGCTCCCGACCTCGCCGTGCCGGGTGTGGCGGACACGGTGGTGCTGCTGCTGCCCTCGCGCGTCTTCCCCGGGATGCTCGGAGAGCTGCTGACCGCGCTGATCGTCGCCGGGGCGTTCGCGGCGTTCCTGGCGACCTCGGCCGGTCTCGTCGTGTCGCTCGCGGGCGTGATCAGCCAGGACGTGTTCTCCGGCTCGGTGCGATCGTTCCGCCTGTCGGCCGCGCTCTGCGCCCTGGTGCCGCTCGCTGTCGCGCTGCTCACGGCCCCGGCCGGCCTCGGCTCGAGCGTCGGCGTGGTGTTCGTGGTGGCGGCCTCGACGCTGTCGCCGGTGGTGCTGCTCGGCGTGTGGTGGCGCGGGCTCACCGCGCGAGGGGCGGTGGCCGGGATGGTGTCCGGCGGGCTGGCGGCCGGTCTCGCACTGCTCGTGCACGCGGCGGTCGGGGGAGTCGGAGTGGCCGCGCCCTATCTCGCGCAGCCCGCCGCCTGGACCATCCCGCTCGCCACGGCCGTGACCGTCGTGGTGTCCCTCCTCGACCCGCGGGGACCGTCTCCGCGCACGGAGCGGTTCCTCGCGCGAGTGCACACGCCGGAGCGCGGCTGAGTCAGGACGGCTGAGTCAGGACGGCTGAGTCAGGACGGGGCGGACCGCAGCGTCCAGGCCGGCCACCATCCGTCAGGGAGACGTGCGAGGAGGTCTGCGGCCTCGTCCAGCCGCGCCGCCGGGAGCGACCGGTCGGGTTCGCCGCCGCTGGACCGCCTGCCACCGTCAGGGGTGCGCAGCTCGGTGTGCAGCCAGCGTCGGTGCCCGACGGGATACACCTCTCTCAGGCCTCCGGCAGCGATCGCGAGCAGAGTCTCCTCGAGGTGGTCGGCCACGGACACCGCGGTCTCGTCGCACGCGTCGCAGGTGCAGCTGGGGGCGATCTCGCGGGTCAGGGCTCCGGCCTCGATGCCGACGGAATCGGCCGTCCCGGTGAGCGTGATCGTCGCCCCTGTCGTGGGGCGCAGGTGCCAGATGCGGGCCCCCGACTCGTCGGTCCGTCGGTCGACGTCGACCTCGTACCAGGTCTCGAGATGGTCGACCAGGGCGTCGACGACAGAAACCACCGGCGCGAAGCGCTCCGGATGCGAGACCCGCGAGTAGGCGTCGTCGGGAGGTGAACCGCCGGCCCAGCGGGATCCGTACACGATCACTCGGCCGGACTCGTCGACGAACTCCGGGATCGCGAGCGCCGGACGCGTGAACGGCACCGGGGCGACGACGAAGTCGATGTCGACCTCGTCGCGCGAGAGGGCCGCGAGCTCCTCCGCGTCGCGATCGGCCTGCGGCCAGGAGGCGAGCATCTCCCGGAACGCCTCGCGCTGCTCCGGGCGCTCCACGATCCCTCGCAGCAGGCCGGCGACCGGAACCGACATGGTCGAGGTGCCCACTTCCGGCTCGCTCGTCATCCGCCACCGTGCCGCCGGATGCGTCCGGGCGATCGCGTTCCCCAGGAACCGCGCCGCGGCCTCCGACGTCTCGGGAGCATCGAGGACTTCGGGGTGCGCGGCGACGAAGTCCCACAGTGCGCCGAGGTCGGCGGCGAGGGCGGCGGGGTCGGCGCCGGTATCGCGCGCGAAGGCCGCGAAGAGCTCGAAGCCCGCCACGAACCGCGGGGGAGGGACCGGCTCGGGGCTCGGCCAGATCAGCGTGGCGGATGCCGTGGCGTCCGGCATCGGCGCGAGCGCGCCGGGGAACAGGTCTGACGTCGACATCGGTCTGGGCTCAGAGCTTCCGGCTGCGCGGCATGAGCCGGACGTCGGGGAGCGGCGGTGCCGGGATGCGCACGTCGTGACCTTCGACCGCACCGAAGCGGGGGGATGCCGCCCCCGTCGCGGATTCCGCCTGCCACTCCTCCCGCGCCGCGACGATCTCGTCGTGCGTGCGTCCGGCGAAGTTCCACCACATCACGATGTCGTCCTCGAACGGCTCGCCGCCGAGCAGGAACAGCAGAGCGCCCTCGCGGCTTTCCACCTCGACCTCGTCGCGGGAGTCACCCAGATAGAGCAGGCCGTTGCGGTCGAGCGGATGCTGCGCCACCACCGCGTCGCCCTCGACGAGCATGAGGGCGTGCTCCCAGTCCGAGCGCAGCGGCAGGCGCACGCGGGATCCGGGAGCGAGCTCGATCTCGGCCCCGACGATCGGGGTGTGCACGGTGGCGGGGGAGCGCACGCCCGCGAGCTCGCCGAGCACGACCGTCGCCTCGGCGTCCGCTCCCTCGTCGGCGCGGAGGGAGAGCGCGGGCAGGTCGGTGTGGCGCTCGAACCCGGCCGCGCCGTGGCGGGCCGAGTCCGGCAGCACGACCCAGAGCTGCAGGGCGTCGAGCGGCACCGGCCCCTCGCCGATCGAGTACTCCGAGTGGGAGATGCCGTTCCCGGCGGTCATCAGGTTCAGCTGCCCGCGGCGCAGGTCGGCGTCGCTGCCGAGCGAGTCGCGGTGGCGGATCTCGCCGACCAGCGGCCAGGTCACCGTCTGCAGTCCGATGTGCGGATGCGGCTCGACCCGCATCTTCGTGTCGGCGGGCCCGAACCGGTCGAGGAAGCACCAGGCGCCGATCGTCGGCAGGTTGCGGTGCGGCAGTGCCCGCAGCACGTTCATGCCGCGAACCCCGCCGAGCGGCACCTCGCGGGGCTCGAGGATGAGGCGGTGCTGCCCGATCATTCCGCCCGGCCCGTCGGGTCTTCGCCCGCGGATCCTCCGTGGCTCGAGGGAGCCTTCGGCCAGCGGATGTCGGCGCCGGGGATCTCGTGCGTCTCGAGGTACTTCGCGATGTACGGGCACAGCGGGACGATCGCCTCGCCGCGTCCTGCGGCATCCGTCAGCGCCGCCGACGCCAGCTTCCCCGCGAGTCCCTGGCCCTGGAAGGCCGGATCGACCTCGGTGTGGATGAAGCGGATGGATCCCGGGCGCAGATCGAACGCCGCGAAGCCCGCGAGCACGTCGTCGGAGCGGATCTCGTAGCGCGACTGTGCGTCGTCGCGGGTCACGGTGATGTCGGGCATCGGATGCTCCTTCGGCCGGGTCTCCTCCAACCTACGCCCGCGCGGGCGGGTCGGGGCCTGTGGATGATGCGCCGGCGTCGGCGGGGGTCGTTACGCTGGAGGGATGCCGCAGACTCCCCGTGACCCGTACGCGGATCTGCCGTACGCCGACGAGCCCTACGACGACGGGTGGGAGTCGTCCGCACCGCCGGAGCCGATGGACTGGGAGCCGCAGGGCGCGGGCTACGAGCCGCCGCTCGACTGGGGGCAGGGGCCGGTCACGCCGGTGAGCGCCTCATCCGCCGCGGCCTCCGCGCCCGCTGCGCGTCGTGCCGCGCCGAGCCGCTACCCGAGCGCGCGCGAGGCGCTGCACACCGTCTTCGGCTACGACGAGTTCCGCGGCGACCAGGCCGACATCGTCGAGCAGGTCATCGCAGGCGGAGACGCCGTCGTGCTGATGCCGACCGGTGGCGGAAAGAGCATCACGTACCAGGTGCCTGCGCTCGTGCGTGAGGGGACGGGGCTCGTGATCAGTCCTCTCATCGCGCTCATGCACGACCAGGTCGATGCTCTGCGCGCCAACGGCGTCAACGCGGCGTACCTCAACTCCACGCAGGCGGTCGAGGAGCGTCGCGAGGTCGAGCGCGCGTATCTCGCCGGCGAGCTCGACCTCATCTACGTCGCGCCGGAGCGCCTGTCGAGCGCACAGACCACGGCGCTGCTCCAGCGCGGGACGCTCAGTGTGATCGCGATCGACGAGGCGCACTGCGTGTCGCAGTGGGGCCACGACTTCCGACCCGACTACCTCGCTCTCGGCGATCTGGGCGAGCGGTTCCCCGGGGTGCCGCGCATGGCGCTCACGGCCACCGCGACGGCCGCGACGCACAAGGAGATCACCGAGCGGCTGCGCCTCGACGATGCCGCGCACTTCGTCGCGAGCTTCGACCGCCCGAACATCCAGTACCGGATCGTGCCGAAGGTCGACCCGCGCAAGCAGCTGGTGGCCTTCATCGCGTCGCAGACGCCGGTGGGCGACGACGGGACCCGGCCCGCAGGGATCGTCTACGCGCTCAGCCGCAAGTCGGTCGAGCAGACGGCGACCTACCTCGCCGCGCAGGGACTCGACGCGCTGCCGTATCACGCGGGCCTTCCCGCCGAGGTGCGGGCGGCCAACCAGTCGCGCTTCCTCCGGGAAGACGGCGTGGTCATGGTCGCGACCATCGCGTTCGGCATGGGCATCGACAAGCCGGACGTGCGCTTCGTCGCCCACATCGACCTGCCGAAGTCGGTCGAGGGGTACTACCAGGAGACCGGTCGTGCCGGCCGTGACGGCGAGCCCTCCGTGGCGTGGATGGCCTACGGGCTCGGCGATGTCGTGCAGCAGCGCCGGCTCATCGACCAGAGCCCCGGCGATCGCACTTTCAAGATGCGGATGGGGCAGCACCTCGACGCGATGCTCGCCCTCTGCGAGACCGTGGAGTGCCGCCGGCAGAACCTGCTCGGCTACTTCGGCCAGGAGTCGCAGCCCTGCGGCAACTGCGACACCTGCCTCGAAGACACCGAGACGTTCGACGGCCTCGTGCCCGCGCAGAAGCTGCTCTCGACGATCGTGCGGCTGAAGCGCGAGCGCAACCAGTCGTTCGGCGCGGGACACCTGATCGACATCCTCCGCGGAGCCTCGACCGAGCGCATCCGGCAGCAGGGGCACGAGAAGCTCGCGACCTACGGCATCGGCAACGACCTCTCCGACCAGGACTGGCGCAGCGTCGTGCGGCAGCTGCTGGCCCGCGGCATCCTGGTCGCCCAGGGCGACTACGGCACGCTCGCGCCCGGTGAGCAGGCGGCCGGAGTGCTGCGCGGCGAGACCGCGGTGCCGTTGCGCAAGGACACGATCGGGCGTCCGACCTCCTCCGGCCGCGCACGCAAGGCCAGTGCCGCCGATGCGCTGGATGCCGGGGACCGCGGGCTGTTCGAGGCGCTGCGCGCCTGGCGGGCCGAGACCGCCCGCGAGCAGGGGGTTCCCGCGTACATCGTGTTCGGCGACGCCACGCTCCGTGCTCTCGCGGAGCATCGTCCGGCCTCCCTCGCCGACCTCGACGGCATCACCGGCATCGGGGCGAAGAAGCGCGAAGCCTACGGCGAGGGCGTGCTGGCCGTCATCGCCGCCGCCTAGCCGCGGCCTCCGGGGCGCGTTGCATCCTGCCCGGGGTGGCAGGGGTGACGCCGGGGTGATCTCACGGGACCGGCAGCACGTCCTCGAGGTGGGCGCGCAGCTGCGCCGCGACGTCGAGCGCCCCGCGGTCGTAGAGCCACTGGTACTGCAGCCCGTCCCACATCGCGATGAGCCAGACCGCCTCGTGTGCGGGGTCGCGGTGCGCCGGAAGGTCGCCGTCGGCCTGGGCGAGGCGGAAGAGCTCGGTGAAGTACTCGAGCGCGTTCGCGAACCGCGTCGCGAAGTAGTCGTGCGCAGGGTGCGAAGCGGGGACGGCCTCGCAGGAGAGGACCGCGTACACCTCGATCAGGCCGGGCTCGTCCCGCGCGCTGATCTCGGCCCCGTCGGGGATCCCGCGGAGCAGTTCGCCCGCAGAGGCGGCGTCGGCGAAGCCCAGGTTGCCGGTGATGGCACTGTCGCGCTCGGCGAGGACGGCGCTGAGCAGGAGGTCCTTCGAGGAGTAGTGGTGCAGCAGGGTCGACTTCGACACCCCGACGGCTGTGGCGATGTCCTGCAGGCTCGTGTCGCCGTAGCCGTCTCGCGAGAAGAGGCGCATCGCGTCGGCGACGATCTGCGTGCGACGGCGACGGCCGACCGCATAGCCCGGATCGGCGTCCGGGGTGGCCGTCGTGCGCAGCTCCGGCAGCGGGCCGGCCGGCTCATCGGATTCTGCTGCATCGTCGTCCGGGTCCCGCCAGCCGAGGGGGAGTGCCCACAGGCTCTCGCGCTCCTCGAGCATCTCCACGACGTCGACCTGATCGGGAAGGTACTGCGACAGCAGCTGCAGCCCGTCCCATCCGGCCGTGTGCCGCACGGTCTCGCCGTCGACGTCGCGATCCGCCGCGATCACGCCGTGGTACTTCGCATCCTCCAGCACGTCCGCGCTGAGGTTCCGCAGCCGCGAGTACCGCTCCCTCATCCGCTCGTGGGCCGGGTGCCCCGGGGCTGAGGCCTCGCCCGTGAGCGCCGCGAAGAGCTCCAGATACCCGGGGGTGCGGGCGTTGCGGGCGGCCAGCGCGGCGAACACCAGCTCGCCCGGTTCGGAAGCGGCCGCGATGTCGCTGAAGACCGATTCGTTGTCGTGCTCGAAGCCGGCGACGACCTCGGCGAGCAGCTCGTCCTTCGAGGCGAAGTGGCCGAGAAGCCCGGGGTGGCTGACGGATGCCGCGGCGGCGATGTCGCGGAGCGACGTGGCGCGATAGCCGCGGGTGGTGAACAGCTCGTGGGCGGCGGCGAGGATCCGGCGCCGCGTCGCGAGGGCGCGGGCGTGCCGCGAGAGCGCCGGCTGCATGGTCGTCATCGCGCCCTCCTTCCTGCACCCTATCCTCGCTCATTACCAACCGGTCTGGTTTCACTTACCAAACGGTCGAGATTCGTGTATCTTCATCGAAGAGCCGCGTCGCCCGAAGACGTGCGGCGAATCGAAAGGACTGTCATGACAGAGCTGTCATCCGCCGCGAATGCGGCCGCGGTCGGCACCACCGGATTCAAACTCCCCGGAACCACGCCCCCGAAGACCCCGCGCGGGTACACGCCGGGCCTCGCCGCCGTGAACTTCGGCGTCTACCTCGCACTCCTCACACCGGTCATGGTGTCGATGGCCTTCAAGATCCAGCACATCGACCCGGTGAACACCGAGGGCAGCCTCGGTCTCGTGATGGGTGTCGGAGCGATCTTCGCCCTCATCGCCAACCCGCTCGTGGGCCGGCTCTCCGACCGCACGACCTCGCGCTGGGGCATGCGCCGTCCCTGGATCCTCGGCGGCGCGATCGTCGGCCTGGGCGGCTTCATGCTCATCGGCTCCGCGACCTCGGTCTGGATGGTCCTGCTCGCCTGGTGCCTCGTGCAGACCGCGATGAACGCCGTCCTCGCCGCCGCGAACGCGACTCTGCCCGACCAGGTTCCCGTCTCCAGCCGTGGCAAGGTCTCCGGCATCATCGGCATCACGACGCCGATCGGCATCCTCGCCGGCAGCTTCCTGGTGAACTTCCTGCCCGGCGACTTCGAGCGCTTCGTCGTCCCCGGCGTGATCGCGCTCGTCCTGGTGATCGTCTTCGTCCTGGTCCTCAAGGACCGTCGTCCCACCGAGAAGCCCGCAGAGAAGCTCACGGTCGCGATGTTCTTCGGATCCTTCGTGTTCAACCCGCGCAAGCACCCGGACTTCGGCTGGACCTGGCTCACCAAGTTCTTCGTGATGTTCGGCTACGCCGGCATCGCCACGTTCCTGCCGCTCTACCTCGTCACCAAGTTCGAGCTCGATGAGAAGGGCGCGGTCGGCATCATCCTGGCCGCCAACCTCGCCTCGATGGCGGCGATGGCGATCTCCTCACCGCTGGGCGGCTTCCTCTCCGACAGGATCGGCAAGCGACGCCCCTTCGTTGCGGTCGCGGGCCTGATCATGGTGGTCGGTCTCGTCATCCTCGCCGTCGCTCCCGACGTCACGACCGTCATCATCGCGCAGGCGATCATCGGCCTCGGCGCCGGCTCCTTCCTCTCGGTCGATCTCGCGCTCGCCACCGAGGTGCTGCCCAACCCCGACGACGTCGCGAAGGACCTCGGCGTGCTGAACATCGCCAACGCCCTGCCGCAGTCGATCGCGCCGGCCATCGCGCCCGGGATCATCGCCATCGGCGCGGCCACGCCGCTCGGCGGCTACACCACCTGGTACCTGTTCGGCGCGCTCGTCGCGCTGGCCGGCGCCGTTCTCGTCTACCGCATCAAGGGAGTCAAGTGACCATGACGGAAACGACCATCGCGCGCCCCTGGCTCGACACCGACATCCCCGTCGACGAGCGCGTGCAGCTGCTGCTGGACGCCATGACGATCGAGGAGAAGGCCGGCCTCTTCTTCCACACGATGATCGCGATCGGCGACCTCGAGGAACCGAACCCGATCTTCGCGACGCCCTCGGCCCGCGAGTTCCTCGAGACCAAGCGGATGACGCACTTCAACCTGCTCGGCGCCGCTCCCACCGGCCGCGAGATCGCCGCGTGGCAGAACGCGCTGCAGCGGCTCGCGGCCTCCACGCGTCTCGGCATCCCGGTCACGCTCTCGACCGACCCGCGGCATTCGTTCAGTGAGAACCCCGGGGCGTCGATCCTCGCCGGCCCCTTCTCGCAATGGCCGGAGACCCTCGGGCTCGCCGCGACCCGCGATGAGGAGCTCGTCGAACGCTTCGCCGACATCGCCCGCCAGGAGTACACCGCGGTCGGGCTGCGAGTGGCGCTTCATCCGCAGGTCGACCTCGCGACCGAACCGCGCTGGGCGCGCCAGACGGCGACCTTCGGTGAGGATGCGGAGCTGGCGGGCAGGCTCGGCGCCGCCTACATCCGCGGGTTCCAGGGTGCCTCGTTCGGCCCCGGGTCGGTGTCCACGATGACCAAGCACTTCCCCGGCGGCGGTCCGCAGAAGGACGGCGAGGATCCGCACTTCCCCTACGGTCGCGAGCAGGTCTACCCCGGCGGCGGCTTCGAGCTGCACCTGAAGCCGTTCGAGGATGCGCTCGCTGCAGGAACGCGCCAGATGATGCCGTACTACGGCATGCCGGTCGGCACCGAGTACGAGGAGGTCGGCTTCGGCTTCAACAAGTCGGTCATCACCGGGCTGCTGCGCGAGCGCTACGGCTTCGACGGCCTGGTCTGCACCGACTGGGGCCTGATCAGCGATTCCGAGATCTTCGGGCAGCCCTTCCCGGCCCGTGCCTGGGGCGTCGAGGACCTCACGCCGCGAGAGCGCATGAAGAAGGTGCTCGATGCCGGCGTCGACCAGTTCGGAGGCGAGGCGAATCCGGAGCTGCTGCTCGAGCTCGTCGCGGACGGCGAGATCAGCGAGGAGCGGCTCGACGTCTCGGCGCGACGCATCCTGCGTGAGAAGTTCGAGCTCGGCCTCTTCGAGAACCCCTTCGTGGATGAGGATGCCGCGGACGGCATCGTCGGTCGTGCCGACTTCCGCGCCGCGGGGGAGGACGCGCAGCGCGCTTCGATCACGGTGCTCGCGAACGACGGCGCACTGCCTTTCGCACCCGGTCGGAAGCTCTACGTCGAGGGTGTCGACGCCGAGGTGGCGGCATCCTTCGGCGAGGTCGTCGAGACGCCCGCCGAGGCCGATCTCGCGATCATCCGCCTGCAGGCGCCTTTCGAGGAGCGCGCGACGATGTTCGAGAACTTCTTCCACGCGGGCTCCCTGGACTTCTCCGACGAGGTCGTCGCGCACGTCCGCGAGCTCGCGGCCGCAGTGCCCACGGTGGTCGACGTGCTCGCGGATCGCCCACCGATCCTGACGCCGATCGTCGAGGTCGCGGCCGCGGTGACCCTCAACTGGGGTGCGTCCGGTGCGGCGTTGCTGGACGTGCTCAGCGGTGCGGTCGCGGCGCGGGGCGTGCTGCCCTTCGACCTGCCGCGCTCGATGGTCGCGGTCGAGGCCTCTCGCCCCGATGTGCCCTTCGACACCGCCGATCCGCTGTTCCGCTTCGGGCACGGGCTCTCGCTCTGACCCGCCCCCTCCCTGTGGCTGGGCGTCGACCCGGCCCCCTCCGTGCGACCCACCCCCTTGCATGACTCACGCGAGGGGGTGGGTCGCACCTACGGGGGTGACTCGGCGGCAGGGCGAGAGGGCTCCTGTCGCGAGGCGACAACCCGCGGCCGGGGCATCCCGGTATTCCGTTAGAGGATCTTCACAGCGGAGTTCACCCTGGTTTGTCGCACACCTACCATGGAAGCATCCCTACTCCTCTGGAGGAAAGCCATGGTCGACGCTGCCGTCCGTCCTTCGACGACACCCGATGAATCGCGTGCGAGCGCGAACACGAACCTCAACGAGCCGCACATCGATGTCGCCCGCGTGAACGAGGCCCTGATGGGTACCTGGGGTGACGTCCGTCGCCAAGCGCGCGACATGATCAAGGACTCCGCGTTCTGGCGCAACGACGAGCTCGGCAAGGACGAGCACCGCGAGCGCGTGCTCAGCCAGCTGCACCTGCTGGTCGAGAACAAGGCCGTGCACCGCGCGTTCCCCAAGTCGCTCGGCGGCGAGGAGAACAACGGCGCCAACATCGCCGGCTTCGAGGAACTCGTGGTCGCCGACCCGAGCCTGCAGATCAAGTCCGGCGTGCAGTGGGGCCTGTTCGGCTCGGCCGTCCTGCAGCTCGGCACCGCCGAGCACCACGAGAAGTGGCTCCCCGGCATCATGGACCTCTCGATCCCCGGCGCCTTCGCGATGACCGAGATCGGCCACGGCTCCGACGTCGCGGCCGTCGGGACGACCGCGACCTACGACCCGGCCACCGAGGAGTTCGTCATCAACACCCCGTTCCGGGCGGCGACGAAGGAGTACCTCGGCAACGCCGCCCTGCACGGCGTCGCGGCGACGGTGTTCGCGCAGCTGATCACGAACGGCGTGAACCACGGCGTGCACTGCTTCTACGTGCCGCTGCGCGGGGAGGACGGCGTGGACCTTCCGGGAATCGGACGCGAGGACGACGGGCTCAAGGGCGGCCTCAACGGCATCGACAACGGGCGCCTCTCGTTCGACCACGTGCGCATCCCGCGCACCAACCTGCTCAACCGCTACGGCGACGTCGCGGTAGACGGCACATACTCCAGTGCGATCGACAGCCCCGGCCGCCGCTTCTTCACGATGCTCGGGACGCTCGTTCAGGGACGCGTGTCGCTCGACGGTGCGGCATCCTGGGCCTCGGCGCTCGGCCTGCACATCGCGATCACCTACGCCACCCAGCGCCGCCAGTTCGACGGTGCCGACGGGCAGGAGGTCGTGCTCATGGACTACGGCAAGCACCAGCGCCGTCTGCTCCCGCGCCTGGCGACCACATACGCGCAGATCTTCGCGCACGACGAGTTCCTGCAGAAGTTCGACGGCGTCTTCTCGGGTCGTACCGACACCCCGGCCGACCGCGAAGACCTCGAGACCCTGGCCGCCGCCCTCAAGCCGCTGTCGACCTGGCACGCGCTCGACACGCTGCAGGAAGCCCGCGAGGCCACCGGCGGTGCCGGGTTCATGTTCGAGAACCGTCTGGTGGGCCTGCGTGCCGACCTCGACATCTACGTCACGTTCGAGGGCGACAACAACGTCCTGCTGCAGCTCGTCGGCAAGCGTCTGCTGACCGACTACGCCAAGCAGTTCCAGGGCAAGGATGCGGCGGCGCTCGCGAAGTTCGCCGTGGGGATGACCGCGGGCAAGCTGTTCCACGGCGCCGGACTCCGTCAGCTCGGTCAGGCCGTCTCCGACTTCGGTCAGGTGAGCCGTTCCGTCGAGCGGGGGCTCCGCGAAGAGCAGCAGCACGACCTGCTCGCGGGACGCGTGCAGCAGATGGTGGCCGACATCGCGGGCCGTCTGCGTCCCGGCGCGAAGGACAAGGCGCTCGGCGCCCGCCTGTTCAACGAGAACCAGGCCGAGCTCATCGAAGCCGCCCGTGCGCATGGAGAACTGCTGCAGTGGGAAGCGTTCACCGACGCGGTGCACCAGATCGACGACGCCGACACGAAGAAGGTGCTCACGTGGCTGCGCGACCTGTTCGGTCTGCAGCTCATCGAGAAGCACCTCGCCTGGCACCTGATCAACGGACGCCTGTCGACCCAGCGCGCCGCGGCCGTATCGAGCTACATCGATCGCCTGTGCGCACGGCTTCGTCCGTACGCCCTCGACCTGGTCGACGCGTTCGGCTACGAGCCCGAGCACGTGCGGGCGCCGATCGCGAGCGGCATCGAGAAGCAGCGTCAGGACGAGGCCCGTGCGTACTACGCCGACCTCGCCGCGTCCGGCCAGGCCCCGATCCAGGAGAAGGTGCTGAAGAAGAAGCAGCGCTGATCCGCCGGCTGTTCACAATCCAGGATTCCCGCCCCGGTCTTCGCGATCCGGGCGGGATTCCTGCGTTCGGGACGTTCTTCCTGAACGGCGGACGCTCCCTGAACGGTGGACGCGCTCAGGACGGCGCGTGGAGGTCGACGCCCCGCTCGGACGCCAGTGCCCGCAGCTTCTCGGCGGCATCGGTCTCGATGCAGACGCAGGCGCGCAGCCCGGCATCCTCGTCGCGCAGGAGGTAGTAGCTCGTGGAATCGGTGAGCAGCTCGCCCTGGGCATCGCGGAACAGCCATCGCACGCGCACCAGCACCAGTCGATCCGTGAGCGCGCTCGTGTCGAGGAGCTCATGCCCGACCGACGCGAGTCCGAGCTCCCGGTAGAGGGGATAGGACTGCTTCAGTCCGGCGATCATCGCGTCGCGGGACTCGAGCACGCCCGAGACGTGGTCGTCGGCGACCATTCCCGGCGTCGACCACAGGTCCGCGGCCGACTCCGCGTCGAACTCCGTGAGCGATGCGGCGTAGCGCTCGAGGTACTCGTCGATCCGGTCGGTGTGGATGCTCATGCCCTGAGCGTACGGAGGGATCCGCCGGTGATCAGGGGCCTTGACGGATCGTGAATCGGTCTCTCAGCTGCCCGGCGTCGGGGGATACGGCGGTGCCGGTGGTGCAGCCGGCGGGTACGTCGCGGCGGGAGGGTACGTCGCGGCGGGAGGGTACGGAGCCGGGTAGCCGACCGACGGCGCTCCTGCCGGCGGCACCATCGCCGACTGCTTCCGCACCCGCAGCAGCACGGCTGTGAATGCGAAGTAGAGGAGGGCCGCCGCGGTGCCACCGCCGAGCAGCAGGAGCGTGGACAGGGCGCGGCTGACCTCCATCGGCAGTGCGGAGAGCACGGGGAGGAACGCGCGCGGAACGAACAGGAGGGCACTGAGCACCAGCAGCGCGAGTGCCGGGAGGAGCAACGCGAAAGCGGACCAGCGGGTGACGAAGATGCCGGCGATCACGAGCAGCACGCCGAACAGGACGGCCGCGGCGGCGTCGGGCACGAAGTCGAGCCGGTTCCGCTGGAGTGCTGCGAGCGCACCGCGCCCGAGTCCCCAGGACAGCAGCATCGCCCCGGCGAGGAGCAGCACCGGCGCAGCGATGAGTCCGCCGATCGAGAGACCGGTTCCCGCAGGCTCGGGCCGGCGTCGTACGAGCGCGAGGACGAGCCCCATCGTCCCGAGCACCGGGAAGAGGATCAGCGGGAGGCCGTAGCCGAGACCGTCGAGCCACTCCCGGGGGACGGCCCCCGACGCGAGGCGGTAGGCCTGCAGCAGCAGCGCCGGGAACAGAGCGAACACGAGGGGCACGAGGGTGAGCACGCCCACGGCGATCAGGCCGGCGGAACTCCAGATGCCCGTCAGCACCACGAGCAGGAGGAGCAGGATGCCGATGGCCTGGAGCAGGATGGGCACCCCGAACCGGCCGAGGTCGACACTCGCCATCGCGTACTGACCGTAGGCGAACAGCCAGGTGTTCCCGCCGGTGGCCAGCAGCCCGGCGGCGAGCGGTGTGACGATGACGGCGATGATGACGGTGATCAGCCGGGCGGACGTGGTGGATCGACGCATGGTGACTTCCCCCTCCGGAGTCTGGCCCTCACCCTACCCGTGCGCTTCGCGCGTGTGGAGGCGCACGGCGGGACGAGCGCCGGCGGGTGCGTAGTGTGGATCGAACCCCCACGAGAAGGAGTCCCCGTGACCCGCGTCAACGCCTACGCCGCACCCCGCGAAGCCGCCCCGCTGGAGAAGACCGTCATCGAGCGGCGCGAGCTCGGGCCGCTCGACGTGCTCATCGACATCGCGTTCGCCGGCATCTGCCACTCCGACATCCACACCGTGCGCGGCGATTGGGGACCGCAGAGGTACCCGCTGGCTCCGGGGCATGAGATCACCGGGACGGTCGCCGCCGTGGGCGATGCCGTGACCCGACACGAGGTCGGTGATCGCGTGGGAGTCGGCTGCCTGGTGAACTCGTGCGGCGAGTGCCGCAACTGCCTCCGCGGCGAGGAGCAGTTCTGCACCGAGGCGCGCGTCCTCACCTACGGCGACACGGATCGGGACGGAACCGTGACGCAGGGCGGGTACTCCGAGCAGGTCGTCGTGACGGAGGCGTTCGTCCTGCGCATCCCCGACGCGCTGCCCTTGGATGCGGCCGCGCCCCTGCTCTGCGCCGGCATCACGACGTATTCGCCGTTGCGGCACTGGAACGTCGGTCCCGGCACGCGCGTCGCGGTCGTCGGCCTCGGCGGGCTGGGGCACATGGGCGTGCAGATCGCGCATGCCCTCGGCGCCGACGTGACCGTGCTCTCGCAGACCCTGAGCAAGAAGGAGGACGGCCTGCGGCTCGGTGCCGACCATTACCGGGCGACGAGCGACCGCGAGACCTTCCGCGAGCTGCGCGCGTCGTTCGACGTGATCCTCAACACGGTGAGTGCCGTGATCGATCTGCGCTCGTATCTGAGCCTGCTCGACATCGGCGGCGCCCTGGTCTGCGTCGGCGCTCCCGCCGAACCGCTGTCGGTCGGGGTGATGTCCCTGATCAGCGGGCGCCGTTCGCTCGCCGGATCCAACATCGGCGGCATCCGCGAGACGCAGGAGATGCTCGACTTCTGCGCCGAGCACGGCATCGTGTCCGAGATCGAGGTCATCCCGGCCTCCGACATCAACGCCGCCTACGAGCGGGTGCTCGCCTCGGACGTGCGGTACCGCTTCGTCATCGACGCCGCGACCTTCGCCGACTGACGTCGGTGGCGGCGGATACGTTGGCACGATGACCTCTCTCCTCACGGGCCCCGATGCCCGCGACCGCTGCGCCTGGGTGGGCGACGACGCCGAGTATCGCCGCTATCACGACGAGGAGTGGGGGACACCGCTGCACGGCGACCGCGCCCTGTTCGAGAAGATGGCGCTGGAGGGGTTCCAGGCCGGGCTCTCGTGGATCACGATCCTGCGCAAGCGACCGCGCTTCCGAGAGGTGTTCGCCGGCTTCGAGCCCGAGATCGTGTCCGAGTTCGGGGAGGACGACGTCGAGCGCCTGATGGCGGATGCCGGCATCATCCGCAATCGCGCGAAGATCGAGGCGACCATCGGCAACGCCCGGCTTGTGCACGGCATGGCCGAGGGCGAGCTCGACGAGCTGATGTGGTCGTTCGCGCCGCCGGCATCCGGCACCCGTCCGGCCGCTTTCGCCGACGTCCCCGCGGTGACGGCGGAGTCGACGGCGCTGAGCAAGGAGCTGCGCCGTCGAGGGTTCCGCTTCGTGGGCCCGACCACCATGTACGCCCTGATGCAGTCGGCCGGGATGGTCGACGATCACATCGCCGGGTGCTGGCGCGCGTAGCGGGAGGTCATGGGGATATCTCCCCATCGAGCAGTATTCCGCGACACCGTTAGGATGAACGGGTGCTCCGTGGGTCCGTCGGGCCTGTGGAGAAGTAATCGGAGAGTGTCACCCTGGGGGGGAACCGGGCATGAAGGCGTTGTCATGGATGCGCGCGCGACCCAAGACGCTGGCGTCCGCCGCCGGCGTCACCGTCGGCGTCATCGCCATCACCACGATGGCCTTCACCTATGAGGGGTTCCCGACCACCAAGGTCGACCTGAACGACGGCGGCGTCTGGATCACCAAGACCTCGAGCCTGCTCGTCGGGCACTTCAACAACGAATCGACGATCCTCGACGGCGGTCTGCGCACCACGAGCGAGAACTACGACATCCTCCAGGCCGCGGCCAACGTGATCGTCGTCGACGAGAGCGCGTCGACCGTGACGGCCATCGATCCGGCCCGCGTCTCCCTGGGCGACTCCACGATCATCCCCTCTTCCGCGAAGGTGGCCCTGGGCGCGAGCACGGCCGCGATCCTCGACGAGAAGTCCGGCGACCTCTGGGTCGTGCCCGTGAAGGGCATCGCCTCGTTCGAGATCGAGGCCGCAGAGCCGGTCGCCGAGCTCGGGGAGAACTCCGACGTCACCGTGGCCGACGACGGAACGGTCTTCGCCCTCTCCGGAGAGCGCGGCGAGGTCGTGACCGTCCCCGTCGACAACGAGGGCTCCCCGCAGGACTCGTCGACCGCGTCGGTCGGCGAGCTCGACGTGTCCAAGCGCCCGACCATCACCGCCGTCGGCCGCACGCCCGTCGTGTTCGACGAGGCGGCAGGGGTCGTGACGACGCCCGGTGGCTTCCGGACCGAGGTCGAGGGCGCGGCGGATGCCGTGCTGCAGCAGGCCTCCGCCGAGACAGACGCCGTCGCCCTCGCGACCCCTTCGGCACTGGTCCGCGTGCCGTTCGACGGCAGCGAGCCCGAAGAGACCTCCGCCGGCGGCGACGGCACCGCAGCCGCACCGGTGTGGCTCCGCGGCTGCACCTATGGAGCCTGGGCGGGGTCGGCGACCTTCATCCGCGAATGCCCCGGTGACTCCAACGACGTGAACGCCCCGATCGACGGCGCCGAGGACTCCGCCAGCCTGACCTTCCGCGTCAACCGCGACGTGATCATCCTCAACGACGCCGTCGGCGGTGCTGCCTGGATGGCCAACGAGAGCCTGCAGCGCGTCGACAACTGGAATGACCTCACCCCTCCGGAGGGCGAGACCGAGAACGAGGAGGACTCGACCGAGGAGACGGTCGAGACCACTCTTCCCGAGCGCAGCGAGGAGAACACCCCTCCCATCGCGGAGGACGACTCCTACGGCGTGCGACCGGGCGCCACGACGCTGCTCCCGGTGCTCGACAACGACAACGACCCCGACGGCGACGTGCTGGTCGCGGCGCTCGCCGAGGCGCAGCCCTCCATCGGCACGGTGCAGCCCATCAACAACGGTGGCGCGCTGCAGATCGCGGTCGACGAGAAGGCCTCCGGCACGGCCAGTTTCACGTACGAGGTCGACGACGGCCGCAAGGGCAAGGACACCGCGGTCGTCACCCTCACCGTGCACGACTGGAACGACAACGCCGCCCCGGCGCCGAAGCGGAAGACCTCGCTCGCGGTCGAGACCGGCGGCACGATCTCGTACAACATCCTCCCGGACTGGATCGATCCCGACGGCGACGACATCTACCTCAAGGAGGTGATCGCGGCTCCCGGTGACGAGGTCGACTTCAGCAAGGACGGCCAGATCACCTACAAGGCGACCGCCAGCCTCCAGGGGCGCAAGGACGTGCAGGTCACGGTCGCGGACGCCTTCGGAAAGCTCGGCACCTCGACGATCGCGCTCGATGTGCGTCCGCAGGGCTCGACGAACCCGAAGACCAACGCCGACCACGTGATCACGAAGGCCGGCGAGCAGGTCACCATCGCCCCGACCGCCAACGACACGAGCACGTCCCGCGAACCGCTGCGCCTGAGCCGAGTGCTCGAGACCCCCGGCGCGACGATCGTTCCGAACACGCCGAACAAGACCTTCTCCTTCATGGCCGAGAAGCCGGGCGTCTACTACGTGCAGTACCAGGTCACGACCGGGCCGAAGAACGGCGAGGGGCTCGTGCGCGTCGACGTGATGCCCGAGTCGGAGACCGACCTGCCGCCCGTCGCGGTGCGCGACGTCGCGCTGCTGCCCACCGGCGGCGACGTGCTGCTGGGCGTGCTCAACAACGACACGGATCCTGCCGGCGGCATCCTCGTCGTGCAGTCGGTGTCGCTGGATCCCGGCAGCGGCGTCTCGGTCTCGGTGCTCAATCACGAGACCCTGCGGATCACCGATCAGGGTGCGCTCGAGGATCAGGTGCGCATCAAGTACCGCATCTCGAACGGCTCCAAGTCGGCCGAGGGTGAAGTCGTCGTGATCCCGATCCCGGCACCGGAAGAGCTCCTGCAGCCCGTCGCGAACCCCGACACGGCGACCGTCCGCGTCGGTGACGTCGTGACGATCCCGGTGCTCGACAACGACACCCACCCGAGCGACGACGTCATGCACGTCGAGCCCGAGCTCATCGAACCGTTCGTCGATCCCGAGGACGGCGAGGCGTTCGTCTCCCAGGACACCGTTCGCTTCAAGGCGGGGCCCGAGGCCAAGACGGTGTATCTCACCTACGAGGTCGCCGACTCCCGGCAGCAGAAGGCGGCCGGCTACGTCACGATCCAGATCCTGCCGATCGACGAGGAGACCAACGCGGCACCTCGTCCGCAGGATCTCGTCGCGCGCGCCCTCGCCGGCACCGAGGTCAACATCGCGGTGCCCCTCGACGGCATCGACACCGACGGCGACTCGGTCGAGCTCGTCGGCATCGAGTCGAGCCCCACCAAGGGGCGCGTCACGACCGGACCCAACTACTTCACGTACGAAGCCGCCGACGGAGCATCCGGCGTCGACGTGTTCAAGTACCGCGTGCGCGATCGTCTCGGACAGGAGGGCATCGCCACGATCCGCGTGGGCATCGCGCCCGCCGAGCAGATCAACCAGCCGCCCTATGCCGTGAAGGACGCCGTCGTCGTGCGACCGGGACGCGAGATCGCGGTCCCGGTGCTCGCGAACGACTCCGACCCCGAGGGCGACAAGGTCATGCTCGTCAAGGACGGCCTCGAGCTCCCGGACGGACTGGAGGCACGCGTCTCCGGTGACCGGGTGATCGTGCAGGCTCCGGACGGCCCGACCGAGACCTCGCTGCAGTACACGGCGGTGGACGCCCGCGGGGCGACGGCCACGGCGACCCTCCAGATCACGGTCGACGAGGAGGTGCCGTTGCAGGCGCCGGTCGCGCGCGACGACAGGCTGCAGCCGGCAGACCTCAAGGACGGCAGCCTGAGCGCCGACCTCGACATCCTGGCCAACGACGAAGACCCCGACGGCACGACGGACCGCCTCACGGTCGATGTCGGAGAGGGCGGAACGCGACTCGAGAACGGGAAGGTGCGCGTCACCGTCACCGACGAGCTGCAGCTGATCCGCTACACGCTCACCGACCGCGACGATCTGCAGGCGTCGGCGTTCATCTTCGTCCCCTCGAAGGCCGACCTGCGTCCGACCCTCACCTCGACGAAGCCGCTCGAGGTGGTCAGCGGAGAGACGGAGACGCTCCCGCTCTCGGAGTACGTCACGGTCGCCGGCGGTGGCGACGTCGTCATCACCGAGAAGGCGAAGATCAGCGCGAACCACGCCGACGGCTCCGACCTGCTGAAGGACCCGAAGACCCTCGTCTACACCTCGGCCGCAGGATTCTTCGGCCCGGACTCGCTCACCTTCGAGGTCACGGACGGCGACGGACCGGACGACCCGGAGGGACGCAAGGCGACGCTGAGCATCCCGATCAACGTGCTGCCGCCGGAGAACCAGCAGCCGACGTTCGTGCAGGGACAGGTCAACGTCGCCCCCGGCGAGCCGGCGACCTCTCTCGATCTCGCCGCGCTCACCGACGACCCCGACCCCGAAGACAAGGGAAAGCACGACTACACCCTCATCGGCGGCGAGGAGAAGGGCGTCACGGCCCGGATCGACGGCGACGACAAGCTCGTCGTCGAAGCGGCTTCGAATGCGAAGAAGGGGACGGCGCTCACGCTGAAGCTGCGCATCTCCGACGGCACGACCGAGCCCATCGAGGGGACGGTCGCCGTGCTGGTCACCGCATCGACGCGTCCGATGCCGGCGGCGAACACCGACACCATCGCCGAAGCGGATGCCGGCGAGACCTTCTCCGTGCCCGTCCTGGCGAACGACTACAACCCGTTCCCGGACACCCCGCTCAAGGTCGTCTCCGCCGTGACGGAGTCCGGCGCCGGCGAGGTCAAGTTCACGAACGACCAGGTCACCGTCACCCCGGGCAAGGCCTTCGTGGGCACCCTCGTCGTCCGCTACCGCATCCAGGATGCGACGGAGGACGTGGACCGCGAGGTGAACGGCCAGATCGTCGTCACGGTGCAGGACGTCCCGAACGCCCCCGGCGTCCCGACCATCGTCAGCGTGCAGGACCGCACGGTCGTGGTCTCGTTCTCGGCGCCGTCGAACAACGGCGCCGAGATCACGAAGTACACCGTGAAGTCGGTCGGCGGCAGCGCGTACTCCAAGGAGTGCCAGTCGACGACCTGCACGCTCGACGGCCTTACGAACAACGTCGAGTACACGTTCCAGGTGACCGCGACCAACCGCGTCGGCGAGTCCGAGCCGTCCGGCCTGTCCGGACCGGCGCGCCCCGACGCCCGCCCGGACACCCCGAACCCGCCCACGCTGAAGTTCGGCGACAAGTCGCTCCAGGTGGCCTGGGTCACCCCGACGACCCCGGGTTCACCGGTCGACCGGTACACGCTCGAGATCTCGCCCGCACCGCCCTCCGGCATCACGCAGAAGGAGGTCACGGGCAACTCGATCACCTGGGAGGGGCTCGAGAACGGCTCGGACTACCAGGTCAGAGTGCAGGCGCACAACAAGGCGCCCGACCCCTCCAGCTGGAGCGGCTGGTCGGCATCCGAGATCCCGGCGGGCCCCCCGCTCGCTCCCGGCGCGCCCACGACGACCGAGCTCTCGCCGGTCGGCAGCCAGGCGCAGATGCAGGTGAGCTGGGAAGCGCCGAACCAGAACGGCGACGCGATCCGGGGCTATCGGCTCGAGGTGCTGCGCGGCGGGTCCGTCGTGCGCACCCTCACCCCCGGTCCCGAGGCCCGCAGCCAGGCGGTCGTGGTCGACACGTCCGAGACGCCGTACACGTACCGCATCCAGGCCTACAACAAGGCCGGGTGGGGCGACATGAGCGCTCCCTCCGCCCCTCGACGCGGCGTGGTCGCCCCCGGTGCTCCGACGAGCCTGCGGGTCACCGCCGAGGGCGACCGCTCTCTGACGATCGCCTACAACGAGGGCTCCCGCGGGGGTGCGACGGCCGGTGAGATCACCCACCAGTACCGCTTGAACGGCGGCGGGAACTGGAACACCGTCCCCGGCAACAAGGTCATCGGCGGACTCAGCAACGGCACGAACTACACCGTCGAGGTGCGGGCGGTCGCGAACGTGGGCGGGTCGACCTATGCGGGAGCCGTCTCGAATGCGGCATCGGGGAACCCCTACGGTCCCCCGAGCCCGCCGGCGGTGAGCGCGGAGTCGCTCGCGAGCCAGGTGCGGCTGAACTGGAACGCCGAGGGCTCCGGCAACGGTCGCTCCATCGAGACCGTGCAGATCAGCATCGACGGCGGCGGCTGGCAGAACGTCGGCTTGCGGGGGTCCACGAACGTCGGGTCCTACAGCGAGTACCACAGCATCAAGGCCCGTGCGAAGGACTCCACCGGCGTCTGGTCGGCGGAGAGCGCGACGCAGGGCACGCACGCGCAGGCGCAGCCGCAGCCGCGGTGGTGGGCGTCGCAGGGCGTCGACTCCCGCAACTGCAGTCCCGACACCTGCTACTACCTGAACCTGAACACCGCGAACGTGCCCCCGGGTCAGTACATGATCCGCTGCCTCGACAACGGTCAGCCGTACCGCTCGTCGTCCGGACAGGTCTCGACCTACAACCGGTACGACGTCCCGGCGAACGGCACGATCCAGCTCTCCTGCTGGCACGGCGGCATGGGCAGGACCCTGCAGGCCGACATCCAGGGCATCGGCGCGTCCGAAGGCACCAGCTGGCCGTAGCGGCTCCCGCTCCCGGCGTAAGAACTCTCTCCACACGACAAGGAACGACACACTCATGACAATGACCCCCGAGCAGGCCGCCTGGTTCCAGGGCACCTTCCAGCGCCTGGTGGAGAACGTCGACAAGGCCGTGCAGGGCAAGCAGGAGATCGTCGGTCTCGTGCTCGCCGCGATGCTCGCCGAGGGGCATGTGCTCCTCGAGGATGCACCGGGCACCGGCAAGACCAGCCTCGCCAAGGCTCTCGCCGCGACCGTCCAGGGCACCAGCGCGCGCATCCAGTTCACGCCGGACCTGCTGCCGTCCGACGTGACGGGTGTGACGATCTACGACCAGCAGTCGCACCGCTTCGAGTTCCACAAGGGACCGATCTTCGCGTCGATCGTGCTGGCGGACGAGATCAACCGCGCATCGCCGAAGACCCAGTCGGCGCTGCTCGAGGTCATGGAGGAGTCGCGGGTCACGGTCGACGGCGTCACGCATGAGGCCGGGCGTCCGTTCCTCGTCATCGCCACGCAGAACCCGATCGAGCAGGCGGGCACGTACAAGCTCCCCGAGGCCCAGCTCGACCGCTTCCTGATCAAGACGTCGATCGGATACCCCGACCTGGCCGTCACGGAGAGCATCCTCGCCGGAGCATCCGACCGCAACCCGTCCGCCGGTCTCTCGGCGATCATCACGACCAGCGCCGTCGCCGACATGGCCGACCTCGCCGCGTCCGTGCACGTCGAGCCCGCGGTGCTCCGCTACGTCGCCGAGCTCGCCGAGGCGAGCCGTGAAGACGGCGCGATCCGGCTCGGCGTCTCGGTCCGAGGCGCGATCGCGATGATCCGCATCGCCAAGGTGTGGGCGGCAGCCCAGGGGCGTCACTTCGTGCTCCCCGACGACATCAAGGCTCTCGCGCGCCCGGTGTGGCAGCACCGTCTGCTTCTCGACGCCGAAGCCGAGTTCGCCGGCACGAGCAGCGACACCGTCATCGCCCGCGTGCTCGACGGCGTCGCGGCTCCCCAGGCCCGAGCGGCGGCCTGATGACCGCGGAGGCCCTTCAGGCGTCGCCGCCGCAGACGGAACGCGACGCCGGATGGCGTGACATCGCGGCCGTCATCGGCGCGCGCATCCTGACGCGCCTCCGGAAGATCACCGCCGCGATCCGTCCCCTGGCCTGGGTGCTGATGGCTCTCGCCGTCGGCTTCTGGGTGCTCGGTCAGGTCGCCGGATGGGTGGAGTTCACGGTCGCCGCGGTCGTCATCGCGATCGCCGTGGCCCTGTGCGCGCTGTTCCTGATCGGCCGCACCGCCTACGACGTCTCGCTCGACCTCGCCCGGACCCGCGTGGTCGTGGGGGAGCGCGCGGTCGGCGCACTGACCCTCGCCAACCGGGGCAGCAGGGCGATCCTGCCGTCGCGCGTCGTGCTCCCCGTCGGCGCCGGTCGCGGTGAGTTCGGCATCCAGCGGCTCGCCCCGGGGGAGGAGGCGGAGGAGCTCTTCGCCATCCCCACCCAGAAGCGCGGCGTGGTGAAGGTGGGCCCGGTGAGCGTCGTCCGCGGCGACCCGCTCGGTCTCTTCGAGCGGGCGCACCGGCGCGACGACCCCGTCGACCTGTTCGTGCACCCGCGCACCGTGCTGTTCGACGGTCAGTCGCTGGGCTACCTGCGCGACCTCGAGGGTCTGCCCGCGGCCGACCTGTCCCGCGACGACGTGTCGTTCCACGCCCTTCTCGAGTACCAGCCCGGTGACGACCTGCGGCACGTGCACTGGCGCTCGACCGCCCGGACCGGCACGATGATGGTCCGCCAGTACGAGGAGACCCGCCGCTCGCACTTCGTGATCGGTCTGTCGCGTTCCAGCGCCGACTACGACACCGCCGACGATTTCGAGCTCGGGATCTCGGCGGCAGGGTCCATCGGTCTCCGGGCGCTCCGCGACTCGCAGCGCGTCGACGTGCGCGTGCAGGGCCGCGAGCTGCCGGCGGGGACCGGCAAGCAGCTCCTCGACTCGCTCTCGGCCGTCGAGAACAGCAAGGCGAAGGAGGGCGGGCTCGCCGACCTCGCCGGAGTCGTCGCGGCCACGATGCCGCTCGCCAGCGTCGTCGTGCTGGTGTGCGGCTCGCGGGTGCGCTCCGACGACCTCCGCCTGGCATGCTCGCGCCTGCCCTTCGGCGCCAGGGTGCTGGTCGTCGTGGCCGATACCACCGTGACCTCCCCGGCGCTGCGCCGCATCGGCGAGGCCGACATCGTCACGATCGGCGCGCTCGAACAGATTCCGCTCGCTCTGCAGAAGGTGCTCGCATGACCGCGCCCTCCACCGCGTCCGTCGCGCTCTCCCCGCGCCGCTGGATCCTCGATCTGGGAGCGACCGCGCTCCTGGTCGTGACCTCGCTCGTCGGATTCTGGCCGACCTTCGCCGGTCCGTCCTTCCTCCCCGCGGTCATCGGCGGCGTCCTGCTCGGCCTCGCGATCGCGGCCGTCTCGACTTGGCGGCGCTGGGGCATCCTGATCATCGCCGGCCTCACGGTCGCCGCGTACTTCGTGTTCGGTGGAGCCCTCGCGCTGCCGCAGACGTCCATCCTCGGTTTCATCCCGACGCTCGAGACGCTGCAGAAGCTCGCGCTGGGCCCGGTCACCGCTTGGAAGCAGATGCTCACTACCGTCGCCCCGGTGGCGGCGGCCGACGGGCACCTCATCGTCCCGTTCCTGCTCGCGCTCGTCGTCACCACTCTGACCGCGTCGCTCGCGCTGCGCCTGTCGCAGGTGGCCTGGGCGCTGCTGCCCGCGGGTGTCCTGCTGATGCTCGTCATCGCGCTCGGCACGCCCGAGCCCGCCTTCCCGCTCGTGCAGGGACTCGTGTTCGCCGTCGTCAGCATGGCCTGGCTCGCCCTCCGCCAGCTGTGGGCTCCGCAGAACATGGCCGTGTCGGTGAGCGAGGTCGATCCCTCCCGGGCCGCGCACATGCGCACCCGACGCCTGCTCGCCGGCGTCGCGGTGCTCGCCGTCGCCGGAGGCGCGGGCATCGCCACCAGCGCGGTCGCGACCCCTGCCCAGCCGCGGCACGTCTTCCGCGACGTCATCATCCCGCCGTTCGACATCCGCGACTACCCGAGCCCGCTGCAGGCGTTCCGCAAGAACGTGCGCGACCAGGCCGAGGACACGCTCTTCACGGTGCAGGGACTTCCCAAGGGCGCGCGCATCCGCACCGCCGTCATGGATCAGTTCGACGGCATGGTCTACAACGTCACCGACGGCGGGCCCACCTCGTCGAGCGCGTTCGCCCCGCTGCGCTCGAGCATGGCGCCGGACGCCGAGGGCGTCCCGGTCACGCTCAAGATCGAGATCGACGAGTACCGCGGGGTGTGGGTGCCGACAGCGGGCACGCTGTCGGCGATCCGGTTCAGCGGCGACGACGCCGAGCAGCTGCGCCGCGGCACGTTCGTGAACACCGTGACCGGCACCGCCGTCGCGACCTCGGGACTGACCGAGGGCGACCAGTACGCGGTCGACGCCGTCATGCCGAGCGAGCCCGACGACGAGCGGCTCGCCGAGGTGCCGTTCGGCTCCGTGGCCATGCCGAAGCCGAGCAACGTGCCGGAAGAGCTCACCTCGCTGGCCGCCGAGACGGTCTCCGGAGCCGAGACGCCGATCGAACAGGTGCGGGCGCTCGAGAACTTCCTCTCCGAGGGCGGCTTCTTCAGCCATGGCCTCGAGGGCGAGGTCCTCTCGCGGGCCGGACACACCGCGGAGCGCATCTCCACCCTGGTGGGCGCCGAGCAGATGATCGGCGACGACGAGCAGTACGCCGTGGCGATGGCGCTGCTCGCCGGGCAGATCGACATCCCCGCTCGCGTCGTCCTGGGCTACTACCCGGATGAGGAGCAGGCCGGCGACGCCCTGTTCACCGCCACCGGCGACAACGTCCACGCGTGGGTCGAGGTCAACTTCGAGGGGATCGGCTGGGTCACCTTCAACCCGACCCCGCCCGAAGACCAGGTCCCCAACGACCAGAACACCAAGCCGCGTGTCGACCCGAAGCCGCAGGTGCTGCAGCCGCCGCCTCCGCCGCAGGAGCCCGTCGACCTGCCGCCGACCCTGCCCGACGACCGCGAGTCCGAGGACGAGAGTCTCAACCTGGCCGGGATCATCGGCGCCATCCTCCTGATCGGCGGCATCTCGCTCGGCGTGATCGCCCTGCTGGCTTCTCCGTTCATCGTGATCGGCGCGTGGAAGGCGGCCAAGCGCCGATCCCGTCGCGCAGCCGAACGCACATCCGACCGCATCAGCGGCGGATGGGATGAGCTGACCGACCGCGCGATCGACTACGGCGCTCGCCTCGCCCCCGGCGGCACCAGGATCGAGGAGGCCTCGGTCGTGGCATCCGCGCTCACGGTGCCGCAGGTCACCGCGCTCGCGGAACGCGCCGACGCCGACGTTTTCGGTCCGTCCGAGCCGACCCCGCAGGACGTCGAGACCTTCTGGCACGAGGTCGACGAGATCGTCGGCGGGCTCGGGAAGGAAGCCGGCTTCTGGAAGCGCATCAAGGCGCGACTGAGCATGCGATCCCTGGTCGGCGGCTCCGCGATCTCGAACGGATTCCAGAATCTGAAGGAGGCGGCGACCGCGCGCGTGCGCCGCGAACCTGGCACCATCGAGAGCAACCCCGGCACGACGCCCCCGTCCTCCGAGAGTGAGACCCCATGACGCAGCCCGCGTTCGATCAGATCGCGCCGATCTCCCGTCGCGCGGTCGCCTATGTCATCGACGCCCTGATCGCCGGAGGGCTGACCGTCCTGCTCACCGGAGGGCTCATCCTCGCGGTCGCACTCTCCGGCGGGATCGAGGCCTCGATCACGACGCTCGTCATCGGCGGCCCTCTCGTGAGCCTGGTGCTGCTCGGGTGGTTCATCGTCTACACCGTCATGCAGGCGGGCAAGGGCTCCATCGGCATGCGCGCGCAGGGGCTGCGGCTCGTGTCGGCGGCTGACGGCGCCCCGCTCGGCTTCGGGCGCACGCTGCTGCGGAACATCATCTTCGGCCTCGCCGCCGCGATCGTGGTCGGGTACTTCAGCCCGCTGTTCGACGGTTCGGGACGGTTCCAGGGCTGGCACGACAAGGTCGCGTCCTCGCTCATGCTCGACGCGCGGGTGGCAGCTCCGGAACCCGTCGTCGAAGAGGAGCCGATCCCGGAAGCGCCGCCGCTGCTGCCCGCCCCTTCGTTCGAACGGCTTCCTCCGGCGCCGATGCCCGGCTTCGCGCCGGCCGCGCCGGCCGTGGCCGCCGCCCCTGCCGCCGCGCCCGCCGCACCGAGCATCGGGTCGGCGGAGGCCTCGCAGGCTGCCGCTGCGGCGCCCGCAGCCCGGAGCTTCACCGCGCCGGTGCAGGACTCCGGGATGATCGCCTATGTGCCCGGTGTCACGCAGGACGGTCCGCCCGCGAGGACGCCGGCGCCGGTCGCCTCCTCGCCTGCACCAGCCGCCGTGCCCGCGCCCGCCGAGGCTCCGCCGGTGCCTCCCGCGCCGGTCGCACCGCCCGCTCCCGCGACCCCGCCCGCGCCGGTCGCGACCCCGCCGGCACCTCCCGCGCCTGCGGTCGTGCCGCCGGCGCCGCCCCTACCGGCATCCGCGCCCGCTCCGGCACCCGCGCCGGCGTTCGTCGAGGACGATCTCGAGGAGACGCGCATCAGCATCCCCGGACACCGTCTGGTGTTCACGTGGGATGACGGGACCCGCGTCTCGGTCTCGCGGCGCACGGTCTTCGGGCGCAACCCCGGACCGGAGGAGGGCGCCGTCGTCGTCCCGGTGCGCGACGAGACGCTCTCCCTGTCGAAGACGCATTTCGAGGCGGCGGCCGAGACCTCCGGCGGCTGGATCCTCGACCGTCATTCGACCAACGGCCTCACCATCGTCCGTGACGGACAGCGCATCGCCTGCCCCGCGGGCCAGCGCGTGCCGATCAAGCTCGGCGACGTCATCGAGATCGGCGACCGCGTCGTCATGGTCGGAGGGTACGCATGACCGTTCCACTCATCGTCGCCACGGGGGCGGCGACGCACTCCGGCCTCCGTCGCCCGCTGAACGAGGACTCGTACATGGCGAGCTCTCCGCTGTTCCTGGTCGCCGACGGCATGGGCGGGCACGAAGCGGGCGAGCGGGCGAGCGCCACCGTGATCGACGAGTTCGCACGCTACATCGGGCGGGCCGACCTCGAACTCGACGATCTGCTCGACGCTCTGGCCCGTGCGCGGCTCGCGGTCGAGGCGCTCTCCGGCGACGGCAACGGCCGAGCGGGGACCACGCTGAGCGGTGTCGTGGTGGCCTCGGTCGAGGGCATGGGCTACTGGCTCACCGTCAACATCGGCGACTCGCGCACCTACCGCCTCGCCGACGGCGAGCTCGAGCAGATCAGCGTCGACCACTCCGTCGTGCAGGAGCTCATCGAGTCGGGCGAGCTCACGGCGGCGGAGGCCGCGACCGATCGTCGCCGCAACATCATCACGCGCGCGATCGGGGCGAGCAGCACCGGAGACGCCGACTACTGGCTGTTCCCCGCCGAGCTCGGCGATCGGATGCTGATCTGCTCCGACGGGCTGACCACCGAGGTCTCCGACGCGCGGATCAAGCACATACTGGGATCGGAGTCCGACCCGCAGCGGGCGGCCGACATCCTGGTCGACGAGGCCGTGCAGGCGGGCGGCCGTGACAACATCACCGTGGTGATCGTCGACGCCGTCTCGGTCGCCTCGCGGCCGGGGGCACTGCTCCAGGCCGACGACATCGACGCCGACACACGCCCGCGAGAAGCCGCAGCAGGAGGGGTTCGCTGATGCAGACGATCTACCGACCGGGACAGTGGTACCTGATCGTGATTCCCGGCGCCCTGGTGGCGCTGCCTCCGGATGCCACGGGCGAGACCGTCGCGGAGCTGTGGGACCGGCTGCCGCGCGAGCGCAGCCTGGCCACCGTGATCGACGTGCTCACCACACGGGCGGGCGGCTCGTTCGCCGACATGCCCTCCTTCGTGGCCGCCGTGCTGGAGGGGACCGATGCGCGGGTGGCCGTGCGCGGTGCACTCGCGGTGCGGATCACGGGCGCGGATGCCGAGGCGCAGAGCTTCTCCGGAGCCGACGTCACGACCTGGAGCGAGCGCTTCGTCCCCGGAGTCTCGAAGGTGGAGATCACGGTCGACGAGGGCGGTTCGGGTTCCGCGCTTCCCGTGCAGAGCGGCATCGTGCTCGCCGCCGCCGTGAGCGCCGACATCGAGCCGGCGGACGCGGATGCGGTCCCGGTCGCGGCCGGCCCCGCACCGGTGCTCGACCCGACACCCCCGACACCGGCGACCCCGGCGCCGCCGCTGGCCCCTGCGCCGCCCACGGGCGCCTCGACTCCGCTCCCGCCCCCTCCCGGCGTGGGAGCCGTCGGCGTCGTTCCCGTCGTTCCACCCGTGGTACCCGTCGAGGTCAGCGACGTCCCCGAGGTGTCGGGGGCCGATGCGGCATCCGAGCCGGCCGACGCGGGCGTGATCGATGCGACGCTGGTGCCGAGCGAGGCGACGTTCGCGCCGCCGGCCGACGAGTTCGACCACCTGTGGGGAGCCACCGTGCACACCCCCATCGAGGACGCGGCCGTGCGGCCGAGCGAAGAGCCGGAGGCTCCCGCCGTCGATGCCCCTGCCGTCTCGGGCGACCACGACGGTGCGACGATCTCCGCGGAGGAGCTCCGCAGCCTCCGCCAGCCCGCTCCCGACGCGTCCGGCGCCGCGGAGGCCCCGACGGAGGTCATCCCGGTGGCGGCGCCCGCGGTGGCCGCGACGGGGCGCATCCGCGTCTCCTCAGGACAGGTGGTGGCTCTGGATCGCACGGTCATCATCGGACGACGGCCCCGCTCCACCCGCGCGAGCGGCGCGAACCTGCCGCACCTGATCGCGGTGGAGAGCCCGCAGCAGGACATCTCCCGCAGCCACCTCGAGATCCGGCCGGAGGGCGACACGGTCGTCATCATCGACCTGCACACCACGAACGGGTCGACGCTGCTGCGCCCCGGTGCCGATCCGATGCGCCTGCACCCCGGCGAGCAGACGCTGGTCCTCTCCGGAGATGTGGTGGATCTCGGCGACGGGGTGACCGTCGCGTTCGAGGACCTGCCGTGAATCGTCGCCCTTCACCGCCGCCCACCCTGCCCGGCTTCACCTATGTGGAGCCGCTGGGCACGGGTGGCTTCGCCGACGTGTTCCTGTACGAGCAGGAGATGCCGCGACGTCGCGTCGCGGTGAAGGTGCTCCTCGCCGACCGCATCTCGAGCGGCGCGGCGCAGGAGTTCGCCGACGAGGCGAACGTCATGGCGATGCTGTCGACGCATCCGGCGATCGTCACGATCTACCAGGCGGGTGTCGCCGGCGACGGGCGCCCGTACCTGGTGATGGAGTACTGCCCGCGGCCGAACCTCCAGATCCGGTCCCGCAAGGAGCCCTTCTCGGTGGCCGAGGCCCTGCGCGTCGGCATCCAGGTGGCGGGCGCCGTCGAGACCGCGCACCGCGCGGGGGTGCTGCACCGCGACATCAAGCCGGCGAACATCCTCGTCACCGAGTACAACCGTCCTGCCCTCACCGACTTCGGTATCGCCTCGACGACCGGAGCCACCGGCGATTCCTCCGGGATGTCGATCCCGTGGTCGCCGCCGGAGTCGTTCGCCGAGCCGCCGCAGAGCGGCCCGCGCACCGACGTCTGGGCGCTCGGGGCCACGCTGTACACGCTGCTCGCCGGACGCTCGCCGTTCGAGCGACCGGGGGAGCGCAACTCCAGCGCCGATCTGATCGAGCGCATCGAGCGGGCCGCCCTGCCCTCGCTCGCCCGTCCCGACTCGCCCGAGAGCCTGCAGCGTCTCCTCGACCGCGCGATGGCGAAGAACCCGGACGACCGCTTCCCGAGCGCGGTGGCGTTCGCCCGCGCCCTGCAGAAGGTGCAGATCGAGCTGTCCCATTCGGTGACGCCGATCGACATCGTCGACGACCACCCGCCGGCGGAGGATCTGGAAGACGACGGCGACGGACTCACCCGAGTCCGGGAGATCGTCAGCATCGACCCCGGCATGCAGAGCGCCACGCGTCCTTCCGCGGCGACGCAGCCGAAGGGCCCCTCGGTCGTGGTGCCGGACGCCCCGCGGTTCGAGATGCCCCCGCGCGCGGAGCCGGCCGTCGAACAGACGCAGCGCCGTCGACCCGACGGGGAGGGCCTCGCGGGGACCGCGCCGCAGCGGCCGGCGTCGTCGACCTCCGTGCCCGCATCGAGCAGCCGGGACGACCGGACCATCGTGCGCCCGCCCCAGGTCGTGCAGGCGCAGGCTCCGGCCGCGACCCCGCCCGTGCAGCCGCCCGCTCCCGCCCCCGCGCCGGCCGTCGAGTCCGCCGACCGGCCGCAGCGGAGCCGGAAGGGTCTGTGGATCACCCTCTCCGCGGCCGCAGTGGTCGTGGTCGTCGGAGGCATCATCGGCCTGAACGCGCTGGTCGCCGGCCTGGCCCCCGAGCCGAAGCCCGAGAGCAGCGCGCAGACCGTCGACCCGCAGAATCCGGTGTCGGATGCGGTTCCCCGCGTCACCGAGCTCGCCGGCACCCGGGCGGGCGACCAGGTCACCTTCACCTGGACGAATCCGGACCCGGTCGAGGACGACAGCTACATCTGGACCGAGACCGGCGGCGCCGCCGACGGCGCGGTCAAGCAGGCCCCCGACGAGACGGTCACGTTCACGCCCGCGGCATCCGGCCAGGTGTGCATCGAAGTGATGCTGCGTCGCGGTGACGGACGCGCCTCCGAACCGGTCACGGGGTGCGTCGAATGACCGCCCCCGCAGGGGTGACGGCCGAGTTCGCGGGCGAGTACTTCCCGATCGAGCCGGGTCGGCGCTTCATCGTGGGGCGCGAGGGCGACCTCGAGCTCGACGACAACCTGTTCCTGCACCGCCACTTCCTCGAGATCAGCGACGCCGACGGGCTCTGGTGGCTGGCGAACATCGGCACCAGGCTCACGGCCACCGTGACCGATTCGGCGGGCGGCGTGCAGGCCTGGCTCGCCCCGGGGGCGCGCCTGCCGCTGGTGTTCGAGACCACGACGGTCGTGTTCAGCGCCGGACCGACGACGTACGAGCTGGTCCTCCATGCCGCGGAGCCGACGTTCCGGGCGACCAAGCGCGAGCACGACGACGGCGGCGCCTCGACCATCGGCGATGTGCCGCTGACGGTGAGCCAGAAGCTCCTCATCCTCGCCCTCGCCGAGCCGCAGCTGCGCCGCGACGGTACGGGCATGAGCGAGATCCCGTCGTCGGCCAAGGCCGCGGAACGGCTCGGCTGGACGGTCACCCGCTTCAACCGCAAGCTCGACAACGTGTGCGACAAGTTCGACCGCGTCGGCGTGCCGGGCATGCGCGGCGGTCAGCGCAGCTTCGCGACCAACCGTCGCGCGCGTCTGGTCGAGCACGTCATCGCCTCACGGCTGGTGAGCAAGGACGACCTCCCGCTGCTGGACGCCCCGCAGCCGAGCGAGGCAGAGGGAGACAACGAGTGAAGGTACGGCTGACCCTGCTGCGTCAGGGCGCGGCATCCAGCGACATCGAGGTCACGGCCGAGAACACGGCGACGATCGGCGAGATCGCATCGATGATCGTCCGCGCCGACCCGCTCGGCTCGTTCGGAACAGCCGACCCCACCGCGGTGACGCTCGAGGCTTACAGCTCGGTGGTCTCGGGGTCGGGAGACCTGCTCGCGCCGGAGTCGACCTTCGCGCACGTCGGACTCGCGCACGGCGCGACCGTCCGCGTCGTCCCCGCGACCTATCAGCAGCGTCCGGTGATCGGCCGCATGGAGGTCGGCACGGGGCCGGGGGCGCGCTCGATCGCCCTCACCCGCGGCACGATCGTGCTCGGCCGAGACGAGTCCTGCGACGTCGTGATCGACGACCCGCTCGTGTCGAAGCGGCATGCGCGGCTCGAGATCGGCGACCGCGTCGAGCTGATCGACCTCAACTCCGCCAACGGGATCCTGATCGACGGCGCCTCGGTCGTGCGCCTGGTCGCCGCCGAGGGGGAGCTCGCCGTCGTGATCGGCGACACCCCCATCACGGTCAAGGTCGAGCCGACCGCCGCCGCCCCTTCGGCCGCCGTCGCCTCGATCCGCCAGGTCGAGTTCGTGCGCTCACCGCGCGTCGAGGAGCGCTACCTCGGTGAGGAGCTCGACGGCACCGATCTGCCGGTCCCGGCGCGCAAGCAGCCGTTCCCGATGCTCGCCCTCGTCGCACCGGTGCTCATGGGCGGCGCGATGTTCGCCTTCACGCAGAGCCCGATGTCGCTGATGTTCGTCGCGCTGTCTCCGCTGCTCATGATCGGCACGTGGGTGACCACCCGCAACCAGAACAAACAGGAGCTCGAAGAGGACAAGAAGCGCTTCGAGGAGCAGTTGGAGCGTCTGGACGCCCGCCTGCAGAGCGAGCGCGAACGCGAGATCGACGTGCGGCGCCGGGAGGTCCCGCTGCTGCGCGAGGTCAGCGATGCCGCGCTCGCCGCCGGACCCACCATCTGGACGCGCCGTGCCGAGCACTGGTCGTTCCTGCATGTGCGCCTCGGTATCGGCGACACCACGTCGCGCAGCTCCGTCAAGGATTCCAACGGCCGGGATCGTGCGATCCCCGAGTACGTCGAGAAGCTCGATGCCGTGGTCGAGGCCACCAGGATCGTGCCGCAGGTGCCCATCCTGGAGGATCTGACCGACGTCGGAGCGCTCGGCATCGCCGGCCTCGGCGGCCACTCGACCGGGTACGCGCGTGCGCTCCTCGCCCAGATCGCGGGGCTGCACGCGCCCGCCGACGTGGGCGTCGTCGGGCTCTGGGGTCCCCGGTGGGGCGCGCAGCTGGCCGATGCCAAGTGGCTGCCGCACGCGTGGTCGGCGCAGTCCGTGCTCGGCGTGCAGCCGATCGGAGACGGCCCGTCCTCGGCGGGGCAGATCGTCGCCCGCCTCGAAGAGCTCATCGCCACGCGGTCGACGCGCAGCGGCGAGGCCGTGGAGCTCGGTGCGCTCCAGGTCGAGAAGGCGGCGACGAACAGCGGATCCAAGGTCGGCGAGGACTCCTCCCGCAACCGGAACGACTCGGTGCCGAAGCCCGCGATCGTGGTGCTGATCGCGCCGGATGCGCCGGTCGATCGAGGCCGCCTCATCCAGCTCTCCGAGCGCGCCGCGATGCGCGGCATCTTCCCGGTGTGGCTCACCGAGGACGCCGCAGCGCTGCCCGCCTCCTGCCGCACGTTCGTCGAGCTCGGCACGACCGACAGCGCGCATTTCGTGCGACTGGGCGAGGTGATCGACGACCTCGCCGTCGACGAGCTCACGCGCGAGCAGTTCGCCGTGTTCGCGAGGGCACTGGCCCGGCTGACCGATGCCGGCGAGGTCGCGCTCGATCGCAGCGACGTGCCGCGGACGATCTCGATGCTGCACCTGCTCGGTCGCGACATGGCCACCCAGCCGGAGAGCGTCGTCGACCGCTGGACCCAGAACGACTCGCTCGCGTCTCGCCGCAAGTCGGGGTCCGCTCGGCGCTACCAGCCGAAGCTGCGCGCGCTCGTGGGCGCGGGCGCCGAGGGAGCGCTGCAGCTCGACCTGCGCCAGCAGGGCCCGCACGCCCTCGTGGGTGGCACCACCGGGTCGGGCAAGAGCGAGTTCCTGCAGGCCTGGGTGCTCGGGATGGCGACCGAGTACAGCCCGGAGCGGCTGACGTTCCTCTTCGTCGACTACAAGGGCGGATCGGCTTTCGCGGACTGCACGAGCCTGCCGCACTGCGTCGGCATCGTCACCGACCTGAACGAGCACCTGGTGCGCCGCGTGCTGGTGAGCCTCCGTGCCGAGCTGCACTACCGGGAGCACCTGTTCAACCGGAAGAAGGCCAAGGACATCCTCGAGCTCGAGCGCGCGGGCGACCCGCAGGCTCCTCCGGCCCTGGTGCTGGTGATCGACGAGTTCGCCGCCCTCGCCAAGGAGGTGCCGGAGTTCGTCGACGGTGTGATCGACATCGCCCAGCGTGGCCGTTCGCTCGGCATCCACCTGATCATGGCCACGCAGCGTCCGGCCGGTGTGATCAAGGACAACCTGCGCGCGAACACGAACCTCCGCGTCGCGCTGCGGATGGCCGACGAGACCGACAGCAACGACGTGATCGGCACGAAGGACGCGGCGCTGTTCGATCCGGGCACCCCGGGTCGCGGCATCGCGAAGACCGGCCCCGGTCGCATGACGATGTTCCAGTCGGCCTACGCCGGTGGCTGGAGCCTCGGTGAGAGCGACGGCGTCGACGTGGCGATCGCGGCGTTCGGGACGACCGACCAGGGCCCGTGGGAGCTGCCGATCGACGAGAACGCCGTCGTCATCGACGAGGATCTCGGTCCGAACGATCAGCAGCGTCTCGTCAGCACCATGGTGCTCGCCGCGCAGGCCGCGCAGGTCGACAAGCCGCGCCGGCCGTGGCTCGACGAGCTCGCGCCGACCTTCGACCAGCTGAAGCTGCCGCAGCGCACCGACGCCGCACTGCTGCTCGGCGTCGTCGACCAGCCGGAGCGTCAGGAGCAGGTGCCGTTCCACTTCCTGCCCGACACCGAGGGTCACATGGTGATCTACGGCACCAGCGGCGCCGGCAAGAGCGCCGCGCTGCGCACGCTCGCGGTCTCGGCCGGGATCACCCCGCGCGGCGGCCCCGTGCACGTCTACGGCCTGGACTTCGGCTCGGGCGCGCTGCGGATGCTGGAGCCGCTGCCGCACGTCGGCTCGATCATCTCCGGCGACGACGCCGAACGCGTGGCCCGGCTGTTCGCGACGCTGCGCAGCGAGCTCGACCGCCGCGGTGACGCCTACTCGGCGGTCGGTGCGGCGACCCTCACCGAGTACCGCGCGCTCTCCGGCAAGTCGGACGAGCCGCGCATCGTGGTGCTCATCGACGGGTTCGCTGCGTTCCGCAACGACTACGAGGCCGTGATCGGCCGCGCCGACACGTACAGCGCGCTGCAGGAGGTGCTGTCCGACGGCCGGTCGGTCGGCATCCACGTGGTGCTCTCGGCCGACCGCTTCCAGAGCATCCCGAGCGCGCTGAACGCGATGATCCAGCGCCGCGTCGTGCTGCGCATGGCCGACGCCGACTCGTACAACATCCTCAACGTCCCCAAGGACGTCCTGAACCCGGAGTCCGTGCCCGGCCGGGCGATCGTGGGCGAGAACGAGGCCCAGATCGCGATCGTCGGCGGCACGCGCAGCATGAAGGAGCAGTCGCTCGCGATCGAGCGGATGGCCGCGTCGATGTCGCGGCGGGGCGTTCCGGATGCTCCGCCCGTGCGGGCTCTGCCGCTGAGCTACGGCGTGGACGACATCCCCGCCACGATCGGCGACCAGCTGGTGGTCGGCCTCTCCGACGCCGATCTCGGGCCGTTCGGGATCGAGCCGACCGGCACCTTCGTGATCGCCGGTCCGCCCGCGAGCGGTAAGAGCAACGCGCTCGCCGCGATCACCCAGCAGGTCCTCCGGTCGCGGCCCGGCACGCCGACGCTGTTCCTCGGCTCCTCCCGCTCTCCGGCGAAGAAGGCGGTGGCGTGGACGGCTGCGGCCGCCGACGGCATCAGCGGTACGGCCGCGGTGGCGGAGATCGTGACGCAGGCCGAGGCGGGCCTCAAGCCCGTCGTGGCCGTCGAGGGCGTGGCGGAGTTCGCGTCGTCGCTGCTGGAGATCCCGCTGTCCGACCTGGTCAAGCGTGCGAGCCGGGGCGAGCTGCTGCTGCTGTTCACCGGCGACACGAGCGAGTGGACCAGCAACTTCGGTCTGCTCGGCGAGATCAAGCAGGCCCGCCGCGGCGTGGTCCTGCAACCGGAGACGATCGACGGCGAGCTCGTGCTCAAGGCGCCGCTGCCGCGCATCGGACGGGGCGAGTTCCCGGTCGGTCGCGCGGTGCTCGCCCAGCGCGGGAAGACCGTGCGGGTGCACTTCCCGCTCGTGATCCCGGAGACCGTCTGACACCACCTCCCGACCGATGGGGACTTCTCCCCATTTGCGGAAGGGATCCCCTTCGTTAGTCTCGAAGGACAAGAACACCCTCCGGCACCCGCCGGGGCGACCGGAAGGTAACACCATGACGAACCTCAAAGTCAGCTACGCCGACATGAAGGATGCTGCTGGCCGTCTCCGCACGGGTCAGCAGGACATCGAGACGCAGCTGAAGAACCTCCGCGCGTACGTTTCGCAGCTCGTCTCGGGCGGCTTCGTGACCACGTCCGCCTCGGGCGCGTTCGACGCGTCGTACGCGCAGTTCAACCAGGGCGCGACCGCGACCATCGCCGGCATCGAGGGCATGGCTCGCTTCCTCGACGTCGCAGCCCAGTCGCTGCAGTCGACCGACGAGCAGCTGGCCGCGCAGATCCGCCAGTAATCGCCGCACATCACACGAGGGGATGCCGACCTCGGCATCCCCTCGTGTGCGCCTGCACGCCATTCATCCATCGGGGGGAACGATGAGCGACCTCACGCTCGAGAGCAGTCTTCTGGACGCATCGCGTTCATCGATCAGTGCCGCGATCCAGACGTTCGCCGGCGCCGACCGGTTCGGCGACGACGTGGCCGGACTCACCGGACACGGCGGCCTCTCCGACAAGGTGCACGACTTCGCCGGCAACTGGGATCGCAAGCGCGGCCAGCTGCAGAAGAGCCTGGAAGGCATCCGCGACACGCTGCAGGCGATCGCCGACACGTTCGGCGACCTCGACCGGAACATGGCGAAGAGCGTCACCGATGCGATGAACCATGTCGAGCAGCCGCCTCAGGGCGCTCCGGGTGCGACTCCGCCGTCGGTCGGCGGCGGTCCCGACGGAGCGCCGACGCCGGGCCCGTGGCCGGCACCCGGTCCTGCTCCGGAGCCCGCGCCTGCGCCCGGTCCCGGACCCGCTCCGATTCCCGCTCCGCTGCCTTCGCTTCCGGGTGATCCGGGTATCGGCGGCGGTCCTGCGCCGGTCCTGCCCTCGCTTCCGGATCCGGTTCCCGCTCCGCTGCCTTCGCTTCCGGGTGATCCGGGTATCGGCGGTGGTCCTGCGCCGGTCCTGCCGTCGCTTCCGGATCCGATTCCCGCTCCGTTGCCGTCGCTTCCGGAGCCCGGTGTCGGTGGTGGTCCTGCGCCGGTGCTGCCGTCTCTTCCCGACTTCATCGCGGATCCGCCGCGCGTGCACCTGCCGTCGCTGCCCGGCGAGGTCGCCGGCCCCGACTTCCCCGACCTGATCGCGGATCCCCCGCGGGTGGATGTGCCTTCGCTTCCCGGCGCGCCGATCGCGCCCGCCCCGGGCGTCGGTCTCCCGACGATCGAGGCGCTGCCCATGCCGTTCCCGGTCGCCGACCCGCCGGCCGCTCCCGAGTTCGTCACCCTCCCGGCAGAGGCCGTGCTGCCTCCCGAGAACCTCATCGCGTTCTCCGCGCCGTCCGAGCGCATCGACACGGTTCTCGGCGATCTCCGCTCCCTCATCGACATCCACACCGAAGGCGAGCCGGTCCGATGAACGGTCTCTGGAACCAGTCCGACTGGTCGCAGCTGCTCGAGGGCGACCCGGGCACGCTCGAGACGCGTTCCGGCGCGCTCGCCCGACAGGCAGCGGCCATCAACGACGCAGCGCAGGCGCTGCAGGACATCGTGTCCGGGCAGCTGAGCAAGTCGACCACCGCTCTGCGGTCCACGGCCGCCGAGCTGCAGACCTCGATGTCGCAGGCGTATCTGCGGTACGACGAGACCGCGTCCGCTCTGCGAACGTACGCTGTCACGCTCGCGCCGATCAAGGAGCAGGCGGCCAGGGACATCCCGGCCCTCGAATCGGCTCAGGGGCGGCTGGGCACGGCCGAGCACGCGGCCGGCGACGCCCAGCGGCGGCAGCTGTTCGAAGGCCTCAGCAACTCTCCGCAGGACGTCCGGCAGGACACGGCCGACGACCTCGCCCGTGCCGAGCGTCAGGCGACCGCCGCGCAGGGCGACATCAACGCGATCATCGCGCGGCTCCGCGCCGGCGCGCAGAGCAAGGAGGACGCCGCCCAGGCCGCGATCCGCGCGATCGAGAGCGTGATCAGCCAGGGCAAGGACTCGGTCCTCGACAACATCGCCCAGTTCTTCGAGGGCGTGGGCGATCTGCTCGCGAGCATCGGCCGCTGGGTCGCGGATGTGATCAAGGGAGTCCTCGACACCCTCTCCGACATCTGGAACGCGCTGCTGCCGAAGATCATGGCGGCGCTGCTCCTCCTCCTGATTCCGGTCGTTCTGGGCCTCGCGGGGCTTCTCCTCGGCGGCCCGCTCCTCGGCGCCGTGCTCGCGCTCCTCGGAGGCGCGGTGGCACTGACGATCGGCGGGGTGCTGATCACCCGCATCCTCACCGATGTGCTCGCTCCCGATCCGGAGGTCACCCCCTTCGAGGTCGACGAGCGGAACATCCCGATGCCGTCCCGGTCCGACTACGCGACCGACGCCGAGTACCAGCAGGCGCTCGAAGCCTGGCGCAACCAGATGTCGACGGTCAGTGGGGCATCGCTCGACAACGCCTTCGCGGAGGCCGGGCTCGTCGATGACCTCGGGGGCACGTCCGCGGCCGACGAGCAGGGCGTGATCCGCGTCGAGAAGGTCGTCGGCGCCGACGGCGTCACCCGCTGGCGCGTGGTCCTCCCCTCCACTCAGGACTGGGTCATGAGCATGTCCGGCATCAACGACACCGGCGCGACCAACGATCTCGACAGCAACCTGGCCCTCATGCTGACGCCGGAGCTGCAGACGCAGTACGAGCGTGCCGTGATGCAGGCGATGCGGGATGCGGGTATCGAACCGGGACCGAACGGCGACCCGGTGATGCTCGTGGGCTTCAGCCAGGGCGGGATCATGGCCGGCCACCTCGCCGCGAACCGGTCGGACGCCTACAACTTCGATGCGGTCATGGCGTGCGGGTCGCCGATCGACGCCATGCGCATCCCGCCGACGACCCAGGTCATCTCGATGCAGCACCAGGGTGACCCGGTGCCGATGCTCGACACCCTCACCAACGGCGCCGTCGGTCCGCGTCAGGAGGACCACTGGCGCACTTTCACCCCGGTCGCCCCCGGGCATCAGCCGGCCGCGATCGACGCGGGTGCGCACAACGCCGGTCTGTACAACATCAGCTGGCAGGAGCAGCTCGCGAATCTCCCGGCGGATGAGCGTGCCAGACTGGAGCAGTTCTACGCGCACGACGGCGCGACGGTCGTGACCGAGCAGTATGCATGGAGTGAGTGATGGTTCGACGCCTGACGCTGTCCGCCGCAGGGATCGGCGTCGCCGCGATGCTGCTGACCGGATGCTTCCCGCTCGGCGCACCCGCCCCGGAGGAGACTCCGCCCCCATCCACCCAGGAGGCTGAAATGTCCGATGCCGCACCCGTGGTCGACGCGGTGAAGGTCGCGCTCCCCGAAGCCCTCCAGGTCGAGGTCGAGGCGAACAAGGACGGCCTGACCTCGGGCTGGATGATCGACGTCGAGGTCCCTCTCGGATACGTGGTGACGGGCGAGAGCCTCTCCGCCGTCCTCGTCTCGGCCTGGAACGCCTCGGAGCCGAAGCCGGCGTTCGTGAAGTTCAATCCGTGGTCCACCTATGAGGGCAAGCAGGGCGCCATCGAGGCGCAGCGTGCGGCGGATGAGCTCGGCATCGACTGGAGTCCGAGTTTCTCGGTGGGCGTGAACGTCCCCGACTACGAGATCGAGAAGCTCGCCGGTGAGTGAGGGCGCCGTCGCGGCGGCGACGCCCGAATTGCGCTTCCGGCTCCTCGGCGCCTGGCATCCGGTGCTGCTGAACGAGCTCGACAGCGGACAGCTGGTCGCGGACTTCGTCGAGCAGGCCTTCGGCCGTCGCGATCAGGATTCGGCGCTGCGCGCCCTCACCCGCCGTGACCTCACCGAGGCGGTGGCGCAGGCGCGGGCGCTGCATGCGAAGGCGATGTTCCTGATGACCGAGCTGCGCCCCGGCACCGCGCTTCCGGTGACGCTCACCGTCTTCGAGCAGCCCGATCTGCGGATGTCGCCGGCGATCGGCGTCTCGCCCCAGGCTGTCGCGGCGACTCTCGAGCGGGTCTTCACCGTGCTCGAACGACCCCACCTCGACACCGCGCAACGGCTGCAGATCCCCGGCTCGGCGATCCTGCGGCTGCACAGCGTCGAGGAGCAGCGGATGCCGGTCACCGACGAAGAGCTGCGCGCGGCGCCGCCGGAGCTGGCAGCCGAGGCCGCGGACGCGAGGTTCCGCAGGCTCTCCGCCGACTACTGGTACACGGTCCCCGGTACGAAGCAGGTGCTGCTCGTGAATCTGTCGACGCCGATCGGCGACATCCCGCACGTGCTCCTCGGCTTCTTCGACAGCATCATCGAGGCGTCGTACTTCGAGCTGGCCGGCGAGCCGGTGGCGCAGGACGCCTGATCCGCGGAGGGCGCGGCGCGTTCAGCGCGTGGCTGCGGCGGCGTCGGCGAGGTGTCGGGCGTTGTGGCTGAGGACCTTCACGATGATGCCGTGACGGCGGAGTTCCGCGACCGTCCTGGCTCCCTCGTCGCTGTCGCGACCCAGCGCGGCGATGGTCACCACGACGAGCACGTCGCCCGGGCGCAGGGTTCCGATGAGGCGTGCGAGGCGGTCGCTCCAGCTTTCCAGGATGTCGGGTGCGGGGTGACGGAACCCCTCGATGGGCACGCCGAACCGCGTGAGGTCTGCACGCTGCTCCACGACCGAGGGCATGTCGTCCCTGGCGACCACCAGTCCGACCAGGCGTGAGCCGTCGGGACGGGCGAGCCAGAAGTTCCGGTTCTCCTGCAGCTCCGTGAAGCACTTCGGGCACACCGCCGCGTCGTGCGGGAGATGCAGCGGGCTCGTCAGGGCTTCATCCACGGATGCCGCCGCCGTGGGTTCGATCGTCTCGCTCATCGCGCACCTCCGTCATCCATTCTGCCCTGTCGGGGGCGCGGATGGAGACCGGCCTCGTGACGGCACCCACCTCGCGCCCGGCGTGAGTCGTCAGGGGGTGCCGTTGTTCGCCGAGTCCGCGATCTCGGCTTCCTGCGTCTCGAACGCGGTGGCGGAGTCGCGGGCGACCACGCCGGCGCCGGCGGTCATGCTCTGCAGCTGCAGCAGGGAGGCCTTCGCCCACATGGCCCAGGTGTCGGCCGCGGCCGAGACGGTCGAGCTGCCGCAGCCGGCGAGCTCGAGGTCGACGTCCAGGCTCATCGCCCATGCCGTGCTCTGCAGGGTGCTGCCGGTCGCGCCGACGGCGTCGGAGTCGAACTGGAGATCGGTCATCACGGCACCTTCACATCGTCGGGAGAATAGGTCTCGGTCGGATCGGGCTGGGGGTCGAAGAGCGCGATGCTCGCGTCGGAGATGTCGCACTCCTCCGTGGTCACGGATTCAGTCTCGACGAGGCGGGAGTCACCGTCGCTGATCACTCGGTAGACGACTTCTCTTCCCTCGGTGAGCTCCGGTGCGGAGGTGTGGTCGGCATCCAGGTACCAGTCCTTCGCCTGGCAGACGGTCACGAGCGCCTCGTCACCCTGCTCGTCCACCGAGAGCGGGATCATCGGCACCGGGCCGGGGTAGGTGAAGAACCGGTCGGCCTTCGCCTCGTCGCGCTGCCACTGGGCCGCAGTGTCGATCGCCTCTTCCGTCGTGGTGTCCTGCAGCGCGTCCGAGGTGTAGTCGCGGGTGAACGCCGCGATGCTGAGGGCGGTGTCCGATGCGCGAACGGCCTGCACCCAGGGGCTGGATTCGAGTTCGCCCGACGGCTCGCCCGACTGCCAGGTGACCGATGGCGGCTCGACAGCCGCGGGGGTGCACCCCGTCAGCGCGATACCGATCGCTGCGATCCCGATCACCGTCAGACCCAGGGGTCCACGCCTCTGCTGCATTCTCAATGCCCCTCTGCCCACGACGAGCTGGCCTCGACGCCTCGCTGATAATCCGCCAACATCTCCTCGGCGAGATCGGTCGCCTCCGCCGGAGAGAGCCCCTCCGTCATGCCGAGGTCGGCGAGCATCTGCTCGATGGTGTTGATCATCGCGATCTCTCGGCCGGAGGCGCTGTTCTGCTGCTCCTCCAACAGTACTTCGTGCGAGTTGCCCCACGCCGCCTCGGCATTGCCGAAGCCCCAGTCGGAGACGCCGCCGATGACGGCATCCTGCACGACATCGATCGCGACGCTGCCGCCCTCGACGAGGATGTCGCCGACGGCCGGGATCGGGATCAGTCCGACGACGGTGCTCACGCCGTCGATGGCCTCCTGCACGGCCGCATCGTGGCGCCCGGCCTCTCCGAGCGCGGCGCCCTCCGTCGACCCGTCGAGCCAACCCTGCAGCTCGACGACGCGTTCGAGGGCGTCGGCGGCGAAGGCGCTGCCGGGAGGAGCGATGTCGGCGAGAGCGATGAGCGCATCCTGGTACTGCCGCACGGACTGGGCGATGACATCCGCACCGGCGGACGGCGAATCCCCGTCGCTCCAGGTCGCGGTGCCGAGGAGCTGGGACAGCTGCGCCTGCGTGACATTGGGGATCGAGCGGGGGTCGGTCGTCCCGATGAGTGCGTCCTGGATCGACAGCGCACTCGCGGTGCGGGGGTCGCTCTCGCTGAGGTTCTCCGAGAAGTAGGGCATTGCCACGGAGATGCCCTCTGCGATGCGCACCTGGCCGATGCTCGTGAGGTTCTCCGGAAGGAAGCTCTCGTTCGAGGTCAGCTCCCGCACGACCTGGGTCGTGAGCTCCGCCACGCGCTCCCACGTCTCCGGGTTGTACGTGTGCGTCGCATCCGCCGGACCGCCCGCGGCCTGCTGCGCACCGGCCCAGAGCGCTCCCGGCCCTTCGAAGCCGTCGCCGCTGCCCTCGGCGCTCCAGTCGCGGTCGCCGAACCAGTACTCGACACGTCCGGGGCCCAGGTCGCCTTCGCCGTACGGGTCGTCTCCGGTCGCCGTGAGCCAGTCCAGTGCGGCGTCCGGGTAGGTGCCGAGCGTCGAGAAGACGCGCCCGGCGAGGTCGTCGACGCGGTTCTGGTCGAGACCGGTCGTCTCCCCCTCGAGCTCTGCGAGGAAGCGACCGCCGGCGTTCGGCGAGGTGTCGTACCAGCCGCCGTTCTGCATGCTCATCGGGTCGCGTTCGATGCGGTCGATCTCGTCGGCCATGGCCACCGTGAGGTTCACGCCCAGCGGGTTGTTCTTCTCGTCGGAGAAGAGGAAGCCGATCGCCGCGACCGCGCCGCCCACGGTCGAGGAGGCGCCTTCGAGCATGCTCTCGGCGAAGTCGCTCGAGGTCGACGGCATCCAGATCTGGGAGCCGGTCGACAGGCCGCCGCGGATCATGGTGGCGAGCGCGAGTGCCGCTGCGGGGTCGAAGCCCTCGGTGATGGCCGCGTCACCCAGGTTGTCGATCATCGAGACGGTGTTCTCGCCGCCGACCTCGAGGAAGAACTGCGACATCACGAAGGTGTCGTCGCCCCAGACCGAGAAGAAGTCCTGCAGGGCCTGCACGTTCTCGTCGGTGACGTCGCCCTCGGCGATCTCGTCGGCGAGGTTCGCGAACGCGTCCCCGAGGTTGTCGTAGGTCAGGTCGTCGATGTCGTCGATGCCGGCCGCGCTGAGTGCGGACTGCATCTGATCCCAGCGCTGCGACGCCGGCGGCTGCAGGGCGGTGACGAGCGTGCTGTCGGCGGTCTCCCGCTCCGTGGCGAGGGTCCGCAGCTTCTGCGCGGCCATCCGCATGTCGTAGAGCCCCGGTTCGCTCCCGCTCGGCACCCAGAGGCCCGCCTGCAGGGTGGGGTTGGGCGCGTTGAAGGTGAACGCCGACGGCAGGAACGGGCTGTCCTCCTGCTGCGCGGTCTTCCAGGTCGCGTAGCCGGTGGCGTACGACTGATGAGCGGCGGTCGTGGCCACGCGGATGCGGTCGACCTCGGTGGCGTACGCGGTCAGCGCGGCCTGTACCGCGGCGAACTCGGTCGTCAGCTCCGTGCACAGGGTCTGCGGCTTGGTGAGCGACGTGCGGAATGCGGCGCCGGCATCGCCCGCCCAGATCGCCTCCGTCGTGGCGGTCGCGGCGTTGGACAGGGCGGTGCGCACCGTCTCCGTGCCGGTGCTCCGGCTGCTCACGCGCGTCGCCGCGTCGTTCACCCCTCCGGTGTTCCCCCGGCCGGGATGAAGATCGTCCCACTGAGTCATGTCGTGCGCCCCTCCTCGACGGTGTTCCCGTCCCCGAGTAAATCTATCGGGGCCGCACGGCAGCGGCGATGGGCAGAACTCCCCATGGGCGCGACCGGGTGCGGACTCGGACCGTCAGAGCATGCCGAGCGACCGGACCGCCTCGCGCTCCTCGACCAGTTCGGCGACGGAGGCGTCGATCCGCGCCCGTGCCCGGTCGCTCAGCTCCAGTCCTTCGACGATCTGCCAGGCGCCGTCGACCGAGCGCACGGGGAAGGAGGAGATGAGCCCCTCGGGGACGCCGTACTCGCCGTGCGAGACGACTCCCGCCGAGGTCCAGTCCTCCGTGCCCTGCACCCAGTCGCGCACGTGGTCGATGGCCGCGCTCGCCGCGGATGCCACGGACGACGATCCGCGCACCTCGATGATCTCGGCACCGCGCTTCGCGACCCGGGGGATGAAGGTCTCGTCGAGCCAGGTCGGCACGTCTCCCACGATCTGCGCGAGCGCTTCGGCGACGGGCGCCCCGCCGACCGTCGCATGCGAGATGTCGGGGAACTGGGTCGCCGAGTGGTTGCCCCAGATGGGCACGCGACGGACGGTGTGCACCGGAGCGCCCAGCGTCTGTGCGAGCTGCGCCCGCGCTCGGTTCTCGTCGAGCCGCGTCAGCGCCGTGAAACGCTCGGCGGGCACGCCGTCGGCGGACGCCGCGGCGATCAGGGCGTTGGTGTTGGCCGGGTTGCCGACGACCGTGACGCGCACGCCGGGGGCCGCGTTGGCGGCGATGGCCGCACCCTGCGGGCCGAAGATTCCGGCATTGGCGGCGAGCAGGTCCGCGCGCTCCATGCCGGGACCGCGCGGGCGCGCGCCGACGAGCAGGGCGAGGTCGCATCCGTCGAAGCCCACCGCGGCGTCATCGGTCACCTCGACGTGCTCGAGAAGGCCGAACGCACCGTCCTGCAGCTCGAGCGCCGCGCCCTCCGCCGCGCCGAGACCCTGCGGGATCTCCAGCAGGCGCAGTCGCACGTTCTCGTCCGGTCCGAGCAGGTCGCCGGCCGCGATGCGGAACAGCAGTGCGTAGCCGATCTGTCCGCCGGCGCCGGTGATGGTGATCGTGGTGGTCATGCCCCGAGCCTACGTCCGTTCGGCGGGCTCTCGCGCGGAGTACCCTCGACGCATGACCTTCAATCCCGACGCCGACATCTCGGGCAACACCACCCGCCGACGCGGACGCACCGCCGCCATCGCGGGCGGCGCCGGAGTGGGCGTGCTCGGCATCATCGCGCTGATCGCGGGCCCGCTGCTCGGCATCGACCTCACCGGGCTGCTGGGCGGGGGCGCACCGAGCGGGGGCAGCGAGCCCGCCGGCGGATCGGTCATCGAGAACTGCGACACCGGGGCGGACGCGAACGCCGATGTGGACTGCCGCATGGCCGGCGCGCAGCTTGCTCTCGACGCGTTCTGGTCCGACAACGTCGAGGGCTACCGCAAGCCGCAGATGGTCGTCGTCGACGGCTCTACCCCGACGCAGTGCGGCACCGCCTCCAACGCCGTCGGCCCGTTCTACTGCCCGCCCGAGGAAGGGGTCTACGTCGACCCGACGTTCTTCCAGCTCATGCAGCAGCAGTTCGGAGCATCCGCCGGCAACCTCGCCCAGCTGTACATCGTCGGCCACGAGTGGGGCCACCACATCCAGAACATCACGGGGGACATGGACCGCTACCCGAACAACGGGACCGGCCCCGGCAGCAACGGAGTCCGGATGGAACTCCAGGCCGACTGCTACGCCGGGGCGTGGATCGGGCGGATGACCGAGCAGACCGATGCCGACGGCGACCCGTATCTCGTCACACCCACCGAGCCCGAGATCGTGGACGCCCTGAACGCGGCCTCGGCGGTCGGCGACGACAGCATCCAGGCCCAGTCGGGGTTCGTGAACCCGGAGAGCTGGACGCACGGCTCCAGCGAGCAGCGTCAGCGCTGGTTCGCCGAGGGCTACCAGAACGGACTGGACGTCTGCGGGCAGGCGTTCACGCTCCCCGCCGACCAGCTCGACCCGTAGTCCCGGCGACGCGAGAGCGTCCGCTACCGTTGACGAAGAAGTCAGCACGACCGGCTGGGGGGCCGATGATGAAGAAGACGGATGCACTGTATCCACCGATCGAACCGTACGAGACCGGGGAGCTGCTCGTCGGAGACGGGCACCGGGTCTACTGGGAGGTCAGCGGCAACCCCGAGGGCAAGCCGGTGGTCTTCCTGCACGGCGGCCCCGGCAGTGGGACATCGCCGTGGCAGCGACGGTTCTTCGACCCGAACGTCTATCGCATCGTGCTGCTCGACCAGCGCGGCTGCGGCCGGAGCACTCCGCACGCCGGCGCGCCGGACGCCGATCTCCGTCACATCACCACGGCCCACCTGATCGCCGATCTCGAACTGCTGCGCAGGAACCTCGGCATCGACCGGTGGCAGGTGTTCGGCGGGTCGTGGGGGAGCGCCCTCGCTCTCGCCTATGCCCAGGCGCATCCGGATGCCGTGACCGAGCTCGTCCTCCGCGGGATCTTCACGCTGCGTCGCGTCGAGCTCGAATGGTTCTACGAGGGCGGAGCGGCCGCGCTGTTCCCCGACCTCTGGGAGGGCTTCGTCGCGCCGATCCCGGTGTTGGAGCGCTCGCACATGATCGACGCGTACCACCGCCGCCTGTTCGACCCGGACCCTGCCGTGCACGTGCCGGCCGCGATCGCCTGGTCGACGTGGGAGGCGGCGACGGTGACGCTGACGCCGGACCCCGCGCAGATCGCCACCATGTCCGATCCGCAGAAGGCCACGGCGTTCGCCCGGATCGAGAACCACTTCTTCGTGCACCGCGGCTGGTGGGAGGAGGGGCAGCTGATCGCGGGCGTCGACCGCATCCGCCACATCCCGACGGTGATCGTGCAGGGACGGCACGACGTCGCGACGCCGATGATGACGGCGTGGGATCTGCATCGTGCGTGGCCGGAGGCCGAGTTCGTCGTGGTCGACGACGCGGGCCATGCGGCCACCGAACCGGGCACGCAGAAGGCGCTGCGCGCCGCGACCGACCGCTTCGCCCGCGACGACCGCTGACCCTCAGGCCTGCAGCGCCTTCGTCAGGGTCTTCATCAATCCCACGACGCCGCCGTTCGCTCGGTGCCGGGTCAGCCCCTCGCTCACGGCTGCGCCGGTGCGCGCCGACACGAACCACGGCGGCTTCGGGAGGATCGTCAGGCGCCCGCCCCCGTTCGCGATCGGCAGCGACCGCGGGAAGGGCCGGAACGGGCCGCGGAGCACGGAGCGCTCGACGCCGTCGAGGAGGAGGGCGTTGTGCACGACGCCGAGGCCGCTGCCGACGTCGTCGAGCGTGCCGCCGGGGAAAGCGCCCCAGGTGAGGGTCGGGGTGATGAAGCCGAAGGCCGTCCAGCCGTTGATCGCGATCGAGCCGTAGTGCAGCGCGGTGATGGCCCGCTCGAAACCGACGCCGAGTGCCTTCTCCGTCGCGGGGTCGATCAGCAGGTTCGCGCCGAGCGTGCCCTGGAGTCTGTCGTTCGCATGGGCCACGGCGGCGTCGAGGAAGTCCTGTCCCGTGCCCGGCACGGTGACGACGCCGAGCACCGGCGCGAAGTACTCGGTGGTCTCGAGTGCCGTCGGGTCGTCGTCGGCATCGATCTCGACGAGCAGCCGATCGCCGAGCACGAGCGCGTCGGGGTAGTCGTCCGTCGCCAGCTGCATCCGGGAAGGAGAACCGGGGTACCAGGTCGGGCGCTCCGGGGCATTCGCATAGGCGCGTCGCAGCGCGGCCCGGAAGGCGTCGGCCTGGTCCCAGTCGGACGACATGATGACGACCTGGCCGGCGATGCAGTTGTGGCCGCAGTTCTGCAGGCGCATGGTCGCGATGTGCTCGGCCTGGTAGGTGATGTCGGCATCCGTCCAGGCGCCGGGGACCACGATGATGGGCGAGACGCCGCCGAGCTCCGCGGTGATCGGCTTCTTCAGCAGGGGCCGACCTTCCCGTCGTCGCCGCTTCGTCGCCGCTGCGCCCTCGCCCTTCGACGGCCCCCAGACGATGGTGTCGAAGGTCGCCGCCGACCCCGTGATGTGCACGTGCACGAGGCCGGGGTGGGTGGTGAGATAGGCGCCGACCGCCGGCCCTCCGCGGACGATGCGCAGCAGGCCGGGCTCGATGAGCGGCGCGAGCGCGCGCTTGTACACCGGCACCAAGGCGTCCTGCGTCGGGTTCACCTTGAGCAGCGCGGTGCGGTTGTGGGCGAGCAGTTCGTAGAGCACGTCGAGTACCGGGATCGAGGTGACGTTCCCGGCGCCGAGCACGAGGCCGACACCACCCGACTCGGTCGGCGTGCGCTGCGCGAGACCGGCGGAGGCGCGCGCCGCGTTCGGGGTGATGCCCGGTTCCAGCCAGACCTCGCCGGTGAAGCCGGACAGCAGGAACTTGTCGATCCCGGTCAGGGGGAAGGCGTGCACGCGTGTGCGCCCTCCGGGGGCCCGATCGATCGTGAGCCCGTCGAGCGGGTTGGTGCCGTTCGCCAGGCGGGAGAGGGTCTCGATGTAGGCGTCGAGCGCACCGAGCACGCTGTACGGTCCGCTCAGCCACTCCTCGCCGCGCAGCGGGTGCTTCCCGTCGAGGCCCTTCGAGGCGGCGGCGGTGAGGGCCCAGTCCTCAGAGGTGGCGGCGACGCTGGTGCGCACGGCGCGCAGCAGGGTCACGCGCTGCGCGGCCGTGAGTGCCGACCAGGTGCGGGCTCCGGCCTGCAGGTCGCCGACGGCGGCGTCGAGCCGGTCGCGTTCGCCTTCGCCCAGCGCCGGGGTCTCGGGCTTCGGCGCGCTCTTCGCAGCGGCGGGGGCGGACGTGCTCGCAGAAGTCATCGGTGTCTCCTTCGGACGGGATCCCAGCTTAGGCGTCGGAGGTGACGGCGGCATCGATGTCCTCGCGACGCAGACGGTAGTGCCGCAGCGTCCACAGGCTCCCCGCCATCAGCACGGCGGGCAGGATGCTGAAGCTCAGCACGATGCCCGTGATCGCGGCCTCGGGCTGCTCGACCGTGGCGCCGGCGACCGTCGAGACGTAGCCGGTGGCCGCGAGCGTCAGCGACACCGCAGTCGCGCCGAGTGCGAATCCGACCGTCTCGCCGGCGGTCCAGATACCGGTGAACGTGCCCGCCTGACCGGGTCCGCTGCGGCGCTCGTCGTGCGAGATGACGTCAGGGAGCATCGCCATCGGCAGCGACTGGAGGCCCGCGTAGGCGATGCCCGCGACCGCGACCGAGGCGTAGATCCACGCGCCCGGCGCCCAGACCGCGAAGACCAGCGAGGCCGCCGCGACGGTGAACACGACGCTGGCGATCCCGAACGCCCGCTCCTTGCCGATGCGTCGCGCGATGATCGTCCATCCGGGAGTCGCGAGCAGCGCGGGTCCCACGAGGGCGACGAAGACGAAGGTCACCGCATCCTCGGACCGCAGGACCCAGGTCGCCACATACTGCGCACCGGCGAGCATCGTGCCCGTTGCGAGGGCCTGCAGCACGAAGGTGCCCAGGAGTGCGCGGAACGGCTGGCTGCGGCCCAGTGCCCGGAATCCGGACATGTACTGATCGCGCCAGGTGGAGGGTGCCGCCGCGGTGGCCGGGATGGCCGCCGTCCGTCTGGCCGCGACATCCGCCGTCCGGGCGGCGATCAGCATGCCGATGCCGATCACGAGACCGGAGGCGATGCCCATCAGCAGGTAGCCGATGACGGGATCGTCGCCCGCATTGCGCAGGGCGGGCCCGCCGGCGCCGAAGAGGAGGATCGCGGCCGTGAGCACGACGACCCGCCACCCGAGCAGGCGGGTGCGCTCGTCATAGCTGCCGGTCAGCTCCGCGGGGAGTGCGACGTACGGCACCTGGAACAGGCTGAAGGCCGTCGCGGTGGCGAGGAACGCCAGCAGCACGCTGATCGCTCCCGCGACCGGTCCCCACGAGGGCGGCACCGCGAAGGTGAGGGCGAAGAACAGCGGCAGTGCGAGAGCGCCGGTGACCATGAAGCCGCGGCGGGATCCCGTGCGGGCGAGCTGCCGGTCGGAGGCGGCGCCGATCAGCGGGTCGATCAGGACGTCCCAGATCTTCGCCGCCGTGACGATCAGCCCCGCCGCCAACGCGGCGACACCGAGGTTGTCGGTGAGGAAGTACGTCAGCACCAGCCCGGGCAGGGTGGCATAGCCGCCGGTCCCGAGCGAGCCGATCGCGTACAGCACGATCGTGCGCGGAGACAGGCGGGCGGATGCTCGTTCGGGTCGAGCCTCAGTGCTCATCGCGCCAGTGTAGCGGCGCGATGGGAGCCGATCAGATCAGCGCGAGCTCGCGCAGCTTCGACTCGACGTCGGCGTTCGAGGGCTCGACATGGTGCGAGGAGTCGGGGTAGACGACCACCGGGATGTTCGTGCGACCCGAGATCTCCTTCGCGACGTCCGCGGCAGCGGGCTCGGCGACGAGATCGACGTAGGTGTACTCCACGCCCAGCGCATCGAGCTGCTTCTTGGTGCGGATGCAGTCGCGGCACCAGTCGGCGCCGAACATCGTGATGGTGTCGGAAACAGCAGAAGTCATGCTTCCAGCCTACGGGCGCTCAGCAGGGGAGGCGCTGAGAGTCGGGGGAGTCTCGCGCCGTCCGGGGTCCGCCTCCTGCGGCAATCGCTCGACCGGGACGATGACGACGTCCTGGATCTTCCAGTCGAGCTCGGTGACCTGCGCCTGCAGGTCGGTCATCTCGCGGATCGACACCTTGCGACGGTGGGGGACGACGAAGGCCTCGATGTGGAACACCTGACCCTGATCGCGCATGCGCACCCCTGCCTGCGCGACCCACGGACGGCTCCGCAGGTACGACACGATGTCGGCGGCGAGCGGATGCGGATGCTTGCTGTCGTAGGTGCGCGCCCGCTGGTCCATCAGGTCGACGATGGCGGTCCTCGTGTTGCGGAACCCGTCCCAGATGATGCCGAGCGAGATGAACAGTGCCGCGGCGCCGTCGAGCCACCACAGGCCGATGCCGACGCCGAGCACGCCGACGATCGAGGCGACGGTGGTCTGCCAGTCGGCCTTCGCCATGTCGGCGTCGGCGTAGAGGAGCTTGTTGTGCAGCACCGGCGCGAGTTTCGATTTGGCCGGACCGTAGAAGAACACGGGTCCGATGATGACCACGACCATCACGCCGACCATGAGCCAGCCGAGCCAGACCGTCTGGCCCCAGAGCTGGATCGTGCCGATGGTCGGGTGCTCTCCGGAGATCAGACCCGTGACCGCTTCGATCGCGAGGTTCACGCCGACCGCGAGCAGGGCGACGCCGGCGACGAGGTGCCCGACGCCCATCGCCCGATGCAGGCCGTAGGGGTGCTTCCTGGTCGGGCGGCGGCGCACGAAGAGGAGCGCGATCAGGAACGCGAACTGCGGGATCAGGGAGAGCATGTCCTCGATCCAGGCCGTGCGCATGGCCTGCGACTCGCCCACCACCAGGGCGATCACCGCGATCGTGATCGAGGTGTAGACGATCGTGAAGATCTCCCACCGGACGGCGCGGCGGATCGCGCGCTCCTGCTCGTCCGGCAGGGTCGTGCGTCCGAACCGCTTCAGCTCGCTCACTGACCTGCCTCCGCGTCGAGGAAGGTCTCGAGCCTCGACAGGAACGCGTTCTCGCCCAGGGGCACCAGCATGACGAGCTCGCGTCCGTCGGCGCCGTCGATCCCGCGGTAGCCGCGGGTGACGCCGGCCTTGTCGATCCACGGGGTGTCGGGAGTGATGCCGCCCGCGATGAGGTCGAGATCTCCCGCCTCGAGCATCGCCACCAGTGTCTCCTCCGAGGCGACGGTCCAGTCCGGTTCGGCGTGGATGCTCTCGGCGAAGCGGTCCACGAGTTCGACGATGCTCCCCGTCGGCTCGTCTCCGCGCACTTCGACGAGTGCGCCGTCCGGTGAGGTCCCGACCCGGAGTTCCCCGCCGGTGACCGTGTCCAGCGTCCCATCGGGGTCGGCGGGGATCGTCAGGCCGCATCCGGAGAGGGCGCCGATCAGGGTGAGCCCGGCGAGAGATGTCGCGAGTCGCACGACCCGCCGCCGGCGCTGTACCGAAGAACTGTTCACGAACGGAGCCTGCTCCCACGGGCGGCCCCCGGCAAAGGCGTTGACGAGAGGCTCGAGCGGGCGCTAGGCAGGGGAGAGCCGGACATCATCCCTTGTCAGTAAGGGTAGCCTTACCTATACTTGACCGCATGAGCAGCGCGTGCGAGCACCTGGAGGATCCCGACTGGGACGACATCGAAGGTGCCGTCCTCATCGCCGGCGACGCGGCGGACGCCGGTTTCATCGCGAGCATCGCCGCACGGCTGCCGTGGGATGCGCAGGGTGTGGTCATCCTCGAGGCGGCGGCGCGCATCCAGTTCCGCCACATCGACGTCCCGGAAGGCGTCTCGGTGCGCTGGCTGGTGCGGGGCGACGGCATCCGCGCGCACACTCGGGGCGAACGGCTCGCGAACGCCGTGCATGCCTGGTGCGTCGAGTGGACCTGCACCGAGCCGCCCGCGCAGTGGACGGTCTGGCTCGGACCGCACACGCCGCCGCACGTCGCCCGGATGGCGCGCAGCCTGCTCGGCGTCGCGAACTGACGCCGGGACGGTCGAGGTCTCAGCGGGTCGACGCGACCGCGGGCGCACCCGCGCCGGCGGTGATCGCGTCGAGCGCGCGGCGCAGCGTGGAACTCGACGTGTGCGCGGTGTACGGGAAGTACACGACCTCGACGCCGACCTCGGCGAACTCGCGCTCGAGGCGCAGGCCCTTGTCGGTGCCGCGCCAGTCGTCGCCCTTGAAGAAGTGCGTGAACTGCACGTCGCGCCACGAGTCCATCTTCGACGGCGTCGTCTCGACGTAGACGTCGTCGACGAACGAGATGTGCTTCACGATCTCCGCACGCTCCGCCGTCGGGATGACGGGCTCGATGCCCTTCACCTGGCGCAGCATCTCGTCGCTGACGACACCGGCGATCAGAATGTCGCAGTGCTGTTTGGCGTGACGAAGCAGATTCAGATGCCCGACGTGAAACAGGTCGAAAGCACCAACGGCGTAGCCGATACGCGTCCCCATGATCTCCCCAGATCAGTGATTCCCCAGTAAGCGGATCCCCATCCGCTTCGCGACTCCCACAGCCGCGGATCGACAGTCTAGCAGGTCTCGGTTTCCTTCCCCATAGGAACCCGTGGAACGATGGAGGCCGCAGGCGATGCGCATGCGGAACAGGGGGCGGACGTGGGGACACCGGTCACGGTCATCGTGCCGACGTTCAACGAGCGCGACAACGTCGCCGAACTCGTCGCCCGCACCGCCGCCGCGCTCACCGAGTGGGACGCCGAGATCCTGTTCGTCGACGACAGCACCGACGACACCGCCGCCGAGGTCGCCAGGGTCGCGGCCGATGCCCTGATCCCGGTGCGGGTCATCCACCGCACCGAGAACACGGGAGGGCTGGGCGGCGCCGTCGTCGTCGGGCTCGAGGCCGCGGCATCCGATCTCTGCATCGTGATGGACGGCGACCTGCAGCATCCGCCGGAGCTTCTGCCCGCGCTCCTCGAACGGCACGCCGTGGGCGACGCCGACGTGGTCGCCGCTTCCCGGTACGTGGGCGGGGGAGACACGAGCGGGCTCGGCACCGCCGTGCGCTTCGGCGTCTCGCGCGTGGCGACCTGGCTGACCAGGGCGATGTTCCCGATCCGTCTCGCCCGCAGCACCGACCCGATGACCGGCTTCTTCCTGGCCGACCGACGGCGTCTCGACCTCGCCGCGCTCAAGCCGCAGGGCTTCAAGATCCTCCTCGAGATCCTCGCGCGCAACGACCTGCGCATCGCCGAGGTGCCGATGGAGTTCGCCGAACGACGACACGGCACGTCCAAGGCGAGCCTGCGCCAGGGGGCGACGTTCATCGCGCACCTCGCGCGCCTGCGGTTCGGGAAGATGTCGCTCTTCGCCCTGATCGGCGTGATCGGGGCCGCCGCGAACCTCGCGATCATGTGGGGGCTCACGGCCGCCGGCGTCCCGTACGTCTGGGCCGCCATCATCGGCGCCGAGGTCACGATCATCGGAAACTTCCTGCTGCAGGAGCGCTTCGTGTTCGCCGACATGCGGACGGATGCCCGCGCGCTCGGCATCCGGTTCGCCAGCTCCTTCGCGTTCAACAACGTCGAAGCGGCGCTGCGCATCCCGGTGATGGCTCTGATGGTCGAGTCCTGGCACATCTCGAGCGTGCTCGCGACCGCGCTCTCGCTCATCGTGGCGTTCTTCGCCCGATTCCTGTTCCACTCCCTCGTCGTCTACGCGCCGCAGCGCCGCCGCAAGGGAGAGCCTGCAGGGGTCGAGCCGCCAACCGACACGGCCGCGCAGCGGGTGATCCGGGCGATCGACGTCGAGGTCATGAAGCCCGGCGAGCTCTAGGAGCTCACGGCGTCCGTCGTGGGGGCTGCGGTGACGGGCGGCGGATCATCGCGGTGACACGTCGCCATGCGAGGCGGCGGCGGGGCTGGGCCACCAGCTCTGCGACGAGTGCGGCGACCGCGGCGCTCGCGCTGACGTCGTCGGCATCCGGTTGGAAGCGTTGGGCGCCGGGGGTCGAGATCAGGTGGTCCAGCGCCGACCGCAGATCCGCCTCCGTGGTGACGACCGTGCAGCGCCCGCGATCCGCCATGAACTCCCCGAACGCGTACTGATGATCGTCGACCACCTCGCCGAGGCTCGGGTCACGGGGGACCACGATCGGGACGACGCCGGCGGCGTTCGCGTCGGCGATGGTGCCCGGGCCGACCTGGGACACGACGATGTCGGCGGACCGATAGTGCCGCTGCAACTCGTCGCCCGTCATCATCATGTGGTTCTCACCGGTCGTCGAGGCGGCCGAGTAGCCGTTCTGCACGATCAGCGAGACGTCCTGTTGCGCAGCGACCCACTGATCGATCCACGCGATCAGTCGATCGAACGGATGATGGTCCGTCCCGACCGAGACGAAGATCCGCGTGCTCACAGGGTGGCTCCGATCACGCGCGAATCCGGATAGAGCGCCTGTTGCTCGGGCCACTGGACCGCGAAGGCATCCACGGTCGGATACACCATCCGTCCGGTCATCGTCCGAGTGGAGATGCGATCGATCACCTCAATGTAGAGAGTGCGGATGCCGAGAGCTCGTGCGGTCCAGAAGAAGGGCACGGCGACACCGGCTCCGGTCGACACCACGATGTCTGGTCGATATCGCCGAAGGACGCGGCGCGCCAGGAACAGATTGCGAATCGCGTTGGGAATGTTCCTGGTCGTCGGCGAGAACGCCCAGGTCACCTGCTCATCGGCGAGTGCGGCGTGCGCATGCGGGTGATCGAAGCTCACCCACGCGCGCTCCTGCGTGGCCCACCAGTCGCGCAGTGCGAGCAGCTGAGTGAGGTGTCCGCCGGTGGAGGCGACGAAGAGGATCTTCAACCGATCGCGGTCGGGGGTTGTCTTTCCCATGATGAGTCCCAGTATGGCGCGGGAGGCGTCCCGGTGAGAGTCGGCATCGTGAGCGGAGAAATTGGTCCGTGCGGGCGCTCGATATTCTGGTACGCTTCGGGGAGGTCACCTCGGGGGAGGTGATCGGCGGGAATGTAGGGATTTCCGTCAACTGGGGATTTTTGGGGAGAACGGTCTTATGACTGGGGTAGACCTTGGCGTTGAAGCGCCACTTTCGTTTCGTTCGGCGCTCAGACGCCTCGATTCCGCGCAGAAGCCTGGCGTAGGAGTACCCGCGTACACGCGCTGGGTGAACCGACGCGCGGCGCGGGTGTTCGCGGCCTTCTTCGGCGCGGTGAAAGCGACGCCGTCGGCCGTCTCGGTCGTCAGCATCGTGTTCACCTTCGCCGGACTCGCCTCGTTCCTGCTGCTGCAGGCGTACTCGCCGGTGCTCGCGGGTTTCGCCGCCGCGCTGCTCCTCGCGATCGGGTATGCGCTGGATTCCGCCGACGGCCAGTTGGCGCGGCTCCAGGGCACATCGAGCCTCCAGGGCGAGTGGCTCGATCACACGCTCGACGCCGTCCGTCTCCCGGCCGTCCACCTCGCGATCGCGGCAGCCTTCCTGATGTCCGGCATGACCACGCTCGCCGTGGCCGCCGCGCTCTTCTCGGTTCTCGCATCGGCCAGCTTCCTGAGCCAGAACGTCGGTGGCCTGCTGCGCGACAACGCGCGAGTGGAGCGGACGGAGGTGCGGCGGATGCAGTCCTGGATCCTGTTGCCCACCGACCCCGGCGTCCTGTGCTGGGTGTTCGTGCTGTGGGGTGTTCTCCCTCTCTTCGTCGCGGCTTACCTGCTGCTGATGCTCGCCAACGTGGCGCACATGATCTTCTCCGCGCGCCGCCGCTGGCGTGAACTCGCCGAAGGAGGTCAGCGATGAGCGTCGTGGTCGAACCCGCCGTGTCCGTCGTGATCGCGACGCGAGGACGTGCAGAACTGCTTCGCCGCGCGGTTCGATCGATCGCCGCCCAGGAGTACGCGGGCGGCGTCGAGATCGTGATCGTGTACGACCAGTGCGATATCGACCCGCTCGACGACGTGAGGCCCGTGCTGGGCTCGGTCACCCTTCGCACCATGGCGAACGATCGCACTCCTGGCCTCGCCGGCGGTCGCAACACCGGTATCGCCGCCGCCACGGGAGAGCTGCTCGCCTTCTGCGATGACGACGACGAATGGCTGCCCGTGAAGCTCCGCGAGCAGGTCGCGCTGTGGGCGCAGGTGCCGGATGCCGTCGGTGTCTCGGCCGGAATCGAGATCGTCACGCAGAGCGAGTCGATCGTCCGCATTCCGCCCGCCGTCAGCACCCGGAAGGACTTCCTCGCCTCGCGCATCGGTGAGATCCATCCCTCATCCTTCCTGTTCCGTCGCAGCGATCTTCTCGATCTGCCGGTCGGGGTGGACGAGGCGATCCCGCACTCGTACGGCGAGGACTACGATCTCCTCCTGCAGCTCACGGAGCGCGGCGACATCGTGAGCGTCCCGCATCCGTTGGTCATCGTGCACTGGGACCGCACGTCCTACTTCGCCGGCCGCTGGGCACCCATGGCCGAAGGGCTCGGGTTCCTGCTCGAGAAGCACAAGGACCTGCTCCTCGACGACAGCAACGCCGCCCGCATGTGCGGTCAGGTCGCATTCGCCTACGCGGCGGCGGGTTCGAAGGCGTCGGCCAAGCACTGGGTGCGACGAGCCCGCAGACATCGCGCGAGCGAGCCTCGCGTGGCGCTGACCTGGATCGCGCTCTCCGGGATCGTCTCGCCCGAGCGGATCGTCACCGCCCTCAACAACCGTGGACGTGGGATATGAACGCCCGGATGAAGTGGATCGCAGGGGCTTCGGCCGCCGTCGTCCTCGCCGCAGCGGCATCCGTTGCCGTCATCGCCCTGGGGCAGTCCGGAAGCCCCTCCGCGCAGAACGCGTCAGCCACGGCGACGCCGACTCCCATCCCGACCGTCGTTCCGCCGACCACCGGGCCGAGCGCGCCTGCGGCGGCTGTCGAAGACGCATTCGAAGACCTGGTCTCCAGCGTCCTCGACGTCACGACCACCGTGAACGCCGGAGACATCGACGTCGTCCTGGACAGTCTGAAGGCGGTCGCCGCGCCCATCTACCTCAGCGGGGTGGAAGCGGAGCGCATGGAGCTGGAGGATCAGGGCTGGACTCGATCGGGCCAGGCGACCGTCGACGGGGTCGAGACCCTGGAGTACGACGCGTCCAAGACGCCCGCGACGGCCACCATACGCGCCTGCATCGACTCGTCCGATGTGGTCATCCACGATGCTGCCGGTGATGTCGTCACCGGTGGGTCGCCGCGGGCGTGGAAGATATTCGCCATCGAGCAGGTCGACGGCGCATGGAAGATCATCGGGCAGACATTCGCCGACGATCCCGCTTGTTGACGGCTCCGCCCGTCTTCGTTGCCCGACAACTCATATACGAAACGTTCTTGACGCGAAACGCCCGGCGACGCCAGTAGTACGCAGTAACAGTTCTTTTCACCTTGAGCAGTTCACTTTTTCAATGATTCTGGGGAGTCATCATGTCGCTGGGGATTACGCAGCAGAAGTCATCAAGCCGGTCTCGGCTGTCCGTCGCGGCCATCGCCGCGCTGGCAGTCGTGGGCGCGCTGTTCACTCCGACCGCCGCGTCGGCGGCGTCGCCGGTCACCGCTGACCTCGCGCCCGCCGCCGTATCGGCGACGTCGATCGGCCAGACGCAGGAGACTGCGGCCGCCTCATGCTGGGAGATCAAGCAGACCGCCCCCGCGGCAGGGTCGGGCGTCTACTGGCTGAACACGCCGGAACTCGGAGCACCGCAGCAGTTCTACTGCGACCAGGTGACCGACGGCGGCGGATGGGTGCTCATCGGTCGCGGGCGAGAGAACTGGCTGCAGGGCAACGTCGGCAGGCTGACGCCGAAGGACGTGTGGGAGAACCCCACCGGTCCGGCCGCATTCTCGCCCGCCCAGCTCCCGACGGACACCGTCACCGGGCTGCTGAACGGTGGCAATGTCGACGCGCTGCAGGAGGGTGTGCGACTGCGCCGCGCGCAGAACGTCGCCGGAACCACGTGGCAGGAAGTGCGCTTCAAGTACGCCACTCCTCGCGCCAAGTGGTCGTGGCAGTTCGCCGGCGTGCAGCAGGTCGGGACGTACTCCTTCAACGGTGAGACGTCTTCGGGCGGCAACACCGGCAGCTTCGGACGCGACAACACGTTCCGTCGAGTCGAGACGAACGTCGGCGGCGGCACCCGCGGCTGGGCGAGAGGCTTCCAGTACGGGTCGAGCGCGCGCGGAAACCCCGCAGCCGATTCCTACCTCTGGCAGGCCGACACCTCGTCGCCGTACCCGCGCCCCTTCACGCAGGTGTTCCTGCGCCCGCGCCTGATGAGCGCCGACATCTTCGCCACGCCGATCCCCGACGCAGGCACGCCGCAGAAAACCGTCGTCGCGACGGCTTCCAGCTACGCACAGCTGAACTCCTGGGGAGTCTCCGGTCTGGGGGCCGGCGGTTCCGGTGAGCTCAACACCGAGGTCTCCGATTTCGTCGAGATCGCCGGTGTCATGTACGTCGGCGGCAACTTCAAGTACGTCCAGCGCACCGCGGGCGGAACAGGACAGGTCGAGCAGAGCTACCTGGCCGCGTTCGACGTGGCGACGGGCGAGTGGATCTCCACCTTCCGCCCGGTGTTGAACAACCAGGTCAAGACGCTCGCCGCACTCCCGGACGGACGCCTCGCGATCGGTGGCGCCTTCAACACGGTGAACGGTGTGAGCGCGCCGGCCTTCGCCGTCCTCAACCCGAGCACCGGCGCGGTCGACCCGACCGTCACGACCAAGATCATCAACTACACCGGCGGCACCCCGCCGCTGCTGCGCACCATGGACGTCCAGGACGGATATCTGTACATCGGAGGTCGGTTCACTCACGCGACGGGAAGCGGCGTGACCCGCGAGGTCTACATGCGCAACCTCGGGCGGCTGAACCTCTCCACCCTCGCGCCTGATGCGTGGAACCCGCTCCTCGACGGCACCGTCGTGTCGGTCGATGCCTCTGCTCGCGGCGACCGCGTGTACGCCGCCGGGTACTTCGGCCTCAGCAACTGGGAGACGGTGACCGAGCGCGGCGGCGCCTACAACGTCAGCGACGGCTCCGTCATCCCGTGGTCGGTGCTCTTCTCCAACCGCGACAACGGTCGAAGCGGATACCAGCAGGCGGTCAGGGAGATCGGCGACAAGGTCTGGCTCGGTGGCTCTGAGCACTCGCTGTTCAGCTACTCCCGCGACACGATGGCTCTGGACACGTCCAACATCACCCAGAACGGTGGCGACTTCCAAGCCATCAACACCTGGAACGACTATCTCGTCGCCGGCTGCCACTGCTCGGAGAACGTCTACCAGGGAGCCACGACGTGGCCGACCCCGACGAACTACCACCGCGTGGAGCACATCGATCAGGCCGGATTCTGGAACACGGCGGACGGATCGTTCTCCGCGGACTTCAACCCGCAGATCACGATGCGCGTCGGGTACGGCGTCTGGGCCATCGAGCAGGCGAGCAACGGCTCGCTGTGGCTCGGCGGCGACCTCACCCACGTGCGACAGGCCGATGCGACCAACCGATGGACCGGCGCATTCGCTCGATTCGCTCCGAGGGATGCTGTCGCTCCGACGACCCCGACCGGTCTGACCGCGGCGCGTGCCGACGGCACCGACACCCTCACCTGGGATGCGGTGGACGGCGCGAGCTATGAGGTGCTGCGCAACGATCGGACGATCGCCACGACCACCGACACGAGGTACTCGCTTCCGGCCGCCGGGCAGGGTACGCGGTACTTCGTGCGCTCGGTCGACGCGGCAGGCAACCGATCTGCGTCGACACCCGTGATCACGCCCGCCGTGCTCGCTCAGCCGGTCGACGTGCTGACCGCCGGTGCGAACTGGGCGTACTGGTTCGCCGCGACGGCACCCGCCGCCGGCTGGCAGCTGCCGGGCGCCGACGTGTCGAGCTGGCGGACGGGAGCCGCTCCGCTCGGATGGGGGCACTCCGGCCTCGGTACGACGCTGACGATCGACGGCACGAAGCCGGTCACGTCTTACTACCAGCGCACGTTCGATGTGCAGGATGCGGCGGGGGTCGAGTCCCTGACTCTGACCACCCGGGCCGATGACGGCATCATCGTCTACGTCAACGGAACAGAGGTCGGCCGCGCGAACATGCCGGCAGGCGCAGTGGGATTCACGACGTACGCGAGCTCGGCGCCCAGCGCGGCGAGTGCCGTCGCCAACCCCGTGACGTTCACGGTCCCCGGTTCGCTGCTGCAGACCGGCGCGAACACCATCACGGCGGAGGTGCACTCGAACTACCGCACCACTCCCAGCGCGAGCTTCGAGTTGACCGGGATGCTCACGCTGGGTGAGCAGCCGGAACCGGAACCGGTTCCGGTGGATGTCATCGGCGCGCAGTCGCAGTGGTCGTACTACTTCGGCGCGGATGCTCCGGCTGCCGGTTGGGCCGCTGACGTCTTCGACGCATCGGGTTGGGCTGTCGGCACGGCACCTCTGGGCTGGGGTCACACGAACCTCGGTACGACGCTCACCGTCGAAGGAACCAGACCTCTCACGTCGTACTTCCGGAAGGACTTCACGGTCGATGACGTGTCGGCGCTCGGATCGTTCGTCATCACGACGCGAGCGGACGACGGGATCCGGGTCTCGGTGAACGGAACCGAAGTGAGTCGCGTGAACCTTCCGGCCGGGACCGTCGGACACACGACCTACGCGACGGCGGTGCCCAGCGCCGCACAGGCGCTCGCCAACCCGGTGGTCGTCGACGTGCCTCTGACCCTGCTCCGCGACGGTGCGAACAACGTGAGCGTCGAGGTGCACTCGAACTACCGGACGACGCCGAGCCACAGCTTCGAGCTCGTGGCGACCGCGGTGCCGGCAGGCGCGGGCGATGCGCAGCAGCGCATGCGCGGAGCGACCGCTCCGGCTCCCGAGGTCGCCCCGGCCGAGAAGCCCGTGGACGCCCCCAAGGCCGAGAAGAAGGCCACGACCGAGGAGCCTTCGACTCCTGCACCGGTCGCGCCTCCCGTCGAGGAGGCTCCGGCCCCCGTCGACGAGACCCCGGCTCCGATCTCGACGGATGTCCTCACTGCCAAGTCGGTGTGGAGCTATCACGTCGGGGCGGAGGCTCCGGCACCGGAGTGGACGACGAACGGCTACGACGACTCGTCGTGGCCGACCGGGACCGGTTCGTTCCTGCGGGGCGTCGAGGCGCCGCAGGACTTCGCCGGAACCGTCCTGGAGGACGCCGGTGAGGCGAGCCCGATCACCACGTACTTCCGCGCGAAGGTGGATCTCAACGAGACGGCCGGAACACAGTCGGTCACGTTGACCCCTCAGTCGTCGGGTGGCATCGTGGTGTATGTGAATGGAACCGAGGTCGGTCGCGTCAACATGCCCGAGGGCGCGATCACGGCCGACACGCTCGCCCTCCCCGCCGACGCGGCTCAGAAGCCCGTCACCGTGGCCATCCCGCTGACCGTGCTCGCCGACGGCGTCGATGTGATCACCGTCGAGGTGCATTCGGTGGCCGCCGGGCAGTCGCGACTGAGCTTCGACATGACGGGTGTCCGGCTCGCTGCCGGGACGTGAGCGCGGACACGACCGTCCGGCCGCATCCTGCACCTGCGCCCTGGGCCATCACGCCCGGGGCGCAGGTGTTGCCGGCATGGCCCCTGCTGGCGTGGCTCTACGGCTTTCCGCTCTATTGGGTCACCGGATTCAGCATCGTCGTGCCGATCGTCTTCGGCTCGCTCATGGCCGCATTCCTCGTCCTTCGCGGAGGACTGCGGGCGACGCCCGGCGTCCTGGTCTGGGGCGCGTTTCTGGGATGGGTGCTCGTCTGCGCCGTCTCCCTGACCGGCGTGATGCAGGCGATCGGATTCTTCCAGCGGACCATAGATCTCTTCGCCGTCGGGATCGCGTTCCTCTATTACGTCAACGCCAGGGAGCGGGTCAACGTCGATCGGATCCTCGGCGGTTTCGCCGTGATCTGGTTCACGGTGATCGTGCTCGGCACGCTCGCGACGATCTTCCCCGATGTCCGGATCGCGACACCGCTGGCGCAGGTTCTACCCGGCTCGCTCATGAACAACGAATTGGTGCGCGAGCTCGTCTACCCGCGCCTCGCAGAGGTTCAGCAGCCCTGGGGCGTCGAAGAGCCGTTCGTACGTCCGGCTGCTCCGTTCCCGTATACCAACTCGTGGGGAATGGCGTATGCGCTGCTGACTCCGGTGATGGCACTCGTCTGGTCGCGTCTGCGCTCTCGGTGGGCGCGCGTCGGGCTCGGCGCTGCGATGCTCGCCTCCCTGTATCCGGCGGCCCAGACCAGCAACAGGGGCATGTTCATCGCGCTCGGGGTCTTCGTCGTCTTCATGTGTTTCCGGTTCTTCGCGGGCGGGATGATTCGAGCGGGTCTGCTCACTCTCGGAGCGCTCGTCGCCGGTGTCGCGGCGCTGGCCGGGCTGGGGGTCTTCGCGGCGATCGCGGGAAGGCAGGAATACAGCGACACGACGACCGGCCGGAGCACGATCTATCAGGCGACGATCGAGAAGGTTCTCGAGTCGCCCCTGGTCGGGTGGGCGACACCGGCGATGGATACATCCATCGGTATCTCTCTGGGAACCCAGGGGTACGCCTGGACCCTGATGTTCTGTTACGGATTCGTCGGGCTCGTGTTGTTCCTCCTGTTCCTGGTGCGCATCATCACCGTGAGCTGGCGCCTTCGCGGCGGCGCCATGTTCGTCATGCAAGGTCTCGTGGTCACCGTGGGGGTCACGATCTGGTTCTACGGACTCGCGGTGACGCAGTGCCTCATCCTGCTCCTCGCCGCGGCCATTCTCAGCCGCGCGAGCGCAGACAAGGAAGAGGTGTTCGTGCGTGAGTAGCGGAATGCGATTGGGACGGGAATCGCTTCTGACCTTCGGCGGCATCGTGGTGAATGCAGGTCTCGCGTTCGTCGTGACCTGGATGGTCGGTCGTGGGCTCGGCGCGACGGCGACAGGGGAGTTCTTCCAGCTGACCTCGTGGTTCATGATCGCCACGAGTGTCGTGGGCCTCGGAGCGGACACCGGGCTGGTGCGCTCGCTCTCTCGCCAGCGCGCTCTCGGCGACGAACGCTACCTCCGACCCACCGTCCGGGTGGCGGTCCTGCCGGTGATCGGGTTCGGGGCCGTCGTATCACTCGCCGTCCTCCTCGCGGCCCCGCTGCTGGGGGACTGGCTGGGACTCGACGCCGCCGGCGTGGACACGCTTCGCATCCTCGCGATCGCACTGGTTCCGGGAGCGCTGATCGGTGTGCTTCTCGGCGGTTCGCGGGGCCTCGGCCATATCGCGACGTACACGGTCGTTCAGAACCTCTTCATCCCGATCGCTCGCCTCGCGGCCGTCGCAGCGGTCGTCATCTGGATCGGTACGGCCTGGGCGGCGGTCTGGGGGTGGGCGCTCCCGCTCGTCTTCGCGGCAGCCATCGCCGGTATCGCCCTGTGGCGGCAGATCACCGCGGTGGACCCCCAACGGCAGGTCGTGGGACGAGAGGAGACCAAGGAACAGCGGCGTGCGTTCTGGGCCTTCTCGCTTCCCCGAGGCGGCGCGGTCGTCCTCGAGCGCGCGCTCGACTGGGCCGACGTCCTCCTGGTCATCGCGTTGCTCGGACCGGCCGCCGGCGGTGTCTACGGTGTGGTGACGAGAATCGTCCAGGCCGGGTCGATGCTCGAGGCCGCGATGCGCATCGTGATGGGGCCGCGTCTCAGCGCCGCCGTCGCTCAGGGCAAGCATGACGAGGCGCACTCCCTGTTCCAGAGGGTCACCAATCTCCTGATCATCTCCTCGTGGCCGTTCTACATCGCCATCGCTGTGTTCGCGCACGACCTGCTGGGTCTGTTCGGCCCGGAGTTCCAGAGCGGCACCTTCGCGCTCGTCATCCTGGCCGTTGCCATGGGGCTCCGTAACACCGGAGGGGCCCTGCAGACCGTGCTGCTCATGGCAGGGCACAGCATGAGCCAGCTTCGCAACAAAGCGGTTCAACTCGTCATCCTCATCGTGATGACGATCGTGCTGGTCCCGGTGTGGGGCATCAACGGCGCGGCGGTGGCCTACGCGCTCGGTGTGCTCGTCGACACTCTGCTGGCGGGCTTCCAGGTCTACCGGTCACTGCGCTTCCGGACCGGCATCCGCGAGATCGTGGTCGCCGCCGTGCTCCCGCTCGTGATCGTGCTCGGCGGTACGCTCATTGTCAGCTACGTCCTTCAGGACGCATCGACCTTCTGGCGTCTCGCCGGACTCTTCGGGGTGCTCGCCGTCTACGGCGCCGTTCTCCTCTACACGCTGCGAAGACGAGGGGGCCCTTTTGGAAAAGCAATCGGCTGACACGTCGACCCGCGCCGCCTTCGTGATCACGAGCCACGCCGACATCCCGCTGCTGCGTCGTCTGGTGGACAGGCTGCTCGCGGGATCGCCCGACGTGCGCGTGTACATCAGTCATGACATCGCGGGGGAACCCGGAGTCGAAGACCTCGTGGGGCCGCGGTGCACCGTCATCCGGGAGGTGGGAGGGCGCGGCGACTTCACGCAGATCGAACGCATCGTCTCGCTCTTTCGGCTCGTCGAGGCGGACGGCGGCGCCGATTACGTGACCGTGCTGTCGGGGATGGACTACCCGGCGAGGCCCATCTCCGATTTCCTCGATGCCCTCACGAGCGCGGGTGACGGTTACCTTCACAATTTTCCTGCTCTCGATCCACAGGGCAGCGACTGGGCGATGCATGAAGCGCGCCAGCGTTACCTCTACCGCTGGTGGATCCTCTGGCCGCTGAGCGCGTCGTCGCGACGGCGCTGGCATTGGCTCCACGGGGTCAACTACGTGCAGCCGTTCCTCCGTGTGAACATCTCGTACGGGACGTTCCGGCTCGCATGGCTTCGCGGCAGATTGCCGAACGGAATGACGGTGCATGGAGGATCCGCGTGGTTCACCATCTCGCGCCGCGCGGTCCGCCACGTCCTCGCGACCGTGGATTCCCGACCGGACATCCTGCGCTGGGCGCGGACGAGCCTGGCCGTCGACGAGGTCTTCTTCCAGAGCATCCTCCTGAGTGCGGGCACCTTCGACTTCATCAATTCGAACGCACGCTACATCGACTTCGAAAGCGATGGTTTCGGCCATCCGAAGGTCCTCACAGAGGAGGACCTCGAGCGCATCGACGCGTCCGACGCGTACTTCATCCGCAAGGTCGACCGGGCTCGGTCCGCGACCCTGCTCGACAAGCTGGATGAACGCGTGACGGGACGCGAAGCTGACGATAGATGAGACTGTAGAGAGGGAGTCGGCGCTCAGTGCGTCCGACGGGAGGACAACGGATGACATTCTCGCTGATACTGACGGTGCTGCGACGCCGCTGGAAGACGATCGCAGCCTTCGCGTTGCTGGGCGCATTGGGCGGTATCGCGCTCTGGACGGCCATGCCGACGAAGTACTCCGCAACGACGAGTCTCGTCGTGTCCGCCGGTGTCTCCAATCCGTTCACCGGCACCAAAGAAGAGGTGAACATCCGCACCGAGCAGGAGATCCTCGGTTCCCGTCAGGTAGCAGAGCGCGCGTCCGAGGCCCTGGGCGTCGACCTCGTCCCCGGCTCGTTCCTGCTCTCGCAGGTCGACGTCGCCGCGCCCTCCGGTTCGCAGGTGCTGCAGGTGACGGTGAGCGCCAGTTCCCCGTCGGAAGCGGCGAAGGCTGCGGACGCGCTCAGCGAGGCCTATCTGGAGTTCCGTCGGGAAGGCGCCGATACGGTCGTCGATGGATATCTCGAGAAGATCGACGGGCAGCTCGCCGAGCTGCAGGCGGGCCCCCGAGACGACGCGACGAACAGTCTGATCGCGACACTGCAGCAGCAGCGGCTGAGTCTGCTGCTGTCCTCGTCGGAGCCGGGGCGGATCATCGGTGAAGCCGAGGTTCCTTCGAGCCCGTCGACGCCCGGCCTGATCGTATCCCTCGCCGGCGGAATCGTGGGCGGCATCGTCTTGGGCATCGGGGCCGCTCTCCTTCGCGAGCGCACCGATCCGCTCGTGCGGTCGGCCGATCGCCTTGAGAAGATCGTGGGTGCAGTTCCCCTCGTCTCGTCGTCGCATCATCAGCACGGTTTCTGGGCTTCCCTGGCGGATCACGTCGCCGACGCGACGGAGTCCGAGGGGGTCGTGCAACGTGTGCTGCTTCGCGGCGTCGGGGTCTCCGATGCCGCTGACTGGGCGAATCATCTCGAGAACGCGCTGGCGGATGCGGAGTCGGACGCGGGGGCGTTGAAGGACGGCGTGGACCTGTGGGCCGTCGACGTCGACGAGGAGGAAGACGGCAGTGAGTCCTCGGTGCTGCGCTCCGAGGACGCCGAGGCGCATGCGCGGATCATCGATGCGTCCGGGTTGGGCTCCGCGCGGGCCGTGGCTCGCTTGGCCGTCGGGGCGGATGTCGTGGTGCTCCTCGTGCCGAGCGATGCGCGATCTGCTGATGTCGAATCGGACTTCGAGCTGCTGCGGAGCACGGAGAGGCCTCTCGTCGTGGGCTTCGACCCGACGCGGGAGCAGGAGCCCGCAGACTCGCCGAGTGCGTGATTCGACCGTTATCAGAAAGTTGCACGATCGATACGGCTGTGGTTAACTCGCCGGAGCGAACGCCCAGTTAGGCCCGGAGGGGGGCGTGGTGTTCTTGTCGTCTCGCAGACCGCGGGGCGACCAGACCGTGTAAACAACACTGAGGACCCCTCTTTTGAAAGACCGCAGATCCCGATCAAGCGCGCTCAGAAAACTCTCCCTCTCGTCGACCGCGGTCATCGCATCCGCAGTGATGCTGGCCGCGGCTCTCGCTGGTTCGGCACCGGCGGCGGCTGCCGAACCGGCATCGACCCCGATCGCACCGGCTGCCGCCGCGTCCGAGCCCGTCACGCTCCTCGCAAAGGGAGCCGATTGGCGTTGGCACTATTCTCCGAGTGCATGGGATGCCGGCTGGCAGGCCCCGGGCTACGACGATTCATCCTGGCGAGACGGCACAGCCCCGCTGGGGTGGGGCCCCGATGCCCGCACCCGCACGTCGCCGGAGGGCAGCCCCGCCCGTAAACCGTTGAGCATCCAGTTCCGCACGGAGTTCACCGTGACCGATGTCGACGCGCTCGCCGACATCACGCTCTCTTTCCGGGCAGACGACGGGGCCGTCGTGTACGTCAACGGCAAGGAGATCACACGGCAGAACCTGCCGTCGAAGACGCTCTCGGCGACGACGTATGCGACGAAGGCGCCCAACTCCAAACTGGCAGCGCGGCTGCACACCGTCACGGTCCCGGCCTCAGCGCTGCGCGACGGAACCAACGTCGTCGCCGCGTCGACCCATCTGAACTGGCGTGCGACCCCGAACGTCAGCTTCGACGCCGAGATCACGGCGACGGCGAGCACAGTACCGGCTCCCGCCCCGGAACCGGCTCCCGCCCCGGAACCGGCTCCCGCACCGGAGCCTGCTCCCGCACCGGAGCCTGCTCCCGCGCCGCAGCCCGGTGGCGACCAGTGCGGCGCTCAGGGATACCTCGCGCCCGCGTGTGGAGCGCTGTGGGGTGCGTACACCCTCAAGGGTTCGACCCTCACGACGGCGGTCACCGACCTCGAGCAGAAGATCGGGCGTGAGCTCGACATCACGCTTCGCTACCACGACTTCTCCAAGAGCACGCACCAGGGGCTCTTCCCCGACTCGCACGAACAGACGCTCGGACAGTCGCGCACTCTGCTCTTCGCGTGGCAGGCCCGCGTCGCGAGCACGAACACCGATATCCGGTGGGCGTCGATCGCACGAGGAGAATGGGACGAGTACATCGATGCCGCAGCCGATCGAGTCGACGCCTTCGGCAATCCGGTGATGATCGCCTTCGACCCCGAGTTCGACAGGTTCGACAAGGGGACCATGGCCGAATACATCGCGGCATACACCCGCGTGCACGATCGCTTCGAAGCGAAGGGTGTGACGAACGTCGCGTGGCTGTGGGTGTCGACCGGCTATCTCGGGGCGGGGAACGACAAGAAGATCGCGTCCGGCTACCCGGGTGATGCGTACGTGGACTGGGTCGGGTTCGATCCGTACAACTTCTACACCTGCAATGGGAGCGGGTGGACGACCTTCGAGCAGGAGGTTGCCGGCCCTCACGACTTCCTTGTGAAGAACGGATGGGACGACAAGCCGCAGATCCTGATGGAATACGGCACGGAGTTCGATGAAGCCAACCCGGCTCGGTCCCAGCAGTTCTATCACGACATCCCGTCGGTGCTGAAGAAGTACCCGAACATCAAGGGACTCGTGCGGTTCGATGCCGGCTCCGGCACGTCGACATGCGACATGCGAATCGAGAACGGCCCGGGAATGGCCGGTGCCTTCGCGAAGGCCGGTCTCGATCCGTGGGTCAACGTCGGCAAGTGAGTCGCCGTGCGGGTGACCAGTCGATCGGCTGGTCACCCGCACGTGCCGCCGGATGAAGATGCCCGGGATGAGGGCGAACGGACGCGGGCGGCCCACTGAAGCTTCAGTGGGCCGCCCGCGTCGTCGTGGGGGAGGGGTCAGTATGCGCCGCTCGGTCGAACCATGACTTTCGCGGTGCGCCACATGATCTGCAGGTCGTTCATGACGGACCAGTTCTCGACGTAGCGCAGGTCGAGGCGCACGCTCTCGTCCCACGAGAGGTCGCTGCGACCGGACACCTGCCACAGGCCGGTGATGCCCGGCTTGATGTAGAGGCGACGGAACACGGTCCCGTCGTACGCCGTGACCTCGCTCTGCAGTGGCGGCCGCGGTCCGACGACGCTCATGTCGCCGGTGAGCACGTTCCAGAACTGCGGCAGCTCGTCGAGTGACAGCTTGCGCAGCACCTTGCCCACGCGGGTGACGCGCGGGTCGTCCTTCATCTTGAACAGCAGACCGGCGCCCTCGTTCTGCGCTTTGAGCGTGGCGAGCTGCTGCTCGGCATCGGTCTTCATGGAACGGAACTTGACCATCTTGAAGGTGCGGCCGTCGCGGCCGACGCGCTCCTGGAAGAAGAAAGTCGGACCCGGGGAATCGAGTTTGATCAGGGTGGCCAGCACCGGGGTGATCAGGCCGATCGGGATGAGTGCGACGATTGCGACCGCGATGTCGAGCGCGCGCTTGAGAACGTGCACGCCGCCTTCGTACGTCGGGATCTTCACCTGGATCAGCGGCAGGCCGTCGACCTGACGGAGGGAGATGCGCGGACCGGCGACATCGGTCAGGCGACTGGACAGCACGAGCTCGGCTGCGGTTCCTTCGAGCTGCCAGCTCAGCTGCTTGATGAAGTCGGGGTCCCCCTCGGGGCGGCTCGCCACGATGATGGTGTCCGCCCCGAGCTGCGCCGCTGCTGCGGCGACAGAATGAAGATTGCCCACGACCGGGTAAACACTCTCCCCGATGGCGAGCGTGCCGGCATTGCGATCCAGCAACGTCGTCCCCACGACGTGGTAGCCGTTCTCTCCACCCTTCTGCAGAGAATCGATCACATACTCGACATCCCCCGTATCGCCGACGACCAGGGTCCTCGACGCGTACTGTCCCCGAAGGCGCTGCCGCTGCAGCCAGCGGCGCCAGGTCCAGCGCGCGACGAGGAGCCCGAGCATCCCCACCGGGAGTGCGGCGAAGAACAGCGGCTGCAGTCCTTCCCACTCCAGGAGGACGCCGGCGATCGCGGCGATGCCGAAGGCCAGACCGCCCGCGTGCGCGACGCGGCGGTACTCGGTCGTCCCGGATCCGAAGATGGCGGCCGCCCGGGTGTTGAGGGCCGACAGCATCAGGTACCAGGCGAGGCCGAGCAACGCGGCGTTACGCAGCGCCTCGGCGGCCCAGACGTCGGTGATCAGCTGGATCGCTGCCGTCAGACCGACGGCGAACAGGATGACAGCCGCATCCGTGATCCGCAGCCGCATCCGATAGCCGCGCTCCCACTGCCGGCGCCTTTCCAATGTCGCCGAAGCCCGCGGTGTGACCACCGTGCGCGTCGCCGACCTGGTGGTGGCTCGTGGAGCCGCGACCGGCACGAAGCCCGTACGAGTGATGCTCAGAGCATCCTCGACGGAAGTCATGCCGAGGCCCCTTGAGCCGTGAATGTACGCAAATAACCCCAGTGCGTCATTTGATTCCCCAGATTCCCCAGACCATGAACCCCACGTTCACGGCATTCGTCTGCGTCCCGACCCCTCGGGTCCTGCTGAAACCCTTCGTGATTCCCACATCACGGAGTGCGTTTTCGCCGTCCCACACGGCGGTCGCTGACAGCAGGCACTGCAGACCTTCATCACTGTAGCGGAACATGCCCGTCATAGGAAGGTAATTCTCACGAATGGATGAATCAGCATCGTCGAGGCGGGCGCTATCCTGTCGCGGGTGACCGCGAACTCAGCCGCCCCGCGCTTCCAGCTCCGCACGATGCTGCCGCGGGATCCCGCTCAGCCGCATCGCACAGCGAGTTCGCTCGAGCTGTTCTTCGACCTCGTCTTCGTCGTCGCCGTGAGCATCGCCTCCGCGCAGCTGCACCACGCGCTCAGCGAAGGCGACTTCCTGCACGGCGTCACCTCCTACGCGATGGTGTTCTTCGCGATCTGGTGGGCCTGGATGAACTTCACCTGGTTCGCCACCTCGTTCGACACCGATGACTGGCTCTACCGCGTCACGACGTTCGTGCAGATGGGCGGCGTCCTCGTGCTCGCCGCGGGGGTCCCCCGGGCGTTCGCCGAGGGCGACTTCACGATCACCGTGCTCGGCTACGTCGTGATGCGGGTCGCGATGGTGGCCCAGTGGTTGCGAGCTTCGCGGACTGCGGGCCCGCTGCGCTCGGCCACGCGCCGGTACGCTCTCGGCATCGCGGTTGTCCAGGTGCTGTGGATCCTCTTCCTCCTCATCCCGGCCGGGATGCTGCAGCTCATCGCGTTCGTCGTCTTCGCGCTGCTCGAGATCAGCGTCCCCGTGTTCGCCGAGTACCGCAGGCAGACGCCCTGGCATCCGCATCACATCACCGAGCGTTACGGCCTGTTCACCCTGATCGTGCTCGGTGAGAGCCTGCTCGCATCCGCGAACGCGATCATCGACGCGCTGGACGAGGTGGAGTCGCTGGGGCCGCTGATCGCGATCTCGGTGCTCACGCTCGTCGTCACCGCGTCGCTCTGGTGGATCTACTTCTGGCCGCCTCATCACCGCGCCATCACGACCTTCCGCCGTTCGCTGCGCTACGGATACACGCACTACCTCGTCTTCGCCGCCGCTGCGGCGTTCTCCGCGGGCATCGAGGTGGAGCTCGACGTGCTGACGGGGGAGAGCCACCTGTCGAACGTCGCCGCATCGTTCACCGTCACCGTCCCGATCGCCGTCTTCCTGATCGGCATCTGGTGGATCGCGATCCGCGAGAACGCCGACCGGGTCGTGAACACGGTCCTCCCGCTCGGCGCGCTCCTCGTCCTGCTCGATCCGATCCTCCCGGTCCCGGTCACGCTGAGCGCCCTGATCCTCGTCGGCATCGTCGTGGTCCTGGTGATCCGCCCGCCGGTGGCGTCCACAGGCACAGACAAGGCATAAGCCAGGCAAAGGCCGCTGATCGGATGCTCCGCGAGTCTGGTGCGACCAGACACCCGAAGTCCGCTGGACAGGAGCCGATCATGAGCATTCCCGAACCCACCCAGACGCCCGACGGCCCCACGTATGAAGGACGGCTGCTCGATCGGGTGGACGAGGAGGTCGTCGATCAGGGCGCGGCTTTCGATATCCGCACCCTGATGAGCCGTCGCGGTGTCCTCGGCCTCGCGGGGATCGGCCTCGGCGCTGTCGTGCTCGCGGCGTGTGCTCCCGCCGATTCGGGTGCGACGCCGAATCCGACGCCGGCCTCGACGTCCGCCGCCCCGGGAGGTGGATCGGTGAGCGTGGGGGAGATCCCCGATGAGACTGCGGGTCCGTATCCAGGCGACGGCTCCAACGGGCCCGATGTGCTCGAGGACTCCGGGATCGTTCGCCAGGACATCCGTTCGTCGATCGACGGCGGAGAGACGGCCGACGGGGTGCCGCTCTCGTTCGAGCTGCAGATCGTCGACCTCGCGAACGGCGGCGTCCCTTTCGCCGGCGTCGCGGTGTACGCGTGGCACTGCACCGCGCAGGGCGAGTACTCCATGTACTCCGCCGGGCTGGAGGATGTGACCTACCTGCGCGGGGTGCAGGTCGCGGATGCGGACGGCATGGTGTCGTTCACCTCGATCTTCCCCGGATGCTATTCGGGTCGCTGGCCGCACATCCACTTCGAGGTCTACCCGGACGTCGGATCCATCGCCGACTCGACCACGGCCGTCGCGACCTCGCAGCTCGCACTCCCCGAGGCGGCCTGCACCGCCGTGTATGCCCGATCGGCGTACGACGGATCCGCGAGGAACCTCTCGCAGACCACGCTCGCCGGTGACAACGTGTTCGGCGATGACGCGGGCGCTCTGCAGGTGGCGACCGTCACGGGGGACGTGTCCACGGGATACACGGCGACGCTGGTCGTCGGTGTCGACACCTCCACGACTCCCGCCGCCGGCGCGGCTCCCGGCGGCGGACAGGGCGGCCCGGGCGGCGGTGGACAGCCGCCCGCGAACTGAGGCCGGCGACAGGAATCGACGAAGCCGCGATTCGAGGTCGGAGAAGCGGTCTGCTATGCTGATGATGCAGCGTGTGTGCATCGCCCCTCTCGGCCGCCACGTCGCCACTGATCAGGGCCATTACGGACCGCGCACATCGATGCGTGCGGAATCCGCCTTCGATCTTCACATCTTGCGGAACGCCCACGCGTGTCCGCCACACAGCAATGAGCATCACCATGAGCACGACCACTTTCCCTCCCTCCGATCCGTTGACCTGGAAGCAGGCCGACACCGATGTGCACGTCGCGACGCGCGCCGGCGAGTTCGCCGGCTTCGTCGAGTTCGACGGCGCTGCGCACCTCGTGCGCGACAATCACGGCGTCGATCTCGGCGCCTTCGATTCGCTCGACGACGCCTTCCGGGCGCTCGAAGCCGCACTCTCCGCCCTCGACGAGGCGCACGAGCCGGTTCGGCGGGGCGCAGCCTTCCCGTCGATCCTGCCGCGAGTGCGGCGTCGGCGGCCCCGTCGCGCCCGCGTCTGAGCGCGTCAGGGCCGCCGTCGACTCCGGCCCTCGCGATGCGCCCTCACGCACACGGAATGCGCGCCGTCAAGGGGTGCGGAAGTATTCCCGAAGGCGCATGCGGGCGGGGTTAGTGTGAGGTAAGCGTTGGGCAGTCGCCTTGGGCTTTCACAGCTCAAGGGCTCCGATCGTCAGGAGAAGATCATCTCCATCACACAGATCGCACCGACCGCGGCAACGCTGGGTCCGATTCGTCAGACGTACTCCGGCAACGCGGACTTCCCGCCCATGGCCAAGGCGTACAAGCAGGTGTCGCAGGTGGTCAAGGAGACGGGCCTGCTCCAGCGGACGCAGTGGTTCTACGTCTTCGTGGCCGCCGGCATCGCGGTCGCACTCGGCGGCCTCATCACCGGCTTCATCCTGCTCGGCGACAGCTGGTTCCAGCTCCTCATCGCCGCGGGACTCGGCATCGTCCTGACCCAGATCGCGTTTCTCGGACATGAGGCCGCGCACCGTCAGATCCTGACCACGGGGCCGGCGAACTTCAAGCTCGCCCGCATCGTGATCGCCAGCATCGGCATGAGCTACTCGTGGTGGGACTCGAAGCACACCAAGCACCACGGAAACCCGAACCAGGTCGGCAAGGACCCCGACATCGAGGTCGACACGATCTCCTTCCTGGAAGAGGACGCCGCGAAGGCGAAGGGCCTGATCAAGCTGATCACCCGCAAGCAGGGCTGGCTCTTCTTCCCGCTCCTCACGCTCGAGGGGCTGAACCTGCACTTCCTCGGCCTGAAGTACCTCATGACGACGAAGAACGTCAAGGGACGCTGGACCGAGCTCGGCATCATCGCCCTGCGGTTCGCGCTCATCCTCGTGCCCGTGTTCATGATGCTCCCCCTCGGAATGGCCTTCGCCTTCATGGGCGTGCAGTTCGCGGTGTTCGGCGTCTACATGGGTGCCGCGTTCGCGCCGAACCACAAGGGGATGCCGATCATCGAACCCGGCGCCCGTCTCGACTTCTTCACCAAGCAGGTCCGCACCTCCCGCAACATCAGCGGCGGATGGTGGACGACCTGGCTCATGGGCGGTCTCAACTACCAGGTGGAGCACCACCTCTTCCCGAGCATGCCGCGGCCGCACCTGGCGAAGGCACGTGAGATCGTGCGCGACTACTGCGCGGCGAACGACGTGCCGTACACGGAGACCAGCCTCGGCCGCTCGTACATGATCGTGATCGAGTACCTGAACCGCGTCGGCCTCTCCGCCGGCGCCGACCCCTTCGACTGCCCGGCGGTGGCGCAGTTCGGTCGGCCGTAGCCCTCGGACACCATCGGGCCTGATCAGTCCGGACACGACAGAGGCGCGAGCAGGAATCCCTGCTCGCGCCTCTGTCGTTCGTGTCCCTACTTGGACTTCTTCTTGGTCTCCACCACGTCGATCGTGATCTTCTCGAGCGGACCGTCGTCGAGCTCGTCTTCGAGGACCTCGTCACCGAGGAACGTGTCCTCGGGCGTCTCGTCGGCGGCTGCCTCTGCCGGCTCCTCGCCGAGGGACGTCTCGTCCATCGCGGCGATCGAGGCGGGCAGGGCCTCGTCGGAGAAGATCCCGTCGGGGCGGATGAGCTCGCGCACCTCGGCCATGAAGCTCGTCAGCTGCTGCTGCTGCCAGCGGAGCTGACGGGTGCGGTCCTCGGCATCGTGCAGCACGGCCGTGGTGTGACCGGTGACGGAGTCGACGATCTTCTGCGACTTCTGGCGGGCACGGTCGAGGGTCTCGCGTGCGCGGACCTGGGCGTCGGCCTCGATGGCCTGTGCCTGTGCACGGGTCAGACGCTCGTAGTCCTCGGCCCGGGCGGAGATGCGCTGCGCGTGCTCGAGCGAGGCGGCGACCTGCTCGTTCGCGTCGTTGGTGATGCGCTCGGCGTGTGCCACCGCCTGGTTGTGCAGCACGAGGAACTCCTGCTGCGCATCGTCCTGGCGACGGGTGAGGGTCTCCTCGAACTCCAGCACCCGGGCGTTCATGTCGCGCACCTCGCGTTCGGCATCCGCGCGCAGCTGCGTCGTCTCCCGGGTGACGAGCGAGCGCAGCGCGGCCGCGCCCTTCTCGGCCTCCGTGCGGATCGCCGTCGCCTCCTGAGCGGCCTGGTTGACCTTCTCGGCTGCGTGCGCGGCTTCGCGTTCGATGCGGGCCTCGTGCGCCGTGTACTCGGTGTCCATCTTCAGGCGCACCTGGTCGGCGTCGCGCTGGGCCTGGGACGTGATCCGGTCGGCGTCGGCCTCGGCCTCGGCGCGTTGCGCCGTGACCTCTTCGCGGGCGGAGGTCATCAGACGGTCGGCCTGCACGGCGGCGTTCTGGATGAGCACGTTCGCCTGCTCCTCGGCGACGCGCAGGATCGCCTCGAACTGCTGTCGCGACGGGGCCTCTTCGCCGTCCGTCTGCGGAGCATCGACGAGCTCGGAGGTGAGGGTCGCGACCTGCTGCTCGGCCTCGGATGCCTTGGCGTTCGCGGCCGTCAGCTCGCTCTCGAGTGCCTCGCGGGCCTTGCGCTCCTCCTCTCGTACTGCTTCGACGGCTTCCTCTTCGCGGGCCTGCGCTTCGGCGACATCGGCGGCGGCCTGCTTGAGCTGGTTGCGGAGGGCCGAGAGTGCCGAATCGACCTCACCCTTGTCGTAGCCGCGGAAGCCGACGGTGAACGCACCCTGCTGGTCGCGGGGTGTGGTCTCGATCAGCTGGTCGAAGAAGTCCGGCGAGCGCTCGCCGTCGCGGTCGGCGGGTCCGGAGGATTCGCTCATGGGATTCTTGCCTTTCTGGCGTGGTCACACCGGGAGCTGCGGCTCCATCCCGACGTAAGGGATCGTGTGGACCGGAGGAGGATGTCGTCAGGGCTCACGCCACCACCGTGACCCGGCGGAGGCCCGGCGGGGCGAGGCGCATCCTCCAGCCTAGTTGCGTCTGCGCTCCGGTGTGCGCTCGGTTTTCCGGGCTCCGGGCTCCGGTCGTCGGGCTCCGGGGTGGGGAAGGCGGATCAGGGGTTTCTCTCCCACCGCGCGTTCCTGTCGTCGAGGAGCGCGCCCCGGACATACTCCGCCGTCACGCCTTCCGTGACCGACACGTCGCGGACTCCGGCGGTCGAGGCGATGCGAGAGCGCAGCTCCGTCCAGAGCGGCGCGGTCTGCGGGAAGCCCAGATATTCGCGGAACGTCTCCACCTGCATCCGGGTGCCGTCCGGCTCGCGGACGAGGCGGACGATCGTGTCGTCGGGTTCGACGAATCGGATGCCGTACGATCCGTCGTCGCGGAGTGCGATGTGCTTCTGGGGTGCCGCCGCCACCGCGACGATCTCACGCGCGACGGGTTCCGGAGCGTGGATCACCAGGGTGGTGCCGAACTCGCCGAGCGTCTTGACGAGCTGTGTCGACGCGTACCTCTTCCCCGCCCGGTCGCCGGCCTCGGAGACTCGGCGGCTCAGCCTGCTCTTCAGGAGCGGGCCGGCGATGATCAGCGCGAGGATCAGCAGGCCGAGAAGGATGTAGAGGGGAGTGTCCACTGCCACAGCGTAGTGGGATCCACCCGGCGCGATCCGGTCCCCACGGGCTCGGAGCGCGCTGATCCGCCGGTCGGCGAGGAGTCCGGATGAGGCGCCGAGGCTCTTGCCGCGCGATGCGTCTGCAACTTCTCGCGCCCTCGCGCAATCCCCTTCTGCGTCGGTCGAGCGCGGCGTTACGGTCACCGCAACGACGACCGAGGAAGAAGACGAATGGAGGGCGAAGTGCAGACGATGGCACGTACCCGGATCATGGTCAACGACGTCGGGTTCTACCTGGCACAGGGGCAGGACGACACCGACCTGAAGAACCGCATCGAGGATGCGGTGCGTTCCGGCGGGGAGTTCGTCGAGTTCGTGGTGGTGGGCAACCGCGCGGTCAGCGTTCTCGTCTCCGCCTCGACGCACGTGGTGATCTCGGTCGAGAACGTGGAGTTCGATCCCCGGGACACCGGTGACGGCGGCGCACCGTACGGAGGGGAGTTCGACCTGCTCTGAACGCTCCCGCGCGGACCTGTCACGTCGACGGCCGGATGCGCGGGACTGATCCTCCGGCTCCCCGGCGGCGTTCGCGGCCGGGGGCCGGAGCACTGGTACGGTGACGGCGGTGGGCATCGCGTCCCTGGGGCCGACGAGCAGGAGTGAACTTCGAGATGAAGCGACCATCCCGTCTGCGTCTTGGTCGCATCGGGATCGCCACCGTGCTCGCGGTCGTGATCGGAACACTGGCCCCCGCGCTGTCGACGAGCACGTTCGCGACCGCAGCCACCGACGGGCAGATGGTCCACCCGGCTTCGGGCAACATCCAATCGAAGGTCGGCGACGGCTGTCGCGGAAACTACCGCGCGCATGAGGGCATCGACATCTCGGCGGCGGGCGGCACGCCGATCCTCGCGGCCTACGACGGGGTCATCAAGTCGCGCACCGTGAACAGCGGCTACGGCAACTACACCGACGTCGAGCATCCCGGCGGCTACGTCACCCGCTATGCGCACATGGCATCGCCCGGACTTTATGCGCCCGGCACCCGGGTGGTCCGCGGGCAGCAGATCGGCGTCGTGGGGAACACCGGCAACTCGCCGGCCTACCACCTGCACTTCGAGGTCCGGCTGAACGGATCGGTGTACACCGCGATCAACCAGGGCTACACCTGCCTGACGAACGTGACGCGGGGCGCGCCGATTCCGTTGTTCTTCCCCGGGCTCAGCACAGGACCCGATCCGACGATCGCCTCCGCCGACTACACGAGCGACGGCAATGCGGATCTCCTGATGGTCGCGGGCAACGGCGACCTGCGACTCCGCCCCGGCAACGGCAAGGGCGGCTTCCTTCCGACGACGACGGTTCTGGGGCTCTGGGGCGGGACGCGTCGACACCTGACCCACACCGATTTCAACGGCGACGGCAAGGCCGACATCCTCGCGGCGAGATCCGACGGCTCCCTCGAGTTCTACGCCGGCAACGGGGCGAGCGGGTTCGCCGCGGCGGTGAGCATGGGAACGGGATGGTACGACCTGCTTCACGTGACATCCGGAGCGGACTACACCGGCGACGGCAAGCAGGATGTGGTCGGTGTCTCCCGGAGCGGTGTCATGACGATCTACCAGGGCAATGGCGCCGGTGCCTTCGGGACCGCCCATCTGACCCTTGCCGGAGGCGGGTGGGAGGGGTTCCACTTCATCGTCGGCGGTGACTTCGACAACGACGGACGCGGCGACCTCGTGGCGGTCAGCGACACCGGAACGCTCTACTTCTATCCGGGTCTTCCGTACGGATTCGCGCAGCGCCGCCTCGCCGGAGACGGCTGGGTGGAGTTCACGGCGTTGACCGGCGGCGTCGACTACAACGGTGACGGACGCGCCGACCTGCTCGGCCGGACGCCGGCGGGCGAGCTGTACCTCTACGCCGGTCTCGGCAACGGCACCTTCGGCACCAAGACGCTCGTCGGAGCGGACTGGAGCGATCACCTCACCATCGAGTAGCGCGGCGTATCGTTGACGCATGGCCGCCCCCACGTTCGAGGAGATCGCGGCCGTGCTGTACGCCGGGCCACCTGAGGACTTCGTGTCTTCACGCAAGGCCCGCGCCGAGGAAGCTGCCGATCCCGGACTCGCATCGGCCGTGCGCGCCCTGCGGAAGCCGTCGGTCGCGGCCTGGGTGGTGAACCTCTTCGCGCAGGAGCGGGCGGGCCAGCTGAGGGAGGCGCTGCAGTTGGCACGTGAGCTCCGTGAGGCGCAGGACGATCTGGATGCTCCGGCGCTGGCGAAACTCGGACGAGAGCGTCGGGCGCTGACGAAGAGGCTTGCGGAGACGGCGGGGGAGTTGGCCGCCGCGCGCGGGGAGCGGATCACCCCCGCGACGCTCGAGGCCGTCGAGCAGAGCATCTCCGCCGCGTTCTTCGACCCTGCTGCGGCCTCGGCCGTGGCTTCCGGGCGGTTGCTGCGGACGATCACGCCGTCTTCGACGGAGGACGACATCCGCGACGCGGTGGTGGGCGACATCCCCGCACTCGAGTCGGAGCCGCGGCCGACCGGCGAGTTGCAGGCGCGAAGGGCGCGCCGGGAGGCCGAGCGCCGGGTCGCCGCAGCCGAGAAGGAGCAGGCGTCCGCAGAACGGGAGCTGACGACGCAGGATCGGGCTCTGCAGCTCCTGCGCACCCGGGCGAAGGAGCTGACCGAGCGGGCGTCGGAGCTCGAGGCCGAACTCTCCCGTGCTCGCGCGGACCTGAAGCGCGTGAAGCAGGATCTCCCGGACGCGGAGGAGAGCCGTGAGAAGGCGGCGACGCGGGCGGAGGCGGCCGCGAGCGCTGCGGATCTGGCGCGGAAGGCGCGCGAAGAGCTGTAGCGCGTGCCCGCGTTCTCCGTGTTCTCAGGGGGTGCCGCGGGTCGCGAAGTCGGGGCGGTAGATCCACTTGACGGTGTCGACGAAGCTGATGGTCTCGGTCTCGGTCACGCCCGGGATCGCGCGGATGGACATCACGAGGTCGAGCAGATGCTCGTTGTCCGTGGCCATGAGCTCTGCCATGAGGTCGTAATGCCCGGTCGTCGTGACCAGGTAGTAGACCTCGTCGATCGCCGAGATGGCGTCGCTCACCTCGTGCACCCGGTGGTCCACGCGGACGCCGACGAGTGCGGACTGCGCGTAGCCGTGGGTCTGCGGGTGGGTCATCGCCCCGATCGTCACGACGCGCTCGTTGAGCAGCCGTTGGATGCGCTGGCGTACAGCGGCGTGCGAGAGTCCCACGGCCCCGGCCATCTCGGTCACGGACCGGCGGCCGTCCTCCTGCAGAAGGCGGACGAGCTTACGGTCGAGCTCATCCAGCTGCGCTGGGACCAGCCCGTGGAATTCACCGGATCGCATCGTGGGTGCTCCTCTCTTACGGGCGTGGCGGCCCGCTGTCAGCGTACTGGAAACCGTCATTCTCATCGCCTAAGCCGGTCGCGGCGATCAATTTGATGGCCGCCACACCCGAGATCTTCAAAAATCGTTGCTTTTCATCCACGCCGCCGCTATATTCGTGTCCAGACAGATGTTCGACGATGAAATCAGCGGTTCGAGGAGTTCGTGATGAGCAAAATCACGGTTGTGCAGGCCGGGCGTCTGCTCGACGGCACGGGTCAGGTGATCGACGACGCGACGATGATCGTGCGCGACGGCACGATCGAGGCGGTCGGACCGCGGGGGACGATCGTCATCCCGGCCGACGCCGAGCAGGTGGATGCCGGAGACATGACCGTCATGCCGGGCCTCATCGACTGCCACACGCACCTCGGCGGCGCCTCCTCGCCGAACTACACGACCTGGGTGGTCGAAGACGACCTGCGCCAGGCCATCCTCTCCGGGCAGCAGATGCGCGCGCTCATGGAGCACGGTGTGACCACGATCCGCGACATCTCGCGCAACGGGCTCCGCCTCAAGTGGGCCGTCAACAACGGCCACATGCACGGACCGCGCATCGTCGCCTGCGGGCCGGGTCTCTCCCGCACCGGCGGGCACGGAGACGCGCACAACCTCCCGTGCGACATGATCCAGAGAAGTCACCCGTGGGCCATGCTCGCCGACGGCCCGGAAGAGCTGCGCAAGTCCGTCCGCCTTCTCAACCGCATGGGCGCCGATGCCGTCAAGATCTGGGCGACCGGCGGAGGCATGTGGGACAAGGAGCTCGAGACCGACCAGCACTACGACTTCGAAGAGCTCTGCATGGTCGTCCGTGAGGCGGCGATGGTGAAGATCCCCGTGCTCGCGCACGCCGAGTCGCTCGCTGCCGCGAAGGACTGCCTGCGCGCCGGTGTCGCGACCCTCGAGCACGGCGAGGAGCTCGACGACGAGTGCCGCCGCATGATGGTCGAGAACGGCGTCATCCACGTCCCGACTCTGCAGCTGTTCCTCGGTCCGTGGTTCGACGAGTACCCGCCGCCCCCACGGGAAGGTCTCGAGAACTACCGCGGGGAGACCATGGTCGAGAAGGAGAAGAACCGGGTCGCCGACAACTTCACCGCCTCCCGTCTCGCCGGCGTCACGATCGCGGTCGGCAGCGACAGCTTCTCGAGCATCGACGTCCCGTACGGTGCCTCGACGCTCTCCGAGATCCACACCATGGTCGAGACCGGAATGCCCGAGTCCGACGCCATCGTCGCGGCCACCCTCAACGGAGCGAAGGCACTGCGGGTGGACCACCTGACCGGGTCTCTCGAACCGGGCAAGGCCGCCGACTTCCTCGTCGTCGACGGAGACCCGCTCGACGACATCCGCTCCCTCGCCCAGGACCGTCTGCGATATGTTCGCCGCGGCGAACAACTGTGGCTGGACGAGCTCACTCCCCCCGCGCACCGCTCACCCGCCCGCTGAAACGCCGAATACGAGGACGATGATGACCCCGACAGCCCCCTCAGCACGCCACACCTCCGCCGCGGCGTCCGAGCCGCGGACGCTCCGCCGCGCCGGACTCGGCACCGCCGACCTCGTCTTCTTCGTGGTCGCCGCCGCAGCACCGCTCACCGTGGTCGCGGGGGTCGTGCCGCTCGCGATCCGCACCGGAGGGGAGTCGGCGGCCTACGGATATCTCGTGCCCGCGGTCGTCCTGATCCTCTTCGCCGTCGGCTTCACCGCCATGAGCCCGCGGATCAAGAACGCCGGAGCCTTCTACTCGTACATCACGCACGGGATCGGCAAGCCGTTCGGGGTCGGCTCCGCGCTCCTCGCGGTCGTCTCGTACAACGCGATGACGATCTGCCTGGTCGCCGGCTTCGCGGTGTACGCGCAGAACATGCTCGCCTCGCTGTTCGGGTTGAGCGTGAACTGGGTGATCCTCGCCGCGTTCGCCGTGGTCGGGATCGCCCTGCTCGGATACTTCAAGGTCACGCTCGGCGCAAAGGTGCTGGGTATCGCGCTCGCGCTCGAGGTCGCGGTGCTCGTGATCTACGAGGTGTTCATGCTCGGCCAGGGCGGCAGCGGCGACATCGCCGAGACGGTCGCGATCTTCAACCCGGCCGTGATGGCCGACCCCGGCTTCGGGGCGATGCTCGTGCTCACCGCCGGCGGATTCATCGGGTTCGAGGCGACCGCGATCTATGCGGAGGAGGTCAAGGATCCGAAGCGCACGGTTCCGCGCGCCACGTACATCGCGATCGCGTTCCTCGGAGTCTTCTACACGTTCTCGGTGTGGTGCATCTTCGCCGCCTACGGCACGCAGGGCGCGCTGGAGGCGGCCGCGAGCGACGATGTGGCTCTGCTGACGTTCGCATCGATGGAGCAGTTCGTCGGGCCCTGGCTGTCCGATTTCTCCCAGTTGCTGCTCTGCACCAGTGCGTTCGCCGCCGCCCTGGCGTTCCACAACGCCGCCTCCCGGTACCACTTCACGCTCGCGCGCGAGGGGATCCTGCCGCGGGGCATCGCGCGGATCAGCCGTGCGCACGGCTCACCCGTCGGCGGCGTGGCGCTGCAGATCGCGATCTGCGTCGTGGTGCTGGGGTTCGCTGCCCTCGCCGGCGCCGATCCGTACCTCGTGGTCTTCCTGTGGTCGGCCGCCCCCGGCGTGCTCGGGATCCTGCTGCTGGAGGGCATCGCCGCGATCGCGGTCGTCGCGTTCTTCCTCCGCGACCGGCACGGGCACAGCGTCTGGCGGGTGATCGTGGCGCCGGTGCTCGCGGCGATCGGTCTGTTCGTCTTCGTGGGGCTCAGCGTGTCCCAGCTCGAGCTGCTGACCGCTGCCGAGCCTTTCGTCAACGTCCTGCTGCTGGTGCCGATCCCGCTCGCGATCGTGGCGGGAATCGTGATCGCCCTCGTCCTCCGCTCTCGGCGTCCGCAGCGCTACGCCGCGCTGAACACGGTCGACGTCGACGCCGAAGGGTGAGGTCGAGGGGCGGATGCCGCCCGGCTCAGAGAGGACTGCGGCGCAGACGGCCGCGGAGGAAAGGCAGCGCCGGTGCTCGGTACTCCCACGCCGCGGCATCCTCGGGGTCGAGGATGAGTTCGGCCTGTCCGAAGCGCCAGAGACGGTTGAACAGATAGACGCCGATGGTCACCGTCCGATCGGACGGAACCTGCCACGTGCCCCGCCCCCATTGCGTGGGCTGGCCGCGCTCGCCGATGACGAGCGTGGGCCTGATTCCCGCGTAGAGCGCGAACCACGGCTTGTGCATGGTGAGCTCGATCCGGCGGACGTTCATCTCTGCGACTAGCCCTCCGGAGTGTCGAGCACCTCATCCACGAGCATGATGCCCCCGGTGGAGTTGGCGGAGTGCATGAGCTCTTCGATCCACTTCACGTTCAGCTGGGGCGCCTCAGGCTCCTCGAAGGTGAACCGGAGCGGAATCGAGGGATGCAGCCAGATCGTGGACCTGCCGACCGGGTTGCCGTCCGCGTGCTTCCACGACAGGGTGAAGCTCTCGTTGCGGCGGAGCTTGGTGGCGATGACCACCTTCAGGTGCGCGAGTGCGCGGTCGTCGATATGGATCTCGTCACCACTGCCGTATTGGATCAATCCCATATCAGAACCCTAACGGTCCGGGAGGCGTGGACGAGTTGAGCAGCGCCTCTCGCCGACGTACAATTCTGGTGAAATTCTGGCGGGCCGAAGGGCGCCCGTTGACCGAGCGGCGCAGCTGCCCGCGTCGCTCGGGTGCGGTGCGCTCCATTCGGCAGTCAGTGTCTGTCGACTGATTGGAGTGTTGAGATGTCCGCGATGCCCGATCCCCGATTCGAGCTGCGCAAGATCACCGATACCGAGTGGCTGATCCTCGATCATCGCTATGCGCCGAACGACTCTCGCCAGACGGTCGCCTGCGTCTATCAGGTCGATGCCGTCGAGGTGGAAGTCGTCTGGCTCCGCGACCTTCCGCTCGCGAGCTGTTACATGTCCGCGGCCGACGTCCTGGAAGACGTGCAGCGGTTCCACGGCTCCCGCCGAGCCGGGCGCCCCGTCCCCATCCCGCACCTGCCGCCGCTCGCTACAGCCTGACGCGCTCGGCGACGGACCTCGCGCCTCGATGGAGGGAGCGGGCGGATTGTCGGCCCGCCGCCCGCGCCTGTCAACGGGCCTCCCGTGACGGTCGTGAGGGGTGAGACTGATCGACGCCCCTACGTGATCGGAGACTGTGATGTCAGACCCTCAGACGTATCCTGACGACGACCGCGAGGTCGAAGCCGAAGGCATCGATCCGGACATGCCGTCCACGAGCGACGCGGAGGGCGACGTCCTCGCAGAAGATCCAGACGACGGGTGATGCTTCCGGCCGCCCCGGCCGGCACACAGGGAAGCGTGAGATGCTGGGTATCACCACCAGTGATCATCTCGGTTGCGCCTCTTGGCACGGGTCCCGTGGCGAACAGAGGACATCACCATGGGCAGGCTCATCTATGAAAACGGAGTCAAGACCGAGATCGAGGATCGCGCGCTCACGCATCTGCAGCTGGTGATGACGGCGAAGCTCCGGCGGGGAGAGCCCTTCGGGTTCACCTGGAGAGAGGACCAGAGCGTCGGCGGTGGTCGCACGACCGTGTGGATCCACGCGGGCAGTTCTCTCGTCTTCAAGTACAGCGGCAGTCGACAGCCGGCGATCAACCGCGATTGGATCGAAGCTCTCGCGTTCACGGCCAGCTCTCCTTCCGGCCTCTACCTCGTCCCCGAACCGCAGCAGACGGCACCGGCGGAGCGAGTCGGCGTGCCTGCCCACGTCTAGCCGACGCGACCATCACGCTCGGCTTCGTCGTCATCGCTACCGGCGGGCGCGTCAGCACGCAACCCCCCTCTGCGGTCACGCGCGCCGGGGATAGGGTCCCCACATGAGCAGTCCGGGAACGGCGAGCACCAATACGCACATCGTGATCGATGGGCAGCCCTTCCTCCTGGACGGTGACCGCGATCTGGTCGACCTCATGGGCGAGATCGAAGCAGCGGCACGGTCGGAACCGACGTTCGTGCATCTCTCCGCCGGGGACGAGCTCGTGAGCGTCCTGGTGTCGTCGCGGTCGAGGATCGTGATCACCGTCGAGCGCGACGGGATCGCGGTGACCTCGGATGAGGCACCGATCGCCCCGCTCCCGGACTGGGAGTACTGACCCTCCTCGACGCTGCCCGGAGGGTGCCCGATGACCGCGGGGTGCAGCGGGAGTGCCGCATAGTACGTCCGTTTGCCCCGCAGGTCGAGGGAGGCGGAGATGTCGGCCGACGGGAGCAGTATGGGCCGACATCGCAGAGTCGGCCAATGGAGGCAGCATGTATTTCCACGTTCAGGAATTCATCAACGAGATCGCTCAGGACGAGCCCGATCCCGCGGCGGCGAATGCGCTGCAGGAAGGGCTCGGCGGTCAATTCGGCGAGATGCGGACGATGATGCAGTACCTCTTCCAGAGCATCAACTTCCGGGGACCCGACGGCAAGCCCTACAAGGACCTCATCCAGGGGATCGGCACGGAGGAGATCAGCCACGTCGAGTTGATCGGCACGACCATCTCGCGACTGCTGGACGGCTCCCCGCAGTACCAGGGCAAGCCGACCGACCCGGTCGACCAGCCGGGAGCGGGAGGCGCGACGCCGTTGCGCATCGCGGTCGACACGAGCAACATCCATCACTACCTCGTCGGCGCACAGGGCGCGCTCCCCGTCGACGCGGTCGGCAACCCCTGGTCCGGAAGCTACGTCTACAACTCCGGGAACCTCGTGCTCGACCTGCTCTACAACCTCATGCTCGAGTCCACCGGCCGGCTGCAGAAGTGCCGCCTGTACGAGATGACGGACAACAAGATGGCGCGCAGCACGATCTCCTATCTCATCGTGCGGGACCAGGCGCATGAGAACGCCTACGCCAAGGCCCTCGAGACACTCGGAGTGAACTGGCGCACGTCACTCCCGATCCCGAAGACGAACGCCGAGCAGTTCCCCGAGGTGAAGAAGCTCCTCGATCTGGGGTTGCAGAGCAAGCAGTATTCGTTCGATCTCACCGCGCAGTCGGAAGCCGGCAAGATCTTCCAGGGCGCATCGCCGTCGAACGACGGAACGGATCTCGACGCGAGCGAGCAGGCGCCCGTCGGTGCTCCGATGACGATCTCGCCGGAGCGTCTCGAGGAGTTCTCGCCCGGGGCGGATGAGGAACTGCGTGCCCTGATCGAAGCGACCGCTGCGATGGAGATGGCGGAGATCGATGCGACGTTCGGGCGACTCCCGTGATCGTCCGGGGCGCGTGACAGGACGGAGACGGTCGGGCCGGCTCGGCGGGCAAAGCAAAACCCCCGCCATGTAGAAGCTAGGCGAGGGTTTCTGGGGTGATTGTAATGATCACCCGTGTGGCTCCGACCGGCATCGATCCGGTGACCTTTCGATTTTCAGTCGAACGCTCTACCAACTGAGCTACAGAGCCGCGCGACCGGCGAACCTGTCGCGTCCTAGACGAAGAGCCCTCTCCGAAGAAAGAGCTCGACGCACGGAGCGACCCTGACGGGACTTGAACCCGCGACCTCCGCCGTGACAGGGCGGCACGCTAACCAACTGCGCTACAGGGCCATACTTGTTTTCAATTGTATCGGAAGGTGTGACCCCAACGGGATTCGAACCCGTGCTACCGCCGTGAAAGGGCGGCGTCCTAGGCCGCTAAACGATGGGGCCGAGTCAGTCCCGGGGGACTTCCTTGCCGACGCTCAAGCATAAGGGATGATTCGGGCAAATCGCGAATCGAGGGCGCGGCGGCTACCCCCGGGCGTGTTTCAGGAGGACGATGGAGACGTCAGGCGTGCGACGACGCCCGCGCGAACCGCCCTGGTGCGGATGTGACAGTTGTTGTTAGTGTGGCAACTGTGAAACCGGCGGAAGGGGCCGTGTGAACGACAAGATCACACTGGATGCTGCAGTTGCTGCGGCATCCGAGGACTGCGGCTGCGCGCCCAGCCCGACAGAACGTCGTGCTTTCGGCAAGACGGGCGTCAGCCGTCGCGGAGCTCTCGGCATCGGCGCGCTCAGCGTCGTCGCGCTCAGCGCCTTCGGCATCACCAACGGAGTCTCCGCCGCCTACGCCGCGTCGTACCCGAGCTGGGACGACGTGCAGCGCGCGAAGAACAACGAAGCCGCGAAGGCCGCCGAGGTCAGCCGCATCGAGGGGCTCATCCAGTCCCTGACCCAGAAGGTCGCCGAGACGCAGGCGGCGGCGCAAGTCGCCTCCGACGAGTTCTACGACGCGCAGCAGAAGTACTTCGCCGCAGCCACCGCCGCCGACGCCGTGCAGGCGAAGGCCGACGAGCAGGCGGCGAAGGCCGACGCATCCGCCCGCAAGGCCGGCCAGGTGGCGGCGCAGCTGTATCGCAACGGTGGCGACGACACCTCGCTGGAGCTGTTCTTCACCGGCTCCGCAGACAACGCCGACGAACTGCTCGCGCGCCTGGGCACGATGGACAAGCTCTTCGAGTACAACCAGTCGGTGTACGACGATGCCGTCGCCTCCCGCAACTCCGCGCAGTCGCTCAGCGACCAGGCCGTGGTGGCGCGCGACGAGCGCGACCGGCTGCAGAAGCTCGCCGAGGAGAAGATGGTCGCAGCTCAGCAGGCCGCTGACGCCGCCCAGGCCGCGCTCGACGAGCAGTCCGCGAACCTCGCCACGATGCAGGCGCAGCTCGCGGCCCTCAAGGACGCGACGACGAAGACGGTCGAGGGCTACAAGGTCGGCGTCGCCATCGAGGAGAAGAAGCGCAGGGACCGCGAGGCTGCGGAAGCCGCGGCCAACGCCGGCGGCAACGGCGGCGGTGGAGGGTCCCAGGGCAGCGGCGGCTGGTGCCGTCCTCACGGCGGCGGGAAGAGCTCGGGGTACGGTCCCCGCTCGCAGCAGTGCGGCTCGCAGGGCTGCTCGTCACCCTTCCACTACGGCACCGACTTCGCGAACGGCTGCGGCGCCGCGATCTACGCCGCGCAGTCCGGCACGGTCGACTACGCGGGCGGCAACGGCGGCTACGGCAACTACATCCGCATCCAGCACGGCGGCGGCATCGGAACCGGCTACGCGCACATCCGCAACGGCGGCATCCTCGTGCGCTCCGGTCAGTGGGTCAACTCCGGTCAGGTCATCGCCTACGCGGGCAACACCGGGCGTTCTTTCGGCTGCCACCTGCACTTCGAGGTCTACGTGCGCGGAAACGCGGTCAACCCGGTGCAGTTCCTAGCCGATCGCGGCGTCTCTGCCTGAGCATCCGCCTCACGGAACACGAAAGACCCCCGGCCGCTCTGCGGAACCGGGGGTCTTCGCGTCGACGGCGTGCCGTCGGAAGGCTCTGGAGGTCAGTGACCCTGCTCGCCGAAACGGACGATCGCCTCGTCGAGGATGCGCTGCGCCTCGGCGGCGTTCCCCCACTCGTCGACCTTGACCCACTTGTTGGGCTCGAGGTCCTTGTAGTGCTCGAAGAAGTGCGAGATCTCCTTCTTCGTGTACTCGGCGATGTCCTCGATGTCCTGGATGTGCGCCCAGCGGGGGTCCTTCGCCAGCACGGCGACGAGCTTGTCGTCTCCGCCGGCCTCGTCGCTCATCTTGAGGACCGCGACGGGGCGGACCTCGACGACGACGCCCGGGTAGATGGCGTGGTCGAGGAGCACGAGCACGTCGAGCGGGTCGCCGTCCTCGCCGAGCGTGTTGTCGAAGTAGCCGTAGTCGGCCGGGTAGCCGAAGGTCGTGTAGAGCACGCGGTCGAGGTGCACTCGCCCGGTCTCGTGGTCGACCTCGTACTTCACGCGGCTGCCGCGCGGAATCTCGATGACGGCGTCGTGTGCGCCCATGCGTGTGCTCCTCAGGAAAAGTTCGGTTGGATGCCGCGGACTAGCCTACCCGCGGCGCTCGAGGCTCCGTGGGCCGCGACCGCTCAGGATCCGGAGTCGGCTGCCGGCGCCGGCGGCTCGCTCCGCCGTCTCCGGAAGAGATGATTCAGCAGACGGCTCACCGGATCGCTGAGGAGGAGCAGGAACAGTCCGGCGTAGCCGTTCGGAGAAGCCACGACCGCGATGGCGAGAGCTGCGGTGAACAGGATGATCGCGGCGAGGTCGCCGATCACCCCCGCGCGGATCGTCTCGGGTGCCACGTCGCCGAGTTCGCGATGACGCGCCAGATACAGCCAGCCGGCGAGGGTCGTGACCTGGGTCATGATCAGCGTGCCGATGTAGACCACGGCCTGGAGGGCGTCGGAATCCATCTGCCCGATCATCGCCGTGGGGACCGGCAGCCAGACGATCGTCGCCATCCACGCGACGTTGATCCACAGGAGCGGTCCGGTGACCCACTCCACGTCACGGTACTGACGGTGGTGACCCATCCAGAACGTGGCGATGAGGAGGAAGCTCAGCCCGAAGCTCAGCAGCTGTCCCGCATGCTCGTCCAGGAACTCGGCCGTGCTCATGTGGCCGGATGCGGCATCGGAGACGGACTCCATCAACGGGAGGATGAGCAGCGTCATGGCGATCGCCACGACGGCGTCGACGAAGGCCTTGAACCGCTCGGTCCGGAACGGCCGCGTGCGCGGGATATCGGTCACGGCGCCAGGATAGCCCCGGGTGGTTCTCCGCCGCACGATGGTCGGACGCGCGAGACGGACCCGTGCCCTACCGTGGAACCGTGCCGTCTCTCTCCCCTGCCATCGCCGAGATCCGCCTGGCCGTGCGCACTGCGCTCGCCGACCTGCCCGAGGGATCGACCGTCGTCGTCGCACTCTCCGGAGGGGCGGACTCGCTCGCGCTCGCCGCGGCCACCGCCTTCGAGGCGCCCAAGCGGGGGATCAGGGTGGCGTCGCTGACGGTCGACCACGGCCTGCAGGACGATTCCGCCGGGGTCGCATCCCGTGCGGCACGGGCGGCGGGGGAGCTCGGACTCGACGCGCTGATCGTGCGCGTCGAGGTGGACGGCGAGGGTGGACCCGAAGCTGCGGCGCGTGACGCCCGGTATCGCGTGCTCCGCGATGCGGCCGCCGATGTCCGCGCCGCCGCCGTGCTGCTCGGACACACGCTCGATGACCAGGCCGAGACCGTGCTCCTGGGGCTCGCCCGAGGGTCGGGAGCGGCGAGCCTGCAGGGCATGGCGCCGATGCGCGAGGACGACGACGGGCTGCGCTGGGTGCGCCCGCTGCTGGGTGTGCGGCGGGAGACGACGCGGGCGTTCTGCACCGCAGCCGACCTCTCGCCGTGGAGCGATCCGCACAACCTCGATGACCGGTTCGCCAGGGTGCGGGTTCGCGAGCGCGTGCTCCCGGTGCTGGAGACGGAACTCGGGCCGGGCATCGCCGAGGCGCTCGTCCGCACCGCCGAGCAGCTGCGAGAGGACGCCGAGGCGTTCGACGAGATGATCCACGAGACGATCGAGGACATCGTCGAGCACGCGGAGGCGGGCATCTCGGTCAGCGTGGCGGCTCTCGCCGCGAACCCCGCGGCACTGCGGAACCGCATCATCCGTCTCGTGGTCGACAGCGAGTTCGGCGTGAGCCTCACGAGGACGCAGACGATCGAGGTCGCGCGCCTGGTGACCGAATGGAGCGGTCAGGGGCCGATCGATCTCCCGGGATGCTCGGCCGTGCGCCAGGGCGGGAGAATCGTCTTCACCGCATCCGGTCGCTGAGCGCGTCTCACCGCGGGCGTACGCGCCCCACGACCGGATGCCGCGGCTGAGGGGCTACTTCTTACCGCCGAAGAGCCCGCCGAGAATGCCGCCGAGGTCGATGCCGCCGCCCGAGCTGCCGCTCTTGCCGCCGCCGAGAAGTCCACCGATCACGTCGCCGATGCCGCCGCCACTCGAGCTGCCGCTGTCGCCGCCGCCGAGGATGCCGCCGATGAGGTCGCCGATGCCGCCGGACTGCTCGGCCCCGGCATCCGCCTTCGCGGTCTTGTCCTTGTTGGCGTTCGCGATCAGGCCCATCACGATCGGGGCCAGGATCGGGAGGAGCTTGCCGAAGTCGATGCCGGGGGTCGCCTTCGACTCGGTGAGCTCCTTCGTGACCTCCTTCTCCTTCGAGCCGAGGATGTGCGCCACGATCTTGCCGCCGTCGGCCTGATCGATGTCGTCGACCTTCGAAGCGCCCGCGGTGCCCACGTGCTTCTTGAGGGCGTTCTGGATCGCGGCGGAGCCTTCGTCGGTCTCGGCGTTCTTCGCGAGACCGCCCAGCAGCACGGCGCCGCCCTGCTCGACCGCGACCTTCGCCTCGTCTCGCGAGACACCCAGCTTCTCTGCGATGTCGTCGATCGGCACCTGCGTGAGGATGTCGTCAAGAGCCATGGTGAGTCCTTCCGTCGGGGGCATCCGCCCGCATCTCCGCTCACAGTAGTGCGGATGCCACGGGCATGGGGAGATCTGCCCATCGCCACCGTCGGCCGCACGTTCTATGGTGGAAGCTTCCGGGGGGAAGGAACAGCGGTGACCGATCTCGATGTGCAGAAAGAGGCGCTCGACGCGGCGCAGGCTCGGCTGACGGCGGGGGCCGCGCCGATCGTCACGTCGTGTCTGTCCTTCGGCGGCACCGGGTCGTCCGCGGTGGAAGGTGCGCTGGGCGAGGCTGAATCGCTGCTCACCCAGATCCTGTCGGCGCTCGCGCAGACGGCGACGAACTCCGCGACCGATGCGGCATCCGTGGACAGCACCTTCACCGCTTCCGACGAGGCTCTCGCGCAGGCGGCGCGATGAACCTCCCCGGACTGATCGACGATCCCGCCCGCGGCGACGTCGGCACCGTCAACGGCTACGCGACCACCTTCTCCACGCGGGCCGGGTCGTCGCGGGAGCGCAAGGGCGACGCGGATGCCGCGCTCGCGAGCATCACCTCGATGACCGCGTCGTCGGCCGATGCGCTCGGTGCGCGGGTCGTGCTCCTCTCGCAGCGCTTCGGCGAGGCGGCCGAAGGACTCGATGGCATCTCGACCGCGATCTCCGCCTACGCCACCGATCTCGAAGGGCTGAAGAGCGAGGCCGCGCGGAGGCTTCGCGCCGCGCAGAACGCGTACGACCACATCTTCGTGCGCCGAGCCGAGGCGCTGAGCGCGGCGAGCGAGTTCGTGACGGGGTGGGCGCTCGGCTGGGATGCCGTCCTGCCGTCGTGGATGTACGTCGACGACCCGAGCTACCTGCGTCGCTGGCAGGACGCGATCGACGACTACTACACCGCCCGCTCGTCTTACAACGCGCTGGCCGAGGAGCGCACCGCGATCGACCAGCGGGCGGTGAACGCGCTCGCCGCGGTGCCGCTCATCTCGGCCGTCACCCAGGGCGGGAAGGTCGGCGGTGCGGGATTCGCGGCCGCCAGCCTCGCATGGGCGGGTGACGTCAACGCGATCACCGCCGAATCGCTCGCCGGACTCGGCGACCCCGACATCATCCGCGAGACGTGGAACTCGATGGATGCGGCGACGAGAGACGCGCTGATCGCCGCGTCGCCGCTGATCATCGGCAACCTCAACGGCATCCCGATCCGCGACCGCGTCACCGCGAACCACAACAACATCCGCGACGAGATCGCGCGCCGGGAAGCCGAGATCGCCCGGCTCGAAGCCCTGGTCGAAGGTCTCAAGACGGGGAACCGCGCGGACGCCTGGACAGCCAAGGGCTACCTCGACGAGATCGACAAACTCCGCGAGCCGATCGACTACTGGCAGAGCCTGCTCGACCAGGACTATGTCTGGTGGGACGAGAGCGAGCGCCAGCACACCGACAAGGGAGCCGGAGCTCGGGTCGTCGTCTTCGACCCGAACGCCGATGCGGTGGCCACTTATCACGGGCCGATCGACCCGGTGACCGGCGACATCCCCGCGTGGATCCGCAATGTCGCCGTGTCAGTGCCGGGCACCACGACGACCATGACCAGCTTCGGGGACGGCACCGGAGCGGAACTCTACAATGCCGCCGGCCCGAACTCAGCCGTCTTCCAGTGGGCGGGTGGCACGTTCCCGCAGCTCGAGCTACCGGGACCGACGGACGCATCCTTTGCGCAGGATCTCGCGCCGAAGCTCAGGGACTTTGTCGCGGGCATCGGACAACCGGCCTCGTCGACGCTCACGGTCGTCGCCCACAGCTATGGTGCGGCGGCCCTTGGCCTGGCCGAGAAGGCGGGCCTCGAGGCGGACCGGATCTTCTACGTCTCGCCGGCGGGCATGGGGGCCGGAGTGTCCGGTCTGTCGGACTTCCCGAAGACGGGCGACGTGCCGCATTATTCGATGATGGCGCGAGGCGACCTGGTCGTCGGCCTGATCCAGGGCAACGGCCCCGACCAGATGCACGGTCAGTCGCCTCTCACCGCGGACGGCGTGATCCGACTGGAGACGGGCTGGATTCAGGACGAGCAAGGCGGAAGGGTCGTCGACCTCGAGGACTACAACATCAAGGGCAACGGCACGCCTCGTGGTATCGACAGCCACACCTCGGTGTACGACCCGCGATCGGTGGCGTTCGACAACATCATCGCCGTCATCACCGGAGGCGAAGCAATGCTCTACGCCCCGGACGAGGTATATAACCCGCGGCCGATCATCGTGCCCGGTTCCGGGCCTATCATCCAGGCGCCGGTTCAGACGGATGGAATCGACAAGTCGGGTTTCGCTCCGGCATACGAGAAGATCGAATGATGAAGAACATCGGACGTGTCGCCGCCCTGGCCACAGGGCTGCTCGTGACGTTGGCTCTGGGAGGGTGTGCGATGACGGCCGAGAGTCGCCTCGATGAATATCAGGTGAAGGCTGAGGCGCTGGCGGAGGAGATCGTGGGGATGATCCCGGCGGACCTTGCGCCGTCGACGACTCCCGACGTCGAGTCTCGAGGACGGATGCTTCAGAACCCGGTATCTGCCGAACCGTCTGCCGAGGACTCCGTCTGGTGGCAGGTCGACACCTATGTTGAGCCGGTTCAGCGCGACGGGGCTTCTGAAGAGGCCGCGAAGGCGATGGCGGCGCAGTTGCTCGCAGACGGGTGGGAGCACACGGATGCACGTGAGACGTCGGAGGGGCGACGCATCGCCGACGCCTACGGCAAAGACGACTGGTATGTCGAGGTGACCTGGGTCCGCTCCGAAGAGGGCAAGTACGAGACCATCGAGATCGGTGTGCTCAGCCCCAAGACGACCCGCGGTGACCATGACGAGATTCACTCCTGAAGTCGAATGCGGTCCCTGCGCGGTGATCGTCCTCATCGCCTTCCGTCGAGTTCCTCACGCTGAGGTCGTGCGGTCGTTTTTGACTGTCTAGTGATGCGAAGACTGACCGGACTGACGATCGCGCTCGTCTGCGTGCTGATTCTGGGAGGATGCGCGGTGACACCGACACCGGAGAGCCGACTCGACGAGTACAAGGCGGAGAGTGAGACGCTCGCGATGAGCGTCGTGGAGCTCATCCCCGTTGACCTGGAGCCGGCGCTCGATACTGAGCTGGAGTCGCGGGGGCAGGCGCCGCAGAACGGTGTCACCGCTGAGAAACGTCCGGGCGATCCCGCCTGGTGGCAGGCTCAGGCCTACGTCAGCCTCGTGGAGCGGGAGGGTGCAGCGGCTGAGGCGATTGCCGCCGTCACGGAGGCCATGAAGTCGGATGGCTGGACGGTGGAGCGCGTCCGCGAGACAAGCGAAGGCCGCACGATCACGGACGGCTTCCGAAGGGACGATTGGTACGTGGAGATCGCGTGGGTGAAGTCTGAACCAGGCAAGGTCGAACGGTTCGACATCTCGGTTGTCAGCCCGACGACGGTGCGCGGAGACCATGACGACATCTCCTCCTGACCGAGGCACGGCAGGAGCCGGCGCGTCCTCATGGTGAGCCCGGAGACGGCACGCGTCGACAGCGACCCTGATCGCAACGGCGAACCCTGAACCGGAGCATCCGGTTCCGTCACCTAAAATCGATCCATGCGCGCCGCGGAGATCCAGGACGACCTTGCTCAGATCCTCGTCACAGAGGAGGAGATCCTCACCAAGCTCGATGAGCTGGCGACGCAGGTCGCCCAGGACTACGAGGGCAAGGACCTGGTACTCGTCGGCGTCCTCAAAGGGGCCGTCATGGTCATGGCGGACTTCGCCCGGGCGTTGCCGTTCCACGCCCCGATGGACTGGATGGCGGTGTCGAGCTACGGCGCCAGCACCAAGTCGAGCGGTGTGGTGCAGATCCGCAAAGACCTCGACACCGACCTCAACGGCAAGCACGTCCTGATCGTCGAGGACATCATCGACTCGGGTCTGACCCTCAGCTGGCTGCTCGAGAACTTCGGATCCCGCGGAGCCGAGTCGATCGAGGTGCTCGCGCTCCTGCGCAAGCCCGAAGCGGCGAAGGTCCACATCGACTGCAAGTACGTCGGCTTCGACATCCCCACCGATTTCGTCGTCGGATACGGCCTCGACTACGACGAGCGCTACCGCAACCTGCGCGACGTCGCGGTACTCGCACCGCACGTCTACTCCTGACGCCTCGCCACGCTACGCCGTGGGTGAACGCACAGCGACCCCCTAGGGCGCGCGCGATACGCTGATCCGATCATGGATGTGAAGAAGCTCACCCGGAATCCGCTGATCTACGTCGCGCTGATCGGCGTCCTGCTCTTCGGCGGATTCCTGCTGATCTCGAATCTGGGTGCGCCCAAGCAGATCACGACACAGGAGGGGCTCAAGCTCCTCTCCGGCACCACGGTCACCGAGGTCGTCAACACCGACGGCGACCAGCGCGTCGACATGACGCTCTCCAAGGCGTTCGAGGGCTCCGAGAACGTGCAGTTCTACTACGTCGACGCCCGCGCCGACGAAGTGGTCAGCGCGATCAACGAGGCGGCTCCCAAGGACGGCTTCAACGACGCGGTGCCGCGCGCGACATGGTTCGACGGCTTCCTCTCGCTCCTCCTCCCGCTCGTGCTGCTCGGCCTCCTGTTCTGGTGGCTGCTGTCGTCGATGCAGGGCGGCGGCGGCAAGGTCATGCAGTTCGGCAAGTCCAAGGCCAAGCTCGTCAACAAGGAGACCCCGACCGTCACCTTCGCCGACGTCGCCGGTGCCGACGAGGCGATCGAGGAGCTCCACGAGATCAAGGAGTTCCTTCAGGATCCCGCCAAGTTCCAGGCGATCGGCGCTCGCATCCCGAAGGGCGTGCTCCTGTACGGCCCTCCCGGAACCGGTAAGACCCTCCTCGCGCGGGCGGTCGCGGGCGAGGCAGGCGCCCCCTTCTACTCGATCTCCGGATCGGACTTCGTCGAGATGTTCGTCGGCGTCGGCGCCTCGCGTGTGCGTGACCTCTTCGGTCAGGCCAAGGAGAACGCCCCGGCCATCATCTTCATCGATGAGATCGACGCCGTCGGTCGCCATCGTGGCGCCGGCATGGGCGGCGGAAACGACGAGCGCGAGCAGACCCTCAACCAGATGCTGGTCGAGATGGACGGCTTCGATCCGAACGCGAACGTGATCGTGATCGCGGCGACCAACCGCCCCGACATCCTCGACCCCGCGCTTCTGCGCCCCGGTCGTTTCGACCGCCAGATCGGCGTCGACGCCCCCGACCTCAAGGGCCGCCAGAAGATCCTCGAGGTGCACAGCAAGGGCAAGCCGCTCGCGAAGAGCGTCGACCTCGAGGTCGTCGCCCGCAAGACTCCCGGGTTCACCGGTGCCGACCTGGCGAACGTGCTCAATGAGGCCGCTCTGCTCACCGCGCGCTCGAACGCGCAGCTGGTCGACAACCGTGCCCTTGACGAGGCCATCGACCGGGTGATCGCCGGACCCCAGCGTCGCACCCGTGTGATGCGGGACAAGGAGAAGCTGATCACCGCGTACCACGAGGGTGGACACGCACTCGCCGCGGCGGCGATGAACTACACCGACCCGGTCACCAAGATCACGATCCTGCCCCGCGGCAAGGCCCTCGGATACACGATGGTGCTGCCGCTGGACGACAAGTACTCGGTCACCCGCAACGAGCTGCAGGACCAGTTGACCTACGCCATGGGCGGCCGCGTCGCGGAGGAGATCATCTTCCACGACCCGACCACGGGAGCCTCGAACGACATCGAGAAGGCGACCTCGATCGCCCGCAAGATGGTGCTCGAGTACGGCATGACCACACAGGTCGGACCGGTCAAGCTCGGCAGCGAGGGCGGCGAGCCCTTCGCCGGCCGCGACATGGGCCGCGGCCGCGAGTACTCCGAGCGGGTCGCCGAGCGAGTCGACGCCGAGGTGCGCGCGCTCATCGAGCAGGCGCACAACGAGGCCTACGAGGTCATCAGCGCCAACCGCGACATCCTCGACAAGCTCGCTCTGGCGCTGCTCGAGGAGGAGACCCTCGACCACAACCAGATCGCCGAGATCTTCACCGAGGTGAAGAAGCTTCCGGAGCGTCCGCTGTGGCTGTCCAGCGAAGACCGTCCCGTGTCGGAGCGTCCGCCGATCGAGGTGCCGAAGAAGGACGTGTCGCTCGCGGCCTCCGTCGAGGCGCCCGCGCCGTCAGCGCGACCGCAGCAGGGATCGGCGGGAGCGAGCAACCCGCGACCCGCGACGGCCTGACGTGACCGTCGACAGGCAGCGTGTCGAGCGACTGACCAGAGAGCTGCTCGAAGCGATCGGTGAGGATCCCGACCGCCCGGGGCTCAAGCAGACCCCTTCGCGGATGGCCGAGCTGTACTCCGAGTTCTTCGAGGGAGTCGGGGAGGATGCCGCCGAGCCGCTCGCGCGCACCATCAGCGTCGCCCGCGGACCCGCACCCGACACCCTGCCTTCCGGGGCCGTGCTGCTGCGCGACATCCGTTTCCGCTCGGTCTGCGAGCACCACCTGCTGCCCTTCGCCGGGCATGCGCACATCGCGTACCTCCCCGGCGAGCAGGTCGTCGGCCTCGGTGCGCTCGTGCGCGTGGTCGAGATCCTGGCCGCCCGTCCGCAGGTGCAGGAGCGTCTCGGCGAGCAGATCGCCGACACGATCGCGGAGCACCTCGACACCCGGGGAGTCCTCGTCGTGCTCGACGCCTCCCACGGCTGCGTCACCATGCGCGGCGGACGGCAGCCCGAAGCGTCGACCCTCACGATCGCGGCGCGCGGGGAGTACACGGACGCTGCCGCCAGGACCGAGCTGATCACGCTGATCGGCGCGTCGGCGGGGCCCGGAGCAGCGCACTGATGACGAGCATCTGGGGCATCGTCAACGTCACCCCCGACTCCTTCAGCGACGGCGGCCGTTACCTCGACGTCGATCGGGCGGTCGCCCACGGTCTGAGGCTGCGCGCAGAAGGCGCGGCGGTGCTCGACATCGGCGGCGAGTCGACCAGGCCCGGCGCCGATCGCGTCGGGGCCGACATCGAGCAGCAACGGGTGATCCCGGTCATCGAGCAGCTGGCCGCAGCGGGCGCACCCGTCAGCATCGACACGCTGAGCGCCGCCACGGCCGCGGCCGCCGTGCGGGCGGGGGCGAGGATCGTGAACGACGTCTCCGGAGGACTCGCCGATCCCGACATGCGGGCGGCCGTCGCCGAGTCCGGTGCGGATTTCGCGATCGGGCATTGGCGCGGCTTCTCCGAGGACATGTACGCGAACGCCGAGTACCGACGGGTCGCCCGTGAGGTCGCCGGCGAGCTCCAGGAGCGCATCGGCGAGGCCGCGGCATCCGGCATCGCCCCGTCGCGGCTGATCGTCGACCCGGGCATCGGGTTCGCGAAGGCGGGTGCGCAGAACTGGGAGGTGCTGCGCGGTCTCGACGAGATCGTCGCCCTCGGTCCGCGGGTGCTCGTCGGCACGTCGCGCAAGCGCTTCCTGGCCGAGACGCTGCGTCAGGATGCCGGGACGGATGACGAGGTCTCCGAGCGCCGTCGCGACCTCGCGACCGCGGTGACCAGTGCCCTCGCGGCGCGCGCGGGCGTCTGGGCCGTGCGGGTGCACGATGTCGCCGGCACGCGCGACGCGCTCGCCGTCGCGCACGCCTGGGAAGGCTGAGGGCGTGGCGGGACGATCCCCGTACGCTAGAGACATGGATTCCCTCGACGAGATCGTCCTCACCGGTCTGACCGTCTTCGGCCGTCACGGCGTGTACGAGCACGAGCGGGAGGACGGACAGGAGTTCACGATCGACCTGCACCTGCGCCTCTCGCTGGAGCAGGCCGCGTCGACCGACGATGTGGCGGACACCGTGCACTACGGGGAGCTGGCCGAGAAGGTCGCAGCCGTCGTCGCCGGTGACCCGGTGAACCTGATCGAGACCCTCGCGGAGCGCATCGCCGCCGTCGGGCTGGAAGACCCCCGCGTGCAGGACGTGACCGTGACGGTGCACAAGCCGCACGCCCCGATCGCGCTGAGCTTCGCCGATGTCGCCGTCACCGTGCACCGCACGCGGACGCCCGACACGCTGGAGGACATCACCGCATGAGCCGCAACCTCGCGAAACCGCCCGAGATCCCGGGCCCTCGACCAGGACGCCCCGAGACCGTCGCGGTGGTCGCACTGGGAGCCAACCTCGGCGATCGTCAGAAGACCATCCGCGCGGCCGCCGATCGGATCGCGCGGCTGCCCCTGGTCAGCGACGTGCGTCTCTCCCGGCTGTTCGAGACGGTCGCGCTCCGGCTCGACGGCCCTGACCCCGAAGCGCCGGGCTACGTCAACGCCGTCGCGCTGGTGACCACGCGCCTCGCCCCCGAGATCCTCCTCGGGATGCTGCACGCCATCGAAGACGAGAACGGCCGGGAACGCCGGGAGCGCTGGGGCGACCGCACCCTCGACCTCGACCTCATCGCGTACGGCGACGTCGTCTCGGACGAACCCTCCCTGCAGCTGCCGCATCCGCGCGCCGCGGAGCGACTGTTCGTGCTCGATCCCTGGCAGGACGTCGACCCGGATGCGGAGCTGTTCGGCCGCGGCAGAGTGGCCGATCTCGCGGCCGAGCTGCATGCCCGGGGCGACGGATGAGGCGTACCTCGGTCGGTCTCCTCGTCGTCCTCGCGCTGATCGCGGGAGGCGGCGGGTTCCTGCTCGACCACCTGCTCACCGCGGCAGGGCGGGTCACGTTCACTCCGTCCCTGCTGCTGCCGGTGCTCCTTCTGCTGATCGCGGCCGCATCGCTCGGAGTCGCCTGGCCGGTGCGGCGCAGCGTGCGCTCAGGCGTTCGCATCGATCCGTTCCGTGCGCTCAGAGCGGCGACGCTCGCACGGGCCTCGAGCCTGCTCGGCGCCATCATGGCGGGCTTCGGCGCCGGACTGCTGGTGTTCCTCCTGTCGCGCCCCGTCGTTCCACAGGTAGGGTCGACTGTGGCCATGCTGGCCCTGATCGCGAGCGCGATCGTCCTCGTGATCGCCGCGCTCGTCGCCGAACAGTTCTGTACCCTGCCGAAGGATCCTGATGACTCAGAACCCAGAGACCGCGCCCCTGAACCCGGCGGAGGGCACTGACCTCGACGCCCTCGACAACGGGACGTACACGCAGCTGCGCACGGCTCGGAACGAGGCTCGGCTGGAACTCGACGGCAAGTGGCACCAGATCTCGCCGCGCTACGTGGTCTCCCAGATCGTGCAGAACGCGATCTTCCTCGTGATCGTCGCGGTCGCTGCCGTCGTGCTGAACGTGGTGCTGCACCAGACATGGGTGTGGATCCCCGCAGGCGTCATCCTGCTGATCACCCTGATCACGCTCATCATCCTCCCGCGTCAGGCGAAGGCGATCGGCTACATGCTCCGCGCCGATGACATCGTCTTCCGCAAAGGCATCCTCTGGCAGCGCATGATCGCCGTGCCCTACGGCCGCATGCAGCTCGTGGACATCACCCAGGGTCCGCTCGATCGCGCATTCGGCGTCACCCAGCTCAAGATGGTGACGGCCGCCGCGACGACCGGTGTGCAGATTCCGGGACTCACCCAGGATGCGGCGGAGGCGCTGCGCGACACCCTCATCCACGTCGCCGAGACCCGCCGGACCGGCCTGTGAGCGAGCCGCAGCTCCCTCTCTCGCCGAGTGCTCAGGCACCTGCCGGCGAGCCGTCGACGACCCTCGCGAACGGCGAGTGGCACCGGATGCATCCGCTCACCCCGCTCTTCAAGGGCGGGCTGGCGCTGATCATCATCGCCGGTATCGTGATCGCGAACATGCGGGATCGCCTCATCACGTGGGTGGTGGCGCTCTTCGCTCCGGAGGAGGCGCACTACGGCGACTACAGCGGGGGCGACCCCGTCGACTGGGTGCTCTCGAACAACCTGATCCTGGTCGCGCTGCTCAGCGTGCTGGGACTCGTCGTGGTGCTGGTGCTGATCTTCTGGTTCGTCTGGCGATTCCAGCAGTTCCGGATCACGGGCGACCACGTCGAGGTCCGCAAGGGACTGATCTTCCGCTCCCACCGCCGCGCACCTCTCGACCGCGTGCAGGGGGTCAACCTGACCCGCCCGTTCCCGGCCCGCATCATCGGTCTCGCGAAGCTCGAGGTCGTCGGCGCCGGAAACGACGCGAACGTCGAGCTGGAATACCTCGCCACGCCCCGCGCCGAGTCCGTGCGGGCAGACATCCTGCGCCTGGCCTCCGGCGCGCGGGCCGCTCGCCATGCGGCTCTGAACCCCGGCGCCGTGGGGACGGATGGGGCGGCTCCGACCGTGTCGGCATCCGCTCGCGCCCAGCTCGTGGGGTCGATGAACGCAGGTGTCACCGGACTCATCACCGGTGTCGATCTCGCCGATGTCGTCCCGGAGAGCGTCGTGAAGATCCCGACCGGTCGCCTGGTCGGTTCCCAGCTGATCTCGGGGCTGCTGTGGTTCGTGTTCTTCGGCGCGATCTTCGCGATCGCGATCGGCAGCGCGACGATCGGCATGATCGCCGACGGCGACACGGGCGGCGGCGTCGTGCTTCTGGGGCTCGGCTTCGGCATGGGCGTGCCGATGGTCATCGCGGTCGTCGGTATCACCTGGGCGCAGATCTCGAAGTCGCTGCGCTACTCGATCGCTCCGACGCCGGACGGCGTGCGGATCACCTACGGTCTTCTGACGACCGTGACCGAGACGCTCCCACCCGGCCGGATCTTCGCGGTCGAGGTCTCGCAGTCGCTGCTGTGGCGCCCCTTCGGCTGGTGGTCCATCAAGATCAACCGGATGAGCGGCAAGAGTGCAGCCCAGCAGTCCTCCGGCAGCGGTCAGCAGTTCAACGTGGTGCTGCCCGTCGGCAAGCGCGCCGACGTCGAGCGCGTTCTCGCTCTGGTGCTTCCGGATGTGCCGCCGGAGAGCATCCCCGCCCTCTGGGATCAGGGCGTCGTCGGTCCCGCCGAGGGCGACGACCCCTACCGCACCATGCCTCGCCGCGCGTGGTGGCGGCGGCCCTTCTCGTGGAAGCGCCACGGCTACACGGTGGCCGACTTCGGCCTGCTGCTGCGCCGAGGCGTCGTATGGCGCAAGCTCGCGGTGTTCCCCCTCGCCCGCCTGCAGGGCGTCTCCCTCAACCAGGGCCCGATCGACCGGAAGCAGCGCGTCTCCGGTGCGCAGGTGCACACCGTGCCCGGACCCATCACGGGGTATCTCTCCGGACTCGAGCGCGCCGACGCGCTGGCGCTGCTCAACGACGTCAGTCGTGCGGCCGCAGAGGCGGCATCGCGTGACACGACCCATCGGTGGAGCGAGCACGCGGCGGCTCCTGTGGCGCCTCCGGTAGCTCCGCCTCCGTACACGGGTGCGCCGCCGGTGGCTCCGCCTCCGTACACGGGTGCGCCGCCGGTGGCTCCGCCTCCGTACACGGGTGCGCCGCCGGTGGCTCCGCCTCCGTACACGGGTGCGCCGCCGGTCTCGCCGACTCCGCCTCCCCTGACGCCGCCTGCGCCGCCGACGGGGTCTCCGGTCGTGTCGCCTCCCGTGCCTCCGAGTCTCCCGCCCATGCCTCCGGTGACCCCGCCGCCTGCACCGCCTACTCAGACGGGGGAGTGACGGTGGTCCGTGACGGCCGCCTGGGCGTCGGCATCATCGGTGCGGGACGAGTCGGACCGGTGGTCGGTGCGGCGCTCGGCGGTGCGGGACATGCCGTCATCGGAATCACGAGCGGATCCGACGACGAGCGGGCATCGGCCGTGCTGCCGGACGTTCCGGTGCTCGAAGCGCTGGAAGTCGTGCGTCGAGCCGAGCTCGTGATCATCGCGGTCCCTTCGGACCAGTTGCCTTCGCTGGTCGCGGGCATCGCAGAAGTCGGCGGATGGCAGATCGGGCAGCTCGTGCTGCACACCGATCCCGCCTACGGCATCGATGTGTTGCGTCCCGCAGCCGAGCGCGGGGCGATCCCCCTCGCCGTGCACCCGGCCATCACCTTCACCGGCACTTCGATCGACCTCCGTCAGCTGCAGGCCGGGTTCGCGGCCGTGACGGCGCCGGCCGCGGTGCTGCCGATCGCGCAGGCGCTCGCTGTGGAGATGGGATGCGAGCCGGTCGTGATCGCTGAGGCGGACCGGCCTGCCTACGCGGATGCCATCGCCACGGCCACCGAGTTCTCACGGTCGATCATCGGCCAGTCGACGGCGCGGCTGCGCGAGATCGGTGTCGAGAACCCCGGCGGCTATCTGTCGGCGCTCGTGCAGTCGACGGTGGAACGGGCTCTGCGCGAGGCATCCGACGTGCCGCCGCTGGTCTGAGCGCGCCGAGTCGTCACCGACCGCCCGAGAAGCCTCCGCCTCCGCCGCCCCCGGAGAAGCCTCCGCCGAACGATCCGCCCGCGCTCGACGAGCTGCTCGCCGAGGGGGCCGAGTACGTCGCCGCCGAGTGCGACGACGCCATGAACGCCGCGAGCTGTGCGCGAAGCGCGAAAGACGTGGGGTCGCCGATCCAGGTCGGGCCGTGCTGCTCGCGCGTGTATGCCTGCTCGAGCACGTCTCCCCATTCGCGCTCCATGCCGAAGAGCATCGCGTAGGGGAGAAGTCGCTCGTACACGTGGATGACGTCGGCGCTGCCGTCCTGCCGACGCTCGGCGCCGCGGTACGACTGCAGCATGCGCAGACGATCGGCTTCGGCGACCCGGATGAACTCCTTCACGCCCTCCAGGTACTCGTACGCCTGTGCTCCCTCGGCGGTGAGGACCGTGTGCTTCGAGAACGCATAGAGGCTCGAGAGCAGCACGAGGAATGCGCCGAAGGAGATCGCGACGAGTGCGGGGATCGCGGAGAGCCGACCGGTCGCCGCTCCCCAGATCCCGAGCACCAGACCGACGGCGGCGATGCCGATCGCGCACCACTGCAGGATCATGGCGCCGCGACTGCGCACCTTCTCGGTGAGGCCGCGGTTCTGCGCTTCGGTCGTCCCGCTCTGCTGGAGCGCGGTCATTCGCGCCGCGAAGGCTTCGTCGGCGGCGGGGAGATCGACCACGTCGTCGGCGTCGAGGAAGAGCGCGTCGAGGGCATCGGCATCGAGCTGGTCGGGGACACGCGCACCGGGCGAACGGCGCAACCGGGGTTCTTCGGCTTCGGCTCCCTCCTCGATGCGAAGGGCTCCTCTGACGGCGAGGTGCACGATCTCGGACGGGATCACGTCCTTGGGCCCGGGAACGATGGCGGCGGCGAGCAGCGGCGGCAGCGAATCCGGCACGTCGTACTGCGCGACGACGATGCCGGTGGCGGTGCGCCGACGGCGGGCGAACGCCGAGACGGCGACCCAGCTGCCGGCCGACACCCCGAGCGCGCCGACAGCAGCGACGATCGGAACGACGTCGGCGACCGGGTCCGGTGTGCGGGCCAGGGGCTGAACGACCGTGTCCGGTTCGAAGCCGATGGCGACGGTCACCCCGTCGCCGGCGGGCAGAGCGCCCGATTCGACACGGAACGTCGCGTCGCCGCCGTCGCTGGTCGGACCGTCCAGCTCGCACTCGTCCTGCGAGCCGGAAGGGCCCGTGTAGCAGCGGGTGGCCCCATTGAGCGCGGCACTCATCGCGGAGTCGAACACGACCTCGGCGCGGAAGCGGTCGATGGGCTGAGTGCTGTCGAGGGGGAGCAGATCCCAGTAGAACTCGTCGGCCGGCGGCGCCGACGATCCTGCTTCCGGCTCGGTCGCGAGGATCACATCGCGCATCTCGTACTCGATCACGTAGGTTCTGAGCCCCTGCACGTAGTCGTCGTCATTGCCGGTGAGCACGAGGAGGAGCCCGTCCTCCTCGTCGGTCTCGTGCGGTACCTCTTCGCCGTTCTCGTCGGTGACGGACAGGAGCGTGGTCTCGGTGCTCGCTCCTTCATACGAGGTCACCAGCCCGCGGACGATGCCGTGGTTCTGGTCGAAGTCCGGGAAGCGGGCCACCAGAGTCTCGGTCACGTGCATGCGTGCGCGGCCCTCGTCATCGAGGCCGATCTCGTACACGGCGTCCCATGAGCTGTACGAGAAGTCGTCGACATCGGTGGCTGCCGACGCAGGCCGAAGCGACGATGAGGCCGCGGCGGGATCACCATCGGATGCGACCGCAGCTGCGGCAGGGAAGGCGACCCCCGCAACGGCGAGGGAGAGTGCAGCGAACGCGCGGAGGATCCGTGTGTGGGCCATTCTTCGAGGCTACCCAGCCTGCGCCGAGGTGCGGGGCGCCGCCTCGGTAAACTGGGAGGGACTTCCAAGGAGCCCCGCACATGACTGACGCGTCCGCCGCGCCCGAATCGGCCTCGACCGACCCTTCCCTCGACGACGTCCACGAGCAGAAGGCCGTGCGACTCGCCAAGCGCGAGCGCCTGATCGAGAAGCGGACGGATGCCGGCGGCGGGGCGTTCCCGGTCGCCGTTCCGGTCACCCACACCATTCCGGCGCTGCGTGCGGAGTACGGCGCTCTCGAGGCCGGCGCCGAGACCGGAGTCGTCGTCGGCGTCGCGGGGAGAGTCGTCTTCAGCCGCAACACCGGCAAGCTCTGCTTCGCCACTTTGCAGGCCGGCGACGGCGCGCGCATCCAGGCGATGATCTCCCTGGCGAACGTCGGCGAGGAGTCGCTCGCGGATTGGAAGGAGTACGTCGACCTGGGTGACCACGTCTTCGTGCACGGTGAGGTCATCTCCAGCCGCCGGGGTGAGCTGTCGATCATGGCGGACGGCTGGGCGATCGCGTCGAAGGCCATCCTGCCGCTCCCCAACGCCTACTCCGAGCTCAGCGAGGAAGGTCGCGTGCGCAGCCGCTACCTCGACCTGATCGTCCGGGAGCAGGCGCGCAACACGGTCCGTGCTCGCGCCGCGGTGAACGCGAGCCTGCGCTCGACCTTCACGAGCCACGACTACCTCGAAGTGGAGACCCCGATGCTGCAGGTGCAGCACGGTGGGGCCTCCGCTCGCCCGTTCATCACGCACTCGAACGCCTTCGACACCGACCTTTACCTGCGCATCGCGCCGGAGCTGTACCTCAAGCGTGCGGTCGTCGGCGGTATCGAGCGGGTCTTCGAGATCAACCGGAACTTCCGCAACGAGGGCGCCGACTCCACGCACAGCCCGGAGTTCGCGATGCTCGAGGCCTACCAGGCGTACGGCGACTACAACCAGATGGCCGCGCTCACGCAGGAACTCGTGCAGAAGGCGGCGATCGCCGTTTCGGGTTCCACGACGGTGACCTGGGCGGACGGGACCGACTACGACCTGGGCGGCGAGTGGGACCGTATCTCGATGTACGAGTCGCTTTCGGCTGCCTCGGGTCGCACCGTCACTCCGCAGGACTCCGTCGAAGACCTCATCGCCTTCGCAGAGGAGAGCGGGGTCGACCTTCCTCCGCAGGCCACCCACGGAAAGCTCGTCGAGGAGCTGTGGGAGCACTTCGTGAAGGGTGACCTCGTTCGCCCGACGTTCGTGATGGATTTCCCGGTCGACACCTCGCCGCTGGTCCGCGAGCACCGCTCGATCGCCGGCGTCGTCGAGAAGTGGGACCTGTACATCCGTGGCTTCGAGCTGGCAACCGGATACTCCGAGCTGGTCGACCCCGTGATCCAGCGCGAGCGATTCGTCGAGCAGGCGAAGCTCGCCGCGCGCGGCGACGTCGAGGCGATGCCCGTCGACGACGAGTTCCTTCGGGCCCTCGAGCACGGCATGCCGCCGTCGGGCGGAATGGGAATGGGGATCGACCGACTGCTCATGGCGATCACCGGACTCGGCATCCGCGAGACCATCCTCTTCCCGCTGGTCAAGTAGCCCGCACCGCCCACGCTCACGCCGACGGGCCTCTGCGGAACGCCCATTCCGGCAGCATCGCACCGCCGATCATCGTCTCCAGCAGTGCGGCGAGGGAGTAGCGCGGGTCGATCTCGCGCACCATCTCGAGGTAGCGGCCGGCGTGGGTCGCGCGTCCGAGCGCCCAGGACAACCACGCCGCCGCGGTGAGCGGCGCCGGTCGCGCGCCTCGAGGGGCACGAGCGGCGGCCTCGCGGACGACGGAGAGCGCCCGCTTCAACCGATCGACGTCGGGGGCCGGGCCCTGCCCCAGGAACACCCGGCCCACCTCATCGGGAACCATGGTGCCGGACTCGGCGAACGCGGTCTGGGCGTCGAGCGTGCGGATGCCGCCCTCGAGGTCGGTCGCCCATTGGCCGATCGCCACATCGCGCAGCAGAGGACGCTCCAGACACCACAGCAGCGCTGCCGTCGCGAACGGCGGAAGGCCGTCGGGGGCCGCCAGCACGGACTCGAAGAAGGCGGGGATGTCTTCGAGCAGCACGAGCGCCGCGATCAGCTGCGGATTCTCCCGACCGGTGAGGCGCCCATGCACCTTTCGGTCGAGCACGGCGGCGAGTTCGAGCGCCGCGCGCCCGACGCGCTCCGTCTCTGCGAGATCGACCGCGGGGAGGCCGGCCCCGGCGGATTGATCACCGGAGACGTCGTCCACGGTCGGAAGGTCGGGCGGGCTGCAGATCTGCGCGAGCGGTCGGAGCTCGGGTTCGTCCTCGAGGTAGCTCGACCATCCGGATGGGGTCACGCACAGCGCGTCGACCACGCGGAGGCCGGCGTCCTCGGCGCATCCGAGCACCTCATCGATGGCGACCGCGTGCGGAAGAACGAGGCCGTCGCGGGTGGCCTGCGGCTCGTCGTCGGTGTAGACGACCACCGCGACGGCATCCGTCCCTGCGACCCGGGCGAGCAAGCCGACCGCCGCATCGGCGTACGCCTCCAGATCGGTGCCGTCGTGCGGGAGGTCGAGACGCATCGCTCCGTCTGTCCTCGTGCCGCGGAAGGGGAGCAGCACGATGCTCCGGCGCGGAGTGAAGCCCGCGAGGGAGGGGACGACGCCGAGGAAGGTGGAGGAATCGGTGGCGCGGAGAACTGTTGTCATGCCGAGAGTGTTGCCGACCGGACTGCTCGCCGGAGGAGAAACGGGTGGCTGTGGACGCAGATCCTGGGAGACGACGAATGTGCACGAAGAGTCGCTCGCGTACGATGGGGAGATGGAGAACTTCTGGGTCGCCGCCGCATGGTCGCTTCTGCCGACCGTCGGGGTGAGCATCGTGTTCTTCTTCGTGGTCCGCGGCATCCTGCGCTTCGATCGCACCGAGCGCAAGGTACACGCGCAGATCGAGGCCGAGGAGCGCGCCGCACGGGGCCTTCCGCCGCGCGCCTGAGTCCGACCCATCCGCTACTGTGAAGCCAGCGCACCGGCACCGGGGCGCTGCGAACGTGATGGTCACTGCGGTGGCGAGGGGGCACGATGACTGCGGAGACCTGGGGATGGTGGTTCGCCGCCTTCCTGCTGGTGCTCGACATCATCATCCGTGTCACGGCGATCATCGTCATCCCCCGCAACCGTCGCCCCACCGCCGCGATGGCCTGGCTCCTCGCCGTGTTCTTCATCCCGTTCGTCGGGGTCTTCCTGTTCCTCGTGATCGGCAACCCGCGGCTGCCGCGTGCGCGAAGGCGCAAGCAGGATCAGATCAACGAGTACATCGCCGAGACCAGCGAGCACCTGCACTTCGGCACGCTCCGCCCGAACGCCCCGGCCTGGTTCGGCCCGATCGTGCAGATGAACCAGAGGCTGGGCGCACTGCCGCTCTCCGGTGACAACGGCGCCCACCTGATCTCCGACTATCAGGAATCGCTCGACGAGATGGCCGAGGCCATCCGCACGGCGAAGGACTACGTGCACGTGGAGTTCTACATCCTGCAGTCGGATACGGCCACCGACAACTTCTTCCGCGCCCTCGAAGAGGTCTCGGCGCGCGGCGTCGAGGTCCGCGTGCTGCTCGACCACTGGGCGAACCGCGGCAAGCCCCGGTACAAGCAGACCGTCGCGCGGCTCAACGCGATGGGTGCGGACTGGCACCTGATGCTCCCCGTGCAGCCGCTCAAGGGGAAGATGCAGCGCCCCGACCTGCGCAACCACCGCAAGCTCCTCGTCGTCGACGGCAACATCGCCTTCCTCGGGTCGCAGAACATCACCGACTCGACGTACAACCTGAAGAAGAACATCAAGCGCGGTCTGCACTGGGTCGATCTCATGGTCCGCCTCGACGGCCCCGTGGTGCTGAGCGTGAACGCGATCTTCGTGGCCGACTGGTACAGCGAGACCGACACGGTGCTCGAGGGCATCGACATCGCCCACGCGAACATCGGCTCGGGCGACCTCGACTGCCAGGTGGTCCCTTCCGGACCCGGGTTCGAGGTCGAGAACAACCTCCGCCTCTTCCTCGGCCTGCTCTATGCGGCGAAGAAGAAGATCATGATCGTCAGCCCCTACTTCGTGCCGGACGAGGCGCTCCTCCTCGCGGTGACCGCCGCCGTCGACCGCGGGGTGCAGGTCGAGCTCTTCGTCTCGGAAGAGGGCGATCAGGCGATGGTCTATCACGCGCAGCGCAGCTACTACGAGGTGCTGCTGAAAGCCGGCGTCCGCATCTGGATGTATCGCAAGCCGTACATCCTGCACACCAAGACCCTGACGATCGACGACGAGGTCGCGGTCATCGGCTCGAGCAACATGGACATGCGCTCCTTCGGCCTGAACCTCGAGGTGTCCATGCTGGTGCGCGGCGAGGAGTTCGTCTCCGAGATGCGCGAGGTCGAGGACAAGTACCGATCGCTCAGCCGCGAGCTGACGCTGGAGGAGTGGATGCAGCAGCCGCTCCGGTCCACCGTGCTCGACAACCTCGCTCGTCTCACCTCCGCGCTGCAGTAGGACCGGACTATCCCGGCGATATCTTCGCGGGCTACCCTGTGAGCATGACCTCCGTGCTGCGTCCTCTCGTGTCCGTCGTCGGCCTCGTCGCCGCTGCGCTCCTGGTCGCAGGGTGCACGGCGGGGCCAGGAGCAGAGACGCCGACCAGCTCTCCTGCTCCGAGCGCAGGCAACGCGGATGATCAGAACGACTTCGAGGGTGCGCTGCTCGACGATGGACGGATGTTCGCCGTCATCACGTGGGGATCGTCGACGTGCGTTCCCCAGGTGGACGAGGTCGCGGCTCAGGGGCAGACCGTGAGCATGACGCTCGTCGATCCCGAGGGGGACGGCGAAGAGAAGGCCTGCACGGCCGATCTCGCCCCGCGGGCGACCATCGGCGCACTGCCCGAAGGGGTGGACCCGAAGTCCGAGATCACGCTGCAGATCAGCTACGGCGACCTCACCGAAGATGTCGACCTGGACGGAGACCCGAACGCCACCGGCACCCCCGGCACCTCGACGGAGTTCCAGCCGTCCGCCGGATGGTTCGACGACGACGGCCTCGTGCTGCTCACATGGGGTTCGTCATCCTGCCCGCCGGTGGTCGAGTCCCTCGAAGGGGCGGGCAATGCCGGCACGGCCACCTTCGTGACCGACGACACCCAGGTCTGCACGATGGACATGGCGCCGCGCGCGACCATCCTCGCCTTCGGCGAGGACACGATCGAGGACGACGGCACCTTCACCCTCACCCTGGTCGGCGGCGGGCTCGACGGCACGGTCGAGGTCCGCTAGCCGCAGGAAGGAGTCCGGTGCTCAGAGGATGTGCACCGGATGGCCGTAGGGGAGCGCCAGCAGCAGAGCGCCGGGATCGGCCCTGCAGGTGATGCGCACGGCCTCGCCGAACTCATCGCCGTCGAGCTCGATCGGGATCGGGTCGGGGGCTGCGGCTTCTGCGACCGCCCCGTGGAAATAGTGCACCGAGGCGTTCTTCCCCCGGCGTTCGAGTACCCGGCGTCCGGCGCGGAACCGTCGCAGCACGGAGTTGTCCCACCAGATCTTCCGCCACACCGCGAACCAGCCGAGGACTCCGGTGGGCTGGATGACGGCGACGTCGAGAGCGGCGTCGGTGATGGAGGCTTCGGGGATCAGCGAGATGCCGGCCGGGAGGGTGCCGCAGTTCGCGAAGAGGATGCTGTAGGCCTTGTGCGAATGCAGGCGCCCGTCGTCGATCTGATAGACCGCGCGGAACGGCTTGGCGCGAGGCAGCGACCGCGCTGCGCCGTCGACGTAGGCGATCCACCCCACGGACTTCTTCAGGTCGGAACGCGTGTTCGCGATCATGTCCGCGTCCAGGCCCATTCCGGCGAGCACCACGAATGCATGCTCGGCCTCTTCGCCGTCCTCGCGGGTGAGTCGCGCCCAGCCGATGTCGATCGGATGCCGGAAGTCTCCGAGAGCCGCGCGGATCATCTCCGCCGGGTCGGCGAGCGGCAGCCCGAGGTTGCGGGCGAGGAGGTTGCCTGTTCCGCTCGGCAGGATCGCCAACGGCACGCCGGTGTTCGCGATCGCCTCGGACACCGCACGGACGGTTCCGTCGCCGCCCGCGACGAGCACCACGTCCACGCCGCGCCCGAGCGCCTGGGCGGTGGCATGCTGCCCGGCATCCTCGACCGTCGTGGGGTAGAAGGCCGGATGCGCCCACCCCGCGTCGCGGGAGAGATCGCGCACCGTGGCGCGCAGCTGCTTGCCATCGACTTTGATCGGGTTGTAGACGAGCGCCGCCTGTCGTTGGGCGGGGGCGCTGGTGGTCATGGCGCTACTCTAAGCCGGGATGTGCCCAGGGGCTCTCATCCGGAACGAATGACTCCGTTCGGGTGCGACGAGAAGCGTGAGCGTGACTCCGAGGTTGCTGCACGCCCTCTCGGCGGGGGACCCCGTCGTCCCCTGCGCGCGACGGTCCGACGGGCGCGCGGATCAGGCGCGGGGCCCGCTCACGGCCCCGGCAGCGCACCGTAGACTTGGTGGATGATCGACCTCGCACTCCTCCGCGAAAACCCGGAGATCGTCCGCCGCTCGCAGGCTGCTCGTGGAAACGACCAGAGCACCGTCGACGTCGCACTCGAGGCCGATCGATCGCGCCGCGCAGCGCTCGCCGCGTTCGAGGAGCTGCGCGCCGAGCAGAACGCCTTCGGCAAGCAGGTCGCGAAGGCCCCCAAGGACGAGAAGGCGGCGCTCGTCGCGCAGGCGAAGGACCTCGCCGAGCGGGTCAAGCAGGCTCAGCACGCGGCGAACGAGGCCGCCGAGGCGGCATCCGTAGCTCTCGCGCGGATCGAGAACGTCGTGATCGACGGTGTCCCGGCCGGTGGCGAGGCGGACTTCGTCGAGCTGCGCCGTGTCGGAGACGTCCCGGCGTTCGACTTCGAGCCGCGTGACCACCTCGAGCTGGGGGAGATCCTCGGCGCCATCGACATGGAGCGTGGCGCGAAGGTGTCGGGAGCGCGCTTCTACTTCCTCCGCGGCATCGGAGCCCGCCTCGAGATCGCGCTCATGAACCTCGCGCTCGACAAGGCGCTGCAGAACGGTTTCGTGCCGCTGATCACCCCGACGCTCGTGCGTCCGGAGATCATGCAGGGCACCGGGTTCCTCGGTGAGCACGCCGACGAGGTCTACCACCTCGACAAGGACGACGACCTGTATCTGGTCGGCACCAGCGAAGTGGCCCTCGCCGGATACCACAAGGACGAGATCGTCGACCTCGCGGACGGCGCGCTCCGCTACGCCGGCTGGTCGACCTGCTATCGCCGCGAGGCGGGGTCGCACGGCAAGGACACCCGCGGCATCATGCGCGTGCACCAGTTCAACAAACTCGAGATGTTCGTCTACACGACGGCGGAGGATGCCGAAGCGGAACACCTTCGCCTGGTCGCGCTGCAGGAGGAGATGCTGACCTCCCTCGGCCTCGCCTACCGGGTGATCGACGTCGCCGCGGGAGATCTCGGCTCCAGCGCCGCCCGCAAGTACGACATCGAGGCCTGGGTTCCCACGCAGGGGGCGTTCCGCGAGCTCACGTCGACCTCGAACTGCACGACGTACCAGGCGCGCCGCCTCGATGTCCGGTACCGTCCGGTCGTCGACGCCGCCGATGGCGCCGGCGCCGCGCAGGGTGCGGCGAAGACGCAGCCCGTCGCCACGTTGAACGGCACCCTGGCCACCACGCGCTGGATCGTCGCGCTGCTCGAGACGCACCAGCAGGCGGACGGGTCCGTGCGCGTTCCGGAGATCCTGCGCCCCTACCTGGGGGGCCTCGAAGTGATCCAGCCGCTGGCCGGCGGGCGGGCCGCCAGATGACAGCGCCCTGGCTGGTCGGCCTCGACGTCGACGGCACGATCATCCTGCAGGACGAGACCATGAGTCCCGGTGTCCCCGAAGCGATCGCCCGGGTGCGCGACGCGGGTCACGTCGTCACCATCGCCACGGGACGCAGCTGGATGGCCACCCGGCGCTACGTCGAGGAGCTCGGTCTGATCGCCGACTACGTCGTGTGCTCCAACGGCGCCGTGACGATGCGGCGTGCGGGCGACGACTGGGAGCGCTGGAACGTCGAGACCTTCGACCCGACGCCGGTCCTCGGGCTGCTCCGCGACCGGCTTCCCGAGGCCAGATACATGGTCGAGCTCGCCTCGGGGCAGCGGCTCTACACCGAGCAGCTCGACGATTGGACGCTCGACGGCGGGCGACAGGTCGACTTCGACGAGCTCGGAGCACTGCCCGTCTCGCGCATCGTGGTCGTCTCGCCCGGCCATGACGAAGACGACTTCCACCGTCTGGTGGCGGACGCCGGTCTCAACGAGGTGTCGTACGCGATCGGCTGGACGGCCTGGCTGGACATCGCGCCGCAGGGCGTCGACAAGGGCACGGCGCTGGAGCAGGTGCGCACCGAGCTCGGCCTCGACGGCCAGCGCATCCTCGTCGCGGGTGACGGGCGCAACGACATCGGCATGTTCGGCTGGGCCCGCTCTCTGGGCGGTCGGGCAGTGGCGATGGGGCAGGCTCCGGACGAGGTGAAGGATGCGGCCGGCGAGGTCACCACGGACGTCGTGGACGGCGGTCTCGCCCGGGCACTCGACACGCTTCCAGCCCCCGCCCAGGTCAACGCGGGAGAATAGAACTCGGCTAGACTCACGCCTGGTCGACAGAAGCGTCTGTCGGGAGGGTTGTCCGAGCGGCCGATGGAGCTGGTCTTGAAAACCAGTGGGCAGAGATGTCTCGTGGGTTCGAATCCCACACCCTCCGCATACTGAGCACGATGACCCCGCATCGACGCTGAATCCGAAAGGGCCCGAGTGAGCGAGAACACCCGACGCCGTCATACCATCGCGCGACACGGACAGCAGCGGACCCCGGGAACGGTCGGCCAGCTGCTGAAGTTCATCGCGATCGGACTGGCCGTGGTGCTCGTCAGCGGGTTCGGAGTCGGAGCCTACATCCTCTACGACTTCTCGAGCACGGTCTCCGCGAACGCGGTCGATCTCGAGGGTCAGGAAGATCTGCCGCCGGACATCGGCGAGTACAAGGGCGGATTCAACCTCGTCCTCACGGGTGTGGACACCTGCGAGGAGAAGTACAAGGACCTCTTCGGCGACCGCTGCACCGGTCGCGACGCCGGGGGCACTCTCAACGACGTGAACCTGTTGGTGCACGTCTCGCAGGAGCCGCGGCGCATCACCGTCGTCAGCTTCCCCCGCGACCTGATGATCCCGATTCCGGAATGCACGGACGATGACGGCAACGTGCACTCGGCCATGAGCAAGCAGCCGCTCAACACGGCGTACACGGACGGCGGCCTGAACTGCGTCGCCAAGACCATCTCCGAGCTCACCGGGCAGGAGATCCAGTTCGCCGCGTCGGTGACGTTCGGCGGCGTGATCGAGATCACGAACGCGATCGGCGGCGTCGAGGTCTGCCTCGCCAACCCCATCAAGGACCGGTACACCGGCCTCGACATGGATGCCGGCATGCACTACCTGCAGGGCCTGGAGGCGCTGCAGTTCCTGCGCACGCGGCACGGCGTCGGCGACGGCAGCGACCTGGGCCGGATCGGCAACCAGCAGCAGTACATGACGGTGCTGGCCCGCGCGCTGATCAGCACCGACACGCTCGGCAACGTTCCCGTGATGCTGAAGCTCGCCAACATCGGTCTCAACAACCTCGAGACCAGCACCTCGCTCGCCGACCCGATGAAGATCGTGCAGATCGCGCTGGCCGTGAAGTCGGTGCCGTTCGAGGACATCGTCTTCCTCCAGTACCCGACGGTCGGCGATAGTGCGGACCCGAACAAGGTGGTCCCCAACCAGCAGGCCGCGTCGGTGATGTGGGAAGCGATCGAGGCGAACGCGCAGCTGCAGATCACGCATCAGAACAACAGCAACGACGGTGTCGTCGTGCAGGAGCCCGCGGCTCCGGTCGATGGGGCGACTCCGGATCCCGACGCGACGCCGTCGACCGTGGTCGCGCTTCCCGACTCGATCAAGGGCAACTCGGCCGCGCAGCAGACCTGCTCGAACGGCAACGTCCGCTGAGTTCGAGCGAGATTCACGCAACCTGCTTGCGCTGAGATGCAAGATCTTGCGTAAGCTGACCCCATGTCGAAGCGACTGGCCGAGGTGGCCCGCAAGGTCGGTGTGAGTGAAGCCACGGTCAGCCGTGTGCTCAACGACAAGCCCGGTGTGTCCGATGCCACGCGGCAGGCGGTCCTGACCGCCCTGGATGTCCTCGGTTACGAGCGACCGACGAAGCTGCGCGGTGAACGCGCCCGCTTGGTCGGGCTGGTTCTCCCTGAGCTGCAGAACCCGATCTTCCCGGCGTTCGCGGAGATCGTCGGAGGAGCGCTCACGCAGAACGGCTACACGCCTCTGCTCTGCACGCAGAACGCGGGCGGCGTGACGGAGTCGGACTACGTCGATCTGCTCCTCGCGCAACAGGTGTCCGGAGTCATCTTCCTCGGCGGCAACTACACGCAGGCGGATGCGGCGCACGAACACTACGAGCGGCTGCGTCAGGTCAACCTGCCGACCGTGCTCGTCAACGCCCGCGTGCCGGAGCTGCAGTTCGCGACGGTGTCGACCGATGATGCGGCGGCGGCCGAGCAGGCGGTGCTGCACGTGCACCAGCTGGGGCATCGCCGGATCGGGCTGCTGCTGGGCCCGCAGGATCACGTCCCCTCTCAGCGCAAGCTCGACTCCGCGCGGAGACTGCTCGAGTCGCTCGGAGCTCCGTTGGCGGACGACCTCGTCGTGCGGGGGATGTACTCGCTCGAGTCGGGGCAGGCCGGGGCGACGCGTCTTCTCGCCGCGGGCGCCACGGCGATCGTGTGCGCGAGTGATCCGATGGCGCTCGGAGCCGTGCGCGCGGCTCGTCGGGCCGGCCTCACGGTGCCGGGGGACGTGAGCATCGTCGGGTTCGACGATTCGGCGCTGATGAGCTGCACGGAGCCGCCTCTCACGACGGTCCGTCAGCCGATCGAGTCGATGGGTCGCGCGGTGATCGCTCTGCTGCTCGCACAGATCGCCGGCACTGCGCAGCCGAGTGACGAGCTGCTGTTCGAGCCGGAGCTGGTGCTGCGCGCCTCGACGGGTCCGCTGGCCTGATCGCATCCGTCGCCGGCCCACACGGGCCGACCTTCCGCATGCCCGCAAGTGATCGTAATTTTCCTACTTTCTGTTTAGTTCTTGCGTCAAAACAAAAGAAAAGCTACATTCGACTCATCGCCACCGACGACGAGGAGTTCCGTGGACACTGATGTTCTGCGCACGGCGGCGCCCGCCCGCACCCTGACGATGCCCGCGGGGGAGGACTGGTGGCGCACAGCCGTCATCTACCAGGTGTACGTGCGCAGCTTCGCGGACGGCAACGGCGACGGCATCGGCGATCTCGCCGGGGTCCGCTCCCGGCTGCCGTACCTCAAGAGCCTCGGAGTCGACGCGCTCTGGTTCACCCCCTGGTACCAGAGCCCGCTCGCCGACGGCGGCTACGACGTTCAGGACTACCGGCAGATCGACCCTCGCTTCGGGACGCTCGAGGAGGCGGAGCAGCTGATCGCGGAGGCGCTCGAGCTCGGCATCCGCACGATCGTCGACATCGTGCCGAATCACATCTCCGACCAGCACGAGTGGTTCCAGCAGGCGCTGGCCGCGGGACCGGGCAGCCCCGAGCGCGAGCGCTTCTGGTTCCACCCCGGCCGCGGCGATCAGGGCGACGGCATCCCGACCAACTGGGTCTCGAGCTTCCAGGGAGAGACCTGGTCGCGGACGACGAACCCCGACGGCACCGTCGGCGAGTGGTACCTGCACCTGTTCACTCCGCAGCAGCCCGATCTCAACTGGAACCACCCCGACGTGCGCAGAGAGCACGAAGACGTCCTCCGGTTCTGGTTCGACCGCGGGGTCGCCGGCGTCCGCATCGATTCCGCGGCCCTTCCCGTCAAGGATGCGGAGCTGCCCGATCTGCCGCCGGGCACCGCTCCGACGGCAGGGCATCCGCACATCGATCGTGACGAACTGCACGACATCTACCGCGACTGGCGTGCCGTCGCGGACGAATACGACGGCGAACGCGTGCTCGTCGGCGAGGTGTGGCTCGACGATGCCGAGCGCTTCGCCCGGTATCTGCGCCCCGGCGAGATGCACACCGCTTTCAACTTCGGCTTCATGACCCAGCCGTGGAGCGCGCAGGCCATGCGCGACTCCATCACGCGCACGCTCGCGGAGCACGCTCCGGTCGGTGCTCCCGCGACCTGGGTGCTCTCGAACCATGACATCACCCGACCTGTCACGCGATACGGGCAGGCTGATTCCTCGTTCGCGTTCGAGCGCAAGCGGTTCGGCACCGCGACCGACGCCGCACGAGGAGCGCGCCGAGCCCGGGCTGCCGCTCTCCTCGTGGCCGCACTGCCGGGGAGCCTGTACATCTACCAGGGCGACGAGCTCGGTCTTCCCGAGGTCGAGCTTCCGCTCGATGCGATCGAAGACCCGATGCACTTCCGCTCGGGCGGCGTCGACCCCGGACGGGACGGATGTCGCGTGCCGCTGCCCTGGGCGGGCGATACGAGCCCCTACGGCTTCGGTGGAGCCCCGTGGCTTCCGCAACCGGCGGACTGGGCGGCGCTCGCGGTCGATGCGCAAGACCGCGACCCCGACTCGACCCTGAACCTGTACCGCGCAGCGATCGCGTTGCGTCGCCGTCTCGACGACCTCGCCGGAAGCGATCTGGAGTGGCTCGAGCTCGGCGCCGATGTCCTCGCGTTCCGACGCGGCGACGGCACCGTCAGCATCACCAATCTCGGCGCGGCCGCGGTTCCGTTGCCCGCGCATCACGAGGTGCTCCTCGCCAGCGCGTCCCTGGACGGCGTGCTGCCCCCCGATGCCACAGCCTGGCTCGCTCTCCGAGCCGCCCCCGAGCACTCCTCGCGAGCGCAGAAGTAAGCCCTGCACCACCCGAATCAGCACCACATGGAAGGACAGACAATGAAGTCACCAACGAAGGTCGTGGTCGCCGGCATCGCCGTGCTCGCGACGGTCGGCGCCCTCGCCGGATGCACCTCGAGCGGCGAAGGCGACAGCGCCGACGGCAAGACCGAGCTGCGCGTCGCGACGTTCCCCCCGGGGGCGGACGCGGCTGCCTATGATGCATTCGCCGCTCAGGAGAAGCAGTTCGAGAAGGAGCACCCCGACATCGACATCATCGGTGTCGAGTACGAGTGGGAGGGGCCGACCTTCGCCGTGCAGCTCGCCGGCGGGAGCCTGCCCGACGTCTTCACGGTTCCGTTCACGGACTCCAAGACGCTGCTGGAGAACGGGCAGCTGATGGACGTGACCGATGCGATCGAGAAGCTCGGGTACACCGACAAGTTCAACCCGATCATCCTCGACGGCGTCACCGGCGCCGACGGGAAGATCTACGGCTTCCCGCGTCAGGCGTACGCGGCCGCTCTGCACTACAACCGCGACCTGTTCGAAGCGGCCGGCCTCGACCCCGACAACCCGCCGGAGACGTGGGACGAGATCCGCGAGGCGGCCAAGGCCATCACGGATGCGACGGGCAAGGCCGGCTACGCCCAGATGGCGATCAACAACACCGGCGGCTGGCAGCTGACCTCGCAGACCGTGGCACGCGGCGGCCGCACGCAGACCGACAACGGCGACGGCACGGCCGAGTCGACGATCGACAACGAGGCCACGAAGGCCGCGCTGCAGTTCCTGCACGACGTGAAGTGGGAAGACGGCGCCTTCGGGTCGAAGGTCGACCTCGACTGGGGCACGATCAACCAGGAGTTCGCGGCCGGCAACATCGGCATGTACACCTCGGGATCCGACATCTACACCGCACTCGTGCGCGATTTCGGCATGGACTCGGAGATCTACGGCATGACGGTCGTGCCGATGGAAGGCGACGACCCCGGCACGCTCGGCGGCGGTGACATCGCCGTGATCAGCCCCACGGTCGATGACGAGACCAAGGCCGCCGCGGTGACCTGGATCGACTGGTACTACATGCAGAAGCTGATGGACGAGGACGCTGCCGTGCTCGACGCGAAGACGCTGAACGAGTCCGGCCAGGCCGTGGGAACCCCGCTGCTGCCGGTGCTCAGCCGGGAGCTCTACGAGGAGTCCCTCGTCTGGATCGCGGACTACATCAACGTCCCGGTCGAGCAGATGGCTCCGTTCAGCGATCGCATCTGGGACCAGACGCCGGTGGGCGAGCCCAAGGTCAAGACGCAGGAGGTCTATGCGCTTCTCGACACGGTCGTGCAGAAGGTCCTCACCGATCAGAACGCCGACATCGACGCTCTGCTCGCCCAGGTGCAGACCGATGCGCAGGCGAAGCTCGACGAGTAGCACTCCATGACGATGACGCTCTCCGAGCAGCGGGCGGCGGTGGAGGATTCTCCGCCGCCCGCTGTGCGCCGAACCCGCCGCCGCACGCCACTCACCTGGTTCCGCGGCGGCGGGGTCGCGAACCTCCTGTTCGTGCTTCCGATGCTGTTCGTGTTCGTGTTCTTCTCGTGGTCGCCGATCGTCCAGTCGGTGATCATGAGCCTCCAGAAGACGAACCTGATCGTCTCCGAGTGGGTCGGGTTCGACAACTACCTCGCCGTGATCGGCGACCCCGAGCTCGGCCGTGCCGTGATCAACACGCTGTGGTTCGCCGTGCTCGCCCTGCTGTTCGGGTTCCCGCTGCCGCTGCTGATGGCGGTGCTGATGAGCGAGGTGCGCCGGGGCAAGGGGCTGTATTCCGCATTGGCCTACCTCCCCGTCGTCATCCCGCCCGTGGTCGCGGTGCTGCTGTGGAAGTTCTTCTACAGCGCCGATCCGTCCGGTGTGTTCAACACCGTGCTCGGGTTCGTGGGGATCCCCCCGCAGCCCTGGATCCAGGACGCCGTGCAGGCCATGCCCTCGCTCGTGCTCGAGGCCACCTGGGCCGGGGCCGGCGGCTCGATCATCATCTACCTGGCCGCGCTCCTGGGCGTGCCGCCGGAGCTGTACGACGCGGCCGAGGTCGACGGCGCCGGCATCTGGAAGAAGATCTGGCACGTCACCCTGCCGCAGCTGCGCGGCATCCTCTTCATCATGCTGATCCTGCAGGTGATCGCCACCGCGCAGGTCTTCCTGGAGCCGTTCCTGTTCACCGGCGGCGGCCCCGCCGGAGCGACCAAGACCGTGCTCCTGTACATCTACGACAAGGCCTTCCGGAACAGTCTGGGCGGCGACTACGGCGAGGCGACGGCCGTCTCGGTGCTGCTCGCGATCGTCCTCGCCCTCCTCTCCTGGCTGTACTTCAAGCTGACCGACCGTTGGAGCACGACGTGAGCCTCACCACCCGCCTCTCGACCCGCGCCGCGGAGAAGGCGGCGGAGAAGGCCGCCGACCGCGTCGGCGATCGCACGGTCATCTCGGACTCGGAGCGCCGTCGTCCCGGCATCCGGGTCGGGATGTCGGTCACGCACGTGTTCCTCGCCGTCGGGCTGATCGTCGCCGGCCTCGGTCCGATCCTGTGGCTGGCGAAGTCGGCGATCACGCCGACCCAGGACACGCTGCAGCAGCCGTTCGCCCTCTGGCCGAACGGCATGGACTGGGAGAACCTGTCGACCGCGTGGAACGACATCCACATCGACCAGTACTTCTTCAACACGGTGATCATCGCGCTCGGCGCCTGGTTCGTGCAGCTGTTCATCGCGACGACGGCGGGCTATGCGCTCTCGGTGCTGCGTCCGGCGTACGCGCCGCTGCTGAACGCGCTGGTGCTGGCGACGCTGTTCATCCCGGGGATCGTGCTGCTCGTGCCGCTGTACCTGACGATCGTGCACCCGCCGCTGCTGGGGGATGTGAGCCTGCTCAACAACTACCTCGCCGTGTGGCTGCCCATGGGGGCGAACGCGTTCAACATCCTGCTGGTGAAGCGGTTCTTCGACAGCCTTCCCCGCGAGGTCTTCGAGGCCGCGCGCACCGATGGCGCAGGTCCCTTCCGGCTCTTCTGGTCGATCGTGCTGCCGATGTCGAAGCCGATCCTCGGCGTGGTGTCGGTGTTCGCGATCATCGCCGCCTGGAAGGACTACCTGTGGCCGATGCTGGTGCTGCCGGATCCGTCGGTGCAGCCCTTGTCGGTCCGTCTTCCCGCGGTGCAGTCGCAGACCGAGCTCGACGTGTTCCTGGCCGCGCTGGCGATCGCGACACTGATCCCGATCGCGATGTTCCTGATCTTCCAGTCGGTGTTCCTGCGCTCGGCCGGGCTCGGAGGAGCCGTGAAGGGCTAGTCCGCGGCGGACGACTCCGCGGGATGCAGGGCGTCGATGAGTGCGGCCATGATGCCGGGCATGTCGACGGTGGGATCGATCATCCACTGCAGCTGGAGTCCGTCCGAGGCCGCCTGGATCACGCGGGCGAGGGTGTCGGGGTCGAGGGAGGAGCGTCCTCCGTCGGCCCCGAAGTTGTCGGCGATCGACTCTCGCAGGCGCTCGCTGCGGTCGAGGAAGTAGCGGTGGGCCGGATGCTCGGGGTCGGCCGCGTCCACCGAGAGGCGCGAGAACAGGGCGACGAGCCCCGGGACTTCCGTGTTGTGGCGGATCACGTCGATGAACGCCGTCCTGGCCTGATCGTCGTTGAGTCCCGCGGGATCGAGTCCGTCCTGCTCGTCGCGCTTGCGGAGCACCTCGGTGAAGAGCTCCTCCTTCGATCCGAAGTAGTGGAGCAGCGCGGCGGGAGTGACACCGACGACCTCGGCGATCTCCTTGAGCGAGGCGTTCTGATAGCCCTTGCGCCCGATGACGTCGAGGGCGCTCTCCAGGATCTCCTCGCGCCGTGCCACGCCCTTCGCGTATGAACCTCGTCGTGCCATGACTCGACATTAATCCTGAATGGCGTTTGGAATCTAATACTGAAGGGCATAAGGTTTTCGCAAGGACATCGACGTCGCCCGCGAAAGGACCACCATGACCGAGAACTCGGCTTCCGACCTCACCCTCGAGGAGAAGGCGTCGCTGACCAGCGGTGCGGACTTCTGGACGACGAAGGCCATCGACCGCGTCGGCATCCCCTCGGTGATGATGACCGACGGACCGCACGGGCTGCGCAAGCAATCCGGCAGCACCGACCACCTCGGTCTCGCCGCCAGCGTCCCGGCCACCTGCTTCCCACCCGCGGTGGGCCTCGGCTCCTCCTTCGACCCGGAGATCATCGAGCGCGTGGGCGCGGCCATCGGTGTGGAGGCCGCGATCGAAGACGTCGCCGTCGTCCTCGGCCCCGGCATCAACATCAAGCGCTCGCCGTTGTGCGGACGCAACTTCGAGTACTTCTCGGAGGACCCGATCGTCTCCGGCATCCTCGGGGCCGCCTCGGTACGCGGCATCCAGTCGCAGGGCGTCGGCACCTCGCTCAAGCACTTCGCCGCCAACAACCAGGAGTTCGACCGGATGCGCGCGAGCTCCGATGTCGACCCGCGCCCCCTGCGCGAGATCTACCTCCGCGGGTTCGAGCGCGTCGTGAAGGATGCCGCACCCTGGACGGTCATGTGCTCGTACAACAAGCTCAACGGGGTGTGGACCTCGGAGGACCCGTGGCTGCTCACCAGCGTGCTGCGCGATGACTGGGGCTTCGACGGCCTCGTCGTCTCGGATTGGGGAGCCGTCAACGACCGGGTCGCGGGCGTCGCGGCCGGCCTCGACCTGGAGATGCCCGCCTCGGGTGGACGAACGGATGCGCAGCTCGTCGCGGCCGTCCGCGCCGGGACGCTCGAGGAGAGCGTGCTCGACACCGCGGCGGCCCGCGCCATCGACCTCGTCCGAAAGGCGGGGGAGCGGCCTGCCGTCGACGGTCCGCTCGATGTCGACGCGCACCACGCGCTGGCCCGCGAGGCCGCCGGCCGGTCGATCGTGCTGCTCAAGAACGACGACGCGCTGCTGCCCCTCGCGGCCGACCAGCGGATCGCCGTGATCGGGGCGTTCGCGACCGAGCCCCGCTTCCAAGGTGCGGGCTCGTCGCTGATCAACCCGACACGCGTGGACAAGGCGCTGGACGAGCTCCGTGCCGTCGGTGGGGAGAACATCGCCTACGCGGCAGGTTTCGCGGTCGAGGGCGGTGCTGTCGCGGCATCCGGTCGGAAGGCGGAGGAGCTGCGTGCCGAGGCCGTCGGCGTCGCGGCGGCGGCGGATGTGGCCGTGCTCTTCCTCGGTCTCCCCGCCGTGGAGGAGTCGGAGGGCTTCGACCGCGACCACATCGACCTGCCCGCGGAGCAGCTCGCCGTGCTCGACGCGGTGCTCGAGGTCAACCCCCGGGTCGTGGTCGTGCTGTCGAACGGCGGCGTGGTCGCGCTGCCCTTCGCCGACCGCGTGCCGGCGATCATCGAGAGCTGGCTGCTCGGCCAGGCCGGTGGCAGCGCTGTCGCCGACGTGCTCTACGGGGCGGTGAACCCCTCCGGCAAGCTGACCGAGACGGTGCCCGTGCGGCTGGAGGACAACCCGTCCTTCGGGAACTTCCCCGGAGAGTTCGGGCACGTGCGCTACGGCGAAGGCCTCCTGGTCGGCTATCGCTGGTACGACGCGAAGGGCCTCGAGGTCACCTTCCCGTTCGGCCACGGACTCTCCTACACGACGTTCGAGTACGGCTCGGCAGCGGCCGAGGTCGGTGCGGGCGGCGACATCACCGTGCGCCTCGACGTCACGAACTCCGGCGACCGCGACGGTCGCGAGATCGTCCAGGTGTATGTCGCGCCGGAGAAGTCCCTCGTGCAGCGGGCGCCGCGTGAGCTCAAGGCCTTCGCCTCCGTCGCGCTCGCCGCGGGGGAGACCCGCGCGGTCGAGCTCGTCGTCCGTCGCGAAGACCTCGCGTACTGGGATGTGCGGGTCGACCGGTGGGTCGTCGAGAGCGGTTCCTACACGCTCGATGTCGCCGCCTCCAGCCGTGACATCCGCTCGTCGGTGACGGTCGGGGTCGAGGGCGACGAGGTGCACCAGGAGCTCACCATGAACTCCTCGATCGGCGATCTGATGTCGCATCCGGTCGCGGGTCCGATCGTGCAGCAGGCCCTCGGCGGTCTGCTGGGCGGCGGCGGGGATACGGCCGCGGCCTCGATGATGCCGAACGACGAGGCGATGCAGAAGATGATGGCCTCGTTCCCGATCGGTCGCCTCGCCGGGTTCCCCGGTCTGCCCGTCACGTTCGAGCAGATCGAGCAGCTGGTGGCCGCAGCGAACGCCGACGGTCACGCCGTCGACTGATCCGGCCGCCCGATCGTCCCACCGAGGCTGAGCCCCCGCGCAGATCCGTGCGGGGGTTCGGTCGTGCTCAACCGGTCGTCGAGCGCCGCACGATCAACTCCGGCGGGAAGACGGTCTGCCGGGGGATGCTCTCGGGATCGGACGCCTCTTCCAACACGATGCGCAGCGCCGTGCGGCCGATCATCCGGCTGGGCTGGCGGATCGAGGAGAGCGGAACGGCTGCGGCCGCGGCGAACGGGATGTCGTCGAAGCCGATCAGCGCGATCTCGTCGGGGACGAGCACGCGACCCCCGGCGACGAGGGATTGCAGCAGGCCGAGCGCGAGCAGGTCGTTGGCAGCGAAGAGCGCATCCGGCCATTCGCGGCGGGGGCGGGTGAGCAGCCTCGCGCCGGCGGCGGCTCCTTCCTCCACGGTCATCGCCGAGGTGGGAACGACTTCGAGATCGATGTGCACTGACGCGTTCTCGGCGGCGGCGCGCGCACCGGCGAGTCGATCGGTGACCTGGCGCATGTCGAAGGGGCCGCCGACGAAGGCGATGCGACGGCGTCCTGCCTCGATCAGGTGCTCGACCGCGAGCCGTCCGCCCGCGACGCTGTCGACGGAGACGGATGAGAACCCGCTGTCGGCGCTGAACCTGTCGACGAGGACGGTGGCGATGCCGCTGGCGCGGAACCGGCGCAGCTGCGTCATGACGTCGCCGTACGGGGCGATCAGCAGCCCGCGCACCTGCTGTTCGCGGAAGAGGTCGAGGTAGACCTTCTCTCGGGACGGATCGTCGTCGGTGTTGCCGTAGAGGATCGCGATGCCGTGGCTGGAGGCCTCGTCCTCGGCGCCGCGGACCACATCGCTGTAGAAGGGGTTCTGCCCGTCGAGGACCACGAACCCGACCGTGGTGCTGATGCCCGCCCGCAGTTTTCGTGCAGCGTCGTTGCGCACGTATCCGAGTTCCTCGATCGCCCGGCTGACGCGCGCGACCGAATCGCTCGAGACCTCTTCCGGACGGTTCAGGACGTTCGAGACGGTGCCGACGGACACCCCGGCGCGGAGGGCGACATCGCGGATGCTGACCGGCACGTCTGTCCTCTCGTCGTCGGGTGGATCACGGTTCGGGCACCAGGGGTTGACCTGCGGCCCGCATCACATACACTAGCCTGAAACCCACCTGAATCGATTCAGGTAGATTCATTCCGAACATCATCCCCCTCAACGGAGAGGAAAGCCAGTGGTCGACGAAGCACCCGCCCGCAGTGCTCCCCCCACCGCGCTGGAGCTGCATCGCGTCGTGAAGTCCTTCGGGCCGGTCATCGCGCTGCGCTCCGGAAGCCTCACGCTGCAGTCGCGGTCGATCCATGCCCTCATCGGCGAGAACGGCGCCGGAAAGTCGACGCTCGTGAAGATCATGGCCGGGCTCTACCGTCGCGACTCGGGAGATTTCCGTCTGCACGGCGAAGACGTCGACTTCACCAGCACGGCGCAGTCGAAGGCCGCCGGCATCGCGGTGATCTACCAGGAGCCGACGCTCTTCCCCGACCTGTCGGTCACCGAGAACATCTTCATGGGCCGGCAGCCGACGGGAGCCCTGGGCCGCATCGACCGCAAGGCCATGCGCACCGAGGTCGACCAGATCTTCCGCCGCCTCGGCGTCGCGCTCGATCCCGACCGCATCACCGAGGGCCTCTCGATCGCCGACCAGCAGATCATCGAGATCGCGAAGGCAATCTCGCTCGACGCCAGCGTGCTGATCATGGATGAGCCGACAGCCGCACTCAGCGGGGTCGAGGTCGATCGGCTGTTCGCGGTCGCGCGGAGCCTGCGCGACGAGGGTCGCGCGATCCTGTTCATCTCGCACCGCTTCGACGAGGTGTTCGACCTGTGCGACACCGTCACCGTGATGCGCGACGGCGCGTACATCGACACGACGCCGATCGCCGAGACGACCGTCGACGACCTGGTGCGCCAGATGGTCGGCCGCGACGTGACCGAGCTCTTCCCGAAGCAGGAGGCGGAGGTCGGTGAACCGCTGCTCGAGGTGAGGGGGCTCACGAGCCCCGGTGTCTTCCACGACATCTCGTTCACGGTCCGCGCGGGCGAGATCGTCGCGCTCGCCGGCCTCGTCGGTGCCGGTCGCAGCGAGGTCGCACGGGCCGTGTTCGGAGTGGACGCCTACCGTGAGGGGGAGGTGCGGATGCGGGGCTCCGTGGTGCCGAGGCGCAACCCGACGGCCGCCATGCGCAACGGCCTCGCTCTCGTGCCGGAGGACCGCCGCAAGCAGGGCCTCGTGATCGACGCCAGCGTCGGCGGCAACATCACCCTCGCGATCCGCAGGAACCTCGCCAAGTGGGGCCTGATCACCACCGGCATCGAGAACCGCGCGGCCAAGGTCTGGGCCTCTCGGCTCGAGGTCAAGACGCACGCGCTCGACACGGTGGCGGCGACGCTCTCCGGCGGCAACCAGCAGAAGGTGGTGCTGGCCAAGTGGCTCGCCACCGACCCGCGCGTCCTCATCATCGACGAGCCGACCCGAGGGATCGATGTCGGCACCAAGTCCGAGGTGCACCGCCTGCTCTCGCAGCTGGCGGGCGAGGGGATGGGAATCCTGATGATCTCGTCCGAGCTCCCCGAGGTGCTCGGCATGGCCGATCGCGTGCTCGTCATGCGCGAAGGGCGGATCACCGCCGAGATCGACCGTGAGGACGCCACCAGCGAGAACGTCATGTTCGCCGCGACCCACGCATCGGAGCAGCACGCATGAGCAACACCGCACTCGCGGCATCCGCCCCGGCGATCGCGAAGAAGCCGGGAGGTATCGGCCGCGCCCGCGAGCTCGGGATCTTCGCCGCCCTCGTCCTGGTCGTCGTCGCCGCCACCGTGAAGAACCCGAACTTCCTCTTCAGCACCGACGGCTGGCGCGACCTGCTGCTGACGCCGTCGATCCTCGTGCTCGTCGCCGTCGGCCAGGCGATCGTCATCATCACCCGCAACGTCGACCTCTCGGTCGGATCGATCATGGGACTCACGGCCTTCCTCACCGGGCGTCTGTTCATCGACATCCCCGGCATCCCGATCCCCCTCGTAGTGATCGCAGCCGTGATCTTCGGCGCCCTCCTCGGACTGGTCAACGGCGCTCTGGTGGCGTTCGCCAAGGTCCCGGCGATGGTGATCACGCTGGGCACGCTGTATGCCTACCGCGGCATCAACGTGCTCTGGACCGGCAGCGACCAGGTGCACCCCTCCGACCTCCCGAAGGACTTCCTGCGCCTCGGCACGCAGCAGATCCTCACGATCCCGGTGCTGTCGATCGTCGCGATCATCGTCCTCGCGCTCGCCGCCTGGTACATGCGCAACACCCGCGGCGGCCGCGAGTACTACGCCATCGGCTCCGACCCGGCGGCCGCCGAGCTGTACGGGCTCAAGACCACGCGGCGCGTGCTGAGTGCCTTCGTCCTCTCGGGGGCACTCGCCGGTCTCGCGGGGGTCTTCTACGTGACCCGGTACGGGTCGGTGAGCTCGCAGGTCGGCTCGGGCTGGGAGTTGGACGCCGTGGGTGCGGCCGTCATCGGCGGCATCGCGATCACCGGCGGCGTCGGCTCCGTGTGGGGTGCAGCCATCGGCGCGATGCTGCTGATGACCATCAACCGGGCCCTGCCGATCCTCGGCATCCCGGACTTCTGGCAGCGCGCCGTGGTGGGTGTGCTCATCATCGGTGCGATCGTGCTCGACCGGCTGCTCGCCGTGCGGCAGAGACGGCAGCTCATCGAGGCAAGGGACGAATCATGACCACCACGACGACAGCCACGACCCGGGTGATCCGGGACTACGACCGACCGCTGTGGCGGCGCATCGTCGTCAACCGCGAGTTCGCCATCATCGCCCTGCTGGTGCTCGTCGTGATCGTCTCCGCCGTGTCGATCCGCGGCTTCGCGCAGCCGATCACCGTCAACTACCTGCTGCTCGACGTCGCTCCGATCCTGCTGATCGCCCTGCCGATGACGCTCGTCATGATCACCGGCGAGATCGACCTCTCGGTCGGCTCGATGGTGGGACTGGCCAGCGTCGTCACGGGTGTGCTCACCGAATCGGGGGCGCCGTTCGAGGTCGCCGCCCTCGCCGCTCTCGCGGTGGGCGTCATCGGCGGGGCGTTCAACGGATTCCTGGTCACGGTCGTCGGCCTTCCGTCGCTCGCCGTCACCATCGGCACCCTGGCGCTGTTCCGCGGGTTGGCCGTCGGCCTGCTGGGGACGACCGCCGTGACGGACTTCCCGGAGATGTGGACGGCGCTCGCGAAGGCCAAGATCGCCGGCACCACGATCCCCTACATCGTGATCCCGTTCCTGATCCTGCTCGCGATCTTCGTGGTGGTGCTGCACTTCACCCCTTTCGGTCGCGGCATCTACGCGATCGGGCTCTCCAAGGACGCCGCCCGGTTCTCGGGCGTGAACGTCGAGCGGACGAAGTTCATCCTGTTCATCCTCTCGGGGGTGGTCGCGGCCTTCGCCGGCATCTTCTACACGCTGCGCTTCGGCAGCGCCCGCGGCGACAACGCCACCGGCCTCGAGCTCCAGGTCATCGCGGCCGTCGTCCTCGGCGGGGTGTCGGTGTTCGGCGGGCGCGGCCATCTGCACGGCGTCGTCGCGGCAGTGCTCCTGATCGGAGTGCTCGGTAGCGGCCTCCGTCTCGCCGGAGTCACCTCCGACGTCATCAACATCATCACCGGTGGTCTGCTGATCTTCTCGGTCGTCGCAGCCAGCGTCCTCGCCTGGGCGCACCGCGTCCGCGCGAAAGCGGGCCCACCGCTCCGCGTCGCAGCCTCTCCCGCACCATGAGGCAGCCTCTCGCCGTCGGCATCCGCCTGCGGTGATCATCACGAAAGGAAGAACAATGACGTTTGCACGCAAGAGGGTCGGGGCGTTCGCCGCCGTGGCCGTCGCCGCAGCGCTCGTGCTGACCGGCTGCGCCGACACCGGCAGCGGGTCGGGCGACTCGGGCTCGGGCGAGGGCGGCGGGTCCGACAACCTGTCCATCACGTTCCTGCCCAAGAACCTCGGCAACCCCTACTTCGACACCTCCAGCGAGGGAGGCAAGAAGGCCGTCGAGGAGTTCGGCGGAACGTTCGCCGAAGTCGGCCCGGCCGAAGCCACCCCCGACGCCCAGGTGAGCTACATCAACACCGCCACGCAGCAGGCGGTCGGCGCGCTCGTCGTCTCGGCGAACGACCCGAAGGCCATCTGCGACGCGCTTAACGAGGCGCGGGACGCCGGTGTGAAGGTCGTCACCTTCGACTCCGACACCAACCCCGAGTGCCGCGACGTGTTCATCAACCAGGCCGATTCCGAGGGCATCGCCAAGGTGCAGATCGACCAGGTCGCCGAGCAGATCGGCGGGGCCGGCGAGATCGCCATCCTGTCGGCATCCGCGAACGCCACCAACCAGAACGCCTGGATCGACCTGATGAAGGAGTACGTCGCGAGCGACTACCCCGACATCACGATCGTCGAGACGGTCTACGGTGACGACGACGACCAGACCTCGTTCGACAAGACGGCCGCGCTGCTGCAGAGCCACCCCGAACTGAAGGGCATCGTCTCGCCCACCACGGTCGGCATCGCGGCTGCGGCGCGCTACCTGTCCACCTCGGACTACAAGGGCAAGGTCGCACTGACCGGGCTCGGCACGCCGAACCAGATGCGCGAGTACGTGGAGGACGGCACCGTCACCTCGTTCGCGCTGTGGAACCCGGCCGACCTCGGCTACCTGTCGGCCTTCGCAGCGAAGGCGCTCGTCGAGGGCGAGATCACCGGCAAGGAGGGCGACACCTTCGAGGCGGGCGACCTGGGTGAGTACACGGTCGGCGCGGACGGCGTCGTCCTGCTCGGCGACCCGTTCGTGTTCACCGCGGACAACATCGGCGAGTTCGACTTCTGAGTCGCCTCGCAGGAGGGCGTCGGGGCCTCGGCTCCGGCGCCCTCTTCGTGCGCCACGCGGTGAGGGGCGGACTTCTCGGCGACGGGCGGATGGCGGTCACTCGATCGTCCGCCCGACGGCGGGAACTCCGCCACAGGCGTCGTCCCGCCGACCGCGGTCAGCGAGGGTCGAAGCGCTCCGGGGCGTGGGTCGCGGCGACCAGGGCGCGCAGCTCCTCGAGAGTGGCGGGGGCGGCGTCGAGCGCACGCGCCTGCACGAGCACGTTGCCGAGCGCGGTGGCCTCGACAGGCCCGGCGAGTACCGGCAGTCCCGTGCGGTCGGCGGTCGCCTGGCACAGGAGCCGGTTCAGCGACCCGCCGCCCACCAGGTGGATGGCGTCGAGCTCACGACCGGAGAGGTCCGCGGCGGTCTGCACGGCATCAGCGAACGCGGCGGCGATCGACTCCACGATCGAGCGCGCGAATGCCGCCCTGGTGGTCGGGGCCGCTGCGCCCAGCAGAGCGGCGATCCTCGCGGGCATGTCGCCGGGGGAGCCGAGCGACGAGTCGTTCGCGTCGAACACCGGCACCTCTCCGGTGACCTCGGATGCCGCGGACAGCAGCTCCGGCAGGTCGATGCCCGCGCCGTCCTCCGTCTCCCATGCGCGCACCGTCTCGCTGAGCAGCCAGAGGCCCGTGACGTTGTGCAGGAACCGGTAGCGGCCGTCGACTCCGAGCTCGTGCGTGAAGTTCGCCTCGCGTGCGGCATCCGTCAGCACCGGCGCCGTCAACTCGATGCCGACCAGACCCCAGGTGCCGCAGGAGATGTAGGCGGAGTGCGGAGTCGAGAGCGGCGCCGCGACGACGGCGGATGCGGTGTCGTGCGAGCCGACCGCGATCACGGGGAGATCCTTGCCGAGCAGGGCGGCGATCTCCGGGCGGACGGTGCCGACCGTCGAGCCGGGGTCGACGAGTCGCGGCAGGATGCGGGAGGGGATGCCGAGGCGTTCGGCCAGGTTCGTGTCCCACTCGGTGTCCGCGACTCCGAGCAGGCCGGTGGTCGAGGCGTTCGTGCGCTCGGCGACCGCGACTCCGGTGAGGAGGAACGCGATGAGGTCGGGGATCAGGAGTGCGACGTCGGCCTCGGCGAGGCGCTCCTCGACGCGGTACTGGTACAGGGTGTTGAACGGGAGGAACTGCAGGCCGTTCCGGGTGTAGAGGTCCGCGAAGGGAGTGATCCCGTGCACCTCGGCGACGCCGCGTGCCGTGCGGTCGTCGCGGTAGTGGAACGGCTCGGCGAGAAGCGCGCCGTCCTTCAGCAGGCCGTAGTCGACGGCCCAGGAGTCGATGCCGATGCTCTCGATGTCCGGCTCCCGACGCACCGCCTCGGCGAGACCCGCGACGACGTGCTCGTACAGGGCCGCGAAGTCCCAGTGCAGGCCGTCCTCGCGCTCGACGGGGCCGTTGGGGAACCGCGAGACGAGTTCGAGGTCGAGCCTCCCGTCGCCGACGCGACCGATCATCACGCGTCCGCTGGTGGCGCCGAGGTCGACGGCCGCGACCGCGCGCACGGTCATCGCTTCGCCCTCCCGTCGACCGGCCCCTTCGCGTGCGAGCCGCCCCCTGGTTCGCTGCGAACGAGGGGGCCGCTCGCATGCAAGGGGGTGGCTCCGCCTCGACCACGGGCGGGTCGAACGGGAGCGGGCCGATCGAGGATCATCGCAGGAACGCCGCGGCCACGCCGGAGTCGACGGGGATGTGCAGGCCCGTGGTGCGGCTGAGCTCGGGGCCGGTCAGTACGTACACCGCGTCTGCCACATTCTCGGGCACGACTTCCCGCTTGAGGATCGTGCGGTTCGCGTAGAACTGGCCGAGGTCCTCCTCCGCGACCCCGTATGTCGCGGCACGGTTCGCACCCCAGCCCGAGGCGAAGATGCCGGAGCCGCGGACGACGCCGTCGGGGTTGATGCCGTTCACACGGATACCGTACTCGCCGAGCTCGACCGCGAGCAGTCGCACCTGGTGGGCCTGGTCGGCCTTCGTCGCGGAGTAGGCGATGTTGTTCGGCCCCGCGAAGACCGAGTTCTTCGACGAGATGTAGATGATGTCGCCGCCGAGCTTCTGGTCGATGAGCACGCGCGCCGCGGCCTTCGACACGAGGAAGGAGCCCTTCGCCATCACGTCGTGCTGCAGGTCCCAGTCCTTCTCGGTGGTCTCCAGCAGCGGCTTGGACAGCGACAGGCCGGCGTTGTTCACGACGAGATCGACACCGCCGAACGCGAGCACCGCCTCGTTCAGCGCGGCCTGCACGGCATCGGCATCCGCGACGTTCGCAGCGACGCCGATCGCGACATCCGTGTTCCCGAGCTCGGCTGCGGCGGCGCGCGCCTTCTCGAGGTCGAGGTCGGCGATGACGACGCAGGCGCCTTCCGCGGCGAGGCGGGTGGCGATCGCCTTGCCGATGCCGGATGCGGCACCTGTGACGAAGGCGATGCGCCCCTGATGCGACTTCGGCTTCGGCATCCGCTGCAGCTTGGCCTCTTCCAGCGCCCAGTACTCGATGCGGAACTTCTCGGCGTCCGAGATGGGGGAGTAGGTCGACAGCGCCTCGGCGCCGCGCATCACGTTGATCGCGTTGACGTAGAACTCGCCGGCGACCCGGGCCGTCTGCTTGTTGGCGCCGTAGGAGAACATTCCGACCCCGGGCACCAGCACGATGAGCGGATCGGCGCCGCGGATGGCGGGAGACTCGGACGTCGCGTGCGCGTCGTAGTAGGCCTGGTAGTCCGCGCGGTACTGCTCGTGCAGCTCGTGCAGGCGGGCGATCTGCTCGTCGACGGATGCCGTGACGGGCAGGTCGAGGATCAGCGGCTTCACCTTGGTGCGCAGGAAGTGGTCGGGGCAGCTCGTGCCGAGAGCCGCCAGGGCGGGGGCCTTCTCGGATGCCAGGAAGTCGAGCACCTCGTCGGCGTCGGTGAAGTGTCCGACCATCGGCCTGTCGGTCGAGGCGATGCCGCGGATCGTGCCGGCGAGGGCTGCCGCGCGCTCCTTCCGCTCCGCCGCAGCGAGAGCTTCGAAGCCGGAGCGCACCTCACCGAACGGCTGGGCCTTGCCGTGCTCCGCGATGTAGGCGGCCGCGGTGTCGATGATCCAGAGGGAGTTCGCCTCGGCGTCCTCCGAGGTGTCGCCCCAGGCGGTGATGCCGTGACCGCCGAGGATCGTGCCGATCGCCTGCGGGTTCTGCTTCTTGATCTCCGCGATGTCGAGCCCGAGCTGGAATCCGGGGCGGCGCCACGGCACCCACACGACCTTGTCGCCGAAGATGGTCGAGGTCAGCGCCTCGCCGTCGGCGGCGGTGGCGATCGCGATGCCGGAGTCGGGGTGCAGGTGATCGACGTGCGCGGCATCCACGAGGCCGTGCATGGCGGTGTCGATCGAGGGGGCCGCGCCGCCCTTGCCGTGCAGGCAGTAGTCGAAGGCCGCGACCATCTCGTCTTCACGCTCGATGCCGGGATACACGTCGACGAGCGCGCGCATCCGGTCGAGGCGCAGAACCGCGAGGCCGCTCTCCTTCAGCGTGCCGAGGTCTCCGCCCGATCCTTTGACCCACATCAGCTCGACGGGCCGGCCCGTCACGGGATCGGTGTCGGTGCCCTTGGCGGAGGTGTTCCCGCCGGCGTAGTTCGTGTTCTTCGGGTCGGCGCCGAGGCGGTTCGACCGGGCGATGAGGGCGGCGGCGGTGGCGTTGGTCACGATTCTCCAAGAAGAGGGCGGCGCGCACGGCGGCGCGTACCGGTGGTGTTACTTCTTGTGAAATATAACATGAACCAACCTTCAAGAGAAGGATCAGAGGATGTCGGCTGTCGCCCGGAACACATCCAGCCGCTCGTCTGCGGGATCGAGCTCCGTGACGAGAACCGAGATCTCCTCGCGCTCCAGGGCGCGGGCGACCGAGCGGCGCTCGAGCTTGCTGGAGTCGATGCAGACGACCGTGGTCCCGGCGTTCGCCGCCATCGCCTGTTTCAGCTCGGCTTCCTCCACCGAGACCTCGGAGGTGCCGTCCGCGCTGTCGAGCGCATCCGCCGAGGAGAAGAAGATGTCGAAATACACCGAGCGCATGCTTCGGCGCGCGATGGGGCCGACCAGGCTCCCGGTCGTCGGCTCGGCGGTGCCTCCGGAGATCACCGCCGTCACGCCGTCGAGCGGGTGCAGCAGCTGGAACGACTCGAAGGAGTTCGTGTACGCCGTGAGTCCGGCGCGCGGACCGATCGTCGAGGCGAGCATGTTCACCGTGGTCGAGGCGTCGAGGGCGATGCTGCCCTGATCGGGGACGAGCTGCAGTGCCTTCTCGGCGATGGCCCGCTTCGCGCTCGCGCGGATGGCACGGCGAGCATCGAACGGGCGGGCCTTCGGAGCCGCGGCGGCTCCGCCCCGGACACGCCGCACCCTGCCCTCGGCTTCCAGCTCGAGCAGGTCCCGGCGGATCGTCATCGACGAGACGGAGAAGAGCTCGGCGGCCGCCTCGATCATGACGCCCTGGGGACTGTTCGCGAGTTCGACGAGTTCGTCGCGACGTCGTTGCGCCTCGAGGTTGCCGGAAAGAGCCATGGGAGGAATCTATCCGGTGCCCGCGGGGAGCCGCCGAACCGTGCTCGCTCGGGCCCGCCGCACCGACCGACGGCGTGCGACCTACGTGCGTCGCGCGAACCGCTACAGAGCTCCGGCGAAGCCGTACCGATATACGGGGCTGCGGACACCGCGGCTCGAGTCCCGGAAACAGAATCGGAAGAGCCGATGCAGCTGACGTCCACCACCACCCGAGGAGAAACCCCATCGTGTCGAAGCCGCAGACCCCACTGCTCACCGCCGCGTATCGCCGAGTGATCGCCGGCGTGCTCAGCCTCGGGGTGCTGATCGCTGCGGTCGTCATCGCGAACCCGGCGACGGCGGCCACGGCCGCGCCACCCACCTTCAGCTACGCCGGCGAGGTGACCGCCGCCACTGCGCTGAGCTACAACCCGACCGGGGAGTTCATCTTCCCCAGTGTGTTCCATGCCGGAGCACACCTGGAGTCTCCTCTCGGCGAGTGGTATCTCTACTACGCGCCGCACGAGAATCCAGGCGGCATCTCACTCATGTACGCGGACTCGCTCGACGGCCCGTGGACCGAGTACGAGAAGAACCCCGTCATCGCCAACGTCTGGGCGCCGCACTACTCCGTCAATCACGTCTCCAGCGGCGACGCCATCTGGAACACGGCGGAGGACACGATGTTCCTCTACTTCCACGGAGGCAATGACGCGACCCGCTACGCGACTTCGGACGACGGGGTGACCTTCGCCTACGGCGGCGTCGCGGTGGACAACGCGATGGGCGGCGCGAAGACGACCGAGACCGCGTATGCCCGCGTGTTCGAGCACCCTGATCCCGATTCGGCGTTCGCATACGGGATGTTCTATATGGAGAACACCTCGGCGAACTCCCGCCGGATCCGCATCGCCGAGTCGGTCGACGGACGATCGTGGACGGTGCGCCCCGATCCGATCGTGGTCCCGGGTGCGCTCGATGCGGGCAACGTCTCGGCGGCCAACCTCTGGGAGTGGGACGACCAGCTGTACGTCATCTATCACGGCTCCTCCGGGCGCATCTCGGCGCGACCGATCGACGCGACCCTCACCGACGTGGGTGCGGCAGTGAACCTGCACAAGGCGTCGGGGGTCGCGCCGGACGCCGGACGTGTCGCCTCCCCCGAAGTGGTGACGGTCGGATCGCGGACGTACCTGTTCTATGAGGGCGGGACGCGCCTGGATGCTCGGATCGCGTACGCCGTCCACGACGCGGGCAGCGGACCCACGCCCACGCCGACGCCGACGCCGACGCCGACGGCCACGGCTTCCCCTTCCGTCTTCGATATCACTCGATCGGTCGCGGCCGGGTGCACGAGCGACTCCCGAGCGTCTCTGACGTTCCGAGTGCAGAACGCCTCGACCGCGACGGCGGACATTCGCGTGATCTCGCCGCTCGGGGAACAGCTGTTCGCCAAGGTGCCGGCCGGGGCGAGTCGCAGCGTGACGTTCACCGCGGCCGGCGCCGAAGCGGCCGCCGGTTCCTCGACCGTCCGGGGATTCGCCCGCATGGACGGAGGGAGCCGTCTTCAGGAGTGGACGCTGGGCCACGATTCCATCGACTGCGGCGAGCAACCTCGTTGAGGACGTGGCCTCGTGGCATGGTGCGCCCGGTATCGCTCCCTCGTTTCGGCGGCCGATTTCTGCCTGATGACGGCCGGCCTGATCGGGTCTACTGTGTGAACATGCGAGTGGCCGCCGGTGGCGCATCTCCGACCTCGCCGGTCCTCGCCGATCGACGTGGACAGCGGAGTGTCCGGTGGAGTGCGTCCGTCTTGGCGGTCGCTCTCTGGGTGCTGGGAATGACACTCGTCTCGGCCGCTCCTCCCGCAGCCGCCGCGTTCCCTCACGCCGTGGCCTACGACGCCGTCGTCAACGGCGACTTCCTCATGGCGGGCAACGGCGTGCTGGAGTGCGCCGCCGTGGGAACCAACACCTGCAATCAACTGCACAGCGGCGCAGGCGGCGTGCACAACAACGTCACCGACATGACCCATACCCGCGCCGTCCCGCAGCTGACGGATGCCGGTGCGGAGAACAGCTCCAGTGCGCGCCTCACGATCCCCGCCGGGGCGAACGTGGTCTACGCGCAGCTCTCCTGGATGGGGTCGAGCGGGGTGTCCACCGGAGCGACACCCACCAACAGCACCGGCATCTATTGCAGCGTGCCGGCGGGCATCCCCGCCGATCGCCAGATCATGGTGCAGCGGGGGGCGTCCGGACCGATCTCGGCGGTCGCACCGGACATGATCGACGGGGGAACGCCGCCGGCCGCGGGCCGGGCGGGGATCTACGTCGCCAACGCCGACGTGACGTCGCTGTTCCAGAGCGGGGAGAGCGGGACCGAGGAGACGATCTCGGTCGGGAACCTCTGGACGGGGACCGGGCGCTCGTGCTTCGCCGGATGGAGCCTCACAGTCGTCTACGACCACGGGGCGTTCGAGCCGACGGACTCGACCACCGCCTCGCACCGCGTCGTCATCTACCGCGGCTCGCAGGACCTGGCCCCGGGCGGCAACCGGAACTTCTCGCTCACCGGCTTCACCGCTGCCGGATCCGGCGCGCGGGTCGGGTACTTCCTCGCCGAAGGCGACCACGCCGACTCCGGGGACTTCGGGCAGTACACGACGTCGTCGAACACCACGCCGACCCGGTTGCAGAACGATGAGGGAGCGACGAACAATATCGCGATCTCGCGGGCGCCGAGTGGCGTGCCCTTCCCCGACTATGCAGCGGCGACTCCCTTCACCAACGCCTCCGTCGACATCGCGACAAGTCCGCTCTCCGGCCTCGCCCCCGGGGACACCTCGCTCACATTCCAGTTCGGCACCGGCGGCGACGGCTTCACGATCATGGACGTGGTGCTTTCGCTCCCGGTGTCCGACCTCGACATCACCGTCACACCGACCCAGGTGCGGACGTCTGCCGAGGCATCCTCCTTCGACGTGGTGGTCCGCAACCCCGGCTCCGTCCCGCTCAGCGCACTCACGATCACGTCGCCGATCGCCCTCTCATCCTGCAGCGGTCTGCCGCCGGGCGCGGTGCTCGAGGGGAACACCATCACCGGGTTCGCGGTGCTGAACGGCAATGCCACCATCGTGCTGCAGTGCGCCGCACCCGCGGCCGGGGCGGTGATCGGCTGTTTCGAGGCCCGCGCGGCCGATCCTTCGGGAGCCGAGGTCGCCGACGGTGCTCCCACCGTCGTCGGACTTCTCGCGGTGAGCCTGTCGAAGACGCCCTCTGCGGCCGACGTGCCCCGTGGCAGCGCCGTCACCTGGACGATCACCGTGGTGAACACCGGCACCGTTCCGCTCGAATCGGTGGAGGTCGCCGACGCTGCGGCGCCCGGCTGCGATCGAGTCCTCGGCACTCTCGCGCCGCTGTCCACGACCACGGTCGATTGCACGTCGGTCTTGGAGGAGGGCATGACCAACACTGCCGAACTCGCCTCGGCCTCGCGGTCCACCGGCGGCCTGTCGGTGGACACCGCGGCGACCGCATCCGCCGCGGTCAGCGGTGTGGAGCTCAGCAAGACGGTCGACCGTGACTCGGTCACCGCCGGGCAGCAGGTGACCTTCGGCCTGACCGTCACCAACACCGGGGAGGTCGATCTGACGGACGTCGTCATCGACGACCCGCTCTTCCCCGCGTGCACCGTGGCGATCGGGGCGCTCGCTGCCGGCGCGACCGAGACGAGCGACTGCACGGTGCGTCTGACGGCAGCGTCGGCACCCTCCGTCGTGAACGTCGCGACGGTCACCGCGCTCACCCCCGCCGGGCAGACGCTGACGACCGAGGACAGCGAGCGCGTCGAGGTGGTCGTCCCGCCCACTCCGCCTGTCCCGCCCGATACGCCTGATGCCGAGGGCTCGCTGCCCACGACGGGAATCGACCCCGCGGCGAGCCTCCTGGCAGGCGCCGGGCTCCTTCTGGTCGGCCTTCTGCTCACGCGGAGGCGCGGCGCACCGACCGGGCCCTGACGAGCACGAAGCCACCGATGAGCAAGGCGATGGCGAGCGGAAGACCCCACACTTCGCCGCCGGTCCGGGCCAGGCCCTGAGACGGTTCGTCGGGGACGTCCGGTGGCGGCACCAGCTCGGCGGTGTTCTGCACGGTGACGTCCACGTTCGTGGCTGTCACGATCGTGAACGTCGCCCCGGCTCCGGCCGCTGTCACTCCGCTGCCCACGTACGTCGACGCACCCCAGGTCACTCCGGCGATCGGTGCGGGTGCGGCCTCCTCGATCCTGACGACTGTTCCTTCGGCCACCGGTCCGATCGGTGCGCTCGTCTCTCCCGCCAGAAGAGATACCGCCCCCGTGACCGTCCCGCCCGGTGACGTGTACGAGTAGGCGATCGTGTACGCCGTGTCTCCCGGTACGAGCAATGCCCCCGAGCCGGAAAGTGCCTTGCTCACGGTGAACGTGCCGGGGTCGGGCGGCGGCACGAGCTCGACGGAGTTCTGCACCGCCACATCGACGTTCGCACCGGTCACGATCGTGACCTGTGCGCCTCCCGCGGTCGGACTCACCCCCGTTCCGCTGTACGTCGCCGTACCCCAGGTCGCACCCTCGACGGGCGCCGGCGGGGTCTCGGTGAGGGTCACGACCGTCCCTGGCGGAATCGGCCCGATCGCTGCGCTCGTCTGCCCGGCGACCACGTCGATGACGCCGGTCACCGGGCCGCCTGCCGCCGGGTAGGAGTAGGTGATCGAGTACGCGGTGTCGGCCGGCACGAGTGCGGTGCCGGAACCCGAGAGTGTCTTGCTGACGGTGAAGGTGCCGGGCTCGTCGCCCTCACCGCCCCCTCCCGAGCCGATGTACGTGATCGACCCTGACGCCGCGGTGAATCCGACGCCGGAGACCGTGTTGGTGAAGACGTCGCCCGCGACGGTGCCGGGAGGGACTGACATCCGGTAGCGGAGACGGTAGATCGCGTCAGCGGGCACCGGGCCGTTCAGCGTCAGGGTGAATGACGATGTGGGGGGATCGTCGGCGATGACGTAGTCGGCCGGCTCCGTGAGGACGACGAAGTCCGCATCGGTGAACGCGCCGCCGTTCCAATCCGCGATGAGCACGTAGCCGACCTGCATGGAGGCGGGGACGAAGGTCAGGCCGGGTGTGAAGGTGTCGGTGATGACCTCACCGGCCGTCATCTGATTGCTCGGCACATAGACGTCCCATTCGAGGTGGTCGCCGTCGGTCGTGACGACACCGGCCTTCTCGGCTTCTGCGGGCGGGCCCCACGCGTCCTTGTCGACGATCTCGCCGCCCGGCACGGCAACGTCGATCGAACGGCCGCCGCTGGTGGTGAAGGTGAGCGTGTCGCTGTCGCTGGTCTCCTGCGCCTGGGCCCAGAAGAAGAGACTGCCGCTGACGTTGTCGTGGGTGAGCACGTAGTCGCCGAGCACGCACTCGATGCCGGTGCTGGTGACCGTGCACGAGCCGACTTCCTCCGCATCAGGCGACTCCAGGATGAAGGAATCGGTGACGCCCACGAGCAGAGGCGTGCTGGGGAACGTCAATCCGAAGGTGTCTCCGGGAACTGCGGTGTCGGGGACGACCCAGGTCGCCTCGAGCCGGAAGTTCTCGAAGACGGTGAGGGTGTCGGTCGGTTCGACGATCGTGACGGAGGTGATGCCGTCGAGGTCGACTGCCTGCGCGGCGCCGGCCGGCAGCAGACTCGCGGCCAGGATCGTGACGAGCGCGGCGGGAGCGGCCCACCGCGTCGATCGCTTGTGCATGCCGGCTCCTCAGAATGATCGCAATATTCTGGTGACATTGCGAGCATTCTGATCCTCTGCCCCCGCGGGCGCAAGGGGCCTGCGCGGTGAGGGCGCGGGGGTCAGCGACGGGCGGAGAGGAGAAGCCCCTCGACGTTCTTCCTCACGAATCCGTATTCTTCGTACGCCTTGGCGTCTTGCTGGTTGTCAGCCACGACAGCGATGAGATCGCCGGCCCGGACGAGATCGCGCACGACCCGCGTGGCGAAGCGGCGCGCGTCCGGCGTCTTTCCGGAGAGCGATCCCAGGTAGTTGACGGTCCGATACGTCTCCCGTGGGGGCGCGAACAGAAGCTCGAAATCAGCGACCACGGAGTCGACGGATGTGGCGGCGAGGAGGAGGGCCGAAACGGCGAAGAGGTAGAGGCAGAGCAGCAGGATGTAGATGCCGCCGAGCACCCATCCGCCCACCAGGGTGACGGCGACCCCGAGCGCACCGCCGAGGGTCAGGCGCCACGAGGGGTTTCGATCGAGGATCAGGATGGTGCGTCGGTCGTCGTCGAGGAAGAGCGTCTTCCGGGAGGCGTAGGGCAGCGCTCCGAGGAAGAGCAGCGGCCAACTGAAGAGCGCGAGCGGGTAGACCCACCAGCGCGGTCCGGTGTGTCGCGGACGCACGAGTCCGGCGAGGATGCTGACCGACAGGATCCACACGGCCCAGGGGAAGAGCCAGAATCGGAAGCTGCCGGGGGTTGACGGGTCTGCGGTGTTCATGAGTCACCTTTCTCCGTGGTCGTGGTCGTGGTCGTGGTCGTGGTCGTGTAGTCGGATGGCCGATAGATTCGCTGCACTCCGCTGCGGCGGAACCACCAGATCAGCACCGCGACCAGGAGCGCCATCACGGCGAGCATCCACATTCCGGAGAACTGGCTTTCGGCCGTGATCGTCGTCGAGAAGGCGGCAGGCTCAGCGAAGAGGAACGACTGGACGAAAGCGCTGATGTTGAAGACGGCATGGACGGCGATCGCTGCTTCGAGGCCGCCCGTGAACCAGACCACGACCCAGAGCAGCACGCCGAAGACCATGTAGTAGAGCATCAAGCCCGGCAGAAGATTTCCATGCAGGAGTGCGAAGACGAGAGAGCTGCTCAGGGCACTGACCAGGAGTCCCGCAAAAGGCGAGCGGAACCAGGAAGCGACCGACCGGGCGATGATGCCCCGGGTGAAGTACTCCTCGGCGGCCGCTTGGAACGGGACGAGGACCACGGCGCCGACCGCGCCCACGATCGCCGGAACGGACAGGTCCGGCGCGATCGGGGTGCGAGACACCAGGGCTTGGACGAAGGCGGTGAGTGCGAGCACGACCGTGGAGATCAGCGCGGCCCGCAGAGCCAGCGACCATCGGAAACGCCCCGCCACGGAGTGGAGCCATCGTCCGTCGATCCGGAAGACCGCGCGTTGGATCGGGAAGAGCAGCGGCAGGGTCAGCGCGACGCTCAGGAGGAGCACGATGGTGCTGAGTGGCGTACCCCACTGTTCCCACACGCGCGGAGGGAGGATACCGGGCAAGAGAAACAGGGGGACGAGAACGATCGACCCCACGACGAAGTAGTCCGCCAGTGCGAGCGCGATGGCGAATGCTCCCCGACGCGTGCGTGCCTGGGGACCGCGGAGAAAACGGATGTAGCCCGTCCCTGCGGGAGGCAGCTCGGCGGCTTCCTCCCGCAGGAATGTCTCCTCGGCAGAGACAACCGGGGGAACGGGTGATGCGGACGAGGCGGGGAAGTCGGGGATACCGGTCATGACAGGGTCCTGAGGCTGGGGGTTGGAGCCGGTGATCTGCGGAGACCGTCACCGCGAGCCGGTGACGGTCTCCGCCTCAGCCGTGTGTGAGCACGTTTGCGGTGCCGGTGTCTTCGATCTGAGTGCCGGAGCCTGCCCAGGTGACGACGTTGGTGGATCCGCTGACGGTGAGGGTGCCGAGGTCCTCGGCGTAGACGACGTTGCCGGTGCCGGAGACGGTGAGCGTCTCCACGTCATCGACGATCACGACACCGCCGGTGAGCTCGAGGTCCACCACGTCGCAATCGCCCTCGATGCGGAGGACCACACCCATCTGCGTGATCGGCTTCGTCGGGCAGGACACGATCGTCGCCCCCTCCATCGCAGCCTCCCGGAGTTCTGCAAGGTCGCCGCTCTGCTCTGTTGCGGCAGAGGGGGCGTCGGAGGTCGGAGGGGCGCCGGCTTCGCTGCATCCGCTGAGTACGGTGACCAGGACGAGGGCGGCGAGGGGGAGCGCGGTGAGTGTCGACTTTCGCATGTTCTTCTCGATTCGTTTGAGTGTGGCTGGGGTATCAGACGGCGGGGATGAAGATCTCGACGCGGCGGTTGAGCTGGCGTCCGGCGGGGTTGTCCACGCCGTCGATCTCGTTGGGGGCGACGGGGCGGCTCTCGCCGAAGCCCTCCGCGGTGAACACCGTCGGGACGTCACGCTCCATCAGATCGGCGGCGACGGAGTCGGCCCGGTCCTGGGAGAGGCTCTCGTTCTCGGTGTCGGAGCCGATCGCGTCGGTGTGTCCCGAGATGGTCGCCGACGTCACACCGAGCTTCGTGAGGACGGCAGCCACGGAGTCCAGAGTCGTGGCCGCGTCGGCGCGGATGTCGCTCTTGTTGAAGTCGAACAGCACGCCGTCTTCGAACGTGAGGGTCGTGCCGCAGGACTCCATCGGCGCGAGTGCCGCGAGCGGAGGGAACACACCGAGCTTCGGGACCGGCGGCAACGGGTCGACCTTCACCGGCTTGCTGTTGACCGCACCGGTGCCGTCACCCAAGTTCTCGATGACGAGGTCGCCGTCCACATATCTTCCGGAGCCGTTGCCGAAGTTCTCGATCGACACGGAGCCATTCGTGTACGTGCCGATGCCGTCGCCGCTGTTCTTGATCGACTTCTTGTCGTCGGCGTACGTGCCGCCGCCGTTGCCCCATATCTCCACGGACGTCGTCGCGTCCGCGTAGGTCCCCGATCCATCACCGAGGTTCAGAATCGTCACGGTCCCGTCGCTGTACATCCCAGCGCCGTCGCCGGTGTTCACGATCGTGACGCCGTTGATGGTGGAAGCGCCGCCGCCGTCTCCGAAGTTCTGCTTGGTGCCGTCCGGCCCCGTGTAGCTGCCGGACCCGTCGCCGTAGAGGAACGTGGAATTGCTGTTCACGACCGCGCCGGTCTCATCGCACGACGCGGGCGTGGCCGTGACGCCGGGGATGTCCCCGAGGTCGTCGTTGAACTCGATCGCGAAGGCGTTGGCCGAATCGTCGAGCAGCGAGAGATCGGGGAGGACGAAGAGCGGAACCGGCGGGAACTCGCCGACGTCGTAGCCGGGTACCGTCGCAAGGCCGCTGTCCTTGTCGGACTTGGCGGACGGACTCGGTTTCGTCGATGCACCCGAAGTGGCGGCGGATTCCGCAGCACACCCGGTGAGGGCGATCGCCGCGACGAGGCCGAGGGCGAAGCCGCGGCGTCGGAGGGGAGTGCGTCGGGTCATTTTCTGTCTCGCTTTCGTGGGGAGTCGGGGTCCTGAGAGCCAGGGGCCGATACGGAAGATGAGGCGGCTCGAAGCTGCGGCTGGGGCGGAGCACCGCCCCAGCCGCATGTCGTCACAGCTCTTCGCTGGAGGCGGCGGCCCGTGACGCGCGGCGTCGTCCGACGATGACCGCTGTCCCACCTGTGAGCAGCAGAGCGAGCGCGATGAGCGCAGATGCGGCACCGAACTCACCACCGGTGATCGCCAGTCCGGCGGGCGGCGTCGGCGTGGGCGGCGTGGGCGGCGTCGGAGCCGGAGGCGTGGGCGTGGGCGGCGCGGGCGGCGTCGGCGTCGGGGTGTTGACGATGCTGCCGAAGGTGGCGGAAGCGTGATCCCGATCGATCGTCGCGGTGAAGGTCGCGGACGTGCGGTCGTATCCTGTCGGGGCTTTCGTCTCGGCGAGCGTGTATTCGCCCGCCGGCAGGTTCGTCACCGAGAGGGAACCAGCGGCCGGGTCTTCGTCGGCCTCGCCGTTGTCGATCACGGTCATCTCGCCGTTCGGGGTGGTCAGCGACCACTCGGAACCGGCGAGTGCGGCGGCATCGGGTCCGACCTTCGTCCAGGACAGGCTGCCGACCACGGGGGCGGCATCGGCGTGATTGGTGAGGACGAGCGCGATTCCATCGGCGCTCTCGGGGGTCACCTCGTAGGTACCGTTCGCCTCGCGCGTCACCCCGGTGCCGGAGAGCTCCCACGTTCCCCACTCGACGCCGTCGACGACGGGAAGATCGATCTCCTCGATCACGAAGGTGGAGCCCAACGGGAAGCGGTCGCTCCGGACGGGCTTGCCCACCGACAGGGACATCGTCTTCGCGGGGGTCGTCGCCCCCTCCATGTTGTACCGCACGGTGAAGACGGCACCGCGCACGGCATCCGCCTCGTCGCCGGTGATCGCCTTCGTCAGGGTGAAGCGCGTGTACTGGTCGCCGCTGCCGTCGCCGCCACCGGACTCGGTGACCGTGAACGTGCTGCTGGTCTCGGTGGAGTTCACCCTGGCGGTGTTGCCGAAGACGTCGCCGTTCAACACCATCCCGTCGGCCTGGGTGTCGTAGTGCAGTCGATACGTGAATCCCGAGGCGGGAAGGTCGTGGGCGGTGAACTCGAACGAGCGTCCGTCCTTTGCGAAGGCCGTGTCGAAGTACTCGCTGCCGACAGCGCTCCAGTCGCCGACGAGCTTGCCGTTCTCGACGGGGTGCTGGTCGAGCCGCACCGTGCCCGTGTAGTGGTGGTACTCGCTGGACATGTCGAGCTGGTCCGCGATCGTGAAGCCGCCGTCGGCGACGTAGCTGCTGGGAATGCCGATCGTCCACTCGATCACGCCGTCCGTCGCGGTCGCCGTGCCGTACTTGAACGGCTCAGTGGGCTCGGAGGTGTCTTCGTCGATGATCCCGCCCTCGCCGGGGAGGTCGACGACCACGATGGTGTTGCCCGTGTCGAACTCGACGGTCTCACTGTCGGTGGTGCCCGAGGCGGTCCCCTCCATCCAGAACGTTCCTCCGACGTTCTCGAGGCTGTCGACTGCCGCCGTGAGTGTGCAGACCAGATCGGGGCCGTGTCCGTCGGCGACCTGACAGGTGGCCAGGACCTCTCCGGTCTCATCGTCGGGGAGGTCGAAGGAGCCGGCGGCGTAGCGCTGGAACTCCTTCGGCAGCGTCATTCCGAACGTCTGACCTGCGACGGCCCTGTCCGGGACGGCCCAGGTGCCGGAGATCTTGACGGTGTCCCACTGGGTCAGTGGGCCGGAGCTGCCGTCGGCGGCCTCGAGAACGAGATCGTCGATGGCCCCCGGATAGGTCACGGTGGGCGCTGCGGATGCGCCGGTGGCGCTTCCGATCACGCCGATGACCGCGAGGATCAGTGCGATCGCCATGGCCAGGAACCGGTTGCCCCGCAGGGCACCCCGATCCGGAGCGGCGGCGGAGGTGGTCGTCATGGTGTGTCCTTAAACGTGCGCGAGGCACAGTCGATTCGGGTGGGAGCACAGACGGGGAAGGGTGACTTCACATCCGTCGAATGCCGCAGTCGCGCACCCCGGAAAGCCCAGCAGAGGTGCGGACGAGGCTGCAGAAGGCGTCCGAGAATGGACCGTGATTCCCCAGTCGATCGCCAGATGACTCTTCTGCGCCGTGCATTCGCCCGGTCATATGCGATTTACACGCTAGGCAACGCGGCGAGCGCGAACGGGCGGGATCGGAGAGCTTCCGTAGTCGATCGAGGTCACACCGTACGTCGATGGGTGGTGTGCAGTGGCGCGGTTCCGCCCGTGCGGTGGTGGTGGGCGCGACAGGCGCCGGCGGCCGCGGTGGTCAGGCGACCCCGGGGGAGCTGACGTCGATCGCGTGCCTGCTGCTGACGCCGAGTTTGCGCATGATCCGATGCATGTGGCTCTCGACCGTTCGCACGCTCAGCACGAGGCGGGTGGCGATCTCCTGGTTGGAGTATCCGCCGGAGGCGAGGGCCGCGACCTCGCGCTCGCGCTCGGTGAGGAGCACGGCGCTGGAGGAGAATCGTCCGACGTCGAACGCCACCGCGCCGTGGCGACGGCGGATGGACTCGATGCGCTGAGCCGCTCGTTCCACGCTCGCCGTGTCCTGGAGTCGCTCGGCGAGCGCGGTGAGCTGCAGATACGCGCTGAGGGCGAGACCGACCCGATGCGTCCTCTCGAACTCCTGTCCCGCCTGTTCTATGCCTTCGACGTCGTCGGCGAAAACTGCCTCGAAGAACGCTGCCTGCGTGTGGAGGATGGTCGGCTCCTCGATCGACCGGAGGTGCGCACGGATCGCTGCGAGACGGGATTCCGTCGGCTCGATCTCCACGGCGCCGAGGAGCCCCATCAGCGCGCCGAAGTGCGCCTGCCGCTCCCAGAGTCGCTCCGACGACTCCCAGAACAGATCCGCGGCCTCCGAGGTGCGCCCGTTGAACAGGAGCAGCTGTGCGTGCCCCCAGGCGCTGGACTGGCCGGGGAGCGGACCGTCGGGCACTCCCAGCTGATCGACCTCGGCGACCAGACGCTCGCCCGTCGCCACCTGGCCGCGGCGGATCGCTGTCAGCGCGCCCACCGAGAGGAGCGCCAGCTGATAGCCCGCGGGGAACGGGGTCGGCTCTCCCGCGGCCGACACGCTGTCGATGAGCTCGTCGAGTTCGTGGATGTTGCCCGAATAGACGTGACACAGGAGAGCGGCGGCGCCGAACGAGCGGACCCCCTCGATGTCGAGGTTGCTGTGCGCTTCGCCGAATCCGCGGTTCACGATCTCGAGCGCAGAGGGTTGTTCGGCCATGCCGAGGAATGCGATGGCCTGGAGCACCCGCGCCGTCGTCGACGGGGGACCGATGCGTTCGAGGTCGGCGTAGACGCGCTGCGCATCGGAGAATCGGGCGGCGCTCACCAGGATCAGCAGCTGCGTCTGCAGCAGCTCGATCTTCACCGCATCCGGCATCTCGTCGGAGACCTCCAGCCGATCGGAGAAGCCCTCGGGCACGCCTCGGAGGTTCACCTCGATCTCGACTTCCGCGGCGTCGAGCAGCCCGACATGCGCATCGAGTCCCTCGCGGGCGTCGCGCAGGTCCCGTACGGCGGCGTCCACCTCATGATCGACGTAGGCGGACCAGCGAGCGCGCAGCGCGGCCAGCTGCGCCCGGTCGGAGGCATCCCCGGCATCCGCATCGGTCTCCGCCAGGACGCGGCGGACCGTCTCCCTGACCCCCGGGGTGAAGGTCTGGCGCAGCGCCATGATGTAGCGGACGGCGTTCTCCGGGGTGCGCGCGGCCTCCCACTCCGTCGCGGTCACGAGGCGCATGGCCCGTGCCCGTTCGTGGAGAAGCCGCACGAAGAGCGCTTCTCCTTCCGCGCCGACCGCGTGACGCCTGTCCGGTTCCCCGAGTACCGCCGTCACAGGGTCGTCGGTGCCGAGGCGCTCGATGATGAGCTGCGTGAGTCGCATTCTCCGCGCGCTCAGTGCCTCGTGTCGGAAGAACTCGACGAGCAGCGGTGGGACCACGGTGATGAGCTGGGATTGCCCGCTCTCCACGAACGCGACCATCGAGCGCTCCTCGAGGAGTTCCAGGGTCTCCCATTCGACGAGCTTGCGGATGGTGTCGACGGACGCGAGTCCGACGAGGGCGATGATCTCCAGTGCGTCGCGCGCGGCGGCATCGAGATTCTCGAGGTATCCCTCGACCACGGTCCGCAGCGCCGGACTCCAGAGGTCCCGGGAAGCGACCCACTCGCCGCCGGCGCGCCTGACCAGCTGGCCCTCCCGGGTGGCCGAGTCGATCATGCTCACGGCGAGTCCGATGTTCCCACCCGACTTCGCGTAGATCCGGCTCATCGTCGTCGACTCGATCGGTGCCTTGAGGTACGCGCTCAGCGCTTTCTCCATGTCCTCGAAGCGCAGCGGACTCATGTCGATGAAGTACGGGGACTCGAGCGACGAGCCGGGGCGGCCGCCTGTGGCATTGCGGGCGCGCGGCCCGTCGAGTCGGGACACCACCAGGGCCACGCCCGCCGTCAGCCCGACGGACACGGCGACGCCCCACGACGACTCGTCCAGGTCGTCCCAGTCGTCGAGGAAAAGCGCCGAGCGTGCGTGCAGCAGCGTCTTGCGCAGCGCTTCCGCCGTCTCGTGGAGACCGCCCGCAGGGCGGGTGCCGCCGCCGATGCCCGCCAGATGCAACGCGGCGAGAGGATGCTGCCGCAGTGAGGCGATGCCCCGCACCGACACGACCGTCCATCCGCTCTCGTCCAGACGCGAGCGGAGCGCGTTCAAGAAGGCCGTGCGACCGCTTCCCCTGCCGCCGACGATCTCCACGCTGATCCCCGCCTGCACCAGTTCGACCGCACGATCCAGACTCTGCTTGCGTCCCACGATCATGGGTGATCGCTTTCTCACGAATCGGCACCGTTGCTAGCGAACCTAGTCCTCGGGACCGCGTTCGTGAAGGGGGATGGCGGCGCGGCCTCGTTGGTCACCATGGGTTCGTGCACGACGTCCTCTCTGCAGATCTCCGTGACGAAGCCCCAACGCCTGGCAGGGGTAGGCGTTGGGGCTTCGGAGGCGGGGAGGCCTCCGCGCGAGGAAGCGGGGTGCTCCCTCGCGATCGCACCGGAGCGTGCGACCCTGCCGAATCGAAGTTCGATCGGCAGTTCGTGGGTGTCCACCGCGCCTGATGAGGCACGCTCTGATCATCAGGTGACGGTGGACGTGACCACGGTAGGGGCGCAGAGGCGTCGTTATCGGACAGTGGTAGGAACGTCAGTAGTCGGGCCCGGTCGTTGCGTAGCGACGACGGGCTGCTCGGTGCTCGGGTGTGCCGAGCTTCTCGAAGTGATGCGTCGTGCGGACGGATTCCGTCGCAGGCGACGCGGTGACCTCAGGCGCCCCAGCCGGCCTGCACGCCGCCCACCCGCTCGGCGGCGATCTTCTGCTGGTAGCCGGATGCGGCGTAGGCGGCCATCGGGTCGGCGGCGAGTCCGCGCGACTCGCGCCACTCGGCCAGCGCCGGACGGACGTCGGTGTAGAAAGCGTCCATGAAGACGGCATTGGCAGCGAGCACGTCGCCGGACTTCTGCGCGGCGGTGAGCGCATCGTGGTTGACGAGCAGTGCGCGTGCGGTCATCTCCTGCACGTTGAGCACCGAGCGGATCTGGCCGGGGATCTTGTCCTCGACGTTGTGGCACTGGTCGAGCATGAACGCCACGTCGGGGTTGTTCAGACCGCCACCGCGGATGACCTCGAAGAGGATGCGGAACAGCTGGAAGGGATCGGCGGCGCCGACGATCAGGTCGTCGTCGGCGTAGAAACGGGAGTTGAAGTCGAAGGAGCCGAGCTTGCCGAGCCGCAGCAGCTGCATCACGATGAACTCGATGTTCGTGCCGGGGGCGTGATGCCCCGTGTCGAGGCAGACCATGGCCTTGTCGCCGAGGGAGCTGACCTGCGCGTAGGACGTGCCCCAGTCGGGGACATCGGTGTGGTAGAAAGCCGGCTCGAAGAACTTGTACTCGAGCACGAGGCGCTGGTCGTCGCCGAGGCGCGCGTAGATCTTCTGCAGCGACTCCTGCAGGCGGTCCTGACGGCCGCGGAGGTCTGCCTGTCCCGGATAGTTGGAGCCCTCGGCCAACCAGATCTTCAGGTCGCGGCTCCCCGTCGCGTCCATCACGTCGATGCAGGCGAGGTGGTGGTCGATCGCCTTGCGGCGGATCGCCGCGTCCTCATGCGTGAGCGCACCGAACTTGTAGTCGTCGTCCTGGAAGGTGTTCGAGTTGATGGTGCCGAGCGTCACGCCCAGGTCTTCCGCATGCTTGCGCAGGTCGTCGTACGAGTCGACCAGATCCCACGGGATGTGCAGGGCGACCGACGGGGCGAGGGCGGTGTAGGCGTTCACCTGTGCAGCATCCGCGATCTTCTCGTACGGGTCGCGCGGGGTGCCGGGTGTGCCGAACACCTTGAACCGCGTGCCGGAGTTGCCGAACGCCCAGCTGGGCAACTCGATGCTCTGCTTCTCCAGGGCGGCGAGGGTGTCGGAAGAGAGGATGCTCACGATGAACTGCTTTCGTTGTCGTTGTCGTTGTCGTCGTCGGGGGTGGAGCCCTCGCCGGAGTCGGCGAGCTGGTCTTCGAGATGGAACACCTCGGTGAGGGGCGTCGCGGCCTGATCCGGGCGTCCGTCGAGGCCGAGGAAGAACCGGCTCATCTCGGCCTCCCAGCGGGCGGCGATGGGGGAAGCCGCGAGGTAGGCCTGAGCGGCGGCATCGTCGTCGGTCTCGTAGTAGCCGATGAGGGTTCCGCCCTCGCCGAGGAACAGCGAGTAGTTGCGTCGCCCGGCCCGGGCGATCTCGGCGAGCATCTCGGGCCGGACCGGGGAGTGCCTGGCGAGGTACTCGTCGAGGAGTTCGGGCCGAACCTGCAATCGAAAGCCGACGCGCGTCATTCGGGCTCCTCTGCCGGGTGGTGACGGGTGAGATCTGAATCGTTTCAACTCACATGCTAGGCGGATCCTCCGGCACGCGTCAACCCGTATCGAGGGGTCGTCGGCGGGCCGCTGCGGTCTGGGCCGGTGCCGTACACTCTCGGACAGCATCCGGAAGCGGCGAGGAGCAGCAGTGGCAGTGAGTGTGCGTGACGTCGCGGCAGCAGCAGGGGTGTCGGTCGGCACGGTGTCGAACGTCCTGAACCAGCCGGACAAGGTCGCGGCGGCGACCGTGCAGCGGGTGCAGGCGGTGATCGCCGAGCTCGGGTTCGTGAGGAACGACGCCGCGCGGCAGCTTCGGGCCGGACGCAGCCGCAGCATCGGACTCGTCGTCCCCGACGCCGGCAACCCGTTCTTCGCCGACGTGGCTCGAGGGGCGGAGGCCCGCGCTGACGACGACCTGCTGTCCGTGCTCCTCGGCAACAGCGACGAGGACCCGGTTCGGGAGGACAACTACCTCGACCTGTTCCGCGAGCAGCGGGTGAACGGGGTTCTCATCACCCCGGCATCCGACGATGTCGACAAGCTGGTGCGCGTGCAGTCGGCGGGGATCCCGGTGGTCCTCGTGGACCACGAGGTCGCGGGATCCGCGTTCTGCTCGGTCTCGGTCGACGACGTCGAAGGAGGCTTTCTCGCCGCGCAGCATCTCCTGCAGATCGGGCGGCGGCGCCTGGTCTTCGTCGGCGGCCCCGGTTCCATCACGCAGGTCGCCCACCGTCTCGAAGGCGCTCGACGTGCGGTCGACGAAGTGCCGGGAGCGACGCTCGAGGTGATCCGGATGCCTGCCCTCACCGTGCTGCACGGCAGGGCGGCGGGCGAGGAGATCGCCGCCCGGGAGGGGGCGGATCGGCCGGACGCGATCTTCGCCGCGAACGACCTCCTGGCGGTGGGGCTGCTGCAGGCGCTGACGATGTTCCGCACGCTGCGCGTACCGGAGGACATCGCACTGGTCGGGTACGACGACATCGACTTCGCGACGGCCACGGTCGTGCCGCTCACTTCGATACGCCAGCCGGCGCAGCTGATCGGACGGACGGCGGTCGAACTGCTGCTGCGGTCGATCCGTGATCCGGACGGCGACTACGACCGTCGCGTGCGGTTCCGCCCCGAGCTGGTCGTGCGGCAGTCCACCGTGGGCTGAGCTCTCGACCGGACGCTGTCATCAGGTCGTGGTCGTCTCGCTGTGCCGTCTGCGCATCTCGTTCGCGCTCGGTATCCCCTTCGAGAAGAAGAGGGACAGCAGGCTGATGAGGATCAGTCCGAAGAATGCGATGCGCAGGGACGACAGCTGCGAGTCGCGGTAGATCGCCGAGAGGGCGTCGGCGTCGGCGTCTTCCAAACCGGCATCCTCCGCGATCGCGACCACGTCGGCTGCCGGCACGATGGTGACTCCGTGTTCGGTGGCGCTGGCCACCGCCGTCTTCGTGGCGTCGGGCAGATCGCTCGCCGCGACAGCCGACGCGAACGACGTGGACAGGGCGCCGATGAGGATCGAGCCGATGAGCGCCGTCCCCAGCGATGAGCCGAGGTTCTGGAAGACCCCCTGCAGACCGCCGACCTCGCTCGTCTCCTTCTCCGTCACGCTCGACATGTTCACGTTCCCGAGCTGAGAGGCGAGCAGACCGAGGGCCGACCCGGCGAGGAACATCCCGGCGGCGAAGAGCCCGCTGCGCAGGTCACTGGTGGCGGAGCCGAGCAGGATCACGGCGCTGCCGACGAGGATCAGCTGGCCGATCCGCACGATGGTCCGCGGGGAGAAGCGGCGCGAAAGCCGGGTGCCGACGATCGAGAACAGCACGAGGGCGATGGACAGCGGGAAGATTCGGATGCCGGTCTCCAGCGCGTCGAGGCCGAGCGTCATCTGCAGGTACACCGGCACCATGAAGAACAGGCCGGCGGTCACCGCGTACTGCGCTCCGAGCACCGACAGTCCGCTGCGGAGGGAGGAGATGGAGAACATGCCGACATGCACGAGCGGCGAACGATCCAGGCGTTCGAGGACACGCTGCCGAGAGAGGAACAGGGCGAGGAGCACGACTCCGAGGACCATGAACCAGGCGGCGGGGGAGATGCCGAGCGGTGCGATGACGACCCCGCCGATCTCCGGCGGATTCAACGGCAGGACCCATCCCCAGGTCTTGCTCTGCAGCATCCCGAACACCACCGACACGAGTCCGACCGACGAGAGTGCGACGCTGACGACGTCGATGCGCACGCTCTGCCTCGGCGTCGGATCCGTGATGATCCGCGCGCACAGCACCACGCCGATCATGATGAAGACCTCGGCGACGAACACGTAGCGCCAGTCGAAGTAGGTCGTGACGAAGCCGCCGATCAGCGGTCCCGCCGCGACCGCCGCGCCGGAGACCGCGCCGATGATGGCGAAGGCGGTGATGCGCTCGCGGCCGCGATAGTTGTCCGCGACGAGGGCGGCGATGGCCGGGATGACGAGAACGGCACCGAGGCCCTCGATGACCGACCAGCCCAGGAAGAGGAAGCGCACATCGGGACTCAGAGCTGTGATCAGCGAGCCGGCGGCGTACACGCATGATCCGATCACGAAGGCCCTGCGGCGCCCCCAGACATCGCCGAGCTTCGCGCCCAGCAGCATGAACGCCGCCATGGTGAGGGTGTAGAACGTGATCGCGCCCTGCATCGCGGCGACAGTGGTGTCGAGATCGGAGACCACCGTCGAGATCGACACGTTCATCACGGTGCCGTCCAGCACCATCACGAACTGGGCGGACCCGAGGACGGCGATGACGCCCCATCTCTTCACGATGACTCCTTCGGTGACGCAGCCGGAGCGGCGGCGGGGCCGGCGCCGCGCATGATGCGGGCGACGGCGGTGATGAGGAACAGCTGGCCTGTGATCGCCTCCGCGACCGCGACCGCCTGCGGGATCGCATCCACCGGGACGAGGTTGCCGTAGCCCGTCGTCGTGAGCGTGGTGAACGAGAAGAAGAGCTGGTTGGCGAGTGAGTCGCCGTCGGGGCCGTCGAACATCGGCTCGGGCACGACGAGGGAGATCAGGTTGAAGACGAAGGTGAAGAACAGGCCGACGAGCACATAGGCGGTGACGGCCGCGAGCAGGGCCTCGAGATTGAGGCCCCGGCGCTTCACCTGATGGCCGATGATGGCGACGGGCGCGGCGAGAAGGGCCGTCATCGATGCCGCGGAGAAGAGGATGTCGAGCACGTGGCCGCTCGCGCCGAGGAGCGCCGCGACGATCGTGGCGATGCCGGCGACGGACAGGATCACCCATGCCACGTGCTGGACCATCGCCGGGGCCCCCGTGACTCGGAACACGACGGCGACGGTCACGAGGATCACCAGGAATGCCCAGGGACTCGGGTTCGTCTCGCGTTGCGCGGCGCACAGCCCGTAGGAGACGACGAGCAGAGCGAGGATGATCGCGTACCCGGACACCCCGCCGAGGAGTGCAGGGGAGGAGCGGGCGTGGTTCGTCGTCGTCGCATGGCCTGCGGACTCCTGGCTCACGTCTCCCGCTCCCCGGAGCTCATGGTCGGCAGCCGGCCACCCGCGAGCGCGGCCCGGAAGGTCGCGAAGTCCTGCTCGTTCTGCTCGGCGTACGTGTCGGCGAAGGCGCAGATCGCCTCCTCGAACGCACGGCCTCGACCGAGATAGCCGGCGATCTCGACACGATCCCCGCTACGGGCGTGGCCGCGGGCGAGCGTCTCCCCGCAGATACGCGCGTAGAGGGCGGCACCCCGGGGCGTCATCGTGTCCGGGTCGATACCACCTTTCCAATCATGGAGTTGGCGCACGTAGAAGTCGCGTGTGACACCGTCGGCGCCGGTCACCTGATGCCAGCCCAGGAAGATGTCGCTGGCTGCCTGCATCATCCGCTGCCCCCGCACGACGCGCTCCCCCTCGCTGCGGTGCGAGCCCGCGCCGAGGAATCGTTCGAAGACAGACGGCTGGGCGGTCTTCGCCTGCAGCAGCAGGGGGTCGCTGTCATCTCGACCGCTCAGGAGGATGACCCAGGCGCGCGTGCCGACGCTGCCGATCCCGCCGACCGTCCTGGCCATGTGCCGATACCGGTACTCGGAGAGCGGATGCCGTTCCTCGCGCAGTGTGGTCCGGTAGGCGGAGAGGAGCTCGCGCATGATGCTCACCTCGTCCCGCAGCAGGCCGGGCTCCGGCAGAAGGTCTTCGACCGGGGTGACCAGCGGGGGATTCGCGATGATCCGCAACTGCCCGTCGACGATCTCGACGAGCTTCGCGAACGACCGCATCCGGTCGCGCTTGCGGGCTTTCTTCACGACGGCGTCCAGCCGCGCGACCGTGTCGTCGTCGGCCCGCCGCCGATCCCGTTCTGCGCGGATCCGCCGACGCGCGTCCTCGGCGTCGAAGCGGTCGTACCAGGCGTCCAGGACGTGGGCATCCGCTGCATGCCGCATGGCGCTGCGGTACCCGGCGACCGATGCGCGGACGCTGGTGTCGATCTCGTCCTCGGAGAAGCCGCGATGCCGCCCGGCCACCGCGAAACTCGTCGCGAGGCGTTTCAGGTCCCATTCGAACGGGCCGGGGAACGTCTCGTCGAAGTCGTTCATGTCGAAGATCAGCCGACGCTCCGGGGTGCCGAACAGGCCGAAGTTCGACAGGTGGGCGTCGCCGCACAACTGCACCGTGACGCCGGTGTGCGGTGCGGTCGCGAGGTCCGACGCCATGAGCAGCGCCGCTCCGCGGAAGAACGCGAACGGCGAGGTCGACATCCGCTCGTATCGCAGGGGCACGATGTCGCGGTCCCGAGTGGCGGCCTGCCCCTCCAGGAGCGTCACCGGGTCGGCGCGATGCGCGCCGGGGCGCCATGGACCCTGCCGCGATCGGGGTGCCCGGACGCGGGCGTCCCGGCCGCGGCTTCGCCGGGTGACGAACTCCGGCGCGACGGCATCCGGAGCTGCGAGCTCATCTCTCTCGTCTGGGAATCCGTGTCCCGCCATGTCGACCTCGCACTCCCGTCCGTCGACGGCGCGGGAGCCGGAGGGCCGGAGGGGTCTCCGGGCCGGGTGCGGGCGGCGTCGCACCGCTCATCGTGACAGTTCGCGGCGAGATCGCGGGAGGGGCGTCACCCTTTTCGGGCGAGGTGTCCGACGGGCGGCCCGAACACCGCGCCCCGGCCGTTCAGGCAGCGGTGGGTGTGCTCCGCTTCGCGCTCGCGCCCCGCATGATGCGGGCGACCGCGGTGATCAGGAAGAGCTGGCCGGTGATCCCCTCCGCGATGGCGATCGCCTGACCGCCGGCGCCGACCGGCACCAGGTTGCCGTAGCCGGTCGTGGTCAGCGCCGTGAACGAGAAGAACAGCTGGTTGCCGAGCGAGTCGAGGCTCTCTTCGCCGAACATCGGTGACGGAGAGATCTGGGAGATCAGGTTGTACACGAACGCGAAGAACATCCCGACGAGGATGTAGGCGGTCGCCGCCGCCAGCAGCGCCTCCAGATCCAGGCCGCGCCGGGTGACCTGATGAGCGATGATCGCCCAGGGCGCGACCAGCAGGGCGATCATCGAGGCCGCGGAGAGCGGGATGGCCAGCACCGGGCCGTCGACGCCGAACGCCGTCGCGATGACGGCAGCCGCTCCCGCGACCGAGAGCACGACCCAGGACACGCGCTGGACCAGGCGCCGGGCCCTGGTCACGTGGAACACGATCGCGACGGTGGCGAGCATGGCGAGGAAAGCCCATGGGCTCGGGTCGGTGCTCGGCTGGATGGCGCACAGGCCGTACGAGACGATGAGCAGCCCGAGGACGATCGCGTAGCCGATGCCGTGATCGTCCCACCGGCGGCCGGATGAGGGAGCCGCGTGCTCCGGAGTCGCCGTCTCTGTCCCGGGCATGCTCGCTCCTCTTCCGCGCTGGACGGGCGAAGCCCGCGATGTGCGGTCAGTATCCCAGCGTCGGTCCGCATCGCCTGCCAGCCGCGGTGCGCGTCGGTCAGAAGAGGGTCCTGGGCGCTGGTTCGTCACCGCTCGCCCGACCCGTTATGATGGCTAGGTGCATCCGTGCTTTCGGGTCGGATGCCTGGAGACGTCGCATAGTCCGGCCGAGTGCACCACCCTGCTAAGGTGGAGTCCCCTCACGGGGACCAGGGGTTCAAATCCCCTCGTCTCCGCAGAGTCTCAGACATTGGAACCCCCGTCAGGCGAAAGCCCGCCGGGGGTTCTTTCGTCGTGTCGGAGGTCGCGCCGGCCACTCGTCCGGGCCCGGGGCGACGCTCTGCTCCGTCGACGCGAGATCTGCAGCGCGAATGCCGGCCGCCGTCCGACCGATCGCATCCGTCTGATCGATCGCATCCGGCCAGAATGATCGGGTGCCCGCCGCGGGGGGCGGACACGATGGTGGGAAAGGAGGATCTCATGATCGGCACGCTCAACGCCCTGGTCGACCTGGTCGACGCCACCGACTCCACGGAGGAGATCGACGTCGCCGGGTTCGCACGCGAGCGCGGCACCACCGAGTATCACCTGCGCCGGATGTTCTCGGCGCTGGCGGGGATGCCGCTTTCGGAATACGTGCGGCGTCGTCGGATGACGCTCGCGGGAGCCGAGCTCGCCGCGGGTGCCTCGAACCTGCTCGATGTGGCCGTGCGCCACGGGTACGGTTCGGTCGAAGCGTTCGCTCGCGCATTCCGTGCCGTGCACGGACTGAGCCCGGCCGATGCGCGCCGAGAAGGCGGTCCTCTCCGTACACAACCCACGCTCCGGTTCCGCCTGAGCGTCGAAGGGAGCACCCCGATGGATGTCACCATCACCCACCTGCCCGCACTCGTCCTCGTCGGCCACGCCGCTGAGGTGCCGCTGATCCACGAGGGCGTCAACCCGCACATCCAGGCCCACATCGCTGCGATCCCGCCGGAGGAGCATGTGCGACTCAAGGAACTCGGCGATGCCGAGCCGTCGGGCATCCTCGCTGTCACGGCGGATGTCGAGCCCGATGCCCCGGAGGGCAGCCTCCTCACCTACCTGCACGGTGTCGCGCTGCAGGCCGGGACCCCGGTGCCCGACGGTCTCGACGCGCTCCGGCTGGACGACGGGGCGTGGGCGGTCTTCGCCGCCCGCGGTCCGTTCCCCGCGACGCTGCAGAACCTGTGGGCGGCCACGGCGACGGAGTGGTTCCCGTCGAACCCCTGGCGGTTGCGGCCCGGACCCTCCATCGTGCGCTACCTCGAGTTCACGGGCGACTTCGCGTCGTGCGAGCTCTGGCTGCCCGTCGAGCAGGGCTGAGGCTCTCATCGGTCCGGCCGGCGCATCCGGCGGCCGGACCGATGTCCGCACTCCATGCGACACTGGGGCCACGATCCAGGGAGGCACGTCATGGCGGCGATCGACCCCAAGAAGACACTCGGCGCGTACCGGGCGAAGCGGGGCGAGTTCCGCATCCTCGAGGTGCCGCCGATGCCGTATCTGATGATCGACGGCGAGGGAGACCCGAACACCTCTCCTGCCTACCGGGATGCCGTCTCGGCGCTGTTCCCGGTGGCCTACGCGCTGAAGTTCGCGAGCCGGAAAGACCTCGGCATCGACACCGTGGTGATGCCGCTCGAAGGTCTCTGGCATGCGCCCGACATGGAGTCCTTCACCTCGCGGCGCGACAAGTCGGCCTGGCTGTGGACGATGATGATCATGGTCGGCGACCACGTCACCGCGCCGATGTTCACCGAGGCCGTGGAGATCGTCGCGCAGAAGGCGGCGAAGAAGAAGGAGCCGATTCCGTCCCTGGACGCCGTGCGGCTGGAGACCCTCGACGAGGGCACCTGCGTGCAGACGCTGCATGTCGGTCCCTTCGACGAGGAAGGACCGGTGCTCGACGACCTGCACCACCGCTTCATCCCCGAGCACGGACTCCAGATGCGGGGCCTGCACCACGAGATCTACCTGAGCGACATGCGACGCACCGACCCGTCGAAGCTGCGCACCATCCTCCGTCAGCCGGTCGCGCCGCGCGCCTGACCGGCGGACGCCGGGAAATCAAGCCCCTCTGCGCGTTCCGGCGAGACGGATACGCTTCATCGATATGAACACGGTCAAGCACGCCGCACGCGTCGCCCAGAGATCGTCGGCCTTCCGTCGGGTCGCCCGCGTCGGTTTCGTCGTTCTCGGCCTGATCCACGTCATCATCGGGTCGATCGCGATCTCCATCGCGGCCGGCGCCTCCGGCGATGCCGATCAGGACGGCGCGATGGAGCAGCTCCGACAGAATCCCGTCGGAGGGCTGCTGCTCGTGCTCGTCGCCGCCGGTCTGATCGCGCTGGCCGTGTGGCAGATCGCGAGTGCGTTCCTCGCCGCCGACCCCGCGGAGACGAAGAAGTGGGGTCAGCGCGTCAAGCTGTTCGGCATCGCGCTCGCCTACCTCGTGGTCGCGGGTATGGCCCTGATCTACGCCCTGGGCGGCGACGCCGAGTCCGAGGAGGCATCGAAGACGTTGAGCGCCGTCGTGCTCGCGGCTCCCGGCGGCGTCGCGATTCTCGTCGTCATCGGCCTCTCCGTGGTCGGCGTCGGCGTGGGATTCGTCGTCGGCGGCTTCACACGCGGCTTTGAGAAGCTGCTCGATCTGCCCTCGGGCGTCGCACGCGGCGGCATCGTGACGCTCGGCGTGATCGGGTACCTCGGCAAGGGCATCGCGGTGGCGGTGACCGGTGTGCTCTTCGTGGTGGCTGCGGTGACGCAGGACCCGGAGAAGGGGGCAGGACTGGATGCCGCGCTGCACAGCCTTCTGGAGCTGCCGCTGGGCGGTCTCGTCCTCGGTGCGGTCGGCGCGGGCTTCGCGGTCTACGGCGTCTTCTGCATCGCTCGGGCGCGCTTCGCACGCATGTGAACGGTGCGAGGCGCGGTCAGGCGGTCACGTCGTCGCGGGCTTCTCGCTCCACACCAGAAGGAATGCTCCGAGCCCGATCATCAGCGCCCCGCCCGTCGCGCCCATCCCCTCGAGGCGGCGCGGAGATCGGCCGAACCAGTCGCGGGCGGCGCTCGCGAGCAGAACCCACACGGCATCGCAGGCGACGCCGATCGTCACGACGATGGCGCCCAGAACGAAGAGCTGGAGCGCCACCGACCCGGCGTGCAGGTCGACGAACTGCGGCAGGATCGCGAGGAAGAAGGCGATCGACTTCGGATTCGTGACGCCGACGACGAAACCCTCGATCAGCAGGCGCGGTCCGGAGCGCCTCACCGGCGGGGCGGCGATGGCGCGGGCGGCATCCTTCCGATGTCGGATGGCCTGGATGCCGAGGAAGATCAGGTACCCGGCTCCCAGTACCTTCACGATCGTGAACAGCACGACGGACTGGGCGATGACCGTGCCGACGCCGAGCGCGACCGCCACGACCAGGACGATCGAACCGACGGCGGTGCCGAGGATGCTGAGGAACCCGCCCATACGGCCCAGAGCCATCGCGCGCCCGATCGTGAACAGCACGGTCGGGCCGGGGATCGCGACCATGATGAAGGCCGCGACCACGAAGGTCGCGAGGGTCTCGGCGCTGAACATGGTGCGAGCCTAGGGGTGCACGAGCCGCGGCGCGAGCACCCCTGGACGCACTGTCAGACCTGACCCCAGAAGCGGTCCTCCGCGTCCTGGTCTTCGCTCATGAGCCAGACCTCCGCGATCCGGCCGTCGACGACACGGAAGACATCGACACCGTGCTGATCGAGGTCGTCGTGACCTGCCCGCTGTGCGCGGAACCGCACGGTCGCCGACACGAGGTCGCCGCTCTCGGTGGCCGAGTCGGTCTCGAGCACGAACGTTCCTCCGCTCAGCGTCATGAACCGACCGAGGTGGGCGAGGATCGCGTGGAGTCCGACGTGGTCTCCCGACACCTGGTTCGCGCCGGGCTGGTGCCATACGGCATCCGGCTGGAAGGTCGCGGCAAGCGCCTCGATGTCTCCTGCGGCCATGGCCGCACCGTACTGTCCTACGACGTCGATCGCCGACATGATGCTCCTCCTCGATGGGTCTGTACTGTGGGCATCCAGCGTCTCGATCAGGGCGTGGTTACTTCAACGTCACCGGGAGGAGCGGCGCATGTCGACGGAGTGGACGGTCTTCTCGGCCCGATGCCCTTCCCGGGCTTCCCTCGCGCGGATCGCGAACAAGTGGACGGCGATGATCGTCGTTCTCCTGCACGAGGAGCCCTTGCGCTTCGGCGAGCTGCACCACCGGGTCGACGGCATCGCGAAGAAGGTCCTCGTCGACACCCTCCGCGCGCTGGAGCGGGACGGGATGGTGGACCGCGCGACGGATGCGGACGGGCACTCCCGCTACCGGCTCACCCCGCTCGGCCGCACGCTGCACGAGCCGCTCCAGGCGCTGCAGGTCTGGGCGGAGTCGCATGTCGAGGACGTGCGGCTCGCGCAGGATCGCTACGACGAAGAGGCCGACCGCCGCACGCTCGACCCGCTCCTGAGTGACGGACGCTGACGGACTGCGCCCTCCCGCCCCTCGCAGGTGGGAAACTGGAACGATGAGCGTTTCTCCTGGAGTCGACGTGCTCGCCCCGCTGAACGAAGCCGAGGTGCGGCGCATCCGCGGGGACTTCCCGATCCTCGCCGCGCAGGTGCACGGTCACCCGCTCGTCTACCTGGATTCCGGCGCGACGTCTCAGCGTCCGATCGCCGTGCTGGATGCCGAACGCGACTTCGCGACCTCCATGAACTCCGCCGTGCACCGCGGCGCGCACACGCTCGCCGCCGAGGCGACGGAGCTGTTCGAGGATGCCAGGGCGGCCGTCGCCCGCTTCGTGGGCGCCGATGACGACGAGATCGTCTGGACCTCGAACGCCACCGAGGCGATCAACCTCGTCGCCTACTCGCTGTCGAACGCCTCGCTCGGGCGCGGGGGAGCAGCCGCAGAGCGACTTCGTCTCCGCGAGGGCGACGAGATCGTGACCACCGAGATGGAGCACCACGCGAACCTCATCCCGTGGCAGGAGCTCGCGGCCCGCACCGGCGCGACCCTGAAGGTCATCCCCCTCGACGACGAAGGAGCGCTGCGGCTCGACGTCGCCGCGGATCTCATCACCGCGCGGACGAAGCTCGTCGCTTTCACCCACGTCTCCAACGTGCTCGGCGTCATCAACCCGGTCGACACCCTGGTCGCGCTCGCCCGCGGAGTCGGCGCGCTGACGCTGCTCGACGCCTGCCAGTCGGCACCGCACCTGCCGCTCGACGTCCGCGCGCTCGACGTCGACTTCGCTGTGCTGTCCGGGCACAAGATGCTCGGCCCCACCGGCATCGGTGCCCTCTACGGCCGCCGCGACGTGCTCGCCGCGATGCCCCCGTTCCTGACCGGGGGGTCGATGATCACGACGGTCACCACGACCGAGGCCGAGTACCTCCCGCCGCCGCAGCGCTTCGAGGCCGGGACCCAGCGGGTATCCCAGGCGATCGCGCTCGCCGCGGCAGTGGGCTACCTGACCGAGGTGGGCATGCCCCGCATCGCGGCGCACGAGGCCGCGTTCGGCCGGCGCCTCGTCGACGGGCTGAGTGCGATCGACGGCGTCCGCGTGCTCGGCGCCGGGATCGACCTGCCTCGGGTCGGACTCGCGAGCTTCGACGTCGCCGGCATCCACTCCCACGATGTGGGGCAGTTCCTCGACGACCTGGGCATCGCGGTGCGCGTCGGCCACCACTGCGCCCAGCCCCTGCACCGGCGTCTCGGTGTGACCTCCTCGACCAGGGCGAGCACCTACCTGTACACGACCGATGCCGAGGTGGATGCCGTGATCGAAGGCGTCGCCGGTGCCATCGACTTCTTCCGGAGGGGCGCATGAGCGACCTGCAGAACCTGTATCAAGAGTTGATCCTGGACCACTCGCGCACCCCGCACGGCTACGGGTTGCGGGAGGAGATCGCGGCGCAGTCGCACCAGCTGAACCCGACATGCGGAGACGAGATCACCCTGCAGGTGCATCGGGATGCGGACGGCAGTGTCGAGGCGATCGCGTGGGAGGGTCACGGGTGCGCGATCTCCCAGGCGTCGGCGTCGCTGCTCGCCGAGCTCGCCGAGGGGCTCACGGTCGAGGATCTCGAGGTCCGGATCGCGGCCTTCCGCGAAGCGATGCGCTCCCGCGGGAAGATCGAGCCCGATGAGGAGCTGCTCGGCGACGCCGCCGCACTCGGCGGGGTGTCGAAGTACGTCGCACGCGTCAAGTGCGCCATGCTCGCCTGGGTCGCAGCGGAAGACGCGCTCACCCGCAGCTGAGAGGCAGGATGGACGCATGTCCCTGCACCTGACGCCGCTGCCCGCCGAACGCTTCGACGAGTGGCGGACAGCCGCACGGCAGCGTCTCATCGACGGCAACAGGGCCTCCGGCATGCGCGTCGGGGCCGATGCCGTGGACTACGCCGACAGCTACCTCGAGGGCTTGCTGCCGGAGGGTCACGCCACTCCGACCGCCCGGATCCTGCGCATCGTCGACGATGAGGAGGGCGAGCTCGGCACGCTCTGGCTGGTCCTCAGCGGTCAGAGGCTGTTCCTCCTCGACCTCGTCGTCGGGACGGCACTGACCGATGCGCAGAACGACGGTCTGCTCGGGAGGCTCCTCGCCATCGCCGGTGACATGGGTGCCACCCAGATCGGCGCGCCGCTCTTCCCCCAGGATGCGGCCGGTCGTGCCCTCGTCGGCGGGCGCGGGTTCGAGGTCGCCTCGATACAGATGGTGATCGAGCCCCTGCCTGATCGCGAGGTCGCCCCGCACGTCCAGGTGTCGCCGATGACACCGGAGCGGTTCCCGCGCTTCCTCGAGGCGTCCGAGGAGGGATTCGCCCGGGACCTCGCCGCGTCCGGCCGGTACACGCCGGAGGGCGCGGCGGCCGAATCGCATCGTCAGATGGTGAAGGAGCTGCCGGACGGGCTGGACACCGAGGGGCAGAAGCTGTTCACGGCATCCGTCGACGGCACCGAGGTCGGCATCCTCTGGCTCGGCATGCGGGTGCGCGACGGTCGGCCGCACGCGTTCATCCTCGACATCGAGGTCGCTGCGGATCAGCGGCGCAAGGGGTACGGGCGCGAGCTCATGCATGCTGCCGAGCGCGAGGCCCGCCGGCTCGGTGCCGATTCGATCGGCCTGCACGTGTTCGGTTTCAACACGGCGGCCGTCGAGCTCTACGAGGGGCTCGGATACCGCCGCACCGAGGAGAGCCTGCTGCGCGCTCTCTGAGTTCCGGTCACGGAAGACGCGAGGGGAATAGTCCCGCGCGTCGGACGTTGGGCCCAGCATGACAACTCTCGGAATCATCGGTGCAGGACACATCGGCAGCCAGGTCGCCCGCGTGGCGGTGGCGAACGGCTATGACGTGGTGATCGCGAACTCGCGCGGACCGGAGACGCTCGCCGATCTGGTCGCCGAGCTCGGACCGCGGGCCAAGGCCGCCACTGCCGAAGACGCCGCGGCGGCGGCCGACATCGCGGTCGTCACGGTGCCGCTGCGCGCGATCGGCGAGCTCCCGGCCGAGCAGCTCGCCGGAAAGATCGTCCTCGACACCAACAACTACTACTTCGAGCGCGACGGGCACATCGAAGCCCTCGACAAGGGGGAGACCACGACCTCGGAGCTGGTGCAGCGCGCCCTTCCCACGTCGAAGATCGCGAAGGCGTTCAACCACATCTACGCATCGGAGATCACCGCCGATGCCCGCCCTGCGGGGGCTCCCGATCGGCGCGCTCTCGCCACGGCCGGGGATGACGCCGAAGCCGTCGCCTTCGTCACGCGCTTCTACGACGAGGCCGGATTCGACACCGTCAACGTCGGACCGCTCAGCGAGTCGTGGCGGGTCGAGCGCGACCGTCCGGCGTACGTGGTGAAGCAGAACTCCGATGAGCTGACCGCGAACCTCGCCCTCGCGAACCGCCTGCCCTGACCTCGACCGCCTCGGGCGGGCGAGGGATCGTGGGAACCCTCGTGCGCCCGACGGCGGCCCGGGCGTGTTGGGATACCAAAAGTTGAGGAACACCGTGGGAAGTGCGAGAATGCCCAGATGGCGGGGGCTATGGGGGCGAGCACTGAGCTCGAGTCGGTCAGGGTCACGAGGATCCTGCGCGACGACATTGTCTTGGGCCGACGGGTCCCGGGATCCCGACTGGTCGAGCGCGATATCGCGGCCGAGCTCAACGTCTCCCGCCTTCCTGTTCGCGAGGCCATCCGCACGCTCGTCGCCGAGGGCGTCGTGGTCGCTCGGCCTCGCACCTGGGCGGTGGTGCGCGAGTTCACGCACCGTGACATCCGGGACTTCGCCGAAGTGCGCGAGGCCATCGAGACCCTGATCTTCGTCTTCGCCGCCGAACGGCACGACGAGCTCGGCATCACTCGCATCCGCGATGCCTACGAGCGCGAACTCGAGGCCGCCCGCACCGGAGACTCGGAGTCGGCGCGGATCGCGGCGGCGGAGTTCCACGAGATCGCCGTCGAGCTCGCGGCGAACGAGATGCTGGGCGAGCTCATCGCAGTCTTCCTCACCCGTCTGCGATGGTTGTTCGGCCAGCACGACGATCTGCTCGCGATGGCGGACGAGCATCGCATCATCCTCGAGGCGATGGAGGCGCGCGACACCGACGCGCTGCGACGGATCGTCCCGGCCCACCTCGCCAGCGGCCAGTCCGCCGCCGAACGACGACTCGCCGACGGCAGCGACCTGGTGGTCTGACCGCCTCGGCCCTGTGTCGCGCGCAGTCGGGGGACAACGGCGGCACCTCCGGTTGTATATTGGTGCGATCGGAGTGGGTCCGGAACTGTTGCGCTGTCCTGGGGGAGCGAGATGCGGAATCTTGCTGTCGCGGTCGGATGCCTGTTGCTTCTCGGCGGAGTCGCGCTCGTCGCGATCGCCGATCAGGAGCGTCTGACGGCGATCGCCGCGGTCAAGGCGGAGATCGTGCGGGTCGAGCGTGCCCTGGACGAGTCCCGCGGCGAGAACCTCGCGTTGGCGGAGAAGCTCACGGCGCTGCGCTCGCAACTCGCTGAACAGGATGCGGAGATCGCCGACACGACGGGGTTCCTGCAGTGATGCGGCGTGCGCTGGCGGTGGCGGTCGCGGCATCGGTCCTGCTGGCCGCCGGGGTGTACGCCAGGGCGAACGGTCTCGAACAGGAGCGCGCGTCCGCCGTGGCCGAACTGCGTGCTCTGACCGACCAGTATCACGACGCCGGCCAGCGCACCGACTATCTGGACGGAGCCGTCGCACGGGCCGAGCGGGACACAGCGGACCGAGCATCCGTGCTCGCGGTCCGTCCGGCGTTCCTCACCGAGATCGCTGCCTTGGGCACCGCGCTCGAGCGTGCGAAGGGGATGGTCGACACCTCCGCGCATCTGGCTTCGGCGCTCTCGGCGCAGCAGACCGTGCTGGCCGAGAAGGTGAACCCCGACACGGTGACGGCGGCCACCGCGACGGTCCACGCACTGGTGGACAAGGTCGGAACCGAGGTCGCGTCCTGGCAGGCGGCGCAGAGCTCCGGACCCGGCGGTCCCGCCTGGTCGACGAGCGGCCCGGACGGATACGCGCGCGTGCGAGCCGCACTCGATCTCGTCGGCGGCGGCGGAGTCGGGCTGTACGAATCATCGTCCTGTGCCGGCGGCAACGCCCCGGCCTGCGCCAACAGCAACGGGTACATCAAGTACCGCGCCGACATCGTGAACTGGAGCTCCGGCCGGTTGAACTGGGCGATGGCGCACGAACTCGCGCACATCTATCAGTTCCGGGTGTGGGGGGCCCTCACGTCGTCCGGTGCGTACGGGGCGCTGTTCGGCAACGATCCGGAGTTCCTCGCCAACTGCATGGCGGTCGTCCGGGGCTATCCGGGCTCGGTCGGCTGCAACGGCGAGCAGCAGGCGTGGGCCTCGGGCATCTGGGTCGGCGCGGTCCGCTGACTCCGGCCCCAGGTGCCGTGACGACTCACCGCGCGGGCGTCGTCGTGTCGATCGCCTCCCGCAGCGGGCGCCGCATCACCCGCCAATACGACGAGGGCGCGAGCCGCGTGAGCACATCGATCAGTCGGGCCTCGCGTCCGACCATCGTGCGGGCCGCCCGTCGCTCGGTCGCCCGCACGATGCGCGCAGCGGCCTCCGCGGGCTCCGTGTGGTACATCGCGGCCTGCGCCTCCGCGGCACGAGCGGCGACGGAGGGGTCGATCGCCGCCGCGTATCGGCCGTGCAGGATGATGCCGGTGCGCACGCCGGCAGGGTAGACGGCGCCGACGCTGACCGATGTCCCTTCGAGCTCGTGCCGCAGCGCTTCGGAGAAGGCCCGTACGGCGAACTTGCTCATCGCGTAGGGGATCCGCCCCGCCGGAGCGGCCAGGGCGTAGACGCTCGCGAGGTGCGTGATGTGAGCGGCCGGAGCGGCGCGGAGTGCAGGAAGCAGAGCTTTGGTGATGGACACGGTGCCCCAGAGGTTCACGTCGGTGAGCCAGCGCATCTCCTCCATCGTGAGCTGGTCGAGGTCGCCGAGCATCGAGGAGCCGGCGCACGTGATCAGGGCGTTGATCTGCGGATGCGCCTCGCCGATCTCGGCGGCTGCGGTGAACACGGCGTCGTCGTCGCGGAGGTCGACGATGTGCGTGGTCACCCGCGTGCCGCCGAGCTCCGCGGCGACGGACGCGAGCGCTGCGCCGTCGTGATCGAGGAGGGCGAGGTGCGTGCCTCGGGCGGCCAGCAGGCGGGCGATGTCGGCGCCCATGCCGTTCGCGGCTCCGGTGATCACGGTGGTGCTGCCGGCGAGATCGAGGTGTTTCATGAGTCTCCTGCGGCGCGCGATCCGGGGGCGAACCCGCGGATGTCTGAGGGGTGGGGCAAGCTGATTCCGAACCATTCTGGCCGACACCGGGCCGCAGTGATACCGGTACGCTCGAGGAGAGGAGGTACCGGTGGGACGGACAGCGGATGCCATCGCCGAAGGCGTCGCGATCGCGACCGCTGCGGCGCGCCTCGCCGTGAAGAACCACATCCTCATCGGCACCATCGCCGAAGACGGGGTCTTCGACATGGACAAGTACATCGACGACGCGCGTGAGGCGCTTCGAGCGATGGCCGAAGAAGCGGAAGAGGCAGCCGCCACGGTCACTGCGCTGCGCAAGCGGGCCCGAGGCCGGCACTCCGATCCGGTGGGCACCCACGACTACCGTGACCGCGACGTGCGCAACCTCCGTCGGCGAGCCAAGCAGTCCACCGGGGTCGCCGTGCGACTGCGCGAGATGATGCAGGACCGGGAGCGTCTCGCCGAGATCGTCGAGGAGGCCAGAGACGCGGCATGGGCCGACGTGCGTCACAACCTCGACCGACGGCTGCGGGTCGAGGGCATGCGTCCCGAGCAGGATCCTGACTACGGCCGCATGCGCGAAGCGCGGATGCAGGCGCTGCGACTCGTCGATCTGCAGGCTCTCTCGTCCGAACAGAGAGCGAAGGCGAAGCGTCGGAAGAAGCAGCAGAAAGCCGCCGCAGCGGAGGGCTGAGCCTCGTTTCGCTTTCGCGTCGGGACTGTTGTAGGCTGTTCCACGGCCCGCTGAGCGGGCTGGGCGCCCGTAGCTCAATGGATAGAGCATCTGACTACGGATCAGAAGGTTAGGGGTTCGAGTCCCTTCGGGCGCACACTGTGTTGAGACAGTACAGAAACCCCCGTCGCGAAAGCGGCGGGGGTTTCTGCTCTCCCAGATCCCTGTCTCGAGGCGCTGGTCGATGCCGGCTAGAGAAGGCTCGTGATCGCGGGGTCGCGGTCGGCCACCTCGGCGGCGGTCGACAGGATGGCCTGACGCATCGCCGCGACGGCGACGGCGGGAGTGACATCCGCACGGTGAGCAAGGCTCACGGTGCGGGTCATCATCGGGTGCGTCAACCGCACTGACCGAAGGGCCGGGCGATCGAGCAGCACCATCGCCGGAACCACCGCGACGCCGACACCTCGCTCGACGAAGCGCAGGACCGCATCCATCTCGGCGCCCTCGAGCACGTGCGTGGGCCGGAGCCCCTCCGCGCGGAAGGCGGCATCCGTCGTCGCGCGGAGCTCGTAGGTCTCGTCGAGCGCGATGAGCGGGAGGGTGGCGAGGTGGTGCACGGTCATCGACGCCGAGGACGACACCGGCGGTTCGGTCGCGGCGGAGACGACCACGAGCTCCTCGGTGAGCAGCGGCGTCCGCGTGAGGCTGAATCCCGAGGGGGGAGGGCCGTCGGATTCCGTGATGAGTGCGATGTCGACCGCGCCGACGGCGAGCTGCTCGACGAGCCGGCGGGAGCCGCTCTCGGTCAGATGCAGGTCGACGCCGGGGTGGGCGGAGTGGAACGACCGGATCGCCTCGGCGACGAGACTGATGCACAGGGTGGGCGGCGCCCCCAGGCGCACGCGTCCACGGCGGAGTCCGGCCAGCTCGCCCATCTCGTCGCGGATGGCGTCCGCTTCGGCGAGCATGCGCTGTGCACGGGGGAGGAGTGTCTCGCCGGCAGCGGTGAGGGCGATGTGGCCGCGAGCACGGTGGAAGAGCTCGGCACCGAGTTCGCGCTCGAGCGTGGAGATCTGACGGCTCAACGACGGTTGTGCCAGGTGCAGGTGCTCAGAGGCGCGGGTGAAGTGTCCGAGTCGGGCGACTTCGACGAACCCGCGGAGCTGCTCGAGGTTCATGGCCATAGCCTAGCCGCATCGTTTCCAGGCAAACTATGCATTGGAGTAATTAGGGTGACCTAACTACCGTTGACCGCATGGCTACGCGCGAACGACAGATATCCACCACCGTCCTCGTCATCGGCACCGGCGGATCCGGGCTGCGGGCGGCGATCGAGATCGCCGAACACGGCGTCGACGTCCTCGCCGTCGGCAAACGCCCACGGCAGGACGCGCACACCTCGCTCGCGGCCGGCGGCATCAACGCGGCCCTCGGCACGATGGATGCCGACGACAGCTGGCAGCAGCACGCCGCCGACACGATCAAGGAGAGCTATCTGCTCGCCAACCCGCACACCGTCGAGATCGTCACGCAGGGTGCCGAGCGCGGCATCCGTGACCTCGAGCGCTGGGGCATGGACTTCGCCCGCGAAGACGACGGTCGCATCTCGCAGCGCTTCTTCGGCGCCCACACCTTCCGCCGCACGGCGTTCGCCGGTGACTACACAGGCCTCGAGATCCAGCGCACGCTGGTGCGCAAGGCCGAGCAGCTCGAGGTGCCCATCCTCGATCACGTCTACATCACCCGTCTGCTCGTGCGTGACAACGTCGTGTTCGGCGCCTACGGCTTCGACCAGGCGGACGGCACCCGTTACCTGATCCATGCGGACGCCGTGATCCTGGCCGCCGGCGGACACAACCGCATCTGGCGTCGCACGTCGTCCCGTCGCGACGAGAACACCGGCGACTCCTTCCGCCTCGCGGTCGACGCCGGTGCACGCCTGCGCGACCCCGAGCTCGTGCAGTTTCACCCGTCCGGGATCATCGAGCCGGAGAGTGCCGCGGGAACCCTGATCTCCGAGGCCGCACGCGGGGAGGGCGGCATCCTGCGCAACGCGCTCGGCGAGCGGTTCATGGCGAAGTACGACCCGGAGCGCATGGAGCTGTCGACCCGCGACCGTGTCGCGCTCGCCGCGTACACCGAGATCCAGGAAGGACGCGGCACCGAGAACGGCGGTGTCTGGCTCGACGTGTCGCACCTGCCGCGCGAGACGATCATGACCCGTCTGCCCCGCGTCTATCAGACGATGATGGAGCTGCAGATGCTCGATATCACGACCGACCCGATCGAGATCGCCCCCACCGCGCACTACTCGATGGGTGGGGTCTGGGTGCGTCCCGAGGATCACCAGACCGATGTCGACGGGCTCTACGCGATCGGCGAGGCGTCCAGCGGGCTGCACGGCGCGAACCGCCTCGGCGGCAACTCGCTGATCGAGCTGCTCGTGTACGGGCGCATCGTCGGACAGGCGGCGATGGAGCATGCGGCCGGTCTCGATGCGCAGCGTCGGTCGGCGGCGGCGGTGGCCGAGGCGCGCGCGGAGATCGACGACCTGCTCGCCGCCGAGGGGCGTGAGAACGTGCGCGCCCTGCAGCGGGCGATCCGCAACCTCATGACCGAGTACGCCGGTGTGGTGCGCTCGGAGGAGGGGCTGCTCGCCGGCCTCGCCGACCTCGACATGATCGAGGGGCGCATGGAGGACATCGGCATCCACCCCGATATCGCCGGGTTCCAGGACCTCGCTCACGCGTTCGACCTCAAGGCCTCGGCGCTCGCCGCCCGTGCCACGCTCGAGGCGGCGCTAGAGCGACGGGAGACTCGCGGATGCCACAACCGCAGCGACTTTCCCGACAGCGATCCGACCCTGCAGGTGAACCTGGTGTGGTCGCCGAAGGACGGCGTGACCCGCGAAGCGATCCCGGAGATCTCGTCCGAGATCGCCGAGCTCATGCGCGAGGTCGACACCGCCGGCAAGCTCGTCGAGTAGGCCTCGCCGAGACCCTGCCCTGCTCATGTCTGCAGGGCGGGGTCTCGACGGTCTCCCGGGGTCTCAGTGAGAAGCTCAGCCGGCCTGCGGCTCCTCGGTGTCGACCACACCGATGCCGACGGCTTCATGGTCGGGCTCGGGCTCCTCGCGTTTCGGAGCCTTGGGCTCCTCACCCGGATCCTTCTCGGTGCTCGGCTCCTGGAGCTCCTCGGTGTCGGGCACCTCGCTCGGGTCGGCGTCTTCGGGTGACTCGGCCTCGGCCGGAGTCGTGACCTCGCCCTCGCTCGTGTCCGAGGCCGGTGTGGGGGTCGGCGTCTGCGCCTCGGGCGAGGGCTCTTCGGTGGGCTCCGGTTCGGGAGTGCTGTTCGTCATGATGCCCCTTTCGGCGATGTCGTCCGATCAGGATGCCCGGGCCGCGCACCGGACTGAAGGGGCTTGACGAGGCGCCGGTTAACCGCGGTGAACCGGCGCGCACGATGCGGCGTAGCCTTGAGGGGTGACAGCGTACGTCTCGGCATTCGACCTCTTCTCCATCGGAGTGGGGCCTTCGAGCTCCCACACGGTCGGACCGATGCGAGCCGCTCTCGACTTCGCACGACGACTCACCGCCACCGGGGTGCTCTCGCAGGTGGTCCGCGTCGGCAGCACGTTGTACGGGTCGCTCGGGGCGACGGGCATCGGTCACGGCACACCGGATGCGGTCGTGGCCGGGCTCCGCGGACTCTCGCCGGAAGCGTGCGACCCGGGGGACGTGCGGTCGGCATGGACGGACTTCCCGGAGGGCGGGATGCTGTCGATCGACGGCGCGCAGGATGTCCCGTTCGCGAAGGCCGACATCGTCTTCGCCCCGCGCACGCGACTCCCCGGTCACCCGAACGCGATGACGCTCACGGCCTGGGCCGCCGACGGCGCGGTGGTCGCCGAGGAGACCTACTACTCGATCGGCGGAGGCTTCATCCGGCGCGACGGCGAAGAAGCCGAGCTCACGACGGCGGGATTCCCCTACTCGTTCACGGATGCCGCCTCACTGCTCGCCCTGTGCGATGAACACGGACTCTCGATCGCCGAGGTCGCGCGTCTCAACGAGACCTCGCTGCGCAGCGAGGAGGAGGTCGCATCCGGGCTCGACGCGATCTGGGATGCGATGTCGGGGTGCGTCGACGCCGGACTCCACGCCGATGGCACCCTTCCCGGCATCCTCAAGGTCAAGCGGCGGGCCGGCGTGATCCGCGGCCAGCTCGAAGAGGTCGAGGCCGACGGGCATCGTGAGCTTCCGGGTGAGTGGCTCGGCGCCTTCGCGCTGGCGGTCAACGAAGAGAACGCCGCGGGCGGGAGAGTCGTCACGGCGCCGACGAACGGCGCCGCCGGCATCCTCCCTGCGGTGGCGATGTACTGGTGGCGGTTCCTCGCCGATTCCGGGCTCGGGGCCGGGAACGCGGTCACTCCGTACGGCGAGCTCGTCGGCAGTGCGCTCCTGGGATTCGAGTCCGACGTGCGGGCGGTGAGCGACGGGAGTGAGCTCGACGAGGAGCAGACCGCCGAGGCGAACCGTCGCCGCGGCATCCGTCGTTTCCTGCTGACCGCGACGGCCCTCGGGTCGCTGTTCAAGGCCAACGCGTCGATCTCCGGAGCGGAGGGAGGATGCCAGGCCGAGGTCGGCTCCGCCTGCGCCATGGCGGCCGGCGGCCTCACCGCGGTGATGGGTGGCACGAACAGGCAGATCGAGAACGCCGCCGAGATCGCGATGGAGCACCACCTCGGTCTCACCTGCGACCCGATCGGCGGGCTCGTGCAGATCCCGTGCATCGAACGCAACGCGATCGCCGCCTCCACGGCCGTGACCGCCGCACGCCTCGCCCTGCGCGGCGACGGCAGCCACTACGTCTCGCTGGATGCCGTCGTCGAGACGATGCGCCAGACCGGGGCGGACATGTCGACGAAGTACAAGGAGACCAGCGAGGGCGGCCTCGCGGTCAACGTCATCGAGTGCTGACGGTCCGGACTCCGTTCCGGGCCGAACCGCCCCTCTGCGTGTGAGCCACCCCTCTGCGTACGCACGCAGAGGGGTGGCTCACGCAGAAGGGGGTGGCTCGACCGTGTCCGAGGATGCCGGTAGCCTCCACGAGACGACACGCGCGGAGGAGCACGATGGATGAGTTCTGGGAGCCGACCTCCCGCCGCCGACGCCAGCAACCCGTCGTGGCGGTGCGCCCGAACGACGACGCCCCGACGGGGGGAGAAGAGTGGCCGACCACCATCCCGGCCGTCGCCCAGGTGCTTCGCGAGGGGATCGACCTCGACCCCGGGGTCACGTTCCTCGTGGGCGAGAACGGCAGCGGCAAGTCGACCCTGGTCGAGGGCGTCGCGATCGCGTACGGACTCTCGCCGGAGGGTGGCTCCCGCCAGGCCAGGCACACGACACGTGCGACCGAATCGCCGCTGTCGGAGTGGCTGCGGCTGCAGCGCGGCGTGGGTGCCAGCCGGTGGGGATTCTTCCTGCGAGCCGAGACGATGCACTCGTTCTACACCTACCTCGAAGACAACCCGTCGATGAGCGCGCCCGATGTGCCGTTCCACGAGATGAGTCACGGGGAGTCGTTCCTCGCACTGCTGGAGAGCCGCTTCGACGAGCCCGGCTTCTACTGTCTCGACGAGCCGGAGGCGGCGCTGTCGTTCAACTCCACGCTCGCGCTGATCGCCGTGCTCCGCCGCATCGCCGACGAGGGTGGCCAGGTGCTGTGCGCGACGCATTCGCCGGTGCTGGCAGCTCTTCCCGGGGCGAAGATCCTCGAGGTCGGGGAGTGGGGCGTCCGCCCGGCCGAGTGGAGCGACCTCGAGATCGTGAACCACTGGCGCTCGTTCCTCGAGCATCCGAAACGCTACCTCCGCCATCTGCTCGACTGAGCCCGGCTCGAGATCGGTCGTCCGCAGCGGGTCGTAGGCTGGCGGGCATGACCGAGCAGAAGCCACCGCGTCGGCGAGGGCGCCCGAGGGGCGGCTCCGACTCGCGAGCGCGCATCATCGCGGCGGCGGTCGACGACTTCGGTGAGAAGGGGTACGACGCGGCGACGATCCGTTCGATCGCCGCCCGGGCCGGTGTGGACTCCGCGCTCGTGCACCACTACTTCGGAACCAAGGCCGACCTCTTCGCCGAGGCGGTCGGCATCCCCCTGCGGCCGGACGTCGACGTCCCGGGGATCCTCGCCGGGCCCCGTGACGAGATCGGTGAGCGGCTGATCCGCTACGTGCTCGAGTCGTTCGAGCAGCCCGAGGTGCGGCGGCGCGGAGTCATGCTGCTGCGCACCGCGATCGGCAGTCGGCTCACGACACCGCTGCTGGCGGGCTTCCTCTCGCGCGAGCTCCTCTCCCGCGTCGCGCGGAGCCTCGACGTGGACGACGCCGATCTGCGCGCATCCCTCGTCGCCTCGCAGATCGCCGGCATGCTGATCACCCGCTATGTGCTGCGGCTCCCGGCGCTCGCCGCCGCGTCGGTCGACGAGCTCGTCGACCGCGTCGGCCCGACCGTGCAGCGTTACCTCTTCGACTGACCCGGACGACGGCTCCCACCCCGCCCACCGACCCCGCCGCCGTTCCGCGCGATATCGGAGTTCCGTGCCGACTCCGACATCGTGCGGGTCGCGGTGCGGATCCCGTTGACCTGGCCACGTCGCAGGCGCATAATTCATCACATGATGAATAAATCGGCTGTGGAGATCTCGCAGCTGCGCGTGCGCCGCGGAGCCGTGCACGTGTTCGACGGGATCGACCTCGCAGTCCCCCGCGGACAGATCACCGGTCTGCTCGGGCCTTCGGGATGCGGCAAGACCACCCTCATGCGGTCGATCGTCGGAGTGCAGAAGATCGCTTCGGGCGACGTGACGGTGTTGGGGGAGCCGGGTGGCTCACGCCGGCTGCGGCACCGTGTGGCGTATGGCACGCAGGGGGCATCGGTCTACGGCGACCTCAGCGTGCGCGAGAACCTCTCGTACTTCGCGTCGCTCCTGAAAGCGCCGAAGGGTGATGTCGAGCGGGTCATCGACGAGGTCGGTCTCGGCCCGCAGGCGGGACAGCTCGTCGACTCGCTGAGCGGTGGGCAGGCGACACGGGTGTCGCTCGCCGTCGCGTTGATCGGCTCCCCCGAACTCGTCGTGCTGGATGAGCCGACGGTCGGGCTCGACCCCGTGCTGCGGGCCGAGGTGTGGGCCCTGTTCCGGCGGCTCGCCGAACGGGGCGTCACGCTCATCGTTTCGAGCCATGTGATGGACGAGGCCGTGCGCTGCGACCGACTGCTGTTGATGCGCGAGGGGCGGATCATCGCCGACACGACTCCGGCCTCGCTCCTCGCCGACACCGGCACGGCCGACGCCGAAGCGGCATTCCTGGCGCTGATCGAGCGCGACCGCGCGGCCGGCGGCGGGGATACGCGGCGATCGCGCCGAGAAGCGCGCGGCCAGCACGAGGAGGCCGGCGAATGAACGGCCGCCGGATGCTCGCCACCTCCGGCCGCGTGCTCGCCCAGCTGCGGCACGACCCGCGGTCGATCGCCCTGATGCTCGTGGCACCGAGTCTGCTGGTCGGCCTCTTCGCGTGGCTGTTCAGCGACCAGGAGGGCGTCTTCGACCAGTTCGGCGGTGCGATCCTGGCACTGTTCCCGTTCATCGTGATGTTCCTCATCACGTCGATCACCACTCTGCGCGAGCGCCGATCGGGGACGCTGGAACGGCTGATGACGACACCCCTCGAGAAAGCCGACTTCATCCTCGGCTACGCGCTCGCGTTCGGACTGATGGCCCTGCTCCAGGCGGTGATCACCGTGTCGTTCGCGGTCGGGGTGTGCGGACTCGACGTCGACGGTCCGCTGTGGCAGCTGGGCCTGGTCGCGGTCGTGGATGCGCTTCTCGGCACGGCTCTCGGACTGCTCGCGAGCGCCTTCGCGCAGACCGAGTTCCAGGCGGTGCAGTTCATGCCGCTGCTGGTGTTCCCGCAGATCATCCTCGGCGGCCTCTTCATGCCGCGCGACCAGATGCCCGACGTGCTGCACGCCATCTCGGACTGGCTGCCGCTGAGCTACGCGATCGACACCATCAACGCCGTCGCCGCGGGGGACGAGGGCTGGGACGTGTTCGGTCCGCTGCTGATCGTCGTGGCCTTCGCTGTGGGGGCCCTGGTGCTCGCGTCGCTGACGCTGCGGCGACGCACGCGCTGAATCCGAGGGCCAGGGTCGCCACTCAGCGCGCGGCGCGGTTCTTGGTGTGCTTGGTCGGTGCGGCGGCCCACGGATCCTCGGGCCATGGATGCCGGGGGTAGCGCCCGCGCATCTCGGCGCGCACCTGAGCGTAGGGACCGGACCAGAAGGAGGCGAGGTCGTCGGTGACCGCGAGCGGACGCCCCGCGGGGGACAGGAGGTGGAACAGGACCGGTACCCGCCCGTCGACGAGCCGGGGCGTCTCCGCCCAGCCGAAGCACTCCTGCAGCTTCACGGCGACGACAGGCCGTGCACTCGGGTCGCCGTCGGGTTCCGGGTAGATGATGCGGACACGGGATCCGCTGGGGACTTCGAGGCGTTCCGGCACGAGCTCATCGAGGCCCGCTGCTTCAGGCCACGGCAGCAGACGGCGAAGAGGTGAGGCCAGTTCCACCCGTGCCGCGGGGGTGCCGGAAGCAAGGCGATCGAGCTCGGGTGCCAGCCACACGTCGAGGGTCTCGACCAGTCCGGCATCCGACACATCGGGCCAGGGGGCCCCGAGCTCCCGCCGCAGCAGAGCCAGCCGACGGCGCAGGGCGCCTGCGGTGTCGGACCAGGTGAACATGCCGAGCCCGTCGCGGCGGAGCGCGCGGCGCACGGCATCGCGGCCTTCCTGTGCCGATGCCTTCACGGGTGCAGAGGACCGCAGGATCGCGCCGACCCGGCGCTCGCGCCGAGCCTGGACCCGCCCTCCGGCGAGCTCCGCCTCGACACGGTCGGTCATCAGATGGCTCGCGGCGTGCTCCATCTGCGCTTCGGTGAGAACCGCGGCGGCGCGGATGATCGCACCGGACCCGGCCGTCGCGCGTCCGGAGGCGCGCGCGACATCGGCGACCGCGACCCATTCGACCGCGGCGAGCGAACCCCGCAACCCCGCCCTGGTCCCGGACGCCAAGAGGAACGTCGCTCCCTCGGCGGTGCGCTCGACGCGGTGGGCGATCCGCTCGGGGAAGGCCAGCGCGATCACGAGGCCGACGCCGTCGAGATCCGAGCGGACGCTGGGCGTCGGACGGACCATGCGCTCGAGACGATTCGCATCGTCGCGCCAGCGGCGGGATTCCGGCGTTCGTCCGCCGCGCAGCGCGACGAGTGCCTGCGCCACGTCGGCCTCGGGGACCCGCAGGTCGCCCCCCAGCAGCGCGACGACCTCGGCTGCGAGCCGGCTGCCCACCGCCGGACTGCCGTCGCGGAGAGCACGGGCGAGCCGCGGATCGGTGGGAATGCGTGCCAGGACACGACCCTCCGCAGTGGCGCGACCGTCGTCGTCGATGGCTCCGAGACCGCGAAGCACCGCGAGGGCATCGGCCAGGTTCTCGGCGGGCAGCGGGTCGATCATCCGCAGTCCGGTCCCGCTCGGGGCGCCCCAGCACGCGAGCAGCAGTGCGGCATCCGCGAGGTCGATCACGGCGATCTCGGGGACCGGGCGGGCAGGAGCGGCCGCATAGGTGCGCTCGTCGACGCAGCGGATCACGGCGCCGGGGCCCTGGCGGGTGGCGCGGCCCGCGCGCTGCACGCACGACGAGCGGGAGGCTGCGCTGGTGACCAAGCCGGTCATGCCGCGGGCGGCGTCGCGCTGCGGATGCCGCGACAGGCAGGTGTCCACGACCAGACGCACCCCCGGCACCGTGAGCGACGACTCCGCGAGAGAGGTCGTGACGATGATGCGTGGCAGGTCCTGCGACGTGCGGCCGCGGATCACCGCATCCTGCTCCGCCGGGGGGATCTGGCCGTGGAGCTCCCGCACATCGAACCCGTCGCTCGCGGCGCGGACGCGGCGGGCGATCTCCGCCACCTCGCGGGCGCCGGGTGCGAAGACCAGCACGTCGGCCTGCGGGTCTTCGCGGATCAGATCCAGGGCCGCGGATGTCGTGACGCTCGCGACGTGGTCGAGGAACCCCCAGGTGACTCCGCGCTCATCGAGGCGCGGCACGGGGCTCGGAGCCCAGCGCTCGGTAAGCGGGAAGGCGGCGACGTCATGGTCGACGATCGGCGCGGGAAGCTCCTCCGTGCCGATCACGGCGGCGATGCGCGCCGCGTCGAGGGTGGCGGACATGGCGATGACCACGAGGTCGTCCCGCAGCTCGCGCACCTCCGAGAGCAGGCCGATCAGCAGGTCGGTCTCGAGCGCGCGCTCGTGCACCTCGTCGATGATCACGGCATCCACACCGTCGAGTCCTGGGTCGTCGAGCATGCGCCGCAGGAGCACGCCGGCCGTGACGAACTCGACCTGTGTCGCAGACCCCGCGGAGCGCTCGCCGCGGACGGTGAAGCCCACGCGTGAGCCGAGTGGAGAGCCGTCGAGGTGGGCGAGGCGGCGGGCTGCGGCGCGGGCGGCGACACGGCGAGGCTGGGTGACGATCACCCGACCGGTGGACCGCGATGCCACGAGCGGGGGCACGAGTGTGGTCTTGCCCGTGCCCGGTGGTGCGGTCACCACCACCGACCCGCTCGCATCGAGCGCTGCGGAGAGCTCGTCGAGGGCAGCCGCGAAAGAGAGGCCCGCGCCGATGACGTCGAGGTCGAAAGCGGCGGGCGTCATCCGTCCAGTCTGCCTGGTCGGGTCGACCCCCGGAATCGTCCACAACGCGGGAACCCGGACAGGAAACAGCGGATGCCGCGACCGAACCGGCCGCGGCATCCGCTGTCGTGTGGTGACTACTCCGTTGCGGGAGCCGGCGGTGCAGGCGGCGGCGGAGTGGTCGGCGTCGGAACGCGCGGTGCGGATGCCGGAGCAGTGGCCTCCGCGACTCCTGCACCGAAGCCGCGACCGACGGCCTGCCCCTGGATGATGCCGGCGAGGTCGAGCCCCGTCGCCGAGTGGACGCTGCCGAAGACCGAGGCCAGAGCCTTCGCGCTGTCGGCGCCGACGACGTTCGAGGCGCCGTCTTCGCCGGAGCTCCCGATGATCGACACGTTGCCGATCGCCGCGTAGCCCTTCGAGAACTCGGCCATGATCGACGGCAGCACTTCGAGCACCCGCTGCGACAGGAACGCGTCCTGGTTCGAGGCGATGGCCTTGGCTTCGGCCTCGAGGGCTGCGGCGCGCGCGTCACCCTCGGCGCGGATGGCGTCGGCCTCGGCGCTGGCGCGCAGGCGGCGGGCCTCGGCCTCGGCTTCGGCCTGGGCGCGCAGGGCATTCGCCTCACCGCTGGCCTTGGCGATCGCGGCGGCGGCCTCACCGTCGGCGCGGGCCTTGTCGGCCTGGGCCTGCTGCTCGGCGATGCGGGTGCGGGCCTCGGCCTGCTTGACCTGCTCGATCGCGGCAGCCTCGGCGGCGCGCTCGCGGGTGTAGAGCTCGGCCTGTGCCCGGGTCTCGGCCTCGTAGCGCTGTGCGTCGGCGACGCGCTTCACGTCGGCATCGAGCTGGGCCTGCTTGTTCTCGGCCTGCTGCTGCAGAACGGCCTGCTCGGCCTGGGCGCGGGCCAGGGCCTCGGCCTGCTCGGCTTCGGCGCGGGCGCGACCGATGCCGGAGTCGGAGTTGGCCGTGTTGGTGTCGAGCGCGGTCTGCTCGATCAGGTTGGCTTCCTGGTTGGCGATGTTCTTCTGGTTGATCGCGCGGTCGGCGTTGGTCTGCGAGATCTCGGCGGACTGACGCTTCGCCTGGATCTCCGGGGCGCCCAGCGACTGGATGTAGCCGACCTTGTCGGTGATGCCCTTGATCTGGAACGAGTCCAGGATGAGGCCCTGCTCGGCGAGCTCCTGCGAGACGTCGGCGGCGATCTGGTCGGAGAACTTCTTCCGCTCGCGCATCAGCTCGACCACCGAGAGCGTGGCGACGATGCCGCGGAGTGCACCTTCGAGCTGCTCGGTCGTGAACTGCTCGATGGCCTTGTCCTGCGAGGCGAAGCGCTCGGCCGCGCGGCGGACCAGGATCGGGTCGGAGCCGATCTTCACGATCGCGACACCGTCGACGTTCAGGGTGACGCTGTCGAGCGACTGCGCTTCGGCGTTGAGGGAGACCTGGCGCGAGCGCAGCGAGATGATCTCGTGGCGCTGCGTGATCGGGTTGACGAGCGACTTGCCGTTCACGATGACGGTGACGGGCGACTCCGACATCTCGGACCTGCTCGAGCCGTCTGCCGAGAGGACTGCGGTCTGCACCTTCTGCTTGCGTCCCGAGATGACGAGGGCCTCGTCGGCTCGAGCGACCTTGATCCAGCTGCGTGCGAACAGCAGCAGGATGAGGAGCAGGACGACGGCGACGACGACCGCGATTCCGACGATGACGAGGATGCCGACGATTCCGGCGATCTCCATGGATGACCTCCCTGGTTCCCCCCGAGGGGGCGGTCTGACGTGCCCGCGACACAGCGGGCGTACGGTTTCCACCCTGCCAGAAAAGGACGGGGGTCGTTCTCGCGGCAGCGGATCAGCGGGTGCGGAGCTTCTCCGCGAGATCGCGCAGGGTGCGCAGTTCGTCGTCGTCGAGGCGGGACATGCGGTCGGCGATCGAGCGCCCGTGCACGGTGGCGAGGGAGCGGAACGCCCGCGCGCCTTCGTCGGTCGCGCGGATCAGCGCACCGCGTCCGTCGTCGGGGTCGGCGCACTTGGCCACGAGTCCGCGGGTGACCATGCGGTCGACCAGGCGCGAGACGCTGGGCTGGCTGATCAGCATGTTCGAGGTGATGTCGCGCAGCCGCGCGGTCATGCCGGGGGAGCGGGTGACGGTGAGCAGCACGTCGTACTCGGCCTGTGCGATGTCGCTGTGCTCGAAGTCGGTCATCATCTCGGTGAACAACTCGTGCTGCGCGCGGAACAGGCTCTCCCAGGCCTCCAGGGCGAGCTTGCGATCGGTCATCCTCACAGAATAGTGGGAACAGTAAAGGGCCGGTCGGAGAGGCTCCCGACCGGCCCTTGTCCCTTGCACCAAGAGTGTCCTGCAATCACATGCGGTGGATGCCACAGCAAACATTCACCGTGTGATCACTGTATAACGGCCCGATAACGAATGCAACGGTTTGGTCACGGAAAGTTCGTGGCGGGATCGTTCGCTTGAGCGAGGAGCTCGAACTGGAGGCCTCGCGTGATGAGCTGTGGGCGGGCGTCGCCCTCAGCTCTCGATCTCCTGAGGGCGCCAGCCGTCGTCCGGCCCGATCGTCGCGGAGATCCTCCTCGTGATCGTGCCGAGGCTCTTCGCCTGGGCTGCGGAGATGCTGTCGAAGATCAGATGACGGATCAGAGCGTGGTGGGCAGGGGTCGATTCGATCACCTTCGCGCGGCCGGTGTCGGTCAGGACGCCGAAGGTGAATCGCCCGTCGGTGGGATCGAGTTCTCGACGCACCCATCCTCGTGCCTCGAGGCGTGAGATCGCTCGTGACAGTCGGGAGAGAGTGCAGCTGGCGTAACTGGCGAGCACGCTGAGGCGTAGTGACGAGTCGGGGGCGGAGAACAGCGCGAAGAGGATGCCGTGTTCGAAGTTCGTGAGTCCACTGTCCTGCTGCAGCTGTGCGTCGAGCGCCGCGGGGAGCCGCTCGAGCAGGGTCGCGACGCCTGCCCAGATGTCGAGTTCCTGAGGGCTCAGCGAGGCAATCTCCGCGTTCTCGGTCATGCCTCGATACTAGTGTGCGACAGAGCTTTGACTTGCCTGAGCAAGTTGAAAAGACTACGGTGAGTTTCCTAGGCAAGTAATTGGCGCCGAGTGAGGCGTCCATCACGGGAGATTTCATGGATCTGCAGTTGGAAGAGAAGAAGGCATTCATCAGCGGCTCGACGCAGGGGATCGGATACGCGATCGCAGCGGCTCTGGCTGCCGAAGGTGCATCGGTCGTGCTCAACGGGCGCGACGCTCCCCGGCTGGACGCTGCCGTCGAGCGTCTGCGGTCCGAGCAGCCGAATGCGAGGATCTCGGGCATTGCCGCTGACTTTTCGAATGCGGTCGACGTGGCGCGCCTCGTGGAGTCGCTGGGGCAGGTCGACATCCTCGTGAACAACGTCGGCCTGTTCGGGCTCGCTGAGTTCGCTTCGATCACGGATGAGGATTGGGCCCGCTACTTCGAAGTGAACGTGATGAGCGGCGTGCGTCTGTCGCGCGCCCTGCTCGCCGGGATGATCGAGCGCGGCTGGGGGCGAGTGGTATTCATCAGCAGTGAGTCGGGAGTGAACGTGCCGGCGGACATGGTTCATTACGGCATGACCAAGGCGGCGATGCTCGCGGTCGGCAACGGGCTGGCGAAGCTCACCCGAGGAACATCGGTGACGGTCAACACGGTCCTCGGGGGGCCCACGTTCTCGGACGGAGTGGCCGCATCCGTGGCGACGGTGGCGGACGCGCAGTCGCTCCCGGTCGAGGCGATGAAGGACGCGATCATCGCCCAGAATCGCACCACCCTGCTCGAACGGTTCATCGAGCCGACGGAGATCGCGCACCTCGTGACGTACCTCGCGAGCCCGCTGTCGTCGGCCACGAACGGGGCGGCTCTGCGGGCGGACGGAGGGGTGCTCACTGCGATGCTGTGAGCCCCGCGATCGACTCGGTCGTTCCGGTGCCCGTGCTCAGGCGCCTCACGCTCCGTCAAACCTCGGGAGGACGGAGAGATTTCGCGGGGGCCAGCAACCATTCCACCGCTTCCTCCACCGTCATCTCGGTTCTCGTACCGTCGGGGCTCCGCCGGGAACCGAACAGCAGCCGATGGTCATAGCGGCTGCAGTTCCGGCGGAGGAGCTCGTAGTAGTAGTCATCGAGATAGATCTCGAAGTCTTCGGCGAAGGAGCCTGAGCGCGGCAGCCGGGGCGCCTTCAGCCAGTGCACGATGGCGCGGATGTCGTCGCTTCCGAGTGCGGCGGTCGGCGGGTCGGGAAGCGACAGCCGGAAGGCCAGCACCTCGGCGCCTTCGCCTTCCCACCATTCCGCGAGGTTGACGGAGCTGGTGTCTTTTCCTGTCAGCTGCCGGATCCGGGCCGACATCGACTCGTACGCTGATCCGTTCTCGTCGCCGTGCTCGTCGACGAATCGCGTGTACGCGTGCAGCTCGTGCAGCACGGCATCGTGCCGCGCTTCGGCGGTCTCGAGGTCTGGTTGAAGAGCGCGCGGGATCACACCGTCATGATATGGCGCAGTGCACTCCAGCCAACCGCCGTACTCCTGGCCGCTGCCTCGCTTCACCGGTCAGTCCGCGGGAATCCTCTGTGGCCGTGAACCCGCATCTCCGGCAGGGTCGTGCCGCCGCTCAGCCGGTCAGTTCGCGACGCGAGAACGCCCTCGGCTGTTGACCAGGAGGATGACCGCGCCGAGGGCGATCGCGGCGATCGCCGTCAACGGAGCAGAGCCGACCTCCATACCGCTTTCCGCCAACTCGCCACCGGCCCCGGCGCCGGCGAGGGGTGCGCCGGCAGGGGACGCGGCCGCGGCGATGGTGATCGTGTAGGACGCCGTCGCATCGGGGAGTGTTCCGTTTCCTGCGCTCACCGTGAACGAGTAGGTGCCGGGAGTCGTCGGCCGGCCGGAGATGACCCCGGTCGCCGAGTCGATGGTCAGGCCCGGCGGAAGCGCGCCGCTGACGATGGCGTACGCGGCCTGGGGCTGGGCGGACGATGTGATCGTGTGTCCGTAGTCCACGCCGGCCTGCCCCGGGGCGGGCGCGGCGGAGGTGATCTCGGGGCTCGTGCGAACCGTGCCGACGGGCGTGGTGCAACCCGTCGGGGCGTTGAGCGTGTTGGTATCGAGAGTCACGGCGCCGGTACGTGCGAGAAGGCGGCCGGTGACCGTCGCCGCGGTTTCTGCGGTGACCGAGATGTCCGCCATCACAGTCCCGACGAACTGGGCACCGGAACCGATTCGCGCTGAGCTGCCCACCTGCCAGAAGACGTTGCAGGCGCTCGCGCCGCCGGTCACGGTGACGATCGCGCCCGTGCCGATGGTCAGAGTCGACGCGGCCTGGAAGATCCAGACCGACTCGGCGGTGCCGGCCAGCGTCAGCTCACCCGTCACCGAGAGCGTGCCTCCCGCATACACCCCTGGAGTCAGCGACGCGCCGGTGAGGTCACCGAGACCCGAGGCGACGGGTGTGAGCCCTGCCGCCACGTTGTACGCCGTGGTGAGGTCGGCCCGGGCCTGAGCAGCGACCGTGTCGGTGGCATGAGTCGTCCCGTTGACGATGCCGGGCGGGAATCCCGTGATCGAGGTTCCCGGGCTCAGTCCGACGTCGCCGTTGATCACGGACGGCCCGGTGTTGGTGACCGTCGACGACGCGAGCACCGAGAACGGTGCCGCGGTGCCGAGGTCGATCGGACCATCGATCGTCGTCGCGGCCATGGCAGCGGTCGGCACCAGTGCCAGGGCGAGCGCGCCGGCGACGGCGACTGCCGCGGCAGCCAGGGTTGCACGTGCACGAATGCGGGACATGACGAGCCTTCCGTTCGGGAGGGGCATCGTCATCAACTGCGGTCAACAGGTCCGCGCCTGATCGCAGGTCTATCACCTGCCGGTCGTCACCGTGCCCGATGCGCTGAATTGACAGCTCAATCGTCACCTTGACGCGCATGCGCCCCGATCCCGCAGGCCTCGTGAACAGGGGCAGACCGGTCAGCCGTACGCCGTGTCATCCGACCACCGCGCTCAGGCTGCGCTGCTCGACGAGGGGGCAGGTGAACACGTCGCGCTCGCCGAGTCCGACGCGGTTGATGTAGCGGATCACGATCGCGTAGGAGGCGAACAGACCGACCTGCGTGTACGGCACATCGTGCGCTCGACAGTATTCGGCGATGAGGGGCGCGGCCCGGCGCAGGTGCGGGCGCGGCATCGACGGGAACAGATGGTGTTCGACCTGGTAGTTCAGGCCGCCCATCGCGATGTCGAGGAAGCGGCCTCCTCGGACGTTGCGGCTCATCAGGACCTGGCGTCGGAGGAAGTCCAGGGTCATGTCCCTCGGCACCATCGGCATCCCCTTGTGATTGGGAGCGAAGGCGATGCCCATGTAGAAGCCGAACAGCCCCAGCTGCACCGCGAGGAAGACGAACGCGATCCCGGGGGAGAGGACGATGAACACCAGCACCAGGTACCCGATCATGCGGATGCTGAGGAACGCGATCTCCGCCCACCGCCGCTCGAGCCGACCCCGCATGAACATGCGTCGCACGCTCGAGGCGTGCAGGGAGAGTCCTTCGAGGAGCAGGATCGGGAAGAACAGCAGACCCTGGTGTCCGCGCAGCCACGTGATGGCCGGTCCCTGATGCCTCGCTGCGGCCTCGGCGGAGACGGCGATGACGGGGAGCTCGGTGTCGGGGTCCGATCCGAGCTTGTTGGGGTTGGCGTGGTGGCGGGTGTGCTTGTGCTGCCACCACCCGTAGCTCATGCCGACCAGCAGATCGCCCAGGATGATGCTGATCCAGTCGTTCCATCGGCCGGACACGAAGATCTGCCGGTGAGCGGCGTCGTGTCCGAGGAAGGCGATCTGGGTGAAGACGATCGCCAGCACGACGGCGGTGAACAGCTGCCACCAGCTCTCGCCGATCCACACGAAGGCAAGGAGGCAGACCCCCACGACGATGGGGGCGGCGATGAGCTTCGTCCAGTAGTAGCCGTATCGGCGGTGGAGCAGCCCTCGCCCCCGGACCTGCTGGGCGAGTTCCGTGAAGGTGCTCGACGCGCGGGGCGCGCTGTCGCGCGGGCGGGTGCGGATGGTCGGACGGATGCCGTCCATGATGACCTCTTCTCCGGCGCCGACCGCTGCGGCGGCACCGCGTTCTGCGACCCAGTCATCATCGATTCCCGGTCGTCGTCGGAGGCGGCCCTCGCAGGACGGTGGGTTCACCGTCGACGGTACGCGCCCAACCTGCATGCGCTCACAGGCTCGAGCGAGGGGGCTCGCCCCGGAGCCTCGTGGTGCGCATGGGAGCGGAGCTCAGACGAGGAGGTCCAGCGGATGCTCCAGCAGCTCGGTGAGCGTGGCGAGGAACCGGGCAGCGAGTGCTCCGTCGATGATGCGATGGTCGGCGGAGAGGGTGAGTCTCATCCGCCTGCGGATCTCCACTGCCCCGTCCATCGCGACCGGCTCCGGCAGCGCCGCTCCGACCGCGAGGATCGCGCCCTCGGGGGGATTGATGATCGCGGTGAACTGCTCGACGCCGAACATCCCGAGGTTGCTGACCGTGAAGGTTCCGCCGCTCATATCGGCAGCTCCGAGCCCGCGGTCTTGGGCGAGCGAGGCCAGCCGACGAGAATCCTCCGCGATCTGCGAGGCGGTCTTGAGGTCGGCGGCGGAGATCACGGGGACGACGAGTCCGGTGGGCGAGGCGACTGCTATCCCGATGTTGACGTGTCCGTGCAGGAGCGTCTGTCCGCGACCTTCCGCGGAGTACGAGGCGTTCACCCCGGGGTGCTCCCGCAGGGCGACGGCGGCGGCCCTGATCACGAGGTCGTTGACGCTGAGGCGCGAGCGGTCTTTCGCCTCCTGGCGCGCGTTGAGGTCGGCGCGCAGCGCCAGGAGGCGTTCGACATCCGCCACCGCGGTCACCGAGAAGTGGGGTGTGGCGCTGCTGCTCTCCGCGAGGCGACGACTGATCACCTCTCGTGTCCTGTCGAAAGGCACGCGGGTCGAGGCCCGGGTGTCGGCCGAGTCCCCGAGCGGTCCGGCCGGAACGGGACGGGGAGTGTCGCGGTCCGCGGACGCAGGGGCGGCGGTCGGCCGCTGCTCGAGGGCCTCCTCCAGGTCGGCTCGCACGATCCGACCGCCGGGTCCGGAGCCCGCGATGAGAGCGAGGTCGATGTTGCTCTCGTGGGCGAGTCTGCGTACGAGAGGGGTCGCGAGAACACGCCCGCGTTCCGCGCTCGACGCGACGTCGCCCTGGGCGGGATGGTCTTCCTCCGGTGCGACGGGTGCCGGTGCGGAGGCGACCTCGGGCGCAGGAGCGGGGGAAGCGGAGGCCTGCGGGGAGCCGTCGTCGAGGCGGGCGATGATCATGCCTATGGTGGCCAGGTCGCCTTCGGGAACCAGGACGTCGTGGAGGATGCCGGCCTCGTAGGCCTCGTACTCCATCGTCGCCTTGTCGGTCTCGATCTCGACGAGCACGTCGCCGACGTCGACCCGGTCGCCCGGCTTCTTGTGCCAGACCGCGATGGCGCCCTCTTCCATGGTGTCGGAGAGGCGTGGCATGAGGATGTCGATCATGAGGGGTGTCCTTCTAGGCGCGGCGGGCGACGGCGGCGAGGGTCTGCCGGATGGCAGCGGCGGCGTCTTCTGCCGAGGGGAGCGCCGCGGTCTCCAGCGGCTTGGAGTAGGGGAGCGGCACCTCGGCCATCGCCACGCGCCGCACGGGAGCATCGAGCCAGTCGAAGGCGCCGTCCGAGATCGTCGCCGCGATCTCGGCGCCGATGCCGTAGGTGAGCCAATCGTCTTCGAGGACGACGGCGCAGTGGGTCTTCTTCACCGAGGCGATCACGGTCTCGCGGTCGAGAGGGCGAAGACTGCGCAGGTCGACGACCTCGACGTCGATGCCGTCGGTCGCGGCCAGCTCCTCGGCGACCTGCAACGCCACGGCGGCCATGCGCGAGTAGGCGACGACGGTGATGTCCGTGCCGGGCCGTGTGATCGCAGCACGTCCGATCTCCGCGGGGGTCTCGTCGTCGGGGACTTCGCCCTTCGTGTTGTACAGCGCAAGGTTCTCCAGGAACAGGACGGGGTCGTCGTCGCGGATCGCCGCGAGCAGCAGTGCCTTCGCATCGGCAGGATTGGAGGGCGCGACGACCTTCAGGCCGGGGACGAATGCGTAGTACAGCTCGACGTTCTGCGAGTGGGTGGCCCCGAGCTGCTGGCCGCCGCCTCCGGGAGTGCGGATCACGAGCGGCACGCGGGCCTGTCCGCCGAACATGCCGTAGATCTTGGCGGCGTGGTTGACGATCTGGTCCAGGGCGAGAAGGGAGAAGTTGATGGTCATGATCTCCACCACAGGGCGCAGGCCGAGCATCGCGGCACCGACCGCCGCGCCGGTGAACCCCTCTTCCGCGATGGGGGTGTCGCGGACGCGTTTCTCGCCGAACTCGGCGAGGAGACCGGCCGTGATCTTGTACGAGCCTTCGAACACGCCGATCTCCTCGCCGATGAGCATCACGTCCTCATCGCGCTGCATCTCGGCGCGCAGGGTGTCGTGCAGCGCTTGACGGTAGGTCATGATGCTCATGCGGGTGCTCCGATCGTGGGGAACGGCGCCGGTGCGAACAGCGGTTGCCCGGGGAGGCGCCGCGAGTCGTTGGGCACGGGGGTGGCATAGGTGTGGTCGAAGAGCGTGTCCACCGACGGGTGCGGGCTCGCCTCTGCGAAGGCGACCGCGTCGGCGACGATCCGCATCGACGACGCATCGATATCGGCGATCGACTCGTCCGTCAGAAGTCCCCACTCCGTCATCCGTGCTGCGAATGCCGCGACGGGATCATTGGCCTTGAGCGCTTCGGCAGCCTCCGCTGTGCGGTACTTCGCCGGGTCCACCACCGAGTGTCCCTTCAGGCGTTCGCTCACGGTCTCCAGGAGGAAGGGTTTGCCTGCTCGAGCGCCGGCGAGCGCCGCCAGCGACGCCTCTCTCACAGCGATCGGGTCGGTGCCGTCGACGCGCTCGGACGCCATCCGGTAGGACGAAGCGCGCTTGTACAACTCGGGCTCACCGGATGCCTTCTCCACCGTGGTGCCCATCCCGAGGCCGTTGTTGACGACCACGTAGACGATGGGGAGACTCCACAGCGCGGCGATGTTGAGTGACTCGTGGAAGGCGCCGATGTTCGTCGTCCCGTCTCCCATCACGCAGACGACCGCTTCGCTCCCGCCGCGGTAGTCGATCGCGAGGGCGGCGCCGGTGGCGAGCGGCACCTGCCCGCCGACGATGCCGTAGCCGCCGAGCAGACGAGCTTCCAGATCGAACAGATGCATCGAGCCGCCCCAGCCTTTGGAGACGCCATCGCGGCGCCCGTAGAGCTCCGCCATGATCCGTCCCGGGGCGATGCCTCGCCCGAGGGCGTATCCATGCTCGCGGTAGTTGGTGAAGAGGTAGTCGTCCTGTTCCATCGCCGCCATGAGGCCGGCGACGGTGGCCTCCTCGCCCAGATTCAGGTGGCAGTAGCCCCCGATCTCGGCCTGGGTGTACGCGCGGGCGGCTCGTTCTTCGAACCGGCGGATCAGCACCATCTGCCGGTAGAAGTCGTGGAGGACGTCGTCGTCCACGACGGGCCCTCTCTTCTTCGGGGCTGCGGATCTCCGGGTGGCCATGGGTGCTCCTCGTGCGGGCGTTTCGGGGCCCGGACCGATCGATGGCCCGAGTCGCGGGCGCTAAATGAAACTGTTTCGTCTCATTATAGAATGGATCCGAGCGGGCATCGACACGGGCCCCGGATCGGAAGGGGCACCATGGGCGAGCGCACCTCGACTGTGCCGCGCAAGAGGGGGCGTCCGACCGAGGGCGAGCGCGAGGAGCGGCGGGAGCAGATCCTGGACGCCGCGGTCGGGCTGTTCGTCGCTCAGGGATACGGGCAGGTCACGATCGATGAGATTGCCGCCGCCGCGCGCGTCACGAAGCGGACCATCTACACGTACTTCGGCGACAAAGCCGAGGTCTTCACCGCCGCCGTCGAACGGTTCCGTGGTCGAGCCCTCGCAGATCTCGGGGACGGGGGGCAGACGCTCGAGGAACTCGCGGCTCGGCTCGTCCTCGTGCTGCATTCGGATGACGCCGTGGGCCTGCACCGGCTGATGATCGGCGAATCCTCGCAGTTCCCCGATCTCGCCGAGCGCTTCTACGACAGTGGCCCGCGGGGCTACATCGCGCTCCTAGAGCAGCGGATCCCGCAGCGGGACGGTGAGTCGGATGCCGCGTCGAAGGCAGAGGCTCTGTTCGGTCTTCTGCTCGGCGAACGTCATCGACGACGATTGCTGAGCCTCACGCCTGCTCCGGATCTCGCCGCGGCGAAGGAGCACGCGGCCGAGGTCATCGCGCTCTTCGGCTGGTCGGCGGCGCCGTGATCCACGCCGCGAACGTGCGGGGCCGCCTCCCGGCCCTGGTTTTTCCTGGCGGTCGCACCGAATGCGATACATTGCTATGTAGGTAGAACTTCAGGCTCTACTAGGCTTTCGTGCTCGAGTGGAGGACACATGGCACTCTCAGGCGGACCCCTCGAACGCAGATCGATGAGCGACGAGGCGTACACCCGGTTGCAGGACGCGATCATCAGCGGTGAGCTCCTCCCGGGTGAGCGTCTGCGCGACTACGAGCTCGCCGAGCGACTCGGAACGTCGAAGACGCCGATCCGTCATGCCCTCGACCGGTTGGCCGATCACGGCCTCGTCGAGATGCAGCGCAATCGCTACACCCGCGTCGCGCCGATCGATCTCGAGCAGGTCCGGAACGCGGTCGACCTCTTCGGAGACGTGTGGATCGGATCGGTGCGCCACGTCATGCCCCGGCTTCAGGACGACGACATCGCCGCCCTCTCCGCTCTGACCGACGAGATGTCTTCGTCGGTCACCTCTCGCGATGTCGCGGCCTTCGGTCTCGGGATGCGGGGGATCGCCACCGAGTTCGCACGCATCGAGGGGAACGTGACGCGCGCGACGATCATCGAGCGTCTCGGGCCGCAGATCCGGCGATTCTCCCAGCACGCGCGGGATGCGTTCGACTGGGACGGTGCGGCCGCCTTCGCGAGCGAGATGCGCGAAGCGGTGCGGCAGCGCGACGCCGCGAAGACCCGGGCCGCCCTCGTCGCCCTCTTCGATGACGTCCTCCCCGCGATCATCGACCGCGCCGAGGCCGAGGGGCTCGCCGTCATCGACGAGGAGCGCGCCGGCGCCGTCGCATCCTCCACCGCCGACTGAGCGCCCGCCGGCGCGAGGCGCACACGGGAACGCCGCCCGCGGTGCGCTCGTGGCGTATCGCGGACGGCGCCATGCCCGAAGCGACCTCCGATCAGGTGAGGTCGGGGGCCCCGTCCGTGCGGGCGGAGACGGCGGCGAAGACGCCTGTGGTCCGCAGCGCCGCGATCCGGCGGATCCGACCGCGAGCGAGGAACCACCCGCCGATGAGAGCCGGAACGATGACGACCAGGCTCCCCACCGTCCAGGTGCCGGTCGGGTAGTCGACCGCCATCAGGATCACCACCGATGCCAGGAACGCGAGCGTGAGGTACGACGTGAACGGCGCACCGAACAGCCGGAACGCCGGTCGTTCCAGGCGGCCCTCCTTCGCCCACTTCTGCAGTCGGAGCTGGCAGAGGATGATGGTGGCCCACGCGGCCATGATGCCGAGCGCCGACATGTTCAGGACGATCTCGAACGCCTGCTCGGGGACCACCGCGTTGAGGAGGACGCCGATCAAGGCGAATCCCGCCGTGAAGAGGATTCCCCCGACCGGGACGCCGCGCTTGCTCATCACGCCTGTCACGCGGGGAGCTGCACCGGAGGCCGCGAGCGAGTGGAACACGCGACCCGTCGAATACAGGCCGGCATTGAGCCCGGAGACGGCGGCCGTGATCACGACGAAGTTCATCACGCTGCCGGCGAGTGCGCCGATCTGCGGTCCGCCGATGTGCGAGAAGAAGGTCACGAACGGGCTCTCGCCCGCCTGGTAGACCGTGTACGGCAGCAGGAACGCGAGCAGCAGGACGGAGCCCACGTAGAAGACCCCGATGCGGATGATGACCGAATTGACCGCGCGAGGCATGAGTTTGGCCGGGTCTTCGGTCTCTCCGGCCGCCGTCCCGATCAGCTCGATCGAGGCGTATGCGAACACCACCCCCTGCATGACGATCACCGCCGGGAGCACCCCTTCGGGCATGAAGCCTCCGTTGTCGGCAAGCATCTGCAAACCGGTCGGGCCCTGATCGGTCTGCCACCCGGCGGCGAGGAAGAGCACGCCGATGATGAGGAAGAGCACGAGTGCGGCGACCTTGATGATCGAGAACCAGAACTCCATCTCGCCGAACAGGCGTACGGAGGCGACGTTGAGCCCGACGACGACGATCAGGGCGATCAGCGCGAGCAGCCACTGGGGCACGACCTCGAACATCGACCAGTAGTGGATGTACAGCGCGACCGCTGTGCAGTCGACGATGGCCACCATGCCCCAGTTCAGGAGGTAGAGCCACCCTGCGGCGAAAGCGAGTCTCTCGCCGTAGAACTCGCGCGCATAAGAGATGAAGGAGCCGGAGGACGGCCGGTGGATGACGAGCTCGCCCAGCGCCCGCAGGATGAAGAAGGCGAAGACGCCGCAGACGAGGTAGGAGATGGCGAGCAACGGCCCGGCCGAGTGCAGCCGTCCGCCCGCGCCCATGAAGAGGCCGGTGCCGATCGCGCCGCCTATCGCGATCATCTGCAGGTGTCTGGCCTTGAGGGAAGTCCTGTACCCCGCCTGCTCGTGGGAGAAGTCCTGTACCGACGAGGTGACGTCTCCCAGGCGTTCCCGTTCGTTCTCGACGTCGCGTGCGGTGTCTTCCACCGCGTCGTTCCCAGAGTTCGTCGTTGAGTCTCCTGTCTGATCGGTCGAGCGTGTGACGCCGCTCTGATGAGGCGTGACGAGGCCTCTGTCCTTCTACCCTCTGAAATGTTAGTCGCGGAATCGCTTCAGATCGATATTTCGTGATCGGCGGTGCGCGCGGTCCGGCGCGGTCCGACACGCCCGGCCGACACGTTTCGGGCTCGCATTCAGGGATCTGCCGGTTCCGTCTCGTATTCTGGAGATCCCAAGGGGAGTACTCCGATACGGTCGGGTCGTCATTACGGATGCACGTCGCATCCCGGGCCACCGGTTCCTGTTCAGGAATGGAGAAGACTTTGGCGGTGCTGTCGCACCCCGAGTCTGGAGTCTCCGTTTGGATATCACGCCGCTGATCTGGATCATCACGATCGCGATCACGATCGCCTTCTTCGTCTACGAGTTCTTCGCGCACGTGCGCACACCCCATGAGCCGACGATCGCGGAGTCCGCGCGCTGGTCGATCTTCTACATCAGCCTCGCGCTGCTCTTCGGCGTCGGCATCGGCGTCTTCTCCGGCTGGACGTTCGGCGGCGAGTACTTCGCCGGCTACCTCACCGAGAAGGCGCTGTCGATCGACAACCTCTTCGTCTTCCTCATCGTCATGACCGGCTTCGCCGTGCCGAAGATCTACCAGCAGAAGGTGCTGATGATCGGCATCGTGATCGCGTTGATCCTGCGGGGGATCTTCATCGCCGTCGGTGCGACGCTCATCGAGAACTTCTCCTGGATCTTCTACCTGTTCGGTGCGCTGCTCCTCGTGCTCGCTTACCGTCAGGCGTTCAGCAATCACGAGAGCAACCCCGCCAACGGGCGTTTCATGACGTTCGTGCGTCGGCACCTGCCCGTCAGCGACGAGTACAACGGCGACCGTCTGACGGTCGTCAAGGACGGCAAGCGCTTCGTCACCCCGATGCTCCTCACGATCATCGCGATCGGCTTCATCGACCTCGTCTTCGCGGTCGATTCGATCCCGGCGATCTACGGGCTCACCGACCAGGCCTACATCGTCTTCACCGCCAACGCCTTCGCGCTCATGGGGCTGCGCCAGCTCTACTTCCTCATCGGCGGACTGCTCGAACGACTCGTCTACCTCGCGCAGGGCCTCGCGGTGATCCTCGGCTTCATCGGCGTCAAGCTCGTCCTGCACGCCCTGCACGTCAACGAGCTTCCGTTCATCAACGGTGGTCAGGGCGTCGAGTGGGCGCCCGAGATCCCGATCTGGTTCTCGCTGCTGTTCATCGGCGCGACCATCGCCGTGGCCACAGCGGCGAGTCTCATCAAGACGCGGCGCACCCCGGAATCCATCGCATCGTCCACCGGCACCACCCCCACCATCACCCACAAGGAGCATTCTTGAGCGCGCACTGTTCTGACTCTTCGGACTCCGACAGTACGAGCGCCCGGTTCATCCCGGGCGCTCACCCCGAGACGGACGAGGCTGCCCGCTGATGGGCGACCTGGTCTGGAACATCGCCCTCGTCTTCGCGTTCGTGCTGATCGGCGGTGTCTTCGCCGCGACGGAGATGGCGCTGGTCACGCTGCGCGAGAGTCAGATCAACGCGATCGGTCAGCGGGGTCGCCGCGGCGCGAAGGTCGCCGCGCTCGCCCGCAACCCCAACACCTTCCTCTCGGCGGTGCAGATCGGAGTGACGGTCGCGGGCTTCGCGTCGGCCGCGTACGGCGCCACCTCGATCGCGCCGTCGCTGGTCCCCGTGCTGACGTCGTGGGGTCTGGCGCCGGCGGTCGCCCTCACGGTCGCGACGCTGGTGCTCACCCTGGTCATCGCCTACCTGTCTCTCGTGCTCGGCGAGCTCGTGCCCAAGCGGCTCGCCATCCAGCGCAACGCGCAGTTCGCCTACGCCGTGGCGCCCGCGCTCAACGTGTTCGCGACGGTCATGCGTCCCGTGATCTGGCTGCTCTCGGTGTCGACGAACGCCCTGGTGCGTCTGCTCGGCGGCGACCCCCACAAGACCAGTGACGAGATGACCGACGAAGAGGTGCGGGACATCGTCGCCAGTCACCAGGGCCTGCCCGAAGACGAACGGCGCATCCTCGATGATGTGCTCTCGCTCCGCGGCAGGCAGGTCAGCGAGGTCATGCGTCCGAGACCCGAGGTGGTCGCGCTGGACGAGGCGGCGAACGTGGGGGATGCCGTGGCCCAGGTGCGCGACCTGCCGTTCTCGCGCTATCCCGTCTCGAACACGTCGATCGATGACCTCACCGGATTCGTGCACGTGCGCGACCTCTTCGAGGCGGCAGCGGACGACCCGCTGCGCCCTCTCGGCGCGCTGGTCCGTGACATCCCCTACATCCCGTCGACCGCCGGCGTCCTGCCCACCCTGACCCGGATGCGGGCCGAGGGGCATCACATCGCCGTCGTCGTCGACGAATACGGAGGGACGGACGGACTGGTGACGCTGGAGGATCTCGTCGAGGAGGTCGTCGGCGAGATCTTCGACGAGTACGACGCGGAGGTGTTCATCGCCACCGACGACGGTATCGACGGGCGGCTCAACCTGCAGGACTTCGAAGAGGCCACGGGCCTCGCGATGCCACGGGGGTCGTCCGACACCATCGCGGGTTTCGTGACGGAGCAGCTGGGCCGCCTCGCCGTGGTCGGTGATGCGGTCGAGGTGCCCGGCGCCACGATCCAGGTCGCGGAACTCGACCGTCGGCGCATCTCCCGCGTGCGGGTCGCCCTGCACGCGGAGTCCGAACCGGCGGGCTGACCTCCCCCGTCCGGGTGGGTCAGGTCGGCGGGACTCGGCTCCCGAGTGCGCTCAGGCCCTCGGTGAGGATGTCGACGAGCAGTCGCGCACAGCTCCCGTCGGGGTCGAGGTCGGGGTCGAAGACCGTGATGGAGGCGCCGACCGCGTGCGGTGCGAGTTCGCGGAGAAGCAGTGTGAGCTCGTCGGCGCTGAGTCCTCCGGGGTCCGGGCTGTCGACCGCCGGCATGATCGACGGGTCGAGCACGTCGACATCGACCTGGAGCCAGTAGCTCGAACCGGCGACGGCCACGGCTTCCGCGGCGATGCGGGCCGCCCCGCGGGCGCGGACGTGCGAGGCCGACATGACACCGCCGAGGATGCCGCGCACTTCGTCCTGGTCTTCGTCGTCGTCGCGATGCCCGATGTGGGCGGTGCGGGCGGCGGGGAAGTACGGCCCGAGGCCGTCGATGTCGGCGACGGACTGCCAGTGCTTCCCGACGGCGGCGGCCAGAGCCTCTCCTGCCAGGCTCGCGCATTCGTCGCTGTTGCCGGGGTGACGGAAATCGGTATGACCGTCGACGTGCACGAGACCGACGCCGCCACGGCTCGCGGTGGCGAGGCCCGCACCGAGCAGGATCGCGCAGTCTCCGCCGATCACCAGTGTCGCGGTTCCCGCGTCGAGTGCGGCTCCGATGCGGGACGCGAGGCGACGCGAGTGGGCGACCAGCGCCTCCTCGTTCCGCACCCGGCCGGCAGGGCGCGCGGCATCGTCGTCCACGTACCGTCCCGGCAGCACCACTCCGGCGTCGGTGGCGCCGAACTCGGCGAACCGGGCGAACAGCCCCGCTTCGCGCAGGGCTTCCGGCGACTTGGCCGTACCGGGCACGCTCCCCGGCTCCGGCGGGCGCAGTCCGAGGTTCGAGGGAGCGGAGAGCACTGTGATCATGCAGTCATCCTGCTCCGGGTGTCGGACATCGTCCGCCGGCGAGGATTCAGCTCGGGAACGGCACCCCGGTGAGGGACTCCGCGGCGCTCCACAGCGCCTCTCCGGCCGATGATGATCGGACGCCGTCGGAGGCGACGACCCGCGCGGGAGCGCCCCGGAACTCGAGCGGGCCGCCCGGCCCCCAGTAGTCGCCGCTGAAGACCTCGGCCGCGGTCGCCGCATGCACGATCGGCAGCGCGCCGCCGTCCTTGCCCTGCACGAGAATGCGGCTGGGGGCGGCCAGGGCGCGGACGAGACCGGGCACCTGGGCGAGCCCGGGCCGTCGCGGAGTGAGCGGATCGACCGCGTAGCCGGGGTGTGCGCAGACGGCCATGCGTGAGGAGCGGGACCAGCGCCGCGCCAGCTCGAAGGCGAAGGTCATGAGCGCCGCCTTCGACCGTCCGTACTGCCGGAGGGAGGAGCCGCGCCATTCCGCATCGATCCCGGCCGGGTCGAGGTGCGCGAAGCGGTGCGCGATCGAGCCGACGGCGACCACGCGGGCGTCCGGTGCGAGGAGGGACTCGACCTGCGCGACGAGTGCGAAGTGGCCGAGGAAGTTGGTGCCCATCATGAGATCGAAGTCGTCGCCGGTGCGCGCGCCGCGGTCGGCGGCCTTCACCCCCGCGTTGCAGATCACCGCATCGACGCGCTCGTCGAGGTCCACCGCTGCGGCGGCCACGCTCTCGAGGGAGCCCAGATCGAGGGGGAGGACACGGAGGTCGGCCGCCGGCACCTGTGTCCGGATCGCGGAGACGGCGGTCCTGGCACGCTCGGGGGAACGGCAACCGAGCACGACCCGTGCGCCCCGTGCGGCGAGCTGCTCGACGCACCAGTAGCCGATCCCGGCGTTGGCGCCGGTGACGAGGGCGGTGCGTCCGCGGAGGTCGGAGGTTGCATCCATCCCTTCAACCTACGCGCCGGAGCGCAGGGAGAGCCGGAGCCGAGGCGCGCCCCCGGACTCAGTGCTCGTGGTGATCGTCATGGTCGTGCTCGTCGTCCTCGAGGAGCATGCCGACGGAGGTGGCGCATGCGTCCCCTCGCCAGGCCTCGATTCCCTCGCGCACGGCGAAGGCCGCGATCACGAGCCCGGCGACGGCATCCGCCCACCACCACCCGAACAGGGAGTTGGCGACCAGCCCGAGCAGCACCGCCGCCGAGAGATACGTGCAGATGAGGGTCTGCTTCGAGTCCGCGATCGCCGTGGCCGAGCCCAGCTCCCGCCCGGCGCGCCGCTCGGCGAACGACAGGAAGGGCATCACGGCGACGCTGACGGCGGTCAGGACGATGCCGATCGTGCTGTGCTCCGGGCGCTCCGCCGTGATGAGGGCGGTCGCGGATGTCGCCGTGACGTAGATCGCGAGCGCGAAGAACGCGACCGCGATCACGCGCAGGGTGGGCTTCTCCCAGCGCTGCGGGTCTCGGCGGGTGAACTGCCAGGCGACGGCGGCCGCCGAGAGGACCTCGATCGTCGAATCGAGTCCGAAGCCGATGAGTGCCGCGGAGGAGGCCACCGATCCGGCGGCCAGAGCGATGACCGCCTCGATCAGGTTGTAACCGATCGTGATGCCCACGATGATGCGGATGCGACGGTGCAGGGTGTCCCGGCGCGCCTCGGTTGCCGCCGTCGACATCAGCAGGTGCATCCTTCGCCCGAGCAGCAGTCCGGTTCGACGATGAGCGTCACGCGCATGAGCATGTCGAGGGCCGGCGCGAGGTGGCGGTCGGCCAGCCGGTAGCTGCTGCGTCGACCGTCGGGGATGCTCTCGACGAGGCCGCACCCGCGGAGGCAGGCGAGGTGGTTCGACATGACCTGGCGCGAGACGCCGAGTGCATCGGCGAGCTCGGCGGGGTAGCGGGGGGCTTCTCGCAGGGCGAGCAGGACGCCGGCGCGGGTCGGATCGGAGAGCGCGTGGCCGAGCCGGGCGACTGCTGCGGTGTGGGTGAGTGAGGCGAGGGCGGTCGTCACACCCTCACTGTACAGAAGATGCTGTATTCAGAAAAGCATGAATCGAGAGGTGGGGAGCGTCGGATGACCGACGCTCCCCACCGGGATCGCTCAACGGATGGCGTACACCGCGCTGCCCACGATGACGGCGAAGACCGTGGTCCACCCGATGATCGCGAGCGCCTGCCAGAAGAGGATGCGCGCCTTGCCGACGCCGGCCGCAGCGAGCATCGTCGCGGTGAACTGCGTCGGCAGCAGGAGCGGTCCGAGCAGGCTCACCCCGGGGACGCCGTAGCGCTCGAACGCCCGCTGGAACTTCTCCTTGCGACCGGTGCCGCGGTCGGCGTCCGTCGTGCCGACAGGGGTCTCCGCCGTGGTCCCGCCGTTCGCGAGCGCCACCTCCCGCGCCTTCGCGCGGTTGACGACGGCGGCGCGCGCGCCGGAGCTGACGAGCACCACCACGACCACGCACAGGAAGTTGCCGGCGATGGCGGCGATGGCGGCGACAACCGGAGGGATGCCGCCGACGATGCCGATGGTCACCGCGCCCTCGCCCTCGACGAACGGGATCGCGCCGGCGAGTGCGACGATGAGGGGCTGCACGAGTTCGGGGACCTGGGCGACCAGGTTCTGGAAGGTCTCGACGAGGTTCATGGGATGCTCCCGGATATCGGTGCCGACGGTGTCTCCGCCGGGATGACTCCAGTCCAGCCCAGAGCGGTCAGCGCCGGCAGTGTCGGGCCGTCACCGCTTTCCAGGTGGATCGCATGACGCATCCGTGACAACTGTCACGCCCGTATCGTAAGAGCGTGAGCAGCCCCGCCGAGCCCCTCGCCCCCGTCGAACCGAGTCCGGGGGCGCGACAGCTGTCGCGCGGCATCACCGCCACGTGGTGGTACACCGTCACGGCGGTCATGGCCTTCGAGCTCGCTCTGGTCGCGTCGTGGGCGCTGCTGACCCTCGCGAGCGATCTGCGTGGGATCGGCGGCCTGATCGTGGGCGTCGGCGGCCTGCTCTGGTGCGCTTCCACGATTCCGCTGCTGTTCGACTACCGGCACCGGCTCGACGCGGAACCCGGCGTGCGCTGGCTGCGACTGGTCGTGCCCCTCCTCATCGCGGTGGCATACGGGATCGCCGCCGGTGCAGTGGTCGGCAGCTGGCAGCTCGCCCTGATGCCCGTCGTGCAGTCGCTCGTGCTGCTGAACTGGCCGCGCGGGGTGCGGTACAAGGTGGTCATCGCCGCGACGATCATCCTCGCCTGTCTTGCCGTCGTCGATTCCGCTCTCGATGTCTCCGACGAGATCCCGCTCCTGGTTCCCGTCGTCTACACCCTGTTCCTTCCGGCGATGACCGTGAGCTCGCTCTGGTGGTGGGACGTGCTCATCACGCTGGATCGGGCCAGGGCATCCGAGGCGCGCCTGGCCGCGACTCAGGAACGACTGCGGGTCGCGACCGACGTGCACGACCTCCAGGGGCACCACCTGCAGGTCATCGCGCTGCAGCTGGAACTGGCGGAGCGCCTCCTGCCGACGGACCCGGACGCCGGCATGGAGCAGCTCCGCGCAGCACGGATCAGCGTCGACGAGGCGCGGCAGGGGACTCGCGACCTCGCCCTGCGGTTCCGCTCCGTCCCGCTGGGCGACGAGATCGCCAACGCCCGCGACCTGCTCCGCGCCGCGGGACTCGAGGTCGAAGCGGTGATCCCCGCGGATTCCGGCGCGGCGCCCGCGTCCGCCCTCGGCCCCGTCATCCGCGAGACGACGACCAACGTGCTCCGCCACGGCGGGGGGCGCCGTGCGCGTCTCGTGCTCACGCGCACCGACGACGGGTGGCGGTACACGATCGTCAACGACGTCGTCGGCGACGTCGCTCAGGATGCCGCGGGTTCGGGCCTCGACGGCGTGCGACGGCGGATCGACGAAGCCCACGGCGCCCTCGAGGTGAACCGGCACGGCGGCGAGTTCACGGTGACGGTGACGGTGCCGGCGGACGCGGAGGAGGCCCGGTGATCCGTGTGCTGCTGGCCGACGACGAGGCGATGATCCGGTCGGCGCTCGCCGCGCTGCTCCGACTCGAGGACGACATCGAGGTCATCGCGGAGTGCGAGGACGGGGAGCAGGCCGTCGCCGAGGCTCTGCGGCTGCTGCCCGACGTGTGCCTGCTCGACCTCGAGATGCCCGGGCTCGACGGCGTGCAGGTGTCGGAGCGTCTGAACCGCCCGATCGCGACGCGCTGCATCGTCGTCACCCGGCATGCGCGGCCCGGTGTGCTGCGCCGTGCTCTGGCTTCGGGGGTGGCCGGTTTCCTGCCCAAGTCCCGCGGTGCCGACGAGGTGGCGGCCGTGATCCGTCGCGTCGCCGCCGGCGCACGCTACGTGGACCCCGAGATCGCCGCCGACGCACTGAGCGACGAGCGCTCGCCGCTGACCGATCGCGAGCTCGACGTGCTCCGCGCCGGTCGACGCGGCGAGACGACGGGGCAGATCGCGCGGGCGCTCTCCCTCGCGCCCGGGACCGTGCGCAACCACATCTCCGTCATCCTCGGGAAGCTCTCGGTGGGCACGCGTCAGCAGGCCGTGCTCATCGCCGAGGAGCGCGGCTGGATCTGACTGCCGATATGCTGGCGACCATGGGAACACTATTCGCCGCGCCCATGATGGGGCGCACCTTCGTGGTACGCGACCGCCGCGCCTGACGGCGCGCTCGCTCACCGCACGCATCTGCGCGCCGTCCACCGAGATGTCATCGCACCTCGGGACGGGCAGCATCCTCGACGCCACTTCGCGTCGTCCCCTCCTTCGAGGTGCTCCGATTCTTCTTCTGGAGCGCACTCATGCCTCGTTCAATCCATGGCGGCCGTCACGAACTCGGCCAGAACTTCCTCACCCACCGCCCGACCCTCGCCCGCATCTCCGCCCTCGTCGGGCGCACCTCGGGCTCGATCCTCGAACTGGGATGCGGTGATGGTGCCCTCACCCGCTCGCTGGCTGAGCTCGGCAGGCCCGTCGCGGCGATCGACATCGACGAGCACCGGGTGCATCGGCTCCGAAAGGCGCTGCCCGGTGTGCGCATCGAGGTCGGCGATGCGACCCGTCATCCGCTCGACGCGGACGTCGTCGTCGGCAACATCCCTTTCCATGTGACGACGCCCATCCTCCGTCGGCTGCTGTCGAGCGGCCGGTGGAGTCAGGCCGTCCTGTTGACGCAGTGGGAGGTGGCGCGCAAACGGGCCGGTGTCGGCGGCGGCACGATGATGACCGCCAGTCCGCGCCGTGGTTCGAGTTCTCGCTCGAAGGCCGAGTCCCGGCGTGGGGCTTCTCGCCGCAGCCGAGCGTGGACGGCGGTCTGCTCGCCATCACCCGCCGCGGATCACCGCTCGTCCCGGCGTCCGACCGCCGGGCGTATGAGGCGTTCGTGCGCGCGATGTTCACGGGGCGGGGAGGCAGCCTTCCCGCGGTCGTGGCGACCGCCGCACGCGTCCCGATGTCTCGGGCGCGACGAGTCGTGACGGCGGCCGGAGCGGTGGAGCGTCGCCTTCCCCGTGATCTGCGCCCGGAGCACTGGGCCGCGCTCTGGGACCAGATCTCGCGGCGATGACACACCGCTACCGGGCGGTAACCTCGACGCATGTCCGCCTTCGGAACGCTCGCGACGCCGGTCGGCGTCATCGGTGTCGTGAGCGACGGCGTGGCGGTCACCCGCGTCACGTGGCGATCGACTCCGCCCGAAGGCAGTGTCGTCCCGTCCGATCCCGCCGCCGATCCGCTGCTCGTCGAAGCCCTCGCGCAACTCGCCGCCTACTTCGACGGCACCCTGCGCCGCTTCGATCTCCCGGTCGATCTCGGCGTGCAGACGACGGCGACCAGAGCGGTCCTCACCGCGCTGCATGAGACGGTCGGACACGGCGAGACGGTCACCTACGGCGGACTCGCCGCGCGCAGCGGCACCGAGGTTCCGGCCCGGGGGATCGGCTCGATCATGGGGGCCAATCCGGTCCCCTTGATCGTGCCCTGCCACCGCGTCGTCGCCGGCGACGGACTGGGTGGATACTCCGGTGGCGATCCAGGACGCGGGCTCGAGACCAAGCGCTGGCTGCTGGAGCACGAAGGGGCGCTGCCGACCTCGCTCTTCTGAGCGGAGGTGCCCGGCCGCCGTCATCCCGTCAATCGAGCACGGAACACCCTGCGAGAATGGACGTGCCGAGTCCCGAGCCGAGGAGCCAACGTGCAGTTCATCTCCACCCGCGGCGGCATGCAGCCGCAGTCGTTCAGCGAGACGCTGTTGGAGGGCCTCGCGCCCGACGGCGGACTGGCGGTGCCCGAGGTCATGCCGACCGTCGACGGCGAGACGCTGGAGCGCTGGCGCGCGCTGACCTACCCGCAGCTCGCGACCGAGGTGCTCGGCCTGTTCGCGACCGACATCCCCCGCGCAGACCTGGCGCGGATGACGGATGCCGCCTACGCGGACTTCCCCGACGGGGTGGTGCCGCTTCGGGCCATCGACGACGACCTGACGCTGGTCGGACTCTCCGAGGGACCGACGCTCGCGTTCAAGGACATGGCCATGCAGTTCCTCGGGCAGGTGCTCGAGTACACGCTGGAGCGCAACGACGCGGTGCTCAACATCCTCGGGGCCACCTCGGGTGACACCGGTTCCGCGGCCGAGCACGCCCTCCGCGGCAAGGAGCGCGTCGCGGTGTTCATGCTGTCGCCGCAGGGCCGCATGAGCGCGTTCCAGCGGGCGCAGATGTTCTCGCTCGACGATGCGAACGTGCACAACATCGCGGTCGAGGGCGTCTTCGACGACTGCCAGAACCTCGTGAAGAAGCTCGCCGGCGACCTCGACTTCAAGCGCGCCCAGCACCTGGGGGCGGTCAACTCGATCAACCTCGCCCGCATCACGGCGCAGACCGTCTACTACTTCTGGGCCTGGCTGCGGGCGACGGATGCCGGTGGCTGGACCGAACTGTCCTTCACGGTGCCCTCCGGCAACTTCGGCAACATCCTGTCCGGCTTCTTCGCGAAGCAGATGGGCCTGCCGATCCGTCGCCTCGTGCTCGCCGCGAACGAGAACAACGTGCTCGACGAGTTCTTCCGCACCGGTGTCTACCGCCCGCGCAGCGCCGCGCAGACGCTCGCGACGTCGAGCCCGTCGATGGACATCTCCAAGGCATCGAACCTGGAGCGCTTCATGTTCGAGCTGGTCGGACGCGACCCCGCCCGCGTCGTGGGCGCCTGGGACGACCTCGAAGCGCAGGGGCATTTCGACTTCTCCGCCGAGCAGGAGCGCTTCCTCGAGGAGTTCGGCATCGTCAGCGGCACCTCGACGCACGAGGACCGACTCGCGACCATCCGCGCGGTGTACGAGACGACGGGCGAGGTCATCGACCCCCACACGGCCGACGGCGTCAAGGTCGCCCGCGAATACGTCGAGCCCGGAGTGCCGATGCTCGTGCTCGAGACGGCCAAGCCCGAGAAGTTCGCCGAGACGATCCATGAGGCCATCGGCGTCGAGCTGGGCTACGCGCCCGAGCTGCAGGAGATGCTCGACGCTCCCCAGCACGTGACCGAGATGGGGGACGACGAGCAGGCCCTCCGCGCGTTCATCGAGACGAACGCGCTGCACTGACCTCGCTTTCCTCCGAGATCAGCGCTCCGCGCCGAGACCCCCTCCTGCTGATCTGCAGGAGGGGGTCTCGGCGTAAGAGCAGAGGCTGACCTCGGGAGGAGTGTGCGATCTGCACATCCGCATGCAAGGCTCGTGCGGATTGCACATGTCGGTGGAGGAGAGAGCGTGGCTACTGTGGCGCACAACCCGTTCCCTCCTCCTCCTCCTCCCGAAGGATCCTCATGGCACGCACGGCGCACGCAGACGACTTCGCGCTCTCCCGAGTGACTCCCGAAGCCCGCAGACCCTGGTTCGGCATCGCAGTGCAGCGATTCGGCCAGGTCTCGGCCCTCTCGCAGTTCCTCCTCGGCGCGACCCTCGGCTACAGCATGACTTTCGGCGAGGCCGTCCTCGCCTTCCTCTTCGGCTCGATCATCCTCGAGGTGATCATGTGCGTGGTCGGGTTCATCGGCCAGCGCGAGGGCCTGAACACCGCACTCCTGGCACGCTGGACCGGCTTCGGTGAGATCGGAGCCTCGTTGGTCGGGCTCGCGATCGGCATCAGCCTGATCGGCTGGTTCGGCATCCAGTCCGCGATCTCGGCGCAGTCGCTCGACGCCCTCATGCCCGGCGCACTGCCGGTGTGGGCGTGGAGTCTCATCTTCGGTCTCGCGGTCACGGCGATCGTGGCCTTCGGCTTCGTCGGGATGCAGTGGCTGGCGAACATCACCGTGCCGCTGTTCCTGATCCTGGTCGGCTGGTCGGTCATCACCGAGCTGAGCCGTCACGACATCGGCGAACTGCTCACGGGTCCCGCTCCCGGTCCCACCATGAGCGTCTGGGCCGGCACCGGCATCGTCGCGGGTGGCCTCATCGTCGGCGCGATCATCACGGGCGACATGACCCGCTTCAACCGCTCGCGCGCCGACGTCATCAAGCAGACCGTCCTCGGCGTCTCGCTGGGCGAGTTCGTCATCGGCCTCGCCGGCGTGCTGCTGGCCCACGCCGCCGCCACGGGCGACATCGTCGCGATCGTGACCTCCTCGGTCGGATTCATCGGCCTGTTCATCGTGCTGACCGGAACCCTGAAGATCAACGACTGGAACCTGTACTCCTCGACCCTCGGGCTCGTGAACTTCATCTCCACCGCGTTCGGCAAGAACCTGCACCGCGTGACGACGACGATCGTGCTGGGCATCGTGGGATCCATCCTCGCCGCAGTCGGCATCCTCGGTCAGTTCACCGAGTTCCTGATCGTGCTGAGCGTCGCCTTCCCGCCGATCGCCGGCATCATGGTCGCCGAGTACTACGTCGTGCGCCGCTGGCGTCCCGACCTCGACGCGACGCGAGAGGCGGGCACCCTCCCCGCGACCGCTCCCCGCATCGTCCCGGCGACGATCGTCGTGTGGCTGGTCTCCGCGCTGGTCGGCTACTTCGTCACGTGGGGCATCCCCTCACTGCTCAGCCTCTTCCTCTCGATGGTGCTGTACATCGTGGCGGGCAAGCTCGGCTGGGTCCGCGGCGTCGGCGTCGCGACCACGCGGCAGGCGGCTCCGGTCGAAGAGGCCGCGACGGCCTGAGCCGCGCACCGCAGACATCCCTCACCCTTCAGGAAAGCGAGAATCATGCACATCGGCATCGACGTCGGCGGCACCAACACCGACGCAGTCCTCATGGACGGCACCCGCACCCTCGCGGGGGTGAAGCACTCGACCACCCCGGATGTCACCGATGGCATCATCCGGGCCATCGAGGATCTGCGGGCCGGCCACGCCTTCGAGGGCGCCGACATCGATGCCGTCATGATCGGCACGACGCACTTCATCAACGCACTCGTGCAGGCCAGCAGACTCGCCCCGGTCGCGGCACTCCGGCTCGGGCTGCCCGCGACGCGGGCCCTTCCGCCGCTGATCGACTGGCCGGAGGTGCTGGTCGAGGCGACGCAGGCGCGCAGCTACCTGGCGCACGGCGGCTACGAGTTCGACGGCCGCCCGATCTCCCCGCTCGACCCCGACGAGATCCGTGCGCACGCCGAGGACATGAAGGCCCACGGCATCCGCTCGGTCGCCATCTCGTCGGTCTTCAGTCCGGTCAACCACGATCTCGAGGTGCGGGCGGCCGAGATCGTCGCCGAAGTGCTCGGCGCGGATGCCGCCATCTCGCTGTCGCACGAGATCGGGCGGATCGGTCTGCTCGAGCGCGAGAACGCGACGATCATCAACGCCGCGCTGCGCGAGCTCGCCTCCGAGATCGTCGACGGCCTCACCTCCGCGGTGCGTGCACAGGGCATCGAGGCGCCGATCTTCCTCAGCCAGAACGACGGCACGCTCATGGACGAGGAGTACGTGCGTCGCTACCCGGTCGCGACCTTCGCCTCGGGCCCGACCAACTCGATGCGCGGTGCCGCTGCGACCAGCGGGCTCGACGACTGCGCCGTGATCGACGTGGGCGGCACCACCGCCGACATCGGGCTGCTGATCAACGGGTTCCCGCGGGAGACCGCGAACGAGGTCAAGGTCGCCGGCATCCGCACCAACTTCCGGATGCCGGATGTGCTCTCGCTCGGCATCGGCGGCGGCAGCATCGTCGACGAGGAGACCGCCGAGGTCGGTCCGGCCTCCGTCGGATACAAGCTGACCACCGAGGCGCTGGTCTTCGGCGGCTCGACACTGACCGCCACCGACATCGCCGTCGCCGCGGGGCGGGCCGAAGTGGGCGATGCGAGCAAGGTCGCGCACCTCGATCCCGCCTTCGTCGAGCGCGTTCTCGCGCGCATCGCCGAGCGGGTGTCCGAGGCCGTCGACCGGATGCGCACCTCGCCCGACCCTATCGCGGTCGTCGCGGTCGGCGGCGGATCGATCCTTCTCCCCGACGAGCTGCCGCTGTTCGGCACTGTGCACCGCCCCGAGAACTACGCGGTCGCGAACGCCATCGGCGCCTCCATCGCGCAGGTCGGCGGCGAGATCGACAAGGTCTATGCGATCGAGCCCGGTCGTCGTGACGAGACGCTGGCCGAGGTGCGTGCCGAGGCCGTGGACAAGGCGATCGCGGCCGGCGCCAAACCGTCGACCGTGTCGATCATCGACTTCGACGAGGTGCCGATCCCCTACCTCCCCGGCAACGCGACGCGCATCCGCGTCAAGGCTGTCGGCGACCTCGACATGGGAGTGTGACATGAGCTGGACCATCACTCCCGCCCACATCGACGGACTCGCCCGCGGTGCGGCCGTGCTCGGCACCGGCGGCGGAGGCGACCCGTACATCGGCGCGCTCCTCGCCCGTCAGGCCCTGGCCTCCGGCGACGTCACGGTCGTCGGACTCGACGAGGTGCCCGACGACGCGCTCATCCTGTTCGTCGCGATGATGGGCGCCCCGACCGTCATGGTCGAGAAGCTCCCGAGCCTCGCCGAGGTGGTCGAGCCCGTCAAGGCTCTCGCCATCCACCTCGGTCGTCCGGTCACCCATATCGCGTGCGCCGAGGTCGGCGGGGTCAACTCGACCATCCCGATCGCCGCGGCCGCCGCGCTCGGCCTGCCGCTGGTCGACGCCGACGGCATGGGTCGTGCATTCCCCGAGCTGCAGATGGTGCTCCCGACGCTCTACGGCGTCACCGCGTCGCCTCTGGCGTTCAGCGACGAGAAGGGCAACACCGGCGTGCTGCAGACGGCCGACAACTCCTGGACCGAGCGGATCGCACGGGTGGCGTGCGTCGAGATGGGCTGCTCGGTCATGATCTCCGGGTTCTCGATGTCGGGCACCGCCGCGCGGGAGTCGCTCGTCTCGGGCTCGCTCTCCCGCTGCATCGAGATCGGACAGCGCATCGCGACGGCGCGCGAGGAGAAGACGGATGCGGTCGCAGCCGTGGTCGAGCTGCTCGGCGGACGGGAGCTGTTCGACGGCAAGGTCGTCGATGTGCACCGCGCCACCACGACCGGCTTCGCGCGCGGACGCGCCCGCATCGACGGGGATGCCGGCACCACGCTGACCCTGCAGTTCCAGAACGAGCACCTCGTGGCCGAAGCCGACGGCGAGGTCCTCGCGACCACGCCCGACCTGATCATGGTGCTCGACGGCGAGTCCGGCGAGCCGATCACCACCGAGGGCCTGCGCTACGGACAGCGGGTGCGGGTGATCGCGGCACCGGCCGACGAGCGCTGGCACTCCGCCGACGCCCTCGCGATGGTCGGCCCCGGCTACTTCGGGTACGACATGGCCGCGCATCGCTTCGACGGCAGCATCTCGAGCGGAGCAGCGGTATGAGCTGGCAGCTCACCGCCGCCGACCTCCCCGACCTCGCCCGCGGTGCGACGCTGCTCGGCACCGGGGGCGGAGGCGATCCGTACATCGGCAAGATGCTCGTCGAGCGTGTGCTGGGGGAGGGGAGCATCACGATCCTCGACCCGGACGAGCTCCCCGACGACCTGTTCGTGATCCCGACCGCCCAGATGGGCGCGCCGACCGTGATGATCGAGAAGATCCCGGCCGGCACGGAGCCCACGCTCGCCCTGCGCACGCTCGAGGAGCACCTCGGGCGCAAGGCGGACGCGACCATGCCGATCGAGTGCGGCGGCATCAACTCGATGATCCCGCTCATCGTCGCGGCCGAGACGGGGCTGCCGGTGGTGGATGCCGACGGCATGGGACGTGCGTTCCCCGAGCTGTCGATGGAGACCTTCGCGGTGTACGGCGTGCACGGCTCGCCGCTGGCCCTTGCGGGGGAGCGCGGCGAGCAGGTCGTGATCGACACCGGCGACGACGACCGGCAGATGGAATGGCTCGCCCGCGGCATCACGATCCGCCTCGGCGGCGTCGGCCACATCGCCGAGTATGCGATGACGGGAGCCGACGTTCGACGCACGGCCGTGCCCCGCACGATCTCGATGGCGCTCGCGCTCGGCCGCGCGATCCGCGTCGCCCGTGAGGAGCACCGCTCTCCGTTCGAGGCGATCGCGCAGACGCTCTCGACCACCCTCTACCCCCACCTGCGCGAGCTCTGCGTCGGCAAGGTCGTCGACGTCGAACGGCGCACGACCGAAGGCTTCGCGAAGGGGCGCGCGGTGATCGCACCGCTCGACGCGGACGAGGGCGACACCTTCGAGATCTCCTTCCAGAACGAGAACCTCATCGCCCACCGCGGGGAGACGCTCGTGGCGATCGTGCCCGACCTGATCTGCGTCGTCGACCACGAGACGGCGGAACCGATCACCACCGAGGGGCTGCGGTACGGACAGCGTGTGCGGGTGCTGGGCATCTCGACTCCCGAGATGATGCGCACGCCCGATGCCCTCGCGGCGTTCGGCCCCTCGGCCTTCGGCCTGGGGGAGGCGTTCGTCCCGGTCGAGGAGCTGGCCGCGCCCTAGGCTGGTGCCCATGAAGCTGGCGCACGACGATCTGGAGGCGCTCGCCCGCGGGTACGCGCTCCTCGGATCCGGTGGCGGTGGCGCGACCACGATGCTCGAACTCATGGTCGGGGGGTCGGACGTGTGGCCGATCGACGTCGCCGCAGTGTCCTCACTCGACCCGGCGACCCCGTGTCTGGGGGTCGCCTTCGTGGGATCGACGATGCTGCTGGGCGAGCGGATGCCGGGCGCAGAGCCGTTCGCCGCGCTGCTCGCGGCCGTCGAGCGCTGGCTCGGGCACCCGGTGCCCGTCGTTTGCTCGCTGGAAGGCGGGGGCATGAACGGACTCGCGCCCCTGACGCTCGCGGCGTCCCATACCGTCGTCGACGCCGACTGCACGGGCCGTGCCGTGCCGGGGCTCGATCAGATGTCGCTCTTCGTCGACCGGGTCCCCGGTCTCGTCTTCGCATGCGACACCGGCGCGGGCGGGGTGGCGCTGGTGGAAGCCGCCAGGGCGATCGACGCCGAGCGGGTCGTGCGCTCGGCCATCATCCAGGCGGGCGGCGTCGGGTGCGCGGTACTCGCGGGGTTCACGGTCGGCGATCTCCGCGAGCACGCGATCGAAGGACATCTCGCACGCGCCCTCGATCTCGGTCGCGCGTTCCTCTCTTCAGCCGGGGCGCCCCTCGCGGAGCTCGCCGGTGTCCTCGGCGGCGAGGTGCTCGCCGAGGGGCGGATCGCCTCGGTCACGACCTCCGCGATCGATGCGCATGTGAACGCCGTCGAGATCGCGGGGGCGGCCGGCGCGGTGCACCGCGTGATCACCCGGTCCGAGACGCTGGCCGTGCTCACCGACGGCCGGCTCGTCGCCTCCGCGCCGACCATCATCGTGATCATCGACGCCGTCTCGCGGGAGATCCTCGAGGTGACCGACCTCGGGCTCGCCCGGAACGTCGCCGTCCTCGGTCTCCCCGCACCGGAGTGGTGGAATGCCCGCCCCGAGCGGCGCGCGCGGGTCGTGCCCTCCGCCTACGGGCTCGAAGATCTGGATGCCGCATGAGTGAGCGTCTGCCGCTGAGCGCACTCCTGGCGCACGCCGAGAACGGCGGACTGCGCCGCGTCGCAGGTCCGCCGACCGCCGCGTGGGACGCCGTCACCATCGAAGCCGGGGAGAAAGACCTCCCGGAGAGCGGGGACGGCCGTCTCGCGATCCTGACCGCAGGTGCGCCGCCGACGACCTGGCAGCAGGACGCGATGCTGCGCCGCGTCCGCGACCGCGGGTTCACGGGGCTGGCGTTGCCCGGCGCCGCGGACGTCGATGCCGGAGCGTTCCGTCTGGCCGACCGGATCGGACTCTGCCTGCTCGATGTGGTGCGGCCGGTGCAGCTGGCGAAGGCGTGCTGGATGCTCATCGAGGCGCGCGACGCGCTCACGCTCAATCGCGTGCGCAAGGTCGCGCAGTCGTTCGAGTACGCCGCGGACGACCTGGGCGATCTGCTCGGGCACCTCGCCGCGAACCTCGGTACCGGCGTCGCCCTCGTCGACGCGACCGGAGTGCTCCAGGAGGCCGGGGGACACCTGGGGGAGGAGCTGCACGCCGCGATTCGCTTCGAGTCCTGGATCGATGAGGCCGCCATCGGAGAGTGGGCGGCGGCGTCGGTGCGCGTGGACAGCCCCGGGCGCAGCGGCCTGCGACTCGTGCTCTTCGGGCGGGGCCTCGGCGAGGCGCAGCTGCAGTCGCTCTCGGTCGCCGCCGAGGTCGCGATGCCGGCCGTCGCGGCGAGGATCCTCATCGACGAGGTCGCCGCCGTCAACGATGTGGCGGCCTCCTCCGGACTGCTCAGGGACTTCGTCGACCTGCGCGGCGCCGCCGACGCCGAAGTGGAGCGCCGGATGGCGGAGCGCGGCTGGCGTACGGGCGGCCATCACATCGGCTTCCGTACCGTGGCCCGAGGGCGGGTGGACCCGTTCTCGCTCCTGCGCTCGATCAGCGGAGGCCTCGTCGCGATCGATGCCGAGGCGCACGCGACGACGGCAGGGCGGGGCATCAGTGGCTGGCTCTCGTTCCCCGAGGCCCCGGGTCCGGACCGAGTGGAGCGAGCGGTCGCCGCGCTCCGGGAGCTGCACCTGGGAGCGCTGCGGGACTTCGCCGTCGCGACCGGGGTCGGCTCCCTGCAGGGAGGACGCGAAGGGCTGGCGACGACGCTCGACGAAGCCGGCGATGCCGCACGTATCGCCGCCGCCCGGTCCGCTACCGGATGGTTCGTCCGGGTCGACAGCCTCGGGCTGGAGCAGCTTCTGCTCGCCTGGACCGGGAACGACACGTTCGTCCCCGCCGCAGAGTCCCTCCTCGCGCCGCTGCAGGAGAGCGGCGGCGATCTCCTCACGACGCTGTCGGCCTACCTCGACCATGAGTCGGGCATCGCCGCGACCGCGACCGCCCTGGGGCTCCACCGCAACACGGTCGCGGTGCGCATCCGGCGCGTGCAGGAACTGCTCGGCATCGACATGAGCGATCCCGAAGCGCGTCTCGCCCTGCACCTGGCCTGCCGAGCCGTGCTGCCGCGCTGACCCCGCGCTGTGATCACTCCGGGTCGCCGTGCAGCATCCACGGGATGCCGAAGCGATCGACCAGCATGCCGAAGGTTCCGCCCCAGGGAGGCGTGTCGAGCGGCATCGTGATCGTCGCGCCTTCGGAAAGCTTGTCCCAGACGGTGCGGGTGGCGTCCTGTGTGTTTCCGCTCAGCGACACCGAGAACCCCTGCGGCTTCTCGTACGGCATCCCGTCGGGAGAGTCCGACGCCATCAGCACGAGCCCGTCCGGAGTGTCCAGCTGCGCGTGCATGACGAGGTCCTTCTGGCTCGGATCCTGCACCATGTCGGGGAACTCCCCGAACGTGTTGATCACGAGGTCGCCGCCGAGGACGCTCTGATAGAACTCCATCGCCTGACGGGCTTCGGTGCGGAACGAGAGGTAGGGATTGAGGTTCGCCATGGTTGCTCCCTGGATGTGGTGGTTGTCTGAGCGGCCCCCCTGCGCAGCCTCAGTCTGCGCCGGGCCGATGCCCATCGCAAGAGGGTGCGCCGTCGTCTCGGTCAGACCGGCCCTGCCCCCCCTCCGCGTCAGTCCGGAAGGGCTCGCACGGCGGCGGTGAGCACCTGGGGGACCGTCGGCACACCTTCCGCGCGGAAGACCACGGTCCCGCCGTCGTCGCTGATGATGACCGTCGGCGTGAAGCGGATGTCGAGCGCCTCCGCGGCATCCGGGTCGCGAGCGACGTCGATCTCCGTGATCGTCGCGTCCGGGAGGAAGCGCGCCGCGTCCGCGAGCACGGATCGGGTGCGTGCGCAGGCCCCGCAGACGGACGAGGAGACCAGAGTCAGTTGCATCCGTGCCTCCTCGGATTCGCGTCGGTCTCAGAGATGCAACCGCCGGGCTCGCCGCGCTGTTCCCGCAGCGGTCAAGGGCGCGAGTCCGCGGCCAGCCATTCGGCGAAGGTCTGTCGACCGAGATCGGCATCAGGGCCGGGAAGCGCGAGTCCGGCGCGCATCCCCGCCATCTGCGGTCCCGGTACGTTGAGCGCCGGAATCCATCCGCGATATCCCTCACGACGGGCGAACGCGCGGATCATGTCGGCGAGGCGCTCCTCGCGCGGGCCCGCCAGATCGCGCACCCGCCCCTGAGGTCCCCCGGCAGCGAGAGCCGCGAGCCGTTCGCCGACCTCCCGGGCCGACACGGGCTGGGTGCGGGCGTTCGGGGCGAGGTGCAGCGGTCCGAGCTTCGCCCGCTCGAACATCTGCTCCGCGAACTCGTGGAACTGCGTCGCGCGCAGGATCGTCCAGGGCACCCGCGATGCTTCGACGACCTTCTCCTGCGCGACCTTGCCGGCGTAATAGTCGTAGGGGATGCGGTCGATGCCGACGATCGACAGGAGCACGACGTGCCCGACACCGGCATCCCCCGCCGCCGAGACGAGGTTCCCGGTCGCCGCCGTGAAGAACTCGATCGCTGCGCTCGCCTTCAGCGTCTCGATGCTCGCGACGTCGATCACGGCGTCGGCACCGTCCAACGCCGCATCCAGTCCGCGCCCCGTGACGAGGTCGACCCCGTGCGAGCGGCTGAGCACCACCGCTTCGTGACCACCGGCGCGCACCGCGTCCACGGTGTGCCGACCGACGACTCCGGTTCCTCCGGCGACAGCGATTCTCATGTGTGCTCCTTCGTCTCTGTCCATCTTTCTCCTTCCTCGACGATGCAGGCCGCCGAATGTCGGGCATCGGTGGAATCGGCACCTCGGGGATCCTCACAAACCCGACATGTTCGCGCAGTGGCCGTCATCGGCCGCTCGGTACGATGACGACTGTGACCCCCACGACCGCGCGCCCCGGCATCGCCGAACGGCTTTCGCAGATGATCCGGATCCCGACGGTCTCGGCCGAGCTCGAGGAGCGTGGCCGCGCTCCGTTCGAGGACTTCGTCGCACTGATCGCCGACCTGTATCCGCTCGTGCACGAGAAGCTGCGCCTCGAACGGCACACCGACTTCGGACTCCTGTTCCACTGGGCGGGAAGCGGAGCCGTACCCGGCGGCCCCGTCGTGCTGATGGCGCACTACGACGTCGTCCCGGTGGACGAGAGCGACGCCTGGACTCATCCTCCCTTCGCCGGTGTGATCGCCGACGGCTCGGTGCACGGCCGGGGTGCGCTGGACGACAAGGGTCCCCTGATCGTGGTCCTCGAGGCGGTCGAGAATCTGCTCGCCGACGGGTTCGTGCCGCCCCGCGACGTCTACCTCTCGTTCGGGGGCAACGAGGAGACCTACGGGAAGGCCGCCGAGGAGATCGCCCGCGTGCTGCGCGAGCGCGGCATCGTGCCATGGCTCGTCGTCGATGAGGGTGGTGCCGTGGTCGACGCGCCTCTGCCCTTCGTGCCGGGCCGCGCGGCGATGATCGGGGTCGGCGAGAAGGGTGTGATGACGGTGAAGCTGTCGGCGCGGGGTGAGGGCGGCCATGCGTCGGCGCCACCGTCGTTCACGGCTGTTCGTCGCATCGCCCGAGCCGTCGACCGGCTGGGGCCCACCACGTTCCGTCCCCACGCCTCGACCGCGATCCTCCGGATGCTGTCGCGGCTGGCCGCACGAACACCGGGGCCCGCGCGGCATCTGCTGCGGCTCCTCGGATCCGCACCGCTGCTCACGGCGCAGGTCTTCGCGGCGCTCGGGGGAGAACCGGCAGCGCTCGTCCGCACCACGGTCGCTCCGACCATGCAGTCCGGCGGGACGGCGGCGAACGTCCTGCCCTCCCAGGCGTCCGCCACGGTCAACCTGCGCATCGCGCTCGGGGAGACGACGCAGCAGGCCGTGTTCCGTGTGCGCCGCCGCATCCGCGATCCGCTCGTCGCCGTCGAGGTCGTCGAAGCGAGCGAGCCGTCGCCGGAATCGCCCACCGACAACGACCAGTTCGCCCTGCTCGCCGCGGCGCTCGGTGTCTCCCATCCCGACGTCCCCGCGGTGCCGTACGTGATGATGGCGGCCACCGATTCGCGGCACTTCCACCGCTTCTCGCCCGCCGTCTACCGTTTCGCACCGCTGGACATGTCGAACGCCCAGCGCGCGTCGATCCACGGGGTCGACGAGAGCGTCGAGATCGCCGCCCTGGAGCGCGGAGAGCGATTCCATCGGGCGCTGCTCGAACGGCTAGTGTGATCTCACCCGACCCGAGACCCGGTCTCGGAAACTGAACGAGAAGCAGGAGACGCGATGACGCGCACCCGCACACTGGGCACCCTGGCCGTCGTCGTCGGCTTCCTCGCTTTCGTGGAGTTCACGAGCGGTGTGCTGCAGGGCTACTACACGCCGATGCTCACCGACATCGCTCGCCATCTCGGTATCCACGACGCCGACGTGAACTGGCTCGAGGGCGCGCAGCTCATGCTGTCGGCGCTCGTCGTACCTGCCTTCGCGAAGCTCGGCGACATGGTCGGCCACAAGCGGATGCTGCTGATCTCGACCGCCGTCACTGCCGCGGCCGCGCTCGTGCTGCCGTTCACCGATTCGTTCGCGGTGTTCCTCGCGGCGTGGGCGCTGATGGGCTTCTACGTGGTCTGGCTCCCCCTCGAGATCGCGCTGATCTGGTCGCGCTCGCGGCGCATGGAGGGGCGCTCCTCGATCACGGCGAAGGCGGCCGGGCTCCTGGTCGCGGCCCTCGAAGGCGGCGCGATCATCGGTGCTCTCGTCGGTGGTGCACTCATCGATGTGCTCCCCCTCGCCGTCGTGCTGCTGGTGCCGGCGGTCCTCATCGTCGTCTGCTTCTTCGTGATCCTGTTCGGGGTCAAGGAATCGCCGGAGCCCACCGGCGGGATCTTCGACACGGTCGGTCTCGTGCTCATCTCGCTCGCGCTCGTCTGTTTCACCGGTGGTCTCAGCCTGCTTCGTCTCGAGGGCGGCCTGGTCAACCCGTGGTCGTGGGCCGTGGTGATCCTCGGGGTCCTGCTCGTGGTTCCATTCGTGCTGTGGGAGCTCCGATCCGATGACCCGCTGATCGACGTCCGCATGTTCCGCTCGCCCGCGCTCGGCCCGGTTTTCCTTACTGCCGGACTCTTCGGCGTGAGCGTGCTGGGGGCGCAGGCGCCGCTGTCGACGTTCGCGCGCACCGACCCGACGGTGTACGGCTACGGTCTGGGGACGACCGGCTTCGCGACATCGCTGATCATCGGCGTCTACCTCATCGCCATGATCGCGGGAGCGCTCCTCTTCCCGACGGTCGCGCGGTGGGCCAGCCCGCGGGTGACGCTGATGGGAGCCTCGGTCCTGGTGGGTGTCGGCTTCCTCCTCTTCCTTCCGTTCCATGACACATACGTGCAGGTCATCACGAACATGGTCGTGGTGGGGCTCGGCTCGGGTGCGCTGGTCGCAGCGCTCCCCGCAGCCGCGGCATCCGCCGCTCCCGCCTCGCAGACGGGCGTGGCGACCGGGCTCACCAACTCGGTGAAGACCGTGGGCGGGGCGATCGCCTCGTGCGTGTTCGGCATCGCGCTGCTGCACGGCGTCGCGAGCACGGCAGGTGCGACGGAGGGCACCGCCGGATCTCTCGCCGGCTACTTCACGGTGTGGATCGTCTGCGGCGTCACCGCGCTCGTCGCCGCGGTGATCCTCGTGTTCGTGCCGAAGACGGCGTTCACCGACCGGTCGGTCGAGACCGAGGCCGCCCCGGTCATCTGACTCTCGACCGGATCAGTCGCGGTCGAGGCCGAACGTGCGCTTCACGATGGCCTGCACGTCGCGATCGAGTCCGTCGATGCGGGTGTTCACCGCATCGAAGCGGGCGTTCATCTCGTTGCGGAGGCCGCCGATCTGGCCGTTCATCTCGTTGCGGAGGCCGCCGATCTGGCCGTTCATCTCGTTGCGGAGCCCGCCGATCTCGCTGCGGACGACGCGGATGAACAGCGTGGACACGACGGTCAGGGTGCTGAACATCAGCGCGGTGAATGACCCGATCATGGTCCAGATCTGCGCGTCATTCATGAATCCCACCCCGTCATCGTCGCATCGATTCCGCCAGCCTGCCAGAGCACGAGCAGCGAAGATATCGGTGCCCCGCGGACGGGGGAAAAGACGTTTTCGCGTATGTCGGGGGAGGAGCAGTCACACCCCGACGTGCGGTCGTGCACGAGCCGGGCGGTGGGGTTCCCACCGCCCGGCCCTGCTCAGTCGCCCTTCACGTTGACGAGCTGCCTCAGCGTGTGTCGGATCGACACGAGGCCTGCGGCATCCGCCATCACTCGGTCGATCGGCTTGTACGCCTGCGGGATCTCGTCGATGAAGGCGTCCGTGTCACGGAACTCGATACCCGTCATCGCCTCGCGCAGCTGGTCGTGTGTGAACGTCCGCCTCGCGGCCGACCGGGAGTACTCCCGCCCCGCGCCGTGCGGGGAGGAGTTCAGCGACTGCGGGTCGCCGAGGCCCTCCACCACGTAGGAGGCGGTGCCCATCGACCCGGGGATGAGCCCCGGGCGACCGGCGCCCGCCTGGATCGCGCCCTTCCGCGACACCCACACCTGCTTGCCGTAGTGCTTCTCCGACTCGGTGAAGTTGTGGTGGCAGTTGATGCGCTCCTGCTCGTCCACCGCGGTGTCGAGGAACTCCGACACCTGTCGGATGACCCGATCCATCATCTCCTCCCGGTTGAGCAGGGCGAAGCGCTGGGCCCACCGGAGCTCCCGGATGTACCGGGTGAACTCCGGCGTGCCCTCGACCAGGTACGCCAGGTCGGGGTCGGGGAGTTCGATCCACCACTGCCGCGCCAGCCGCTGGGCGACCGCGATGTGGTGCCCGGCGATCTTGTTGCCGACACCACGTGAACCCGAGTGCAGGAACAGCCAGACCCGGTCGAGCTCGTCGACCGACACCTCGATGAAGTGGTTGCCCGAGCCGAGAGTGCCCAGCTGCAGCCGCCAGTTCCCGGCGTAGGTCGCAGGGTCGAACCCGCTCTTCTCGGCAAGCTCCTCGAGCTCGGCGATGCGGGGCTCGGCGGTGGCGACCACTTTGCGGTTGTACCGGCCGGCCGACAAGGGGATGGCGCGCTCGATCTGCTCCCGGAGCTCGGCGAGGTCGCGACCTTCGAGGTCGCTTCTCGTGAACCGGGTGCGGACGGCGATCATGCCGCAGCCGATGTCGACGCCGACGGCCGCGGGGATGATCGCGCCGAGCGTCGGGATGACCGAGCCGACCGTCGCCCCCTTGCCGAGGTGCGCATCCGGCATCAGCGCCAGGTGCGGGTGGATGAACGGCATGCGAGCCGTGGTGTGCGCCTGAGCGAGTGTCTTCTCGTCGATCAGCGACGCCCACGACAGCAGCCGTGCGGAGAGCCTCTCCATGATTCCTTTCCTTGTGGTGGTGTCCAGCCACAGGTCAGGGGGCTCTCCAACGGAAAAACGCCCCGGACCTGACGGTGCGGAGCGTTGCGAGAGCGGATGCTGTCACACGGCGCGCGCCGGAGGGTACGACTCGTAGCGGTCATTGCGCTTCTGCTGAAACGGCAACACCGCTGCGATGGGAAGGTTCCGCTGGGCGGTCATCCGTCGACTCCTCGGCCGGCGTGCTGCGCCGATCGGCACAGCTTTGCCACACTAGGGCGCGACACGCCCGGGAGTCAAGCCGTCTCGCGCGGCGGGTTATACATGAACTCGATCCGGATGCCGTCGGCGTCTTCGACGAACGAGGCGTAGTACCGATCCGAGTAGCGCGGGTACTCCTTGGGCTCGCGGACGGCTGTCCACCCCGCATCCAGCGCGATCGTGTGCAGGCGTTCGACCTCGTCCCGCGACGGGACGGCGAAGGCGATGTGCTGCCAGCCGATGCGGCCATGCCGATGCGGGGTGGAGTCTTCATCCCAGGTGTAGAGGATGATCTCGGTCTCGTCGCCGTTGTTCCATGAGATCGAATGATCGTTCGCGCCCCCGCTCCGATACCCGAGAGCGGTGAGGACAGGATGGAACCGCGCCCGGCTGCGCTCGAGGTCGTCGACGGTGATGCCCAGATGATCCAGAAGAGCCATGCCCCCAGTGTTGCAGAAGGGTCCGACAGGGTCAGGGGACGATCTTCCCGAAGCTGGCGGGGTCGACGGGCCGTTGGCGACGGGGGAGGTTCTCCACGACGAGGAGGTACGACTCGGTCACCAGCTCCCGGACGAGATCCGGCGGCAGCTTCCCGCCCGGGCGGAGTGTGATCCAGTGCTTCTTGTTCATGTGATAGCCGGGGGTGATGTCATCGAACTGCCGGCGAAGCGCGTCGCCGTCTTCGGGCGCCGCCTTGAGGGTCACGATCTCCGCTCCGGTGACCGCGGTGAGCAGCATGAACACCTTGTCGCGCACCTTGAACACGTCCCATTCCGGACCGAAGGGATGCTCGAGACGAGATCCCGGCAGTTCATCGGCGCGGTCGCGCGCGCACTGCTGCAGGCGGTCACCTTTCATGAGCACTCCAACCTCGAGACAGCGAGAGACCACGGCGTGAACCACGGTACTCACCTCCACCGACAAGAGAGCGGCGGCGTCGGAGGCAGGGTCAGTGCGGAGCGTGGTATTCGGCCTCGTCGCGCTTCCAGTAGCCCTTGACCACGGCGTTCGCGGCATCGACGCCCCAGCGATCGAGCAGCGCCCTGCCCGGCTTGACGATCGACTGCTCGGCAGCGATGAAGACGAACGGATCGGAGCCCACGGCGTCCTCGGCGGTCAGGTCTTCGAGGAAAGCGATGAGGGCGGAGCCGGACGGCGCCGTGCCGCGGTGCAGCCACTCGATGTCGACCGGCGCCTCGATGTCGAACTCGCGGCCTTGATTGACCGTCTCCACGACGATGCGTGCCGGGGTGCCGGAGGGGATCCGCGCGGCGAAGCGGCGGATCGCGGGGATCGCCGTCTCGTCGCCCACGAGCAGCCATGCATCGGGCTCGCCGACCAGCACGGCCGACCCGCGGGGGCCGCCGACGCCGATCGCGGATCCGAGCGGCGCGGTCGCGGCCCATGGAGCGGCGACGCCCTGATCACCGTGCACGGCGAACTCGACGTCGAGCCAGTCCTCGCCCCAGGCCAGCGGGGTGTACTCCCGGCTCGGGGCCGCGCGCAGCTCCTCGACCGAGCCGACCGGCCCTGCGGGGAAGAACAGTCGCATGTGGTCGTCGGAGCCGAGGGAGTCGAAGCCGGCGAGGTCGGAACCCGTCAGCCGTACGCGCACGAAGTCCGGTGCCAGCCATTCGCGTGCGCTCAGGGTCACGTTGCGGAAGCGCAGCTCGAGGCCGCGTCGCTCGATCGAGAAGCCGGATTTCGTATCGCTCATAAAGTAAGGCTAACCTAAATAAAGCGAGGGAAGGGTGTCCTAACCTCGCTGTCCGGCGCCCCTTCGTGTGCGCGACGATCCCGCAGAACAGGAGTCTCTCCATGTCCGTGCCCAGAACCCTCACCGCCACGAGCGCCGCACTCGTCGGCCTCCTCGCCCTCGCCGGCTGCGCCTCCGGCAGCACGGCGGAACCCGAGAAGACCGAACCGGCCGCCGCGTCCGTCACGATCGAGGACAACACCGGCACGCACGAGATCGCGACTCCTCCGGCATCCGTCGTCGCTCTCGACAACCGCACCTTCCAGACGCTCTCCGACTGGGGTGTGGAACTCTCCGCCGGGGCGGTCGCCCTCATGCCCGAGACCGTGTCCTACGTGAAGGACGATGAGATCGTCGACATCGGACTGCACAGCGAGCCGAACCTCGAAGCGGTCGTCGCCGTGGAGCCCGACCTCATCATCAGCGGTCAGCGCTTCACTCAGCACAACGCCGCCATCGCCGACCTCGTGCCGGACGCCACGATCATCGACCTCGAGCCGCGCGAGGGCGAGCCCTTCGACGAGGAGCTCAAGCGTCAGGTCACCGCGCTCGGCGAGGTCTTCGGCAAGCAGGACGAGGCGAAGAAGCTCGTCGACGACTTCGACGCCGCGGTCGAACGCGCCAAGGCCGCCTACGACGACGCCGACACGGTCATGGCCGTGAACACCTCCGGCGGCGAGATCGGCTACCTCGCCCCGACCGTCGGGCGCTCGCTCGGTCCGATCTACGACATCCTCGGCCTCACTCCCGCACTCGAGGTCGACGATGCGACCGACGACCATCAGGGTGATGAGATCTCGGTCGAGGCGATCGCCGCCTCGAATCCCGACTGGATCCTCGTGCTCGATCGCGACGCCGTGTTCGCCGCCGAGACCCCCGACTACGTGCAGGCGGCCGAGATCCTGGAGAGCTCCGAGGCGCTCGCCGGAGTCACCGCGGTGAAGGACGAGCAGATCGTCTACATGCCCACCGACACCTACCTGAACGAGGGCATCCAGACGTACACGACGTTCCTGAACGACCTCGCCGACGCCCTCGAGAAGAGCGCGACGAACTGACGTCGCGCGGCGGCATCCGGATGATCCGGATGCCGCCGCACCGCCATCATGCTCTCCACCGACATCGCTCCGCCGCCCCGTCATGCCGGGCGGCTCTTCGACGTGAAGCTGCTCGTCGGCGTGCTCATCGTCGCCGTGCTGCTCGTGATCTCGCTCTTCACAGGGGTGTACGACGTCGCGGGCGCGGACGACGGTGCCCAGATGTTCCAGATCACGCGCGTGCCCCGCACGATCGCACTCGTGCTCGCCGGTGCCTCGATGGCGATGGCCGGTCTCGTGATGCAGCTGCTCACCCAGAACCGCTTCGTCGAGCCGACGACCACCGGAACCACGGAGTGGGCGGGGCTCGGGCTCCTGATGGTCATGATCCTCGTGCCCCAGCCTTCGCTCCCGCTGCGCATGGCCGGTGCCGTGCTCGCGGCCTTCGTCGGCACGATGGTGTTCTTCGCCTTCCTCCGGCGCGTGGCCCTCAGGTCGTCGCTCATCGTCCCGATCGTGGGCATCATGCTGGGCGCCGTCGTCGGTGCACTGTCGACGTACCTCGCGCTGGTCACCAACTCGCTGCAGATCATCGGCGTCTGGTTCGCCGGCAGCTTCACCTCGGTGATGCGCGGGCAGTACGAGATGCTGTGGATCGTCGCCGTCATCGGAGTGATCGTGTTCCTCGTGGCCGACCGGCTGACCATCGCGGGGCTCGGCGAGGAGATCGCCACGAACGTGGGCGTGAACTACAACCGGATCATCCTCCTCGGGACGGTGCTGATCGCGGTGACGACCGGCGTCGTCACGGTGGTCGTGGGCAACCTCCCCTTCCTGGGACTGATCGTGCCCAACATCGTCTCGATGGTGCGCGGAGACGATCTACGCAGCAACCTGCCGTGGGTGTGCCTGCTCGGCATCGCGATCGTCACGGTGTGCGACATCATCGGGCGCACGATCATCATGCCGTTCGAGGTGCCGGTTTCGCTGATTCTCGGCGTCGTCGGTGCCGTGGTCTTCGTGCTCCTCCTGCTCAGGCAGCGCCGACGTGGCTAGCGGCGTGGCGAGCGACGCGACGGCGGGAGTCGCGGTTCGATCGACCGGCTCGTTCACGACCCCGCGTGCGCGCAGGCGCTATCTGATCGTGCTCGGCATCCTGCTCGCTCTCACCGTCGGCTCGGGTTTCGGGTTGCTCGCCTGGGGCAACCCGATGCCCGTCGGGTCGACCGGGTTCTGGCGCATCGCGCAGCACCGCGCCACCGACGTCACCGTGATGGCGCTCGTCGCGGTCGCCCAGGCGATCGCGACGGTGAGCTTTCAGACCGTCACCAACAACCGCATCATCACACCGTCGATCATGGGCTTCGAGTCCCTGTACCGCGTCGTGCAGACCTCGACCGTCTACTTGTTCGGGGTGGCCGGACTCGTGGCGATCCAGGGCATCGGGCAGTTCGCGATCCAGGTGGCGATCATGGTGGGGCTCGCCGTAGCGCTGTACGGATGGCTGCTCTCGGGACGGTACGGCAACCTGCAGATCATGCTCCTGGTCGGCATCGTGATCGGGGGCGGCCTCGGCGCGATCGCGACCTTCATGCAGCGCCTGCTGACCCCCAGCGAGTTCGACGTGCTCGCCGCGCGCCTGTTCGGCAACGTGTCGAATGCGGACGCCTCCTACCTTCCGCTGGCGATCCCGCTCGTGGTGGCGGCATCCGCCCTGTTGTGGGTACGCTCGCGCCGGCTCGACCTGATGGCCCTCGGACCGGATGCGGCCCGCTCGCTGGGCCTGGACCACCGCCGGGAGCTGTTCATCGTGCTGTTCCTCGTCGCGGTGCTGATGGCGACGTCGACCGCGCTGGTCGGGCCGATGACGTTCCTCGGCTTCCTCGTGGCGACCCTCGCGTACCAGTTCGCCGACACCCACGACCATCGGCTGATCTTCCCCGTCGCGGTGCTCACGGCCTTCACGATCCTCGCGGGAGCCTCCTTCGTGATGAAGAACATCTTCTACGCGCAGGGGATGGTATCGATCCTGATCGAGCTGGTCGGCGGCACCGTGTTCCTCATCGTCATCCTCAGAAAGGGCAGGCTGTGATCGCACTCGACGGCGTCCGCCGGGACTACAGCAGCGAGGTCGCGATCGGCCCCGTCGACCTCGAGATCCCCGCCGGCGGCATCACGGCGCTGATCGGACCGAACGGCGCGGGCAAGTCCACGCTGCTCACCATGATCGGGCGCCTGAGCGGGATGGATGCCGGTGCGATCGAGATCGCCGGCCTCGACGTGGCATCGACCAGGTCGAAGGACCTCGCGAAGGTCGTGTCGATCCTGCGGCAGGAGAACCATTTCGTCACTCGGCTCACCGTGCGCCAACTCGTCGGCTTCGGACGCTTCCCGCATTCGAAGGGGCGCCTGAACAGGGCCGACGAGGAGATCATCAGCCGCGCGATCGACTTCCTCGACCTCGGCGCCTTGGAGAGTCGCTACCTCGACGAGCTCTCCGGCGGACAGCGTCAACGCGCGTACGTCGCGATGGTCCTGGCACAGGACACCGAGTTCGTGCTGCTCGACGAGCCGCTGAACAACCTCGACCTGCGGCACGCCGTGCAGATGATGAAGCACCTGCGGCGGGCGGCGGACGAGCTCGGGCGCACGATCGTCATCGTGCTGCACGACATCAATTTCGCCGGCCATTACGCCGACCACATCTGCGCCATGAAGGACGGCGCGGTCGTGGAGTTCGGCCCGCCGACCGAGATCATGACCGACGACGTGCTCACGCGGGTGTTCGACACCCCTGTCCGCGTGATCGAGGGGCCCTCCGGCCCGCTCGCGGTCTACTACTGAGGCGCCGGCTGTCAGAGCTCGATGCCGTGATCCTCGTCGTTGACGCCTGCGTTGTTCCCGCGGCGGGACTCGTAGCCGAGGAACCAGCCGAGCCACACGATCGCTGCGAGCAGCACGCCCAGCCAGACGTTCTGGAAGATCAGCCCGACCACGACGCCGACGATCAGCAGGCCGACGGTGACGGAGATGCGCAGCGCGGTACGGGACATGGCCCCAGCTTAGGCCGCGGCGTCAGCGGTGGCGATGGTCTTCCGGCGCGAGACGAGGACCCCGGCGCGGCTCGTGCACACCGCTGGCGAAGAGGAGACGGATGACGCGCTGCCGCTGACCGGTCCACGGGGCGAGGAGCTCGACCATCCCGTCGTCGTCCGTGCGCTTTCCCGTGAGGGCGAAACCGACCTCGTGCGCGAGGTGGTAGTCGCCGACGCTGACGGCATCCGGATCGCCGAGCGAGCGGATGCGGGTCTCAGCCGAGGTCCAGACCCCCACGCCGGGAAGGCTGGTGAGCACACGGTCGCGGCCGGCCCCGTCGGCGGCGTCCCGCACGGCGCGTGCGACGCGATCGCCGCGTGCCGCGGCGCGCACGATGGTGCGGGACTGCGGCGGCTCCACCCCGGCACGGTGCCAGGCCCACGACGGGATGCGGAACCACTCTTCGGGGGAGGGCGCTGCGAACATCGGGCGCGGCGTCGGGCCGGGTGCTCGCTCGCCGTAGCGGGATACCAGCCACCGCCAGGCGCCGAAGGCCTGCATGCCGGTGACCTTCTGCTCGATGATCGCGCACGCGAGCGCGTCGAACACCTCGTCGGTGCGCGTCAGGCGCAGGCCGGGATTGCGGCGCGCCGACTCGGCGACGAGCGGATGAAGCGACGCGTCGAAGTCCCCGGCGTCGTCGTGCGCGCCGCAGAGTGCGGGCACGAGGGCGAGCGCGGCATCGGCGCCCGGCCCCCACGCGGTCGCGTGCACCTCCTGGCCGATCATCCGCAGCGCGAGGCTGGTCGGCCCATGGGGAGTTCGCATCGCACGCCAGAGCACGGGGCTGTCGATGACCATGGTCGGGTCGTTGCGGCCGCGGCGGAGCATGCCGACGGTGCGGTGGAGGTCGAGGTCGTGCGGCGGACGATAGACGGTCTCCCGAGCGAGGTCCGCGCGAGCGGCGTCAGCCGGTGCGGAGTCCGCTGTCAGGGTCATGCGCCCACCCTACGCGCCGGCCCTGACACCGGGTCGACCGGTCGATGTCCGCGCAGTGCTCACACCCTCAGGAACCCTGCGCGCGGGGCGGCGCACAGCCGGGGGAGGAGCTGCTGCGGGCGCGATGCTCCTGGATCGTGAACCACGCGCGCGTGGCCCGGACTCAGAAGCGGTCGGGCGAGGGGGTGCCGTGGCCGTAACGGATGACGACGTCGGCGTGCCGGTCGAAACGGTAGCCGATGCCGCGCACCGTGCGGACGATGTCCTCGTAGCGGCCGAGCTTCGCGCGCAGACGGCGCACGTGGACGTCGATGGTGCGCTCGCCGGGGGTCTCGTCGTCCTGTGCCTGCCAGAGAGCGGAGACCAGTTCGCTGCGCTCGATCGTGCGACCCTCGCGAAGGACGAGGTACTGCAGCAGCTCGAACTCCTTGTACGTGAAGGCGGCGGACTCTCCGTCGATCAGGACGCGCTTGCGGGAGATGTCGACGGTGACGCCGCTCTCCTCCTCCGTGGTGTCCTCCTCGGCCGCGGCCTTGGTGCGGGCGATCGCGCCCGGCTCCTGCAGGGCGAGGCGGACGACGTCGAGGTCGCGTCCTCCGGAGCCGTGCGGTGCGAGGGCGACGGTGGCGTGGGTCTCGGCACCCGGCGCGAGCTCGGCGAGGGTGCGACGCAGTGCGTCGACGAGGAGGGGGAGGCTGACGCCGGCTTCGGCGGCCTTGATCTCGTCCAGACCGACGTAGAGGGCGAAGCCGCGCGGCGAGCGGACGGCGGGGAGGTCGGCTCCGGCGGTGGCCAGCGGAGCGGCGGCGTCGGGCTGGGTGCGGATCGCGGCGGTGGTGGCGGGACGCTCGAGAAGTACGGTGTTCGACATGATGATGAGTCCTCAGGACGTGAGCCCGAATCGAGCGGGGCTCTGATGCGTTGCATGAATGACCGGCGGAGCCGGGAAGCGAGCAAAGGGTGGATGCTCGGTGACACTGACCTCGCAGATGGCGAGGAGTTCAGGTCAGGCGGGGTGGCTGTTCGTTCAGCGACACATTCGGCAACACATGCCAACGCGACCGGGCATCATCATCCCGGCAGTCCTGTTCGCCTCCTGGGCGGACAAAGGGCTTGCGTTGGTGGTCATGGGGGGATTATGTCCGATCGTGACCCCTCATGTCAAAACGCCCGGGCGCTCGCAGCGGGCGTAACGTAGCTCGAATGACGATCTCGCACACTGTCGGCGGTTTCCTCCTGACCGATGAGAAGGATGCGTCGCGCTACACGCTCATGCGCGACGGCAAGCTCGTGAGCGTGCTCGACTATCGCGACGATGGTCACACGATCGCTCTCACCAGAGCTTTCACCGTCCCGACTTTCCGCGGCAACGGCTACGCCGGGAAGGTCGTCGAGGGGGCGGTGGCCGATATCGAGGAGCGCGGAGACCGCAAGGTCGACGCCGTCTGCTGGTACGTCGCAGACTGGTTCTCCGCGCACCCCGAGCACGCTCCGCTGCTGCGCTCGCGCTGACTCGCCCGCTGTGTGACGCCGTGTTACGGGCACCTGCTGCGAGGATGAGGCCATGAAACTCGCCGAGGCCCTCACCGCACGCGCCGATCTGCAGCGCCGCATCGAGCAGCTGCGCGCCCGCATCGTCGCGAACGCCCGCTACCAGGAGGGTGAGGAGCCGGCCGAGGACGCCGCGGCGCTCATCGTCGAAGCGGACGCCGCGCTGACGCAGCTGCGCGACCTGATCCGACGCATCAACGCGACCAACGCGCGGCTCGATCTCGGCGCGGACGGCACGATGACGGATGCGCTCGCCGCCCGTGACGTGCTGCGTCTACGCCACTCTGTGTTGACGGATGCGGCTGCGGCGGCATCCGGATCGAACGACCAGTACCTACGCCAGATGCGGTCGGAGCTGCGGCAGGTCTCGGCGCTTCCGGTCGCGCAGCTGCGATCGGGGGCCGACACCGTCGCGCAGGAGCTGCGGGAGCTCGACAACCGGATCCAGCAGGCGAACTGGTCGAACGACCTCGAGGAGGAGAGCGGAAGTCGGTAGTCACGACGAGGCGGGCACAACCCTCAGCCGGCGGGGCAAGCCGGCACCTGTCGGGCGGAGGGCAGCCCTGATCTCGCATCGCGCAGCCCCGCACGCCGCACAGGTGAAGGTGCACGATGCATCTCGCATCACCGCGTGCCGATCGTCGCGACGAGGGTGGGTCAGGGGACCTTCCGCTTCCTCCTCGAACATCATGCGATAGAATGTAGTTCTGCTCAGCCCCGTCGGCTGAGGTGGTCAGGCGCCGAGAGGCGGGCTGATCCGAGGCTCGAAACCTCCGGCATCCTCATCAGACACCGGAGGTTTTTCCATGTCTTCGTCCCTGCGCGCCCATCCACGTTCCCGGTGGTGGGCACTCATCGTCATCTCCCTCACCCAGCTCGTCGTCGTGCTCGACGGCACCATCGTGAGCATCGCGCTTCCGCGCGCACAGGCATCTCTCGGCCTCTCCGACGGGCAGCGGCAGTGGGTCGTCACGGCCTACGCCCTCGCGTTCGGCGCCCTCCTGCTCTTCGGCGGCCGCCTCGCCGACTACATCGGACGCAAACGCATCTTCATGATCGGCATGATCGGATTCGGTGCGGCATCGCTCTACGGCGGATTCGCTCAACAGGGATGGGAGCTCATCCTCGCCCGCGGGCTCCAAGGAGTCTTCGCGGCTCTCCTGGCCCCGGCCGCGCTGGCATTGCTCACGGTGACCTTCCCGTCCGGCCGCGATCGCAACACGGCCTTCGCGGTGTTCGGCACGGTGGCCGGGACGGGTGCGGCGGTGGGGCTCCTCCTCGGGGGCCTGCTCACCGAGTTCGCCGACTGGCGCTGGTGTCTCTTCGTGAACCTCTTCTTCGTCGCGATCGGGCTCATCGGAGGTGCTCTCTTCCTCGCCGAGAGCAAGGCCGAGGGGGAGAACCGGTACGACGTCTGGGGGACCATCACGGTGACCCTCGGGCTCGGCGCACTCGTCTACGGGTTCAGCCTGGCCGAGCACGGATGGGGCGATCCGCTGACGATCACATTCGTGGTGCTCGGCGTCGTCCTGCTCGCGGTCTTCGTCTGGATCGAGAGCCGGGTCGCGCAGCCGCTGCTGCCGTTGCGGATCGTCGCCGATCGCGTCCGGGGTGGGGCGTTCCTCATCCAGGGCGTCGCCGGAGCCATCATGATCGGCGCCACGATGTACCTCACGTTCCACCTGCAGTTCGTGCTCGGCATGGGGGCCTTCCACGCGGGGATCGCCACCCTGCCGCTGCCGATCGCGACCATGGTCATCGCGCCGATCGCGACCAGGCTGCTGCCCGTGATCGGCCCGCGCCCGATGCTCATCGTCGGACCGCTGCTCGCCGCCGGCGGAATGATCTACCTCTCGGGCATCACCCCGGACGGCTCGTACTTCCTGCAGGTCGCCCCGGCGCTCGTGGCCCTCGGCGTCGGCATGGCGTTCATCTTCATCCCTCTCCAGAACCTGGCGCTGACCGGGGTCGCCCCGCACGATGCCGGGGTCGCCTCCGCCATGGCGAACTCCGCCATGCAGATCGGCGGGTCGATCGGGCTGTCCGTGTTCACCGCCGTGTACGCGGCGTCCGTCGGCGGCCGCGCGCAGACCGACGTCACGCCCACGCAGCTGACCGACGCCTACGGCTGGACCTTCGTCGTCGCGGCGATCTTCATGGTCGCCGCCTCCCTGATCGCGATCCTCCTGGTGCGCGGCACGAAGGAGGAGCTGATGCCGGCGCAGGTGGAGCCGACCGTCGCTGCGCACTGAGACGACGCCGCGGCATCCGCTCCGAGGCGCGGCCCCGATGATCCTCGGGCCAGGAACGGATGCCGCGGCACGCCTCGGACGGAATGTCGGAGGTGGTTCGTACCGTGTGAGTATGCGAATCCTGCACACCTCCGACTGGCATATCGGCCGGACGTTCCATGGCAACTCGACCATGGACGCCCTGGCCGAGGTGCTGGGCGCGCTCACGGAGCAGGTGCGCCGGAATGCGGTCGACGTCGTGGTCGTCGCGGGAGACGTCTTCGACTCTGCGACGCCGTCCGCTGCCGCCTACACGCTGCTCGGCGACGCGCTGGTGGCGCTGCATGAGACGGGCGCCCGCGTCATCGTGACGAGCGGCAACCACGATTCCGCCGCACGGCTCGGCTTCCAGGCCCGGCTGCTGCGCGAGGGCATCCACGTGCTGACCGATCCCCTCGCCGTGGGCGTGCCGGTGACGGTGGCCGACGCCGACGGACCGGTGCACTTCTTCGGCATCCCCTACCTCGAGCCGGCGATCGTCCGCCAGCACTGGCCCGAGGGCGACAGCTCCGGACGCCAGCTGCGCACGCAGGCGCAGACCATGGCTCATGCGATGGACCTGGTCCGCGCCGGCATGGGCGCACACGAGGGCCGATCGGTGGCGATCGCGCATTGTTTCGCCGCCGGCGTCGACGCGACGGTCGGACTCGAGCGCGAGGTGCGCCAGGGCGGGCTCGACGTCGTCCCGCTCAGCGTCTTCGACGGCCCCGACTATGTTGCCCTCGGACACATCCACGGACGGCAGCAGATCAGTGATCGCGTGCGCTACGCCGGGGCTCCCCTGCACTACAGCTTCGGGGAGCAGCACAAGCCGCGCGGGTCCTGGCTCGTCGAGCTCGACGCCGACGGCCTGGCTTCGGTCGAATGGATCGAGCTGCCGGTGCCTCGCAGGCTCGTCACGCTCACGGGAACGCTCGAAGAGATCCTGTCCACCGCGCTGGTGGCCGAGCACGCCGGCGACTGGGTCTGCGCGATCTACACCGACTCCGTGCCGCAGGCCGAGCCGATGCGCCGCCTGCGCGAGAGCTACCCCTTCTGCGCCATGGTCCAGCACCAGCCTGAGATCACCGCCGAGGCCGGCGAGCGATCGTATGTGCAGCGGCTGCGCGCCGCCGTCACCGATGCAGACCGCATCGAGGCCTTCCTCGAGCACGTCAGGGCGGGCCACGGACCGACCGAGGTCGAGAACGAGTTGATCCGCGCGGTGCTCGACGAGCGGGTGCGCGCCGAGGCGCTCGTCTAGATGCGTCTGCATCGCCTGGAGGTCGAGGGGTTCGGACCCTTCCGCTCGCGGCAGGCCGTCGACTTCGATGCTTTCGCCGACGACGGCATCTTCCTGATCGCCGGTCGCACGGGCGCCGGCAAGTCGAGCATCCTCGACGCCGTCTGCTTCGGCCTCTACGGCGGAGTGCCGCGGTACGACGGCGGCGAGAAGCGGCTCCGGAGCGACCACTGCGAGCCGGACGACCCGTCCGAGGTGGTCGTCGAGTTCAGCACGCCGTCGGGGCGCTTCCGCGTGACCCGGTCGCCGGAGTACCTCCGGCCGGCCAAGCGTGGCGGAGGCATGACGAAGCAGGCTGCGGCCGTCGCGCTCGACGAGTGGACCGAATCCGGGTGGGTCGGCCGTGCGGCGCGGGCGGTCGACGTCGGCAACGAGCTCGACGAGATCCTGCAGCTCAGTCGCGAGCAGTTCCTCCAGGTAATCCTGCTGGCCCAGAACCGGTTCTCCGAGTTCCTGCTCGCCGGCAGCAGAGACCGACAGGTGCTGCTGCGCCGGTTGTTCGGCACCCAGCGTTTCGAAGACGTGCAGGCGCGATTCGACGACCGTCGCCGGGAAGCGCAGCAGGCTCTCGGGGCCCGACTCGCCACGGTCGACGCTCGTGTCGGGGAGGCCGAGCGTCTGGTGGCCGACGAGGAGCTGTCCCCAGACGCGGAAGATGAGGCGGCGCCTTCGTCGGAGACGGCCCCGTCGTCGGTCGATGAGCGGCTCGAATCCCTTCGTCGAGCGAAGGCGCGTGCCGATTACCGTGCGGAGCGCCGAGCCTCCGACCAGGCGGATGCACAGCAGCGATCCGCGGACGCCGATGCCGAACTCGCATCGACCCGCGAGGAGCAGCATGCTCAGCGCGAACGCGATCGCGCGCGTGCGGCGATCGAGCGACTCGATGCGGAGACGCCGGCGATCGACGAGGCTCGCGAGGAGCTCTCGGCCGCGCGCGCGGCCGAGGTGCTGCGATCGACGATCATCGCTGCGCAGCGCGCGCAGAGCGCCGCGGCGGATGCGGTGGAGAAGGAGCGATCGGCGCGCGAGGTGTGGGATGTCTTCGGCATCCCCGTCGAAGAAGACCTCGAAGCGTGGGCGGCTGCGCGAACCAGGGAGAGTGGTGCCTGGGAGCGGGCGCGCGATCTGGAGACGCAGGCGCCGAGGCTCGAGGCCGACCTCCAGTCGGCCGAGAACGCCGTCGCAGACGTGGCCGCGCGTATCGAAGCGGGGGAAGCGGAGCGTGCCTCCCTCCCGGCGGCGACCGCTGCCCTGACAGCCGAGCGCGACGAGGCCCGCCGTTTGGCCGACCGCGCGGACGACCTGAAGGCGGCGCTGGATACCGCGGAGACGCGACGCAGGGCAGCAGACGAGGAAGAGCGGCTGAAAGCCGTGCAGGCCTCGGCCGAGATCGAGCTCACCGAGGCCACGGCCGCACACGCCTCCGCGCAGACGGAACTCGCCCGGTTGCGGCAGCGTCGAACCGACGGGATGGCCGGAGAACTCGCATCGAGCCTTCGACGCGGACACCCCTGTCCCGTCTGCGGCGCGATCGAGCATCCGGCACCCGCCACCCACTCCGACCCCGTCTCACCGGAGGACATCACCCGCGCAGAGGAGGCCCGAGACGCGGCCGCGCAGCGCGAGCGCGAGCTGGCTTCGACCGCATCGGCCCTGCGTGCGGAGCTGGCAGCGGTCGCGGCTCGTGCCGATGGGCGTAGCAGAGAGCAGGCCGAGACCGAGTACGCCGCAGCCGTCGCCGCGCGCGACGTCAGTCTCGCGGCGGCGGAGCAGCTGCGTCGGCTCGATTCGCAGCTCGGCGAACTCCTCGCCCGCGTCGGACGACTCGAGGCCGAGAAGTCCGCGGACGCCGCGGCCCTCGCGCAGGCGCGGGAGCACCTGGCTCTCCTACGGCAACGGAGCGCGGAGGCTCACGAGCTGATCGCCGAGGCTCGGGGCGACTTCGACACGGTCGCCGGCCGGATCGAGGACACGGAGGCGAAGATCGTCGCGGCGCGGGCCCTGGCCGAGGCGGTGGCGGAGCGCGTGCGCAGGACGCAGGCTCTCGCGGAAGCAGAAGCCGAGCGGGATGCGGCGCTCGCCGATTCCGTGTTCGACGACGCGGCCGCTGCCGAAGTCGCGCTGCGCTCGGCGTCGACGCAGGAGGCACTCGAGACGACGATCGCGCAGCACGCGGTGCAGCGGGAGAAGGAACGGGCCATCCTGTTCGATCTGGAACTGCGGACGCTGCCCGAAGACCCCATCGACCTCGCTCCCGCCGAGCAGGCGTCGGCAGCTGCCCGCGCGATCTGGACGACCGCCGTCGACGAGGCGGCGCGCGCCAAGGGGGCTGCCGAACGACTCGGGGCGCTGATCGAGTCCGCGGCGACCGAGCACGCGCGCACCGCCGACGCCGCCGCCGAGTTCGAGGTACTGCAGAACCTCGCCGACACGATCGCGGGTCGCGGAGCCAACACGCGCAAGATGACACTGGAGACGTTCGTCCTCGCCGCCGAGCTCGAAGAGATCGTGGAGGCGGCGAACCGTCGACTGCACGACATGTCGACGGGGCGCTTCCAGCTGCAGCACTCCGATGCGCTCGCCGCCCGAGGGGCCGCCTCCGGCCTCGGCATCGTGGTGTTCGACGCGTTCACGGGGCAGACCCGACCGCCGCAGTCCCTGTCGGGAGGCGAGACCTTCCTCACCTCGCTCGCCCTCGCCCTCGGTCTGGCGGAGGTCGTGACGGCGCGGGCCGGCGGCATCCGCCTCGACACGCTCTTCATCGACGAAGGTTTCGGATCCCTCGACGGCGACACCCTCGACGTCGCCATGCGCACGCTCGACGAACTGCGTCAGGGAGGCCGCACGGTCGGAGTCATCAGTCACGTCGAGGCCATGCAGGAGCAGATCCCGGCGCAGCTCACGGTGCGGGCGCTGCCGAACGGGCCCAGCCTGATCGAGGCTCGCTGAGGCGAGGAGGATCGTGGCCGTCGGGCGGGGTTCAGACCCCGTACTCGGTGCGGATGAACTCGCGCAGCTGCACACTGCACCGGGCGACGGCCTCACGCCAGTCGGTGAGCGCGCCGTCCTCGGCCTGGTCCGAGACGGCCCGGAACACGCGGATCGGCACATCGAATTGCCCTGCCACCCAGATGTAGGCGTAGGTCTCCATGTCGACCAGCGCCGCTCCGGACGGACGGATCACGGCGGTGACCTCGGCATCCTCGACGAAGTGGTCACCCGTCGCGATCAGCACGCCCTCGCGCCCGGTCGAGACGCGCGCCGGCAGCGAGACATGCTGACCCGAGACGCCGTCGAGGTCGGTCACATCGTGCTGGAAGGCGGTGCCGACCTCGTGCACCGTCGCCTCGAGATCGGGATCGATCGCGCCCGCCGTGCCGACGACCACGATCTCGTCGTAGACGTTGGCGTCGAGCGCGCGGGTCAAGGCGTACGTCGCCTGCAGCTTGCCGGGACCGGTCACGAGACGGTCGAAGCCGTCGAGCTCCTCCGGGAATGCGGACAGTTCGGAAGCGAGAGCAGCGAGGAGGAGTTTCACTGCCCCATTCTCTCAGGTCGCGACTGGCAGGAGCATCCGAACGCCGCGGCGTCACCCGGGTGTAACACGGAGGGGTGATACTGATTCGAGGACAAGACCGGAGGATGACATGTCGTTGCAGCAGCAGATCTCTGAAGACCTCGGCGTGCGGCCCGAGATCGACCCCGAGACCGAGGTCGAGCGCCGCGTCGGGTTCCTCGTCGACTATCTCCGCGGGACCGGTGCGCGAGGCTTCGTGCTCGGCATCTCCGGGGGGCAGGATTCGACGTTGGCCGGGCGACTCGCACAGCTCGCGGTCGAGCGGGTGCGAGCCGAGGGCGGCGAAGCGAGATTCCTCGCCGTGCGGCTGCCATATCGCGTGCAGCACGACGCCTCGGACGCGGAGGCCGCCCTCGGGTTCATCGCGCCCGACTCCTCGGTCGAGGTCAACATCCAGAACGGCGTCGACGGGGTCGAGGAGGACATCGAGTTCGCGGTCACGAGTGATATCAGCGACTTCAACCGGGGCAACATCAAAGCGCGCGTGCGCATGGTCACCCAGTACGCACTCGCCGGCCATGACGGGATGCTGGTGATCGGTACGGACCACGCCGCGGAGGCCGTCACGGGTTTCTACACGAAGTTCGGCGACGGGGCGGCCGACATCCTGCCGCTGTCCGGACTCAGCAAGCGGCAGGGGCGCTCGCTGCTGCAGTTCCTCGACGCTCCGGATCGGCTCGCGTTCAAGGTGCCGACGGCCGACCTGCTCGACGGCCAGCCCGGCCGCGCCGACGAGGACGAGCTCGGCCTCACCTACGAGCAGATCGACGACTTCCTCGAGGGTCGTGAGGTCGACGCCGACGTCGCGGGCCGTATCGAGGCGCGTTACCTCGCGACGCAGCACAAGCGGCATCTGCCGGTCACGCCCGACGACACCTGGTGGCGCTGAACGCTCCACAGAAGCGGCTTCCCGCTTCGCCCGTGTCGGATGCCGCGGATAGTGTCGAAGCATCCGACAGAACGGGAGCATCGTGCGGATCGACACTCAGGCGCAGCGCGTCATCTGGAGCGCGAGCGACCTCAAAGCGGCCGCCGAATGCGAGTTCGCATGGTGTCGCGCGATCGACGCGAAACTGGGACGGGTGCCCGCGGTCGAGGAGCCGGAAGACGCGACCCTGAAGCGCGCGGCACAGCTGGGAGACGTGCACGAGCAGAACGTGCTCGCCCGATACATCGACGACCTCGGCGAAGCGAAGGTCCACCGCGTCGAGAAGGTCTCCTCGGTCGACTCCGAGGCGTTGGCCGCCGCGATCGACGAGACGGTGAACGCATTGCGCTCGGACGCGCTGGTCGTGTTCCAGGCGGCGTTCGCCACCGACGAGTTCGTCGGATTCGCCGACTTCCTCCGCAAAGACGACGACGGCCGCTGGCGTGTGCAGGACTCGAAGCTGGCGCGCAAGGCTCGGGTCACCGCCCTCATGCAGCTCGCGGCATATGTCGATCAGCTCGACCGTCTCGGCATCCCGCGCTCCGACGAGGTCGACCTGATCCTCGGAGACAGCAGCCTCAGCACGCATGCCGTCGACGACCTTCTGCCGCTGTTCCAGGTGCGGCGGGCGCGACTGCGCGCCCTCATCGCCGATCGGGCCGTCGCCGACGGTGCGACCGGAGCCCCCCTCGCCTGGGGCGACGACCGCGGCGACCTCCAGATCGTGGCCTGCGGCCGGTGTGCGACGTGCGAAGAGCAGGTGCTCGCCCACCGAGACCTGCTGATGGTCGCCCGGATGCGCCCGGTGCAGCGTGCACGCCTGCGGGCATCCGGCATCGAGACGATCGATGCGCTGGCCGAGGCATCCGAGGCTCCGACGGGTATGAACGCCGACACCTTCGAGACTCTCCGCGCTCAGGCTCGTCTGCAGCTGCGCGCCGACGTCGAGGGGGTGCCGACCTTCGACGTGCACTACGCGGCGGCGATCCACACCCTTCCGCTGCCGAGTCACGGTGACATCTTCTTCGACTTCGAAGGTGATCCGCTCTACACCGAACCCGCGCCGGACGGGGAGGCGCACTGGGGGATCGACTACCTGTTCGGCTGGGTCGACAACGCCGACCAGTACTCGGCGCTGTGGGCGCACACGTTCGCTGAAGAGAAACGTGCCCTCGAGGCCTTTCTCGATTTCGTGAACGTGCGCAGGGCCGCGCACCCCGGCATGCACATCTACCACTACGCGCCGTACGAGACCTCGCATCTCGTGGCCATGGCCGCGCGGCACGGCGTGCGTGAGGGCGAGGTCGATCGGCTGCTGCGCGAGGGCGTGTTCGTCGACCTCTACCCGCTCGTGCTGCGGACCGTTCGGGTCGGCTCCCGGTCATACTCGATCAAGAAGCTCGAACCGCTCTACATGGGCGACGACGTGCGCACCAGCGACGTGCAGAAGGGCGACGACTCGATCGTCCAGTACGTCGCGGCGCGTGAGCTCGCCGCCGCGGGGGAGCGGGTCGAAGCCGATGCGGTGCTCGCAGACCTCGCGGACTACAACCGCTATGACTGCGTGTCGACACGCAGACTGCGCAACTGGCTCATCGACATCGCCCGTCAGAAGGGCGTGACCCCCGCACCGCCTGACGACGCCGACGAGATCATCTACGAGCCGTCTCCGCGATCGGTCGCGCTGCTCGCCGATGCCGAGCGGGCGGTGGAGGCCGGCGGCGACGGTCTGGTGCATCGCATCGCCGCCGCTGCCATCGACTATTTCCCGCGCGAGGCGAAGAGCTTCTGGGTGTCGCACTTCCAGCGCCTGCGCGAGCCGGTGACGATGTGGGATGGAACGCGTGACGTGGTTCGGGTGGACCGGCCGTCGTCGACCGTGCGCCGGGACTGGAGCATCGGCGAGGGGCGTCGGGTGATGTCCCGCGACCTCGAGATCCGCGGCGAGGTGTCACCGGGAACCACGCTCGGCGCGGGGTCCCAGCCGTTCGCCCTCTATGAGGTGCCTGCGCCGTTCGACACCGAGGCGCCGTCGCGCGCCGTCCACGTGCCGCACACGGTCACCGTGACCGAGGTGCTCGACGACGGCTATCTCGTCACGGAATCGGCCGTCCAGGGGCAGACCTGGGAGGAGCTGCCGCTGGCGCTCACACCCGCCGCGCCCCCGCGTGTGGTGTCGCTGCAGGGTGCGATCGACGAGTGGGCGGACGCCGTGCACACGGCGGCTCCGGGCTTCCCTGCAGACGCTGCGACCGACATCCTGCGCAGGATCCCCCCGCGCACGGTCTCGGGAAGCACGGTGCCGGCTGCCGGGGACGACACGATCGATGCGATCGTGCGCGGCATCCTCGACCTCGACCGGAGCTATCTGGCGGTGCAGGGCCCCCCGGGAACGGGCAAGACCTATACCGGGTCGCGAGTGATCGCGCGGCTCGTGAACGACCACGGCTTCAAGATCGGCGTCGTCGCCCAGTCGCACGCGATCATCGAGACTCTCCTGGCGCGGGTCGTCGCCGACGGCGTCGCGCCCGCGCAGGTGGCGAAAGCGCCCAAGGACCCGGGTTCGGAACCCCCGTACACGGCGATCCCGAAGAACGGCATGGCGCCCTTCCTCGCCGAGCACGCCGACGAGGGGGCCGTCGTCGGCGGCACGGCCTGGGATTTCAGCAACACCCAGCGGGTCGATCGGGCGGGCCTCGACCTGCTGGTGATCGACGAGGCCGGGCAGTTCTCGCTCGCCTCCACCATCGCGGTCGCAGCCGGGGCGAAGCGGCTGCTGCTCCTCGGTGACCCTCAGCAGCTGCCGCAGGTGAGTCAGGGTGCCCACCCCGAACCGGTGGACACCTCGGCGCTCGGCTGGGTGATGGACAGCGACCCGGTCGTGCGGCCCGAATACGGTTACTTCCTGGCACGTTCGTGGCGGATGCATCCCTTCGTCGCGGCCCCGGTGTCGAAGCTCGCCTATGCTGGTCAGCTGGCGTCGGCCCTCGGCACCGAGCTCCGTTCGCTCGACGGCATCGATCCGGGTCTGCACGTCATCCCCCTCCGACACCGGGGCAACGCGACCCAGTCCCCGGAGGAAGCAGCCGAGGTCGTGCGGCTCGTCGGAGATCTGATCGGACGGACCTTCACCGACAACGATCCGGAGGCGTCGGCCAGGCCCCTCACGGAGTCCGACATCATCGTTGTGACGCCGTACAACGCGCAGCGGCAGTTGGTGCTCGATGCGCTCGCGGCGGCGGGCTTCCCCGACGTCCCCGTCGGGACGGTCGACAATTTCCAGGGCAAGGAGGCGGTCGTATCCATCACCTCGCTCGCCGCCTCCAGCGGCCGGGACGCCCCGCGGGGCCCGGAGTTCCTGCTGTTGCAGAATCGGCTCAACGTGGCGATCTCCCGCGCCCAGGTCGTCGCCTACCTCATCCACTCGCCCGCCCTGCTCGACGACCTGCCGTACACCCCCGAGGGGGTCGCCCGACTCAGCGCCTTCGCCCGTCTGGTGGGAGCAGCGGAATGAGCATCCACACGCCCGACGACGTTCTCCGCGCCTCGGCGGCATGGGTCTGGTTCCCCCGAGACAGCGAGCAGGCGAACGATCATCTGCAACTGGTGCGATACCCGCCGCGGTTCGGCGGCGGGGTGCGCGCGTCGCAGGTCCGGTCCTCGGGGAATGCAGCTGCGGTGCTCGATCACGCGATCGAGCGCACACGGTCGTGGGGGGAGTCGCAGCTGACGTTCTGGACCAACCCCTCCGACTCGCCCGATCTCGAAGATGAGCTGCGACGGCGCGGTGCCGAGCACATCGACACGGTTGCCGTGCTCGCCGGCGGGATCGCCGAACTCGACGTCGATGTCCCCGCGAACGTCACGGCCGAGATCGTGAGCACGCTCGCGCAGGTTCGTGAGGTCGATGCGATCAACGTGCCCGTGTGGGAACAGGCAGCCCTGGACGAGGGCGGGCTCCGTGTCGAACTCGAGGAGGTCGTGTCGAACCTGGATTCCGGAGCAGGCGTGCGAGTCCTGGGACGCCTCGACGGGCGCGCAGTGAGCACCGGCGGGTCCACCATCGTCGACGGATTCACCCGGCTCTGGGGTGCGGCCACGCTGGCAGAGGCGCGAGGTCACGGCGCCTATCGGGCCGTCCTCGCCGAACGATTGCGGGCCAGCGCTGAACGGGGCGCGACGACGGCCCTGGTGAAGGGGCGCATCGCGACCTCGGCTCCGATCCTGAGGAGGGTCGGCTTCCGGCACTTCGGCGACGAACGGGCCTACCGGGTGAAGGTGTGACCGCGTCGGTCTGCCCGTCCCGGCGACGTCACGCCGTGCACCGAGTTCCCCGCGACCCGAGAGGCGGACAGCCTCGGGGCGTGCCCGATCAGACCGTGCCGTAGAGCCGGTCGCCGGCGTCGCCGAGCCCGGGGACGATGTACCCCTTCTCGTTGAGACGCTCGTCGAGCGCGCCGAGCACGAGGGTCACGTCACGGTCGCCCGCCATCGCCTCGATCGCGGCGACGCCTTCCGGGGTCCCGAGCAGGCAGATGGCGGTGACGTCTTTCGCGCCGCGGTCGAACAGGAACTGGATCGCCGCGGCGAGCGAGCCGCCGGTGGCGAGCATCGGGTCGATGGCGAAGCACTGGCGGTCGCTGAGGTCGTCGGGGAGGCGCTCCGCGTAGGTCGTCGGTTCGAACGTCTCCTCATCGCGCACCATCCCGAGGAATCCGACCTCGGCGGTCGGGAGCAGCTTGACGAGGCCCTCGAGCATTCCGAGTCCGGCACGCAGGATGGGCACCACGATCGGCCGCGGCTCCGAGATCTTCACGCCCATGGTCTTCGTCACCGGAGTGGTGATCTCGACCGGGCTGACCTTCACGCTGCGGGTCGCCTCGTACGCGAGCAGCGTGACGAGCTCCTCCGTGAGCTGCCGGAAGACCGGTGACGGCGTGCGCACGTCGCGCAGCACCGAGAGCTTGTGAGTGATGAGAGGGTGGTCGGCCACGTGAACACGCATGGATACAGGGTAATGCGCCGCGGGGCCGGTCACGACATCGGCTCCCGCAGTCCTGGCCGGGTGCTGTCGTAGGCTCGACGCATGACTGCTGTCGACGACCTCGCGATGCAGCGCGCACTCGGGCTCGCGGCCGAGGCGGCGGCGGCGTCGGAGATCCCCGTCGGCGCGGTCGTCGTCGATCCCGCGGGACGGATCATCGCCGAGGGACGCAACACCCGCGAAGCCACGCACGATCCGACCGGCCACGCGGAGATCGAGGCGCTGCGCCGTGCCGCGGCCTCCGTCGGCTCCTGGAACCTGGAAGGGCACACGCTCGTGGTGACCCTCGAGCCGTGCATCATGTGCGCCGGGGCGATCCTGCAGGCCCGCATCGGCCGCGTGGTGTTCGGCGCCTGGGATGACAAGGCGGGAGCTGCGGGCTCGATGTACGACGTGCTTCGCGACCGGCGACTGCCCTATCGTGCGGAAGTCGTCGGCGGGATCGAAGAGGATGCCGCGACGGCACTGCTGCGCACCTTCTTCGAGCAGCGTCGCTGAGCGCGCCGGTCCGGATCAGTCGGACGACTTGAGCACGAACACGTCGGTCGAGGGTTCGGGGTCGATCGCGGGGCGATAGACGTCCGGCTCGATGTAGACGATGCGCGCGACCGGTACCGCCTCGCGGATGCGCGCCTCGATCGCGTTGATGTCGTCAGCCGCCTCGCGCAGCGGCTTGTCTGCGTTGAGCGCGATCTTCGCGGCCACCATCAGCTCGTCCGGACCCAGGTAGAGCGTCTTCATGTGGATGATCTTCTCGATCTCATCGCCGGCGTTGATCGCGTCGACGATGCGGTCGTGATCGGCCGGAGTGGCGCCTTCGCCGACCAGCAGGCTCTTGGTCTCGACGCCCAGCACGATCGCGATCAGCACCAGCAGCACGCCGATCATCACGGTGCCGAGGGCGTCGAAGACCGGGTTGCCGGTGAGGAGGGTGAGTCCGACGCCGAGCAGCGCGAACGTGAGGCCGGTCAGCGCGCCGACGTCTTCGAGCAGCACCACCGGCAGCTCGGGAGCCTTCGAACGACGCACGAACGACACCCACGACTGGCCCTTCTCCCGCACCAGGTTGCTCTCGCGGACCGCGGTGCGCAGCGAGAACGACTCGAGGCCGATCGCGATGACGAGCACGACGAGCGGCAGCCACCACCACGTCTTGTCGAGCTCGTGCGGGTTCGTGAGTTTGTCGACGCCCTCGTAGATCGCGAACAGGCCGCCGACGGAGAAGAGGATGATCGAGACGACGAACGCGTACACGTACCGCTCGCGCCCGTAGCCGAACGGGTGCGCGCGGTCGGCCTCCCGCTCGGCCTTGCGTCCGCCGAGCATCAGGAGCAGCTGGTTGCCCGAGTCGGCGACGGAGTGGATCGCCTCGGCGAGCATCGAGGCGGAGCCGGAGAGTGCCCAGGCGATGAACTTCGCGATGGCGATACCGAGGTTCGCCAGGAACGCCGCGACGATGGCCTTGTTGCCTCCGGATGCACTCATGATCTGAGTCTAGAACCGCCTGCCGTGGGATATCGGAGCGCCCGCCGTAGGATTACGACATGGCTGACTCCCTTCCTTCGCTCGCTTTCCTCGGTGCCGGATCGATGGGCGGTGCGATCCTCCGCGGAGTGGTCGCCTCCGGCATCCGGATCGAGGGTGGGATCACCGCGACCAACCGTTCTGCAGAGAAGGCGGAGAGCTTCTCCGACCTCGACGGCGTCACGAGCATCGCGCTCGCCGAGAGGCCGGACGGCAACGCCGAAGCAGTGGCGGGGGCGCGCATCGTGCTGGTCGGCGTGAAGCCGGCGATGGTGCCCGACCTGCTCCGCGAGATCGCACCGCACCTTGCTGCCGACGCGATCGTGGTGAGCGTCGCTGCGGGCGTGACACTCCAGACCTTCGCCGATGTGCTCGGGGCGGAGGCTCGTGTCATCCGTTCCATGCCGAACACGCCGTCGACCGTGCGCAAGGGGGTCACGGGACTCGCTGCCGGCGCCGCCGCCACGACCGAGGACCTGGCCCTGGTGCGCAGTCTCTTCGAGACGGTCGGAGCGGTGGTCGAGGTGCCGGAGTCGCAGATCGACGCACTCTCCACGATCTCCGGTTCCGGTCCCGCCTACGTGTACCTGCTGATCGAGGAGTTCACGAAGGCCGCCGTCGGCATGGGCTTCAGCGAGGCGGACTCCCGGCTGATGGTGGAGCACACCTTCATCGGCGCGACCGCTCTGCTGGATGCTTCGGGTGAGGTGCCCGCCGAGCTGCGTCGCCGTGTCACGAGCCCCAAGGGCACGACCGAGCGCGCCGTCGCGGTGCTGCAGGACGCGCACCTCGACCGCACTTTCGCCGACGCCACGGCCGCCGCCCTCGCGCGGGCCAAGGAGCTGGCTGCCGGAGCCTGAACGACGCTAGCTCTCGCTGGACACCTCGGCGAGCACTTCGGGCCAGCGTCGATTCAGGATGCTGCCTCCGAGCACGGTGCCGCCCCACAGGACGAGCGCACCGATCACGAGGCCGAGGACGAGGCTGACCCAGCCGAGCACGGGATTCCAGATCCCGGCGATCGCGAACCCGAATGCCGGGGCGCCGAGCAGCAGCGTGATCGGCCCGATGATGATCATCGCGAGCAGCGACTGCACCCCGCCCGACGAGCCGCGGCCGAACGGATTCGCCTCCGGCGCGGGAGCCCGACCGGGGAGGAATCCGCCCACCCAGGCTCCGGCTCCTGCAGCGATCGCCGTCAGACCGAGCGAGGCCCCGATGCTCCCCGGCAGCAGATCGGGCCGCCCCGCGAGGAAGCAGGTCGCCACGCACAACGCGATCGTCACGGGAACGGCGATCAGGCCGAACCCGAGCAGTCGCCCGGCACGGTCGGCGGCGCCCGTGACACCCGTGAGGACATGGAGCGCGACCGCGTCGTTGTCGTAGGCGATCGCCATCTGCACGATCGTTCCGGCGAGCAGGGCGTTGATCGCCGGGATCAGGGTGATGACCGGCCCGAAGCCGATCGCCTCGTCTTGGAGGCCGTTCATGAGGGCTATGCCGACGAAGATCGCCGGGAGCAGCAGGAGCATGACGATGTTGACGAGCTGGCGGGGATCGCGTCGGTAGTACCGCAGCGAGCGTGCCGCGATGGCGCCGGCCGGGTTCGCGGGCAGCATCCGATCGAGCAGGCGTCCGGTGCGCACCCGACCGCCGCCGCTGCTCTGGATCGGAGCGACGAGGCGTGCGGCCAGCAGTCCCTGCGCGGCGAGCCACAGGGCGATCACGGTGGCGAGGGCGATCAGCAGTCGCAACCCCGCGGCCGCGAAGTCGCCGTGAGCGAGTGCTCCCGGCACGCCGAACGCCGCGGCGACGGGGGTCCAGGCGACGACGTCGGCGATCGCGGTGAAGGACCCGCCGACATCGGTCACGGTCGTGAGCGCGCCGATCCCGAGGTTGAGGAGCAGCCCGGAGGATGCCGCGAGCAGCACGCCGAGCGTCAGCACCAGGTCGCGGGTGCTGCGCCGAGCCAGCCAGTGCGCGAGCACTCCGCTGACGACGCGGGCTCCGAGCACGCACGTGACGACCGCGACCGGGATCATGACCAGCGCGGCGGCCAGCGCGAGCGGGCTCACCGACCAGCCGAGGAGCATCAGCAGCAGGGCGGCGGCGGTCCCGATGCCGCCGATGGTGGTCGCGCCCGCGACGACCAATCCCGGCAGCATCGCGCGGGCGGTCACGGGCAGCAATGCGAACCGCTCAGGCGCGAGGGAGTCGTCGGCACTGACGAAGATCGAGCCGATCCACCACCCGAGCACGATCACGGCGCCGGCGAGGATGAGGACGGTCACGGCGGCGGCCGGTGCCGCGAACCGCAGCGCCACGAGCCCTGCGGTGAGGCCTCCCAGCAAGCCCAGCGCGATCATCCCGGTGATGATCAGCGTGACGATCATCCAGGGGTTGCGCCCCAGCTGGTGGCGGAGCTGGCGCCAGCGCAGGCTTACGAGGAGCGCAACCATGCGAGCGTCTCCGTCCCGAGATCGTGCGCCCCCACGAGCGTGAGGAACCGCTGTTGCAGCGACAGGCCGGCCCGAACCTCGTCGAGGGGACCGTGGGCCAGGAGACGTCCCTCGGCCACGATGGCGACCCGATCGCACATCGATTCCACGAGTTCCATCACGTGGCTGGACAGCACCACGGTGCCACCGCCGTCGACGAACGACCGCAGGATCTGACGAATGGTCTCACCCGACACGGGGTCGACGGCCTCCAGGGGCTCGTCGAGGATGAGGAGTCGTGGTGCGTGGATCAGCGCGCAGGCCAGGCCGATCTTCTTGCGCATGCCCGCCGAGTAGTCGACGACGAGCGTGTCCCGTGCTTCGGTGAGGCCGAGCGCCTCGAGGAGGTCGCCCGTGCGCGACACCACGTCGGCCTCCGCCATTCCTCGCAGCAGTCCGGTGTAGCGCAGCAGCTCCGCGCCGGTGAGCCGGTCGAGCATGCGGATGCCGTCGGGGAGCACACCCATGCGCGCCTTCGCCTCGGCGGGGTTCTGCCATACGTCCGCGCCGAGCACCCACGCGGTTCCGGCATCGGGGCGCAGCAGGCCCGTCGTCATCGCGAGAGTCGTGGTCTTGCCCGCGCCGTTCGGGCCGAGCAGCCCGAGCATGGAGCCTGCGGGGACGTCGAGGGAGAGGTTGTCGACGGCGACCTTCGGCCCGAACTGCTTGCGGAGCCCGCGAAGGGCGAGGACGGGCGGGGCCGCTGTGTGGTCGGTCATGACTCCCATCCCACCATGACGAAGGATGCCGGGGCATCCGCCGCGAGGGGGAGTCGAGGATCGTCCGGTACCGCGTCAGCGGTCGAGGCCGGCGAACCGCTCGATGTCGCTGTTGGTGCCGGAGACGATGATGAGGTCGTGGTTCGTGACGATCGTGTTCGCCTCGGCGTAGCGGAACGGCTTGCCCGGGCTCTTCACTCCGACGACGGTGACCTTGTACTTCGAGCGGACGCCGGACTCGTTCAGGCCGACGCCCCGGATGAACTTCGGCGGATACATCTTCGCGAGCACGAAGTCGTCGTCGAAGCGGATGAAGTCGAGCATCCGCCCGCTCACGAGGTGGGCGACACGCTCGCCGGCTTCGCGCTCCGGGTAGATGACATGGTTGGCGCCGACGCGGGCGAGGATCTTGCCGTGCGACTGCGAGACCGCCTTGGCCCAGATCTGCGGAACCTTCAGGTCGACGAGGTTCGCGGTGATCAGCACGGACGCCTCGATCGACGAGCCGACGGCCACGACGGCGACCTGGAAGTCCTGGGCGCCGATCTGGCGCAGCGCGTCGATGTTCTTCGCGTCGGCCTGCACGGTGTGCGTGACCCGGTCCGACCACTTCTGGACGAGCTCGAGGTTGTCGTCGATCGCGAGCACCTCGCGGTCGAGGCGGTCGAGCTCCCCGGCACAGGCGGCGCCGAATCGGCCGAGGCCGATGACGAGGACGGGCGCGTCGCCCCGGAGGACTTCAACCAACGATCGGCCTTTCCACGGGCAGTGAGTAGTACTGCGTTCGCGATGTCGCGGCGACTGCCGCGGCGAGAGTCACTGTACCAACGCGCCCCATGAAGATCGTGGCGGCGAGCACGTAGGAGCCGGCGTCCGGGAGGTCGGCGGTGAGTCCGGTGGTCAGTCCGACGGTTCCGAACGCGGAGATCACGTCGAACAGGACATGACTGATGTCGTCCTTGGTGATCTGGGCGATGACGATGGTCGAGAGGGCGACGATGGTCGCACCCCACGCGACGACGCTGAGGGCGACGCGCTGCACGTCGCTCGGGATGCGGCGGCCGAACGCCTCGACCGACTGACGTCCCTTCGCCTCCGACCAGACTGCGATGGCGAGCACGGCCAGTGTCGTGACCTTGATGCCGCCTGCGGTCGACGCCGAGCCGCCGCCGACGAACATCAGCATGCTGGCGGCGAGCAGGGACGAGCCGTTCAGGTCGTCCATCTCGATCACGTTGAAGCCGCCGGATCTGGTCATCGCCGAGAGGAAGAAGGCCTGGAAGGTGGTGTCCGCGGCATCCATCGACCCGAAGGTCTTCGGGTTGTCGAACTCGAGGATCACGAAGACCGCCGCGCCCAGGATGAACAGCAGCACGGTGGTGACGATGGTGAGCTTGGAGTGCAGCGACCAGCGCTTCACGTGCCAGACGTGCTTGGCGAGCGTGTAGATGACGGGGAAGCCGATGCTGCCGAGGAAGACGCCCACCATCAGCAGGAAGAGCACGAGATAGTCGTCGGCGAAGACCGCGACGCCGCCGTCGTTCGGGGCGAATCCGGTGTTCGTGAAGGCCATCGCTGCGAAGTACGGAGCCTCCCAGAGCGCGGCGATCGGGTCGACCTTCGCCATGACCAGGGCGGGGTACAGGAGCGCCGCGAGCGAGGCCTCGATGATGAGTGCCGAGACGGCGACGGTGCGAAGCAGCTGACCGACCTCGCCGAGGCGGACGGTCTGACTCTCGTTCACCACGCCGCCGTGCGCGCGCAGCGGGTTCGTGTCGCCGGCGGCCATCAGCTTCGCGCGCAGCCCGAGGCGCTTGGAGATGAGCATGCCCATGAGCGACGCGAGCGTGAGCACGCCGAGGGCGCCGATGTTCACCCCGAGGAAGACGAGGACATGGCCGAACGGCGACCAGTGGTTCGCCATGTCGACCGTCGCGAGACCGGTGACGCAGATCGTCGAGACAGCGGTGAAGAGTGCGTCGCTCAGCGGTGTGACCGTGCCGCTGGCCGAGGCGATCGGCAAGGAGAGCAGCACCGTGAAGACGAGGATCAGCAGCGCGAAGATGACGATCGCGAAGCGCGAGGGGGAGGACGTGACGAGGTGCTTCGCCCAGCTGGCGGCAGTCTTGAGGCTCTGCCGTGGGGACGACGCCGAAACGATGCCCGACATCGCTGCCCCCTTCTGTTCTTCCGCTTGCGCGCCCGGACGTCCGTCGCCGAGCCTTCGTCATGGTACTCCGTGCCGGGGGCGACTACCCTGATCTCATGACGGACATCTTCGACGTGATCGCAGACGGTACGAGGCGCGACATCCTCCAGCTCCTGCTGCGACGCACGGCCGAAGGAGAGACCGGCACCAGCGTCAGCCAGATCGTCGCCGACCTGGGCATCAGCCAGCCCACCGTCTCGAAGCACCTGAAGGTGCTGAGGGATGCCGAACTCGTCACGGTGCGCGAAGACGGTCAGCGTCGTTTCTACAGCCTCGCGGTCGAGCCGCTCGAGGTGGTGGACGACTGGCTGGTGCCGTTCCTGGTCGACGCCTTCGGCGCGGGTGCCCCCGACATCGCCTACCCGGGAATCCCGCTGCCGGACAGCGCGGCGCACGCTGCCGAGGTCGTCGGGCGGGCTGCCGCCTCCGCCAAGCATGTGGTCGCGACGGCGCTCAAGCGGCTCGGCGCCTGACTCCACCTGGCGCTCGAGTGGCACTCGCCCCTGACGACAGGGGGGCTTGTCGTCAGGGGCGAGGTGCGGGTCCCCAGACCCGCGTGGACTCGGCGGTGCCGGCACAAGTCCTGTCAGGAGGATGGCAGTCGCGCCTGGGGGAACGACCGAGAACGCCTATGGTCCGGCTGTGACTCTGCGGTCGGCGGTGCGGCGTGCGGTCAGCGCCGTGCTGCCTTGCGGCGGAACAGCCACGCGCCCCAGAGCGCGGCGACCAGGAGGATCGCCAGGCACCAGCCGATCGCCCACCACGCTTCGCCCTGCAGCGGTGCATCCGTGAGGAGTCCGCGGATCGTCTCGACGATCGGCGTGATCGGCTGATTGGCCGCCACCGGCTGCAACCATTCCGGCATGCTGACCACGGGTACGAACGCGCTGGACAGGTAAGGGAGGAAGAGCAGGACGAAGCCGTAGCCGTTCGCCCCCTCCGGGCTCCCGGCCGCGAGGCCGATCGCCGCGAACAGGTAGGTGATCGCGAGGATGTAGAGCGCGATCAGCCCTGCCAGCGCGAGCCACTCCCACCCGTTCGCGCTCGGACGGAATCCGACGAGCACGCCGACTCCGATCACGATCGCGGTTGCGATGAGATTGCGCAGCACGCTGGCGACGACATGCCCCGTCAGCACGGCCCCGGACCTGAGGGGCATGGTGCGGAAGCGGTCGATGATGCCGGTGCGCATGTCGTTCGCGACATATACGGCGGTCGAGGAGGCCCCGAACCCGGCGCAGGTGAGGATGATGCCGGGGACCACGTAGTCGACGTAGGCGCCGGAGGGATCGATGGCCCCGCCGAACACCCAGGTGAACATGAGCATGAGCATCACGGGCAGCATGATCGCCATGAGCAGCGATTCACCGTCGCGCAGAGAGTGGCGGAGGCTGCGACCGACGAACACTGTCTCGGCGGTGATGCCGCGGAGGCGGGGACGGGGCGAGGGAGCGGGGAGAGCGGATGCCGTGGCGCGAGGCGCGGCGAGGGTGATGTTCATGCGAGCTCCTTCACGACGTGGGTCCGCGCAGTGGGGGCGGTGACTGCCAGGAAGACGTCGTCGAGCGTGGGGCGGCGGAGGGTGATGACGCCGTCCTCCCCGTCTTCATCGAGCAGATCGAGCGCGCGACGGAGGCCGGCGACCGTGCCGTCGGTGGGGATCTCCCTGCGGAGCTCGCCGCGGCCATCGTGCAGCTCGACCGTGTCGCCGCCCACCCGCGCCTTCAGCTCGGCGGGAGTCCCGAGGGCGGCGATCCTGCCGTCGTGCAGCACGGCGATCCGGTCGGCGAGCTGATCGGCCTCCTCCAGGTACTGCGTCGTGAGGAACACGGTCGTCCCCGCGCTCGCGAGCATCCGGATGATGTCCCAGAGAGAGCGACGGCTGCGGGTGTCGAGGCCTGTCGTGGGTTCGTCGAGGAACAGCACCTCGGGGGTCACCACGAAGCTGAGCGCGAGATCGAGCCGACGGCGCATGCCTCCGGAGAAGGTGCGCACGACGCGGGACGCGGCGTCGATCAGATCGAACTGGGCGATGAGGTCGGCGGCACGACGCTTCGCCTCGGCGCGGCCGAGGCCGGCGAGACGGGCGAACATGACGACGTTCTCGGTCGCGGTCAGGGCGTCGTCGACAGCGGCGGCCTGCCCGGTGAGGCTGATCCGTCGCCGGACCTCGATCGCCTGGGTGCGGACGTCCCAGCCGGCAACCGTCGCCGATCCGGAGTCCGCGGAGGCGAGCGTCGTGAGGATGTTGATCGTCGTCGTCTTGCCTGCGCCGTTCGGCCCGAGCAGGGCGAACACCTCGCCGCGCGCGACGGTGAAATCCAGGCCGTCCACGACGGTCTTCTCCGTGAAGGCCTTGTGCAGGCCCCGCACCTCGATGGCTGTGTCCATCAGGCGCTCCTTTCTGTATATGTCAAAAACTGTGTATGACCAACGCAACTGTGTATGACGGTAACACACTGTTTAGCTAATAAACAGAAGTAGGATGGGCGCATGACAGACATCGAGCCGCCGGAGCTGCCGCGGGGCATCGCACTCGCCTGGGGCGTCGCCGCGAATCCGCAGCGAGGGCCCAAGCGCGAGATGAGTGTGGAGAAGATCGTGGACGCCGCGGTCGAGCTCGCCGATGCCGAGGGGATCGGCGCCGTGTCGATGGCGGCCGTCGCCGCACGGCTCGGTTTCACCCCGATGTCGCTCTACCGCTACGTGACCGCGAAAGACGATCTCCTCCTGCTCATGCAGGAAGAGGCGACCGGGCTCCCGCCCGAGAGCCACCTCGAGGTCGATGGCTGGAGAGGGCGGCTGCTCGCCCTCTACGAGGAGCAGATCATTCTCTATCTGCGCCACCCGTGGATGCTCTCCCTGCCGATCACGGGCTCGCCGATCACACCGAACAGCTCCGCGTGGCTGGATGCCGGGCTCGCGGCACTCGAGGGCACTCCGCTCACGGCCGAGGAGCGCCTGGCGGTCGCGCTCGCGGTGACCGGGCATGCGCGCTGGTGCGGGATCGTGCAGGCCGGGTACACCGAGCAGTCCCGCGGCAGCGGGCTCACGCCCGACGAAGTGGCCGTGCGAGAGGCCGCCCTCTTCGACAGGGTGATCACCGCTGAGGAGTTCCCCGCCCTCCGGCGCGCGATCGAGGACGACGTGTTCCTCTCCGCCGCAGACCCGTTCCGCTTCGCCGTCGAGCGCACCCTCGACGGTGTCGCCGCCTACATCGCCGGACTCGACCGGGGCGCGGAGCGTGCCGACCCGACCGAGTGGATCGACCTCGACCCGGCGGAAGTCGCAGGCGACCGTCGACTCCGGGAGGCGCAGAAGGTGGTGCGCGAGGCCGAGAAGGCGCTGCGCGCGGCGCGGAAGGCCGAGCGGCAGGCGCTGCGTGAGGCCCGGGACCGGGTGGCGAGGGCGAAGAAGTCCGTCTGAGCCGATCTCGACGCGCCCCTGGCCCCATTGATCACATGAGCCACACGGGTTTACACGCGTCCCAGCTACCCCATAGAGTGTGCACATCGAGAAAGGGGTACGTGGGATGCCCGAGGTTCCTGACGTCCGATTCCTCACCGTGGCTGAGGTCGCCGAGTTGATGCGCGTGTCCAAGATGACCGTGTATCGACTGGTCCATGCCGGTGAACTGCCCGCCGTACGGTTCGGGCGCAGCTACCGCGTCCCCGAGTCGGCCGTGGCCGACGCGCTGCAGCGTCCGATCGCCGACGTCGGCTGACGTCGCCTGTTGTCTCCTGTCGTGCCGGCTTCCGGCGAACGATGCGTGTGACAGTCGAGGCCGTCGGGTTTGCTAGACTGACCCGAGGCATTTTCCGTGCCCGTACCCGGGTGTCCGATTTCGGCGACACCCAGCCACTGACTTAGTGAGGTTTCCGTGGGTTCTGTCATCAAGAAGCGCCGCAAGCGCATGGCGAAGAAGAAGCACCGCAAGCTGCTTCGTAAGACTCGCCACCAGCGTCGCAACAAGAAGTAAGCGACCAGACACGAGCGCCTGTCTTCGGACGGGCGCTTTGTGTCTCTGCCCGCATCTCCGTCCCGCCGAGAGGATGTCATGAAGTCGATCACCGTCACCGAGCTCGCCGAGCGCACCGGTATCCCGCTCATCGATGTGCGGGAGGTGGACGAGTTCGCCGCAGGTCACGTGCCCGGCGCCGTCAACATCCCGATGTCCGAGATCGGCAATCGGCTCGATGAGCTGCCTGCGGAGGCGTTCGATGTCATCTGCCAGGCAGGCGGACGATCGGCGCGCGTGGTGGAGGCGCTCGAGTCGCGCGGCTTCGACGCGACCAACGTCGAAGGCGGGACCGGTGAGTGGATCTCACAGGGACGTGCTGTCGAGGTGCCGTCGGCGTGACCACGCTGACCCTGATCGGGAAGCCCGACTGCCACCTGTGCGATGTCGCCTCCGAGATCATCGATGCCGTCGTCGCCGAACTGCCGGACGCGGCCGCCGAGCGGATCGAGATCGTCGAGGCATCCATCCAGGAAGACCCCTCGCTCTATGAGCTGTGGTGGGAGAAGATCCCGGTCGTGCTGATCGACGGCGAGCTGCACGCCCATTGGCGGCTGTCGCCGGAGCGTCTGCGGAATGCGCTCGAGAACGCTGTCCGCGGCGACGCGACGACCGAACTGAAGGAGTCCCTGTGACCATCCGCCATGTCGTGACCTGGAAGCTCGCCGCGGAAGACGCCGCGGAGCGCGCGTCGCACGCGGCCGAGGTGGCCCGGCGCCTGAACGCCCTCGACGGTGTCGTGCCACAGCTTCTCTCGATCTCCGCCGGCGCGAACGTGGCGTACCCGGAGACGAACTGGGATGTGACGCTCGTCGCGGACTTCGCCTCCGTCGCCGCGATCGAGGAGTATCAAGTGCATCCGGCGCATGAAGAGGTCGCCGGCTACATCCGCTCGGTCGTCGCGTCGCGCGTCGCCGTCGACTTCGAGGTCTGAGACGGCGTTCCACCCTCGAAGAGACTCCGTTTCGGAGTCCGAGCGGGGTGGACTTGCAACACAAACGTGATACGCGTGGGGCCGATGTCATTGGTCACCCGACGAGCCGCATGTTTAGATGATCTCCTACCCGCCAGGGCCCTGCCCTCGTCTCACAGGAGCTGACATGCCTCGTCGTCACATCTTCGCCGGCCTCGCCCTCATGGCGACCGCCACCCTCGCCCTCGCCGGCTGCGCGACCGGCTCGACCGATGCGGGCAGCAGTGACGCTCCCGCCGCAGACGACAAGTACGGTCTGGTCGAGGCGGGCGTCCTGACGGTCTGCTCCGACGTGCCCTACCCGCCGTTCGAGGTCGAGGACCCGTCCAGCGACATCCAGTACTCCGGCTTCGACATCGACCTGCTCGCGGCGATCGCCGAGAAGATCGACCTGAAGCTCTCCGTGCAGGACGTGGGCTTCGATGCCCTCCAGTCGGGAACGACACTCGCCGCCGGACAGTGCGACATCGGCGCGTCCGCGATGACGATCACGGAAGAGCGCAAGGCAAACATCGACTTCTCCGACCCGTACGTCGACTCCCTGCAGTCCCTGCTGGTCCGCGCCGACTCGGACATCAAGTCCATCGACGACCTCGACGGCAAGAACGTCGGCGTGCAGCAGGGCACCACCGGCGAGACGTACGCGAGCGAGAACGCCCCGGGTGCGCAGCTCGTGCAGTACCCCTCGGACGGCGAGCTGTGGCCGGCGATGCAGGCGGGCCAGATCGACGCCATCCTGCAGGACCAGCCGGTCAACTACGTCCACGAGCAGGACGACCCCGACTACAAGATCGTCGAGACGTACCCGACCGATGAGACGTACGGCTTCGCCTTCGCCAAGGGCGAGAAGGACGAGCTGCGCGAGGCGGTCAACAAGGCGCTGAAGGAACTCCAGGACGACGGCGGGTACCAGAAGATCTACGACGAGTACCTCGCGGCCAAGTGACCGGCGGCGTCGGTAGGGCGGGAGGACCTCGACGATGGCGTTGAGGCGTACGACCAAGAGCAAGCTGTATCGGTACTCGGTCTACGCGGTGCTGATCGCGATCGCCGTCTGGGTGATCGTGAGCACCGACTGGGCCAGGATCGGACAGCTGTACTTCAACCCCGAGGTCGCGGTGAAGATGCTTCCGGGCATCATCACCACGGCACTCGTGAACACCTTGTGGTTCACGGCGGTGGCGTTCGTGGGCGGCCTGCTGCTCGGCGTCCTGCTGGCCCTGATGAAGCTGTCGGCGATCGGGCCCTTCCGGTGGATCGCGACCTGCTGGATCGAGCTGTTCCGCGGACTTCCCGCGATCCTCACGATCTTCGCGATCGCGTTCATCCTGCCGATCGGGCTCGGTGTGCCGGCCACGAAGCTCGGCGGACCGGTCGTCCTCGGTCTCATCGGTCTGATCCTCGTCGCCTCGGCCTACATGGCGGAGACGATCCGCGCCGGCATCCAGGCCGTTCCGAAGGGGCAGACGGAGGCGGCGCGCTCCCTGGGCATGTCGCCCATGAAGACGACGTTCTGGATCGTCGTGCCGCAGGGATTCCGGATCATCATCCCGCCGCTCACCAACGAGTTCGTCCTCCTGTTGAAGGACACGTCGCTGCTCTTCGTGGCGGGCTCGTTCATCTGGTCGAAGGAGCTCACGAACTTCGCCCGTGACGCGAGTACGCAGAACGCGAACGGAACGCCGCTGATCATGGCGGCGATCCTCTACCTGATCGTGACGATCCCGCTCACGCGCTTCAGCGCGTGGCTGGAGCGTCGGATGGCGAGGCAGCGATGATCACGGAACTGATTGATGTGCACGCCCCCGCGATCGACGTGCAGGGGCTCGTGAAGTCGTTCGGCGACAACGAGGTGCTCAAGGGCATCGACCTCACCGTGACCAAGGGCGAGGTCGTCTGCGTGATCGGGCCGTCGGGTTCGGGGAAGTCGACCCTGCTGCGGTCGGTCAACCTGCTCGAGGAGCCGACCGCCGGCAAGGTGCTGATCGAGGGGATCGACATCACCGACCCCGACGTCGACATCGACCGCGTGCGCACCCGCATCGGCATGGTGTTCCAGAGCTTCAACCTGTTCCCGCACCTCGACGTGCTCGGCAACCTGACCATCGCGCAGCAGCGGGTGAAGAAGCGGTCGAAGAAGGAAGCCGAGCTGATCGCGCACGCCATGCTGAAGCGAGTCGGTCTCTCCGAGAAAGCGGATGCCTTCCCCGGGCACCTGTCGGGAGGACAGCAGCAGCGCGTGGCCATCGCCAGGGCGCTGTGCATGAACCCCGACATGATGCTGTTCGACGAGCCCACGTCGGCGCTCGATCCCGAACTCGTCGGTGAAGTGCTGCAGGTCATGCGGTCGCTGGCAGACGAGGGGATGACGATGCTCGTCGTCACGCACGAGATGGGCTTCGCCCGCGAAGTCGGATCACGCCTCATCTTCATGGACGGTGGCCGCATCGTCGAGGAGGGCGACCCTCGCGAAGTGCTCGGCAACCCGCAGCATCCCCGCACGCAGGACTTCCTCGCGCGCGTGCTCTGAATCCTCGGAGCGCGTGCGCGGACATCCCATCGCACAGATCGAGACCCCCTGCCGCAGACAGATCTGCGGCAGGGGGTCTCGTCGTGAAGCGGGGATGAAGGTCAGGCCTCGACGACCTCGGCGTCGGCGGCGTTCCGACGGACGGAGTCGATGCCGTTCAGCGCGGCGGACTTGGACGAGTAGCCCTCGCTGGTCGCGATGACCTCGCCGTTGCCGGCCTTCAGACGGAACCGGTGCTCGCCGGACTTGTCGGTGTACAGCTCGAACGTGCCTGCCATGAGGCGTCCTTTCTCTGTCGGATCGAGGGAGCGACGCCCCTCGGGCCTCACGCTATCCCGACCCGTATATCGGAGGGAAGAGCGGGTGCTCAGCCGCGAGGGTGCACGGCCACGGGCTCGGGAGCGATCGCGATGCGCACACGATCACCGAAGGCGGGGTGGGTCCCCGGGGCGTGTTGCACGCGCACGAGCTCGCCGGACTCGGTACGCACGAGTGTGCGGCGCATGCTGCCGAGGAAGGTGCTCTCCTCGACCAGGGCCTCGGTGGACGCGTCGTGCTCGGATGCGAAGTACACGTTCTCGGGTCGGAGGTACACGTCGACCGGGCCGTCCGCCGGTGACTGCACCGGGAGTCGCTGCCCCCACACCATGACGTGGTCGCCCTCGGCGACTCCGGAGACGACGCTGGAGAGACCGACGAACGCCGCGACACCGGCCGTGGAGGGAGTCGTGTACAACTGCTCCGGGGAGCCGATCTGCTCGATCCGGCCCGCGCTCATGACCGCGATCCGGTCGGACACGGCCAGCGCCTCCTCCTGGTCGTGCGTGACGAAGACCGTGGTGATGCCGAGCCGCAGCTGGATGCGTCGGATCTCGTCGCGCAGCTGCACGCGCACCTTCGCGTCGAGTGCGGAGAGCGGCTCGTCGAGCAGCAGCACCTTGGGCTCGGTCACGAGGGCGCGCGCGAGCGCCACCCGCTGCTGCTGCCCGCCGGAGAGCTGATGCGGGAAGCGGTCGGCGAAATCGGCGAGACCGACGAGCGCGAGGGCATCGACGGCCCTCCGCGCGGCCTCGCTCTTGCCGACGCCCCGCCGGCGCAGACCGAAGGCGGTGTTCTCGGCGACGCGCAGGTGCGGGAACAGCGAGTACGACTGGAACACCATGCCGATGTCCCGCCTGTTGGTCGGCACTCGGGACACGTCGCCGCCGCCCAGGAGCACCGAGCCCTCATCTGCCCCCTCGAGGCCCGCGAGCACGCGCAGCAGGGTGGTCTTTCCGCAGCCGGAGGGTCCGAGCAGAGAGACGAACTCACCGGGCGCGATGTCGAGGTCGACCCCGTGCAGGACCCTGTTGCCGGCGTAGCTCTTGACGATGCCCCTGAGCTCGACGCGGGTTCCCTCGCCGGCCCCGGCCAGCAACAGGTTGTCCTTGGTGCGCGGCAGCGTCTGGTCGAGGGTCATGAGCGGGCCTTTCCGTTGCCGCGGGCGACGCGGCCGATGACGAGGAGCAGGAGGAAGACGAACAGCAGTGCCAGCAGCGTGAAGATCGCCGGTGCGTAGGGGTCCTGCTTGTTCACGACGACCATGGCCGTCTGGAACACCTGACGGTTCAGGAGCGAGGCGATCGTGAACTCGCCGAGCACCACGGCGATGGAGATGAGGGAAGCCGCGAGCAGACCCTGGCGCAGGTTCGGAGCGAGCACCTTCAGGACGACGGACGGCCAGCTCGCACCGAGCGAACGCGCCGCCTCGGAGAGAGTCCGCAGATCGGCGGCATCGATCGATGCCTGGATCGAACGGAACGCGAACGGGAGCACGGTGATCCCGTAGGCGAACGCGAGCGTCCATGTGCCGGTGCCGAAGGCGCGGCCGATCTGCAGATAGATGGGCGCGAGCCCGACGACCAGCACGATCGCCGGGATCGAGATCGGCAGGAGAACCGCGAACTCGAAGGCGGGCTTGAGCTGGGGAAAGCGCAGGTTCACCAGGATCATGGTCGGCGCGAGGAGGAGCAGCACGATCGCGACCGTGACGACCGCGAGGATCAGCGAGTTGCCGAGACCCGTCCAGATCGGCTTGAGCGTGGCGGCGGCTGCGGGATCGAACAGTGCGGTCCAGCGGGCGAACGACGATCCGCCCGCGGGATCGCGCAGCGTGAACAGGAACGTCGACACCAGAGGGATCGCGAAGAACGCCCCGACGAGGATGCCGATCACCCACCGGGTGGCGAGGGAAGGACCGAGCCGGTTCACGACTGCCACCTCGCGGCTCGTCGCTGCACGAGCGAGTACAGCGCCATCACGATCCCGACGATCACGATCATGCCGAGCGCGAGAGCGCCGGCGAGGTTCTCGCGCCCGAGCAACGTCTCGCTCGTGAGAGCGGTGCGGATCTGCAGCGGCACGATCTGGGCTCCCTGGCTCGCGAGTGCGGCGGCGGTGGCGTACGACGAGAACGCATTCGCGAACAGCAGCAGCAGGCTGGCGAGGAACGAGGGGGCGAGTACGGGGATGCCGATGCGCAGCCAGAAGCTCGCCCTGGTGCCTCCGAGGGTGACGTTCGCCTCGGCCCACTGCGGCTTGAGCGCGGCGAGGGCGGGCATGAAGGTGATGACCATGAGCGGGATCTGGAAGTAGATGTAGGGGAGGACGAGGCCGGGCAGCTCATACAGCCAGGTGCCGTTCGCGAAGATGTCGACGCCGAGCGAATCCTTCAGGAACACGGTGACGACGCCTTGGATGCCGATCGTCGCGATGAAGGCGAACGCCAGCATCACCCCGCCGAATTGCGCGAGGACACCCGCGGCGGCATCCACCGCGGAGCGGGTCCTGCCCTCGGGGTCCATGCCGAGCAGCGCGTAGCAGACGAGGGCGCCGACGACTGCGCCGACGACGGCGGTGAGCAGCGAGAGGCCGGCCGAGTCGGCGAAGGTGTTCAGCACCACGGGGTCGGCGAGGGCCGACAGGTTCGCCCCGGTGAAGGTGCCGTCCTTCGTGAAGAAGCCGGAGCCGATCGACAGGATCGTCGGCACCGCCAGGAACAGCACGACGTAGCCCGCGAACGGGACGAGCCCGAGCCAGGCCGGGGAGGGAGCGGACCGCCGGGCCCTCGCGTGCTGCGAGGACCCGGCGGGGGTGACGGGGGCGGATGCCGCGGCATCCGCCCCCGTTGCGGTGAGGGTGGTCACTGGACCGCCGCGGCCCACTTCTCGCCGAGCAGCGTGCCGGCATTCGTCGACTGCTCCTCGGTCGGCACCACCGTCTCCTCCGGAGCCTCGGGAAGCGCAGCGGCGAGGTCGGCGTCGATCGTGCCGGCCTCGGTCATGGCCTCCATGCGCACCGGGCGAGCGCCGCCCTTCAGCCAGAGGTTCTGCACCTCGTCGCTGTAGAGGAACTCCTGCCACAGGCGGGCCGCCGCCGGGTGCGGAGCGTCGGCGTTGATGGCCTGGTTGTAGTACCCGGCGTAACCCGTGCCGTCGAACACGACGACCTTCCAGTCCTCGTTCTCGGCCGAGTGCGAGGCGTTCAGGTAGTCCCAGTCGAAGACGACAGGGGTCTCGCCGCTGGTGATCGTCGAGGGCGTGACGTCGACCTTGAGCAGGTTGCCGGCCTTCTGCAGCTCGGAGAAGAAATCGATGCCGGGCTGGAAATCGTCGAGCGTGCCGTCGGACTGCACGGTCGCGAGTCCCACCGCGGCGAACGCGGCGCCGGCCTGGGTCGGGTCGCCGTTGATGGCCACGGAGCCCTTGTAGTCGGCCGAGAGGAGGTCGGCGAGCTCGGACGGAGCATCGAACTTCGACGAGTCGTAGCCGATCGACATGTAGCCGCCGTAGTCGCCGACGAAGAGGCCGGTCGGCTCCTTCAGTTCCTCGGGGATGTCGTCCCACGTCTGCACCTTGTAGGGGGCGAACACATCGGTGTTCTGCAGGGCGACCGTGAGCCCGAGGTCGAACACGTCGGGTGCGGTGTCGAGGCCCTCGTTCGTCTTCGCGGCCTGGATCTCCTCGGCGCTCGAGACGTCCGGCGAGGCCTCGTCGATGGTGATCTCGGGGTACTTCTCGGCGAACAGATCGAGGATCTCGCCGTAGTTCGCCCAGTCACGGGGCAGGGCGATGACGTTGAGCGCGCCCTCGGCCTTGGCGGCGGCCTCGAGGTCGGCGAAGGTGCCGAAGTCGGCGACAGAGGTCGCGGCGGCGGCGTCGACGGCGTCGGAGCCTGCGGCCGGAGCGTCCGTGGCGGTCGCGCAGGAGGTCAGCGCGAGTGCGGCCGTGGTGGCCAGGGCGATGCCGGCGCCGATGCGCGCGCGGCGGGTGGAGCGAGCCATGAGTGTCCTCTCGGTGTCCGGCGCTGTGAGCCGGTTTCGGGTTGCGAGAGGACACTATGAGGCGGAGGTTGCCGACCGTCGCGGCTCCGGTGAACGGACGGTGGCGCGCCGGTGGCGGGACGGGGCCGCGCCGCTCAGCCCTGCGGCACCGTGTACTTGAAGCCGCGGTGCGAGCCGACGTAGCCCAGGCGCTCGTAGAAGCGGTGGGCGTCGATGCGGGCGGCGTCCGAGGTGAGCTGCACCATCGCCGCGCCGACCGCGGGCGCCGCGTCCTCCCCGACCCAGCGCATCGCCGCCGAGCCGATGCCCGAGGAGCGGAGGCCGCTCTGCACCCGCACGGCCTCGACCAGGAGCCGGCGTGCACCCCGACGCGCCATCCCGGGGATCGAGGTGAGCTGCAGGGTGCCGACCACCTTTCCGTCGAGTTCGACGACGAGCAGGTCGTTCGAGGGTTCGGCCAGGATCTCGAGGAGCGCCTGCGCGTACGCCGGACGATCTTCCGCCGAGGCCACATCGCCGCGCGCCGCGCTGATCGGGTCGTCCGAGAGCAGGGCGATCACGGCATCCGTATCGTCGCCCGTCGCGCGTCGCAGCAGCGCCGTCCCGATGCGCGATTCGAACGAGTGGGGCAGCGGGAGGGCGGCGAGCATGCGCCCAGTCTGCCAGCGGGCGGAGCGGATGCCGGCGCCCGGCCGACTCTCTGGAATCATGGCCGAGTGGATATCGGCGCCGTGCTCGGACTGGAGCAGCTCACCTGGGGGATGCTGCTGCTCGTGGTCATCGCCGCGTTCTGCGCGGGCTGGATCGACGCGGTCGTCGGCGGGGGAGGGCTGCTGCAGCTGCCCGCACTGCTGCTGATCCCGGGCATCTCGCCGGTGCAGGCTCTCGCGACCAACAAGCTCGCCTCGGTCTTCGGCACCGCGACCAGCAGCGCCACCTACTACCGTCGAGCGAAACCCGATATCCGCACGGCGCTGCCGATGGCCGCGATCGCACTGATCGGCTCCTTCGGGGGCGCTGCCGTCGCGACCGTGCTGCCCCCCGCCGCCTTCAAGCCCATCATCGTCATCGCGCTGCTCGCGGTGGCGCTGTTCACCGCATTCCGACCGCAGATGGGGGCAGCGACGCAGTTGCGCTTCCACGGGCGCAGACACCACATCATGGCGGGCGCGGCCGGACTCGGGATCGGCTTCTACGACGGGATGATCGGACCGGGTACGGGCACCTTCCTCGTGATCACCCTCGTCGCGCTGCTCGGCTACGACTTCCTGCAGGCGAGTGCGAAGGCCAAGATCGTCAACCTCGCGACGAACATCGGCGCGCTGCTGCTTTTCATCCCGCACGGGGCGGTGCTCTGGCTGCTGGGCGGCATCCTGGCGGTCGCGAACGTGGCGGGCAGCTATCTGGGTTCGCGGATGGCGATCTCGAAAGGGACCACGTTCATCCGCGTGGTGTTCCTCGTGGTGGTGATCGCGCTGATCGCGAAGCTCGGCGTCGACGTCTGGAACGAGAACATCCTCCCGGCGTTCGCGCTCCTCGGCTGAGCGTCGCAGAAAAGCGCCCGGGCCGCAGGAATCCGAAGATACCCTGCGACCCGGGCGCGAGTCCGCGTGATGACGGGCTCAGGCCTCGTCGTCCTCGGGCTCGTAGTCGACTCCGGCCTCGGCGCGCTGCGCGTCGGTGATCGGCGCCGGAGCGGAGGTCAGCGGGTCGAAGCCGTTTCCGGACTTCGGGAACGCGATGACCTCGCGGATCGACTCGGTCTTGGTCAGGTGCTGCAGCACGCGGTCCATGCCGAGCGCGATCCCGCCGTGGGGCGGTGCGCCGAACTTGAACGCGTCGAGCAGGAAGCCGAACTGCTCGTCGGCCTGCTCGTCGCTGATGCCCATGACCTCGAACACGCGCTTCTGCACGTCTTCCCGGTGGATGCGGATCGAGCCGCCGCCGAGCTCGGAGCCGTTGCACACGATGTCGTACGCGTAGGCGAGGGCCGAACCGGGGTCGGTGTCGAACGTGTCCTGGAACTCCGGCTTCGGACCCGTGAACGCGTGGTGCACGGCGGTCCAGGCTCCCGCGCCCACAGCCACGTCACCCGAGGCCACGGCGTCGGCCGCAGGCTCGAACATCGGGGCGTCGACGACCCAGGTGAACGCGAACTCGTCGGGGTTCAGGTAGCCGAGGCGACGGCCGATCTCGACGCGTGCGGCGCCGAGCAGCGCACGGCTCTCCTTGGTGGAACCGGCGGCGAAGAAGACGCAGTCGCCGGTTTCGGCGCCGACGAGCTCAGCGAGCCCGGCCTGCTCGGCCTCGGACAGGTTCTTCGCGGCGGGTCCGCCGAGAGTGCCGTCCTCGTTGAACAACACGTAGGCCAGGCCACGGGCGCCGCGCTGCTTGGCCCAGTCCTGCCACGCGTCGAGCTGCTTGCGCGGCTGGCTCGCGCCACCGGGCATGCGGACGGCGCCGACGTACTCGGCCTGGAAGACGCGGAACGGGGTGTCCTGGAAGTACTCGGTCGCATCGACGAGCTCGAGTCCGAAGCGCAGGTCGGGCTTGTCGGAGCCGTACTTCGCCATGGCGTCGGCGTAGGTCATGCGCGGCAGGGGCGTGGCCACCTCGACGCCGATCGTCGCCCACATGGCGACGATGAGCGACTCCATGAGGGTGATCACGTCTTCCTGGTCGACGAAGCTCATCTCGATGTCGAGCTGCGTGAACTCCGGCTGGCGGTCGGCGCGGAAGTCCTCATCGCGGTAGCAGCGCGCGATCTGGAAGTACTTCTCGACGCCGCCGACCATCAGCAGCTGCTTGAACAGCTGCGGCGACTGCGGCAGGGCGTACCAGCTGCCGGGGCTCAGACGCGCGGGCACCAGGAAGTCGCGGGCGCCCTCGGGCGTCGAGCGGGTGAGGGTCGGCGTCTCGACCTCGGTGAAGTCGTCGGCGTGCAGCACATCGCGGATCGCCTTGTAGACGTTCGAGCGCAGGCGCAGGGCGGATGCCGGTGCCGGGCGGCGCAGGTCGAGGTAGCGGTACTTGAGTCGTGCCTCCTCGCCGACGGTCTCGGTCTCGGCGAGTGCGGTGGAGACCTGGAACGGGAGCGGCGCGGACTCGTTGAGCACCTCGACCTCGCTCGCGATGAGCTCGATCTCGCCCGTCGGCAGGTTCGGGTTCGCGTTGCCCTCGGGACGCAGCGAGACCTCGCCGGTGACCTTCAGGACGAACTCGTTGCGCAGCGGGTGCGCGATCTCCTCGTCGCGGATGACGACCTGGGCAATGCCCGAGGCGTCCCGCAGATCGATGAAAGCGACTCCTCCGTGGTCACGACGGCGATCGACCCACCCCGCGAGGGTGACGGTCTGACCGATGTGCTCGGCTCGCAGCGAGCCTGCCGAGTGGGTGCGAAGCACGGAGTATTCCTTCTGATCTGGGAAATGGGGAACCCGCCCATTCTACGGGGGTGCGCGGCTGCTCCCGGCGGGGCGGGTCGTCGATCAGTAGGGTGTCTGTGAACGGAAGGTACCCCTATGAATCTCGCTCTCGTCCCCGCGGCCGACGTGCCGGTCGTCCCCGACTTCTTCACGCAGATCTTCTCCGGAGCCACCGGTGTGGTGGCGCTGGTCTTCTACATCCTCCTCGCCGTCGCCTGGTGGAAGGTGTTCACCAAGGCCGGGTACCCCGGAATCCTCGCGCTCATCCCGATCGTCAACGCGATCTTCCTTCTGCGCATCGCCGGAATGTCGGGCTGGTGGGTGCTGCTCTACCTGGTGCCGATCGCCAACGTGGTGCTCGCGATCGTCGTCGCCGTCAAGGTCGGCGCTCGCTTCGGCAAGGGCGGGGTCTTCTCGTTCTTCCTGCTCTTCGTGTTCTCGTTCGTCGGGTACTTCATCCTCGGCTTCGGCGACTCCCGCTACAGCAAGGCGTGACATGACGGCGTCCCGGCTGCACCTCGTCCGACACGGCGAGGTGCACAATCCGGCTCGCGTGCTCTACGGCCGGCTTCCCGATTACCACCTGAGCGCCGCGGGCCGGGGGATGGCCGCATCGGCGGCTGACCATGTGGCCTCGCTCGACCGCGGCGTGAGCGCGCTGTACGCCTCGCCGCTGGAGCGTGCCCAGGAGTCGGCGGAGCCGTTCGCCGAGCGGTTCGACCTCGTGCCCGAGATCGACATCCGTCTGATCGAGCCGACGAACGTGTTCGAGGGGACGCAGATGCGTCGCTCCCTGATGAACCCGATGAACTGGTGGCACCTGCGCCGGCCTTCGCTGCCGAGCTGGGGCGAGCCGTACAGCTCGATCGCGGAGCGCATGCTCAGCGTCATGGACGAGGCGTGGGACGCGGCGTCCGAGGGCGATGTCGTGATGGTGTCGCACCAGGCCCCGATCTGGATCACGCACCTGCGGGTGGCGGGTCTGCCGCTGCGACACGACCCGCGCACCCGGCGCTGTGCCCTGTCGAGCGTCACCTCGTTCGAACGCGTCGGCGATGTGTGGCGCGAGGTCGCCTACGCCGAGCCTGCCGCGATCGGCGGCGCCGTCGACGTCGGCGCGGTCTGACCCGCTCAGGCGAGGGACTGGATGATGCCGACCGCGGCGAGCTGACCGGCGGCCGCGGCCAGCAGCACCGAGGCCATCGGGCCGGGGAGGCTCGCGCGGTGGGCGAGGTCGCCGGCGGCGAAGACACCGGAGGTCGAGGTGCGGCCGAAGTCGTCGATCTCGATCGATCCGGACTCGAGCATCCGCAGCCCGAGCTGAGCGGCGAAGGGCGATCGCTGGCGCATCGTCCCCGATGCCACGAAGACGCCGGCGACGGTGAGCTCCCCGTCCGCCGTGCGGATGCGCACCGCGTCGTCCTTCTCGACGGACGCGACCCGTGCGCTGCTCACCCGCACGCCCTTCGCCTCGAGCATCCGCCGGTCCTCCGCCGTGAACTCCTCACCGACGGGGACGACCGTGATGTCACCGACGATGCGCCCCAGCAGACCGATCAGATGCTCCGCTCGGGGCGCCGCGCCGAGGATAGCGATCGGCTTGCCGGCGTGCTCGTGTCCGTCGCAGAACGGGCAGCTGAACGCGCTCGTGCCCCACAGCTCCTGCAATCCCGGTACGACCGGGAGGTCGTCGGCGACGCCGGTGGCGATGACGACCCGGCGCCCTTCGACCACCGAGCCGTCGGCGATCCCGACCAGGAACTCGTTCTCGACGCCCGAGATGCTCGTGGCGGCCGCATCGCGGATCTCGACATCGTCGTAGGCGGCGAGCTCGGCCCTGGCGGTCGCGCGGAACTCGGCGGGCGGCGCGCCGTCCTGGCCGACCATGTTGTGCATGTGCAGGACGGTGCCGTTGCGGTACTCGCCGGAATCCAGCAGCAGCGTCGAACGGTGCATGCGTCCGAGGGTCAGCGCGGCCTGCAGTCCTGCCGGTCCTGCGCCGATCACGATGGCGTCGTACATGGGGAGATCCTTCCGGTGTTCGGACTTGTCTTCGTCGTCAGTCTGTGACTTCATGTCAACATGAAGTCAAGCGCTGAGCATCCGTGGTCCGTCGGCGACGTCGCCGCCCGCTTCGACCTATCAATCGTCACCAGACCCGACCCCTTTGCACCTTCAACCTGCACCGCTCGGAGTGACATGATCTGGCGCCACATAGTTGACCCGCGTGTTTCTGCGGTTTCGACTCTCTCTCGCGGAAAGTGCCATGCCTAGGTCGCAGCGCGCTACTCCCGCGGATCTGTCCCCCTCCTGGCCTAACTCTCCGTCGACCGAGCCCGAGGGGGAGGTCGCACGGCTCCTGGCGCTTCGGTTGGAGGCAACGATTCCGTATCGAAGCGTACGGAAGGTCGCCGACATTGCGGGTGTCGATGAGGGGACGATCCGCAACATTGTGTCGGGCTCTCGGTGGCCGGACCTGCGCACGATTGTCCGGCTGGAGGAGGCGCTCGGCGTTGCCCTCTGGCCTGGGCGTTTGGATGAGGGTGGCCGACAGTGAAAGCCATGAGTATCGGTGACGTCGCTCAGGTGATGGGGTTACCCACCAACGTTCTCCGGCATTGGGAGACTGTGGGGCTGTTGAGGCCGGAGCGCGACAGCGGCGGCCGACGGAAGTACGACGAGGACCAGATCGTGCGCATCGCTGTCATCCAGCGCAGCAAGGGTGCGGGGATGACCTTGGAGCAGATCGGTGTGATGCTCGACGATAGTGCCCGCGAGCGTCATCAGGTGCTGCAGAAGCATCTCGACGACATCGACCGACGCATGGAGGACATGCTCCGATCTCGGGCGATGACTGAGCATGCGATGAACTGTCGGTCGCACGATATCGCGACCTGTTCCCGCTTCCGCGCGGGCGTTGCCGACGTGATGGCTCGTTTCTGACCCAGGTTTCATGTCGGCGAACCCTTCACAATCGGCCCTGCCGTCAAGTGTCGCCGGGGAGGGGTGAGCGCGTATGCGGTGGCTAGGCCTTCCTGCCGCTGGGCGTCGGCCTGTTCCCGCGCACGACTGCAATCACATTGCTCGAAATGACCACGCCGTCAGCGTCGCGGCTGTGCGTCACCCAGATCGACTGATCCAGACGTTCAGAGCTCGCCTGACGGCGATCCGTCAGGTCGAGAACGAGGAGCTGACCGAGAGGGACGTTGGTCGTTTGATAGGAGACAGTCTGCGGTAGATAGGCCGTCTCAAGATCGGTCCGGGTGGTGCGTTTGAAGTCTCTCTTCACCTCTGTGACGTACCGCGTGCCATCGTTGAAGTAGAGAACGACATCCGCGCGGCCACCCCCGATGCTCGAGACCTCCACCGCGGATCGTCCTGCCAAGTCACTCGAGTCGAGGAAAGCTTTGAACGCGTCCTGGACCTCGCGCTCCAATGGGACATCCTCATCTTTTGCCCACTGCGCGGTATACGAAGGCCGGACATCTGAGACGTGTGCGACAAATCGCACCGTGGAGTGGATGAGAGACATGAAGTCCTTCTCGGCATCGCCAGCAAAGGCCGAGTTTTCACCGAGTTCATTCTTAAGCTTGTCGAGTAGCTCGCGCTGAGTCCTCGGCGCTGTGGGGATGTAGTCCGCGTGGCTGCGGGAACCTGACATTGTCAGTTTCTGCGTCAGCAGACGAGCCCACTTCAGCGCGACATCGACATCACTCTTGCGGATCAGCTGGCTGCGTTCGAGTCGATCTTTCACGGGCAGCAGTTCCGAACGCATCACAGCCCACATCGCCTGATTTACACCGAGGTTTCCGACATCCGCATTCTCAAGCACATCGAGCGTTTCGGCGAGGCTCAGCCATTCGAGTGGGTCGCGGAGTTCAACGACAGACTCCGCACTCGCGTAGGCCGCCACAGACGCGCGCGCGAATGCCTCGTCAGCGCGCTCGTTCCCCAACAGCTCGATGGCCCAGGCCTTGCCCCATAGTGCCTTCGCGCGCGCTCTCAACGCCTGCTTGAGCGCCCGCTCCGCCGTCCAACAATGGGCGGAGATCTGCCCGAGCTCGATGTGAGGGCGGCGCATTCCCGCTATGACGTCCGCCAACGCGGCCGGAACCAGTGTCGCCGCGTCTGCGAAGTTCCAGCTGTGTCCGTTAGTTTCGGGTACGAGCAGTCCTGAGCTAAGGAGCGCGTCTCGAACGGGCTCGCCGATAGAGCGGAAGTCGTGCTCTTCGCGCCCATCCTGGAACACCAGTGCGTCAAGTTCTGCGCACGCGACTTCGCCGAGCTCACGAAGGGCCTCTGCCAGGACGATGTCGATTGGCACGCCTTCTGACGCAACCTCTGCTCCGAAACCATCATGGTCGCCGACGGAGTAGCACGGTGGTGCCAGCAGTTTCGCGTCGAGGAGGACCTGACTTCCAGGGACAGTAGGGAAAGCGATTCGTGGGGCCCGTGACAGGAGAATCACTCGCGATCCAGCGTCACGATCCGCGTTGACGCGCTCACGCAACTGCCCGAGAGTGGGGGCGTCGGGCTCCAACAGTGCTTCGAGGTCGGTGACGAGTCTCAGGGCGGTGTCCAGTTCAGGCTGCGCCAAATACTCCGTGACCGATAGGACGTCGTCCATCCGAGGAACGAGAGCTTCGCGCGCACGCGGGTACGCAGCACCGAGCTGTGCGAACACGATGTTCCATCGTGCGCACAGTTGCAATGCTCCTTCCACCCAGCCATTCAATGACGGTTCCGACTGCTGCGTCTCGTCGGTCACGCGAGCTCCAACAGGACGCTGAGCTCGTCGATGCCGTCGGCTGTCTGCAGGATGCCCAGATTGCGGAGGCGGCGAGCCGCTTCTGGCTCTTCTTTCACAAGCTCGGCCATCTCCGCAGGATGTTCGCGCATGAGTGTGAGAACGACTCCCTCGTTGGGATAGTACCGATCCACGTGGTCGAGCATTTCGCGTACGTGGCCTCGTACCGCAATGGACCAGTCCTCGAAATGGCGGAGTACGGTCGCGCGTGTGATCCGACGTTGCATTACATCCATTGGAAGACTCGCCACAACCGTCGAAGCGAGGTTGCGGTAGAGGTATGCGTGGCCGCCAGACGCTTCGTAGAAGGAGCTGAGAGCGCCCGGGTCAATGGCGATTCCCATACGAGCGCCCAAGTTTGTCGCGAGGCGATCTGCCTCACCTGACTCCAGTGGGCCGACGTATCTGAGCTTTGCCCAGGAGAAGAGCGGGTTTGGTCGGCCGTAGAGCCGGCCGCTCTCGAGTATGGCGCTCGTGAGTCCGGACAGCAGGAAGGTGAAGTTCGAGCTCTCTTGCACCACACCGCGGAGTGCGGCGAGAAGTTGAGAGATGCGGGGCATCGGGCCCTCGGCCACGTCGACGCCAGCAGGCGTCAGGTACTCGATTTCGTCGAGCATGATGAGTAGACGGTAGTCATCCTGCTCCAGCTTTCGCGCCAGGGTCTGGAGCGCGCTCTTGAACTGCTGGATGGAAGGATATTCGGGGATCTGCGCCAACTTGCTCGCGCTGAGCTTGCGTCGACGTAACTCGTCGAGTAGCCGAGCCCGCACATCGGCGAGGATGTCGTCGACTGGGTCCTCGGGCGGAGAAGGATATGACTCAAGGTCGATCAGGACAGAGATGACGTTGTCTGCCACGAGATTCTCGCGAAGTTCATAGAGGACGCTGGTCTTCCCTGCCTTCCGCAGCCCGAAGATGCCTGAGACACTCTGGCTGAGAACGTCTTCCCTGAGAGTCTGAAGCAAGGTCTTTCGACCGAAAAATGTCGCCCCGGACACCGGCGTCGTCTCGTTGAACAGATCCCTCGCGTGTAGGTGTTCTCTCAGCAGGGACACGAGACCCACGGGGTTTTCTTCGTCGAACGCCCAGGGGATCGCGAGCCTGCCCGGGACGGACCAATCGTCGAGCTTTAGTTGCGCTCGATGATCTCTAGACCAGATGAAAATCACGTCGGGGGTGACATTGCGTTTCAGCGAGCGCAGTTCTTCGAAGGCCGCCTCATATGTGCGGATCTGGAGATCTGGGTAGGGCGTGTAAAGCACCATCACTTCTCGGGTGAAGCCGAACGCGGATTCAATGGCTCCGCTGAAACGAACGAGCGCAACTGTCGACCCGCCGAGTGTCTGATTCTTCGCTGGTGCGACATATACAACCTGCGAACCGAGCCGCGCAAGAGCGCTTCGATGGTCCGCCATCGCGGGGAAGCTGTTCTTACTCTCTGCCTTGGCGATGGCCGCAACGAGGTCTGATTGAGTTGGCGCTTTGACGGGGTTCGAGTGCCAGCCAAACTCGCGACTGGAAGGAGCAGAGGGGTCGACCGCGAGGACTTCCGCGGGATCCAACGAGAAGGGATTGCGAACCTTGTTCCGCTGTGCTTCTACTACACCCGGCCTCGGAGGCGAAGGACGTCGACGTACTGGTGATGGAGGTGACTGACGCGAGGCGAGCGTTGCCCCGTAGGTCGCAGCCAGTCGGCGTGCGACGGGTGGCTCGATGGTGGAAGAGGGACTCTTGACGAACTCGCCCATGTCCTTCAGACGAGTCAGCAGCTCACGCGGATCGACTCCTAGTTCGGCAGCAATCTCATGCACACGTGGCTTCGCCAAAATCTCGTCCTTCGGTTTCATTGGCGCTTGCGGCGCGCACCAAGACTCCTCCCAGAGCCCGTGGCTCGGAGCCTATCGGGTTCGGCGTTGGTATCGAGATTGCGAGACGACCGATAGGCAGCGCCCGTCAACGAAGTCGTTCATCGTCTCTCGCTCGTCGACGCGTCCCGCAGCGTGGTGACCGCTGTCTTCGTCGGGGATCCCCCTCCTGGTCGCCGAACGTCGCGTGAAACGAGTGCAGAGGTGGGTGAAAGCGGCAAGCTGTCTGGAATTGCGGAATGTAATCCGCTGAATTGCTATGCTTCAGCGACGACCGACGGAGGCGTGGCCATGGAAGCGTTCGAGTACACAGATCGCATAGTGCTGGATGACCAGCGCGTGGCGGTGTGCGGAGACTGGCACGGCAACGTCGGCTGGCTCAGAACGCTCGCGAAGGTCTTGCCCGCGCTCGCGCCTGAGGTCACAACGATTCTGCAGCTCGGAGACTGGTGGATGGACCCGTCGGTCACAGATGAGGTCTTCGCCGGCACCAGCATCACCCGGATCTACGTCACGTTGGGCAACCACGAGCCTTGGTCCGAGATCACGCCGTTGCTTGAGCGACGGCCAGGAGCGGCGGTGCGCGTCTCCGCAACGACCTGGCTGCTCCCGCGCCCCGCCAGACTGACCATCGGTGGACGCTCGGTCATCTCGCTTGGAGGCGTCGCATCCGTTGACCGGCTCTGGCGCATAAGCGGCGCCGGGTGGTGGCCGGACGAGGCCATCGCAGATGACCATGTCGCAAAGGCTATCGAAGGCGGTGTGGCGGACCTGATGATGACCCATGAATCACCGGCTCGCACGCCGGTGCGTGCGGTGCGTGAGGTGCTGCGCACGAACCCGATGGGGTTCCCAGAAGAGACGCTGGCGGAGTCCCAGGAGTCACGAGCGCGAGTGGCAAAGGTCTGGGACGCGGTCCAACCTGAACTTCTGATGCACGGCCACATGCACGTCGCCGGCGGCAGGGCGAAGAAGGATGGGCGTCGCGTCGCGAGCTTCGGACGTGACACGATGCAGGGCGGTCTCGCTTTCCTTGATCTGAGCACGTTGCGACTAGAAGTTCCGACCGTCCAGCAGATGAGGGCGGCGGCCTTTCCTGGTGAGTAATGATGGGCACATTCGCACGCGGGAGGAACGGCTCAACGGCGTCCTCGAAGCGTTCCACTCCTGCCACCTCGACGGATTACAACCATCTCCGGACGCTATTCGCGATGGGTGGAACTACGTCGAAGGTCGGCGCACCCTCGACTAGCTCATTCAGGACGTGATCCTTCGACATACCAAGGGGTTGACCGGCGGAGAAACCCCAGCCGATGGGCGTGAGCGCCGTGGCTAAGCAGCGCGCTTCCCGACGTCGATCCGTCCCGAGCCATCGATATCCTTCGAGCCGGCCACTTCGACAAGGGGTTGACCGAAGCGGAGGGAAACGCCTGTGCGTGATCCCGCCATGCCGGTGCGTTGGCAGCGCCTGTCAGGGCGAGATGCGTCGCCGTCTGCGGTGCTGAGCCAGCCAATAGTGTGGTCGCATGGCAGACGACAACTCGAATTCGGTCGACTCAGTCGCCGGAGACTCGGCCGACTACTACGAACTCTTCAGCCAATTCCGTGAACGTGCCGACGCTGCGCCGGAGTTCGGCATCCTGGCGAAGGTCACGTCGATGATGCTCATACGGAATGGGGGAGACCGGGCGAGGTTTCAGCCGCTCGGCGAGTTCGCAGGTACCTCTACTTTCACGACGGCTCAGATCACTCGCGACGACATCGTGCTCCTCCGATCTGTGAAGACCGCCAACGTCGCTGTGACTGCACGGGTGCATGATGTTCTGTGGGAGTTCACCAAGGGGAAAGAGCGCATCGAGCATGTGCATCTCGCCATTGACGCGTACCTGGAGCTTGCATCCAGCGTCGACTGGCACAAAGCGGATGACCTCCTCCACAGAGCGCTGGAGCTGTCAACGCGATTCCAAGGCTCAGACAAGGGAGAACGGATAGCGCGTGTGCGCGATGTCGCGCGCACGTCGCTCGACGCAGGTGCATCGTCGCCGGGGGAGCTTCTCGCCCTCTGCGAGCTGCTCAGGGTGTCTCGACCATCGTCCGAGGACCGTGACGTCGTGGTAGCCAACATCAACACCGCGCGGCGAGATGCGACCGCTGCGCGGGAACACGGCCTTGAACGAAATCTAATTCGAGAGTTGCAGCTGTGGGAGGACAATGACGACTCGAAGCAAGACCTAACCGCGGAGGTCGCGGACCTGTGGGTCGCCGAGGCTGATGCGAGACTTGAGGCGCCAGCCCGCAGCGCGTTTGTCGCGGCCTCCTTCCTCGAATCCGCGGTTCAAGTCCTACGCTCAATCCCTCGGAAGCATCGAGAGCGTTTGAGCGTCGAACGTCGCATCGCGGAGCTGCGCTCTCGAATCGCCGAACTCGGCGAAGAGGCCGTCGACGAGATGACGGAGTTCACGTCTACAGAATTGCCACTCGGCGAGTATGCGGAAGCTGCCCGCCGTGTTGTGACCGGCGTGGGCGCAGGTGAGGCACTGCTCCGTCTCGCGCAAGTCGCCAGCCTGACGACCGAGGCCGCCGAACGCGAGCTTGCTGAACAGATTCTCGATAGCACCCTCATGCTGATGCTTCCCACCACCAGCCTCACGCACGATGGGCGCGTCGCGGATAAGGCCACGGCTGAGGAAGCTGTCGAACGACAGATGGGTGAGCTTGCTCACACTCGACGTAGCATCGCTGTTCTAGGTCAGATTCTCCCAGCATTGCGCGTTGCCCGAGCAGAGCACTCGTTGAGCAGGAGCGACTTCGTGCAGTTGGCGTTCGACTCTGCCGTCGTTCCATCCGGGCAGGAGCAGTTGTTTGCCTCGGGGCTGTTCGCCGGATGGAACATGGATCTCGATGCTGCCGTGCACATCCTTGTCCCTCGGATGGAAGCTCTGGTTCGGCACCACCTCAAGGGTGCCGGAGTGCACACCACTCATCTCGACCGCGACGGCATTGAGGACGAGATCGCTCTGCCAGCGCTGCTCGACAAGCCTGAGGCCGCAGACGTGTTTGGGGTGGACCTCATCTACGAACTGCGCACTGTCTTCGCCGGACGTTTCGGCGCGAACCTTCGACACAACGTTGCACACGGTCTCGTCGTGGACTCGATGCGTGGTTCGGTCGTGGGGCTGTACTCGTGGTGGCTGATGCTACGAATCGTGACCGTGCCGTTCTGGAGCCGAGACAGCGAGTAGCCGCGTTAGCGCTGCGGCCGCGTGTGGATATTCTGACGAGATGACTGACACGCCCCCGCCACGGTCCTCGCGCGCGATTGACTGGCCAGCGGAATGGGCGCGGGACGAGAAGTTTTGGCGCGAAGTCGCAACCCGGACCATCGCGGGTGCGCTCACGCTGATTCTCCTCGGCGTTCCATCGCTGATCTATTTGATGCTCGCGGGGCAGTTGGATGCGTCTGTCGGGATCCCGATCCTCATCGGCATCGCCATGGTGCTTGTTATTGGAATCATCTGGTGGGTGACCCGTTTGCTCGTCCACTCCCTTGAGAGGCGACGCCTAAGCAGCATTGTGCGGGAAGAGCGTTCACGGGCCACGGGCGGTGCTGCGGTTAGCGCCGAGGGTATAGCCCGGCTCGTCGAACAGTTCTTGCGGCGGCGCCGGGAACGAGGCGATGCGTTCGGGGATGAACTAGAGGAGGCTTTCACCCCCCGCCGCGAACAAGCGTCGGAGCTCAGTCCTGAAGCACTGAAGAAGATGGAGCGGGTGGCAAGCCTAGCGAGATGGGCGACGCCGGTTGTAGGCGCCGTCGCTTCGATTGCCGCCGGAGTCGTGGGTTCGCTCTTCTTACGTTAGGGGGACGCCGATCCGAGGAATTCGGCTGCGGGAATCGACCTGACTGCGTCTTCGGGATGCTCTCACGTGGGAAGGCTGTGGCCTTCGAGGAGATCGGCACGTTCGGACGCCGTATTAGACCACGCGAGGGTCAGCCAGGACGAACGGGATGATCTTGTCCGAGACCAACTTACGGATCTTGTACCGCTGCTTCGAGGTGATGGTGGTCTTGTCCCGCTTGCCGAACATCTTGAGTAGGAACTCATAGTCATTCGCCCCGTCCCCATAGTTGTAGCTGTCAGGGGTGAACGCGCCTTCCTCGAAGAGAAACTTCAACGCTGCACGTGAGAAGAACTCGGTCGTCATCTCCACGGCCTTACCGGCGTTCGCCGCGGCCTGCACAAAGGCGAGCTTGTAGAGCACATCGACTCGACGGTTGAGGTCGGTGCGACCGAAGTGCTCCACGCACGAGCTGCCAATCGGGTAGAGCTCCGCGCCGTTGACCTCGTTGGCGATGGTGTACATCCACAGCAGCCCGGTCTGACCGCATACGCACACGCCATCGCTCGTCGGATGCTCCTCCAGTGACGTCACGTCCCACTCGAGCAGCGCCTTCTTCCAGGTGTCTGCGTCTGACGCCGCGATGACCGCGCTTCTCAGTACTTGAAAGTTCGCTGTTGTCCCCATGTCCCCATCCCCAATCGGTCTGACTGTACAGCGAAGTTGACGGCGGGTGGGGGCTGTGACCACCTTGCGCGTCCGAGAGACCGGCACTCGTGTCTAGTCGTCTGAATCGATGGGCCGCCAACGGCCGGACGCGACCTTAGGGGTCCAGGCTGATGCGTTGCACCGCTAGTTGCAGGCCGTCTGTGTCGCCGGCGCTGGCCACCGATAGGCCTGCGATCTCGCGGACGTACTCGGTGGCGCTGAACTGGTCTTCGGCATCGCGAGGGGTTGCTGCGTCCGCTCATGTGTGGTTGTCGATCTACAGACTCAGCGCACGCAGATGGCGCTAATGAGCGCCCGATTGCAGGCTGGGCAAGCGTGTTAGGCGTTCAGTTCGGAGCCTCGTGTGCGAGCTTGGTCATGCGCTCAACCTCTCCATGAAAGAGGCAGGAGCGTCCTGTGGGCGCCCATCTGCTCCGATGAACAGGTAGAAGAACTGCGTCGTCAGACGCGTCGCGCGCGACCGCTCGGAGCGTCTCGTGCTCAGTGCCCCGGCAGGGAGGACATGCTCTGCCCACACGTCCCCGACGATCTCGCGGACCCATGCTTCTGCTTCCTCGTGGCTGACGGGCAGACGGGTGCCAAGAAGCCAGTGGCGCGCAGCAACCGACAAGGTGAGCACCACGCCATCGAGCGCGGCGTCATCCATCATCGCCGTTTGGTCAACGGTGTCGCCGATGACCGTGAGCTCCGCGTGCCTATCTGCGACCGACGGGAGAGGCCCGAGCAGTTTCAGCGCTGGCATCTGCTGAATGTCTCCGGACTCGACCCACGCGCAGGAGTCCGCCTCGTGAATGAGAGAACAGCCCCCGCCGGAACAAACGGATTTCTGTTGCGTTCTTGCGGGACTGTGTTCTGATGTCGACCACGCTCCGAACCGTAGTCAGGATTTCCGACACCGCCGCTAATTCGCTGGTTCGACGAGTACGAGGGCGTCGGGATCGACGTCGTCGCGGCTACCCAACTTCGGCAGGTGATGGTCCCCGACGCCCTCGGCCTCCATCTTCACCTTCGCCTGTCTGAGCGCGGTCCCCACCGACTGCGCCGATGCGATGGCGGCGTAGAACGCGGACGCGAATACAATCGCCGCGTCGTCCCCGATGGTGTCTGACATTCCGATGATGACGGGGGCGACGGTCAGAAGCTCGGCAGCACCGCCGAGGCTCTCGCATGCGTTCAACACCACGAGCTCCGGCGGAGAGTCGGTGACTGACAGCACCCGAGCGAGGAACTTGAAATCGATCCCCGCACCGTCTTCGTCACCCGCCTCGTTCTCCATCAGGAGGCCCGTGTAACTGGCATGTCCGGAGAAGTGAATCACATGGGGACGGTGGTCGTTCAGTCCCTCGATGAGATCGTTGATGGTCGCCGCTGGCAACTGCAGAACCTCGACCTGGTCGCGGTACCTGGATCCTCGGAGTGACTTCTTGACCTGGCGCAACTCCTGCTCCACGCGCAGCCACTCGCGTGAGTAGCTCACGGTGCCGTCCTCGTCGACTTCCCCGTACTCGATAGCTCGCGGGTTCGATGTGACGTACAGCACGCGAAGCTTCTCCTGCTTCGGCGGTTCAACAGGCGTGTATCGAATCACGGTCGGGACGCTCGCGCGGGCGACCGCCCGCGCGTGGGTGAGCTCTGCCTGCCGCCGACTGGACGCCTCCTGCCTCGCGCGGGTAGCCGTCGCACGCTGTTCGCTGCTCTCGGCGGAACGCAATGATGCCATCTTCGAAGCGATGGTCTTATCAACCGTCGCGAGGTCTTTGCGTGCCCCTGCGATGTTCTTCTCCGCCGCGGCCACCTTGGTGTCTTCGCGCGACGCTGCCGTCAGCGACGACCGTCGCGTGCTGTCGTTCTTCGTCCGAGCTGCAGCGTCGCGTTTCTTCTGAGCCGCGACGCGGGCTGTGGCAGCCGCCTTCTCGTTCTTGGCGATGGTCGCCGACAGCGTCGCCTTCTTGCTTTCGAGCCGTGCGATATCTGACCGCAAAGTGTCGCTACGGGACATGCTGCTCCTCGAGTCTCGGGGTGGTCCAGGCACTGTCGACGTTCACCCGCGGTGAGCTCCGGACCGCGCCGCTCCCATTCTCAGTGCCGACTGTGTCAGTCAGATGTGCTGATGCATCCAGTCTGTGACCACCTTGCTGATCTTCCGTGTAGCCCAGCCTCGTGTCAGTGTGACGACGAGGATCTTGTCGTTGCTGTCCACGTGCTGCTGCAGCGCGTCTCGGATCTCCGCAGCCGACTTGGAGGTCTTGACGAGCCAGACACTCTCCAGTGGTTTCGCCCGTGTCCCGTATGTCTTCATGATGTGGTCCGTCACCGCCTCGTAGTCACGGTGCGGACCAACGAGGTCGTACGAGATCAGATAGACAGCCACAGTGCCCCCAGTGTTCATTGCCATGAGTGTGCCATCCTCGCCGGGCTCTGATGTGATTCGACACGAGACGACTTCATCGCCAGTCCTGAACGGTCTTCCCCCGCGGGCAAGGTCAACCATCTCGGGTAGAGCACGCTCCGCAACGACAGACGCTCAGCTCAGCGCCCACCAGCGCTTGCGATGCGGGTTGAACACGAGAGGATCTTCAATCGCGCGGCGCCGACGAATATGGCCACGCTCCACACTGTCGTGCATGTCGAGCTCGAAGCGATGCTGGTTTCGTAGCAGGGCGATCTCCCGCACGGCGATGTGAACACGCAGGTTGCGGCCGCCAACCAAGATCCATACGACCATCAGGACGAAGAGTGCGGACAGGATCCCTGCGAATACCGCAAAAGGCTGCGTGAGGTCGGAATTACCGGTCGCAAGGAATGTGAACGCCAACGACGCTACGGCGATGACGACTGCGACTCCCACGGGAACAATAAGCCCCGCGAATGACTCCCACGATCCCGCAGCCCCCGATGATACGGCGACCTCCCTCTCGCTATCCCGTAGACGCTCGCCGTTCGCGTCGAGATGACGGCTCACCTTCATCAGGAACCGCCGGTGCCGAATTCTCGGTTTCTTTGGGGACATACGGATCACTCTGCCTCATTCGCTGACCTCGACCACGACGCCCCTTGAGCCTTCGTGCGGTATCGCACCCTCGCGTCGTCAACTAGTCCCACATCGTCAACCCAATCCCCGCAGCAGCGCTCAAACGGTGGTTCGCCGACGACGATAGGAAGGTCCTGCTTGATGCCGCCGACTCGGAGAAGTCTTCCGACTCGACCTGTCGGCGTCCGATGTCAGCCCGAATGGCGCGGAATCGCCACGGGCACCAGGTCGAGTGTGACGATCTGCTGAGCATCGTGCTGTGCGCGCAGCAGGTACGCGTCACGGCCAGCAACGCCGACGTCCGACACGAACCGTGCGTGTGCTCGGATGACAGCTCGGGCCTTGTCGATGATGGCGGTGATGTCGGCGGCATCCCGGATGAAGAGGATCATCGCGACGCGTGTGGCGCGCCATACGGTGTACCCGTCGAGGAGTTGAGTGAGGCCCTCGTCGAACTTTTTCTGACCTTTCCAGATCTTGCATTCGCCGATGAAGGCTTCGCGTCCCTGCCAACGGAGGAGGATGTCGGTCTTCCCGCTGCCGAGGAAGCTCTCGCCGGTGACGAGGCCGTTCCAGTTGGCGTTGAGTAGGAAGAGCAGCACGTCTCGGATGGTCTCCTCGTCCTCGTCTACCAGTCTGTTCGCCGTCGTCGGAGTTCGCTCCAGTGCATCGGAGAACGACCTGATCAGGCCGACGAGGTCGTCCGCGATGCTCTCAGCGAGGGCGGCCCCGTTCCCGGGGACAGCGCCTCGGTCCACGTCCGCGAGGGTGAGCCGCTTTGGAACCATCGGGATGCTCACGCGCTCACGCTCCTCAACACGTCCCAGCGGTACGTTAGCGGCAGCCGCAGCGCCTCGCATCACTGTATGAAGGTGGTGACGGTGTCCGAGGATTCCGTCGACGGTCCGGTATAGGAGGGTGCGTTGCTCAGCCAGGACGGCGTTCGCCTCCGCGACAGCGTCCGTCAACCGTCGCAGCCATGTGTCGTTGAGTTCGCGCAGCGATCTTGTCAACGCCTCCGGATCATCGCCGGCGTCGTCTTTCAGCGTCACCCGAAGAGTGAGCGTAGAGTCGTTGCCGCTGCTGACGGAAGCGTGCGGCGGGTTGGAGGGGGCGTCATGGAGCGCGCCGATAGCCCCCTGACAGTCGATGGCCAGTTCGTACTCGGTGGGCGAGGGGACAAGGTCCGCACGCGGAGGCACAGTCCTCATGTGCAGCGTGTCAAGGAGCAGAGTGATGGGCGGTGCTGCGTACTCCTCCACGACAACCCCCACCGCCTGCTCGCGCGTCAGATGCTCGACCAGTTCGATGGGCACCTGAGCGCTGACCTGTCGAGCGTGCTTCAGACGAGACCCGTAGTCAGTCGTGGACGGTGACATCGGATTGCGGGAGGCGTAGGGCAGCACACGTTGATCTTCGCACGCGTCGTCGATGATCTTGGGTGCTGCTGGCGGTCCGCGCACGGGAACGTCCGGGCTGTCGGGTTTAGGGCTCTCGGAAGGTCTATGCGCGCGCCCTTCCGCCGACCAGACCGGTGCGCCGCATCACACCGTGCACGTTGACTGAGCTCGCGCGGGCTGATAGTTGTTCCACCCTCGACAGCGCGGTCGAGGGTGAGCGTGGATCCCGCCACGGTGTCCGTCCCTTTCAAGGGGGGCTTCCCTGAACGCACATCAACGTCGAGTCCACCGAGTTGATACCTGCCGTCGCCGAGCCCGGGGCAGACATCGCATCTGTCACGAGCGCGACGCGGCCAGGCGCCGTCGCGCACAGGGTGCGGATCACGGTCGGATGAACGTGCGAACCGTCGGCGATGACTTCCAGGACGACATGGTCCCGATTCAACGCCGCGCCCGCGGGACCGGGGGCGCGGTGCTCGAGTCCGGGCATCGCGTTGAACGCGTGGGTGAGCAGGCTCGCGCCACGGTCGAACGCCTCTGCCGCGGCGACGCCAGCACGCATGCCCGAGACCTCGGCGCGGACTCGTCGGCACGATTCTCGCGAACCCAGGGCCCGGCATTGAGGTCGGTAGAGACCTTCTTCGAGGCGTAGTCGGGAGTGGAGACGCAGCTCTCCTATCTCAGGGTCGTCTCACGCATGCGCGCGACATGACATGACCAGCGATAGGGCAGGGGCGGCCGTCGGGTGCGGAACACCGGGCTCAGAGTGAGGACGGAGTCGCGAAAGCGCGACGTTGGGGTGGGGCAGCGTTGTAAAGGCGGGGAGCTACCGTTCAGAACCGGCTTGCTCCCCGCCTGCTACGCCACGTCAAACCCTTTAGCCCGCGTAGCGACGGAGCACTAAGGGTCATCTGCCTCACCCATTGGGATCGCGCACGATTCCGTGACACCTCGCGCGAAGGTGGGTCAAGCATAGCGTCCCAGCCGGATTCGAAGGCAAGAGCAGAATCTACACATTCTCCGCAGCGCGACGGCGCACGTGCCCGGTCAGCCCAGGCGTGGTGAACGCGATTCGACCAGGTCCCGATCTAAGGATCACGCTCTTACTCTCTAGCGAATCGCAAGCAGCGCTGAACTGCGAGAGCTCCAGGCCTGATTCGCCGAGGAGACCATCGACGGGGTACTCGTCGTCGTCGCCAGCCGCAGCCATCGCGCGGAGTACCGCACGTTCCGCCGCATCTGCGCGATCCCAGCTGGAGCGGAAATACCCCTGGTCGAGTTGTCTTTGAGCCTTCTCGAGAGCTTGGCGTGCGACCGTCAGGTCAATCGTCCGAGTCGGGGTGAGGTCCCACGATTCCTGAGCGAAAAGTTGCAAGAAGTACGGATACCCCTTGGCGGCGCTGGTCAGGATATCGAGGGCGTCGTCGTCAATTATCAGACCGTGGGTGCTGAGGGGGTTACGTATCGCGGCGCGCGAGGCCTCCGCGTCCAACGCTCCGATGTGACGGTAGTCGAAAAGCCGTTCGGCGTAGCTTCGCGCGCCGGCAAGGCGTCCAGGGAGCGTCGGCAGGCCGGCGCCAACCACGTAGAAAGGAATGTCCTTCTGGCCGGCGCGGTTCTGCACGGTGATAAGCGCGGAGAGCAGTTCGTCATCGACGTCTTGCATCTCGTCGATGAACACTCCGACAGCTGAGTGGGACTCACGCAGCGCGTCCGCAAAGTCTTCGATGAGTTCTTCAAGGTCAACTTCAAGCACCCCGGACGACGCTCGCCCGGTGGCGGGCTCACGGGCAGTCTCGATGGAGACGACCCCCAGGGACAAGGAGAAGCCGGTCAGGGTGCCGAGCGCGCGCTTCACGGCTTCCGTGTAGCTCTTGCCGTTCTTGAACTTCTCGGCGGCCTCGTGGAGCTTGCGGCCGAGGCGCTGACGGATGGCCGCAGGTCCGGCATCCGAGGTCTGCGCTTCGACATCGATGCAGAGCCAGCCTGCGCCTTCGGCTTGCGCTCTCATGGCGTTGAGCAGAACCGTCTTTCCGACGCCGCGATAGCCGTGCAGCACGATGCTTGCTCCGCGGTTTCGTCCGCGTGACCGCGCCACCAATAGGTCGAATGCGTCGACCACTTCGGCTCGGCCCGCGAGCAGTGGCGGAGTTCGTCCCGATCCCGGTGTGAACGGGTTGAGTTCAGGGTGCATGGGCTCAGCGTACGGGCAGGCTGGGACAGTGGGGCTGGTGAAGTCAGCGAATGCGAGTGACGACCCCCGAATCTCGGCAGCTCGGCTCCTCAGAGCGAGAACGTAGTCCAGCCCTCCGGCGCCGAGAATCGGCGAACGGTCGTATTGAGGCTGTCGAGCCAGACGCAGTCCACATCTGCCGGAAGTGCGAAACTCCCGTCGGTGAGGTCCCAGAGGTGCGCGGAGCCGAGGCGTGCGCGTGTGCCGGCGGGCGTTGTGAACAGATACAGGTGTCGTGAGGAGGCTCGGAGGGCGCTCGCCCCTTCGGCGAGCTTGCGCCTCTTGCGTGTTAGCGGCTCGCTCTCGAAGTACTCAGCGCAGCAAGGCGGCGGGCATGAGCCTCGACCAGATCGGGGTGCTGCTGGACGACGGCAGCGCCGGGCGCCACCAGGTGCTCCAGCAGCATCTGGACGACCTGGATCGGCGCATGGAGGAGATGCGCCGCTCCCGCGAGATGACCGAGCACGCGATGGGCTGCCGTGCCCATGACATCGCCACCTGCCCGCGGTTCCGGGCCGGTGTCGACGACGTCCTGGCACGGTTCTGACCGAGGTCTCGAGCCGCCCCACATCCACCTCGCGCATAGGATCCTCTGCGTAAACTCGGAGTCGTGCCACGCGATTCGACGGTTCGTCAGATCCGCAGCGGCCGCTCCTCCCGCACCCGGCCCTCGCGCCGTGCGGTCGGTGCCGCGCTCGCTGCGGTACTCGCCATCGGTCTGAGCGCCTGCGCTCCCGATCCGGTCAGCGAATCGTTCCTGAACGGGGAGAACACCGGCTACGTCGCGGCCGACGGCGCGATCGTCGAGGTCCCCGTCGCCGAGCGAGGTGAGCCCGTCGAGTTCGGCGGAGTCACCGAGTCGGGCGACAAGTTCGACAGCGACGACATCGCCGGCAAGGTCACCGTCGTCAACTTCTGGTACGCCGGCTGCGCGCCGTGTCGTCTGGAAGCCGCCGACCTCGAGGCCGTGTGGCAGGACTTCGGCGACGAGGACGTCGCTTTCATCGGCATCAACACCCGCGACCAGGCCGACACTGCGAGTGCCTTCGCCGACGAGTACGACATCACGTACCCGAGCCTGATCGACGTCGACACCGCCGAGGCGAAGCTCGCGTTCGCGAAGGAAGCGCCGATCGCCGCGACCCCGACCACGCTCGTGCTCGACAAGCAGGGACGAGTCGCCGCACGCATCATCGGGCCGATCGACGGGAAGTCGATTCTCTCCACGCTCGTCAAGGACGCGCTCGCGGAGGACTCGTGAACACCTCGGGAGCGTTGTGAATCCCGAAGCGATCATCGGCTCCGGGGCCCTCTGGATCGCGATCCCGGTCGCGATGCTCGCGGGACTCGTCTCGTTCCTCTCCCCGTGCGTGCTTCCCCTCGTGCCCGGATACCTCGGCTTCCTCGGAGGTGCGGTCGCGCCGCGGTCCACGACGACGACCGGTGCCGACGGACGGACGACGACGCAGACCACGGAGCCGGCCACCCGCGGGCGCCTCGTGCTGGGCGTGCTGCTGTTCATCCTCGGCTTCACGGTCGTCTTCGTCCTGTACACCGTGCTCGGCGGCACAGCGGGTGTCTTCCTGCTGCAGTGGGGCGATCTGATCACCCGCATCCTCGGGCTCGTCATCATCGCGATGGGGCTGGTGTTCCTGGGACTCTTCGGCTTCGCGCAGAAGGAGTTCCGCTTCCACGTCGATTCCAAGGCGGGCATCGTCGGAGCGCCGCTGCTCGGCGTCGCGCTCGGCATCGGCTGGGCGCCCTGCATGGGTCCGACGCTCGCCGCGATCATCGCCCTCTCCTTCAACGCCGGCGATCCCGCTCGCGCAGGATTCCTGGGGCTGGCATACTCCCTCGGCCTCGGCATCCCGTTCCTGCTCGTGGCCCTCGGCTTCGGCTGGGCGACGAAGGCGATCGGCTTCCTCCGCCGCCACATCCGCATCGTGAACATCGTGGGCGGCGTGATGCTGATCCTGCTCGGCATCCTGATGGTCACCGGCCTCTGGACCGACATCATGTCCCGGCTGACGGCGGTGATCGGCAGTGTCATCCTCCCGCTCTGACAGCTCTGAGAAGACCAAGACGAAGAACAAGGGTGCCGTGAACAGCGACTCCAGCGATCCGCTCCGCCCGTCCGACCATGTCGACGGCGACGACTCGATCACCCAGCCACGACTCGGCTTCGTCGGCTGGCTGCGGTGGGGGTGGCGGCAGCTGACCTCGATGCGCACGGCGCTGGTGCTCCTGCTCGTGCTCGCGATCGCGGCGATCCCGGGTTCGATCTTCCCGCAGCGGATGGCCGACCCGAACGGGGTCACCCAGTGGCAGCGCGAGAACCCCGACCTCTTCCCGGTGCTCGACGCGCTGAAGATGTTCGACGTGTACCTCTCGCCGTGGTTCTCGGCGATCTATCTGCTGCTCTTCGCCTCCCTCGTCGGCTGCGTGATCCCGCGCATCAAGCACCACGCCAAGGCTCTGCGCGCCCGCCCGCCGCGCACCCCTGCTCGACTCCAGCGGCTCGAGGACTACCGCGCGGTGACGCGCGATGCGGCGGCCGAGTCCGGCACCAGGACGGGTGATGCCGAGACCGAGGCGGCCGCGTCGATCGATGTCGCGACGAAGCAGCTCAAGGCGCTGGGATACCGGGTCGAGCGCTACGACCGCGGTCACACCTACTCGGTGTCGGCGGAGCGCGGCTACTGGCGCGAGACCGGCAACCTGCTGTTCCACCTCGCACTCGTCGGCGTGCTGGTCACGGTCGGCGTGGGTGGCGGCTTCTCGTACACCGGTCAGCGCGTGCTGGTCGAGGGAGAGACCTTCGCGAACACGCTCCTCGACTACGACTCGATGAATCGCGGCCGGTTCGTCGGCGACGATGCCTTCGCCCCCTACTCGATGCGCCTGGACTCGTTCGATGTGACCTACCAGCCGTTCGGCGAGCCGGGCTCCGGTCAGGCGGGCGACTTCTCCGCCAACGTCACCGTGAAGGAGGACGGCGAGGAGCGCACCGGATCCGTCAAGGTCAACGAGCCGCTCGGGGTCGCCGACGACGACGTGTTCCTGCTCGGAAACGGCTACGCGCCGACCGTGACGGTGCGCGATCCCGATGGCGACGTGGTCTTCACCAACAGCACGCCCTTCCTGCCGCAGGACAACAACATGACTTCGCTCGGTGTCCTCAAGGTGCCGGACGGGCTGGCCGAGCAGGTCGGCCTGGTCGGATTCTTCTACCCGACGACGGGTGTGCTCGACACCGGGGCGTTCTTCTCCGCCTACGGCGATCTCACCAACCCGACGCTCACACTCGACGTGTACACCGGCGACCTCGGGATCAACGAGGGGGTGCCGCGCTCGGTCTACGTGCTCGACACGACCGGGATGACCAAGCTCACCGGCCGCAGCACCGACGTCGAGTCGATCGAGCTCGTCCCCGGCCAGACGGCTCAGCTGCCGAACGGCCTCGGCTCCGTGACCTTCGATGACGAGTCCCCGGCGGGGGCGACGGATGCCTCGAAGTCGGTCAAGCGGTTCGCGTCGCTGCAGATCCATCGCGACGAATCCGGGGTGTGGGTGTTGGGCTTCGCGCTGCTGGCGCTGGGCGGACTCATGATCGCCCTGTTCGTGCCGCGCCGACGCGTCTGGGTCAAGGCCACGGCGCACGACAGCGCGGTCTCGCTGGAGTATGCCGCGCTCGCCCGTGGCGAGGACCCCACCCTCGCGGCCGCCGTGGAGGACCTCGTCGCCGGTCACGCCCGGCTGCTCGACGCAGCGGGCGGCACGACCGCGCGTCCCACCGCCGAAGACACCGCCGACGAGTCCGCAGAGTCGGACGCCCCGGCACCCGACACCCGGAAAGTAGACTGACACCATGCTCGAGCTCAACGTGATCTCGCCGGTCCTGCTCTGGACGGCGATCGCGATCTACGCGGCGGCCTTCGTGGCCTACGCCTTCGATCTCGCGCGGCGCTCGCAGGCCACGGCTGATGCGCAGACGGTCCGGGAGTCCGTGCTCGTCGGGGCGGGCGGCGCACCGGCATCCGCGTCTTCGAGTGCCTCCGGAACCGCGGCCGCTCCGCAGCGGTTCATCATGGCGCGGATCGGCACCTCGCTGACGGTGCTCGGGTTCCTCTTCCACCTCGCGGCCGCGGTCACCCGTGGCATCGCGGCGGGACGAGTGCCGTGGGCCAACCTCTACGAGTTCGCGATGATGGGCACGCTGCTCATCGTCGCGGTGTTCCTCGTGGTGCTCACCCGTATCGACCTGCGCTTCCTCGGCACCTTCATCACCGGGCTCGTGGTCGTGCTGCTCGGCCTGGGCGCCACGAACTTCTACGTCGAGGTCTCTCCGCTGATGGACCCGCTCAAGAGCGTGTGGCTCGTCATCCACGTGTTCGTCGCCTCGTTGGCGACGGCGTTCTTCGCGCTCGCGTTCGCCCTCTCGGTGATCCAGCTCATGCAGTCGCGCCGCGAGCGTCTCGTCGGCGAAGGCGCGGCGAAGACCGGTCCTGGCTTCCTCCGCACCTTCCCGACCTCCGTGCGCCTGGAGAGCCTGGCGTACATGTTCACGATCATCGGCTTCATCCTCTGGACCTTCACGCTCATCGCGGGGTCCATCTGGGCGTACTACGCCTGGAGCCGCTTCTGGGGCTTCGACGTCAAGGAGACCTGGACCTTCGTGATCTGGGTCATCTACGCCGGATACATCCACGCCCGCGCGACCCGCGGCTGGCGCGGCAACCCCTCGGCATGGCTGGCGATCGTCGGCTTCTCCGCCGTGATCTTCAACTTCACGATCGTGAACGTCTTCTTCAAGGGTCTGCACGCCTACTCCGGCTTGAGCTGAGCTGAGCTGAGCTGAGCTGAGCGGCGGCGCCGAAGGGTCAGCCTCGAAGCGGCAGGACCTCGGCGTGCTCGATGCCGTCCTGGTACCAGACCAGCTCGGCTTCGGTGATGATCTCTGCAGGCTCCGGCTCGAGGGCGCGGACCTCCGCATCCGAGAAACGCGACCACACCGCCGCGTCGAGCGTCTTGCCGTAGAGCACCGACAGGTGGAACGTCCAGTCGGTCAAAGGCAGTTCGCCGAGACGGCGGAAGTCCGTGGCATCCAGCGCGGTGGTCAGGGTCGAATACGCCGACACGAGCGAGGCGCTGCGCGCGAGGCGCACGATCAGGATCTGCCAGGGCGCGGGGAACTCGTCCACGGCCTCCGCGATGACCTCGATCGGAGACTGCCGTGCTGCCCAGGAGCGGATCAGCTCGGCGAGCTCCTCGCGCCGCTCGGGCTCGGAGAACCCCCGGAGCGTGACGTGCCCGGTGTGAGGACGCCGTGCCGGGATGCCGAGGTGTGCGAGCGCGGCGTCCTGGACGTCCCGATAGACCTCGCCGACCGCCGCGGTGGGCCGGAGCACGAGGTACTGCTGGCCCTCCAGGCTCGCGAGCTGGTCGGGGGTGGCCATGAACGGTCGGCGCATGCCGAGAGCTTAGGTCCCGGCGCGGTGGGGCGAAAACGGAGACGGACACACGAACGGCCCGACGCGTCATACTTCGGCGCGTCGGGCCGGGAGCAGATGGTCTCCGTTCTGGCAGGGGTGCAGGGGTGCGCGGGTGCGCGGAACTCGGTCAGGCCGTGGCGAGGACCGCCTTGGCCGACGTCGTCCGTCGCAGGGTGACGGCGAGGGTGGTGGCCACGAGTGACAGCACACCCCACACCACGAGGGCCGCCACCGCGGAACCGCTCGCCGTGATCAATCCCGCGAAGGCCGGGGCGGTCGGCAGCGCGGCACCGACGCCCGCGAGCCAGCCAGGCACGGTCGAGATCAACCCGGTGGCGACGGCGAGCACCCCGAAGAGGGCGGAGAGCCAGCGCCCGACGCCGCCGAACAGGGCGACGAGAGCCTGGTTCACGGCGGCGAACACCACACCCGCGAGCACGGCGGTGCCGGCGAACGCCCACCAGGCGGCGGCGTCGTAGCCGGCGACGATCTGCACGATCAGCGAGACCAGCAGGCCCTGTCCGGCGCCGATCAGAGCGGCGGGTGCGAACGCGCGCAGCGTCAGGGCGGCCGACGACCGTCGGGAGGTGAGGGTGCGCGCCGTGTGCGCGCGCATCACGATGAACGAGGCGAGTCCGCCGAACCACAGCACGACGGCCGCGAGCAGCGGGATGGCGGTCGGCCCGAAGATCGTGTCCATCGAGGAGTTCGACGACACCGGGTCGGCGATCACCGAGGCGAGCGAGGTCGACTCGCTGTCGCTGAACGACGGGAGGGATTCGGATGCCGTCCGCAGCCCGCCTGCGAGATCTCCGGTGCCGGTCGCGAGGGTGTCGAGCCCGGTCGCGAGCTCGGTGGTGCCGTCCGCGAGAGCGGTCGCGCCGTCGGAGAGCTGAGTCGCGCCCGATGCGATGCCCCGTGCACCCGTGGCGGACGCGCCGATGCCCTGGTCAGCGAGCTGGGTGAGCCCGCCCGCGAGCTGCGTGGCGCCGGCCCCGGCCTGGGACATGCTCGAGGCCAGAGTGCTGAAGGTGCCCGGAAGGGCGGCGATGCCGCCCGCCACCTTGGGGTCGTTGAGCACACCCGACGCGGTTCCCGCGTCTTCGGCCACGGCACCCGCGTCAGCCGCGAGAGATGTGTACAGGTCGCATTGCGCCTGGTCCGCCACCGGAGGTGCGCAGGCTGTCTCCGCCAGCCCGCCGAGCCGCCCCGCCAGAGCAGCGGAGCCGTCTGCGGCCGACCTGGCCGACGCCGAAGCGCCCTGGACCGCGCCGACGAGCTGCTGGGTGCCGCCGATGTTCTGCTGCAGCTGCGCGCCGCCATCGGTCAGCCCCGCGCCGATCGCCCCCGCACCGGCCGCGGCCTCCCGGGTCTTGCCCGCGATCGTGTCGAGCCCGGTCGCCAGAGAAGACGCGCCCGTGCCCAGCTCGCCCGCGCCGGAGGCCAGCTTCGTGGCACCGTCGGGGATCGCGGCCGCTCCGGTGGCGGCATCCCGCGCGCCGGTCGCCAGCTTCACGGCACCCTCTGCGGCCTCGCCGATCTGGTCGCCGATCGTGGTGAAGCCGACCAGGATGTTCTCGGTCGTCGCCTCGGTGAGCATGGTGCCCATGGTCGAGGCCGCGACGTCGGCGATCTGCCCTGTGATGAGGTCGTCGGCGACGAGTCCGTCGTCCGGCGTGGTCACCGTGATGGTGGCCTGCTCGGCTGTGCCGCCCCCGTCGGAGATCGCCGTGCCGGCCGAGGTGGCTGCGGCCGAGAACTCTTCGGGGATCGTGATGACGGCCTGGTAGGAGCCGTCCGCGAGACCGTCGGCGGCGTCGTCCTCGTTGGAGATCACCCATGTGAGATTCGAGTCCAGCTCGTCCGATCCCTCGACGAGTCCGGCGGCGAGCTGGCGTCCGAGCGGAGTCACCTGTCCGTCGATCGTCACGGGCTCGTCGAGGTTGACGATGGCCGCGGTCATCGAATCCAGACGTTCCGTCGGGTTCTGCAGGGCCGCGACCAGGATGCCGCCGACCGCCGCCGGAAGCAGCAGCACGCCGAGGATGGTCAGCCACGTGATGGGCTTGCGGGAGCGCGCGCGCTCGATGGGGAGGGTCATGCGGTCACCTCGGTGGATTCTGCGGCGCTCCGGCGCGGAGCACGCGTGTCGAGAGTCTGTGCGTCGGGCCAACCGGCCTCCGCGAGGGTGGTCCGTGCCGCGTCGGCATCGGATGCGGTGGCGAAGACCGCGAGCGGGCGGGACGCCGCGGCATCCCGCAGCATCGCCGTCGCCTGGTCGCGTCGGCCGCCGGTCAGGCGGTCGAGCCCGTCGATCACGACGACCGTGGACTTCCCGCGCAGGGCTTCCGCGAGGTCGCCGAGGGCGGCATCCGCGTCGTCGACCAGCACGCAGCCGACATGCGACCGCACCCACGCCGCGCGGCCGGGGAGCAGGTGGCCCGCGACGCGGAGCCGGCCATCGGAGGGCGTCAGACGCCCCGCGACCGTGAGGGCGAGGGCTCGGCGCGTGCGCAGGTCGCCGCCGGTGGCGACGACCGCACCGCCGGTGGGGATGCGCATCGACAGGCCCTCGACGAGGGGCGCGTCCGCGCTGATCTCGAGGTCGTCGGCGGCCACGACCGACCCGTCGCCCGGCCACTCGGCGAGGTGACGCTCGCGCTCGACGGCCTCACCCTCGACGTCCACGCGGGGGAGGATCTTCTCCAGCCAGCGGGGCAGCTCCCAGGCGCGCTCGCCGAGGATCGCCATCAGTGCGGGGATCAGCGTCATCCGCACGAGGAAGGCGTCGAACGCGATGCCGGCGGCGAGGCCGAGTGCGATCGGCTTCAGCGACGAGTCGCCCTCCGGAACGAAGGCGACGAACACCGCGAACATGATGAGTCCGGCCGCGGTGACGACCTTCGCCGAGCCCGTGAAGCCGCTGCGCACGGCGCGAAGGGCTGCGGCCCGCCGGGTCGCGCGATTCGGGCTCGCTGCATCCTTGTCGTGCACGAAGTCCTCGCGCATGCGGGAGACGAGGAACACCTGGTAGTCCATTGCGAGACCGAACAGAACGCCCATCAGGATGATCGGCATGAAGCTGATGATGGGCCCGACCTTGGCGACGTGCAGCAGGTCGGCGAACCAGCCCCACTCGAACACCGCACCGACCACGCCGAAGGCGGCGACGATCGACAGCAGATATCCGACCGCGGCGGTGATCGGCACCCACAGCGAGCGGAACACGATGGTCAGCAGGATCAGCGAGAGGCCGATCACGAAGATGCCGAACGGCAGCAGCGCGTTGCCCAGCTGGTCGGAGATGTCGATGCCGACGGCGGTGAAGCCGGTGACCTTGAGGTCGATGCCGAACTCGTCGAGCCACTCGTCGTGGTGGCTGCGCAGTTCGCGCACGAGATCGGCGGTGGCCGGGTCGTCGGGAGCCGTCTCGGGGATGATCTGCACGATGCCGGTGTCGGCGGTCTCGTTCGGGGTCGCCAGGGCGACCTCCTTCACACCGGGCACCTTCGCCACCGCATCCCCGAGGTCCTCCATCAGGGTGAGCGGATCGGTGGACGTGACGATCGTGCCGGTGAGGATCATGGGGCCGTTGAAGCCGGGGCCGAACTGCTCGCCGACGAGGTCGTAATTCTGGCGGGCCTCGGAGTCCTTCGGCAGCACACCGGCGTTCGGCAGCGCGAGGTCGAGGCTCAGGGCGGGGACGGCGACGATCCCGAGTCCGAGCACGACGGCCAGCGACACCAGGACGGGGTGCTTCATGACCCCGCCGACCCAGCGGGCGCTTCCCTTCACCGGGGGTGTGACGTCCTTCGACGGCTCCGATTCATCCGACGATCCGGCGGCGCTCTTCGTGGTCTTCGGCGCCCTGACCTTCTTCGGACGCCCGACGACCTTGCCCTTCATGAACCCGAGCAGCGCCGGGGTGAGCGTGACGGCGATGGCGACGGCGACGGCGACGGCGGCGGATGCGGCGATGCCCATGGTGGTCAGGAAGGGGATGCCCGCGAAACCGAGGCCGATCAGCGCGATGAGCACCGTGACGCCGGCGAACACGACGGCGGATCCCGCGGTGCCGACGGCCCGGGAGGCGGATTCCTCGGGATCCACGCCCTCGCGCACCTGGTCCTGATGTCGCGCCATGATGAACAGCGCGTAGTCGATGCCGACCGCGAGCCCGAGCATGAGCGCCAGCAGCGGGGTGGTCGAGGAGACGGTCGCGAACGCGGTCGCGGTGAAGATGCCGGCCATCGAGATGCCGACGCCGAGGATCGCGGTGAGCAGGGGGAGTCCGGCCACCACGAACGAGCGGAACGTGACGATCAGCACGAGCAGGGCGATGAGCAGTCCGACCGCTTCGGTGAGCGTGACGCCGGGGATGGAGATCGCGAAGAGGTCGCCGCCGAGGGAGGTCTGCGATCCCGCGGGGAGCTCGGCGTCGAGGTCGCTCACGACCGAACGCAGCGCATCCTTCGTCTCGTCCGAGACGTCGGTGGACTCGCCGTCGAACTGCACGCGCACGATGGCGGCGGTGTCGTCGTCGTTGACCATGCCCTTGACCATCTCGTCGTACGGCGAGGTGGCGGCGAGCACGCCGTCGAGGTCGCTCAGCTCGTCGACCGCGCCCTCGATGTCGTCCCGGTACTCGTCATCCGTGATCTTGTCGCCATCGGCCGCGACCACGATGAACTGCGCGTTCGTGCCGCTCACCTGCGGGAACGAGCGCGAGAGCTGCTCCAGGCCGGCCTGCGATTCGGTGCCGGGGATGGAGAACGTGTTGTCGGTGCCCGCTCCCAGGACGAGCGCTCCGGCGCCCGCGATGCCGAGCGCGAGCAGCCAGGACACGAGAACCCGCCACGGGTGCCGGAAGGACCAGCGTCCGAGCGACGACAGGAGTGTGGACACGCGTTCCTCCGAGGGGTGCGGGGTGGATACACAGGTGTATCCGATACATAGATGTATCGTAAGGTGACCCGCCCGGCCAAGCCTGTGTGCGGGGTGTGAATCGTGCGAGAGTGAAGGGTCAGGAGGTCTTCGATGTCGATACCCGCAACCCGCAGTCGGGAGAACACGCGCGCGCGACTGCTCGAGGCCGCCGCGCAGGTCTTCGCCGAGGTCGGTCTCGACGGCGCCTCTGTCGAGGCGGTCTGCGAGCGAGCGGGGTTCACCCGCGGCGCGTTCTATTCGAACTTCGAGTCCAAGGACGAGCTGTTCCTCATGCTCGCCGCCAGCGTCTCCGAGGTGCGCGTGAACGCGGTGCGCACCCGTGTCGAGGAGTTGACCGCCGCCGGCGCTCTGGTCGAGGGATGCGATCCGATCGACCTCGTGCAGCAGATCATGGAGCTCGGGGGAGACGACCGCCTCGGCGTCATGCTGCTGAGCGAGATCCGCATCCGCGCTCTCCGTGATGCGAAGTTCGGCGAGGCGTACCTCGCGCAGGAGCGCGAGATGGTCTCGAGCATCGCTCAGATCGTCGACGACATCGTCACCGCCGGTCTGCTGCGGCTGCGCCTGCCGGCGGAGACCGCGGCGCGCATGCTCATGATCATCTGGGAGGGCATGACCGTGCGTGGCGCGATGGCCGGACAGGATGACGCGCAGCTGCGCCACTCCGGAGGCGAAGAGCTCGGGCGCCTGGTCCAGCTGCTCATCGAGCCGTAGGCGCCCGGGCGCCGGATCTGTCACGGGCTGCTGTGAGCGAGAGCAGCGCGGCGGCGACCAGGAGCGCGGCCGTCACGAGGAACGTCGTCCGCAGCGCTGAGACGAGCGCCTCCGTCGACGCGCCCGTGATGTCGGGTGCACCGGAGGCAGCGGCGAAGAGCGCGGCGAGCACGGATGCCCCTGTGACGAGACCGAGATTGCGCGAGAGGCCGAGCAGCCCGGAGGCCATGCCGCGGCGCTCGGCGGGTGTCGAGCTCAGGACCCCGGTGTTGTTGGCGGCGAGGAACAGCTGGTAACCGGGCGCCAGCAGCACGGTTCCCGTGATGTACCCGGGGAGTCCCCACCAGGCGGGCAGCAGGGCGAGAGCGAGTGCACCGCCGATCATGGCCACGAGTCCGGTCGTGGTCGCGAGTCGGGAGCCGAACCGATCGACCGCTCTGCCGGCCAGGACTCCGGTGCAGATCGAGGCCAGCGGTCCGGCGGCCATGGTGACGCCGATCGCCGCGGGAGCGAGGTGCAGCCCGTCCGCGAGGAAGAAGGGGCCGACTACCAGGGTGCTCATCATGACCGTGCCGACGATCAGGTTGAGGACCGCGCCGATCGAGATGCTGCGATTCCTGAGCAGGGCAGGAGGGAGGAGGGCATGGGAGGCGCGGGATTCCCGCAGCACGAAGAGGCCGGCCGTGACGACGGCGCCGCCGAGAAGCGGCAGGGTCGGCCAGGACTCGCCGGGGCCGGGCGCTGTCACGCCGAGGGTGTAGAGCGCGACGGCCGCCGTCAGCAGCAGGACGCCGCCGACGTCGAAGCTGCAACGAGGGGCACCGATGTCGACCGCGTCTCGATCCTTCCGGCCTGCCAACGCTGCGGCGAGCAGCCCGAGCGGCACCATGGCGGCGAAGATCGCGGGCCAGCCGGCCACAGTGATCAGAAGACCGCCGAGTGCGGGACCCGAGGCGGTTCCCACCGCCGCTGTCGTCCCGAGCAGGCCCATGACCCGTCCGAGGCGTTCGGGCGGGACCAGATCGCGGGCGCGTGCCAGGGGGAGGGCCATCATCACGGCCGCCCCGACACCCTGCAGGGCCCGAGCGCCGATCAGCACCCACAGCGTCGGCGCGATCGTGCAGAGGGCGGCGGCGGCGGTGAAGACGGCGATGCCCGTCCACAGGATGCGGCGCCGACCGAACAGGTCGCCGAGATGTCCGACCGTGAGGCTCGTCGCCGTCATCGCCAGCAGATAGGCGAGAGCCACCCACTGGGTCTGTGAGAACGTGCCGTCGAGCTCCTGGGCGATCGTGGGGAGCGCGACGTTGGCTGCGCTGGTCCCGAGCGACGCGACCAGAACGCTGAGCGCGAGTCCGGCCGTGCCCGAGCGGAGGAGGGGTGAGGTGGTGGGGGTCTCCGTCATGTCCTCAGCATCGGTTGAGGTGCGCTCGATCGGCAACTCACGTTGCTGAAACCGGGATACACGTGGTGTCATGAGGCATGGATGAAAACGACGCGGTCATCGACGCCACGCTGGAGCAGATGGGTCCGCGGCTGCAGGCATTGCGTGTTCGACGGGGGGAGACGCTCGCCGAGGTCGCGTCGGTCACGGGCATCTCGAAGAGCACGTTGTCGCGCCTTGAGACGGGGCAGCGACGCCCGAGCCTGGAGCTCCTCCTGCCGCTCGCGCGGATGTATCGGGTGTCGCTCGACGATCTCATCGGCGCGCCCGAGACCGGCGACCCCCGGGTGCGGCTGCGCCCGCGGCGCGTCAACGGCCGCACCGTGGTGGCGCTCACCCGCCAGCCGGGAGAGCGGCACGCGTGGAAGATCCTCGTGCCCCGTGATGCGTCGGAGCCGAAGCTCACGTCACACGAGGGGTCTTCGTGGATGTACGTGCTCACCGGGCGGATCAGGCTCATCGTGGGCGACCGGGACGTGGTGCTCGAGGCGGGCGAGGTCGCCGAGTTCGACACGCGGACGCCGCACTGGTTCGGCGCCGACGGGGAGAACGACGCGGAGATCCTCACGATCTTCGGCGCGGGCGGCGAGCATGGTTCGCGCGGCGCCGACCTCGCCACTCGCCATCTCGCGGAGGCGCTCGGAGGGTCTCCATCATGAGGATCTGCGAGGAGTCTTGATTATGAGAGTTAACTCTCATAACCTGGTGAGGTGACCCTAACTTCTCCGGACGGACGGCCTGTTCCTCGAAGGCGTCCCGGACGACCGCCGGCAGTGGATGCCGAGGCGATCGCGACCGCCGTGATCGGCGTGGGCTTTCACGATCTGACCTTCGCGTCCGTCGCCGAGAGGCTCGGAGTCGGGCAGGCGACGCTCTACCGGCACGCGAGCAACCGCGACGAACTCGTGCGCCTCGGCCTGGACCGTGTGCTGCGTACCGCGGAATGGCCGGATCTGGAAGGCGATTGGCGACCGCTGCTCGAACGCTGGGCGGTCGCCGCCTGGCGAGTATGGGAGCAGCACCCGGGGGCGGTGCTCGAGCTGACCGGTGGCGTGGTGCCCTGGTCGATCGTGATGCTCTCCGACACGGTGGGAGCTGCACTCGTCGAGCGCGGGTTCACCGCTCGCTCCGCCGTGCTCGCCGTCGACCTCGTGTTCGACCTCACGGCGGACAGCAGGCGCGGCGTCGAGATCCTCGACGCGCCCATGCTCGCGCAGGAGGGGAAGGTGCGCGAGGTTCTCGAGAAGCAGTGGCGCACCCCTTCTGCGGAGCGCGCGGACAGCGTCGCGGCACAGGTGCACGACGAGATGATCCTCGCCATCACGGCGGACCCGTTCGAGTGGTTCCACGGAAAGCTGCGGATCGTCCTGGCGGGGATCGCGCAGGAGCTGGCCGGTGATGGAGCCGACGGCCGGCGAGACGACCACGGCGATCGGACGACCACAACGAGAGGAACCTCCCGATGAGCAGCCCGGACACCGATTCCGTCCCCACGATCCACACCGCCCCACGCTCGCAGGTGTCCCTCCTGCTGGGAGCGGTGTTCCTCGCCTACCTCGCACAGATGACGCTCAATCCCATCATCGCGCCGCTCTCCCGCGAGGTCGGGCTCGCGGAGTGGCAGATCGGCGTCACCATCAGTGTCGCGGCGGTGATGATCGTGCTGACGAGCCAGTTCTGGGGGCGACGGTCGCAGTCGTGGGGGCGCAAGCCGGTCCTGGTCTTCGCCTTCACGCTCGCCGTCGTGACCATGGCGCTGTTCGCCCTCACCGCCTTCTGGGGCATGAACGGCATGATCAGCGGCACCGTCCTCTTCCTGATGTTCGTCCTGCTGCGCGGGATCGGTTTCGGGGCTGCGCTCGCCGCAGTGCCGCCGACCGCACAGGCCTACATCGCCGATGTGACCCCCGACGAGCAGGCCAGGGTGAAGGGTATGGCCGGAGTCGGCGCGGTGCAGGGGATCGCGATGATCGCCGGGTCCGTGGTCGGTGGCGTGCTCTCGGCGTTCGGCCTCATCACGCCGCTGATCGTCGTCCCGTTCCTGCTGTTGGCGGGGCTCGGCGTCGTGGCGTTCCGGCTGCGGCGGGAGACGCGTACCGAGCTGATCGAGAAGCCCGCACGGGTGCGCCCGTTCGACACGCGCGTGTGGCCCTTCCTGGTCGCCGGATTCGGGATGTTCACCGCGCTGGGTTTCATCCAGGTCATCACGGGCTTCATCGTGCAGGACCGCCTGGACCTCGCCGCCGCGCAGACCGGTCTGGTCACGGGAGGGGCGCTTCTCGCGGCGGGAGTCGGCATGGTCACGGCTCAGGCTGTGGTCGTCCCGAAGAGCGGCTGGACCCCGCCGACGCTGCTCCGCGTCGGCGGCCTCACGGCCCTGGTCGGCTTCGGCCTGCTCATCGTCGATCTCGGCGCCGTGGCGTTGTTCGCGGCGATCCTGATCATCGGCCTGGGGCTCGGCACGGCGATGCCCGGATACACCGCGGGTCCCACGCTGCTGGTCCGCCGTGATGAGCAGGGAGGCCTCGCCGGACTCGTCGGCGCCACCACGGGCCTCACCTTCGTGGTCGCGCCGACGCTCGGCACGACGCTCTACGGCGTGTGGCCGGCGCTGCCCATCATCATCGGCGCGGTGATCATGGCGCTGGTCACCCTGTTCGTCTGGGTGCATCCGCGCTTCCGACAGGTCGTCCCGGTCACGACGGAGCCGTGAGAGGTCGCCTCAGTGCGCCGCGGTCGACAGCTCATAGTGGCAGCGAGCGAGCCGTGCCACCCACCATTCACGGCGCTCATCTGAGGCCGCGAGACGGCTGAGCGCATCGGCGTCCGGCGTCACCCGGCCCACCGGGATCGAGCCGTCGACGGGACGCAGGTCCGCCAGGTCGTCGAGGAAGAGCGACGCGGTGCCGAGCCCGCAGTCGTAGTCCAGCGTCGGCAGCGCCGCCGCCAGAGCCGCGCCCTGCGACAGGCCGATGGCGGTGTCGAGTGCGCTCGAGACCACGACCGGCAGGCCCGCCGCCGTGACGATCTGCAGCGCGTGGGTGATGCCGCCCAGCGGCTGAGCCTTGATGACGAGGAGGTCGGCGGCACCGGCACCGGCGCGGGCGACGGCGAGCGGGTCGGAGGACTTGCGCACGCTCTCGTCGGCGGCGACCGGGATGCCCATGTACTTGACCCGCTTGCGCAGATCCGCGAGCTCCGGCACGGTCGCGCACGGCTGTTCCACGTATTCGAGGTCGTACTCGCCGAGGGCGTGGATGGCGTGCTCGGCCTCGTCGACGTTCCAGGCTCCGTTCGCGTCGACGCGGATGCGCCCCTCGGGGCCCATCACCTCGCGCACGGCGCGGACGCGCGCCACGTCGTCGGCGAGGGTCTGCCCCGGCTCGGCGACCTTGACCTTGGCCGTGCGGCATCCGGAGAACCTCGACAGCAGCTCGGGCACGTGCGCCGCCTCGATCGCCGGAACCGTCGCGTTCACGCCGATTCGGTCGCGCAGTGGCGCCGGCTGCTCGCGCCATGCGAAGTCGATCGCGGCGGCGAGCCAGGTCGCGGCCTCCGCGTCCTCGTACTCGGTGAACGGCGAGAACTCCGCCCATCCCTCCGGCCCCTCGAAGAGAAGAGCCTCCCGCACGTCGACGCCGCGGAAGCGACTGTGCATCGGAAGGGAGACGACCCTGGCCGAGTCGAGCAGGTCTGCGAGTGGCGGGATCATGTGCCCATTCTGTCCCCGCGGAGTCTCTGACCGCCGCACGTCAGGCCAGGCGTTTCTGCAGCTCGCCCATCCGTTCGGTGGGGGTGAACCCGAGAAGGGTGTTGACGGCGAGCATGTGGGCGTTCGATTCGGCGTTGTAGGTGTAGACGGCCCGCGTCTGCGGAGCCGCGTGCTGCAGCAGGCGGAGGTTGGCGGCCTTCACCGCGGTGCCGAGGCGGTGGCCGCGATCGGCGCGGCGCACGAGTGTTCCCCACTGGTAGGCGTTGCCGTCGTCACCCGACACCACCAGTTGGGTGTAGGCGGCGGCATCGCCCTCCGGGGTGAGAGCGATCGTGCCGATCGACAGGCGGTGCTGTCGGACGAGGAGATCCTCGTGCTCGCGGATGCTCTCCACATCGGGCTTCGCGGGTTCGATGTCGAGATCGCCGCTGGGGGCCTCGGTGTCGATCGAGGCATCGAGGATCGCCCAGCCTTCGACGACATCATCCGGCACCGGGCCGACCCAGCTCCTGATCGTGTAGCCCTGGATCGCCGCCGCGACACCGCCGTCGATCCGGTCGAGCATCGCGGGCTCGACGGGGAGTGCGAGCCTGTTCTGCACATCGCCGAGGGCGAGCGCGAAGCCGTGGCGGCGGGCGAACTCCCGGCCGGGGTCTCCGGTGCCGTCGGGTCCGAGCTCGTACCGCCACGACGTGTCGCCCTGCGCGACGGTGCGTCCGGCCGCTGCGGCCTCACTCTCGAGGAAGGCGAGGGCGGCCGAGCCGATCCCGCGCCGGCGGTGGGCGGGCGGCACATCGATGTCGAGGTGCGCGACGTGCGTGTTGTCCTTCAGGGGGAGTGCGAGGCTGGCCGATCCCACCACGACACCGCCGTCGTGCAGGAGGAACGCGCGCCGCTCGATGACCCGTGAGTCCTGCTGAAGCTCGCTGCGGGTCTCCTCCCGGGACCAGACGGGAATGTCGTCCCCGCGGTCGGCCCGCTCGGCGGTTGCGTAGGCGTCCCACCAGTCATCCACCAGGGCAGCGTCGAACGGGTCGATGCGCGTGATCTCGAGCGTCATGTCTCCACGGTACTTCTCGCTCGAGTCTTGGATCGCGCATAAACGTGTGATTGACAATGGTGTGTGACGCACAGTAATGTGATCGACATGAACGAGATCCTCGACACGCATCTGCAGGAACTGCGCCGCGGCACGATCGTGCTGGCGTGCCTGCAGCTGCTGCGCACACCGGGCTACGGCTACGGGCTGCTCGAAGAACTCGAACGTCGTGGGTTCGCCACAGACGCGAACACCCTGTACCCGCTGCTGCGACGGCTCGAGAAGCAGGAATACCTCACGAGCGAGTGGAACACCGACGAGGCGAGACCCCGCAAGTTCTACCGCACCTCGGATGCCGGCATACGCCTCGCCGACACCCTCACCGACGAATGGCGGTCGCTCACCACGGCGATCGCCTCCCTCTCAGCAGAGGAGAACTGACATGACCACCACCGCCACGCTCACCGAGCGGTACATCAGCGCGACGATCCGCAGCCTCCGGCCCGAGGCGCAGGACGACGTCCGCGCCGAGCTCGAAGCCTCCATCGCCGACGCGATCGAGGCGCGGCTCGAGCAGGGGGAGGCGCCGGAAGACGCCGAACGGTCCGTCCTCACCGAGCTCGGCGACCCCGGAGTCCTCGCCGCCGGGTACGCGGATCGCCCGTTGTATCTCATCGGTCCGCGCTTCTATCTGACCTGGTGGCGGCTGCTCAAGCTGCTGCTGATGATCGTTCCGGTGTGCGTCCTCGGCGGTGTCGCACTGGGGCAGACCATCTCCGGTGCGCCGGTGGGCGAGATCATCTCGACGTCGATCGTGGCGACCGGCGGCGCGATCCTCCACATCTGCTTCTGGACCACGCTCGTCTTCGTCATCCTCGAGCGCTCGAACAGCACGACGGCGATCGAGAAGTGGGATCTGGACCAGCTGCCGGAGCCGACCGAGAAGGGAGTGGGGCGCAGCGAGCTGATCGCGTCGCTCGTCTTCCTGGGCATCGCGATCGGCGCACTCCTCTGGGATCGCTATCGCGGCTTCGTCCACGTGGACGGCGAGACGTTGCCGATCCTGAACCCGCAGCTGTGGCCGTGGGGGATCGGAGTCCTGCTCCTGCTCATCGTCGCGGAGGCCGTGTTCGCGGTCGTCCTCTACCGCAGGGGGCGATGGACCACGGGACTGGCCGTGGCGAACACGATCCTCGCCCTCGCGTTCCTCGCCTGGGTGCTCGTCCTGCTGCTGACCGGAGACCTGGTGAATCCGGAGTTCCTCGCGCAGGTCACGGCGGCGGGCGGCGAGGGCTTCGCGGCAGGACAGGCCGAATCGGCCGACGAGGGCGGGGTCTTCCGCATCCTCGCCGTCCTGCTGGGGTTCGGCATCGCCGCGGGTGTCGGGTGGGACATCGCCGACGGCTGGATCAAGACGGTCCGCGCTCGTCGTCGCTGACCACGTGCGATCGAGGAAGCGCCGTCCCCGCCGGGGCGGCGCTTCCTCCGTCGGCGGGGGCGGGCGAGGAATAGGGTGGATGCCGTGACCAGCGCATTCGTCTCCGACCTGTTCGACCCGGCCGAATGGGTGCTCGCACCCGGCGCTGAGGACTACACCGACATCACCGCGCACGTGTCGCACGACGGCGGCGTCGCGCGCATCGCCTTCAACCGGCCGGAGGTGCGCAACGCGTTCCGGCCGCACACGGTCGACGAGCTCTACCGCGCCCTCGACATCGCTCGGCAGGATGCGCACATCGGCGCGGTGCTGCTCACCGGCAACGGCCCCAGCCCGAAGGACGGCGGCTGGGCGTTCTGCTCGGGCGGCGACCAGCGCATCCGCGGGCGCGACGGGTACAAGTACTCCGACGCGGAGACGGCGATCGTCGACGGTGCCAGTCGCGCGGCGGTCGGCCGCCTGCACATCCTCGAGGTGCAGCGGCTCATCCGCTTCATGCCCAAGGTCGTCATCGCGGTCGTGCCCGGATGGGCGGCGGGTGGGGGGCACTCGCTGCACGTGGTGTGCGACCTCACGATCGCCTCGGCCGAAGAAGCCCGCTTCAAGCAGACGGATGCCGACGTCGGCAGCTTCGACGCCGGTTACGGCTCCGCGTACATGGCGCGCCAGACCGGTCAGAAGTTCGCCCGCGAGGTGTTCTTCCTCGCCGAGGAGTACTCCGCGCAGCGCGCGTACGAGGCCGGCGCGGTGAACCGGGTGGTGCCGCACGCCGAGCTCGAGCGCGAGGCGCTGAAGATGGCCCGCACGGTGCTGACCAAGTCGCCCACGGCGATCCGCATGCTGAAGTTCGCCTTCAACGCGGTCGACGACGGTCTGGTCGGTCAGCAGGTGTTCGCGGGCGAGGCGACCCGCCTCGCCTACGGCACCGACGAAGCGGTCGAAGGCCGCGACTCGTTCCTCGAGAAGCGCGACCCCGACTGGTCCTCCTTCCCCTGGCACTACTGAGTCGGAGGCGCTCATGACCTCGCTGATCCCCACGGATGCCGAAGACCCGGCTCTGCTGCGGGACGCTCTGCAGCGTGCGCTCGAGGGTGGTCCGGCACTGGGGCTCGGGATGGTGGCGGGTGCTCCCGAGAACGTGGCGGACGGCATCGCGGCCGTCATCGCGACCTCCGGGTCGAGCGGCATCCCGAAGCGGGTGGCGCTGAGCGGCGAGGCGCTGCGAGCGAGTGCCGAGGCCACGGCGGCGCGGATCGGCAGCGGACGCTGGCTGCTGGCGCTCCCTGCGGGTTACGTCGCGGGGCTGCAGGTGATCGTGCGGTCGATCCTGGCCGACACCGAGCCCGCACAGCTGGCCGGCCGTTTCTCACCGACCTCGTTCGCCGAGGCGACGCTCGCGATGCTGCGCCCCGCGCCCGGCACGGGCGTCCCCGACCTCTACACCTCGCTCGTCCCCGCCCAGGTCGCGACCCTGCTCGAGGCGTCGGACGACACCGCGGTACGGGCGGCGCTCACGGCGTACCGTGCGATCCTCGTCGGCGGGCAGTCGCTGCCGGAGCCGCTCCGCGAGCGTGCGGCCGACCTCGGCGCGCGGCTGGTGCGCACCTACGGCTCGACCGAGACCAGCGGCGGCTGCGTCTACGACGGCGTGCCGCTGGACACCGTCGCCGTGCGCACCGTCGACGGCGAGCTGCGCATCGCCGGTCCGATGCTCGCCGAGGGATACCTGGGCGACGGGTCGCTGACGGCGCGCACCTTCGTCCGCGACGAGCACGGCATCCGCTGGTACCGCACGGGTGATCTCGGTCTCGTGGAGGACGGGGTGGTGCGGGTGCACGGCCGCGCCGACAACGTGATCGTGTCGGGCGGGATCAACATCTCGCTCGACCGCGTGGAACGGATCGTCCGACGTATCGCGGGTCTGCATGAGGCCGTCGTGGTCGGCGTGGATGACGAGCACTGGGGTGAGGCATCGGTGATCGTCGCGGCGCGCGGCGAGGTGCTGCGGCGCAGCGAGTCCGAGCAGCTCGCGCACGCGCGCGAAGCCGTCGCGGACGAGCTCGGCAGGCACGCGCGCCCCACCCGCCTGATCGTGGTGGACGAGATCGAGGTCCTCTCCTCCGGAAAGCCCGATCGCGAGGCGATCCGGCGGGCGGTGGCGGACCTGCGCTGACGCGGGTCCCTGCCAGAATGAACCGCATGGCCTCGTACACCCATGGACATCATGAATCCGTCCTCCGGTCGCACAACGTGCGCGACATCGCGAACTCCGCCGGGTATCTCCGTCCGTACCTCACTCCCACCACTCGCCTCCTCGACGTCGGAGCCGGTCCCGGCACCATCACCGTCGACTTCGCAGCGCTCGTCGCGCAGGTCACCGCGACCGAGATCGACGAGGGAGCCCTGTCGCTCTCCCGGAGCCTGGCGACCGAGCGGGGACTCACGAACCTCGACTTCTCGATCGAGGACGTCCACGCGCTGACCTTCCCCGACGACACCTTCGACGTCGTGCACGCGCATCAGGTGCTGCAGCATGTCGGCGACCCGGTGCAGGCCCTCCGCGAGATGCGCCGGGTCGCCGTTCCCGGCGGTGTGGTGGCCGCCCGGGACGCCGACTACGCGGGCTTCGTCTGGTTCCCGGTCCTCCCGGAGCTCGACCGCTGGCTGACCCTCTACCGCGAGGCGGCGCGAGCCAACGGCGGGGAACCGGATGCCGGACGCCGGCTGCTGTCCTGGGCACGCGCCGCGGGCTTCGAGGACATCACGGCGACGGCATCCACCTGGTGCTACGCGTCCCCGGCCGAGCGAGCCTGGTGGGGCGGGATGTGGGCCGACCGCATCCTCGAGTCCGCGCTCACCCGCCAGCTCCTCGACAGCGGGATGGCGACCGGCGCCGACCTGCAGGAGATCAGTGACGCCTGGAAGCGCTGGGCCGACGACGGCGACGGATGGTTCCTCGTGCCGCACGGCGAGATCCTGGCCCGCGCGTAGGAGGGGGATACATCGCCAGGCGGATGTCCGTGACGGACTGCTCGCGTAGCGTGGGGGAGTGATCCGCCCGCTCTCCCGCATGGCGCTGACCCTCGACATCGTCGGGGCGGCGCTGCTCTTGCTCGTCCTGGCGCCGATGTCGCTCGTGTTCTACGGCCCGGGGGCCGGGAACCCCGCGATCGGCGGTGCGGCGGTCGCCGTCATCGTCTTCGCGAGCGTGCTGATGTTCGGCGGCGTCGCGATCGGACGCCTCGCGCCGGGACTCGCGCTCGCCGCGGCGTGGGCCGGTGCCGCGCTGCAGATGCTGGCCGGGTTCGGTCCGCTGCCGATCGACTTCGCGATCCTGCTTGTGCTGTACGCCACCTCCGCCTGGGGCACGAGACGCGTGCTCTGGTGGGGGTTCGCCTCCGCGCTCTCGGGCGGACTGGTCGCCGCGGTGTACATGGTCATCGTGAACGGCGTCGCGTTCGGCACCGGCACCGGGTGGGAGAAGGTCACGGCGGGCACGCTCCTGCTCATCGTCTCGGTGATGGCACTGGGGTTCGCCTGGGTGTGCGGCCTGCTGTGGAGGGTGGTGCTGCGTGCCCGCCGCACTCGCGCTGCTCAGCTGCAGGCGGAGTCCCTCGCCGTCGAGGAACAGGAGCGCGTGCGCATCGCCCGCGACATGCACGACATCGTCGCGCATTCCCTCGCCGTCGTGATCGCGCAGGCGGACGGGGCGCGTTACGCCGCCGCTGCGAAGCCGGAGGTCGCGACCGAAGCCCTCGGCACGATCGCCCATACGGCCCGCGGGGCCCTGAGCGATGTGCGGATGCTGCTCACGCAGCTGCGCCACCGTCAGGGCGACGGGCCCCAGCCCACGCTCGCCGATCTGGAGGCATTGTTCGCGCAGGTGCGACAGGCGGGCATCGAGCCCCGGGTTACAGTCGACCCGATGCCGCCGGGGGAGCCGCCGGGGAGCATCCAACTGGCGGTGTACCGCATCCTCCAAGAGGCTCTCACGAACGCGATCCGCCATGGCGACGGAGCCGTCGACGTGCACCTCGCGTGGCTTCCGGATCGCGTCGACGTCGACGTGCGGAACACGGTCAAGGGCGGTGCGTCGGTCGCGCCGGGCGGACACGGCGTCATCGGCATGCGCGAACGGGCGCAGCTGGTCGGCGGTAGTCTGCAAGCCGAGCATCGCGGGGCGCAGTTCGTCGTCCACGCCACGCTCCCGATCGGAGTCTCCGAATGATCAGAGTCGTGCTCGTCGACGACCAGGCGCTGTTCCGCGCCGGAATCCGGATGCTCGTCGCCTCGCAGCCCGACCTCGACGTGGTCGGTGAGGCGGGCGACGGCAAGGAGGCGCTCGAGGTCGTGCGCACGACTCGTCCCGACGTGGTGCTGATGGACATCCGGATGCCGGTCATGGACGGGCTCACCGCGACCGCCGAGATCCTCGCGAGGCCGGAGCCGCCGCGCATCGTCATGCTCACCACCTTCGACCTCGACGAGGCCGCGGCGCGGGCGATCCGACAGGGTGCGAGCGGCTTCCTCCTCAAGGACGCCGACCCGGAGTTCCTGCTCGCCGCGATCCGCACGGTGCACGCGGGGTCGAGCGTCATCGCGGCCTCCGCGACACGCGACCTGTTCGAGCACTTCGCCGAGCCGCCCAAGCCCGTGCCCCCGCAGTACTCCGATCTCACCGAGCGCGAGCGGGAGATCTTCGCGCTCGCCGCCCGAGGCCTCTCGAATGCGGAGATCGCCGGCCGGGAGTACCTGAGCGAGGCGACCGTGAAGACGCACATCAGCCGCATCCTCACCAAGCTCGCGTTGCGCGACCGCGTGCAGCTCGTCGTGTTCGCGTTCGAGCACGGCCTCGCCTGATCGCCCCGCCCGCCTCGCTGTTGCCTCGTCGGTGGGGTGGGGCGGCACCGGAACGATCATCCTTGCGATGTATGCGGATGCTCCCGGTGGGCGATGACCCGCGCGGGCCTGCGGAAATAGCGTCGAAGGCATGGAGATCACGACCACCGACCTCGGGCTCGCCGCCCGCGTCCAGCACCTGAAGAAGACCTACGGTTCCGGTGAGGGCACGGTCCGTGCGCTCGACGACGTCAGCGTGGGCATCCGCCGCGGGCAGTTCACCGCGATCATGGGGCCCTCCGGCTCCGGCAAGTCGACCCTCATGCACATCATGGCGGGGCTCGACAGCCCGACGGAGGGGCGGGCCTGGATCGGCGACACCGAGATCACCGGGCTCGGAGACATCGACCTCACGATCCTGCGGCGCCGCCGTGTCGGCTTCATCTTCCAGGCCTTCAACCTCGTGCCCACCCTCGACGCGCTCGGCAACATCATGCTCCCGTTCGAACTCGACGGCCGTCGACCGAGTGCGATCGAGCGAGCGCGCATCGACGGACTCGTCGAGACACTCGGTCTCGGCTCGCGTCTCGCCCACCGTCCCCACCAGCTGTCCGGCGGCCAGCAGCAGCGGGTGGCGATCGCCCGGGCCCTCGCCACCGCACCGGATCTGGTGTTCGCGGATGAGCCCACCGGCAACCTCGACTCGAAGACCGGGCGCGAGGTGCTGCGACTGCTCGCCACCGCGAGTCGTGAGCACGGACAGTCCATCGCGATGGTCACGCACGACGCGATCGCCGCGAGCCACGCCGACCGCGTGCTCTATCTCGGCGACGGTCGGATCGTCGCCGACCACCCGCGACAGACGGCCGAGCAGATCTCCGCATACATGCTCGCCGCCGAGGTGGCGGCATGACCGCCGTCGCCACAGTCGTCCCCGAGACGCGGGCGACCGGACCGCGTCTGAACTGGCTGCGCGATCGGGGGATGGGCGCCAGCATTCTGGTGGCCGCCCTGTCGGCGGCATTCGGCGTGCTGCTGGTCGAGATCACCGCCTACATCGGAGCCGTCCTGCAGGCCGACCCCTTCATCGGCGACAGCGGCACGCTCGCCTTCGTCGTCGCGCTGCTCTCGGTGCTGCTGACCGTGGTCGCGATGTACGTCGCCGCGATCGTCACGGCGAACACGTTCTCGACGATCATCGCCGGCCGCACCCGGCGCATCGCGTTGATGCGGCTGATCGGGGCGACCGCGCGCGCGCAGCGGGCCCAGGTCGGGAAGCAGGGGCTCGTCGTCGGGCTCCTCGGTGCGGCGATCGGCCTGCTGGCCGGTCTCGTGCTCGCCGTGATCGGGGTGCAGATCGGCGGCCAGCTGATCGACAACGCTCCCACCGACTTCTCGCTCGCGCAGCCGTTCGTCGCGCTTCCGGCGATCGGCGTCGCCCTCACGACGTGGGCGGCGGCCTGGGCCGGCTCCCGGCGTGTGCTGTCGGTGACCCCGCTGCAGGCGCTGGGCGGCTCGGTCGAGCGGACGCACGACGAGGTCTCCGGCAAGCCAGGGCGGCACATCGGCGCGTGGGTGCTGCTGATCGCCGGTGCCGCGCTTCTGGTCGGGGGAGTCCTGATCGGGCTCGTGACACCGCTCGGCGTCGTGGTCGCCTTCTTCGGAGGTGTGCTCTCGTTCACGGGCCTCGCCCTCGGATCCGTGCTGTTCATGCCGCCGGTGCTGCGTCTGGTGGGTCGGATGTTCGGGTCGAGCGCCACGGCGCGCCTCGCCGCCGAGAACGCACTGCGCTACCCGGAGCGGTCGTCTCGGATGGCGATCGGCGTGGTGATGGGCGTGACGCTGGTGACGATGTTCGCCGTCGCGCTCGAGTCCGCCAAGCGTCTGATGATGAGCCAGGTCACCGGGGAGGTGCCGGAGGAGTTCTTCGCGCCGATGGACGCCTTCGCCGCGGTGATGATGGTGCTCGTCGCGGTGTCTGCAGTGATCGCGGCCGTCGGCCTCGTCAATCTGCTGACGATCGGCGTCGTGCAGCGTCGTCGCGAGCTGGGGCTGCTGCGATCGATCGGCCTGTCCAACCGTCAGGTGCGGACGATGGTGCTGCTCGAGGCCACGCACATCACCGTTGCCGCGACGCTGACCGGGCTCGTGCTGGGCGTCGTCTACGGCTGGATCGCGGCGCAGTCCCTGCTCGGCTCGGTCCCGACCCTGCCGGAGTTCACTCCGGCCGGACTCGTGGCCCCGCAGATCCCGTGGGTCCCCGTGGTGATCATCGTCCTGGCGACGGCCGTCCTCACCCTGGTCGCCGCCGCGACACCCACCAGACTGGCCACGCGCGTGGCTCCGGTCGAGGCGCTCGCCGCCGACTGACAGCCCTAGGCTGGACGGATGCCGTCGCCGTTCGATCAGTCCACGTATCAGGTCCGTCTCGACTGGGGTACCGCGGGAATCGCCCGGCTCGCCCCCGCCGACATCGTCGTGGTCGTCGACGTGCTGCGTTTCTCGTCCACGGTGATCGATGCGGCGGTCGCCGGTGTCGAGGTCGATCTGGCGGATGCCGAGGGCTGGTCGCGGAACGGCGCGGCCGTTGCCGCCGCGGCGCCGACGGGCGCGACCGTGCTCGTCGGCGGCATCCGCAACGCCTCGGCCGTCGCGCGGGCCGTGCAGACGATCCAGGAGCGCCGACAGCAGCGGACCTCGGTCGCGGTCATCGCGGCAGGCGAGGCCGACGCCGCGGGGACGCTCCGGTTCGCGGTCGAGGACCAGCTCGGGGCGGGCGCGATCATCCTCGCCCTCTCGGATCGGGGTATCGATCACACCGCACCGGATGCGGCGGTCGCTGCCGAGGGCTTCCGTGCGCTTCGCGGGGCGCTGCGGCACATGATCGGTGCGAGCGGATCCGGTCGCGAGCTCGCCGCCGGTGTGGATGCCACCGACCGCATCGAAGCATCCGGCCTGGTGCCGACGTCGGTGGCCGAGGCGGCCGTGCTCGACGCCGTCGATGTCGTGCCGGTGCTGCGCGAGGGATCCTTCACGCGCTTCGAGTGAGGCCGGAACGTCCGGGAGGACTCCTGCGGGGGCGGACTCTCGTGGCGGGATCGTCTTCCCGTCACGGAGAAATCCGCCGGATGCCGCGGGGCAGGCGCTCCTGCGGCTCAGGCCACGTAGGGTCGTGGCATGAGGTACCTCCCCGCTGTCATCGTCGACGTCGTGCTCGTACTGATCTTCGCCGCGATCGGTCGCGCGTCGCACGACGAGAACCCCGCCGGGTTCCTGCTCACCGCCTGGCCCTTCCTGGTCGCCCTGCTCGTCGGGCACCTCGTCGCCGCGCTGCTCCCCGGCAGGCCGCGTCGGCCGTGGTCGGTGCTGTGGGGAGCAGTCGTCTGGATCGTGACGGTCGCCGGCGGGATGCTCGTCCGGGTGCTCAGCGGCGACACGGCCGAGGCGCCTTTCATCATCGTGGCGACCCTCGTGCTCGGCGTCTTCCTGGTGGGGTGGCGTGCCGTCGCGGCGCTGCTGCGTCGACGCCGCAGCTCGACGACGGCGGACGCAGCGGACGAGGGATCCGAGGACCTCGACGGTTCGCCGGCCTGAACTGCTCTCAGCGCGGCATCTGTGCGGCGAGCTTGGCGTCGGTGGAGATCTCCCGGCGCGTCCACGCGAACACGTGCCTGGCGTCGAACGTTCGGGAGCAGCGGGCGCACGAGGTCGCTCGCGTGGGGCGGCGGTGCCGGTAGGTGACGTGTCCCGCGGGGCAGCTGCCCACCCAGGGGGCGAGCTCGACCGCCGTCTCGCCGTGATGTGTGGTGCCGCCGACGTAGCCGAGGTCGAGCGCGACGCGCTTCCACGCCGGGCCGTGGGCGGCCGCGTGACCGGCGAGGGCGTGCGCGACCTCGTGCAGCAGCACCTGGTGGATCTCGTCGTCGTCGAAGCGCGCGGCGAGATAGCGGGAGACGGTGATGCGCTTCTTCGTGTAGTCGCACTGTCCGGCACGACGCTTGGCATGGTCGAAGCCGAAGCTCCAGCTGTCATCGAGATGCAGCGTGATCAGTGCTTCGCCCCAGACGCGCACACGGTCGAGTTCCGCCATGCGCTCAGGTTAAGGCATGCGACCGACATCGCGGTCGCATGAGGGCTCAGCCGGCGACGAGCTGGGACGGACGGCGGCGTTCGGCCGCCTCGATTGCGAGCAGCGCCGTCTCGAGTTCACTGTCCTCGGCACCGGACTCGCGCCGCAGGAACAGCGAGAGCTTGAAGCTCTCGCGGGCGGTCTCGTAGTCGCCGGCGTCGTAGGCGTTCTTCCCGTGATGCTGATACGCGAAGGCCGCGATCGACAGCCACCGCTGTCCTTCGGCCTCGGTCGCGCAGGTCGCGAGCTCCTGCTCGGCGGCGGCGTGCGCACCTCGGTACTGCAGGACCGTGGCGTGCAGCACCCGCGCCCGCAGCACGTCCTTGCGAGTGCCGGCCATACGCGCCTGGCGCACTGTCTCGTCGGCCAGCGCGAGCGACTCGTCCAGCCGGTCGAGCACCTTCAGGAGCCAGACCCGCTCCAGCAGGGCGGGCAGGCTCCGCTGCGATTCGATCTCCGCGAGACGCCTCGCGCACTCATCGAGATCGACCACCTCGCGGAGGGTCTCCTGGTCGTATCCCCGGATGAAACTCATTGCTCTCCTTCCGCAGCGTCCCCGTCCAGTGTGCCTTCCGGTCACGCACTCGTCGGGGCGGCGCGCCCTGGTCGCGGCATCCGGTCCTCGACACGCCGCTCGGGATCCATTCCGGTCCTCGCCGGGGCCGTCGATGCGTCGTCGATGAGCCCGGCGAGGGCGGCTTCAGCGCAGGAAGAGAGAGGCGTCGGGGCGAGGGGAGGCGACGGCATCGGCGTCCGTGACGACGCGCGCGCCCTGCACGAACGCGTCGACTTCGGCGCCCTGGGCGATCTTCGCGGGGTGGGGTCCGGCCGCCAGCATCCGCGGCAGCCATTCGGTCGGAAGCGGAGAAGCGGATGCCGCGATCACCAGGTTCCCGAACCGCCGTCCTTTGAGCACCTGCGTGTCCGCGAGGATGCCGATCTCCGGAAGCACCTCCGCGATGGTCGCGGCCTGGCGGCGGGCGAATGCCAGGCCGGGACCGTCGGCCACGTTCACGAGCAGCACGCCGCGGGGTGCGAGCAGTTCGGCGAGCTCGCGGTAGAACTCGACGCTCGTGAGGTGAGCGGGCGTCTGCGCCCCCGAGTAGACATCGGAGACGACGAGGTCGCACGTCGCGCGCAGGGCACCCGGCAGGCGGCGCACGCCTTCACGGGCGTCGCCGATCCGGATCCGGATGGCCGCGCCCTTCGGCAGCGGAAGATGCTCGCGGACGAGCTGGGCGAGCGGGGCTTCGAGCTCGATGACCTGCTGGCGGGACCCGGGACGCGAGGCGTCGATGTAGCGGGGGATCGTGAGCGCGCCGGCACCGAGGTGAACGGCGGTGAGCGGTCCTTCCGGGAGCTGGTCGATCACTGCTCCCATCCGCACGATGTACTCGAAGTGCAGGTGGGTGGGATCGTCGAGGTCGACGTGCGACTGCGGGGTGTCGTCGACGATCAGCTCGAAGCCGCTGGTGAACTCCGACGGCACGATGCGCGCGATGCCGCCGTGATCGAGTCGAGCCTGCGGATGCTCGGTGTCTCTCGATCGCGTCCGGCCCATGGGCACGAGCCTACGCGCTGGGCGCCGGGCTCACCGCTGATTGCCGACCGAGCACGTCTCCTGCTCCAGGGTCTGTCCCGAGATGTCCGGCGGCAGCGTCGTCCTGACCTCGGGTGCCGCTGTCGCGTTCGGGTCCGGCGCCTCCTCGGGAGCGGGCGTCACGAGCTCGACGCCGCGGTGCGTGGTGACGTCTCCCGTGAGCTCGAGCGGCTGACCCGACTTCACCGCGGCCCACAGCGCGTCGGCGGCCACCTCGTTCGGAACGACCTTGTCATCGTCGTCGGGGTCGGTCACGTTCGGGTACTGCACGAACACGAAGTCGCTGAACCGCACGTCTCTCAGCGCGAGCGCGAGCTGGGCCAGGCGGACGGGGTTGCTGAGCTCATCGCTGGGGTCGATGTTGTCGGCGATCGCGCTGGCGAGGCGCAGCACCTTGGGCGGGTCGGTGAGCGTCTCCTCGCTGAGCACCTTCTTGGCGAGCCGCGACATGTACTGCTGCTGGTTCGAGATGCGCGCCAGGTCGCTCTCGTCGCCGACGCCGTGTCTGGTGCGGATGAACTGGAGCGCCTCGACCCCCGAGACGATGCGGTTGCCCGCTGGCCAGTCGATGCCGGTGTGCCGGTCGCGGATGCCGTTGCCGGCGATGCACACCTCCACACCGCCGATCGCGTCGGTGACGGCCATGACTCCGTCGAAGCTGATCTTCGCGGCGAACTCGATCGGGATGTCGCCCATCTCGCTCACGGTCTTCGCGACGCAGGACAGACCGGCATGGTCGAAGAGCGAGTTGATGGACGCCTTCGACATCGCCGAGGCCACGGACCCGTCCGGACGCGTGCACTCCGGCACCTCGACGCCCAGGTCGCGGGGGAGCGAGACCACCGTCACGTTGCGCGGCTCCGCGGACACGTGCACGAGGAGGTTGACGTCGTTGCGGCTGCCCTCGTCGGCCTCGGAGCATCGCTCGGCGAACAGCTCCGTCGCCTTCGCTCCGCATTCGTCGGTGCCGATGATGAGGATGCTGAACGCCTTGTCGGCGGGATAGGCGCCGAGCGTCGGCGGGTCGACCTCGGGGGCACCCTCGAGTGCGACCGCGTCGTCGCCGACCCGGTTGAACACGTCGACGAAGAGGAAGGCCCCTACGGCGACGGCGGAGACCGTCACGACGCCGAGGGCGATTCCCAGGAACTTCAGCAGGGTCGAGAGGGCGCTGGGTGTCGGCAGGGTCGCATGGCGCGCGACCGTGGCACGGTCGGCTTCGTCTTCGCGGCGGAGCATGCCCGCGAGCCTACCGGCGGGACCTTCGGGCGGACCGCAGGTCGAGCCTGGGCAATCCCTGGGAGAAGGCGCCGGGAGGCCGATGTTACGGCCGCGTGACGATTGTGAGAGGAACTTGCAGGTAATTAGTTAGTCGTGGATACTTTTTCCTAACCCCCGGTGAGTACCCGATGCTTGCCAGGACTTTTCAAAGAGGAGATCCCCGCAATGCACAAGCGCATTCTCTCGGCCGTGGCGCTCGGCGCCGTGGCCACGCTCGCCCTCGCCGGCTGCGCCGGCGGCAGCGACAACGGCTCTGCCGACGGCGAAGGCCAGGAGCTCACCGTCTGGATCATGAAGGGCACCAACCCTGACGCGACCGCCTTCTACGACAAGGTCTCCGAGGCCTTCGAGAAGGAGACCGGGGCGACGGTCAACATCGAGGAGATCCAGTGGGCCGACGCCCACGACCGCTTCGTGACCTCCATCGCCGGCGGCACGACCCCCGACGTCGCCGAGACCGGCACGACCTGGACCGCCGAGTTCGCCGATGCCGGCGCGCTCCTCCCGCTCGACGAGTACGTCGACGCCGAGAAGGGCCTGCGCGACGACCTCGTCGAGGGTCTCGCGGTCGCGGGCACCTACGACGAAGAGCTGTACGGCATGCCCTGGTACGCCGGCGTGCGTTCGATCGTCTACCGCGCCGACGTGTTCGAGGAACTCGGTCTCGAGGCCCCGAAGACGTGGGACGACATCGTCGCCGCAGGTGAGGCCATCAAGGCCGCCAAGCCCGACATGCTGCCGTTCCCGGTCGCGGGCGACGCCGAGTTCCAGGTCTACCCCTGGGTCTGGGGCGCCGGCGGCGAGATCGCCACGAAGGACGGCAAGACGTGGACCAGCGAGCTCGACAGCGAGGAGTCGCAGGCGGGCATCGAGTTCTACACGGGCCTCGCCACCGAGCACGGCTTCTCCTCCGCGGGTGCCACCACCTGGAAGGAGACCGACCTCCGTGACGCGTTCACGCAGGGCAACGTCGCCATGATGCTCTCGGGCTCGTGGACGCCGAAGTCGCTCATCGAGGCGAACCCCGACCTCGAGGGCAAGATCGGCGCCGCGGTCATCCCCGGTGAGGACGGCGGCATCGCTCCCTCCGTGCTCGGCGGATCGCACCTCTCGGTCTTCAACACGACCAAGAACGCCGACCTCGCGTGGGAGTTCGTCAAGCTCATGAGCACCGGCGAGTTCGCCGAGCAGTGGTCGAACGAGACCGGCTACTTCCCGGGCGTCCAGTCCGCGATGGAGGAGGCACTCGCCTCGACCGACCCGCTCGTCGCACCGTTCGCCGAGCAGATGGTCGACGGCGGAGCATCCGTTCCGGTCACCCCGAACTTCGGCGCCGTGCAGGCGAAGAAGACGACCAACTCCATGATCCAGGCCATCCTCAGCGGACAGAAGGACGTCGCGACCGCGACGAAGGACGCCGCTGCCGAGATGACCGAACTGCTCAACCAGTAAGGAAGCATCCCTTCCATGTCGATGGTGCAAGCGCCACTGCCGGCCACGAAGGCGGAGTCCCCCTCCGCCTCCGTGGCCGGCGGCCGGAAGCGTCGCGGTCTCTCGATCGTCGCGGCCCGCCCCTGGCTTCTTCTCGCGCCCGGGCTGGCCATCCTCGCGGTGCTCATGCTCTGGCCGCTCGTCCAGGTGTTCCTCTACTCGCTGCAGGACTACGGTCTGCGCGAGATCAACACCGGGGAGAACAACTGGATCGGTCTCGACAACTACGTCGAGGCGCTCACCAACCCGACTCTGTGGACGGTGGTGCTGCCCAACACGGTCGGGTTCGCCGCCGTCGCGGTCTTCGTCACCGTGGCCGTCGGCACGCTTGTCGCCCTGTTGCTCGCGCGCCTCGGCACCACCTGGCGTGTGATCGTCTCCAGCTGCATCATGGTCGCCTGGGCCATGCCCGCGGTGACCGGCACCTACGTCTGGACCTTCATCTTCGATGCCGATCGCGGCATCTTCAACTCGGTGCTCACCGACCTCGGCCTGATGAGCGAGCCGGTCAACTGGTTCACGAACCAGTGGTCGTTCTACGCCATCGTGCTGCTGAACGTCGTGCACCACGGATTCCCGTTCGTCGCGATCACGGTCCTCGCCGGCCTGCTCGGCGTCTCCAAGGAGATGCTCGAAGCCGCGGCCCTCGACGGCGCCGGCGCGTGGCGTCGGTTCTGGAAGATCATCTTCCCCACGCTCAAGCCCGTCTTCTCGGTCGTGATCATCCTCTCGACCATCTGGGACTTCAAGGTCTTCGCGCAGGTGTATCTGATGCCCGGCGGTGGCGGAGGCAACCGCCAGGTGCTCAATCTCGGTGTCTGGTCGTATGTGGAGTCCTTCGGGCAGAACCGCTACGGCTTCGGTGCGGCGCTCGCCGTGCTGCTCACGCTCGTGCTGATCGGAATCACGATCGTCTACATCCGCTCCCTCATGAAGGAGGACGAGCTGTGAACCCGCGTCCCAGGCTCCGCTCCCGCATCGGACTCGGCATCGCGGTCGCCGCCGTCCTGATCTTCACGCTGTTCCCCGTGTACTGGATGGTCTCCAGCGCGTTCGACGGCAAGGCCTCCAGCGGTGGGCAGTCGCTGCTCCCGCAGGAGTTCACGTGGGACAACTTCGCGTTCGTCCTCACCGACGGCGGCTTCGGCACCTACCTGCGCAACTCCGCGATCGTGGCGCTGGTCACGGTCCTCGTGAGCGCGCTCGTCTGTCTGCTCGCCGCCGTCGCGGTCGCGCGTTTCAAGTTCAAGTTCCGCACCATGATCCTGATGATGATCCTCGTCGTGCAGATGGTGCCGCTCGAGGCTCTCGTGATCCCGCTGTTCCTCCAGGTCAAGAGCCTCGGCCTGCTCAACAGCATCCTCGGCCTCATGGTCGTCTACGTCGCCCTCTCCCTCGCGTTCGGCATCTGGATGCTGCGCGGATTCGTCGCCGCGGTCCCGGTCGAGCTCGAAGAGGCTGCATACATCGACGGCGCCAGCTGGTGGCGGATGTTCCGCTCGGTGCTGCTGCCGCTGGTCATGCCCGGCCTCGTCGCGACCAGCATCTTCAGCTTCATCACGGCGTGGAACGAGTTCATCTTCGCCATGACGATCCTCGGAGCGCAGACCGACCAGTACACGGTCTCGATCGGTCTGAAGTCGTTCTTCGGCCTGCACTCCAACGACTGGGGCAGCATCATGGCCGCCTCGACCATCATCACCGTGCCGGTCATGATCTTCTTCGTGCTGGTGCAGCGCAAGCTCGCCTCCGGCATGGTCGCGGGAGCTGTGAAGGGATGACCGACGACCTCGAACGCCTCGCGAACGGGGTGCTGTGGCCGGGGTTCTTCGGCACCGAGGCGCCCGAATGGCTGCGCGCCGAACTGCGCGACGGTCTCGCCGGGGTGGTCTACTTCGGCCAGAACGTGGGCGACGGCCTCGCCGACCTCAGCGCCGACATCCTCGCGGCGAACCCCGACGCCCTCATCGGCATCGACGAGGAGGGCGGCAGCGTCACCCGTCTCGAATCCGCCACCGGGTCGACCGTGCCCGGTGCGGCTCAGCTCGGACTGCTCGACGACCTGGTCGCGTCGGAGATGACCGGCGCCGAGCTCGCTCGTCGGGTGCGAGCGGTGGGCGCGAACGTGGTTCTCGGACCGGTCGCCGACGTCAACACCGATCCCCGCAACCCGGTCATCGGGGTGCGGGCCTTCGGCGACGACGAGGCGCTCGTCTCCCGTCACGTGGTCGCGACGATCGACGGCATCCAGGATGCCGCTGTCGCCGCGTGCGTCAAGCACTTCCCCGGCCACGGCGACACCCACATGGACTCGCACCATTCGCTCCCCGAGATCACGCTCGATCTCGAGGAGTTCGAGCGGGTGCACCTGGAGCCGTTCCGGGCCGCGGTCGACGCGGGTGTCGACGCCGTCATGACCGCGCACATCGTGGTCCCCGCGTGGGGCGAACAGCCGGCGACGCTCAACCCGCGCGTGCTCGGCATCCTGCGCGACTGGGGATACGACGGTGTGATCATCACCGATGCCCTCGACATGGCCGCCATCCGCGAGACGGTCGGACTGGGCGGGGGAGCAGCCCTGGCGTTGGCCGCCGGTGCCGACCTGCTCTGCATCGGCAACCCGACGAATCCCGGCGACGCCGCGCTCCCCGATCAGGACCAGCAGGACTTCCGCGCCGCGAGAGATGGGATCGTCGCCGCGCTGCGGGACGGCTCGCTCTCCCGGGCTCGCGTCGAGGAGGCCGCCGGGCGGGTCGCCGCACTCGCCGCCAAGCTCCACGCGGCCGCTGAGCGCGACCACGAGCCGACCGACGGCTTCGACGCCGCCGAGATCGTGCGCCGTGTCGTGACCGTCTCGGGCGATGCTCCGGAACCGGCATCCGAGCTCGCCGTCATCGACGCGCGACGCCGGTCGACTCTGGCCGTGGACAGCGCGGGTTCCTACGTCGCGAGCGCGCTCGCGCACGACGGCCTGCGCGTGCGCCTCGATGTCGCCTCGAGCCCACTGGCCGAGCAGGACCGCGTGCTCGACGAGGTCGCCTCGGCTCCGGGGTTGACGGTGGTGCTGATCGACAGACCGGACACGGATGCCGCGCAGCGCGCCCTCGTCGAACGCGCGGCCGTGCGCGATCCCGGTGCGGTGGTCGTCAACGTCGGCCTTCCCACGAGGGACCGGCTGCCGCTGCCGACCATCGAGGTCGCCGCAGCCAGTAGGCTCGGTGCGCAGACGGCACGCGAAGCACTCCTGGGGAGCTTCGCCGCGCAGCAGAGGATGACCGGCGCCGGCTGAGACAGGATCCCTCCATGGACGATGACGTTCTCGCTCGGGTGCGACGCTCCCTCCCGAAGGTGAGTGCCGCTGAGGCGCGCGTCGCCGAGACGATCCTGGGGGATCCGACGCTCGTCGTCGACCTGGCGATCAACGATCTCGCCCAGCTCTGCCGCACGTCGCTGTCTACGGTCGCCCGCTATGCCCAATCGCTGGGGTACAGCGGCTACCGCGAGCTGCGCGTCGCGGTGGCGCGCGCGATCACCCTGGCGCAGGCCCAGCAGGCGCGGTTCGGCCTGGACACCACCGCGATCGACCCGGATGACGGGCCGACCGCGATCGCCGCCAAGCTCGCCGCGCAGGAGATCGACGCGATCGAGAAGACCGCACTCGCCCTCGACGCCGTCGCCCTCGACCGCGTCGCTCGTGCGGTCGTGGACGCCCGCCACATCGACCTGTTCGGCCAGGCGGCCTCGTCGCTGACGGCGCAGGACCTGCAGCTGAAGCTGTCGCGCATCGGATGCTCCGTCTCGCACTCGCCCGACCCGCACCTCGCGGTGACCACGGCCTCGCTGCGGACGGCCGATGACGTGGCGATCGCGTTCTCCCACGGCGGCGAGACCGCGGAGACGCTGCGTGCGCTCGAGGTGGCGCGCGACGCCGGTGCGCTGGCGGTCGCGGTCACCAGCGCCCCGGAGTCGCCGTTGGCTCTGGAGGCGGATGTCGTGCTGCTCACGCACGCGCACGAGTCGCCGTTCCGGATGGCTGCGATGTCGAGCCGGATCGCGCAGCTCGCCCTCGTCGACGTGCTGTTCGTGCGCGTCGTGCAGCACCGGGGAGAGCCGGTGGCCATCTCGCTGCAGCGGACGCACGACGCGGTACCCACCCGCCGCAGCACCTGACAGCGGGCGCCCTCCGCCTGTGGCGCGCAGCTCAGTCGACGTGGTCGCGGGTGCTGGCGAGTGCGCGGGTGGCGATGCGGTGACCGCGGGCCAGGCTCCCGGTCAGGGACAGGCCGGTGAGCACTCCGGCGAGGTAGCCCGCGGCGAACGCGTCTCCGGCGCCGATGGTCTCCACGACGGGCGCATCGAGAGCATCGCTCGCGGCGCTCTCGGAGCCGTCGAAGGCCACGGCGCCGCCTGAGTCGGTGACCAGCAGATGGCGCGGCCCGGGGAAGAGCGCGCGCAGCTCCTGCGCATCGCTGGTGCCGAAGACCGCTTCGGCATCCGACCGGGTGCAGAACACGATGTCGGCGCGACTCGCGAAGTCGGAGACGATCCTCCTGCCCTCCGCCTCACGGCCGCGCCAGAGTGCCGGCCGCCAGTTCAGATCGAAGCTGAGCAGCCGGTCGGGTCGCCGCTCGGCGTACAGCGCCTCCTGGGCGGCCAGGGTCGAGGGCGACAGCGCCGGCGTGATCCCGGAGGTGTGCACGAGCGCGGCCTCGGCGAGCAGCGCGGCTGCCGTGGGCGAGGCCAGCGTCTCCGGTGACATGGCCGCGGCGGCCGAACCCGCGCGGTAGTAGTGCATCGTTCCGTCGACCGCGCCGTCCGCGCGGGTCGTGAGCTCTTTGACGTAGAGCCCGGTGGGTGCTTCGTCGTCGATCTCCACCGCGGAATCATCGACGCCGTGGGCGCGCAGCTCCGCGGTGAGGAAGCGACCGAATCCGTCGTCGCCGACGCGGGACACGACGGACGTGCGGATGCCGGCCGATGCCAGGGCGATGGCGGTGTTCCACTCCGCCCCGGCGAGGGAGCGGTGGAAGGTCCGGCAGTCCTCCAGCGGCCCTGCCGCCGCGGCGACGAGGGCGACCAGGCCTTCGCCGAAGCAGACGGCGAGCGGGGTGGAGTCGGACACGATCTGGACACTACCGGATCGGCGAGGGGCGCGCCGATACCGGATTGCAACCTGGATCCGTTTGGCATCTGAGGATCTGCTGGGTACCGTCGAGGGATCACCGTCCCCGAGGCGACGAAGCCTTGGGAACGCGCAACGAAGCGCCCGACAGGGAAGGTCACACAATGCACCAATCAGTCACGCGTCGGCGAGGACTCATCGCCGTAACCGGAGCCACCATCGCCGCTCTCGCCCTCGCAGGGTGCGTCGCGAGCGAGCGGGGAGACGAAGGGTCCGAGGGGTCAGGAGATGTCGACGGGACGTTCGTCTTCGCCGCATCCTCCGACCCGGCGAGCCTCGACCCCGCGTTCGCGCAGGATGGCGAGAGCTTCCGTGTCTCGCGGCAGATCTTCGAGGGACTCGTGGGCACGGAGCCCGGCACCGCCGATCCCGCCCCGCTCCTCGCCGAGTCGTGGGAGTCGTCCGAGGACGGCATGTCCCACACGTTCGCGCTGAAGGAGGACGTGACCTTCCAGGACGGCACGCCGTTCAACGCCGAGGCGGTCTGCGTCAACTTCGACCGCTGGTTCAACTGGACCGGTCTCGCCGCCTCCGAGGCCTTCGGCTACTACTACAACAAGCTGTTCAAGGGCTACGCCTCGAACGCGGCCGACGCCGTCTACAAGTCCTGCACGCCCGATGGCGACTACTCGGTGACGGTCGAGCTCAACAAGCCGTTCGCCGGCTTCGTCGCCTCGCTCTCACTCCCGTCGTTCTCGATGCAGAGCCCTTCGGCCATGCAGGAGTTCGGTGCAGACGAGGTCGGCGGCTCGGCGGAAGCGCCGCAGCTGTCCGAGTACGCGATGGGGCACCCGGTCGGCACCGGCCCCTACCAGTTCGACGAGTGGGCTCCGGGCGAGCAGGTCACGCTCAAGGCCTACGACGGCTACTGGGGTGAGGCCGGACAGATCGACGAGATCATCTTCCGCACGATCGACGACCCGACCGCGCGCCGCCAGGCACTCGAGTCCGGTTCGATCGACGGCTACGACCTCGTCGGCCCCGCCGACACCAAGGCACTCGAGGACGACGGCTTCACGATGGTGTCCCGCCCGCCGTTCACGATCCTGTACCTCGCGTTCAACCAGACGGTTCCCGAGCTGCAGGACCCGAAGGTCCGCGAGGCGCTGTCCTACGCGGTCGACAAGGACGCGCTGATCAGCCAGGTGCTCCCCGAGGGCACCCAGAAGGCGATCGAGTTCGTGCCCGAGGTCGTCAACGGCTACAACCCCGATGTCACGACCTACGACTACGACCCCGAGAAGGCGAAGTCGCTGCTGGCGGAGGCCGGCTACGACGAGGCGAACCCGCTGAAGCTCACGTTCAACTACCCGGTCAACGTCTCGCGTCCCTACATGCCGGACCCCGAGCAGATCTTCACCGTCCTGTCGTCGCAGCTCGCAGAGGTCGGCGTCGAGACCACCCCGGTCTCGGAGGAGTGGGTCGAGTACCTCGACCGCACCACCGGCACGTCCGACCACGGCATCCACCTGCTCGGCTGGACCGGCGACTACAACGACACCGACAACTTCGTCGGCGTCTTCTTCGGTCAGAAGAGCTCCGAGTGGGGCTTCGACAACCCCGAGCTGTTCCAGAAGCTGACGGAGGCGCGCGGCGTCTCCAACCTCGAGGACCAGACGGCGCTGTACGAGGAGATCAACGAGATGGTCGCGCAGTTCATCCCCGGGGTCCCGCTCGCGCACCCGGCGCCGACCCTGGCGTTCGACCCCCGCGTGAAGAGCTACCCGGCCAGCCCGGTGAACGACGAGGTCTTCACGGACATCGTCCTCACCAAGTAGGCCTGACCACCTGATATGTCGAGTCCCGGTCCCGCCCTCGGCGGGACCGGGGCACGGCGTACCTTCTGATCGACGGAGATCTTCGTGCTGCGCACCATCGGCAGGCGACTGCTGTTCCTCATCCCCACCCTGTTCGGGCTCAGCATCCTGCTGTTCGCCTGGGTCAGGGCCCTTCCCGGCGGCCCCGCGGTCGCCCTCCTCGGTGAAAAGGCCACGCCGGAGGCCGTGGCCAGGGTCAACGAGCTCTACGGATTCAACAAGCCCCTCATCGAGCAGTACTTCATCTGGGTCGGCCGCCTCCTGCAGGGCGACTTCGGCACCTCGATCCAGACGAACCGACCGGTGACGGAGGAGTTCTTCCGGCGCTTCCCCGCGACGCTGGAGCTGAGCGTGATGGCGCTCATCTTCGCGGTCGGCATCGGCATCCCGCTCGGATACTGGGCCGCTCGTCGCCACGGCAAGTTCACCGACCACGCCTCGGTCGTGCTGAGCCTCGTCGGCATCACCATCCCGGTGTTCTTCCTCGCGTTCATCCTGAAGTACGTCTTCGCCGTGCAGCTGGGATGGCTGCCGTCGGACGGGCGCCAGAACCCTCGAATAGATGCGACCCATCCCACCGGGTTCTACGTGTGGGACGGCATCATCACCGGCGAGTTCGATGCCGCGTGGGATGCGATCCTGCACCTGATCCTGCCGGCGCTCGCCCTCGGCACCATCCCGCTCGCCATCATCGTCCGCATCACCAGGGCCAGCGTCCTGGAGGTGCAGAACGCGGACTACGTGCGCACCGGGCGTGCGAAGGGCGTCGGATCGTCGACGCTCCGCAGCCGCTTCATCCTGCGCAACGCGATGCTCCCGGTGATCACGACGATCGGTCTGCAGACCGGACTCCTGATCTCGGGCGCGGTGCTCACCGAGACGGTGTTCGCCTTCCCCGGCATCGGGTCGTTCCTCGCGAGGGCGATCTTCACCAGGGACTTCCCGGTGCTCCAGGGATTCATCATCTTCATCGCGATCGCGTACGCGCTGATCAACCTGGCGGTCGATGTCTCCTACAGCTTCATCGACCCGAGAGTGAGGGTGCAGTGATGTCCCTCCCCATCGTCCGAAAGGAGGCGGTCGCATGAGCATCGCACTCCCGCCCGCCCAGGGCCCCTCAGCGGAGAGCGGCGGCAGCATCGACACCGTCGCGATCGCTCAGGCCGACCTCAGGAACGGCTCCGGCGGATTCTGGCAGGACGTGTTCCGCCGCCTCCGCCGCAATCCGACGGCATGGATCGGCGCGGCCATCGTGCTGGCGTTCCTGCTCGTCGCCGCGCTCGCGCCTCTGCTCGCTCCGTACCCGGAGACGGCGCTGCCGGGGGCGAAGTACATCACGCCGACCTACATCCCGGGGCCGGGGGAGCTGCCGCAGTTCCCGCTGGGACTGGACCGCTTCGGCGGCGACGTGCTGTCCAAGCTCATCTGGGGCGCGCAGGCGTCGCTGATGATCGGCGTCATCTCCACCGCGATGGGTCTCGTCGGAGGAATGATCCTCGGGCTGCTCGCCGGCACGTTCGGCGGATGGGTCGACACCCTCATCATGCGCATCGTCGACATCATCCTCTCGGTGCCGAACCTGCTGCTGGCGGTGTCGATCGCCGCGATCCTCGGACAGACCCCGTTCGCGATCATGATCGCGATCGGGGCGTCGCAGGTGCCGATCTTCGCGCGGCTGCTTCGCGCGTCGATGCTGCAGCAGCGTTCGAGCGACTACGTGCTCTCGGCGCAGACCCTCGGTCTCGGACGCGGCCAGATCACGATGTCGCACGTGCTGCCCAACGCCATCGGTCCTGTGATCGTGCAGGGGACCCTGACGCTCGCGACCGCCGTGATCGATGCGGCGGCGCTGTCGTTCCTCGGTCTCGGCGGCGGCCGCCCCGAGACCGCCGAGTGGGGGCGCATGCTCACCTACGCACAGGCCGAGCTCGCGATCGCGCCCTGGCTCGCGTTCCTCCCCGGCATCTGCATCGCGGTCACCGCGCTCGGCTTCACCCTGCTGGGCGAGGCACTGCGCGAGGCCATGGATCCACGCACGAGGGCACGATGAACGCCCGCGACGAGGGCGCGATGCGCGCCGCGAAGGAGAATCAGATGTCCACCGAGCCGCTGCTGTCGGTCCAGGGGCTCGCCGTGGACTTCGCCACCATGGACGGCGTCGTGCACGCCGTCGAAGGCGTCGACCTCGAGATCCGTCCCGGGGAGACCGTCGCGATCGTGGGCGAGTCGGGATCGGGGAAGTCCACCACGGCGATGGCCATCATCGGGCTTCTCGCCGGGGGCGGGAAGATCGCCGCGGGCAGCATCCGGCTCGACGGGAAGGAGATCTCCCGTGCGGGGGAGCACGAGCTGCGGATGATCCGCGGTCGCGACATCGGCCTCGTTCCGCAGGACCCCATGTCGAACCTGAACCCGGTCGCGAAGATCGGCACCCAGGTGGCGGAGACGCTGCTCGCGCACGGCCTGGCCACGCGGCAGAACGTGCAGGCCAAGGTCGTCGAGGCTCTGACGGCCGCCGGGCTGCCCGATCCGGCCCGGCGTGCGAAGCAGTATCCGCACGAGTTCTCCGGAGGCATGCGGCAGCGCGCGCTGATCGCGATCGGTCTGGCGTGCAAGCCGAGGCTGCTGATCGCAGACGAGCCGACCAGCGCGCTCGACGTCACGGTGCAGCACACCATCCTCGATCAGATCGGAGCGATGACCCGCGAGCTGGGAACGGCCGTGCTGCTCATCACCCACGACCTCGGGCTCGCCGCGGAGCGTGCGGAGCGCGTGATCGTGATGCATCGCGGCAAGGTGGTCGAGCAGGGCGCCGCCCGGCAGATCCTCGAGGACCCGCAGCATCCGTACACGCAGTCGCTCGTGAAGGCCGCACCGTCGGTCGCCGCGGCCCGACTGCGGCCGGAGGCGTTCCAGGTGCAGGAGCGGGTCGCCGAGGCCGATCCCGCAGTCGCCGCCGCGCCCGCCGACAACATCGTCGAGATCGAGAACCTCACCAAGGTCTACCCGGTGCGGGGCCGAGGCGAGGACTTCGTCGCCGTCGACGACGTGTCGCTGGTGATCCCGCGCGGGGAGACGGTGGCGATCGTGGGGGAGTCCGGCTCCGGCAAGACCACGACCGCGCGGATGCTGCTGAAGGTGATCGAGCCCACCAGCGGACTGATCCGCTACGAGGGCAAGGACATCTCCTCCCTGAGCCGCGCGGAGACGCGGGAGTTCCGGCAGCAGGTGCAGCCGATCTTCCAGGATCCGTACTCGAGCCTGAACCCGATGTTCACGATCGAGCGCCTGATCGGCGAGCCGTTGGAGTTCTACAAGCGGGGGAGCGCCGCCGATCGCCGCAAGCGCGTGCGCCAGCTGCTCGACGACGTGGCGCTGCCGCAGTCGATGCTGCGCCGCTACCCGTCCGAGCTGTCGGGCGGACAGCGGCAGCGGATCGCGATCGCGCGGGCGCTCGCGCTGTCGCCGGACCTGATCGTGTGCGACGAGCCGGTCTCGGCGCTGGACGTGCTCGTGCAGGACCAGATCCTGAAGCTGCTCGGCGACCTGCAGCGCGAGTACGGGCTCAGCTACCTCTTCATCTCGCACGACCTCGCGGTGGTGCGGCTGATCAGCGACTACGTCTGCGTGATGAAGGACGGCAGGCTCGTGGAGGCGGCGACCTCCGAGGAGATCTTCACGAACCCGCGGGACCCCTATACGCGGCGCCTGCTGGCCTCGATCCCCGGCAACGAGCTCAACATCGCGTCCTGAGCCGCTCCCGCCTGCCCTCGGCTTTCCGCGGGCAGGCGGGAGCGGAGCGCACGAATGCTATGGATAGGCTGAGTGCATGCCCACCCCCCTCCGCACCTCCCTCCGCACCGCCGCCGTCCTCGTCGTCGCCGGTTCGCTCCTGACCGGATGCTCGTTGCTGCCGACGCCCACCCCGGGCTCGGACTCGCAGCCGTCGTCGCAGGCCCCCGCTCTCGACGCCGCACCCGCGACCGGTGAGACGATCTCGGGCGAGGCGTACACCTACGTCGTCCCCGAGGGCTGGGCCGTGCCCCCGCAGGACTTCCCCGGCTTCGACTCCCTCGCCGCGAACCTCCAGGACGCGGACGGCTTCGCCGACAACGTCAACGTGATCAAGTCCCCGGTCGGCCTCGTCACCAACGACCAGGTGGAATCCGAGGGCGTCACCGAGCTGGAGACGGCGGGCGCCACCGACATCGCGGTGAACGAGCGCGTGGTGGTCGCGGACTCCGAGTCCGCGCACCTCACCGCCACGATGAGCTCGGAGGGCGTCTCCTACGTGGCCGAGCAGTACTACGCCAGCACCGACGACCAGACCTACATCGTCACGTTCTCGTTCAGCGACACCGTCCCCGCGGCCGAGCGCCAGGAGATCGCGGAGTCGATTCTGGTGACCTGGACCTGGAGCTGATCGGCCGCGGCACGCCGAAAGACGCGCTCATACCGCAGCTTCCGAGATTGGTCAAGGACTGCGCTTGCCATGTCGCACAATCGTGCGTATAGTTGGTAGTTGCGCTCGCTTCTCCCTGCCCTCATATGGTGGTCGGCATTTCGTTGAGTTCTCGAGCGCACACTCCACCTGACGACAAAGGAATCGAGAAGCCCTGCGGGGCTCACGGAGGTTATTCCCTTGGCTGCTGCTCGCAACGCATCCACATCCACCACCACCAAGAACGGACGCGGAGCTTCCCGTCTTTCGTTCGCCAAGATCTCCGACACGCTGACGGTCCCTGACCTTCTCGCTCTGCAGACCGAATCCTTCGGTTGGCTCGTCGGCAACGACGCCTGGAAGGCGCGCGTGGCCGAGGCCAAGAAGGCCGGACGCACCGACGTCAACGAGAACAGCGGCCTCGGCGAGATCTTCGAGGAGATCTCTCCGATCGAGGACCTCGGCGAGACGATGCAGCTGTCGTTCACGAACCCGTACCTCGAGCCGGAGAAGTACTCGATCGAGGAGTGCAAGGAGCGTGGCAAGACCTACGCCGCTCCGCTGTACGTCGAGGCCGAGTTCATGAACCACCTCACGGGTGAGATCAAGACCCAGACGGTCTTCATGGGCGACTTCCCGCTGCAGACCGACAAGGGCACGTTCATCATCAACGGCTCCGAGCGCGTCGTCGTCTCGCAGCTCGTGCGCTCGCCGGGTGTCTACTTCGACAAGACCCCCGACAAGACGAGTGACAAGGACATCGTGTCGGCGCGCGTCATCCCGAGCCGTGGTGCCTGGCTCGAGTTCGAGATCGACAAGCGCGACCAGGTCGGCGTGCGCGTCGACCGCAAGCGCAAGCAGTCGGTCACGGTCTTCCTCAAGGCGCTGGGCATGACCAGCGAGGAGATCCTCGCCGAGTTCGCCGGCTACACCTCGATCGAGGAGACGCTCGCGAAGGACACGATCGTCACGAAGGAAGATGCGCTCCGCGACATCTACCGCAAGCTCCGTCCGGGCGAGCAGGTCGCCGCCGAGGCCGCCCGCGCGCTCCTGGACAACTTCTACTTCAACCCGAAGCGCTACGACCTTGCCAAGGTCGGTCGTTACAAGATCAACCACAAGCTGGGCCTGGACCAGCCGCTGAACTCGTCGGTGCTCACCGTCGAGGACATCGTGGCCACGATCAAGTACCTCGTGCGTCTGCACGCGGGCACCGAGGAGACCTTCACCGGCATCCGCTCGGGCAAGAAGGCCGAGATCCGTCTCGCGACCGACGACATCGACAACTTCGGCAACCGTCGCATCCGCGCGGTCGGCGAGCTGATCCAGAACCAGGTCCGCACCGGTCTGTCCCGCATGGAGCGCGTCGTCCGCGAGCGCATGACCACGCAGGACATCGAGGCCATCACGCCGCAGACCCTGATCAACGTGCGCCCCGTCGTCGCCGCGATCAAGGAGTTCTTCGGAACGTCGCAGCTGTCGCAGTTCATGGACCAGAACAACCCGCTCGCCGGTCTGACGAACAAGCGTCGTCTCTCCGCGCTCGGCCCCGGTGGTCTCTCTCGTGACCGCGCCGGCGTCGAGGTCCGTGACGTCCACCCGTCGCACTACGGCCGCATGTGCCCCATCGAGACGCCGGAAGGCCCGAACATCGGTCTGATCGGTGCTCTCGCGACCTTCGCGCGCATCAACTCGTTCGGTTTCATCGAGACCCCGTACCGCAAGGTCACCGGTGGCGTCGTCACCGATCAGATCGACTACCTCACGGCTTCCGAAGAGGTCGACTTCAACATCGCGCAGGCCAACGCCCCGCTCGATGCCAAGGGTCGCTTCCGCGAGAGCCACGTCCTGGCCCGCCCCAAGGGCGGTAGCGGCGAGGTCGACCTGTTCGTCCCCGAGGAGATCGGCTACATCGACGTCTCCCCGCGCCAGATGGTTTCGGTCGCGACCTCGCTCGTGCCCTTCCTCGAGCACGACGACGCACAGCGCGCCCTCATGGGTGCCAACATGCAGCGTCAGGCTGTGCCGCTGCTGCGCAGCGACTCGCCGCTCGTCGGAACCGGTATGGAGGGCTACACGGCTATCGACGCAGGTGACGTGCTCACCGCCGAGAAGGCCGGTGTCGTCTCCGAGGTCTCCGCGGACCGCGTCGTCGTCATGCTCGACGAGGGCGGAACGCAGGAGTACCACCTGCGCAAGTTCGACCGCTCCAACCAGGGCACGTCGTACAACCAGAAGGTCGTCGTCGACGCCGGTGAGCGCGTCGAGGTCGGAGAGGTCATCGCTGATGGCCCCGCCACCGAGAACGGCGAGCTGGCCCTCGGAAAGAACCTCCTCGTCGCGTTCATGACGTGGGAGGGCTACAACTTCGAGGACGCGATCATCCTGAGCCAGGACCTGGTCAAGGACGACACCCTCTCCTCGATCCACATCGAGGAGTACGAGGTCGACGCGCGCGACACCAAGCTCGGCAAGGAGGAGATCACCCGTGACCTCCCCAACGTCAGCCCGGAGCTGCTGAAGGACCTCGACGAGCGCGGCATCATCCGCATCGGCGCCGAGGTCCGCCCCGGCGACATCCTCGTCGGCAAGGTCACGCCGAAGGGTGAGACCGAGCTGTCGGCCGAGGAGCGTCTGCTCCGCGCGATCTTCAACGAGAAGAGCCGCGAAGTCCGTGACACCTCGCTGAAGGTGCCCCACGGTGAGCAGGGCACGATCATCGCCGTCAAGGAGTTCAACGCCGAGGACGGCGACGACGAGCTCGGCTCCGGCGTGAACCGCCGCGTCGTGGTCTACATCGCCCAGAAGCGCAAGATCACCGAGGGTGACAAGCTCGCCGGTCGTCACGGCAACAAGGGTGTCATCGCGAAGATCCTCCCGATCGAGGACATGCCGTTCATGGCAGACGGAACCCCGGTCGACATCGTGCTCAACCCGCTCGGCATCCCCGGTCGAATGAACTTCGGTCAGGTCCTGGAGACCCACCTCGGGTGGATCGCCAAGCAGGGCTGGAAGGTCGAGGGCACCCCGGAGTGGGCGACTCGTCTGCCGGAGCAGGCCTTCGAGGCGGCTCCCGGCACGAAGGTCGCCACCCCGGTGTTCGACGGTGCGAGCGAGGAGGAGATCGCAGGTCTCCTCGACGCGACCATCCCGACCCGCGACGGTGTCCGTCTGATCGACTCCACCGGAAAGGCCCAGATGTTCGACGGCCGCTCCGGTGAGCCGTTCCCGGCGCCGATCTCGGTCGGCTACATGTACATCCTGAAGCTGCACCACCTGGTCGACGACAAGATCCACGCACGTTCCACGGGTCCGTACTCGATGATCACCCAGCAGCCGCTCGGTGGTAAGGCGCAGTTCGGTGGACAGCGCTTCGGTGAGATGGAGGTGTGGGCCCTCGAGGCCTACGGCGCCGCGTACGCGCTCCAGGAGCTCCTCACGATCAAGTCCGACGACATCCTCGGCCGCGTCAAGGTGTACGAGGCGATCGTCAAGGGCGAGAACATCCAGGAGCCGGGCATCCCCGAGTCCTTCAAGGTGCTCATGAAGGAGATGCAGTCGCTCTGCCTGAACGTCGAGGTCCTCTCGGCCGACGGCACGCTGGTCAACCTCCGCGACACCGACGATGAGGCGTTCCGCGCCGCAGAAGAGCTCGGTATCAACATCTCCAGCCGCTTCGAGGCCGCCTCGATCGACGAGATCTAATCCGCTGGTGTGCTCGGGAGCCCCGCTCCCGAGCACACCCCAGCAGACTTCTCAAAAAGAATTCCGACACAGGAGAATCAGTGCTCGAGTCAAACACTTTCGATGAGCTTCGCATCGGCCTGGCCACCGCGGACCACATCCGCGCGTGGTCGTACGGTGAGGTCAAGAAGCCCGAAACCATCAACTACCGCACCCTCAAGCCGGAGAAGGACGGTCTCTTCGGAGAGCAGATCTTCGGCCCGTCCCGCGACTGGGAGTGCGCCTGCGGCAAGTACAAGCGTGTCCGCTTCAAGGGCATCGTCTGCGAGCGCTGCGGCGTGGAGGTCACCAAGAGCTCCGTCCGTCGTGAGCGCATGGGTCACATCGAGCTCGCCGCTCCCGTCACCCACATCTGGTACTTCAAGGGTGTGCCCTCGCGCCTCGGCTACCTGCTCGACATGGCGCCGAAGGACCTCGAGAAGGTCATCTACTTCGCCGCCTACATGGTCATCTCGGTCGATGAGGATGCTCGTCACCGCGACCTGGGCACGCAGGAGAACAACATCCGTCTCGAGCTGAAGACGCTCGGCGACCGTCGCGATTCCAAGATCGCGGAGCGCCTGGCGAAGCTGGAGGAGGAGCTCGCGGCTCTCGAGGCCGAGGGCGCCAAGGCCGACGCCAAGAAGAAGGTGAAGGACGCCGCCGAGAAGGAGATGTCCCTCATCCGCAAGGGTGCCGACGAGCAGATCGCCAAGCTCGAGCGCGTGTGGGAAGACTTCCGCACCCTCGAGGTCGGTGCACTGCGCCCGGAGGACGACGTCTTCCACGAGCTGCAGGACCGCTTCGGTCAGTACTTCGAGGCCTACATGGGCGCCGAGTCGATCCAGCGTCGCCTCGCGGCGTTCGACCTCGTCGCCGAGGCGGAGAACCTGCGTCTGCAGATCTCCGAGGGCAAGGGCCAGCGCAAGATCCGTGCGATCAAGCGCCTCAAGGTCGTCAGCTCGTTCCTCGAGACCGGCATGAGCCCGGCCGCGATGGTCCTCGACGTCGTCCCGGTGATCCCGCCGGAGCTGCGTCCGATGGTCCAGCTCGACGGTGGCCGTTTCGCCACCTCCGACCTGAACGACCTGTACCGCCGCGTGATCAACCGCAACAACCGTCTTCGTCGTCTGATCGACCTCGGTGCCCCCGAGATCATCGTCAACAACGAGAAGCGCATGCTGCAGGAGGCCGTCGACGCACTGTTCGACAACGGTCGCCGTGGTCGTCCCGTCACCGGTACCGGAAACCGTGCTCTGAAGTCCCTCAGCGACATGCTGAAGGGCAAGCAGGGCCGCTTCCGTCAGAACCTGCTCGGCAAGCGCGTCGACTACTCGGGTCGTTCGGTCATCATCGTCGGCCCGCAGCTGAAGCTGCACCAGTGCGGTCTGCCCAAGCAGATGGCTCTGGAGCTCTTCAAGCCGTTCGTCATCAAGCGTCTGATCGACCTCGGTCACTCGCAGAACATCAAGGCCGCCAAGCGCGCGGTCGAGCGCACCCGTCCCGAGGTCTGGGACGTGCTCGAGGAGATCATCCGTGAGCGTCCGGTTCTGCTGAACCGTGCACCCACGCTGCACCGCCTCGGCATCCAGGCGTTCGAGCCGCAGCTCGTCGAGGGCAAGGCCATCCAGCTGCACCCGCTCGTCTGCGCGGCGTTCAACGCCGACTTCGACGGTGACCAGATGGCCGTGCACCTGCCGCTGTCGGTCGAGGCTCAGGCCGAGGCCCGCGTGCTGATGCTCGCGTCGAACAACATCCTGAAGCCGTCGGACGGCCGTCCGGTCACCCTGCCTTCGCAGGACATGATCATCGGTCTGCACCACCTGACCACGGTCAAGGAGGGCGCAGCCGGTGAGGGCCGTGCATTCGGTTCGGTGGGCGAGGCGATCCTGGCCAAGGACGAGGGAACCCTCGACCTGCAGGCGAAGATCCGCATCCGCATCCCCGGTCTGACGTTCCTCGAGGGCGAAGCTCCCGAGGGCTACGAGCGCCACGGTCTCGTGGACGCCTCGCTGGGTCAGGCGATCTTCAACGACACGCTGCCGAAGGGCTACCCGTTCGTCCGCGAGCAGGCTGACAAGAACAAGCTGTCGCAGATCGTCAACAAGCTGGCCGAGGAGTACCCCAAGGTCGAGACCGCTGCGTCGCTGGACCGCATCAAGGACGCCGGCTTCTACTGGGCCACGCGCTCCGGTGTGACCGTCGCCCTGAGCGACATCCTCACCCCGCCGAACAAGGCGGAGATCGTCGCCGGCTACGAGAAGCAGGCCGCGAAGGTCCAGTCGCAGTACGAGAAGGGTCTGACGACCGACTCCGAGCGTCGCCAGGAGCTCATCAAGATCTGGACCGAGGCGACCGACGAGGTCCAGGCCGCCATGAAGGCGAACTTCCCGGAGGACAACACCATCAACCGCATGGTGTCCTCGGGCGCCCGTGGTAACTGGCTGCAGATCCGGAACATCGCCGGTATGCGTGGTCTGGTGAACAACCCCAAGGGTGAGATCATCCCGCGTCCGATCATCTCCTCGTACCGCGAGGGTCTGTCGGTCGCGGAGTACTTCATCGCGACGCACGGTACCCGTAAGGGTCTGGCCGACACCGCTCTGCGTACCGCCGACTCGGGTTACCTGACCCGTCGTCTGGTGGATGTCTCTCAGGACGTCATCATCCGCGAAGAGGACTGCGGCACGTCGAAGGGCCTCGAGCTCCCGATCGCCGCTCCGAACTCGCAGGGCGAGCTGGTGCGCGACGCGAACGTCGAGAACTCGGTGTTCGCTCGTACGCTGGCCTCCGACGTGGTCGACAGCAAGGGCGAGGTCCTCGCCGCTGCCGGTGACGACGTGGGCGACGTGCTGATCGACAAGCTCGTCGGTCTGGGTGTCGAGACCATCAAGGTCCGCTCGGTCCTGACCTGCGACTCCGCCGTCGGTGTCTGCGCGCAGTGCTACGGACGTTCGCTCGCGACGGGTAAGACCGTCGACATCGGCGAGGCCGTCGGCATCATCGCGGCCCAGTCGATCGGTGAGCCCGGTACCCAGCTGACGATGCGTACCTTCCACACGGGTGGTTCGGCATCGGCGGACGACATCACGCAGGGTCTTCCCCGTGTGCAGGAGCTCTTCGAGGCGCGTACCCCCAAGGGCGCGTCCCCGATCGCCGAGGCTGACGGCCGCATCGCGATCGACGAGACCGACAAGGGCAAGAAGGTCATCCTCACGCCCGACAGCGGTGAAGAGCCGGTCATCTACCCGGTGCTGAAGCGTGCGACGCTTCTCGTCGAGGACGGGCAGCACGTCACGGTCGGTCAGCCGATCCTGGTGGGCACGCTCGACCCCAAGGAGATCATGCGCGTCATGGGTGCCCGCGAGGTGCAGCGTTACCTCGTCGGCGGCGTCCAGGGCGTGTACCGCTCGCAGGGTGTGCCGATCCACGACAAGCACATCGAGGTCATCGTCCGTCAGATGCTCCGCAAGGTCACTGTCGTCGATCACGCCGACACGAACCTGCTCCCGGGTGAGATGGTCGACCTCAAGCGCTACCAGTCGATCAACCGCGAGACCGTGGCAGAGGGCAAGCGCCCCGCGTCCGGTCGTCCGGAGCTGATGGGTATCACGAAGGCGTCGCTCGCGACCGAATCGTGGCTGTCGGCCGCCTCCTTCCAGGAGACGACCCGCGTGCTCACCGAGGCTGCGATGCAGGGCAAGCGCGACCCGCTGGTCGGTCTCAAGGAGAACGTCATCATCGGTAAGCTCATCCCCGCCGGAACCGGTCTCTCGAAGTACCGCGACGTCACCGTCGAGGCCACCGAGGAAGCCAAGAGCGAGCGCTACCCGAACCGGATCTTCGCATCCGACGGTGCGTACGCCGACGGCGACTTCGGCTACGTCGACTTCGACGCGTTCTCGACGGACGACATCACCCCCGGTACTTACAACTGATTGAGGCGAGAGCCGGTGAGCTTGCTCGTCCGGCCGAGCCGATCGAAGTTGTTGAGCGACGAAGTCGCGACACAACTGAGGTGTGACGAAGTGAAGAAGGCCCCGGGGTTCGCCCCGGGGCCTTCTTCGTGCCCGCGGGATGCCCGCGATGCCGCGACTAGTCGTAGATATGCTCCACGATGCTCGAGGTGTAGCCGTCGGGGGCGAGGTTCGAGTAGCGCGTGTCGATCAGGATGTCGTCACGCCAGAACAGGGTGCGGCCGTCCGTCACGGGGTACTGCTCGTTCGCCCAGGTCTTCTCGCAGCGGGTTCCGCCGTCGGGGGTGAAGGACGCGAAGCCCTCCTCATCGGCGAGAGCATTCAGCATGTCGAGGGCCGGGCCGCGGTTCATGGTCGAGATGGTCGTGGTGAGCCTCGTGGTGTCGGCGCCCGGGTCGGCCCAGTTGCAGGTGAGGGTGCCGTCCTCGCCGACGCCCGAGGGCCCGAAGGCCGCGTCGTTGAGGGGCACGCCGTCCAGTTGAGCGAGCACGTCGTCCGAAAGGATGGCGCGGCAGTCGGTCGGCAGCGCGATCGCCGACGGCGTCGGGCTGGGAGAGCGGCCGTCGGTGACCTCGACCGACGCACTCGACTCCGGGGTGGGGGTGCCCTTCCCCGTCCCCGCATCCGTCTCCGGCGATGCCGCCCCGCAGGCGGTCAGGAGCGCGATGAGGCCGACGCTCGCAGCGCCGGTGAGGAGACGTGCCTTCATGGCCACAAGGTACCCCCTCCGCCGCGGGGTGCGTCACAGACGCGGGGGAGTCGGCCGGAACGATAGTGTCGGCGGGTGAGCATCGAGAGTTCCCCTGCAGGTTCCGCCGTCGTGATCGGTGACGCCCTGATCGACGAGATCCGTGACGAATCCGGCGTGCGCGAGCTCGTCGGAGGGGCCGCGCTGAACGTGGCCGTGGGCCTGCGCCGCCTCGGCATCGAGACCACTCTCATCGCGATGGTCGGTGCTGACGAGGCCGGCGATCACATCCGCGAGTATCTGGCGGATCACGGCGTCACCCTCATCGCGAGTGAGGCGCCGCGCGGCTCCTCGCGTGCTGTCGTGCAGCGCGCAGCGAACGGCGAGCCCGAGTACGTGTTCAACGAAGCAGCCCAGCGGCGCAGCATCCGGTACACCCCCGCGGCCCGCGCGGCCATCGAGTCCGCCGACCTCACGGTGGTCAGCTGCTTCCCCTTCGACGCGGCGGCCGAGGTCGGGGCTCTCGGCGACGTGCTGGCGGGTGCCCGCGTGGCGATCGACCCGAACCCGCGCACCGGGATGCTGGCCGATCGCGAGGAGTTCGTGCGCGGGTTCGAGCGCATCGCCCGCGGGGCGCAGATCGTGAAGGTCGGTGCCGATGACGCGGCGACCCTGTACGACGGCGACCTCGATGCGCTTCGTGCGCGGCTGCGCGGGCTCGGCGTGCAGGCGGTGCTGGCGACCGCAGGCTCCGACGGCGCGATCATCGAAACGGACGAGGGGACCTCGGTCGCTCCGATCTCCGAGCTGCCGGGACGGGTCATCGACACCGTGGGAGCGGGAGATGCGACCCTCGCCGCGGTCGCCGCAGGCCTCGTGTCAGGCGCGCCCTCGACGCAGGAAGCCTGGCGGTCGCTCCTGCAGCGTGCCATGGACATCGCAGCGGCGACGTGCCGCGCGGAGGGCGGATTGCTTCGCACACCCGAGTCGCTCTCCGACGCGGACCGGGGGATTCGCGGCAGCTGAGCCTTCGATTTCATCCGCTCGCGTCTGGCGGGTATGATGATTTCTCGTGCCCCCGGTTGGCTGTTCAAGTCGGACGGGTGCGCTCTGGCGAGTTACCCAAGCGGCCAAAGGGATCTGACTGTAAATCAGACTGCTCAGCATTCGGGGGTTCGAATCCCTCACTCGCCACCACCGCGAAGCACCGCGGAACCTGAAGGCCCACGCGATATCGCGGGGGCCTTCCTTCGTCTCCGGGTCGGCTCTGCGATCGCCTGCGATCGGTGAGTGTCGTCGGGCCGCCGGCGGCGCGGCGCCCCGTCTCGGGAGCGCCCTCACTGGAGGAGGAAGGCGACCGCCACTGCTCCGATGACGATGATGAGGGTGCGCAGCGCCCAGCTGGGCAGCTTTCGCCCGAAGATCCCGCCCAGCGCGGCGCCGGCCAGTGATCCCACCGCCAGTGCGGCGATCGTCGGCCACGGCAGCGGAGCCGAGAAGACGAACACGATCGTCGCGACCCACCCCGCCAGCGTCTGCAGCACATTCTTGAACGCGTTCACCCGCTGCAGGTGGGCATCGGTGGTGAGTTCGAGGATCCCGACGATGAGCACTCCCTGCGCGGCGCCGAAGTAGCCGCCATAGGCGCCGGTGAAGAGCGTCAGCGGGTACCGCAGCCACGTCGGCGCGACGGCTCCGTGGGGAAGCGCGGCGCGGCGCTGCAGCAGCGGCTGGATGCCGACGAGCACGCAGCCGACGACGACGAGCACCGGGGCGACGGCATGGAAGACCGCAGCGGGAAGTGCCAGGAGGGCGAGAGCACCGAAGAAGGCGCCGAAGGCGGTGAGGATCGCGAGCGGGAGGAGGAGGCGCCACTGACCACGCAGCTCGCGCCGGTATCCGATGATCCCGCCGACGTTGCCGATGGCGAGGCCCGCCGTGTTCGCCATGTTCGCCGTGACGGGTGGAAGCCCCATGGCCAGCAGGGTGGGGAACGTGATGAGGCTGCCCGAGCCGACGACCGTGTTGATCGCCCCCGCGGCCACCGAGACCAGCGCGACGATGCCCAGATTGAGCGGATCGAGCGCTTCCATAGGGCCTTCGTTCTCGTGCCGGAGCCCATCTCGCGAAAATGGTTTGATGGTCTGACCAATTATGCTACCGTACAGCACATGTCATCACTCGGATGGGACACATTGGGCGAGATGCCGCGCATGGCGACATCGAGCACCATCGCGGCACGGATCCTCGAACTGGCGGACAGCGGCGCCGTCGTCCCGGGTTCGGCTCTGCCCCCCGAGCGTGACCTCGCCGTGCAACTCGGCGTCTCGCGGGCCACGATCCGCGAGGCCATCCATGAGCTGACGCTCAAGGGAGTCGTCCGGCGGCGGCAGGGATCGGGCACGGTCCTGCTCGACGCCTCGGCTGCGGCATCCTCTCTCCTGAGGGACATGTCGCAGGCGGAGCGCGAAGCGACGGAGGTCATCGACTTCCGAAGCACGTTCGAGCCCGAGATCGCCGGCCTCGCGGCCGGACGCCGCACCGAGAGCGACCTGCTCGTGCTCTCACACCACTGCGACTTCGACGCTGCCGGGGTCACGCCCGAGGAGTCGCTCGAGCTCGACCAGCGTTTCCACGAGGCGATTGCCGCAGCGACGCACAATCACCTCATTCTCGCCCTCAGTCGCGCCACCTCCGAATGGGTGAGCGACTTCCGTCGTCAGTCGCATTCCACGCCGGAAGGACGCACGACCTCGCTCGACGGTCACCGCGCCATTCTCGCGGCGATCCAGAGCGGTCGACCCGACCACGCCGTTCTGCTCATGCGCGAGCATGTCGCCGTCGTGGGACGCATCTGACGACTGTTCCTCCGCCCGAGCCGCGATCACCAGAAAGCACCCGAAATGAAGAAGCTCGCTCGTTCCCTTGCCACCGTCGGCACCCTGGCCCTCGCCGTCGCGGCCCTCACCGCGTGCGGTGGCGACTCCACCGGTGCCGCACCCGCCGACGGCTCGCCCTCCAACACCGCCGACGTCAACCACCACTCGCCGCAGGGCGATCCGATCGAGGCGCTCGTCGAGCAGCTGCCGGACTCCGTCGCGAAGAGCGGAAAGCTGGTCATCGCCACGGATGCGACCATCGGCGAGCCCTTCGCCTCCTACGACGCGGACGGCGTGAGCATCGTCGGCATCGTCCCCGACCTCGCGTACCGCATCGGCGACGCGCTCGGCGTCGACGTCGAGCTCCGCCAGGTCGTGTTCGCCAACCTGATCCCCGGGCTCGCCGCCGGCCGATACGACTTCTCGCTCGCGCCGATGCTCGACACGGACGAGCGGCAGCAGCAGGTCGACTTCGTCGACTTCATCCGAGGCGGCTCGCAGTTCGTCGTCGCCAAGGACGATGCGGATGCTCCGAAGGATCTGACTCCCGCGGATGCCTGCGGTCTCGCCATCGGCGTCGCGACCGGCTCCGTGGAGGAGATCTCCCTCACCGAGCAGAACGAGAAGTGCGGCACCCCGATCGAGATCATGTCGTTCAAGACCAACAACGAGGGCATCCTCGCCCTGACCAGCGGTCGCATCGACGCCTACGCCACGGCAGCGGCCCAGGCCGGCTACATCGCGGACACCGACAACGAGCGGCTCGACCTCAGCGGCGAGGCGTTCCGCGGCGGACTCTCGGCCATGGCATTTCCGAAGGAGAGCGAGAACCTCCCCGTCATCCAGGCCACGCTGCAGCAGTTCATCGATGACGGCACCTATGAAGAGGTCCTGACCACGTACGGCGTGCAGCACCTGGCCGTCGAGTTCGCCGGGATGAACAACGAGGCGCTGCAGTGACCTCGACCGCACCCGGTACGTTGACGACGTCGCTGCAGACCGTCACGGACTATCGCGTCATCGGCAGGCCGCGCCCTCTGATGTGGGTCGCGACGGCGGTCGTCATCGTCGTCGCCGCGATGGTCGTCTTCTCGATCGTCACGAATCCGCGGTTCGAGTGGGGCGTCGTCGCCGACTACTTCTTCTCGGCATCCATCCTCCAGGGGCTGTGGAAGACGATCGAGCTGACCGTCGTCTCGATGGTGCTCGGCATCATCATCGGTCTGATCATCGCGCTGATGCGGATCTCGTCGAACCCGATCCTCAATGCATGCGCCGGCGTGTACGTCTGGTTCTTCCGCGGCACGCCGCTGCTCGTGCAGCTCGTCATCCTCTACAACGTGTCCGCCCTGTACCCGCAGATCACGATCGGGATCCCGTTCGGCCCGACGTTCCTCTCCGGGAACGTCAACGAGATCGTCACGCCGTACGTCGTCGCCGTCGCCGCGCTCGCTCTGAACGAGGCGGCGTACATGGCGGAGATCATCCGCGGCGGTCTGCTCTCGGTCGACCACGGTCAGCTCGAGGCGTCGAAGGCGCTCGGGATGAGCGGCGGCCGCGCGATGCGGCGCATCGTCCTCCCGCAGGCGATGCGGTTCATCATCCCGCCGACCGGCAACGAGGTCCTGTCCCTGTTGAAGTCCACATCGCTCGTGTCGGTGATCGCGCTGCCGGAGCTGCTGTACTCCGTGCAGGTGGTCTACAGCCGCACGTTCGAGACGATCCCGCTGCTGATGGTCGCGACGATCTGGTACCTCATCGTCACCTCCATCCTGATGATCGGGCAGCAGGCGCTCGAACGGCTGTACTCGCGCGGAAGCTCGCGTTCCACCTCCCCGGCGAAGGGCTCCCTGCAGCGGCTCACCGGCATCCGGCTGCGACGCCGCGCGACGACGACGGAGGGACGACGATGAGCTTCCTCAGTGTGCGCGAGGTCCAGAAGAGCTTCGGCAGCCTCGACGTCCTCAAGGACATCTCCCTGGAGATGGAACGCGGACAGGTCGTCTGCGTGATCGGCCCGAGCGGCTCGGGCAAGAGCACCTTCCTCCGGTGCATCAACCGCCTGGAGACCATCGATGCCGGTCTCATCGCGATCGACGGCGATCCGATGGGCGCGACCATCCGCGGCGGACGTCTGCACGACGCACCGGAGAAGACCGTGCGCGCTCAGCGCGAGCACATCGGCATGGTCTTCCAGGCCTTCAACCTCTTCCCGCACATGACGGTGCTCGAGAACATCATCGAAGCCCCCGTCGGCGTGAAGAAGGAGAAGCGCTCCATCGCCGTCGCCCACGCCCTCGAGCTGCTCGACCGCGTCGGGCTGGCCGACAAGAGGAACGCGTATCCGAAGCAGCTCTCCGGCGGCCAGCAGCAGCGTGTCGCGATCGCCAGGGCGCTGGCCATGAGACCGAAGCTGCTGCTCTTCGACGAGCCCACCAGCGCGCTCGATCCCGAGATGGTCGGCGAGGTCCTCGCGGTGATGAAGTCCCTCGCCGCGGAGCACACGACGATGATCGTCGTCACCCACGAGATGGGCTTCGCGCGGGAAGTCGCCGACCGCCTCATCTTCATGGACGGCGGCTACATCGTCGAGGACGGCGACCCGCGCGAGATCATGGCGAACCCTCAGCACCCACGGACGAAAGCGTTCCTGGACAGCGTCCTGTGAACCGGAAGGAATCATGAGCGACACGACCCGAGACATCATCGGCGACATCTGGTTGAGCAAGGAGCTCACCGCCGACCTGACCGCGATCTGCGACACCGGGGGTCGCGTCGCCGGGACCGCCAGCGAGTCCGCCGCGCAGGAGTATCTGGAGAGCCGTGCCCGCGCGCTCGGAGGCACCTACTCGGAGCAGACCTTCACGGTGTCGGGGCAGCGCAGCGAAGGCCACGCGGTGCATCTGGTGTCGACCGGGCGCGAGTTGGCCAGTTACCCCCTCCTCAACTGCTCCTCGGTCGACGACGTGTTCGAGGTCATCGACCTCGGGCGGGGGACGCCGGCGGACTTCGAAGGCGCGCGCGAGCTCATCGCCGGACGAGCAGTGCTGGTCCGGCACGAGTTCCCGTTCTCGACCAATCACGTCCACCGCGGGGTGAAGCTGGGCCTGGCGAGGGAGTACGGCGCGGCGGCCTTCCTCATCGGGAACAACCAGCCGGGCGCAGGACCGGTGAGCGGCTCGGGCGGTACGGGGGCGCCGGGAGAGATCCCGGCCTTCGGCCTCAGTTTCGACGCGGCCGGCGAACTGGCGACCGAACTGGCCTTCGGCCCCGCGAGCGTCCGGCTGTCGAACACGGCGACTCCAGGGGAGTGGACGGGACGGAACATCTTCGTCGACTTCCCCGGCCGCACCGATGAGGTCGTGGTGCTCAGCGCCCACATCGACGGTCACGGTCTCGCCGAGAGCGCGATGGACAACGGCTCCGGTCTCTCGGTCGTCCTCGAGGTCGCACGCCGGCTCGGCCCGCGGGCGAGCGAGAGCGAACGGGGCCTCCGCCTCGCTCTGTTCACCTTCGAGGAATGGGCGCTCACGGGATCCGCCGAATACGTCGCGTCACTCGACGACGAGGCCCGGAGCCGTATCCACTGCAACGTCAACGTGGACACCCCGGTCGGGTACGCGCGCCTGTTCGGGCTCACCGCCGGGCACCCGCGCATCCTCGACCTCCTGCGACGGGCGAGCGTCGAAGGAGGGACGCCGGTCCATCCGGTTTACGCGTACACCAGCAACTCCGACCACGTGAACTTCCTCGACGCGGGAATCCCCGCGGTGCGCCTGATCGGCGGCTACAACGACGACTCCGCCGGGAGCCGGCTGCTGCTCACGGCCGCGGACACCCGGCACCGGGTCGAGCCCCTCGACCTCAAGCACGGAGCCATCGTCACGGCTCTGGTCACCAAAGCGGCCATGAACTGAAGGGCGACACCGCGATCGGGAGGAGAGGCTATCGGCGGCGCCGAGTCCTCTCCTTCCACCCGTGGATCGCCGCGACGAGTGCGACCGGGATCGCCAGACCGAGGAGGGCCCCGGCCGCGACATCGTGCAGATAGTGCACGCCCTGCGCCACGCGGCCACCGGCGACGAGGGCGGCGGCTCCCACAGCGAGCCAGGCGACCGAGACGCGCTGGATCGCGACGATGATCACGACCACCGCGCCGAACGCCAGAGTCGCGTGGTTCGAGGGGAAGGACCAATCGCCGGGAGGAGGACACTCGATCCTCAGGTCCCCGCTGGAGCACGGTCGGGGCTGAGCGACGAGCAGTTTGACGCCTTCGCTCGCGGCGTAGGCGACGCCCACGCCGAACGCCGCTGCGAGGGCGGCGCCGCGCCGCTCCGGGTGGCGCATGACGACGTGGACCAGGGCGCCGGCCGTGGCGACGGCGAGCAGGACGAGCAGGATCTCGGACAGCAGTGCGACCCCCGGGATCGCGCTGAAAGTGCCCGACAGGCTTCGTGTGGCGACGACGCTGAGGCTGCCCGGGAAGGGGAGGATCAGGACGAGCGCGGCGAGCGCGGCGATCACGGCTGCCGGGAGGACGGGGGAGAGGCGGGATCTCAACACACCTTCGACGCTAGGGGCTGTCCCGCCGCCGAGGATCGGGCGCAGGAATGACGGGGATACGCCGACCGGATGAGTTTCGCGCACCGGGGACACATCCGGGATCGAGCGAACACGTGACACCGAGGCCCTCCGTCCGTCACACTGAGTCCCATGGGATCAGCGTTGACCACCATCGGACTGCCCGTCGCTCTGGGCATCATCATGCTGGGCCTCGGCCTCAGCCTCACTCTCGCCGACTTCGCGAGGGTGCTGAAGCAGCCGAAGGCGGTGATCATCGCGCTGCTCTGCCAGCTCGTCGTGCTGCCGGCGATCTGCTTCGGGCTCGTGCTCGCCTTCCAGCTCCCGCCGATCCTCGCGGTCGGCATGATGATGCTCGCCGCGTCGCCCGGCGGAACCACCGCCAACCTCTACAGCCACCTGTTCCGCGGCGACATCGCCCTCAACATCTCGCTCACGGCGGTGAACTCCGTCATCGCCGTGATCACCCTCCCGATCATCACCAACTTCGCGATCGCCTACTTCCAGCCGTTCGATGACCGGCTGGGGCTGCAGTGGTCGAAGGCGCTCGAGGTGTTCGCGATCGTGCTGCTGCCGGTCGCGCTCGGAATGATCGTGCGGCGCTTCTGGCCGAAGTTCGCCACGAGCATGGACAAGCCGGTGCGGATCGCCTCCGTGATCATCCTGATCGTCGTCATCGCGGGAGCCGTCGCCTCGAACTGGACGCTCCTCGTCGCGAACTTCACGCAGCTCGCCCTGATCACCGTGCTGTTCTGCCTGATCAGCCTCGCCATCGGCTTCCTCGTCCCGCGGATGCTCCGCGTGGGCAAGCGCCAGGCGATCGCCACGTCGTTCGAGATCGGCATCCACAACGCCACGCTGGCGATCGTGATCGCCCAGTCCGTCCTCGGCTCCGTGGAGCTGAGCCTCCCCGCCGCCGTCTACGGGGTGCTCATGTTCTTCATCGCGTTCGGGTTCGGCTTCCTGATCCGTGACCGCGCCGCCGCCGACGACCCGGGCGCACCTGCGCCTCTGGCGGACACGGGTTCATAGACTGGTCGAATGCGACCGCTCACCGAAGCCGAGGTCCGGGCATCGTTCGTCAACGCGGATGCCGACGAGCTGCGGATCATGGAGATGCCTCATGACTTCCTGCTCGTGGACTGGGACTATCTCGACTTCTTCGCCTGGCAGGACCCGAGCGCGAGTCGCCGCGGCTACGTCCTGATCCCGCACGAGGACAGCGTGGTCGGCATCGTGCTGCGCGCCACGGAGCCGGGCCGCGGACGTTCCGGGATGTGCAACATCTGCCACACGATGCAGCCGGGCAACCAGATCGCGCTCTTCTCCGCCCGGCGGACCGGTGAAGCCGGACGCCGCGGCGACTCCTTCGGCACCTATATGTGCGCCGACCTCTCCTGCCATGAGAACGTGCGGCTGGCGCACCCGCTCGCCCCGAACGAGGTCAGGGCGCCGGGTCAGGCCGACCTCCGTCTGGACGGCACGCGCCGCCGCATGGAGAGCTTCGTCTCGCAGGTCTGGGAGCAGGTCTGATCGCGGTTACGCTGGACCACACGTCCTGTGCTCGAAGGAGAAGCCATGAGTGATGCCATCCTGTTCACCGTCGAAGAGGGGATGGCCAGGCTGACGCTGAACCGCCCCGCTCGTCTCAACGCTTTCAACGCAGACCTCGCTCATGCCTGGAAGGATGCGACGGCCGAGGCGACGTCTCGGGCGGACGTCAAGGCGATCCTCATCGATGCCGCGGGCCCGGCGTTCTGCGCCGGGGGCGACGTCATCGACATGGCGACGACGATGGGAGCCTCCGGAGCGGAGATCACCGCGCTCGCCGAGGTGATCAACGCCGGCATCCGCTCGCTCACCGAGTCCGCGGTTCCGGTCGTTGCGGCCGCGCACGGCACCACGGCCGGCGGCGGACTCGGCATCCTGCTCTCCAGCGACTACGCGGTCGTCGGGTCGCGGTCCAAGCTCGGCAGCCTGTACGCGAACATCGGCCTGACCCCCGACCTCTCGGTGTCGGCGCAGCTCGCCCGTGCCGTGGGCCAGCGCCGCGCCCTGCAGCTCGTACTGCAGGATCGTCTGCTGTCGGGGGCCGAGGCGCAGGAGTGGGGACTCGTCGCCGAGACCGTCGCCGGTGAGGATGCCGCCGCCGAGGCGGCGCTCGTGCGGGCGCGTGGCGAGGAGATCGCCCGGTTCTGGCTCGCAGGGGCGGCCGACGCCTATGGGCAGGCGAAGCGGCTGGTGCGCTCGCAGCCGGAGCGCTCGTTCGTCGAACAGCTGAGCGAGGAGGCCCGCTCGATCGGCGCGGCCCTGGAGACGCCGGATGCGCAGGCGAGAGTCGCGGCGTTCGCGGCGGCGTCCGCCAAGAAGGCGGGCTGACCACTCCTGCCCAGCTGGTGGCTGCGCGGCGGCTTTCCCCAGTCCGCTGTGCGCTCCCCGACGGTGATGCATGCGCATGGCAGTATGAAGGCATCGCCGCTCGACGAGAGGATCGCCATGTCCCAGCCGGACATCACCACGCATCAGACGACGCAGGGTGAGAAGAAGAACATGTCGCTGCTCATCAGGGGGTCCCTCTGGATCGCCATCGGTGCGCTGATCGCCGCGGCGCTCGTGTGCGTCGTCTGGGTGCTCATCGGCGACCAGGACGGTCTGATCGGCCGCGCATTCCTCACTATCCTGCTGCTCGCGGCCTTCGCCGGGATCGCGATCCTCGAGGCCGGCCTCGCACCGAACCGCCCGGATTGGCTGCAGTTGGCGAGCATGGTGAGCTGGATCGTCGCCCTCCTGGTCGGTGCCGTGAAGATCTGGCTCCCCGAAGACGGCTACTACTTCGGGGCGGAGCGCTTCTTCCAGCTGCTCCTCGTCATCGGCATCCTGCAGCTCGCACTCGTTCATGTGCGGCTGTTCACCCCTGCGGCGCAGCGGCACGTCACGACGTTCACGAGGGTGATCTACATCGTGACCATCGTCTTCCTGGGCGGCCTCGTCGGCATGCTCGTGTTCTTCCTCGCCTTCCCGAACACCTTCGAGTACGGCGAGCTGTATTGGCGCATCGTCGTCGCGCTGACCATCCTCGTCGCCGTCGGCACCACGCTCATCCCGCTTCTGAACGCCCTGTTCGCGCCGAAGAAGAAGCCCGTCGCCCCGGTTCAGGCGGCCCCGTCCTGGCCGACCTACGCAGACGGCATCACGCCCCTGCCGGCGCTGCCGGATGGCAACCCCGACTGGAACGCTTACTACACCGGGTACCCGACCGTCGCCCCGCCGCAGCAGGCGCTCGGCCAGGCGCCGGCGTCGACGTTCCCCGTCGCACCGCAGCCGGCCGCCCCGCAGTTCGCGCAGCCCGCGGCCCCGTCGTCTCCGACGCCGGGTGAGCACTCGGTGCCGCCGGCACCCGGTGCCGTGCCGACGGCAGCGCCGCAGGGGGAGCCGCCCGCTTTCCCGCCGCCGCCGCCCGCACCGCAGCACCCCGCACCGTGACGCTCGCACTCACCCTGGAGCTCAGCGAGCTCGCGATCGAGATCTCGCGGGAGGCCGGAGAGCTCGCACATACGCGCCGCCAAGAGGGGGTCCGCCTCGCCGCGACGAAGTCGACCCTCGCCGACATCGTGACGGACGCCGACCGCGAGGTCGAAGCCCTCATCCGCGATCGCCTTCGTGCCGCGAGGGCCGAGGATGGCTTCCTCGGCGAGGAGACGGGAGCCGAGGCCGGCGGCAGCGGGATCACCTGGGTGGTCGACCCGATCGACGGCACCGTCAACTACGCGTACGGCATCCCCGCGTACAACGTGAGCATCGCGGCCGTCAGAGGTGAACCGGATCCCGCGTCCTGGGAGGTGCTCGCCGCGGTCGTCAACGCGCCCGCGCTGGGAGAGATCTTCTCCGCGGCTCTCGGTCACGGGGCCTGGTCGGGCGGCACTCGACTCGCCGTCACGGAGGAGACCCCCGCCGGGGCGCTCCTCGCGACCGGATTCGGCTATGACCCCGCGACTCATGAAGGTGACCTCGCGACCGTGAGCCGCGTCATGCCGATGGCACGAGATGTCCGGCGCATGGGGGCGGCGGCGCTCGACCTCGCCTACGTCGCGGCAGGTCGGCTCGACGGGTACTTCGAACGCGGGCTGAGGCCATGGGACTTCGCCGCCGGCACACTCCTCGTGACGGAGGCAGGCGGCGCGGTCACGAGGACCGACGTCGATTCCGCGCGCCCGATGCTGATCGCCGGGGGCCGCGATGTACACGCGCGGCTGCTCGCGCTCCTGACCGAGAATCGCTGACCGATTCATGGCATTCCCAGGGTGATCAGGGTAGGGTTTTACGCGATCGTTACTTTCACCACCCGAAGGTGAAAGTTGAGTTTGCGCCCCCGAGCTTGACGCACGACCGAGAGAAACGCTTTGCCCTTCGAGAATCCCGAGGCTGCCTCTGCGCCCACGCGCCGGTCCAGCCGAAACCGCATTGCGGCCTCCGAGGCCCCCGCGGCGGGAACGACGGCACCCATCTCTGCCGCGGAGTCCGCCATCGCCCGCGGTGTGGTCGCGCCCCTTTCGCGTCGCGCCGCGCGTGAGCGGAGCGCCTTCGGCGCCGCTGCCGAGACTCCGGCCGAACCCTTCATCGCCGAGGCTCCTGAGTCGATCGTCGCCGAGGTTCTCGCCTCGCCCGTCGTCGCAGAAACCGAAGGCCTCGTCGTGATCCGCGACGCTTCCGTCGACGTCGCAGAGCCTGAGGCCGTCGAGGCCGCAGAGCCCGAGGTCGCAGAGCCCGGGGTCGCTGAGCCCGAGGTCGCTGAGTCCGTCACGTCTCCCGCGACGGAAGAACCTGCGCGCGAGTCGTCCGTCGATGACGACGACGATGCCTTCGAACGGGCCTCCCGCGCATTCCGCCACACGGGGTCCGTCCCGACCGTGTCGGCTTCCGACCAGGCGTCGGCGAAGCAGGCCCCCGCGGCTGAGGCTGATGCGGCATCCCATGTGGCTTCGCGCCGTCCGCGCAACATCCGCAAGGCCGTGACCCTCGGTGCGACGGTCGGCGTGATGAGCCTCGCCGGTCTCCTCGCAGTGTCGATGACGCTCCCCGCCGAGGCGGTCGCCGCCGTGCAGGGTCCCTCAGTCGCTGCCACCTCGTTGGTGTCTGCCGCCGGCTCCGAGGCAGGTGGCGCGGCCGCCGACGAGATCCAGGCATTCGTCGCCCCCTCCGGCGTCGAGAACGAGTCGCTCGCGCGCGCCGATGACTTCAGCACCGTTTCGCTGGTGCAGGTCGCCGCCGAGCAGGGCATCAACTACTCGGGCGAGATCTTCACGAACGACCCCGACGCCGCGATCCAGTGGCCGTTCCTCGTCGGCGTGGGCATGAGCTACGGCTACGGCATGCGCAGCGGGCGCCTGCACGAGGGCATCGACTTCGTCCCGGGCGACGGTGCACCCGTCCAGGCTATCGCCGACGGCACGGTCCGAATCGCGACCGAGCAGGGCGGCGCCTACGGCGTGACCGTGTACATCGATCACGTCATCGACGGCGCAGTCATCACGAGCCACTACTCGCACATGCAGTACGGCTCGCTGCAGGTCAAGGCCGGCGACACCGTGAAGGTCGGCACCATCGTCGGCAAGACGGGAAACACGGGCCGTTCCTACGGCGCGCACATGCACTTCGAGCTCATCGTCAACGGAACGACCATCGATCCTCTGCCGTGGCTCCGCACGAACGCCGGTCGGACGTCGTACTGACCGGCCCGGATTTCATGAGGACGCCACAGTAATGGTATTCTCGTACGGTTGCCCCGCGAGGGGCAGCACGCCCCGATAGCTCAGTGGCAGAGCACTTCCATGGTAAGGAAGGGGTCGTCAGTTCAATCCTGACTCGGGGCTCGCAGCATTCTTCTCAACGCGGACGGATGCCTCGCGGCAGGGTAGCTCAGCTGGTTAGAGCGCACGACTCATAATCGTGAGGTCGCGGGTTCAAGCCCCGCTCCTGCTACAGAATGAAACCCCGGTCCGCCGGGGTTTTTCTGTTTCCTGCCGGTGCGGCGCAGCGAGACTCGATCGCGATTCACGCGGTCGTGACGTCGGAGCCAGCCCCGCTGCCCTCAGCTCTGGGGCGTTCGGCGAAGAGCTGATCGCGCGTCTCACACCGGCGATCGTTCATGACGGCGATGCGAAGCGCCGAGGGTGAGCGCCAGGCGGCGAAGCCGCAGCGTCGTCATGTGTCGGTGGTCGGCGAGGGATACCGTCGCCCCCTGCTCAGGTGAGGGCATATCGTGGCAGGGGAATCGGTTCATGGAGGAGAAGGAGCGGCATGCGCATCGCACTGCACTCGGTCATCGTGGAAGGGGCGATCGACGACTACCGGTCGCACCACGCCCGTATCCCGGAAGGTCTGCGCGATCTCTTCGGGGTCGCCGGCATCGAGGACTGGACGATCTGGCGCTCGGGGCGGAACCTGTTCCACCTCGTCGAATGCGACGATTTCGAGGCTGCGATGCGGGTGGTGAACGCATCATCGGTGAACGACGAGTGGCAGGCCGACATCGGACGCTTCGTCGAGGGGTTCTACGGACCGGACGGCGAAGACGGCTCCACCCCGATCGAGCAGGTGTGGGCGCTCTCTGCGCAGCGGAGTGCCGAGGCCTGACGACCGCCGTCATCGACGAGCGGGAAGAGGGGCGTCGACTATCGTGAAGTCGACATGACTGCGGCTGCCCGTCACGATGCGATCCTGCGTGAGCTCGAGCTGCGCGGGGCGTTGTCGAGCGCGGTCTTCGCCGCCCGCCTGGGCGTCACCCCGATGACGCTCTGGCGAGACCTCGTCGCCCTGGAAGAGCGCGAGCTCCTGGTGCGTGTGCACGGCGGGGCGGTGTCGCCGGCCGTCGCACAGGTGCAGTCACGCGGAGCGCGTGATGCCGAGGGTGCCCGTACGCGCCCCGTCGCGACCATCGGGATGATCGTCCCGACGACCCAGTACTACTTCCCGGAGGTGATCCGCGGCGCGAGTCGGGCGGCACGCGAGTCCAACTGCCGCCTCGTGGTCGGCGCCACGAATTACTCGCCGCAGGAGGAGTTCCGCCAGGCCGAACGACTCATCGCGAGCGGCGTCGATGCGCTCATGATCACGCCGCACGACACTATCGTCGAGGACTCGCCGCTGCAGCGGATGCTGGAGGAGGCGGGGATTCCTGTCGTGATGGTGGAGCGCGCGGTCGAGGCGCAGATCGACGGACGGCTGGAGTGGGTGCGCACAGACCATGCGCACGGCGCGGAGGTCGCAGTGCGCCATCTCGCGCAGCAGGGGCATCGCGTGATCACCCTGGCTGCGCGGCCCGCCGCGACGGTCGCGGGTCTGGACGCCGGGTTCCGACGCGCGATGGCGGCGACCGACCCGGAGTCGCTCGTCCTGCTCCGCCGTGACCTCTCGCCGCCGGACACCGGTGATGACGCGAACCTCGCCGATCTCGCCGACCTCCTCGACGAGTGCGTGGCGAAGAGCGTGACCGCGGTCATCCTGCTCGGCGACGCCGATGCCATGGCGTTCCTCGACCTCGTGCTGGAGCGGGGCATGCGCGTGCCGGAGGACTTCGCGATCGTCGCGTACGACGACGAGATCGCGGCCTTCGCGACGGTGCCACTGACGGCGGTGGCGCCACCGAAGCGCGAGCTCGGCCACGCGGCGCTGCGGCTGTGCGTCGACCGTCTGAAGCAGCCGGCCGACGCGTCGCACGCACCGGTGCGCATGGCGCTGCTCCCGTCGCTGATCGTCCGTGACTCCACGGTCCGTCCCGCCTGATTGTTAGGTCTTGTGAGAACGCCGGACCTGGTGTTGGCCGACCGTGCCGCGTGCCGAAGGATCGAACCTGCACGGTCGACGATTCAGAGGAGGGCCCGGGATGTCCGCGTTCGTGAAGCTGCAGCGGTTCTGGCGAGCGGACCTGTCCGCAGGGAGCGGCACGTGAGCGCGCGCCGACCGGTGATCGCGTTCGCCATGACGGACTCGGTCAGGGAGCGGGTGTTCCCCGAAGCCCTCATGCGCGAGTACGAAGCCGTGGCGGACGTGGCCGGATCCCTCACCGAGTTCGACTCGGCGCAGGCCCGGGCGATCCTCGCCGACGTCGAGGTGCTGGTCACCGGGTGGGGTGCGCCACGTCTCGACGCCGCACTGCTCGATGCGGCACCGCGCCTCGAGGCCGTGCTGCACGCGGCAGGAACGGTCAAACCGCATCTGAGCCCCGAAGTGCTCGAGCGGGGCGTGCGGGTGAGCTCGGCGGCCGCGGCGAACGCGGTGCCCGTCGCCGAGTACGCGGTCGCGATGATCGTGCTCGCCGGTAAGCGGGTGCTGCCGATCGCCCGTCGGTACAGCGGGCTCCAGGACGACTTCGACGTCGAGGCATCGTTTCCCGGCATGGGCAACTACGGACAGCGCATCGGGATCGTCGGCGCGTCGAAGATCGGCCGGATCGTCATCGACATGCTGGGCTCCTACGCGTTCGAGGTCGTCGTCCACGACCCGTACCTGACGGATGCCGAAGCCGCCGAGCTCGGCGTCACCGCGGTCGCGCTCGACGAGCTGCTGCGCACGAGCGACGTGGTGTCGGTGCACGCGCCGTCGCTGCCCTCGACGCAGAACCTCATCGACGCGCGGGGCATCGGCCTGATGCCGACCGGGACGACACTGGTGAACACGGCGCGCGGTGAGATCATCGACCAGGATGCGCTGACTCGCAGGGTCGTCGCGGGCGAGCTGTTCGCGATCCTCGACGTCACGGTGCCGTGGATCCTCGAGGCGGATCACCCGCTCTACACCTCCGAGAACGCGCTCCTCACACCGCACATCGCGGGTTCGCTCGGCGCTGAGCTGAGGCGATTGTCGGCGGCGATGCTCGACGAACTGCGACGGATCGTGCGAGGCGAGCTGCTCGCGCACGAGATCGAGCCGGACCTCCTCGCCATCACTGCCTGAGCGGATCCGCGTCCGGCGTCTGACCGGTGTCGTGAGACGAGAGCGTCGTCAGGCGGCGCGGCCGTCGGAGAAGGAGGGCTTGGCCTCGCCGACACGGCCGCGGATGAAGAAGAGCAGCACGAGGCCGGTGACGATCACCACGATGTTCCCCGCCCCGGCGATGCCCGTGAGGGCACCCTCCGCGGGGTACGCGGTCTGGAGGAAGATGCTCGGATCGGTGCTGGCGTGCAGCAGGATGGGCGCGATGATCGTCCCGGTCACACGGAGCGCGAGATACATCAGGATGCCGAACGCGAACGTGTAGAGGAGCTGGATCGCCGTCGCCAGCAGGGGCTGGCCGCTGAGCAGGTTGCCCGCGTGCAGGGCCGAGAAGAGCGCAGCCGAGATCACGGCGACGACGATCTCACGGTAACCGGCCTTGCGCATCAGGTTCACGACCAGCCCGCGGGTGAGCACCTCCTCCGAGAAGCCGATGAGGAGTCCGGCGAGGAGCCAGGCCGCGACGACCTCGAACCCGGCCGCGTCGTAGTCGAGTGTCGCGAACCGAAGGACGTTGAACAGCAGCACGACGACGATGGCGATCCACATCCAACCGCCGCCCCGGATCGGCTGCCGGGCGAAAAGCTCGCGCCACCATCCGACCGACACGGTGAAGAGGGCCAGGATGAGACATCCGATGAGCTCGGGCAGGACGTAGAACACCACGACCCCGGCCGCGCTGCTCGGTTCCTCGACGTTCTCGGCCAGCGGGGTGAGCAGCAGCGACAGCAGCTGGAAGAGCACGAAGTACACGGCGGTGAGCAGGAGCGCTCTCCACCAGCCGCCCTTCTCCCAGAAGCTCTTCCAGGGGGACGTCATCGCGGCGGCGGGCGTGGACATGAGGCTCCAGACGGTCGGCGGGTGGGGCGACCGACTGTTTTTCAGTGTGCCGCACGCCGATGTGTGCCGTCCAGATGCCGATGCTCGGGGTGTTCGGGACCCTACCGCGGGAGCCCCCGGGAATCCCGCGGGGGCGGACGGTGCGGGATGGGGATGGGGCGCGTGGCGCGCGAGGAGTCCTGGAACCGCCGTACGGCCTCGAGGACGTCGTCCGGCGAGGAGTAGCGCAGGGCGAGAGGGAGGTCCCGCCGCCAGAGGACCTCGACCTCGGTCGGCGCATCCTCGAAGATCGTGCAGACGACTCGGCGGTGGTCGTTCTCCGGGTACTGCAGATCGTGGATCACCCAGTCGGTCGCGCTGACTTCGACCAGGATGAACCTTCGGTCAGGATCGTGCTCCATCATTCTCCTAGCTGTTCCCAGATTGAAGAATGCCCGATCGGTGTCGAAAAGAGGAGCCCCTTGACAGGCCGCGGCCCCCGCTCCCCGAAGGGGGCGAGGGCCGCTCGAGTCACCGTGCCACGGGGGTCGAGCCCGTGTCCGCCGGCCCGCGATCCGTGATCCCGGCCGCCTCCGCCCGCGGATCGCCGCGGAGCTCAGCCTCCATCCGCTCAGCCTCCTCGCCGCTGATGGCTTCGCCGCGGGCCACGAGTCCTGCCTGGTCCGACAGCGGGATCTGCTTGAGGAACAGGGAGAGCAGCAGGGCCAGCGCGATGAACGGCACGAGGTACCAGAACACCGGAGCCAGAGCGTCGGCGTAGGCGGTGACGATACCCTCGCGGACCTCGTCGGGCAGCGAGCTCAGCGTCGACGGGTCGATCGTCGATGCCGCCTCCGACGCGGCATCCGGCGAGGCACCGGCTCCGGCGAAGACGCCGAGCAGGTTCTCGGTGAGCCTGGTGGTGAAGATGGTGCCGAACACCGCGGTGCCGAGCGACGCGCCCACCTCCCGGAAGTAGTTGTTCGTGCTGGTCGCAGTGCCCAGTTCGCCCGCGGGTACCGCGTTCTGGACGACGAGGACGACCACCTGCATGATGAGGCCGAGTCCCGCTCCGAAGACGAAGAGGAAGACGCAGATCAGCCAGATCGGCGTCGCGGCCGACAGGGTCGTCATCGAGACCATCGCGATGCCGGTGATGATGGTGCCGAGGATCGGGTAGATCTTGTACTTCCCGGTCTTCGAGATCGCGATGCCCGAGAAGATCGACGTCCCCATGAGACCGACCATCATCGGGATCATCAGCAACCCGGATTCGGCGGCGGACGTACCGGATGACATCTGCAGGAAGGTCGGGACGAATCCGATCGCGGCGAACATGCCGATGCCGAGCACCAGGCCGATCGCGGTCGCATTCACGAAGATCGGGTTGCGGAACAGGCTCAGCGGGATGATCGGATCCTGCACCCGCGATTCCGTGATGACGAAGGCGGTCGCCGCGACGACGAGCCCTGCGCCCCACGCCCAGGTGGCCAGCGAGTCCCAGCCGAACTCCTTGTCTCCGCCGAAATCGGTGAAGAAGATGAGGCAGGTCGTCGCGATCGAGAGGAAGATCACGCCGAAGATGTCGATCGGCTTCTCGGCCTTCTTGCTCGGGAGCTTCAGCGCGACCAGCGCGATGATGAAGGCGGCGATGCCGACCGGGATGTTGATGTAGAACGCCCACTGCCACGTCAGGTGGTCGACGAAGTAGCCGCCGAGGAGCGGCCCGGCGACGGCGGACAAGCCGAAGACGGCACCGAGCGGACCCATGTACTTGCCCCGCTCGTTGGCGGGCACGATGTCGGCGATGATCGCCTGCGAGAGGATCATCAACCCGCCGCCGCCCAGGCCCTGCAGGGCGCGGAAGACGACGAACATCCAGAAGTCGGTGGCGAACGCGCAGCCGACCGAGGCCAGGGTGAACAGCGCGATCGCGACCAGGAACAGGTTGCGCCGACCGAGGACGTCGCCGAACTTGCCGTAGATCGGCATCACGATCGTGGTGGCGAGCAGGTAGGCGGTCGTGATCCAGACCTGGTGGTCGACGCCCCCGAGCTGTCCGACGATGGTCGGCATGGCGGTGGACACGATGGTCTGGTCGAGGCTGGAGAGCAGCATGCCCGCGATGAGGGCGCTGAAGATGATCCAGATGCGGCGCTTCGTGAGCAGGAAGGGCGCATCCTTCGTGGCGGTGGCGGACATTCAGTGGTCTTTCTGTGACGGTGCGTAGAGCGAGCGGGCGAGGTCGAGACGACGCGCGATGAGTTCGCCGAACGGCTCGGTGGACTGGTGGTGCAGGAGCTGGTCCATGCTCATCCGGACGAGAGCGCCGACGGTGTGCACGACGACCTCGGCGCGCAGCTCGGCGTCGGCGGAGTTCGGCGTGCGTCGCAGGATCAGGCCCATGTCGCGCCGCTCGTTCTTCGCGAGCTGCTCGAAGGCGGCCTTGAGAAGCCGCGGCTCCTGCTCGATCACCGCGAACATGGCAGGGGCATCCTCGACCGGGTTGAAGAGATCGAACCGACGGACCGTCAGTCGGATGAAATCGTCGAGGAGATCGCCGCGCTGGGTGGCGAACTCCTCCTCGAGCGCCTCCTGCCGGGAGTCGATCGTCGCGAATCCGAAGACCGCGTTCTCCTTGCTCTCGAAGTAGTTGAAGAAGGTGCGCCGCGACACCCCGACCTCGGCGCACAGCTCTTCGATCGTGAATCCGGCGAATCCCCGCTCGATCGTCAGTCGGCGAGCCGTGTCGGTGAGGGCACGGGACGTCTCCCGCTTGCGCTGCTCCCGCAGAGAATCTGCACTGTCGCTCATGGAGTGCAATATTGCACTCTCTACCTTGGAGTGCACTGTGAGCGGGGAGAAGTCAATTTCGACGAATCTGTGACGATCTGCCGCCCCGATCCGTCTTAGAGGTGTCGCTGACCTGCGACCCGCGCTCCGCATCGGAGTCGGACACACGGATGAAGGAGCTCACAATGGCGAACGTGACTGGTGGCACCCAGCCCAAGGCTCAGGTCGTCGCACCGCTGCAGGGGACCGCCGCGGGCCGGACCACGATCGAGGATGCAGTGGTGGCGAAGATCGCCGGCATCGCCGCCCGCGAAGTCAGCGGCGTCCATGCGCTCGGCGGGGGCGCCGCGCGCATGGTGGGGGCGATCCGCGAAGCCCTCAGCACCACCGACCTGTCCCAGGGGATCAGCGTCGAGGTCGGCGAGACCCAGGTCGCCGTCGACGTCACGATCGTCGCGGAGTACCCGGTCTCCTTGCAGAAGGTGGCCGACGAGGTGCGTGCCGCCATCCACCGCGCCATGGTGGAGCTGGTCGGCATGGACGTCGCAGAGGTCAACGTCACCGTCAACGACGTGCACATCCCCTCCGATGACGAGGGCGACGGCACGCAGGAGACGCGAGTCCAGTGAACACGTCGGTGATCGGAGCGGCGGTCGCGGCGGCGCTGGCGCTGACCTGGGTCGTCCTGGGCTTCTGGGCATTCGTGCTCGTCGCACTGGCGATGCTGATCGGCGCGGTCGCCGGCCGCATCCTCGACGGACGTCTCGACGTCCGAGCGCTCGCCGCGGTCTCCCGGGGTCGGCGCTCCTCCTCATGACGGTCGACGACGCGCCGCAGGCGGGGGAGGACGTCGTCGTGGGGACGACGACCTTCACCGCCCGCGCGCTGCAGCGACTCGCCGTCGGCCTCGCGCGCGATGCCGCTCGAGTCGCGGCCCGCGACGTCGGGGTGCAGCTGTCCGACGAGCGCGGCGCGCTGCGGATCACGGTGACCGTGCCCGTGGCCATGGGCACGCCGTCGGAAGCGAATCTGGTCGACAGGGGAGACGGCCTTCGACGCGCGCTGGTCGAGGGGATGCGCGATCTCGCCGGCCGCGAGGTCGGCGCTGTCGACGTCCGGTACTCGGGGGTTCGCCGGAACAGGAAGAAGAGAGTGAGATGACGAACGAGCAGGCGACATACCGGCGGGTGCTCCGCCGGGAGACCCACGCGCCACGCACGATCCCGGCCGTCGTGGTCGCGTCGATCGGAGCCGCGCTTCTCCTCGCCCTTCTCGCGGGCGGGGTGTGGTGGCTCGTCGATGAGGGTTTCCGCGCCGGATCGGGCCGATGGCTCGACGGTCTCTCGGCCTCGCTGCAGCAGCGGGCAGTGCCCCTCGGACTGGGTGCGGGACTCGCCGTCCTCGCGCTCGTGCTTCTCGGACTCGCGGTGCTGCCGGGTCGTCGCGCCCGCCGTGCTCGCACGACCGATCGCACCGCGCTCCTCGTGGACGACGGGGTGATCACCGACTCGATCGCCGAGTCCGTCGCCCGTCGCGCCGGTGTCGACCGTGGCCGGGTGGCCGTGACCGTCAAACGCCGCACTGTCGCCGTCAGGATCACTCCGACCAGCGGCATCCCCGTGGATCGGGCGTCGGCCGAGTCCGCGGTGGTCGACACGCTGTCGGGAATCGGGTTCGCCGCGACGCCGCGGGTCGTCATCGAGGAGAGGGGAGTGGTCGCATGAACGCGATCAATCGAGTCATGAACCGTGTGCTGCTCTTCGCCGCCGGAGCGGTCCTGCTGGTCGGGGGAGTCGCGGCGCTCGCCGCGGGAGTCCTCGCCGCCGACGAGCCGCCCGCATGGCTGCGACCGCTCGCGGCGACGACGACGGACGCGTGGGAGGCGGTCGTCGGGTGGACCCGGACCTGGGAGATCGCGGGCATCGGTGCAGTCTCCGGGCTGTGGCTGCTCGCGGCGGCCGCGGCGGTGATCACAGCGCTGCTCCTGGTGGTGTTCGTGTGCACGCGGAAACGGGGAGGGTCGAGAACCGTTCTCGAGATCGACACCGCGGGCGGGCGGACGGCCGTCGACCGGGACGTGGCCGATGCCGTGCTCACCGAGACGCTGGTCGGTCGTCCGGATGTGCTCTCGGCTCGCACCGGGGCCTACCGGATCGGCGGCGTGCGGGCGCTCGAGCTCGCTGTCACCGTGCGACCGGGTGCGTCACTCGGGGCGGTCGTCGCAGCCGCCGAGGGGGCGATCCGTGAATGGGACGAGCTTCTGGGAACGCGCGTTCCGATCATGTTGCACCTGAAGGATCGGCGCTGGCGTGATGCGCACCGCTCGCCGTCGAGGGTGCGGTGACCGGCGTGATGGCCGGGAGGCAGAAAGACCGACGCGGGGTTCCGCGAGAGGAGTCGGCCCCGAAGTCCGGGGTCGATACGTGAAAGGAGACGCCATGGGCGCTGAAGACAAGATCAAGGCCGCTGCCGAGAAGGTCGCCGGCAAGGCGAAGGAGACGGTCGGCAAGATCGTCGACGACGACAAGCTCGTCGCCGAGGGGAAGGCCGAGCAGGCCAAGGGTGACGTCCGCGACGCCGCCGAGAACGTCAAGGACGCATTCAAGAAGTAACGGGCGAGGGAGAGGCTCGCACGAGCCTCTCCCTGTCTCCTCCAAGGGTGGCGAGGGATGATTCGATCCGTTGGGGCGACCGCTCCGAATCTCTCGGGAGATCGGATCGAGGAGTGGGGAAGATGGAAGACGAACGCTTTCGCAGGGCGCTCGAGCACGCGGACGACAGCATCGTCGCGGGACGGGCGATGGACGGCGACGTCGAGGCGTTCGCCGTCCTCGTGCGCAGATATACGCCCATGATGCGTGCGTACACGCAGCGGATGCTGAACGCCTCGGCCGATGTCGACGACGTCGTGCAGGAGTCGTTCGTCACCGCATGGCAGCGATTCGGAGAACTCGAAGACCCGTCGAAGGTGAAGAGCTGGTTGATGCGGATCGTGAGTCGGAAGGCAGTGGATCGGATCCGTGCCATCCGCCCCGTGGTGGACATCGACGAACTGGATCGCCCTGCGCCCTTGCATGCGTCGCCGTCTGCGGTCGTGGAGGTACGGGCAGGGGTCGCGGCGTTGGGGGCCGCGCTTCGCGAGCTTCCGGACGCGCAGCGCGAGTGCTGGGTATTGCGGGAGATGGGCGGGTACTCCTACGAGGAGATCTCGGACGAGCTCGGGATCCCCGTCTCGACTGCGCGAGGACTGCTGGCGCGGGCGCGAAAGTACATTCTCGTACGGATGGAGGAATGGCGATGACCGAAGACCGAGAGGCTCCCGGAGCCCGCAGGCTCGGGCTGGAACCGACGGATCTCGACGGGCACACGCTCGAAGAGCTCACCGACTACCTCGAAGCAGGACGTCAGCCCCTCGACCGCTCGATCGAGGAGTCGCCCGGCTGCCAGCTGGCATTGGATGCGCTCGAGCGGCTCCACGGTCTCGGCCCGGAGCTGATCGACGCGGAAGCCGCGGCGGCACCCGAGGTGGATCCGAGCTGGGTCGACCGCATCCTCCGCGGAATCGCGATGGATGCGCGGGCCGGACGGCGCATCCCGTTCGATTCTCCCGACCCGACTGTGGACCTGGGGATCACCGAGGGTGCGGTGCGCGGCCTCATCCGCTCGGCCGAGAGCGCAGTGCCGGGGCTGCTCATCGGACGCTGCCGCATCACGGGTGACGTGACGACGGCGGGAGAGCCGATTCGGGTGGAGATCGATGCGAGCGCGCTGCACGGAGAGCCGATTCCGCTGATCGCCGAGCGCCTGCGTACCGAGGTCGACCGCGGCCTGCGCGCGCACACCGAGCTGAACATCGTCGGGATCGACATCGCGATTCGAGACATTCGGGAGGTGTCGTCGTGGACGGACGAGAGCTGATGACCGCGGAGTCGCGCGCCGGGCTCGCGGCGGAGATCGAGGCGACGGTGCGGGCGACGCCGGGTGTGCGCTCCGTCTACCGCTCCGGTTCGCTGATCTCCGGTCTCCTGCGGGTGGGAGCCGAGGCCCTCGGTGTGCGCAGCGACGACGAGCCGATCGTGTCGGTCGTCCTCGCGGAGGGCGGGGTCGCCGTCGAGGCGTCGATCGGAGTCGCCGAGGGTGCGCGATCGGGGGACACCCTCCACGCTGTGCACGCGGCGGTCGATGCTCTGCTCGACGAGAAGGGCGTGCGGCGGCGGAGCCTCACTCTCACCGTCGTGCACGTGCAGTCGACGGATGCCGCGTGAGGCTCGGACGCGAAGTGCCGCTCCCGAACGATGAGAGCGGCACTTCGGTGTCCACAGCCGAGGTCAGGCGACCGCGCGCAGTCCCTCCACGAGCGGGGTGGTCGGGCGTCCGATGAGGCGAGAGAGCGTGCCGTCGGAGTCGGCCAGGGCGCCGTCGCGGATTCCGGCATCCAGTGCGGCGACGAATCCTGCGGTGCCCTCGTCGAGGCCGGCTTCACGCAGCGCCGCGACCTGATCGTCGAATGCGATCGGCACGTACGCCACATCGCGGCCGGTGATCTCGGAGAACGCTGCCGCCAGATCGCCGTAGGTCCAGGCGACATCGCCGCCCAGCTCGTACACCTCGCCGACGTGCCCGTCTTCGAGCGCGACGACGGCCGCCGCATCCGCGAAGTCCCTGCGGCTGGCCGAGGCGACGCGTCCTTCTCCGGTTCCTGCGGCGAGCACGCCGGTCTCGGCGGCGCGGGCGAGATCCGCGGCGTAGTTCTCGGTGTACCAGTTGTTGCGGAGGATCACGGCGGGGAGCCCGGCGGCGGCGATGAGCTCTTCCGTCGCCTTGTGCTCCGGAGCCAGGACCAGGTCGCTCGTGGTCGCCTTGGGTGCGCTGGTGTAGACGAACTTCGTGACGCCGGCCTCCTTGGCCGCATCGATGACCGCCCGATGCTGGGCGACCCGCTGCCCGACTTCGGAACCGGAGACGAGCACGACGGTGTCCACCCCGTCCAGGGCGGCGGTGATCGATGCGGGATCGGTGTAATCGAGACGGACGACGGGCACGCCCAGATCGGCCGCCTTCGCCACATCGCGAGCGCCCGCGACGATCGACTGCGGGTCGGCGCCGCGCTCGATCAGGCTGGCGATGATGAGGCGGCCGAGGTTGCCGGTCGCGCCGGTGACGAGGATGGTCATGGGGGTCCTTTCGTAGGTGACACCCTCGACAACCCGCGGCGGGGTACTCGGCATTCCTAACTGCAGGTACCCACTTTGAAGTAAGGTACCCACATGACGGTTAGTTTCGCGCAGATAAAGGAGTCCACTCCGTTCGTCTTCGATCAGAACTGCGGCACACGCGTCGTCCTCGATCACATCATGAGCAAGTGGGGAGTGCTGGTGCTGTCGTGCCTGTCCGACGGCACGCACCGCTGGGGTGCGCTGCGCCGCGAGGTCGACGGCATCAGCGAGAAGATGCTCGCCTCGACCCTCCGCACCCTCGCCGACGACGGCCTGGTGCATCGGGAGTCGCTCCCCACCGTGCCGCCGCATGTCGAGTACAGCCTCACGCCGCTCGGCCGAGACCTGATGGAGCGGATGCTGCCGCTGATGGAATGGGTGGCCGACCATGCCGACGGGATGCTCGGAAGGGCCTGATTCTGCGGATTCCGTCGTGAAGCCCTGTTTCGGGCTTCGGATTCAGGCGGTCGAAGAAACCCGTTGACGCGATAAACGCGGTGGCCCTACTGTTCTGAACATGGCAGCAACGACGCCGATTCATCTGGAACGACCCGACGGCAAGGGTCTGGCTGCGGGAACACTGGGACTCTGGGGGTCGACCGTCATCGGGCTCGCGTCCACGGCTCCCGTCTACTCGCTCGTCGCGACGCTCGGATTCGTTGTGCTCGCCGTCGGCGCGCAGGCGCCGATCGCCTTCATCATCGCGTTCGTCCCGATGCTCCTGATCGCGTTCGCGTATCGAGAGCTCAACAACGCCGTGCCGGACTGCGGGACCACGTTCACGTGGGGGACGAAGGCCTTCGGCCCGTGGGTGGGCTGGATGGGCGGCTGGGGCGTGGCGGTCGCGGGAATGGTCGTGCTCGCCAACCTCGCTCAGATCGCCTCGGTGTACTTCTGGTCGCTGATCGGACAGGACCTCGAGAACAACGACTGGCGCGTGGTCCTGGTCGCCGTCGCCTTCATCGCCGCCATGACGTGGGTCAGTTGGCGCGGGGTCGAGATCGGCGAGCGCATCCAGAACATCCTGCTCGGCATCCAGTACCTGGCGCTCGCGATCTTCGTCGTCACTGCGCTCTGGCAGTTCTTCGCCGGCACTGCCCCGAACCCCACCCCGTTCGACTGGGAGTGGATGAACCCGTTCGCCTTCACCGACTGGTCGGGCTTCACCGAGGCGATCCTCCTCGCGCTCTTCATCTACTGGGGCTGGGACACCTGCCTCGCCCTGAACGAGGAGACGAAGGACCCGAAGCGCATCCCGGGCCGCGCGGCCCTGCTCACCACCGTCATCCTGCTGTTCACCTACGTCGCCGTGACCATCGCGGCCATGATGTACGCGGGGCTGGGGGAGGACGGCACGGGCCTGGGCAACGAGGCGAACGCCGACGACTTCTTCCTCGCCATCAAGGACGGGCTGCTCGGCCCGTTCGGCTGGGTCCTGGTGGTGTCGGTCATCATCTCGGCGATCTCGTCGACCCAGACCACCATCCTGCCGACCGCCCGCGGCACGCTCGCGATGGGCGTGTACCGCGCGCTGCCCGCGAAGTTCAAGGAGGTGCACCCGACGTACAAGACGCCGTCGTTCTCGACCATCGTCATGGGCGTGGTCGCCTCGGTGTACTACGTCGGGATGACGCTGATCAGCGACAACATCCTGCAGGACTCGATCCTCTCGCTGGGCCTCGCGATCGCCTTCTATTACGCCATCACCGGCTTCGCGTGCGTCTGGTACTTCCGCAGGGACCTGACCTCCTCCGCCCGCGAGTTCTTCTTCAAGGGGCTGTTCCCGCTGCTGGGCGGCCTGATGCTGGCGTGGGCGTTCATCCAGTCCGCGATCGACATGTGGGACGTGGACTACGGCTACACAGTGCTGTTCGGCATCGGCGGCACGTTCGTGATCGGGGTCGGCTCGCTGGCGTTCGGGCTCGTGCTGATGTTCCTCTGGTACCTGTTCCCCCGGTCGAAGCGCTTCTTCCGCGGCGAGAGCCTGAACCGCGAGACCCAGGTGATGGTGCCGGATGAGCCGGCGGTGACGATCCGCTCGATCGACGGCGGCATCTGAGGATGCCGATCGCCACGGCCGACCTCTACGACGAGCGCGAAGAGGGGATCCAATCGCTGTCGCTCCAGCTGCGCTCCTTCGGGCGGCGGGCGGCGTTCGACGGGCCGATCCGCACGGTGCGCTGCCACGAGGACAACGCGCTGGTGAAGGCCGCGCTCGCGACGCCGGGCGACGGGGCGGTGCTCGTCGTGGACGGCGGCGGCTCGCTGCAGACCGCGCTCATGGGTGACCTGATCGCCGCGTCCGCCGTGGCGAACGGGTGGGCGGGCGTCGTGATCAACGGCGCGATCCGCGACCGCGTCGCGATCGACGGGCTCGACCTGGGCGTGAAAGCGCTCGGTACGAACCCGCGCAAGAGCGCCAAGCTCGGCGCCGGCGACGTCGACACCACGCTCGAGTTCGGGGGAGTGGTGTTCCGTCCGGGGGCGCGCCTGTACAGCGACGAAGACGGCATCCTCGTCGAACGCTGAGGGGGCGCCGGGGGTGCGAGCGGGCGTGTCCTAGGCTTGCTCCGTGCGCATCCGGCTCGACATCGCCTACGACGGCACCCACTTCCGCGGGTGGGCGAAGCAGCCGACGCTCCGCACGGTGCAGGGCACGCTCGAAGCGGCGCTCGCACGGATCGTGGGCTCCGACGTGCAGTTCGTGGTCGCCGGACGCACCGACGCCGGCGTGCACGCGAGCGGACAGGTCGCCCACGTCGACCTCGACGAGAAGCAGTGGTCGCGCATCGAGGCCAGGCACGGTCGTGCGGCGCAGGATCCGGCAGGGTCCCTCGCCGGGCGGATGCGCGGTGTGCTCGGCGCATACTCCGATGTCACGGTCACGCGATCCTCCCTCGCCCCCGCGGGATTCGACGCCCGGTTCTCCGCCGTCTGGCGCCGCTACCGCTACCGCCTCGCCGATGCGCAGGCCGGGTTCGACCCCCTCCGCCGCCTCGATACGACCAGCATCCGCGGCCGCCTCGACGAGCAGGCGATGGATGCTGCGGCCCGCACCCTCATCGGGCTGCACGACTTCGCCGCCTACTGCAAGCCCCGCGAGGAGGCGACGACGATCCGCACACTGCTCGACTACCGCTGGGAACGTGACGCCCAGGGCGTGCTGGTCGCCGAGGTCAAGGCGGATGCGTTCTGTCACAGCATGGTCCGTGCCCTCGTCGGCGCCTGCGTGGCCGTCGGCGAAGGCCGTCTCGACGTCGGCGACCTCGTGGTGCTGCGCGACGCCCTCACCCGCACGAGCGAGTTCAAGGTGCTGGCGGCGCGGGGCCTGATCCTCACCGAGGTCGGATATCCCGCCGACGAGCTGCTCGAGCTGCGAGCCACCCAGACCCGCGCTCGCCGTGACGGGACGAACGACTGACACGGCGCCGATCCGGAGCCGGGGCACAGCAGAGACGGGTAGCGTGGGAATGATCATGAAGGTCATCTCCTACAACCTCCAGAAGCACAGGGCGGCAGGCGAGCTCGCGGCGATCGTCGGCGAGCACGATCCCGACATCCTGTGCCTGCAGGAATGCGACGTGCCGGCCCTGCCGGCGGAGATCGGCGACCTCGTGCTCGCGGACGCCACGCAGGGCAACCGCCTCGGCCTCGCGCTCTTCTACCGATCGAGCACGTTCCACCTTCAGGCGATCCGCACGCTGGGGCTGAAGAAGTCGCTGCACGACCGCATCGCCAAGCCCGCGCACGAGCGCGTGCTGGGGGCGCGGCTGCGAGACATCGACGATCGGCAGGACTTCATCGTCGCTTCATTCCATGCGGCCCCGCTCACGGCGCTGAACTCGCTGCGACGCCATCAGATCCGCGCGGCGCTCACCGAGCTGGCGACGCTCGGCGAGGGGCTGCCGCAGCTGATGGTGGGCGACTACAACTACCCGATCTTCAAGGAGAACCTCGGCCAGGCCGTGCGCGACCACGGGTATGCGCTGTCCCTCAGCGACGACCACACCTACACGCGCTACCGCGTCTTCCGAGGGCACTACGACTTCGCGACCTCCGTCGGTTTCGAGATCGAGCGCATCACCACCCTGCCGCAGGGCTCGAGCGATCACCGTCCGATCCTCGTCACGGTCAAGCCCGACTGAGCCGGGAGATTGGGCATACGGCTTCCGGTGGCGTATGCTATCTCTTTGGTGCCTTTCCTCGTCCGCGGGGAAGGGTCATCGTCCGAACGTGAGCCCTCCACTGGCGTGTTCCTCCCCGTCGGGAAGAACCACCCCGGAGTGGGATTCACGAACTTCTCCGTTCGACACAAGAAAGCAGCACTATCGTGACGCGCACTTATACCCCCAAGGCTGGCGAAGTCCAGCGCGACTGGGTCGTCATCGACGCCACCGACGTCGTTCTCGGCCGTCTGGCATCGCACGCCGCTACGCTCCTGCGTGGCAAGCACAAGCCGACCTTCGCCAACCACATCGACTCGGGTGACTTCGTCATCATCGTGAACGCAGAGAAGGTCGCGCTCACCGGTCAGAAGCTCCAGAAGAAGCTGGCCTACCGCCACTCCGGTTACCCGGGCGGCCTGAAGTCGGTCACCTACGCCGAGCTCCTCGAGAAGAACCCGGTCCGCGCTGTGGAGAAGGCCATCCGTGGCATGCTCCCCAAGAACAGCCTCGGCCGCCAGCAGCTGTCGAAGCTCAAGGTCTACGTCGGCGGAGAGCACCCGCACGCCGCGCAGCAGCCGCAGACGTACACCCTCGACCAGGTCGCCCAGTAAGCGCCGTAAAGACTTAAGGACATACTCGTGGCTGACATCCAGGACACCACCGAAACCCCCCAGAACTTCTCGACGTCGACTCCCGAGACCGATGTGGTCGAGGCGGCTCCCCGCCCCGTCCTCAGCGTCCCGGGTGCCGCTGTCGGCCGTCGCAAGCAGGCCATCGCCCGCGTGCGCATCGTCCCCGGCTCGGGCACGATCACGGTCAACGGCCGCACGATCGAGGACTACTTCCCGAACAAGCTGCACCAGCAGCTGATCAACGACCCGTTCACGGTGCTGAACCTCGCAGGTGCGTACGACGTCATCGCGCGCATCTCCGGTGGTGGCCCCTCGGGTCAGGCCGGTGCGCTCCGTCTCGGCATCGCTCGTTCGCTGAACGGCATCGACGAGGAGAACAACCGTCCGACCCTCAAGAAGGCCGGCTTCCTCTCGCGTGACGCTCGCGTCAAGGAGCGCAAGAAGGCCGGACTCAAGAAGGCCCGTAAGGCGCCTCAGTACTCGAAGCGTTAAGGTCCACTGCTCCGATGCCGATCTTTGGCACGGACGGCGTGCGAGGACTTGCCAACGGCATCCTCACCGCCGACCTGGCGCTCACCCTGGCCCAGGCGACTGCTGTCGTCCTGGGCCAGGGCCGTACTGCGGAGGCTCGCAAGGCCGAAGGCAAGCGACTCCTCGCAGTGGTCGCCCGGGACCCCAGGGTCTCCGGACACTTCCTCACCGCCGCCGTCTCCGCGGGATTGGCCTCCTCGGGGGTCGATGTGCTCGAGGCAGGGGTCATTCCGACGCCCGCGCTCGCATTCCTCGTGGCCGATCGTGACGCCGACTTCGGTGTGATGATCTCGGCGTCGCACAACGCGGCGCCCGACAACGGCATCAAGATCTTCGCGCGCGGGGGCCGCAAGCTCCCCGACGTCGTCGAGCAGCGCATCGAAGAGGCCATGCACGGCGAGATGCTGCGCCCGACGGGGGCAGGCGTCGGTCGTATCGACCGGTTCTCCGACGCGGAGGACCGCTACGTCGTGCACCTCCTCGGCTCGCTCCCGAACCGCCTCGAAGGCATCCACGTGGTGCTGGACTGCGCGCACGGCGCGGCATCCGGTGTGTCTCCGGAGACGTTCCGCGACGCGGGCGCCGAGGTGACCGTCATCGGAGCGGACCCCGACGGCTGGAACATCAACGACGGCGTCGGCTCGACCCATCTCGACAACCTCGCCGAGGCCGTCGTCCGTCTGGGCGCCGACATCGGCATCGCCCACGACGGCGATGCCGACCGCTGCCTCGCCGTCGATGCGGCGGGCAAGGCCATCGACGGAGACCAGATCATGGCCATCCTCGCGGTGTCCATGAAGGAGCGCGGCCACCTCACCGACGACACCCTCGTCGCCACCGTGATGAGCAACCTCGGTCTGCACGTCGCGATGCGCGAGAACGGCATCACCGTGCGGCAGACGGCGGTCGGCGACCGCTACGTGCTCGAAGACATGAACGAGGGCGGCTACGCCCTCGGCGGCGAGCAGTCCGGTCACGTCATCATGAGCGAGTTCGCGACCACCGGCGACGGCATCCTCACGGGCCTCCATCTGGTGGCCGAGATGGCGCGTCAGAAGAAGACGATCGCCGAGCTCGCCGCGGTGATGACCGTCTACCCGCAGGTCCTCATCAACGTGCGCGATGTCGACAAGGATCGTGTCTCCGATGACGAGGTCGTGCAGCAGGCCGTGCGCGACATCGAGAGCGAACTGGGCGATTCCGGACGCGTGCTGCTGCGCAAGTCCGGCACCGAGCCTCTGGTGCGGGTCATGGTGGAGGCCGCCGACGCCGAGTCGGTGCACGCCTACGCTGGTCGCCTCGCCGAGGTCGTCCAGGAACGCCTGGCGCTCTGACCCCCCGCAGTAATCCAGAACCGGCCGACCGCTGATCTCAGCGGCCGGCCGGTTCTCTCTGCGCCCTCGCCGCTACGGGGCGGCGCAGATCCGGAAGTAACCGCTGTCGGCGAGCGTCTCGGTCGCGCACCCACCGCCGGTGAGGCGCGGAACGCCGTCCATCGCAGGCGCATCGAAGAGACCGAGATGCGCGCCGGTGAGCACGATCGGCGCGACGGCCGCCCCCCAGGGATCGGCGGCCAGCCACTCGACGTCGTTCTCGGCGACCCAATCGGCGAGCGGTGCGACAGTGGCGCGCTGGCTCTCCAGCGTCACCTCGCGGGGCAGGAACGACGACACGACGTGCGCTGTCGCTCCACCGGCCACCACGGCGGCGAGCACGGCCGCCGCGACGACGCCGGCGAGCCGCAGCGCTCTGCGGCGCGGCAGGCGCGGCACGGCCCACAGCGCCACCGCCGCGATGATCGGGAAGAACGCGAAGATGCCCGGAGCCGGGTGGCGGACCCACAGCGGCAGCCGGGATGCCGTGGCCCACCAGCCGACGAACGCCAGGGCTCCGACGAGCGCGGCGAGTGCGTAGGCGATGACCAGACGCTCGGCATCGGTGGCGGTGCGCCAGCGGAGCACGACGCCGGTGAGGGCCAGGGCGACGGCGATCACGGCACCCAGCAGTGCGAGAGCCGCCGGCAGCGACCAGGAGCCGGCGAGGGTCCCGAGCTTCTCCAGCACCGAGGACGTGGCGTCCTGACCGCCGCTGCGCACGAACCGGACGATCGCCCGCAGATGATCGACGAATCCGGCGGGTCCGAGGGAGAGCAGTGCCGCGAGCTCGACGAGCAGGGTCGGCACGCCGACCAGCAGCAGGGGCAGCCAGGAACGTCGCAGCGTGTCGGCGATCCGCGGCCACCCGCGTCCGTCCGCCAGCACCCACAGCGCCACCGCGAAGGCCGGCAGTGCGAGCAGGGCGATCAGCTTGGCCTGGACGGCGAGTCCGATCAGCAGCCCGGCGAGCCACGCGCGGCGCGGCAGCACGACCAGCGCCCAGACGATCAGCGCCGCGGCGGGGATCTCGCCGAGCAGGTCGGCAGGGCCTTGGATGGGGGAGACGCCCGCCCCGGCGGTGAAGGCCAGGGGCACGGTGACCGCGAGCAGCGCGGCCCAGCGTCCGCCGATCCGCCGCCCGAGCACGGCCAGCCCGGCGAGCAGAGCGATCCAGAACGCCAGGGGGATGAGTCGTCCGGCCGTCACCGGATCCATCCCGGTCGCGAGCAGCGCGGCGACCGGGACGAGCACGACAGGTCCCGTCGAGATGCGCGGGTCGAACGGGGTGATCACCGAGCCGGACAGCGCGCCGTCGCTGGAATAACCGAGACCCGCGAGCAGGTTGCGGGGGACGGTGAGGTTGAACGCCTCGTCCTCCCAGAACCGCCAGACGGTGAGGCTGTGCCAGGCGACGATGACGTGCCCGATCAGGAGGGCGGCCGCAGCGGCCCAGAACAGGATCGTGCGGGTCCGCGTCATCGCGTGACGGGCTCCGGGCGGCGGATGGCGCGCAGCGGCGCGGAGGGCCCCAGCGAGAGGGCCCAGGCCTCGCCGAGCGCGACGGCGACGAAGCGGCGCAGTCGCTTCGGCGGCAGAGCGACCCCGGCAGCGCGTCCCCACATGGTCCCCGTGGCCGATGACCCGCGTCGCGGAATGCTCTCGACCCGCAGGTAGCGCACGGTGAAGCCCGCACGCGCCTCGGCGAGGGAGAAGTGGACATGGGGGATCGAGGCATCGGCGGGGACCGCATCCACGAGCACCCGCAGTGCGTCGGGGCGGTAGGCGCGCAGGGGAGTGTTGACGTCGGGGATACGACGGCCCGCGGCCAGAGCGATGAGGAGGCCGACGGCGCCCGTGAGCACCTTGCGGTACCAGGGGTCGGTGCGGCCGTCGCGGACTCCGTGCACGACATCGGCGTCTTGGGACTCGAGGGCGGCGATCAGCCGCGGGAAGTCGCTGCCGTGGAACTGTCCGTCGCCGTCCACGTGCACGAGCACATCGGGGTCGGCCGCGAGCCCTGCGCGGTACGCCGCCAGTGCGGTCGGGCCGTGCCCGCGGTTGAGCGGCTGCACCTCCACGGTCACGTCCGCGACGTCGTCGAAGGCCGAGGCCGTGGCATCCGTCGAGCGGTCGTCGGCGATGTGGAAGGTCACGCGTTCGACGAGAGGGGACACCGATGCCCGGATCTCATCGACGAAGCCGCGGATACCCTCGGCCTCGTTGAAGGCGGGCATGACGACGGCGAGGTGGGTGAGGTGCACGGGAGTCCTTGGGCGCGGTGACGACGCGCAGGTTCTCAGGCGCGCACCGAGTAGCCTAGTCGAGTGAATCAACCCTCCCGCCTCCGCCGCGTCGTGGGCGTGGGAAGCCGCTTCCTCGTCGTCGGCGGACTGAGCACCGTGATCGAGATCGGCGTCTTCAACCTCCTGGTCTACGGTCTCGACTGGAACGTCGTCGCGGCCAAGCTCGTCGCTTCCGCCGTCGCGCTGGTCAATGCGTACTTCGGCAATCGCGAATGGACGTTCCGCCACCGCGATCGACGTGGCCGAGCAAGCGAGCTCCTGCTCTTCCTCGGCGCGAACGTCGCCTGCACGGCTCTCGGCGCGGGGATCGTGTGGGCGGGTGTGGGCGCGGCGCACGTGCTGCTCGGGCGCGAGCCCGGCGCGGTCGCGGTCAACCTGGTCAATCTCGTGAGCATCGGGATCGTCGTGCTGGTGCGATTCGCCCTCTACCACTGGGTGGTCTTCCCGTCGTCGTCGAAGACTCGAGACGCTGAAGCCGTTGTGGGCGCTGACTTGCCTCGCCCCTGAAGCGGCGCTTCTCAGACCCCTGCCTTGCTCCGCATCTTGACGCGCCGCGGCTGGCTCTCGGACTTCTTCAGCTGCACCGGGTCCTGCTCGATGTTCGTCGTCGAGCCGTAGGTGTAGGCGCCGTAGCCGTAGCTGTCGGGTCCCTTGGTCGGGAGCATCGTGACGACTGTGCCGAGCATCGGGACGCCAGCGGTCTCGAGAGTTCGGATCGCGCCTGCGAGTTCCTGTTTCTTCGTCTTGCCGGAAGCGGCGACGAGGATGACACCGCTGGTCTTCTTGCCCACCACTGCAGCGTCGGTGACGAGCAGCAGCGGGGGCGCGTCGATGAGGATGTAGTCGAAATACTCTTCGAGAGAGGCGAGCATGCGGTCCATCGCAGCGGAGCCGAGCAGCTCGCTCGGGTTCGGCGGAACCGGGCCGCTCGGCAGCACGTAGAGCTGATGTGCGCCCCACTTCTGGAGCGCGTCGGCCACGTCGACCTGTCCGATGAGGACGTTCGTCAGCCCCACTCCGCCCTCGATGCCCATGTAGTCGGCGACGCGGGGCAGGCGGAGGTCGCCGTCGATCAGCGCGACCCGCACACCTGTCTCGGCCAGTGCGATGGCGAGGTTCGCCGTCGTGGTCGATTTGCCTTCGCCGGGGCCGGAGCTCGAGATGACGAGCGTGCGTGGTCCTGCGTCGACATTGAGGAACTGGAGGTTCGTGCGAAGCGTGCGGAAGGACTCCGAGCGCGGGCTCCGCGGGTCGGCGTGGACGATGAGCGGTCGCTTCTGCGCCTCCGGGTCGAAGGCGATGCCGCCGAGCATGGGCCGGTCGGTGATCTGCTCGATGTCGTGCAGCGTGTGGATCCGCACGTCGAGAACGTGGCGGAGCACGGCGATGGCGACTCCCGTCGCGAGGCCGAGGAGGCCCCCGAGGATGACGAGGAGGGGGACGTTCGGGCTCGATGGGCGCGTCGGCGCGGTGGCCGGGTCCGTGACCGTGATGCTGACCGGACTCGCAGCGTCTTCCGTCGTCGGCTTCTCGAGGGTGTTCTGCACGGCGTTCGTGAAGCTGATCGCCGTCTGATTCGCGATCGCGGCCGCGGTCTCGGGGTCGGTATCCGTCGCCGAGATGTTGATCGTCACCGTGTTCAACGGTGTGGATGCGCTCACGCGAGACGCGAGACCTGCGACGGTCGTATCGAGGTCGAGCTCGTCGATCACGGGCTCGAGCACGAGCCCGGTGCCGATGACATCCACGTAGGTGGTGACCATCTGACGCGCGAAGGTCGTCCCCTGCACGAGGTCGCCGGTAGCCGCTCCCTCGCTGCGGACGGAGACGTAGAGCTGCGTCGAGGCGACGTATCGAGGCGCCTGCGCCAGCGCGTACGCGGCGCCGCCGGCGAGACCGACCAGCAGGAGCACAAGCATGATGAGCCAGTTCCTGTGCAGGATGCGCAGGTAGTCGCGAAGTTCCACGCGGCAGGTCTCCTGAATGTCGGTGATGGGGAGGGAGAATCTGGGCCATTCTCCCATAGGGGGTCGCCTCAGTCGGTCAGCGGGGCGCCTGCTGGTGCGTCGCGCCGTAGGAGTACTCCCCGTACGACGCCTTGTCCACGCCCGTGGTCGGGAGCATGGTGACGATGGTCCCGAGGACGTTCGCGCCGATCTTCTCGATGCTCTCCACAGCAGCCGAGAGCCGTGGGATCGTGGTCTTTCCGGACGCCGCCACGAGCAGCGCGCCGTTCGCGCGGCTGGCGATCACGGTGGCGTCCGTGACCAGAAGCACAGGCGGTGCATCGATGATGATGACGTCGAATGCTCGCTTGAGTTCGGCGAGCAGCGACTTCATGCCACCGGAGCCGAGGAGCTCAGCAGGGTTCGGTGGCACCGTCCCCGCAGGCAGCAGAAAGAGTGTGCCCCGGCCCCAGCGCTGCATCGCCTCGCTCGCGGGTATGCGTCCGGCGAGTACATCGCTCAGCCCGACGCCGCCCTCGATGCCGAAGTAGTCCGCGACTCGGGGAAGACGCAGATCGCCGTCGACGAGTGCGACGCGTGCGCCGGACTCGGCGAAGGCGATCGCGAGGTTCGCGGCGGTGGTCGACTTTCCCTCTCCTGGGCCGGCGCTGGTCACGACGAAGACCGCGGACTCCCCTCCGATCGCAAGGAACTGGACGTTCGTGCGCAGTGAGCGGAAGGCCTCTGCCCGTGGGTCGCTCCGGTTCGCCGCCATGATCAGCGGTTGGCTGGAAGCGTTCGAATCGAAGGCGATGGCGCCGAGAAGGGGAGCGGCGGTGGCGCGCTCGACATCCTTCGTGGAACGGATCCGGGTGTCCAGGATCGTCCGAAGGGCGGAGCCGCCGATACCTGCGGCGAGACCGATGAGACCGCCGATGAGGATCGACAGGACCATGTTCGGCGCGACGGGGGTCACCGGCACCTGCGCAGCCTGCAGCGTATCGATGCGGATGAGGCTCGAGGCGTCATCCGGACGCTTCTCGAGCTGCTCGACGACGACCGTGGCGAAGCTGTCTCCGATCGCATTGGCGAGGCGAGCGGCCTGACTCGGGTTGCGATCCGAGACGGTCACGGTGATGGCCAGACTGTTGATCGCGGCGCTGGCGCGCACCTTGCCGGCGAGCGCGGACGGCTCGACATCGAGGCCGAGGTCGTCGATGACCGGCTGGAGCACGAGCGAGCTGGAGACGAGCGCGACGTAGCTGGTGATCGCCTGCTGAGCGTACGTTCGGCCGAGGTTCAGCTCCACCGAGCTGCCCGATGGGGATTGCGCGGCGACGAGGAGCTCCGTGGACGCCTCGTAGCGCGGGGCGGTGTTCAGAGCGACGAGCGCGCCGACGGAGACCCCGATCAGCGTCGCCGAGATGATCAGGACGACGTTGCGGCGGAAGACGCGCAGATAGTCGTGGATGTCCATGGGCTCCTCGGGGGCGAGTGCGCGCGGAAGAGGCGCCGGTAGTCTGTGTCGAGACTACCGATATTCCGCCCCATCATCATCCGGAAGCACCCTCATGAGCACCCTCGAAGGACTCTTCACGAACGACGCACGCTCGTCGCGTCCCGGCCCCGAGGAGGCGCAGGGCCGCGAAGAGCATGACCTGGAGCAGGTGGTCGGGGCGCGCCGGTCGGCGGCGCCGTCGACGCGCGTGCACGCAGACACCGCACGTCTTCTCGCACTCGTGGACGCAGCGGAGAAGGCCCCTGGCCCTGCTCCGCTCGCAGCGGGCGAAGCCGGCAGGGCGACGCCGAGGCGGGGTGCTCGTCGTATCGATTGGATCAGTGTGTCCGCAGCCACGCTCGCCGTCACGGTCGTGCTGGGGACACTCGGGTTCGCCGGGGTCCAGATGGCCAATGCCTCTCCCGCGGCGACCGCCGCGCAAGCACTGGAAGAGGATGAGGCAGCCCTTGCGAGCGCGGAACGCGGGATGACCGCCGCGGTCGATCGGCTCTCCGCGGAGATCGCCTCCGGTGCGTCGCAGTCGACGACGACGCGGAGCGTGATCCAGGGGCTGGAGGAGTCGATCGCCGAGCCTGATGCACAAGCCGCCGCCCTCGCGGCGGTCGATGCCTACGCCGCCGCGCTGGCAGGTGTCGTCCTACCGGAGGTCCCGCAGGCTTTCGCGCCCGCTGACGTCGACGAAGATTCACTGACCGAGGTCGCCGCTGCGCTCGACGAGGTTCGAGAGCGATCAGCCGCCGTCGACGATGCGGTGATCGAGATCCGCGCGCTGCGAGCCGCCGTCGACCAGAACGCGACGACGTATCGGCAGGCGCTCGACGTTTTCGCGGCGACGTTCGCCGCGCGCGCGGCGCTGGAGGTCGAGGAGAACTCCTCGGCGGGGCAGGAGCTCCGCGACGCCGTCACAGCCGCCGCGGCAGCACTGACCACGGTCCCGCTCGACGAGGCAGCTGGCCACCAAGCCCTCGCCGCCTATCAGGAGGCAGTCCTGGCGCTGCGTCGCGAGGGTGAGCGCGCTCGCATCGAGGCGGAGGCCCAGGCAGAGCGCGCGCGGAACGCCGGCGGTCGCGGCGGGCAGGGCGCTGAGGAGAACGTCGACGGGTCGACCACTCCGCCGGATGAGACCACGCCCACCGACCCGGGGACCGACTCCCCGCAGCCCTAAGCGCCGGCGACCGAGAGGCGAACCACGCGCACCACCTGGTCGATCGCGGGGACGAGCTGCTGGCCGGAGCGTTCGTAGGTGGCCCACGAACGGCGGTAGGGGTCGACGACGTCGTCCTCCTCGGGGTTCGCCGGCGGAGCGGTCATGCCGCGTCGCGCAGCGACAGCCGCGACGCCCGCTCGCAGCCGGGAGGACGGATCGTCGTGTGCGTCGGCGGCGACGAGGATGTCGGCGTCGGCGGTGTCGGCGGCGAGTCGGGCGAACTCGCGCAAGGTGAAGGCGGAACGCAACCGTGCGGGCGCGAGTTCGACGATGCTGCGACGATGCTCGCGCGCCAACGCGAGGATGAGGTCCGGACTGCCGAGCGCTGCGGCGGTGAGCGGTGTCGAGCGGTGCGCGGCCGCCATTTCGGGGCCAACGCCGTACTGAATCGCGAGCTTCTGCGCCTCGGCCGGCATTCCGACGGAGTCCAGGCCGTATGTGCCCGCACTCGTCACCGTGCCCGGAAGATCGGCGAGGCGCGAGCGCAGCAGTTGTTCGGCAAGGGGCGAGCGGCAGATGTTGCCCGTGCAGACGGTGATGATCTCGAACACGGAAGACCTTCCAGACAGGGGGACTCAGGCCACTGTAATCGGCCCGGTGGTGTCTGGAGCGCCGACGCGGGGCACCCGCCTCACCTCGAATGTCTATGCAATTATATGAATTGGCAGATTGTCGACTGGCATATTGCGTTGCTGACGCACGCGCGGAGGGGTGGTCGTTGTGGCAGGGGACGCCGAATCGACGGCCAGCGTGTCTCCGGCTCAGCAGCGCAGACGCATGCTCGCCGCTTCGTTGGACGCGCTCGCGTGGTTCATCGGCGTCGTCGCGGCCGTCGTGCTCCGCTTCGAGTTCGAGATGACCCTGCAGCTCTGGGCAGCGACGTTGGCGCTGGCAGCGATCGCGGCGGTCATCCAGGTCGTGCTCGGATTCCAGCTGGCGATCTACCGCGGTCGCCACAGTTACGGCTCTTTCGAAGAGGTTCGAACGGTCGCGCTGCTCGTGATGTTCGAGGCGCTGTTCCTGGCGGTCTTCGTCGTGCTGTTCGGCAACTACGTCGGTATCCCCCGCGGCACGATGTTCCTGGCTTTCCCGTTCGTACTGCTCACCATGTTCGGCGTCCGATACCTCGCTCGGCTGGTGGTGGACCGCACGCGCAAACCCGGGGGACAGGCGAAACCTGCGCTGGTGGTCGGTGCGGGACAACTCGGCGACAACGTGGTCCGCAGCATCCTCACCGACCCGGCCTCACCGATCGTGCCGGTGGGTCTGCTCGATGACGACCCGGCGAAGAAGAACCTGAGGCTGCGCGGAGTTCCCGTCATCGGGCGCACGGCAGACATCGCCGACGCCGCGCGACGCACCGGAGCCACTGTGCTCGTGATCGCGATCGGCCGCGCCGACGGCGCGCTGCTGCGTGATCTGACCGACCGTGCCGAAGCAGCAGGGATGAGCGTCTCCGTCACACCGAGCCTCACCAACATCGGTTCCGGGGAGGAATCGCCCTCGGATCTTCGCGACATCAGCATCGAAGACCTCATCGGCCGGCATCCGGTCGACACGAACATCGAACTCATCGCCGGCTACATCACCGGGCGTCGAGTGATCGTCACGGGCGCAGGCGGATCGATCGGATCGGAACTGTGTCGGCAGCTGTCGAAGTTCGGTCCGAAAGAGCTCATCATGCTCGATCGGGACGAGACCGGCCTGCAGATGGCGCAGATCGGCACGACCGGACACGGGCTCCTCGACACGAACGAAGTCGTGCTCGCTGACATCCGCGAGCCGGAGACCCTCAGGGAGATCTTCCTCGATCGCCGCCCGGAAGTGGTGTTCCACGCCGCCGCGCTGAAGCACCTCCCGATGCTGGAGCAGTATCCCGACGAGGCATGGAAGACCAATGTCCTGGGCACGCTGAATGTGGTTCAGGCAGCTCGCGCAGCGGGAGTGAGCACGTTCATCAACATCTCGACCGACAAGGCAGCCAACCCCGCCAGCGTGCTCGGTCACTCCAAGCGCATCGCCGAGAAGATCACGGCGTGGGCGGGGGAGGCATCCGGCAGGAGGTATCTGTCGGTCAGGTTCGGGAACGTGATCGGAAGCCGCGGGTCGATGCTGCCGACCTTCCAGGCGCTCATCGAGTCGGGCGGTCCCCTGACCGTGACCCACCCCGACGTCACACGATACTTCATGACGATCCCCGAGGCCTGCCAGCTGGTAATCCAAGCCGGGGCGGTGGGACGCGCGGGGGAGGTGCTGATCCTGGATATGGGCGAGCCCGTATCGATCCTCGACGTGGCCAAGCGCATGATCGCGATGTCGGGCAAGGCGATCGAGATCGTCTTCACGGGTCTGCGCGCCGGCGAGAAGTTGCACGAGGAGCTGGTCGGCGACAGCGAGAGCCTCGAACGACCGTTCCACCCGAAGGTGTCGCACACGCGCGCGGATCCGATCTCTCCGGAGCGCCTCGACAAGGCCGGCTGGGAGGCGCGGATGTACGCCGAACCACGTAACAACGACACCGCGCTCATCACGCCCCTGGCCGTGGATCTCGCCGATGCGCGAGAGGCGCGCCGAGCCGAATGAGCACCGCCATCTGGGCCGCCGCCGCGGTGGCCTTCGCGTCGAGCCTTCTGGCCGTGGTGGCGCTGCGGCCGGTGCTGCGGCGCTACGCCGTCGTGGATGCGCCGAACGAGAGGTCGTCGCACACGGACGTCACTCTGCGTGGCGGGGGGATAGCTCCGCTCATCGGCATCGCGGGCGGCACGATCACGGCACTGCTCACGCCGGCTTCCCTCCCCATCGCTGCCATGATCGCGGTCGTCGCCGGAGCGCTCCTCGCGGCAGTGGTCGGACTCATCGAAGACGTGCGAGGGCTGCGTGTGCCGGTGCGGGCATTCGCCCAGCTGATCGCCGGTGCCGCGATCGCGGTTCCCCTCGCCATCATCTTCCAACAGCCGTGGTGGGCGGCCGTCGGAGCGACGATCGCGATCATGATGTTCATCAACATCGCGAACTTCATGGACGGGATCAATGGGATCTCCGGTGTGCATGCTGCGCTGATCGGAGGAGCCTACGCGGTCGTCGGTCTGCTGGCCGGCCTCCCGTGGGCGACGGCTCTGGGACTCGTCGTCGCGGGCGCCTTCCTGGGTTTCCTGCCGTGGAACGTCACGAAGCCGGGCCTCTTCCTCGGCGACGTCGGCAGCTATTTGCTGGGCGCTATCACGGCGGGGATCGGCGTGGCGATCCTGTGGGCGGGTGTCGATCCGGTCGTCGCCGTGTCACCGCTCGCGATCTATCTCGCCGACACGCTCTTCACCCTCGCCAGGAGAGCTTCGCGTGGCGAGGCGATTCTGCAGTCGCATCGCTCCCACTCGTACCAGCGGCTCACCGACACCGGACTCGGCCATGCCGCCGTGACGGCCATGGTCGGCGGATTCACCGTGCTGACCAGCGCGGTCGGGGTTCTCCGGGAGGCCGCGCTGATCCCCGCCGCCCTGGCGTGGGCGCTGATCCTCGGCATCTGCGCGCTCTACCTCGCGTTGCCCCGCATGCGCGGCAACCGGCTTCCTCCGCGGCAGTCCATGGCGATCCCCTCGATCCTCGAGCCTCTTCCGACCGGCGCGCGACCGGATCATGACCCCCGCATCTGGGCTGTGATCGGGGCGACCGGCTTCGTCGGCAGCGCCGTCGTCGCTCGTCTGCGTGCCGACGGCGTCGACGTGAGAACCCTGCAGGCTCCGCGCGTTCTGCTGCCGGTGGCGGCCGAGTCCCCGACCGACATAGCCGCTCTCGCGCAGCAGAGCGAGGCCCGTGCTGATCTGGCTGCTCGACTCGACGGTGTGGATGTCGTCATCAACGCCGCAGGACTCGCCACGCCCGGCGCGCCGCCGACCGCCGAGCTCTACGGGGCGAACGCACTGCTACCCGCGCTGGTGCTCCAGGCCTCGGCCGACGCGTCCGTTCGGCGAGTCATCCATCTCAGCTCGGCCGCGGTGCAGGGACATCGTCCCGTTCTCGATGAGAGTCTCGATGCGCAGCCGTTCTCGCCGTACTCGCGCTCCAAGGCTCTGGGGGAACGCGCTTTCTTCAGCGTGCCCCGCAGCGACATCACCGATGCCATCGTCATCCGGGCGACGAGCGTGCAGGGAGCCGGCCGCCCGACCACCGAATCGCTGAAGCGGATCTCCCGGTCGCCCCTCGCCAGCGTCGCAGGTGACGGTGCCCAGCCCACCGTGGTGAGCAGCATCGGCGGGCTCGTCGACTTTGTCGTTCGTGTGGCCAAGAGCACGGGAGAGGTCGGGCCCGTGATGCTCCAGCCGTGGGAGGGACTGTCCACTGCGGACGTGCTTCGTGAGGCCCGCGGCACCGAACCGGTGCACCTTCCGCTGTGGCTCTGCCGGATCACGCTCCGTGTGGCGCGTGGAGCGGGACGCGTCATCCCTGAAGTCGCGGGCGTGGAACGACGGGTGGCGCTGATGTGGCTGGGTCAGCGGCAGACGTCGGCGTACGAGGAGGAGTATTCGGTCGACGGCAGCGGTCTGCGCCGGCTTCTCTCAGGGCAGGGCGGCCTCGGATGAAGATCGGAATCCTCAGCCAGTGGTACGACCCGGAGCCGGGCCCTGCCGCGCTGCCGGCCGTCTACGCGCGGGAGTTCGCGGCTCGAGGACACGAGGTGCGAGTTCTGACCGGGTTCCCGAACTACCCGGACGGTGTGCTGTACGACGGATACCGCATCCGTCGGAGAGCGACAGAACAGCGGGACGGAATCCTCGTCGATCGAGTCGCCCTCTACCCGAACCACAGCTCCTCCGCGCTCGGCCGGATCGCGAACTATGCCTCCTTCGCAGGATCGGCCACAGTGTCGGGGCGTCGGGCGTTGCGCGGGCTGGACGCCCTCTGGGTCTACAACTCGCCGGTGACCGTGAGTCTGCCGCTGCTGACGCACACTCGATGGGGTCGTGTGCCCTATTTCCTCCACGTGCAGGATCTCTGGCCGGACTCGCTCGTATCGAGCGGGATGATGCCCGGTGGCGCGGTCGGCACCGTCGCCACCTCGGCGATCCGGCGAGCAGTGGCGCTGACCGAACGGAAGGCGACGGCGATCGGCGTGATCTCGCGGAGCGTTCGCGACGTGATCCTGGAGCGCAATCCCACTCTGGATTCGGATCGGATCGTCTACGCACCGAATCCGACGAACGAGGCACTGTTCCGTCCGCTCAACGAGACTCGGAGCCGGCTCGGAATCCAGCCGCATGCCGACGGGCCCGTCGATGTCATGTACGCCGGGGCGATCGGCGAGGTTCAAGGTCTCGACGCACTCCTCGATGCGGCAGCGCGGATTCGTGACAGACGAGACATCAGGATCACCATCGTCGGAGACGGGATCAGCAGGTCGAGGCTGCAGCAGCGGGCCGTCGACGAAGGCCTTCCGAATGTGCGGTTCCTCGGCCGGGTGGCCCAGAGCGATATTCCCGAGTTGATGGCGGCCGCGCAGATCCAGCTGGTCAGTCTCGCGGATGCCCCGTTCCTGGCGCACACCACGCCGAGCAAGATCTCCACCCTCCTCGCCTCGGGTGCGCCGATCATCGGACAGATCACGGGCGACGGCGCGAAGCTGATCGAGGATTCCGGCGCCGGGATCACCGTGCGCCCGGGAGACGTGGCAGCCCTCAGCGACGCTATCGTTCAAGTGGCGGGAAGCGGCCAGAGCCACTGGGACGCCCTCGGAGAGCGTGGGAGAGCGTTCTACGACCGGAACCTCTCGGCGGCCTCGACCGCGGATGTGATCCTGGACTCTTTGGCCCGGGCAGTCAGAACCAACGGAGCAGGTGGAACACAATGAATGACCAGTTCAGCGGGGCGCGAATCCTCATCACCGGAGGTACGGGCTCCTTCGGCCACACCGTGGCGCGGAAGCTGCTCGAACGGGATGTCGCGGAGATCCGGATCTTCAGCCGCGATGAGGCGAAGCAGGATCTCATGCGGCATGAGATCAAGGACAGCAGGCTGCGGTTCTACGTCGGCGATGTGCGCGACTACGACAGTGTCGATCGCGCGGCCCGCAGCGTCGACCATGTCTTCCATGCGGCGGCGCTCAAACAGGTTCCTTCCTGCGAGTTCTTCCCGATGGAGGCGGTGCGCACGAACGTCAACGGAAGCGAGAACGTCGTGCGCGCGGCCGACCGCAACGAGGTGAAATCCGTCGTCTGTCTGAGCACGGACAAGGCGGTGTACCCGGTGAATGCGATGGGCATGTCGAAGGCTCTGATGGAGAAGGTCGCGCAGTCGTACGGCCTCAACAATCCGGATGCCGCGACGACGGTCTCCCTCGTGCGGTACGGGAACGTCATGTACTCGCGTGGTTCGGTCATTCCGCTGTTCGTGCGCCAGATCAGGTCCGGCGGGAACATCACGGTGACGAACCCGCAGATGACACGCTTCATGATGTCGCTGGCGCAGTCGGTCGATCTCGTCGAGTTCGCTTTCCAGAACGCGCAACAGGGAGACCTCTTCGTGCGGAAGGCGAAGGCCTGCTCTATCGAGTCCCTCGCGCGCGCCGTCCTCAATCTCTTCCAGTCGGACGCGAAGATCGAGGTCATCGGCACCCGCCACGCGGAAAAGGTCTCCGAAGCGCTGGCCACACGGGAGGAGCTGTCGCGGGCGCGGGACATGGGGGACTACTTCCGGGTCGTCGCCGACAACCGGGAGCTGAACTACAGCGTGTACTTCGAAGAAGGCGACGTCACCCAGAGCAAGTACGACGACTACGACTCCCATACGGTCGCGCAGATGACGATTCCGGAGGTCGAGCAGATGCTCCTCACCCTCCCCGAAATCCGACAGGAACTGCGTCTGGCCGGCCTTCGTGTGCCGGCGGACGTCGGCGCATGACACGGGTCGCCGTCACCGGGGCCGGAGGCTTTCTCGGCTGGCACACCCGCTCGGCACTCCTCGAGACAGGAGTGGGAGCGGACGGTGTGCGGCTCGGCGACGCCTTCGTCGCGGACGACGCGAGAGCTGCGGTCGACGGGAGCTCGCGCGCGGTGCACATCGCCGGCGTGAACCGCGGATCGGACGAGGAGGTGCGCGAGGGGAACATCGCGTTCGCCGAGCAGTTCGCCGAAGCGCTGCGCGGTGCGTCGGAGCCTCCGCCGCTGGTGGTCTATGCGAACTCCACGCAGGCGGGCAACGGATCCGTCTACGGTGAAGCGAAGGCGCGGGCAGGGGATATCCTCGCCGCGGCCGCCGCCGACATCGGTGCGGACTTCCTCGACGTCGCCCTTCCGAATCTGTTCGGTGAGCACGGGCGACCGTTCTACAACTCCGTCACGGCGACCTTCAGCCACCTGATCGCGACGGGGGAGAAGCCGAGCGTCGAGAACGACAAGGAACTGACCCTCCTGCATGTGCAGAATGCGGCGGATGTCCTCACCGGTCGGATCACTCCTCAGGAACAGGACGGCCTCGAGCGGCGGGAGACGGTCACCGGGATACTGCACAGGCTGCAGGGGTATGCCGAGCTCTATTCCGTCGGAGAGATCCCGAATGTCGACGACGACTTCGATCGCGATCTGTTCAACACCTACAGGTCGTTCACCTTCCCGGCCCAGGCGCGGATCCCGCTCGCGCGGCACGCCGATGCCCGCGGGTCGTTCTTCGAGATCATCCGGTCGCATGGCGGCCCCGGGCAGTCGTCTTTCTCGACGACCGTTCCCGGCATCACACGCGGCGACCATTTCCACCGTCGGAAGATCGAGCGGTTCACGATCCTGCAGGGACGAGCTCGGATCTCCCTCCGTCGGTTGTTCTCCGACGAGGTCGTCTCGTTCGAGGTCGACGGTGACGCGCCGGCGGCGATCGACATGCCGACGCTATGGGCGCACAACATCACGAACATCGGAGCCGACGCGCTCTACACGTCGTTCTGGACGAACGACATCTTCGATCCCCAGAACCCCGACACGATTGCCGAGGCAGTGTGACCATGTCCGACAAGCTCAAAGTGATGACCGTCGTGGGAACGCGACCGGAGATCATCCGCCTCTCCGCGACGATCAAGCTTCTGGACGAGCAGACCGAACAGGTGCTCGTCCACACCGGTCAGAACTACGACTACGAGCTCAACGAGGTCTTCTTCGAGGATCTCGGACTCCGCAGGCCCGATCACTTCCTCGAAGCCGACACGTCGTCGCTCGGCGCCGCGCTGGGTTCGATCCTCGCGAAGACCGAACAGGTGCTGCTGGAAGAGCGGCCTGACGCGTTCCTCGTTCTCGGTGACACCAACAGCTGTATTTCCGCGGTCATCGCGAAGCGATTCAAGGTCCCCGTGTTCCACATGGAAGCGGGCAACAGATCGTTCGACGAGAACGTGCCGGAGGAGACCAACCGGCGTCTGGTGGATCACGTGGCCGACTACAACCTCGTCTACACCGAGCACGCTCGTCGGAACCTCCTCGCGGAAGGGCTGCATCCGTCGAAGATCCTCCTCACCGGTTCGCCGATGCGCGAAGTGCTGGAGCAGAATCGCCCCCAGATCGATGCGAGCGACGCGGTCCAGCGAATGGGCCTGACATCGGGGGAGTACTTCCTCGTCAGCCTCCACAGGGAGGAGAACGTCGACGATCCGGAGCGACTGCGTGAAGCGATCGAGGCGTTGCAGGCGTTGCGAGCGGAGTACTCGATTCCGATTCTCGTCTCCACCCACCCCCGCACGCGGAAGCGCATCGAGGCGCTCGACGACGCCGATGCCACGAAGGGGATCATCTTCCACCCGCCGTTCGGGTTCCACGACTACATCAAGCTGCAGCTCGAAGCGAAGCTCGTGCTGTCCGACAGCGGCACGATCAGCGAGGAATCGAGCACGCTCGGGTTCCCCGCCGTCACGATGCGCGACTTCATCGAGCGTCCCGAAGCCATGGATGCCGGTGCCATCATCACCGCCGGTGTGTCGCGAGAGGGTGTGCTGAGGGCCGTCGCGGCCCGACTCGCGGCCCCGAAGAGCGACGTCGCGGGGATCCCCGCCGGCTACGAGATCGCGAACACCGCGTGGCGGGCGACGTCGTTCATCCTCTCCACGACGCACTCCCACAAGCAGCGGCTGGGGCTTCGCGGAGAATGAGCGACGTATCCCCGGAGATCCCGGCCGAGCACCGTGTCGTCAGCACCTCATCGTGGCGACTGAACATTCCGGCAGCAGTGGATGAGGATTCTCCACTCCTCGTGATCCCCACCGTCCATCCGCGCGGAGACCGACGGATCGTCCGGTGCGCGCAGGTCGCCCTCGACGCAGGCTTCCGAGTACATTTCCTCTGGCTCGATGACGGGGCGGACCCGAGCACCGATCCCGCCGCCGCGGAGACGCTGTTCCCGTCACCGAGGAATGCGCGCGAGCGGATTCGACGGGTGGGGCGTACGGCTCGCGCAGCCACCGCGCTGGATGGGCAGATCTGGCATATCCACGACTTCTACTTCCTTCGTCAGGCGAAGAGATGGCGCCGCCGCCGAGGCAGACCTGTCCTCTACGACGTGCACGAGTACTACGCCGACTACTACGCAGGAAAGCTGCCTCTTCCCCCGTCTGTCCGGCGCGTCGTCTCACGGTTGCTGGAGCGCTATCAGGTTGGCGCAGCGAAGATGCTCGGTGCCGCGGACGTCGTCACGGAGAAGATGGCCGATCCCTTCCGCGCCGCGGGCGTTCCGGTCGTCGTGTCGCCGAACTACCCTCTCGCCGGTCAATTCACGGGTCTTCCGTCAGTCCCCTTCGTCGAGCGACGATGGAAAGTGCTGCACATCGGTACCTTGAGCGAGGAGTACGGCACGGCGTTGCTCTTGGATATCGCGCGCCGCTCGCAAGCACGGGGGCTGCCGTTCGAGTTCGAAGCCATCGCCCGCTTCCCCTCGCCTGACCATCGTCGAGCGTTCGAAATCTCGGTCGAGCAGGGAGGTAGGCCGGACAATCTCCGTCTGATCCCTCCCCGTCCGACGCACGAGATGCCCGCGCTTCTCGGCGGTGCCGGGTTCGGCTTGTCGCTGCTCGCCGTCGATGGGCAGAACGAGGCGGCGGTGCCCAGCAAGAATTATGAGCACGTGATGGCGGGGCTGGTCGACGTCGTGTCGGACCGGAAGGCTCAGCGGACCTTCGCCGAGCGCCATGCGGTCGCCGTGTCAGGCCACGACGATTCGGCTGATCTCATTCTCGATCGGATGATGGCATTCGCGAGTGACCACGAGGGCACGGATGCACAGCTTCGCGAGAAGGCTACGGAAGCGCGGGCTTTCTTCACGTGGGAGCTCGCGGTGGAGCCTCCGCTCGGCGCGATGATGCGAGAACTCGTCCTCCATCCCCAGCCGGCAGCCGCCGCTGTCGAGGGCGCCTAGGCGCCGGACGCTCGGTCTTCATGTCTCTCGGGCGAAGCGGCGAAGCACTCTCGCCGCCGCCTGGCCATTGTGCACACGGTCGACGTAGCCGGGTCCTCGTTCGGCCACCCGTCGCGCGGAGTCAGGCGAATCGAGGATCTCCTCCATCGCTGCTGTGAAACCGAGCGGAGTGGCGTGGAAGATCGGTGGGCGCTCGACATCTCCCGAGTGGGCGGAGATGTTCGCCACCACCAGTCGGCCCGCAGCCATCGCCTCGACCCCGGTCACTCCATAGGTGCCCGTCTGCACCTGATCGACGACGATGTCGGATGATTTGATCAGCTCCGCCATCGCGTGGTGCGGCAGGACGGGAGACGTCAAGAGCTCGATGCGCCCAGCGGATTCGAGCGCTTCCAGGGCCGGAAGGATGTACTTGGAGCCCTTGGTGTACTTGCTGCCCGACCCCCGGTGGAGTACGCGTGGAACTGCGCTCTCCATCACCGGCCGGCCGCTCGCCCACCCGTGCGTGTCGACGCTGAGCGGCAGCAGCTCCGCGCCGTCGACATGCGCGAGCATGTCCGGAGTCGTGACGAAGGTCGGGATGCCGAGGGCGGCGATCTCTGCGCGATTGCGAGCCGCGCGCTCGCCGACCATCCTCGTCCACTCCGGGTCGGCATCGAAGAAGTAGCTCGCTTCATCGATTTCTTTGGCAAGCGCGGGGTCGCGCGCATCGGAACCATGGAAGACGACACCGAGAGGGCGGCGACCGTAGTCGCCGGCGCGCACCTCGGCAGCGAACGAGGACGTGCGCGGATCCGAAGAGAAAGGCACGTTGCCTTCGTTGAGAACGTGCGTCAGCTCGCGCACCGCGAGGCGAGTGGCGGTCCGTCTCACGACCGAAGGTGCCAGACGATAATGAGGCAACGAGTGGTCCGCGCGGATCGTGACCTTCGGCCCGGGGCGCAACAGACGTGCGAAGCGGCCGTCATGTGCGAACGAAGTGGCTCTCGTACCCAAGGAGGTGGACGCGTGCGCCCAACTCGTCGCTTGACTCGCCGCATTCATCGGACCGATTCCCACGAGGACGGAGCGGGGCTCCTTCAGGTCTGACGTCACGCTCACCGGGCTAGCCTATTATGGGTCTGGTGCGCTGCCGAGGGTCAGTGCGTTGAAGCGTCGCCGCTTCGGTCGCTGACGAGGCAGGGGTGGGACAGTGCGTGGTCGGGCAAGCTACCTCGGGCGGGCTGCTGATGGGCTGGGAGCCAAGAGTGCCCTCGCCATGCTGACCAAGGTCGCCCCTGGAATCGCCACGCTGACCACCAACCTGCTGATCGGCCGCCTGGGCGGTGCCCCGCTGCTCGGATTGACCCAGACGGCGATCTCGACCGCGGCGCTCACCTCCCTCGCCTACCCCGGACCCGCAGCGTCGGCGGCGAGCCGCTTCGTGTCGGCCTCGGTGGCTGCGGAGGAGCCGGAGAAGGCCGCAGCGGTCGCGAGCTATCTGGCCCGGCGCGTGTTGGTGGCCATCGCCTGCCTGATCGTTCTCATACTCGGCGGATCGTTGCTGTTCAAGGTGGACAGCATCGTCGTGGTCGTCGTGTCGTGCGTGATGACGGCAGGAATATCCTTGCGGGTCTTCGTCGAGGGTCTGCACTTCGGTGGTGGGCAGGGTCGCAGGCTGGCGATCTGGAGCGTCGTCGTCGCGGGCGTGGGAATCGCCGGCTCGGCTCTCCTGCTCGTTGCCGGGAACAGGACCGCCTGGGTGATCGTGCCCGTCGCCGTCGCCAACATGGTGTTCGCTCTCGTGACCTGGCCCCCTTCCTCTTCCGTCTCGCTCGAGCCCTCAGAGCGCAAGGTGATCCGCCACTTCATCCTGATCGCGGCGCTGGGAACGCTCGCGAGCGCCGGATTCGTGCAATTGACCACTCTCGTCGCCAACATCACCGCCGGCGTGACGTTCGCGGGAGAGTATGCCGCGGGCCTGACCTTGACGACACCTCTCGCGATACTCGCGACCGCCATCAGCGCGACGCTGTTCCCCGCCTTGTCGGCGATGCAGGTGGGAGCGAGCCGGGAGGTCGTTCGTCATCGAATCACCGAGGCATCGAGCATTCTGACCTGGCTCATCGGCGCCGCCGTGTGCGGGATGATCATCGTCTCCGAGCTGTTGGTCGACGTCGTCTGGGGGAAGGACTACCCGAACACCTGGTGGATACTGCTGTTCCTCCTGATGGGAACACTCGCCACGACCGTCGCCGTTCCATCGGTCACCGCCCTGACCTCGAGCTCCAACCGCGGAATGCTGATCTCCGCGGGTTCCAGCTTCCTCGGCGCGATCGCCGGAACTGTGGCGTGGGTCATTCTGATACCGATCGCCGGCGAACTAGGAGTGATGATCGGTTGCGCCGTCGCGACAGTCCTGACAGGTCTCGTTCCCTACGCGATCATCTGGAAACGATGGGGTATGCGGTGGGGGCGATCGACTGTCGAACTCATCGCGATGGTCGCCGTGAGCGTCTCGCTGGCGATGTCGGTGCGACTCGGCTACGTGGACATCCTACTCTCGCCGGTGCTGGCCGTCGCGGTCGTCGCGTTGTGGGTGCTGCTCCGGAGGCGCGATGTGCGTAGTGTCTGGACTATCGTCGCATCGATGCGCGGGAGGAAGTAGGAGATGGTGCCGGATCGATCCGACCAAGGTCCCATCGCGACGGGCTCGCTTCACACGAAGAAGGTCGCGTCGTCCTCCGCGACAGCCGAACCCAGGAATCGGCTGGCCACGCTGATCGTCTTCTGCCTGCCGACCCTTGCGGCATTCGGGCCTTTCATCCCTGCGTTCGGCCCCGTTTTCGCGTTCCGCATCGCATCGATCCTGCTCCTGCTCATCGCGGTCGTCGGCACCAGATCGACGACGCGGTCCGGGGTCCGACGATCGACCGCGGTCCTTGCCGCCGTGTGGATGTTCGCCTCCCTGATCTCCCTTCTGTTCGTCGGGCCGGTCGAGCAGGCCTGGACGGAGCTCCTCTCCGTCGCCACCGGTCTCGGAGCGCTTCTCGCATTGACCTTGCTGCCGGACCCTCGGCGCACGCTGGCGTTCTTCCTGCGCGGCTGGCTCTTCGCGTACGTGGTCATCTCGGCTCTCGCGGTCGCGGAGGTGGTCACCGGGGTCGCCATCAGCTCTTCGCTTCCCCAGGAGCTCACGCTTGACGGGTGGGGACTCACTGTCACGTTCTTCAACCCGAACAACTACGCGACCTTCTTGCTGTATTCGTGCCTGGCGATACTCGCCCTCCTCGCCCAGGTTCGCAGCGTGATCGCCACGTCGGTCTGTGTCGCCGCGCTGATCTCCATCCCGGTTCTGATGACCTTCACCGGCAGCCGCACCGGACTCTGGCTGCTCGCCGTGTTCGTCATTGCGAGCATTGTTCTCCTGCGGAGCAGAGCATCGCTGAAGATCGCGCTCATCGCGGCCACGATCGTCGTCGCGTTCGTCGTTCTCAGCAATATGGAGGAGACGCCCTTCGAAGAGCTCGCGAACCACATCGGAAACGCCGGGTACAGCGTCGAAGTGCTCGGCTTCACCGTCCCGATGGATGCTTCCACGCACGTGCGCTGGGAACTGGTCCTCGCGGGATTCGCGTTCTTCGCCCTTCATCCGCTCTTCGGCGGCGGCCCCGGGGCCTTCGAGCAGTTCGTCGCGTCGAACGGCATCGGCAGCCGCACCCTGGGCGTGATCAGCCCCCACAACGGGTTCATGGAGGTGCTGTCGCAGTACGGGATCTTCGTTTTCGTCGCACTCGTCTTCTGGCTCGGACGGATGCTCCTCATCGGAGTGCGGTCGCGTCGTGGTGCCGACCGCGCCGGTTCGGTCGGAGGAATAGTCATGGTGGTCGGGGTCGTGTCCCTCCCGCTCGTGCTGACTATGCACAGTTCCGCGCTGGAGCCGTCCACGACCTGGCTATTCTTCGGGTTGCTCGTTCTGATCGCGCGTTCGTTCGAAGCGACACTCCTGCTGGCGAACGTCGACCCCGGCGATGTGAGTCGAGGACCGTCGATGAGTGACGGAGCCGCGGGCCCCGCACGTGGCCGCTGACGGGGGCCCGATCCGCGATGCGCCTGAGAGGGCGGCGCAGGATTGTGCGCTTGAATAGGAGCGATGACTACCAGGGCCACGACGCGCGCAGAACAGCGCGCGCAGATCGAACGCTCCCGGCGCAGACGGCGCACCATCCTCTGGTGGTCCCTCGGTGGGGTCGTGGCCATCCTCGTGGTCCTCGGCGTGCTCCTCGCCGTCGTGGCGTCGAAGGCGCTGACCGTTCGTGATTCCCTCACAGCGGCGATTCCCGTGGCGACGGGGCTGCCCCAGAAGATCATCGCGGGGGATGCCGAGGGGGCGGCGGCCGATGCCGACGCCGTCAGGAAGCGAACTTCCGCAGCGGTCGCCGAGACCGAGGGCGTCTTGTGGCGCGCAGCTGAGGTCGTTCCGTTCGTCGGGCCTAATCTTGCCGCTGTCCGGTCTGCCGCCGAGGGGGTCGACGCTCTCGCACGGTTCGCGGTCGACGCGGCGCCGCGGCTCGACCTGGCCGCGTTCCGCCCCGTCGGGGGTGCCATCGACCTCGCGGCGGTCCACACCCTCAGCGATCTCGTCTCCGAGGGAGCCGAGGTCACCAGCGGTGTTCTGACCGATCTGCGTGGAATCGATCCGGCCGCCCTCGTCCCACAGGTGGCGTCGGCCGTCACTCAGCTGGATGATGTCACGTCGCGGCTGCACGACACGTTGTCGCCGATCGCTCCCATCCTCGAGGTGCTCCCCGCTGCTCTGGGTGAGGGGGCGCCGCGCACCTATCTGCTGATGTTCCAGGGGAACTCGGAACTAAGGGCTTCAGGAGGCAATCCCGCAGCGCTGGCACTCGTCACGGCCTCGGAAGGCCAGATCGCGCTGACGGCTCAGGCGACGAGCATGCAGTTCGACAACGCGCGAGCAGAGAGCATTGCTGCCCTCGACCCCGAGACCGAGCAGATCTACAGCGACATCCTGGGCCGCTGGATTCCGAACATGACGGCGACCCCGAACTTCCCGACGACGGTCGAGATCATGAAGGCGTGGTGGGTCGATGAGGAGCTTCCGCCCTTCGATGATGTGGTCTCGGTCGACCCCGTGGCGTTGAGCTACCTGTTGAAGGCGACCGGACCGATCGCGCTCACGACCGGCGAGACGCTGACAGCAGACAACGCCGTCTCACTGCTGCTCAACGAGGTGTATTTCAACTACGGCGAAGGTACGAACCCCGCCGAACAAGATGTCTTCTTCGCCGCCGCCGCGGCCCAGATCTTCTCGACGCTCACCACCGGGATCAGCAATCCGGTCGCGTTCGTCGACGGCCTCACCCAAGCGACCGACGAGGGCCGGCTGAAGATCTGGAGTTCGAATCCCGATATCGAAGCGTTGATCTCCGGCACCAAATTGGCGGGCATGCTCCCTGCCGACAACGACGAAGAGACCGTTGCCGGCGTGTACTTCAACGACACCACAGGCGCGAAGACCGACTACTACGCAGACGCGACGATCTCGGCGACCACGGATCAGTGCACCGCCGCGGCGGAGCCCACGTTCACGCAGACGATCACCTTCGCCAACAATGTGACGCAGGAGCAGGCCGACGACCTCCCGTACTTCATCGCGGGAAAGAACTTCACGCCGGGCACGATCGTGACCGACGTCGTCGTGTACACGCCGGTGGGGGCATCGATCGAATCATGGGCGGTGACGGGTGCCTCGGAGCACCTGCTGGTCAGCCAGGGAACCCATCTCGGGCGGAGCGTCGTTCGGATCAGTGTGACCACGACGCCGCAGACGGCCGCGACGATCACAGTGACGATGAAAGGCGCGGAGGGGGTGGCGGCCAGCACGTACGGCGGTTACGACGTCTGGACGACCCCGATGGTGCGCGACACGCCGGTCACGATCGACGCGCCGGGCTGCGGATAGGCCCCGCTGGGTTCGTTCCTTCCGGCTCGGACGGCCGTGGCCTGCTGCGCGACGAGGATCGGCGGATCCTCACGCCGCCCTCCGCTCGGCCGGTCGACGTCCGCGGGGGAGGAGACTCAGCAGCATCAACGCGACCAGGGCGCCGACGAGGGTGCCGCCGGTGTTCGCGATCAGGTCGGAGACCGCGGGGATGCGGGACGGCATGAGGCCCTGGACCGATTCGATGACCGCGCTCATGACGCCGCCGATCAGCACCGCCTGCCACAGCTTCAGGCGCGGCCAGGCGAGCGGGAGCAGGAAGCCGATCGGGACGAACAGTGCGACGTTCGCGAGGAACTCCAGAGCCACCGCGCTCGAGGAGTAGGAGGCGATGCCGGCATCTGCGACCCAACCGGCGACGATACCGACGAGGCCGGTGACCTTCGCCGAGACGTTCGCCGGCAGCCACACCGTGAATCCGACGAAGAACAGGTAGGCGGCGAGCGACACCCGTGCCGCGACGAACCCGGCGCGAGCGCGGGCGGGGGCGGCAGTGGCGGAGGACATGCCGTCATGCTAGCGACGGCAGCCGACGAGGGCTCTCAGCTTCGCGTGCCGCTCCAGCTGAGCTGCTCGATGTAGCGCAGCAGCACGCCCTCGCGCAGGGCCCACGGCGAGACCTCGAGTTCGTCCACCTTCAGCGCCGTCATCGCCGCGTGCAACGACACGGCCGCCGCCACGATCTGGAACGTCCGGTCGGGGGTGATGCCCGGGAGCTCCTGCCGCGCCGAGGCGGGCAGGCGGGCGAGCCGCGGAATCCAGGAGCCGAGAGAGGCCCGGGGCAGCAGCATCCGTTCGCTTCCCGACCATCCGGGAGCGGGGTAGCCGACGAGGCGGGCCAAGGAGCGGATGGCCTTGGACGACCCGACGACGTGGTCGGGCCGGGGGAGCGAGAGGAACCGGGGCAGCACCTCGTCGAGAGTCGACACCGCATGAGCACGCAGTCGCTCGACGTCGACCTCGCCGGGAGGATCGTTCGGCAGGAACTGCACGGTCATGCGCCCGGCGCCGAGGGGGACGGATGCCGCGGCATCCGGCAGCTCCTCACCTCCTGCCGCGATCTCGAGGGAGCCGCCGCCGATGTCGAGGAGCAGCAGGTGCCCGGCCGACCACCCGAACCAGCGTCGCACCGCGAGGAAGGTCAGCTCGGCCTCGGTCTCACCGTCGAGCACCTGAAGGGGCTGACCGAGGGCGGCCTCGATCCGCGCGATCACGTCCCCGCCGTTGCGCGCATCGCGCACGGCGCTCGTCGCGGTCGCCAGCAGTGCGTCCACCCGCTCGGCCTCGGCGACGCGGCGTGCCTGGGCGACCGCGGCCTCCAGGGCCACCACACCCTCCTCGGAGATGGCGCCGTCGGGTGTGAGGTAGCGCATCAGGCGCAGCACCGTCCTGTCGCTCGTCGTCGCGAGCGGACGTCCACCGGGGCGGACGTCGGCCGCCAGCATGTGGACGGTGTTGGATCCGATATCGAGGACTCCCAGGCGCACGGAAAGAGACTAGTCGCTCGCGGGGCGTGCACATCGCCCGTATCGCATCCGCGGCCGGCGGCACAGGCGGCCGACTCGATTCGTCACACATGGCAACAGATCGACCTGCCCGAAATGCGACTCACAGCAGATCGATAACGTCGGCGCCATGCCAGACAGCACCATCCTCCTGCCCCTCGCAGCGCTCGCGGTCACCGCCGCCGCGTTCGTGGGCATCGCGCTGCTTCGTCGGCGCGGTGCGGGGTTCACCTCGCTCGTGCTCCTCGCCCTGCCCGTCGGGGTCGGCATCGGGATCGGATTCCGCGATGGTCTCGAGTACGTCGCCGTGCTCGGAGACCTCTACGTCCAGGTGATCACGGCGATCGTCGCCCCGCTGATCTTCATCTCGATCCTCTCCAGCGTCACCTCGCTGGGCTCGGCGGTGAAACTGCGGACGATCGGACTGTCCAGCGCGTTCTGGCTGCTCCTGACCAATGCGATCGCGATCGTCCTCACGCTCGCCGTCGCGCTGAGCGTCGGTCTCGGTCAGGGAGTGCAGCTCGACCTCCGCGAGGGCAGCGGTGACACGCTGACCGGACTGATCAAGCCGCTCGACGAGGTCGTGCTCGGCCTCTTCCCGTCGAACATCGCGGGCGACTTCGTCAGCAACAACATCACGGGGATCATCCTGTTCGCCCTCCTGTTCGCGGTCGCCTACCTCGTGGCGAACCGCGGCGAAGACCCGAACCTGCGCTCGTTCAAGAGCGTGATCGACGGCGCCAAGAAGGTCATCATGACCGCGGTGGGCTTCATCATCGAGCTCACCCCGTACGCGGTCCTCGCCCTCGTCGCCACGACGACGGCCACCGCCATCACGCGCATCGAGACGGTCGTCGCGCTCGTGCTGGTCCTGGTGCTCGCCCTCGGCATCGCGTTCGTCGACGCCTACGTCGTCAACGGGGTCCTGCTGCGGGTCTTCGCGGACGTGAACCCGATCCGGTGGTTCCGCCTCCTCACCCCCGCCCAGTACACGGCGTTCACGACCCAGTCGAGTGTCGGCACCCTCCCGCTCACCATCCCGACGCTCACCCGCAAGGTGGGCGTCCCCGAGGACATCGCCGCGTTCACGGCCCCGATCGGGACGACCATCGGGATGCCGGGGTGCGCGGGCATCTGGCCGATCATCGTCGCGGTGTTCTCGATCAACGTCCTCGGCATCGAGTACTCGGCGTGGGACTACGTCGCCCTCGCCCTCCTCTGCCTGCTGGTCTCGATCGGCACCGCCGGGGTCCCGGGCACCGCCATCATCACCGCGACCGCGGTGCTCAGCGCCTCCGGCCTTCCCATCGAGGTGCTGGTCGTGCTCATCCCGATCAGCGCGGTCGCCGGGACCGCGTCGACGATGGCCAACGTCACCGCGGCCGCGACGGCGGCGACCATCGTCGCACGCCGCCTCGGTGTGCTCGACGACGCGGTCTTCCGCGGCGAACGTTCGCCCGTCGAAGCTCCGACGGAGCCCACATCGAGGCGGGAGCGACGACGTGCGCAGACCGGTCCGACACCCGTCGTCTCCGACCTCGGCATCCCCGCCGACGTCCCCCTGGGACAGTGCGAACTGCCCGCCGCCCGTCCGATCCACGAGAGGGTCTCCCGATGAAAACCGTCCGCCGTTCCCGAGTGCTGTCCGCCATCGCGGTCTCCGCGACCATCCTGCTCGCCCCGCTCGCGATCCCGACCGCCGCGCACGCCGCCGGCGACGTCTGCGACCTGTGCTCGATCAACTTCGACCTCGGCGCCTGCGAGAACCTCGGCGGCTATCCCTACGACTCGACCGTGGAAGCACCGCCGGCCGCGGTCAGCGGCGGGTCCGCACCCAAGCCCGCACCCGCACCCGCTCCTGCGCCCGCTCCGGCGCCTGCCCCTGCCCCGGTGAAGCCGTCCACGACGAACGACAAGCCGGCGGCCGGCACCTCGAACGCCACCACGACCACGGTTCCGGAGGAGGCGGCGATCGTGGCGGCGACTGTCCCGACCGCGCCCGCCGGGCTCGCCCACAAGATCGACGGCAGCAGCCTCTCACTGACCTGGACGGCGCCCGCAGACGGGGGCTCGCCTCTCACCGGCTACAAGCTGATCCTGAACGAGGGCACGCCGATCGTCCTCCCGGCCGACGCCACCGAGTACGAGCTCGCCCTCGGTGAAGGCACCTACGACCTGACGCTGATCGCGACGAACGCCGTGGGTGACTCGCCGGCGTCCGAGTCGATCGAAGGGCTCGAGATCGCTGCCGATGAAGCGGAGAAGGAGAAGGCCGATCCCGTCAGCGCCGACGCCCCCGCCGAGGCCGGCATCCCGCTGGCCGCGCCGTTGACGCTCGGCGGGATCGTCGTCGTCGCCGGCGGGCTGCTGACCTGGTGGTGGCTGCGTCGCCGGGGCGCCGGCGCCACGGCCCCCGCCACGGCATCCGACGACACCACTCCCATCCTCTGACCCGAACCGATCACGCACCGAGAACAGGAACATCAACCATGTCCACAACAGCACGAGGAAGACGCCTCGCCGCGGGCTCCGTCGTCGCGGCTCTCGTCGCCGGCGGAGCCGTGGGGCTCACCGCTCTTCCCGCGTCCGCCGCGCCCCCCGCCCCTTCATTCGACTACTTCGCCGACACCATCCCGGGTCTGCGCACCGACTCGGTGTTCGAATCCGTCACGTTCGAGCGGTTCGAGAGCCTGCTCAGCGGCTCCGGAACCTACGCGTTCCTGCTCGGCGGCCCGAACGACCCGACCACCGCCGCGACCGCGGTCGAGATCGACCGGGTCGCGCAGCAGTACGGCGTGGACGCGATCTACACGTTCGACCCGCTCCTGGACGGCGAGTCCGTCGACATCCGCACCTTCGTCACCGGTGTCGCGGGTGAGGCCGCCGGTGCCCTCTACACCCGGCTCGTCGACGGCTACCTCAACAAGGACACGACGCCCGAGTTCGGCGCCGGCACCGATCCCTACCTCTTCGTGTACGACGGCGACCGGACGGTCGAAGGCGCGGACGACCGGATCATCGCCTCCCTGGGCGGCACCGAAGACGCCGCATCCGCCGCGACCGACGGGTACCGCCAGCAGGTGGCCGCCGTGTTCGAGGCGGTCGCTGTGAACGGGGCGGCGCAGCTGGACACGCAGTCGCAGTTCGAGTTCTTCTCGAACGCGGTCAACTCCCGCCACCGCGCCGCGTACAGCACCAACCTCGCCGCATACGGAGACACCATCTTCACCGCAGCCGATGCGGACGAGTTCGTGCTCCAGTCGATCACCTACCCGGAGCTCGTCGACCTGCTCGAGTCGGGCGGCGATCACACGATCCTGTTCGGCGGCACCTGGTGCCACAACACGCGGGCGGTCATCCGCGACGTGAACCACAAGGCGGCCGAGTCCGGCGTGCAGACCGTGTACGTGTTCGATCTGCGTCTCGACGGCTGGAGCGGTGCGAACGCGCACATCCGCGACACGAACTCGTCGATCGCGCATCTCTATGGGGACCTGGTGCAGGCGCACCTCCCGAACCTCAAGACCCAGTACGTGCTCGACGGCAGCGCCGGTCAGCGCGTCGAGTACCACCCGGGCGGCGACACCGCGGCCGCGAAGGCGGCCGCCCGCAAGCTCCAGGTCCCATATCTGTTCGAGTACGACGGATCCGACCAGGCCGCGCCCATCACGAAGAACTGGATCCAGGACAACGGTCAGGCCGGCTACCGCGAGTACATGACCGAGTGGTGGTGGATCTCCGACCTGCAGGGCCCCGCCAAGCGGCCGAACCAGACGGACGAGCAGTACGAGGCCGGTCGCGCCACGAACCTCGCCTTCGCCGATGAGGCGCTCGCCAAGCTCGACGAGTTCTTCGGGATCGAGGCGGAGCCGGTGGTGACCGCTCCGGCTGCCCCGGCCGCTCCGACGGCCACCGCCGTGGGCGCCGACGTCACCGTCACGTGGGCGGCACCGGCATCCGACGGCGGATCGCCGCTCACCGGATACTCCGTCGCGCTCGGCTCCACCGTCGTGGACGTCGCCCCCGGCGTCACCACCCACACGTTCCTCGGGGTACCCGTCGGCACCCATGCCGCGACCGTCACCGCGGTGAACGGGGTCGGTCGATCGACGGCGTCGGCCGCCGCTTCCGTCACCGTCGGCGGGGACCAGCCGGGCGGGGGAGAACTCCCCGGGAGCGGAGACGTCTCGGTCGCCGTGACCGGAGATCTGCGCCCCGGCGGCGAGATCACGGTGCGCGGCACGGGCGTCGATCCGGAGTCGGACGGCGTGCGCGTCGAGCTGCACTCCACCCCGACGCTGCTCGGCACCACGGCGGCCGCGGCAGACGGCACGTTCACGGTGAACGCCCGGATCCCGGCGGCGATCCCGTCGGGTGCCCACTCCGTCGTCGTGTTCGTCGACGGGGTCGAGGTGGCGCGCACCTCCGTGACGCTGAGCGGATCCGGACTGGCGAGCACGGGCGCCGACCCCGGTCTGCTCATCGCGGGCGGAGTTTCGGCGCTGCTCCTGCTCGCCGCAGGCACCGTGCTGGTCGCCCGTCGACGCGGATCGCTCGGATCCTGACCGGCACCCGTCGCATCCGGATGCCCCTGTCCCTTCGCGGGGGCAGGGGCATCCGGCGCGTCACGCGCTCGAACACGCGGATACGATGTATCCCGTGACCACCGCCGACCCCACGCTGCCGCTGTCGCCGTACCGGGAGATCGGCCGCGCGGAATGGGCGCGGCTCGCGGCGGGACTCGACCAGCCGCTGTCCGAGACCGAGGTGGTCGAACTCCGCGGAATCGGCGACCGCCTCTCCCTCACCGAGGTGCGAGAGGTCTATCTCCCGCTGAGCCGCCTGCTCAGCCTGTACGCCACCTCGACGAAGAGACTCGGCGCCGCCACGTCGTCGTTCCTCCAGGAGGACGACTCGACGACGCCCTTCGTCGTCGGCGTCGCGGGTTCGGTCGCCGTGGGCAAGTCGACGATCGCCCGTCTGCTCCGCGAGCTGATGAGCCGCTGGCCGGGGACGCCGCGCGTCGAGCTGGTCACGACCGACGGCTTCCTCTATCCCAACGCCGAGCTCGAGCGTCGCGGGATCATGGACCGCAAGGGCTTCCCGGAGTCCTACGACCGACGCGCGCTGATCGAGTTCCTCACCGAGGTGAAGAGCGGCGCCACCGAGGTGCGAGCGCCGTTCTACTCCCACATGCGCTACGACATCGTTCCGGATGCGAACGTCGTGGTCCGCCGCCCCGACGTCGTCATCGTCGAGGGCTTGAACGTGCTGCAGCCGCCGCCCGCCCCGAACGACGTCGCGGTCAGCGATCTGTTCGACTTCTCGATCTTCGTCGACGCCGACACCTCGCACATCGAGAAGTGGTACGTCGACAGGTTCCTCGCGCTGCGCCAGGCGGCGTTCAGCAACCCCTCGTCGTACTTCAACGTGTTCGCGCACCTCACCGACGAGGAGGCGATCACCACGGCGCTCGGGTACTGGAACGAGATCAACATGCCCAACCTCGTCGAGAACGTGATGCCCACGCGGCATCGCGCGCGACTGGTGCTGCGCAAGGGCGCGGACCACGATGTCGAGTCCGTTCTGCTGCGAAAGCTCTGACGACCGCTCGAGGCCGGAATATTGTACGGACGACTCGCAAAAATCCCGCCTTACTCTTGATCGCATGTGTGGAATCGTCGGATACGTGGGCCCGCGCCCCAGCCAGGACATCCTTCTCGCCGGTCTTGCCCGCCTCGAGTACCGCGGCTATGACTCCGCGGGCGTCGCCGTCATCGACGGCGAAGGCTCGCTCGGCATGCGCAAGAAGGCCGGCAAGCTCGCCGTGCTGCGCGACTCGCTCGCCGACGCGCCGCTGCCCGACGGGTCGACCGGCATCGGTCACACCCGCTGGGCGACCCATGGCGGCCCGACCGACGGCAACGCGCACCCGCACCTCGCCGACGACGACAAGCTCGCCGTGATCCACAACGGCATCATCGAGAACTTCTCGGCGCTGCGCGACGAACTGCTCGCCGACGGCGTGGTGTTCCGCAGCGAGACCGACACCGAGGTCGCAGCCGCCCTGCTCGGGCGCGAGTACGCCGGCAACGGCGGCGACCTGGAACTGGCCTTCCGCAGCATCGTGAACCGCCTCGAAGGCGCGTTCACCCTGCTCGCGATGCACCAGGACCACCCGGGGCTCGTGGTCGGCGCCCGCCGCAACTCGCCGCTGGTGATCGGGCTCGGCGACGGCGAGAACTTCCTCAGCTCCGACGTCGCCGCGTTCATCGAGCACACGCGCAAGGCGCTCGCGATCGGTCAGGACCAGATCGTCTCGATCACCCCGGATGCCGTCACCGTCATCGACTTCGCCGGCACGCCCGTCGAGCCCGAGCCGTTCGACGTCTCCTGGGATGCCGCCGCTGCAGAGAAGGGCGGATGGTCGAGCTTCATGGCCAAGGAGGTCGCCGAGCAGCCCGAGGCGGTCGCCAACACGATCCGCGGCCGCATCCAGGACGGCCAGGTCGTCATCCCGGAGCTCGACGGACTGGACGAGCTGTTCATCGGGATCAACCGCATCATCATCACGGCGTGCGGCACGGCGTCCTACGCCGCACTCGTCGGCAAGTACGCGATCGAGCAGTGGGCGCGCGTCGCGGTCGACGTCGAGCTCGCCCACGAGTTCCGCTACCGCGACCCGGTCATCGGCGCCGACACCCTCGTCGTCTCGATCAGCCAGTCGGGCGAGACGATGGACACGCTCATGGCCGTGAAGTACGCCCGCGAGCGCGGTGCGCGCACCCTGTCGATCTGCAACACCCAGGGCGCGACGATCCCGCGCGAGTCGGATGCCGTGGTCTACACGCACGCCGGCCCCGAGGTCGCCGTCGCCTCGACGAAGGCCTTCTCGGCCCAGATCACCGCGCTGCTGCTGCTCGGCCTGCACATGGGGCGCGTGCGCGGCGCGATTGCGGACGCATCGGTCGACGTCGCCGAGCTCGCGGCGCTTCCGGAGAAGATCGCGAAGGTGCTCGAGAGCGAGCAGGAGCACGTCACCCAGCTCGCCGGGTGGATGGCCGACACCCGCTCCGTGCTGTTCCTCGGTCGCCACGTCGGCTACCCGATCGCACTCGAGGGTGCGCTCAAGCTCAAGGAGATCTCCTACATCCACGCGGAGGGCTTCGCGGCAGGCGAGCTCAAGCACGGCCCGATCGCGCTGATCGAGCCCGGCCAGCCGGTGTTCGTGCTGGTGCCGTCGCCGCGCCACTCCGCGCTGGTGCACTCGAAGGTCGTCTCGAACATCCAGGAGATCCGCGCGCGCGGAGCCCGGGTGATCGTGGTCGCCGAAGAGGGCGATGCCGCGGTGCTCCCGTTCGCCGACGAGGTCATCCACATCCCGCTGGCCGGCCCGATGTTCGAGCCGCTGCTTGCAGTCGTCCCGCTGCAGATCTTCGCGATGGCACTCGCCACGGCGAAGGGCCTGGACGTCGACCAGCCGCGCAACCTCGCGAAGTCCGTCACGGTCGAGTAGTCCTCGCTCCCGACACCGAACCACCCCCGTGTGTGCGAACCACCCCTCTGCGGGCGCACTCACGGGGGTGGTTCGCATTCAAGGGGGTGGCTGGGCGGGGACAGTAGGCTGAACAAGTGATCATCGGCACCGGCATCGACCTCGTCGACATTCCGCGATTCGAGCGGACGATGGCCCGGACTCCGCGTCTGCGGGAGCGGATCTTCGCGCCGTCGGAGCGTCCGCTGCGTCTTCCGTCCTTGGCGGCGCGCTACGCCGCCAAGGAAGCGCTCATCAAGGCGCTCGGCGGCTCGGACGGTGTGCACTGGACCGAGATCGAGATCGCCTCCGAACCCTCCGGACGCCCGCACTTCGTCCTGTCCGGCTCGACCGCAGCGGTCGTCGAGGGGCGCGGCATCCGCACGCTGCATCTGACCCTCACGCATGACGCGGGCCTCGCCGCCGCGTTCGTCGTCGCCGAAGGAGACCCGCTGTGACCGTCCCGTTCCGCGAAGCGACCATCGATCTCGACGCGATCGCCGACAACGTGCGGCACTTCCGCCGCCTCACCGGGGTCGAGGTGATCGCGGTCGTCAAGGCGAACGCCTACGGCCATGGCGCGGCAGCAGCCGCGGTCGCGGCGCTCTCCGCCGGTGCGACCCGCTTGGGCGTGGCCGAGATCGCCGAGGCGCTCGAGCTGCGGCGACAGGGCGTGCACGCGCCGATCCTGGCGTGGCTGCATACTCCGGGCGAACGGTTCGAGCATGCCGCGGCGCAGGACATCGAGGTCGGGATCTCGTCCTTCGATCAGCTCGAGGCGGCAGCCGCGGCCGCTGCCGTCGATCGCCCCGTCGGGGTGCACCTGAAGTTCGAGACCGGGCTGTCGCGCAACGGCATCGCCCCGGCCGACTGGGGGCGGGTGCTGGCCGAGGCCGCCCGTCTCGAGCGCATCGGACGGCTGCGCATCGTCGGTCTGTTCAGCCACCTCTCCAACACGTCGGCCGAGGACGACAGGGCGGCGCTCGCGAAGTTCGAAGAGGGGGTCGCCGCGGCGGCATCCTTCGGCATCCACCCCGAGATCCGGCACATCGCCGCCACCGCCGCGGCCATCGACCTGCCCGAGATGCGGCTCGACGCCGTGCGGATCGGCATCGGACTGTACGGGCTGTCGCCCTTCGACGACCGCAGCTCGGCGGAACTCGGCCTGCGCCCCGCGATGACGCTCCGCGGAGCGATCGCCGCCGTGCGCCGCGTCCCCGCGGGGACAGGCGTCTCCTACGGGTACGACCACCGCACGGATCGCGACACGACGCTGGCTCTCGTGCCGCTCGGCTACGCCGACGGCGTGCCGCGCAACGCCTCGGGCAGACTCCCCGTTTCGATCGGCGGTCGCCGGTTCGTGAACGTCGGACGGATCGCGATGGATCAGTTCGTCGTGGACGTCGGCGACACCCCGGTCTCGATCGGGGACGAGGTCGTGCTGTTCGGGGATCCCACCCTCGGAGTGCCCTCCGCAGAGGACTGGGCCGAAGCGGCCGACACCATCGACTACGAGATCGTCACGCGCATCGGACCCCGCGTGCCACGGCGGGCCTCGTGAGCGTCGACCCGTCGTTCCTCGGCCGCAGGGAGGTCGCGACCTCCGAGGCGATGGAGCAGCTGGGACGGCGGATCGGTGCGCAGCTGGAGGCCGGTGACCTCCTCATCCTCACCGGACCTCTCGGCGCGGGCAAGACGACGTTCACCCGTGGCCTCGCCGAGGGGCTCGGGGTGCGTGGCCCGGTGCAGAGCCCGACCTTCGTGATCGCCCGCACCCATCCGTCGCTGGTCGGCCGGGCGCCCCTCGTGCACGTCGACGCGTATCGGCTCGGGTCCGCCGCCGAACTCGACGACCTCGACCTCGACCTCGATCGCTCGGTGGTCGTGATCGAGTGGGGCCGGGGCATGGCCGAGGAGCTGGCGGATTCCTGGTGGGACGTCGAACTCGAGCGCCCGGTCGGCGCCTCGCACCTCGACCCCGCCGACCTCGATCCGTCCGAGCTCGACGCGGACGCTCCGCGGATCGTGACGATCGCGCAGGAGAGGATCCGGTGACCGAGGCATCGACGCCCGCACTCGTCGTCGTGATCATCGAGGACGACCCCGGGGTGCGGTCGCTGCTGGACGAGGTGTTCCTCGCCGCCGGGTTCGAGACCGTCCTCACCGGTTCCGGGCTCGAGGGTCTCGCGGCCATCGAGAAGCACCGTCCGATCATCACGACCCTCGACATCAACCTCCCCGGCATCGACGGCTTCGAGGTCGCACGACGCATCCGGCGGATCAGCGACACGTTCATCATCATGCTGTCCGCGCTCGCCGACGAGTCGGACGTCGTCCTGGGACTCACCTCCGGGGCCGACGAGTACCTCGTCAAGCCGTTCCGTCCCCGCGAGCTCCGCGCCCGCATCGAAGCCCTGCTCCGCCGTCCCCGCGTCCCGGACCCGCGCCCGGCTCCCGCTCCCCGTTCCGTGACGGACTCCGAGTCCTCCGCGCAGGACGCGACCGTCATGACCTGGCGGGGGAGGGTCCACCGTGACCTCAGTCTCGATCTGGACACGCGAATGGTCCTGATCGGGCAGAAGCGGATCGACCTCACCCCGACGGAGTTCGATCTGCTCGCGGCTCTGCTCGACGCCAAGCTCCGGGTGTGTAGCAAGGCGGAACTCGCCCGCGGACTGCGGGGTCTGCCGGAAGGCTCCACCGACTACGTCAGCGACCCCGACAAGCGCGCGATCGAGACCCACATCGCGAATCTGCGTCGAAAACTCGGAGACAGCACGACCACGCCGCGCTACATCGAGACGGTGCGCGGAGTCGGCTACCGCCTCACGCCTGCCGACGGCCCGTGAGACCGTGGGGCGGGGCCGCGGCTCCCCAGCCACGGCCCCGGTTGCCTGCGAATCCCCACTCGCTTGGCCCCAGCGTCTGCGTTGTTCCCCAGCCGCAGTATCGGCCCCCACTCAGAATGCTAGGGGTGCGACGCCGCCTGAAGAGCGGGCTCGACCGATCTTTGAGTAATCTTGCGGCAAAGCTGAGGTTCGAGGGGGAGGGTGAGCGCTGATGGTCCGCACTGTGTCTATCTGGCGCTGGCAACTCGTGTTCACGGGCAGCATCGTGGCGATCGTCGTCATGATCACGGCGTTCAAACCGCAGACCTTCGCCAACCCCCTCGTCGTCGCCGGGGTCTGCCTCGTCATCCTCACCACGCTGATCACCCTGGCCGTGCCATGGCATCGTCTTCCGCGCACCGTCGCGACCGTCGTGCCCCTCCTCGACGCGCTCGCCGTCGGCTTCACCACCAACGCCCCGGACATCCGGCTCGGCTTCCTCTGGGTCTTCCCCGTGGTCTGGTTGGCCACCTACTTCACCCTGCCGTGGGTGCTCGGCGGCATCGCCTTCATCAGCGCGACGCTGGTGCTGTTCGCGGATCAGAGCGGCACACCGGCCGACATCCTCCTCCGCCTGCTCACGCTGGTCATCACCCTCGGCTTCCTCGGTGTGACGGTGCGCATCGGGGCGCAGCGCTCACGCGCCGCCCGCCGACTCCTGCAGCGCCGCTCGGAGCAGGTCAATCGCGCCGCCGAGCGGGCCGAGACCAACCAGCGGAGAGTGATCCAGATCGTCGACGCGCTGAGCGTCGCCCTCGTCGTCGTGACGACGGAGGGGCGAATCCTCCAGATGAACGACGCCTACCGGACGCTCTACGGCCGTGACCGCTTCGGCGCGGTCCTCCCGTCGGCTGGGGTCGAGTACGACGCCAGACGCGGCACCGCCGTTCCGCCGTCGCGCACCTCGCTCGCCCGCGCCGCCGCAGGGGAGAAGCTGCGGGCGGAACGGGTGTGGCTGTTTGACGGAGCAGGGCAGTGGCGCGCACTCGAGGTGAGTACGCAGTCGATGGCCACGGCGGGCGAGGGCGAGGACATCACGCTGGTCGTCATCGACGACGTGACGCCGCTGCTCGAGGCCGACGAGGAGCGACGCGCCTTCACCGCCGTCGTCTCGCACGAGCTGCGCAACCCCCTCACCGCGATCGTCGGACACGTCGACCTGCTCCGCGAGCGCGACGACCTGCCCGGGCGGGTGCCCGCACAGCTCGAGATCATCGCGAACGCCGGGGAACGGATGCAGGACCTCGTGGCCAGCATCCTCCAGCAGTCGGGCCGCAGTCCGCAGGAGCCGTTCGAGCCCGTGGAGCTGCGGGGAGTGGCCGAGGCATCGGCGGCATCGTACGCACCGATCATCGCGGGCAACAGGCAGGAGCTCACGATCGCGGGAGCGGAGAGCCTGTTCATCTCCGGCGACGCCTTCCGGCTGCGGCAGGTGCTCGACAACCTGCTCAGCAACGCGGTCAAGTACACCGCGGCAGGCGGACACATCAGAGTCGACCTCGCGACCGTGGCCGGGCACGCGGAGCTCGCGATCGTCGACGACGGAGCCGGGATGACCGCCGAGGAACTGCCCCGCGTGTTCGAGCCCTACTTCCGCACGGAGAGCGCGGTTCGCGCCGGCATCAGCGGGACGGGGCTCGGCATGGGCATCGTCCGGGAGATCGTCGCCGCCCACGAGGGCAGCATCGACGTCGCCAGCGAGGTCGGCGTCGGCACCCGTGTGACACTGCGCTTCCCCGAGCGCCGACTCAAGGAGGTGGAGGCATGACTCCGCTCGTGCCGGTCAGCATCGACGTCACGACCAGCATGGTGGCCGTCGTCACCGTGCTCACGGTTCTGGTCATCGGCCTCGGGACGCTCGCGCGCCCGAGCCGGGCGACCGTGACGTGGGGTGCGGCGTTCGGCCTGGGGATGCTCGGAGCCTACCTCTGGCTCGCGGGGCAGCAGACGGACGAGCCGATGCTTCGCGGGGCCGCTTCGGCGCTGCTGCTCTGCTTCGAGCCGCTGGTCTGGATCGGTCTGCGCCTGCATTTCGGACGGCGTGCCCGCTGGTCGCTGGTGATCCCGTACGTCCTGGTCGCGCCCGCGCTGCTGACGGCGACCGCCGGCACGGCGTGGTACCTGCCCTCCTTCCACCTCGTCTTCCTCGGCAGTGCCGTCTACGGGGGCCTGGTGGCCTATGAGCTGCTGCGCGGGCGGCCGTCCGGGCGGGACATCGTGCTCCCGCTGGCCCTCGCCTCGTGCGGACTCGTGGTGGTCGCGATCGTCAGCGCGGTGTCGGCCATGATCTCCGGGGGCGCCGGCACCGACGCCCAGCTGAGCGCACTGCGCGGCATGAACGCGGTCGGGACCCTGGTGGTGAGCACCTGTGCGGCGTTCACCCTCGTCCTGATGGTCCGCGGGGAGGAGAAGAGCCGGGGCGACAACGACGACGTCGCCGACCGGGCGCGGAGCCGGCTCCGCAAGGCCGAGTCGCAGAACGACCAGCCGTGGTCGGTGCTCGACATCCGCTTGGATGACCCCGCCGATCTTCGGGAGGCCTCGACGGGGTCGGCGTTCGCGCTCCTGGTCGATCGCTTCCACGACGACATCCAGGAGGCGCTGCCGGCCCTGGCAGACGCCGACCGGGTGGAGGACGGTCGCACGATCGTCGTCATCCGGGGCAGCGACGAATCGGTCCGTCACCACCTGCGCGGGATCCTGACGCGCATCTCCGTCATCGAGCGCGGCACGACGGTGGCCGGCATCCGGTCGTCCGCGAGCATCGGCTGGGCGACCGCGTCCGTCGTCGGCTACGACTACGACGCGCTGGTCGCCGCTGCGGGGCGGGCTGCCGTCAGAGCACGCGCCGCCGGGGGCGATCAGTGGAAGCGTGCCACGGAGCTCGATCTGTCGCGCGTCTGAGCCCGGAGAGCGGCTAGGAGCTGCGGGACTCCCGACCTCGGGCGAGAGCCGCGGCGATCGCTCCCTCGGCCTGAGCGTCGGTCTCGGCCGCGGCGGACACGTTCTCGGCGACGACCGCCTCGATGATCTCGGTGCGCTGGATGCGCGTCTCTCGAGGCGCCTTCACGCCGATGCGCACGCTGTCGCCCTTGATCTCGAGCAGCGTGATCTCGATGTCGCCGTCGATGCGCACGCTCTCACCGATCCGCCTCGTCAAAACCAGCATTCGTTCAGCCTAGTGCTGCGGGGACGGCCCCGACCGACGTGGCCGGGCTGTCGCGGACGACGCCGACGGTCTCGATCGTGAGCGCGGCGGCGGTCGCCTCGGTGTACGACAGCACCGGGAGCCCGTCCGTCTGCGCGGAGACGAGACGGCGCACCGCGGGACGCAGCGACGGGGCGCACACCAGCACCGGCTCGCCGCCTTCGCTCACCGAGGACACGGCGTGCTTCACGGATTCCACGACGGTCTCCATGCGCTGCGGATCGAAGACGATCTGCGTGCCCTCGTCTCCGGGGCGGAGGCTCTCGAGCATCGCCTGCTCGAGGAGGGGGTTGATCATCACCACGCGGAGGGTCCCGCCATCCGCGAACCGTGCGGCGATCGCGGGGCCGAGCGAGGCCCGTGCCGCCTCGATCAGACCTTCCGCATCGGTCGAGGTCCTGGCCCGCAGCGCGAGCGCCTCGTAGATCCGGCTGAGGTCGTTGATCGGCACCCGTTCGGCGAGGAGGCCCTGGAGCACGCGCTGCACCTCGGCCAGCGACAGCAGCGCGGGCGTGAGCTCCTCGACCGCGGCGGGGGAGGCCTGCTTGAGGGCATCGGTGAGCTGACGCACATCCTCGCGGCTCAGCAGGCGCGCGGCGTGGGCGTGGATCACGCTGGACAGGTGCGTGATGATCACGCTCGCCCGGTCGATCACGGTGGCGCCCGAGAACTCGGCGCTGTGCCGCATCTCCATGGGGATCCACTTGCCTTCGAGTCCGAACACCGGGTCGAGCGTCGCAGTGCCGGGGAGGGAGTCCAGCCCCTGGCCGAGGGCCAGAACCGAGCCCACCGGCGCCGTGCCCCGCCCGGTCTCGACTCCGGCGATGCGGATCACATACGTCGCCTGCGGAAGCTCGATGCTGTCGCGGGTGCGCACGGGCGGGGTGATCAGACCGAGGTCCAGCGCGATCCGGCGGCGGAGGGCCTTCACGCGGGCCAGCAGGTCGTCGGGACCACCGGTCACCAGGTCGACGATGTCGGGCGCGAGCAGGATCTCCAGCGGATGCACGCGCATCTTCTCGATCAGCTCCTCCGGTTGATCGGACGGTGCCGCCGACGGAGTCTGCGCCGCGACGGCCTCCTCGCGCTTCTGGTTCGCCTTGATCCGCTGGGCGATCAGCAGGAGCAGGGCGCCGATCGCGACGAACGGCAGCATCGGCATATGCGGGATGAGCGACATGATGATCGCGGCGCATCCGGCGATGATGAGGGCGTTGCGCGACTGGCCGAGCTGCGCGGACGCGGCCGTGCCCATCTCCGCCTCGGCCGTCGAGCGGGTCACGATCATGCCCGTGGAGACCGCCATGAGCAGCGCCGGGATCTGAGTGACGAGTCCGTCGCCGATCGTGAGGAGGCTGTACGTGCTCACGGCCTCGTCGATCGACATGCCGTGCTGCACGAGTCCGATCGCGATGCCGCCGACGATGTTGATGATGATGATCACGAGGCCGGCGATCGCGTCGCCCTTCACGAACTTGGACGCACCGTCCATGGCGCCGTAGAAGTCGGCCTCCGCCGCCACCTCCGCACGGCGCTCCCGAGCCTCGGTGTCGGTGATGAGTCCCGCGTTGAGATCGGCGTCGATCGCCATCTGCTTGCCGGGCATGGCATCGAGGGTGAACCGCGCGCCGACCTCCGCCACGCGCTCTGCGCCCTTGGTGACGACGACGAACTGGATGACGACGAGGATGAGGAACACGACGGCGCCGATGATGAGCGAGCCGCCGACCGCGATCGCCCCGAACGCCTCGATCACCTGACCCGCGTACGCCTCGCCGAGCACCAGACGCGTGGACGCGACGTTCAGCCCCAGCCGGAACAGCGTCGCCACGAGCAGGAGGGACGGGAACACCGAGAAGTCGAGCGGCTTCTTCACGAACATCGACGTGAGCAGGATCACGAGCGCGAACATGATGTTCAGGATGATGAGGATGTCGAGCAGGAACGGCGGCACCGGGACGACGAGCAGCATGATGATGCCCACGACTCCGATCGGCACCATCAGCTTGGTCAGCAGCTGTCTCATGCGGTCCTCCGGTAGGGAAGCGAGTGGATGCCGCGGGCGGCCCCGCGTCGTCGCAGCGCGTCGACGAACACGAGGACTCGGGCCACGGCGTTGTACAGGTCTTCGGGGATCTCCTGGCCGAGCTCGCACGCGGCGTGCAGGGCACGGGCGAGGGTGATCTCGCGCACGAGCGGCACACCGGCGCGCACCGCCTCGTCGCGGATGCGCTCCGCGATCACTCCGCTGCCCTTCGCGACGACCTTGGGGGCTGATCGCCCCGCCTCGTAGCGGAGCGCGACGGCGATGTGGGTCGGATTGACCACGACGACATCGGAGCCGGCGACGGCGGCGATCATGCGGTTGCGGCTGGCGGCGAGCTGCCGGGAGCGCCGCTGCTGACGGATGAGCGGGTCGCCCTCGGAGTTCTTGCTCTCGTCGCGGATCTCGCGCTTGGTCATGCGCGTGTGCTTGCGGTTGCGGCGCATCACGACGAACATGTCGATCGCCGCGAGGACGAGCCCGACGGCGATCGCGGTCTGCAGCAGCGCGGTCGTCCCCTCGCTCGCAGTGCCGAGCAGGCGCGAGATCGAGTGCGCACCGCTGGCGGTGAGGACGGGCATCAGACTCGCGATCACCAGCCAGAGGGCGATGCCGATGGCTGCGGTCTTCATCAGCGCCTTGGCACCCTCCCAGAGGGCCTGCATGCCGAACACCCGGCGGATCCCGTTGACGACGTTGAACTGCTCGAAGCGTCCGGTGAGCGGTTTCAGGTGCACCCCGCCCTGGATGACCGCTCCGATCAGCGTGACGATGGCGACGGCGGCCAGCATCACGGCGATGGTCGGGAGCACGGAGGCCAAGCCGCGTTCGAGCGCACCGAGCGCCGCCTGCGGAGTCGGGGCATCGACCAGCGAGGTCAGCGTGAGGAGCTGCTCGGTTCCCGCCGACGCGCCGAGGGCGATGGCCGCGGGGGTGGCGATGGCCGCGGCGCCGATGCCCAGCCAGGCCGTCAGGTCCTGGCTGCGCGACAGCCGACCCTTCTTCCGGGCTTCGCGGAGGTGCTTGTCCGTCGCCTTCTCGCTGCGCTCGCCGCTGTCGGTCCCGCTCATCCCTGCACCCCCTGCATGAGTCGCAGCGCCTGAGTGGCGAGGGCATCGACGATGCCGGGGAGCACCGCGTACACGGCGCCGGCGAGCAGCAGGGTCAGGAGGATCTTCACCGGGAAGCCCATGGCGAACGCGTTCAGGGCCGGCGCCACCCGGGTGATGAGTCCCAGGCCGACGTCGGCGAGGAACAGCACGAGCACGAGCGGTCCGGCGATCTGCACGGCTGCGAGCACCATCTGCGAGACCCCGCCGACGAGGAGCTCGGCGGGGCCGGCGACCTCGAACACGCCGTCGACCGGCACGGCGTCGAAGCTCCGCGCGAGTCCGGCCAGGATCAGCTGGTAGCCGCCCGAGGCGAACAGCAGCGTCAGTGCGGTCAGGTGGAAGAGCCGCGTGAACTGGGCGCCGTTGACGAGCGAGTGCGGGTCGAAGGCCTGGGCGAGCTGGAAACCGCCGAACACGTCGATCAGGCTGCCGGCGGCCTGGAGCGCCGAGAAGCACAGCAGCACGAGGAAGCCGAGCAGCGCGCCCGTCACGAGCTGCAGCACCAGAGCGCCCAGGAACGGGCCGGTGTCGAGGTTCTCGTAGCCCGGTGCGACGGCGCTGCCCACGGCCAGCGAAAGCCCGATCGCGAGCATCGCCTTGACCCGCGCGGGGATCGCCCCGTACGAGAAGGGCGGAGCGATCATGATGAACGCGGTGATCCGCACCGCGGCGAGCATGGTCGCCTCCAGCCAGGCGAAGTCGATCGGGATGTACACGCGGTCATCCGCTCAGCAGCGAGGGGATGCGGGCGAACATCTCGTTCGTGAAGGCGATCATCTCCGCGATCATCCAGTTGCCGGCGATGAGCAGGGCGATGCCCACCGCGACGATCTTGGGGACGAACGACAGCGTCACCTCCTGCACCTGGGTGATGGACTGCAGCAGCGAGATCGCGAACCCCACGACGAGGGCGGTGACCAGCACGGGCGCGGCGAGCTTGGCCGCGATGAGCAGCCCCTGGGCGCCGATGTCGAGGACGGCCTCCGGGGTCATCCGACACCTCCGTAGCTCTCCAGCAGAGCGCGGATGATGAGCCCCCAGCCGTCGACCAGGATGAACAGCAGGATCTTGAAGGGGAGCGAGATCATGACGGGCGGGAGCATCATCATGCCCATCGACATCAGGGCCGCGGCCACGACGAGGTCGATCACCAGGAACGGGACGAAGATGACGAAGCCGATGATGAACGCGGCGCGCAGCTCCGAGATCATGAACGCCGGGATGAGCGTGTACATCGGCACGCTCGACGGATCCTCGGGGTTGGGCTGACCCGCCATCCGTGTCATCAGGGCGAGGTCCTCCTCGCGGGTGAACCGGAGCATCCACTCCTGCAGCGGCAGCTGACCGACGTCGATGGCCTGCGTGAAGGTGAGGGTGCCGTCGATGTACGGCTGCACCGCGACCGTGTTGATCTCGGTGAGCACCGGCCACATGATGAACAGCGACAGGAAGAGCGACAGCCCCGCCAGCACCTGGTTCGGGGGGATCGTGGGCAGCGACAGCGCGTTCCTGGTCATCGCGAGCACGACGAAGATCTTCGTGAACGACGACATCATCAGCAGCAGAGCCGGGGCGACCGAGAGCAGCGTGATCCCCAGCAGGGTGAGGATCGAGCCGGAGGGACCGCCGTCGACCCCGTTGATGTCGATCGTGATGCCCTCGCCGGGATCGTCCGGGGCCACCTCCGCATGAGCCGCCGTGCCCGTGAGCAGCGCCAGGACGACGACCAGGCCGAGCGCGACCGCGACGATCAGTGCGAACCGTCGCAGCGCTCGGCCGTCGACGACCCCACGGGGGACGCTCATCGCGTGCGCCGGATGGCCTCGGCGGTCTGCCGCCAGGTTTCGGGGGAGAGGATCGAACCGCGCAGGGGATCGCTGCGGTGCCGAACCCGCCGCTGCGGCACCTGCGCCGCGGACGGCGCGGACGTCGTCTCGGTCAGGGCGGTGGCGGCGAGGATGCGGTCGAACTCCTCGGCGTCCGCCGAGGCCTGGGAGGATGCTTCCGACCACACCGGGTCCGCGGCGTCGCCGGGGAGACCGACCCGCTTCACCGGCAGCCGGTCGACGACGTTCACGCCGTGCTCGGTGACGCCGAGCACGTACCGGGCATCCTCCGTCTGGATCACGACGATCTGGGCCTTCGGACCGACCCCCTGGCGCCCGAGCACCGTGATCGCCTCGCTGTCGCGACGGCGCGCCTGCGTGCGCGCGACACGGCGCTGCAGGAACCACAGCACCCCGAGCACTGCGGCGAGCGAGAGCACGACCCGCAGGCCGAGCAGGAGGTCGTCCAGGGTCAGGCCTCGACGTTCTCGAGGATGCGGGTGATCCGCACCGCGTAATCCTGATCCACCACGACGACCTCGCCGTGGGCGATGATGCGGCCGTTGAGCTTGATGTCGGCCGGGGCGCCTGCGGAGCGGTCGAGTTCGACGATGCGTCCCGGCTCCAGGTCGAGCACGTCGCGCACGGCCATCCGGGTGCGCCCGATCTCGACCGTGAGCTCCATCTCGACGCCGGCGATGCGGTGCAGTCGCCGCGAGGAGTTCGAGGTCGTCGCGGGAGCGCGCGTGACGACGACGGCCAGGCGGCCGATCGTGTGGTCGGCGTCGTCCTGCAGGTCGAACAGCTGCACCGCGGGATCGGCGAAGAGCGCCGAGGCGTCGCCGACCGTGGCTTCACCGAGGGCGCCGGACCCCAGTGCACTCGTCGACGCTTCGAGGGCGTCACGCAGCCGGTCGGACAGGGGCGTGCCGCCGAGCCCGTCGACCAGGATCTCCGGCGCGAACAGCTGGACGGCCAGCTGGGCGCTCGCCTCGCCGACGAACTGCACGATCACGGCGTCGCCGGTGTCTCCGGAGACCTGCGAGGCGCGCGCGGCGAGGGGCGAGGCAGTCGGCAGCGAGGCGGCGAAGGCGGCGGCGACGGCGGACTCGTAGGTGGTGGTGCTGGTCACGCGGGCTCCTCGGCGAAGGCGGGATCGGGGATGGTGGTGGTGACGACGCAGGCCAGACGCGCCCCGGCGCTCCCGACAGCCGCCGTGGCGACGGTCTGATCGCCGACGGCGAGGACCAGGGGGCGGTCGGCGGAATGCGGGAACGCGATGATGTCGCCGACGGACAGATCGAGCACCTCGCGGGGGAGCACGGCGCGGGGCGCGAGGCGGAGAGCGAGCTCCACCGGCGAGACCTCGACCTGACGACGGACCAGACCCGGGGCGGCCGATCGCTCGGCATCGGACGTGCGTACGGTGAAGCCGGCGAGGACCGACGCCGGCAGCATGACGCTGGCCGGCACCGTGCGGCCGCCCAGGCGCATCGAGAACCGCGCGACGATCACCGGTTCGCCGGACGCCGCGACCTGGGCGAACTGCGAGCTGTACTGGATGCCGGACACCGTGACGCCGACGGGCAGGAGGCCGTCCAGGGCGCCGGTGAGATGGTCGATCGCGTCGACGATCAAGGACCGGATCAGCGCCTGCTCGATCGGGGTGAACGTGCGATCCTCCGAGGTCGCGGATGCTCGTCCACCGACCATCTGCACGATCCAGGTGGTGGCGGCCGAGGTCGGCAGCTGCACGATGAGGCGCTCTTCGGAGTCGGGCAGAGCGCACACGATCATGGTGGTCGTGGTCGGCAGCGACTGGGCGTATTCGCCGTACGTCATCATCCCGACGTGTTCGACGGCGATGGTGGCGCGCACGTGGATCTTCGCCGACAGCTGCGCGGACCACTGCCGGGAGAAGGTCTCGAACGCCAGCTCCAGGGCGCGGGTGTGCTCGCGCGAGAGGGTCGCCGAACGGCCGAAGTCGTACACCTCGACTCCGGCGGTCTTCGTCGCCGTCTCCGCGCGCACTGCGGAGCGCACGCTGTCCTCGATCACCACGAATCCGACTATCGGGCGGTGAGCGGCGTGCGTTAGGTGGGAGAGCGGGTCAGGAGGACGGCTGCCCCGCCTGTGCCTCGGGGATGAGCGCGCGCACCTCCTCCGTCGCGTCGGAGAGGACGACGATGTCGACCCGTCTGTTCTGCGCCAGTGCTTCGGGGGAGTCGCCGGCCGCGACCGGTCGGGTGTCGCCGAATCCGACCGACTTCAGATGCGCGGGCGGCAGCCCCGACCCCTCGACGAGGTGGCGCAGCACCTGCGTGGAACGGCCCGAGGACAGCTCCCAGTTGGTCGGGTAGGGGGCGACCGATCCGCGCACGTCGGCGTGGCCCTCGACCGAGATCTCGTTCGGGGCGGTCACCAGCACCGAGCCCAGCGCATCCAGCACCAGGACGGCTTGGGGGCTGAGGGTGGTGCTGTTCGTGGTGAAGAACGTCTCGGCGCTCACGAGGCCGATCGTGAGACCGCGCTCGTCGATCGTGAAGGTGACGTCGGCTTCGAGCCCGTTCTCGGCCAGGACCTGCCGCAGACGCTCGCGGAGGGCGGAGAGCTCGCTGAACTCGGTCTGCGCGGCCGCCAGGTCGATGTCGGCGAAGTCCTCGCCCTTCTCGTCGACGAGCTCCGGGGGCACCACGACACCCGTGGTGACGTCGATGTCCTCCGACGGCTCCTGACCGAACCCGGTCGCGAGGGAGGCGCTGAGAGCCTCGAACTTCTCCTGGTCGACCGTCGACATCGCGAACAGCACGATGAACATGCACATCAGCACGGTCACCATGTCCATGTAGGACGCCATCCACCGCTCGTCCGGACCGCTGTGCTCCTCCTGGGGCACGCGGCGACGGGCCCGGACGCTCATGACGCCTGCTCCGTCTCCTCGGCTGCTCGGGTGCGGGCGTGACGGCCGGAGCGGGCGGAGGGGCGCTCGGACACGAGGGCGCGCAGGCGCTCTCCGACGAACTGCGGAGGGGCGCCGGCCTGGATCGCGAGCATGCCCTCCATGAGCACGGTCATGCGTTCGAGCTCGAGCTCGCCGAGACGCTGGAGGCGTCCGCCGATCGGCAGCCAGATGAAGTTGGCCGACAGCAGACCCCACAGCGTCGCCACGAATGCCGTCGCGATCATGGGACCGAGGGTGTCCGGCTTGTCGAGCTTCTCCAGCACGTGCGTGAGGGAGACGACCGTGCCGATGATGCCGACCGTGGGCGCGAAGCCGCCGAGCGTCATGTAGAAGCGTGAGGCGGTGCGGTTGCGGGCAGCGGTCGAGGTGAGCTCATCCTCCAGCAGGGTTCGCAGGTCTTCGGCGTCCGTGCCGTCGGCGATGCTCTGCAGTGCCTGGCGCAGGAACGGGTCCTTCTCGTCCTCCAGCCCCTGCTCGAGGGCGAGGAGCCCTTCGGCGCGTGCCTTCTCGGCGTAGCCGACCACCGTGTCGATCATGCTCGACGCGGTGCGGCGCTCGCCGCGGAACGCGCGGGGGAGCGACTTGACCGCATGCAGCGCATCGCGCACGGTGCCGCTCGCGATGCCGACGGCGATCGTGGCTCCGAAGACCAGCACCATCGGGGCGGGGATCAGCAGCGATCCGATGGTCGCGCCTTCGAGGTTGATCATGGCGATCAAGGCGCCGAACGCGAGGACCAGCCCGAGGATGAGGGAGGGATCCATCAGAGACCCGCCTCGGGAGTGGGGGAGTCGCCTTCGTTCGCGGCGATGAGGGCGGCGGCGCTGGCGAGCACTCCGGCCCGGAACCTGGTGATCTGCGCGATCACGTCGTCCATCGTCTCGGTGACGACGAAGGTCGCGCCGTCGACCATGATGAGCGTCGTGTCCGGCGTCGCCTGGACACGTTCGATCAGGTCGGGATTCACCGCGAACCGCGAACGGTTCAGGCGCGTGAGGACGATCATGGGCTCCATCCTGGAAAGATCCGTCCGCGTTCCGGGGAACGCGGACCCGACGGCCCGTCCTGGGCTGTCGGGGGTGACTGTCGGCCGGTCGTGGCCGTGCGTTAGCGGGCAGGCATCATCGCAGGCCGGCTACGACGTGTCCACCACTACCGATCGCCACCGTCGGTCGGAAGACTCGAGCCATGACGTTCCTCGGTTCTCACACTTCGCACCGGCAGATCGCACCTCGGCGAGCGATGGCCGTGTTCGCATGAAGGATCCCGCAGAGGTCCCGACTTCTCGCCCCATGGATGCCTGGCTCGACGCCCTCAGCCAGCCCCAGGGGTCTCCCGGCGGCGGCGCGGCTTCGGGCGTCATGCTCGGCATCGCGGCCTCGCTGATGGGCATGGTCGCCGCGTACACCCCCGAGAGCCCGACCGCGTCCGAGTGCGGCGAACGGCTGGCCCGCGAGCGATCCGACGCTCTGCGGGCGGTCGAGGCGGACGGCGTCGTGTCGGCGCGTTTCGGAGCCGCGCTGGCACTCCCCGCCGATGACCCCGAGCGTGATGAGCGCGTGCGTGAGGCTGCCGTCGACGCCGCCGACTCCGTGGCGACGCTCGGCGCGATCGGAGTCGCGCTCGTGACCGAGGCGCGAGCGCTCGCGGCAGCCGGGAATCCGCACCTCGCGGTGGACCTCGCCGTCGCCGTCGAAGCGCTCAGAGCCGGCCTCTCCGGCACCGCACTCAATCTCCGGGCGAACCTGCAGATCGCCCGCAGCCACGACGCTCCTGCCTCGAGGCTGACACCTCTCGAGGCGGACGTCACGCGGCTCTCCGACGCAGGAAGGCGTCTGGCTCAGCTCGCCGAGGAGCTCTCGTCACGCCTGGACCGACGGGTGAGCTGAGAACTCAGCGATCTGCGAGCAGCCGGTCGCGCACCTGGCGACGCAGCACCTTGCCGATGAGGGACCGGGGGAGGTCGTCGACCGCGGTGATCCGGCGCGGCACCTTGTAGGGGGTGAGCCGGGTGCGGCAGAAGTCGCGCAGCGCATCCACGTCGAGGGCTGCGCCGTCGCGGAGCACGACCGCGGCGGCGACGTCTTCTCCGCCGTGGGGCCTCGGCAGACCCACGACCGCGGCGGCGACGACATCGGGGTGCGCGACGAGCGCGTCTTCCACCTCACTGGGCGACACGTTGAATCCGCCGGTGATGATGAGCTCCTTGAGGCGGTCGACGATGCTCACGAACCCGTCGGACGAGACCTGGGCGATGTCGCCCGTCCGGAGCCAGCCGTCGGGCAGCAGAGCGTCGGCCGTCTCGCCAGGGCGCCCCCAGTACCCCTGGAAGACCTGCGGGCCGCGGATGAGGAGTTCGCCGGACTCGCCCCGCGGCACGTCGACCGTCGGGTCCGCGGGATCGACGACGCGGATCTCCGTGCTCGGGAAGGGCACGCCGACCGTGCCGGGACGACGGGTCGGGCCCATCGGATTGCCGAGTGCGACCGGTGAGGCCTCGGTCATGCCGTAGCCCTCGACCAGAAGGCCACCGGTCGCCTCCTCCCAGCGCTTCACCGTGGCGACCGGAAGGCTCATCGCTCCGGATATCGCGAAGCGGACCGTCGAGAGGTCGATGGTCCCGCGGGCGGCTGCACGAGCGAGGGCGTCGTAGATCGGCGGCACGGCGGGCAGGAAGGTCGGCGGAGTCGACCGTGCCGCTGCCGTGACCAGACCCAGGTCGAAGGCGGGGAAGAGGACGAGCCGCGCGCCGATGCTCATCGCGAAGGTCAGGCACAGGGTCATGCCGTAGGCGTGGAACAACGGCAGCACGCCGTAGAACGTCTCCTCGCCGTCGACGAGGCCCGGCACCCACGCTCGTCCCTGCATCGCGTTGGCCCTGAGGTTCGAATGCGTGAGGATGGCCCCCTTCGGGACCCCCGTCGTGCCGCTCGTGTACTGCAGGAGCGCGGTGTCGTCCAGCGTCGGGCCCGGCACCCGCCGTGAGACCCGCCGATGGTCGGCGAGGCTCTTCCAGGCGATGAGGTGCCGAGCCTTCGGGGTGCCGGTCAGCTTCGCTCGCGATTCGCGTGCCCGCGGCAGGGGGAGGCGAAGCGCGAGACGCTTCGAGAGCGGCATCGCGGCCGTGATGTCGACGCTCACGATGTGCTCGACCTTGAGGTCTGCAGGGAAGTCCGCGATCGTGTCGACGGCCTTGTCCCACACGATGGCGACGCGCGCGCCGTGATCCTCGAACTGGTGTCGCAGCTCGCGGGCGGTGTAGAGGGGGTTGTGCTCGACCACGATCGCACCGAGTCGAAGGATCGCATAGAAGGCCACGACATGCTGAGGGGAGTTGGGCAGCACCAGGGCGACGCGGTCGCCCTTGCCGACTCCGAGCCGCCGAAGACCCTCGGCCGCGCGGTCGACCTGCTCTCCGAGTTCCCGATACGTGGTGACCGCACCGAAGAAGTCCAGCGCCGGGCGCCTGCCGAACGCCTTCACACTCGCCGACAGCATCTCCGGCAGGGTCTGCGACGGTTCGTCGATCTCGGCGGGGACGCCCTCCGCATAGGAGTCGAGCCAGGGACGTGCGGCGAGCGGAGATTCAGGCATGCTTCCATCCTGCCCGCGATCGCCTGTCCGCGGACCCCACGCCCTCATCGGGCGGACCGTCGCTTCAGCCGATGAACAGGAGGACGATCGAGAGGGCGACCGCGGCCGCGCCGACGGCGGCCAAGGTGATCCCGAGTACCTGGAACGCGTGGAGGACGGGCCTTCGGGGTTCGAATCGCATCAGGCTCGGGTGCCGCTCGCTGAGGAAGGCGTCGACCGCTTCCCGACCGTGCCAGTGAGCGGACTCCTGTGGGCGGAGCGGGCGTTCCCAGAAGTCGCCCGCGGTGAACCAGCGGGCGCGCGCCCGACCGTCCTCATCCTCGACGATGACGATCTCGTGAGGCAGCCAGGAGCCGTCGTGCACCTTCACCAGGAACACGACCGCGAGCAGCGGGAGGCCGAGGCCGAGGCCGATCCACGAGAGGATCTCGGCGATGGTCCCGACCGCGTCGACCGCATTCATGCCCGGCTCCGTTCTCCCGGATACGACAGTACCGGCGGAGTCCTGGCAACTCCGATCAGCTGGGTCCGGACGGAAGGTTGTGGAAGGGGTCCTGCCGTCGTCGGTCGCCGTCGGCGCGGGTACGACGTCCTGGGCCAGGGTGAGTGCTCACACCGCGCGGAGGGCGGAGGCCGCGGCATCCATCGCGTCGCCGTTGAGGGCGAAGTAGGCCCACTTGCCGCGCTGTTCGCGCGTGACAAGACCCGCCTCCGCGAGGAGCTTCATGTGGTGGGAGACGGTGCCCTGTGAGAGGCCGACGGGTTCGGTCAGATCGCAGATGCACGCCTCCCCGCCGGCTCCCGCGGCGATGAGGGACAACAGCCTGACGCGCGTCGGATCGCCGAGCGCCTTGAACACCCGGGCGACACGTTCGGCGTCCTCGACGGACATCGAGGGAGTGATCGGCGGGACGCAGCAGGTGCGCGCTTCGATTGTCGTCGGCAGGGTCACGGGTCCATTCTCGCACGTATTGACAATCTTCGATACATCGGCGACAGTCTTCATATTGAAAGTTTTCGATCTGAGGAGATGTGATGTCCGAGCTTCCTGTCGTCGTCATCGGAGCGGGCCCGCAGGGCCTTGCGGCCGCGGCGCACCTTGTCGAACGCGGCGAGAACGTCGTCGTCGTGGAACGTGGGCACGAGCCGGCGTCGGCGATCGCGGAGTGGGGGCATGTGCGCCTGTTCTCGGCATGGCCGGAACTCACGGATGCGGCTTCTCGTCGCCTGCTCGAGCCGACGGGCTGGCGTGCACCCGCCTCGGGATATCCGACCGGCGCGGAATGGATACGCGAATACCTGGCACCCCTCGCGGATGCTCTGGGGGAGCGGGTCCGCTACGCGACCACGGTCACCGGGGTTGCACGTCAGGGCGGCGACAAGGTCGTCGACGGCGGACGCAGGAGCCGACCGTTCGTCGTCCACACCGTCGGTGCCGCGGGTGATGAGGCCCGGATCATCGCTCGCGCGGTCGTCGATGCGAGCGGCACCTGGGGGCTTCCGAACCCCGCGGGGGCGGACGGGTTCCGGGCCCTCGGCGAGACTGCGGCGGCCGATCTGATCTCGTACCGCATCCCGGCGGATGTCTCCGAACTCGCCGGCTCGCATGTCGTCGTGATCGGAGCGGGGCACTCGGCGACGCACGCCGTGCTGCGCCTGAGCGAGCTCGCCCGCCGGTCTCCGGGCACTCGCGTGACCTGGCTGCTGCGCCGAGGAAACGCCGCGAACGTGTTCGGCGGCGGAGCCGGGGATGAGCTCCCCGAGCGTGCCGCTCTCGGCTCGCGCGCGCGCAAGGTCATCGACGACGGGGTCGTGGATCTGGTGAGGGGATTCCGGGTCGCCGAGTTCCGGCAGGGCGCCGACGGCCTGACGGTCGTCGCCGAGGATGGGCGAGAGGTGCCGGCGGTCGGGCGCGTGTTCGCGCTCACGGGCTTCCGACCCGATACGGGGATGCTGCGAGAGCTGCGGATCGACCTCGATCCCGCGCTCGAAGCCGTTGCGGGCATCGCCTCCGAGATCGACCCGAACATCCATTCCTGCGGATCGGTGTCGGCGACCGGAGCGAGAGCGCTCGCGCATCCGGAGCACGCGCTCTTCATCGTGGGGGCCAAGTCGTACGGCCGGGCGCCGACCTTCCTTGCGCTGACCGGCTACGAGCAGGTGCGCAGCGTCGCCGCGCATCTCGTCGGCGATCACGACGCAGCGGCTCGCAACGAGCTCACCCTTCCGGAGACCGGGGTCTGCGGTGGTTCGGGCGGATTCGACGAGACGGCGGCCGGCTGCTGTGCAGCTCCCGCCCTCCTCCAGATCGGCGCACGGAGCGCTTCCTAGCGGTTGCCCTCTGTATTGATATTCGTCAATATAGATGCATGTGGATCCGAGGACGCAGGTCCCCCGCGGAGGGGACGCTGGCGTGAACGTCACCCGGACGATCGCAGATGACACCGGCAGCCCCGCCGGCGGCCATGCCATCGGGCGGGAGACCGCTTCCGCGGTGGCGGCCACGCTGAAGGCGCTGTCGGATCCGCTGCGGCTGCGGATGCTGTCCGCCATCGCCTCCGATCCGCGGGGAGAGTCGTGCGTCTGCGATCTCGCCGAGCTCGCCGACGTCTCGCAGCCCACGGTGTCCCATCACCTCAAGGTGCTCAAGGACGTCGACGTCCTCACCTCGGAGCGCCGGGGGACGTGGGTCTGGTACCGGATCAACCCGACCCGGCGCACCGCCGTGACGGCTCTGCTCGATTCGTTCGCGCCGGCGTCTGTCGCGCCATGGAGCGTCGACGACGAAGACGATCGGCGCCGGCCCGACTTCGACGCACGAGTGACCCGTCTGGCGGAGGAGCTCGCGGCGGAGGTCCCCGAGCTCGAGGCCGACGTCGTGCTCACGACCGTTCGGGAGTCCTACACCGCGCTCGCTCGGAATACCCGGGTGACGTCGTCGCTCGTTCCCCTCACCGAGCGCTTCGCCCGCCAGCGCCTCGCCGACCTCACCCGCGACCGCGACGCATCCGTGCCCCAGGTGCTCTTCGTCTGCGTCGCCAACGCCGGACGTTCGCAGCTCGCTGCAGCGCTGGTCGACAAGCTCGCAGCAGGCAAGGTGGTCGCGCGCTCGGCGGGGTCCGCTCCTGCCGACGTCGTCCACCCGCACGTCCGCTCGATCCTCGCCGAGATCGAAGGCGATGCGGCCGCAGAGCGCTTCCCGAAACCTCTCACCGACGACGCCGTCCGCGCGTCCGATGTCGTCATCACGATGGGCTGCGGCGACGTCTGTCCCGTGATCCCCGGCGTCCGCTACGACGACTGGGCGGTCGGAGACCCCGCCCTCGCCTCGCGCGAGGGCGTCGAAGCCATCAGCGACGACATCGCCCGACGCGTGCGCGTGCTCGTCGACGACCTTCTCTCGTGACCGACGATTCACCAGGAGCGACCATGACCGACACGCCCACCAAGCCCTCCGTCCTCTTCGTCTGCGTGCACAACGCCGGACGCTCGCAGATGGCCGCGGGATTCCTCCGCGACATCGCCGGCGACCGCATCGAGGTGCGATCCGCCGGCTCCATGCCCGCCGAGCAGATCAATCCGATCGCCGTCGAGGCCATGAGCGAACTCGGGATCGACATCACCGCTGAACAGCCCAAGGTCCTCACGACCGCGGCCGTGCAGGCGTCGGATGTCGTCATCACGATGGGCTGCGGCGACGCCTGCCCCATCTTCCCCGGCAAGCGCTACGAGGACTGGACGCTGGACGACCCGGCCGGTCAGGGGATCGACGCCGTCCGTCCGATCCGCGACGACATCCGGGCGCGCATCGAGCAGCTGGTGAGCGAACTGGTCTGACGGCAGAGAAGACAGCGGCCGCTCGTGATCTCACGAGCGGCCGCGGCGTCTCGCCGACTCAGCGCTTGAGGTTCGTCAGCTCCTGCAGCACTTCGTCGCTGGTGGTGATGATGCGGGCGTTCGCCTGGAAGCCGCGCTGAGCGACGATCAGGTTGGTGAACTCCTGCGAGAGGTCGACGTTGGACATCTCGAGTGCGCCGCTGATGATGGCGCCCATGCCCTCGGATCCCGCCTGGCCGAGTGTGGGCTGGCCGGAGTTGCCGCTGGGACGGAACTGCGAGGAGCCGGCCTTCTCGAGCCCGCCCGGGTTGACGAAGCCGGCCAGCGCGATGCGTGCGAGCACCTCGGTGTCGCCGTTGCTGAAGGTGCCGACGAGGCTGCCGTCGTTGGTCAGGGCGTACGAGCTCAGGGTGCCGGCCGGCTTGCCGTTCTGCTCCTTGATGGCGACGTCGCTGACGTCGGCGAAACCGGTGACCGCGGACAGGTCGACCGTGATCCCGCCGGACACGATGGAGGAGGCCCCGGCCTGCTTGCCGTCGGTGAACGTGAGGGACGTGGTCGTCCCTGCGGGATCGGTGACGTCCCACCCGTTGCCGGTGCGGGTGAAGGTGAGACGCAGCGAGGTGGCGGTGCCCTCGGCGTCGTAGGTCTTGATGTCGCGCACCAGCTGGTCGCCGACGGCCGCGCCGGAGGGCAGGTTGCCCGTGACGCGGGCAGTGGTGGTCGCGGTCGCGGGACTCAGCGCTCCGACCGGCAGCGTGATGTCGCCGATGCCCTGTCCGGGGACGATCGCCCCGCCCTGAGCGGTCCAGCCCTGCACGAGAGCGCCGTCGGCCGAGACCAGCTTGCCGCTCGCGTCGAACGAGAAGCCGCCGTTGCGCGTGTACAGGGTCTCGCCGCCGGAACGGACCACGAAGAACCCGTCGCCGGCGATCATGAGGTCGGTCGGCACACCGGTGGGCTGCGGCGCCCCGGAGGCGAAGTTCGTGCTGATGCCGGCGACCTGCACACCGAGACCGACCTGGGCGGGGTTCTGACCGCCGGCGGCCTGCTGCGGCATCATCGAGTTGCGCAGCAGCTGCGAGAGCGAGTCCTGGAACTGCACGGACGAGGCCTTGAAGCCCGTCGTGTTGACGTTGGCGATGTTGTTGCCCGTGACGTCGAGCATGGTCTGGTGCGAACGCAGACCCGAGATTCCGGCGAACAGAGAGCGGAGCATGGTGATGCCTTTCTGGAAGGGGGCTGGTCAGGACTGCGTGCGGGGGACGAGGGAGACGCCCGAGACGGCGTCGAGGGGGATGGATGCCTCGCCGATGGTGACGAGCGGTACGGGGCCGGCGTAGGAGACCGAGGTGACGATGCCCTTCTGCGTGACGCCCTTCTCGTCGACGTACTGCGCCTCGTGGCCGATCAGCGCGGCGGCCGTCTGCCGCATGCTGAGCGCGAAGCTCTCGGTCGACGTCGCGGTGAGCGCGGTCAGCTGCTCCATCGAGGCCAGCTGAGTGGTCTGCGAGATCATCTCGTTGGTGTTCATGGGCGAGCTGGGGTCCTGGTTGGTGAGCTGGGTCACCAGCAGCTTCAGGAACACCTCGGAGTCGAGCGTCTTCTTGCGCTCGGCCGCGGGCGTGGTGCTCCCCGTCTGCACTCCAGAGGGCGGGATGGTGCCGGAGATGGCGTCGACCGTGGTCATGTGTTTCCTCTCGGATCAGGCGAAGACTTCGATGCCGCCGTGCGGCGTGGCGAGGGGGAGAGGAGAGGGCTCCTCGGCTGCGGATGCGGGGACGGCAGGGGTGGAGCCTGCGCCGGGGCCGTCCCGGCCACCGTGGCCACCCGTGCCCGTTCCGGCGGCGGTGCCGTTCGACGGGCCGCCCGGTGCGGACCCGTTGCCGTTCGGTGAGTTCTGCGGAGTCGCCGAACCGGGGCCGTCGTCCGAGGTCGACAGCAGGAGGGAGGCGTGCGGTGCCGCGGCGGCGAGATCCCGGCGGAGGTCGACGAGGAGGGCCCGCAGCGCATCGCGGCCGAGGTCGGTCGGCGCGTGCAGCTCGATGTGGATGGCGCCGCCCGAGATGTGCGCCCGCACCGTCACCGGCCCGAGGTTCTCCGGCGACACGGTCAGGGTGAGGCTGTGATCGCCGTCCGCGGCCTGCGCGAGCGAGACGATGGGCGCCGCGATCTGGGGGAGCAGCACCGGCCGCGCGGCGGCTGCGGCGGGTGCTGCCGGGGCGAGTGCGGCTGCGGATGCGACAGCAGGGGTGCCGCCGGCGGCAGGTGGCACAGGGAGCGCCTCGCCGGACGGGGTGGCAGGCGTGGGGGCCGGGACGGATGCCGGAGCCGCGGACTCGGGCCTCCGCGCGGTCGAGTCCGCCGCAGCATCGGCGGTGGGCGCCGTCGAGGCGGTCCGTTCGGAGCGGGTCGTCGTCTCGGCGACGCCGACGGTGCTGACGCGCGGGGCCGCGGCGGTGGTCGCTTCTTCCGTCATGCCTGCCGAACCGAGTGCGCTCGCGGGAGGGAGCGTCGAGGATTCTGCCGCAGGGGCCGAGGGTGCGGCGGCGGTCGCAGAGTCGACGGCATTCGCGGTCATGCGGGGCCCGCCCTGCGGGGCGAGCGCCGGGGGGATGCGGACAGCGGTGGACGGCATGCCCGTTCCTGCCGGGGTCGAGAGCGCACTGCTCGAACCGGCGATCGCGGCGAGGTCCGCCGTGACGACGCCGGCCGCGGGAACGATGCCCGCGTCGAGTCCCCTCGTCGTCGTGGCGGCGCCAGCCGCGGCGTCCGTCGGCACGAGTATCGCTGCGGCGGACGAATCCTCCGCGGGCACGGCGACGAGCGGGTCGGCATCCACGGCAGCATCCACGTCGATGTCCACGGAGGCAGTGAGCGCGGGAGCGAGCGAGCCGAGATCCGGCGGGGCGGGGGCGAACCCGACACCCGAGGGTGCTTCCGTCGCGGTCTCCGCGGGTGCGCCGTCCGCACGCGATCCCTCCGCGGCAGGAGTGCGTGCGGCATCCTGGATCACGTCCGCGAACGCCGCGGCGCCGGGCGTGGCGTGTCGGGAGCCCGCCCCCGGTCCGGCCGGCCGCGTCCCTCGCGAGTCGAGCATGTCGACGATTCCGAGTGAGGTCATGAGGGGCCCTCCGTGCGGATGCGCGATCCGATCTCATCGAGCTCCGACTGCTCCGCGTGCAGCTCGGCCGCGCGCACCTTCACGGCATGGGCCTCGGCGAGACGGTCGAGCCCGCGCATCGCCCTCCGTGCTTCCGCGTGCTCCGTGCGTGCGCGGTCGACCGTCTGCTCCTGCAGTTCCGAGAGCGTGGTCAGGTCGGCGAGCAGGGTCCTGCCGGCCACTCTGGCGGCGGCGAGGGCGGCGAGCGAGCGGACGTCGACGGCTTCGCTTCCCGCCCCGGCGAGGTGCGCCCGGAGGGAACGGTCGCGGGCCTCGGTGTGCTGGGCGTCGATCACGGCGCGGGAGAGGCGCTGGGCGGCGGCGCGCTCCTGGATCTCGCGCACGCGCAGGAGGCCGGCCAGAGAGAAGGACCGTGTCATGAGACTCCTCCGAACGCCGCGACCAGCTCGTCCAGGCGGCGCCAGGATTCGCCGATCCCGCTCGTCTCGTCGAGCGGCTGAGTGAGGAACGCGCTGATCGCCCGTTCGTTCGCGATCGCCGCATCGATGCGGGGGTCGGCCCCCGCCTGATAGGCGCCGATGTCGATCAGGTCGTTGGCGCGGCGGCGGGCGGCGAGCACCGCGCGCAGCGTCGTCGCATGGGCCCGGCGCTCAGGACTGGTGATCTTGCCGGCCACCCGGGAGACGGATCCGAGGACGTCGATCGCGGGATGGTGTCCCGACAGCGCGAGCGCGCGATCGAGTACGACGTGGCCGTCGAGGATCGACCGGACCGTGTCCGCGATGGGTTCGTTGTGGTCGTCGCCGTCGACGAGCACGGTGTAGATGCCCGTGATGGAGCCGCGCCGGTCGGTGCCGGCCCGCTCCAGGAGCCCCGCGAGGAGGGAGAACGTCGACGGCGGGTAGCCGCGGGTGGCCGGAGGCTCGCCGGCGGACAGCCCGATCTCGCGCTGCGCCATCGCCACGCGGGTGAGGGAGTCCATCATGAGGATGGCGTGCGCCCCTTCGTCGCGGAACGCCTCGGCGATCCGCGTGGCGGTGTAGGCCGCCCGGATGCGCGCCATGGCCGGCTGGTCCGAGGTCGAGACCACGACGACCGACCGGGCGAGACCTTCCGGGCCGAGGTCGTCCTCGATGAACTCGCGCACCTCGCGGCCGCGCTCGCCGACGAGGGCGATCACGGTGACCTCGGCCTCGGTACCGCGCGCGATCATCGACAGCAGCGAGGATTTGCCCACACCGGAACCGGCGAAGAGCCCGACCCGCTGGCCGCGTCCGACGCTGACGAGGGTGTCGAGCGCTCGCACACCGAGGGGGAGCGGGGCTTCGATCCGGTCCCGCCCCATGATCGAGGGTGCGGGGTGATCGAGGCTCACGGTCGTCGCCCCGGCCAGCGGGCCCTTTCCGTCGATCGGACGCCCGAGCCCGTCGAGCACGCGCCCGAGCAGAGCGGCCCCGGTCGGCACACGCAGTGGCCCTCCGCGACCGCGCACCGGTGCCCCGACGGTGAGACCTGCGACCGGGCCGAGCGGCATGCACCGCAGACCGCCCTCGCCGATCGCCACGACCTCCGCGTCGACTCCGTCGAGCGTCACGACGTCGCCCACCGCGCCCTCGAGTCCGCGCACCTGCACGCTCAGCCCTCGCACCTGCGAGACCTCGCCCAGGCGCTCCGGTCGCACCGCCTCGCGCACCGCGCTCCACGCGTTCATGGCCCGACCTCGGCGAGAGCGCGACGAGCACGCTCGAGCGCGCTGCCGATCCGGGCGTCGATGCGGCCATGGTCGAGGATCGCGACGGCGTCGCCGCGGTCGAGCGTGTCGTCGGCGACCAGAGCGAAGGCGGCCAGCGCATCGTCCGTCCCCTCGAGCATGCGGAGATCGTCCGGGTGCAGACGCACCTCGCGGACCTCGGCGGGGTCCGCCCCCACCATCGCGCGCCGTGCGGCTGCGGCCGCCGCCGCCCCGGCATCCGTGAGCTCTCCCGCGATGATCAGCTCCGCGAGCTCGATCGCGCAGCGCAGCACCTGATCCTGCGCCGCCGCGGTCAGCTCGCGTTCCCGATCGCCCAGAGACCGCGCCGCCGCCCGGAGGGCAGCCACCGCGCTCTCCATCTCGCGCGCTGCGGCCGCGTCCCGGGCGGTCTGCTCGGCCTCGGCCGTGCGCCGGGCCGCTGCCGCCTCCGCGGACCCTGCACGGAAGCCCTCCGCATGACCCTCGGCGTAGCCGCGCAACCGCGCAGCCGCATGCTCGGCACCGATCTCGCGTCCGTCGAGACGCGGGAACCGCACCGGTGCGAAGGCGTCAGTAGACATACTCGTCCTCGTCGGCGCGCTGCACCGTGATGTCGCCGGCCGCCTCCAAGGCGCGGATGGTGCGCACGATCTCGGCTCGTGCCTCTTCGACCTGCGAGACGCGCACCGGACCGAGCGTGCGGGCCTCCTCGTCGAGGTTCTCGCGGTTTCGCTCGGATACGTTGCGGCGGATGAGGTCGGCGATCGGCTGATGCGCGCCCTTCAGCGCGAGCGCCAGGGAGCGGATGTCCATGCCGCGGAGCACTCGCTGCGTGTCGCGGTCGTCGAGCTTCACGATGTCGGCGAAGGTGAACATGCGCGAGCGGATGTCCTCCGCGAGAGCGCTGTCCCGGTCTTCGATGCTCGCCAGCAGTGCCTTCTCGACGGTGGCTCCGGAGCGGGCGATGATCTCCACCAGCGGTTCGACGCCGCCGAGCACTTCGGGGGTGTCGCGGGCCGCGAAAGTCCCGGTGCGGGACTTGAGCACGTCGGCGACGATCGCGATCGCCTCCTGCGACGCGGTCCCCATGGTCGCGATCGCGTGGGCGACGTCGGTGCGCGTCGGATCGGGCAGTGCGGCAAGCACGGCCGCTGCCCGGTCGGTGGGAAGGTGCGCGAGCACCAGGGCGACGGTCTGCGGGAGCTCGCCGTCGAGCAGCGTCGCGAGCTGGGCCGGATCGGCGGAGCCGAGAAACTCGAACGAGGAGTTCATGGATGTCGACCCGACTCGGCCGAGCACGGCGGTGGCGCGTTCCACGCCGAAGGTCGCCTCCAGCAGACCCGCGGCGATGTCACGGCCGCCGCGGGCGGGCGGCAGATGCCCGGACGCGATCCGGTGGAACTGTCCGAGCGCCTGGGCGGTGGTCGCGGCATCCAGGTTCTGCAGCTCGATGATCTCGGCGGCGACGGCCTCCGCCTCCGACTCCGAGAGGTGCTTCATCACCTCGATCGCCTGGGCGCGCTCGAGGTTCATCAGTACGACGGCCGCCGTCTGCCGGTCGGTCAGCCCGCTCATACGTGCTGCCTGTCGTCGATGAGGGTGCGCAGCAGTTCTGCCGTCCGCTTCGGATCCTGCCGCGTCAGGGAGTCGATCTCGGCGCGGCGGCGCTCGAGGCTGACCTGCGCGGGCTCGGGGTCGGGCTCCGGCTCCGGATCGGGAGTGGTCTCGAGGAACGCCAGCGGCGTCGTGGGGGCCTGATCGATCGCGGTGGTCGCCGCACCGGCGTCGAGGGCGGAGAGCGCGGGCGGCCGGTCGCCGAAGAGCTGGTCGAACTCGCCGGCAGCGCTGTTCCGCCGCCGTGAGCGCATGATGAGGGCGATGACCCCAGCCAGCAGCGGGATGGCGATGGCGGCGGCGATGATCAGCGTGTTCAGCAGGACAGACTGGCGTTCGGCGCCCTCGGCGTCCTTGGCCGCCTGGAGTGCGGCCTGAGCGGCCTCTGAGCTGGTCTGGCTGAACGAGACGAGTTCGACCGTGATGGCGTCGCCGCGCTCGGTGTCGATCCCGGCGGCGGTCTCGACCAGATCGCTCAGCTGCGCCGTGCTGAGGTCGCCGCCCGCGCCGGCGTCGACCGCGACGGAGACCGACTGGCGCAGCAGGGTCCCGGCCGGGGTCGAGGTGCTCTGGGTGCTCTTGTTGACCGCGTTGGTCTTCGACGTCTCCGTGGACTCGGAGGTCCCATCCCCCTCGGCCGACGGCACCGCGATGTTGTCGGGGCCGAGCACGCCGGCGTTCGAGCTCGAGCCGTTCTGCCTGTCCGTCCTGCTCTGCTCGGAGAGCGGGGGAGCGCCCTCGGCGGGGGTGTAGGTCTCTTCGACGCGCTCGTTGACGGAGTGGTCGATCTCGGCGACGACGGTCACGGTGGCGTTCCCCGGTCCGACGACCGTGTCGAGCATCTGCTGCACGCTCGCCGTCACCCGTGCCTCGTAGTCGCTGGCCTGCTGGTCCATGCCGCCCGTGGTTCCGACACCGGCGGCCGAGAGCGTCTGACCGCTCTGGTCCACCACAGCGACGTTCTCGGGCTTCATGCCGCTGACCGCTGCGGAGGTGAGATGCACGATGGCCTCGACCTGCTTCGGCGACAGCGTCGAGCTGCCGGACGTCTCCACGAACACGGATGCCGTGGGGTCGACGGTCTCCGAGACGAACACGCTCTCCTCGGGGATCGCGAGCTGCACCGACGCGGCGGTCACGCCCTTGATCGAGGAGATCGTGGCGGCGAGCTCGCCTTCGATGGCGCGCTTGAAGGTGACGGACTGCTGGAACTCCGAGGTCGTCACACCCATGTCGTCGAGCAGCGAGTACCCGCCGGAGCTCGAGCCGGGCAGCCCTGCGGAGGCTGCGGCGAGCCGCTGATCGTAGACGTCCTTCTCCGGGACCAGCACGGTGGCCCCGCCGTCGGCGAGCTCGTAGGGGACGGACGAGGATCGCAGCTGCTCGACGACGGCATTCGCGTCGGAGGCGCTCATCCCGGAGAACAGGGGTGTGTATGTCGGGCGGCTCAGCCAGCTGGACAGCGCGACGATGCCGAGCGCGAGCACGGCGACCCCGATGATCGCGATCGTGCGCTGCGCGAGCGAGAAGCCCGCGATCACGCGTCCGATCCGCTGGAACACGTTCGTGACGGCTTGGGGCATCAGGCTTGCATCCGCATGATCTCGTTGAACGCGTCGACGCCCTTGTTGCGCACGGCGGCGACGAGTTCGAGGGTGACGGCGGCGCGCGAGGAGGCGATCATCGCCGAGTGGATGTCGTCGAGGTCGCCGGTGACGGCGGCCACCTTGAGCGCATCGGAGTCGGACTGCAGCGATCGCAGCTCGTCGATAGCGCCGGTGACGCTGTTCGCGAAGGCGGTGTCGTCGGTCGCCTTCGCGGGTGCGGTCGCGGGCGGGGCGAGGGTGAACGTCGAGGAGATGGCTTCGATGCCGGGGAGTGAGGCCATCAGCCGCGTCCGATCTGCAGTGCCGATTCGTAGGAGTTGCGCGCGCGGTCCACGATGGCCGCGCTGGCCTGGTACCCGCGCTGGGCGAGGATGAGCTGGCTCATCTGATCGCCGAGGTCGATGTCCGGATAGCGCACGTAGCCGTCCGCGTCCGCGAGCGGGTGGTCGGGCTGATGGACGAGCCGTCCCTGCGCGCTGCCCTGCACGGTGCCTGCCACGTACACCCCGGGCGACTGGTCGCTCGTCTGGGCGAGGATGTAGCGGGCACGGAAGGCCGCACCGTTGCTCGCCGTGGCGGTGTTGATGTTGGCGATGTTGTCGCTGATGGCGTCGAGCCACTTGCGGTGCACGGTCAGGCCGGTGCCGGCGATGCCGATCGCGTCGAAGGTCATGAGGTCCTCATCGCGGTGCGCATCGACGTGAACGAGCCGTTCACGGCCTGCGTCGCGAACTGGTAGCGCAGCATCGTGTCGATGCTGGACAGGGTCTCGGTGTCGAGGTTGACGTTGTTGCCGTTCAGGCGCGTCGGCTCGAGGGAGGTGCCGACGGTCGCGCCGACCCGCCCGTCGCCCGCATCGATCGAGCGGGCGAGCGCCTCCTCGAACTGCACGCGCTTGGCGTGATAGTTCGGGGTGTTGATGTTGGCGATGTTGTCGGAGATCGCACGCTGGCGCAGCGCGAGGCCGTCGAGCGCACTCGTCAGCGCGTTGATGGTCACAGAATCGAACACGACCGCTCCCCGTGTGTGGTGGTGTGGCCGATCCCTGGCCGAGTCTTGCGAGCCATCCGTGCTCTCCCTGCTCTATCGGCAGGGTCGCGCACCGCGTTAGGGAGCGGTCTCAGCCGTCGACCGCAGGTAGCACAGCGGCGATATCTGATCGGCCCGATGCTCTTGAGACAGGTCTCTCCCCTCAGCAATATTGCGGCAATCCTCTGGCTCGTTTCGGGCCTTCTGTTGCTCACTGGATTGATCGCCAGTCTCGTGAACACGCGGCGCAGATCACGCGACTCCAGACGACGATAGGTGGTCACGGATCGTCTCGTGGGACGCCGAGGCCACGCCGGCCGAGCGGTCTCAGCCGTCCACGTCCAGGAATGCGGGAGCATCGGGGCGCCGGGTCCCCGGGATCCGATCCACCACGCTGAGGTGCTGTCGGAGGCCGTCGAGATCCGTGCGGGCGCGCTCCATCGCGAGGCGCTGACGTTCGATCACGTGGCGGGCCCGGTCGATGAGCGCCGGGGGCAGGGGAGTGGTGGGTGGTGTCCACGCTTCGATGACGGCCGTGTCCGCGGTTCCGGGGGCGGCCGCGAGGATCCGGTCGGCGTCGAGCTCGAGGCGATCCAGCAGGTCGGTCCACTCCGCTGTCACATCGTCTGCGGTCACGTCGTCTGCGCTCACGAACGCGTCTCCGCGACGGTCCGCGCGGCTTCGTGCCAGGCTTCCCGCAGCGGGGCGACGATCCCGTGGCAGGCGCGTGTGCGCTCGGGGTCGCGGCCGATGTTCGCGCCGATGAGGGTCTGCGACAGGAACACGTACAGCGAGCGCAGGTCGGCGCTGCCGTTCCAGTCGTCGGTCAACGACGAGGTCAGCTCCGACACGATGGCCTGCGCGTGCTGGAGCTGGGCGTTCGCCTCGGTCCAGTCCTCGGCCCGCTGGGCGGCCTCGCCGCGCTCGATGTCGAGCAGCAGCCGGTCGTACAGCAGCGTCACGAGACGCTCGGGTGGTGCCGAGAGGACGGCATCGTCACGGTAGCGCTGCTGCGCACGCAGGGCGGCGTTCATGCTCACTTCCCCGAGCTCGAGGTCGGAAGGGCGGCGATCTGCGACGACAGGTAGGTCGACTGCGACTGCAGCTGCGACAGCATCACCTCGAGGCGGGCGTAGGTGCGCTCGAGCGTCGCCTTCCGCTGGGCGAGGCGCACGTCCCAGCGCTCCATCTGCTCGCCGAGGCTCTTGACCTCGCTCTCCTGGCCGGTGATTCGGGAGGTGAGCAGGCCTTCGTACTTGTCGGAGTAGACCTTCGCGGTGTCCTGCACGCGCGCGGCGACGTCGGAGAACAGTCCGGCGACCGCATCCGGGTCTTTCGCGAGGGCTTCGGCGAACTTCTCCTCGTCGAAGGTCAGCACACCGTACATGTCGGTGGAGATGCCGATGGAGGAGGGGGAGACGCCGTCCACCGGATACTGGATGGCGTCGGCGATCGCCGTCCGCAGCGAGCGGACGGTGCTGTCGCCGGTGAACACGCCCAGGGTCGTCTTGTCGCCCGGGTTCGCGGCGACGGTGGCCTTCGATCCGTTGTCGATGCGTGTGAGGATGTCCTTGACCGCGGCGATGAAGTCGGCGGAGGCCTTCGTGCGGGCCTCGGTGTCGATGGTCACACCGACCGTGACGGGGTCGGCGGATACCCCGGACACCGTCACGTCGACACCGTCGAACAGGTCGGTGAAGGTGTTGTTCGACGAGGTCAGCACCTGTTCGGCACTGGTGCCCGCCCACAGTCGCAGCCGTGCGTCGGCGCCCACCGCGATGACGGCCGCTCCCGCTTCGGTCGCGAGGTCGGACGCGGTGCCGGCCTCGACCGCGGCGACATCGCCGCGATGGGCGCGGAACTGACCGCCTTCGCCGGAGTCGGCCGCGCGCAGCTGCAGGCGGTGCAGGGGGTTGCCGTCGGCATCGCGGCCCGCGGGCACAGCGGAGGCGACGACTCCGAAGCCCGCTTCGTTGATGGCCTGGGCGACGTCTTGCATCGAGACGCCGTCGGCCTCGATCTGCAGACGCTCGCCCTTGGCGTTCTCAAGGGTGATCACCGGCGGATCGACGGGCCACCCGTTCGAGGCTGCCGAGACGATGGTGTGGTTCTTCGCGACCGCGTCTACGACGATCTCCGCCGAGACGGGAGCGGCGCCGGCGCGAGTGGCGACGGTGACCGAGGTCGACGACGACGATGTCGTGAATCGGGCCAGTCCGTCGCGCGACGCGGCCTTCTCGGCGGCCGTGGCGAGATTCTGGATCGCGGTGTTCAGCGTCTGCAGCTGGGTGACGATGCCGTTCTTGTCATCCATCTTCGCCTTGAGCAGCGAGCGCGGGATGGCGTGCACGTCCATCAGGGCCTTGATGACCTCCGTGGTCTTCAGGCCGGAGACGAGACCGTCGAGTGAGAGGGACATGCGCGCCTTTCCGATTCAGGTGCAGTGCGGAGGAGGCCCGGGTGGCGGTGGACGCCGCCACCCGGACCTCCTACGGCGTGGTTCAGCGCAGCAGCTGGAGCACGCCCTGGTTGGCCTGGTTGGCCTGGGCCAGCATGGCCGTGCCCGCCTGCGACAGGATGTTCGCCGAGGTGAACTTGACCATCTCGGACGCCATGTCGGTGTCGCGGATGCGGCTCTCGGCGGCGGCGAGGTTCTCCGCCGACACGTTGAGGCTGTTGATGGTCGACTCGAACCGGTTCTGCAGTGCACCGTAGCCGGCGCGTGCGGTCGAGACCGCCTGGATCTCGGTGTCGAGATCGGCGAGTGCGGCGCCGTACGTCGCCGCCGTCGTCATCGTCGCCGCGTAGCCCTTGATGTCCGCGCCGAGGTCGGCGAAGTTGGTCAGGGCCACCGAGATCTGGTCCTCGGCGGCGACGGCGCCCGCGCCGACCTGGAACGTCAGCGTCGTGCCGCCCGAGAGCAGCTTGATGCCGTTGAAGTTCGTGCTCTCGGCGATCCGGGTGAGCTCATCACCGAGGGTGTTGATCTCCTTCTGGATCGCGTCGCGCGACTTCGCGTTGTTCGAGTCGTTCGCACCCTGAGCGGTCAGGTCGCGAACGCGCTGCAGGATCGAGTGGACCTCGGTCAGGGCGCCTTCTGCAGTCTGGATGACCGAGATGCCGTCCTGGGCGTTGCGGGCCGCGACGTTCAGGCCGTTGACCTGCGAGCGCAGGCCCTCGGAGATCGCGAGGCCTGCAGCGTCGTCCGCCGCGCGGTTGATGCGCAGACCGCTCGAGAGCTTCTCGAGCGACTTCGACAGGTCGTTCTGCGTGCTGGACAGGTTGCGGTAGGCGTTGAGCGCCGACACATTGGTGTTGATCTGCATACCCATGAGGGTCTCCTCCGTGATTTGTTCGTACCGGGGGACCATCCGTGGTCTCCCGCACACACCTATCGGCGGAGGGCGCGCGTCCGTTAGTCGAGCGCGCGGGTCAGGCGGGGGCGGATTCGCGGAAGATGTCCGCGATCCGGGACCCTGCCGCATCGGCGATCCGCGAGAAGTACGCGTCGCGTGCTCCGGCGGAGACCCGTGTCGTGGTGGCAGGGGCCTGTCCCTCGGCGAAGTATCGGTCCAGCGCATCGCGCAGGAGCCTGATCGCCTCGGAGCGCTGCTGCGAGACCGCGGAGTGCGTCACGCCCAGCTCCTCGGCGATCTCCTTGACCGGTCGCTCGTCGAAGTACACCGCCTGCACGATCCGGCGCATGCGCTCCGGGAGGGCGGCGACGGCCCGCTCGAGCACCTCGCGCCGTTCGCCGACGAGTGCCGATTCCTCGGGAAGCGGGATCTCGGCGGCCACGTCGCGGGCGGAGGGGTCGTCGATCGTGGTCACGCTGCGCGCGGCGTCGCCGAGCGCTTCGACGACGATCGCCTTCGCGACGCCCATCGCCGTGGCGACCTCGGCGGCCGTCGCGGTTCTGCCGAGCGCGGCGGTGAGGGTGTCGCGGACGGCGACCGTCTCCTTGATGCGCTTGCGGATGCCGCGGGACGCCCAGTCCATCGAGCGCATCTCGTCGGCGAAGGCGCCGAGGATGCGGCGGCGCGCGTACGCGCCGAAGGGGACGCCCAGTGCAGGATCGAACGCCTCGGCGGCGGTCACGAGCGCGAGCGCACCGACGGCCGCGAGCTCGTCACGGGGGATGTGAGTGGCGCGGGAATGGGTCTCGGCGGCGAGGTATCCGACCAGAGGGAGGTTGCTCTCTATGAGGAGATTGCGCTCAGCGCGCGACGACATGGGGGATGATCCACCTCTCTGGATGCACTCCGGAAGCTCCGAGGAGATGAGTAGATGCATATATCACATATACCGAGATATGTACATGGGGAGAACTACCCACCGCCGTTCCACATAGTAACCTTAGGGGCGCGGCAGCCGATAGTGACCTTTGGCCGCGTTACAAGGCGTGGCGATCACTGGGGAAAAGGGGATCATGGGAGCCAACGAACTATCGATACAGCTGTGGCGCGAGCGTGAACTGCTCGAGATGCTTCTCTTCAAGCTCGACGAGCAGCAGTTGCTGCTCGCCGCCGGACGATCCCAATGGATACAGTTTGCCGCGCGCGAGATCGATCAGGTACTCGACCGGCTGCGGGGCGCAGGACTGGCACGCACCGTCGAGGTCGCGACCGTCGCCGAGGAGTGGGGGGCTCCCGAAGGTGCGACGATCCGCGAACTGATCGAGCATGCGCCCGAGGGGGCCTGGCAGGAGGTCTTCGCAGACCACATGCGTGCGCTGACCAAGCTCGCCGCCGAGGTCGAGCAGATGCGCGACGCCAACGCGGAGCAGCTCAGCGGCGTGCTCCGCGCGACCCAGGAGACGATCGCCGCACTGGGGCACGACACCGGCGAGTACACGACGAACGGTGACCGCGCTCGCGACGACGCAGCGCGCATCATCGATACCGAGATGTGACCGGAAGGGGATCATGTCGACCTTCAGCGGATTGAACACGGCGGCCAGCGGACTGGCCGCCGCCCGACGCGGCATGGACGTGGTCGGGCAGAACATCGCCAACCAGAAGACCGAGGGGTACACGCGGCAGCGCGTGCTGACCTCGGCCGTCGCCGCCGTCGCGCAGACGGGGCGTTTCAGTGTGGGGGCCCTGCCGGGGCACGGCGTCTCGATCGACGGAGTCGCCCGGCTCGGTGACGCTCTGCTCGACGCCAGGGTTCGCGATTCCCTCGCCGCATCGGGCTTCTGGTCCACGCGCGCGGTCGCCGCGACCACGATCGAGGCCTCGCTCGCCGAGCCCACCGAGAACGGGCTGGCGGCCAGGCTGTCGAAGTTCTGGTCGGGATGGCAGGACCTCGCCAACACTCCCGACTCGGGCGCTGCGGCCTCGAGCATCCTGGAATCGGCGAAGGAGCTCGCCTCCCAGATCGCGGGTGGGTATCGCACGGTCGCGAGCCAGTGGAACGACGCGCGCGCCGCGGCCGATCGCACGGTGACCCAGGTGAATGCGGCGGCAGACCAGATCGCGGTGCTCAACGGCGAGATCCGCGATGCTCTCGCTTCGGGACGCTCCGCCAACGAGCTCATCGACCAGCGCAGCGTCCTCGCCCAGAACGTCGCCCGCATGTCGGGTGCCGCCGCGACGGTGGAGAGCGACGGGACGATGACCGTGCGGGTCGGCGGCAACGCGCTCGTCGCCGGTTCCGATGCCCGCCACCTCGTTCTGAACGGACCGGCAACGATCGACGCCGGTCAGCGCTTCACCGTGTCCTGGGCATCCGCTCCGGACCTTCCCGCGTCGATCGACGGCGGCGAACTCGGCGGGTCGCTCGCGGTCCTCGCTCCGGCCGCGGACGGTGGGATGCTCGCGCAGCTCGCCTCGACGTACGACGCGGTGGCGACGGCGCTGGCCGACGCCCTGAACACCCAGCATCGCGCGGGCGTCACCTCTTCCGGGCAGCCGGGCGGAGACTTCTTCACCGTTCCGACGACCGGCTCGGCGGCACTCGGCCTGAGGGTCGCCGTGACCGCGCCGTCGGAGCTGGCGCTCGCCGCTCCCGGTGCCGGCGCCTGGGACGCGACCAACGCCGACCTGATCTCTCAGATCGGTCGGAGTGCGACCTCGCCCGATGCCCTCTGGTCCGACCACGTCACCCGCTTCGGAGTGGCCACCGCCGCTGACGTGCAGCGAGCGAAGGTCTCCGATGCGGCCGCCGTGGCCGCGGTCGGGGCGCAGCAGTCCGTCGCAGCCGTCGACGGCGACGAGGAGACGATCAGTCTGCTCACCTACCAGACCGCCTACCAGGCCGCGGCCCGAGTGATGACCGCGGTGGACGAGGCCCTCGACGTCCTCATCAACCGCACGGGCCTCGTCGGACGCTGAGCGAAGGAGCATCGTGATCTCTCGAGTGACCTCGTCATCCATGACGCAGACGGCCATGCGTCAGCTGCAGTCCAACCTCACGGAGCTGGCGCGTCTGCAGGAGCAGGCGACCTCTCAGCGCGCCTTCGCCGCGCCGTCCGACGACCCGGCCGCGGCCGCGACCGCGCTCGCGCTGCATGCCGAGCAGCGTCGCAACGACCAGTACGCGCGCAACATCGACGACGGACTCGCGTGGGTCACGGCGGCCGACGGGGCGATCACCGCGAGCACCTCGCTGCTGGGAAGGATCCGCGACCTCACCGCGCAGGGGGCGAACGACGGAGCGCTCGACGCCACGGCGAAGGAGGCCCTGGCCGTCGAGCTCGAAGGAATCCGCAAGGAGCTCCTCGCGCAGGCGAACACCCGGCTGCTCGGCCGTTCGGTGTTCGCGGGCACATCGGACACCGCGGCGTTCGCCGCGGACTACAGCTACAGCGGAGTGCCCGGTGCCGAGGTGACCCGCCGCGTGTCCGACGGGGCGTCCGTGCGTGTCGACACCGACGGCGCGGCCGTCTTCGGCACCGGCGACGACTCGGTGTTCGCGCTCGTGGACAAGATCGTCGCCGATCTCCGCTCCGGCACGAACGTCGGCCCCCGCTTGGCCGAGATCGACTCCCGTCGCACCGCCATGCTCGGCGTGCAGGGCTCGGTCGGCACCCGGCAGTCTCAGATCGAACGCGCCAAGGAGGCGGCAGTGCAGAATTCCGTGTCCCTCGAGTCCCGCAGGACGGCGGTGGAGGATGTCGATTCGATCGAGGTGCTCGTGCGGCTGCAGGCGCAGGAGCTCGTGTACCGCTCCGCGCTCGCCGTGAACGCGCGTGTGCTCCAGCCCTCGCTCATGGACTTCCTGCGATGACCGCGGCGCTGAGCTTCCTCGCTCCGCCGCCCGGGCTGGCGCCGCACGTCGACTTCGCGCTCGCGCCGGTCGACGGGGCCGATGGACTCTTCTCGATGCGAGCGGTCCAGGACCCCGAACTGCGTCTGTATCTCGTCGACCCGCAGACCGTGCTGAGCGAGTACGCGCCGATCCTCACGGACGAGCAGGCGGACGGGCTGGCGCTGGGCTCGCCCGACGACGCGCTGATCCTCGTGGTCGCCCATCCCGCGGCCGACGGGGTGAGCGTGAACCTCCTGGCTCCCGTGATCGTCAACCGCACCACGGGAGCGGCGTCGCAGGTGATCCTCGAGGACCAGGACTATCCGCTCCGCGCTCCGCTCGGCTGACGCACGATCCTCCTCTCGCCGCTGACCGCTCTCCCAGCGGAACCACGGCTAATCTGGAAGCGTGATCCTTGCCGTCGACACCTCCTTGGGCACGGCTGTCGCCCTCATCGATGCCGACGAGGGGCGACGCGCCGAAGCCGCCGCCACCGACCCGCTCGGTCATGCCGAAGTCATCGGCGATCTGCTCGTCGAGGCGCTCCGTGAGGCCGGCGACGGCGACGTCACGCATGTGGTCGCGGGCATGGGACCGGGACCCTTCACCGGACTGCGCATCGGCATCGCCGCCGCGCGTGCCTTCGCCCTCGGCCGCGGCATCCCGGTGATCCCCGTCCCGAGCCACTTCGCGGCGGCACTCACTGCGCTGGAGACCGAGACGCAGCCGTTCGCGATCGTCACCGATGCGCGTCGACGCGAGGTCGCCATCACGGTCTTCGACGGTGTGGATGCCGACGGGATCCCGCATGTCGCCGCCGACACGGTGCTGGTGCGGGCTGCCGACGCCGACGCGCACCTGGACGGCATCCGTCGCATCGACGTGGCGACCCTGTCGGCGCGGGATCTGGCCAGGGTGGGCGCACGGGCTCTCGCCGCCGGCCGCGCACTGACCGGTGACGAACCCCTCTACATGCGTCACCCCGACGTGACCCTCCCCGGTGCGCCGAAGAAGGTGGGAACATGACCCTCCGCGACGCCGCGCCCGAAGACCTCGACGCGATCATGGCGATCGAGAACCGGTCCTTCCCCACGGATGCCTGGAGCTCCGAGGCGATGGCGGCCGAGCTCGCCAGCCCGCACGGTCGGTATCTCGTCGACGAGCACGACGGCTCCGTGATCGGCTACGGCGGGGTGCGCGCTCTCCGCGGCAGTGCCGATGCCGACATCCAGACCATCGCCCTCCTCGCCGAACACCGCGGACAGGGGAGAGGTCGCGCGCTCCTGCGCGCCTTGCTCGCGGCAGCGGCCGAGCGGGGCGCACGCGAGGTCTTCCTCGAGGTCAGGGCCGACAACCCCTCCGCCGAAGGCCTGTACCTGGCCGAAGGATTCGAGGAGATCGCCCGGCGTCCGCACTACTATCAGCCGGATGACGTCGACGCGATCGTGATGCGTCTCGAGCTGCGCAGGCACCCGGCGACCGCCGCCGCGGCCGAGGAGGCGAAGGCATGAGCGAACCGCTGGTCCTCGGAATCGAGACGAGCTGCGACGAGACGGGCATCGGCATCGTCCGCGGTCGCACCCTGCTCTCGAACACCATCGCGTCCAGCATGGACGAGCACGCAAGATACGGCGGGGTCGTGCCGGAGGTCGCCGCGCGGGCGCACCTCGAGGCGCTGCAGCCCGCGATCGATGCGGCTCTCGCCGAAGCAGGGGTGGGTCTGGAAGACCTCGACGCTGTCGCGGTGACGAGCGGTCCCGGTCTCGCGGGTGCCCTGATGGTCGGGGTGGGGGCCGCGAAGGGTCTGGCCGTCTCGATCGACAAGCCGCTGTATGCGGTGAACCACCTGGTGGGGCACATCGCGGCCGACATCCTGGCGCCCGACTCGGGACCGCTCGAATACCCGACCATCGCACTGCTCGTCTCCGGTGGTCACACCTCGCTGCTGCACGTGCGAGACCTCACCACCGACGTGCGGCTGCTGGGCGAGACGATGGACGATGCCGCGGGGGAGGCGTTCGACAAGGTCGCCCGCCTCCTGTCGCTGCCGTATCCCGGTGGCCCGGAGATCGACCGCGCAGCCGCAGAAGGCGACCCTGACGCGATCCGGTTCCCGCGCGGGCTCTCCCGCGCGTCCGACCTGGCGAAGCACCGTTACGACTTCTCGTTCTCGGGATTGAAGACGGCCGTGGCTCGCTGGGTCGAGCGCTGCGAGGCCGACGGCATCGAGGTGCCGATCGCCGACGTCGCCGCGAGCTTCCGCGAAGCCGTCGTCGACGTGCTCGTGACGAAGGCGCTCGCCGCGTGCGCGGACCTCGGCGTGCCGCGTCTGCTGCTCGGCGGAGGCGTGATCGCGAACCGGCGTCTGCGGCAGGTCGCTCTCGAGCGGGCGGCGGCGGCAGGTGTCACCGTGCGCATTCCGCCGCTGTCGCTGTGCACCGACAACGGCGCGATGATCGCGGCGCTCGCCGCCGAGCTGATCTCGTCGGGACGCCGCCCGTCGACACTCGCGTTCGGTGCGGACTCGACGCTTCCGGTCACGGAGATCCAGATCGCGGAGGCGGTGTCGGTATGAGTGACACCCCCGCCGCACCCGACGCGAAGGGGCCGCCGACCCCGTCTGCGCGCATCGAGCGTCCCAGCGATGAGGTCGAGCACCCGGCCGGCGCGGCGCGGCTCCCCGGCGCCCGTCGCGAGGGCTACACGAAGCTGCCCACGGGACCCGTCGGCATCGAGCCGGTGGTCGTGAGCGGCCCCGACATCGACGCGCCCGACGAGACGGAGTGGGAGCCGACGACCGACGCCGCTGCGATCGACGACACCCGGCTCGCGCCGTGGGCGCTGCTCGCCGCGATCGTGGCCCTCGGCGCATCGTTCTTCGTCGGCTGGGGCATCCCGGTCGCCGTCGTGGCCGTCATCGCCGCGATCATGTCCCTGCGTCGTCCCGTCGAGAGCCGCGCGATCGCTCGGTGGGCGCTCGTGCTGGGGCTCTGCGCGACGGTCTACAGCCTGGGCTGGCTGGTCTGGGCGGGCATGCAGTTCGAGAAGCTCGGCTGACCGGATGCTGCACGCCGAAGAGCTCGAGGAACTGCGTTCCCTGCAGGCGCGGGCCTACGGGCGCGACGCCGTGCTCACCGACGCCGACGCCCTCCGGCTGCGGGAACTCCAGGCCCGCCGGGTGGCGCCTGCTCCCGAGGCCGCCGAGCACGAGCCGGCCGAGCCCCGAGTGCCCTCGCCTTCTGAGCCGCCGTCGGCGGAGCGCGCTCCTGCCGGAGCAGGGGGCGGCGACGCGAGCGTTCTCGTGGCGCCCGAGACCGATGACGGCGGTCCGGAGTCCGCAGAGGCGCACGGGGACGAGACGCCCTCGTCGCCGGCACCGTCCCTCTGGTCCCTGCTCCGCACGCGGTGGCGACCGGTCGCGATCGCGGCCGTGGCCGTGCTCCTGGTCGGGCTGGGAGTCGGCTGGCTCGCATTCGGACGCTCCGGCGTCGCGTCGGTGGAGCTCACGGCCGAGCAGCAGGAATGGCAGGACGACCTGATCTCCGGGGGCGTCTACGACGCGGGTTCGGTCCGTGCGCTCGCGGTCGAGGAGGGCGTGGTCGTCTGGGCGGCCACCAAGGACTCGCGGGCCCGGACGTGCGTGATCCTGAGCACGGGAGCGGTGTCCCTGCCCTCCTGCGATCGCACGGACCGGGTCGCCGAAACCGGGATCTACGGGTCGATCACGGTCGGAGCGTCGGACGATCTGCAGCGCCAGGTCAATGTGCAGATGCTGCTCACCGCCACCGGCGATCCGGCGGTGGCGGTCACCGCGTACGACTACGACCCGGTCTCCAGCGGCATCACCTACGCGAACGAGCAGGAGGCCGACACAGCGGCGCGTCTGGTCGAGGAGGGCTTCGACGCCAGCTCCCTCTGGGTGGTCGGCTACGACGGCGAGGTGCCGGTCTGGAACGGCGTGCAGGTCGACTCGCAGAACCGGTGCCTCATCCACGACGGGTCCACCCCGGAGTCCCCGATGACCTGCGCCGATCCCGAGACGATGCAGGAGCAGGCGTCGAGTCTCGTCCTCAACGTCGTCGACACCGACACCGGCGCCGTGACCCACCTCGAGATGGGGTCCGCCCAGGGTCCGGCATACCTCGTCATCACGCGCGAGGGAGGCGTCGGCGGTGCCGGCGGAGACTGAGGCAGAGGCCGAGGAACGGCGGGCCCTGCAGCGCAAGGCCTATGGCCGCGGCGGTGCGCTGACCGAGGCGGAGTCGCGGCGCCTGCGTGCGCTCGAAGACGCGCGCCGCTCCGACCTCGTCCCGGAAGCCTCGCAGTCCGCGGACCCCGAGCGCGATGCGCGCGGGACGCCCCCTGTCGCGTCACAGGAGCCGCTCGTCGTCGCGGAATCGGACGAACCTGACGAGCCGGGCCCGGATGCTCCCGTGCCGGCGCGCCCCGGTCCCCGGCACCCGCTGCTGCGGCGGGTCGCGGCGGCGGTCGCGGCATCCGCCGTCCTGCTCGTGATCGGCATCGGCGCCGGCTGGGCGCTGTTCTCTCCGCGCAACGGCCTCCCGCTGACCGACGAGCAGCAGCAGCGCCGAGCCGAACTCGCCGCCGAGGCGTTCGACCCCGGCTCCGTGCACGCGATCGCGCAGGACGAGCAGGCGCTGGTCTGGTACGCGACGCAGGACGATGGCGAAGTCCGCTGCCTGATCCTCGACGTCGGCGTGCAGTCGCAGACCGATTGTCTGCCGACCGACGAGATCGCCTTCGGATTGTCCGCCTCCCTGCCCGTGCCGCCCTCCGAGGGGGAGGAAGAGAATGCCGCGGCAGGCGACGTCGTGTACGCCACGCTGCTGTTCTCGACAGCCGGCGAGCCGATGGCCGGCATCCAGCGCTGGGGAGCGGGGCCCGCGCTCGCGAACCAGTTCTCGGACGCGGAGCGCACGCGTGCCGAGGCGCTGTTCGCCGAAGGGTATGAGCTCGGGCTCTCGGTCATCGGCGATTTCCGCGGTGAGCCCGTCTGGCTCGCCGATCGTCTCTCCACCCAGGGGGCGTCGGTGCGCTGTCTGATCGTCGACGCCTGGGGGTCGGCGTCGTGCGAACCCTTCGAGACCGCCCTGCAGGCGGGCCTGGGCGCACAGATCGTCGATGTCGACGCCGCCGGCGACGTGGCATCGATCTCCGTGCTCGATCTGCGGTTCACGACCCAGCAGACGCCGTACCTCACGATCACCGAGGCCGCCGGCGTCACCGCGGTGGCCCCCGGAGACTCGGTCGTGATCCAGTCGCCGCCCGGCGACCCGATCGAGGTCGAGACGCCGAACCGCGGCGCGGACGGCTGAGAGTCGGTCAGCTCGCCGCGGGAACCCGGTCGGCGAGGATCGCGCGACGCTGATCGCCCACACGCGCGAGGATCAGCGTCGCCTCCTGGTCGCCGCGCAGCACGAGCTTCTTCCGGAATGCCGCGGGGTCGACGTCGACGCCGCGCTTCTTGATCTCCAGGCGCCCGATCCCGTGCGCCTTCAGCGCGGCGCTGATGGCCTTCGTGTTCGCGGGCAGGGTCTCGCGCACCCGGAACGACTGCACGAACGGACTGGTCAGCGCGGCGTCCGACGTCAGATAGGCGATGTGCTCGTCGAGCATCCCCGCATCGAGGCTCCGGGCGACGTCTCCGATCAGGCGCGCGCGGATGACCGCACCGTCGGGCTCGTGCAGGAAAGCTCCGAGCTCGCGCACCGGCTCGTCGGGGGCGTCCGCGGGCGCGGTGAGTTCGTGCGAACGGTCGTCGCGGATCACGAGCGCGGCGCGCCGGACGCCCTCGCGCGCCAGGACGCCGCTCCAGACGACGAGCTCGACGACGCTGCCGTCGGCGCTCACCCACTGCGCCTCGGCATCAGCGGGAAGCGCATCCCGGTCGTGTGCCGGACCGAGCTTGATTCCGGTCGGAAAGCGGGCCGCGACATCGAAGGCCCAGTCCAATGAGGGGGAGTAGTCGTCGGCGGAGACGCGTCGGGTCTCGCTGTGCCCCGACGTGCGTCGGGCCGGATCCATCCAGATCGCGCGGGACCCCGCCTGGTCACCGGCGGGGAGGGCTTCCTCCGCGGTGCCATGGTGCACCACCGCGCTGTCGCCGAACGGGGCGAGATTGTAGGCCGCGATCGCCGCGGTGACCTCGTCGGCGTCGACGGCGAGCACCTCGAGTCCGGCGCCGACGAAGGCGAGCGCGTCGCCGCCGATGCCGCATCCGAGATCGGAGACTTCGGTGAGCCCCGCTCGACGGATCCGCTGCGCGTGCCGCGCCGCGACGCCGAGCCTCGTCGCCTGCTCGAGCCCGGCGCGGGTGAACAGCATCCGAGCGGCGAAGGGTCCGAACTTGGACGCTGCCTTGGAGCGCAGATGGGCCTGCCCGACCACCGCGGAGACCAACTCGGGGGAATGGCCCGCCGCGCGCAGCCGCGAGACGGCGCGGGCGACGTCCGCGGTCGATCCGATCTCCCCGACCGCGTCGAGCAGCTCGAGACCGGCGGGGGTCAACAGGGCGCGCAGCTCGGAGATCTCCACCGCCTCAGCCTAATTCCCCGTCCCGCTCGACAGGACGCCCCGCGCGCACTGGCACTCGCATTGCATGAGTGCCAGCCGACCGCCTACACTGGCATTAGCACTCTCGGGTTGAGAGTGCGAACAAGTCTTTCGTGTCAGCGTCAAGAAAGAAGAGGTAGACCGTGTCGGTTTCCATCAAGCCGCTCGAGGACCGCATCGTCATCCAGCAGGTCGAGGCCGAGCAGACCACCGCGAGTGGCCTGGTCATCCCCGACACCGCCAAGGAGAAGCCCCAGGAGGGCGAGGTCGTGGCTGTCGGCCCCGGCCGCATCGACGACAACGGCAACCGCGTTCCGATCGACGTCGCCGTCGGCGACCGTGTCCTGTACAGCAAGTACGGCGGCACCGAGGTGAAGTTCGGCGCAGACGAGTACCTCGTCCTGTCGGCTCGCGACGTCCTCGCCGTCGTCGTCCGCTGATCGACTGAAGCCGTTCCCGCCCCTCTCCGAGGGGGAGGAACTCGGTCCTCGAAGAGGGCCCGGATGCTCACCGCATCCGGGCCCTCTTCTGCGTTCCGCCAGGCGGCATCCGTTTCCTGCCAATCTCCGGCCCGAGCCCTCCGCGGCGCGATTCGCACCACTGCCCCGGGCATAGGGTTGTGCGGTGCCCCTTGAGACGACCCGCGCCACGCAGTCCGCCGGAGTCGCCTACGCCGGAGCCGCCTACCTCCTCTGGGGCGTGCTCCCGCTCTACTTCCTCCTCCTGGTTCCCACCGGCCCGTGGGAGGTCGTGGCCTGGCGGGTGCTGCTGTCCTTCGTCTTCTGTCTCCTGCTCCTCACGGTCACGCGCGGGTGGGCGGCGTTCGGTGTGATCCTCCGGCACCCGAAGCTGCTGGGCTGGACGGCCCTCGCCGGTCTCCTCATCTACGTCAACTGGCAGGTGTTCCTGATCGGGACGCTCAGCGACAACGTCGTCGAGACGAGCCTGGGCTACTTCATCAACCCCATCACCACCGTGCTGCTCGGCGTCTTCGTCCTGAAGGAGCGCATCCGCAGGCTGCAGTGGGCGGCCATCGCGATCGCGGCGATCGCCGTCGTCGTGATCATCGTGGCCTACGGTGACTTCCCGTGGATCGCGCTCTCGCTGACGGCGTCCTTCGGGGTCTACGGACTCATCAAGAAGAAGATCGGCCCCGCGGTCGATGCCGTCAGCGGCCTGACCCTCGAGTCGTTCTGGCTGATCCCGATCGCCGTCGTGCAGCTGATCGTCGTCGCGCAGACGACGGGGATCACGATGGGCGCGAACGGCTGGACGCATGCCCTGCTGCTCGCCTTCGCCGGTGTCGCCACGGCCGTTCCCCTGCTGCTCTTCGCCGCCGGGACCCGGCGGATCAACCTCACCGTGATCGGGATGATCCAGTTCATCACCCCGGTGATGCAGTTCCTCATCGGCGTCGCGGTGCTGCATGAGCCGATGCCCGCGGAACGCTGGGCGGGATTCATCATCGTCTGGATCGCGATCGTGGTCTTCATCGTCGACCTCCTCCTCGCCGCGGGGCGGGGACGCGGGATCCCGCGGACCGAACCGGTCTGATCCCGAGGTTCGCCGCCACGGAAACCCGGTGTCGGATCGTTAACGCACCGAGATACTTGCGACCCCTCTGCACGCGCATCACGGCCTAGTGTTAGAGCACCCGACTGTGGTCACAAATCCACGTTCAGTTACGCAAGGGAGCATCATGAACGCACTGAAGGGCTCGCGCACCGCGAAGGTCTTCGCCGGGATCGCGCTGCTCAGCGCATCCGCCATCGTCATCGCCGGCTGCAGCAGCACGCCGAACGCCGAGCCGACAGAGGGCGGTGACAAGCCGGCCGCCGATCTGACTCTGAAGCTCGGCTCGCTGCTTCCCGCGACCGGCTCGCTCGCGTTCCTCGGGGCGCCGATGGAAGCCGGCGTCCAGCTGGCCGTCAACGAGATCAACGAGGCCGACGCCGGCGTGACCATCGACCTCACCACCGCCGACGAGGGCGACCTCGACAACAAGGCGTACGAGACCTCGATCACGAACCTGCAGAACGCGGGCATCACCGCGATGGTCGGAGCCGCCTCGTCGAGCGTCACCAAGCTCATCCTCGACGGCAACGCCGGTGCGGGCATCCTCACCGTGTCGCCGTCGAACACGTCGCCGGACTTCACGGGCATCAACCCGCTGTACTTCCGCACGGCGCCGAGCGACAACCTGCAGGGCGAGGTGCTGGGCAACCAGATCGCCGAGGACGGGCACAAGACCCTCGGCATCATCTACCAGAACGACCCCTACGGCACCGGCCTCTTCGAAGCCATCAAGGCGACGTTCGAGGGCACCGGCGGCGAGGTCGTCGAAGCGGTCTCCTACAACCAGGGTGACGGTCAGTTCAACGCGCAGGTGTCGTCGATCGCCGCTGCGAAGCCGGATGCCGTCGCCGTCGTCTCGTACGACCAGTTCGCGACCATCGCGCCGCTGCTCGGCAACGCCGGCGTCGACACGGGTTCGCTGTACCTGGTGGACGGCAACCTGAAGGACTGGGGCACCGACGTCTCGGTCAGCCTCGAGGGCTCGAAGGGCACCCGCGCCGGCGCTGAGCTGCCGCAGGACTTCCTCGACCAGCTGAACGAGGTCTGGACCGCCGACGGCAACGAGCCGATCGACGCCGTGACCTACTCCGCAGAGGCGTACGACGCCGTGATCCTGATCGCCCTGTCGGCACTCGCCGCGGGTTCGGTCGAGGGTGCGGACATGGCCGAGCAGATGATCACCGTCTCCGGTGGCGACGGCGACGGCGAGAAGTGCACGACGTTCGCCGAGTGCGCCGACATCATCAACGGCGGCGGCACGGCCGACTACAACGGTCTCTCCGGTGACATCACGTTCGACGAGAACAACGACCCGAAGGGTGCAGCCATCGGCGTCTACGAGTTCGGCGCGGACAACACCACCACGCGGATCAAGTAATCGCAGACACGAAGGCCCCGGATGCTCGGCATCCGGGGCCTTCGTCGTGCGCGGCTCAGGCGGCGTCGGTGCCGAGTGTGCCGAGGTAGAGGCCGATGACCTTGGGGTCGTTCAGCAGCTCGCGTCCGGAGCCCTCGTAGGCGTCCTTGCCCTGATCGAGCACGTAGCCGCGGTCGCAGATCTGCAGGCAGCGCCGTGCGTTCTGCTCGACCATGATCGTCGTCACGCCCGCCTTGTTGATGTCGGAGACGCGGATGAACGCGTCGTCCTGACGCACGGGGGAGAGGCCTGCCGACGGCTCGTCGAGCAGCAGCACCGACGGGTCCATCATCAGCGCCCGCGACATGGCGACCATCTGCCGCTCGCCGCCGGAGAGGGAACCTGCGCGCTGCTTGAGGCGCTTGCCCAGCTCGCCGAAGATGCTGCTGACGAACTCGAGGCGCTCGGCGAAGATCTTCGGGTTCTGGTACAGACCCATCTCCAGGTTCTCCTGGATGGTCAGCGACGGGAACACGTTGTTCGTCTGCGGCACGAAGGCCACGCCGCGGCGGACGAGCTTGTCGGCCTTGAGGCCGACGATGCTCTCGCCCTTCACCGTGACATCTCCCGAGCGGATCTCGACCATTCCGAAGATCGCCTTGAGCAGCGTCGACTTTCCGGCGCCGTTCGGGCCGATGATGCCGATCAGCTCGCCCTTGCGCGCCACGAGGTTCGCGCCGTTGAGGATGTTCACTCCCGGCAGGTACCCCGCGTGCACATCCGTCAGCTCGACGATCACGTCGTCGTTCTTGATCTCGTTCCGTTCGACGGGTGCGTCGGTCATGCCTTCTCCTCCTCGATGTCCTCGGCCTCGACCTCGGCTTCGACCTCGGTCTCGATCTGCTCGCGGATGCGGATGGCGTCCTCTTCCGAGATGACCGGAAGGCGGCCGGTGACGGCACCGAGGTCGAGGTCCTGGTGGGCTCCCAGGTAGGCGTCGACGACGGCGGGATCCTCCATGACCTGATCGGGCGGACCCTCGGCCACGACGCGGCCCTCGGCCATCACGACGACCCAGTCGGCGATGTGACGGACCATGTGCATGTCGTGCTCGACGAACAGCACCGTCATCCCGAGATCCTTGAGGTCGAGGATGTGCTCCAGCAGCGACTGCGTGAGGGCGGGGTTGACCCCGGCCATCGGCTCGTCGAGCATGACGAGCGTGGGGTCGCTCATGAGGGCGCGGGCCATCTCGAGGAGCTTGCGCTGGCCGCCCGAGAGCGACGCCGCGAAATCCTGCTCCTTGGCGTCGAGCTTGAACCGGGTGAGCAGCTCGTGCGCGCGCACCTCGATCTCCTGGTCCTGCTTGCGCCAGAGGAACGGGAACAGTCCCGCCCAGAAGCCCTCGCCGCGCTGATCCTTCGCGCCGAGCTTCATGTTCTCGAGCACCGTCAGCAGCGACAGCGACTTGGTGAGCTGGAACGTGCGCACCTGACCCATGCGTGCGACCTTGAAGGACGGGATGCCCGACAGGTTCGTCCCGTCGAACGACCAGGTGCCGCTGTTCGGCTTGTCGAAGCCGCAGAGCAGGTTGAACAGGGTCGTCTTGCCGGCGCCGTTCGGCCCGATCAGCGCCGTGATGGCGCCGCGGGGGATCTCCAGGTGATCCACGTCGACGGCGGTGAGACCGCCGAAGCGACGCTCCACGGCATCGACGATGAGGATCGGGTCGACCTTCTTGACGCCGGGAGCCGCGGGGCCGGACGCCAGGCCTCCGGTCTTGGCGCGGGGCGTGATCTTCGCGGGCGTGACCGCCGCGTCGTCATTACTTGACAAAGGTCATCTCCCTCTTGTTTCCGAGGATGCCCTGAGGGCGGAAAATGACGATCAGCATCAGCACGACACCGATCACGATGTACCGCACGACGTCGGCCTGTGCGCCGGACATCGGAAGGTAGCCGGCGTTCGCCATCGCGGGAAGGAGGGCGCCGAGGAAGGCGAACACCACCCAGAACAGCACGGCGCCGAGCGTCGGTCCGAGCACGGTGGCCGCGCCGCCGAGCAGGAGGATGGTCCACAGGAAGAAGGTCAGCGACGTGGAGTAGCTGCCGGGGATCACCGCGGACGGCAGGATGAACACGACGCCGCCGAGGGCGCCGATCACACCACCGACCACGAGAGCCTGCATCTTGTAGGCGAAGACGTTCTTGCCGAGCGAGCGCACCGCGTCCTCGTCCTCGCGGATGCCCTTGAGCACCCGGCCCCACGGGCTGCGCATGAGCGCCCAGACCACGAGGACCGCCACTGCGAGGCTGATCAGACCCACGACTCGGACCCAGAGGTCGGTCGCGTTGTAGGTCCACGGTCCGAAGCCGTACGTGCCGGGAGGGAACGGGTTCGCGTCGCGGAAGCTCTGGTGATAACCCGAGAGTCCGCCCGCCGAGTTCGTCCAGTCCTTGAACAGCTCGGTCACGAACAGCAGGCGCACCACCTCGGCGGTTGCGATGGTCGCGATGGCGAGGTAGTCGGCGCGCAGACGGAGGGTGGGGATGCCGAGCACGAGAGCGAACACCGCTCCGCCGAGCAGGCCGACGAGGAGCGCCGCCCACCAGGGGAAGCCGAACGTCAGGATCGAGATCGCGTAGCCGTAGGCACCGATGGCCATGAACGCGGCCATGCCGAAGTTGAGCAGTCCGGTGTACCCGAAGTGCACGGCGAGACCCGTTGCCGCGAGTGCGTACGCGATGGTGGTCGGGCTGAAGAGATAGGAGGCGGTGTTGCCGAAAATGCTGCCGAAGTCCATGCGTCAGCCCAACCTTTCTTTTCGTCCGAGGATGCCTTGCGGTCGGACCAGCAGGATCAGGATCAGCGCGACCAGCGCGGTCGCGTACTTGAGGTCCGTCGGTACGCCGAACAAGGTCGACACCTCGACGGCCATACCCACGATGATCGAGCCGATCAGGGCGCCGATCGCGGAGCCGAGACCGCCGAGCGTGATCGCACAGAACATCAGCAGCAGCATCTGCATGCCCATGTCCCACTTGACTCCGGGGCGGAAATACGCCCAGAGGATGCCGGAGATCGCGGCGAGCGCACCGGCGAGGATCCACACGGTGCGGATCACCTTGTCGACGTCGATGCCGGATGCGGCGGCGAGCTGCGGGTTGTCCGAGATCGCGCGTGTCGCCTTTCCGGTGCGGGTCCGGGTGAGGAAGAACGCCACCCCGAGGATCACGATGATGCTCGTCGCCATCCCGATCATGTCGATGTACGAGAGGGAGATCGGTCCGAGCTTGATCGGCGTCGGGCTCGAGCCCGGCAGCTGATACGTGTTGCCTCCGATGATGTACTGCATGCCGTAGCGGAGGGCGAGGGAGAGTCCGATGCTCACGATCATCAGCTGCACCACTCCGAGACCTCGTCGTCTCAGGGGTTTCCAGATCCCCGCATCCAGTGCCCAGCCGAGGGCTGCGCCGCCGATGACCGCGGCGATGATGCCGAGCCAGATCGGCAGGTGCCAGAACGTGGTGAAGAGCAGGGCGACCACCGCGCCCCACGTGACCATCTCGCCGTGGGCGAAGTTCGACAGCCGCGTGGTCCCGTAGATGAGTGCGGCACCCATCGAGGCGAGGCCCAGGAGGAGTCCGAAGTTCAGACCACCGACGAGACGAGAGAGGAGCTGATCGAAGAACGACACGGTGACCCGCTCTCCCGCGCCGAGGAAGAAGTTGACGATCTTGGTGCCGGTCAGTCCGAACTCGAGCTCGAACGACGCCGTGCTCCCGGAGACGGGCTGGATGCCCTCCGGAAGCTGCGTGGCATCCACGATCACGCCGTCCGGGAGTGTGGATTCGTCCACCGTGAGGGTGTACGTCTCCTTCTCCGGCACGTAGAGGCGCCACTTGCCCTCGGCGTCGGTCTCGGTCTCGGCGTCGAAGCCGTTTCCCTCGATCGACATGACGACGCCCTCGACGGGTTCATCGGCGTTGGTGACGACTCCGGCGAAGTAGAAGTCCGTGACTTCCTGCCCGTCGTCCGTCGTCTCGGCCGACGCCGATGAGGGCGGCAGGAAGAGGAAGGCGCTGAGCGCCATGAGGATGCCGAGGAAGGCGACCACCCAGGGTCGCTTTCGCTGCACGGCGATTGTTGTGGGTCCCACGCAACCTCCACTGTGAGTGCTGTCTCTGCGGCATCGGGTGTGAACCGCAGGGATGGACGACGCACTTGAGCGTAGTGTGCGATCTGCGAATCGCCTACCGCCCGGGCCAACGGTCCGATAACGACGGGGCTCTGGGAATGTTCTCGGGCGTGTCTCGCTTAGAATCTTCATACGGGCCGCGGCCCCGCACCGGCCGACGTCGACCACCCCCTCGCACTCGGACTTGCGCGACTCGCGCAGAAGGAGAATCCATGGAACAGCACGATCCCTTCGGCTTCGTCGGACTGACGTACGATGACGTGCTGCTCCTTCCCGGGCACACCGACGTCATCCCCAGCGAGGCGGACACATCGTCGCGGATCACGCGCCGCATCTCGGTCGCCACCCCTCTGCTCTCGAGCGCGATGGACACGGTCACCGAGTCGCGCATGGCTATCGCGATGGCCCGCGAGGGCGGCATCGGGATCCTGCACCGCAACCTCTCCATCGCCGACCAGGCGGCACACGTCGATCGCGTCAAGCGCAGCGAGTCGGGCATGATCACCGACCCGATCACGACCACGCAGGATGCGACCGTCGAAGAGGTCGACAACCTGTGCGCCAAGTACCGCATCTCGGGTCTTCCCGTCGTCGACGCCGACGGCAAGCTGGTCGGAATCATCACCAACCGCGACATGCGGTTCGTCTCGGGCTTCGAGCGTCAGACCACGTTCGTCAAAGACGTGATGACGAGCGAGAACCTCGTCACGGCACGCGTCGGCGTCGCCGCGGGCGAGGTCATCGCCCTGTTCGCGAAGCACCGGGTCGAGAAGCTGCCGCTGATCGACGACGACGGCAAGCTCGCCGGCCTCATCACCATCAAGGACTTCGACAAGAGCGAGAAGTACCCGCTGGCGACCAAGGACGACCAGGGTCGCCTGCGCGTCGGTGCGGCGATCGGATTCTTCGGCGACGCGTGGGAGCGTGCCGAGGCGCTGCGCGACGCCGGTGTGGACGTGCTCGTGGTCGACACCGCCAACGGTCAGTCCCAGGGCGTCATCGACCTCGTCCGCCGGTTGAAGGCCGACACCTCGTTCGAGCACATCGACATCATCGGCGGCAACGTCGCGACCCGCGAGGGCGCCCAGGCTCTGATCGACGCGGGTGTCGACGCGGTCAAGGTCGGCGTCGGTCCCGGGTCCATCTGCACCACGCGCGTCGTCGCGGGTGTCGGCGTCCCCCAGGTCACCGCGGTCTACGAGGCTTCTCTCGCGGCGCGTCCCGCCGGTGTCCCCGTGATCGCCGACGGCGGTCTGCAGTACTCCGGCGACATCGCCAAGGCTCTCGTCGCCGGCGCTGACGCGGTGATGCTCGGGTCTCTCCTGGCCGGTACCGACGAGTCCCCGGGCGAGATCGTCTTCCAGTCCGGCAAGCAGTTCAAGCAGTACCGGGGGATGGGTTCGCTCGGTGCGATGCAGACCCGGGGCAAGCAGACCTCCTACTCCAAGGACCGCTACTTCCAGGCCGACGTGCCCAGCGACGACAAGCTGATCCCCGAGGGCATCGAAGGGCAGGTGCCGTATCGCGGTCCGCTCGCCGCCGTCGCCTACCAGCTGGTCGGCGGCCTGCGGCAGTCGATGTTCTACGTCGGCGCGCGCACCATCGAAGAGCTCAAGACCCGTGGCAAGTTCGTCCGGATCACCTCGGCGGGGCTCAAGGAATCGCACCCGCACGATGTGCAGATCGTGGTCGAGGCACCGAACTACAAGAAGTAGTCGACAGACGGGAAGAGGGACCGGATGCGCATCGCATCCGGTCCCTCTTCTGTTCGGTTCAGGGGCGGGTCAGCCGCAGGTGTAGGTCACGCCGTCGACCTGCCACACGCCGGGGCCCAGTTCCGCGCACATCCCGCCGAGTGCGGCGAACACCGTGATGGCGAGGATCAACATGATGATCCAGAAGATCGTGATGATCGCGCCGACGACGATGCCGGCGATGGCGAGTCCCTTCGGCTGGCCGGCCTTGCCGAGCTTCACGGCGGCGACGATGCTGATGACGAGGCCGACGGGCGCCGCCAGGAACGCGAGCACCAGACCGACGATCGACAGCACGCGTCCCGGCGGCGTCGCTGCCGGCTGCGCGTAGGCGGGGGCCCCCGAGTCCGGGTAGCCCGCGGCCGGAGCCGCATTCGGGGTGGTGTCCCAGGCCGGCGCCGCAGCAGAGGGCGGCGGGGGAGTAGGCGCCCCGGCGGGTGGCGGCGCGGCGGGATGCGAAGAGTCGGGGGTCGGCTGCTCGGGGAACGGGGGGTTCGTCATGTTCTGTCCTGTCGATGGGTGAACGGAGGAACGTGAGTGCAGTTCCGGTAGCCAGAGCGTAGCGAGGACGAGGAGGCCCGCACCATCCCTTCGCCGTCCTCGCGACCGGGGACGCCGCCCCTTACGCCGCGGCCCCCGCCAGGCGTAACGTGCACGGTATGTGCCGAAACATCGTCCCGCTGAACAACCTCGAACCGGCCGTGACCGAGGAGGAGTGCCACGACGCGGCTCTGCAGTTCGTGCGCAAGATCTCCGGCTCGACGGCGCCGTCGAGAGCGAACCAGGCCGTCTTCGACCGGGCCGTCGATGAGATCGCGCATGTCGTGAGCCGCCTCCTCGACGAGCTCGTGACCAACGCCCCACCCAAGAACCGCGAGGATGAGGCGGCGAAGCGGCGCGCGCGCTCCGCCGAGCGGTACGAGGCCATCCGCGTGTATCAGCAGGAGAAGCGGGCGGCTCGCACCGGCTCGTAGAAGTGGAGCCGCCGCGGCATCCCGATATGCCAGACTCGACATATCCCGCTCGACTTTCCCTGCGGTCCCGGTGAATGAAGGCGCCGAGATCGCGTCCCGATCCCCATCGGCAGGGAACCTCCCCAAGGAGAGCTCTACATGTCCGAGGAACCCCCTCGCGTTCTCGTCGTCGACGACGACCCCGATGTCGCCCTGCTCGTGAAGACCGTGCTCGAGAGGCGTGCCGGCTGCGTCGTCGAACTCGCGGAGGACGGCCGGACCGCCGTCGAGCGAGTGACCGCGTTCCGTCCCGACGTCGTCGTCACGGACATCGAGATGCCCGGACTCAGCGGACTGGAACTGCTCGCCGAGTTGCGGCGCACGGTCCCGAACGTGCCCGTGGTGGTGATGACGGCCCACGTCTCCGTCGAGTACGCCGTCTCTGCACTGCGTGCACAGGCCGACGAGTTCCTCACCAAACCGCTCGACAACGCGCGCCTGGTCGAGTCCGTCACCCGGCTGATCGAGGAAGGTCGGCGTCGACGTGAAGAGGCGAAGCCCCGTGAGGTGGTGCTGGCGATCGGCGCGCATCCCGACGATGTCGAGATCGGTGTCGGAGGGCTGCTCGCGGCACACGCGGGGGCCCAGGACGAGATCACGATCCTGACCCTCTCCCGGGGCGCCCGCGGTGGAGATGCCGACAACCGTCAGGACGAGTCGCTGGCTGCTGCCGAGATGCTGGGCGCCCGTCTCTTCATGAAGGACCTCGTGGACACCGAGATCTCCGGGGGAGGGTCCACGGTGCGCCTGATCGAAGAGGTGGTGCAGGAGATCCAGCCCACGATCGTCTACACGCACTCGAGCCACGACCGCCACCAGGACCACCGCGCGGTGAGCGAGGCCACCATCGTGGCGACCCGGCGCGTCGGCACCGTCGCCTGCTACCAGAGCCCCTCCTCGACGATCGACTTCCGCCCCACGCGGTTCGTCCGGATCGATCATTATCTCGACGACAAACTCCGGCTCCTGGAGCGTTTCGGCTCCCAGACCGCGAGCCGCGAGTACCTCGAGCCGGACTTCGTCACCGCCACGGCGCGGTACTGGTCGCGCTTCGGCGGTGGGACCGCCGTCGAACCGCTCGAGGTGGTGCGCGAGACGGCCGAGTTCATCGGCGCCCACGAATACACCCGACGGGAGAGCTGATGACGCAGCGTGTACTGGTGACCGGAGCCGGCGGTCCGGCCGGAGTGGCCGTGATCCGCTCCCTCCTCCGTCGCTCCGACCTGACCGTGTTCGCGGCGGACATGGACGGGTGGGCGAGTGGGATCTATCTGGTTCCGCCGGCCCAGCGTCGCCTGGTTCCGCCGGGGCGGGACGAGGACTTCGTGCCTGCGATCGCCCGCATGGTCGCCGCCGACGAGCTCGACCTGGTGATCTCGACGGTCGATGTCGAACTCATCGCCCTCGCCGAACGACGGGATGAGCTGGCGCCCGCGGTGCTGGCCGCGCCGTCGGCCGACACCCTGAACACCGCGCTCGACAAGCTCGCCCTCGCCGAGCGCTGCGCACCCACCGGGCACACCCCGCGCACGGTTCTGGCCGGCAGCGACGCCGAGGCGATCGGCTGGGAGTTCCCGGTCTTCGCCAAGCCGCGACAGGGGGCAGGCAGCCGCGGCGTGCGTCTGGTGCCCGATCGTGCGGCCCTCGAGGCGTTGCCGACGGACGAAGGTCTGATCGTGCAGGACTTCCTCCCGGGGGAGGAGTACTCGGTCGACGTCATCGCCGATGCCGCGGGCCACGTCGTGGCCGCGGTGCCGCGCACCCGGGCCAGGGTGGATTCCGGTGTCGCCATCGCCGGGCGCACCGTCCTCGACCCCGAGCTCGAGGAGACGGCGGCGTCGATCGCGCGCGCGATCGGACTGGTCGGTGTCGCCAACGTGCAGTTGCGTCGCGATCGCACCGGCCGCGCGGTGCTGCTCGAGGTCAATCCCCGCTTCCCGGGCGCCCTGCCCTTGACCATCGCGGCCGGCGTCGACATCCCGTCGCTCGTGGCCGACCTGTTCCTGGGGCGCGAGCTGCCGGTGCAGGTCCCGTTCCGCGAGGTCGCGTCGGTGCGGTTCCTGGAGGACGTGATCGTGGAGGTCGAAGACCTCCTCGTCTCCGACCATGCGGGTCACCAGGAGGAGCTGTGACCCACGCGGTGCTCCGCGGCGATCACCACGTCCACTCGACGTACTCGGACGACGCCGTCTCGACGCTCGCGCAGAACGTCGACGCGGCCGCGGAAGCCGGGCTCACCACCCTGCGCCTGGTCGACCACGTGCGCCAGAGCACCACCTGGGTTCCCGAGTACCTCGCGGCGGTCCGCGCGCTCCGGGTGCCGGACGGGCTCACCGTGCTGACGGGCGTCGAGGCGAAGATCCTCGACGTCACCGGCACCCTCGACATCCCGGCGCTCCCGGACGGCATCGACCGGATCCTGATCGCCGACCACCAGTTCCCCGGTGTCGACGGGCCGCTGGGGCCTTCCTCCGTGCGCGAGCGCATGGCCGCAGGCTGGGCGCCGGCCGATGTCCTCGACCAGTTCGTCGAGTCTCTCGTCGCCACGATGCGCCGGCATCCGGGGAATCAGCTGGCCCACTGCTTCTCGATCCTGCCGAAGATCGGGCTCTCGGAGGCCGACCTGGGCCCGCAGCGGACGGACGCCTGGGCGCAGGCCGCCGCAGAGACCGGCACCCTGGTCGAGGTGAACGAGAAGTGGGGCTGCCCGGGCGTCGGCGCGTTGTCGGCTCTGCGCCGCGCGGGCGGTGAGCTCGTCGCGTCCACGGACAGCCACGAAGCCGGCGATGTCGGTCGGTACTCCCGCGTGATCCCGCTGCTCGACGCGCTGGAGGAGGCCCCTTGATGGCCGATCTCTCCTGGCTGCAGACGGTGCTCGTCGTCGTGCTCCTGCTCTTCGTCCTGGTCGGCACGCTCCCCGTGCTCAACACGGCTCTGCAGTTCCTCACGCTGCCGCTGCATGCCTTCCGCAATCACTACAGCAAGGCGGCGCCGTATCACCCGAACGTCGCGGTGATCATCCCGGCATGGAACGAGGGTCTCGTGATCGGCCCGGCGATCGATCGCCTGCTCCAGCTGGAGTATCCCGCCGAACGGCTGCGCGTCTTCGTGGTCGACGACGCCTCCACCGACGACACCCCGTCGATCGTCGCGGCCAAGGCCGAGGCGCACCCCGGGCGAGTGGTGCACCTGCGCCGCGAGAAGGGCGGCGAGGGCAAGGCGCACACCCTCAACCACGGCCTCGACGTGGTCCTCGCGGACCCCTGGACCGAAGCCGTGCTGATCATGGACGCCGACGTCATCTTCGCGCGCGACTCGCTCCGCAAGCTCAGCAGGCACCTCGCCGACGAGAAGGTCGGGGCCGTCACGGCTTACATCGCCGAGGGCAGCCGTGACCGCAACTACCTCACGCGGTTCATCGCGATCGAGTATGTGATGGGTCAGCTCTCCGCGCGGCGGGTCCAGAACGTGGGAGGCGCGATCGCCTGCCTCGCCGGCGGCGCGCAGCTGCATTCCCGTGCGAATCTCGAGGCCATCGGCGGACGGATCCCGACGGGGACCCTCGCCGAAGACACCATGACCACGTTCGAAGGGCAGCTCAAGGGGCGCCGGATGGTCTTCGAGCCGCACGCCGTCGTGCTCGCCGAGGAGCCCAGGACGGTCGACAGCCTCTGGAAGCAGCGACTGCGCTGGGCGCGGGGCAACGTGCAGCTGACGTCGATCTACCGCAAGCTCTGGTTCCGCCCGAGCCGGACCCACCACCTGGGCAGTTTCACCTTCGGCCTCGCGTGGTTCACGATCCTGCTCCTGCCGGTGTTCATGATCCTGGCTGCGGTCGGAATGCTCGCGCTGCTCGTCCTGCACAGCGACATCGCGGAGTTCGTGTTCCGCGCCATGTGGATCCTCGCGGCGTGCGTGTACCTGTTCTCCATGGTCTACGCGGTGCAACTGGATCCGCGGACCGGCAGGCACTCGTGGCGCGAGGCGGTGATGTTCCCGGGTCTCGGCGCGTTGATCCTGATGGCCGTCGCACTGTTCCCCTGGCTGTTCGAGTCGACCCTGCGGGAGCTCGGACTGGCCGTGACCGATCAGACCCGCTTCATCTGGGCCGTGGTCTTCTACCTGTGGGGACCGATCTCCCTGCTCGGGGTCTGGCTGGCCCGCGCGGTCGAACCCCTCCCCGGCGGGCAGTTCTTCGCCGGGCTGCTGCTCTACATCTGCGGCTACGGCTCGCTGCTCTGCGCGATCACCGTGGATTCGTACATCAAAGAATGGCGTCGAGCGGACGCCTCCTGGATCAAGACCGAGAAGATCGGACGTGTCGACTCATGACCGCAGCCCCGTCACACGACACCGAAGTGGAGGAGATCGCCGCGGATGCCCGCCGGGAGCGGCGATTGATCCCGCAGGCGGCCCTCGCCCTCGCGGTCGTCGTCATCGTCGTCATCGTGCGAGAGCTGTTCCTTCGATGACCGGGAGGCCGTTGGCCCTCGTCGTCGAGGACGCCCCGGATCAGGCGGCGCTGCTGCGCCGCTATCTCGATCGCGAGGGCTTCGACGTCTTCATCGCGCGAGACGCCGAGTCCGCGATCGCCGCCTTCGCAGACATCGACCCCGTCCTCGCCGTCCTCGACCTCCTCCTTCCCGGCATCTCGGGGCAGGAGTGTGCGCGGCTGGTGCAGGCGCGGTTCCCCGACTGCTTCCTCGTGATCAGCTCGGTGCTCGACGCCGCAGACTATCCGCCTGCCGACGCCGCGCTCCCGAAGCCGATCACGGGAGCGCATCTGCACGCGATCGTGGAACAGGTGCACCGATGAGGGCGACGCCGCTGGATCGTGCCGAGAACCGCTGGTACCAGGTCTTCGACAACCCGAGCGCGATGCTCAAGCAGGCGCCGACGGTCATCGCCACCGTCATCGCGGCGATACTGACCTGGTGGATCCCCGATCTTCCGCTCACCCACTTCCTGCCGGCCACGGGCGGGATCGCCCTCGTCCTCGCCGCGACGGTTCTCGCGGCGGTGCTCACCGCGCGAGGTGTGCAGGACGGATGGGTCGTCCTCCTCGTCCCCATCGTCGACATCGTCGGTCTCGGGCTGTTCCGCACCGGGACGGGCGGCGCCACGTCGCTCTTCTCCTCCCTCGTCCTCCTGCCGGTCGTGTGGATCGCCGCGGCTCCCGGCATCCGGTACGTCTTCGTCGTCGGCGGGCTGACGTCGCTCGCTCTCCTGATGCCGTATTTCGCCGACCCGCCGGACAGCTCCGTCGACTGGCTGCGAGGTGTCGTCGGTCCGCTCGTGTTCGCCGCGGTCGCCGCCGTCGTCAACCAGCTCTCCCGGCAGCAGCGCATGCGTGTCGAGCAGGCGGAGGAACTGGTCGCCGAACGCACCAAGGCGCTGTCCGAGAACGTCGCGATGATCGTGCAACTGCGCGACAAGGAGCACCAGTACCGGGAACTCCTCGACTCGTTCGAGAGCCTCTGGTCGTCGATCACGGCGCAGGCGGTGATCGCGACCGATTGCAACGGCACCGTGACCGCCTGGAACCCCGGGGCTGTCCGACTTCTCGGGCTCTCGGTCGAAGAGGCGCTCACCGGCGTGCGTATCGACAGGTTCTTCCCGACCTCGGTGCTGTCCGTTCTGGCGGAGGAGCACCCCGAGTCCTCCGCGCCCTCCGATGCGGTGCCGCCGGGGTACGCAGAACTCCCCAGCGGCATCCGGGGGCTGTTCGCGCGGGCCGACGCCGAGCAGGCGACGGACGGCGACCTCGAGGTGGTGACGGCCGGGGGCACGACAGTACCGGCTCGCGTCACCGTGAGCCCGCACAAGGACGGCGCGGGAGCGCAGCAGGGATACCTGTTCGTGCTGACCGACGAGACCAGGGCGGTGGAGGTCGCGCGCATGAAGGACGAGTTCGTGGGGATGATCTCGCACGAGCTGCGAACGCCGCTGAGCGCGATCATCGGCTTCCTCGACCTGCTGCAGAACGATCCGGCCCAGCCGCTCACCGACGACCAGCAGGAGTTCGTCGGGATCATCGAGCGCAACGCGCAGCGACTGCTCAACCTCGTCGGCGACCTGCTCTTCACCGCTCAGGTGGAGTCGGGCCGGTTCCCGCTGGATCGCGAGGACTCCGATGTCGCCGAGCTGGTGCGGTCCGCCGTGTCCTCGGCGAGACCGCATGCGCAGCGGGAGGGGATCGAGCTCGTGGCGGAGGTCGGTGCCGACGCCGTCCCGGTGGTCGTCGACGCCGGCAGGGTCGGGCAGGCCATCGACAATCTCCTGTCCAATGCCATCAAGTTCACCCCGCGGGGCGGCAAGGTCACCGCTCGCGTCCGGCAGGTCGACGGCGGGGTCGAGTTCTCGATCGCGGACACCGGCGTCGGGATCCCCGAAGACGAGCAGGGGATGCTGTTCACCCGCTTCTTCCGGGCATCCACCGCCACGCGCAACGCGGTGCCGGGAGTGGGTCTCGGGCTCACGATCACCCGGGCCATCGTGCTCGCGCACGGCGGGACCATGGACGTGACGAGCCAGGAGGGGGTGGGCACGGAGTTCCGGTTCGTCCTGCCGGCGGCTCCCCGCACCGAGGTGTTGAGGAGCCTCAGTCGCGCCGACTGACCACGGACTGTTGCCGTCGATGTCGGCCGATGACCGTGGATGACGGCTGCCGCGAGCCCGGAGCGTCCGAATCGCTACCGTCGGGCCATGACTCTTCTCCAGGACCAGCTCGCCGGTGTCGCCGACGTCACTCCCGCCGAGCGCGCCCAGCGCCTCACCGATGCAGGAGCCGCATGGAACGAGCGGATCGCGGCGGACGACGCGAACGCGCAGCTCACCTATCGGGTCAGCGGGCGCGGAATCGGCTCGGTCGCCACCGAGATCCGTGCGGGAAAGCACCGCTTCCTCGTCGACGAGCCGGGCGCACTGGCCGGCGATGACGTGGCGGCCAGCCCGGTCGAGTACGCCCTGGGCGCGCTCATCTCGTGTCAGGTGGTCGTCTACCGGCTCTACGCCCAGGCGCTCGGGCTCACGATCGACGAGATCGAGATCACGGCGGAGGGGGATCTCGACGTGCGGAAGCTGTTCGGCATCGACGAGTCCGGTCGGGCCGGATTCCACGATGTGCGGGTGTCGGTGGACATCACGGGACCGGACAGCGTCGAGCAGTACGAGAACCTGCGCTCGGTCGTCGATGCGCACTGCCCCGTGCTCGATCTGTTCGCGGGCGCGGTGCCGACGTCGAGCGCACTCGCCTGAGCACGGATCGGAGCATCGCGGCCCCACCTGATAGCCTGGTCGGCTCGGCATGCGCGGGCGGAAGGACGGCCACGCACCGTGGGCTATATCGATGTCTCCGGCGTCTCACTGACGCTCCCCGATGGCAGACCGCTTCTCGACGAGGCGACCTTCAGGATCGGCTCGGGCTCGACGAGCGCGCTGATCGGTCCGAACGGCGCGGGCAAGACCACCCTCCTGCGCATCATCCGAGGCGACCAGGCTGCCGATGACGGCGTGGTCACGATCGACGGCGGTCTCGGCGTCATGGACCAGTTCGTCGGTCACGGCGAGGCCGGCGAGACCGTGCACCAGCTCCTGGTGCGAGTCGCTCCTCGGCGCATCCGCACGGCGGCTGAAGCCCTCGAAGCCGCGGAGAACGCGCTGATCGAACGCGATGAGCACGACACGCAGATGGCCTACGCGTCGGCGATCGCCGAATATGCGGATGCCGGCGGCTACGAGCACGAGACCGTCTGGGATCAGTGCACCGTGGCGGCGCTCGGTGTGCCGTTCGAGCGCGCCCGGTATCGGGAGCTCACGACGCTCTCCGGCGGGGAGCAGAAGCGGCTCGCGCTCGAAGCTCTCCTGCGCGGACCCGATGAGGTGCTGCTGCTCGACGAGCCCGACAACTACCTCGACGTCCCCACCAAGCGATGGCTCGAGGAGCAGCTGCGGCAGACTCCGAAGACCGTGCTCCTGGTGTCGCACGACCGCGAACTGCTGGCACGTGCAGTCGACCGGCTCATCACTCTCGAGCCCGGAGCGGCGGGGGCGACGGCGTGGGTGCACGGCGGCGGCTTCGCGACCTACCAGCAGGCCCGCACCGACCGGATGGACCGGCTCGACGAGCTGCGTCGACGGTGGGACGAGCAGCACGAGAAGCTGCGCGTCCTCGTCGCGAACCTCAAGGTGAAGGCGTCGGCGAACGATGGCTTCGCTTCGAGGTATCAGGCGGCCCAGACGCGGCTGCGCAAGTTCGAGGAGGCGGGACCGCCCGAAGAGCGCCCGCCCGCGCAGGACTTCGACATGCGGCTGCGGGGCGCGCGTACGGGCAAGCGGGCCGTCGTGACGAAGCGGCTCGAGCTGACCGGTCTCATGCGTCCGTTCGACGTCGAGGTCTGGTACGGCGACCGTGTCGCCGTCCTCGGGTCGAACGGATCGGGAAAGTCGCACTTCCTGCGGCTCCTCGCTCGCGGGGGCAGCGACCCGGATGCGACGCTCGGTCACGTGACCTCCACCGGCGAGGAGCTGAGCGCAGTCGCGCACACCGGCGCCGCCACGCTCGGCGCGCGGGTCGTGCCCGGGCTGTTCGCGCAGACGCATGCGCATCCGGAGTTCGTCGGGCGCACGCTCCTGGAGATCCTCCACCGCGGCGACGACCGCCGGGCCGGGATGCCGAGGGATGCCGCGAGTTCCGCCCTCGACCGCTACGGTCTCGTGCGTCAGGCCCTGCAGACGTTCGAGTCGCTCTCGGGAGGCCAGCAGGCGCGGTTCCAGGTGCTGCTCCTGGAGCTGTCGGGGGCGACGCTGCTCCTGCTGGATGAGCCGACCGACAACCTCGACTTGGAGTCCGCCGAGGCGCTCGAGGACGCTCTCGCGCGTTTCGACGGGACGGTGCTCGCGGTCACGCACGACCGCTGGTTCGCGCGTTCGTTCGACCGGTTCCTCGTGTTCGGATCGGACGGCGAGGTCTACGAGGCCGATGCGCCGGTGTGGGATGAGAAGCGGGTCGCTCGAGTGCGCTGAGTGTGCTCCCGAGGGGTCAAAGCACGCCCCGACGCTGAGGCCCGGTGCGGCGTTTCCTGACCCCTCGGGAGCGGGGTGTCCGAGGGCCCGGCAGTGCGCGCGTTCGGTCGCCGGGTAGGCTGGAGGGGTGACCATGGAGATCGAGCTCGGCCGAGGAAAGCGCGCACGTCGCGCGTACACGTTCGATGACATCGCGGTGGTGCCGTCGAGGCGCACGCGCAACCCGGAGGACGTGTCGACGGCCTGGACCATCGACGCCTTCGGGTTCGGCATCCCGGTGCTCGGTGCGCCGATGGACTCGGTCGTGAGCCCGCAGACGGCGATCATGCTCGGCCAGCTGGGTGGTCTCGGTGTGCTCGATCTCGAGGGCCTGTGGACGCGGTACGAAGACCCGGAGCCGCTGCTCGCGGAGATCGCCGGACTCGACGACGGCAAGGCGACGGTGCGGATGCAGGAGCTGTACTCCGAGCCGATCAAGCCCGAGCTCATCACCCGGCGTCTCGCCGAGATCCGCGAGGCCGGCGTGACCGTCGCCGGATCCCTCACGCCGCAGCGCACCCAGGAGTACTACGACACCGTCGCCGCCGCCGGCGTCGACCTGTTCGTGATCCGCGGCACCACGGTCTCGGCCGAGCACGTCTCGAGCGTCGCCGAGCCCTTGAACCTCAAGAAGTTCATCTACGACCTCGACGTCCCGGTGATCGTCGGCGGTGCGGCCACCTACACCGCGGCCCTGCACCTGATGCGCACCGGTGCCGCGGGCGTGCTCGTCGGCTTCGGCGGGGGCGCCGCGTCGACGACCCGTGCGACCCTCGGCATCCACGCGCCGATGGCGACCGCGGTCTCCGATGTCGCCGCTGCGCGCCGCGACTACCTCGACGAGTCCGGCGGACGCTACGTGCACGTGATCGCCGACGGCGGCGTCGGCACCTCGGGCGACATCGTCAAGGCACTCGCGATGGGAGCGGACGCGGTCATGCTCGGCGTCGCGCTCGCACGCGCCACCGACGCCCCCGGTCGGGGGTTCCACTGGGGCCCCGAGGCGCACCACCCGAAGCTGCCGCGCGGCCACCGCGTCGAGGTCGGCGGCATCGGCACGCTCGAGGAGATCCTCTACGGCCCCGCACCCGTCGCCGACGGCACCGCGAACCTGATCGGCGCGCTGCGCAAGTCGATGGCGACCACGGGATACTCCGACCTCAAGGAGTTCCAGCGGGTCGAGGTCGTGCTCGCACCGTACGAGGCCTGAGGTCCTGCGCACCACCGTGACCGCTCCTGCTCTGTTCCCCCCGACCCTCCGCGAGGTCATGCTCCGGGGACGCTGGATCGGGATGCTCCTGCTCTGCCTCCTCGTCGCGGGCGTTTTCGCCTGGCTCGGCCAGTGGCAGCTGGAGCGCGCGATCGAGACCGATCCGCCTGCTCCGGGCGCCACCGAGCAGGTGCAGCAGCTCACCGAGGTCCTCGAGCCGGGGGAGTACCTCCCCGAGCCACTCGTGGGGCAGCGCGTCGAGACCGCCGGCGCCTGGGTGCCGGAAGACTTCATCGTCGTGTCGAGCCGTTTCAACGACGACGTCCAGGGCTACTGGGTCACCGGTCAGCTGCGCGTCGACGAGCGCGTCTCGATCGCCGTCGCAGTGGGCTGGGCTCCTGATCGGGCCACTGCGGATGCGGCTGTGGAGGAACTCGAGGCCGACGCCGACGGTTCGGAGGTCGCCGTCACGGGACGCGTCATCTCCGACGAGGGTCCGCGGGTGCCGCCGCGCACGGATCCGGAGCAGCTGGATCGGATGTCGCCCGCCGCCCTCCTCAGTCGCTGGCACGATATCGAGGAACTCGACGTCTACCGCCCGTATCTCGCCTCGACCACCGCGACCGCGGGGCTGGTCGACATCTCGTCGCCCGCACCCGAGGAGATGTCGCCGGTCAACTGGCTGAACGTCTTCTACGCCGTCGAGTGGGCGATCTTCGCGGGCTTCGCGTTCTATCTCTGGTACCGCCTCGCGAAGGATGCCTGGGAGCGCGAGGTCGAGGAGTTCGAAGAAGCGGCCGCCGCGGAAACCGCCTGATCATCGCGCGCATTCGCGCGCGATATGCTGCGCAATTGCGCGCTGCGCTCGGCGGATAGAGACCTTCGTCAGGGGTCTTCGCGGACGTCCGGTGAGCGCTCGGTGTCCAATCGGAAAACTCCATTGAGGATGCCCTGACCGCTCCGTATGCTCGCACCATGTGAGCACCCTGGGAGTTTCCCCTGTGTGCCATGGCAGCCCGAGAAGTCGACCCCCGACCGAGGAGACAGCACCGATGATGTCCGCTCCAGAAGACGAGAACCGCAGGGTTCCTGTCTCGCACCGTAGAAGCAGGGGGCGCATCGGCGCTCTCGCCGTGACCTGCGTGGCCGCGCTGAGCCTCGGCCCGCTGGCCGCCGTTCCCGCCGCAGCCGACACCACCGGGACGGGGGTGGTGATCAACGAGGCGTATCTCTCCGGCGGCAGCGCGGGGGCCGCGTTCAAGAACAAGTTCGTCGAGCTCTACAACCCGACCTTGGCGCCGATCACGCTCGACGGAATGTCGCTGCAGTACCGGTCGGCGACCGGAACCGGCGCCTTCAACGGCGTCGCTCCGCTCACGGGCGTCATCCCGGCGGGCGGCTACTACCTGGTGCAGGGCAACAGCAACGGGGCCAACGGCGCCGAGCTCCCCGCCCCTGACGCGGTCAGCACCCTGACCCCGAGCGGAACCACCGGAACGCTCGCACTCGTCGAGGGCACCGCCGCAGTGACCCTCACTCCCGGTTCGACCGTGGGCGTCGACGGCGTCGTCGACCTGCTCGGCTACGGCACTTCGAACACGTTCGAGACCGCGGCGGCGGCTGCGCCCGCGGGCAACACCGACGTGAAGTCCCTCAACCGCACAGGCGGCGTCGACACCGACGACAACAGCGCGGACTTCGCGCTGTCGGCGACGGTCACTCCGCAGAACTCGGGCGGCACCGACCCCGGGACCGACCCCGGCACGGAGCCGACGAAGGCGACGATCGCCGAGGTGCAGGGCACGACCGACGTCTCTCCGCTGAGCGGCAAGACCGTGCAGGTCGAGGGCGTCGTCACCGCCGACTACCGCACCGGCGGCTACAAGGGCATCGTCATCCAGACCCAGGGCTCCGGCGGCGCGACGGATGCGACTCCCGGCGCGTCGGACGGCGTGTTCGTCTTCCTCAACGCGCTGACCCCGACGCTCGCGATCGGCGACCTCGTCTCGGTCACCGGCTCCGTGAGCGAGTACTTCGGGCAGACGCAGATCAACCCGGTCGCGGCCGCCGACGTCGCGGTGGTCACCGCCGGCGCAGGTGTTCCCGCCGTCACTCCGCTGCCCGCCACGCTGCAGGGAGCCGACCGTGAGCAGTACGAGAACATGTACGTGGCGCCGGAGGGGACCTACCGTCTCGCCTCCAGCCACCAGCTGTTCAACTTCGGCACGCTCTGGCTCAACGCCGGGGCCGACCTCGCGGTGAAGAGCACGGAGACCACGCGTCCCGGCGACGCAGCGGCGGCGATCGCTGCGGCCAACCGCGCCAACCGCATCCTGCTCGACGACGGCTGGTCCATCCAGGTGTCCAACGGCGGACACCCGGGCGAGCAACCGTACTTCACGAAGGACACCGTGGTCCGCAACGGCGACACGGTCGACTTCGGCGACAACGGCTACGTGCTGCAGTGGGGCTTCAACGACTGGCGTCTGCAGCCGGTCGTGCCGATCGACGATTCCTCGTCCGCCGACCTCAAGGTCGGATTCGAGGCGACGAACCCGCGCACCGATTCCGCGCCCGAGGTGGGCGGCGACGTGCAGGTCGCGTCTTTCAACGTCTACAACTACTTCACGACGCTGAAGAGCGAGAACTCCAACGCCCGAGGCGCGGCGAACGCGGCGCAGTTCGCGATCCAGAAGTCCAAGATCGTCGCGGCGATCAACGGACTCGAGGCCGAGATCGTCTCGCTCATGGAGATCGAGAACTCGGTGAAGCTCGGCAAGCCCGTCGACACGGCCCTCAAGGACCTGGTCGCCGGCCTCAACGCCGACGCCGGCAGCGACGTGTGGGACTACGTGCCCACGCCCGCCGCGCTGAACGACGCGGCGACGACCGACTTCATCACCAACGCCATCATCTTCAAGAAGGATGCCGTCAAGACGGTCGGCGACAGCGCCACCGTCACCGATGAGACCGTGTGGGGCAACGCCCGCGAGCCGATCGCGCAGGCCTTCGACATCGACGGCCGCGTCGTCACGGTCGTGGCGAACCACCTGAAGTCGAAGTCGCCGCCCGAGGGTGCGGGAGCGGAGCCGGCCGACGGCCAGGGCTTCTTCAACGCCGACCGCGTGAAGCAGGCGAACGCGATCCTCGCCTTCACCGCCGAGCTCGAGGAGACCACCGGCAGCGGCGACATGCTGCTGATCGGCGACTTCAACGCCTATGGCAAGGAAGACCCGATCGACGTGTTCACCTCGAACGGGTGGAGCGACCTCGTCGCCGACAAGACCGATGGCCAGTACACGTACACGTTCGACGGCGAACTCGGCTCACTCGACCACGTGATCGCGTCGCCGTCGCTCGCCTCGTCGATCACGGGCGCCGGGGTGTGGGGCATCAACTCGCCGGAGTGGAGCGACCGCGGCTACGCGTTCGGCGCCACCGAGGAGGGAACGCCCTACCGGTCCAGCGACCACGACCCGATCATCGTCGGCGTCTCGGCGGAGATCCCGCCGGTGAGCATCGACGTCGTCACGGTCAACGACTTCCACGGTCGCATCGAGGCCGACGGTGCCGCAGCCGGCGCCGCCGTCCTGGCGGGAGCCGTGGAGCAGTTCCGTGAGGCGAACCCGAACACGATCTTCGCCGGTGCCGGCGACCTGATCGGCGCATCGACGTTCACCTCGTTCATCAACGACGACAACCCGACGATCGATGCGCTCAACGCGGCCGGTCTCGACGTCAGCGCAGCCGGCAACCACGAGTTCGATCAGGGCTGGGAAGACCTGCGCGATCGCGTGCAGGAGCGTGCGGACTGGGAGTACATCTCCTCGAACGTGTTCGTCACCGAGACCGGCGAGCCCGCGCTCGCCCCGGCCTGGGTGAAGGAGCTCGACGGTGTGAAGGTCGGCTTCGTCGGAGCGGTCACCGAGGATCTCGACTCGCTCGTCTCCCCGGAGGGCATCGAGGACCTCGAGGTCCGCAGCATCGTCGACTCCGTGAACGCGGTGGCCGACGACCTGCGCGACGGCGACGAGTCCAACGGCGAGGCGGATGTCGTCATCCTGCTCGTGCACGAGGGCGCATCCAGCGTCGAGCTGTCGAGCATCACTCCGGACTCGCCCCTCGGCGAGATCGTCTACGGGGTCGATGACGACGTGGACGCCATCGTGTCGGCGCACACGCACCTCGCGTACAACCACGTGATCGACGGCCGTCCGGTCGTGTCCGCGGGGCAGTACGGCGAGAACCTGGGCCTGATGAACCTCCAGGTCGACGCGAAGACGAAGGACCTGATCTCGATCACCAACGAGATCAAGCCCCTCACCGCTGCCGGCAAGCCGCTCTACCCGGCGGTGCCCGAGGTGCAGGCGATCGTGGACCAGGCCAAGGCCGAAGCCGACGTGCTCGGCGCGATCAAGGTCGGCGACATCACCGCCGACTTCAACCGGGCGCGCCAGAGCGACGGCAAGACGGAGAACCGCGGTGGCGAGTCCACCATCGGCAACTTCGTCGCCGACGTGCAGAAGTGGTCCACGGGCGCCGACCTGGCACTCATGAACCCGGGTGGCATCCGCGCGAACCTCACGTACGCCTCGGCCGGAGCCTCCGATCCCGCGGGCAACGTCACCTATCGCGAGGCGGCGACGGTGCAGCCGTTCGCCAATACGCTGGTGACGCTGACGCTCACGGGTGCGCAGCTGAAGGGCGTCCTCGAGGAGCAGTGGCAGCCGGCGGGCTCCGCGCGTCCGTTCCTGAAGCTCGGCGTCTCGGAGGGGCTGGTCTACACGTACGACCCCGCCGCGGCAGCGGGTTCGAGGATCACGTCCATCACGCTCAACGGCACGCCGATCGATCCGGCGGCGAACTACACGGTCGCCGCCAACTCGTTCCTCGCGGCAGGTGGAGACAACTTCTTCACCTTCAAGGAGGGCACCGGCAAGCGCGACACCGGCAAGATCGATCTGCAGTCCATGGTCGATTGGTTCGACGCGAACAAGACCGCGAGCCCCGACTACGCCCAGCGCGCGGTCGGAGTGGCCGTCAGCCCCGCCGACGCCGACGGCTACAGCGCCGGCGACCAGGTGACGGTGTCGCTCTCCTCGCTGGCGTTCAGCGCGGGCGAGCCGGCGCCGGGCGAGGTGACGCTCGCATTGGGCGACACCGTGCTCGCCACCGGAGCCGTCGACCCGACGGTGGTCGACACGACCGATGAGGGCGGACGCGCGAGCCTGACGTTCACGGTTCCCTCGGGCGTCTTCGGCGAGCAGTCGCTCACCGTCGCGGTCGCCGGAACCGGGACCACCGTGCAGGTACCGTTCACGATCGCCGGGGAGGAGGAGTTCGCCGGCACGATCGCCCTCGGCTCGTCCAAGGTGACTGCGGGCAAGAGCCTCAAGGTCACCGGTGAGGGTTACGTCCCCGGCGAGAGCGTGAGCATCGAGCTGCGTCCGAAGAAGGGCAAGCCGGTCCAGATCGGTACCGTCCAGGTCGGCGCCGACGGCACGTTCAGCACCTCCGTCACCGTGCCCAAGAGCGCTCCGTCGGGCAAGTACACCGTCGCGGCGTCTCAGGCCGATGGGGATTCGGCCACGGCCACGGTCACGGTCAACCGCGCCGGCGGCATCATCGGTGCGATCCTCGACTGGCTCTGGGACCTCCTGACCCGATGGTTCTGATCCGATAGCGGGTGACACAGGCGAAGGCCGTCGGGAGCGATCCCGGCGGCCTTCGTCGTCGTCTCTCCGTCTCAGGCGGACACCGCGACCGGAGCCCATACGAAGCCGTCGGGGTCGACGGCCGCACCGAGCACGCCGTTCACCGTGAGCCGGTGCGAGCCGGATCCCTCCGCGGGCACCCCCGCATCCTTGGCGAGGGAGACGTGCCGATACAGTCCCAGTCCGATCGGGCTCGCTCCGGTCTCGAACTGCACGTAGCTGCGGCCGAAGCTCTTGCCCACCGGGATCCCGCGGTCCGCGTAGAAGGTCTTCGAGGCGACCACGTCATCGGCGCCGAGCAGCAGGATGATCTCGTCGACCGCGCGGCTCGGGGGAGCGGTGTCCTTCTTCGTCGAGGTGGCCACCTTCCAGATCGCGCCGTCGGGCGCCTGGATCGTCCCGCCGACGCCCCACAGCGACTTCGAGACCGGTTTGATCACGGTGGCGCCCCCGGCGACGGCCGCGTCGACGAGCGCGTGCACGTTCGCGGGCTGCGAGACGACGAGCGACAGGGTGTAGCCGCGGAAGCCGGAGGTCTCGGCATCCGCGGTGCGGAAGTGCAGACGATCGCCGAGGTCGAACGCCTGTGCGTAGAAGGAGCGGGCGGCGTCCACATCCGGGACGTCGAGGGTGAGGGAATCGATTGTGGTGTTCATGTCGACGACGCTACGGAGGTGTGTCTCGACGTGCTTCTCGATTCCTGACCGATGCGTCTGCGGGCGGATTCGACGTGATTTCGCGGCGGCTAGACTGGACGCATGCCCGAACCGAAAGTCGCCAGCTTTCCGGCGATCCGCGGTGCGCTGAAGTTCTACCAGATCGCGTCGATCATCACAGGAGTCATGCTCCTCCTGCTGCTGACCGAGATGGTGCTGAAGTACACGCCGATCCACCTCGAGCTCTTCATGGGAGGCTCCGGAGGACCGCTCTGGTTCGCGGGCGTGCTCGCCGGACCCGACTGCCAGTGGTGGTCGCTGTTCGCCCCGATGACCAACTCCTGCGAGATGACCTCGCTGGGCGACGGGTTCAACCTCTCGCTGTTCATCCTGGTGGCGCACGGCTGGTTCTACGTCGTGTACCTCTTCGCGTGCTTCCGCATGTGGAGCCTGATGCGCTGGCGCTTCCCGCGCTTCATCCTCCTCGCGCTCGGCGGTGTCATCCCGCTGCTGTCGTTCTTCATGGAGGCGGTCGTCGCCCGTGAGGTCAAGACCTATCTCGCCACCCGAGAGGCCGCCGAGGCCTCCGCCCCCGCCCCGGAAGGTGTCCGTTGACCGAACAGTCCGAGACCCAGCAGCGTCCTGCGCTCGTCGTCGACTTCGGCGCGCAGTACGCGCAGCTGATCGCCCGTCGAGTCCGCGAAGCGGGCGTGTACAGCGAGATCGTGCCGCACACCGCCACTGCCGCCGAGATCGCCGCCAAGAACCCGGTCGCGATCATCCTCTCGGGCGGTCCCTCGTCGGTGTACGAGGAGGGCGCGCCGAAGCTCGACCCGGCCGTCTTCGATCTCGGCGTCCCCACGCTGGGCATCTGCTACGGCTTCCAGTACATGGCCCAGACACTGGGCGGCGAGGTCGCGAACACCGGCCTGCGCGAGTACGGGGCGACGGATGCCGTCATCACCGGTGACGGTGGAACGCTGCTCGGCGGCCAGCCCGCGGAGCAGAACGTCTGGATGAGCCACGGCGACCAGGTCGCCAAGGCACCGGAGGGCTTCGACGTGCTCGCGACGACGGATGCGACCAAGGTCGCGGCGTTCTCGAACGAGGAACGCGGCTTCTACGGTGTGCAGTGGCACCCCGAGGTCAAGCACTCCGACCACGGTCAGCGCGTGCTCGAGAACTTCCTGCACAAGGGCGCGGGTCTCGCGTCCGACTGGAACAGCGGCAACGTGATCGCCGAGCAGATCGAGCGCATCCGCGAGCAGGTCGGCGACGCCCGCGTCATCTCCGCGCTCTCCGGCGGTGTCGACTCCGCGGTGTCCACGGCCCTCGTGCACAAGGCGATCGGCGACCAGCTCACCGCGGTCTTCGTCGACCACGGCCTCCTCCGCAAGGGCGAGCGCGAACAGGTCGAGAAGGACTACGTCGAGTCCACCGGCGTGCGTCTCATCACCGTCGATGCCGCAGACACGTTCCTCGGTCACCTGAAGGGTGTCACCGACCCCGAGGAGAAGCGCAAGATCATCGGACGCGAGTTCATCCGCGCGTTCGAGAAGGTGCAGCTCGACCTCGTCGCCGAGGCGAAGGCCTCCGGCGGCGCTCCGGTGAAGTTCCTCGTGCAGGGCACGCTCTACCCGGACGTGGTGGAGTCCGGCGGCGGTGCGGGCACCGCGAACATCAAGTCGCACCACAACGTGGGCGGCCTTCCCGACGACCTCGACTTCGAGCTGATCGAGCCGCTGCGCGCCCTGTTCAAGGACGAGGTCCGCGCGATCGGCCGCGAGCTCGGCATCCCCGAGGCGATCGTCGGCCGGCAGCCGTTTCCGGGGCCCGGTCTCGGCATCCGGATCATCGGTGAGGTCACCGCTGACCGTCTCGAGATTCTGCGTGAGGCCGACGCCATCGCCCGCGAAGAGCTGACGAAGGCCGGGCTCGACCAGGAGATCTGGCAGTGCCCGGTCGTGCTGCTGGCCGACGTGCGCTCGGTGGGCGTGCAGGGCGACGGCCGCACCTACGGTCATCCGATCGTGCTGCGTCCGGTGTCGAGCGAAGACGCCATGACGGCCGACTGGACGCGTCTGCCGTACGACGTGCTGTCGAAGATCTCCAACCGCATCACGAACGGCGTGCGCGACGTGAACCGGGTCGTGCTCGACGTCACGTCGAAGCCGCCGGGGACCATCGAGTGGGAGTGACGGGCACGAAGTGACCGGCGCTCGCGCTCGTGACGGGCACAGCGTGGCACTCGATCGCGCCAGCGATCGAGTGGGAGTAGGGAGCGCGTTGCTCCCCGATGCGGCGTCGGGCCTGCCCGATGCCGAGTACCTGGTGCTCTCCAGCCGGTTGATCCCGGGGCTGGACGGCGGGTACACGATCGCGACGCTCGCGCGCGCCCGGCAGCTGGCGGGTGCCGGCGTGGCGGAAGGAGTGGGTCCGCAGCTCCTGACGTTCGACCCCGGTACGCCGGCTGAGCACGCCGAGCACCGACGGACGTTCGCGGAGCAGGGCGCGCTCGTCGACCCGTCCCGGATGCGCAACCTGTTCGACGAGGCCGCGGCGCCGGGCGGGGGAGCGGCCGACTGGCTGCGTGCCACCGCCGACCGTGCGGTGAGCCCCGATCCCGATATCGAGTACCGGGTGCTCACGGATGCCGAGGGGCGACCGTTCGCAGCACTCCCGGTGATCCCGGGCAACCCCGACTGGCACCTGACCGAGGAGCCCGTCCTCGTCTACGACGCCGCGGGCGAGGTCGCGGGAGCCCTGCACGGATTCCGAGGACTGTACCGAGCCTGGCTCGAGCACGTGACCGCAGCATTCGGCGATCGCAGGATCATCGTGATCTGCGAGTCTCGCCAGCTCGGCGAGCTCATCGCTGATTGGTCCGATCCCCGGGTGCGCATCCTCCACACGATCCACACGATGCACGTCGAGGCGCCGTACACTCCGGATGCGTCGATGAACACGCTCTGGACGCGCTGGTTCCGACTCGCCGACCGCTTCGACGCGGTGATCTGGCCGACGGCCACTCAGCGCGACGACGTGGTCGCCCGGTTCGGATCTGCGGCGTTCCACAGCGTCGTCCCGAATCCGATCGCGCCGGTCGTGCCCCGCGCCGAGCTGCGAGAGGACGGACTCGTCGTCGTGCTCGGGCGCCTCGCCCCCGGCAAGCGTGTCGACCACGCGATCCGCGCCTTCCTCGCTGCCGATGTCCCCGGCTCCCGGATGGAGATCTGGGGTGGGGGTCCTGAGCAGCAGCGCCTGACGGCCGTGATCGAAGAGCTCGGCGCGGGGGACCGCGTCGTCCTGGCCGGATACTCCGACTCCCCGGGGACGGTGCTGGATCGGGCGTCTCTCCTCGTCACGTCGACCGCGTTCGAGGGGCAGCCGCTCGGCGTGGTCGAGGCGCTGCTGCACGGAACCCCTGTGCTGTCGTACGACGTGCGCTACGGCATCCGCGACGTGCTGGAACAGGGCGGCGGCGTGCTGGTGCCGAGCGGCGACGTCGACGCGCTGGGTGTGGCGATGCGCCAGCTGCTGACCGACAGCGACCGGCTCGAGGCGCTGAGTATCGAGGCACCATCGGTCGCCGCGGCCTGGAGCCCTCAGCGTTCGCTCGACGCCCTCACCGCCGTGATCGCGGCGGCAGCCTCCGCTCCTCCTCGTCGCTGACCCGCGCTCCCGCTCCCGGAGGATCGGTGGAGGGGACCGGGTGAGAGATCTCGAAGAAAGTCCGTCGGTGATGTCGATCCGAGGCGTTCCCGTTCGACGTCAGAGATGAGAGGGTCGAGAGACGGCCCACGAACAAGGAGAACATCATGAAGTTCATGCTCATCATGCGCGCGACCGACGACGCCGTCGAGGCCTACAAGGAGATGCCGTTCGAGCAGGTCATCGAGGCCATGGGCAAGTACAACGAGTCGATGATCAAGGCCGGCGTCCTGGTCGCGGGCGAAGGTCTGACCGACGCCGCCGAGGGCTTCGTCGTCGACTTCAGCGCAGAGAAGCCGCTCATCACCGACGGCCCCTACGGCGAGACGAAGGAGCTCTTCAACGGCTTCTGGATCCTCGAGGTGTCGTCCCGCGAAGAGGCCGCCGAATGGGCGAGCCGCGCACCCCTCGGTGCCGGGTCGTTCCTCGAGGTGCGTCGGGTCACCGGTGTGGAGGACTTCCCCGCCGACAACGAGTGGATCGAGAAGGAAGCCGGCTGGCGCGAGGAGCAGGCCCAGCGCGCACAGCAGTGATGGACGCCTCCGCACACGGCGAGACGGCGCGTTCCGCCCCCGATGACGGGTCGGCGGAGCGCGCCGTCGCGGCGGTGTGGCGCATCGAGTCCGCGCGGATCGTGGGGGCCCTCACACGGATGGTCGGCGACTTCGGCCTCGCGGAGGACCTCGCCCAGGAGGCGCTGGTCGATGCGCTCCGGCAGTGGCCCGTCGAGGGAGTTCCGCGTAACGCAGGGGCGTGGCTGACGACGGTCGCGAAGCGCAAGGCCGTCGATCGCTGGCGCAGGCAGGAGCGTCTCGACGAGCGTGTGGCCCTGCTGGCGCACGATCTGGAGCGGGAACAGGCCGAATCGCCGGAGCTGCTGTGGGATCCGGATGCGGTCGACGACGACGTCCTGCGGCTGATCTTCATCGCCTGCCATCCCGTGCTCTCGAAGGAGGCGCAGGTAGCACTCACGCTGCGGGTGGTCGGCGGGCTTTCGAGCGAGGAGATCGCCCGCGCGTTCCTGGTGCCGACCGCGACCGTGCAGCAGCGGATCGTGCGGGCGAAGAAGACCCTCGCTGCCGCGAACGCCCCCTTCGACCTGCCGCCCCGTGAGGAGCGCACGCAGCGCATCGGCGCCATCCTCGGGGTGCTTTATCTGATCTTCAACGAGGCCCATGCGGCGAGCAGCGGGCCGGAGTGGATGAGGCCCGAGCTGAGTGACGAGGCCATCCGCATCGGCAGGGTGCTCGCCGCCCTGATGCCGAGAGAGCCGGAGGTGCACGGTCTGCTGGCGCTGATGGAGCTGACGGCGGCGCGCTTCCCCGCGCGTGTGGACCGCAACGGCGACCCCGTGCTGCTCGCCGACCAGGACCGTCGACGGTGGGATCGGGGGCGCATCGCCCGCGGTCGCACATCGTTGGCGACTGCCGATGCGCTCGGACGCGGACGTGGGGCGTACTGCCTGCAGGCCGCGATCGCCGAATGCCATGCGGTCGCGGCATCCGTCGACGAGACCGACTGGGACCGCATCGTGCTGCTCTACGAGGCGCTCGGACGGATCTCCCCTTCGCCCGTCGTCGAACTCAACCGCGCAGCGGCTGTCGCGATGGCGACCGGGCCGGCATCGGCACTGCGCATCATCGACCGGTTGTCGGCGTCAGGAGCGCTGCGCGGCTACCACTTGCTGGCCGCGACCAGGGGAGAACTGCTGCGTCGACTCGGGCGCGAGGACGAGGCACGGAGCGAGTTCGTCGTCGCCGCCGCACTCGCCGGAAACGATCGCGAACGGTCGCTGCTGGAGCGGAAGGCGCGCGGGGCAGAGAAATGACCCGCCCCCTTCGGGAGCGAGGCTTCCGAAGGGGACGGGCGGGGGTGACGCGGGAGCGCCCGGGGGCGTGCGCGTCAGTCGTTGACCTTCTGACCGCGGTTGACGATCAGACCGTAGATCAGCAGCACGATGATCGAGCCGGCGATCGCGAGGAGCCAGGTGCCCAGGTCCCAGAACTCGGTGAGCGGGCGGTTGAGGATCAGGCTGCCGAGCCAGCCGCCGAGCAGCGCTCCGACGACGCCGAGCAGCAGGGTGATGAACCAACCGCCGCCCTGCTTCCCGGGCAGGATCAGCTTCGCGATGGCCCCGGCGATGAGGCCGAGAAGAAGAAAGCCGAGAAAACTCATGGTCAGCTCCTATGTGTCGGGAGCCCCGGGGTGCCAGGGCTTCGTGACCACCACACTGCCGACTTCGCGGGTCGCGTGCCAACCCCTTGCGCGCATGTCCCCGGGTATGCAACGAGGCCCGCCTCCCCAGGGAGACGGGCCTCGTCGCTGTTCGAGAGACGTCGGCGGTCAGTTGCTGCCGCGGACGATCGCGATGATCCGGAGGATCTCGACGTAGAGCCAGACGACCGTGACCATGATGCCGAACGCGCCGAGCCAGCCGTACTTGCGCGGGGCGCCGTTGCGCACGCCCTGCTGGATCTGGTCGAAGTCGAGCACCAGCGAGTACGCGGCCATGATGACGACGAGCACTCCGATGATGAGACCGAGCGGGATGCCCATGATCGACGCGCTGAGCATGCCGAACGCCTGGTCCTGGGGCAGCACACCGGTCCACATGAGGACGAGGTTCAGGAGCGAGAAGACCAGGTAGCCGATCATCGCGATCATGAAGATCTTGGTCGCCTTCTTCGACGCGCGGATCTTCCCGCTCGCGAAGAGAGCCAGAGTCACGCCGACGACCGAGACGGTCGCGAGCGTCGCCTGGAAGACGATGCCGGGGTAGATGACCTCGAAGAATGCCGAGATGCCTCCGATGAAGAGGCCCTCGAATGCCGCGTACGCGAAGATCAGCGCCGGACGCACCTTCTTGCGCGACGTGAAGGTGATGACCATCGCGAGCACGAAACCGCCGAGCGCGCCGACGATCCACGGAAGCATGTTGGGCTGGAAGGTGCTCGCCGGGTTGTACGCCGGTGCGGCGAGACCGCCGAGGGTCATCACCCAGCCGACGGCCGCGGTGACCAGCAGGATGCCGAACAGGCCGGCCGTCTTCCAGACGGTGTCCTCGACCGACATCCGGTCGGTCTCGATGGCGCCGGCGGGGGGCGCTGCGTACATGCCCTCGAGCTGCGCGTTGGCCGCGGCATCCATCGCCCCGTGCTGGAGCGAGGCGTTCTGCGCGCCCTGGGCAGCCTGAGGTCCGCCCGGGTACGTCGCGACGTTGCGCGGGTCCTGCTGCTTGAATGCAGGGTTGTTGAAAGCGAAGTTGCTCATTGGTGGGCCTCACTCCAAAGGGGGGTAGTAGGTCTCTTTCCTCCACGATACTCGGGAGGCGGCGGTGCCGGGGTGTTCTACGCTGAGAGCGTGCCCAGGAAAACGCCCCTCGTCATCGGGCATCGCGGTGCGCCCGGCTACCGACCTGAGCACAGTCGCTCCTCCTACGAGCTCGCGCTCGCCATGGGGGTGGATGCCGTGGAACCCGACGTCGTCGCCACGAAGGACGGGATCCTGGTCGTCCGGCACGAGAACGAGATCTCCGGCACGACCGACGTCGCGACGCATCCGGAGTTCGCCGACCGCAAGACGACCAAGCGCGTCGACGGACAGGCGCTGACCGGCTGGTTCACCGAGGACTTCACCTGGGCGGAGCTGTCGACGCTCCGCGGACGCGAGCGGCTGCCGGAGGTGCGCGTGTCGAGCGCGAGCTTCGACGACGCCCAGGGGATCCTCCGCCTCCGCGACGTCCTCGACATCGTGCGCGACGGATCGACGGAGTACGGTCGCGAGATCGGCGTCGTGCTCGAGGTCAAGCACGCCACGTACTTCGCGGGCATCGGTCTCGACCTCGCCCCGCTCATCGACCGCGAACTCCGCGAGGCCGGATGGGCGGAGGGCGAGCTGCCCCTGGTGATCGAGTGCTTCGAGTCGACGGTGCTCGGCGAGCTGCGCGAGCGCGGGATCGTCGCCTCGTACATCTACCTGATCGAGGCGACCGGACGGCCGTACGACCGGCTGGTGGCCGAAGGCAAGCAGGCGCTCACCTACAAAGCGACCGTGACCCCGCAGGGCCTCGACGGTCTCGTCGGCCGCGTCGACGGCATCAGCGTGAGCAAGAAGATGCTGCTTGCGCGCGGCAACACCATCGTGGCCGACGCGCATGCGCGGGGCCTCAAGGTGTTCACCTGGACCTGCCGACCCGAGAACGCGTTCCTCGCGGCCGAGTTCCGCGGTGGGGGCGGACGCGGCGCCTACGGCGACTATGAGGCGGAGTGGGGCGTCATCGCGCGTCAGGGCATCGACGGGGTCTTCGTCGACCATCCGGATCTGGGCGTCGCCTTCTTCCGAGGCTGAACTCCCGCGAGTCAGAGCGGTCCGAGAACGCTCTTCACGTCGCCGTCGACCACGATCGCGCGAAGCGGTTCGAGGATCTCGCGCTCCTCGAAGCGGAAGTGCGACTCCATGATCGCGGCGATCCCGTCGAGGTGCCGGCCGATCGATGCGGCATCGTCGCCCCTCTCAGCTGCGGTCCGCAGCGAAGCGAGCAGGTGCGCGAGCATCGAGTGGTCCTGCATGAGCTTGTCGATGATCCCGCCGAGCTCGGGGTGCTCCTCGCGCAGCGCCGGGAAGAGCATGCGGTCTTCGGCTCCGTGGTGGCCGTCCAGCGCCGTGCAGAAGCCGATGCAGTAGAGCACGAGCTCGGACGTGGCCTGCGGAGCGTCTTCGCCCTCGGAGAGCGCCTCGTGAGTCGCGGCGAGGGCGGCGCGCAGACGGGAGTGGGCCGAGCGGAGCTCCTGATCCCAGGCGATCAGGCGAGCGACATCCATCGCCTCAGTGTAGGCGGGCTGCGAGTCAGAGGGTGCGGTCGAACGCGCCCCTGCGCGTCGAGACGATCTCCTTGCCGAGGGGCATGAGCGAGATCGGGACCATCTTGAAATCGGCGATGCCCATCGGGATGCCGATGATCGTGATGCACAGCAGGACGCCCGAGACGATGTGGCCGATCGCGAGCCACCATCCGGCGAGGACGACCCACAGCACGTTGCCGAGGAACGAACCCACGCCGGCGGTCGGCTTGGCGATGACTTCTCGGCCGAACGGCCAGATGGCGTATGCGGCGATGCGGAACGAAGCGATCGCCCACGGGATCGTGATGATCGGGATGCACAGCAGGATGCCGGCCAGGACGTACCCGAGGAACAGGGCCCATCCGGCCAGGATGACCCAGATGATGTTGAGGATCGTGCGCATGGGGAGATTGTGTCACCCGCGCGACGCGCTGCCTGAGCATCCGCCCCGAGCTCCCGGACGCGACCGGCCCGCGATGCCAGACTGACCGCATGACCGGAATCGTGGTGCAAGACGTCAGTAGAGCATTCGGGACGGTTCAGGCCGTGCGGGCGGCGACCCTCCGTGCGGAGCCCGGTCGAGTGACCGGCCTCGTCGGACCGAACGGTGCGGGCAAGACCACCCTGCTCCTGATGCTCGCCTCCTTGCTCGCGCCGGACACCGGGACGATCCGCATCGGAGGAGTCGACCCCGCCGTCGATCCGCTCGCCGCGCGACGTCTGCTGGGCTGGATGCCGGATGCGCTCGGTGCCTGGCCCTCTCTCACGGCGCGGGAGACGATCGTCACGACCGCTCGTCTCTACGGCATCGAGAAGCCGGATGCCGCCTCCCGGGCACAGCAGCTGCTCGAGCTCGTCGGGCTCGCCGAACTCGCCGACTCTCCGGCGAAGGTGCTCTCCCGCGGGCAGAAGCAGAAGCTCGGACTCGCCCGCGCCCTCGTGCACGACCCGCAGGTGCTGCTCCTCGACGAACCGGCGTCCGGGCTGGATCCGGAGGCACGCGTGCAGCTCCGGCTGCTGCTGCGTCGCCTCGCCGCCGAAGGGCGCACCGTGCTGATCTCGAGCCACATCCTGTCGGAGTTGGAGGAGGTCGTCGACGACGCGGTCTTCCTCGTCGCAGGCGCGGTCGTCGACGCGGCTCCTGCGCAGGCCGCGGTGCGCCCCTGGCGGATCCGTCTGGCAGGTGCGACCCCGGAGCGGATGAGCGCCGATACGTGGCAGGTCGCCTCCAATCTCGGACTCGCCCCCGAAGCCCTCGCCGACGACCGCGGCGCCGTACTCGTCGGCTTCACGGGGGAGGATTCCGCGGCGCATGCCCTGCGACGGCTCGTCGAGGCGGGGCTCCCGATCTCGGAGTTCGCTCCCGCGCAGAGCGACCTGGAGCACACGTTCCTGAACCTCTCGCACGCACCGCTCTCCCCGGCGTCACCCCCACCCGCGCCCCCGGCGCCTTCGGCGCCTTCGGCGCCCACCGGAACGGAGGCGGGAGCATGAGCCTCGCGAACATCGGGATCATCGCCCGACTCGAACTGACCCAGCGGCTGCGGAGCGTGGGCTGGTACGTCCTGCTCGGCGTCTTCGCCCTCATCCTGCTCGGGGTGACCGGGCTCGCGTTCGCCGTGTACTCCTGGGGCGATTTCGTCGGCGCCGGCGTCTACTCGATCGTCGTCAACGTCGTGCTGCTGCTCGTGGTCCTGGTGTCGCCGACGCTCAGCGGGAACGCGATCAACGGCGACCGGGATGCCGCGACCCTCGCCGCGATCCAGGTGACCGCCGCGTCCACCGGCGACATCATGCTCGGCAAGCTCGTCGCAGCCGTCGCGACCGGCGGCGCCTTCCTCCTCGTCGCGGTGCCGTTCCTCGCCCTGTCGTTGCTGGGCGGGGGAGCGAATCCGCTGGTGCTGCTCGTCTCGCTGCTGGTGCTCGCGGCCGTGATCATCGTGGTCGCGGCGATCGGCGTCGGGCTGAGCGGCCTCATCGCCCGCCCGCTGTTCTCGGTCGCGGCGACGTATCTCGTGGTCGCCGCCTTCGTGTTCGGCACGCTCATCGCGTTCGGGCTCGGCGGCATGGCCGTGCGCAGCGAGGCAACCAGCTATTCGCGGCCGTACGACGCGAACGGCGCCCCCGACTGCGAGCGCTGGGACGTGACGACCACCTACGAGGTGCCGCGGTTCGACCTGGTCTGGTGGGCGCTGTCGGCCAACCCGTTCGTCGTGCTCGCGGATGCGACGCCCACGGAGTTCTCGCCCGACGGATATCCGGTCGACCTGTTCGGCCAGGTCAAGCTCGGCGTCCGCAGCGCGCAGCAGTCGCCGCTCGAGCAGCGCTGGGACGAGTGCGACCCGAACGGCGGCTACCGTACGCCGGAAGAGGTCATGGAATCGTCGGTGCCCAGTTGGTTCGTCGGACTCGGGGTGCAGGTCGTCATCGCCGGATCGCTGTTCGCCGGGGCGTGGGCGCGAACGCGGACGCCCGCCCGTCGCCTGCCTCCGGGCACCCGCATCGCCTGACGTCGTTCGCCGGGATGCTCCGGTCGCACCTTCTGTCGTTCCGAGTTGTTGCAGCCGACGGGAGGTGCGGCCGGAACGCGCAACGGCCAACTCCCGTTCATCTGCCGTGCACCGGGGGGATTCCCGGTGGCCATGCGGGGTCGCTGGTCTGGGCTGGTACCCGACTGAGTCCCCCGGGAGGGGCGACCCTCCGACCGAGCCACCCAGGAGTCCTCCATGTCCCGCCTGCAGTCCGCAGCAGCGGTCGCGGCGGTGTGCGCACTGAGCGCCGCCGCCCTGCTCGCCGCACCCCTCGCCGCGATCGGCGCCGATCCCGGCATCCACCCCGCCGAGGACGCCTCGGCCGCGCCGGCGGGTCCGGCCGCCCCGAGTCTCGTGCTGAACGAGATCGTCTACGACGACGCGACCACCGGCCTCGCCGATCAGGTCGAGCTCTACAACTTCGGCACCGAGCCGGTGGACCTCGCCGGCTGGACCATCGCCGACGAGAAGCGCGACAGCTTCGGCGCAGCGCCGGAGGGAACCACGCTCGAGCCCGGGGGGTTCGTCGTACTCGTGAAGGACGTCGACTTCGACTTCGGCCTGGGCAAGGGCGACGAGGTCGTGCTCTTCGACCCCAGCGGCACCGAGATCGACTCCTATGCGTACGAGAACACCGCGCCGCTCTCGGTCTGGGCGCGCTGCCCCGACGGCACGGGCGACTGGGCGCACGCGACGGCAGCGACCCCGGGCGCGGCCAACGACTGCTCGGTCGCACCCGTCGCGGGATCCATCGTGATCAACGAGGTCGACTCGCAGCCCGCCGACTGGGTCGAGTTCCACAACCCCGGTACCGAGGCGCTCGACATCTCGGGCTATGAGATCCGCGACAACTCCGATGACCACCGCTGGCAGTTCCTGGCCGGGACGCAGATCGCCGCCGGCGGGTTCCTCGTCGTCACGGAGAGCACGGTCGGCCTCGTCGCTGGTGTCGAGGCCGCGTTCCGCGAGCCGATCGGCATCGGGAGCGCCGACCGCATCCGACTCTTCGACGCCGCCGGAGTCCAGATCGACGACACACTCCCGTGGCAGGGGCACGCCGCGATCGACGGCGACTTCGCCGCAGCCACGCTGGCGCGCTGCCCCGACGGCGTCGGCGCGTTCGTGCTGGCGCACCCGACCCCGGATGCCGCGAACTCGTGCGTGATGCCCGACGTCGTCATCAACGAGATCGAGTCCAACGGCGACACCACCGACTGGGTCGAGGTCGTGAACACCGGCAGCACGGCGGTCGACCTCTCCGGCTGGACCGTGATGGACAGCGACCCGGCAGGTCACGCGGCCGAGACCACTCCGCTGCCGGCCGGCACGATGCTGCCCCCGGGCGCCTACTTCGTCTTCGACCAGCCGGCGAACTTCATCTTCGGTCTCGGCAACGGCGACACCGTGACGATCCGCGATGCGAACGGCAACACCGTCGACGAGCACGTGTACGCCGCGCACGCCGCAGGAGTCCTCGCCCGCTGCGCCGATGCCACCGGCGACTTCGTCGACATCGCGGTCTCGACCAAGGGTCTGCGCAACGCGTGCGGCAACCCGGTGCGGATCAACGAGGTCGAATCCGACGGCGGCTCGCCGGACGACTGGGTGGAGCTCGTGAACCCGACCGATGCCGCCCTCGACGTCTCGGGCATCGTGGTGAAGGACGACGACGACACCCACGCGTACTCGATCCCGACCGGCACCAGCATCGGCGCGGGGGAGCACCTGGTGATCGAGCGGGCGCAGCTCGGCTTCGGCCTGGGCGGCGGCGACGCGGTGCGACTGTTCGACGGCGACCTGCTCATAGACGAGACGACCTGGGGCGAAGGCCACGCGGCCGTCACCTGGGGGCGCTGCCCCGACACGACGGGCGCCTTCGCCGTCACGGCCGAGTCCACGAAGGGCACCGCGAACGTCTGCGCCGGCGAGGTCGCGGTCTCTCCGTGGCCGGGGTCGGCGGAGGTCCGCGTGCTCGACGACGTCCCGACCTTCCTCGAGGACAGCTCGGGCCTGGATGTGCAGGAGACCGAGAACGGCGCGTTCCTCTGGGCCGTGGACAACGGCGAGGGCCGCATCTGGAAGCTCGAGGCGCACGCCGACGGCTCGGTCGAGAAGGTCGACGGCTGGGATGCGGGCAAGCGCGTCCGCTTCCAGAAGGATGCCGCGGCTCCGGGCGCGGCCGGCCCCGACACCGAGGGCATCACGGTCGACGGGGACGGGTTCGTCTACGTCGCCTCGGAGCGCGACAACGGCGCCAAGGGCGTGAACCAGAACGTCGTCCTGAAGGTCGACCCGGACGCCTCGAACGGGGATCTGGTCGCCCAGCAGGAATGGGACCTCACCGCGCTGCTGCCCGCCGTCGGTGCAAACCTCGGTATGGAGGCCGTGCAGTGGGTGCCGGATGCCGCGCTCGCCGGGAAGCTCTTCGACGACAACACGGGCGCCGCGTACGACCCGACGGACTACGCCGGTCACGGCGGCGGGCTGTTCCTGGTCGCGGTCGAGGACGACGGCCACGTGTACGCCTTCGCCCTCGGCGGCGACGGCTCGGCCACCCTCGTGTCGGAGATCGCTCCCGGTCTCACCGGCGTCATGGCGCTCGACTACGACGGCGTGCGGAACACCCTGTGGGCCGTGTGCGACGACGGCTGCCAGGGGCGTTCCGCGGAGATCACGCTGAACGGCACGGTGCAGCCGGGCATCGCCCACTACGCGCGTCCGGCGGGCATGCCCGACATCAACAACGAGGGCTTCGCGACCGCGCCGGCCTCGCTGTCGGTCGACGGCGAGCGGCCGGTGTGGTGGTTCGCCGACGGATTCGCCTCGGAGGCGCTGCGCACCGGCACCCTCCCGGGTGTCGACGGCGAGAATCCGGGAGGCGAGAACCCGGGCGGCGGAAACCCGCCGCTGCCCGGCACGGACCTCGTCGACGGCAACCGCAACGGTCTGACCGTCGACCCGTCCATCGCGACCCGCGGGCAGAAGGTGACCGTCACGGTCGGAGCGGACGCGGCCGGCGAGGGTGTCGGGGTCTGGATGTACTCCGACCCGTCAAGGATCGCAACCGGCACGCTCGACGCCGCCGGGGCCATCGCCGTGACGATCCCCACGGACGCCCCGCTCGGAGTGCACCGCATCGCGGTGTTCGACGACAGCGGTGCACTCCTCGGCTGGGCGGACATCCGCATCGCCGCCGCAGACGGCGCGGGCGGGCTCGCCGCGACCGGCGCCGAGCTGCCGGTGGCCGCGATCGCGCTGGCGCTGATGCTGCTGGCCGCGGGCGCCGTGGCCGTGCGGCGCCGCACGCGCACCGCCTGAGCGGGGAGGGGTGCGCGAGCGGTCGCGCACCCCTCCCTCACGCAGCATCCCGTGCCGCGGTGTCGGTGCCGCCGCCTAGACTCATAAGGCCATGACCGAAGCTCCTCTCATCGTCCCCGGATCCGTCGGCCCCCGCTCCTCCGGGGCGGAAGGACAGGACGATCTCCTCGCCGGCCTGAACCCGCAGCAGCTCGAGGCCGTCACCTACCGCGGCCCGGCGCTGCTCATCGTCGCGGGCGCGGGATCGGGCAAGACCAGCGTGCTCACGCGCCGTATCGCCTCCCTCCTGCGCGGGCGCGAGGCCTGGCCGAGTCAGATCCTCGCGATCACCTTCACGAACAAGGCGGCCGGCGAGATGCGCGAGCGCGTCGAGGGGCTGATCGGCGACGCCGCGCGCGGCATGTGGATCTCGACGTTCCACTCCGCCTGCGTCCGCATCCTGCGCCGCGAGGCCCAGCAGTTCGGCTACACGAAGTCGTTCACCATCTACGACTCCGGCGACTCGCGTGCGCTGCTGAAGCGCCTGGTCAAGGAGCACGAGGCCGACGCCTACGGGCTCACCCCGGCAGCCGTGCAGTCGCGCATCTCCAAGCTCAAGAACGAGCTCTCCGATGCCGAGTCCTATGCGCGTCAGGCCAACATGAGCGATCCGGCAGAGCGGGTCTTCGTCGAGGTCTTCGCCGACTATCAGCGGCAGCTGCAGAAGGCCAACGCCTTCGACTTCGACGACCTCATCGGACAGACCGTGTACCTGTTCCGAGCGTTCCCGCAGGTCGCCGACACCTACCGCCGCCGGTTCCGGCACATCCTGGTCGACGAGTACCAGGACACGAACCACGCGCAGTACTCGCTGATCCATGAGCTGACCCGCCCCGTGTCGGGTGCTGCGGGCTCTGCCCCCGATCCGTATGCCTCGAACGGCATGATGATCTTCGAGCCCGACCCCGCTCCCACGGCGGATGCGGGGGAGCCCGGTGCCTCGCTCACCGTGGTCGGAGACTCCGACCAGTCGATCTACGCCTTCCGCGGCGCGGACATCCGCAACATCAGCGAGTTCGAGCGCGATTTCCCCGGCGCGCGCGTGGTGCTGCTCGAGCAGAACTATCGTTCGACGCAGAACATCCTGTCCGCCGCGAACGCCGTCATCGGCAACAACTTCGACCGCAAGGACAAGAAGCTCTGGAGCGACAAGGGCGACGGCGACCCGATCATCGGCTTCACGGGCTACTCGCAGCACGACGAGGCGCAGTTCGTCGCCGACGAGGTCGAGGCGCTGCACCGCGCCGGCATGCCGTACTCCGAGATGGCCGTGTTCTACCGCACGAACTCCCAGTCCCGTGCGCTGGAGGAGATCTTCATCCGCTCGGCCGTGCCCTACAAGATCATGGGCGGCACGAAGTTCTACGACCGCGCCGAGATCAAGGACGCGCTGGCCTACCTGGTGGCGGTCGCGAACCCGGCCGACGAGATGTCGGTGCGACGCATCCTGAACAAGCCGCGGCGCGGCATCGGAGATGTGACCGAGACGGCCATCGCCCGTTTCGCCGAAGAGCATGGCATCAGCTTCCGCGACGCGCTGTCGATGCCGGGGCAGCTCGGCGTCGGCCCGAAGATCCAGGCCGCGATCGGACAGCTCGACGCCGTGCTCGCCGAGGCTGCCGCGATCCTGACTCCCGCCACCGGCGAGGTGCCGCCTCCCACGAGCGTGGCCGACGGTCTGGGCGTGCTGCTCGGCAAGAGCGGCTACCTCGACGCGCTGCGCGCGAGCCGCGATCCGCAGGACGAGGCGCGCGTCGAGAACCTCGACGAGTTCGTGGCCGTCGCCCGCGACTTCGCCCGCAACAACCCGGAGGGCACGATCGTCGACTTCCTCACCGAGGTCGCCCTGGTGTCCGACGCCGACGACCTCGACGACGAGTCCGGCTCGGTGTCGCTCATGACCATGCACACGGCGAAGGGCCTCGAGTACGACGCCGTGTTCGTCACCGGCGTCGAGGAAGACCTCATCCCGCACCGCATCTCGGCCGGCGAGCCGGGCGGACCCCAGGAAGAGCGTCGGCTCTTCTACGTCGGCATCACGCGCGCGCGAAAGCGTCTGCACCTGTCCCTCGCGATGACGAGGGCGCAGTTCGGCGAGGTGACCGTCGCGATGCCCAGTCGCTTCCTGCAGGAGATCCCGGCGGGCCTGATCGACTGGCGACAGTCGCCCGGCGACGTGAACTCGCGCGGCGGCATGCAGTCGAGGGCTCTGAACGCGCGCCGACAGGGCGGGTTCGGCGGCTCCGGCTCCGGTGACCGGTTCGCGGTCAAGTCGCTCCCCGGGCGCGACTCTCTGAAGCCGCTGTCGACCGCGATGGACAAGTTCCCCAACCGCGTCACGGCGAAGATGCGCGACAACGGAGACCTCGAACTCACCGCGGGCGACCGCATCCGTCACGTCGACTTCGGCGAGGGGCGGGTGGATGCCGTGACCGGCGAAGGCGCGAAGCGCATCGCCCACGTGCGGTTCGACTCGGCGGGGCAGAAGAAGCTCCTCATCAAGGTCGCGCCGATCGAGAAGATCTAGCTCCTGCGCGAGCATCCTTCGCGGCGAAACGTCGTCGCCGAGGCGGGTTAGGCTGACTGATATGGCCCTCTTCTCTCGCCGTAAGAAGTCCGTCGACGATGCCGTCGCGACCACCACCGATGCTGTCGAACCGGATGTCTCCGAGACCGACGTCTCCGCGACCGAAGCGGCTGCGGACGCGCCCGCGGAAGCCCCGGCGATCGGGATCTCGGTGCAGGCGTTCCGCGGCGTCGGCGCGGAGGCAGGGCCGGAAGTGGCACTTCCCGAGCCCGAGACCGCGACACCCGCTCCACGACCCGCTCAGGCGTCCCCGTCGGCTCAGCCGGCCCCGCCCGCGGCTCCCCAGGAGCGGCGCCTGCCTCTCGCCTCCGCCCTGCCGCCGGAGCAGACCGAGACCGTCGCAGGGATGAAGGACAACGTCCTGCTGCGCGAGGCACTCACCGAGATCGAAGCGGGCGCGACCAACGATCAGCTCCTCGGGGTGATGCGCCAGGCGCTCCAGGGCCACCTCTACATCCGCGTGAACGGCGACGCTCGCGCGCAGATCAGCGAGGGCAAGCCGCTCTCGGTCGCTGTCGTCCGTGACAGCGAAGACCGTCAGTTCATGCTCGCGTTCAGCTCGGCGCGTGCGGTGCGCGATTCCGTGCAGCTCGAGGCCGACCCCGCCGCGACCTCGGCCGTCGCGCAGCCCGTCACCTCGGTGCTGCAGCAGGTCGTCTCCGGTGAGTTCGCCGGTCTCATCGTCGACAACGCCTCGGCGCCGCACCGTGTGGTCTTCCCGACGGAGCTGCTGCAGAAGACGCTCGATCAGGCTGATGTCGACATGACGGTCAAGACGATCCTGGCCGCACCCCGCGAGCAGGATTCCGCTGTCAAGGTCGGGGAGGCGCTCGCCTCGAAGCGGATGTGGGTCGCGGTGAACGACGGGTCCGGCACCGGACAGGTCGGCATCGCCGAGGCGCAGACCGCCGACGGCCGCCGGTTCCTGCAGCTGTTCTCCCACCCGCTCGAGGTCATCGCACTCGGTCGCGGAGACCGACCGCTGCCGTTCGAGCCGTCTCAGCTGGCGAAGGTCCTCACGAGCCACTCCGAGATGGCCGGCGTGATCGTCGATTCGGCCGGTCCTTCGATCGTGGTCGAACGCGACGCGCTCACGCCGGTCCTCGTGCTCGCGGTCGACCTCGACGAGTGACCTGACCCCGACCTGCGCGCTGCGAGGCGTGCGGGGTTCCGTCTGTCCGGGTGGCGCTCTAGGGTCGGAGCATGGCCTCAGAACGCGTGACCCTGACCGTCGCCGACTCGGATGGTGAGCGCGAGGTCGCGCTCTCGAGCCCGAACCGCGTGGTGTGGCCGGACCTCGGCATCACGAAGGCCGAACTGGCCGAGTACGCGCAGATCGTCGCCGTGCCCTTCCTCGCCGCGAACGGCAATCGCCCGGTGTCGCTCGAGCGTTTCCGCGACGGCATCGGCCCCGCGGGCGGCGCCAGGGCCGAAGGCTTCTTCTCGAAGAACCCGCCCAAGGGGACGCCCGACTTCGTCGACGCCGTCACGGTGACCTACAACAGCGGGCGTCAGCATCCGCAGATCGTGCTCAACCGCGCGAGTGCGATCGTCTGGGCGGTCCAGATGAACACGATCGTGTTCCACCCCTGGGCATCGCTCGCCACCGATCCCGACAACCCGATCGAGCTCCGCATCGACCTCGACCCGCAGCCGGGCACCGACTTCGCCGACGCGGTGACCGCCGCTCACACGCTGCGTGAGGTGCTGCGCGAGGCGGGCCTCGAAGCCTTCGCCAAGACGAGCGGCAACCGCGGTCTGCACATCTTCGCGCCCATCGAGCCGACCCACGAGTTCCTGGATGTCCGGCACGCCGTGATCGCCGCGGGACGGGAGCTGGAGAGGCGGATGCCGGAGCAGGTGACGACGAACTGGTGGAAGGAGGAGCGCGGGGAGCGGATCTTCGTCGACTTCAACCAGGCCAACCGCGACCGCACGATGGCCGGCGCCTACAGCCCGCGCGCCCTGCCAGGCGCGACGGTCTCGACGCCGGTGCAGTGGGAGGAGCTCGACGGGCTGGACCCGCGGAGCTTCACCGTGCGCAGCATCCCGCAGCGTCTGGACGAGGTCGGTGATCCGTGGGCGGACATGCAGGCGTCTCCCGGCCGCATCGACACGCTGCTGGAGTGGTGGGAGCGCGACGAGGAGAACGGGCTCGGTGAGCTTCCATTCCCGCCGGAGTTCCCGAAGATGCCGGGCGAGCCTCCCCGTGTGCAGCCCAGCAAGAAGGTCGCGGCGAACTGGGACGAAGACGGTACCCCGGCCGAGAAGGACTGACCGTGCTCAGCTCAGGACATCGGCGAGGTCGTAGCCCGCGACCGTGTCCAGCTGCTCGTAGGTGCATGAGCGCGCGTCGCGGTCAGGGCGCCAGCGCTCGAACTGCACGGTGTGCCGGAAGCGCGCACCCTCGAGCTGGTCGTAACGCACCTCCAGCACACGCTCGGGCCGCAGTCGCACGAACGAGACGTCCTTCGATCCGCTGAACCGCGATCGTTCTCCCTCCGCCGTGACCGCGTCGCCGGATTCATCTCGTTCCACCAGGGGAGCGAGCTCTTCGACGAGTTCCTGTCGACGGACATCGCTCCACGCGGCCACTCCGCCGACCTGACGCAGCACTCCGTCGTCGTCGTACAGCCCGACCAGGAGCGAGCCGACGCCCGAGCCGGACTTGTGGATGCGGTAACCGAGGGCGACGACATCGGCGGTACGGGCGTGCTTGATCTTGAACAGCGTGCGTCTGCCCGGTGCATACGGCTGATCGAGAGGCTTGGCGACGACGCCGTCGAGCCCCGCGCCCTCGAACTCGGCGAGCCAGCGCACAGCCGCATCGCGATCACGCGTCGTGCGGGTGAGATGCAGCGGATGGTCGACGGCTTCCATGAGCGTCTCGAGCCGCGCTCGCCGCGTCTCGAACGACTGAGTGAGCAGGTCGTCCTCGCCATACGCCAGGAGGTCGAACGCGATGAACATCGCCGGTGTCTCGACGGCGAGCTTCGCCACGCGCGAGGCGGCCGGGTGGATGCGCTGGCTCAGGGCCTCCCAGTCGAGCCGCTGCGACCCGTGCGGACCGGTGGCGACCACGATCTCGCCGTCGAGCAGGCACGGTCCCGGCAGCAGCTCGGGGATCGCCTCGACGAGTTCGGGGAAGTACCGGGTGAGGGGTTTCGCGCCGCGTGAGCCGATCTCCACCGTCTCACCGTCCCAGGCGATGAGGCCGCGGAAGCCGTCCCACTTCGGTTCGTACAGGAGACCGCCTTCGGTCTTCGCGGGGTCGGGCACCGCGGGCACCGCTTTGGCGAGCATCGGCGCGGGGATCTCGTAGCGCATGGTCCCATCCTGGCCGCGGGTGACCGGTGACGGAAGGGGGCGATCAGTCGAACACGTCGCCGAGTCGGGCCGGCATCCCCGCGTCGCGCAGCACGGTGCGCGCCGCGTGCCATCCGGCCATCCCGTTCACCGCGGGGCCCGGGGGAGTCGACGCCGACGCCAGGTACACGCCGCGCATCGGCGTGCGCCACGGCGCGGGAGACACCACCGGGCGCCGCAGCGCCTGCCGGATGTCGAACACGCCGCCGGAGATGTCGCCGCCGATCTCTCCGGGGTTGATCGCCTCCCGCGACGATGCGGGCACCGCGTGATGTGCCAGGATCAGGTCCCGGAAACCGGGCGCGAAGCGCTCCACCTGCGCCGTGATGAGTTCGGTGGGGTCGAGGTCGGAGCCGTTCGGCACATGGATGTATGCCCACAAGACGGCTCTGCCCTCCGGCGCGCGCGTCGGGTCGAAGGCGGAGGGCTGCACGGCGAGCACGTAGGGGCGTTCGCTCACGCGTCCGGCGGCCACGGCGTTCTCGCTCGCCCACACTTCCTCGCGGGTGCCCCCGAGGTGCAGTGTCACGGCGTTGCGCACCTCCGGGTTCGACCACGGGATGGGACCGTCGAGCGCGAAGTCCACCTTGGCGGCCGCGGCGCCGTAGCGGTAGCCGCGCAGCGCTCTGGCGTAGCCGGCCGGCACGTCGGGATGGGTGAGGGCGAGGCGCGGAGAGGTGTTCAGCAGGAGCACGTCCCCGCGGGAGGGGTCGCCGGCGTCGAGGGTGCGCAGGTCGTTCACGCGCGCGCCGGTCTCGACCGTTCCGCCGTGCGCCTCGAGGTCGGCCACCAGCGCATCGGCGATGGTCTGCGAACCGCCGCGCGGGTAGGGCCAGCCTCCGGCGTGCGCGAGAGCGGCGAGGAGGAGCCCCGCTGCCGCCCCGGCAAGGGTCGGCTGCGGGGAGTTCGCGTGAGCGACCACGCCCGACATCAGGGCGGCGGCCTCCTCGGTCCGGAACGACGTGCGGGCGAGAGGTGTGCCCTGGTCGAGCATCCGGATGGCGTAACGCACCGCGGTGACGGGGTCCGCGGGGATCCGGAGAAGCTGGTTGCCCGTGAAGTCCGTCACGCCTTCGATGTGGGTGCTGAGCGGGCGCAGGCGGGACAGCCAGGCATCGCGGTCGGGGCCCAGGGCTGCGGCGGTGCGCTCGATACTTCGCCAGGCGACGACTGCACGACCGCCGTCGAGCGGATGGGCGAAGGAGATGTCAGGGCGGATCCACTCGATGCGCTCGTCGAGCCGGAATGCGCGGAAGAAGGGCGAGGAGACCGCCGCCGGATGCACGGCGGAGCACACGTCGTGGCGGAAGCCGGGAAGCGTCCCCTCCTGGGTGCGCAACCCGCCGCCGATCGTGTCGGCGGCCTCGAGCACTCGCACCTCGTAGCCGGCACGCGCGAGTGTCACTCCGGCGGCGAGGCCGTTGGGGCCGGATCCGATGATGGTCGCGCGTGCCATGCGGCCAGTCTCGCACGTGAAGTGTGGTCGAAAGAGGGGGTTGCGGCGTGCGATCCTGGAACTGATGAAAGAAGTACAGGGGCCGACCCCCGCAGGCACCTCCCGTCCATACCGCTCCCTCAACGAGGCATTGCGCGCGCACCGCGTCGATGTCTCCAACTATGCGTTCATCACGGCCATCGTCGAGGCGATCGGAATCAGCTCGTTCATCGACCGCGGTCGCTACATCGAGGCGATCCGGCGTGGTGAGGGTGCGTCCCTGCACATCGGTCGCACCTACACCAACGGCTTCACCGAGGATGAGCGTCTCGTCGTCGGTGCAGCTCCCCTGCGTCTGCAGCCGAGCGAGGGACGCGCGCCGTACTTCTACGTGAGTCACCCGAGCGAGTTCATCCCGCTCGTTCCGCCGCGTGCCGCGAAGCGCGCGACGACTCCTCGTGTCTCCGCGCCCCGTGCGGAGAAGGCGCCGAAGCCGGTCGAGGAGCGCGACTACGGCGTGTGCGACGTGTGCTTCATGGTGAAGACCCCGTCCGGCGGCTGCGGCTGCGACTGACCGTGTCTGCCGAGCGGGGTGCGGAGGGCGAGCGGCCGCTGATCCGTACGGCCGACCTCGCGGGCCCCGACGCGCTCGAGGTGGGTGCCGCAGTGCGGGCCTATCTGCAGCAGACCGAGTTCGAGAAGAGTCTGCAGGAGCCGGGCCCCGAGCCCGATGCCGCGGCGCCCCTCCCGGAGCGCTACGTCCGCGAGGTCGACGACCCGGCTGCGGCCTACGCCGGGCATCGCGTGCGTGTGGCGCAGCTCGGCGGACGCGTCGTCGGCGTGGTCGTGCTGTCCCCACAGGGCGCCGTGGCGGAGATCAAGCGCCTGTGGGCCGTGCCCGAGGTCCGCGGTCGAGGGGTGGGGTCTGCGCTGCTGGACGCCGCTCTGCGCGATGCGGAAGACCTCGGTGCCTCCGCGGTGCGTCTCTCGGTGTGGGAGTGGCGCGAAGGTGCTGTGCGCCTCTACGGATCGCGCGGCTTCGAGCGCGTGTCCTCTTGGGACGATCGCGAGCGGCTCCTGTGCATGGTGCGCCCGGTCTGAGCGGGCCGCCCCGGGAAACGGTCGTGTCAGGTCGGGAGCTGTGACAGCCGATACCGGCCAGGGGTCATCCCGACGAGCGGCGTGAACTGCTCGATGAACTGGCTGGTCGTCGCCCAACCGCATGCGGCGGCCGCGTCGGTCACCGAGGCGCCGTCCGCGAGCAGGACCAGCGCCCGATGCACGCGCAGCTGGAGCCGCCATTGCCGATATCCCATACCGGTCTCCTGCTGGAACAGGCGGCTCAGCGTCCGCTCGGCGGTGCTGGTGCGCGCGCTGAGCTCGCCGAGCGTCAGGGGAACGGCGAGGTCGTCCTCGACGAGGCGGGCCGCCTGACGCAGGCGCGGGTCATGGGGTTCCGGCAGGTGCAGGGGCTGCTCGGGTGCCGTGACGGCTTCATCGACGACGACGCGGCGCAGATGGTCGAGGGCCGCGTCGCTGCGCGAGCGGTCGGACGTCATCGCCAGGACGGCCTCGCGTGCGAGCGGCGTGGCGACGAGGACGGCGGGGGCGGACGGCAGCCGTGCGGCGAGTTCATCGGTGAGGTGGACGATGCGCATGTCCGTGCGCCCGTGCGCGCGATGGCGGTGCTCGGCACCGGCGGGCACCCACGCCATGCGCGTCGACGGCGCGATCCAGGCGCCGTCGTCGGTGAGCAGCGACAGCACTCCCGATGCCGCGTGCACCAGGTGCCCGAGCGGGTGGGCGTGGCGCGGCGACGTCTCGGCGTGCGCGAAGCGGTATGCGCCCTCCATCGGCAGGGCGGCGAGGGAGTCGAAGTCGACGAGGTTCAGGTCGACCATCCGGGACGATTGGCGAGTATTCGACATCACGATGCAGTTTACGTGTTTCCCGACGCCCGGGCCGGGTGCTGGACTCGAGGCATGACCACGATGCAGGAGCCGTTCGACACCGCCCCGACCCCGCTGAGCACGCCGTCCGTCCGGCGTGGCGCGATCCTCACCGGGATCTACGTGGGCATCGGTCTGCTGATGATCGCCCTGAACCTCCGCATGGGTGTCGCGTCGGTCGGGCCGGTGCTCCCCGCGATCGAGCAGGAGCTGGGCATCCCCGCGGCGGCGGCAGGGCTTCTGACGACGATCCCCGTGTTCGCCTTCGGCGCCTTCGCCTTCCTCACCCCGGCCCTCACCCGGTGGATCGGGCTCCATCGCCTGCTCGCGCTCACGATGGTCGTCGTGGCGATCGGCATCGGTATCCGACTCCTTCCCTCTCCGGTGGCGCTCTTCGGCGGCACGGTGCTGGTCGGTGCGGGCATCGCCGTGGCGAACGTCTGCATGCCGGCCGTGATCAAGCAGGACTTCGCGCACCGACTCGGTCTGATGATGGGGCTGTACTCCACGGCGCTGTTCCTCGGCGCGGCCGCGGCCGCGGCCCTGACGGTGCCGTTCATGACCGCTCTCGACGGTTCGTGGCGGGGTGCCCTGGCGATCTGGGCGATTCCCGCCGTGCTCGCGCTGCTGATCTGGCTGCCGCGGGCGATGCGTGCGGTCTCCGAGTCACCGGCCGTGGCCGGCGTGCCCGGCGACGCGATCGTGGAGCCCCGGGACGAGCCGCGCATGTCGGCGCTGCTGCGCGACCCCGTCGCCTGGGCGGTCACGGGCTTCATGGGGTTGCAGAGCCTGAGCTACTACGCGGCGCTGACGTGGATCCCCACGATGCTGCAGGATGCCGGGGTCTCGGTGTCCGACGCCGGCCTGCTGCTGTCGTACTCGAGCCTCCCCGGCATCGCGGCGGCGCTGCTCGTGCCGACGACGCTGCGCTGGATCCGGCCGACGTGGCTCCCCGTTCTGCTCTCCGCCCTCCTGTGCGCGGCGGGGCTGATCGGGCTTCTCGTCGCGCCCGGAGGAGCCGCGCCCTGGGCATGGATGACGCTGCTGGGGCTCGGCCAAGGCGCGGCCATCGCCCTGTCGCTGACCTACATCGTGCTCCGTGCACCCGATGCGAGGCACACGGCGCATCTGTCGACCATGGCGCAGGGGATCGGCTATCTGCTGGCGGGCCTCGGCCCACTCGGCCTCGGCATCCTCCACGCCGCCGTCGGGGGATGGGCCGTGCCGGTCGCGGCGCTGGTCATCCTGCTCGGCGTGCAGGCCCTCGCCGGAGCGGCCGCGAGCCGAGAGCGGCACGTGCGCGCCGGCGGTCGGTGAACGGATCCCGAGGATCCCTTCTCAGGCGAACGCGCTCATCCCGGTGATGTCGCGCCCGAGCAGCAGGGCCTGCACGCTCTCGGTGCCCTCGTAGGTGTGGATGGCCTCGATGTCGGCCATGTGCTGGATCACGCCGTTCTCGAGCAGGATGCCGTTGCCGCCGAGCAGATCGCGGGCGATGGACGCGATCCGACGGGCGGCGCGCGTGTTGTGGAACTTCGCGAGCGACGCCTGGGTCGGACGCAGTTCGCCGGCGGTCTCGAGGTCGGCCATCCGGCGGCAGTACAGCTGCATGGCGGTGAGGTCTTCGAGCATGTGGGTCAGGCGCTCCTGCACCATCTGGAACTTCGCGAGCGGCTTGCCGAACTGCACGCGCTCCTTCGCGTAGGCGAGCGAGGCTTCGTAGCAGGCGGTCGCGTGCCCGAGGGCCGACCAGGCGACGCCGGAGCGGGTCGCGTAGAGCACCGTCGACGCGTCGCGGAAGCTCTTCGTCCCCGGCAGCACCGCGTCCAGCGGCACCCGGACATCGTCGAGGAGGACGTGCGCCTGGTGGATCGCGCGCAGCGAGGCCTTGCCGCGGATGACGGTGCCGGTGTAGCCCGGGGCATCCTGCTCGACCAGGAAGCACCGAACCGCGCCGTGCTCCTCGGCGGACTCGTCGTCGACCCGGGCCCAGACGAATGTGATGCCGCCGGAGGCGCCGTTGCCGATCCACTTCTTCGTTCCGCGGATGACCCAGCCGTCGCCGTCGCGGCGCGCCACGGTCTCCAGGGAGACGGAGTCCGAGCCGTGGTCGGGCTCCGTGAGGGCGAAGGATCCGAGCACCGAACCGTCGGCGAGGGCGGTGAGCCATCTCTCCTGCTGCGCCGGCGAGCCGAACAGGGCGAGGGTGCGCAGTGCGAGGCCGCCCTGCACGGCGAGGATCGTGCCCAGCGAGCCGTCGCCGCGGGAGATCTCCATGTTCACCAGACCGGCAGCCAGCGGCGACAGGCTCGTGAGCTCCGGGTGCTGGACGCCGTCGACCACCAGGTCCATCTCACCCATCCGACGGGCGGCGTCGAGCGGGTACTCCGCGCGGTCCCAGGCGTCCGCCATCTGCGGCGCCACCTCGTCGACGTAGGCTTTCGCACGGTCCCAGGCCTCGCGGTCGGCGGCCGGGATGTCGGTGAAGACCGCGTAGTAGTCGCTGTCCTGACGTCCGGTGATGTCGTACGACGAGACGCGCTCGCCGGGGAAGGGGGAGGCTGCAGTGCTCATGGGGCTCCTTTGTGGACCTGAGTATCGTACTCCTCGATACTCGGTTCCACGACCCTCGAGCGGCTAGTCGAGTTCCGACTGCAGGCGACGGGTGACCTCCGCGATCGGCATGGAGCGCGGGAACACCGCGACGACCACGTCGTCCGGGGCGGTGGCGGCTTCGCCCGCGACGCCGTAGCGGCGGCGGGCGTCGGCCAGCGCCGTCTGCAGCGTCGAGAGCGGCACCTTCTTGCGTCCGCGCAGCAGCTGGCGAAGCACGTGGTTGTGCACGGCGGTCACGAGCGCGGCGAACCCGACGGCGTCCAGCGGGTCGACACCCGGCAGCGCGCCGCGCAGGTACTCGTCGAACAGTCGCTCGTAACGGAAGACCGTGATGATCTCCCGCTCGCGCAGCACGGGCACCTGGCGCACGATCTGGTAGCGGCGTCGAGCGAGCTCCGGGTCGTGCGCGAAGTGCGTGAACACCGACTCCGATGCCGCGCACACCGCGGCCCACGGGTCCTCATGACCCTCGTCGAGGAACTCTCGGAGCTGTTCCAGGAGCACCTCGTGATCCGCGAAGACGACGTCCTCCTTGCCGCCGAACTGCCGGAAGAAGGTCGATCGGGAGACGCCGGCGGCTTTGGCGATCTGCTCGACCGACGTCTGGTCGAACCCCTGGGCGCTGAAGAGCTCGAGTGCTGCGGCGACGACACCGGTGCGCAGTTCTGCGGATTCGTGCATGCCGAAAGCCTAGACCTCGGCCGGCGGTGACGCCGATGCGGCGGCGTCATACTGGGGAGCGTGAGAGATGACGCGATCGCGGCCGGCTGGTTCGACACGCGGCGACGCGGCACCCGGCGCTGGTGGAACGGCTCCACCTGGACCGAGCACATCGCGGTGCGGGGTCGGGAGACGACGTTGGCGGCGGACCGCGCATCCGTGCGGCGGAAGCTGCTGGTGACCGAGATCGTGCTCGTGCTCGCCCTCGTCGCGGCGATCCTGATCGCCCTGTGGGGCTCGCTGCCGGTGGTGACGGTGCGCCCCGTGATCGTCGTCGTCGGCACCGTGCTGGTGGTCGCACCGATGCTGATCGCCCGTCAGCTGCGCAGGGTCGCCCTGCCGGTGCGACGGCCCGGTGTGCCGACGCGGCACTGACCGGCGGTGGTACGGAGGCCGCAGGAACGCTCAGGGCGAGGTAGTAGGCTGGGGGACTGGTCGATGTCTCGACATCGAGAGAATTACCAGACAGCAGCCCAGTGAAGGAACCACAGTGGATCTGTACGAGTACCAGGCACGAGACGTTTTCGAAAAGTACGGAGTGCCGGTCCTCGCCGGCATCGTCGCGGACACCCCTGAAGAGGTGAGGGCGGCTGCCGAGAAGATCGGCGGAGTGGTCGTCGTCAAGGCTCAGGTGAAGACCGGCGGCCGTGGAAAGGCGGGCGGCGTCAAGGTCGCCAAGACCCCCGACGAGGCCTATGAGGCGGCGAAGGCCATCCTCGGCCTCGACATCAAGGGCCACGTCGTCAAGCGCGTCATGGTGGCGCAGGGTGCGCGCATCGCCGAGGAGTTCTACTTCTCCGTGCTGCTCGACCGCGCCAACCGCTCCTACCTGAGCCTCTGCTCGGTCGAGGGCGGCATGGAGATCGAAGAGCTCGCCGTGGAGCGTCCCGAGGCGCTCGCGCGCGTCGAGGTCAACCCGCTCACGGGAATCGACAAGGCGAAGGCCGTCGAGATCGCCCGCGCGGCGAAGTTCCCCGAAGACCTCGTCGAGAAGGTCTCCGACGTGTTCGTCAAGCTCTTCGACGTCTACAAGGGCGAAGACGCGACGCTGGTCGAGGTCAACCCGCTGGTCCGCACCGAAGAGGGCGACATCATCGCGCTCGACGGCAAGGTCACGCTCGACGACAACGCCTCCGAGATCCGTCACCCGGAGCACGAGGCTCTCGAGGACAAGGACGCCGCAGACCCCCTCGAGGCCAAGGCCAAGGAGTCGGGCCTGAACTACGTGAAGCTCGACGGCGAGGTCGGCATCATCGGCAACGGCGCAGGACTCGTCATGTCCACGCTCGATGTGGTCGCTTACGCGGGCGAGAACCACAACGGCGTGAAGCCGGCCAACTTCCTCGACATCGGCGGCGGCGCCTCGGCTGAGGTCATGGCCGCGGGCCTCGACGTCATCCTCGGCGACCCGCAGGTCAAGAGCGTGTTCGTCAACGTCTTCGGCGGCATCACGGCGTGCGACGCCGTCGCAAACGGCATCAAGGGCGCGCTCGAGACGCTGGGCGCCACGGCCTCCAAGCCGCTCGTCGTCCGCCTCGACGGCAACCGCGTCGACGAGGGTCGCGCGATCCTCGCCGAGTACGCGCACCCGCTCGTCACCCTGGCCGCCACGATGGACGAGGGCGCCGACAAGGCCGCCGAGCTCGCCAACGCGTGATCCGACGCTGAGACACAAGGACTAGAGAAATGTCGATCTACCTCAACAAGGACTCCAAGGTCATCGTCCAGGGCATCACCGGCGGCGAGGGCACCAAGCACACCGCTCTCATGCTCAAGGCCGGCACCCAGGTCGTCGGCGGCGTGAACGCCCGCAAGGCCGGCACCACGGTCTCGCACACCGACAAGGACGGCAACGCCGTCGAGCTGCCCGTCTTCGCCTCGGTCGCCGAGGCCATGAAGGAGACCGGCGCCGACGTGTCGATCGCTTTCGTCCCCGGCGCCTTCACCAAGGACGCGATGGTCGAGGCCATCGACGCCGAGATCCCGCTGCTCGTCGTCATCACCGAGGGCGTGCCCGTCGGCGACTCCGCCGAGGCCTGGGCCTACGCGCAGAGCAAGGGCAACAAGACCCGCATCATCGGCCCGAACTGCCCCGGCATCATCACGCCGGGCGAGGCTCTCGTCGGCATCACGCCGGCGAACATCACGGGCAAGGGGCCCATCGGCCTCGTCTCGAAGTCGGGCACCCTGACGTACCAGATGATGTTCGAGCTGCGCGACCTGGGCTTCTCCACCGCCATCGGCATCGGCGGCGACCCGGTCATCGGCACCACGCACATCGACGCGCTCGCCGCGTTCGAGGCCGACCCCGAGACCAAGGCCATCGTCATGATCGGTGAGATCGGCGGCGACGCCGAAGAGCGCGCGGCCGAGTACATCAAGGCCAACGTCACCAAGCCGGTCGTCGGCTACGTCGCAGGCTTCACGGCTCCCGAGGGCAAGACCATGGGCCACGCCGGCGCGATCGTCTCCGGCTCGGCCGGAACCGCTCAGGCGAAGAAGGAGGCCCTCGAGGCCGCCGGTGTCAAGGTCGGCAAGACGCCGTCCGAGACGGCCGACCTGATGCGCGCGATCATCGAGTCGCTCTGATCTGAGTTACGCTTGATCTGAAGGCCCCGGACTCCACTCCGGGGCCTTCTTTCATGCCCATCGGTGCTGGCGGCTCGTGGACGCCGACCGCGTCGAGTCAGCCGCGCGGGGCCACAGCGTCCAAAAGGCCGTCGAGGGCTGTGTGGGCCCGTGTCCGCGCGTCGGCATCGTCGGGGTGCGCGGCCAGCCAGAGAGCGAGCTCGTTCATCGCTCCCGAGAGCGCTGCGGTGAGCGGATCCAGCAGTGCGGGGGAGGCTCCGGCCTCGCGCAGCCCCGCGCGCAGCTCCCGTTCGGGACCCTCCGCGTCCAGCTGCCGCCACTCCTGCCACCCCAGCACCGCCGGACCGTCGACGAGCAGCACGCGCGAAGCCGCTCCTCGGGTGATGGCGTCGAGGAAGGCGTGGCTGCCGTCGCGCAGTGCGGTGTCCGGAGCGCTTCCCCGCGTGGCGGTGACGATCGCCTCGGCGACGGACTGCTGCTGGGCCGCGGCGACGGCGGCGAAGAGCAGCGGCTTCGACGAGTAATGGTGGTAGGCGGCGCCCCTCGTCACGCCCGCAGCCCGGGCGATCTCGTCGACGGACGCTGCGGCGTAGCCGTGCTCGGCGAAGTGCGCGGTGGCGACGTCGAGGATTCGGCGGGCGGTCTCTGCCGCGTCGGCGGCGGATGCTCGGGGCATGGGATTCCTTTACGTGCGGCGTGTATGTATCCTAGCCGACAGATACAAACACACTGTACGTAAGAGGAGAGATGATGGAGATCACGAGCTTCTACCCGGTGCTGATGGTGGACGACGTCGCCGCCGCAGCACGGTTCTACCGCGACGAACTCGGTTTCGAGACGACGTTCGAAGCCGATTGGTACGTGAGTCTGCGCTTCGATGGGGGAGAGCTGGCGATCCTCGACCGCACCCACGAGACCATCCCCGAGGGCTTTCGCGAACCCGTTCGCGGCCTGCTGCTCAACGTGGAGGTGCCGGATGCGACCGCGGAACACGCTCGCCTGGTGGGGGAGCGCGGGCTGCCAGAGCGGTTGCCCCTACGGGACGAGGCCTTCGGGCAGAGGCACTTCATCGTCGAGGCTCCCGGTGGCGTGCTGATCGACGTGATCGAGCCGATCGAGCCGTCCGCCGAGTTCGCCGCCGCCTACGCGGGCTGAAGACGACAGAGGGGCGGATGCCGCAGCATCCGCCCCTCGTCCGTGTGCAGGTCCGGTGTCAGATCCCGACGCCGAAGAGAGCCTCGATCGGCCCTCGGGCGAAGAAGATCAGGAAGCCGGCGCCGACGACCCACAGCAGCGGGCTGATGGTCTTGACCTTGCCCGAGAACGCGTGGATGAGCACCCAACTGACGAAGCCCGCGCCGATGCCGTTCGCGATCGAGTACGTCAGCGGCATGACCGAGACGGTGAGGAACACGGGCAGCAGCACGCGGAAGTCGGTGAAGTCGATGTAGCGGATCTGCGCCATCATCATCGCACCGACGATGATCAGCGCGGCCGCGGCGATCTCGGTCGGGACGATCGAGGTGAGCGGGGTCAGGAACATCGCGATCAGGAAGACGACACCGGTGACGACGTTCGCGAGTCCCGTGCGCGCGCCCTCGCCGATGCCGGCACCCGACTCGATGAAGACCGTGCTCGACGACGACGAGGTCGCACCACCGGCGATCGCACCGACACCCTCGACGACCAGCGCCGACTTGATGCGCGGGAAGTCGCCGTTGTCGTCGGCCAGGTTCGCCTCCTTGGCGAGACCGGTCATGGTGCCCATGGCGTCGAAGAAGTTCGTGAACAGCAGGGTGAAGACGATCATCACGATCGCCACCAGGCTGACCTTGCTCAGGTCGAAGCTGAAGTCGACAGCGCCGATCAGGCTGAGGTCGGGCACGCCGACGGGCGAGCCGTCCAGAGCGGGAACCGTGAGGCCCCAGCCGCCGGGGTTGACCACGTTGCCCTCGTCGTCGAACCCGCGCGGGCCGATGTGCCAGATCGCCTCGACGATCACGGCGAGCACGGTGCCGCCGATCAGGCCGATGAGCATGCCGCCCTTGACCTTGAGCGCGACGAGGATGCCGGTCAGCAGGAGTGTGATCACGAAGAGCAGGGTCGGCACCGTGGCGACCGAGCCGTTGACACCGAGGCCGACCGGCGGCGACGAGGCGCCGGTGGCGGTGACGAAGCCGGAGTTGACGAAGCCGATGAAGGCGATGAAGAGGCCGATGCCGACCGTGATCGCGATCTTCAGCTGGAACGGCACGGCGTCGAAGATCGCCTTCCGCAGCCCGGTGGCCGCCAGCAGCACGATGACGACACCGTTGATCATCACGAGGGCCATGGCCTCGGGCCAGGTCACCTGTCCGACGACCGAGAACGCGACGAACGCGTTGATGCCGAGTCCGGCGGCGAAACCGAACGGCAGGCGCGTGACCAGGCCGAACAAGATCGTCATCACGCCGGCGGTCAGCGCGGTGGCGGCCCCCACGGCGTTGAAGCTGAGCATGTCGCCGGCGACGTCGGGCTTGCCGGAGAGGATGATCGGGTTGAGGATCACGATGTAGGCCATCGTGACGAAGGTCACCAGGCCCCCTCGGATCTCGGTGCCGATCGTGGATCCGCGCTTGCTGATCTCGAAGAAGCGGTCCAGAGAGTTCTTGGGCTCGGTGGATGCCGGGGCGGGCGGGGCAGTTGTCATCGGGAAACCTCCGGAGAAACGCTATCGTGTCGTCGGCCTCGCGCGCGCCCCCAGGGGCTCCGGGGGAACTCGTCGTAGTCTCGAAACGCTATGCAACGCCTCCTCGTCGCGCTCCTCGCCGCCTTCGACGCCGCCATCGCCGCTGCGGTCGGTCTCGTCGTGCTCCTGGCGCCGCTGACGCTGCTGTGGACGCTCGCCTTCGGCGTCACCGCGGACTGGGGCGCGCTCTGGCCGCTCACCGGAACGCTGTGGGAGTTCGGACACGGCGTGCCCCTCGACATCACGATCCCCGATGAGGTTCTCGTCGCGCTCGGCATCCCCGCCGCGGCCGCCTCCTTCGCGGTGTCGATCACCCCGCTGGCGTTCCTGCTCTTCACCCTGCTGTTCGCTGCGCGCTCCGGCGGCAGGGCGGCGACCGCAGGGGCCTGGCTGCTCGGTTCGCTGTCGGGTGCCGGAGTTTTCGCCCTCATCTCGGCGGGTGTGGCGCTGACGACGCGACTGGAAGCCGTGCGCACCTCCTTGCCGCTCGCGATCCTGCTTCCCGCCGCCGTCTACCTCGTGGGTGTGCTGTGCGGCGCCGTCCGCATCGCGTGGGAGGAAGGCGACGGCGGCCTCCTCGATCGCATCCACGATCGGTTCGATGCGCGGGAGGACTGGGCGCCGGTGCCGCCGGCGATCGTGCGCGGCACGGCGTTCGCACTCGTCGGAGTCGTCGGGGCATCCGCCCTGGCACTCGCCGTCACCACGCTGTTCCGAGGGGGCGAGGTCGTCGCGCTGTTCCAAGCGGCCCGCGTCGACGCTCTCGGGGCGACGGTCATGACCCTCGCCCAACTCGTCTACCTGCCGACTCTGATCGTGTGGACCGCGTCGTGGCTCGCCGGTCCCGGTTTCGCCGTCGGTGCCGGCACCGCGGTGTCGCCGGCGGGTACGCAGCTCGGTGTCGTCCCCGGCATCCCCGTCTTCGGACTGCTGCCCGAGAACGGCTCGATCTGGATGCTGATCGTCGTGCTCGTCCCGATCGCCGCCGGTGCGTTCGCCGGATGGGCGGTGCGGTCCCGCCTCGTCTGGGAGGGCACGCCGCTCGGCCTCCTGCAGCGCGCCGTCATCGCCGTGGGTATCGCGGGAGTCAGCGCGGGGATCGGCGGACTCGGCGCCGCACTCGCGAACGGGTCGATGGGTCCCGGTCGGCTGGCGGTGGTCGGACCGGCCGTGCTCCCCTTCGCGCTCGCGCTGGGGCTGGAAGTGCTCGTCGGCGCCGCGATCCTGCTGCTCTCGCCCCGTCACCGCGACGAGCTGGCCGAAGAGCGGACGGATCGCTGGATCGCCGAGATGTCGGAACTCGACCAGAGCCCGGCTCCGGCGGGGCCGGGTGGCGCGCCCTCCGGCTCGGCGCTCCTGGAGACCTCGGCCCTCGATGACACGGCGCCGCTCGACGACCTCCGACGGTTCGCGCCGCCGAAGTCCGATCAGGGAGATCGGCCCGACTGACATCGTCTGCGCGGTGGCGGGTGCCGGGCGGAGCACGGTTGCGCGCCCCGGTAGACTGGGCGCGTGCTCACGGTCGCCGTTCTCATCTCGGGCGCCGGCTCGAACCTTCGCGCCCTCCTCGAGGCCGCTCGTCATCCCGATTTCCCTGCCAGGGTGATCGTCGTCGGTGCCGACCGCGAGGCCGATGGTCTCGCCCACGCCGAGGAGTTCGGCATCCCCAGCTTCACGGTGCCATGGCACGAGCACGAGAGCCGCGAGGCCTGGGGGGAGGAGCTCGGTCGCCAGCTCGCCGTCTGGTCTCCCGACCTCGTCGTCCTCAGCGGGCTCATGCGTCTGCTGCCCGCGTCGCTGGTCGCCGCGTACTCGCCGCGCCTGATCAACACCCACCCGGCGTTCCTGCCGGAGTTCCCCGGGGCGCACGGCGTCCGTGACGCCCTCGCCGCCGGCGCAGCACAGACCGGCGCCAGCGTGATCGTCGTCGATGACGGCGTCGACACCGGACCGATCCTCGCGCAGGAGCGCGTGCCGATCCTCGACGGCGACACCGAGCACAGCCTGCACGAGCGCATCAAGCCCGTCGAACGCCGACTCCTGATCGACGTCGTCCGGGGCATCGCCACCGGCGAACTCTCCCTGACACCCGCATCCTGACCCCCACCCGACGCACCCGCACGAAGGAGCCCATCATGGCCGGCCCCCGCCACGACCCCACGCTCTACCGCGATCGCGATGCCGTTCCGATCCGGCGCGCGCTCGTCTCGGTGAGCGACAAGACCGACCTGCTCGTCCTGGCCGCGGCGCTCGCCGACGCGGGCGTCGAGATCGTCTCGACCGGCTCGACCGCATCGACCATCCGGGAGGCGGGCTTCCCCGTCACCGACGTGGCCGCCGTCACGGGGGTCGCAGAGATGCTCGACGGTCGTGTCAAGACGCTGCACCCGAAGATCCACGGTGGCCTGCTCGCCGACCTGCGCCTCGAGGACCACGAGCGTCAGCTCGCCGAGCTCGACATCACGCCGTTCGAGCTGGTCGTCGTCAACCTCTACCCGTTCGTGGAGACGGTCGCGTCGGGTGCCGTCGGTGACGACGTGGTCGAGCAGATCGACATCGGCGGCCCCGCGATGGTGCGGGCTGCCGCGAAGAACCACGCCAACGTCGCGATCGTCGTCTCGCCGCAGTCGTACCCCGGCATCGTCTCGGCGCTCGACGCGGGCGGCACCTCGCTGTCGCAGCGCCGCGAGCTCGCCGCCCGCGCGTTCGCCCACACGGCCGCGTACGACACCGCTGTGGCGTCGTGGTTCGCCGAGGGCACGCTGCAGGACGACGGCGACCTCCCCACGCACCTCACGATCCAGGCCGAGCGCCTCGCCACCCTCCGCTACGGCGAGAACTCGCACCAGCGCGGGGCGATCTACACCCGCGCCGGCGGACACGGCATCGCCCAGGCGACGCAGCTGCAGGGCAAGGAGATGTCGTACAACAACTACGTCGACGCGGATGCTGCTCTGCGCGCCGCATACGACATGGTCAAACCGGCCGTCGCGATCATCAAGCACGCCAACCCGTGCGGCATCGCGACCACGGCGCCGAACGCGCTCGACCCGATCGCCAGTGCGCACCTGCGCGCCCACGAGTGCGATCCAGTCTCGGCCTACGGCGGCGTGATCGCCGCGAACGGCACCGTGACGCTGAAGATGGCCGAGAATCTCAAGGACATCTTCACCGAGGTGATCGTCGCCCCGTCCTTCGAGCCGGCAGCGCTCGAGGTGTTCAAGGCGAAGAAGAACCTGCGCCTGCTGCAGCTGCCCCAAGACTGGCAGCAGGAGCGCATGGACGTGCGCCTCGTCTCGGGCGGGCTGCTGCTGCAGGATGCCGACCGCTTCCCGGACGACATCGTCTCGGTCGCGAAGAACTGGGAGCTCGTCTCGGGTGAGCGCCCCAGCGACGAGGAGATGGAGAACCTGATCTTCGCGTGGAAGGCCTGCCGCGCGGTCAAGTCCAACGCCATCGTGCTGGCCAAGGACAACGCCACGGTCGGCGTCGGCATGGGCCAGGTCAACCGCGTCGACTCGTGCCGCCTCGCGGTCGAGCGGGCAGGTGACCGCGCAGCCGGATCGGTGGCGTCGTCCGACGCGTTCTTCCCGTTCGCGGACGGCGCCCAGGTGCTGATCGACGCCGGGGTCACGGCCATCGTGCAGCCCGGCGGGTCCGTCCGTGACGCGGAGGTCGTCGACGCCGCCCGCAAGGCCGGGGTCACGATGTTCTTCACCGGAGAGCGCCACTTCTTCCACTGAGCGGTGCGGAGCGCCTCGTCGAGACCTCGCTCACCGATGAGTGTGCGGGGTTTTGGCGGCGCGCATCGTGGCGGGCTACGGGGTCGCGCGGAACTGCGCGATGAACGACGCCACCGCGCCTCGCACGATGGGCTCGTCGAAGGCGGCGTCCTCATGATCGGCTCCCGCCACCCCCAGGAGCCAGGCGCGACCCCCGCGCGCGGAGAGCGTGTCGAAGAGCTGGATGCTCTCGTCGTAGGAGACGCATGTGTCCCTGTCTCCATGCACGATGAGGAAGGGCACCGGGTCGGTGGAGACATGGTTGTACACGCGCGGCGACACCGACAGATCCGCGCCGTCGAGGAGCTTGCGGCCAAGGCCCCCCGGCGGCCATTGCCCGTGACGTGAGTACGACCAGTGCGCGAACGTGCCGGGAACGGGAAGGGGCTGCTGCAGCCGCTCCTCGTCCCACTGATAGGGGTCGGCGACCGTCGCATACGTCACGACGCCCGCTGGGCTGCGCGTGTGGGGCCGCCCCACGAGCCGTTCCCACGCGCCGAGACCGAGGAGCGCGGCCAGGTGACCGCCGGCCGACGAGCCGGAGACGAACACCGGGAGACCGGGGAACGATTCCGCGATCCACTCGACGGCGTCGCCGGCGTCGAGCAGCTGCGCCGGCCATACGGCGACACCGCTGAGGCGATAGTCGGCGGACACCACGACGACGCCGAGCTCGGTGAGGGGCAGGAGCCGGGTGCGAAGGTTATCGGGGGACCGGTCGCCTCCCGCCCATCCGCCTCCGTGCAGGTACAGCAGCACGGACGTCGGGGGGACGCGCTCGGAGGCGTGAACGGTGAGCAGGAGCTCTCCGCTGTCTCGCGCGGCGAACACATGGTCCCCGGTCGCGAGGGGGATCGTCGCGGCAGCGGTCATCTCAGGACTCCAGATCGTCGATGTACGGGAAGAGGTGGTCGGCAACCTGCAGCGCTTCCTCCTCGAGCGGCCAGCCCGAGAAGATGAAGCGGTCGACACCGGGGATCTCGGTGCGGTAGCGCCGCAGCCGCGCCGCGACTTCCTCGCCCGCGCCGACCAGGTACGTCGCCGCGCCCCCGCCGGAGTAGTCGAGGAGCGGGATGAACTCGGTCAGACCCGCGTAGACACCGGGCTCGATCCGCAGTTCGTCGAGCGTCGGCAGCCGACCGGCGCGCAGGGCGTCGATCCATCCCTGGCGTTGTGCATCGGGGGCGACGAACGTCGACAGGTCGAACGTGCCACCCGTCGTGCGGCGGATCCGCTCATCCGTGTCGGCGGCGAACTGCTCCGCCCCCACCGCGGCGAGCCCCTCGTAGAACGCGTCCTCCGCCTGACGGGTCGTGCGACGGACGATGAGCGAGCCGTGGATCCCGACGCCTTGGAACTCCCGCCCGTGCCGAGCCGCGGCCGCGCGCGCCGCGCGCACCTGGGCGGCGACGGCGTCGAATCCACGGAGAAACGACAGGTACACCTCGACGATCTGGCCCGCGTGGTCCTGCCCGGCTGGCGACGCTCCCGCGCCCCAAAGAGGAACGTGCGGCGTCTGGAACGGCCCGTACGGGATGCCGGCGAGATGGTCGGCCGAGATCGGGGCGCCGACCTGGGTCTTGTCACCCGTCACGTGCCTCGTGTCGAGATACGTGCCGTCATAGACCCCTGGTCCGCCCTCGTAGAAGGAGGTGAACAGGCGCCAGTACTCCACGCTCTGCGCATACCTGCGCTCGTGCGGGACGAGTTGCCCGTACGGGCGCAGCTGCGGATCCTGCCCGTTGACGATGTTGATCAGCAGGCGGCCACCGGAGTACTGATCAAAGGTCAGAGCCTGCTTGGCGAGGAGGCGCGGATTGGTGAGGCCCGGGTACACCGGGATCAGGAATCGCAGCCGCTCCGTGGCGGCGATCAGGGCGGCGACCGATACCAGCGGATCATTGTTCGACGTGCCGTGCAGGGCACCGTAGAACCCGGACTGGTCCAGGGCCTTGGCGGTACGGATCAGTCGACCGAAGTCCGGCTCGTACCGGCCCGCCGCCGTCCACGGATGACGGCCGTCGATGTGCTTCAGGTACCAGAGGATCTTGGTTCCGGGGATGGTGGACAACGACTCTCCTGACGGATGCAGGCGCGGTCTCTCCGGCCTATGGCGATGCTAGGGCGCACGCGACGGGGGGCTCCGCGCCCGTGCAATCCGGGGTAACCGGGGCCCATCGGAGGCCCTGACTTGTTACGCCGTCTTTCATCAGATGACGGTGGACGACATCGGGGCACCGACGCGCGGTCCCGACCGTCCTACTCTGCTGAGGTTGCCGCTCGACCATGCTTAGGGAGCCACCAGTGACCGACACCAGTACCGAGACGGGAGGCCGCTGGAGCCTCCCCCAGGGCTTCCGCGATCCGCGTGACGCACCGGTCGTCGACGACGTCCTCGAGCTGGTGGGGGGAACTCCGCTCGTCCGTGTCAACAGGCTCGCGCCGGATGCCCCCGGCACGATCTACGTCAAGCTCGATCAGTTCAACATCGGAGGATCGAGCAAAGATCGCATCGGCGTGAACATCGTGCGCTCGGCTATCGCCGCAGGCGAGCTCGCCGAAGGTCAGCGCATCGTCGACTTCGGCGCGGGCAACACGGCCATCGGCTACGCGCTCGCCGGACTCGCGACCGGGCATCCGGTCACGATCGTCGCCAACGCGACCCTCTCGCCCGAGAAGGCGAACCTGCTGCGCTTCCTCGGCGCCGACATCGTCCCCGGGCGCAACGACGTTCCCACCGATCATCCCGAGAACTGGGAGGCGATCGCAGCGCGCTACGAACGCGAGGACCCGTCGAACTGGTGGGCTCGTCAAGCCTCGACGGCGTACAACCCGTCCTCGCACGAGGAGTCGACAGGGCCCGAGATCTGGGAGCAGACGGCAGGGGGCGTGAGCCACTGGATCGCCGCCGTCGCCACCGGGGGAACCGTCAGCGGAACCGGTCGCTACCTCCGCTCGAGGCGGCCCGACCTGCAGATCATCGCGACGGACTGGACGGAGAAGGTCGACAAGTCGAACCTGCGCGCCTACTTCGAACGACGCGACGGCTGGCAGGAGCTGGAGCGGGACTTTCCCGAGAACATCGATCTCGACCTCATCGACCGGATCGAGACGCGGTCCAAAGCCGAGGTCATCGACTACGGCTGGCACGTGGCGCGCACGGAAGGCCTCGTGCTGGGACCCACCTCGATCCTCAGTCTCCTCGTCGCCGTCGAACTGGCGAAGGAAGTAGACCCGGGGTCGGTGATCGTGTCGTTCTCGGCGGACAGTGGGCGTGACTACGTCACCCGCGAGTACAACCCGGATTGGCTGCGCGCCAACGGCTTCTCGGAGATCGCCGACAAGTACGTGCCCGCTCCATGACCGCGGTGCAGATCCGACTCGCGGCCGACGACGAGTACGAGCGCATCGATGAGTTCATCCGGTCGGCATACGAGCACGACTACGGACCCCGCGAACACGGGGACGATCCCATGCGCCTCGCGCGCAACCGTGCTCAGGCCTACGACGTGTGGGTGGCCGTCGACGCCGAGAAGGGCGAGATCCTCGGCTCCGTCACCACGGCCAGCGCCGGCGGGTCCCCCTTGATGGAGGATGCGGGGCCGGAGGACCTGACCTTCCGCCTGCTGGCCGTCGCCCCGCAGGCGCGTCGGCGTGGACTGGGCGCGGCGCTGACACGGCATGTGATCGAGCTCGCACGTGAGCGCGGGATCCCGCGTGTCTTCCTCAAGAGCGCCCCGCAGATGACCGGAGCGCACGCCCTCTATCTGGCCACCGGCTTCCATCGAGACCCGGAGCGCGACGGGCTGTGGATCGACGGCCGTAAGGTCCTGGAGCTGCACGCCTTCCTGGTCGATATCGATACGATCCCATCCCTTCAGGAGAATCACGCATGAGCACCGCCCGCACTCCGAAGAAGCTGAGCTTCCTGCACATCGTCCCGTTCACGCGTGACGATCCGGCTGCGGGTCTCGAGGACGCGCTCGACCTCTTCGCCTACGCGGAGGAGCTCGGGCTCGACGGCGGATGGATCCGCACGCGGCACATCCAGTACGGGGTGCCGAGCGCCGCGGTCTTCCTCTCCGCCGCGGCGCAGCGCACCTCGCGGATCGACCTGGGTACGGCCGTGATCCCCACGATCTATGAGTCGCCCCTGCGTCTCGCCGAGGACCTCGCGCTGGCCGACATCCTCTCGGGCGGACGGCTGCAGCCGGGCCTGAGCGTGGGCAAGGCGAAGCACGACGACAGTGTCAGCGAACGCATCCTCGGCCCGCGTTGGCAGGAGGAGGACATCAGCTACGACCGCGTCGAGCGCATCCGGTCCTTCCTCGCCGGTGTCCCGGTGACCGAGGGCGGCGAGCGGGCGATCGGGCTTGGCGGCGTGGGAGAGTTCTCGTCCGATCGGGTCGAACCGCACAGCCCGGGCCTCGCCGAGCGTCTCTGGTATGGCGCGGGATCCCTCCGCTCCGCGCGGTGGGCGGGAGAGGCCGGCTTCAAGCTGCTGGTGAGCAACATTTCCACCGCAGAGAACTCAGAGGTCTTCACCACCGTGCAACGGGAACAGATCGATCTCTTCCGGAGCGTGCACGCGGCAGGAGAGGAAGCAGTGGTCTCGGTGGGACGCGTGGTCATCCCCACCGACGGTGCGACGGATGAGCAGCGCGCGCGCTTCGCGTCGTATGTGGACGCGCGCACCCCGCGGACGCGGCAGCCGCAGGGTGAGCGCCGCACGATCATCGCACCCGATGTGCTCGGGTCGACCGCGTCGATCGTCGACGCGCTCCGCCTGGATGCGGCCGTGCAGGCCGCGGACGAGCTGCTGTTCGAGCTGCCCTTCCAGTTCGGTCGGGAAGACTACCGGCACATCCTCCGGGTCCTGGCCGAGGAGGTCGGGCCGGCCCTGGGGTGGACGCCTCGACGCTGAACGCGCATCCGACGTCCGCTGATGATCCGCGGCCTCAGCTCGGGATCCGAGGTCTCAGCTCGCCGGCCTCGATCCGGACGGCGAGTCGGTTCTCCGGCGGGGGGAACGGACACGTCGCGTTGTCGGAGTATGCGCACGGCGGGTTGGTCGCCCTCGTGAAGTCGATCATGGCCGCGCCGTCCTGGCCGAGCACGACCTCCACGGACCTTCCCGAGGGATGAGTCCGTTCACCGCTCGTGCCGTCCGCGAACAGGGCGCGGGCGCGCCGGGCGCCGGCTCCGGGGAACAGCGTCAGCCGATGCGGTTCGCCCTCGATCTCGAACTCGACGACCCCGGGAGACGAGTATCCCTGCTGTGATCCGGAGACGGCGGTGTCGACGAGGACCTCCTGCCGCGCTGCCGGGAGGAACCTCCCCGTGATGACCCACCGGGAGAGCGGGGGGAAGGTCTCGGTGCCGCGATAGTCCCGTCGATCCTTCGAATCGGGGTCGCGCACCCGCACCGCGATCTCACCGCCGCGTTCTGCGACGTCGATCCGGCATCCGCGCCAGGCGAGGAGTGCTCCCTCGTTCCGTGCGAACGGCCCGAGCACCACTGCCTGCACCGGCTCGAGGTTCTCGTCGGCGACGCCGTCGGCGAGGGCGAAGTGGACCGAGATCCGACCGTCCGGATGAAGCGACCACGCGCCGGGGACGTGGTCGAGCAGCTGCTCTCCCGGACGCAGCCATTCCAGGCTCGTGGTGCTCAGCGGGCCGTGCGGGGCCGTGCGTCGCTGCTCCACCGAACGGTGCCATGCGGCGTGAGCGGTCTCGAGATCGCTGTCGAGCGTGGCTGTCATCGCGCCTCTCCTGGGTGCTCCCGGCCGGGGCGCCGCGAGGTGGTCAGAGTAGAGCCTCGACCCCGTCGGTCGCAGCGGCGTCGTCACCCCTCGTCATACGCAGACGCGGATCGTCATCGACGCTCCTCCGCCTGGTTCGTGGCGACGCGCCCCCATAGTGTGACGACGATCGCCCGGAGAATGGAAGGAACGCGCATGCCGTCACACCGTCACGGCGCATCCGCGAGCGTCCTGTCCTCCCTGTCGCCGACGGCGGACGAGTCGCACAGGATCGCCGACGTAGTGATCGGGGACCTGCGGCTCGAGAGCGGGATCGTGCTCCCCGGAGCGACACTGAGGGTCGAGATCTTCGGACGGCTCGCCGTCGACGGTCGCAATGCGGTGCTCCTCCTCCCGGGCCTCAGCGCCGACACGCATGCCGCCGACCGTCCGGGGGATCGCCGATCGGGGTGGTGGAGCCGGGCCCTCGGTCCTGGACGCGGCATCGATACGGATCGGTGGTGTGTCGTGGTCGTCGATGCTCTGGGTGGCAGCCATGGCTCGACCGCCGCGAGATCCCTCGGTCCCGACGGGCGGGTGTGGGGCGGGCGCTTTCCGCGCCTGACGATCCGCGATCTCGCCGCGGCGAGCGAGCGACTGGCCGATGCTCTCCGCATCGAGCGCTGGGCGGGGGCGCTCGGCCTCTCGTTCGGCGGGATGCAGGCGCTGGAGTTGCTCGTCGCCTCCGACAGGGTGGACCGCGTCGCCGTGGTGGCCGCTCCCGCTATCACCGACGCGGAGCAGATCGCGACCAACTCATTGCAGATCGACGTCGTCCGCGCCGACCCCGACTATGCAGACGGGGACTACCTCGCCTCGGGCGCCCGCCCTCGTGCCGGACTCGCGCTCGCCCGTCGGCTGGGGATGCTGAACTATCGCGGTCAGGGCGAACTCCACGTCCGGTTCGGCCGCACAGCGGAACGATCAGACGGCGAGGAGTTCGCCGTGGAGAGCCATGCCAGGAAGCAGGCAGCCCGTTTCGCGGAGACCTTCGACGCGCACGCGTTCGTCACGCTCGTGGATGCGAAGAACACGCATGACATCGGCCGAGGCCGTGGCGGACTCGCCGAGGCGCTCTCTGCGGTGGACACCCCGCTGCTGGTGATCGGCATCGACAGTGACCGTCTCTTCCCCGTCGCGCAGCAGCGCGAGATCACCCGGCTCGCGCCGTCGAGCGTGACAGGACGCGAACCTCTCGTGCTGGAGAGTCCGCACGGTCACGACTCGTTCCTCATCGCGCAGGAGTGGATGGGGGACGCGATCGGCGCATTCCTCGCCGGCTCCACCCCGCGCACCTCAGCCACCCGTCCCGCGGAACTGTCCGCCGTCTGAACCGAAAGCCGCGCATGACCAAGATCCTCTGGTACCTCAGCCCCTACGACGGACTCACCCCCTGGGTGAAGGAGTCGCGACCTCCCGGCGGTGTCGAGAGCGTGGGCGACCTCGCCGCGCACCTCGATACTCTGCCCTTCTACGGCGCGCTTCAGGGCACCTACTCGCAGGACTCGTTCCTGACGATCGCGCAGATCGCGCACCGCACGCAGCGTCTCCGCTTCCTGATCCCGTTCTATCCGGGGCTGACGGCGCCTCGGCTTCTGGCTGAGCAGATCCTCACGTTCGATCAGCACACCGGGGGACGGCTGCTGCTGAACCTGGTGAACGGCATCGATCCGCGCATCCAGACGTACGGGCTCCCCGTACCGCACGATGAGAGATACGCGCTGAGCGCGCAGTACTGGAGGCTGTTCGTCGAGGCCTACGAGGGGAAGGAGCCATCGTACGAGGAAACCTACCTCGCGCGTGACACGTTCCGTCGGGCTTTCTCCGACTCCTTCGAACCGCTCGAGTACCGCCCGTTCCGGCAGCAGTCGGCGGAGCCGATCGCCCCGGTGCAGGAGCCGCACGCGCCCCTGTGGGGCGCGGGGGCGTCGCCGGCGGGGCAGGATCACGCCGGACGGGTCGTCGAGGTGTACCTCGCGCATCTGCGGGAGACCGAGGCCCTGCGCGCGCAGTTCGCCGGGGGTGCAGCGGCGGCCGCGCGTCACGGACGGAAGTTCCGCGGACTCGGCGTGCACGGCAGCGTGATCGTGCGCCCGCGGCGTCAGGAGGCGATCGACAGATTCGTGGAGCAGATCGAGGCCACCGGCGTCGAGCACACGCGGGATCGACTGGAGGCGCGGGTGCGTGCCCTGAGCAAGGGAGCTTCGGGCCTCGCGGACTTCACGGCCCCGGACGCGAGACGTCAGGTCATCGTGGACCGGATCCTTGCCGGTCGGCTCCCCACCGTCGATGAACTCGAACTCGAACCCGGCGTCTTCGCCGGCCTCACGCCGTGGAGCGCCTTCGACATCATGGGAGAAGGGGCCGGTGTGTACCTGCTGGGATCGCCGGACGATGTGCACGGATCGATCTCGAGGATCCAGAGCGCAGTGCCCGCCGTCGACACCTTCATCTTCTCGGGGTGGCCGCTCGCCGAGGAGGCCACCACCGTCGCAGAGCTGCTGCTGCCCCGCCTCGACCCCGAGTCGTGAGCCTTCATTGCGCTCGGTTACGTCGCCTTTCCGCGCGAGTCGACCGAGGGGTGATGCCGCATGACCTCAGGTGAGACTGAGCGCTGAATCACCTACCCGAACACCGCACAGCACCAGAAGGAACATTCCATGCCCCGCACACGAATCGCGCTCGCCGTCGGCGTCGCACTCACCGCATTCGCGGTCCTCGCCGGCACTGCCGGATGCGCTGCGCAGCCCGAGGCCGAGGCCGCCACCGCAGACCCGACGCAGGAGATCGATCTCACGGGCGTCACCCTCAAGGTCGGCGTCCTCGACACCGTCTGGGCTCGTCTGATCGAGGACTCCGGTCTCTTCGACGACGCCCCGTACAAGGTCGAGACCTCGGTCGCGACCTTCCCGCAGCAGGTCACAGGGCTCAACAGCGGCGAGTTGGACCTGGCGTTCTACGGCGTCAGCACCCCGGTGCTCCAGGCGGGCAACGAGCCGGTGCCGTGGACGGCGGAGAGCGCGCCGGTCAAGCTGATCGGCGGCTGGTCCCCTGACCAGGAGGGCGAGTATCCCTGGTTCGGAACCGCGGTGCGAACCGACTCCGGAATCGACTCCATCGACGACCTCGAGGGCGCTTCCTGGGCGTGGAGCACCAGTGGGGACGCATACCCGTCGTTTCTGGCGAATCTCCAGGAGGCGGGCCTCACGCACGACGACATCTCCGGAGTCTCGTTCCAGACCTCGCCCGAGCAGGTCGCGGCGTTCACGACCGGCCAGGCCGACGTGTTCACGAGCGGATTCACCCTCATCGCGCCCCTTCTCGCGAGCGGCGAAGCCAAGATCCTCATCACCAGCCGCGAGCTGGGTGTTCCTGTGCTCCGAGGCTACGCGGCCACCACGAAGACTCTCGCCGACCCGGTGAAGGAGGCAGCGATCGCCGACTGGTACGTGCGGTTCAACGAGCTGAACACCAGCTATTGGGATGCGCACGAGGATGAGATCGTGGCCCTGTACGAGTCCGAGCAACAGCTCACCCCTGAGCAGGCCGAGTACAACTGGAACAGCCTGGTCGGGACCAAGCAGCGCACTTTCGACGATGAGCTCTTCGCCGGGGTGCAGCAGAACGCTGATCTCTACTTCGAGGACGGCGCGATCCAGAACGAGATCGAAGACGTATCGGTGTTCTTCGATGACCGCTTCCAGAAGCTCGTCGAGACGTTCCCGCAGCCTCAGCCCTGACCTGAACGGGGGTGACGGCGCCTGCCGCACCCCCGTTCCCCGACCGGAGCAGAACTCATATGTCCGTCATCAGCACACCGGCGTCCTCCGTCGACACCGCCGCGCTCCGACCCGCGTATCGCGGCGGCCGTGCACGTCTGCCTCTGTGGGGTGTGGTCTCCCTCGGGGCCGCGATCCCCGTCGTCGTGATCGCGGCGTGGGCGCTGTTCGCCTCATCCGGACTCATCAACACGAGCGTGTTCTCCCATCCGGCGCAGGTCCTCGACACGCTCTGGCAGCTCATCGTGACCGGTCGCCTCTTCGAGGCCCTCGGAATCTCCCTCGCCAGAGCGGGGGCGGGTCTGCTCGTCGGCGGCGTCGTCGGCCTGAGCGCGGGCATCATCAGCGGCCTCAACCGGATCGGGGAGGCCATCGTCGACCCGGTCGCCCAGATCCTGCGCACCGTCCCGGTACTGGCCATCCTGCCCCTCTTCGTCGCCTGGTTCGGGCTGAGCGAGCTTCCGAAGATCCTGGTGATCGCCTTCGCCGTCGCCGCTCCGATCTACGTCAACACCTCCAACGGGATCAAGCACGTCGACAAGAAGCTGATCGAGACGGCGCGGGTGTTCGACCTCAGTCGCTCCCAGACGATCCGATTGGTCATCCTCCCGGCGGCCCTGCCGTCGATCTTCAACGGTCTGCGCCTCGCAGTGTCGCTCTCCGTGCTGCTGCTGGTCGCGGCGGAGACGATCAACGCGCAGTCCGGTCTGGGTTTCCTCGCGAACCAGGGGCTCCAGTTCTTCCGGGTGGACGTCATCTTCGCGGTGATCATCGTCTACGGCGTGCTCGGCCTTCTCGGCGACCTCGCCGTTCGGGGCGCCGAGAAGGCGGCGTTGCCGTGGCTCGGTCGAAAGGGGGTCCGATGAGCACCACGCGGAGCGAGCACCAGGAGCAGCACGGGGACGCCGCTGCGCTGGCTCTGTCCTTCTCCGGAGTGACCAAGGCCTTCGGCGAGCGGACCGTGCTGCACGGTGTCGACCTCGACATCGCCGAGAACGAGTTCGTGGCACTGCTCGGCAAGAGCGGGAGCGGGAAGACGACGATACTGCGGATCGCCGCCGGCCTCGACGACGCGACCGCCGGTGCGGCGCTGGTGAACCCGCGCCGCACGGTCGTGTTCCAGGAACCGCGCCTGGTGCCGTCGCTGCGGGTGTCTGCCAACGTCGCGCTGGGCCTCGCGGGCGATTCGGTGCGCGCTCGCGCCCGGGACGCGCTGCGCGAGGTGCGTCTGGACGAACTCTCCGGATCATGGCCGGGCATTCTGTCCGGTGGTGAGCAGCAGCGCGTCGCGATCGCGCGAGCGATCGTCCGCGAGCCGCGCCTCATGCTGCTCGACGAGCCCTTCGCCGCGCTTGACGCGCTGACCCGCCTGGAGATGCAGAACCTGCTCTTCACGCTGCGTGAACATCACGGCTTCGCGACCCTGCTGGTCACCCACGACGTCGAGGAGGCCGTGTATCTCGCCGACCGGGTGATCGTGCTCGTGGACGGTGTGATCGACGTCGACCTCGACGTGCGTCACCTCGGCACCGAGCGGAGCAGGACGCAACCCGAGTTCATCGCGATCGTGGAGCGGCTCCTCGGCGAGCTCGGCGTGGATCTCACCCGCTACTGAGCGAGAGGGCGGGTCCGCATCGGCGGACTCGTCAGGGCGGGTCTCGGTGCAGGAGGCCTCCACCGCCATGTCCGATTTCCGCCAGTCGACGTCGGTGTTGCGTGACAGAGTGGAGGCATGAGCTTCCCCGTGACCGACTTCGACGAGCGCTACCGGGCCATCAGCGCGCGCGACACCCGCTTCGACGGACAGTTCGTCACGGCCGTCCGCTCGACCGGCATCTACTGCCGGCCGAGCTGCCCCGCACGCACGCCGAAGCCGCAGAACGTGACGTTCTATCCGACGAGCGCCGCCGCGCACGAGGCCGGATATCGGGCCTGCAAGCGCTGCCTGCCCGAAGCCGCCCCCGGTTCGCCCGCGTGGGACATCCGCGGTGACACCGCCGCGCGCGCCATGCGCCTGATCTCCGACGGTGTGGTGGAGCGCGAGGGCGTTCCGGGATTGGCCATGCGTCTGGGCTACTCGAGCAGGCACCTCACGCGGCTGCTGACCACCGAACTCGGCGCCGGCCCACTCGCGCTCGCCAGGGCGCATCGGGCGCACACGGCGCGGATGCTGCTCGTCGGCACCGCCATGCCGATCTCCGATGTCGCGTTCTCGGCCGGGTTCGCCAGCATCCGACAGTGCAATGACACGATTCGCGACGTGTTCGGTCTCACGCCGGGCGAGCTCAGGGCGCGTCGCCGTCTGCCGGCATCCGCCGTTCCCGGCGCGATCGATCTCATGCTGCCCTACCGGGGTCCACTCGACACGAGCGGCATCTTCGCCTGGATGAGTGCTCGCGCGCTGCCCGGTGTCGAAGAGACCACGGCGACGTCGTTCTCGCGGCATCTGCGGATGGCGGGCGGCCCCGCCTGGTTCGAGGTGAGTCAGGACGAGGAGGCACGCCTGCATCTCCGGGCCCGTGTCGCTCGCCTGGGCGATCTGGCGCCACTGGTGTCGACCGCGCGGCGCATCTTCGACCTCGATGCCGATCCGCTGGCGATCGACGAGGCGCTCTCCGCGCACCCGGAGATCGCACCACTCGTGGCCCGCACGCCCGGCATCCGCGTTCCGGGATCCGCCGATCCGCACGAGATGCTCATCCGGGCCATGGTCGGGCAGCAGATCACGGTCGTCGCCGCACGCACCGCGCTCACCGCCCTCGCCGAGGCGCTGGGGGAGCGCACCGAAGACGGCCTGCTGTTCCCGACGATGTCGGCCATCGCCGAGCACGGCGCCGAGGTGCTGCGGGGTCCTGCGGCTCGCATCCGCGCCATCACCGGTGCTGCGGCCGCCCTCGCCGACGGGTCGCTCGCACTCACCGTGGGCGATGACGGACCCGAGCAACGTGCCAGGCTCCTCGCGATGCCGGGCATCGGGCCCTGGACAGCCGACTACGTGCGCATGCGCGTGCTCGGCGACCCCGACATCCTGTTGCCGGGCGACGTCGCCCTGCGCGCCGGCGCGGCGGCCTCCGGTCTGCCCGGAGAGGCTCGGCCTCTCACCGCCTGGGCGGAACGCACGGCCCCCTGGCGCAGCTACCTCAGCGCACATCTCTGGCGCGCCGCCCCGGTGCGCCCCGTGGGGCGTCGGCGGACGGCATCCGGCTCTCGTCCGGCCCCCACCCTCGACACGTCGACGAAGGAGAACTCATGACCGCCCTCATCCAGACCATCGAGACGCCGGACGGTGCCTTCACGATCCTCGCCGACGACCGGCAGCGCGTGCTGTCGTCCGGCTGGACCTCCGACGTCGAGTCCATCCTCGGACGCCTCTCCGCGGCGGCCCGCCCCGGCGAACTCCGCGAGAGCGAGACGGATGCCGCCGCTGCCGTGCTGGCCTATTACGCGGGCGACCTGTCGGCCATCGACGCCGTCGCCGTGAAGCAGTCCGGCACCGCGCTCCAGCTCGCCGGCTGGTCGGCGTTGCGTGCGATCGAACCCGGCGCGCCGCTCACGTACACGGGCTTCGCCGCGCAGCTCGGCAATCCGCGCGCGGTGCGAGCGGCAGCATCCATCTGCGCACGCAACGCTCCGGCGCTCTTCGTGCCCTGCCATCGGGTGCTGCGCACCGACGGCAGCCTCGGCGGCTTCGCCTGGGGGCTGGATGTGAAGGAGAGCCTTCTCGCTCGAGAAGCCGTCGAGGGTTGAGTCGAGGGCACAAGCACGGGCCCCCGCGATCGTGTTCCTCGACGAAGTGCTGAGCGTGTCGCGGACGTAGGCTCCTTCCGTGGAGAGACTGGGGAGGGGCCGAAGCCGCAGCTCCCGGACCTCGGAGAGGGGAGCGGTCACGGCCTTCCCGACGACGGACGGACGAACATGAACGACGCACTCGATCTGCACCGACGCGCTGTCGTCGCCGACGCGCACAACGACCTGCTGTGTGCCGTGGCGACTCGTTCGCCGGAACTGTGGTCGGACTTCTTCCGCGCCCGATGGCTCCCTCAACTGCAGGCGGGGGGCGTGGATCTGCAGATCCTGCCGGTCTTCATCGACGACGAGTATCGGCCGGAGGGTGCGCTGCGCCGCACGCTCCGCATGATCGAGGCCGCTCACCGGCTGGCCGAGGGGAACGCGGATGCCGTCGGCCTGTGTCTCGACGGCGACGACATCGACCGCGTGATCGGGGACGGGCGCATCGCGCTGGTACTGGCGCTGGAAGGTATGCCGGGCATCGCCGACGACGTCGAGCTGCTGGAGACGGTGCATCGACTCGGCGTGCGGGTGGGGTCGGTCGCCCACTTCGGGCGCAGCGCCTTCGCCGACGGCAGCGGAGAGGACGCCGCAGGCAGCAGGCTCACGCGCAACGGGATCCAGGCGCTCGCCGAGATGGAGCGCATCGGAATGGTGTTCGACATCAGCCACCTCGGCGCGGGCGGCGTCGACCACGTCCTGGAGCTCGCCACGCGTCCTGTCATCGCGACGCATTCGTCCGTGCGGGCGCTGTTCGACCACCATCGGAACCTCACCGATGCGCAGATCGCGGGTGTCGCGGCCGGCGGGGGAGTCGTCTGCGTCAACTTCTTCGCGGGGTACCTGCACGCGAGCGAGTACACGATCGACACCCTGATCGATCACTTCGAGCGAGTGGTGGATGTCGCCGGCATCGCGCACGTGGGGATGGGGCCGGACTTCGTCCGCGAGGTGCTCGACGACACGACGGCGCCGTGCTGCGTGCAGACGACGATCGAGGGCGTGCCGGCCGACCAGTACCTGCCGGGGCTGGACGGTCCGGAAGGGCTCCCGCTCGTCACGGAGGCCCTGCTTCGTCGCGGCTGGCCGGAAGCGGACATCCTCGCGGTGCTGGGCGGCAACGTGCGGCGATTCCTCCGGTCGGAGCTGGGCGGCGCGGTCGGCGTCTGACCCGAGCCGGCGATCGATCCCTTCCGGGAGCAGGATTCGGCGGATCGGGAATGACTCTTGCATTCAGCTGGTTCACAGCCATAGGCTGGTGGGCTGTCGCGCCGACCGGACGACATAGCCGAGCCCCTGAGGAGGACACCATGATCACGATCGCCACCGCGCGGATCGCCGCTCTCGGCTCGACCCCGGCGCGTCCGCTCTCCTAGAGCCACCCCGCCCCTTCTTCTTCGGATGCCGGACTCCCTGAGTCCGCTCTCGCATCCGTCCCCTTCCGCAATCGCTGTCCATACGAAACTCGTCTGAGAGACATGTCTTCCTCGCCTTCCGCGCAGAATCCCTCGCCTTCGTCCACCCTTTCCACTCCGGCCGCACTGTGGCGTCTGAAGCCCTTCGTGAAGCCCGTCATCTGGCGGCTCGCCGGCGGTGCTGCCAGCGCGCTCATCGCCGCGATCATCGCCCTGATGATCCCGATCGTCCTCGAGCAGATCATCAGCGGCCCCGTCTACTCGGGCGAGATCAGTGCGATCGTCTGGGGTGCCGTCGCCGTCTTCGCGCTCGGGCTCGGCGAGGCGCTGATGGTCTGGCTGCGTCGTCAGTTCGTGCTCAACCCCTCCACCGAGGTCGAGTACAAGATGCGCACCGAGCTGTACTCGCGCCTGCAGACCCTTCCGGTGTCGTTCCACGACCGGTGGGGTTCGGGTCAGCTGCTCAGCCGCATGATGCAGGACATCGGCCTCATCCGTCGCTGGCTGGCGTTCGGGCTCGTGCTGCTCGTCGTCAACCTCCTCACGATCGTCATCGGCTCGGTGCTGCTGTTCCGGTGGCACTGGCTGCTGGGAACGATCTTCCTGGTGACCGCGATCCCGCTGTGGATCCGCGGCTACCTGTTCGAGAAGCGCTACGGCGCGCTCACCCGTCGTAGCCAGGACCAGGCCGGCGACCTCGCCACCAGCGTCGAGGAGAGCGTGCACGGCATCCGCGTGCTGAAGGCGTTCGGGCGCGGCAAGCATGCCCTCAGCCGCTTCAGCCGCCAGGCCGAGACGCTGCGCGAGACCGAGATGAGCAAGGCCGGCGCGATCGCGTCGATCTGGTTCTGGCTCGACCTCATGCCGCAGATCGCGTTCGGTCTCAGCTTGATGTCCGGCATCTGGCTGATCTCCGTGGACCAGATCGACGAGGCGCAGCTGTTCGCGTTCTTCGCGATGGCCGTCGTGCTCCGTTGGCCCATCGAGTCGATCGGCTTCCTGTTCTCGTTCATGCTCGACGCCCGCACGGCGACCGACCGCGTGTTCGACATCTTCTCCGAGACGAACACCATCACCGACCCGGAGCACCCCGTGCACATCGAGAACCCGCGCGGGGAGCTCGCGTTCGAGAACGCGCACTTCCGGTATCAGGACGCCGGTGCCCACGAGCGCGATCTGCTCGACGGCATCGATCTGGTGCTGCGTCCCGGGGAGACCATGGCGCTGGTGGGACTCACCGGCAGCGGCAAGACGACGCTCACGACCCTGCCCACGCGTCTGTACGACGTGACGGGCGGCAGGGTCACGCTCGACGGCGTCGACGTCCGCGACCTCCCGCTCGCCGAACTCCGGCAGCACATCGCGATGGCGTTCGAGGACGCGACGCTGTTCTCGGCGACCGTGCGAGAGAACGTGCTGCTCGGACGCGCCGATCTCGACGTGCACAGCGAGGAGGGCGAGCGTGTGCTGCGGGAGGCACTGCAGGTCGCACAGGCCGCCTTCGTCGACTCGCTGCCCGACGGCGTCGAGACCGTGATCGGCGAAGAGGGGCTCAGCCTCTCGGGCGGACAGCGCCAGAGGCTCGCGCTCGCGCGTGCGGTGGCGGCAGCGCCGAAGGTTCTCGTGCTCGACGACCCGCTGTCGGCACTCGACGTCGACACGGAGGCCCTCGTGGAAGAGGCTCTGCGACACGTTCTCGCCGACACCACGGCCATGATCGTGGCGCACCGTCCGTCGACCGTCGCGCTCGCCGACCGCGTCGCGCTGCTCGAGGCCGGCCGCGTGACCGCGGTGGGCACCCACTCCGAGTTGCTGAAGACCAGCCGTCACTACCGACACGTCATCTCCAGCCTGGAGGCCGAGGAGGCAGCGCGGACCGGGGCGATCCCGATCATCCGCGACGAACAGCTCGAGGTCGAAGACGAGGTTCGCGAGGGCCGCAGGGTCGAGGCCGCCGACGAAGACCCGATCACCGAGAAGGAGGTGCAGCGATGAGCTCCGCCATCACCGGAACCCAGAACGAGGATCGTTCCGAGTACACCCGCGAGGAGAGCAGAGAGATCCGTCGCCGGTCCCTGCGACTGCTCGGATCGCTGGTCAGCCCGCTGAAGCCGCGGATCGTGCTCGCCGCCGCGGTGCTGATCGTGTCGACCGCACTCCAGGTCGCCGGCCCGATCCTCATCAGCATCGGCCTCGACCGCGCGCTGCCCGCGGCCATCGACCAGGCCGACTGGATGCCGACCTTCATGATCGGCGGCATCTACCTGCTGGCGGGTGCCTTCGCCGCCGTGCTGATCGCGTGGTACGTCATCATCGCCGCCAAGCTCACGCAGGCCGTGCTGCTCGATCTGCGCAAGCGGATCTTCCTGCACACCCAGCGCCTGAGCCTGGAGTTCCACGAGTCGTACACGTCGGGTCGCATCATCTCGCGCCAGACGAGTGACCTCGATTCGATCAAGGAACTCCTCGACGGAGGCTTGAACGAACTCGTCTCCGGCGTGCTCTTCGGACTCTTCACCTTCATCGCCCTGTGCTTCTGGGATTGGCAGTCCGGCCTGATCCTCGCGATCGGCGGCGTGCCGCTGTTCTTCCTGATGAAGTGGTTCTACTCCCGCTCGCAGCTGGTCTACCGCGAGTCGCGTGTGATCAGCGCGAAGGTGATCGTGCAGTTCGTCGAGACGATGACGGGCATCCGCGCCGTCAAGGCCTTCCGCAAGGAGCCGCGCAACGACAAGGCGTTCCAGGAGATCGCGGGCGACTACCGCGATGTCAACCGCCGTTCGATGCTGCTGTTCGGCACGTTCGAGCCCGGTCTCATGGGCGTCGCAGCCCTCGTGCTCGGCATCGTCGTGCTCTGGGGCGGCATCCGCGTCTCGGAGGGGGCGCTCACGGTGGGAGTGCTGCTCTCTGCGGTCCTCTACGTGCGCAACTTCTTCGCTCCGATGCAGGAGATCGCGATGTTCCTGAACTCCTACCAGTCGGCCACCGCCGCGCTGGAGAAGGTGTCGGGCGTGCTCGAGGAGGTGCCGACCGTCCCGGACCCCGAGAAGCCGGTCGACCTCTGGGAGTCCCGCGGCCACATCGAGTTCGACGAGGTGACCTTCGGCTACAACGGGGAGAAGACGATCCTCCCCAACTTCTCGCTCGACATCCCCGCCGGCGAGACGATCGCCCTGGTGGGCACGACCGGTGCGGGCAAGTCCACGCTGGCCAAGCTCATCTCGCGGTTCTACGACCCCTCCGAGGGACGGGTCACGCTGGACGGCGTCGACCTGCGCTCGCTGCACCCGAAGGACCTGCGCCGCGCGATCGTCATGGTCACGCAGGAGGCCTACCTGTTCAGCGGGACCGTCGCCGACAACATCGCCCTCGGAAAGCCCGATGCGACACTCGACGAGATCAGGGCCGCGGCTCGAGCGGTCGGCGCCGACGAGTTCATCTCCTCGCTGCCCGACGGGTACGGCACCGACGTGAACAAGCGCGGAGGGCGGGTCTCGGCCGGCCAGCGCCAGCTCATCTCGTTCGCCAGGGCGTTCCTGGCCGATCCGGCGGTGCTGATCCTCGACGAGGCGACCGCATCGCTGGACATCCCGTCGGAGCGCCTGATCCAGGACGCTCTGCAGACCCTGCTCAAGGACCGCACGGCGATCATCATCGCGCACCGCCTCTCGACGGTCGCGATCGCCGACCGGGTGCTGGTGATGGAGCACGGAGAGATCATCGAGGACGACACCCCTGCCGCCCTCATCGGGGGGACCGGCAAGTTCGCCCAGCTGCACGCAGCGTGGCAGGAGACACTGGTCTGATGACCCGGGCATCTTCTCCGCTGCGATCGCGAGCACGATTCGTGATCGCAGCGGAGAGTGCCCTGCCCGGTCCCTCCGCTCGCACCCGGTGGGCGAGCGGCCTGGGTAGCATCGGAGCATGGATCCCTTGCTGCTCGTCGCGGAGTGGTGGTGGCTCGCGCCCACCGCTGCCGCCGCAGGGACGGTCGGCGCCATCGGACTGCGGAGGCGGAGCACCGTGAGCGGCCGACGACTCGCGTACGACGCGGCCAGGAACGACCTGAAGCTCGCACAGGTGACGGCTCTCGAGAGACGGGCGGCTCTCAAGCTCGCACGGGCCGAGTACGCCCGTGTCGCGGCGGAGAGGGCGACAGGACGCTCGTCCGCGGACCAGGTGGCGAGCGCCAAGAGGATGCTGCGCGATGCCGAGCGCGATGCGAAGGCGGCGGCAGCCGACGTCAAGGCCAGGCAGGCGCGAGTCCAGGCGGCGCGCGCAGCCATCCCCTCCGCATCCGGCCCGCGTCCGCTCGATCGGCTGCGCGCCGAGCACGACGCCGTGGTCGCGAAGTGGATGCTGTACGAGACCGATCCGGCACGACAGATCGCCTACCCCGCGATGACCGACGTCAAGCAGCCGGCGACGGTCGCCTACCTCCGGGCGTCGGAGCACGCCGGTGAGCTTCGGCGCGGGCTCGGCGATCGGCCCACTCCGGCCGAGTTCGGCGCCTATCGCGACGCGGTCGCGGCGCTGGCCACCGCCTTCGACGTCGCCGAGCACGGCGCGCGGGTGAAGGCGGGCGAGGTTCCGCCGGCGGCGCCGGCGTGGCAGGACGCGGCACAGGATGCCATCACCCGGTCAGCCGAGGCGATCGAGCGTGCGGCGGGCGCTGCGGCATCCGCCTTCACCAGCTGGACGGCCCGCGGTCGCTCCCGCCGCGACGACGACTAGACGTCCTCTGACGCGCGAGCGGCTGAGAACGCTCCCGTTCGAGCGCCGAGAGGGGCGACGAAGTCTCGATGGGGGAGGGGATTCGAGACCCCGCCGCCCGGTCTAGGTCGTGACTCGGATCTCGGCGATGACCTCTCCGTAGGCGGTCTCGCCCACGGGGGTGAAGCCGACCCGGTGGAAGAAGGTCTCCGGTCCGCCCTCGCCGGCCTCGTAGATGACGTTGACGTGGTCGACGCCGCGCTCGCGAGCCTCCTCGACGAGGGCTTCGACGGCATAGCGCCCGACACCGCGTCCCTGATCGTCGGCGTCGACGTTGATGCGCCACAGCACGGAGCGGAAGTGCTCCTCCGGCGCCTCGGGGTCGAAGTTCGCGCTGACGAACCCGACGACCTCGTTGCGGTCCAGGATCACCCGCTGCCAGGACGTCTGGGGGTTGATCACCGTGGCCGCGATCCCGTACGAGACGGGAGCGAGGAACTGCTCCTGTCCGGGCTTGAGCGACAGGTTGTTCACAGCGACGATCGTCGCGGCGGAGAGTTCGACCATGCGCAGTTCGGACATGGTCCCAGGCTAACCCCTCGCGGCGAACCCGACACGTTTCGGGCGAACATTTCACCAGGGCTTGGCCATTCGTCACCATCCGAGACGGCGATCGCCCACCCCCGGGGCCACGGGGTCAGAGCCGCTCAGGTATCTTGGTATCGAGACAAATAGCCCCGTGAACGGAGAACCTCCCGGTGACCGACGACGCCATCATCTACACGTACACAGACGAGGCACCGGCGCTCGCCACCGCCTCGTTCCTTCCGATCATCCAGGCATACACCGGCCAGGCCGGTATCGAGGTCGAGACGCGCGACATCTCGCTCGCAGGCCGCATCCTCGCCGCATTCCCGCAGAAGCTCGCGCCGGAGCAGCAGGTCGGTGACGCGCTCGCCGAGCTGGGCGGACTGGCCACGCTGCCCGAGGCCAACATCATCAAGCTGCCGAACATCTCGGCATCCATCCCGCAGCTCAAGGGCGCCATCGCCGAGCTGCAGAAGCAGGGCTTCGACATCCCGGACTTCCCGGACGAGCCCTCGTCCCTCGAGGAGAAGGACGTGCGCGCCCGGTACGACCGCATCAAGGGCTCCGCCGTGAACCCGGTGCTGCGTGAGGGGAACAGCGACCGTCGCGCTCCGCTCGCGGTGAAGAACTACGCCAAGAAGCACCCGCACCGCAACAAGCCCTTCGCCGCGGGTTCCAAGACGCGCGTCGCGACCCTCGGACACGACGACTTCAAGCACAACGAGCGCTCCTGGGTGGCTGCGCACGACGATGTCCTGACCTTCCGCCACACGGCGCAGGACGGCACCGTCACGGTGCTCAAGGAGGGCCTCAAGGTCCTGCCGCGCGAGATCATCGACGCGACGTTCCTCTCCGCCAAGGAGCTCGACGCCTTCCTCGCCGAGACGCTGCAGGCGGCCAAGACCGACGACGTGCTCTACTCGGTGCACCTCAAGGCGACCATGATGAAGGTCAGCGACCCGATCATCTTCGGTCATGTCGTGAAGGCGTTCTTCGCCGACGTGTTCGCGCAGTACGGCGACAAGCTCGCCGCCGCCGGACTCAGCGCGAACGACGGCCTCGGATCGATCCTCACCGGCCTCGCGAACGTCGCCGGCGGCGAGGAGATCGCCGCGGCATTCGACAAGGCCATCGCCGAGGGCCCGCGTCTGTCGTACGTGAACTCCGACAAGGGGACCACGAACCTGCACGTGCCGAGCGATGTCATCGTCGATGCGTCGATGCCCGCGCTCGTGCGCAACGGAGGCAAGCTCTGGGGCAAGGACGGGGAAGAGGCCGACACGCTCGCCGTCATCCCCGACTCGTCCTACGCCGGCGTCTACCAGGCCGTGATCGACGACGTGATCGCGAACGGCCCGCTCGACCCGGCGACGATCGGAACGGTTCCCAACGTGGGACTCATGGCGCAGGCGGCAGAGGAGTACGGCAGCCACGACAAGACGTTCGAGATCGCGGCGGACGGCATCGTCCAGGTCCTCGACAGCGAGGGCACCGTGCTCATCGAGCACACGGTCGGCAAGGGTGACATCTGGCGTGCGACGCAGACCAAGCACATCCCCGTGATGGACTGGGTCAAGCTCGCGGTCACACGTGCACGCGCGACCGGCGACCCCGCCGTGTTCTGGCTCGACGCGAACCGCTCGCACGACGCGCAGATCATCGCGAAGGTGCACCAGGGCCTCGCGACGCTCGACACCAAGGGCCTCACGATCACGATCCTCGCGCCTGAGGAGGCGACGCGCTACACGCTCGCCCGCATGCGCCACGGGCTCGACACGATCTCGGTCACCGGCAACGTGCTGCGCGACTACCTGACCGACCTGTTCCCGATCCTCGAGGTCGGCACGAGCGCCAAGATGCTGTCGATCGTGCCTCTGCTCGCGGGCGGCGGTCTGTTCGAGACCGGTGCGGGCGGCTCAGCGCCCAAGCACGTGCAGCAGCTCGTCGAGGAGAACTATCTGCGCTGGGACTCGCTGGGCGAGTTCTTCGCCCTCGCCGCGTCGCTCGAGCACTTCGCCGACCGCACGGGGAATGAGAAGGCCCGCGTGCTGGCGGAGACGCTGGATGCCGCGACCGGCACCTTCCTGGAAGAGGACCGCTCGCCCGGCCGCGCGCTCGGGACGATCGACAACCGCGGCAGCCACTTCTACCTGAGCCTGTACTGGGCGCAGGAGCTGGCGAAGCAGACGAAGGACGCCGACCTCGCTGCGGCCTTCGCGCCGATCGCGGCCACCCTCGCGGAGAACGAGGAGACCATCGTCTCCGAGCTCAACGCGGTGCAGGGCAAGCCCGTCGAGATCGGCGGCTACTACCGTCCGGACGATGCACTCGTCGTCGCCGTCATGCGCCCGTCCGCGACCCTGAACGGGATCGTCGACGCCCTGCGCTGACCACGGTGAGAAGGGGCGGATGCGACGGCATCCGCCCCTTCTTCGTACCCCGCGCGGTCGGCGCGGGGTACGCGCGAATCCGCACTCGGCGGCCTCTCGCTCAGGGACGCGCCGACGCGACAGCATCCGGCCCGTGTGCGCGGGACCGTTCGGACCGCGCGCGGGAGGCGTCAGTTGTAGACGGAGATCTCCAGGCCCTCGGGGGACCAGTCGTAGACGTACTTGGCGAGGTCGATCGGCAGGTTGACGCAGCCGTGGCTCATCCGGTTGCCGAAGTTGTTGTGCCAGTACGTGCCGTGGAATCCGATGTTCGGCGCGAACCAGGTGATCCAGGGCACGTCTTCCGTGCAGTACGGTGCGCCGTCGTAGCAGCCCATGTCCTGCATGCGGGTGTGCGCGAAGACCTTGAAATTGCCGGTGGGCGTCAGGGTGCCGGGCAGACCGGTGGAGACGGCCCAGGAGTTCACGACCTGGTTGTTCTCGAAGAGGAACGCGCGCTGCGAACCCAGATCGATCTCGATGCGGCGGAACAGGTTCACCGTCTCGAACGCGGTCTCGGTGACCGTGAGCGCGAAGACCCCGTCGCCAGCGGCGAGCTGCTTCGCGAACTGCTCCGCGACCTCCGACGTGTCGCCGATGGCTCGGCCCGTGGCACCCTCCTGCTCCGAGCGGAGCACGGTGCCGGCGGAGTCGACGATGTTGGTCGCGTTGACGGGTGCACGATCGACGAGCCCGGGAAGCGTGTCGACCGTGGCCTGGATCGCCTGCGGGTCGGCTTCGATGCGCAGCTGTCCGTCATCGTCGATCACCGTCAGCCAGGTGGCTGCGACCGCGGGAGCGACCGGTACGGTCCGCTCCTCGCCGACGTAGAAGCCGATGGTCGAGAGCATGGTGTTGAGCTCGGTAGCCGTGGCGGTGGCGTCCTCGTCGGAGACGGCGGGAAGGGCCTCGGCCGGACCACCGGGATACTCGAACGCCTTGCCCCCATCGGCGATCGTTTCGGCGAAGGCCGCGTTGAGGTCGCCGACATCGATACCGGTTCCGACCTCAGAGGCGGTGATGACGTAGGTTCCGCTGGCGGCGTCGAAGACGACACCGGCGTCCAGGGGGTCGTCGAAGCTCGTCGGCACGGTGTCGCGCAGCGCGGCGGATGCCTTGGGGGGGTCGAGCACGATGTCGGCGGCGACCGGGTCGCCCATCCACGTGCTGAGGTTCCAGAGCGGGCGCTCGGCGAAGGCGGCGTCGGCCAGCGCGGTCGCGTCGAGGGTCGCACCGAGATCGGCGCCGGTCAGCACTGCGCCTTCTCCGTCGCCCGTGAGTGTGACCTCGGTCTCGGCGAGGTGGGCGTTGATGGCCTCCGCGGCGGCGCCGGCCGTCATGAACCCGACCGGGATCCCCGCGACGGTGGTGCCCGGCGCGATCAGGATCATCGAGGCGGCGCCTGCGCCGAGCACGACGGCTCCTACTCCCAGGCCGATCCAGAGGCCGAGGTGGCGCTTCTTGGGCGAGGGTTCGACCGGCGCCCAGGCCAGCGGCTGCTCGCCGGTCGTCGGCGGCACAGCATCGGTCGAAGCGTCTTCCGGCGTGAGCACCGCAGTGGGTGCGGAGTCGTCGCCGTGCGCCTCGGCTGCTGCGCCCGGCGCAGAAATCAGATCGGTCACGAACTTCACCCCCCGGCTCTCAAACGTGTCCTAGACGTTCAATGGTACGGGATGGCAGGTAACGGGGAGGCAACGGTCCGTGATACTGTCCCTCCCCGCACCCGGAAGGTCAGTCGACGATGGCGATTCCGTCGATCTCGACCAGCATCTCCTCACGCGGGAGACCCGTGAAGACGGTGGTGCGCGAGGGCAGGATCCCGCTGGTCGTGTTCGCGGTGACGAAGGCGCCGTAGGCGTCGTTCATGATCGAGAAGTCCTCGCGCTTGGTGAGGTACACGCGCAGCATCACCACGTCGTCGAACGTCGCGCCCGAGGCCTCGACGATCGCCTTGACGTTCTCGAGCGTCCGGGTGGTCTGGGCGGCGACGTCGCCGGGGAAGAGGTATTCGTTCGTCTTCGGGTCGACCGGGCCCTGGCCGGACACCTGCACGAACGGCCCCTTGCGGATGCCTTGCGAGAAGGTGTGAGCGGGGGCGGGGGCGGCGTCGGTGGAAACTCGGATCTTCGCGGTCATGCGGCCAGCCTAGTAGCCTTGTTAGATGCCTCTACAAAATCCTGATCCCGTTCTCGGCGTCCGGACGAAGGGCTTTCCGGCGCGTGCCGCAGGGCTTCGCGTCGCAGAGGTCGCGGATGCCGGTCTGCGCCTCTCCGATCTGGTCACCCCGGTCCTGACCGTCCACGACGACGCCATGACCCACAACGAGGAGACGGTCTTCGGCTGGGCTCGCGACCAAGGCGTCCTGCTCGCGCCGCACGGCAAGACCACGATGGCACCGGCCCTCTGGCAGCGGCTCCTCGATGCAGGCGCCTGGGGGATCTCGGTGGCGACACCGTGGCAGGCCGAGGTCGCCGTCGATGCCGGCGTCCCGACCGTGCTGATCGCCAACGCCGTGACGGACCCGGCGGCGGTGCGTCGACTGGCCGAGCTGCTGGCCGCCGACGACGGACTGCGCGTGCTGTGCTGGGCGGACTCGCTCGCCGGTGTCGCCATCCTCGCAGCGGAGATGCGCGATGCCACGCGACCGCTGGATGTGCTGGTGGAACTCGGCGGCGCACACGGACGCACCGGCGCGCGCACGGTGGACGAGGGCGAGCGGATCGCCGAAGCCATCTCGGGCGCTCCTGGGCTCCGCCTCGCGGGCGTCGCGGGGTACGAGGGGCCGTTCGGGCCGGACCGCAGCGACGCCTCCGTCGCGGCCGTCGACGCGTACCTGAGGACGATCGTCGAACTGCACGCGCGCCTGGACTACCCCGAAGGCGTCCGTCCCGTGCTCAGCGCGGGCGGCAGCTCCTTCCCCGATCGGGCGGCGGCAGTGCTCGGGCCTCAGGGCGACGATGCCGACGTCGTGCTGCGGTCGGGCGCATTCCAGATCCACGACGACGGGTTCTATTCGCGCATGTCGCCCTTCGGCCCCCTCACCGGCACGGCCCCGCTGCGCTCCGCGATGCACGTCTGGTCGCGGGTGGTCTCGCAGCCGGAGGACGGACTCGCCCTCCTCGATGCCGGACGACGCGACGTGCCCTTCGACATCGACCTGCCCGTTCCGCAGTCGGTGGCCGGCGAGATCACCGCGCTGAACGATCAGCACGCCTTCCTCCGGCTCGCGGACGAGGCGACGGCGGATGTCGGCGATGTCGTACGGCTGGGGCTCTCTCATCCGTGCACGGCCTTCGACAAGTGGCGGGTGGTGCCGGTGATCGACGACCCCGACGCCGCCGACCCGCGCGTGATCGGAGCGGTCGCGACATGCTTCTGAGCGCCGAGAAGGCCGCAGCCGGACTCGTGAGGGTCTATCGCGGAGCGACCGTCGTCGATGGGACCGGGGCGCCGCGCCGGGTGGCCGATGTCGCGGTCGAGGGCGCCAGGGTCGTCGCGATCCTTCCGCTCGGCGCCGCCGATGCAGATTCTCTCGAGCTTCCGGATGGCGCCGTCGAGGTCCGGGCGGAAGGCCTCGTCCTCGCGCCCGGCTTCATCGACATGCATGCGCACAGCGACCTCGCCGTGCTGAGCGGCGCCGCGCACGACGCGAAGATCCGCCAGGGGGTCACGACGGAGGTGCTGGGACAGGACGGCCTCGGCTACGCCCCGCTCGATGACGCCGCGGCCGCCGTCATCCCGGCGCAGATCGCAGGGTGGAACGGGATGCCCTCCGACGTTCCCTGGCGGACGATGGACGACATTCTCGCGGCGATCGATGCGGCCACCGTCGCGAACGCCGCGGTGCTCGTCCCGCAGGGGAATCTGCGGATGATGGTCGTCGGTCACGAGAACCGACCGGCGACGCCCGGCGAGATCGCGACGATGGCGGAGATGCTCGGCCAGGCTCTGGACGCCGGCGCGTTCGGGATGTCGAGCGGTCTGACGTATACGCCGGGGATGTACGCCGATGTCGCGGAGCTGGAGGCACTGTGCCGTGTCGTCGCCGAGCGCGGCGGCTATTGGGCGCCGCATACCCGCAGCTACGGCGGGGGAGCGCTCGATGCCTACCGCGAGGCGATCGACATCGGCCGGCGCACGGGATGCCCGGTCCACCTCACCCACGCCACCATGAACTTCGCGCCGAACCGCGGGCGCGCGGACGAGCTGTTCGCGCTGATCGACGACGCGACCGCCGACGGCATCGACGTGACCCTGGACACCTACCCGTATCTGCCGGGGGCGACCACGCTGTCCGCGCTGCTGCCGAGCAGGCTGGCGGCGACGGGTGATCTGCTGCAGGCGATCTCCGATCTCGACGTGCAGGGCCGGGAGGCCGTGCGGGTGGAGCTCGAGGAGATCGGCTGCGACGGCTTCCACGGCGAGAAGGCGGATTGGTCGCAGATCCAGATCTCCGGGACCGCGAACCCCGCACTCTCCGACCTGGTGGGGCGCACGGTCGCCGAGATCTCGGAGGCTTCCGGCCGCCGAGCCGTCGACGTCGTGCTGGACACGATCCTCGCCGATGGCGGGGCGACCGGGATACTCATGCACATCGGGGACGAGGACAACGTCCGCGCGATCATGCGCCACCCGCGGCACGCCGGCGGGAGCGACGGGATCCTGATCGGCGCGCGACCGCACCCGCGCGGCCGCGGCACCTTCCCCCGATACCTCGGCCACTACGTGCGCGAGCTCGGCGTCCTCACGCTCGAGGAAGCCGTGCGCCACCTCTCCGGAACACCTGCCGCGCGTCTCGGCCTCGACAGGGGCGATGCGCCGCGCGGGGTCATCCGCGAAGGCGCGACGGCCGACCTGGTGCTCTTCGACCCGCTGACCATCGCGGCGGGGGCGACCTTCGAGGAGCCGTTCACCGCTCCGACCGGCGTGATCGAGGTGCTGGTGGGGGGAGTTCCCGTCGTCGTGGACGGCGATGTCACGGGAGCGACCCCGGGGCGTGCGCTGCGCATGGCGCCGCCTGCCCACCGCGCGACCGTGCCGCTCATCCAGGCGCGGATCGATCCGACCGTCGCCGGATTCGCATGGTCCGATCAGACGCCGATCATCGCCCCATCGGAGCTCGCCGCCTCGGCCGCGCGGCTCGGGAGGACAGGCGGGTCGACGGGGCAGTCGACGGGGGAGCCGTCCATCCGACTCTCGATCGACGAGACCGTCGGCGCGGATGCCGCGACGTCCGGACGCATCGCGGACGAGGCCTTCCGGGTGACGGTGGACTCCTCCGGCATCGAGGTCGTGGGCGCGAGTCCCACCGGCGTCTTCCGCGGCGCGACCACGCTTCGACAGCTCCGCGATCCCGATGCCGCCGCGCCCGTGATCCCCGCCGGAGTGTGGGAGGGGGCGCCCGCGTACGGCTGGCGCGGGATGATGCTCGACGTCGCCCGCCACTTCCGGCCGGTCGACGAGGTCCGTCGACTGATCGACCTGCTCGCCGACCATCACCTGAACGTCCTGCACCTGCATCTCACCGACGATCAGGGGTGGCGCTTCGAGGTCCCGGGCTTCCCGCGGCTCACCGAGGTCGGTGCGCGGCGGGAATCGACGCAGCGAGGGCACGGCCCTCTCGCGACGGTCGAGCCCGGAGTGCACGAGGGGTTCTACACGACCGCGCAGCTGAGCGACCTCGTCGCCTATGCCCGTGACCGCTTCGTGACCCTCGTGCCGGAGGTGGAGCTGCCGGGGCACATCCAGGCCGCGCTCGCCGCGTACCCGGACCTCGGCAACGTCGACGTCGGCGATCCGGTCGACTCCGCCTGGGAGCGTTTCGGGGTCAACTCCCGCACTCTCGCGCCCACCGAGGCCTCGCTGGCGTTCGGGCGGGCGGCGATCGATGCGCTGTGCGACGTGTTCGACTCCGAGTGGATCGGCATCGGCGGCGACGAGGTGCCCGTGATCGAGTGGGCCACGAGCACCGCGGCAGCCGAACGGATGCGCGAGCTCGGACTCGACACCCCGCATGATGTGCAGCCCTGGTTCACGGCCCGTTTCGTGGCACACGTCCGCGCCCGCGGCAGGACCGCTCTGGCATGGGACGAGGTCCTCGAGGGGGATGTCCCCGAGGGAGTCCGCATCCTGGCGTGGCGAGGCCCTGCGGCGATGCGCGAAGCTCTGAACCGCGGCATCGAGGTCGTGGCGTGTCCCGATCTCGAGGTGTACCTCGACTACCCGCAGTCGGAGTCGGAGGAGGAGCCGATCAGGGTCGGTCCGCCGCTGACGATCGAGCGTGCGTACACGCTGCGGGTCGAGGACGGTGCCGTGGGAGGGCAGGCGAACGTCTGGAGCGAGCATCTGCCCACGGGGGACCGCATCGACTTCGCGATCTTCCCGCGCCTGGCGGCGATCGCCGAGCGGCTCTGGGAGGGCGGGGACCCGGAACCCTACGCGGGCTTCGGTCGCCGTCTGCCCACGCACCTGCGCCGACTCGCAGCCGCGGGGGTGCGGTATCGTCCCTTGGACGGCCCCGCGCCCGGCCAGCGTCGCCCCGGCGTTCCCGGAAAGCCCCTCACGATCCAGGCGCGGGAGGAGATCGTCGCAACGCTGGTGGAGCGTCTCCTCGAGCGCTCGAACACGGTCGTCGCCGACGATCGAAAGTAATGTAACGTTTCGGTAACCCTCCTCGCGCGTCCGCGAGCAGAGGTTGCGCAAATTTTGTTCGTAAGGTCTACTAACAAACATGTCCGTTTCGGATGAACCGCGTCCCGCATCGCCGTCAGAGTACGTCGGTGCGAATGCGCACGCCTTCGGCCCGGGGCGCCACCTGCGCTCGCGATCAAAGGTGCTCCCCGAGCACGCGCGCGGACACAACCGTGCACTGGTGCTGCAGACGCTGTACCACGCCGGCGCCATGAGCCGCGCCGACCTGTCCCGCGAGACGGGACTCACCAGGGTCACCATCTCCGACCTGGTCGCCGAGTTCATCGCGGATGGCATCGTCATCGAGATGGGCGTCCGCGAGGCGGTGGGGCCAGGCAAGCCGCCGATCCTCATCGACATCGATCGCTTCGGCCACCAGATCGTCGGCCTCGATCTCTCCGGCCCGAACGCCTTCACCGGTGCCGTGCTGAGCCTCGACGGCGACGTCCTCGAACGCCGCGAGGTGCCGCGACCCGAGTCTCCCGACGGGGAAGCGGCCTACGCCGCCCTCCGCGAGCTCGCGGAGAGCCTGGTCGCCGCCTCCACCCAGCCGCTGCTCGGTGTCGGCATCGGCACCCCCGGGGTCGTGCGTCCCGACGGGGTCGTCCTCAGCTCGCCGAACCTCGGCTGGACGAACTTCCCCCTCGAGGCGAAGCTGGGCGTCGATCTCGACCTTCCCGTCCTCGCGCGCAACGATGCCAATGCGGCCGTGCTCGCCGAATACACCTTCGGCGACGCGAAGGCCGACTTCATGCTGATCAAGATCGGCCGCGGCGTCGGAGCCGGCCTCATCACCGGCAGCCAGCCGTTGCTCGGCAGCCGCTTCGCGGCCGGAGAGATCGGGCACGTCGTCGTCGGAACCGACGGCGGACCGCGGTGCGCCTGCGGCAAGGACGGCTGCCTCGAAGCCTGGCTCAGCGTCAGTCGCCTGCGGGCGGCGGTCGCCGCGGACCCCGAGGCACGCGACGAGATCCTGCGCGACGCCGGCACCCGAATGGCGATCGCGATCGCCCCGATCGTGGCCGCGCTGGATCTCTCCGAGGTCGTGCTCTCCGGGCCGGCCAACCTGCTCGACGGTGTCCTGACCGACGCCGCGATCGAAACCCTGCACGCGCGGACGCTCGAGGGCGTCTTCGAAGACGTCGTCGTGCGCCTGACCCATCAGGACGACATCGTCCTGCGGGGAGCCGCCGTGATGGTGCTCTCCGGGCAGCTGGGAGTGTCGTGATCCTCACCTCCGCCATCCCCGGTACGGCAGGGAGCGGCATCCGATGACGGGTGCTGGCGCTGCCGACCCTTCCGGTCGGCTTATTCGAGTGGGCCTGGACGTCGGGGGCACGAAGATCGACGCCGTGGCGGTCGACCCGGCGGGCGACATCCGCGGACGACTCCGGCGACCGACCGGCTGGGGCGAGAACGCGGTCGTGGAGAGCATCGTGACGGCCGTGACCGCCCTCGCCGAGGAGAGCGGATTCCCGATCTCCGACGTCGGCTCGGTCGGCATCGGCATCCCGGGGCTGGTCGACGCGGAGTCGGGGCGGGTCGACCACGCGGTCAACCTCGGAGTGGAATCCCTCGACCTCGCCGCGAGAGCGGAGCAGGGGCTCGGCATTCCCTTCCGCGTGGAGAACGACGTGAAGGCCGCCGCCCTCGGCGCCGCCGTGCTGAGCGGTGTCGCCGGATCCATGGCTTATCTGAATCTCGGCACCGGGGTCGCCGCCGGCATCGTGATCGACGGGCGCATCTGGCGCGGTTCGCGAGGTACCGCCGGCGAGGTCGGACACCTCTCGGTGGATCCCCGAGGGCGTCTGTGCGGCTGCGGCCAGCACGGCTGCGTCGAGACCTTCTGCGGCGGCGGGGCTCTGGCCAAGGCGTGGGGTCGCCCCGGCGCGCTGCCGATCCGAGACATCTTCGACGCCGCCGATGCCGGCGACCCCCTGGCGATGGGACTCCGCGACGACCTCTACCACGGAGCCGCCGCCGCGGTGCGGGTGCTCGTGCTCTCCGCCGACGTCGAGACGGTCGTCATCGGGGGCGGGCTCACCGCGCTCGGCGACCGGCTCGAGAACGGCATCCGCGCGGCTCTCCACGCCGGTGCCGAGGCGTCGCCGTTCATGCGGTCGCTCCGCCTGGATGAGAGAATCGAACTGCTTCCCGCGGGTTCCCCCGCTGCCGCTTTCGGCGCCGCACTGGTCGGCGCATCCATCACCGAGAAGGAGATCGTCCCGCATGGCTGAGGTCGTCATCGTCGAGAATGCCGAGGCCGCAGGCGCCCTGGTCGCCCGGGAGATCGTCGAACTGATCGATCGTCGTCCCGATGCGGTTCTGGGACTCGCCACCGGATCCACTCCGCTGCCGGTCTACCAGGCGCTCCGCTCCGAGCTCGCGGGCCGCGACGTCTCCCAGGTGCGCGGATTCGCGCTCGACGAGTACGTCGGCATCGACCCCGCCCATCCGGAGAGCTACCGTTCGGTCATCACCCGCGAAGTCGTCGAACCGCTCGGCCTCGACCCGCGGCGGATCCACGTCCCCAACGGCGCACAGGCGACGATCCAGCACGCGGGTGACGACTACGAGGCGGCCATCGAGGCCGCCGGCGGCGTGGACCTGCAGATCCTCGGGATCGGCACCGACGGGCACATCGGCTTCAACGAGCCCGGCTCGTCCTTCGCCTCGCGCACCCGCGTGAAGACCCTCACGGAGCAGACGCGCGAGGACAATGCGCGTTTCTTCGACTCGATCGACGACGTGCCGATGCACTGCATCACCCAAGGACTCGGCACGATCCTGAAGGCGCGTCACCTCGTGCTGCTCGCGTTCGGCGCGGGGAAGGCCGAGGCCGTCGCCGGCGCGGTCGAGGGTCCGCTCACCGCGCTCCTGCCCGGCTCCGCCATCCAGCTGCACCCGCACGCGACGATCGTCGTCGACGAGGCGGCCGCATCGCGCCTCACGCTCGCCGACTACTACCGCTACACCTTCGCCAACAAGCCCGGCTGGCAGGGCATCTGAGGGCTGTCTGCCGTCCGCTCAGCCTGCGGAGGCAGGCCAGGCGATCGGAAGCAGGTGCTCGAGGCTCAGCGGTGCCAGCGGCAGCGTCGCGACGTCGGCCGGAGTGATCCATCGCAGTTCGGCGAGCTCCGCCTGCACGGTGACCGTCTCGGGGCGGATGGACGCGGCGAACGCCTCGGCGACGACACGGTGCCCCGGCTCGTTGGCGGCCGCCGAGACGAACGTCCCGAGAGGCTGAAGGTCGGATTCGTCGAGCAGCAGCCCCAGCTCCTCGTTCAGCTCGCGGATCAGCGTCTGCGCGGCGGACTCGCCGGGCTCCGGTTTGCCCCCGGGCTGCATGAAGCGGGTCGTGCCCTGTTTGCGGACGACCAGGACCCGTCCCTCGTCGTCGACGATGACCGCCGCGCTCACGTGGATGTCAGGCATCGGGGCTGAACACCTTTCCGGGGTTGAGGATGCCGAGCGGATCGAACACCGCGGCGATCTGACGCTGGAGCTGCCACTGGTCGTCACCCAGCTCCTCGGCGAGCCAGCGTCGTTTCAGCACCCCGATGCCGTGCTCGCCGGTGAGGGTGCCGCCGAGGCGGATCGCGGCGCGGAAGAGCTCATCCGCAGCTGCCCAGACCTCAGGCGGCGTCTCGGGCCCGTCGAAGAGGAAGTTGGGGTGCAGGTTGCCGTCGCCCGCATGGGCCACCGTCGGGATCGTGAGGCCGTATGCGCGTTCGATGCGCGCGATCTCGTCGAACATCGCCGGCATGGCGCTGCGCGGCACCGAGACGTCTTCGATGAGCGTCGTGCCCAGTGACGCCATCGCCGGGTGCATCGAGCGCCGGATCGACAGCAGGCGCTCGCCCTCCTCGCGGTCGTGCGAGACCACCGTGACGCCCTCGTGGTCGCGGAGGATCGTCGCGATCGCATCGGCCTCGATGCCGGCCGCGGGGCCATCGGTCTGAATGGTCAGCTGCGCAGCTCCCGGCGTCGGCGCGGGAAGCGAGAGGAGGGCATGGACGGCCGCGAGGCTCGCGGCATCCATCAGCTCCATGATCGCGGGCTGCACGCCCGCAGCGGTCACGGCCGCCGCCGCTGCCGCTGCGCTCCGCACGCCGGGGAAGGTGGCGGTGACGGTGCACGTCTCGCCGGGGACGAGTCGGCGCAGCTTGAGAGTCGCGCCGACCACCACGCCGAGCGTGCCCTCCGAGCCGACGACCAGCGCGGTGAGGTCGAGGCCGGTGACGCCCTTGACGCTGCGGTGTCCGAGATGCAGCAGTCTGCCGTCGGCGAGGACGAGGTCGACGCCGAGGACGGCATCGCGCACGACGCCGTACTTGGCGCAGAGCAGGCCGCCGGCACCGGTGGCGATGTTGCCGCCGACGGTGGAGATGTCGCGGCTGGCCGGGTCGGGAGCCCACCACAGTCCGTGTCGGCCGAGCTCGGCGTTGAGGTCGGCGTTCAGGATGCCGGGCTCGACCACCGCGAGCAGGTCGTCCTGGCGGATCTCGAGGATCGCGGTCATCCGCCGGAGGGAGAGCACGATCTCACCGGTGCCCGCATTGGCTCCGCCCGCGAGGCCGGTGCCGGCGCCACGGACGACGACCGGCGTCCGTGTCGCGGTCGCGATGCGCATGGTCTGCTGGACGTCCTCGACCCGTTCCGCGTGCACGACGGCGATCGGGCGTCCCGCTGCGGAATGGCCCGAGCGATCGGCTCTGGCCTGCTCGAGCGCAGTCTCATCGGTGTCGACGAGCGGGCCGAGGGACTCCTGCAGAAGCTCGAGGACGCTCACGGCAGGGCGCTCACGGCAGGAGTCTCACGACAGGGCGCGTCGTCCGCTGAGGACACCGGCGACGACGGCGACCAGGGCGAAGGCGGTTCCGATCAGGGCCTGTCCCATCGACCACCACGCGATCGTGACGCCCACGTAGATCAGCAGCTCCACTGCGGCGCGGAGGAACGGATGCACGCGCAGGACCGGTCGCGGTGACAGGAACAGCGCCCAGATCAGGATCACGACGACGGGTGCGCCGACGCCGATGATGATGCTCCACGGGAGGTCCCAGCTGGCGAAGCCCCAGAGCGCGAGGGATGCCACCGCGACGACCAGGACGATGGTGCGAACGATGTCGAGGGCGGAGATGACCGGGCGCTCGACGCCGGGAACGGGTGCGGGATCCGAGGACATGGATCCAGTCTATTCGGCGACTGCGGCGTCCTCGGTCGGGAGGACGGCGACCTCGGGCGCGACGGCATCCGTCGTCGAGGCTGCCGTCGGGGTCGACTCGACAGGGGCGTTCGACTCCACCGGTGCGGCGGGCGCGGGCTCGACCGGTGCGGGTGCGGCCGGAGCCGTCTGGACGGGCTCGACCGGTGCGGGCGGTGCCGACTCCTCGGGCGCCGGGTCGACCGGTGCCGGCTCGACGGGGGCCGGGGCGACGGAGAGGACGTCTGCGTCGGGCGCAGGTTCATCCGCAGGCTCCTCGACCGGAACCTCTTCGGGGCCGCCGCCGCCGAGGGGCTCGAGCGCGAGGAGCGTGGTCTCGACGAGCGGACCGGTTCCGGACGCGAGCACGTACCGGAAGGTGACCTTCGTGTTCGCCGCATCGAGGAACTGCCAGAAGTCGGGACGGAGATCGAGCGTTCCCAGACCCGCGTCATCCAGCACGATGCTCCCGCCGCCACCGTGACTGTCGTCGAGCAGGGCCTCCACCGTGGTCCCGGGCGCGCCCGTGATCGGAACGCTGTAATGCACCTGAAGGCCCTCGAACCAGATCGTCGCGGTGGCCCACGTCGGTGGGTCGACCGGATCGACCGGATCGACCGGGTCCACGGGTTCCACAGGATCCACGGGCTCGACCGGTTCGACGGTCTCGGGCGGGACGATCGGCTTGACGGGAACCGTCGGCGGCGCGACGACAGGACCGGCATCGTCTGCCGCCGGCTGCGGGTCTTCGTCTTCGACCGGGGGAGCGGGCGATTCCTCCGGCTCGGTCACCGGAGGCTCGATGACGACAGGCTCGTCGAAGTTCATCGACTCGTCCGGCCCGACGTCGGAGGCGATCGAGGACGGATCCTCGTCCCCGGCGCTCGGGAGCGAGGTGGCGGGGTCCGACCCGGCGAGTCCGGGGATGATCGTCGCTGCGGCGACGACGCCCGCGACGACCAGGGCCGCGGAACCCGCGCCGACGAGCGCACCGATCCCGGTGAACGCTCCTCCTGCGGATCCTGCGCCGGCGGAGGAACCTGCGGCGCCACCGGTGGTTCCGCCGCCGCCGGTGCCGGAGCCCCCGGCGGCGATTCCGGTCGCAGCGTGACCTGTGCCCGCATCACCACCGAACACGGCGCCGGGGATGCTCGACGGCGCCGCGGCCAGTGCGACGATGGGGGTTCCACCGCCCTGCAGCGTGGCGAGGTAGCCCGATGCTCCGGTGACGCCGAGCACGAGCGGCAGCAGCACGAGGGCGAGGCGCGTGGAGACATCCTTCGCCTCCGCCGCGACGATCATGCATCGGGCGCACTCGTCGAGGTGCAGCTCGAGTCGCTTGTGGTCGCGAGTGCTGAGGTTGCCGCGTGAGTACGCGCCGAGGTGTTCGATGGTCCACTGGCATTCGGAGCCTTCGGCCGCGCTGCGCAGATGCGCCTGGATCCAGGCTTCACGGAGTCCCTCGCGGGCGCGGAAGGCCAGCTGGGACACGGCACCGGACTTCATGCCGAGAAGCGGCCCGACCTCCTGCGGCTTCATCTGCTCGATCTCGGTGTACCAGAGCACCTCCTGCCAGCGGGAGGGGAGGCTGCGGAACGCCTGTGCGGTCAGGCTGCGGTCGAGTGCCTCGTTCGCGGCCTGATCGGTCGTGTCGGGGTCGGCGACCGTGTCGAGCTCGTCGATCGCGGTCTCGCGGCGGGAGCGGCCCCAGCCGGCAGCGGTGTTGCGGATGCTCGTGAAGAGGTAGGCCCGGAACGAGCCGTTCGGCCCGCCTCCCTTGACGATCGCCTGGTAGATGCGGGTGTACGCCTCCTGCACGAGGTCGTCGGGGTCGATCGACGACGTCACCGAGCGGGCGACGGACAGCCCGGACGGGTAGTGCCGTCGCCAGAGTTCACCGAATGCCTCCGTGTCGCCGGAGCGAGTGCGGAGGATCAGGTCGGCGTCGCCGATCGTCTCGTCGTGAATCGTGTTCTCTTCGTGCACAATCATCCATCTGTCGCAGGGCGCAGGTGCGCGTCCACGGGAAGAGACGCGGGTGAGCGTCTCTCATCACGCGACTTCACCATTCTCTCGCGAAATTCCCAGGGAAGCCACCCTTTCCCCGAACTCGGAGGCCACGCCATGGTTCGGCGATCCGGGGTGCGAACCCGCGGTTCCGGAGGAGCCGGCGACCGCGCGGCGGAACTCTTCAGAAGATTTTCGAGAAGTCGCGTAATGAATCGGCGGGAGCGCCGTCTCATCCCATAGAGACAGCCGTATGGATCCCTCCGGGGGGCGGGATCCAGGCGCTGGTGCGGGGGGATTCTGCACC
>NZ_PCOV01000018.1 GCF_002979435.1 Microbacterium sp. MYb66 | reverse complement strand
TAAAAGGAGTCCGGCGGTGTCCTACTCTCCCACAGGGTCCCCCCTGCAGTACCATCGGCGCTGTGAGGCTTAGCTTCCGGGTTCGGAATGTAACCGGGCGTTTCCCTCACGCTATGGCCGCCGAAACACTATTGATGTTTCAATCAAACACATAACAAAGTCATTGTTGTTATGCGGTTCTCGACCGTACATCGAGAACCACTCAGTGGACGCGTAGCACCAACAAACGGTGTGTTATCAAGTCATCGGCTTATTAGTACCAGTCAGCTGCACACGTTACCGTGCTTCCACATCTGGCCTATCAACCCAGTAGTCTGGCTGGGAGCCTCTCACCCGAAGGTATGGAAGTCTCATCTTGAGGCCGGCTTCCCGCTTAGATGCTTTCAGCGGTTATCCATCCCGAACGTAGCTAATCAGCGGTGCTCCTGGCGGAACAACTGACACACCAGAGGTTCGTCCAACCCGGTCCTCTCGTACTAGGGTCAGATCCTCTCAAACTTCCTACGCGCGCAGCGGATAGGGACCGAACTGTCTCACGACGTTCTAAACCCAGCTCGCGTACCGCTTTAATGGGCGAACAGCCCAACCCTTGGGACCTACTCCAGCCCCAGGATGCGACGAGCCGACATCGAGGTGCCAAACCATGCCGTCGATATGGACTCTTGGGCAAGATCAGCCTGTTATCCCCGAGGTACCTTTTATCCGTTGAGCGACAGCGCTTCCACAAGCCACTGCCGGATCACTAGTCCCGACTTTCGTCCCTGCTCGACCTGTCAGTCTCACAGTCAAGCTCCCTTGTGCACTTACACTCGACACCTGATTGCCAACCAGGTTGAGGGAACCTTTGGGCGCCTCCGTTACTTTTTGGGAGGCAACCGCCCCAGTTAAACTACCCACCAGGCACTGTCCCTGAACCGGATTACGGTTCGAAGTTAGATATCCAGAGTGACCAGAGTGGTATTTCAACAATGACTCCACACGAACTAGCGTCCATGCTTCAAAGTCTCCCACCTATCCTACACAAGCCACACCGAACACCAATACCAAGCTGTAGTAAAGGTCACGGGGTCTTTCCGTCCTGCTGCGCGTAACGAGCATCTTTACTCGTAATGCAATTTCGCCGAGTTCGCGGTTGAGACAGTTGGGAAGTCGTTACGCCATTCGTGCAGGTCGGAACTTACCCGACAAGGAATTTCGCTACCTTAGGATGGTTATAGTTACCACCGCCGTTTACTGGGGCTTAAATTCTCAGCTTCGCCTTGCGGCTAACCGGTCCTCTTAACCTTCCAGCACCGGGCAGGCGTCAGTCCGTATACATCGTCTTGCGACTTGGCACGGACCTGTGTTTTTAGTAAACAGTCGCTACCCACTAGTCTCTGCGGCCTCCAAACGCTTTCGGGAGTAAATCCCTATACGCCGAAGGCCCCCCTTCTCCCGAAGTTACGGGGGCATTTTGCCGAGTTCCTTAACCACGATTCTCTCGATCTCCTTGGTATTCTCTACCTGACCACCTGAGTCGGTTTGGGGTACGGGCGGCTAGAACCTCGCGTCGATGCTTTTCTTGGCAGCATAGGATCACCCACTTTTTATCCGCATCGTGTCTCAGCCTATGTGAATCGCGGATTTGCCTACGACTCGGCCTACGCACTTGCACCAGGACAACCATCGCCTGGCTTGGGCTACCTTCCTGCGTCACACCTGTTAATACGCTAACCGCACCAGAATGGGGTCGTGCGCTAGGCCCAGAGCGTCACCCCGAAGGGATCAGTCACTGGGATTCAGACACTTAGCACTACTGGATTAGCTTGGGCGGTTCTTCGCCGGTACGGGAATATCAACCCGTTGTCCATCGACTACGCCTGTCGGCCTCGCCTTAGGTCCCGACTTACCCAGGGAAGATTAGCTTGACCCTGGAACCCTTGGTCTTTCGGAGGACGTGTTTCTCACACGTCATTCGCTACTCATGCCTGCATTCTCACTCGTGTAGCCTCCACGGCTGGTTTACACCGCCGCTTCGCTGGCCACACGACGCTCTCCTACCCATCAACACGGCTGGACCACGAAGGCCTACCAATAATGTCAATGCCACAACTTCGGTGGCGTGCTTGAGCCCCGTTACATTGTCGGCGCGGAATCACTTGACCAGTGAGCTATTACGCACTCTTTCAAGGGTGGCTGCTTCTAAGCCAACCTCCTGGTTGTCAAGGCAACTCCACATCCTTTCCCACTTAGCACGCGCTTTGGGACCTTAGTTGGTGGTCTGGGTTGTTTCCCTCTCGACTATGAAGCTTATCCCCCACAGTCTCACTGCTGCGCTCTCACTTACCGGCATTCGGAGTTTGGCTGACGTCAGTAACCTTGTAGGGCCCATCGGCCATCCAGTAGCTCTACCTCCGGCAAGAAACACGCAACGCTGCACCTAAATGCATTTCGGAGAGAACCAGCTATCACGAAGTTTGATTGGCCTTTCACCCCTATCCACAGCTCATCCCCTCAGTTTTCAACCTAAGTGGGTTCGGTCCTCCACGACGTCTTACCGTCGCTTCAACCTGGCCATGGATAGATCACTTCGCTTCGGGTCTAGGACATGCGACTGAATCGCCCTATTCAGACTCGCTTTCGCTACGGCTACCCCACACGGGTTAACCTCGCCACATATCGCTAACTCGCAGGCTCATTCTTCAAAAGGCACGCTGTCACCCCTACTAAGGAGGCTCCAACGGTTTGTAAGCAAACGGTTTCAGGTACTATTTCACTCCCCTCCCGGGGTACTTTTCACCTTTCCCTCACGGTACTTGTCCGCTATCGGTCATCTGGGAGTATTTAGGCTTATCAGGTGGTCCTGACAGATTCACACGGGATTTCACGGGCCCCGTGCTACTTGGGATACTCTTCGCGCCAAGAGAGGCATTTCGACTACGGGGTTGGCACCCTCTATGACCGGCCTTTCAAGACCGTTCGTCTATACCTTCTTGTAACGCCGCCACCTCGGCAGAGATGACTGAAAAGTCCCACAACCCCCAACGTGCAACGCCTGCCGGCTATCACACACGCTAGGTTTAGCCTGTTCCGGTTTCGCTCGCCACTACTAACGGAATCGCGGTTGCTTTCTCTTCCTGTGGGTACTGAGATGTTTCACTTCCCCACGTTCCCTCTACCCGCCCTATATATTCAGGCGGGAGTCACTAGGTCGGCACGCCGCCCAGCGGGGTTTCCCCATTCGGACACCCTCGGATCAAAACTTGCTTATCAGTTCCCCGAGGCTTATCGCAGATTGCTACGTCCTTCTTCGGCTCCAGATGCCAAGGCATCCACCGTTTGCTCTTAAAGACTTGAAATCACATGAGTTTGAATCAGAATCGACTCCAGACTCGAAAGCCTGGAATGAAATTGACTAATGATCTTTAAGATCATCTTGTGCAACCGACCGAAGTCAGCTGCAAGATGCTCGCGTCCACTGTGTAGTTCTCAAAGTACGGGCGGTCCCTCAATCCACAACCCCCAAACGGGAGAAACAGAAAGAGGCCCAGAGTAACCGACTGTGCACTCAACCCCGAAAGGCCAGTGCGCATCCGGTCCCTCAGGACCCAACAGCGTGCAGACACCGGTCCCCTCACCCAGAACCTTCCAACCGCAAGCGGCGTACTAGTTCCGAGATCAGATCTCGATGCCATGTCAAATGTTCCACCCATGAGCTCCCAGCGAGAAACGAACGTCCTCGATCTGGGTTCTGGACTCCGAAGAGTCAGATGCTCCTTAGAAAGGAGGTGATCCAGCCGCACCTTCCGGTACGGCTACCTTGTTACGACTTAGTCCTAATTACCGATCCCACCTTCGACGGCTCCCTCCACAAGGGTTAGGCCACCGGCTTCAGGTGTTACCGACTTTCATGACTTGACGGGCGGTGTGTACAAGACCCGGGAACGTATTCACCGCAGCGTTGCTGATCTGCGATTACTAGCGACTCCGACTTCATGAGGTCGAGTTGCAGACCTCAATCCGAACTGGGACCGGCTTTTTGGGATTCGCTCCACCTCGCGGTATTGCAGCCCTTTGTACCGGCCATTGTAGCATGCGTGAAGCCCAAGACATAAGGGGCATGATGATTTGACGTCATCCCCACCTTCCTCCGAGTTGACCCCGGCAGTATCCCATGAGTTCCCACCATTACGTGCTGGCAACATAGAACGAGGGTTGCGCTCGTTGCGGGACTTAACCCAACATCTCACGACACGAGCTGACGACAACCATGCACCACCTGTTTACGAGTGTCCAAAGAGTTGACCATTTCTGGCCCGTTCTCGTATATGTCAAGCCTTGGTAAGGTTCTTCGCGTTGCATCGAATTAATCCGCATGCTCCGCCGCTTGTGCGGGTCCCCGTCAATTCCTTTGAGTTTTAGCCTTGCGGCCGTACTCCCCAGGCGGGGAACTTAATGCGTTAGCTGCGTCACGGAATCCGTGGAATGGACCCCACAACTAGTTCCCAACGTTTACGGGGTGGACTACCAGGGTATCTAAGCCTGTTTGCTCCCCACCCTTTCGCTCCTCAGCGTCAGTTACGGCCCAGAGATCTGCCTTCGCCATCGGTGTTCCTCCTGATATCTGCGCATTCCACCGCTACACCAGGAATTCCAATCTCCCCTACCGCACTCTAGTCTGCCCGTACCCACTGCAGGCCCGAGGTTGAGCCTCGGGATTTCACAGCAGACGCGACAAACCGCCTACGAGCTCTTTACGCCCAATAATTCCGGATAACGCTTGCGCCCTACGTATTACCGCGGCTGCTGGCACGTAGTTAGCCGGCGCTTTTTCTGCAGGTACCGTCACTTTCGCTTCTTCCCTGCTAAAAGAGGTTTACAACCCGAAGGCCGTCGTCCCTCACGCGGCGTTGCTGCATCAGGCTTGCGCCCATTGTGCAATATTCCCCACTGCTGCCTCCCGTAGGAGTCTGGGCCGTGTCTCAGTCCCAGTGTGGCCGGTCACCCTCTCAGGCCGGCTACCCGTCGACGCCTTGGTGAGCCATTACCTCACCAACAAGCTGATAGGCCGCGAGCCCATCCCCAACCGAAATTCTTTCCAGACACAGACCATGCGGTCGCGTCACATATCCAGTATTAGACGCCGTTTCCAGCGCTTATCCCAGAGTCAGGGGCAGGTTGCTCACGTGTTACTCACCCGTTCGCCACTGATCCCACAGAGCAAGCTCCGTGTTCACCGTTCGACTTGCATGTGTTAAGCACGCCGCCAGCGTTCATCCTGAGCCAGGATCAAACTCTCCGTAAAAAAGAAATGCATACGACACCGGGAAAACGATGACGCAGCGAGTTTGATGCTGACCAAAGAGACAAATTCATTGCTGACTTCATCCAATGCCAACCCCCCGGAAGGAGTTGGTCTTTGATCCAAAGGAATTCTCACCCCCACCGAAATGGAGACGAGGATAATTTGGCATTTGACAAGTGCACGCTGTTGAGTTCTCAAGGATCGGATGCTCCCACGACCCAGCCATCACAGCCAGGCCCGCAGGGCAACTTCTCTATCTTACC
>NZ_PCOV01000017.1 GCF_002979435.1 Microbacterium sp. MYb66 | reverse complement strand
CCTCGCCACGTTCACCACCTCGGACACTCCCCCCGAAAGGCCCCCGATGACAGACCGCCCCCGCCTCTCCGCGTGGCCGCCCCTGCTGGTCGCGATCGCGCTGGAGGTCACGGCGACCCTGTCGCTGCGCGCGGCCGAGGGATTCACCCATCCGCTCTGGCTGATCGTCGTGGCGCTCGGCTACTCGGGCTCGCTGTGGCTGCTGTCGGTCGTGCTCGATCGTGGGATGCCGGTGGGCGTCGCGTACGGCATCTGGTCGGCATTCGGGGTCGTGCTCACCGCGGTGTTCGGCTCCGTGCTGTTCGGCGAGCTGCTGGGTCCCGTGCAGATCGTCGGTGTCGGGGTGATCGTGGTCGGGGTCCTGCTCGTCGAGCTCGGGTCGCACACTCGCGAGTCGACCGAGGCCACCTCATGACCTGGCTGCTGCTCGCCCTCGCGATCGCGAGCGAGGTGACCGCGACGCTGAGTCTGCGAGCATCGGAGGGTCTGCGTCGCCGCCGCTGGATCCCCGTGATCGTCGTCGGCTACCTCGCCGCTTTCACGTTGCTCGGCACGATCCTCGCACTGGGGATGCCGGTGGGAGTCGCCTACGGAATCTGGGCCGCCGCCGGAGTCGCGTTGACCGCTGTGCTGGGACGGGTGATCTTCAAGGACCACTTCTCGGCCATGATGGCGATCGGCGTCGCGCTGATCGCGGTCGGCGTCGGGCTCATCGAGTTCGGCGGCGGACACTGACGACGGGTCGCCGCCGGCGTCACCCCCTCATGGTTGACTGAATCCCGAAACCGCAGACAAGGGGAAGGGCGCGCCATGGGTACGTGGGGTCCGGGAAACTTCGACGACGATACGGTTGCCGACGGGCTGAGCGAGATCACAGACGATCTGATCGCGAAGATCGCCGAGTCGTTCGCCGACGAGGACGACGACACCGAGCTGCAGCCCGACGAATGGGGCGGCAGCATGGTGCCGGCGTGGCTCGAGATCCTCACCGACATCGGGTCAGCCGGGCGCGTGGGCGCGACGTTCCCGCCGAGCGCAACGCTCGAGGCCTGGCGGGACCGCTACATCCGTGTCTGGGACGGCTACATCGACGAACTCGAGCCCGACGAGGACTACCGCACCGACCGACGACAGGTCCTCGTCTCGACGTTCGACCGCGCCGTCTCCCTCGCGCAGGAGCGCGAGCAGTAGACGGGACCTCTCACCGCAATCGAATCCACTGACCGTCGTCGAACGGGTCTACGGGGCGGCATGTCTCGAGATCCAACTCGGAGCCGTGGATGCTCTTGATGATTGCTTTCATTCGTAAATATCCAGGTGTCCGTTTGATTGGTAGATACCCAAGCCAGGCTTGAGGAGTGGAGCACGCCACTGCCGAAGGCGCTCCGCACCTGAGAGGGCGTTGCACTCGATGCAACTCGACTCCCATTCCGTCGATGGACGGACCCACACTCGCTCTTGAGAGAGCGGGCTTGCCATTTCAGCCAGGGAAATGATGACGTCGCCTACATTTACTTGATTCACTGGAAAACCTCAGGCAGGAAGAAATGTTCCCAGCTGCATCCAGAGACTGACCGTGCCGGTTCCATCGAACCGTACGACACCTGTTGGTGAGCATAGTTACTGTGGGATTGCCCTCCATGATGCGCGCGTTGCTCCCGGGATTGAGGGGGACCACGGAACGCCGTTCCTGAACCCTTTTTCGCTGGTTTGATAGCACAGTTCGCGGGAATCCCCAGCGGCCTTGTCGCCATCGTCGCGCCTCGCGCAGCTGTCGGCGTCTGCGCCCACCGCATGGAGCGACAGGCGCCATTCTCCGATGGGGGTAGATAGCCATCGCGGTTGTGTACCCGCGCATGTTTGAGCGCATTGCCCGCGAGGTGGTTTAGGTGCCTCCCCATTCCCGGCGTCGGACCGCCGCTGGACTCGTGATCAAGGGAACTCTGCTTGCGGCCAGGCTAGTTCTCGGTGCCACCCGGGTACCGAAGACGAAGTTCGGGATCGAGGCGAACTTTTGCGTTGCCTCGATCTCGCTGATCTCGCTCATCCCCTGTCGAGCGCCACTCAGGCTACATCATTGATCAGGCTAATTTTGTATGCCTTAAGATCCCGCATTTCCGAGAGTCTAAGACATCTAACGGTCTTTGCCTTCGGGTCGATATATCGCAGAGCGCGAAATGGAATCAAGATCAAGAACGCCCAAAGGATCTGGTCGTACCAACAGACAGCTTGCGCTACCGACGCCTTCTGCGCCCACCAGTGGACGGTCAGCCAGGCTAAAACCGCGAAGGGAACAAAGAGCCATAGAAGTACTCCACGAACAAGCAATAGCACGAGCCATAAAAGTCCCGTAAAGAAGTTCATTACATGCCTCCTAACATTCCGCCCCGTCACCGAAGACGACAACAACCGATCCGCCCAGTCATAGCAATACGACCTCGACGTCGACACCGAAGCCTGACCCGGCGCCGTCCACACATCCGTCACACCCGTCCGGTTCCCCGACAAGCCCGCCGCCGCATTCGGACCACGCCCACCCGACGACCCGAACCCATACGTGAGAAGAGTCAGCTTCACCCTCGCGACGCCGCGGTCACGCATCAGACGGATGCGTGACCCGAAGCAAGCCGCGATGCTGTGAGGCGGACGACCGCGCAATGGCCATCGGACCAGACTCCGGACACCCAAACTTGCCTCGGATCCAGAATCGCTTCCAGCATGCGGCGAGCGTCACGCACGAACCTCTGTTGAAATTGGCGACCAGCGGACGCGTTTGCGTCCCTCCGTCCCAGGAGCGAATCCTGAGACTTAAACACCCACTCGATCAACCGTCGGCGGCCGGCCAGCCCCCCAATCGTTCCCAGGGGGAAAGCAATACGCCTCCCCGACGACCCAATGGGCGATATACGCGAACCATGTCCTTGTCTACCAGCACCTCTACGTATGGTGTCCGGAGAAATTTGGTTTGGCCTGTTCTGCCTCCATTTTTTACGTATGATTCGCCAATTCCACTTAGCCGCCGAATCTCCTCCTCCTCCTCTCGAAAGGTGAGATCTTCGTCAACCCAAGCCATCACGTACAAGTGATCTAGATTAAGTGCATAGAACGCCCTATCAAATCGTGAAATTGATGCGACTCGCCCGGGCGAGAGATCGCTCCGAATCCAAAACCTCACGACGTTGGCCTCCACCTCAACGAATGTCTCGCAATCCTGCACCTCAGTCGCGAGTCGCTGCAGGAGAGCTTCTAACTGGAGATTCGATCTCACAATACCCACTTTCCGTACTTCCAAACGACTTGACGAGTTCTGGTGTTAGTGATCGCGCCCTTCGTTCTTTCAAAATGACCGTGCAAAGGTTGGAGTCTCTGGCGCAGCGGTGGCATCTTTTCCCAGTATTTCAACTGAGCGCCGATCGACACCCGGATTGGGGCCCATTAGTCGATGGCCCAATTCTCAAAATGTTGTTCTTCTTGATAACGGTGCGAACGACGTTGGCGGCGGAAGCGACCTTCCTCACGACAGTGCTCGCGCGAACTGCAGTGGTGGCTACGACAGCAGCCTTGATCGCGAGTCCCGCTGCTGTCCCGACTCCAGGTACGAACATTATCGCTGTCGACACCACGTCCAGCGCGAAGAGCCAGTCGAACTCACCGTCCAAGTCGGCGCTTCCGATGGGATCGGTCGGCCAATACGACGTCGGCGTCGACATCGAAGCCTGACCCGGTGCCGTCCACACATCCGTCACACCCGTCCGGTTCCCCGACAAGCCCGCCGCCGCATTCGGACCACACCCACCGGTAGAACCGAACCCATACGCGAACTCGTGCCCCGGAATCACCGCCGACACCAATCGACCCACCGTGTCGTACACGTACGTGGACGAATACGTCGTCGCCCCCATCCCGGTGTGCTGCTTGACCACACGCCCTGAGTGCGACCGAACCACATTGTCCGACACGAGTTGCCCCGCGACCAGCCACTCCTGTGCGACCACTCGCTCCGCGGCATCACGGCCGACACTGTTCAGCGCCGAATCGTCCGGGTACACGATCCGCTGCAGACGCTGGAGTGCGTCGTAGGTCACGTTCGCGAGCTGCTGTCCGGATGGGCCGACGACCTTACTCACCGGGGGCGCCTCAGTACCGCGCCGAGAACGCACCGTCCGACTGCAGCAGCTGCCCCGAGATCCAACGCCCCTCATCCGACACGAGGAACTCCACCACGGCCGCCACATCAGCGGGCTGACCGAGCCGGCCGAGCGGCGTCATACCGGTCAGGCCCGTGCGCGTCTCGTCGTCCATCCAGCCGGTGTCGATGGGCCCGGGGTTCAGCACGTTCGCCGAGATACCGCGCGGACCGAGCTCGCGTGCGGCCGAGATCACGAGCCGATCGAGCGCACCCTTCGATGCACCGTACGGGAGGTTCCCGGTCACGTGGTCGCTGGTGAGCGCCAGGATCACTCCCCCGTCGTCGCCGATCTGGCGCGCGAACGCCGCGATCAGCAGCAGGCTTGCCCGTGCGTTCACGGCGACGTGCAGGTCGAAGCTCTCGGCCGTCGTGTCGAGGATGCCCGACTGCACGTCGTGCGCATGACTCAGGATGAGCGCCGAGATCGGACCGTGCTCGGCGTTCACCTCGGCCACCAGGGCTTCGGGCCCGTCCGGTGTCGACAGGTCGGCGAGGTGGTCTGCGTCATGCAGATCGCTCGTGGCGACGGTCCATCCGGCTGCACGAAGCCGAGGGACGATGCCGGCGGCGATGCTGTTCGCGCGAGCGGCACCGGTGATCAGGGCGAGGGGCATGCGGCCACGCTATCGGACCACCGCCGGCGAGTCAGGTGGCCAGACACATGACGGCGGCACCGGCGGCCAGCGCCCAGGATTCGGCCGTCAGCAGGCGCGCGGTGCGGCCGTGGTGGACGGGCTCGACGAACCATGCCGAGACGACGGTCCACAGCACCACCCCGATCACGCCGACGACGATCACGATCGTCAGCAGCCCCGAGAGACCGCCGTGCCCACCATGCACCCCCGCCTCCGCCCCCGCGACCGCACCGGTCGACGCGCTCTCGAAGGAGCAGACGGCGAGGAGCAGCGCAACGAGCGCACGCCGGAAGCAGTCCGCGGCATCCCGGGTCCCGCGCACGCCCATCGTGCCGAGCATCGCGGACAGCAGCAGCACGACTCCGAGTCCCAGACCGACCAGCGGGATGCGGCCCGCGATCGCGGTCACGAGCATCGCCGCCGCCATCACCAGCACCGTCTGCCGCCCCTGCCAGGGAACGGCACGCCGTGCCGCGAGCGACGCCCCTGCCGCGACGACCGCCGCGGCGGCCATCAACCACGGCGCCGCCGGCACGAGATCGTCCACACCCGAATCCTATTGACGGGCGGGAGGTGTGCGGCGCGGCGAAATCAGACCAGCGCGGCGATCGCGTCGCGGAGGATGCCGTCGGCCTCGGCGAGGGCGGATGCCGCGACCTGCGGAGACGCGTCGGCCGCGAGCATCAGCAGCGCGAGCTTCACCGAGCCGTCGGCCGCCTGGAGGGCGGTGGCCGCCTGGTCGATGTCGACCCCGGCGAGCTGGGACACGGTGCGGATCGAGCGCGCATGGAGCTTCTCGTTCGTGGCCAGCAGATCGACCATCACGCCGCGGTATGTCTTGCCGAGGTTGATCATCGACAGCGTCGTCAGCATGTTCACGACGAGCTTCTGCGCGGTGCCCGACTTGAGCCGGGTCGAGCCGGAGATGAACTCGGGGCCGGTGACGACCTCGATCGCGATCTCCGCCGCAGCGCCGATCTCGGAGTCGGCGTTCGAGGCGATCGCCGCAGTGAACGCGCCGACGCTGCGGGCGTACGTCAATCCGCCCACGACGTAGGGGGTGCGCCCCGACGCGGAGATGCCGACCACCGTATCGTTCGCCGAGAGCCGGAGCTCGCGCAGTGACGCCTCGGCGGCCTCCGGATCGTCTTCGGCGTTCTCGACCGCGGAGCGGATGGCCGTCTCGCCGCCCGCGATCAGACCGACCACCATCGACGGATCGGTGCCGAAGGTGGGCGGGCACTCGCTCGCGTCGAGCACGCCGATGCGCCCTGCCGTTCCCGCACCGATGTAGATGAGCCGTCCACCCCGGCGGAACCGCTCGGTGATGCCGTCGACCGCGGCGGCGATCTCTGCGGCGCGCTCGGCGACGGCCTCCGGCACGCGGCGGTCCTCCGCGTTCATCCGTCGCACGAGCTCGGCGGTGCCGAGCAGATCGAGGTCGCCGCGCTCCGTCGTCGAGGCCTCGGTGTCGAGGCGCTCGAGCACCGAGAGGAGGGCGGTCAGGCGGGAGTCGTCATTCGGCACGGTGGACGAACCTTTCGTGAGGGAGATCGGTGCGGCGCGCGAGCAGCAGCGCGCCGTCGAGAGCGTCGCCGTTCGCGGACACGATGGTGCGTCCGGCGGCGTGAAGCGAAGAGGTCAGTTCGGCGCGGAACCAGACATGGTCGGTGAGACCGCCGTGGAGCACGACATCGCGGGTGCCCGTGGAGGCTGCGACGGCGGAGGCGGTGAGCAGACGGACGGCCTCGGCGGCGATGTCCTCGGCGACCCGGTCGCCGAGGGCCGCGGCATCCAGGACCAGGGGTGCCAGAGACCCGAGGCGGCGAGCGATCGAGCCGCCCTCTCCGATCCAGGAGATGACGTCACCCGCGGGAAGGATGCTCGCGGCGACGGCGTCGGACAGGCTCGTCGCGGGCCCCAGGCCGACGGCGGCGCGCTGCACGGCTCTGGCCGCCTCGCGTCCGAGCCACGAGCCGCTGCCGAAGTCGCCGATGTCCGGCCCCCAGCCGTCGACGAGGCGGATGCCGTCGACGTCGGCACCGAGGGCGGCCGCGCCCGTTCCGGCGATCAGCAGCACTCCGGGCGCTCCGCCGAGCGCCCCCGCGTGCGCGGTGACCACGTCGGACGCGACGACCGTGCGAGCGTTCGTCGCCGCGGCGAGCGCCGTCGCCAGGTCCTGCGCGGCGACGGGTGCGGCCCAGGCACCGGCGGCGCCGACCCCGAGGAGATCCGCACCGTGGTCGCGGTCGAGCAGAGGGAGGATCGCCGCGACGGCATCGTCGACACCTTCGGGCGTCGCGAGTCCGGGAGCACCGAGACCCGAGCGGACGACCCGCTCACTCCCGTCCACGATGACGCGGCAGCGGGTCTTGCCGAGGTCGACCGCGACGGTCGTCGGGACGCTGCTCATCTCTCTCCTCGCTGTGCCGTGCGAATCACTACGGAAAGAGTCTACATCGGATCTAGACTTGGTGAAAAGATTTTACCGACCGCGATCCCGACGGTCACGACATACTGAGAATCCCACACCTCTGGAGGAGCGGATGAGCATTCAGTCGACGATCGAGGCCGCCGCCTCGACCTTGCCCCCGTCCCTCGCCCGGGTCGCGGCGGCGATCCAGGAGAACCCCTCCGTCGTCATCGACAAGACGATCAACGAGCTCGCCGAGGAGTCGCACACCTCCGTGGCCTCCGTCGTCCGGTTCTGCCGCGCGATCGGATTCAGCGGCTACGCCCCGCTGCGCATGGCACTCGCGACCGAGCTGGGCAAGGAAGCCGCCCAGTTCTCCGCCCGCGGCGCCTTCGGCTCCGAGATCTCCGACGACGACACCCTGCGCGAAGCCGTGTCCAAGCTCGCCGCCCTCGAGCTGCTGGCGATCGAGGAGACCGTCGCCCGACTGGACTTCACCGTGCTCGAGGCCGCGATCGACGCCGTGGACGGTGCCGACCGCATCCTGCTCTTCGGCATCGGGGCGAGCCAGTTCGTCGCGGAAGACCTCGCCCACAAGCTGCTCCGCGTGGGGCGCAACGCCCACGTCCTCTCCGATCCGCACGAGGCGATCGCCGCGACCGTGCTGCACACCTCCCCCACCGTCGCCATCGGGTTCTCGCACGCGGGAGCGACCGTCGAGACGGTGCGCTTCCTCCAGACCGCCCGCGCCAACGGCGTGGCGACCATCGCGGTGACCTCCGCGAAGGACTCCCCCCTGGCGCAGGCCGCGGACCACGCCCTGTTCACCGAAGTGCGCGAGTCCTCCTTCCGTGCGGGCGCGATGGTGAGCCGCATCGCGCAGCTCACGCTCGTGGACTGCCTGTTCGTCGGCGTCGCGAAGCGGCGATACGCCGAGACCGTCGACGCCCTGCAGCGCACCCGCGAAGCCACACGAGCACTGCGCGACTGACCTCGGCGCAGCACCTCCGGCGCGGCCGCGGCTCACCCCGCGCGTCGCCGAGAGCGGAACCGTCATATTTCCGTGATGTAAATGATCTCCGCACGTGTCGACATCTTTGAACATTCTTGCCATACTGGCCTCACCCGATGGCGAGAGGACGATGACGTTGACGCAAGACCAAGGCACCACGACGGTGCGCCCATTCCGCCCCGGTGAGAGCGCGGCTCTCGCCGAGGCCTGGACCCGATCGGCGCCGCAGGACGGCATCACGCCCGCCCGCCTGCGCGATCTGGTCCTCCTCGACCGGAACTTCGACGCAGACGGCCTTCTCGTCGCCGAGCGCGACGGCGCCATCATCGGCGCGGCCTACGCCGTCCGCCGCCTCATCGCCCACGAGGGCGACGACCTGCAGCGGGACACCGGCTGGATCCCGTTCTTCTTCGTGGTCCCCGAGCAGCGCGGTCACGGCTTGGGACGCACTCTTCTGGACCAGGCGATCGACTGGCTCCGCTCGCACGGTGCGACCGAGGTCATCTTCTCGGCGTACACCCCGAACTACGTGCTCCCTGGCCTCGACGCCGCCCGCTACCCCGCGGCATCCGCCCTGCTCGCCTCGCGGGGATTCACCCGCATCGAGCGTCCGAGCGCGATGGACCGGTCGCTGATCGGCTACGAGATGCCCGAAGAGGTCCGCACCCGGATCCGGGACCTGCGCGCCGACGGCTGGTATCTCGGCACGCCGAGCGACGACGACCTCGTGCCCCTGATCCGCATCGCGGGCGACTCGTTCAACTCCGACTGGGCGCGGGCGATCCGCGAAGGCGTGCTCGGCGGGATGCCGCTCGAACGCATCCTCATCGCCAAGGATCCGCAGGGCAGCGTGCTCGGCTGGGCCATGCACGGCACCTACGAGTCGGTGATCGAGCGCTTCGGCCCGTTCGGCGTGCTCCCGGAGAGCCGGGGAACCGGCCTCGGCAAGGTGCTGCTGCACCTGACCCTGGAGCGGATGACCGCGCTCGGCGCACACAGCGCCTGGTTCCTCTGGGCCGACGAAGAATCGACCGCATCCGCCCTGTACGCCAAGACCGGGTTCGCCGCGACCCGCACATTCGACATCCTGCGCGCAGAGATCGGAGAGAGCAATGTCTAACACCGTCATCGCCGTCGGCGGCCACATCGGCGACATGGAGCTGACCGCTGGTCCCACCCTCGCCAAGGTCGTCCTCGAGGGCGGCAGGGCCATCATCGTCGACTGCACCTACGGCGAGCGAGGGCACCCGACCATTGCGCCGAGCGTCTACCGCGAGCAGAAGCTCCACGAGGCCCGCTTCTTCGCCGAGACGATCGGCGCCGAGCTGATCACACTCGACTACTCCGACGGGTTCCTCCCCGACGACGAGGCGGTCGCCGAGCAGATCGCCGAGATCATCCGCGCCACCAAGCCCGACCTCCTCATCACGCATTGGCTGCACTCGATGCACCGGGACCACGAGCGCGCGGCGCAGGCGGCCCTCCGCGGCGCCTTCCTCGCCTCGATCCCCCTCGAGGAGATCGACGCGGAGCGGCACTCGGTGCCTCGGATCCTGCACGCCGAGAACTGGGAGGACATGGAGGGGTTCGAGGCGGACACGTTCTTCGGCATCCCCGACGAGGCGTTCGACCTCTGGCTCACCGGAATCCAGGAACACGCCTTCGCGCGCGGCGAGACCTACGGATTCCGCTTCATCGACTACTACTCCGCGCTCATGCAGGTCAAGGGCTGCCTGGTCGGAGAGCGGCGCGCAGCCGCGTTCCGATCGGCGGGGGCGGAGAAGTTCACCCTCGCCGGCCCGTGATCACCCTTTCCCACCCGATACGCACAGAAACGAAGGAACCATGAAGAAATCACTTCTCGCGGTCACCGCTCTGGGTCTCGCGACGACGCTGACCCTCGCCGGCTGCTCCGGCTCTTCCGGCGATGCCGGCGGCACCCAGGAACTCACCTTCCTCACGCACTGGGGCCCGGAACAGGTCGCGATGCTGGAGGCCGCCGGGGCGGCGTTCACCGAAGACCACCCCGACATCACCGTCAAGGTGCAGGCCGTTCCCTTCGGCAACCTGCTCTCGACCCTGCGCACGCAGGGCGCGTCTGCGGACGGCCCGGCGATCGTGGGCATCTACGACGCCTGGCTGCCCGAGCTGGTGCGTGACGGGCTCGCCGCCGCCGCGCCCGCCGACGTCGCCGACGACGTCACGGAGAACTGGCCGACCGGCGTCGTCTCGGCGGCGAGCAACGGCGGCGACGTGTACGGCATCCCGAACGAGATCGACCTGTACCAGCTCAACTACAACACCGCGCTGTTCGAGGCGGCGGGCATCGCCGAGCCTCCGGCCGACTGGGACGCGCTCGTCAAGGATGCAGCGTCGCTCACCACCGGAGACCAGCAGGGCTTCGGCCTCATCACCGGCTGGAACTCCGGCGTCGTGCACCCGTTCCTCTCGCTTCTCGCATCGAACGGCGGTTCGTTCCTGAACGAGGACGGCACGGCCTCCGAGCTGACCAGCCCGGAGGCGATCGAGACCGCCGAGCTGTACGAGAAGCTGATCGCCGACGGGTCGAGCGATCCCAGGAAGTCGACGGCGAACGCCAACACCACCGGCCCGTACCTCGACGCCTTCGTGAACGGGCAGACCGGCATGATCATCATGGCCAACTGGTGGGAGAGCGCGCTTCGCGACGGCATGGGCGATGGGTTCGACGACGTCGCCACCGCGCCGATCCCGGTCGGGCCCAGCGGTGACGAGTCGTCGTCGATCTCGTACTCGTGGATGACGATGGTCAACGGCAAGGCCTCGGATGCCCGTCAGAAGGCGGCGTGGGAGTTCCTCACCTACCTCAACGGCCCGGACTCCGGCGAGAGCGGTTCGTCCGCGATGGCCGACATCCTGATGTCGATGGGCATCCTCCCGAGCCGGGCTTCCGACCTGGAGGCCCACGCCGCCCAGCTGGAGACGCCGTTCCTGTCGTCGTACGTGACGGCTCTGGAGAACGCGACGCCGTTCCCGACCGTGCTCGGCGGACCGGCCGCGACCGACGCCCTGCAGCGACAGCTGGAGGCGCTCGTGAACGGGCAGGTCGATGCGAAGACGGCGATGGAGAACGCGGCCCGCGACGTCGACGCCGCCCTCACCGCCGCACAGTGACACCCCGGCGGGGAGGCGGCGTCGTCCGCCTCCCCGCCATCCTCCCGAAAGGCCAGAAGTGACCACCCTCGAACGCCCCGCCGTCGCGCAGCCCCCTGTGCGCGACCCGAAGCGCCGGAGCATCGCATCGACCAGAGGCTGGTCGGCGCTGTTCCTCAGCCCGGCGCTGCTCATCATCGGCGTCTTCACCCTCATCCCCACCCTGATGACGGTGTGGATCAGCTTCCATCGCTGGTCGATGTTCACCCCCATCACCGAGATGACGTGGGTGGGGCTCGACAACTACTCCGGGCTCTTCGCCGACGCGACACGCGTCCAGGCGCTCGGCAACACCGCACTGTATGTGCTGCTCTCCATCGTCATCACCGTTCCGATCGCGCTGCTGATCGCCCTGCTGCTGTATTTCCCGCGGCTCAAGGGCAAGGGCGTCGTGCGCGTGCTGCTCTTCGCGACCTACGTGATCCCGACGATCGCGATCGTCATCATCTGGAGCAGCATCTACGCGCCGGGCTACGGTCCACTCAGCACGATGGTCTCCGCGCTCGGCATCGACCCGCCGGGCTGGCTCAGCGACCCGCAGTGGGCACTGGTCTCGCTGGTGATCTTCAACGTCTGGCAGATGCTGGGCTACTACGTCATCCTGCTCATCGCCGGGCTCACCCAGATCTCCGAAGACCTCTACGAGGCGGCGCGCATCGACGGCGCCGGCATCGTCCGCCAGACCTGGTCGATCACGATCCCCCTGCTGCGTCCGTCGCTCGTGTTCGTGATCCTGATGACGTTCATCAACTCCATCCAGGTCTTCGATCCGATCTACCTGCTCACCCAGGGCGGGCCGGCGAACTCGACCAACATGGTCTCGTTCGAGATCCAGCGCACGGCATTCCAGTACGGCATGGCCGGAGAGTCGTCGGCGCTCGCGGTCTCGCTGTTCCTGATGATCATCGCCGTCGGCGGGGTCCTCGGCATCGTCATGAAGGGACGCACCCGATGAGTCTCCAGACCCGACCCTCGGCCCCGGGCTCGACCGCTCCCCGATCCCCGAAGTCGACGACTCCCGCACCGGCACGCCGCCGTGTGCCGATCCGCCGCCGCCTCTCGACCGCGGTGCTCTACGTGCTGCTCGCCGTCGTCGCCCTGGTGCCGCTGTTCCCGCTGTACTGGCTGCTGATCTCCGCACTGAAGTCCCCTGCCGAGTTCTCGCAGATCCCGCCGACGTGGTTCCCGACCGACCCGACCCTCGATCAGGCGGCGACCGCGCTCACGGCTGTGCCGTTCATGCAGTCGATGCTGAACAGCATCATCATCGCCGGAGGCACCACCCTCAGCGTCCTCGCGACCAGCATCCTGGCGGGCTACGTGTTCGCGAAGCACACCTTCAAGGGGCGCGACCTGCTGTTCTGGGGAATCGTCGCGACGATGTTCCTCCCCCCGATCGTGACCCTCGTGCCGCTGTACTACCTCGTCAACAGCATGGGCCTGTCGGACACGTACCTCGGCGTGATGCTGCCCTGGCTGGCGAACGCGTTCGGCATCTTCCTGATGCGGCAGTTCATCCGCGACATCCCCGATGAGCTCATCGAAGCCGCCCGCATGGACGGCGCCGGGGAGTTCCGCATCGTGTGGCAGTTCGTCGTGCCGCTGCTGAAGCCCGCGATCGTCACGCTCGCCGTGTTCATGTTCGTGTACGCGTGGAACAACTTCATCTGGCCGCTCTCGATCCTGCGATCCGAGGCCCTGTACCCGGTGGTGCTGACCCTGAACCGGCTCATGTCGTACACGATGAGCTTCGAGTATCAGAACGTGGTGCTGGCGGGGGCGATCATCGCCTCGCTGCCGACGCTCCTGGTGTTCCTCGTCACGCAGCGGGTCTTCGTCGCCGGCATCGCCGCCAGCGGGGTGAAGGGCTGACCGCCTGACCCGGCCGGCTCGCTGTGCGAGACACCGGCCGCAGACGCGGACGAGCCGCCCGGACCTGATGGTCCGGGCGGCTCGCTCGTGCGCGACGGAGGTGTCGCGGCTGATCCTCGAAGGAGAACCGGTGTTACTGGTACGACTTCACGATCTCGAGGAGGCTCGGGACGTTGGCGTACGCCTCGGCCGCGTTCTCCTTCGTGACGATGACCGGAGGCAGCAGGTAGGCCGGAACGACCTTCACGCCGTTGTCGTACTGCTCGGTGTCGTTGACGTCGACCTCTTCGCCCTTCTGGAGCTGGCCGACCATCTTGATCGACTGCTCGACGAGGAGCGTGGTGTCCTTGTTGATCGTGGAGTACTGGATGCCCTCCATGATCGACTTCACCGACTCGACCTCGGAGTCCTGACCGGTGACGACCGGGACATCCTTGCCCGCGCCCTGCACCGAGGTGATGATCGCGCGAGCGAGCGTGTCGTTCGGCGACAGGACGCCGTCGAGCGCCTCAGAGCTGTAGGTCGACGTGAGGATCGAGTCCATGCGGCGCTGAGCGTTCTCGGCCTTCCAGCCCTCGGTCGCCGTCTGGGCGATCTCGGTCTGTCCGGAGACGACCTTCAGGGTGCCGTCGTCGATCTTCGGCTGGAGGACCTCCATGGCGCCGTTGAAGAACACCGCGGAGTTCGCGTCATCCGGCGAGCCCGAGAACAGCTCGATGTTGTACGGAGCCTCGTGGCCCGCGCGCTCGGCGAGACCGTCGAGCAGAGCCTGACCCTGGAGCTTGCCGACCTCGAAGTTGTCGAACGCGACGTAGTAGTCGACGGCCTCCGTGTTCTCGATCAGACGGTCGTACGCGATGACGGCGACACCGGCGTCGCGGGCGGCCTCGACCTGCGTCGCGAGCTGCTTGCCGTCCTTGGCACCGATGATGATGACCTTGGCGCCACCGGTGACCATCGCCTGGATCTGGTTCTGCTGCTCGGCGACCGTGTTGCTGGCCGGCGCGTACTGCACGTCGGCCTTGAAGCCGGCCTTCTCGAGGCCGTCGGTGAACAGCTGACCGGCGAGGACCCAGTTCTCCGAGGTCTTGTCCGGGAGGGCGACGCCGATCGTGGCATCGGCGGCGAAGCCCTTGGCGGTCTCCTCCCCCGCTCCCGATCCGGTGTCACCGCCGCGCTCCGAGGAGCAGCCGGTGAGGGCGAAGGCGCCCGCGACGACAAGCGCTGTCGCCGACAGAAGAATCTTCTTCATGTGATCTCTTTCTCTGGTGTGTGAAGGTCTCGACGCGTGTGCGGTGCGCGACTCGACCCCTACTTTCCGCGCGTCTCGTCGACGGCGGGGGCTTCGTACTTCTGGCTGGTGGGGTAGTTCGCCTTCGTGTCGAAGGTCTCTTCCGCGGGATCCGGCTTGCGGCCGAAGCGACGCGTGAGGAAGCCGGTGATCGATGGGCGACCCTGCTGCTTGTTCCAGACGTCGACGCCGACAGCTCCGAGGAGCACGAGGCCCTTGATCATCGACACCACGTCGGCTCCGGCGCCCAGCAGGGCGAGGCCGTTGTTCAGGAACGCCATCACGAGACCACCGATGATCGACCCGATCACGGTTCCGATGCCGCCCGAGACGGCAGCGCCACCGATGAAGACCGCGGCGATCGCGTCCAGCTCCCAGCCGTTTCCGTCCTGCGGACCCGAGGCCGTCGCCCTGGCGACGTAGATCATGCCGGCCAGCGACGCGAGCACCGACATGTTCATCATCACGAAGAAGTCGACCCAGCGGTCCTTCACACCCGACAGGCGAGCAGCCTGCCGGTTGCCGCCGACCGCGTAGATGTGACGACCGAACACGGTGTTGTTCGTGATGAACGAGTAGAGGATGACGAGGGCGAGCAGGATGATGCCCGAGATCGGGAAGCTGGTGCCCTCACGGCCGGTGGCGAACAGCCACCCCGCGATGAGGATCACGGCCGAGATCAGCACGACCTTGGTGACGCTCACCCAGAGCGGCGCGATGTCGGCGCCCATCTTGTGCTGGATGCGGCGGGTGCGGATCTCCCAGAACACGATCCACGCGACGCCCAGCAGGGCGAGGAGCATGGTGAAGACGTTGAAGGGCACCGGGATGAACGACAGCTCGGGCAGGTAGCCGGCGCCGATGACCTTGAAGCCCTGCGGCACGGGGATCGACTGCGAGTCACCGACCCACTGGTTCGCGCCGCGGAAGAACAGCATGCCCGCCAGTGTCACGATGAAGGCGGGCACCCCGACGTAGGCGACCCAGAAGCCCTGCCAGGCACCGACGAGCACGCCGACGCCGAGTCCGAGGAGGACGCCGAGCGGCCAGGGGAGGTTCCAGTCGGCCATGGCCTTCGCGACCACGATGCCCGTGAACGCGGCCACCGAGCCGACCGAGAGGTCGATGTGGCCCATGATGATGACCATCACCATGCCGATCGCGAGGATCAGGATGTACGAGTACTGGTTGACGACGTTGATCAGGTTGCCCGACGACAGCGTGAGGCCGGTGCCCTTGAAGATCCAGGTGAGCACCTGGAAGACGACCAGGATGACGACGAGGCTGCCCAGGATGCCGAACTGACGGAGCGTCGACTGCCCGCCGCCGAACATCTTCGTGATGTCCTTGAAGTGGAAGCCGCGCTTCGTTGCGGTGGTGTCGGTGGTCATGCGGATGCTTTCTGGGTCGCGGAGGTCATGCTGCGCATGAGGTCCTCAGGTGTCGCCTGATCGGCCGGGATGCAGTCGGTGACCCGACCTTCGAAGACGGTGTAGATGCGGTCGGAGATGCCGAGCAGCTCGGGCAGTTCGCTGGAGATGACGATGACGCCCTTGCCCTGCGCCGCGAGCTGGTTGATGATCGCGTAGATCTCGTACTTCGCACCGACGTCGATGCCGCGGGTCGGCTCGTCGAGGATCAGCAGGTCGGGGTCGGTGAACATCCACTTCGCCAGGACGACCTTCTGCTGGTTGCCGCCGGAGAGCTTTCCGACGCCCTCCTCCACCGAGGGCGTCTTGATGCGGAGCGCCTTCCGGTAGTCCTCCGCCACGGCGAACTCGGCCCGGGCGTCCACGACACCGCGCTTGGCGATCTTCGAGAGCTTGGCGGCGACGATCGACCGCTTGATGGTGTCGAGCAGGTTGAGCCCGAGCACCTTGCGGTCTTCGCTCACGTACGCGAGGCCGTGCTTGATCGCCGACGCCACGTCGTACAGCGCGACCTCCTGGCCGTCCTTGATCAGGGTTCCGGAGAGGAACGTGCCGTAGGACCGGCCGAAGATGCTCATCGCGAACTCGGTGCGTCCGGCGCCCATAAGGCCGGCGATGCCGACGACCTCGCCGCGGCGCACGTTGAGGTTCGAGCCCTTCACGACCATGCGCTCCGGGACGGTGGGATGCTGCACCCACCAGTCCTTGACCTCGAAGAACACCTCGCCGATCTCGGGCGTGCGATCGGGGTAGCGGCTCTCCAGCGATCGACCGACCATGCCGCGGATGATGCGGTCCTCGTTGATCTCGCCGCGCGAGATGTCGAGCGTCTCGACCGTGCGGCCGTCGCGGATGATCGTGATCTCATCGGCGATCTGCTCGATCTCGTTGAGCTTGTGGCTGATCATGATCGACGCGATGCCCTTGGCCTTGAGGCCGAGGATCAGATCGAGGAGGTGCTGCGAGTCGTTCTCGTTGAGGGCGGCGGTCGGCTCGTCGAGGATCAGGAGCTTGACGTCCTTGTTGAGCGCCTTCGCGATCTCGATCAGCTGCTGCTTGCCGACGCCGAGGGTCTTGATCTGCGCGTCGGGGTCCTCGCTCAGCCCGACGCGGGCGAGGAGCTCGATCGTCCGCTCCTTCTGCGCCTGCCAGTCGATGCGGCCGAGGCGCTGGATCTCGTTGCCGAGGAAGATGTTCTCGGTGACCGAGAGCTCGGGGATCAGGGCCAGCTCCTGGTGGATGATCGCGATGCCGGCCTGCTCGCTGGCGACGATGTCCTTGAAGCGCTGCTCCTCGCCGTAGAGCAGGATCTCGCCCTCGTAGGTGCCGTACGGGTACACCCCGGAGAGGACCTTCATCAGGGTCGACTTCCCGGCACCGTTCTCGCCGCAGATCGCATGGATCTCGCCGGCGCGGACGGTGATCGAGACGTCGGCCAGCGCCTTGACGCCCGGGAACTCCTTGGTGATGCTGCGCATCTCCAGGATGGGGCCTGACACGGTAGGCAACGTTGCTGTGGTGCTCACGGATCTTTCCTCGCGACGTGCGGTCACCTTCGATGTGACCGTTCACATTGGATTACATCGTCCACTCACGACGAACCTCTGTCAAGTCCGCGCCCGTATTTCGTTTCGCTACCGTGATGCGGCGGCGCGAATGCGCTGGGAGCGGTCCCGTCGGGGAGGGCTATCGCGCTGCGGCGGACTCGCGGGCACGCAGGATCGTCTGCAGCGGACCGAACTCCGGCGGGTCCTCACCCCGGATCTGCGCGAGGAGGATGCGGACGGCGCGGCGCCCGAGCTCGGGGAAGTCCTGATGGACCGTGCTGAGCGTCGGCGCCACATGAGCGGCGACCGGGATGTCGTCGAACCCGATCACGCTCACGTCGTGGGGCACCCGCAGTCCCGAGTCGCGGAAGCCGTGCATCAGCCCGATCGCCATGAGGTCGTTCGCGGCGAACACGGCGGTGAAGTCGCGCCGGAGCGAGAGCTCCTTGCCCGCGAAGTAGCCGAAGTCCGCCGTCCAGTCGCCGCGGATCGGCGGGAACGTCGGCAGGTCGGCCTCGCGCAGCCCGTCGAGATATCCCCGCATCCGGGACTCCGCCTCGATCCAGTCCTGCGGCCCCGCCAGATGCAGGATATCGCTGTGACCGAGCGAGATCAGGTGCTCCGTGGCCGCCCTGGCGCCCGCCACCTGGTCGGCCGACAGACTCACGCCGTCCGAGCCCGACGCGGTCTGCAGGGTCACGAAGGGCATGTCCACCGACATGCCGCGCAGCACATGGAACACCCGCACCTGCGGGGCGAGCACCACGATGCCGTCCACCTGCTCACGCGACAGCTGGCGCACCGCGCTGCCGATGGCCTCGGGCGTCGTGTCCCCGAGATTCAGGGTCGAGACGGAGTACCCCTCCTCGCGCGCCGCGTCCTCGATGCCGGCGATGGAAGACGTGGGACCGAACTCGCCGATCGTGGCGGAGAGGATGCCCAGCATGTTCGACTTGCTCGTGACCAGGGCACGGGCTGCGAGGTTCGGGCGGTAGTCGAGCACCGAGATCGCATCGAGGACCTTGGCCTTCGTCTCCGGACGGATGCTCGGATGATCGTTGAGCACGCGGGACACGGTCTGATGCGAGACCCCGGCGAGCCTGGCGACGTCGCGGATACTCGGCAACCGCGCACGCTCGGAGGCGGTGGACATCACTTGCCTCCTTGCGTGTGCACGGTCACATCCCCCTCCATTATGTCTGTCGGGGCGCGTGCGTGCACGTCTCGATGACCGCGGACGCACCTGCCGGGCGTCGGGCTGTCCTATCGCGGACGTATCGGATTCTTCGAACGCGCCCGCAACACCCGCCTCGATGGAGTGGACTCATGACTGATCTCCTCCCCTTCCGAACCGAACCCTGGGCGAATCGACTGGCTCTCGCGCTCGCACTTCCCGCCCTCCTCCTCGGTCTCGCGGCGTGCAGCGGCACGCCGGCGTCCGACGCGAGCACCTCGACCGCCTCGAGCACCTCGGAGAGCTCGACCGCCTCCGGGTCGGCGGATGACATCGGCTCGATGAACGGCGTCCTCTACGACAAGCCGATCTTCGAGTGGCAGCTCCGCTATGCGGAGTGCATGCGCGCCCACGGTGAGAGCTTCCCCGACCCCAAGGTCGACGACATCGAGTGGAACCCGCGCAACTCCGACGCCTCTGACGCCTGTTACGACGAGGTCGGAGAGATGCCGGCTCCGATCGGCGGCGCCCAGTCGGCGGATGACTTCATGGCGGAGGCGCTGCGCGACGCACAGTGTTGGCGCGACCACGGAGTCTCCGTCGAGGACCCGACCCTCGAGCACGGCCTGGTGACGCCCGACAACCTGCCCGAAGCCGTTTCGGAAGCCTGCGACAGAAGCGAAGACGACCTGAAGAAGGCCCAGGAAAGGCTCAAGGAGATCCAGAAGAACGGCTGAGCGCACCGCGCCCCGTCGGCATCTCCTCCCCCGGCGGGGTCGTATCGAAACCGTATGCGCATTCCGAGACGCCCCGGCAACAGCCACTCCGGTGGGCTGGTCACAGCGGATCCGAGGACGACGACGACCACAACGACGACCACGATCCTCACGACGCCACCGGCGTGGGGAGAGGAGCACATCATGAACACTCGACGACACACCGCGCCCCCCGCTCACCGCGCCGTCTCGCGGGTCCTGTCGGCGCTGGGGAGCATGCGCGGCCAGCTGTACGTGACGGCGCTCGTCTACCTCGCGGCGATCGGCTGGCTGACGCTCGGTCCGCAGCCGCTCAGCCCCGGAACGAGCGGCGCGCTCATGAATGCCCTCGATACGGCTCCGGTCGGAGGCCTGGCCCTCTACGACCTCCTCGAGTTCGCCGCGAATGTCGCGATGTTCGCACCGTTCGGCGTCCTCGTCGCGATCCGCTTCCCGCGAGCGCACATCCTCGTCCAGCTCGCCAGCGGTGCACTCCTGTCCACTGCGATCGAGACCGCCCAGTTCTTCGTTCCCGGGCGGGTGAGCGATGTGCGCGACATCGTCGCCAATGCCGGCGGAGCCGCCATCGGCGTGCTCGTCGTCACCGGCCTGCGCCTCGGCCCCGCCTTCCACCGCGCCCTCGCTCCCCGCTCGTCATCGGCGTGAGCGGGGCGCGGACTCCGCGGCGATTGTCTTCCCGCACCGGCACGACCGTCTGCTTTCGTCTCAGGGCACCGGAATGTCGTCGCCGTCCGTGCCAGGGTGACAGCGTGGACACTCTGCTGCGCGGCGGGCGCGTCATCGACCCGAAGACGGAGACCGACCGGATCACCGACCTCCTGATCGCGGACGGGCGGGTGGCCGCGGTCGGCGACGGACTCGCGGCGCCGGCCGATGCCGATGTGGTGGACGCCACAGGGCTCATCGTCGGTCCGGGTTTCGTCGACCTGCACAGCCACGTGCACTCGATCGCCGGTCAACGGCTCCAGGCGATGGACGGCGTCACCACCGCCCTCGACCTCGAGGCGGGACTCATGCCGATCGCCGAGGCGTTCGCGCGCGCCGGCGCCGAAGGGCGCCCCCTGAACTACGGCTTCTCGGCATCCTGGTCGCAGGCACGGGCGTATGCGCACCTCGAGCGGGTGCCGGTCGCCGACTTCACCGCGTCGATGGATCTGCTCGGCAAGCCCGAGTGGCAGCGGTCCTCGTCCCCCGCCGAACGCCGCCGCTGGCTGAGCCTGCTGGAGGACGAGCTCGGCGCCGGCGCCCTGGGCATCGGCGTGCTCATGGGCTACGCACCGCGCTCCGATCCGGACGAGTATCTCGATCTCTCCCGTCTGGCCGCCGCCGCGCACGCCCCGACCTTCACGCACGTGCGCGAGCTGATCGAAGCCGACCCGCGCACCCCGATCGACGGCTCGGAGGAGCTCGTGCGCGCCGCCGCGGAAACCGGGGCCGCGATGCACCACTGCCACGTGAACAGCACCTCGCTGCGCCACGTCGACCGCGTGCTGGCCCTGCTCGATCGCAGTCGCGCCGCCGGGTCCCGCGTGACGGTCGAGGCCTATCCCTACGGCGCCGGCAGCACGGCGATCGGCGCGTTCTTCCTCGCCCCCGAGAAGCTCGCAGGCCTCGGCATCACCCCCCGCTCGCTGGTGCTGGTCGACACCGGTGAGCGCATCGCCGACGAAGCCCGGTTGCGTCAGGTGCGCGAGACCGATCCGGGAGCCACCTGCATCGTGACGTTCCTCGACGAGGCCGATCCTTTCGACCGCGCGCACCTGCACCGCGCCCTGGCCTACCCCGATTCGATCGTGGCGAGCGATGCGATGCCGATCTCCTGGACGACGAGCGACGGACGGACCGTGTACGAGCAGCGCGACTGGCCGCTCCCCGCCGGTGGTCACACGCATCCGCGCACGGCGGGAACGTTCACGAAGTCGCTGCGACTCATGATCCTCGAGAGCGGCACGTGGAGCTGGGTCGAGGCGTTCCGCCGCTGCTCGTATCTGCCCGCGCGGGTGCTCGACGAGGTCTCGTCGGGCATGCGGGGCAAGGGACATCTGACGGTGGGTGCGGATGCCGACATCGTCGTCCTCGACCCCGGGACGCTGACCGACCGCGCGACCTATGCCGATCCGACCCGCCCGTCGCAGGGCGTGCGGGAGCTGTACGTGCACGGCAGTCGCGTCGTGCACGAAGGAGAGATCGTGACTGCGGCCCTCCCGGGGCGCGCCGTACGAGGAGACGCCTGAGCGCACCCCGACGCACCGGGTGTCGAGGTTCGTCCGGGCGAACCAAGGTCCGCGCAAGTCTCGTCGCCGGGCACCAACGAGTCGATGGAACACGCGAATAGTCTCGGCCCCATCGCCGTCGCCCCGAACGACGACGGCCCACTCGACGAAGAGGAGCGCACGTGTCCGACCTGAACGAAATCGGCAGCTGGGTGCGGGAGAGCCTTCCCGCGATGCTCGCCGACGCGCACATCCCCGCGGCATCCGTCGCGATCCTGGCCGACGGAGAGATCTTCACCACCGCCGCCGGCATCCTGAACCGCAACACCGGCGTCGAAGCCGACGAGGACTCCGTCTTCCAGATCGGCTCGATCACGAAGACCTGGACGGCGACGCTCATCATGCAGCTCGTCGACGAAGGTCTGCTCGACATCGACGCGCCGGTGCGCGACACGGTGCCTGCCTTCGCGATCGGCGACGACACCGCGGCGAGCGCGATCACCGCCCGACAGCTGCTGAGCCACGTGAGCGGGTTCGAGGGCGACCTGTTCAACGACACCGGGGTGGGCGACGACGCCGTGGAGAAGTATCTCGCCACCATCGTCGACGCCCCGCAGCTCTTCGCTCCCGGCGAGCGCTTCTCGTACAACAACGCCGCGTTCGTGGTGCTCGGCCGCATCATCGAGGTGCTGCGCGGCACGTCGTACGACCAGGCGCTCCGCACGCACCTCGCCACTCCGCTGGGACTCACGCACGTGGCCACTTCGCCCTCCGAGGCGATCATGTTCCGCGCCGCGCTCGGGCACATCCCCGCCGAGGGCAGCGACGAACCGGTCCCCGCTCCGGTGTGGAGCCTCGTGCGCTCCAACGTGCCGGCGGGGTCGATGCTCGCGATGACCGCGCGCGACCTGGTGACCTACGCCCGTATGCACCTCGACGGCGGAGTCGCCGCCGACGGGACCCGGGTGCTCTCCGAGAAGAGCGTGCGGGCGATGCAGGAGCGGCAGGTCGACCTCCCCGAACTCGGACTCATGGGCGATGCCTGGGGCCTGGGCTGGGAGATCTTCGACTGGGAAGGCGGCCCGGTGATCGGACACGACGGGGGCACGATCGGTCAGAACGCGTTCCTGCGGATGGTGCCTTCGGCGGGTGTCGCCGTGGCCGTGCTGACGAACGGCGGCCGGACCGTCGATGCGTACCACGCGATCACCTCGAAGGTCCTCGCAGCTCTCGCCGCGGTCACCGTCCCCGCGCTGCCCGCGGTGCCCGAGTCGCCCGTCGCGGTCGACCTGGAGCGGGTCGTGGGCACGTACTCCTCGTCCGTGTCGGACTCGACGGTGCGCGTCGACGACGAAGGACGCATCTGGCTGGACCGCACGATGAAGGGCATCTTCGCCGAACTCGGCCCGGCACCCGAGCCCGTGGAGCTCGTCGGCTGGGCGGGCGACACGCTCCTGCCGGTCAAGGCCGAGCACGGCATGCGGATGCCGCACGCGTTCGTCGGCGATGACGGCAGCGGGCGAGCCCTCTACCTGCACACCGGACGCGCCGACCGCCGGGTCGGGGCATGACCACCGCCACGGCGACCGCGCCGGACATCGCCGAGATCTTCGCGGACGCCGGTTCCACCGGCTTCCTGCACGCGCGGGAGATCGGCGTCGAGGGCGGCCCGGAGGTCTCCGTCGGCGCGGACGAGCCGGTGGTGCTGGCCTCGGTCTTCAAGATCCCGGTGCTCACGGCGTACGTGCGTGCTGTCGCGGCCGGCGAACTCGACCCGACGGAGCGGACGACGGTGACCGCGCGGTACCGCATCGGCGGCGTGGGCACCGCCGGTTTCGCCGACGACGTCGAAGCCAGCTGGCGCGACCTCGCCCTGAACATGATGTCGATGAGCGACAACGCGGCGACCGACGTCATCTACCACCGGGTCGGCGCTGCGGCGATCGATCGGGTCATCGCCGACCTCGGTCTCGACGGCACCCGGCTCATCGGATGCTGCGAGGACCTGTTCGCCTCGGTGATCACCGACCTCGGCGGCGACGCCGACAGCGACCTGGACGAGCTGTTCGAGGGCGCCACGGCGGAGCAGATCCTCGCGCTCGACGCGGTACACCCGGTCAGGACCTCGCACTCGACTCCGCGCGACGTCACGACCCTGCTCGACGCCCTCTGGACAGACGCCGCGGCATCCGCCGAGGCCTGCCGACAGGCACGCGACATCATGGCGCAGCAGATCTGGCCGCACCGCCTCTCCTCCGGCTTCCCGTCCGGCGTGCGCATCGCGGCGAAGACCGGCACGCTGCCCACCTGGCGCAACGAGGCCGGCGTCGTGACCTATCCCGACGGCCGGCGGTACGCCGTGGCCGTCTTCACCCGCGCCACGTCGCTCGCCGAACGTCAGCCGCTCGTCGACGCGTCGATCGGGCGCGCGGGCTTCGCCGCCGTCGAGCATCTGCGCACGCTCTGATCCGCACCACCGTTCCGCACCCCTGCACCATCCCGACCACTGCTGGAGGCTACTGATGCGTTCTCGTACCCCACTGATCGCGCTGCTGGGCGCGACGGCGCTCGCCCTGACATCCTGCGCCGCAGGCGCTCCTCCCGGCGGAGGAGACAGCACCGACGGCGTGCTCGCCGACGGCAAGACCTTCACCGCGGTGATGGCCACCGACCCGGGCACCCTCGATCCGTTCACCACGGTCATGGGCTCGGCCCGACAGATCGACCGCTACCTCTACGGGCGCCTCGTCGAGGTGCAGAACGACGGCGAAGTGCTCGCCGGTCTCGCCGCCGAGTGGGAGGCCGACACCGAGACGGCGACCTTCACCCTGCGCGAAGGCCTCACCTGCGAGGACGGCACGCCGCTCACCGCATCCGATGTCGCCGCGAACATCTCGTTCATCGGCGACCCCGCCAACGGCTCTCCCCTCGCGGGCCTCCAGGTGCAGCCGGGCACCACGGCCGTCGGCGACGACGCGGCCGGCACCGTCACGGTGACCAGCGGCCGACCGGACGCGTTCCTGCTGCAGAACGTGGGCAGCATCTCGATCGTCTGCGGCACGGTCGTCGACGATCCCGACGCCCGGGCCGCGGGCGAGGGCGCGACCGGCATGTTCACGCTCACCGAGATCACCCCGAACAGCCAGTACACGCTGACCCGCCGTGACGACGTCACCTGGGGGCCCGGCGACTGGGATCCGGAACAGCCCGGCCTGCCCGCGGAGGTCGTCTACCGCGTCATCCCGAACGAGACCACGGCGGCGAACCTGCTCCTGTCGGGCGAGGTGAACTCCGCGCTCGTCCTGGGGCCGGACCGGCAGCGCCTGCGCGACGCAGGACTCTTCTCGACGGAGCTGCCGCTGGCTGCCGGGCAGCTGATCTTCAATCAGGCCGAGGGCCGTCCGACCGCGGATCAAGCCGTCCGCGAAGCGCTCGCGCAGGCCCTGGACCTCGACCAGCTCGGTCAGGTGCTCACGGGCGGCGAAGGGACCGCGGCGAAGAGCCTCGTGACCATCGCGCCGAACCCCTGCCAGGCCGACGTGGTCGACGGACTCCTCCCCGAGTTCGACGAGAAGGCCGCATCGGCCAGCCTGGATGATGCGGGCTGGAAAGTCGGCTCCGACGGCGTCCGGGAGAAGGACGGGGTCGCGATGGAGATCACGCTGGTGACCCCGACCACCCTCGGCAACGGAGGGAGCGCGGCCGCCGAGCTCATGCAGGCGACCTGGAAGACGCTCGGCGTCACGGCGACGGTCAAGACCCTCGACGCCCCCGCGCTGAGCGAAACCCTTTTCGCCACGGGCGACTGGGACGTGTCGGCCGCGCCGCTCGGCGTCTCGCTGCCCAGCATGCTCGTGCCGTTCTACTCCGGTCCGACGCCGCCGAACGGCACGAACTTCGCCTCCGTCACCGACGACGCGTACACGACCGCCGTCTCCGCAGCCTCCTCGAAGCCGGGTACCGACGGGTGCGCGGACTGGAACGCGGCGGAAGAGGCGCTGTTCACCTCGGTCTCGGTCGTCCCCTACGCCAACAACGTCCTGACGACGTTCGGCCAGAAGGCGACCTTCACCGAGGGCGACGGCATCGACCCCGCCTCGATCCGCATGTACGAATAGACCGGAGGCAGCCGATGGCCAGCACCACCGCCACACAGGCGATACTCATCAGATCCGCACGGTCGGACAACCCCTGGTTGTCCTTCCTGGTCCGTCGCGGAGGACAGTTCGTCCTCGCGGTGTGGGTGCTGGTCACGGCTGCCTTCCTCATGATCCACCTGGTGCCGGGCGACCCGGTGCGTGCGGCGCTCGGGATGAACGCCCCGGCCGAGCTCGTCGAGGCCAAGCGCGCGGCGCTGGGACTCGATCAGCCGCTCATCGTGCAGTACTTCCGCTACATCGGCGGCCTGTTCACCGGCGACATGGGCACGTCGATGATCACCGGCCAACCGGTCTCCGAGATCATCGGCACCCGGCTCCCCGCCACGCTGCAGCTCGCACTGCTCGCGGTCCTGCTGGTGCTGCTGGTCTCGGTCCCGCTCGGGGTCACGATGGCCGTCGCCACCCGCGGGGGCCGGCGACGGGGTCTCGAGCTGGCGTTCGCCACCGGCACCGTGATCCTCGCCGCGATCCCCGAGTTCCTCCTCGCGGTCGGCCTCGTCTACGTGTTCGCCGTCTCACTGGGCTGGTTCCCCGTCGCCGGCAACTCCGCACCTTTCTCTCTCGTGCTTCCGGTGATCGCCCTCGCGGTCGGACCGATGGCCGTGTTCTCGCGCATCATCCGGGTCGAGGTGCTCTCCGTGCTCGGCCAGGACTTCATCCGCACCGCCCGCGCCAAGCGTCTCGCCCCGCATCGGATCTACTCGCGCCACGCGCTTCCGAACGCCATGACGGCGACCCTGACCCTGACGGGGCTGCTGCTGACCGGAATGGTCGCCGGCACGGTCCTGGTCGAGAACGTGTTCGCCTGGCCGGGGCTGGGAACCATGATCGTGCAGTCGATCCTCACCAAGGACTACTCGGTCGTGCAGGGCATCGTCCTCGTGTACGGCCTCGGGGTGCTCATCGTGAACCTCGTGATCGACGTGATCCTCGCACTCCTCGACCCTCGATCCACCATCCGGGAGGCATGATGTCGGCACGCACGGCATGGTCGGGAATCGTCCGCTCACCGCTGGGGATCACGGCGCTCGCGCTCATGGTGCTCGTCGCCCTCACCGCGGTCCTCGCCCCGATCGTCTGGGGCGCGCAGGCCGAGCAGGTCGACCCCGCGGCGATCACGCAGGGGCCCAGTGCCGCACACCTGCTGGGCACCGACACACTCGGACGCGACGTGCTCGCGCGGGTGCTGGTCGCCACCCGCCTCTCCGTGCTGCTCGCCGTGATCGCCGTGGTCATCGGCGTGGTCGCCGGCACGCTCCTGGGCACGGCCCCCTCGGTCCTCCCCCGCTGGGCCGGACGACCGATCGTCGGCTTCGTGAACATCGCGGTCGCCTTCCCCGGGCTCCTGCTCGCCCTGTTCTTCGCGGTCATCTTCGGCGTCGGCACCACGGGCTCGGTCCTCGCGATCGGCTTCGCGATGGCTCCGCAGTTCGCCCGACTCACCCAGACCCTGTCCGCCACGATCGCGGGCCGCGACTTCATCTCCGCGGCTCGGGTGGCGGGCGTCTCGCGTTTCCGCATCCTGATCCGGCACATCCTGCCGAACGTCGGCGAACCGCTCATCGTGAACGCGACCGTCGCCGCCGGATCCGCACTGCTCGCCTTCGCCGGCCTGTCGTTCCTCGGCCTCGGGGTGCAGGTGCCGGAGTACGACTGGGGTCGCCTGCTCGGCGAGGGGCTGAACCGCATCTACCTCAACCCGGCTGCCGCCCTCGGCCCCGCCGTGGCCGTCGTGATCGCCGGGCTCGCGTTCAACCTCCTCGGCGAGACCGCCGCAGCCGCACTCGGCGGACGATCGGCCCGTCGCCGCCACCGCCTGCCCGCCGTCGCGCTCGCCGGCGCGGCACAGCCCGCGCAGGTCGACGGCGAAGAAGTGGTGCTCCTCGTCGACGACCTGCGCGTCTCCTTCCCGACCCCGTCCGGCTGGGTCACCCCGGTGCGCGGCGTCTCGTTCACGGTCTCGCGCGGCGAGGCGATCGGCGTGGTGGGGGAATCCGGCTCGGGGAAGAGCCTCACCGCGCTCGCGGCCGCCCGGCTCATCGAACGCCCCGGACACGTCGCGGCCGCGCGACTGGACTTCTGCGGCACCCCGCTGATGACGACCTCGGACCGCGCCGTGCGCAGCCTCCTCGGCAGCTCGCTCGCGATGGTCTTCCAGGATCCGATGACCTCGTTCAACCCGACCAGGCGGATCGGAACCCAGCTGGCCGAGGCCGCCTCCGAACACCAGGACATCACCCGTACCGAGGCCATGGACCGGGCGATCGAGCGGCTCCAGTCGGTCCGCGTCCCCGCGGCCGCCCGACGCGCGCACCAGTATCCGCACGAGTTCTCCGGCGGTATGCGGCAGCGCGCCATGATCGCGATGGGTCTCATGAACCACCCGCGCCTGATCATCGCGGACGAGCCGACCACCGCCCTCGACGTCACCGTGCAGCGGCAGGTGCTGCAGCTGCTGGCCGGAGTCCGGCGCGACACCGATGCCGCGATCCTCCTGATCAGCCACGACATCGCCGTCGTCGCGCAGACCTGCGACCGCGTGCTGGTCATGTACGCCGGCCGCATCGTCGAGGACCTGCCCGCATCGGACCTGCACACCGACGCCCGGCATCCGTACACCCGCGCGCTGCTCGAGGTCGTTCCCGAGCTCGACGCCGACCGCAGCGCACCGCTCAAGATGATCCCCGGACGC
>NZ_PCOV01000016.1 GCF_002979435.1 Microbacterium sp. MYb66 | reverse complement strand
GAGGCGGGAAGGGAGATGGATACGCTGATCTGATGGATTCCGTCGCCCTCACCACCGACCGCCTCGTGCTGCGCGCCCCTTCCGAAACCGACATCGACGCGATCACGGATGCCTGTCAGGACCCCGAGATCGCGCGCTGGACGACGGTGCCGAGCCCGTACGCCCGCGAAGACGCCGAGGAGTTCATACGCCTGGTCGCCGGCTGGTGGGCCGACGGCTCGGAGACCGTCTGGGGGATATACGCCGACGGAGAGCTGGTCGGGATGATCGGTCTCCACCACATCCAGGAGCATGCGGCGGGCGGTCATGCGGAGCTCGGGTACTGGGTGACAGCCTCGGCACGCGGCAACGGCTACCTCGTCGAAGCCGCGCGTGCCGTGATCGACTGGGCATTCTCCGAACTCGGTCTCGCGCGGCTCCGCTGGCAGGCCGTCGTCGGCAACGTCGCCTCGGCACGGGCGGCGCGCGCCCTCGGCTTCCGCTACGAGGGGCTGCAGCGGCAGGCGCTCACGAGCGCCCGCGGTCGTGACGACGGATGGATGGCGGGACTGCTGCCCGACGACGACCGCACCCCGGTCGACTGGCCGGTGCCCTGACCGGTTCCTTTCCGTACGGCCCGGCCCCTCGCGCACGTGCGCGAGGGGCCGGGCCGTGCGGAGGGGGCCGGGTCGGCGATGCCGGCTGACCGGCACGTGACAGTGTCGGAGGGCGATGGCAGGATGAACGCATGCCGGAGATGCCGGAAGTCCAGGGCCTGACCGCCTTCCTCGAAGAGCGCGCTGTCGGCCGCACGATCACCCGCGCCACCGTCGCAGCCATCGCCGCTCTGAAGACCTACGATCCGCCGATCTCCGCACTGCAGGGCGCCACGATCACGGGATCCGCTCGTCTCGGCAAATTCGTGGTGCTCCGCTGCGGTCACGACCTGCACCTCGTGTTCCACCTTGCCAAGGCCGGATGGCTGCGCTGGTACGAGGCGCTTCCCACGACGCTCATCAAGCCGGGAAAGTCCCCGATCGCGCTGCGCATCGCACTCGACGACGGCAGCGGGTTCGATCTGACCGAGGCCGGTACCAAGAAGTCGCTCGCCGTGTACGTCGTGCGCGATCCCCAGGAGGTGCCCGGCATCGCCCGGCTCGGTCCCGACCCGCTCGACCCCGCGTTCACCCGCGAGGCCTTCGCCGCGCTCCTCGAAGACCGGCGGATGCAGATCAAGGGTCTGCTGCGCGACCAGGCCGTGATCGCGGGCATCGGCAACGCGTACTCGGATGAGATCCTGCATGCCGCGCGCATGTCGCCGTACGCGATCGCCGGGAAGCTCGACGACACCGAGGTCGAGCGCCTGTTCGAGGCGATGCGCGAGACGCTGACCGAGGCGGTCGCCGAAGCCTCCGGCAAGCCACCCGCCGACCTCAAGGACGCCAAGCGCCGCGGCATGCAGGTGCACGCGCGCCGCGGCGAGACCTGCCCCGTCTGCGGCGACACGGTGCGCAGCGTGTTCTTCGCCGACCGCTCGCTGGAGTACTGCCCGACCTGCCAGACCGGCGGCAAGGTGCTCGCCGACCGGCGACTCTCGCGGCTGCTGAAGTGACCGCATCCGCACGTCGGCATCACCGCCTCCCTGTCTCGGAATGAAATGCGTGCAGACGCGTTGAGTACACTCAGAGCAACAACGTGCTCCGGGGTCGGTGGGAATCCGAACCGGCGGTGACAGTCCGCGAGCGTCTCGAGAGATCGGGATGCCGATCCGGTGGAACTCCGGGACCGACGGTGATGCGAGGGAGACCTCGCTAGTCCGGAAGGGAGGCAGCACGCGACGCATCCGTGCGTCCGTTCCGCCACCCCTGTCTGACCCCGCAGCCTCAGAGGAGGACGACGGATGGCAGTGAACGCGGCAGAGCGCGACGCGATGGGTCGCGCGCTCCGGCTGGCCGCCCGCGGCCCGCGGGGAGCGAACCCGCAGGTGGGAGCCGTCATCCTCTCCCCTGACGGCTCGGTCCTGGCCGAAGGCTGGCACCACGGCGCGGGCACGCCGCACGCCGAGGTCGACGCGCTCTCGAAGCTCGCCCCCGACGCCGCGCGCGGAGCAACCGCGGTCGTGACCCTCGAGCCCTGCAATCACACCGGGCGCACCGGACCGTGCGCGGTCGCCCTGATCGAAGCCGGCATCACTCGCGTCGTCTACGCGCTCGACGATCCCGGGGCCGTCGAGGGCGGTGGCGCGGAGCGGCTTCGCGCCGCCGGGGTCGATGTCGAGTCCGGCGAGCAGGCGGAGGCCGCACACGCACTGATCGACGGATGGCTCAGGGCTCAGCGCCTCGGTCGCCCGCACATCACCGTCAAGTGGGCGCAGAGCCTCGACGGACGAGCCGCGGCGGCCGACGGCACCAGCCAGTGGATCACCGGCCCCGCGGCCAGAGCCGACGTGCATCGCCGCCGTGCGCACGCCGACGCCATCGTGGTCGGCACCGGTACCGTGCTCGCCGACGACCCCGCCCTCACGGCTCGTGACGGCGATGCGCTGCTGCCCCACCAGCCGATCCCGGTCGTGATCGGCTCCCGGCCCACGCCCGCTGACGCTGCGGTGCACCGGCATCCGCATCCCCCGCTCTTCTTCGACACCCATGACCTGCACGCCATCGCCGCGGACCTGCATGCCCGCGGCATCCAGAGCGTGTTCGTCGAGGGTGGGCCGACGCTCGCCAGCGCCTTCGTCGCGGCCGGCCTCGCCGACCGGGTGCTCGCGTACATCGCGCCGGTGCTGCTCGGCGGCGGTCGCCTGGCCCTGACCGACATCGGTGTGGCGTCCATCGACGACGCGCGCCGTCTGACCGTCGACGAGTGGGTGCCCCTCGGGGCCGACATGCTCGCGGTCGCACACCTCACCGAAGACGCAGAACCGCAGAACGAAGGAGCCGCCTGATGTTCACCGGAATCATCGAAGAGATGGGCGAGATCACCGCGATCGCCCCCGCCGGTGACGGCTGGCGGCTGACCGTGCGGGCACCCCGCGCCGCGGCGGATGCCGTGCACGGCGAGTCCATCGCCGTCTCGGGAGTGTGCCTGACCGTGGTGGGCTCGACCGCCGACACCTTCGACACCGACGTGATGAAGCAGACACTCGATGTCGCCGCGATCGGATCGGCGACGATCGGCACCCGGGTGAACATCGAGAAGGCGATGCCGGTCGGCGCGCGTCTCGGCGGGCACATCGTGCAGGGACACGTCGACGGGGTCGGCGAGGTGCTCGAGGTGCGTCCCGGCGCCCAGTGGAGCGTGCTGCGCATCAGCCTGCCCGCCGACCTCGCCCCGCTCGTCGTCGACAAGGGCTCCATCTCGGTCGACGGCACCTCGCTGACCGTGAGCGCCGTCAGCGAGCCCGCAGACCCCTCTCCCTGGTTCGAGGTCTCCCTGATTCCCGAGACGCTCGCAGCGACCACCCTCGGCATCCGCGCCGTGGGAGACCGCGTCAACCTGGAGACCGACATCCTCGCCCGCCACGTCGAGCGCCTGCTCGCGTTCCGCGCCGCACCGGAAGGAGGCTCGCGATGAGCCTTTCCACGATCCCCGAGGCCCTGGAGGCGCTGCGCGCCGGGCGTCCCGTCCTCGTCGCCGACGATGAGAACCGCGAGAACGAGGGCGACGTGATCCTGTCGGCCGAGCTCGCGACGCCGGAATGGGTGGCGTGGACCGTGCGCTGGTCGTCGGGCTTCATCTGCGCCCCGATGCCCACCGACCTCGCCGACCATCTGAACCTGCAGCCGATGGTGGCCGCGAGCGAGGATGCCCGCTCGACGGCGTACACCGTGAGCGTGGATGCCGCGGAGGGCGTCACGACCGGGATCAGCGCCCACGACCGCGCCCACACGCTGAACGTGCTGGCGAACCCCGGATCGACCGCCACGAGCATCATCCGCCCCGGGCACGTGCTGCCGCTGCGGGCGGTCGACGGCGGCGTGCGCGAGCGCAGCGGCCACACCGAGGCGGCCGTCGAGCTGATGAAGCTCGCGGGCCTCCGACCGGTCGGTGCGATCGCCGAGGTGGTCGCAGAGGACGGCAGCATGATGCGCCTCCCCGGACTGATCGAGCTGGGCGCCCGCGACGGGGTTCCCGTCATCACGATCGAGCAGCTCATCGCCCACCTCAACGACATCGACCCCGAGGGCGCGACGCCGAGCGCACGCCGCGGACGTCGGGTGAGCCTGCGCGCCGACGCCACGGTGCCGACCACGCACGGCTCGTTCCGCTTCCTCGCCTACAAGGATCGCGTCACGGGGACCGACCACATCGCCGTCGTCTCCGGGGAGCCCGGCGAGACCGCCCTGGTGCGGGTGCACTCCGAGTGCCTGACCGGCGAGGCGTTCGGCTCGCTGAAGTGCGAGTGCGGGCCGCAGCTCGACTCCGCCCTCGACGCGATCGAGCAGGAGGGCGGGATCGTCATCTACATGCGCGGGCACGAGGGCCGCGGCATCGGCCTCATCAACAAGCTGCGGGCGTACAGCCTGCAGGAGGAGGGCCTCGACACCGTCGACGCCAACCTCGCGCTCGGGCTTCCGGCGGACGCCCGAGACTATGCGGCCGCGGCCGGCATCCTCGCCGACCTGGGCGTGTCCAAGGTCCGTCTGCTGACGAACAACACCGACAAGGTCGAGCAGCTGCGCGAACTCGGGCTCGACGTCGTCGAGCAGGTGCCGCTGATCGTCGGGGTCGGCCCGAACAACCACCAGTACCTGGAGACCAAGCGTGACCGGATGGGTCACATCATCGGCGAAGCGGAGCTCGCAGCAGCGCTCGCCCACGGAGAGGACGAGAAATGAGCGGCGCAGGAGCACCGGAGACCGGGAACATCGACGGACGGGGTCTGAACGTCGTCATCGTCGCCGGCACCTGGCACGAGACGATCTCGAACGGACTGATCGCGGGTGCCGAGCGCGTGCTGGACGCCGCGCAGGCCACGCACCGGCTGGTGCGCGTGCCCGGCTCGTTCGAGCTCGCGATCGCCGCGCAGGCCGCCTTCGCGGGCGGGGCGGATGCCGTCGTCGCCCTCGGCGTGATCATCCGCGGGGGCACGCCCCACTTCGAGTACGTGTCGGCGGCGACCACCGACGGTCTCACCCGCGTCGCGCTCGACGCCGGCAAGCCGGTCGGATTCGGCGTGCTCACCCTCGACGACGAGAAGCAGGGTCTCGACCGTGCGGGCCTCGAGGGGTCGAAGGAGGACAAGGGCGCCGAGGCCGCGGACGCCGCTCTGCGTACGGCCCTCGTCACCCGGGAGCTGCGCGGCTGAGGTCAGCCTGCCCTTGCTAGCGCAGACCTCCGCCGCACTCGTACGGTGAGGGCATGGAGACTCTGCGTCTGGTCGTCGTGTTCATCCACCTCATCGGCTTCGCCGTGCTCTTCGGCTCGTGGGCCGCGCAGGCCTTCGGCGGCAAGCGCCAGATCACGAAGATCATGGACTACGGCCTCGCCATCGCGGGTGTCGCCGGCCTCGCTCTCGCGGCGCCGTGGGGCATCGAGTACGACCTCAACTACGTCAAGATCGGCGTGAAGCTGGTGGTCCTCGTGATCATCGGCGCCCTGCTGGGTATCGGCTCCGCGCGTCAGAAGCGCGGCGACACCGTGCCCTCCGCCGTGTTCTGGCTGATCGGCATCCTCGCGCTCCTGAACGCGGGCCTCGCCGTCATCTGGCGCTGAGACTCAGCACTTCGCAGGGACTCTGTCTTCGCGCGACCGACGCGGTGATCAGGCGTTCTCGGGCCGTCGCCAGAGCGCGGCGGAGGCCGGAGAGGCGCCCGCATCACGGATCCGCTGCCAGTTGCGGCCGCCGCGGCCGAAAGCTGCACGCACCGCGGGTGGGACGCCACTCGGCGCCACCGGGGCCGTGAGCCACCGGCAGGGCCTGACATGGACGAGGTCGACCTCGCGCGCGGCCGACGCAGCGTCATAGCTCCACGGCCCGTCGAGCATGCCGAGCCACCAGAGGTGATCGCTGTCGCGCGTCCAGACCAGCGCGCCATCCGGCACAGCGGCGAACCGCTCGAGGCGTCGCGCCATCCGCTCCCCGTACGCGGAATCGACCGAGACGAGCGCTTCCTCGAGCGAGGCGGGCGACGATTCCAGGACTCCACCCACGCCGCAGACGCCGAGTGAGAGCGCCCGTTCCACGGCAACCCCGTCTGGCACCCGATCGTCGCGCGACCGCATCGGCGCGCGGTAGACGGGCGGCCCGGTCACGGGACCGACACCAGCGTCGACTCGACCGTGGCCCCGCTGACCTCGGCCCACATCATCGTGCAGACGGGCTGCCGACGGCGGTCGGTCGGCGACCCGGGGTTGAGCAACCGCATACCGGTCGGGGTGACGGTGTCCCAGGGGATGTGCGAGTGGCCGAACACGAGGACATCGACGCCGGGGTACACCTCGTCCATCCGCTCCTCGCGCTTGCGGGACTCCCCCGTCTCGTGCACGACCGCGACATCGACGCCCTCGACCCTGAACCGGGCGACCTCCGGAAGGCGCGAACGCAGTTCCGGTCCGTCGTTGTTGCCGTACACCCCGTGCAGCACCCGCGACCGCGACAGCAGGAGGTCCAGCGTCTCGATGTCGACCCAGTCTCCGGCGTGCACGACCACGTCGGCGTCGTCGACCGCCTGCAGCACCGCATCGGGAAGTCGTTTCGCCCGTTTCGGGACGTGCGTTTCGGCCAGGAGCAGCATCCTCGTCGCCATCGTGTCCTCCCCCGCCTTCCGCCGCCTCTGACTCTACGCACGCGAACGGGCAGCGGGTGACACGCGAAAAGGCGTACACAGCGAACACTCAGGAAGGCGTAAACTCACCCGAGTCCCTTTGGTATACCGGGACTGATCGGAGGAGTTCCATGACCACTGCCACTGCGCCCGCGAATCCCCGCTCGCGCGTCATCACCGCGAGCCTGGTCGGTACGACGATCGAGTTCTACGACTTCTATGCGTATGCGACCGCGGCCGTGCTCGTGTTCCCCGTGCTGTTCTTCCCGACCGGGAACGACACCACCTCCCTCCTCTCCTCCTTCGCGGTGTTCGGCGCCGCGATGGTCGCCCGCCCCATCGGCGCCGTGGTGTTCGGCCACTTCGGCGACAAGTTCGGCCGCAAGGCCACGCTCGTCGCCTCGCTGCTGACCATGGGCATCGCGACCTTCGTGATCGGTCTGCTGCCGACCTTCCAGGACATCGGCTGGTGGGCCGCCCTCCTGCTGCTGATCCTGCGTCTCGCTCAGGGCTTCGCCCTCGGCGGCGAGTGGTCGGGCGCTGCTCTGGTCGCCACCGAGAACGCCCCGAAGGGCAAGCGCGCCTGGTACGGCACCTTCCCGCAGCTGGGCGCACCGCTCGGTTTCATCATCGCCAACTTCCTCTTCCTCGCCATCAACTGGCTGCTGCCGCACGCGGAGAACCCGGTGCTGAAGTCCGAGGCGTTCCTCTCCTGGGGCTGGCGCATCCCGTTCCTGTTCTCGGCCGTGATGGTGATCATCGGCCTGTGGGTGCGACTGAAGCTCGTCGAATCCGACACCTTCAAGAAGGCCGAGACGAAGGGCGTGATCCGCAAGCTTCCGCTCGCGACCGTCTTCCGCCACCACTGGAAGCAGCTCATCCTCGGCACGTTCATCATGCTGGCGACCTACGTGCTCTTCTACCTGATGACGAACTTCACGCTCGCGTACGGCACCAAGCCCGCTTCGCTGGAGACCGCCTCCGCCGCTGCGAAGGCCGCGGCGGAGGCGACGGGCGCGGACTTCGACGCGACGAAGTTCGCCGCGCAGTTCTACCCCGGTCTCGGCTTCGGCTACACCGACTTCGTGCTGATGCAGATCATCGGCGTGGTGTTCTTCGGCATCTTCACGCTGCTCTCGGGGCCGATCGCCGACGCGGTGGGCAGACGGAAGCTGCTGCTCTGGGTCACCGGAGCGATCATCGTGTTCGGCTTCACCTTCAACACGTTCCTCCTCCCCGCCGTCGACCCGAAGTTTACCGGGGCGCTGGCGCAGGCCTTCCTCGTGTTCGGCTTCATGCTGATGGGAGCGACCTTCGGCCCGATGGGCGCGCTGCTGCCCGAGCTGTTCCCGACCAACGTCAGGTACACGGGCTCGGCCATCGCCTACAACGTGTCGTCGATCCTCGGTGCAGCCGTCGCACCGCTGATCGCCCTGTGGCTGTGGTCGCTCGGCGACGGCGCCCCGTGGCTCGTCGGACTCTATCTGTCGGCGATGGGCGTCTTGACCTTCATCGCGCTGCTCCTGAGCCCCGAGACGAAGGACCACGACTACGACGACGACCTCGGCATCGCGGCGGCCGTCGAGCTCTAGCTCCGTCGTCTGCTCGCTGAGAGGGCACTCGCATCCTCGAATGCGGGTGCCCTCTTCAGTTGCGGCGGGCGCGGCTCAGTCCGCCAGGAACTGCTCGATCGCCGCCATCGTCGTCGCGTTGTCGCGATGCCGCACCGCTCGGACGCCGACCGCCCGCGCGCCGTCGACGCCATCCTGATGGTCGTCGATGAACAGCACGTCTTCGGGGGCCGCGTCCAGGCGCTGCAACGCGCGCAGATACGCGTCGGCGTCAGGCTTGTTCGCACCCTGCTCGTGGCTGTAGCAGATCGGGTCGAAGATCTCGGAGAAGCCGAAGCGGCGCTCCTCCTCCTCACGCGCACCGTCGACAGAGTTCGAGAGGATCGCGGTCGCGGCGCGGGGCCTCAGCGTCCTGGCGTAGTCGATCAGCTCGACGTTGCCGGTGCCGCAGTAGGCGTCCCAGAAGTCCGCGCGCATGACGGTGCGCTGCGTGTCGTCGAGATCGAGCGCGGTGCCCAGCCGCTCCCAGAACGCGGCTTCCGTGCCGACGGTGAGGTCGATCGGCGGCAGGTCGGCGGCCTCGACGCGGGCATCGAACGCGGAGCGCTCGAGACCGCTGACCACGCGCCAGCGGTCCCACCACTCCTCCTGCCACGCGTCGTCATCGACGAGTTCCAGTACTCCTCCGATGTCGAACAGGACCCATTTCTTCTTCGGCATCGGCCCATTCTGGCACGTCAATAGATGTTGACAAATCCAGGCACGTCAACGAACATTGACACAGGAGGTTCATCATGACAATGCCGACCGCGATCGCACAGGACGACGGAAGCGAGCCCCTGGCGGCGCTGCATCGACTCGCCGAGATGCGCAGCGAGATCGCCCGCTCCGAGGAGGCCACCGTGCGGCGAGCGCGGAACCTCGGATATTCGTGGCAGGCGATCGCCAGCGCGCTCGGCGTGAGCAAGCAGGCGGCCCATCGGCGGTTCGGTCGCTCCTGAGCCTCATACAGCCCCTGCATAGGATTCGAGCGCGCACGAAGTACGGTCGAAGTACCATCTCCAGATCGAGGTCCCGCATGTCCGGTACGGCGACAGCACGCCGCCGCGGACGTGGCGCACAGCCCGAAGGCCCGCGCGCCACCTTCCGCCAGCTCCTCCCCTTCCTCTTCGAACACAAGCGCACGCTCATCGTGGTCGCCGTGCTCAGCGTCGTCGGCGCAGCCACGTCGCTGGTGCAACCACTGCTCGTGGGCCAGGTCATCGAGGCGGTGCAGTCCGACACGGGGATCGGCATCCTCGTCTGGCTCCTGGTCGGCTTCGTGATCGTGTCGTCGATCATCTCGGGCTTCCAGCACTATCTGCTGCAGCGCACGGGCACGGCGGTCGTGTACTCGAGTCGCCGGAAACTGATCGCGCGCATCCTGCACCTGCCGACGTCCGAGTTCGACGCCCGCCGCACCGGCGACCTCGTCTCCCGCGTGGGAACCGACACCACCCTGCTCTACGCCGTGCTCACGCAGGGACTCGCGGATGCGGTCGGCAGCGCCGTGCTCTTCCTCGGCGCCCTCATCGCGATGCTGGTGATCGACCCCATCCTGCTGCTGCTCATCGTGGTCGTGATCGGCGTCTCGGTGGTCGTGGTCGTGCTGCTGAGCGGGCGGATCCGCACGGCCTCGACCGCCCAGCAGGAGAAGGTCGGAGAGCTGGCGTCCGGAGTGGAGCGCGCCGTGGGCTCGATCCGCACGATCCGCGCCTCGGGCGCGACCGAGCGCGAGACCGAAGCGGTGTCGGCGCTCGCCTCCGACGCGTACGGCATCGGCGTGCGCATCGCCAAGATCTCCTCGCTCGTCGTCCCGGTCTCGGGGATCGCGCTGCAGCTGTCGCTGCTCGTGGTCCTCGGCGTCGGCGGATTCCGGGTCGCCGCCGGCGCGATCACGATCGCCTCCCTGATCTCGTTCATCATGTTCCTGTTCCTGCTCGTGATGCCGCTCGCCACCACATTCGGCGCGATCACCTCGGTGAACCAGGCGCTGGGCGCGCTCGGCCGCATCCAGGAAGTGCTCGATCTGCCCACCGAGACGCAGGACGACGAGACGATCGCCGCGGCACTGCCTCGCGAGTCCGCGGCTCCGGAGGCACCCGCCGTCGAGTTCCGCGACGTGCGCTTCCACTACCCCGCGAACGTCGTGGCCGCCAGGGCGGCCGCTGCGAAGGCGGCGCGGACCCTCCTCGCCGACGCGCATCTGGAATCCGCGGAGGCCGCGACTCCGGCCGCGCAGGATCATGAGGTTCTCCGCGGCGTCTCGTTCGCCGTGCCGCGCGGGGCGCGAGTCGCCCTGGTCGGACCGAGCGGCGCCGGCAAGAGCACCATCCTGTCGCTCGTCGAGCGATTCTACGACCCCACCGGCGGCTCGATCCGGGTGCACGGTCACGACGCGCGCACCTACCCGCGCGACGAGCTCCGCGCCCACTTCGGCTACGTCGAGCAGGATGCTCCGACGCTCGCGGGGACGCTCGCCGAGAACCTGCGCCTCGCCTCGCCCGACGCCTCCGACGCCGACTGCGAGCGGGTGCTGCGCGCGGTGAACCTCGGCGATGTGCTCGAGCGGAACCAGCTGGGGATCGAAGCCCCGGTCGGCGAGGACGGTGTGATGCTGTCGGGCGGCGAGCGTCAGCGCCTCGCGATCGCCCGCGCCCTCCTCACGGATGCTCCGATCCTGCTGCTCGACGAATCGACGTCATCGCTCGACGGCGTGAACGAGCAGCGGATGCGCGAGGCGATCGACGCGGTGTCCACCGACCGCACGCTGATCGTGATCGCGCACCGGCTGTCGACCGTCGTGGACAGCGACCTGATCGTGGTGCTGCAGGACGGCGCCGTGGTCGGCCAGGGCACGCACGCCGAGCTCGTGGAGTCGACGCCGCTGTACCGCGACCTCGCCCGCCACCAGCTGCTCGCCTGATCGAACCGGGACGACACGAAGGCGGGACGTCGGAGACCACTCAGCCATGGGTTCGTCTCTGATGTCCCGCCTTCGCGGCTCGTGCGGGGCGATGGCCCCGAAGGTGCCGGCTCCCCCGAACCGGCACCAGCTTGTGGCTACGCCTTCGCGAGGCGGTAGCGCAGCGACGCCAGCTCGGCGCGCAGCGCCGCCGGGACCCTGTCGCCGAAGGTGTCGTAGAACTCCTCGGTCAGATCGGCCTCGGTCTTCCACGCCTCGGCGTCGACGGAGAACAGCTCGTCGAGGTCGGCAGCGGGGAGGTCGAGCCCGTCGAGGTTGAGGTCTTCCACGCGCGGGAGGCGTCCGATCGGGCTGTCGACGGCGGGCACGTCACCCGCGATGCGGCGGATGATCCAGTCCACGACACGCGAGTTGTCGCCGAATCCGGGCCACAGGAACCGGCCGTCGGACCCGCGGCGGAACCAGTTCACCTGAAAGATGCGCGGTGCACGGTCGAAGCGCAGGCCCCGGCCGACCGTCAGCCAGTGGCCGAAGTAGTCCGCCATGTTGTAGCCGCAGAACGGCAGCATCGCGAACGGGTCGCGGCGCAGTTCGCCGACCGTGCCCTCGGCCGCGGCCGTGCGCTCGGACGAGATGTTCGAGCCCAGGAAGACACCGTGGGTCCAGTCGGTGGCTTCGACCACGAGCGGGACGTTGGTGGCGCGGCGTCCGCCGAAGAGGATGACGTCGAGCGGCACGGCCTCTTCCCAGTCCTCGGAGATCTGCGGGCACTGCGCCGCCGACACCGTGAAGCGGGAGTTGGGGTGCGCGGCCGGACGACCGGAGTCGGGCGTCCAGTCGTTGCCCTCCCAGTCGACGAGGTTCGCGGGCGCCTCATCGGTCAGGCCCTCCCACCACACGTCGCCGTCCGGGCGGAGCGCGACGTTCGTGAAGATCGTGTTGCCCCAGAGGGTCTCGACGGCGGTGACGTTGGTCGACTCGCCGGTGCCGGGCGCGACCCCGAAGAACCCGGCCTCGGGGTTGATGGCCCACAGGCGGCCGTCCTCTCCCGGACGGATCCAGGCGATGTCGTCGCCGAGGGTCTCGACCCTCCACCCCGGGATCGTCGGGCGCAGCATGGCGAGGTTCGTCTTGCCGCACGCCGAGGGGAACGCCGCGGCGACGTGGTACGCCTTGCCCTGCGGGTCGATCACGCGGATCAGCAGCATGTGCTCGGCGAGCCAGCCCTCGTCGCGGGCGATCACCGAGGCGATGCGCAGCGCGAAGCACTTCTTGGCGAGGATGGCGTTGCCGCCGTAGCCCGATCCGTAGGAGTAGACCTCGAGGGTCTCGGGGAAGTGGACGATGTACTTGTCGTCGTTGCAGGGCCACTCGACGTCCTGCTCACCCGGGGCGAGCGGGGCGCCGACCGTGTGCACGGTCTTGACCCACGGCGCACCCTCGGCGATCTGCCGGGTGACGGCGTCGCCGACGCGGGTCATGATGCCGATCGAGGCGACGGCGTAGGCACTGTCGGTGATCTGGACGCCGATGTGCGAGAGGGGTCCGCCGACGCGTCCCATCGAGAACGGCACGACGTACATCGTCCGTCCCCGCATCGAGCCCTCGAAGATCTCGTCCATCTTCTGGTGCATCTCGGCCGGTGCCGCCCAGTTGTTCGTGGGGCCGGCGTCTTCTTCACGCTCGGAGGCGATGAAGGTGCGCCCCTCGGTGCGGGCGACGTCGCTGGGGTGCGAGCGGGCGAGGTAGGAGCCGGGGCGCCATTCGGGGTTGAGCTTGATCAGCTTGCCCTCGTCGACGAGCCCGTGCAGCAGCCGGTCGTTCTCGGCGCGCGAGCCGTCGACCCAGTGCACGGAGTCGGGCTGGGTGAGTTCGCGGATCTCCTCGACCCATGCGGCCAGCTCGGCCATGGCGGGCGTGTCATACGTCGGAGCCGCCCCGAACGTGCGCGTCACGGCGACGGGAGACGTGCGAGGGGTGAAGACTTCGGCGATGGCCATGGCTGGTGCTCCTTTGAAGTGTGGGGCGTTGCACCTATCTTCTTCCGGTTACGGCGGGACTTTCGGCCGAATCGGGCGATAAGAACTTTGATTCTTTCGCTAGACTCAAGGAATGGCGTCCTCCGGCATCCACCTCACGACTCTCGGTCACCGCATCCGTCACCACCGGCTCGAGAACGGGTACACCCTCGATGAACTCGGCGCGCTCGTCGGCGTCGCGGGATCCCAACTGAGCCTGATCGAGAACGGCAAGCGCGAGCCCAAGCTCTCGCTGCTGCAGGCGATCGCGCAGGCGACGAGCACCGAGGTCACCGACCTCATCTCCGGCGAGCCGCCGAACCGTCGCGCCGCGCTCGAGATCGCCCTCGAGCGAGCGCAGGAGAGCCCCGTCTTCCGCCAGCTCGGCGTCGCACCCGTGCGCGTGACCAAGGGCATGAGCGACGAGACGATCGAGTCGGTCCTCGGCCTGCACCGCGAGCTGGAGCGCCGCGAGCGCGAGGCCATCGCGACACCGGAGGAGGCACGGCGCGCGAACACCGAGCTGCGGCTGCGCATGCGCGCCCAGCACAACTACCTGCCGGAGATCGAGAAGCTCGCCGAGAAGCAGCTCAAGGCCGCGGGCCACGTGCAGGGCGCTCTCACGCACCGCACCGTGAGCATCATGGCGGAGAAGCTCGGCTTCGAGCTGATCTACGTCAACGACCTCCCGCACTCCACCCGCTCGGTCACCGACCTCGAGAACGGACGGATCTACCTGCCCCCGGCATCCATCCCCGGCGGCCACGGCCTGCGCTCGATGGCGCTGCAGGCGATGGCGCACCGTCTCCTCGGACACACCCCGCCCACCGACTACGCCGACTTCCTGCAGCAGCGCCTCGAGATCAACTACTTCGCCGCGTGCTGCCTGATGCCGGAGACCGCATCCGTCGCCTTCCTGCACCAGGCCAAGAAGGACCGCAACCTCGCGGTCGAGGACTTCCGCGACGGCTTCGGCGTGACGCACGAGGCCGCGGGGATGCGGATGACGAACCTGCTGACGCAGCACCTCGGCATGGCCCTGCACTTCCTGCGCGTGGACTCCACCGGAGCGATCACCCGCGTGTACGAGAACGACGACCTGCCGCTGCCGATGGACGTCACCGGTGCGGTCGAGGGGCAGCGGGTGTGCCGCAAGTTCCAGGCCCGCGCCGCGTTCACGCAGCAGAACCGCACCACGGAGCACCACCAGTACACCGACACCCCGTCCGGCACGTTCTGGTGCTCGACCCAGACGGGCTCGTCGAGCGACGGGGAGTTCTCGGTGACCGTCGGAGTCCCCTTCGACGACGCACGCTGGTGGCGCGGACGCGAGACGAACGACCGGGCCGTGTCGACCTGCCCCGACGAGTCGTGCTGCCGACGCCCCTCGGCCGAGCTGACGGAGCGCTGGAACGGCCGGGCCTGGCCGAGCGCCCGGGTGCACACGCATATGTTCTCCCCGCTCCCCCGCGGCGCTTTCCCCGGCGTCGACGACAACGAGGTCTACAACTTCCTCGGGCGTCACGCGAGCGAGTGATTAAGATATATTCAATTCACTCATTGATTCTCGAGGGAGACCTGTGACCGAGCCGACCCCCGCCGACGCCCCCGACACCGAGACGTTCACCTCGCGCCGCCACCGCATCGCCGCCGGAGGACGCACGCTCGACTACACCGCGGGCGCCGGAACCGTGATCGTCCGCGACGACGAGCACCGCCCGCTCGCCAGCGTGTTCTACACCTCCTACGTCGCCGACCGCGAGGAGGGCGCCCCCGTGCGCCCGATCACGTTCCTGTTCAACGGCGGTCCCGGCTCCGCCAGCCTCTGGCTCAACATCGGCGGCTTCGGACCGCGGCGCACCCCCACGAACACCCCGCTGGCCACGCCCCCGGCGCCGTACGTCACCGGCGACAATCCGCACACCCTGCTCACCGCGTCCGACCTCGTCTTCATCGACGCACCGGGAACGGGATACTCGCGCCTCCTCGGCGACGCGACCCCGGCCGAGCTGTGGGGCGTGGATCAGGACGTCGACGCGTTCGCGAAGGCCATCACCCGCTGGCTGACGATCACGAACAACTGGAACGCCCCGCGCTTCCTGTTCGGCGAGTCGTACGGCACCACACGCGCCGCGTCGCTCGTGCACCGGCTGCAGAACCAGGGCCTCGACTTCAACGGCGTCGTGCTCCTGTCGACCGTGCTCAACTGGGGCGAGAGCAACCTCGGCGGACCGCGCGAATACATCAACCTGCTCCCCTCGTACGCGGCGACCGCGTGGTACCACGGCAAGGCCCGCACCGCGCACACCGAGCTCGAGCCCTTCCTCGCCGAGGCCCGCGAGTTCGCGCAGGGGCCGTTCGCCGAAGCCCTGCTGCGCGGCGATCTGCTGCCGACGGAGACCGAGGACTCCGTCGCCGAGCGCCTGAGCGCGCTGATCGGCCTCGATGCCGAGTACCTGAAGAAGCACCACTTCCGCATCGGGATGGAGCAGTACCGCTACGCCCTGCTCGCCGACGAAGGGCGCGTGATCGGCCGCTTCGACACCCGCTTCACCGCGGAGCACCAGTACGTGGTCGGCAACGGCTCGCACGACCCCGCCACCGACGACGCCGCGACCGCCGGAGTGAACAGCGCCCACCTGTCGACGTACCGCGCACACCTCGTGGACGACATCGGCTTCACCAGCGACCTGCACTACCGCCACCTGCACAACATGCCGATCTCCCGCGCGTGGGACTGGAAGCACAAGGCACCGGGCGTGGACGCTCCGCAGCTGGTGCCGGACGTCTCGATCGACCTGTCCGCGGCGGTGCGGCGCAACCCGAACCTCCAGGTCTTCGTGATGGGCGGGTACTACGACCTGGCCACCCCCTTCTTCGGACCCGAGGTCGACGTGGCGCACCTGTACCTCGCTCCGAGCCTGCGCGCCAACATCCGCTTCACGTTCTACGAGTCCGGTCACATGACCTTCGTGGACGAGCAGGCGGTGGCGCGGATGAAGCACGACCTCGACGCCTTCTACCGCGACGCCACCGCGCACGGATGATCGTGCACGAGGCCCCGGGTCGCGTCGGGGAGCTCGACTACGTCGCCCGGCTCGAAGAGCTTCCGCTACGACGCTCCGGCGGCGCGGTCCAGGGGACGATCTCGGCGTTCAGCTACATCGTCGAGGGTCCGGAGCGCCCCGTGCTGTTCCTGACCAACGGCGGCCCGGGCGTGTCGTCCATCTACCTGCACCTGAGCGGCATCGGGCCGGTCCGGGCGCGCATCCCGGCCGATCCCGACGACGACGGCCACCCGCCGTACGGACTGGAGGAGAGCGCGTCCACGATCCTCGACGTCGCCGACCTCGTGTTCCTCGACGCCCCCGGCACCGGATTCGGCGCCTTCGCCGACGACGCGGACGTGTCCGCCTTCCGCTCGCTCGAAGGGGATGCCGACGCGATCGCGGCCGCGATCTCGGACTGGGTCGACCGGCACAGCCGCTGGGACTCCAGGAAGTTCTTCCTCGGCGAGAGCTACGGCACCCTGCGTGCCGCGTTCCTGGCGACCTCGGGCCACGGGATGGACACCGCGCCGCTCAGCGGCATCGTGCTGCTGGGTCAGGCGGTGAACATCCAGGAGACGCTCGACCGCCCCGGCAGCATCGTCGGCGCGCTCGCGAACCTGCCGTACAAGGCGGCGACCGCCTGGTATCACGGCGTGGGCTCCCGCGAGCACGCCACGGTCGAGGAGGCGGTCGAGGCTGCTCTCGACTTCGCGCGCGGCGACCTCGCGACAGCGATGCTGCAGGGCGACCTGCTGCCGGCCGACGAACGATCCGCGATCGCCGAGCGACTGTCGGCGATGATCGGAATCCCGACGGACGAGCTGGTCGGCGCACGGCTGTGGATGAGCAAGCAGGAGTTCCGCTCGCGGCTGCTTCCCGGGCGCTCGTTGGGCGTGACCGACAGCCGCTACGTCGCTCCCGCCGCCGACCGCGCACTCGGCGAGCTCGACTCCGACCCCTCGGATGTGGCGCTCTCCCCCCGCTACACGGCCGGCCTGAGGCAGCTGCTGCGCCAGGTCTTCGGTGCGGCGCCGGAGCACGCCTACCGCGTGGTCGACCCGGAAGCGGGCCGCGACTGGGACTGGGACGAGCAGGGCGGCGCCGCCTTCACGGCATACGGACGCCCGTCCCCCTTCCACACCTACCCGTACCCGGCTCGGCTGTCACGCTGGATGAAGCAGACACCGCGCGGACGGCTGTTCATCGGCACCGGTGTGTACGACTCGCTCACGACCGTCGGCGCGGCCGACCACCTGCTGCGGCACTGGGGCCTGCCGCGCGAGCGCACCGAGACGCACGGGTACCGCGCCGGACACATGATGTACAGCGACCCCGCGGTCGCTGTGCGCCTGAACGCCGACCTCCGCGCCTTCCTCGCACGCTGAGGGACGCGATCCGGCCGTGGATCAGGCGGCGAGCGTCTCGAGCGCGAACGCCGCGAGCGCCGCAGCCTGATCGGTGAGGACCGCATCGTCGAACACGACCGTCGGAGAGTGGTTCGGCGCCGCCGTCTCGAGGTCGACCTCGGCCGGCGTCGCCCGCAGGAAGAGGAAGGCCCCCGGCACCTGCTCGAGCACGAACGAGAAGTCCTCCGAGCCCATGACGGGGTTCGCCGTCTCCCAGACGCGCTCCTCGCCGAACAGGCCCTGCAGCGTGGTGCGGACCTGCTCGACGGCACTCGCGTCGTTCACGGTGGGCGCGCACAGCACGGTCGCCTCGACCTCGGCCGTGCAGCCGTGCGCTGCGGCGATCTCGCGCGCGAGGGCGGGGATCTCCTCCTGCACGCGCGCGCTCGACTCGTGCGAGAGCACCCGCACCGACGCGACCAGCGACGCGGTGTCCGAGATGATGTTGCGGGCCGGCCCGCCCGCGTGGAGCTGGGTGACACTGAGCACCACCGGATCGAACACGTCGAACCGCCGGGTGACGAACGTCTGCAGTGCGCTCACGAGCTCGGCGGCCACCGGCACCGGGTCCCGGGTCAGGTGCGGGGCGGAGGCATGTCCTCCCGCTCCCGTGATGGTGACCTCCACCTCGATCGCGCCGGCCATGAGCGCGCCGGCACGGGTCGAGAAGATGCCGTACTCCCCCGGAACCACATGGATGCCGAAGGCCGCGACAGGTCGGGAACCGGTGGTCTCGAGCAGTCCCTCGGCCAGCATCCGCTTGGCACCGTCGCCGAGCTCCTCGCCGGGCTGGAACATCAGCAGGACGTCGCCGTGGAGTTCGTCACGACGGTCGGCCAACAGGTGCGCGGCTCCGACGAGGCCGGCGACGTGCAGGTCATGACCGCAGGCGTGCATCCGCTCCCCGGATGCCGCGTAGTCGAGCCCCGTGTCCTCGGTGAGGGGGAGGGCATCCATGTCGGCGCGGAGCAGCACGGTCGGTCCGGGATGGGCGCCGCGGACGACCGCGGCGATCGAGCTCAGGCCCGCGCCGAGGACCACCTCGAGCCCGAGCGGCGCCAGCGCGTCGAGCACCCGCCGCTGCGTGCGCGGCAGTTCGAGACCGAGCTCGGGGTCGGCATGGATGGCGCGGCGCAGGGCCACGAGCTCGGGCAGCAGGGCGCGGGCGTCGTCGAGCAGGGGCATTCAGGATCCGATCGAGTGGAGGAGGCTGTCCGTGCCGGCGTTCTGGATGCGGGGGATGGCCGCCACGAGCGCCTGGGTGTAGGGATGCTGGGGGTTCGAGACGATCGCATCGGCGTCGCCGTGCTCCACGATCTCGCCGTTGCGCATCACCGCCGTGGTGTCGGCGATGTAGCGCACGGCGGCGAGGTTGTGCGTGATGAACAGCACCGACAGCTCCAGCTCCCGCTGCAGGTCCCGCATCAGATTCAGCACCGCGCCCTGCACCGAGGCGTCGAGGGCGGAGGTGATCTCGTCGGCGATGATCAGCCGCGGCTTCACCGCGAGGCACCGCGCGATCGCGACGCGCTGACGCATGCCGCCGGACAGGCTCGAGGGATGCAGCTCCGACACGCCGGGCTTGAGCCGCACCAGCTCGAGGAGTTCCTTGACGCCGGCGGTGCGTGCTCTGGCGTTGCCGGTGCCGTGTGTGGCCAGCGCCTCATCCAGCGTCTCCCCCACCGACATACGCGGGTTCAGCGACGAGTACGGATCCTGGAAGATCATCTGCACGTCCCGAGCGTGGGCCCGGCGGTCACGGCGTCCGACCGCGAGGTCCTTGCCGTCCAGCAGGATGCGACCAGACGTCGGCTTCTGCAGGCCCGCGACCGTGCGGGCGACCGTGGACTTGCCCGAACCGGACTCGCCCACCAGGCCCACCGTCGTCCCGTGCGGAACGGTGAGCGACACGTCGTCGACCGCGTTGACGGCATGATGCCCGCGGCCGAACGTGACCACGAGGTTCTCGATGACGAGATCGGCCATCATGCACCCGCCTTCGCGAAGTCGTCTTCATGCACGCCGACGTCCTGCGGGTGCCAGCACGCCACACGGCCGGAACCGTGCGCGACGAGCTGAGGGGTCTCGGTCCGGCAGATCTCGGTGGCGAACGCGCAGCGCGGCGCGAAAGCGCAGCCGACCACCGGCAGCGAGAGGTCCGGCGGCTCGCCGGGGATCGTCGCGAGCGGCGCCGTGCGGTCGGTGTCGAGGTCGGGCAGCGACTCCGCCAGTGCACGGGTGTACGGGTGCGCCAGGCGCTCCGGCTCGGCGAGGTGACGGACGTCGACGTCCTCGACGATGCGGCCGCCGTACATCACCAGGATGCGCTGGCAGAGCTCGGCGAGCACGGCGATGTCGTGCGACACGACGATCGCCGCAGCTCCGGTCTCCTCGCACTCGCGGCGGAGCAAGGCGAGCACGCGCTGCTGCACCGTGACGTCGAGGGCAGTGGTGGGCTCGTCGGCGATGATCAACCGCGGCTTGCCGATCTGCGACATCGCGATGAGCGCGCGCTGGCGCATACCGCCCGAGAACTCGTGCGGGAACTGCTTGGCGCGACGCGCGGGGTCGCTGATCGACACGGCCGCGAGCGCGTCGACGGCCGCGGCATCCGCTTCTCTGCGAGTCGCCTTCTGATGCACGCGCGGCACCTCGGCGAGCTGCGTTCCCACCCGGAGGGCGGGGTTGAGGGCGGTGAGCGAGTCCTGGAACACGACGCCGACCCGGGTGCCGAGCTTCTTCGCCGCGCGCTCGCCGGACAGACCGGACAGCTCCTCACCCGCGAAGGTGAGACGCTGCGCACTGACCGCGGCGCCGGCGGGGGCGAGCTGCGCGATCGCCATCATCGTGACGCTCTTGCCGCTCCCGGATTCGCCGACCACGCCGACGATCTCCCCCGGCGCGATGCGGAAAGAGACGTCCTGCACCGGACGCACCCAGCCGTGCTCGCCGGGGAACGAGACGCTGAGGCCGGCGACGTCGAGCAGCGGCTCGACCGCGTCCGTGGTCTCCTCGACCGCCTCGATCGAGGAGACACGGGCCGGATCGCCGAGCTCGCGGGCGCTGAGGGTGCGGGTCCGACCCCTTCCGCGCATGTGCGAGGCCAGCGCCTCGCCGAACATGCCGAACATGATGCCCGCGAGCACGACCATCACTCCCGGTCCGACGATCGCGGACGGCTGGCTGTAGACCTGCTCGAATCCCTCGCTGAGCAGGCGGCCCCAGTCGTATTCAGGCGGCTGCACGCCGACGCCGAGGAAGCTGAGGCTCGACAGGGCGAGGAGTCCGCCGCCGATCGAGATCGTGACGTTGACGATCACGGGCTCGGCGATGTTGGGAAGGATGTAGCGGGTGAACTGACGCGTCTTCGACACCCCGAGCAGGCGGGCGGCGGCCAGGTACTCCGACCCGCCGACGCGCGAGGAGAGCGTCTGCGCGAGCCGGGCGAACGACGGCGTCATGGTCAGCGCGAGCGCGATCACGGCCGTCGTGGAGCCGGTGCCGAGCAGGATCACGGTGAGCATCGCGACCAGCAGCACCGGGAAGGCGAGCCAGGTGTTGATGACCGAGCCGAACATCCGCTGCACGCGAGGGCCGGCGACGACCGGCAGCGCACCGAGGATGAGCCCGGCCACCGCGCCCATGGCGGTCGCGGTCAGCGCCATCACGAGCGAGAGGCGGGTGGCGACCAGCGTGCGCAGCAGGAGATCGCGACCGAGCGCATCGGTGCCGAGGGGGTGCTCGGCACTCGGCGGCTGCAGGAGGTCGGCGGGAGACGGGGTCTCGGCCTGCGTGCCCCACAGCATCGGGGCGAACACGGCGAGGAGCGCGAAGAGCGCGATGAAGGTCAGCGAGATCAGCGCCATCGGCGACTGCAGCAGCCAGGAACGCCGCCGGTGTGAGGAGGTCATGCGGTCTCCAGAATGGTCGTGCGACGGTCGAGGATGGCCAGGACCACATCCACCAGCAGGTTCACGACGAGGATGATCGCCGCGTAGACGATCGCCAGTCCCTGGACGATGCCGTAGTCCTTGGTGATGATCGCCTGCACGAAGGCGCTGCCCATGCCCGGCCAGTTGAACACCCGCTCGACCAGGACGCTGCCGGCGATCATCGTCGCGAGCAGGGCGCCGCCGAGGGTCAGGGTGGCGGTGAGCATGTTCGGAAGCGCGTGCCGGAAGTACACCATCGCGGCCGGGAGCCGCTTGGAGCGCGCGGTGCGGATGTAGTCGTCGCTGAGCACGTTGAGGGCCTCGACTCGGGCGATGCGCGACAGCGAGGCCGACGCGCCGAGTGCGAGTGCGAGCACGGGGAGGATGTACGACTGCGGTCCGCTGATGCCCGCGACCGGGAGGAGCGGGATCGTGATCGCGAACAGCGTCAGCAGCGCGACGCCGATCAGATACTCCGGCACAGCCGCGAAGAAGCCCGTCACCGAGGTGAAGGCGACCTCCACCGGGCGACGTCGGTTTCCGGCCGTGAGGATCGCGATCGCGAGACCCAGGGGGATCGCGATGAGGAGGATCACGATGAACGCGATGCCGGCGAGCTGCACGGTGGCGGGGAGCCGGAACTCGACCAGCTCGTTCACCGATCGTCCGGTGATCAGGGAGACGCCGAGATCGCCGTGGAAGACGATGCCGGTCAGGTAGTTCCAGAACTGCACGATGAGCGGATCATCGAGTCCGAGCTGTGCGCGGCGCTCCGCCACGACGGATGCCGGTGCGGTCGGACCGAGGGCCGCGCGGACGGGATCTCCCCCGGCGGCGCGGAGGACGACGAACGCCGCCGTCACGATCACGAACATCGCGATGAGCATCCGGCCGATGCGCCGGAGGAGGAAGGGGACCCAGCGTCCGCCGCCGCGGCGACCACCCCGAGGGGTGGCCACCACGACGGTCTTCGGCCGCGTCACGATCTGCGACGTCATCCTGTCACTCTGTCACGCGGAACGTGCTCGGAGCGAGGATGCTCTTCGACATCCCGAACTCCACGCCTGCGCCGTAGAACGTGGTCGTGGAGGAGTACACCGGCAGCACCTCGAGGTTGCTGAACAGCGAGTCCTGCGCGGCCTGCCAGGCGTCGCACGAGTCGGATCCGGCCAGCGCCTGGGCCTCGCCCACCAGGTCGAAGTACTCCTGGTTGGTGTTGTAGGTCCAGTTGCCGCCGTTCGGGGGGAACTCCCCGCCCAAGATGCCGGCCCAGTCGCTCGGGAGGCTCGTGAAGATCGGCGCCCACACGATGTCCCAGTCGCCGCCGGAGAAGATCACGTCGGTGTACGACGCGGACGGGGTCGGGACGGCATCCACACCGATCTTCTTGAACTCGGTCTGCAGCAGCTCGATCGCGGCGGTGACGCCCTGGCTCTCGGATGCCGGGTAGAGCATCAGGATGGACAGCGGCTTGCCGCCCTTCGCACGGATGCCGTCGGCCCCCTCGACCCAGCCCGCGGCGTCGAGCGCGGCCGCTGCCGCCTCCACGTCGTAGTCGGGGATCGCGCCGGAGCTGTCCATCGCGGTGCACGCGGCACCGAACTCGGACACGAGCGTCGTGATCTGCTTGCCGTGACCCGCCGAGGAGACGGCTCCGACGGCGTCGCGGTCGACCGCCTTCGCCAGGGCCTCGCGCACCGCGAGGTCGTGACCGACGCGTCCTTCGGCCTGGTTGAAGAACACCAGTCCCGGTCGCAGCGGGACTTCGAGCTTCTCGGCGAAGTCCATCGACTCCAGACGGTCGCGCTCGCTGCCGCCGACGTTCGCGATGTTCGCATCGCCGGTCTGGACGAGGTTGGCCGAGGTCGAGTCGCTCTCGACGATGTCGACCTGGACCGATGCGGGCAGGCCCTCGGTCTTGCTGGTCGTGCCGTCGACGCCCCAGGTGTAGTCGTCGCGCAGGGCGAAGGTGTAGCTCTGGCCCGGCGAGGAGGACTCCAGCGCGTAGGCGCCGGTGCCGTGGAACTCGGTGTCGAGCACCGCGGGGTCTTCGAGGCCCGAGGCGCAGACGATCGACAGGGCGCCGATCGTCTCGGCGAGGAAGCTCTGCGCCGCCTCGCTCGTGAAGGTCACGGTGCGGGCGTCGTCATCCGCCTCGATTGTGAGGCCCTCTGCCGGGAAGTACACGCCCTTGTAGGGCGAGCCCGTCTCGTCGGCCGCGGCGTACTCGAAGGTCGACTTCACATCGGTCGCGGTCAGCGGTGTGCCGTCGGCGCAGAGGATGCCGTCCTTGAGCGTGAACTCCACGCTGGTCGTGGTCGACTCCCACGAATCGGCGAGCAGCCCCTTGGGCTCCTCTCCGGTCGGGTAGAAGAGCAGTGACTCGTAGCCGAACGCGGCGACGGTCTCGCTGGAGTTCGTCGCATTCGTGATCGGGTTGAGCGTACCGGGGTCCGACTGCACGGCGATCTTGATCGACTGCGCTCCTTCTCCCCCGGGCTCCGCCGTTCCGGCGCAGCCGGACAGGGCGAGGGCCGTCACGCCGACGGCGGCCGCGGCGACAATGCTGCGTCTCATGGTGTCCTCTCTCACGGGTTCCGCACGGTGCGGGTCAACCCAATTGAATGTTATGAATTGCTCTTTATTGATTCGTGTCGGCGGTGTTTCGGGTTTGTTACCGGTCACGAAGGTCGTCGAGGAGGGCGGCGGCGCCCATCACCGACTTGAGCTCGAGAAACTCCTCGAACCCGTGCACGCCGCATTCCCGGCCGATGCCCGACTGCTTGTACCCCCCGAAGGGAGCACCGACGTCGAGGCCCGCGCCGTTGATGCCGACGGTGCCCGTGCGCATGCGCAGGGCGATGTCGAGGGCACGTCGAGGTTCGCTCGACCATACGCCGCCCGACAGTCCGTACACGCTGTCATTCGCCAGGTCGACAGCCTCATCGACCGTGGCGTAGGGGGTGATCGTGAGCACCGGTCCGAAGACCTCCTCGTGGAAGATCTGCATCTCCGGTGTCACATCGGTGAAGATCGTGGGCTGCACGTAGGCGCCGCCGGCCGTCGGTTCGACGATATCGAGACCTCCGGTCAGCACCCGCGCACCCTCGTCGATCGCGGTCGCGATGTGGGCGCGCACGCGGTCGCGCTGCAGAGCGGAGGCGACGGGGCCCGTCGCGGTCCCCTCCTCGCGCGGATCCCCCGGGGCCCAGCCCGCGGCGACCTCGAGAGCCGTGCGCTGCCAGGCGTCGAGCATGCCCTCGGGCACCAGGACCCGTGTCTGCGCGGCACAGGTCTGACCCGCATTCGCGAAGCAGGAGGCGAGCACACCCCGCACCGACTCCTCCAGCGGCGCATCGTCGAGCACGATCGCGGCGGACTTGCCGCCCAGTTCGAGCGCGACCTTCTTGATCGTCGCCGCCGCGGCACGGGCCACATGCTCGCCGACCTGACGCGACCCGGTGAAGGTCACCATGTCGACGCCGGGGTGGGCGACCAGTGGCGAGCCGACTCCGGCGCCGTCGCCGTGCACGATGTTGACGACGCCGGCCGGCAGCTCGATCTCACGCAGGATGTCGCCGATGATCGCCGCGTTGAGCGGAGCGACCTCGCTCGGCTTGAGCACCACCGTGCACCCGGCGAGGATCGCGGCGCCGACCTTGAGCATGATCTGGTGCAGCGGGAAGTTCCACGGGGTGATCGCCGCGACCACCCCGACCGGCTCCGAGACGACGAGCGAGTTCGACACCGCCTCCCGCTCGACGTGCGCACGGGCGGCATCCGCCAGACGCTCCAGATCCACGATCGCGACCCCGACCTGAGCGGAGCGCGCGAACGCGATCGGCGAGCCCATCTCGGCGCTGAGTGTCGCAGCGAGGAGCTCACGGTAGCGCGCCAACCCCTCGGCGAGCGCCACGATGTGAGCGATGCGCTGCGGCATCGGCGTCTTCGACCAGCTGCCGAACGCGTCCGCGGCCGCAGCCACCGCGCGATCGACGTCCGCGGGGCCGCCTGCGACGACGGCGCCGATCACGGCGCCGTCGACCGGACTGACGACATCGATCGCGCGAAGGCCGGCGGCATCCTCCCTGATGCCCGCGATGTCGTGCCCGATGACCATGTCAGACCCCTGCCCGCTGCACGAGGTGCGCGTCGGGGGCGAGCGGAACGGGGCGCGGCACTCCCTCGTGGATGAGGTGCCAGGGCGAGGGGAACTCCCCCACCGGCACGTCGATGAGGATCGGCTCGTTCGCCGGGACCGCATCGGCGAGCACACCGGCGAGCTCCTGCGGCGTGTATGCGCGGGCGGAGCGGATGCCGTAGGCGTCGGCGAGCTTGCCGTAGTCGGGGTTCGTCAGGTCGCTCGCGAAGTAGCGGGCGCCGTAGCGGTTCTTCTGGATGCGGCGCACGTTGCCGTAGAACCCGTCGTGGAAGACGATCGTCACCAGGCCCAGTCCGTACCGCTTGGCCGTGGACAGCTCCTGCAGCGTCCACGAGAAGCCGCCGTCGCCGTTGACCGAGACCACGGAGCGGGCGGGGTCCGCCGCCTTGACGCCGAGGGCGGTCGCGAAGCCGTAGCCCAGCGTGCCCTGGTATCCGGGCCCGATGTAGGTGCGCGGCTGGTAGGCCGGGTAGCAGGCGCTGGCTGCGTAGCCGACCTGCGTGAACTCGCTCACGAAGACGCCGTCCTCCGGCAGCGCCCCGCGGATCGCCGCGAGGTACTCGCGCTGCGGGGCGATGTCGTCGAACTGCTCGGCGAGCCACGAGCGCACCCGGGCGAACTCCCCCTCGCGCGACTCCCGCGACGGGGCGCCGATCTCGGCGGCGAGTGCGGCCAGGGCGAGCCGAGCGTCGGCGTGCAGGGTCTGCACCGCGGCGCGGGGACCGGCGAGATCCGCTTCCTCGGCGTTCACGAGGATCACCGGGGCGCCGTGGGTGTCGACCTGTGTGCCGAAGGTGGAGACGAAACGCGTCCCGACCGCGAGCACGAGATCCGCATCCTCGCGGAGGGCGCGCAGGGCGAGGGAATCGAAGGCGAGGCGGTGTCGGGCGTCGAGTGCGCCGCGTCCGTTCTCGGTCATCAGCACGGGGGCTTCCAGTGCCTCGGCGAGCGCCTGGAGCGCGACGGAGGCGTTGGAGGCGAGCACGCCGCCGCCGACGACGATCAGCGGCCGCTCGGCGGCGAGGAGCCGGGCCGCCGCGTCGCGGATCTGCTGCTCGTCCGGCACGAGGGGTGCGGCGTCGACCATCTCGGCCGCCGCCATGCGGGAGGTGGCGGCGAGCACGTCCGGCGGAACCTCGATCGCGACCGGCCGCGGGCGACCGCTGCGCAGCTGCACGAAGGCCTCGCGCACCAGGCCGGGGATCTCGTCGGCGGAGCGGGCGGTGCCGGTCCACTTGGTCAGCCGCTCGAGGATACCGGTCTGGTCCGGGATCTCGTGCAGGGCGCCGAGCCCGCGGCCGATGGCCTGGGAGTCGATCTGGCCGGCGATGAGGAGCATCGGCGAGTTGGCCGAGTACCCGGTCGCGACACCGGAGAGCGCATTGAGCACGCCGGGACCCGGGACGACCATGGCGACGCCGACGTCTCCGGTGCTGCGCGCATACCCGTCTGCCATGTAGGTCGTCGCCTGCTCGTTGCGAGCGCAGATGAAGTCGACCTGGTCGGTGCGGGCGTAGAGGGCGTCTGCGGCGGCATCGAGCTGAACGCCCGGAATGCCGAAGATCCGTGAGACACCCTGGTTGATGAGGGAGTCTGCGAGCAGATCGCCACCGGTGGGGTCGGTCATCTGTTTCCTCTCGTGAGCAGCATTGCGTGATTGACTGTATTAGATACATTCAATTACTGCAAATAGGAGAATCGCCCCGTACCGCCGCCCTTCGGCGCCGGGCCGTCCCTAGGATGTGAGAGATCCGCTCCCGAGCACCGCCCCGACCGAAGGATTCCCGTGGCCAGCACCCAGGATGACGCGCGTACCTTCCGGCGTGTCGCGCCCGCACAGTCCGTCGCCGACCGCGTCGTGACCGAGGTCGAGGCGATGATCAAGGCCGAGGGCCTCGCCCCCGGCCACCGCATCGGCACGCGGCAGGAGCTGTGCGAGCAGTTCGGCGTCGCGCCCGCGACTCTCGGAGAGGCGCTGCGCGTGCTCCGCGCCCGCGGCTCGGTCGACCTGCGCCCCGGACCCGGCGGCGGCATCTTCGTGGCCGATCAGTCCCCGCTCATCCGCCTCGCCCACAGCGTGCTGCGCCTGCGCCAGACCGGCGCCCCCGTCAACGACGTGATCAAGGTCCTCGACGCGCTCGATGAGGCGGTCATGCATGACGCGGTCCTGAACCGCACGGATGCCGACATCGCCGACCTCGAGGCCGTGATGTCGGATCTCTCGGACCACTGGCACGACCCGATCGAGGGCCTCCACGGCAACTGGCGCCTGCACCGTCGCATCGCGGAGATCTCGCCCAACGCGGTCCTGCGCACGTTCTACCTGAACCTCGTCGACTACATCGAGGGCGAGACTGCGGACGCGACCACCGAAGACGCCCTGGCCGTTCCCGGCTTCCGCCAGGACACGGATGAGCGCCTGCACATCCACGAGGCGCTGATCGAGGCGATCCGCAGCGGCGACGTCGAGGCGGGGCGCCAGGCCGTGCTGGACCACCGCACGCTCGGTCGCTGACCGGCACGGCTGACCGGCACGGCTGATCCGCGCGGCTGAACCCACACGGCTGACCCCGCACGGCTGAACCCGCACCGGGTCCGGCTGCTTCGGAGCGGCGCGCCTACCGGCCGACGTGGCGGAGGGCGAGCGCGGCGAGCGCGGCCGCCTGATCCCCGAGCACCGCATCGTCGAAGACGGCGTGCGGCGAGTGGTTCATCGGGATGTCGTCGGGATCGATGTGCGGCGGTGTCGCGCACAGGAACAGGAACGTCCCCGGCACCTCGCGGAGCACGAACGAGAAGTCCTCCGAGGCCATCCACGGCACCGTGAGCTCCTCGACCCGGTCGTCGCCGAACTCGTCCCGCAGAGCCGCCGCCGCCGCCGCGGTCTCCGGTGCGGTGTTGACCGTCACCGGGTATCCGATGATCACCTCGACGTCGGCCGTGCAGCCGTGCGCCGCCGCGATGCGCTCGACGAGGGGCGGGAGCTCGGCCTGGGCCTGGGCGATCGACGCCTCGGACAGGGTGCGCAGTGTGGCGGCGAGCCCCGCCTGCTCGGGGATCACGTTCACGACCTCGCTCGCGAACAGCTTCGTCACCGACAGCACCACGGGGTCGAACACGTCGACGCGCCGGGTCACCCAGCTCTGCAGCGCCAGCACGATCTCGGCGACCGCCGGAACGGGGTCGACCGCCTGGTGCGGACGGGAGCCGTGGCCGCCACGGCCGTGCACGGTGACCTTCAGCACGTTCGCGCCGGCCATGATCGTGCCCGCCTTGAGCTGGAACGTGCCGTGCTCCCCCGGCCCGACGTGAATGCCGTAGGCCGCGTCGACCCGGCGTCCCGCGGCGTCGAGCACCCCGTCGCGGATCATCAGCGGCGCACCTCCGCCGGCTTCCTCGCCGGGCTGGAACATGAAGACGACGGACCCCGCGATGCTCTCCCGACGCGCCGCGAGCAGCCGGGCGGCGCCGACGAGTCCGGCCACATGGAGGTCGTGACCGCACGCGTGCATGGCACCGTTCGCGGACGCGTACTCGAGTCCGGTCTCCTCGACGATCGCCAGCGCGTCCATGTCGCCGCGCAGCAGCACGGACGGTCCGTCCGCCGCACCGCGCAGCACCGCGGTGACCGAACTGAGGTCGGTGCCGGTCGTGATCTCGAGGCCGAGGTCGGCGAGTTCCTCGAGCACGAGCGCCTGGGTCTCGGGAAGGTCGAAGCCGACCTCGGGGATGCGATGCAGACGCCGACGCAGGTCGACCAGCTCGGGCAGCAGGTGGGCGGCATCCTCGCGCAGCGTCATGCGTTCTCCCTCTTCGCGATGTGGACGGTCCGACCGCCGATGAGCACCTCCCGCACCGTCGATGCGACGTCGAGCGGGTCACCGGTCCACAGAACCACATCCGCGTCTCTGCCGGGTTCCAGCGCGCCGACACGGTCACCGATGCCGGCGATGTCGGCCGCGGCCGAGGTCATCGCGGCGATCGCGGTCTCCCTCGGCAGCCCTGCGCGCACCGCGACGGCGGCCTGCAGCGCGAGGAGTCCGATCGGCACGACCGGGTGATCCGTGGTGAGCGCCACGCGCACGCCGGCCGCCGCGAGCGCGGCGAGGTTCGCCGGGTCGGCCTCACGGACCTCGACCTTCGATCTGCTCGAGAGGACCGGCCCGAAGATGACCGGGATGTCGCGCTCCGCGAGCACGTCGGCGAGCTTGTGCGCCTCCGTCCCGTGGTTGAGCACGAGGCGCAGCCCGAACTCCTCCGCGATCCGCAGCGCGGTGGCGATGTCGTCGTGCCGGTGCGCGTGCTGCTCCCAGGTGAGGGTGCCGTCGAGCGCCTCGGTGAGCGCCTGCTTCCCGAGATCGACGGCGAAGGGCGTGCCCTCCTCCCGTGCGCGATCGCGTCGCGCGGCATAGTCGCGAGCATCCAGGAGCGCCTGGCGGATGACGAGCGCGATGCCGAGCCTGGTCGACGGCAGCTGCTTGCGCTCCCCGTAGGCCTGCTTGGGGTTCTCGCCCAGGGCGGACTTCATCCCGAGCGCCCCGCGGATCACCTGCTCGTCGACGGAACGCCCGCCGGCGGTCTTGATCGCCACGCTCTGCCCGCCGATCGGATTGCCCGATCCCGGCTTCACGACGACCGCGGTGATGCCGCCTGCCAGTGCGTCGCGGAACGCGATGTCCTCGATGTTGATCGCATCGAGCGCGCGCACGCCCGCGGTGACCGGCGACGACACCTCGCTGCCGTCGAAGCCGGCGGGCCCGTTCGCCTCCTCGTGCACGCCGATGTGGCTGTGCGGATCGATCAGTCCGGGGAGCACCCAGCATCCGGCGGCGTCGATCACGCGCGCCCCCTCCGGCACCGGGATGCCGACCCCCACGGCCTCGATCCGGCCGTCGGAGACGAGGACGGTTCCGCTCTCGAACTCCTCGCCGAGACCCGTGACCACGCGTCCGCCGACGATCGCGACCTCGCCGCTCATGCGTGCCCCTGCGCCGCACGTCGCTCGACGAGCTCCTGCGTCTTCGCGCGAAGGTCGTCGACGTCGAGACTGAGGATGCCGGCGGCCGGATCCACACGCACGATGATCCCGTCCTCGCACTCGGGCGGCTCACCGCTCAGGTCCACGAGCGGGTCATCGACCCAGATCCAAGGAAGGCCGTCGGCATAGCGGCGGATATGCGCGAGTTTGTCGAACTGCACGGGCAGGAACGGCCACGGCTCCTCCGGCAGCTCCAGCGGCTCGCGGAAGGCGGTGTGTGCGTTGTGACCCCACTCCGAGGCCCAGACGATGTCGAAATGCTCGGCGAGCTCGTGCAGACGCTGGGCCGCGGCATCCGGGATCGCGACGTCGCGCACCCACCGACCCCACGCGGACAGGTGGTGCATCGTCACCGGCACCGAGGGCTCGCCCTCGATCACGAACACGTCGCTGATGCCCAGCACGAGGACCGGCCGGTCTCCGCGCGGCGGTCGCGCCGTGTACTTCGCCATGTCAGTCGTCCACCGCGTCGGCGAGCAGGGGCGCGTCGGGGGCGCCCTCGAAGTAGTTCCCACCCTCGATGCGGACGAGCCGCTCCGACTCGTCGAAGAACACGCCGACCGGGTCTCCCCCGCCCGCGACGGCACGATGCTGCTTGGCCATCATGCGGCGGATCATGGCGATCCCCTGGTCCGTGGTGGTGAGGTGATCCTCGGAGTGCAGCGAGATCGGACCCTGCGACTTCTGCGCCTCGTAGTCGCCGGGGAGTCGCTGGTGCTCCAGATCGGTGAGTTCCTTCCACGGCTTGCCCTCGTGCGTCGAACGGAGCTTCGCGAGGAAATCCGGGTCGGAGTCACGGGCCACCGTGAAGATGCGGAAGTGCGTGTCGTCCATCGGCACGACCCAGCCGATCATGTTCGTCTGCCCCGAGCTGAGCTTCGGGCTGGCGACCACCCGGAGGTTCGGGAAGATGACTTCGGTGACCCGTCGGAGCTGACGTCCGTCGCCGAGATCGCGCATCTGGATGCTGCGCACGCCGAGCGGCGTGTACTCGTAGCTGACCTCGGGGATCAGCGCCATCTCGGGGGTGAACTGGTTGCCGCTGAACCGAGCGTGCAGGATCGGCACGTGGAACGGGTCCATCACGTTCTCCCAGTGCTGCAGCCAGTTGAAGTCGAGCTCCGCCGGCCCGCCGCCGCCGACGCCGGCGTCGTTGACGATGAGCTGCTCGTCGTCGGCCAGGTCTTCGAGCGTGTCGTAGCGCGGCAGGACCGGCTTCTTCTCGGGCGGCCCCAGGTACGCCCAGATCAGGCCGTACTGCTCTTCGACCGGGTACCACGGCTGCCGCACGCGATCGCGGTGCAGGCCGAGCTCGGGCTCGCACGGCTGCTCCAGGCAGTGGCCCTCGGTGTCGAACACCCAGCCGTGGTAGCAGCAGCGGATGCCCTCCTCCTCGACACCGCCGTAGAACAGTGAGGCGCCGCGGTGGATGCAGCGCGGGTGCAGGAGGCCCGCCTTGCCCTTCCGGGTGCGGAACAGCACGAGCTCCTCGCCGAGCACCCGCAGCGAGATCGGACGCGTCGTCGCGTCCTCGACCTTCGCGACGGGGTGCCAGTAGCGGCGGAGCACCTCGCCGTAGGGGGTGCCGGGTCCGACCTGGGCGAGCTCGTTGAGAGGCTGCCCGAGGCGCAATCCGTATGCGGTGCCGGTGTCCATGTTCGCTCCGTTCGTGCGGGGATCAGATGTCGAGGACGAGTCGGTCGCCGAGAGAGCGGGAGACGCAGATCATCATCGTCTCGTTGCTCTCGCGCTCGTCGGGGGTGAGGATCGAGTCCCGGTGCTCCGGGGCGCCGTCGATGACGGCGGTCTCGCACGTGCCGCAGACGCCTTCCAGGCACGAGCTGGGCACGCCGATACCGGCGTTCTCGAGCATCTCGAGGATGCTGCAGCCGCGGTCGACCGAGACGACGAGGTCGGATCGGCTGGCGACGACCTCGAAGGTGTCGGCGCCTTGGGACTCGCCGAAGGTCTTGGCCTGGAAGCGCTCCACATGCAGGGCACCGCGCGGCCAGTCCAGGCTGAGCTGCTCGAGGGCGTCCAGCATGCGCTCCGGGCCGCAGGCGTACACGCCGGTCTGCTCCGTCGGAGAGCCGATCCACGCCGTCAGGTCGAGTCGCGTGTCGAGGTCTCCGCGCACGAGGAGCGTGTCGCCCCCGGCGAGCTGCGGGAGATCGAGGAACGCCATCCGCTCGGCGAGGGAGCCGAGGTACGCCAGTCGCCAGGGGATGCCGCGCCGCGTGGCCTCGGCCAGCATCGGGAGGATCGGCGTGATGCCGATCCCGCCCGCGACGAAGACGTACTCCGCGGCGGGCGTGAGCGCGAAATGGTTGATGGGCGCGGAGACCGTGACGAGATCGCCGACGCGCAGCGTCTGGTGCACGTAGCGGGAGCCGCCGCGACTCGGACTCTCGGCCAGGATCGCCACGCGCCAGGCCGTGCGATCGGCGGGGTCTGAGCACAGCGAGTACTGGCGTTCGACGCCGTTCGCGAACCGGAGGTCGATGTGCGCGCCCGGCTCCCACGGGGGCAGCAGGCCTCCGGCGGGATCGTCGAGCTCCAGGGACAGCACGTCCCGCGCTTCCCGCCGCATCGCCCGCACGCGCAGCGTGAGGCGCAGGTCCGGAGAATCCACCGCAGACTGGGGCACCGTCGCTCCGCTCCTTCCGTCTTCCGGTCTCCTTCGACCGAATTAACAACATTCGATATATTCAATTGCGATAGTATGGATCTCGCCCGGCACTGTCAAACGGACGAGCGACCGGGCGGCCACACAGGCCAACGAAGAGAAGGGCGAAGCGGATGTCGGAGCTGAGACTGCGGGAGGACCTGGATGCGATCCCGGGCTACAAGCCGGGGAAGGCGGCCCCCCAGGCGGAGACGACCGCACCGGTCTTCAAGGTGTCGTCGAACGAGAATCCCTATCCCCCGCTCCCCTCCGTGACCGCGGCCGTCGCCGACGAGCTCGCACACATCAACCGCTACCCCGAGACCGCGGCGACCGCGCTCACCGCCGTGCTGTGCGAGCGCTTCGGCGTCGAGCCGGTGAACGTCGTGCTCGGCAGCGGATCGGTCGAGGTCGTCTCCCAGCTGATGCGCGCGACCGCGGGCGAAGGCGACGAGATCCTCTTCGCGTGGCGATCCTTCGAGGCATACCCGATGCTCGCCCGCGCCGCCGGTGCGGTTCCGGTCATGGTCCCCCTGACCGACGACCACCGGCACGACCTCGACGCGATGCTGGCGGCCATCACGGATCGCACGCGCCTGATCCTGGTCTGCAACCCCAACAACCCGACCGGTACGACGATCGGCGACGCCGAGCTCGACCGATTCCTGGCCCGCGTGCCGTCGCACATCGTCGTCGTGATCGACGAGGCGTACGTGCAGTTCAACGATCGCCCCGATTCCGCCGTGGGGATCGAGTACTTCCGCCGCTACCCGAACGTCGCCGTCGCGCACACGTTCTCGAAGGCGTACGGGCTGGCCGGGATGCGGGTCGGCTACGCGATCGCCCCCGAGCAGCTCGGCATCGCCCTGCGCAAGGTGGCGATCCCGTTCGGCGTCACGAACCTCGCGCAGACGGCCGCGGTCGCCTCCCTCGCCGCCGAGGACGAGCTCGGAGCACGGGTGGCCGCGCTGGTCGTCGAGCGCGAGCGGGTCGTCGCCGCCTTCACCGCGGCCGGCCTGGTGCTGCCGGAGAGCAAGGGCAACTTCGTCTGGCTTCCCCTCGGTGACGCCACCTCGGCCGCCGCCGAGCTGTTGGAACACCACGGCCTGCTGGTGCGACCGTTCCCGGGCGAAGGCCTGCGGGCGACGGTCGCCGAGACCGCGGCGAATGACCGTCTCATCGCGCTGGCTCCCGAGATCGCCGCCCTCGCGACACCAGCCGATGCCGTCCTCGCGCAGCCGGCTCTCGCGACCACCTGAGCGCGCCCCCGCTCCCGCCCCGTCGAACGGAACGCGGGCGGGCTGGCGGGCGGGTGCGCTCCCGCGCGCGTCAGACCGTGAACGCGGCGAACCGAGCGAGGGCTGCCGCCACCGCGGCGGGATCATCGGACTCCTCGAACAGCTCGGGCGGAGCATCGCGGGTCGCTGCGGCGTGCGACCAGGTGCCGATCACGTGTCCGCGCTCGATGAGCGTCGGGCGCACCATCCCGTTCTTGCCGGGCCCGACGGCGGCCAGATGCTCGGGCGCGCAGACCGTCGTGCGGTCGGCGTAGGAGATGTAGTACTCGTCGAACGCGCCGAGGGCATGGACGGATGCCGCACCCGTCGCCCTGCGCGGACGCCGGAGGGTCGCGAACAGGCCATCATCCACCTCCTCGACCCGGGCGGCCGCGCGCTCGGCCGCCTCACGCGCCTGACCGAGGGTGAGCCCCGACCACCACGCGAAGTCGGCGATGCCGGCGGGACCGTGCCCATCGATGTAGCGGACGAACAGCTCGGCGAGCGGGTCGTCGGGAGTGACGTGCTCGCGGATGTGGTCTTCCACGAGCACGAAGCGCTGCTCACGTGCCACGCCGGCCCGCGCGACGACGGGCCCCTGGCAGATGAGACCGTCGATCGTCAGCGTGAAGAGCAGGTGGATGCCGCGCTGTCCCGCGGGGTCGATGCCGATGCCCTCGAGGATCTCGAACACCTCGGCGCGCGTGCGACCCCCGTCGCGCAGTGCGGGCGTCAGCGCCCCGACTGTCGCGGCGATCATGTCGTCGTCGATGCCGAGGTCGCGATGCCGGGACGCCGCCTGCTGCCGCTGCCGTCCGGCGGTGACCTGCAGCATCCAGCCGAGGTCGCGCGCGGGAACCGTGTGCAGCGTTCCCCGCATGGTCCACCCCCGCACGATGTCACCTCGATCGAACGCCCGGTCGACGTCGCGGAGTCGCACCGGATCCCTGGTGCGTACGGCGAGTGCCCAGCGTCCGGCCGTGAAGTCCTGGCTCTGCACCGCGAGCATGTGGTGCGCAGCATCCGTCACCGTGCGCGTCGGCGCGGTGAGGCGGTGCGATCGGAGGCGCTCGGCGAGCAGGGTCGCGGTCTTCATGCCCCCATCATGCCGGGCGCCGCCGACGCGGCGCAGGAGGGATCTCAGCCCTGCAGCGTCACCTCCCGGCGCTCGGGGAGCACGATCGGGTGCGAGCCCGCCATGACCTCGAGCACGCGGATGACCTGGCACGAGTAGCCGAACTCGTTGTCGTACCAGACGTACAGGATGAGGGTGTCTTCGTCGGCGATCGTCGCGAGCCCGTCGACGATGCCGGCGCGGTGCGAGCCGACGAAATCGGTCGAGACGACGTCGGGGCTCTCCACGTAGTCGATCTGCTGGCGCAGCTTCGAGTGCAGCGAGACCCGGCGCAGGTAGTCGTTGACCTGATCCTTGGTCGCGGGGCGTTCGATCGTCAGGTGCAGCACCGCGAGCGACACGTCGGGGGTGGGGACGCGGATCGAGCTGCCGGTGAGCTTGCCCTCCAGCTGCGGGAGCGCCTTGGCGACGGCCTTCGCGGCTCCCGTCTCGGTGATGACCATGTTGAGCACCGCTGAGCGTCCGCGGCGGTCGCCCTTGTGGAAGTTGTCGATCAGGTTCTGGTCGTTCGTGAACGAGTGCACCGTCTCGACGTGCCCCTTGACCACGCCGTAGGCCTCGTCGATCGCTGCGAGCACGGGCGTGATGGCGTTGGTCGTGCAGGAGGCGGCCGAGAGGATGCGGTCGGTGTCGGCGATCGTGTCGTCGTTGATGCCGTGCACGATGTTCTTGAGCGGGCTCTTTCCCGGCGCCGTGAGCAGCACGCGGGCGACGCCCTTCGAGCGCAGGTGCTGCGAGAGGCCGGCTTCGTCGCGCCAGCGTCCGGTGTTGTCGACGACGATCGCGTCGTGGATGCCGTGGGCGGTGTAGTCGATGGATGCCGGGTCGTCGGAGTAGATCACCTGGATGCGCGTGCCGTTGGCGATGATCTGCTCGGCTTCTTCGTCGACGGTGACGGAGCCGGCGAACCGGCCGTGCACGGAGTCGCGCAGCAGCAGGGACGCCCGCTTGACGAGGTCGTTCTCGGCGCCGCGGCGGACGACGACGGCACGCAGTCGCAGCCCGCTGCCGCCGCCGGTGTGGGCGATGAGGATGCGGGCGAGGAGGCGGCCGATTCGTCCGAAGCCGTAGAGAACGACGTCGGTGGGTTCGGCGGCGACGGCTCCCATCGCGGGTGCGAGGATGTCGGCGAGGTAGGCCTCCAGCGGCTGGCCGCTCTCGGCGTGCCCCGCTACGAGCCGCGCGACGTCGAGAGACGAGGCGCCGGGGGCGAGGGCGTGGATCGCTTCCAGCACGGCCAGGCTGTCTTCGATCGGGAGCCGCTCGTGGCCGAGCTGGGCGACGCGTTCATGGACCTCGACGAGGCCGGTGGCCGACAGTCCGAGGAGCCGGTGGCCGTGGAGAGACGTGACCACGTCGTGCTCGCGCCGAAGTGCCCCGATGAGCGGGATCATCCGCTCCGCCAGCTCTTCGCTCTCAGTCCAGTCGTCGCGGTGTGCCGCGGAATCGTTCATCTGCGTCCTTGCATGTGTGAGCGCGCGCCGAGATCACCGGCGCGCGAGTTGCCGGGTGAATCGGGGGATGCATCCAGCGTACAAGTCGCCGGAACGCCGACCGAATCGGTGGGGCACCATGCCCCGTATCCCGTCGCCTCAGGCGGCGATGTCGAAGCGGGCGCGGCCGCCGAGGCGTGGGTTGCGGGCGGGGTCGACGTACGCGGGTGGGAGGAACCACACTCGTGCGGCCGCCCGGCCACCGGCGCCACCGACCCCTCCGGCAGTGCCTCCCGGGTCTCGTCCCCCGATCCTGGGGCCGTCGATGCGGATCTCCCATCCGTTGTCGTGGATGCGGTGGTGGCAGGTCTCACAGAGCAGGACCCCGTTGGACAGGTCGGTGGGTCCGTGGTCGCGTTTCCACCACCGGATGTGGTGCGCTTTGGTCATCTCGGGTGGCAGCCCGCACATGGCGCACCCGCCGTCGCGTTCGACCAGGGCGAGGCGTTGCGCCCGGGTGAACAGGCGTTTCTCCCTCCCCCAGTCGAGGACCTCACTGTCACCCCCAAGGACGCAGGGGATGATCCCGCCACCGGCGGCCATCCGCCGCGCCGCCCCCACACTGACCGGCTGATCCATGCCGTCGATGGTCGCCGACCCGGTGCCGGCTTCCAGATCCTCAACGCTCATCCGCACGATCACCGTCGCACCGGCGACCGGGACCCGCTTCTCACAGCCGAGAACATGCGCGCAGAACACCGCGAGCGCATCAGCCTGGATCATCGGGACCGTCCGCCGGTCCGCATCCGCAGCCCCCGCATCCGGGGCATCCGCCCGGGCTGCGAACGCCGCCGTCACGAACCCACGGAACGCGGCCACCACCGGGGCGGCCGTCTCGACATCGAGAACCGCGTTCAGATGCACCATCCCGTCCCGCTCGAACATCGTCACCGACCTCTTCCCGCGCCGCTCTTCTTCTTTCGGCTCGACGCCGTCGGGGTCCAGCCAGGCTTCCGCGCGGGTGACGAGCGTGCGGACATCATCCACCCCCAGGCCCTGGGCTTTCGCGACCAGCACCCGCTCCCCCTCCGCGATCCGCACCGCCCCGGCCGCGACCCGGCACCGGTCCAGGACCGCGACGATCAACGCCGCCGCCGGCGCCCCCAACACCCCCGCCCCGAGCGCATCCCGCACCACCGGATACCGGGCCGGACGAGGCACCCCCACCAGGTCGGTGCGCGACGCGGTCGCCTCCCCGACCTTCACCAACCGGGACGCGTCGCCCGTCGAGACCCCGGTCGCCGCGGCGATCAACGTCGCCGGAGTCCGGAACCCGTGCTGCTTCGCCAGGCTCTGCACCCCCAACTCCGGGCGCGACTCATGGGAGATTCCCGCCGCGACCGCCACCTGCACCGCATCTAACCGGCGCCGCAGCTCCCCGATCGACGCGCTCACCGCGATCAACTGCTCCCGCGACAGATCCGCGGAATCCTCAACCCCCGCCCAGGCCGCGTCGAGGCGACTCATCGCCTCATGCAACCCGACCAGTCTCGACATACTTCATACTAACCCGGTAACACGCTACCTTCGTAGTTCTGTTCGCACCCCATACCGGAATAACAGCCCACAACGGCCACCGACCAACCTCACTACCCCCAAACAACCCCGCCAGAATCGTACTTATCCACGAACCCGTCACCACACCACGGATTCGCCGCGCCCGCGGAGCCCCAGAGCCGCGCAGCCCGCCGCCCCGCC
>NZ_PCOV01000015.1 GCF_002979435.1 Microbacterium sp. MYb66 | reverse complement strand
CCCCGCCCGCTGAAGATCGTGATCGGCTGCGACACCTTCGCGCCCGACATCAACGGCGCTGCCCGCTTCGCCGAGCGGCTCGCCGCCGGCCTCGTGCAGCGCGGACACGACGTGCACGTCGTCGCCCCCAACCAGGCCTATCGCCGTGCGCAGCCGCACACCGAGGTCATCGAGGGCGAGCCGATGACCCTGCACCGGCTTCCTTCGGTGCGCTGGGCCCCGCACGACTGGCTGCGGTTCGTCTGGCCGTGGCGTTCGAAGCCCTATGCCCGCAAGGTCATCGACCACGTGCAGCCGGATGTCGTGCACATCCAGTCGCACATCGTGATCGGCCGCGGCCTCGCGTACATCGCGCACGAACGAGGCATCCCGGTCATCGCGACCAACCACGTGATGGCTGAGAACATCCTCGATCACACGACCATGCCCAAGTTCATCGACGACCTCGTGCTGAAGTTCGCCTGGGCCGACGCGAAGCGCACCTTCGATCTGACCCGTGCGATCACGACGCCGACCCGTCGGGCAGCGGACTTCCTCGAGAAGACCGTCGAGGTGCAGGGCGTCATCCCCGTCAGCTGCGGCATCGATCGCACGCAGTACACGCCGGTGATCGCGCCCCGCGAGAAGAACCGGATCATCTTCGTCGGCCGCCTCACCGCCGAGAAGCAGGTCGAGGTCATCCTCAAGGCGATGACGAAGCTCGACCCCGCGCTCGACACGACGTTCGACATCGTCGGCGGCGGCGACCAGCGCAAGCAGCTGGAGCACCTCACGGCTCAGCTCGGGCTCGCCGACCGCGTGACCTTCCACGGTCGTACCAGCGACGAGGACCTTCGCGCGCTGCTGTCGCGCGCGAGCCTGTTCGTGATCGCATCGATCGCCGAGCTGCAGTCGATCGCGACGATGGAGGCGATGGCCTCGGCGCTGCCGATCGTCGCCGCGGATGCCGTCGCCCTCCCGCACCTCGTGCACGACGGCGAGAACGGCTACCTGTTCGAGCCGGGCGACGTCGACGAGCTCGCCGCTCGCCTGACCGATGTGCTCACCGCGGACCCTGCGGAGTACGAGCGGATGCAGCGTGCCTCGCTCGACGGTGTGGCGATCCACGACATCAACCGGACCCTCGACACCTTCGAAGCGCTGTACCGCGACGAGCCGCTGCCGGAGTAACCCGCCATGCACATCGTCTTCTTCGGCGATCAGCACCTCGACTCCCTCGGCGGGGCGCAGGTGTCGATGCGGCTCCAGCGGGAGTTCCTCGAACGCGCCGGTCACACGGTCACGGTCGTCGCTCCGAAGATGCACGGTGCACGCGCCTCGTCCGGTTCCCACGGCGGGGCGTACATCGACCTGCCGTCGATGCCGATCACGACGGACCGCGAGTACTCGATGAGCTGGCCCGGCCGCGCGACCGACCGCTTCCTCGACGGGGCGATGACCCGCAGGCCGCCGGTGGATCTGGTGCACGTGCAGGCCGACTTCTGGGGCGCGTTCATCGGGCACCGCTACGCGCAGCGTCACGGCATCCCGGTCGTGCACACGATGCACAACCGCGTCGACGTCGGCATCGCGGCGGTCACCCCGCTGCACCGTCCCGTGCTCGCTGCCCTGAACGTCTGGCGCCGAGGTGCGATGCGCGGCATCGGGAATCCGGAGCGCGGAGCGGACGGCTGGGCGTTCCTGCGGGGCCTCGCGGCCGGAGCATCCGCCGTCACGGCTCCGTCGACGCATTTCGCTCGTCGCCTCGAGCAGCATGACGTCTTCCCTCGTGTCGACGTGATCTGGAACGGCATCGACGACGACATCCGGGAGCAGACCCTGGCCGCCCTCCCAGACGCGCGGGAACCCGGACGACCGCGGTTCGTCTGGCTCGGGCGGATGAGTCCGGAGAAGCGCCTGCTGCCGTTCCTCGAGGCGTTCGTCGCATCCGGCGTCGACGCGGACCTCGAGATCATCGGCGGCGGGGCGCAGCGCGCGGCGGCCGAGAAGATCGTCCGCGGGCGCGACGGCGTGCGCTTCGCCGGTCGTCTGACCTACCCGCAGACCCTGGCGCGGATCGCCGCGGCCGACGCGCTCGTGCAGACGTCGATCGGCTTCGAGACCCAGGGGATGACCCCGTTCGAGGCGGCTACGCTCGGCACGCCCTCCGTCATCTGCGACCCCGATATCGCCGCGGAACTCGGCGGCGGACTCTGGGCCGTGCCGGATGCGGGCCCCACGACCACGGGGAGCGATCTCGAGGCGCGCCGAACTGCCGCGCTCGCCGAGACGCTGCGGCGCGCGGCATCCGACATCGCCGGCGGCACCGCTCCGACGCCGGTTCCCGAGGTGGCCGAGGCGTTCCGGCAGTCGTCGCGGACCGCCGCGATGGTCGACCTCTACGAGCGCGTGCTCAGAGGTACTGGTAGAGCCCGATCGTCAGGCCGCTGAACGCGAGTCCGATGGCGCCGGCGCCGGCGATCCCGATCGCGATGCCCGTGAGCAGCTGCGGTGCGGCACGGCGCACCGCGATCAAGCCCAGCACCAGTGCCGCGACGTAGGCGAGGAAGCTGAGGATGCCGATGCCGTTGTCGATGGCGAGCATGATCTCGAACCCGTCGCCGCCGCTGTAGACGAACGGTCGGGCGACGGAGCTGAAGAGATTGATCGCCAGGGTGAGGACCGCGATCACGAACGCCGTGCGGCCGAGCGGGTTGCTGCCGGCAGGGTGCTGCGGGACGGCCGGGTACTGCGGGGCGGCCGGGAGGTGTGCGGCGGGCGGAGCGGGAGGCGATGTCGGGTGCGGCTGTGCGGCGGGCGGAACGGGAGGCTGCTGGGGCTCGCTCATGGGGTCGAGCGTAGCCGCGGTCGCCGGGGGGGCGCACGGGTGCGCCGCACGGCGGGGTCGCGGTCGCCGGGATCAGCGGTAGCCGTGACCCGACTCGGCCTGTTGGCTGAGGTCGCGTCCGGCGATGCGGTTCCAGTCCGTCGGGGTGGAGCGGTAACCGTCGCGGCGCAGTTCGATGACCGTCGCGACAGTCGCCCACGCGGCGAGTGCGATGAGTGCGATGACGAGTATCATGGCAGAAACGCTACGTTCGATGTTGAACAGCCACGAGTGGCAGAATAGACTTCGAACGAACGAAAACTGCCAATCGGGAGCATGCATGAAAACGGTCGCCTGTGTCATCCAGGACGGGTTCGCGCCCTTCGAGTTCGGTGTCGCCTGCGAGGCGTTCGGACTCGACCGCTCCGACGACGGGGTCCCGAACTTCGACTTCCGCATCGTCGCGCCCCGCGCCGGGGTCGTGCAGTCGAAGATCGGCTTCTCGGTCAACGTCGAGCACGACCTGTCCTTCGCCGACGAGGCCGACCTCGTGGTGTTCTGCCCGCTCCCTCGTGAGCGCTGGGGAGACATCGATCCTCTCCTGCTCGACGTCGCCAGGAGAGCGGTCGAGCGCGGAGCCTGGGTGATGAGCGTCTGCAGCGGCTCGTTCATCCTGGCCGCCGCCGGGGTGCTCGACGGCCGCCGAGCGACCACGCACTGGATGTACTCGCACGTCATGGCGTCGATGTACCCGCAGATCGACATCGACCCCGACGTGCTGTTCGTGCAGGACGGCAAGATCATCACGAGTGCGGGGACGGCCGCCGGGATCGACGCGTGCCTGCACCTGCTCCGGCAGGAGGTGGGCGCTGAGCTCACCAACCGCATCGCCCGCCGCATGGTCGTTCCTCCGCAGCGCGACGGCGGCCAGGCGCAGTTCATCGACCGCCCGATCCCCGTCGTCGCCACCGACTCGCTCGCCGCCGTCGCCGACTGGGCTGTCGAGCACCTGCGCGACGACCTCGGAGTCGATCAGCTCGCGGCCAGAGCGCTGATGTCGCCCCGCACCTTCGCCCGCCGCTTCAAGGCCGAGTACGGCGCGACGCCGGCAGCCTGGCTCGCCCGCCAGCGCATCATCCACGCGCAGCGGATGCTGGAGCGCACCGACCTGCCGCTCGACCACATCGCCGACGAATGCGGCTTCGGATCGGCGGCCGTCCTGCGGCAGAACTTCGCCAGGGTGCTCGGTGTCACACCCACGGCCTACCGCGCGCGGTTCTCCTGCGCCGAGGAGGCGGCGGTGCCGGCAGCCTGAGCCGCACGCGCCGCCGCCGGGGTCATTCGGACCAGTGGGCCGGAGACGGGAGCGTGACGTCGCGCACCTCGACGCCGTCGGCCGTGACCGACGCGATGCAGTACAGCAGCGACTGCGTCGGGTAGCCGTGCGGACGGTTGTCGCGGATGATCGCCCGGTCGTCCTCGGGCGCCAGCTCGGCCGAGGACGCGAGCAGCGCCGTCCACTCGGCGGTCCAGTCCGGGCTGTCGGCGGTCGGACCGAGGGCGCGGAACTCCGGCAGCCACGCCTCGATCCGCGGAGTCGTCGCATCGTCGAGGTCGTCGTGCGCGATCATGTGCGTGCCGGGCTCGATGGGCGTCTCGCGCAGTTCCGCTCCGTCCCAGGACAGCACCCGCGCCCCCTCGGGCCCGACCTCGAGCAGATTGAAGCCGTGCATCGGCAGAGGCGCCTCCGGTGAACGGCCGCGCACCGACTCGAGGGCGAGGGAGCCGCGGGAGACCGCGTGCGCCTCGGGGAGATCGTGCACGTCCGCGCGGTTGAGCAGCACGGCCAGTCGGCGTTCCGCGGGATTCGCCGCGAGCCACGCCCCGCCTGCTCGCCGGTCGCGGATCCCGATCACGCCGGGGTGGTCTTCCGGCCACCAGGCTCCGAGCGAGTCCCACGCCCGCAGCGGATCCTCGTCGCGGACCGCGAGAAGTCGTGCGGTACCGGCATCCTCGACATCGATCACGACCGTGCACACGGTGGCAAGTCTAGATCGAGGACGACGACGTCGACCCGCGGCGGCGCATGCTGGGGCAGAATCGAGACGTGAACATCGTCGTCGGGGTCACGGGCGGCATCGCCGCGTACAAGACGGTGCACCTCGTGCGCCTGCTCACGAAGGGTGGGCACGACGTGACCGTGGTGCCCACCGAAGACGCGCTGCGCTTCGTCGGGCTGCCGACGTGGGAGGCGATCAGTCGACATCCGGTCACCACGAGCGTGCACGAGGACGTGGCGAAGGTGCGGCATGTGGCCCTCGGTCAGGCCGCCGAGCTCGTGATCGTGGCACCGGCGACCGCGAACTCGATCGCGAAGATCACCGCGGGGCTCGCCGACGATCTCCTCGGCACGACCCTGCTCGCGACCGAGGCCCCGGTGCTCATCGCCCCGGCCATGCATGCGGAGATGTGGAGGAACCGGGCGACGCAGGCGAACATCGCGACGCTGCGGGAGCGCGGCGTGCACGTGGTCGGGCCGGCCGACGGCGAACTCGCGGGCGGAGACAGCGGACCGGGGCGCATGTCGGAGCCCGAGGAGATCTTCGCGGCGGCCCAGGCGCTGCTGGCCCCCGGCGACCTCGCCGGAGTACGCGTGGTGGTCTCCGCCGGCGGCACCCGCGAGCCGATCGATCCGGTGCGCTTCCTCGGCAATCGCTCCAGCGGCCGGCAGGGCACAGCGCTCGCCGCGGAAGCCGCCGCCCGCGGGGCAGAGGTGACCCTGGTGTCGGCGAACATCTCCGGTGACGTGCTCGTCGAGGCGCGGCATCCGTCGATCCGCATCGTCCCCGTCGGCGCGGCCGCCGAGCTCGCAGAGGCGATGAAGCGGGAGGCTGCAGATGCCCATGTGGTCGTGATGGCGGCGGCGGTCGCCGACTACCGACCCGTGCAGGTGTCGGACCGCAAGCTCACCAAGGAGAGCGGCGGCGTTCCCACCATCGAGCTGATCGAGAACGAGGACATCGTCGCCGCGCTGGTGTCGGCGCGGAGGCCAGGCCAGCTGGTGGTCGGCTTCGCGGCGGAGACTCCCGAGGACGAGGCCGAGCTGCTCGCCCGTGCTCGCGGGAAGCAGCAGCGCAAGGGCGTGGACCTGCTCGTCGTGAACGAGGTCGGCTGGGAGCGCGGGTTCGAGAGCGCGGAGAACGCCGTGCAGATCCTCGGTCAGGGCGGGGAGGTCGCCGGCACGGCATCCGGTGCGAAACGTGCGGTCGCGGCCGCGATCTGGGACGCCGTCGTGCGGGAGCGCTGAGCGCAGGCTCGGCGGCGGGGGACTGGAGGAGAAGGCGCTCAGGTGCTAAACTTGAGTCAACACCACTCAACTTTGATCCCGGCTGCCGACCTGGCAGGCGGGAGACGACCAGAAGGAGCATCTCCAGGAGGAGCGCATGACCACCCCGCAGACCGGTTCCCAGAATCAAGACCAGCAGTCCGCCCTCGAGCAGTTCGGCATCAACCTGACCGATCGCGCCCGTGAGGGAAAGCTCGACCCCGTGATCGGACGCGACAGCGAGATCCGTCGCGTCAGTCAGGTCCTCACTCGCCGCACGAAGAACAACCCCGTGCTGATCGGCGAGCCCGGCGTCGGCAAGACCGCCGTCGTCGAAGGACTCGCCCAGCGCATCGTCGCGGGCGATGTCGCCGAGTCCCTCAAGGACAAGGAGCTGGTCACCCTCGACATCTCCGCACTGGTGGCCGGCGCCATGTACCGCGGCCAGTTCGAGGAGCGGCTGAAGCAGGTCCTCAAGGAGATCACCGAGTCCGACGGACAGGTCATCACCTTCATCGACGAGCTGCACGTGCTGATGGGTGCGGGCGGCGGCGAGGGATCGGTCGCGGCCTCCAACATGCTCAAGCCGATGCTCGCCCGCGGCGAGCTGCGCCTGATCGGCGCGACCACGCTCAACGAGTACCGGGAGTTCATCGAGAAGGATGCCGCTCTCGAGCGCCGCTTCCAGCAGGTCTACGTCGGCGAGCCCACGGTCGAGGACACGATCGCGATCCTCCGCGGGCTCAAGGGTCGCTACGAGGCGCACCACGGTGTCACGATCTCGGACAGCGCACTCGTCGCGGCAGCCGCACTGTCGAGCCGGTACCTGCCCGCGCGGCAGCTGCCGGACAAGGCGATCGACCTGATCGACGAGTCGATGTCGCGGCTCAAGATGGAGATCGACTCCTCTCCCGTCGAGATCGACCAGCTCAAGCGTCAGGTCGACCGGATGAAGCTCGAGGAGCTCGCGCTCAAGCGGGAGAAGGACGCGGCCTCGAAGGAGCGTCTCAGTGCCCTCCGCGAGCAGCTCGTGGGTCTGGAGAAGCAGCTCGCCGGACTCGAGGCCCGCTGGGCCCGTGAGCGTCAGGGGCTGAACCGCGTCGGTGAGCTCAAGAAGCAGCTCGACGACGCGATCACGCAGCGCGACCTCGCCATGCGCAACGCCGACTACACGAAGGCCTCGAAGCTGGAGTACGAGACGATCAAGCGACTGGAGCGCGACATCGCCGAGGCCGAGCAGGCCGAGGCCGCGACCCCCGCGGAACCCCGCATGGTCAACGAGCAGGTCACCGAAGAGGACATCGCCGCCGTGATCGCCGCGTGGACCGGCATCCCCGTCGGACGCCTGCTGCAGGGTGAGAGCGAGAAGCTCCTGCACCTCGAGAACGAGCTCGGCAAGCGCCTGATCGGGCAGAAGGATGCCGTCAAGGCGGTCTCGGATGCCGTGCGGCGTTCGCGCGCGGGCATCAGCGACCCCGGTCGACCGACCGGTTCGTTCCTGTTCCTCGGCCCGACCGGTGTCGGCAAGACGGAGCTGGCCAAGGCTCTCGCGGAGTTCCTGTTCGACGACGAGCACGCCATGGTGCGCATCGACATGTCGGAGTACGGCGAGAAGCACTCGGTCTCGCGACTCGTCGGCGCCCCTCCCGGATACATCGGCTATGAGCAGGGCGGTCAGCTGACCGAGGCCGTGCGGCGCCGTCCATACAGCGTGATCCTGCTCGACGAGGTCGAGAAGGCGCACCCCGAGGTGTTCGACGTGCTGCTGCAGGTGCTCGACGACGGTCGTCTGACCGACGGCCAGGGTCGCACGGTCGACTTCACGAACGTCATCCTGATCCTCACGTCGAACCTGGGGTCGCCGATCCTCATCGACCCGGTGCTCGCACCCGATGAGAAGCGCGACCAGGTCATGGCCCTCGTGCGGCAGGCGTTCCGTCCGGAGTTCCTGAACCGCCTCGACGACATCGTGATGTTCTCGGCGCTCAGCGAAGACGACCTCGCGCAGATCGTGGAGCTCTCGGTCGACCAGCTGCACGACCGGCTGAAGGACCGCCGGCTCACGCTCGCCGTGACACCGGATGCGCGAGCCTGGCTCGCCGAGCGCGGGTACGACCCGATGTTCGGTGCCCGGCCACTGCGCCGCCTCATCCAGAGCGAGGTGCAGAACAAGCTGGCGACCGCGCTGCTCTCGGGTGGCGTGCACGACGGCGACACGGTGCGGGTGGACGTGGCTGCCGACGGGGCGGGCCTCGTGCTCACCTCGACGACGCCCGAACCCCAGCCCGTGTCCGACGAGGACGATGTGGTCGAGGCCGAGTTGCTCGACGACTGAGTTTCGGACGATTCCCCACGGACGCACACGAGAGCGCCGTCCCGGTCATCCGGGACGGCGCTCTCCGCGTTTCAGGACAGCGGCTTCTGACGGATGCCGCCGAGAGCGTCCTCCGCGAGCTCCCGTCCGATCAGCGAGTGCCGACGTGAGTACGCGAAGTAGATGACAAGCCCCAAGGCGAGCCAGACGGCGAAGCGCACCCAGGTCTCGGTGCTGAGGTTCAGCATCAGCCAGAAGCAGGCGATCGCCGAGATCCAGGGCAGCCACGGCGACAGCGGCACCGTGAACGGGCGCTCGAGGTCGGGGCGGGTCTTGCGGAGGATCGGCACCCCGATGCTCACCAGGACGAAGGCCGACAGCGTGCCGATGTTGATCATGTCGCCCAGCACCTGCACGTCGGTGAAGCCCGCGATGATCGCGATGACCACACCGACGATCAGCTGGATCCGGATCGGGGTGCCGCGCTTGGCGTCCGTCACGCTCAGCGAGCGGGGCAGCAGGCCGTCGCGGCTCATCGCGAACACGACGCGGGCGAGCCCCATCAGCAGCACCATGACGACCGTGGTCAGACCGACGAGACTGCCGATCGCGATCACCTGCGCCGCCCAGGTCGCTCCCACGAGCTCGAACGCGCTCGCCAGCGAGGGCTCGTCCAGCTTCGCGAGCTCGGTGTACGAGACCATCCCGGTGATCACGATCGCGACCAGCACGTAGAGCACGGTCACGATCACGAGGCCGAGCATGATGCCGCGGGGAACGGTGCGCTTGGGGTCCTTCGTCTCCTCGGCGCTGGTGGCGACGACGTCGAAGCCGATGAACGCGAAGAACACCAGCGCCGCACCGCTGAGGATGCCGAAGACGCCGTAGATCGAGGGATCGGCGCCGGTCATGAACGAGAACAGCGACTGGGTCCATGCGCTCTCCGACGCCACCCCCTCCTGTGCCGGCGGCACGAACGGGGAGTAGTTGGCGCCGTTGATGAAGAACAGCCCCACCACGATGACGAACAGCACGATCGCGACCTTGATCACGGTGAACACGCTGTTGACGCGGCTGGACAGCTGCGTGCCGAGGGCCAGCAGCACGGTGAAGATCGCGACGATGACGACGGGACCCCAGTCGAAGCTGAGCGGCCCCAGCTGGAGCGTCATCGGGATCTCGAGGTCGAACAGCGACACCGCATCGCCGAGGTAGACCCCCCAGTACTTCGCGATCACGGCGGATGCCATGAGCATCTCGAGGATCAGGTCCCAGCCGATGATCCAGGCGAGGAACTCCCCGAGCGTCGAGTAGGTGAACGTGTACGCGGAGCCGGCGACCGGGATCGAGGAGGCGAACTCGGCGTAGCAGAGGATGGCGAGGCCGCACACGGTCGCGGCGATGATGAAGGAGATGATCACCGCGGGGCCGGCATGTCGGGCGGATGCCTCCGCGCCGACCGAGAAGATCCCGGCCCCGACGGCGACCGCGACCCCCATGACGGCAAGGTCCCACACCCCCAGGGAGCGCTTCAGAGACCGTTTCTCGTCGTGTGTCTCCGCCATCGAGCGTTCGACGGACTTCACCCTGCGCTGGATTGCCATGCGGTCGATTCTAGGAGGACGATCGCGCGCCACACAGAGCCGTCAGGCGATGTGCCGGGATGCTGAGGCGAGTGCGCGGCCGGTGAGGGAGGTGTCGTCCTGCGCGAGGTCGGCCGGAAGCCCTGAGAACATCAGCGTTCCCCCGTCGGATCCGGCACCGGGCCCGATGTCGATCACGTGATCGGCGCGGGCGACCACACGCAGATTGTGCTCGACCACGACCAGGGTCGCCCCGTCGTCGAGCAGCGCGTCGAAGAGCCGGTTGATCGTGTCGACGTCGTTCGGGTGGAGACCGGACGTGGGCTCGTCGAGGATGATCCGATCGGCCGGATCGCGACGGGGGTCGCTGAGGTGCCGCGCGAGGAGCAGCCGCTGCTTCTCTCCGCCCGAGAGCGTGTCGAGCGACCGGCCGACGGGAATGTACCCGAGCCCGGTGCGCTGCACCCAGTCGAGCGCGTCGACCACGTCGGGATGTTCCGAGAACAGCAGACTCACCTCGCCGGGGGGTGATGCCAGGACGTCGGCGATCGAAGCCCCGCCCACTCGCGGTCCGAGTGCCTTCGGGTTGAAGCGCAGTCCGGCGCACGCGTCGCAGGGCAGGGAGACGTCGTCGAGGAAGGCGAGCTCGGTCGTGATGTGTCCGCGGCCGCGGCAGGTGGGGCATGCCCCGCGGGAGTTGAAGCTGAACCAGGAGGGATCGAGACCGGAGGCCGCGGCGAACACCTCGCGCACGGTGTCGGCGATCCGCAGGATGCTCAGCGACGTGGATCGGGCTCCGCCCCGGAGCGGGTCCTGTCCGACGACGGAGAACTCGGGATGCTGCCGCGGCAGCTCGGCGGTGGCGAAGGAGCTCTTGCCCGAACCGGCGACACCGGTGACGGCTGTCAGCACCCCGAGTGGGATGTCGACGTCGAAGCCGCGGAGGTTGTGCGAGCGCGCCTCCCGCACGGTGACCTGGCCCTGCGCCTCCCTCGCGACCGTGGCGAGGTGCAGGGGCTCGGCGAGCAGGCGCCCGGTGAGGGTGTCGCTGCCGCGAAGTGCTGCGGGCGTGCCATCGAACTGCACGAGCCCGCCGCCCGCTCCCGCACCGGGTCCGAGGTCGACGACGTGATCGGCGACCGCGATCACCTGGGGATGATGCTCGACGACCAGGATCGTGTTGCCCGCATCGCGCAGGCGCTGCAGCAGCGCCACGAGCCGCTGGATGTCGGCCGGATGCAGCCCGGTGCTGGGCTCGTCGAACACGTAGGTCACGTCGGTCAGGGCGCTGCCGAGGTGCCGCACGATCTTGACGCGCTGAGCCTCGCCGCCGGACAGGGTCGCCGACTCGCGGTCGAGCGTGAGGTAGCCGAGACCCACCGACAGGAGGGCATCGAGCACGTGGCGGATGCCGTCGACCGCGGGCGCGACCCGGGGATCGTCGAAGTCGTCGAGCAGCGCGTGCAGCTCGGCCACCGGCATCGCCATCCAGTCCACGATCGAGCGCCCGTCGATCAGGCTCGCTCGTGCGGCCTCGTTGACCCGGGCGCCGTGGCAGTCCGGACAGGTGTGGTGGGTCACGAGCCGGTCGAGCTCGGCGCGCACCGACGCCGACATCTTGACGGGGCGCTGTTTGAGGAACACATCGCGCATGCGGGTGATCACGCCGTCGAACCGGGCGCTCTGCGGGAAGCGCGGGTCGGGGTCGTCGAGCTTGAGCCGGTCGGCGTAGAGGAACTGGTCCATCTCCTCGGCTGTGTAGTCCTTGAGGGGCTTCTCGCGGTCGAACAGACCGCAGTACGCGAAGCGCTTCCACCGGTACACGCCGGGGCGGAACAGGCTGAACCGCACCGGTCCTTCGTCGATGCTCTTCTCGGGGTCGATCAGCGCGTCGATGTCGATGTCGTACACGGTGCCCAGGCCCTCGCACGTCGGGCACATGCCGCTCGGATCGTTGAACGAGTACGCGGGGGAGTAGCCGGCGGAGGGCTCGCCGACGCGCGAGAAGACGAGCCGGACGAGCGAGGCGAGGTCGGTCGCGGTGGCGACGGTCGAACGCGCGTTCCCCGTGAACCGGCGCTGGTCGATCAGCACCGTGAACGTCAGACCGTCCATGGCCTGCACATCGGGCGCGGGCATCTGCGGCAGCCGTGCGCGGATGAAGGTCGAGTAGGAGTCGTTGACGAGTCGCTGCGCCTCGGCGGCGATCGTGTCGAGCACCAGGGACGACTTGCCGGATCCGGAGACGCCGGTGAAGACCGTCAGCAGCTTCTTGGGGACGTCGACGGAGACGTCGCGCAGGTTGTTCGTCCGCGCTCCGGTGATGCGGAGGAAGGAGTCCATCCCGGCACGCTAACGGGGCCCCCGGACATCCGGAGGCCCCGTTGACAGAAACTCGCGTCAGGCGCTGAGGACGACCGTCTCGGCGATCGGGCGACGCACGCGCGGGGCGACCTCGCGCTCCTGCAGCACCTCGGGAAGGGTCTCGATGTCGCCGAACTCGCCCACGGCGAAGACCGTGAAGGGCACGAAGCGCGACTCGAGGTCGGCGAACTCGCGCACGACCTCCGGGTCGAAGCCGCTCATCTGGTGCACGACGAGGCCGTCGTGGTGGGCCTGGACCGAGAAGTGCGCGACCGCCTGGCCGAGGTCGTAGAGCGCGTGCGTGATCGGCGTGCCGTCGGCCGTGGCCGTCTCGGCGATCGCGACGACGAGCACGGCGGCGTTGCCCGCCCAGGCCTGGTTGAAGCCCATCAGGGAGTCGACGACCTGCGCGTGCAGCGCGGTGCCGCGGCGGGCGACGATGAAGCGCCAGGGCTGCGTGTTGTTGGCGGAGGGGCTCCACCGCGCAGCTTCGAGGGCGGTGGCGAGCTTGGCCTCGTCGATCGAGTTCTGCGCGTCGAAGGCGCGGGGGCTCCAGCGTCCGGCGAGCACGTCGAGGACGGGGTGCTCGGTCGGTGCGGTGCGGTCGATGACAGGAGTGCTCACGGAAGTGCCTTTCGGAAGGAGTGGATCGGACTCCTTCGTCCGGGTACACGGGGGCAAACAGATGCATGTGCATGCATATTCCCGAGAAGTCTCAACGGGTCCGCATCGAGATGATGCTCAGCGCGCGAGCGCGTGGCGCACTCGTCGACGCACCACGCCGGCGCGTCGTCGCAACCGCACCGTCAGCGGCTGATCCCGCGCGGCGGCGAGCAGCTTCGCGTCGTACGCGGCCCGCAGGTCGCGCGACCAGCGCACGGTGATCGCGTTGTCGGAGAACTCCGCGGCCTTCGCGACCGCCCGACCCCGCATCGCCGCGACCGCCGCGGCCGGCATCGACTGCAGCTCGACGATCCGTCTGGCCATGCCCGAGATGTCGCCGTTCGGGAGGAGGAAGCCGTCGACGCCGTCGCTGATCATGTCCGCCGGTCCGTAGCGGATGTCGTAGGCGAGCGGGATGCATCCGGCGGCCATGCTCTCGACGAGCACGAGCGGAAGCCCTTCGGACGTCGAGGTGAGCAGGCTGAAGCCGGCGGTCCGGAAGGCGGAGCGGGCATCGGGGTCGTACCCGCGCAGGCGGACGAACTCCTCGGCCTCGAGACTCCGGATGCGCTGACGCAACGCGGCCTCGCGCGGCCCTTCGCCGATGATGTCCGCATCGATCCGGGCGTCGACGGAGTGCGCCTTCGCGGCGGCCGCCACCGCATGCTCGAGACGCTTGCGGCGATTCAGGGACGCGACCACCACGCCGTGCGTCGCATCACGGGCGACGGCGGTGATCGGCGGCAGCTCCACCGCATTCGGGATCGTGCGGATCCGGGCCTCGACATCGACGGAGGCGAGATCGTCGATGAGGTCGGTGCGCTGACGCGGGGTGAGCACGACGATCTCGTCGAAGTCGCCGGCGCGCCGCAGCACCGACGCGCGGGACGTCCGCAGGGTTCCCGGTCGTCCGCCCAGCCGATGGGACGCGTGGATGATGTGCACCGTGGTGACGTTCTCCCGCCGGTATCCCGCGACCGACCGCGCCGCCGTCTTCGAGTCGACCAACAGGAAGCTGGGCTTGCCGCCGGTCAGTCGATCGAACCACCACCGGTGCAGCCCCGCGCTCGTCCGCCAGCTCCGGATCGGGGAGCCGTCGACGGCGTAGAGCACGATCTTGCGCTCCTCGCCGGACCGTTCGGTGGCGAGGAGCGACCCATCGCGACGGAACCGGTCGACGGCCAGGCGTCCGGCTTCCTCGCGGCGCACCCGGCTCAGCACCGTGCCCTCGTGCGTGGCCACGACGTCGCCGTCCTCCGGGTGCAGCAGCGCAGGAACGGGCGGCGTCTCGCCGCGCGCCGGAGGCAGCTCGCCGCGCAGCTCGTCCCAGAGGTTGCGGACTCGCAGTCCGTCGATGAGCTCGCCGGCGGCGTGGAGGCGTTGCGCGAACTCCGGGTAGTCCGGACGATCGTCGAGTGTGAGGATGTCGACGTCGACCCCGCCGAGGCGGCGGAAGGCGCGGGAGCGGCGCAGCATCGCGCTGGTCATCCCGCCGTGCTGGTCGGCGATCCCCCAGGTGAGGGCGAAATGCCGGGCGGCAGGGAGGCGGGGGTGGGAGCGGAGCATCCCGAGCAACGATAGGCTCGCCGCTTCTGCGTGGCCTGTGCAGCGCCTGAACCGGCGACGGGTCAGACCGGGAGGTTGTGCGTCGCCGCGTCGGCCAGCGCGCTGCGGACGGCGCGGATCGAGGGGGCGTCCGCCGACACCCGCCGTGCGGACGAGAAGATCTCGCGTCGCGGCTCGTGGGGGAGCGGCGACAGATCGACCGTCGGCGTGTCGCCCGCCCAGACGAGCTCCGGCAGCAGGCCCACCGCGAGCCCCGCATGGATCAGCCGCACGTGGGCGGTGAGGTCGGCGATCTCGAACCGCACGTCGGGTTCGAACCCCGCGGTGCGGCAGAGCTGTTCGGCCCAGGCGCGAGACGCGGTGCCGGCGGGCTCGAGCACCCAGGGCTCCTCGCGCGTCGACCACAGCGCGGCGAAGGCGTCGGCGTGCGCAGGGGCGCCGGGGTGTCGAGCGAGTGCGATCGCATCGTGGGCGAGCACCACCCGGTCGAGATCGGCGTGGATCGGGCGGGTGCGTCCGGGGTACTGCTCGGCGAGGATCAGGTCGAAGTCGCGGCTGGACACCCCGACGAGTCCGGTCTCCGGATCGCACTCGGTCACCTCGACGCGCAGAGCCGGATGCCGCTCCTTGAGGGCCTCGAGCGCGCGGGGGAGCAGGGAGTGCGCCGTCGACTGGAACACCGCGATCCCCACCGTGCCCGTCACCTCGGTGAGCGATTCGGCGACGGCGACCTCGGCATGCTCGAGCTGATCGAGGATGCCGACGGCCTGAGCGACGAGCACGTTCCCCTGCGGCGTGAACTGCACGCCGCGGCCCACCCGGCGCAGCAGCGGCACGCCCACGTCGCGCTCCAGGGCACTCAGCTGCTGCGACACCGAGGCCTTGCTGTAGGACAGGGCATCGGCAACCGCGGAGAGGGTTCCGCGGCGCGACAGCTCCACGAGCATCCGCAATCGGTTGACGTCCAGCACGGCCGGTCCATTCGTTCAGCGTGAGTGAACAGAATCCACGCAAATCGGTTGATAGACGGAGCCTACCGAGCCGCAGGACAATGATCCAGCCGCACACTCGACCCTGGTGTGCGCTCCTTCGGAAGGTTCCCGTCCATGACTGTCATCGATGACACCACCCCCCGCACCGAAGACGTCGCCGCCCTCGTGCAGCGCTGGCTCGTCGAGAGTGAGACCCACCCCGTCGAGCCGGCGGCCCAGCGCCTGTCCGAAGTTCTCAAGGACCCGAACGGACTCGCGTTCACGGTCGGCTTCGTCGACGGCGTCATGCGTCCGGAAGACCTGCGCGTGGCCGGTCGCAAGCTCGCCGAGATCTCGGAGATCACGCCGACCCTGCTGCCCGGCTACCTGCGCGCCGCGATCAAGACCGGCGGCTTCTGGGCGCCGAAGCTCCCGGGTGTCGTCGTGCCCATCTCGCGCCGCGTGCTGCGTGCGATGGTCGGGCACCTCGTGCTCGACGCGACCCCCTCCAAGCTCGGCCCCGCGATCGCGAAGCTGCGCAAGAGCGGCAACCGCCTGAACCTCAACCTCCTCGGCGAGGCCGTGCTCGGCGAGCGCGAAGCCGGGCACCGCCTGCAGGGCACCCGCGACTTCCTCGCCCGAGACGACGTCGACTACGTGTCGATCAAGGTCTCCAGCGTCGTGAGCCAGCTCTCGATGTGGTCGTTCGACGAGGCCGTGGCGGATGTCGTCGAGAAGCTCACCCCGCTCTACGAGCTCGCGGCCAAAGCAGAAGCCTCCAGCAGAGCGGCGAAGGGGGCACAGGGCAAGGCCAAGTTCATCAACCTCGACATGGAGGAGTACCGCGACCTCGACCTGACGATCGCGGCCTTCACGAGCATCCTCGACCAGCCGGGCCTCGAGAACCTCGAAGCCGGCATCGTGCTGCAGGCGTACCTGCCCGACGCTCTCGGCGCCATGCAGCACCTGCAGGAGTGGGCAGCCGCCCGTCGCGCGAAGGGCGGAGCGCCCATCAAGGTGCGCGTCGTGAAGGGCGCGAACCTCGCGATGGAAGAGGTCGACGCCGCGATCCACGGCTGGCCGCTCGCGACCTACGACACCAAGCAGGACTCCGACACCAACTACAAGCGGGTGCTGGACTGGGCGATGACGCCCGAGCGACTGGACGCCGTGCGCATCGGCATCGCGGGCCACAACCTGTTCGACATCGCGTACACCTGGCTGCTCGCGCAGGCCCGCGGCGTGAGCGACCCCACCGGTGCCGATCCCCTCGTCGAGTACGAGATGCTGCTCGGCATGGCGACGGGGCAGGCCGAAGCCGTCCGCAAGGACGTCGGACGACTGCTGCTCTACACGCCCGTCGTGAACCCGGCCGAGTTCGACGTCGCGATCGCCTACCTGGTGCGCCGCCTCGAGGAGAACGCCAGCCCGGAGAACTTCATGTCGGCGGTGTTCGAGCTCGCCTCGAACCCGACGCTCCTCACCCGGGAGCGGGAGCGTTTCGAGCGCTCGCTCGCCGCCCTCCAGCTCGACGAGCCGGAGTTCGTCCCGGCCGCTCACCGTGTGCAGGACCGCACTGCGGAGACGCCGTCCGGCACGACGACCGGCTTCGAGAACCAAGCCGACACCGATCCGGCCATCGCCGCGAACCGCACCTGGGGTCGGGAGATCCTCGCCCGGTCGGTGGGCTCGACCCTGGGCCTGGACACCATCGCGATCGCCAAGGTCGAGACGGATGCCGAGCTCGACGGCATCTTCTCCGCAGCGCTCGCCGCGGCCGAGAAGTGGGCCGCACTGCCGGCCGCCGACCGGGCCGCCGTCCTGCACCGTGCCGGCGATGAGCTCGCCGCACGTCGCGGACAGCTCATCGAGATCATGGCCCATGAAGCGGGCAAGACCATCGCCGAGTCCGACCCCGAGATCAGCGAGGCCATCGACTTCGCGCACTATTACGCCGAGCGCGCCAAGGATCTCGAGACCGTCTCCGGCGCCGAGTTCGTGCCGTCGAAGGTCACGGTGGTCACACCGCCGTGGAACTTCCCGGTCGCCATCCCCGCCGGCGGCGTGCTGGCGGGTCTGGCCTCCGGCTCGGCCGTGATCATCAAGCCCGCCAAGCTCACCCAGCGCTGCGGTGCCGTGATGGTGGAGGCGCTGTGGGCGGCGGGCGTGCCGCGCGACCTGCTCGCCCTCGTCGACCTGGCCTCCCGCGACCTCGGCACGCGCCTGGTCGCCGGCCCCGCGGTGGACCGCGTGATCCTCACAGGCGCGTACGAGACGGCGCAGCTGTTCCGCTCGTTCCGCTCCGACCTCCCGCTCCTCGCCGAGACCAGCGGCAAGAACGCGATCATCGTGACTCCCTCGGCCGACCTCGACCTGGCCGCCGCCGACGTCGCCCGCAGCGCCTTCGGCCACGCGGGTCAGAAGTGCTCCGCCGCGTCGCTGGCGATCCTCGTCGGATCCGTCGCCGATTCGAAGCGGTTCGAGCGTCAACTGGTGGATGCCGTGACCTCGATGCGCGTCGGCCTGCCCGACGACCCCGCCACGCAGATGGGCCCGATCATCGAGCCCGCGAACGGCAAGCTGCTCACGGCGCTGACGAAGCTCGAGAAGGGGGAGCGCTGGCTCGTGAAGCCGCGCAAGCTCGACGACGAGGGGAAGCAGTGGACGCCGGGCGTGAAGACCGGCGTGCGCGAGGGCTCGTACTTCCACCTGACCGAGTTCTTCGGACCGGTGCTCGGCGTCATGCACGCCAAGGATCTGGACGAGGCCCTGCGCCTGCAGAACGCCGTCGACTACGGGCTCACCGCGGGGCTGCACTCGCTCGACTCCGACGAGGTCGCCACCTGGCTCGACCGCGTCGAGGCCGGCAACCTGTACGTGAACCGCGGCATCACCGGCGCGATCGTGCAGCGGCAGCCGTTCGGCGGCTGGAAGCGCTCGGCCGTCGGTGCGGGCGCGAAGGCCGGCGGTCCGAACTACCTCTTCGGCCTGGGGGAGTGGAAGGCCGCAGCGCTCCCGGCCGTGGCCCCCGGCGCGGCCGTGGTGCCCGTCGTCGACGCGCTCTTCGATGCCGCAGCCGGAGAGGTCGACGCGCTGGAGGCGGAGTGGCTGCAGCGGGCCGCGGCATCCGATGAGCGCGCCTGGGTCGACGAGTTCGGCACGGTCAGCGACAAGTCCGGACTCGGGGTCGAGCGCAACCTCTTCCGCTACCGCCCGGTCGCGGTCGACGTGCGCATCTCCGAGAACACGCCGCTGGTCGACGGCATCCGCGTGCTCGCCGCCGCCCTGCGCAGCGGCAGCCCGTTCACCGTGTCGGCGCCGGCCCTGCCCTCCCGGGTGGAGAAGGCCCTGCGGGCGCACGGCGTGAGCGTGAAGCACGAGACGGATGCCGCGTGGACCAAGCGCTACGCCAAGGCCACGAACTCCTGGCAGCGCGTGCGACTCGTCGGCGGCGACGTCGCGGCGCTGCACGAGGCGCTCGGCGGGAGCCCGGATGTGGCGGTCTGGTCGCACGCCGTGACCGGCGCCGGCCGCGTCGAGATGCTGCCGTTCCTGCACGAGCAGGCCGTGTCGATCACCAACCACCGCTTCGGCAACCCGACGACACTCGCCGACGGCGTGATCTGACCCGGGGTCTTCGCAGAGAAGCCCCCTGCCCGCGCGATGCGGAGCAGGGGGCTTCTCGGTTGCGCCGTCTCAGCCGCGCAGCGCATCCTTGAGCTTGACCCGCGAGCCCATCCGCAGCAGCGAGTTCTCGTAGATCTTCGCGCCGATGGCGATCGCGGCCACGCAGCTCGCGAGCAGGATCACCAGGCTCAGCAGCGGCTCCCACCACTGCGCCTCGCCGACGAACAGGCGCATCGGCATGCCGACCGGAGCCGAGAACGGCACGTACGACATGATCGTCAGCACCAGCGGGTTGTCGTTGAAGACGATGACCAGGATGTACGGCGCCATGATCAGCATCGTGATCGGTGTGGTCGTCGAGCCGATGTCCTCTTGGCGAGACACCATCGAGGCGGCGGCCGCGAACATGGCCGCCAGCAGGATGAAGCCGAACAGGAAGAAGACGGCGAACCAGATGATCGGCGCTCCGAGCGTGGTCAGCACCTCGCGTTGACCGGTCACGATCAGCCCGATCGTGGCCACTGCGGCGAGGGCGAGGATCTGCCCCATCGCGAGCACGGTGTTGCCGATGACCTTGCCGGCGAGGAGGGTGCGCGCGGGGATCGCCGACAGCAGCACCTCGACCACGCGGGTCTGCTTCTCCTCCACGATGCTCTGCGCGATGGTGCCGCCGAACGTCGCCGCGGCCATCATGAACACGAGGCCGAAGGCGATCGCGATGAAGTACCGCAGCAGCGGGTTCGTCGTGACCGGCTCCAGGATCACGACGTCCGGCGACTGGGACAGTGCCGAGACGAGGGAGCTCGGCGCATCCTGCAGCGCGATGATCGTGTAGCCCGACGGCCCGTCGCCCGGCAGCACGGCGGCGTCGACCTCGTCGTCGCGCACGAGCTTCTCGGCGGCGGCCTGGTCGGCCACGGTGGTCACTTCGAAGCCCGGGATGGCGGAGACGGCGGCGGAGGTCTCCGCCGTCACGGCGATCGGCGTCATGTCGGTGTTCTTGCTCGCGAAGCCGCCGAGGATGATGCCGGCGAGCGCGAGCACCAGCAGGATGCCGGTGGAGATCAGGAAGGCCTTGCTGCGCAGCTTCGATCCGATCTCGCGCTCGGCGACGAGCCAGATGCCGTTGGTGCTGCGGACGGGGGCGGGGGTGCTCACTGGATGACCTCCTTGAAGATCTGGGCGAGGGACGGATGCTTCGGCGCGAAGCTCGCGACGTCGCCGCGTGCGACCGCGGACTGCAGCACGCGCTGCGCCGTCTCGGGGCCGTCCGCGTCGAACAGCGCGTAGCCGCCCTCGAAGTCGACGACCGTCACACCGGGCTCGGTGCGCAGCCACCCGGCGTCTCCGGCCGAGACCAGCTCGTAGCGGTCGCGAGCGTGCTCGGCACGCAGCGCATCCCGGGAGCCGGCAGCACGGATCGTGCCGCCGGCGAGGATGACGAGGTCGTCGCACAGGCGCTCGACCACGTCGAGCTGATGGGAGGAGAACAGGATGGAGGCGCCCTTCGCGGCGCTGGACTGCAGGACGCCGGCGACCACGTCGACCGCGAGCGGGTCGAGACCGGAGAACGGCTCGTCGAGGATGAGCACCTCGGGGTCGTGCACGAGCGAGGCGGCGATCTGCGCCCGCTGCTGGTTGCCGAGCGACAGCGACTCGATCGTGTCGTTCAGCCGCTCGCCGAGACCGAGCTCGGTGAGCAGCGCGGTCGCCCGCTCCGCGGCATCCTGCTTGCCGAAACCGTGCAGTCGGGCGAGGTACACGATCTGCTCGAGCACCTTCATCTTCGGGTAGAGACCGCGCTCCTCGGGCATGTACCCGAAGCGGCGGCGGTCCTCGGCGGTGAGCGGTGCCCCGTCGAGGTCGACGCTGCCGCCGTCGGAGGACAGCAGCCCGAGGACGATCCGCATGGTCGTGGTCTTGCCGGCGCCGTTGCCGCCGACGAACCCCGTCAGGCGCCCGGGGGCGACCGTGAAGGACACGTCGTCGAGCACGCGCCGAGAGCCGTAGCTCTTGGTGATGCCGGAGAGTTCGAGCATTCCTGTCGTCATGCCCCTCACGTTACGGAGCGCAGGTGTCGGGGGCATCCCCCGCACGGCGGACTCCCCGGGATCAGCCGTCGGGTGGATGCCGGGTTCAGCGGCGTCCGGCGTGCAGCACCGTGCGCACCACGAGCCCGGCGACGAGCGCCCAGAACGCCGCGCTGATCCCGAGCAGCGCGACCCCGGATGCCGCCACCAGGAAGGTCACGACAGCGGGGATCCGCTCGCCCGGGTCGTCGATCGCCTGCTGCACCGACGCGCCGAACGCGGCGAACAGGGCGAGGCCGGCGACCGCGGGGATCACGGCGGCGGGCGCGAGCAGCACGAGCGCGGCGAAGGCGGCCGAGAACCCGCCCAGCACGAGGTACGACGCTCCGGTGGAGACGCCGGCCACCCAGCGCCGCTTCGGATCGGGGTCGGCATCCGGCGATGCGGCGAGCGCGGCGCTGATCGCGGCGAGGTTGATGGCGTGGCCGCCCGCGGTCGCTCCGAGCGCGGTGCCGAGCCCGGTGACGAGCATCGCCGGACGCCAGGGCACCTCGTACCCGAAGCTGCGCATGATCGCGATGCCCGGGACGTTCTGGGAGGCCATCGTCACGATGAACAGCGGCAGCGCGAGCCCGATGAGCGCGCCGACCGTGAACGTCGGCGCCGTGAACTCGAGCCGCGGCAGAAGCAGCGCAGGGTCGAACGGCGTGCCTGCACCGATCAGCGACACCGCGACGACCACGGCCGCTGCGACGAAAGCGAGGGGCACCGCCCAGCGCGGCGCGAGGCGCGCGAACACCAGCCAGGTGAGCACGACCGGTACCACGCCCCAGGGATTCGCGACGATGCCCGTGATCGGGGCGAGACACAGCGGCAGCAGCACGCCGGCGAGCATCGCCTGCGCGATCGACGGCGGGATGCGCGCGATCAGGGCGCCCAATGCCGGCCACAGGGCCGTGAGCAGGATGAGCGCGGCCGTCACGAGGAACGCCCCGACCGCCGCGGGCCAGCCGCCCTCCACGGTGCCCGTCGCCACGAGCAGGGCCGCTCCGGGCGTGGACCAGGCGACGGTGATCGGCATCCGGTACCGCCACGCGAGCACGACGCACGCGAGGCCCATCGTCAGGCTGACGGCGAGGAGCCCGCTCGCCGCCTGCGCCGCATCCGCCCCGACGGCATCCAGACCCGTCAGCACGACCGCGAACGAGCTCGTGAATCCCACCAGCGCGGTCACGACCCCCGCCAGGATCGGGCGGGACAGGGACGCTGCTTCGGGCATGGCTCCGAGGCTATCGCGGAGCGTCGGCGACCGTGCCCTCCGGCTCGGTGCCCTCCGGCTCGGTGCCCTCCGGCTCGGTGCCCTCCGACTCGGTGGTCGGTTTTGTCCAGGACAGCAGGTAGCGATAGTAAAGACCGCGCCTGAGGCGGGCGCCGGGGAGCAGCTCTCCGGCGAGGGCGCGGATGTCGGCCACGCTCAGCTCCGCGGGGGCGGTGGGGACGCCGATGTCGCGGGACTCCCGGTGCAGCATCGATCCCAGCCGCACCCACGGCAGCGCGAGCGCGGAGAGGAGCCCGTCGGCGATCGTCCGATTGGCGGCGAGGCCGACGACCAGCAGACATCCCCCTGGTCGAAGGAGCGCCGCCGCCTTCGCCAGCGACGATCGCGCGTCCATGTGGTGGAGCGTGGCCACGAAGGTGATGACGTCGAATCGACGGCCGTCGGCGTCGAAGTCCGCGAAATCGGTGGGGATGACGGTGGCGTTCGACGTGCTCCGGAGCCGTGTGCGCGCACGCTCAGCCGTTGCCGCGTCGGGCTCGACTCCCGTCACCGTCAGGCACGACGGTGCGAACCTCTGCAGCAGCAGGCCGTCCCCGCATCCGACGTCGAGGACATCGTCCGTGCGACCGCGGGAGGCGGCGCGGAGGATCCACGGGTGGTAGGCCGTGTTGTGATTCCAGTAGTCGATCACGCCGGCCCGCTCTAGGCGAGGCCCATGCGGTGCGCGAGCACGACCGCCTGCACGCGATCGCGCGCGCCGAGCTTCTGGAGGATGCGTGAGACGTGCGTCTTGACCGTCGCCTCGCCGATGAACAGGGCTCGCGCGATCTCGGCGTTGCTGCGGGCATCGGCGAGCAGCGTGAGCACCTCGGCCTCGCGTTCGGTGAGCGGCTCGGCGAGGTCGACCCTCGGGATCGTGCCGCTCCCGATCGACACGGCTGCCGCTGCCGCCGGTGGCGACGCGGGGGTCGCGGCGAACCGAGCCAGCACGCGACGCGTCACCTCGGGGGCGAGCATCCCGTCGCCCGCCGCCAGAGCGCGGACGGCGGCGATCAGGTCCTCGGCGCCGGCGTTCTTGAGCAGGAAGCCGCTGGCACCGGCTTCCAGCGCCTGATGCAGGTAGTCGTCGCGATCGAAGGTCGTGACGATCGCGATGGCGGCTCCGACCGCAGGATCGGCGACGATGCGACGGGTCGCCTCGATGCCGTCCATGTCGGGCATCTGCACGTCCATCGTGATGACGTCGGGGTGGAGGGCGGATGCCTGCGCCACCGCCTCGGCGCCGGACGAGGCCTCGCCGACCACGGTGATGTCGGGCTGCGTGTCGAGGATCGTGCGGAACCCGGCGCGCAGCAGCGCATGGTCGTCGACGAGCAGGACGCGGATCGGGTCGGTCATCGCACGCTCGATCCGGTCGCCGCGGGGAGCGGAACGCGGGCGCGGACGCGGACGCCCCCGAGCGCGCGCGACGTCACCTCGAGGGTGCCGCCGGATGCCGCGGCGCGCTCCCGCATCCCCAGCTGCCCGAGACCCGGACGGAGGTGGGCGACCGTGCGGCCGGTGTTCACGATCTCGACCTCCACGCCGTCGTCGTCGTAGCGCACGCGGACGTCGGCGGTGGCGCCGGAACCCGCGTGGCGGCGGGCGTTGGTCAGCGACTCCTGCGCGATCCGGTAGAGGTTCACGGCGACGAGAGAGGGCACCGCCACCGGCTCCCCGATCACCGCGTACTCGGTCGGCAGCCCCGCCTCGGTGGAAGCCTCGGCGAGTTCGGCGATGTCGTCGAGTTCGAGCGTGGACGCGGCATCTGTCGTCTCTCCGCCCGGCGTGCGCAGGGTCTCCAGCAGTTGGCGCAGCTCGTGGATCGCATCGCGCGCCGAATCCTCGATGCCGGTGAGGATGCGCGTCGACTCCGCGGGATCGCGCTCGAGCACCAGGCGCGCGGCGCCCGCCTGCACGCCCATGACCGACACATGGTGGGCGACGACGTCATGAAGCTCGCGAGCGATGCGAACCCGGTCGAGAGCGACGGCCTGGGCGGCGGTGACCTCGCGCTCGCGCTCCAGCTCCGCCGTGCGCTGCTCGAGCACCGAGAGCTGCGCCGCCGCGGCCCAGGAGCGCTCGCCGAAGTAGTAGGCCCCGCCGAAGTAGAGCACGTTCAACAGCAGCTGGATGAGCATGAAGGCGACGTAGGGGGACATGGCCCCGGCGATGACATCCGCCTTGTCGGCTTCGCGGATCGCGTCGCGGTACATCGTGATCAGCAGCCACACGAACATGCTCACGATGATCCCGACGCGCACGATGACCGCGCGCCGACGGTTGTTCATCCAGGCGCCGGCCGTGTAGATGGCGATGAACATCGCGATGTTGCCGACGTAGATCTCCGGGATGCGGATCGTCACCGCGGTGAAGTACGCCGCCACCACGATGATGGCGACCGTGCCGGGCCAGCGGCGGCGGACCGCCAGGGGGGCGGTGACGACCGCCGCGTACACGAGGGCGGTCCAGAGCGGTGCCTGCTCGTCGCCGTAGATCTCGGCGATCGAGGACAGGCCTGCGCTCAGCACGGCCCCGACGAACAGGATGACCGCGAGCAGGATGTCGCTTCGTCGCTCACGCTCGGTCGGCGTGCGGGTGAACGGTGCGGCGGGCATCCCTCCACCGTAGGGCGGGGCGGGGGCGAAGGCATCCCCCGTGCGGCGGATCGGATCGAACTTGCTATTGACAAGCAGAGTTGTTTTTTGCAAGCTAAGGGTGAGGGCCCACCGACCGATGAGCCCAGGCATCGACAGAGGAGTCGTCATGACGAAGGTCTTCGTCAACCTGCCCACCCGTGATCTCGAACGGGCCAAGGCGTTCTACACCGCCCTCGGCTGTGAGATCAGTCCGCAGTTCACCGACGAGAACGCCGCATGCATCGTCTGGAGCGAGGACATCTACTTCATGGTCCTCAAGCGCGAGTTCTTCGCCACGTTCACCGACAAGCCCATCGCCGACCCGAACGAGGTCGCCCAGGTGTCCGTCGCCTTCAGCCGGGATTCCCGCGACGACGTCGACGCGATCCTCGCCAAGGGCCTGGCCGCCGGCGGGACCGAGCCGAAGCCCGTGCAGGACTACGGCTTCATGTACTCGCGCGACCTCGACGACCCGGACGGCAACTCGCTCGGCTTCCTCTACATGACTCCCGAAGCCGTCGAGAACGGGCCGGACCACGTGGCGGATCACGCCGCGTCGGCCTGACATGGCGGCGCGCAGCTACGGCCAGTACTGCGGTGTGACGACGGCCGTCGAGCTGATCGGAGAACGGTGGGCGCTGCTCATCGTCCGCGATCTGCTCGTCGGACCCCGTCGCTACACCGACCTCAAGCAGGGGCTGCCGCGCATCCCCACCAACATCCTCTCCACGCGTCTGAAAGACCTCCAGGAGGGCGGGGTCGTCCGCCGGGTGCCGCTGCTGAACTGCGGCCTCGTGTACGAGCTCACCCCGTACGGGCGGTCGTTCGAGCCGATCATGCTCGCCCTCGGCCGCTGGGGGTTCCAGGCCATGGGTGATCCGGAGGAGGGTGATGTCGTCACCCCCGACTCGCTCACCATGGCGCTGCGCACGGCGTTCCAGGCGGAGACCGCGACGGACGCCGAGTACGAGCTGCACGTCGGCGACGTCGCGCTGCGGGCATCCGTGCGAGAGGGCGAGCTCCGGGTCGCGCAGCTCGCGCCGCCGGCCCCGCCCGTCGGCGGCCGGCTTCCCGACGGGGAGCCGGATGCCGTGATCGTGGCCGGTCCCGGCATCCGTCGCCTGATCGGCGGCGAGATCACCCCCGCCGAAGCGCTGGCGCAGGATGTCGTCGCCGTCGTCCGCGGCGACGAGTCGCTGCTGGAGTCGTTCGCCGCGACCTTCCACATCGCGCGGATGCACGCTGAACTGAACGTCTGAACCGACGTCTGATGCACACCGAGGAGTACGACATGAACGACCACACATCAGGCCGCATCCTGATCGACCTGTTCACCTCGCTCGACGGGGTGGCACAGGGTCCGGGCGGCACCGACGAGGACACCTCGGGTGGGTTCCGCTTCAGCGGCTGGCAGGCCGGATACCCCTCGTCCGGCGTCGGTCCCGAGGTCGAGAAGGGCATGCGCGGACTGGATGCGCTGCTGCTCGGCCGACGCACGTACGACATCTTCGCGGCGTACTGGCCGCATCACACCGAGGGGGAGTCGGGCGACATCGGCACCCTGTTCAACCGGGTGCCGAAGTATGTGGCGACCCGACAGGCCGACCTCGCGCTCGACTGGGAGGGGAGCACGCGCGTCGGCGACGACCTCGCGGCACAGGTGGCCGCGATGCGCGCCGCCCATCGAGAGGTGCATGTGATCGGCAGCCTCGACTTCGTGCACACGCTGCTCGCCGAAGGGCTCTTCGACGAGCTGAACCTCTGGGTGTATCCGCTCCTGCTGGGCGCGGGCAAGAAGGTGTTCGACGACTCCGCGCTGCCGTCGGTCCTGCGCCTTCTCGAGCCTCCCGTCACCGACGACGGCGGCGTGACCCTGCTCCGCTACGGCCGGACCGATCGGGTGCCGGGGGTCGGCACGTTCGACTGAGCCGTCTCCCGCAGACTCAGCCGAGCAGCCGTTCGATCACCTGTGCGACGCCGTCGCCGTCGTTGGATCCGGTGACCTCGTCGGCGGCGTCCTGCACGACGGGCTCGGCGTCGGCCATCGCGACGCCGTGGCCCGCCCAGCGCAGCATCTCGACGTCGTTGAGCGCGTCGCCGAAGGCCACGACCTCGGCGCGATCGATGCCGAGGTGCGCGCACAGCCGAGCGAGACCGGTGGCCTTCGTCACGCCCTCGGCCATGACCTCGACGAACGGCGCACCCGACAGCGTCGCCTCGAAGCCGGTGAGGCCCAGGGAGCGCAGCGTGTCGAACAGCGCGGCCGGGGCGAGCTCGGGATGCCGGATCACGAACTTCAGACTCGGAGCCGCGAGCACCTGATCCAGGGGTACGCCGCCCATCGTCGCAGGATCGCGCTTGTGATCGGAGAGGTCGGCGATCTCGGCGTAGCCGTGCTGCGCCACGAAGGTCTCCCCGCCTTCACGCACGCTCGCGAACAGCAGGCCCGGGATGCTGGCGCGCAATGCTTCGGCGAGCGTGCGGATCGTGTCGGCAGGGAGCTCTTCGGCGAACAGCATCCGCCCGTCGTCGAGGTGCACGGCGTAGGCGCCGTTGCTGCACAGCGCCCAACCCTCGAAAGCCGCGTCGGCCGCGATGGCACGGAGTCCGATGGGCTGGCGGGCCGTCACCGGCACGACGTGCACACCCCGGTGCCGGGCGGCATCGAGAGCCGCGCGCGTGCGCGGCGTGACAGCGGACGAGGAGTCGAGCAGCGTGCCGTCGAGATCGGTGGCGATCAGCCGCATGCTCACGGGAGCGGCCGTCAGGAGAAGATCATCGGGAGGTCGTCGTCTTCGGCGCTGTCCGTTCCCAGACGGCGACCGTCGAGGTCGACGACGACGGGGACGTGGTCGCTGGGCTGCTCGCCCTTGCGCTCGTTCCGGTGGATCGAGGCGCCGGTCACCGCTTCGGCCAGTGCGCGCGATCCCAGGACGAAGTCGATGCGGATGCCCTCGTTGCGCGGGAACTTCAGGCGCTGGTAGTCCCAGTACGTGAAGCCCTCCGGGAGCAGCGGACGCACGACGTCGGTCACGCCGGCATCGGCGAAAGCGAAGAATGCGTCGCGTTCCTGCGGGGAGACGTGGGTCGACCGGCCGACCACGATGTCGGGATCGCCGTTGTCGTGGTCGAACGGGATGATGTTGAAGTCGCCGACCAGGGCGAGCGGCAGGTCGGGGTTCGCCGAGAGCTCGGCGGCCGTCGACTTCTTCAGCTGCTCGAGCCAGTGCAGCTTGTAGAGGTAGTGCGGGTCGTCGAGCGAACGGCCGTTCGGGACGTACAGGCTCCAGACCCGGACCCCGTCGACCATCGCACCGAGAGCGCGCGCCTCGAGCGGGGCATCCGGACCCTCATGCCCTTTCGCGAAGCCCGGCATCCCGTCGAACGCGGTGCGCACGTCGGTGATCGGCAGGCGGCTCGCGATGGCGACGCCGTTCCACTGGTTCAACCCATGCACCTCGACGTGGTACCCGGCCTCTTCGAACGGACCGTACGGGAACTGCTCGGGCTTGCACTTGATCTCCTGCATCGCCAGCACGTCGATGTCTTCACGGACGGCGAACTCGACGGTGCGGGTGACGCGGGTGCGGATGGAGTTGACGTTCCAGGTGGCCAAGCGCATGCGTCCAGCCTAGAGCCCACCTCCTACACTGGATGCCGTGACCGCACTCGACGCAGACCGCCGGACCCTCCTCGACCTGATCAAGGACGAGGCGGTGTTCCACGGCGACTTCACCCTCTCCAGCGGCAAGAAGGCGACGTACTACGTCGACATGCGCAAGCTCACGCTCGACCACAGGGCGGCGCCCGCGATCGGCCGCATCATGCTCGACCTGATCGGCGATCTCGACGTGGTGGCCGTCGGCGGCCTCACCCTCGGCGCCGACCCGATCGCGAACTCCGTGCTGCACGCCTCGGTCGCCGCGGACCGCCCGCTCGACGCGTTCGTCGTGCGCAAGGAGCCCAAGGACCACGGTCGCGGCCGCCAGATCGAGGGCGCCGACGTCAAGGGCAAGCGCGTCGTCGTGCTCGAAGACACCTCGACCACCGGGCAGTCGGCGCTCAAAGCCGTCGAAGCCCTGCGCAAGGAAGGCGCCGAGATCGTCGCGGTCGCCGTGATCGTCGACCGCAAGACCGGAGCGCAGGCCGCGATCGAAGCCGAGGGACTCGAATGGCGCGCCGCCTTCGACCTCGACGACCTCGGGCTCGACCCCCAGTGACCCGCTACGCCCTCGCCGTCGACGTCGGCGGCACGAAGATGGAGGCCGCGCTCGTCGCGGAGGACGGCGTGCTCGTCGACGGCAGCCGCAGTCGGCAGGCGACCGGCCGCGAAGCCACGCTCGAGTCGCTGGACGCCGCCGTCGTCGCGATCGTCGAGCACGCACTCGCCGCGCTGCCCGCCGACGCCGAGCTGGTCGGAGCGGGCATCGGCAGCGCCGGCCCCGTCGACCGCACCGTCGGCGCCATCATGCCGGTGAACATGCCCCTCGCCCGCGGCTTCGGCCTCCGGGAGGCTGTTCGCGCGGCGGCATCCACCATCGTGGGGCGCGACGTGCCGACCGTCCTCGGCCATGACGGAGGAGCGCTGGCGCTCGCCGAATCCTGGCTCGGCGCCACGCAGGGCGCCGGGGCGTCGCTGTCGATCGTCGTCTCGACCGGTGTCGGCGGCGGCTTCGTCGCGAACGGGGCCTACATCCCCGGTGCGACCGGCAACGCCGGACATCTCGGACAGGTGCGCCGCGAAGGCGGCCTCACGCTCGAGGAGATCGCGTCGGGTCCGGCGAGCGCGGCCTGGGCGCAGCAGCAGGGCTGGGCCGGGGCGACGGGTGAAGACCTCGCGCGGGATGCGGCGGCCGGAGTCGCCGTCGCACGCGCGGCGATCGAGCGATCGGCCAGGGAGGTGGGGGAGGCACTGGCGGATGCGGCCACCCTCGTCGACCTGGATGTCGTGGCCATCGGTGGAGGCTTCTCGCGGGTGTCTGCGGACTACATCGACCTCGTGCAGCAGGCACTCACCGCGAGTGCCGTGCACGAGTACTCCCGCCGCACCCGTGTCGTGCGCTCGGGGCTGGGCGACGAGGGGCCGCTGATCGGCGCCGCCGCCCTCGTGCTGCGGTAGAGCTTCCCTCCGGAGGGACTATCAGCGGCTCGCAGTGACCAGGCGACGCGGTGGGCCCTCGAGTCGGGCGACGGATATCTTCAGGTCGGTGACGTCTGCGGCTACCGCGTCGATGCGAGCACTGAGCTTCTCGTCGACAGCGTCGATGCGGGTGCTGAGCTTCTCTTCGACGGCGTCGATGCGATCGTCGATTCTGCGCACCATCCATGCGCCTGCGGCGAAAAGGCTGGTGCCGAGGGTGAGTACGATGCCGATCGCGCTGATGACGATCGTGAGGATCTCGGTGGTCACCGTCTCATCTCCTTCCCGCGGTGAGCAGACGTCGTGGTGGTCCTTCGAGCCGGGCGACGGAGATCTTCAGGTCGGTGACGTCGGCGGCGACGGCGTCGATGCGGGAGCTGAGCTTCTCATCGACGGCGTCGATACGTCGGACCATCCACGCGGCGCCGACGAACATGCTCGTGCCGAGCGTCACCACGACACCGACCGCGCTGATGATGATCGCGAGAACTTCCGTGGACACGTTGCTCTCTCTCCTTGCTCGGATGGGTGTATCGACGACGTTACGCCGCCTTCGCCGGTGGGTGCGCCGGTATTCCAGCATCTGTGAAGAGGTCGGTGGTGTCGCGAGGTGTGGAGGAAGTGTCAGCTCGCCGCGGGTGTCTGCGACGGTGTCCGCGACGCGACCAGCATCAGCACCGGAACGAGTGCGCATAGCACGGCCGAGACGAGGAACGTCGTGCTGGAGGCCGGATCCCGACCGATCAGCAGGATCAGCGTGGGCACGAAGGTACCGCCCACCGCGCCGCAGGCGACGAGTGCTCCGGTGACGGCGGCGCTGCGGGCCGGGTCGAGCCGGTCGAGGGCGAGCCCCAGGATGAGGCCGTAGCTGGGGGCGAGGAGCACCACCACTGCGGCGAGCGCGACAAGAGCCCATGCCGGAGCCGGTCCGACGAGCATGCCCGCCGCCGCCATCAGCACGGCCGCGGTGCTCGTGGCGGAGGCGAGGATCGCGACCGGGGCGACGGACAGTCGACGCAGTCCCGCGGCGCCGAAGCGGCCGAGAGCCATCAGCCCCCAGAAAGCCGAGGTCCCCAGCGCGGCGGTGCCGGGATCGATCGTGAGGATCCGCTCCGGGATCACGGCGGACCAGCCGGAGAGCACGGTCTCGACGCCCACGTAGAGCGGCAGCGCCACGGCGAACGGCAGGAGTACGAGCAGTCCACGCACGTCGCGATGCGCGGGCACGTCTTCGCGGGCCGGGGCGGGAGCCGAGCCGGCGAGCATCACGACGGTGACGAGCGGCACCACCGCGAGGATGCCGAGGGCGGGGCGCATGTCGGAGCCGAGGGCGACCAGCAGCGGTGTGACGGCAGCGGAGACGGCGACCGTGCCGAGCAGGGCGCTGAGCAGCCCGGTCGCGCTGCCGACCGCCAGGGACTTCGCCGCCACGGAGCCTGCGGCCTCCACCAGTCCGAACCCGAGCCCGGCGACCGTCGCTGCGGCGATGAACAGCGCCGGGGTGCCGGCCACGGCCACGGCGATGACGGCGGCAGCCTGCAGCGCGCTGCCGAGGAGGAGCGCGGTCTGCGGCGGCCGACGCGTCAGGAGCGGCCCGGAGACCAGCACGCCCGCCAGCAGCCCCGCGAACAGGGCGGGGACCGCGGCGCTGAGATCGGCGCCGATCGCCCGCTCTGCGGAGGGGAGGATGGCCGGAACGAGGGCCGCCGTGACGCCGAGCCCCGCGAACGCGGCGAAGAGCCCTGCTCGCGCGCGCCCTGCTCGCGCGCGCCCCGCTCCGTTCGTCACGCTCCGGTCGTCCGCACGCGGTGCACGGCGGCGAACGTGTCGCGCAGCGCCTCCATCGAGCGGTCGTAGTTCGATTGGGCGACGCCGATGAAGATGCAGTCGACCACCATGAGCTGGGCGATCCGGCTTCCGAGCGCGCCCGACCGGAACCCTGTTTCGCGAGCGGCTGTCGTGAGCACGATGTCTGCCTGATCGGCCAGCGGGGCCCCGGCGTGGTTGGTGATGGCGATGGTCGTGGCACCCGCCCGACGCGCGAGCAGCAGGAACTCGATCGTGTCGGTGGTGGCGCCGCTGTGCGAGACCGCGATCGCGACGTTTCCGGGCCCGAGCGTGGCCGCCGAGGTCCAGGCGGCGTGCGGGTCGGACCAGTCCAGTGCCGTGCGGCCGATGCGGGTGAGCTTGCGCTGCAGGTCGAGCCCGACGATGGAGCTCGCGCCGACGCCGAAGATGTCGACCCTGGTCGACGACGTGATGGCTTCGACCGAGGCGCGCAGCGATTCGGTGTTGAGCACCTTCGCGGTGTCGGCGAGCGAGAGCGTCTCGGCGAGGGAGACCTTGGCGACGATGTCGGCGAGCGTGTCATTGCGGTCGATGTCGCCGGACACGGCGGGGAGCGCTGCGGTGTCGAAGGTCTCCCGCTCCACATCGCGCAGCACGTGGTTGCGGAGCTCCCGCACATGCTCGTAGCCGAGCCGCTTGCAGAAACGCACGACCGAGGTCGTCGAGGTGTCGCAGCGCTGCGCGAGCTCCGCGATCGAGAGTCCTGCCGTGCCGGCGGGATCCGTGAGGAACAGGTCGGCGATGCGCTGCTCGCTCGGACGCAGTTCGGGACGGATGGCGCGCATGCGCACGAGCACGGGGTGCCCGCCGGCTTCGTCGCGGGCGGCTTCATGGGGCATGGGGTCTCCGATCGGTGTCTCATACACTAGGGGAACTTCTGTTACATCAGAAGCGACTTTCGTGTACTTTTGGTACTTACCCAGACCGACGATGTTCGCGGGGCGTCAGGCAGCACCGCCTGGACCAGCCCCTGGGCGACGCGGTCCCCAGCCAGGAGGAATCTGCAATGAGCACAGCACGGCGAGCGTCACTCGGCGCTCTCACTGCCACGGGCGTCGCATTGGCGCTCGTGATCACCGGTTGTTCCGCACCCGCGTCCGACCCGAAGCCCGAGGAGGGCGCTGCCGGTGGCGACCTCGTCATCGGCGTCACCAGCGATCCCGACACCCTGTTCCCGTGGAAGGCCACACAGTTCCAGGCCGTCAACGTGCTGCAGAACCTGTACGGCACGCTGACCGAGTTCGACGAGGAGCTCAACGTCGTCCCCGGCCTCGCCGAGTCCTGGGACGTCTCCGAAGACGGTCTCACCGTGACCTTCCACCTGCGTGAGGGCGTCACGTTCGCCGACGGCAGCACGTTCGGCTCCGAAGACGTCAAGTACTCGCTCGACGCGATCGCCGCCGAGGCCACCGCGGCCGTGGCGCGCAGCTCGCTCGCCTCCGTCACCGGTGTCGAGGCCACCGACGAGACGACCGTCACCGTCACGCTCAGCGCTCCCGACGCCGCGCTTCCCGCGAACCTCGCCGTGATCAACATGGCGATGCTCTCCTCGGACGACACCGAGGAAGGCCTGAACACGACGCCGAACGGCACGGGGCCCTTCATCCTCGACGACCGCAAGGCGAGCCAGTCGATCACGCTCGCCAAGAACGAGGACTACTGGGGCGACACCGCCCTGCTCGACACCGTCGAGTTCCGCGTGATCCCGGACGAGTCCTCGATCGTCTCGGCGATGCAGTCCGGCAACGTGCAGCTGGCCGTGTTCGACGACCCGCTCGTCGCGCAGACCGCCGAGGGTGCGAACGTCGAGGTCGCGACCACGCCGCAGCTGAGCTACCACGCGCTGCAGCTGAACGCCACGCGCGGCGACCTCACCGACGTCAACGTCCGACTCGCCATCCAGTGCGCGATCGACCGTCAGGAGGTGCTCGACACCGCCGCCCTCGGCGAGGGCGAGGTCACCGGACCCATCACCTCTCCCGCGTACAAGTCCGACCCCGACGCACGTCCGTGCCCGGAGCGCGACCTCGACAAGGCCGCCGACTACCTGAAGAAGGCGGGCAAGGAGGACGGCGTCACCATCAAGACGATCGTCTCGCAGGGCGAGTACGCCACCTCGGTGAACGAGGCGCAGAACCTGAAGGCTCAGCTGGCCGACGCGAAGATCACGCTCGAGCTCGAGGTCCTCGAGTCCGGCGCCTTCGTCGACCGCTGGATCGCGGCCGACTTCGACGCCGCTGTCGCGCTCAACGGCGGTCGTCCCGACCCCGACGGCATGTACGGGCGCTACTTCACCAGCACCGGAAACCTGAACAAGGTCGCCGGCTACTCCTCGCCCGAGCTCGACGCGCTGTTCGCCGAGGGCCGCCAGACGGCCGATGCCGATGAGCGCAAGGACATCTACGCGCAGGTCTCCGAGAACCTCGAGGACAACGCGGCGTGGATCTGGCTGTTCACGAGCTACACCTACACGGCCACGGCATCCACCGTCGACGGCTTCGTCCCGATGGTGAACGGCTCGCTGCAGTACCTGCGGACCACCTCCATCAAGTAGCGGATCGAGGGGGCGCGGCCGGCCCGCGCCCCCTCCCTCCCCGACGACAGGCACCCACACACTCGCATGTTCAGACAGCTCCTCCGCAACAGCGTGCTGCGACGCATCCTCGCAGCCCTCGGCACGCTCCTCGGCGTCGCCATCTTCGTCTTCCTGATGCTGCGCGCCATCCCCGGCGACCAGATCAGCTCCGGCCTCGGCACGGAGGCGGCCGCCCTCACTCCTTCGCAGCGTGCCGCCCTCGAGGCCTACTACGGCCTCGACCAGCCGCTCTTCGTGCAGTTCTTCTCGTGGCTGGGCAACATCTTCACCGGCAACCTCGGCTTCTCGTCGCGGGCGCAGACGAGCGTCCTCGACCTCACCCTCGCCGCCCTGCCCGTCACGTTCGAGCTCGCGATCTTCTCGATCGTGATCGCCCTGGCCATCGGCATCCCGCTCGGAATGCTCTCCGCGTCGAAGCCCGACTCGGTCCGCGACGGCTTCGGCCAGGTCGTCGGCCTCGCCGGTCTCTCGATCCCCGCATTCCTCCTCGGCACCGCGCTGTTGGCGATCCTCGCCTCGTCGTTCGGGTTCAACCCGAACGGGCAGGGCTACGCGACGCTCTTCGAAGACCCGCTGCTGAACCTCCAGCAGATGCTGCTGCCGTCGATCGTGCTGGGCTTCGGCATCGCCGCGCCCATCATGCGCACGACCCGCACCGCGGTGCTCGAGATCCGCTCCAACGACTTCATCCGCACCGCGAAGGCGAAGGGCGTGCCGCCGCGTCGCCTGCAGGTGCGGCACGTGCTCGGCAACGCGCTCGTGCCGATCGTCACGATGACCGGCCTGCAGTTCGGCTACCTCCTCGGCGGTGCCGTGGTGGTGGAGCAGATCTTCTCGCTCCCGGGCATCGGACGACAGGTGCTGCTCGGCATCCAGCAGAAGGAGTACGCGCTCGTGCAGAGCACCGTCCTCGTGATCGCGCTCGCCTTCGTCATCGTCAACCTGCTCACCGACCTGCTGTACCGGGTCATCGATCCTCGGGTGCGTGCCGCATGACCGACATCTCTCAGACCTCGGCCCTCGCCCCCGGCGGCGGGCGCACCATGGAGCGCGTGCGCCTCCTGCTGCGCAGCCGCAGCGGGCTCACCGGCCTCATCATCGTCATCCTGCTCGGGGTGCTCAGCCTCGTGTCGGCATTCGGGCTGCTGCCGTTCGACCCGCTCGCGCAGGATCCGCCGTCCCGCCTGCAGCCGCCGTCGGGCGTGCACTGGTTCGGTACCGACCAGTTCGGCCGCGACGTGTTCTCGCGCGTCGCCGCCGGCGTCGCGAACTCGGCGCTGATCTCGCTCGTCGCGGTCGCCTTCGCCACCGTCGTCGGCACCGTGTGCGGACTCATCGCCGGCTTCTACCGCGGCTTCTCCGACGGGGCGATCACGGCCGTCACCAACGTGCTGTTCGCATTCCCGCCGCTGCTGCTCGCCCTGTCGCTGGCGTCGGTGTTCGAGCGCAACTGGTTCACGATCGCCGTGGCCATCGCGATCGTCTACGTGCCGATCTTCATCCGCGTGACGCGAGGGCCCGTGCTGTCGCTGCGCGAGGTCGAGTACGTCAAGGCCGCCAAGAGCACCGGGCAGAGCCGCATGGCGACCATGTTCCGCCACGTGCTGCCGAACATCACGTCGATCATCATCGTGCAGGTCACGCTCTCGCTGTCCTGGGCCGTGCTCACGGAGGCCTCCCTGAGCTTCCTCGGTCTCGGCACCCCGCCGCCGGCTCCCTCGCTCGGCTCGATGATCTTCGAGGCGCGCACGCTCGTCACGATCGCTCCGTGGACCATGATCGCGCCCGGCGTGATCGTCGTGCTGCTCGTCGTGGGTCTGAACCTGCTCGGCGACGGCCTCCGCGACAGTCTCGACCCCCGGAACAGAGGAAAGCGATGACCATGGAGGACCTCGGCGGACTCGCCACGGAGGCGAGCGACCCCCGCTATGCGGAGCTCGACCTGATGAGCGTGGCCGAACTCGCGCAGACGATGAACGAGGCGGATGCCACCGTGCCAGCCGCCGTGCAGCGCGCGCTCGGACAGATCGTCCCGGCCATCGAGGCCACGGCCGCGCGCATGGCGCAGGGCGGGCGCCTGGTCTACGTCGGCGCAGGTACGCCCGGTCGCATCGGCGTGCTCGACGCCTCGGAGTGCCCGCCCACCTTCAGCACGCCGCCGGAGCTGGTGTTCGCGATCATGGCCGGTGGCCCCGGTGCCATCGTGAACCCCGTCGAGGGCGCAGAGGACGACGCGGAGGCGGGGGCTGCGGCCATCGACGCCGCCGGTATCGGCCCGCTCGACACCGTGATCGGCATCGCCTCGAGCGGGCGGACGCCCTATGTCGTCGCCGCGGTCCGCCGCGCAGGCGAACTCGGTGCGCTCTCGGTCGGGCTGTCCTGCAACACCGGGACCGTCCTCAGCGACGCAGCCGAGCACGGCATCGAGGTCGAGGTCGGCCCCGAGGTGCTCTCCGGATCCACGCGGCTCAAGTCGGGCACCGCCCAGAAGCTCGTGCTGAACATGTTCTCGACCATCTCGATGGTGCGCAACGGCAAGGCCTACGGCAACCTGATGGTCGATGTGAAGGCGACGAACCACAAGCTGCGCGAGCGGGCGATCCGGATGGTGCAGACCATCGCGGATGCCGACCGCGACGCGGCGGTGGCTGCTCTGGAGACGGCTTCCTACGACGTCAAGCTCGCGTCGATCATGATCCGCCGCGGCGAGGACCTCGCCGCGGCCACCGCACGACTGCGCGCGGCCGACGGTCGGCTGCGCACCGCACTGGAGGAGAACTGATGCGCGTCCTCGGACTGATCTCCGGCACCTCGCACGATGGGATCGACGCCGCCGTCGTCGACTTCACCACCAGCGGCGGCTTCACCGCGCACGGTGTGGATCTGCACGGCACGGTCCTCGCGGCGACGAGCGTGCCCTACGCTCCGGAGCTGCGGGCCCGACTGATCGCGGCGCTTCCGCCGGCGCAGACGACGCTCGCCGAGGTGGCGGAGCTCGACACCCTCATCGGTCAGGCGTTCGCCGAGGTCGCGGCCGACATCGCGGCGGAGGTCGGCGGCATCGACGCGGTCTGCTCGCACGGGCAGACGGTGTACCACTGGGTCGACGGCGCGCACGCGCTGGGCACCCTGCAGATCGGGCAGCCCGCCTGGATCGCCGAGAAGGTCGGCGCCCCGGTGGTCTCCGACATCCGCATCCGCGACATCACGGTCGGCGGACACGGCGCCCCGCTGGTGTCGTTCCTCGACGAGCTGCTGCTGCGCTCGCGCGCGGGGGTGTCGGCGGCCCTGAACCTGGGCGGCATCTCGAACATGACCGTGGTGCGTCAGGACGGCCTCGTCGCCTACGACATCGGCCCCGCGAACGCGCTGGTCGACGCGGTCATCGTCGAGCACGGCCTCAACCCGCTCGGATACGACGACGATGCCGCGATCGCCCGCACCGGACAGGTCGACGACGCGCTGCTGACCGCCCTGCTCGAAGACCCGTACTACGCCCTCACGCCGCCCAAGAGCACCGGCAAGGAGCACTTCCACCTCGGCTACGTGCACGAGCACCTCGCCGCGCAGCACCGTGAGATCGCGGTCGCCGATGTCGTGCGCACCCTGACCGAGCTCACGGTCCGCACGGTCGCGCGCGACGTGGAGGCGGCAGGCATCGGCTTCCTCGCCGTGTCGGGAGGAGGATGCCGCAACCCGCTGATCCTCGACGGACTGCGCGCCGCACTGCCCGGGACCGAGGTCGTGCTCGCCGACGAGCTGGGCGCCGCGGCCGACAGCAAGGAGGCGATCCTCCTCGCACTCATCGGCTGGTCGACGCTGCACGGCGTTCCCGCGATCGTTCCCGGCGGCACGGGTGCGCGCGAGCCCCGGATCCTCGGCACCATCACGCCCGGGGTCGGCCCGCTGCAGATGCCGGAGCCCGTCGCATCCATCGACTCCCTCTCCCTCGCGGAGGCCGCGGCATCGTGAGCCTCCAGGTGCGCCCCGCCACCCCGGACGACCTGTCCGGGGTGCTCGAGGTGTTCCTCGCGTGCTGGCGGGAGAGCTACCGGGGCGTGCTGCCCGATGCGGCGATCGACGCGATGACGGATGAGCGGGCCGAAGCGCTGTGGCGCCGGGTGCTCGCTGATCCGGTGGGGGTCGTGCTCGTGGCAGAGCGGGACGGAGTGATCGTCGGGATCACGCGGTACGCCGCGACGCCCGGGAACGACAGCAGGATCGAGGACGGTCGGATCGAGGGCGGTCGGATCGAGGGCGGTCGGATCGACGGGGCCGTGCACTCGCTGTACGTGTCGCCCCGTGCCCACGGCGGCGGGATCGGCGGTGCGCTGTTGGGGCGGGCGACCACGGAGCTGCAGGAGGCCGGGGCCGAGGCCGCGACGCTCTGGGTGTTCGCGGCGAACCTTCCCTCGATCGGCTTCTACGAGGCCAAGGGTTGGCGCGCGGACGGCGCGACCCGTACGCAGCCCGAGTTCGGTCAGCCCGAGCAGCGCATGCGCAAGGAGTGGACATGAGCGTGGTGGAGTGCATCCGCGTGCTCCGGGTGCCGTCGCCCCTGGTGCGCCCGTTCGTCACGGCCGTGCGGCGGACAGACCACCTCGAGGTCGTCCTCGTCGAGCTCATCGACGCCGAGGGCCGCAGCGGCTGGGGCGAGGCGGCCACGAGCTGGCGCGTCACCGGGGAGAGTCCGCAGAGTGTGGCCGCCGCGGTTGCGGGGCCGCTCGCCGAGGTCGTGCTCGGACGCGACGCCGCCGATCCCGATCTCGCGTCTCTCCTCACCCGCGCGGTGTGGGGCAATGCCGCCGCCCGCAGCGCGGTCGAGTGCGCCCTCGCCGACCTCGCCGCTCAGCAGCGCGGCCTCCCGCTCGTCGCCGACCTCTCGCCGGAGTCCGCGGTGAACAACTCCTCGAGAACCTCGCGCATCCGCACCGACATGACCCTGTCGGCGGGGGAGCCGTCCGAGATGGCGGCGCTGTCCGAGGAGCACGTCGCTGCGGGCTTCGGATGCCTCAAGATCAAGGCCTCCGCCGCGCACGACACGATCGCCGGACTCCGGGCCGTGCGGTCGACGGTCGGGTCCGACATCACGCTGCGCGTCGACGCGAACCAGGCCTGGGATGCCGAGACCGCGATCCGCGTGATCCGCGCCGCCGAAGACGCGGGACTCGGTCTCGAACTCGTCGAGCAGCCGGTCGCCGCGCACGCCCTCGCCGCACTCGCCGCGGTCACGTCCGCCGTCGACACCCCGATCATGGCCGACGAATCGGTGCGGACGGCCCACGACGTCCGGATGATCGCCGATCGCGGCGCGGCCGACCTCGTGAACCTCAAGCTCGCCAAGACGGGTGGCCTCGCCGAAGCCCTCGCCGCGGCAGAGGCCGCACAGGCGGCCGGGCTGGGCATCGTGATCGGCTGCATGATGGAGTCGCACGTCGGAGTGAGTGCCGCCGCGCACCTGGCCGCTGCGGTGGCGCCCGGCGTCGTGCACGACCTGGACGCCGGCTTCTGGCTCCGGAGCTCGCCGGTGGCCGGTGGCGTCGCGCTGTCCGGCGATGAGCTCGATCTCGGGTCGTGCACGGGGCTGGGCATCACCGCCCTCGCGCCCGACGCGCGGCCCGAGATCCTCGTCGACCTCTCCGCCCGCTCGGAGGTGCGCGCATGACCGCCGCCGCGGCCGTCGCCGCTGTCCTGGCCACGGATTCCGCTCCTCGGGGAGTCGTCGCCGGAGTCGTCTCCGGCACCGGACGCGACATCGCCGCCGGCGGCCTGGCCGACCTCGCCGGAACCTCGATGACGATCGAGACCGCGTTCGACGTCGCCTCGGTGTCGAAGGTCGCCGCGACCACGACCGCGATCCTGCGGCTGGTCAGTCGGGGCGATCTCGGTTTCGACGATCCGGTCACCCGCTTCGTCCCCGGCACCGCGTGTGCGCCCGGGACGACCGTCCGCCACCTGCTGCAGCACCGCGCCGGCCTCTGGGAGTGGCAGCCGCTCTACCTGGATCGTGTGCATTCCGATGCCGCGGCCGCCGCCGACGCGCTCCCGCTGCGCTACGGACTCGATGAGGGTCGCCACTACTCCGACCTGGGGTTCATGCTCCTCGGCCGCATCATCGCCGCCGTCACCGGTCTGCCCCTGGATGCCGCCGTCCGTGAGCTCGTGACCGCACCCCTCGGCCTCGCCCGCACCGGATACGGTCCGGCGGCTCCGCCCGTCGCGTCCTCCTCGGTCGGCGACGCGGCCGAACGCCGCATGGTCGCCACCGGCGAGCCCTATCCGATCCTCACCACCGCTCGGGACTTCGCCTGGCGCGAGGACGAGATCACGGGCAGCGTCAACGACGGCAACAGCTTCCACGCCTTGGGCGGCATCTCGGGTCACGCCGGACTCTTCAGCACCGCCGACGACCTGCTCACCCTGGGTGCCGCGCTCGCCGCTCCCGAACGGCATCCCGAGCTGTGGCATCCGGATGCCGTGGCCGAACTGCTCCGCGACGGGCCGGACGCCGGGCAGGCGCTGGGCTGGCGCAGCGACACGGTCGCGGTCGGCGGTGGACCGACCCGGATGCTCTGGCACCCCGGCTACACGGGCTGCGCGCTCGGGATCGTGCCGGGCGCCGGCACCGCCGCGGTGCTGCTCTCCACCCGTCTCTTCGCCCCCGCGCCCGCACCGACCGAGGCGCTGTGGCGCACGGCGCTCCCCGCACTCCTGGACGACATCGGCCAGATATCCCGTGACAACGAAGGAACGAGAACATCATGAGCACCACCGAGCCCGTGCTGAGCATCAGCGGCCTCGCCGTCGCCTTCCGGACCGGCTCCGAGCTGGTCACCGCCGTCAGCGACGTCAACATCGACATCGCCGCCGGGGAGACCGTGGCGATCGTGGGGGAGTCGGGGTCGGGCAAGTCGACCACGGCCGCCGCCGTCAACCGTCTGCTGCCGGAGAACGGCGTGATCACCGCCGGCAGCATCCGCTTCGACGGGCGCGAGCTGACCGAGCTGCCGGAGAACGCGATGATCTCGCTGCGAGGCGCCGGGATCGGACTCGTGCCGCAGGACCCGATGTCGAACCTCAACCCGCTGATGCGCGTGGGCGAGCAGATCGGCGAGGCGCTCGAGGTGCACGGCCACACGCACGGCGACGCCACGAAGGCGCGTGTCGTGGAACTGCTGGAGATGGTGGGGATCGCGGATGCCGCGCAGCGCGCCCACCAGTACCCGCACGAGTTCTCCGGCGGTATGCGCCAGCGTGTGCTCATCGCCATGGGGCTGGCCTGCAAGCCGCGCCTGCTGATCGCCGACGAGCCCACCTCGGCGCTCGACGTGACCGTGCAGCGACGCATCCTCGACCAGCTCGACGCGCTGACCGACGAGCTCGGCACCGCGGTCTTCCTGATCACGCACGACCTGGCGCTCGCAGCGGAGCGCGCCGACCGCATCGTCGTGATGTTCCGTGGCCGGGTGGTCGAGGAGGGGACGTCGGAGCAGGTGCTCGGCGCCCCGCAGCACGAGTACACGAAGCAGCTGCTCGCCGCGGCCCCGAGTCTCGCCTCACGCCGCGATGCCCTCCCGCAGCGCGAGGCCGCCACCGGCACGCCGTTCGTCGAGATCCGGAACCTGCGCAAGGAGTTCGCGCTGCGATCCCCCAAGGCCGGGGAGCCGCAGACGTTCACGGCCGTCGACGGTGTCAGCTTCGAGATCCGCCGCGGTACGACCGTGTCGATCGTGGGCGAGTCCGGATCGGGCAAGTCCACGACGGCGAACATGGTGCTCGGACTCGAGGACGCCACCTCGGGGTCGATCCTGTTCGACGGGCTCGACCTGACCACGCTCCGCCGCAAGGAGCTGTTCGCCCTGCGTCGCCGCGTGCAGCCGGTGTTCCAGAACCCGTACGCCTCGCTCGACCCTCGCTACACGGTCGAGCAGTCGATCGCCGAGCCGCTGCGCGTGCACCGCATCGGCACCGCGGCCACCCGGCACGCGCGCGTGCTCGAGCTGCTCGAGCAGGTCGCCCTGCCCGCCGCCATGGCCGAACGTCTGCCGCACGAGCTGTCCGGCGGGCAGCGTCAGCGCGTGGCGATCGCCCGTGCGCTCGCACTCGAGCCCGAACTCGTGGTGCTCGACGAGGCGGTCTCAGCGCTCGACGTGCTGGTGCAGGCGCAGATCCTCGACCTGCTCGCCGACCTGCAGAAGCGCCTGGGCCTGAGCTACCTGTTCATCAGCCACGACCTCGCCGTGGTGCGGATGATCTCCGACGAGGTGCACGTCATGCAGCGCGGTGTCGTGGTCGAGAGCGGCACGCCCGAGCGCATCTTCGACGCCCCGCAGCATCCGTACACGCGCGAACTGCTCGCCGCGATCCCGGGGGCCTCGCTGGCATCCTGATCGGATGCGGCCCGGCGGTGGGAGCAGACGGCCGCGGGATCAGCGCTTGCGGTCGTCGTCGTCCCACGGGCCTTCCCACCAGCCCGCGCGGCCGTCGTCCGAGCCACCGCGTCCGCGGCGGGAGCGCACGAACTGCACGATGAAGACGGTCAGCGAGCTGAGCAGGATCAGGAAGACCACCAGGAACAGCACGTCGCTCTGGTTCATGGACGCTTCCCCTCCGCGGCATCCGCCACGATCTTCGCGATGCGGGCCGACCGGGTCTCCGGACGCTTGGCCATCGCGATGTGCGTGAGCCCGAATTTCTTGACCGACTTCGGGAACGCGTCCCAGTTCTCGCGCGCGGCGGGCACCGCGTCGAGCGCGGCGGTCAGCTCGTCCGGCTCTAGTCCGGCCTCCGGGCCGTCGAGCACGGTCCAGGACCCGTTCGTCTTCGCGACCTCGAGCACGCGGATGCCGGCGGGGGCGAGCAGCCCTTCGGCTTCGAGCAGTGCGATGCGCGCCTTGTTCGTCGCGGCCCACCCGCTGCCGGGGCGCCGAGGGGAGAACCACTGCCCGGTGGCGCGGTCGTCGGTCCCCTCGTCGAAGACGCGCACCGGGCCGTCGATCCACCCGAAGCAGAGCGCTTGCCGCACGGCATCCTCGTACCCGACGCCGTCCGACGATCCGCGCACACTGAGCAGCCAGACGCCCGCCGCCCGCTCATGGTTCTCCTCGAGCCAGGCGCGCCAGGCCGCGGCATCCGCCGCCCTGAGCCGTTCGCCCTCGTCGAGTGCGCCCATCGCCTACTTCTTCGTCTTCACCGTCGTGATCGTCTCGGTGATCCGCGGCAGCAGGTCGGCCACCGACTGCACGATCTCGTCCGGGCGGAACGGGTACTTCTCGATTTCGGCCTGGTCGCTGATGCCGGTGAGCACCAGCACGGTGTGCAGTCCCGCCTCGATGCCGGCGACGACATCGGTGTCCATGCGGTCGCCGATCATGCCGGTGCGCTTCGAGTGCGCGCCGATCTTGTTCAGCGCCGAGCGGAACATCATCGGGTTCGGCTTGCCGACGACGTAGGGCTCCTTGCCGGTGGCCTTGGTGATGAGCGCGGCGATGGCGCCGGTCGCCGGCAGCGGTCCGTCGGTGCTCGGCCCCGTGGCATCCGGGTTCGTGACGATGAAGCGCGCGCCGCCGATGATGAGGCGGATCGCCTTCGTGATCGCCTCGAACGAGTAGTTGCGCGTCTCGCCCACGACCACGAAGTCGGGGTTCGTCTCGGTCATGATGAAGCCCGCGTCGTGCAGGGCGGTGAGGATGCCGGCCTCGCCGATCACGAAGGCAGAGCCGCCGGGGAGCTGCTGCTTCAGGAAGTCGGCGGTCGCGAGAGCCGAGGTCCAGATGCGCTCCTCCGGCACGTGCAGTCCGCTGATGCGCAGGCGTGCCGACAGGTCGCGCGCGGTGAAGATCGAGTTGTTGGTGAGCACCAGGTACGGGATGCCCGCGCTCTCCCATCCGGCGAGCAGCTCGGAGGCTCCGGGGATGGCGTCGTTCTCATGGACGAGCACGCCGTCCATGTCGGTGAGCCAGCATTCGATGTCGTCTCGTTGTGCCATGTGCTCAGCCTAGAGGCCGCGGGCGATGTGCACCTGACCGTGTTGCGGAGCGGTCAGGCGCTGAGCCAGACCACCTGCGCCGCCCCCTCGGGCAGCGCCGTCTGGACGCCGTCGATCTCGACCCCGGATGCCGTGACCTGCACGGTCGATGCGACCGCCAGGCCCAGCGCCTCGAGGGCCCGAAGGAGCTCGGGGTCGCGGTCGTCCACGCGGAGCACGCGGCCGGTGTGCCCGGCCGGTGCGTCGGCGAGCAGCACGAACGGCTCGCGCTCGATGTGCCCGTCGGCGTCCGGGATCGCATCGCCGTGCGGGTCGAACCGGGGGCGTCCGAGGCGGGCGTCGATGCCCTCGAGCAGTCGGTCGCTGATGGTGTGCTCGAGGACCTCGGCCTCGTCGTGCACCTCGTCCCAGCCGTAGTCGAACTCCTGCACCAGCCAGGTCTCGATCAGGCGGTGCCGGCGCACCATCGCGAGCGCACGGAGCGTTCCGGCATCCGTCAGCCGCACCGCGCCGTAGGGCACGTGCGAGACGAGGCCGGCGGCGGCGAGCTTCTTCACCATCTCGGTGACCGACGACGGGGCGATGCCGAGCTTGGCGGCGAGCACCGAGGGGGTGATCGGCGCGTCCTGCCATTCGGTGTGCGCGTAGACGGTCTTCAGGTAGTCGTCAGCTGCGGGGGATGCCACCGGTCCAGCCTACGTGGTGCGCTGGTGCGCCCATGCGGCGAGCCCGTGGATCAGCGCGCGCACGCCGATCTCGAACGTGCGGCGGGCGGGGTCGGCGCTGAGCCGCGCGCGGGCGGTCTCGGCTTCCGCGAAGGTCGGGTACGTCGGGGCGAGCTCGCCCGGTGCCATGTTGTCGGCAGGCGCGAGGGCATCCAGCGCCGAGCCGATGATGAAGGACTCCAGGGCGACGATCGCATCCACGATCGTGTCGGTGGGCCAGCCGTCGGCGGAGAGCAGGCGCGCGATCTGCTCGTAGTCGGCGAACGAGCCCTCGTCGGCATCGATCGGCGACGTCGCCAGCATCACCATGGCCTCGGGGGCGGCGATGGCCGCGTCGCGGTAGCTGTGCGCCCAGGTGAGGAGCGCGTCCTCGACAGGCATCTCGTGCAGCACGGGGGAGACGAGCGCGCGGCTGACCTGACCGCGCATGGCGCGGATCACGGCGTCGCGGTTCGCGAAGTGGTGGTAGAGCGCGGAGGTCCGCACGCCGAGGGATTCCGCGAGAGCTGTCATCGTGAACTGGCGCGGCGTGCGCTGCGCGCTGAGCCGGAAAGCGGCCTTCAGGATGCGCTCCTCGGTGAGCACCTGCGTCGACGGCCGGCCGACGCTGCGCGGAGATTTCGTCATCGTGCTCGATTCTGCTCGGGTGTCTGGTATTTTATTGAAACTCTTTCAATACCGAACGATTCAATACCGACGAAGGTACAGCCATGACCGGTTTCGACGCCGACACCATTGTCACCGGCGCGCACGTGGTGACGATGGACCCGCGCCGCCCGCACGCCTCGGCCTTCGCGGTGCGGGACGGCCGCTTCCTCGCCGTCGGCGACGACGCCCTCATCCGGGAACTGCGCGGCCCGCGTACCGTCGTGCACGACCTCGGCGGAGCCGCCGTGACCCCGGGACTCATCGACGCCCACCTGCATCCGATCCAGGGGATCGAGTTGACGGCCGGGATCGACCTGGGCGGTCTGACCACGGCTGCGACCCTTCTCGCTGCGCTCCGCTCGGAGGCCGACCGTGCGCTCGCCGAGGACGCCGATCCCTGGGTGCGGGGCTGGAACGTCGACTACGACGTGTTCCACGACCTGCCGATGACGGCGGCGGCGATCGAGGATGCGGTGCGCGGGCTGCCTGCGCTGCTGATCCTGTTCGACGGCCACACCGCGCTCGCGAGCCGGGCCGGCCTTGCGCGCGCGGGCATCACCGGAGCACGCGAGAGCGACGACTCGTCGTGCATCGTGGTCGATGCCGACGGGCGCCCGACCGGCGAGCTGCGCGAACTCGGGGCCTATGAGCCGGTGCGGTTGAGCGCACCGGCGCTGACCCGCGACGAGACCCTGGCCGTCGGGCACGAGCTGCTGCGCGGCCTGCGCGACTCCGGGCTCACGGGCGGCACGATCATGGACGGCGGCTTCGCCACCCTCGAGCTGCTGGACGCTCTGGAGCAGGGCCCCGGGCTGCCGATCCGCATCGTCTCGGCGATCGACCACGAGCCCGGATTCGACGAGGAGCGCACGGCCCTGAACCTCGGGATGCGCGATCGTCGCGGCGACCGCTGGCGGGGCGGCGTGGTCAAGCTCTACGCCGACGGCGTGGTCGAGACCGGCACCGCCTGGCTGTATGAGCCGGACACCGCCGGCACGGGGCTGGAGCCGTTCTGGAAGGATGCCGCCGCCTACGCCCGCACCGTGCGACGGTATGCCGACGCCGGGTTCCAGGTGGCGACGCACGCGATCGGCGACCGTGCCGTCGGAGAGGTCGTCGACGCCTACCTGGCCGCCGGCGTGCGCAGTGCCGGCGGGGCGCCCCACCGCATCGAGCACCTCGAGACCACGACCGACCGCGACGTCGCCCGCATCGCCGCCGCGGGCATCACCGCGTCGATGCAGCCCCTCCACATGCAATGGCGCAAGGCCGACGGCTCGGACGACTGGTCGCGCAAGCTCGGGCCCGAGCGCGCCGCCCGTGCCTGGCGTGCGCGTGACTATCGGGATGCCGGAGCGCCCCTCGCCCTCGGGTCGGACTGGCCCATCGCGCAGAACGACGCGCGCATCGGCCTCGCCTGGTCGATGCTGCGCCGTCGGCCGGGCGACCCCGATGCTCCGGTCTTCGAGCCCGCGCAGGTGCTCACCCCGTACCAGGCGCTGCACGGATACACCGTGGGCGCCGCCCTGGCCCAGGGCGATGCCGACCTCGGTCGCATCGCCCCCGGGTTCCGGGCCGACTACGCCGTGTGGGCGGAGAACCCGCTGCACGTCTCTCCGGACGACCTCCCCGACCTGCCCGTACAGGCGACGGTCGTCGGCGGCACCAAGCCCTGACCCCCGGCTCGACCGCACCCTCCCTCCCCCTTCT
>NZ_PCOV01000014.1 GCF_002979435.1 Microbacterium sp. MYb66 | reverse complement strand
GGTCGACGCTGACGGGGAGGTGTCGGTCATCTCAGTTTCCTTCGTGGTGTCGGGATGGTTACCGCAGTCCAGCAGGAAGCGGGTCCGACGTCTTCACCCTTGCGCTTCGCCGACGGATGTGGTGCCGCGATGCCAGGGGATGGCGGGTGGTCTGCCTCTTCCGAACCGGCGGCGCAGGCGGCTGTGGATAACTTCGGAGGCACCGCGCGGATAGTTGCGAGGATGCCGGAGTGAGTCATCCGTCTGCCCTGGTCGCCGAGCGCGTACGCACGCGTCTGCGCGCCGAAGGCATCGACCCGTCGATCGATCCGGATGCCGCCTGGAGGATCACGCACTCCGAGGTGCGCCGCCACGACGATCTCGCTCTCGCGCGCGGCGATGCCCTGATCGAGGACGAAGGGGCGTGCGTGCGGGAGGTACTGGCCTCGCTCAGCGGATTCGGTCAGCTCCAGCCGTTGCTGGACGACCCGGAGGTCGAGGAGATCTGGCTGAATGGAACCGGACACGTGCACGTGGCACGAGAAGGGGTGGCGGAACGAACGGGTCTCCGCCTCGACGAGACCTCGGTGCGCGATCTCGTCGAACGCATGCTCCAGTCCACGGGAAGACGTGTCGACATCAGCCAACCCTTCGTCGATGCCTCCCTGCCCGATGGTTCGCGTCTGCACGTCGCGATCGCCGACGTGGTTCGGGGATCCTGGGCCGTCAACATCCGCAAATTCCTTCCGAAGTACCGGTCGCTCGAGGCACTGAGCGGGCAGGGCATGCTGCCGGCGGCGACCGCGGAGATGCTGCGCGACGCCATGAGGGACGGCCGCAGCGTGATCGTCTCCGGGGCGACGCATGCGGGCAAGACGACGATGCTCGGCGCGCTTCTCGCCTCATGCTCCGATTCACAGCGCATCGTCACGGTGGAGGAGACCTTCGAGTTGGCCGTCGACGGCCCCGACCTGGTGGCGTTGCAGGGGCGCCAGGCCAGTCTCGAGGGGACGGGGGAGATCACCCTGCGTCGGCTGGTGAAGGAAGCACTGCGAATGCGCCCCGACCGTCTGGTGGTCGGCGAGGTACGCGACGCCGAGGCGCTCGACCTGGTTCTCGCTCTCAACACCGGCGTTCCGGGAGCGTGCACCGTCCACGCGAACTCTGCGACCGAGGCACTCGAGAAGCTGAGCATCCTTCCCCTTCTGGCCGGGCGGAACATCGACCGCACCTTCATCGCGCCCGCGCTCGCCGCATCGGTCCATATGGTCGTGCATTGCGTCCGCGACCGCACCGGCCAGAGGAGGGTGCAGGAGATCATCGCGCCCACCGGTGACGTCGAGGAAGGGCGCATCCGCACCAGGCCCGTTTACGTCGCGAGCTCGTCGTCCGTCGACGCGAGGGGCATCGAACGGCGAGATCGTCGCCGCGTCGAGGTCGTCTCGTGACCGTCTTCATCGGCGCCGTCCTCGCGGCGGGCGTCCTGCTGTGCCTGTCGCCGTGGATGTGGCCGCTGAGGGCGGATCCGGCGCCGACGGCGAAGCAGGGGCGACTGCTCCGACTGATCGATGAGGCGGGGCTCGCCGGCCTCTCGCAACGCACGGTCGCAGCCGTGATCTTCGCGGTCGGATCGGTCGCGGCATCGACAGTCTGGCTCGTGACGGGGCTCTGGGCGCTCGCGGTGCTGGCGGGTGCGGCGGGCGCGGTGGCTCCTGTCGTGTTCCTGCGGGGACGGCGACTTCGGCTGCGGCGGTCACGGCGTCAGCTCTGGCCCGACGTGTGCGATCTGCTGATCGCATCGATCCGGGTCGGGCTCTCGCTCCCCGACGCGGTGGCGAGCCTGGCGGAGTCCGCTCCGGCGGCGCTGAGGCCGGCTTTCGTCGTGTTCGCGAGAGATCTCCGGGCCAGCGGTCGGTTCGAGGCGAGCCTCGATCGGCTCAAGTCTGCTCTGGCGGATCCCATCGGCGATCGAATCGCCGAGACGCTTCGGATGGCGCGTCAGGTCGGTGGGACGGAGCTGATCAGCGTGCTTCGCGCGCTGTCGAGCTCGGTGCGAGCGGATGCGGCGCTGCGGGGAGAGGTCGAGGCGCGGCAGTCATGGATCCGCGGGGCTGCTGTTCTGGGTGCGATCGCTCCGTGGATCATCCTCGGCCTGCTCGTGATGCGACCGGAGGGCGCGGAGGCGTACGGCACTGCAGAGGGCGTGCTCGTGATCTGCCTGGGCGCTGCGGTGTCGGTCCTCGCCTTCGACATCATGGTCCGCATCGGTCGGCTTCCCGAGCCCCGACGGTGGTTCGGGTGAACGCGCTCTCCGCCGTGGCAACGGCTGTGCTCATCGGCGGTGGCTTCGCTGCCGGGACCTTGGCCATCCTCTCGACGCTTCCGCGTTGGCGGGCAGTGTCTCTCACCGTGCGCATCGGTCCCTACGTGCGGGATGTCGTGGCCGATGAGAGCCTTCCCCGCGGTGTCCTTCCCGCAGCCGGGGTGCTTCCGGCGACTGGCCGCACGCTGTGGCGCGGCGTCCGGAGCGGATTCGAGCGGATGCTGGGCGGGGATGAGTCACTCCGCCAGCGCCTCGCCCAGGCCGGTGTGGGGACGGACCCCGGGTCGTTTCGCGGTCGCCAGCTCGGATGGGGACTCGTCGGGATAGGAGCGGGGGCGATCGCGCTGACCGTGCTCGCCTTGACCGGCCGACTGTCCGTGCCGACCGCGGTGATGCCCTTGCTCTGCGGTGCCGTCGCCGCCGCGGCCTATGACATGCAGCTCTCGGCGCGCGCGAAGGCGCGACGCGTCCGTCTCACGGACGAGCTTCCGACGACTCTCGAGTTCCTGGCACTCTGCCTGTCCGCCGGCGAAGGGTTTCTCGATTCCCTGCGTCGGGTAGCTGCCATCGGCTCAGGTGAGCTCACCGTCGAACTCCGTCGGGTGGTCCTCGCGGTGGGGACCGGATCGCCGCTCGCCGATGCGCTGGGCGAGATGGCCGGCCGTCTCCAGCTGCCCGGCTTGTCGCGTGCGGTCGACCAGGTTGTCGCCGCCCTCGAGCACGGCGCCCCGCTGGCTGCGGTCCTGCATGCGCAGGCGGGGGACGCACGAGAAGACGCGAAGCGCGTCCTCATCGAACAGGCGGGGCGCAAGGAGATCCTCATGCTCCTCCCGCTCGTCTTCCTCATCCTCCCGCTCTCGGTGCTCTTCGCCGTGTATCCGGGACTCTTCATCCTCCGGCTCGGCCTCGGCTGACCATCCCACGAAAGGACCATCATGACTGCACGATCCCAGGGCCCACGGCCACGCCCGGCACACGAACTCGGGATGCGCTTGCGCGACATCGCCGCCGACGACACGGGGGATGTACCCGGCTGGGTACTCGTGACACTCATGACGGCCGGGCTGGTGGTGCTCATCTGGGCTGTCGCAGGACCCGCGCTGACGTCTCTCTTCGAGCAGGCGATCCAGCGGGTGTCGGGGCTCTGAGGTGCTCGACCAGGGGCGTCTCGGCGGGGACCGCGGATCCAGCCCTGTGGAGTTCGTTCTGGTGGGGACGCTGCTCACTGCGCTGACGTTCGCGGTCCTCCAACTGGCGTTCGCCGTGTACGTGCGGAACGTGGCCCACGACGCGGCCGTCGAAGGCGCGTATCACGCAGCTCTCGCCGACACGACTCCGGAGGAGGGAGTGCAGCGCACCCGGGATGTCATCTCCCGCGCGATCGGCGCGGCCTACGCCGAGGACATCCGGGTCGGTGCTTCCGGCGTTCCACCGCACGAGATCGTCGTCGTGCGCGTTCGCACGACCTTCCCGCTGCTCGGGCTGATCGGCGTCCCATTCGCGATGGAGGTGGAGGCTCATGCACCCGCTGAGACGTTCGACGTCGGATGAAGAGGGCTCGGCAGCACTCGAGTTCATCGTGGTGGGAGTCATCCTCCTGGTCCCACTGATCTATCTCGTGATCGCGCTCGGCGCGATCCAGGAGCAGACGCTGGGGGCGGAGGCGGCGGCGCGACACGTCGCACGAGTCCTCGCGCGGGCTCCCGACGCCCCGACAGCCGCCGAGGGAAGCGATGCGGTGCTCACGGGGATCGTGGCTGAGTACGGCCTCGATGAGGAGTCCGTCGATCTGACGCTCGCCTGCACGCCGGCGACGAAGGCATGTCCCGCGCCGGGCGCGACGATCGTCGTCACGGTCGCCACGCGGGTGCGGCTCCCCCTGGTGCCGGAACTGCTCGGCCTCGACCGGTCGGCGGCGGTGCCTGTGCAGGCCGAAGCGGTGCAGAAGATGTCGCGGTCGTGGGGTGCGGAATGAGCGCGCGGAGTCCGGCCGTGGGGCGCGCTGTCTGCGAGCGGGAAGAGGGGAGCGTGCTACTGCTCACCCTCGGCTACGTGCTGCTCGCGCTCGCGGTGATCTTCGTGTGCGTGTGCGCCACGGACCTCTACATCGCCCAGAAGCGATTGGACGCGCTCGCAGACGCGGCTGCGCTCGCCGGGGCGGACGGGTTCACGCTGGTGGTGAGTGACGGCAGCGTCCGTGCCGAATTGACGGATCCCGTTGTCGAGGAGCAGGCGGCGGCTCTGGTGGGTGCGTTGCCCGGGGAGGCGTCGGTCGCCGCCGCGATCACACCCGATGGGGTCTCTGCGAGGGTCACGCTCGCCACCGAGTGGCATCCGCCGCTGCTGTCCGCCTTCGTGCCCGAGGGACTGCCGCTCGAGTCGACCGCCACCAGTCGCACGGCGCTGCGGTAGAGAAGGCGTCGGTTCAGCGGGTCTCTTGCAGCCGCGCGAGCAGCCCGCCGAGCCGTGGCACGAGCTGCGGCGGTACCTCGGAGGGGAGGGCATCGACCGGCCACCAGCGCAGGTCCTCCGACTCGTCGCTCACGATGAGCGCGGTGCCGCGGTCGATCAGGACGGCGATCCCGATGTCGAGGTGCGAGGCGCAGGCACCGAAACGGGAGGAGAGAGCGTGGTGGTCGAGGTCGTACGCGAGGGGAGCGGCCGGTGGGGCCGTCGCGATCCCCGTCTCCTCGCGCAGCTCCCGCAGCGCCGCACTCACCACCGATTCATCCCCGTCCTCGACGTGACCCCCCGGCTGCACCCAGAACTGCCCTTTGCGATGGAAGACGAGCAGCGTGTGCTGGAGCGACGCGTCGAACACCACACACGACGCGGTGAGATGGTCCGGCCCCGACTCGCGACGCACCGGGCCGTCATCGTCCCCGAAGAACGCGGCGAAGTCCGACTGTGCCGCCCGGTCGCGTTCCGAGCGCGGCACGAAGGTCGAGACCAGGCGGTGTGCATCGGCCGCCACACTCGAAATCACTGCTGTTCGCCCTCGGAGGGGTCATCGCCGGCCCCCGGCCGCTCCCGCGGCACGAACTTCGGTATCCAGCGCAGGAACCCTGCGGCGCCGACGAGACCGATGACGCCCATCGCAGCTGCCGCGAACGGCAGGGCGGCCACGGCGGTGATGGCCGATACCAGCAGCGGGGCGACCGCGCCGCCGGCATCCGTCAGCGTTCGCCAGGATCCGAGGAAGGCTGCGGGTTCCCGTTTCGGAGCGACGTCGGCGCCGAGGGTCAGCAGGATGCCGCTGGACAGACCGTTCCCGACGCCGAGCACGGCGGCGAACATGCCGAACCAGAGCACGGCCGCATCGAGATCGTGCGTGAACGACAGAGCGAGGAAGCCCGCGCCCATCAGCACCATCGCGGGCATCGCCGCCCACAGGCGCCCGAAGCGATCCATCACCTGGCCGCTGGCATAGAAGAGCGCGAAGTCGATCGCGCCCGAGACGCCGACGACGAGGGCGATCGTCGAGGCGTCCAGCCCGAGAGAGAGGCCCCAGAGGGGGAGGACGACCTGCCGCGCCGAACGGACGGCCGACAGGGAGGCCGCGGCGAGCCCGAGTCGGCCGAGCACCGCGCGCTGACGCCACATCGTCTGGAAGATGCCGGCACGCTCGATCGTCGGGATCGATCCGCTCACCGCCTCGCCGGAGTCTTCGACGAAGCGCTCGTGAGTGGTCGGGGGGACGGGCGGGATCATCTTCTCGGGGTCGGGGCCGAACAGGACGAGAAGCACCATGACGACCAGGCAGCCGAGGAAGAACCAGATCGCCGCGCTCTCGCTGCCGAAGAGCTGCAGAAGCCCTGCGGCGACGAAGGGGCCGATGAAGATCCCGAGGCGGAAGCTGCCGCCGAGCAGGGAGAGCGAGCGCGCACGGAAGGCGACCGGAACCCGAGTGGTCATGAAGGCGTGTCGTGCGAGGCCGAAGGCCGCCGCGCAGATCCCGAGGAGGAAGACGGAAGCCGCCAGAACACCCAGGGTCGGCGCGAGCACCATCCCCACCCCGGCGACGATCGCGATCACACCGGCGATCACCATCGTGAACCGTTCGCCGATCTTGCCCACCGCCCATCCGGCGGGGAGATTGCCGCACAGCTGACCGATGACGAGAGCGGAGGCCACGAGCGCGGCGAACGCGACATCCGCACCCATGGATGCGGCGATGACGGGAATGAGCGGGATCACGGCGCCCTCGCCGAGCGCGAACAGGATCGTCGGCAGATACACCATCGGTCCGAACTGGCGAAGGACCGTCGATGCACTGCTCACGCCTTCACGCTACTCCCCGTCGATCGGCCGTGAAGACGACGAGGTCCCCGCGCGGGCAGGCGGCACGTTAGGCTGAGGTGTCATGCTCGAACTAGATCTCTCCGCCGAAATCCAGGCGCTCAGGCACACCTTCGGCGACATCAGCGAGGTCGTCGATGTCTCCCGTCTCCGCGACGACATCGCGCGTCTCAGCGAAGAGGCCGGTGCCCCCGACCTCTGGGACGACACCGAGAACGCGCAGAAGGTGACCAGCGCGCTCAGTCACCGTCAATCCGAGCTCGCGCGGATCACCGGCATCGCCCAGCGCCTCGACGACCTCGAGGTGCTCATCGGCCTCGCCAATGAGATGGGCGACGAAGAGTCCGCTCAGGAGGCGCGCACCGAGCTCGCGTCCCTCACCGACCTCATCAACCAGCTCGAGGTGCAGACGCTTCTCGACGGGGAGTATGACGAGCGCTCGGCGATCATCACGATCCGCTCCGGCGCCGGCGGCGACGACGCCACGGACTTCGCCGAGATGCTCATGCGCATGTACCTCCGCTGGGCAGAGCGGCACAAGTACCCCGTGAAGGTCATGGACACCTCCTACGCGGAAGGCGCCGGCATCAAGTCCGCGACCTTCGAGATCGACGCACCCTACGCTTTCGGCACCATCTCGGTCGAGGCCGGCACCCACCGCCTCGCCCGCATCAGCCCGTTCGGCTCGGCCGACAAGCGCCAGACGTCGTTCGCCGCCGTCGAGGTCATCCCGCTGATGGAAGAGGCCACCGAGGTCGACATCCCCGAGAACGACATCCGCGTCGACGTGTTCCGCTCGTCCGGTCCCGGGGGGCAGTCCGTCAATACGACCGACTCCGCGGTGCGCCTCACGCACCTTCCGACCGGCATCGTCGTGTCGATGCAGAACGAGAAGTCGCAGATCCAGAACCGTGCCGCCGCCATGCGCGTGCTGCAGACTCGACTCCTGCTGCTGCAGAAGGAGCAGGAAGCGGCGAAGAAGAAGGAGCTGGCGGGCAACATCACCGCGAGCTGGGGCGACCAGATGCGCTCCTACTTCCTCTACGGCCAGCAGCTGGTGAAGGACCTGCGCACCGGCCAGGAGTCGGGCAACCCGGCCGCTGTGTTCGACGGCGACCTCGACGACTTCATCTCGGCGGGCATCCGCTGGCGCAAGCGCAAGATCGAGGACTGAGTCCACGAAGAAGGCCCCGGAGCGATCCGGGGCCTTCTCCGTTCCTGCGAGAGCGGTCAGTAGTTCGCGCCTCGGAGCGTACCCGTCACGTCTTCGTAGCTGTACATGATGCATTGGACGGTGCGGTCGCCCGCGCGGATCCAGGACGTCTTCGTGGGCTGATAGCTGTAGAAGTCGAGTATGGAGACGTCGTAGGGGATGCCGGCGAACGACTCGAACTCGGCCAGGCAGCCGTCCGAGGCAGCCTGGGTGAGGGCGTCGTCACCGGGGAACTCGCCGTCCTCGACGTCGAAGATGAAGTAGACCTCGTCGGTGTGCGGCTGCTCGCAGGGGACCACCGGCAGCTCGTAGATCTCACCCTCGTCTCCGTAGTCGACCAAGGGCAGGCAGTCGCCCACCTCGAGTTCTTCGAAGGTCACCATCTCGGCTCCCTCGATGTCGGACGGGTCTTCGCCTTCTCCGGACGTCGAGCCGTCATCCGCCGGCGGTCGCTCGCTCGGAGCGCTGAGCGGGGTGCTCTCGCCCTCCCTGGTCGAGGTCGCGCCGAGCACGATCAAGGACACGGAGACCGCCAGGATCGCGCCGACCGCCGCCACCGCCATGCCCGTGATCCCCGGCCACTTCCGCCCCCGGAGGAACAGGGAGACCAGGGACAGCACGAAGCCGATGCCGAGGAGGCCCCAGCCGGCGATAGCGATCACCGGGATGCAGGCGCACACGATGCCGATGACCACGACCGCCAGGCCGATGACCCCCAGCACCGATACGCCGGTCGCCGGCGGCTGTGCGGCCGGGGCAGCCCACGGTGCGCCCGGGACACCGGCGGCACCCGGGTACGCGACGCCGGCCGGACCAGGCGCGTACGCGGACTCGGCCGGTGCTGCAGACGCCATCATGTACGGCGGGGCGAAGGGCGCGGGCTCCGGAACGGATTCGCGAGCGGGAGCGAACGGTGCGGACTCCTGCGCGGCGACCCCGGCGGGTGTGCCCGGGGTCGCCGACTCGGCAGCCGGCTCAGCGGCTTCCGTCGAAGGGGAAGCCGGTGCCGCGGCGGCAGGTTGCGGTGTCGTGACGACGTGCTCCGTCCACTGCAGTCCATCCCACCATCGTCGGTTCCCCGAGCCGTCGTCGTACCAGCCGGCAGGTGTCGTCATCACGCGTCCTCGTGTGTTCGTCGCGGTCAGGGGACGAGGCAGGTCGGCAGCGCCTCGGAGAACGTGTCGGTGAACGCCAGCGCCACATCCGGGTCGCTGAAGGTCGCATCGTCGCCGGAGGCGATGACACGCAGCGTCTCGTCGTCGATGTCCGACGCGGCGAACGCCTCGGCGAAGCACGTGATGTGCGCCGGCGTGTAGCCCTCCGCGCCGGTCTCTTCGATGATCGCCGCGATCCCGACCTCGAGTTCCTCGACGGTCGGTCGACCGGTGCCGGTCGTCCCCTCATCCGTGTCGCTGGGCTCGGTCGCCTCGATCGAGGGGGAGGAGCTGGGCTGGTTGTTCAGCTCCTCACTCGCGTCGTGGGCGATCGCGAGGAAGAAGACGAAGAACATGACGGCGCTGATGATGCCGCCGATCACGGAGAGGATCAGGCCCGCGATTCCTGGCCACTTCTTCCCCTTGAGGAAGAGCGAGATGAGGGAGACGATGAATCCTGCACCGAGCAGGATGAAGCCGACGAAGCCGATGAGCGGGATGAACGCCAGGATGGTTCCCAGCGCGGACAGGCCGAGTCCGACCAATCCCAGGACCGAGATCTTCTTCGGAGCCTCTGCACCCGGCTGCGGGTACGGAGCGGCGGCCGGATAGCCGGAGGGCGAGCCGGAGTAGGCATCGCCGTAGGCCGGCGCCGCACCCGGGTATCCCGAGGCGGGCTGTCCCGCCGCGGCAACGGGGTAGACCGGCGCGGCAGGCGCGGAGTACCCGGCGAGGTCGTCGCCGAGCGGGGTGGTCGCTGCGGTCTCGCCGTTCACGGCGGACGCGCTCGGGTCGGAGGAGTCGCCGGGCACGGCCGGCGACGCGGACCAGTCCTGACCCGTGGCGGAGGCCTCGGGCTCGTCGGACGGGCGGATCACGGTGTCGTCGACCGACGGGGCCTCGGGAACGGCGGGGTCTGCGGAGGCCGGGGCCTCGGTGACCGCCGGAGCGTCGGCGGCGGAGGCCTCCGGGGTGTCAGGGGTCTGCGGAGCGAAGTGCTCGGTCCACTGTTCGCCGTCCCACCAGCGCTGGCGGCCGGATCCGTCGTCGTACCAACCTGCAGGTGTCGTCATGAGTCCCCCTCGAAGAAATCGCCGAAGCTGTCGGCGCAATGGCAACTTCATGTATAGCAGTGGGCGGTGACGTGCCAGGAGCATCCGGATGGGGAGCAATCCCCATCCGATCCGGAGACGGACGCGCAGTGCGGGGTGTCGCTCGCCGCCAGCCGAAGGGCCGCGCTTAGGCTCGTAGCGCCATGATTCGGTTCGAGAACGTCACGAAACGCTACCGCGGGACGTCGAAGCCCGCCCTCTCCGGTGTCGACTTCGAAGTGCAACGCGGGGAGTTCGTCTTCCTCGTCGGTGCCTCCGGCTCCGGCAAGTCCTCCTGTCTGCGCCTGATCCTGCGTGAAGACGTGCCGACGGCGGGGAGGGTGGCCGTGCTCGGCCGAGACCTGCGGTCGCTCGCCAACCGCAAGGTGCCCTACTTCCGGCGCCACATCGGCTCGGTGTTCCAGGACTTCCGTCTGCTGCCGTCCAAGACGGTGTATCAGAACGTGGCCTTCACGCTTCAGGTGACCGGCTCCTCGCGCGGTTTCATCCAGCAGGCCGTCCCGGAGGCACTCGCCCTGGTGGGGCTCGACGGCAAGCAGAAGCGGATGCCGCATGAGCTGTCCGGCGGCGAGCAGCAGCGCGTCGCGATCGCGCGCGCCCTCGTCAATCGCCCGCAGGTGCTCCTCGCCGACGAGCCGACGGGAAACCTCGACCCCGCGACCTCCGTCGACATCATGCAGCTTCTCGCCCGCATCAACGCGGGTGGTACGACCGTCCTGATGGCAACCCACGAAGCGGGCTTCGTCGATCAGATGCAGCGTCGCGTGATCGAGCTGAGCGACGGCGAGATGGTTCGCGACGAGGTGCACGGCGGGTACGGCGACACCTCGAATATCCCCCGCCTCGTACCGGAGGAGGTGCGCGGCGCCGCTGCGGCGGCCGCACTCACCGCCGTGCAAGAGGTGCAGCGGCAGACAGCCGACCTCTCGGTGGTCCGCGCCGCTCTCGCCGAGGAGCTGAGCACGCAGCGCGCGGCTGCCGCTTCCATGGAGAAGCCCGTCGAGACCGTGGTCGCACCGGCCCCGCAGACGGTCGAGCCTCCGGAGCCCGCCCGTTCGCCGGAGGTCGCTGCCGCCGCGAACGTCGTCGAGCCGCCTGCCGTCGTGGAGCCTCCCGCTGTCGTGGAGCCGCCCGCGGTCGTCCGGCCCCGTACGCATCCGATCACGCTGCCGACGGTGGACGTCGCCGAGCTCGGGGTCGCGGATCGCCTCGGGCTGTCCGATGAAGACGATGAAGAAGTGGGTCCGACCTCATGAGAATCGGCCTGATCCTGACCGAGGCCCTGGGTGGGCTGCGGCGAAACATCTCGATGGTGATCTCCGTCGTGCTGGTCACGTTCGTGTCGCTGACCTTCGTGGGTGCGGCGATCCTGATGCAGGGGCAGATCGGCGTCATGCGCGGTTACTGGGCGGAACGCGCCCAGGTCGCGGTGTACATGTGCTCCGCCGTCTCCGAATCCGAGACCTGCATCGACGGTGCGGCGAGCGAGGAGCAGGTGGCCGCCGTCCGGGCACAGCTCGAAGGGGATGCGCTCGCACCCCTCATCAGCTCGATGACCTTCGACACCAAGGAGGAGACCTACGCCAAGCTCGTCGCGCAGCTCGGTGAAGACCAGGCGAGCGTGCTCACGGCCGACCAGGCGTTCGAGGTGTTCTTCGTCACGATGAAGGACCCGGGGCAGTCGCAGGTGCTCGCCGAGGCCTTCAGCGGGCAGGCCGGTGTGGAACAGGTCAAGGACCAGCTCCAATACCTCGAGCCGCTGTTCTCAGCCTTGACCGTCGCAACCTATATCGCCGTCGGCATCGCCGTGCTCATGCTCATCGCCGCGACTCTGCTCATCGGCACCACCATCCGATTGTCGGCGTACGCGAGGCGCAAGGAGATCGGCATCATGCGCCTGGTCGGCGCATCGAACCGCTTCATCCAGACGCCGTTCGTCCTCGAAGGCGTCTTCGCGGCGTTCCTCGGCTCGGCGCTGGCCAGTGCCGCGGTCGTGGCCGGTGTGCACTTCGGCGTGAACGGATACCTGCGTGGGCGGGTCCCGTTCATGACGACGTGGGTGACGATGCAGGATGCCGTGTTCGTGGTGCCCGTGCTGATCGGGATCGGCGTCGTGCTCGCCGCGCTGTCGGCCGGCTTCGCGATCAGGCGCTGGCTCCGTACCTGATAGGCTGAAAGGCTGTTCGACCGGTACCGGAAGGTCGGACTCATCACGGCAACAGGAGAGCATCATGCCCAGGGAACGCGGGGAGAAGGTCGTCGCGACCAATCGTCGCGCACGTCACGACTACACGATCGAGAAGTCGTACGAGGCGGGGATGGTGCTCACCGGCACCGAAGTCAAGTCGCTGCGTCAGGGACGCGCCAACCTCAGCGACGGATACGCGTTCGTCAAGGGCAACGAGGTCTTCCTCGACTCCGTGCACATCCCCGAGTACTCGCAGGGGCACTGGACGAACCACTCCGCGAAGCGCATCCGCAAGCTGCTGCTGCACCGCGAGGAGATCGCGAAGATCGCGCACGCGGTGTCGGCCGGCGGGTACACCCTGATTCCGCTGAAGCTCTACTTCTCCGACGGGCGCGCGAAGATCGAGATCGCACTCGCCAAGGGAAAGCGCGAGTACGACAAGCGTCAGACCCTCCGCGAGCGGCAGGACACCCGCGAGGCGGATCGCGCGATGCGTCTGCGCAACCGCGTCGGGGAGTGATCGCCGGTCCTCACAGGCGCGGCTCGAAGCCGAACACGCGTCCGAGGAAGATCAGCTCCCGCTCGAGCGCGTCGATGATCGTGTCGGCGCTGCGGAAGCCGTGGCCCTCCGACGGGTACAGCACGTATTCGTGATCGACGCCACGCGCAGCGAGCGCATCGCGGATCGCCTCGGACTGCGACGGCGGCACCACGCGGTCCTCGCCGCCCTGCAGCAGCAGAACCGGGACGTCGATGCGATCGGCATGCGTGAGGGGTGAGCGCTCCACGTAGACGTGCTCGTACTCGGGGAGGGGCCCGACCAGTCCGTCGATGTACGAGGCCTCGAAGTCGTGCGTCTCGGCGACGAGGGATCGCAGGTCGGCTACGCCGTACCGGCTGATGCCCGCGGCGAATGCGCCACCGCGCACCAGCGCCGACAGCACGGTCCACCCGCCGGCTGATCCGCCGCGGATCGCGATACGAGCGGGATCCGCGAGCCCGGCGCCCGCGAGCCCCCGCGCGGCGGCGATCACGTCGTCGACATCGACGATGCCCCACTGGCCGTCGAGACGCTCGCGGTAGGCACGGCCGTAGCCGGTGGAGCCTCCGTAGTTCACATCGAGCACACCGATGCCCCGGCTCGTGTAGAAGGCGATCGATGCGGAGGACGCCCCCGTGACGTGCGCCGTGGGCCCGCCGTGCACGAGCACGACGTAGGGCGGGAGCTCGTCGACGGGTCCTGCGGTCTCCGGATGCGTCGGGGGATAGGCGAACGCGTGCACAGCGCCGTGCGGCCCGTCGACTTCGATCGACATCGCTGACGGCATCCACTCCGGATCCACGGACTCCCCGCCGCGCACCGCGATGACCTCTCCGGAATCGACGTCGACGCACCAGAGCCCGGGGGCCACGCGCGAGCCGTTGCCGGACAGGAGCACGCGGGCGCCGTCCACGTCGTCCACGCTCACATGTCCGTCTCCGGGGACGTCGATCGGGAGCACTCGGCCGTCGGCGTCGATGACGACGACGGCATCGCGTCCGTTCGTGCGGACCGCGACGATCCGACCGTCGGCGAGAGGTCGGTACCACCGGTTGCCGAGCACCCAGAGCCCGTAGCCGGTGTCGGCGTCCGCAGGAGAGATCGGCTCAGGCGCCCGGACAGGCACGACACCGTCGATGGCGAGGCGATACAGGCCCCAGCGGTCCTCGGGGGCGTCGGCGAAGACCATCTCCGAGTCGGAGATCCACTCCGGCTGCAGCGCCGCCCTCGACGGAATCGTCTGCGGGCTCCCGCCATCGACCTCGGCAACCTGCACGTGCGCCTCATCCCAGGGCATCCGTCCGCTGTTCCAGGTGACCCATGCGACCCGCGTTCCGTCGGGCGAGAGGGCCGGATGGGCGAAGAATCCCGCTCCCTCCGCGATCACCCGGATGGCCGAGGCATCGTCGGCGGCGGAGCCGTCGATCGGGATCTCCACGATCGAACGGGTGTGCGGGGTCGTCGAGAGGTCTTCGCGCACGGCCAACAGCCGTCCGCCCTGCACACGCAACCCGCCGTGGGACGGGCCTGGCGGGGTGAGCACGACAGGTTCGGAGCCTGCGGCCATCCGGCGGACCCGCTGATCGGCGGCGTCCACGAAATAGAGAGTGCCGTGTGCGTCGGCCGTCCAGGCGCCACCACCGTACTCATGCACCCGCGAGCGGGCGCTCCATGGCGCGGGAAGCAACTCGTCACCGGAAGAACTCCGCACCGTCACACGGCCCTTCTCGGATGGCACCGACTCGCCCCACCAGATCTCGGAGCCGACGAACCGCGCGCCGTCGATGCGCGGGGAGGATGCGGCGACCGAGGCAGGGGAGAAGGGCGAACACCAGGAACCGAACGGAGAGGACATGCCTCGAGCCTACGGGCGACCCGCTCACGTGTGCGGACCCCGTCCGCGGTGTTCCAGGCTGTGCGTCAGACCGCGCGCAGTACCGCCACGATCTTGCCGAGCACCACGGCTTCGTCACCCAGGATGGGCTCGAACGCCGAGTTGCGGGGAAGCAGCCAGGTGTGGCCGTCGCGGCGCCGCAACACCTTGACCGTGGCCTCACCGTCGAGCATCGCTGCGACGATCTCGCCGTTCTCGGCGCTGCTCTGGGAGCGGACGACGACCCAGTCGCCGTCGCAGATGGCGGCGTCGATCATCGACTCGCCGGAGACCTTGAGCATGAACAGGTCGCCCTTGCCCACCAGCTGGCGGGGCAGAGGGAAGATCTCCTCGACCTGCTGATCCGCGGTGATCGGCACGCCGGCCGCGATGCGCCCGACGAGGGGGACGAGAGCGGCGTCGCCCACCGGGGTCGCGACGTCTGCAGGATTCTCAGCGCTGGTGCCGGGCAGGTCGATGAGCACTTCCATCGCCCTGGTCTTACCGGGGTCGCGCCGCAGGTATCCGCTGAGCTCGAGCTGTCCGAGCTGGTGGGTCACGCTGGAGAGCGACTTCAATCCGACGGCGTCGCCGATCTCCCGCATGCTCGGCGGGTAGCCGTGGTGCGCGATGGAGTTCTGGATGACCTCGAGGATCGCCATCTGCTTGGGGCTGAGGCTCTTGCGGCGACGCGTGCGCGGTACCTCCGACTCGGGGGCAGAGTTCTCGCTCATGGTGCTCCTTAAGTGCGTGATCCGACGTCCTTCTTCGAATGTCGGAGGCCCGTGGTGGGGTGTCCTTATCGAAACCGTATCCGAGAATCGGTCCGATCTGGAAGATCTGTTCGAGCGTGTCGGCTGATTTCCCGGTGTGGTTTCGAAGAATACTTGACAGATGTTCGAACTCGAAGATATCTTCGGTACGTAGCTTCGCATTCACGGCTCCCGGCCGAGACGCGAATGCGAACGCTACGCCAACTTCCCCGGCCGCCTCAGGGCTCCGGGACAGGCTAAGGAGCACGACATGAGCAGCATCAGCTTCAGCACCGCAGCGGTCATCCCGACGTCGGCCCGTCCGGCGACGCGGCTCCGGTTGACGGCGCGTGGACGCGGTGTGCTGCTCGCCTTCGCCTCGGTGCCGCTCGCGGTCGGCATCGCGTTCGCCGCGATCAGCGGAGGCAGTGCCGTCGCCTCCGGTGAAGACGCGGCTGTGGTGAGTGTCGAGACCGTCACCGTCATGCCGGGAGAGACGCTCTGGTCGATCGCGACCGAGGTCGCGCCCGATGCCGATCCGCGTGAGGTCATCGGCGAGATCAGCCGGATGAACCTGCTTCGTGGCGGCGAGCTCCAGATCGGCCAGAAGCTCGCGATCCCCGCGCAGTACACCAGCTGATCGCGCGGCAGCGACGTTGCGTCATCTCATCGGCGCTCGGCTTAACATGGGAAGGGTGACCCTCTCCCTCAACGATCTCCCGCTTCGTGACGATCTGCGCGGACTTACTCCGTACGGTGCTCCGCAGGCGCCGCTTCCGATCGCGCTCAACGTGAACGAGAACACGCATCCGATTCCGGACGCGGTCGCGAGCGACATCCTCGACGACATCGCGGTGGCGATCCGCGACGTCAACCGCTACCCCGATCGGGAGTTCACGACGCTGCGCGAGTCGTTCGCGGAGTACCTGGGGCACGGTCTCGTACCGGAGCAGATCTGGGCGGGTAACGGGTCGAACGAGGTGCTCCAGCACATCCTGCAGGCCTTCGGCGGGCCGGGGCGCACTGCGTTCGGTTTCGCGCCGACGTACTCGATGTACCCGCTGATCGCGCAGGGCACAGGCGCCCGGTGGATCGCCGGGACCCGGCAGCCGGACTACACGATCACCCCCGAGGAAGCGGCGGAGCAGGTGCGGGATGCCGACCCCGACGTCGTCATCCTGTGCTCGCCCAACAACCCGACGGGCACGCCGCTCGGCCTCGACGTCGTCGAGGCCGTCTATGAGGCGGCGCGAGGTATCGTGATCGTCGACGAGGCCTACCAGGAGTTCGCTCCGCGGGAGGCGCCGTCGGCTCTGACGCTGCTGGAGGGGCGCCCCCGACTCGCGGTATCCCGCACGATGAGCAAGGCATTCGCTTTCGCGGGCGCCCGCATCGGCTACCTCGCAGCCGATCCGACGTTCATCGACGCGCTTCGTCTGGTGCGTCTGCCCTACCACCTGAGCGCTCTCACGCAGGCGGCGGCCGTTGCCGCGCTGCGCAACGCGGACGTGATGCTCGGCATGGTCGAGGAGATCGTCGAGCAGCGGGACCGCATCACCGCGACACTCGAAGCACTCGGCTACGCGCCGCATGAATCGTGGTCGAACTTCGTCCTGTTCGGCGGTGTGGCCGATCCCCGTGCGACTTGGCAGCAGCTGTACGATCGCGGCGTGCTGGTGCGTGATGTCGGCATCCCCGGCCACCTCAGGGTGAGCGCGGGCACCGAGGCCGAGACCACCGCATTCCTCGACGCCCTGGCCTCGATAGGATCGGGTTCATGAGCACCCCTGCACCGACCCCGCGCACCGCGAGCCGCGTCCGCAGCACGTCGGAGTCCACCGTGGAACTCGAGTTGAACCTCGACGGCACCGGTGCCAGCCGCATCGACACCTCGGTGCCGTTCTTCGATCACATGCTCACCGCGTTCGCGAAGCACTCGCTGACCGACCTGACGGTGCGCGCTTCCGGTGATACGAACATCGACGCGCACCACACCGTCGAAGACGTATCGATCGTGCTCGGTCAGGCGATCCTGGAAGCACTGGGGGAGAAGTCGGGCATCTCGCGCTACGGCGACGCCCTCGTGCCGCTCGATGAGGCTCTCGCCCAGGCGGTCGTCGACATCTCCGGCCGTCCTTACCTCGTGCACGAGGGAGAGCCGGCCGGTTTCGAGCACCACCTCATCGGAGGGCACTTCACCGGTTCCCTGGTGCGGCACTCCTTCGAGGCGATCACTTTCAACGCCGCGCTGACCGTGCACGTGCGTGTGCTCGGCGGACGTGACCCGCACCACATCGCCGAGGCGGAGTACAAGGCATTCGCCCGGGCGTTCCGTCAGGCGAAGGCGCTGGATCCGCTCGTCGACGGGATCCCCTCCACCAAGGGCGCACTGTGAGCAGGACTCCGCGTATCGCGGTCTTCGACTACGAGTCGGGGAACGTCCACTCTGCGGTCAAGGCGCTCGTCGCGGCCGGAGCCGACGCCGTCCTCACGCGAGATCGCACCACCGCGCTCGAAGCGGATGGGCTGGTCGTTCCCGGTGTCGGGGCGTTCCAAGCAGTGCGCGACGCACTTCACGCCCACGGAGGCGACGAGATCATCGATCGTCGCCTCGCCGGTGGACGACCTGTTCTGGGAATCTGCGTGGGCATGCAGGTGCTGTTCGAGCACGGTGTGGAGCGCGGGCATGACACCGCTGGTCTCGGCGAATGGCCCGGAGCGGTCACCGAGCTCAACGCTCCCGTGCTCCCGCACATGGGGTGGAACACCGTAGAGCCGGGCGTGGACAGCATCCTCTTCCGAGGCATCGAGGAGGAGCGCTTCTACTTCGTGCACTCCTACGCCGCACAGTCCTGGGAACTCGACGTCATCCCACCGTTCCCGGAGCCCGTGCTGACCTGGACCACGTACGGCGATCCGTTCCTCGCCGCGGTCGAGAACGGCCCCTTGTCCGCGACCCAGTTCCACCCGGAGAAGTCGGGGGATGCAGGCATCCAGCTGCTGCGCAACTGGGTCGGGAGTCTGTGACCCGCAGCACCCGTTTTGTCAGCCGCCCGTCGGCGGACTACCCTCGGTTCTCGTGCCCGCTCCGGGCCGCAGAGCTTCCCGATCCAAGGAACCCATGAACGACTTCGCGCAGTCTCCCTCGCTCACGCTCCTTCCCGCGGTCGACGTCGCCGGGGGCAAGGCCGTCCGCCTGACCCAGGGTGAGGCGGGAACAGAGACGAGCTACGGCGACCCGCTGGATGCCGCAGGAGAATGGGCCGCGCAGGGAGCGAAGTGGATTCACCTCGTCGACCTCGACGCCGCCTTCGGTCGCGGCAGCAACGCGCCGATCCTGCGCAAGGTCATCAAGCAGTTCAAGGGTGTGAACATCGAGCTGTCCGGCGGTATCCGTGATGACGCGACCCTGGAGGCTGCGCTGGAGAGCGGCGCGACGCGCATCAACCTGGGCACGGCCGCGCTGGAGAACCCCGAGTGGGCCGCCGACGTGATCGGCCGTTACGGCGAGGCGATCGCGGTCGGCCTCGACGTGCGAGGCACGACCCTCGCCGCTCGCGGTTGGACCAAGGAGGGTGGAGACCTCTGGGAGGTCCTCGAGCGTCTCGAGGATGCGGGGTGTAGCCGCTACGTCGTCACGGACGTGACGAAGGACGGCACGCTCCGCGGTCCGAACCTCGAGCTGCTGCGCGAGGTGACTTCGCGCACGCCGAAGCCGGTCGTCGCGTCCGGGGGGATCTCGAACCTCGATGACATCGCCGCACTCCGCGAGCTCGTGCCGCTGGGCGTCGAGGGCGCGATCGTCGGCAAGGCGCTCTATGCCGGTGCGTTCACGCTGGCTGAGGCACTGGATGTCGCAGGAGACTGACGCGCACGCCTGCGGGCCTGAATCGCACGATCGTGGCGATTCAGCCGGGGTCCCGTGGGAGGGACGCAGCTTCGAGGCGAACCCCCATGCGTCGGACGACGGCTCTGCCGACCCTGCCCTGCTCGCGGCCCTGCATCGCTTCCGCGCGGGCGAGGGAAGTCAGGCCGAGGTCGTGGATGCGTTCCGAGCTGCGCGCGTGCTGATCCCGCTCATCGCTGAGAAGGGCGAGGAGGGCGTCGCGCCGAGCGGGCTCGCCGTGGACAAGACGCAGGAGCTGTCGATCGTGACGGTGGCCGCTCCGGACGGTCGGCGCGTGCAGCCGGTGTTCTCCTCGGTCGAGGCGATGCAGAAATGGGATCCCACCGCGCGTCCGATCCCCGTGGAGGCACTCCGGGCCGCTCTGGCGGCGTCGGCCGAAGACACCGACCTCATCGTGCTGGATCCGACCTCCGAGACGGAGTTCGTCATCCGTCGACCCGCGGTGTGGGCCATCGCTCAGGAGCATGCCTGGGAGCCGAGCTTCCTCTCCGTCGAGGTCTACACCGCGCTCCAGGAGAGCGTCGCGCACGAGCTCGCCGTGATCGACGTGGCTGTAGCGTCCGGCGACCCGGATGCCCGCCTGCGTGGTCCGGAGCTGATCGTGATCCTCGAACTCGTCGACGGCCTCGAGCGCGAGGTGCTCGATGCGGTGCTCTCACGTCTGGCTCAGCGCTGGGCATCGGACGACCGTATCGCCGTACTGGCGGATTCGCTCACGGTGAAGCTCCGCCGCAGCGTCTGAGCGCGCTTCATCGCCGACATGTACGTGGCGACGACAGTCTTAGTTGACCGGCCCCGTCCACTTCTCACCCGGCCCCTTGCCGATCGGGTCGGGGATCGAGGATGCCTCGCGGAACGCGAGCTGCAGCGAGCGGAGCCCGTCGCGCAGCGAGCGCGCGTGCATGTCGCTGATCTCGGGGGCGCCGGCGGTGATGAGTCCGGCGAGGGCGTTGATGAGCTTGCGTGCCTCGTCGAGGTCGAGCTGGGCCGACGCGTCGGGGTCGTCCGCAAGCCCGAGCTTGACGGCCGCCGCGCTCATCAGGTGTACGGCCGCGGTGGTGATCACCTCGACAGCGGGGACGTCGGCGATGTCTCGGGTGGCCGACGACGCGGCCTCCTCCTGACGCGCCCAGCGCTCTTCGCGCTCTCGTGCAGCCTCGTCCGATGCCTGGTTCGTCACTTCGCCTTGCTTTCTGTTAGACTTTGGCGGGCTTCGGAGCGTCATGCTCCGGATCGAAAGAGGATTCACTTCCCACCCGCGCTTGCCGTTCAAGGCTACCGGGTCTTGCACTCCACCGGCTCCGTCCGTAAAGCGGACCCCGGCAGACTGGGTGCGGAGCCGGCGTCTGAATGCCGGTGGGTGGGACGATTCCGAATTCGCCCGTGATGCAGAGAGCATCCCGGTGGCCGAATCACATCGTCTAAGGAGCTCCGCATCAGCGATCCCCGTACCAATGAGCGCATCCGCGTCCCCGAGGTCCGCCTCGTCGGCCCCGCGGGTGAGCAGATCGGCGTCGTCCGCATCGAAGCAGCGCTGCGCCTCGCGCAGGAAGCCGATCTCGACCTCGTCGAGGTCGCCCCCAACTCGAAGCCGCCCGTCGTCAAGATCATGGACTACGGCAAGTTCAAGTACGAGGCCGCCCAGAAGGACAAGGAAGCTCGCCGCAACCAGGCGAACACGATCCTCAAGGAAGTCCGCTTCCGTCTGAAGATCGAGGCGCACGACTACACGACCAAGCTCAAGCGCGCCGAGGGTTTCCTCAAGGCAGGCGACAAGGTCAAGGCCATGATCCTGTTCCGCGGTCGCGAGCAGTCGCGCCCCGAGCAGGGTGTGCGTCTGCTGCGCAAGTTCGCAGAGGACGTGGCCGAGCTCGGAACCGTCGAGTCGAACCCGACCATCGACGGTCGCAACATGGTCATGATCGTTGCCCCGCTCAAGAGCAAGTCCGAGGCGAAGCAGGAGCAGAACGCCGTTCGCGACGCACAGCGCGCCGCGAACAAGCAGGCCGCCCGCGAAGCGAAGAGCGATGCGGACGTTCCGGCCGAGGCTCCGGCGGAGTAATTCCCGCCCCAGAACTCCCGCACCGCGGGTTGACACCGTCGCCTGAGAAGGCGCCATACGAAGGAAGAGAAGATGCCGAAGCAGAAGACCCACTCGGGTGCTAAGAAGCGCTTCAAGATCACCGGCAGCGGCAAGCTGAAGAAGCAGCAGGCCGGGATGCGCCACAACCTCGAGCACAAGTCGAGCCGTCGCACCCGTCGTCTGAACCAGGACCAGGTGCTCTCGAAGGCTGACACCAAGGTCGCGAAGAAGCTTCTCGGCCGCTGACGCGCGCCCGAACGCACGAATAGGAACACAGGAAAATGGCAAGAGTCAAGCGGGCAGTAAACGCCCACAAGAAGCGCCGGGTCATCCTCGAGCGCGCAAAGGGTTACCGCGGTCAGCGTTCGCGCCTCTACCGCAAGGCCAAAGAGCAGGTCATCCACTCGCTGGTCTACTCGTACCGCGACCGTCGCAAGCGCAAGGGTGACTTCCGTCGCCTCTGGATCCAGCGCATCAACGCTGCGGCTCGCCAGAACGGCATGACGTACAACCGTCTCATCCAGGGCCTCGGCCTCGCGGGTGTCACGGTCGACCGTCGTATGCTCGCCGACCTCGCGGTCAACGACGCGGCGACGTTCACGACGCTGGTCGAGACGGCGAAGAAGGCTCTGCCCTCCGACGTCAACGCGCCGAAGTCGGCTGCGTAAGCATCTCGCTTCCAAACGGGCGTCTTCCTTCGGGAAGACGCCCGTTTCGCGTTTTCGGTGGCCGACGGGACCCTAGACTGTGATCGTGCTGGAGAACCCCCGTTCGCCCCGAGTCCGTGCCGTCGCGAAACTGACCAAGCGCAGTGCGCGAACCGAGACGGGCCTCTTCCTTCTCGAGGGTCCGCAGTCGGTTCGTGAGGCGCTCACCTACCGACCGGAGGCCATCGTCGAGCTGTTCGCCACGCCCACCGGCTGGGAGAAGCACCCTGACATCCGGGCGAAGGCGGCGGACGCCGATATCGACGTCGAGTACGTGACCGAGTACGTGCTGAACGCGATGGCCGACACCGTCACGCCGCAGGGTCTGGTCGCCGTCGTCCAGCAGACGCCGACGTCGGTGCGTGACATCTTCGACGCGTCGCCGCGTCTCGTGGCGATCTGCGAGGAGGTGCGTGATCCGGGCAATCTCGGCACGATCATCCGGGCGGCCGATGCGGCGGGCGCGGATGCCGTCGTCCTGACCGGCCGCACGGTCGACCCGTACAATCCGAAGGTCGTTCGCGCTACGACGGGTTCGCTGTTCCACCTTCCGGTCTCCGTCGGGGGAGACCTCGCCGAGGTCGTCACACGCGCCCATGCCGCAGGGCTGCGCATCCTTGCGGCGGATGTGAAGGGTGATGATCTGCTGCAGGCCCGTGCGGAGGGCGTGCTCGCCGAACCGACCGGCTGGCTCTTCGGGAACGAGGCTCGCGGCCTCGAGGACGAAGCACTCGAGATGGCCGACCGGGTGCTGCGGTTGCCGATCTTCGGCCGAGCCGAGTCGTTGAACCTGGCGACCGCCGCCAGCGTGTGCCTCTATGAGAGCGCGTTCGCGCAGCGGGCTGCGTCGCTCGGCTGAGACGCTGCGCGACGACGGATACGGAAGCGGAGTCGATGAGGATTCTGATCGTCGAAGACGACGAGCGGGTCGCTGCCGCCCTCGACGCCTTCCTCGCTCGTTCGGGTTATGCGACCGTGCGCGCTGGCGACGGGACCGCCGCCCTCGAGCTTCTGGGTGCCGACACCGAGGTCGTCCTCCTCGACCTCGGGCTGCCCGACATCGACGGCATCGACCTGTGCCGTCGCATCCGGGGCCGCTCGGAGGTCCCGATCGTGATCGTGACAGCACGGAATCAGGTGGCGGAGCGGATCAAGGGCCTGCGGGCCGGGGCCGACGACTTCGTCGTGAAGCCCTACGACGTGCATGAGCTTCTGGCGCGGATCGAGGCGGTCACGAGGCGTTCCCGCCCGATCGTCCCCGAGTCCGACGCCGAGGTGCGTCTGCGGGGCGGCGACGTGCGGATCGATCTCGTCACGCGTCAGGTGCTCGTGGACGGCGTGCCGATCGAGCTCACACGGAAGGAGTTCGACATCGTCGCGGTGCTCGCACGCTATCCGGGAGTGGCGGTGCCGAAGGAGCGGCTCATCCGCGAGGTGTGGAACACGGATTGGCGAGGTTTCGGGCACTCGCTGGAGGTCCATGTCGGAGCGATCCGCAAGAAGACGAGCGATCGAAGGTTCATCGAGACCGTCCGCGGCGTCGGCTATCGCCTCGCGGGGGCCTGATCCATGCGCAGGCGTCTGATCGTGGTGTTCCTCGTGCCGCTCATCGCGATCCTCCTGTCGCTCGGCGGAGCGGCCGGATGGAGCGCGGCACGCAGCGTGCAGCAGGCGTTCTACACCCAGCAGCTCGGAGACCTCGGTTATTTCGTGACCAGTGCGCGACAGGCGCTGCGCTCCGGGAGCCCGGCGGTGATCGATGCCGAGGTGATGCGCTTCCAGGACGTCTACGGCATCGAGGTCACGGTGTTCGACCTCGCCGGAAGCGTCTGGGCAGCGGGTGACCACGGTTCGGCGGTGCTCGCGGAGGAGGATGCCGAGAGGGTGCGTCTGGCCCTCTCCGGTCGCAGGGCCGAGCAGCCTGCGGGCGTGTTCCCCTGGACCCTGGCGGATGCCGCGCTGGCCGAACCGGTCTTCGACGACGGCGACGTCATCGGGGCGGTGTTGGTGTCCGCGGATGTCGAGGCGCCGCGCACCGCTATCCTGCAGCAGATCCTGCTCCTCTCCGCCATCGCCGTGGTGCTGATCGCGCTCGGCGTGCTGCTCGTCTTCCGGCTGGCTCGCTGGGTGCTCTCCCCGGTGAGGCGTCTCGACGAGGCCATGGTGGCGATCGAGCGCGGTGAGATGGATGCGAGGGTCGCGGAAGATGCCGGGCCGCCGGAGCTGCGCCGGATGGCGCGGGTGTTCAACGGGATGGCGGACGAGATCGAGCGAGTCATGACGCGGCAGCAGGAGTTCGCGCTGAACGCCTCGCACGAGCTGCGGAATCCGCTGAACGCGTTGCTTCTGCGTGTCGAGCATCTGGCGACGGGGCTCGGGCAGGAGTGGCGGGACGACGTCGAGGAGACGAGGGAGGAGGGGCGCCGGATGACGCGGATCCTGGAGACCCTGCTCGGACTCGCCCGCGGGGGACGAGGGGATTCCACGATCTCCGCGGTGGACCTCGCGACCCTCGCCGCGCGTCGACTCGACGCCTGGCGCGATGTGGCCGCACAGCGGGGAGTGGCGTTGCGATCGACGGGGGAGTCCTCGGTCATGAGCGTCACCGATCGGACGATCGTCGAGAGCGCGTTGGACGCCGTGATCGACAACGCCGTCAAGTTCTCGCCGGAGGGTGCACGGATCGATGTCGGTGCGCGACGCGCGGGAGAGGTCTGTCGCATCACGGTGCGTGATCATGGGCCCGGCCTGACCGAGGAGCAGGCAGCGGCGGCCACGGATCGGTTCTGGCGGAGCGCGGACAGCGGAGACGTGCCCGGCTCCGGGCTCGGCCTCGCGATCGCGACCGACCTGCTCGCGACGGTCGGTGGCGAGTTGACCGTGGCTTCGGCCGAAGGCGGCGGCCTCGCGGTCGAGTTGCTCTTCCGTGACGGGACGCCCCGATGATCGTGGCGGTACGCCGCGCTGCGGCGGGGTTCGTCGCGCTCGCCGTCCTGTGCGCGCTGACCGCGTGCGGTCAGCGCGCGAGCGAATGGACGGATGACGCGTACGTGATCGCGGGAGGCGGGCCGACCGGCGTGTACTTCGAGTACGGGAGCCGCCTCGCCGAGGAGCTCTCCGACTCGCTGGACATCACGATGGCCGTCGAGGAGACGGCAGGCTCCGTCGACAACCTGTTGCGGGTCGAGTCGGGCGATGCGCTGATCGGCTTCGCTCAGGGAGATGCCGCGGCGGATGCCGTCTCGGGAACGGGTGCCTTCGACGAACCGCTGGACGTGCGGGCCCTCGCTCGCCTCTACGACGAGTACGTGCAGGTGGTGGTGCGCGGCGATTCGGAGATCGAGGACATCCCCGACCTGGCGGGGAGGACCATCTCACTCGGTGCCGAGAACTCCGGCGTCACCGTCATCGCGACACGGGTTCTGGATGCCGCGGGCGTCGACGACGCGTCCGTGCGGAATCCGCAGCTCGATCTCAGCGCATCCATCCAGGCGATGGAGCGCGGCGAGATCGACGGCTTCTTCTGGGTCGGAGGACTGCCCACTCCGGGGATCGCCGAGCTCGCGGAGAAGACACCGGTGCGCCTGCTTCCGATCGAGCAGGACTGGGTGAACGACGTCAACGACCACTACTCGCATGCCTATCGCCCCGCCGACGTGCCCGCGGGCACCTACGGACTCGCGACGTCGGCGTCGACGATGGCCGTGCCGAACTATCTCGTCACGGCATCTTCCACTCCAGACGGCGTCGCGCGCGACATCCTGGCGGGGCTGTTCGATGCGCGGTTGCGGATCGCGGCCGCCGTCCCCGCGGCGGCGCTGCTGGATCGCCGCTCCGCGATCTTCACCGGTCCGGTCCCGCTGCATCCGGGAGCGGCCGACTATTACCGGGATCTGCGCGGCTGAGGTGAGCCGGCGTGCCGGTGCTCGGGAAGGCCGCTGCTGCTTCTCAAGAAATCCTCAAGAAGTCTGACACCGCCTCGGCGCTCTGCCAGTGTGATCTCGATCGCGCACGATCGGAGGCCCGCTGCTCCGCTGTCGTTGGGGAGTGCAGCAGCAGGACGATCCCACGGCCCGCGGGGGCGGGCCGTGGGGCACCCATGCGAAGGAGCATCGGTGCCGTGATCAGGTGATTACGAACGTGTAAATCTCACCGAGGTCCCTGGAGCACGGGGTACGACGTGGCTAGTTTGGAGAAATGATGACCTCTGCTACACCCCTCGTCGTGGTCGAGAACGTTCAGAAGCACTACGGCGACTTCCAAGCGCTCACCGATATCGACCTGACCGTGAACGCCGGAGAGGTCGTCGTGGTGATCGGCCCGTCCGGCTCGGGCAAGTCGACGCTGTGCCGCACGATCAACCGCCTGGAGACGATCACGAGCGGCAACATCAGCATCGACGGCAAGGCCCTCCCCGCCGAGGGCAAGGGGCTCGCGCACCTGCGTGCCGACGTGGGCATGGTGTTCCAGTCGTTCAACCTCTTCGCCCACCTCACGATCCTCGAGAACATCACTCTCGGCCCGATCAAGGTCCGCGGCATGAAGAAGGCGGATGCCGAGAAGGAGGCGATGACCCTTCTCGAGCGCGTCGGCGTGGCGCAGCAGGCATCGAAGCTTCCCGCGCAGCTCTCCGGGGGCCAGCAGCAGCGCGTCGCCATCGCCCGCGCTCTCGCAATGCAGCCGAAGGTGATGCTCTTCGACGAGCCGACCAGTGCGCTCGACCCGGAGATGATCAACGAGGTCCTCGACGTCATGGTCGGTCTCGCCCAGGAGGGCATGACGATGATCGTCGTCACTCACGAGATGGGCTTCGCGCGGAAGGCCGCAGACCGCGTGGTGTTCATGGCCGACGGCCGGATCGTGGAGGAGGCGACTCCCGAGGAGTTCTTCACGCACCCGAAGAGCGACCGCGCCAAGGACTTCCTCTCGAAGCTCTTGACGCACTGACCCCGACACCCGACCCCAAGACCCTGCACCCACAGCACACGAAGGAGACGCACATGCGACGCACACGGACACTGGCAGGCATCGGAATCGCGGCGACAGCCCTGCTGGCGCTCACGGCCTGCAACAGCGGCAGCCCGTCGAACCCCGGCAGCACCGACGGTGGTGACGCCGGCGAGGACAGCACCTGGTTCGAGGTCGCCACGGACGTCCAGCTCGAGGGCAGCCCGACGTTCGATGCCATCACGGAGCGCGACAAGGTCGTCATCGGCGTCAAGGAGGACCAGCCCGGTCTCGGCTACCTCGACGTGACCACCGACGAGCGCACCGGGTTCGACATCGACATCGCCCGCTGGATCGCCGCCTCGCTCGGCTACGACGAGGACAAGATCGAGTTCAAGCCGATCGCCTCCGCCAACCGCGAGCAGGCCATCGTGAACGGCGACGTCGACTACTACGTCGGCACCTACTCGATCACCGACAAGCGCAAGGAGCAGATCGCCTTCGCCGGCCCGTACTTCATCACGGGTCAGGGACTGCTGGTCGCGGCCGACAACGAGGACATCAAGAGCGAGGACGACCTGACGGCCGACACCACCGTGTGCTCGGCGACCGGTTCGACCCCGATCCAGAACATCCGCGACAACTTCCCGGATGTCCCGACCAAGGAGTTCGACCTGTACTCGGCATGCGTCGAGGCGCTGCTCTCCGGCGAGGTCCAGGCGGTCACGACCGACCAGGCGATCCTCATCGGCTACGCGGCACAGGACCCGGACAACCTGAAGGTCGTCGGCGAGCCGTTCACCGAGGAGCGCTACGGGGTCGGCCTCGCGAAGGATGACGCGGCCCTCCAGGAGCACATCAACACGCTGTTCACCGACGGTGGCGACATCTGGCAGGCGATCTTCGACAAGAACCTCGGATCGTCCGGCATCGAAGTCACTCAGCCGGCCGTCGACTGATCGACCAGAGGGGGCGGCTGCACGGCCGCCCCCTCTCCGAATCCTGAAGGGGAGGGTGGCGTGGACGTCATCTTCGGAAACCTCGACCTCTGGGGCAGAGCACTCAGCAACACGCTGATGATCTTCTTCGGGGGCGGCGTGCTCGCGCTGATCCTCGGCATCATCGTGGGCGCTGCACGCGTCTCACCGGTGCCGATCGCCCGCGGTGTCGGCACGGTGTACGTGAACCTCATCCGCAACACCCCACTGACCCTCGTCTTCTTCTTCTTCATCTTCGGCTACCCGCAGCTCGGGCTGCCGAAGCTCAGCACCACGGTGCTCGGCATCCTCGCGATCGGCATCTACACCGCGACCTACGTCGCGGAGGTGCTGCGCGCCGGGATCAACACCGTCCCCGTCGGACAGGCGGAGGCCGCCAGAGCGATCGGACTCCCGTTCGGGCAGGTGATGACCCTGGTCGTGCTCCCGCAGGCGTTCCGCTCGGTCGTGCCGCCGATGATGAGCGTGTTCATCGCCCTGCTGAAGAACACGACCGTCGCGGCCGGCTTCTCGATCCTCGAACTCGGCGCCGTCCGGTCGTATCTCAGCGAGCGCGGCGAGAACGCCCTCGTCGTCCTGCTCTGGGTCGCCGTGATCTTCGTCGTGCTCGTCCTGCTCCTCAGCTCGCTCCAGCGCTATCTCGAGAACAAGTGGAGGATCGCGCGATGACTTCCGTCCTGTACGACGTCCCGGGTCCCAAGGCGATCCTGCGCAACCGGCTGATCGGTGTCGCGACCGTCGTCGTGGTGCTCGCCCTGCTCGGCTTCATCGGCTACCGCTTCTACGAGAGCGGGCAGTTCGACGCCTCCCGCTGGTACGTCTTCACGTTCAGCGCCGTCTGGGAGCAGATCTTCGAGGCGCTCGGGAGGACGCTCGCGGCCTTCGGGCTCGCCGCCGTCCTGAGCATCGCGCTCGGCTTCCTGCTCGCGATCGGACGGATGTCGGAGCACGCATGGGTGCGCATCCCCGTCACGGTGATCACCGAGTTCTTCCGGGCCGTGCCGGTGCTCGTCTTCATGATGCTGCTCTACTACGGCCTCCCCGTCGTCGGCGTGCGGATGGACCCGTACTGGGCCGTCGTCCTCGCCCTCACGGTCTACAACGGCTCGGTCCTGGCCGAGGTGCTCCGTGCCGGCGTCGAGTCGCTGCCGCGGGGGCAGAAGGAGGCCGGGTACGCGATCGGTCTCCGCAAGAGCGGGGTGATGCGGCTCATCCTGCTGCCCCAGGCGATCCGTGCGATGCTTCCCGTGATCGTGGCTCAGCTCGTCGTGACGATGAAGGACACCGCGCTCGGGTTCATCATCACCTACCCCGAGCTGCTCTACTTCGCGAAGCAGCTCACGTCGCAGCAGGGACGCCCCGTGCTGCAGTCCGCCTTCGTCATCGGCGGCATCTACATCATCATGTGCCTCATCCTCTCCGGCATCGCCAAGTACCTGGAGATCCGCACCCGACGCTCACCGCGTGGTCGCGGAGGCATCCCGGTCGGCGGAGTGGATCCGCGGCCGCACCAGGACGGCACCGACACCGAGCTGATCACGCTGCAGCGCGGCGGGAGCGGGTTCGGCGGAGCGCCGACTCCGTGAGTCTGACCCGGTCGCGCCGTCTGCTCGCATGACGGCGCGCCGGTAGACTCGATTCTCGTGTCAGAGTCTCCTGAAATCACCCCGGAAGCGGTCGAAGCCGCTGTCGCCGACGCCCTCGCGGCGATCGCCGCAGCCGCCGACACCGCCGAGCTGAAAGCGGCCCGTGCCGCCCACGTCGCCGACGGATCGCCGCTCGCGGTCCTGAACGCCTCGATGCGACAGGTCGCCCCCGAGAACAAGGCCGCCTTCGGCAAGCTCGTGGGCCAGGGCAGGGGGCAGGTGGCCCAGGCTCTCGCCGCGAAGGAGGCCGAGCTCGCCGCCGCCGAGGTCGCCGCGCGCCTGGAAGCCGAGCGGGTCGACATCACCGCGGTCCCGTCGCGCACGCGGGTCGGCGCCCGGCACCCGCTCACGCTCCTCCAGGACCAGGTCTGCGACATCTTCGTCGGCATGGGCTGGGAGATCGCGGAGGGGCCGGAGCTCGAGCACGAGTGGTTCAACTTCGATGCGCTGAACTTCGATGTCGACCACCCCGCCCGCCAGGAGCAGGACACGTTCTACGTCGACCCGCCCTCGCGCCACCTCGTGATGCGCACGCACACGAGCCCGGTCCAGGTGCGCTCGATGCTCGACCGCGAGGTGCCGATCTACGTGCTCTGCCCCGGGCGCGTGTACCGCACCGATGAGTTCGACGCCACGCATCTGCCGGTGTTCACGCAGTTCGAGGGCCTCGTGATCGACAAGGGCATCACGATGGCGCACCTCAAGGGCACGCTCGACCACTTCGCGAAGCAGCTCTTCGGGCCCGAGGCCGAGACGCGCTTCCGCACCAACTACTTCCCCTTCACCGAGCCCTCCGCCGAGCTCGATCTGTGGCACCCGACCTTCAAGGGCGGCGCGCGCTGGATCGAGTGGGGTGGATGCGGCATGGTCAACCCGAACGTGCTGCGCGCCGCCGGGATCGACCCCGAGGTGTACAGCGGCTTCGCGTTCGGCATGGGCATCGAGCGGGGCCTGATGTTCCGCAGCGATGTGCAGGACATGCGCGACATGGCCGAGGGCGATGTCCGTTTCAGCGAGCAGTTCGGGATGGTGGTGTGATGCGCGTCCCGCTTTCGTGGTTGCGTGAGTACGTCGATCTGGCAGCGGATGCCACGCCCGAGGATGTCCTCGCGGCGCTGGTGACCGTCGGCTTCGAAGAGGAGGACGTGCACCGCTTCGAGATCACGGGTCCCGTGGTCGTCGGACAGGTCGTCTCGATCGAGGCCGAGCCGCAGTCCAACGGCAAGACCATCAACTGGTGCCAGGTGGATGTGGGTGAGGCGAACGGCGGCGTGCGGGGGATCGTCTGCGGTGCGCACAACTTCGTCGTCGGTGACAAGGTCGTCGTGACGCTGCCCGGCGCCGTGCTGCCCGGCCCGTTCCCGATCGCCGCCCGCAAGACCTACGGACACGTCTCGGACGGGATGATCGCCTCCGCGCGTGAACTCGGCCTGGGCGACGAGCACAACGGCATCGTCGTGCTGTCCGACCTCGGCATCGACGCGCCCGTCGGCACCGACGCGATCGCGCTGCTGGGCCTGGACGACGTCGCGGTGGAGATCAACGTCACGCCCGACCGCGGCTACGCGTTCTCCCTGCGCGGTGTCGCCCGCGAGTACGCGCACGCCACGGGGGCGGCCTTCCGCGACCCCGCAGAGCGCGACTTCGCCGAACTCCAGCCGGGAACCGGTCACACCACCGTGGTGGACGACATCGCCCCCGTGCGTGGCCGCGTCGGAGCAAGCGAGTTCGTCACCCGCGTCGTCCGGGGCGTGGACCCCTCACGTCCCACGCCGCCGTGGATGATCGCGCGGCTCAGCCTCGCCGGCATGCGCCCCCTGGGCGTGCTCATCGACATCACCAACTACGTCATGCTCGAGCTGGGGCAGCCGCTGCACGGCTACGACCTCGACAAGCTCGCCGGGGGAATCACGGTTCGTCGGGCCACGCCCGGCGAGAAGATGACGACACTCGACGGCGTGGAGCGAGCGCTGCACATCGAAGACCTCCTCATCACGGACGAGTCCGGTCCCATCGGCCTCGCCGGCGTCATGGGCGGTGGCACGACCGAGATGAGCGACACCACGCGGAACGTGCTCATCGAGGCCGCGAGCTTCGACCCGACGACCATCGCCCGTTCGGCGCGCCGGCACAAGCTGCCCAGCGAGGCGTCCAAGCGCTTCGAGCGCGGCGTCGACCCGCTGATCCCGTTCGTGGCCGCGCGCCGCGCCGCCGACCTCATGGTCGAGCTCGCCGGTGGCACGCTCACGGAAGAGGGCGGTGCGCTGTTCACCGAGGTCTTCGTCGGCGAGATCGAGCTGCCTGCGGGCTTCGTGCAGGGGCTCATCGGCGTCGACTACACCGATGACGAGATCACCGGCGCGCTGACCACCATCGGCGCCGAAGTCGCCGCTTCCGAAGGGGGATCCGGCTGGACCGTGATCCCGCCGACCTGGCGCCCCGACCTCACCGACAAGTGGACGCTCGCCGAGGAGGTCGCCCGCATCCACGGACTCGACCGCATCCCGTCCGTCCTGCCGACGCCCCCGTCCGGCCGTGGTCTCACCGAGCACCAGCAGGGTCGCCGCCGTGTGGCCGATGCGCTGGCCGCTGCGGGGCTCGTCGAGACGCCGTCCTTCCCGTTCACCACGGACGTCCAGAACGATCTGCACGGTTCGGCATCCGGCGAGCACCTGCCCAGCATCCGCCTGGCGAATCCGCTCGACGGACAGGCTCCGTACCTGCGTCGATCGCTGATCCCGGGACTGCTCCAGACCGCGCACCGGAACATCTCGCGCGGTCTGACGGATCTCGCGATCTTCGAGACCGGCGTCGTCTTCCTGCCGGAGCAGGGCGTGGAGTACGGCACGGAGGAGGTGCCGCCGCTGGGCGAGCGTCCTTCCGACGAGACGCTCGCCGCGTTGAACGCCTCGATCCCGCCTCAGAACCGGTTCATCTCGGCGCTGCTCACCGGCCACGTCGCACCCCGCCAGCCCGGCCGTCCCGCAGAGGCCGCCGGCCTGGTCGAGGCGCTGGATGCCGTCCGCGTGATCGCGGCTGCCGCGGGCGTCGACATCGATGTGGTCCAGGCCGAGCGCGCTGCCCTGCATCCGGGCCGCACCGGATCGCTGCGGGTCGCCGGACACGAGGTCGGCTACGTCGGCGAGCTGCATCCCGCCGTGGCCGAGGGAGCAGACCTCCCGGGCCGTGCGACCGTGTTCGAGCTCGACCTCGACCGCATCCTGTCGTTCGCCGGCGGTCGTGTCGTCGCCGCCTCACTGTCGACCTTCCCCGCCGCCACACAGGACGTCTCACTCATGCTGCCGGCAGAGGTTCCCGCCGCCGATGTGCAGGCGGCCCTCGCCGAAGGCGCCGGTGCGCTGCTCGAGTCGGTGCGTCTCGTGGACGACTACCGCGGAGAGGGCGTGCCGGAGGGATCCAAGAGCCTGACGTTCGCACTGCGGTTCCGCGCCGATGACCGCACGCTCACGGCAGCGGAGGCCACCGAGGCGAAGCTCGCCGGTGTCGCGGTGGCAACGGAGCGCTTCGGAGCCGCGCTGCGCGACTGAGAAGGACATCGTACGAAACCGTGTCCGTCCTCGGACGATCCGGGACGGCGCCGGAGTAGCGTGGCGGGATGAGCATCCTCCCCCAGAGCACTCAGGCCGCCGTCCCGGACGACGCGCGACCGCTCGGAGAGGGGCCGTTCCTCGACGTCGGTGCGCAGATCGACTGGCACTACCGGAAGCCGGGATGGCAGCCGGGGGAGCCGTCCAGGATCTCTCCGATGCGCGTGGTGCGTGACGACGAGCGAGGACTCGTGGCATGGCTCGCCCCCGGAACATTGCAGGAGGCGCCTGGGGCTCTGGACGGACAGCGCGTGCGCGAGGTACCGCTCGCCCGGCGTTGGCTCGAACCGCGGACACGCATCGTCGAGCCCTGGCGAGGCAACGGGGTGCTGTGCATCGCGCCCGCCGGACTGCCGTGGTCGGTCCGGCTCTTCTGGAGCGACACCGCCGCCGCGGCCTGGGCGTTCGCCGGATGGTACGTGAACCTCGAGAACGCGCATCTGCGTACGGATCACGACACCTTCTCCTCCGACCACATCCTCGACGTCGAGATCGATCCGGAGGGCGGCATCCACCTCAAGGACGAGGACGAGCTCATCGCCGCGATCGAGCAGGGCCGGCTCAGTCCCGAGCAGGCGGCCCAGATCGAGCGGCATGCGGATGCGGCGATCGCGTCGTTCGAGGCCGACGACTGGCCGTTCGACTCCGAGTGGGTGCGCTGGCGGCCCGACCCCACGTGGACCGTTCCGGTGCTGGCGGGCCTTGATCAGCTCGCCAGCAAGCACGATCTGCTCTGAGCGGAAGTGCTTCCGCGAGTCAGCGGTTCCTGGTGACATGGAAGCCATGACGGATGTGCTGATCCTCGGCGGAACAGGGTGGCTCTCCGGGCGGATCGCCCGGAGATGGCTGGACGCCGGAGCGACGGTGACGTGCCTCGCCCGCGGTGAGCGCCCGGCTCCGGAGGGGGCCGTGCTCGTGCGCGGTGATCGCGACCACGCTGAGGCGTACAGCGAGCTCGCGCGGCGCGACTGGGACCACGTCGTCGACATCTCCTCCCGGGCTGCGCATGTCGCGGCCGCCGTCGCCACGCTCGGCAATCGTGTCGCCCGCTGGACGTACGTCTCCTCGATGTCTGTGTACGCCGACGACGAGACGGTCGGAGCGGACGAGTCCGCACCGCGGCACCCGCCGGCCGGGCCCGGCGACGAGTACGACTACGGCGCGCAGAAGGCAGCCGCGGAGGACGCTGTGACGGCTCTGGGAGACCGCGCCTTCGTCGTGCGTCCTGGCCTCATCGTCGGCGACGGAGACCCCAGCGACCGGTTCGGCTATTGGGCGGCGGCGTTTGCCCGGGCGGGTGCCGAGTCCGTACTGCTGCCGCCGGTCGGCGGAAGGAGCGCGCAGGTCATCGATGTCGACGACCTCGCGTCCTTCGTCGTCACGGCGACTCGGGGAGGTGCGGTCAACGCGATCGGCGATGAGTATCCCCTCATCGATGTGCTGCACGCGGTCCGCGACGCGGCAGGACATACCGGCGACGCTGTCGTCGCGGAGGAGGAGTGGCTCGTCGCCCACGGGGTCGAGTACTGGGCGGGGCCGCGGTCGCTGCCGATGTGGCTCCCGCCGGAGATGACCGGGTTCATGACGCGCTCGAACCGGGCCTTCCTCGCGAGCCGAGGGCGGCTCGGCTCCCTCACCGGCACGATCGAGCGCGTCGTCGCCGATGAGCGGGAGCGCGGTGTGGACCGCGAGCGTCGCGCCGGCCTGACGCGTGCGGAGGAGCTGGCTCTCCTGGCCGATCGGTAGACTTCGAGCAGTGACACGGGGTGCCGCATCCGCGGCTGAGAACAGACCCGTCGAACCTGATCTAGTTCGTACTAGCGAAGGGATGTCGCGATGAGCGATCTTCTGCGTCCTGATTCCACCATCGACCTCGCGGTCTCCGCCGCGACCCTGCTGGGGGTGGTGCGCGAGGCGCCACCGCTCACGCACTGCATCACCAACGCCGTCGTCACGGGATTCACGGCCAACGTGCTGCTCGCGGTCGGGGCCGCTCCCGCCATGGTCGACATCGTCGGCGAGGCCGAGATGTTCGCCGGAGTCGCCTCGGGGCTGCTGATCAACCTGGGCACGCCGACACCTGAACAGCGGGCGGCGAGTCTCGAGGCGGTCGCCGGCGCCACGGCATCCGGTACGCCGTGGGTGCTCGATCCGGTCGCCATCGGCGCGCTCCCCGTGCGCACCGCCCTCGCCCACGAGCTGGTGGCGCTCCGACCGACGGCGATCCGCGGCAACGCCTCGGAGATCCTCGCGCTCGCCGGACTCAGCGTCGGCGGTCGTGGCGTCGATGCCACGGACAGCACCGATGCCGCCGCGGATGCCGCGGCCACGCTCGCGCGTCGGACGGGTGCCGTGGTCGCCGTGTCCGGTCCGATCGACCTCATCACCGACGGCGAGCGGGTGCTCCGCCTGGCGAACGGCCATGAGCTCCTCACCCGCGTCACCGGCGGGGGATGCGCACTCGGTGCCGTGATGGCCGCCTTCCTCGGGGCTGCCAGCGTGACGGGGCACGACGCGCTCACCGCCGTCGCCTCCGCCAGCCTCGTCTACACGATCGCGGCCGAGCAGGCTGCCGAGGCCTCGGCCGGCCCCGGCAGCTTCGCCGTCGCACTGTTGGACGCGCTCGCCGCGGTTCGAGCGGACGCGCCCATCGCCCGCGCCCGGGTCGAGGAGGGCGCGCTGTGAACGCCGACCTCTCCCTGTACCTCGTCACGGACGCGGAGCTCTGCGGAGAGCGCGGCGTCGTCGAGACCGTCCGGCAGGCCGTGGACGGTGGCGTTCGCATCGTGCAGCTCCGTGACAAGGAAGCGACCGATGCCGAGACCGTCGAGCAGCTCGTCGCCCTGTCGGAAGCGATCGACGGCCGCGCGCTCCTCGTCGTGAACGATCGGCTGGAGGCCGCTGTCGCCGCTCGCGGACGCGGAGCGCGCGTGGATGGAGTGCATCTGGGACAGGGTGATGCGTCGGTGCTGCGCGCGCGGGCTGCGCTCGGCCCCGACGCGCTGATCGGCCTCACGGCCAATACGCCCGCGCATCTCGAGGCGCTGCGGGCCCTTCCTGCCGGCACCGTCGACTATTTGGGTGTCGGCGTGATCCGCCCCACCGCCACCAAGCCCGACCATCCGGAACCGCTCGGCATCGACGGCTTCGCCGCGTTCGTGGCGAGCAGCCCGCTCCCGTGCGTGGCGATCGGCGGAGTCGGCATCGACGACACCGAAGAGCTGCGCGATGCCGGTGCGGTCGGACTCGCCGTCGTCTCGGTGCTGTGCGCCGCCGCCGACCCCGCAGCGACCGCCGGTGCTTTCCGACGCCGGTGGCTCGCCCGCGCCGTGCCCCGGGTGCTCACCATCGCCGGCAGCGACCCGTCGGGCGGTGCCGGCATCCAGGCCGACCTCAAATCCATCGCGGCGAACGGCGGCTACGGCATGGCCGTCCTCACCGCCCTGACCGCGCAGAACACACAGGGTGTACGCGCCGTGCACGTGCCGCCCGCGGAGTTCCTCCGTGCGCAGCTGGACGCGATCTCGGACGACATCGTGGTCGACGCGGTGAAGATCGGGATGCTGGCCGATGCCGAGGTCATCCGCACGGTGGGCGCGTGGCTCGACCACGTCCGACCGCCCGTCGTCGTGCTCGATCCGGTCATGGTGGCCACGTCCGGCGATCGGCTGCTGGATCGGGATGCCGAACGGGCGCTGCACGACCTGCTCGACCGCGCGACCCTGATCACGCCGAATCTCGCCGAACTCGCGGTGCTGTCGAATCGAGAGATCAGCGACTGGGAAGACGCGATCTCCGTTGCTGAGGAGCTGTCGGTGCAGATCGGTGCCGCCGTGCTCGTCAAAGGCGGCCACCTCACCGGCGACGAGGCTCCGGACGCCCTGCTCGACGGGCGTCGTGGACGGCGGGAGGAGTTCTCCGGACCCCGCATCGCGACGGACAACACGCACGGCACCGGCTGTTCGCTGTCATCCGCCCTCGCCACCCTGCTGGCGCGGGGCGAGGAGCCCGGGGATGCTGTCCGCGCGGCCCGCACCTGGCTCCGCGAGTCGTTGCGGGAGGGGGAATCCCTGCGCGTGGGACAGGGGCATGGCCCGATCAGCCATTTCGCCGGCCTGTGGGAGCGCGGCGGCACCACGCCGCGACCCGGAGCGCCCGACATCACCGCCGACTGGTGGCAGCGCATCGCCGGGATCCGCGCCGGGATCGACGATCTGCCGTTCATCCAGGAGCTCGCAGACGGCACGCTGGAGCGCGCGCCGTTCCTGTCCTACCTCGCCCAGGACGCGCTGTACCTGCGCGAGTACGCGCGCGTTCTCGCCGAAGCAGCCCGGCTCGCGCCCACATCGGGTGAGCAGGCGTTCTGGGCGGAGTCTGCACACGGCTCCATCGTCGGTGAACTCGAGCTGCACGCCTCCTGGCTGACCCCTTCGCAAGGGGTGAGCACCGCGACGTTCTCGGCCGAGCCGGGACCCGCGACCACGGCCTACCTCGATCACCTGCGCTCCGTCGCGTTCGGCGGCGACTATGCGGAGATCGTCGCCGCCGTCCTCCCGTGCTTCTGGCTCTACACCGACCTCGGTCGACGCCTGCACGCGGGGGAGTTCGGTGCGCATGCGCGCGACCCGCAGCATCCCTATGCCTCGTGGCTCGCGACATATGCCGACCCGGCGTTCGACGAGGCCACCAGGACGGCGATCAGCTATGCAGCCGAGGCTGCGGCGGCGGCGGATGCCGGCACCAGGGAGCGGATGCGGAGAGCGTTCGAGACCTCGAGCGCGCACGAGCTCGCCTTCTTCGCCGCTCCCTCGGAGGCGCATCCCGGCGGATGAACGTCGGATTTGCGGATGCGGTGGCGGCCGCGCTACTGTCACGTCATGCCTTCGGCCGCCACCGCTTCTTCGACGCTCGCTCCGAGCGTCATCGCTGTGCGCCGACGCCGCGGCCGCCGACTGTAGGCGACCCCGCCCTCCTGCCTGTGCACGCACGGCGGTCGAGTGCCGGTGTCGCCGCCTCCGGCCCCGTCCCCGGTCCCGATTTCCTCGAGGGCCCGACCGTTAAGGTAGAAGCATGACGTATTCCGTCGCCGTCTCCGGCGCATCCGGCTACGCAGGCGGCGAGATCCTCCGCCTCCTGGCCGATCATCCCGACATCGAGATCCGCACCGTGACGGCGCATTCGAACGCCGGGCAGCCTCTCGTCGATCACCAGCCGCATCTGCGTTCACTCGCGCATCTCACCCTGCAGGACACGACACCCGCGATCCTCTCCGGCCACGACATCGTGTTCCTCGCGCTCCCTCATGGGCAGTCAGGCCAGTACACCGACGCCCTGGGCGACGTTCCGCTCGTGATCGACGCGGGTGCCGACCATCGGCTCACCTCGGCATCGGCGTGGGATGCGTTCTACGGCGGCGGGTTCCACGAACCGTGGACGTACGGCGTCCCGGAGCTGCTGGTCGGGAACGGCAAGCAGCGCGAGCAGCTGAGGGGTGCGACCCGCATCGCCGCTCCCGGTTGCAACGCCTCGACCGTGAGCCTGAGCCTCGCTCCCGGCGTCGCTGCCGGCGTGATCGACCCGTCCGACATTGTCTCGGTGCTCGCGGTCGGTCCGTCCGGCGCGGGCAAGAGCCTCAAGACCAATCTGCTCGGCAGCGAGATTCTCGGCACGGCGAACCCCTATGCCGTCGGCGGGACCCACCGGCACATCCCCGAGATCCGTCAGGCGCTCGCCGCGGCTTCGGGTGCGGATGCCGACAGCATCCGGATCTCCTTCACTCCGGTTCTGGTCCCGATGTCGCGGGGGATCCTCGCCACCTCGACCGCCCCGATCGTCGAGGGTGCCACCGACGCGCAGATCCGCGACGCGTGGCAGGGCGCGTACGGCGATGAGACCTTCGTGCAGCTGCTGCCGGAGGGACGCTTCCCGCGCACAGCCGATGTGCTGGGCGCCAACACCGCGCTGATCGGGCTGGCGATCGACCGGGCCGCGAACCGTGTGACCGTGGTCGCCGCGGTCGACAACCTCGTCAAGGGCACCGCGGGAGCAGCCATCCAATCCATGAACATCGCGCTGGGGCTGCCCGAGGCCCGCGCCCTCTCACTGAACGGAGTCGCGCCGTGAGCGTCACCGCCCCCGCAGGATTCGAGGCGGCCGGTGTCGCCGCCGGACTCAAGTCCACCGGAAAGCTCGATGTCGCCGTCGTCGTGAACCGCGGACCTCGCAAGGTCGGTGCTGCGGTCTTCACGAGCAACCGCGCCAAAGCCAACCCGATCATCTGGTCGCAGCAGGCCGTCGCCGATCGCGTGGTCGAGGCCGTCGTGCTCAACTCCGGTGGGGCGAACTGCTTCACCGGGAGCTTCGGCTTCCAGACGACGCACCAGACTGCCGAGAAGGCCGCCGAGCTCCTCGGGGTCAGCGCCGGCGACGTGCTGATCTGCTCGACGGGGCTCATCGGCACCGGCGACGAGACGTTCCGCGCGCGGGTGCTCAGCGGTACCGAGCAGGCGATCGCCGAACTCAGCGCCGCCGGCGGCGAGGACGCGGCGCAGGCCATCATGACCACCGACACCGTGGCGAAGACGGCTGTCATCAGCCGTGACGGCTGGACGATCGGCGGCATGGCGAAGGGCGCGGGGATGCTCGCACCGGGACTCGCCACGATGCTCGTGGTGATCACGACCGATGCCGTGCTCGAGCCGCTGCAGGCCGATGAGGCGCTGCGCAGGGCGACGGGGCAGACGTTCGATCGTCTCGACTCCGACGGCTGCATGTCGACCAACGACCAGGTCACGCTTCTCGCCAACGGCGCATCCGAGGTCGTGCCCGACCTCGACGACTTCGCCGCTGCTCTCACCGAGCTCTGCCAGCAGCTCGCGGTCAAGCTCCAGGGTGATGCCGAGGGTGCGAGCCACGACATCACGATCGAAGTGCTGCACGCGGTGTCCGAGCAGGAGGCGGTCGAGGTCGGCCGCTCCGTCGCGCGCAACAACCTGTTCAAGGCCGCGATCTTCGGCAACGACCCGAACTGGGGTCGGGTGCTGGCGGCGATCGGCACGACCACCGCGCAGTTCGACCCGTACGACGTGGACGTCTGGATGAACGGCGTCCGGGTCTGCACCGAAGGCGGCCCCGACCGCCCTCGCGAAGAGGTCGATCTCACCCCGCGCGCCACACACCTCGTGATCGACCTGAAGGTCGGGGAATCGACTGCGACCGTCCTCACCAACGACCTCACCCACGATTACGTGCACGAGAACAGCGCCTACGCCTCATGACCGACATCCAGGACACCCCGGCCGAAGTCGCCGCGCAGAAGGCCACCACGCTCATCGAGTCCCTGCCGTGGCTGAAGAAGTTCCGCGACCAGATCGTCGTCATCAAGTACGGCGGGAACGCGATGGTGTCGGAGGAGCTGCAGGATGCCTTCGCGCAGGACATCGCCTACCTCCGCTATGTCGGAGTGCTTCCGGTGGTCGTCCACGGTGGAGGGCCCCAGATCTCGAACATGCTGCAGCGTCTCGAGATCCCCAGCGAGTTCAAGGGCGGCTATCGCGTCACCAACACCGAGGCGATCAGTGTCGTGCGCATGGTGCTCACCGGCCAGGTCAACCCGCAGCTCGTGACCAAGATCAACTCGCACGGTCCGATAGCCACAGGTCTCAGCGGGGAGGACGCCGGGCTCTTCGGCGGACGCCGCCGCGGCGTCGTCATCGACGGCGAAGAGGTCGATCTCGGTCGCGTCGGCGATGTCGTCGAGGTCGATCCGACCCCGGTGCTCGACCACCTCGCGGCCGGTCGCATCCCGGTCGTGTCGAGCATCGCGCCCGACCTCGACCACCCCGGTCAGTCGCTGAACGTCAACGCGGATGCTGCGGCCGCGGCCCTCGCCGTGTCGCTGAACGCGCGCAAACTCGTGATCCTCACGGATGTGCCGGGGCTCTATGCCGACTGGCCCAATCGTGATTCGCTCGTCTCGCATCTGACCTCCGAGGACCTCATCCGGATGCTGCCGAAGCTCGAGTCAGGGATGATCCCGAAGATGCGCGCCTGCCTCGATGCGGTCGAGGGCGGCGTGGACGCCGCCGCGATCATCGACGGGCGGGTGCCGCACTCGGTGCTCGTCGAGCTTTTCACCAGCAAGGGAATCGGAACCGAAGTGGTTCTGGGAAAGACGGAGGTGACGGCATGACCGTCTGGCAGGACGATGCGGCACGCGATCTGGTGCTCAACGCGGGGGACCGGCTGGCGATGCTGGTCCGCGGTGAAGGCTCGTACCTGTGGGATGCCGACGGCCGACGCCACCTCGACTTCCTCGCCGGCATCGCGGTGACCTCCCTCGGTCACGCGCATCCCGCATTCGTCACGGCGGTCTCGACGCAGGCGGCGACGCTCGCCCACGTGTCGAACTACTTCGCGACGCCTCCCCAGCTCGCGCTCGCCGCACGCCTCAAGCGCCTCGCCGGCGCCGGCATCGACGGGCGGGTGTTCTTCTCGAACTCCGGCGCCGAGGCCAACGAGGCCGCCTTCAAGCTCGCCCGCCTGCACGGTGGCGCGGAGCGCCCGCGGATCCTCGCGCTCGAGAACGGCTTCCACGGCCGCACGATGGGGTCCCTCGCGATGACCGCCAAGGCATCGATGCGCGCCCCGTTCGAGCCGATGCCGGCCGGTGTCGAGCACATCCCGGCCACGATCGAGGCACTCGAAGCAGCGATCGACGACCGCGTGGCCGCCGTGATCGTCGAACCTATCCAGGGCGAGGCCGGCGTCGTCGAGCTGCCCGAGGGGTACCTCGCGGCCGCTCGCTCGCTGACCCTCACCCATGGCGCGCTCCTGATCGTGGACGAGATCCAGACCGGGGCCGGTCGTACCGGCCAGTGGTTCGGTTTCAGTCACGAGGGCATCACGCCCGATGCCATCACGCTGGCGAAGGGCATCGGCGGCGGATTCCCGATCGGCGCGCTCGTCACCTACGGGGCGGCCAGTTCCCTCTTCACCCCTGGATCGCACGGCTCCACGTTCGGCGGGAACCCGCTGGCGACGGCCGTCGCCGATGCGGTGCTCGCCGAGATCGAGAGCGCCGGCCTCGTCGAGAACGCTGCTCGACGTGGTGCCGAGCTGCGCGAGATCCTCCTCGACATCGACTCCCCGCTGATCGTCGGCGTGCGCGGGCGCGGACTTCTCGTCGGCGTGGCGCTGTCCGCTCCGGTCGCCGGAGACGTCGTGGCGGCCGCCCAGGAGCGCGGTCTCATCGTCAATGCCGCAAACCCCGAGACGGTGCGCATCGCACCTGCGCTCACCATCGGCGACGCCGAGCTCGCGGAGTTCCGCGAGCTGTTCACGGCATCCCTCGCCGACGTCCAGGCCTCTGCTTCCGGAAAGGTACCCGCATGACCCGCCACCTGCTGCGCGACGACGATCTGACGCCCGCCGAGCAGGCCGAGATCCTCGATCTCGCCCTCGAGCTGAAGAAGGACCGCTGGGCCGACAAGAGCCTCGCCGGCCCGCAGACCGTCGCCGTGATCTTCGACAAGTCCTCGACGCGCACCCGGGTCTCCTTCGCGGTGGGCATCGCCGACCTCGGTGGTTCCCCTCTGATCATCTCGACGGCGAACAGCCAGCTCGGCGGCAAGGAGACCCCCTCCGACACCGCACGGGTGCTCGAGCGTCAGGTCGCGGCCATCGTGTGGCGCACGTACGCGCAGTCGGGCCTCGAGGAGATGGCCGCGGGCACCCGGGTCCCCGTGATCAACGCCCTGTCGGACGACTTCCACCCGTGCCAGCTGCTGGCCGACCTGCTCACGATCCGCGAGCACAAGGGCGACCTCAAGGGACTCACGCTCACGTTCTTCGGCGACGGGCAGAGCAACATGGCCCACTCGTACGCGCTCGCCTGCGTCACCGCCGGAATGCATGTGCGCATCGCCTCCCCGGCGGACTACGCGCCGCGTGCGGACGTCATCGAGGCCGCGGATCGTCGCGCCGCCGAGACCGGTGGGTCGATCGCGCTGTACACCGACCCGGTCGAGGCCGCAGCCGGCGCGGACGTCGTGGTCACCGACACCTGGGTGTCGATGGGCAAGGAGGAGGAGAAGCTCGCGCGCATCCGCGACCTGGGCGGCTACAAGGTGACGCCGGAGACGATGACGCTCGCCGACTCGGAGGCGATCTTCATCCACTGCCTCCCCGCAGATCGTGGCTACGAGGTCGACTCCTCGGTCATCGACGGTCCGCAGAGCGTGGTCTGGGACGAGGCGGAGAACCGTCTGCACGCGCAGAAGGCCCTGCTGGTGTGGCTCCTCGGCAAGAAGGACGCATGATGTCGGACGCGACGCACGAAGGCACCAACGAAGGCGCGCTCTGGGGCGCGCGCTTCGCCACCGGCCCGTCGCCCGAGCTGGTCGAGCTCAGCCGATCGACCCACTTCGACTGGATCCTCGCTCCCTACGACATCGCCGGCTCGCATGCACATGCCACAGCGCTGGCGGCGGCGGGGTATCTCGAGGCGGATGAAGCGCGGCGGATGCACGAGGGACTCGACGCCGTCGCCCGCCGCGTGGCCGACGGCACCCTCCGCCCCGTGCCGACCGACGAAGACGTGCACGGCGCACTCGAGCAGGCGCTGATCGCGGAGCTCGGACCGGAGCTGGGGGGCCGTCTGCGCGCCGGCCGCAGCCGGAACGATCAGATCGCCACTCTGGTGCGCATGTACCTGATCGACCACGCGCGAGTGATCGCCCGCGACATCCTGCGGGTCGTCGACGCGCTGGTCGCCCAGGCCGAGGCGCACCCTGATGCGATCCTCCCCGGGCGCACGCACCTGCAGCACGCCCAGCCGGTGCTGCTCGCCCACCACCTGCAGGCGCACGGCTGGCCGCTGGTGCGCGAGCTCGAGCGTCTCGTGGACTGGCGTCGTCGGGCCGGGGTCTCGCCGTACGGCGGGGGAGCACTGGCCGGCTCCACCCTCGGTCTCGACCCCGCGCTCGTGGCGACCGAGCTCGGACTCGACCGCCCCGCCGAGAACTCGCTCGACGGCACGGCCGCGCGGGATGTCGTGGCGGAGTTCGCGTTCATCGCGGCCATGACCGGCGTCGACCTGTCGCGGCTGTCCGAGGAGATCATCCTCTGGAACACGCGCGAGTTCGGCTTCGTCACGCTCGACGACGGGTATTCGACCGGGTCGAGCATCATGCCGCAGAAGAAGAACCCGGACATCGCGGAGCTCGCACGAGGCAAGTCGGGGCGTCTCATCGGCAACCTGTCCGGTCTCCTCGCGACGCTCAAAGGGCTCCCGCTCGCATACAACCGCGACCTGCAGGAGGACAAAGAGCCGGTCTTCGACTCGGTGCAGACCCTCGAGGTCGTGCTCCCGGCGTTCGCCGGCATGATCGCGACACTGCGTTTCGACACCGAGCGGATGGCGGCGCTGGCGCCGCAGGGCTTCTCGCTCGCGACCGATGTCGCTGAGTGGCTGGTGAAGCGGCGGGTGCCGTTCCGGGACGCCCACGAGATCTCCGGTGCGCTGGTGCGCGCGTGTGAAGAACAGGGCATCGGGCTGGAGGACGCGTCCGATCAGCTGCTGCAGTCCGTGTCGCCGCATCTCGTGCCGGAGGTGCGCGAGGTCCTCACGATCGAGGGCTCTGTCGCCTCCCGGACCGGTGTCGGCGGGACCGCCCCGGTACGGGTCGCCGAGCAACGGGCGGAACTCGTCGCGCGCGCTCAGGCCGCCGCGCACGCTCTCGGCCTGTAGTCGGTGCTATCGAAGGAGGGACGGGCCCGCGGGCCCGTCCCTCCTTCGTCTGTGCTGAGCAGGGCTCAGTGCAGTTCGGCGTCGGCCGCGGACCGCGCCCACCGGGTGAACCGCACGGTCAGACCCGCACGCGTCGGTGCCGCGAGGAACGGGCCGGCGGATGCCGCAGCGTGGCCGTCGAACGGAGCGACGCGCACGAGCCGCCACGGCTCGTCGTCGGCGCGCGCCCGCACGATCACGGCGTCCGACCACCGGCTCACCCTGACCGTGATCTCGCGGTCGTGCCAGTCGTCGACGAAGCCGACCGACCAGTCCGACCCTCCGGCGGTGACCACGGCGCCGAGCCCGAGATGGTCGTCGGCGAACTCGACGCCGGTCTTCACCCAGTGCTCATCGTCGATCCGCACGAAGATCCCCGCCTGGTCGAACTGGCCGTCCCACGGCGCCCGGAACGACACCTCCATCGCCTCGCCGACGGCGAGGGGTGCGAGCAGGGCGTGTTCGGTGTCGTGCACGAACCCGTAGGCGGTGTGCCGCCAGGCGTCGCTGCCTTCGACGGCGGTGACGTCGAGGTGCTCGGCGTCGTTCACGGCGGCGGGGGCGTGGGTCCAGGTTCCCTCGGACCAGGCAAGGATGCTCGAATCAGGCATGTTTCCAATCCATAACCAAATAGTGCATATAACTAAGAATATTCGTGATAAGGTTATCGCATGGTCATCGCTGTGATCGCAGACATCGTGGGCTCCCGTGAACTCGGCGACCGCGGTGCAGCGCAGCGCGTACTGGACGAGACCATCGCGCAGGCGGAGACCGACCTCCCGCTGGCGGCGCAACCGTTGACGCCCACGGTAGGGGACGAGCAGCAGGGCGTCTACCGAGAGCTCGGCGATGCGCTCAGTTCGCTCTTCCTGATCCAACTGGGACTGCCCGACGGGATCGCCTTCCGATTCGGCATCGGCGTGGGCGAGGTGCGCGCCGTCGCCTCCGTGCACGGCGAGCTCGCCGACGGGCCGGGATGGTACGCCGCGCGGGCCGCGATCGAGACGGTGCACTCCCGTGAGCAGCGCGCCGTGCCGCGAACGCGCACCTGGATTGTCGGAGCCCCGGGGCAGGATGAGGTCATGGCGTCGACGATCGCGGTCTCCAATGCCTACCTGCTCGCGCGTGACGAGCTCGTGGGTGCGATGAGTGCGCGCGAGCGGCGACTCACCTACGGGCGCCTGGTCGGCCGTTCGCAACAGGAGCTCGCGGCGCAGGAGGGCATCTCGCAGCCGAGCGTCTCGAAATCGCTGCGACGCGCCGGATCCGCCGCGCTCATCGAAGGACTCGCCGCTCTGAGAGGAGAGCTGGCATGATCGTCGCCGGATTCATCCTGCTCGCCATCGGAGCCGCAGACCTCGTGCGGCAGTTCGCCCCCCGGCGTTGGATCGGATACCTGGCCGCGGCCGTCGTGCTGCTGCTGCTCGGCAGCGTCAGCGACGCGCTTCTGCCGATGATCGCCGCGCTCGTGTCCGGAGCGCTCTGGATCTGGTGCATGCCCGACGGACGGTCGTCACGCGCGGGCTTCTGGCCCGCCGTCATCCTCGCTCTCGTCGTCGTCGGAGCCGTGATCTCGATGGGCGCACGCGCCCAGGCCGGGCTCATCGGCGAGGTGTGGCAGTTGCGTTCGCCGTTCGGCGAGGTCACGTTCGACCTGGCGATGCTGGTGCTCGGGGTGTCGGCGTTCCTGCTCGAGTCCGCGAACCTCGTGGTGCGCGCCGCTCTCGACGGTGAACATACCTGGCGCCCTGTGGAGCAGATCGCCGAATCACGCACCGCATCCGCCGCCGAGACCACACCCGTCGACATGGAGGCGCGTCAGGCCTCCGCCGAACCGACCGCAGATCAGCCGCGCCTGGTGGCGACCGCCCCTGATCCGCGGGCCGGTTTCCAGGGCGGACGACTGATCGGCCCGCTGGAACGCATCCTCGTGCTGATCCTCACGCTCGCCGCGGCATACCCGATCCTCGCGGCGATGCTGGCGGCGAAGGGAATCGTCCGCTTCCCGGAGATCTCCCGTGACGGCGAGACCGGCGCCAGAGCCGAGTACTTCCTCGTGGGCAGCCTCGTCAGCTGGGTCATCGCCCTCGGCGCCGCCTTCCTCGTGTGGTGGGCAGCGCACAGCTGACGGCGGTTCAGTCCGACGACCGATACCAGTCCAGCTTCTCCACGAGACGACGCTGCTGCGCGAGAACGTCGGCGAGCTGCTTCTCGACCGTCACCGCGTGCTCCTCGAGAAGCGCTATCCGCTCCGGGATCGTGTCTTCGCGCTGGCAGAGCTGGCCGTAGCGGCGCAGTCGTTCCACCGGCATGCCGGTCTCGCGGAGGCACTTGAGGAACTCCAGGAGTCCGAGCTCGGTATCGGTGTACGCGCGATGCCCGCCGGCTGTACGAGACACCGCGGGCAGGATGCCCTCGCGCTCGTAGTACCGGAGCGTGTCGATGCTGAATCCGGAGCGAGCGGCGGCCTCCGCCGGCGTGTACGTGGTCATGATCCGAGCATAGGACTTGACCTGGAGCGCGCTCCAGGTTGCACAGTGAGGTCATGACCAACCGGAACACCCCTGCATCCCCGCTCGTCCTCGGAGCGATGTCCTTCGGCACGCTCGTCGACGAGGAGACCTCCTTCGCCCTGCTCGACCGCTTCGTCGACCGCGGCGGCATCTGGATCGACACCGCCGACTGCTACAGCTTCTGGACGAGCGAGACAGGGCAGGGAGGAGCGTCCGAGGAGGTGCTCGGACGCTGGCTCGCGGCGCGACCGCATGCTCGTGCGCAGGTCCGCATCTCGACCAAGGTCGGTGCCGAGCCCCTCTGGCCCGGGTCGTGGCCCGAGCACCGGGCAGGGCTCTCTCCTCGTGCGATCCGCACTGCCGTCGAAGGGAGCCTCGAGCGCCTGGGCGTCGACAGGATCGACCTGCTCTGGCTGCACCAGGAGGATCGGACGGTCGCGATCGAGGACACGGTGGACGCCCTCGCGGCGCTCACCGCGGACGCCACGGTGACCCGCGTCGGCGCCTCGAACCACCCGGCCTGGCGCATCGAGCGCGCCCGTGCGCACGCGAGATCCATCGGAAGCGTACCCATCGACGCGTTCCAGTTGAACAGCACGTACCTGCGCACGCGACCGGGGACGCTTCCTCCCGGGGTCGCGCATCCCTTCGGCGTGCTGAGCGACGAGCAGCGGGACTTCGCCCTGGCGAACGGCATCGAGATCTGGGCGTACACCCCGCTGCTCTCCGGCGCCTACGACAACCCGGCGAAGCCCGTGCCCGAGGTGTACGACCACCCCGGCACCGCACATCGGCTCGCGGTGCTGGACGAGATCGCGGCGGCGCGGGGGCTCGGACGAGGGCAGGTCGTGCTGGCGTGGCAGCTCGCGCGCGGCATCCGCCCCATCCTCGGCGGCAGCAAGCTCGATCAGCTGGATGTCGCGATGGACGCCGCATCGATCGCCCTTTCCGACGACGAGATCACTCTCCTCGACGGGCCCGTGTGAGGCGATTCGGCGGTGCGCTGCGCTGATAGCCTGGAGCGCGTGTCAACTCCCGCTCTGACGACCGCACCCCAGGCGATCGACCCCACGTTCGAGAACGTGTGGGACGAACTCGTGTGGCGTGGACTGGTCCATGTGTCCACCGACCAGGAGGCGCTGCGCGCCCTGCTCGCGGGAGACCCCATCACGTATTACTGCGGGTTCGATCCGACGGCAGCGAGCCTGCACCTCGGCAACCTCGTGCAGCTGCTGACTCTGCGCCGTATCCAGCTGGCCGGCCACAAGCCGCTCGGACTCGTCGGCGGATCGACCGGACTCATCGGCGACCCCCGGCCCACGGCCGAACGCACGCTGAACACCCGGGAGACCGTCGAGGACTGGGTGGGTCGCCTGCGCACCCAGGTCGAGCGGTACCTCAGCTTCGAGGGCGACAACGCGGCACGCATCGTGAACAACCTCGACTGGACCGCGCCGCTGAGCGCGATCGACTTCCTTCGTGAGATCGGCAAGTACTTCCGTGTCGGCACGATGCTGAAGAAGGATGCGGTCGCCGCGCGGCTGAACTCCGACGAGGGCATCAGCTACACCGAGTTCAGCTACCAGATCCTGCAGGGGATGGACTTCCTCGAGTTGTACCGCCAGTACGACTGCGTGCTGCAGACGGGCGGATCCGACCAGTGGGGCAACCTCACCAGTGGCACGGACCTGATCCGGCGGGCCGAGGGAGCGTCGGTGCACGCCATCGGCACCCCGCTGATCACCAACAGCGACGGCACCAAGTTCGGCAAGAGCGAGGGCAACGCCATCTGGCTCGATGCCGAGATGTGCAGCCCGTACCGGATGTACCAGTTCTGGCTCAGCACGACGGATGCCGACGTCATCGACCGCCTGAAGGTCTTCACCTTCCTCAGCAGGTCCGAGATCGAGGAGTACGCCGAGCTCGTGGCGACGGAGCCGTTCCGTCGCGCCGCGCAGAAGCGACTCGCGCTCGAGGTCGTCGCGACGGTGCACGGCATCGATGCGACGGCGTCGGTGATCGCGGCATCCGAGGCGCTGTTCGGGCAGGGCGACCTGACCGCGCTCGATGCCGACACGCTCCGCACCGCGTTGGAGGAGCTTCCGAACGCGACGGCCGCCGCCGGGACCCCGGTGCTCGAGGCACTGGTCTCGACCGGGCTCGTGGCGAGCCTGTCCGAGGCGAGGCGTGCCCTCGCTCAGGGCGGTGTCTCACTCGACGGCGTCCGTGTGGAAGATGAGGCGGCCACGGTCCAGGGAACTCTGCCTGGGGGAGTGTCCGTTCTCCGCCGCGGCAAGAAGACCCTCGCCGGCGTCTTCCTCGGCTGAGTCATCGGCCTTCGGATAGCAGAGACGAATGCCCTTCACTCCGAGTCACGCCCTCGTCGCGCTGCCGTTCATCCGGACGCCGTTGGTGCCGGCGGCGATCGCGATCGGCGCCATGACGCCGGACCTGCCGCTGTTCGTCCGGGGCGTGGGGCTGGACTACTCGTTCACCCACACGTTCGGCAATGTGGTGTGGACGGCGGTGATCGCCTTCGTGCTGTTCCTGATCTGGCGGGTCGTGCTGCGCCCGGCGGTTCCTGAACTCGCTCCGCTGTGGCTGGCGCGACGTCTTCCCACGGACTGGAGTGCGGGCGGCGCCGAGGCTGCGGGAAGAGCCGTCGGCGTGGGGGAGAAGCGCTGGTATCCGGTGCTCCTCGCGGTGTCGTTCCTGATCGGCGTGGCCTCGCACATCCTCTGGGATCTCTTCACGCATGAGGGGCGTGCCGGCGTGGAGCTGCTCCCCGGTCTCGACGCGATGTGGGGTCCGCTGCCCGGATTCAAATGGCTCCAGCACGGGTCGAGTGTGATCGGCCTCCTCATCATCGGCGTCTGGGCACTGCTCTGGCTGCGTCGGAGGGAAGCACGGACCGACGCCACGCAGTCGCTGCCGCAGGGAGTGCGCATCGCGTGGTGGGTGTCGCTTCCGGTGATTCTGGTCGCTGCGCTCGTCTGGGGGATCATCGCGTTCGGCCCCCTCGACGCGGAGTTCACCGTCCAGCATCTCGCCTATCGTGTGCTCCCCCCGGCCTGCGCGCTCTGGGGCGCCGTCACCTTCGCGCTCTGCATCGTGCTGGCGGTGCGGGGCCGTCGTCACCAGACGGGCTGATCAGAGCCCCAGGTGTGAGGCGCGTCGAACTCGAAGCCGGCCAGCGCGGGACGAGAGGTCACGAGAGACCGCCCGTCGACGTCGAACCGCGCGACGTGGGGCGCAGGGTCGAACTCGGTCGGCACCTGAGGTTCTCGCCGTCGCGGCATCCCGAGCAGCTCGGCGGCGACGCGTCGGAGCGATGCGCGGACGCGCCAGCTCCCGCCCTCTCGGGCACGGCGCTCCAGCACCGTGGTGACCGCGGCGGCGAGAAGGTACCCGGCACTGTGATCGAGGGCCTGCGCCGGCAGTGCTCCCGGACGCACGCCGTCCGACGACTCGACGAGCGCGATCCCGGACTCCGCCTGCACGAGGCTGTCGAATCCCGCGCGATCGGGGTGCTCCGCGCCCCAGGCGCTGAGCTGGGCGACGACCAGGCCCGGATACCGGTGCACGAGCACGTCCGGATCCAGCCCCAGGCGGATGAGTGCGGCGGGTCGGTATCCCAGCACCACGGCGTCCGCCTCCGCGAGCAGCTCGTGCAGTCGTGCGGTGCGAGCATCCATCACCGCGGATCGCTTCCCGTGCCCGGTGTCGAGGTGCTGCCACTCCGGCTCCGGAAGCTGCGGCGGGTCGATACGCAGCACGTCGGCACCGAGCAGTGCCAGCGTGCGGGTGCAGACGGGACCGGCGATGACCCTGGTGAGGTCGAGGATGCGGATGCCCCGAAGCGGAAGTTGCGCCGGAGGCCGATGATGAGACGGCCGGGCACGAGGATCCGCGGGGGCCTCGACCCGGCGCACGTCGACGAGCGGACTCTGCCGCAGGGAACGATCCAGCTCCGGTGCCTCGGAGGACACCGGGACGGCGAGGCCGCCGGCCGTCGAGATGTCGGAGACGGCGTCCGCGGCGGGGCGCTCGGCGAGTGCGGATGCGACGGCATCGGCACCGGCGTCATCGTGCAGCCGAAGGCCCCTGCGGAGTCCGGCCGCATGATGCGGATAGTTGCCGTGCGTTCGGATCCAACCGTCGCTCGTGCTCCAGAATCCGGAGTACGGCGACCACACCGGGGGAGTGGCACCGTCGATGGTGAGAACTCGGTCGCTCCGGTAGGCGGTCGCGACCCGCTGCGGATCGATGTCCGCGGGGGAGCGGCCCGCGGCGAGCATCGCGGCGCCGACGCTCGCCCAAGCGAGTTCGCCGACGGAGAGACGCGAGGGCAGCGGGACGGCGGATGGTCGCGTCGGCTCGGAGATGTCGTCATCCGACCCCATGCCGAGCTCCCGCCGCACGCGTGCGAGCAGTTCCGTCGCGGCGCGCGCCCGTGCGTCGTCCCTGTCATGGCGGGGTGCGGACGCACGGGAGGAGTGCCGCGGCGCGGGGGGTGTGGGCATGGCGCGATCGTACTCCGTACGGCCTCGACCGAAGGAAATCACTCCTGATCCGGAGGAAACCGCGTGGGCACCCCAGACGACACGCCCGGGTGGTGTGGCTCGATTTGCCAGAACCCCGGGATCCGCGTAACTTATTACTTGTTCGCCCCACAGGGAAGCGGAGGAGCCAAGAGCTTCACCCCCCTCAAGCGGAGAACCACTCCCGATCCACTCTCACTTGAGAGATCAGATGCTTGCGTCTAGGATGGGAGATCCACCCCTTCTGCGGCTGTCATCAGCTGCGCAGCGGATCCATGATCTGCGCCGCGCGCCGATTTGACAAGCGAGACAGGGTGGGTAAGATAGAGAAGTTGCCCTGCGGGCCTGGCTGTGATGGCTGGGTCGTGGGAGCATCCGATCCTTGAGAACTCAA
>NZ_PCOV01000013.1 GCF_002979435.1 Microbacterium sp. MYb66 | reverse complement strand
AGGTCTGCGGGGGTGAGGGGGCGGGCGTCGAGCGGATCGGCGGATGACGGGGATCCGCCGGGGAGGAGCAGGAGAGCGGACGAAGGCTCGAGCGGGTCGACCGGGGCGAGCGTGCGGAGCAGCGCCGCGTCGTCGAGGCCCGCTTCCCGTAGCGCCGAGATCTCGCGCGGGTTCAGGTCGACGGGCATCGGCCCGTTGCCGAGGTCGGTGCCGTAGAGCACGGTGCCGCCGGCCGCGTGGAAACGGCGCACGTTGTCGATCGCGACCACCCGTTCGGGGCCGTCGTGGATCGCCAGGGTCGAGACCCAGGAGGCGGATGCCGCATGCCGCGCGATCTCGTCATCGTCGAGCGGTTCCGTGAAGGGGGCGTGCGCGAGGCGCGCGGTGCCGAGACGGACGACGCGCTGCGCCTCACCGGCGCCCTCGGCATGGGCGACGACGGGGAGGCCGCGGTCGGCGGCGAGAGCGACGATCGTGCGGAAGAGGTCGTCTGAGAAGACCGGTCCCGCGGTGCTGTTGCTGGTGACCTTGATGCACGAGGCGCCGGCATCCGCCATCTCGACCACGGCGTCGGCCGCGGCATCCGCATCGGCGATCTCCCGCACGGAGCCGGCCGGTGCCCAGGAGCGGTCGGAAGGGTAGCCGCCGGGAGCGGCGAGGAAGGCTCCGGCGAATCCGATATCGACGCGGTGCTGCGCGAACGGCGTGCGCAACTCCTCGGAATCGGCGGGCAAAGTGGCGGAAATGAGGGGCGAGCCCGGTTCAGCAGGGGTGTCTCCGGAGTTGTGCACGGCGAGCCGGCGGACCGCATCCGGATTGCCGCCGAGATCGACCACGCGCCCGAGCCGGGAGCCCGCAAGCAGGCCGTGCTCCGCGAGCTGCAGGTGCACGTGGTGGTCGGTGAAGCCGCCGGTGATGACGCCTCCGACCCGGGGAAGCCCGGTGGCGGGAGCCTCCGCGCGCAGCCGCACGCGCCCGTCGACGAGTTCGACGACGCCCTCGCGCCATCCGGACCCGTCGAAGAACGTGGCGGCCTTCATCAGCTGCCGATCTCGGTGCGCACGGTGTAGAGCTCGGGGAAGAACGTCAGATCCAGGGCGCGCTGCAGGAAGCCGACGCCGCTGGAGCCGCCGGTGCCGACCTTCATGCCGATCGTGCGGGCGACCGTCTTGAGGTGCCGGAAGCGCCAGAACTGGAAGTTGTCCTCGAGGTCGACGAGGTCTTCGCACGCCTCGTACAGGTCCCAGTACCGGCTCGGGTCCTGGTAGATCTCGCGGATCGCGGGCACGAGCGCCGGGGTCTCGCGGTACGGCTCCCGCACGTCGCGCTCCAGGATCTCGGTCGGGATCGGCAGCCCGCGGCGGTCGGCGTAGCGCAGGAACTCGTCGTACAGCGTCGGCTTCTCCCACTCGGCTGTGAGCAGTGCGAGGTTGGCGGGGTGGTCGGCGAAGACGCGCAGCATCTTCTCGTTCTTGTTGCCGAGTGCGAACTCCACCGCGCGGTACTGCACGGACTGGAAGCCGGAGGAGTTGCCCAGCGCCCCGCGGAACTGCGCGTACTCGGTGGGGGTGAGGGTGGCGAGCACCGACCACTGCTGCGTCATCACGTCTTGGATGCGCTTCACACGGGCGATGCGCTTCAGGGCCTCGCGGAGGTCGTCGCGGGCCAGCAGCTCGCGGGCGGACGACAGCTCGTGCAGCAGCTGCTTGAGCCACAGCTCGGTGGTCTGGTGCTGGATGATGAACAGCATCTCGTCGTGGTGCTGCGGTTCGCTCACCGGATGCTGCGCCGTGAGCAGCTGGTCCAACGCCAGATACGAGCCGTAGGTCATCCGGCCGGAGAGGTCGGTGACGATGCCGGATTCGAGGGCGCGTTCGTTCTCGGTGTGCATGCGCCGAACATATCACTATCGTGGCGAGCGTCACAGTAGTGTTATGTCACTCGTGCGTCTCTTTCAGAGCGCGGGAGTGCGCGGCGGCGAGACGCGACGGGTTCCCGGAGCGCCTGCCGCTTCGAATGCTGCGGCGAACCGGAGCAGCCTCGTATCGTCGTAGGCCCGCCCGGCGAACGTCAGGCCGATCGGCATGCCGATGTCGCTCATGAGGCCCATCGGCACGGTGACCGTCGGGATGCCGAGGTGGCGCACCGCGAGGTTGCCGTTCGTGATCCAGACGCCGTTGCGCCAGCCGAGGTCGGCGGATTCCGGGTTCACGTCCATGTCGGCCGGCCCCACATCGGCCACCGCGGGGAAGACCACGGCGTCGAGACGCAGGACGTCCATCCACACTTCGAGGTCACGGCGACGGGTCTCCTCCAGCCCGCGCAGCCCGCCTTCGAGCTCGGGCATGTCCGTGAACGAGGCGTCGGGATGGCGGCGCACCCACTCCGGATACTCGGCGATGTCGTCGTCGAAACCGGCGTAGCGATCGGGGAGCGCGCCCTCCGGATGCGGGAAGATCGTGGCTCCGTCGACCTCGGCGAGCGACTGCAGCGCCGGGTCGCCGTTCGCCCGCAGGAAGTCCTCCCACGCCCACGCCGAGAGGTCGACGATCTCGCGGTGCAGGTACTCGGGCGACACCAGGCCGCGGGTCGTGATGGTGGGGGCGCCGGGCCGGTCGCCCTCGTAGTTCGACACGACGGGGAAGTCGACCTCGATGACGGTCGCTCCCGCGGCAGTGAGGTCGCGGCGTGCCGCCTCCCAGCGCTCGATGATGCTCGCCCGCGTGTCGATGCGCTGACCGGTGGGCCCGCCGATGCCCGGGTTCTCGCCGCTGCCGGCATCCGGATCTGCGTCGATGTACATGCGGGGGATGCCGATGCGTGCGCCGACGAGGGCATGCGCCGTCCCCGCCGCGAGTGCGGGATACGACTCGGGCCGGACGGCGGAGGCGGCGGGCAGCTCGACCCACGGCTGCGCCCGCCAGAAGTCGCCGCGGGTCTCGGCGTCGTCGGCGACGATCACGTCGAGCACCTCGAGCAGGTCGGCCATGGTGCGGGTGTGCGGGACGACCACGTCCATGGTCGGCACGAGAGGCCAGTTGCCGCGGGTGGAGATCACTCCGCGTGAGGGCGTGTACGCGCACAGCGCGTTGTTCGTCGCGGGGCCGCGGCCCGACGACCAGGTCTCCTCGCCGAGGCCGAAGGCCGCGAAGCTCGCGGCGGTCGCCGTGCCCGAACCGTTCGAGGAACCGGAGGCGAACGGTGCCGTGAGGAACTCGGCGTCGTACGGGCTCTCGGCTCGGCCGTAGACGCCGCGCTGCATGCCGCCGTTCGCCATCGGGGGCATGTTCGTCAGCCCGAGGCAGATCGCCCCACCCGCGCGCAGCCGCTCGATCGTGAAGGCATCGTGCTGGGCCACGAGCTGCGCGAACGCCGGACTCCCTGCAGCGGCGGTGAGCCCGCGCACCAGGTAGCTGTCCTTGGCCGTGTACGGGATGCCGTCGAGAGGGCCGAGGATCTCGCCGTGGGCGCGGCGTGCATCGGATGCCGCGGCCTCGCTCCGCGCTTCCGGGTTGGCGACGACGACGGCGTTCAGTGCGGTCTTCGTGCCGGGGGCGTCGAAGGCGGCGATGCGGGCGAGGTAGGCGTCGACGAGTTCGACCGCGGTCGTCTCGCCGGTGTCGAGCGCGTGCCGCAGGTCGGCGATGGACGCTTCGTGCACATTCATGGGTTCTCCTCGAGGCGCTTCGTCTCGCTGGGCTCGCTCACCGACCGGAGGCGAGCGCCGGCTGCTGCTGGGTGATGCAGTGGATCCCACCGCCGCGGTCGAACAGCGGGCGCGCATCGACCGTGACGACCCGGCGTCCGGGGTAGGCATCGGCGAGGATCCCGCGCGCCGCGGCATCCGCCTTCTCGTCGCCGAAACCGCACGCCACCACGCCGTCGTTCGTGACGAGGTGGTTGACGTAGCTCCAGTCGACGGGGCCCTCATCATCGGTCAGCGTGGAGGGAGCGGGCAGGCCGATCACCTCGAAGCGGCGGCCGGCGGCATCGGTCTGCTCCGAGAGCAGGGTGCGCAGCTCGCGTGTGACGGCATGGTCGGGGTGGTCGGGATTCTGCTGGTCGTGCAGCAGCAGGCGCCCCGGCGCGACGATGGTGGCGACGATGTCGACGTGGCCGTTCGTGCCGAAGTCGTCGTAGTCGCGGGTGAGCCCGCGGGGGAGCCACACGGCCGTGGTCGCGCCGATCGTGCGGGCCATCTCGGCCTCGACCCGCTGCTTGTCGGCGTAGGGGTTGCGTCGGGGGTCGAGCTGCACGGTCTCGGTGAGCAGCACGGTGCCCTCGCCATCGACGTGGATGCCCCCGCCCTCGTTCACGAGCGTCGAGCTCACGAGCTCCGCCCCGACGGCGCCCGCGACGACCCGCGCATGCTGAGCGGCCTTGCGCCACTCGGCCCATTCCGGCGCCCCCCAGCCGTTGAAGATCCAGTCGACTGCGCCGAGCACTCCCGGCCGCTCGTCGTCGACCACGAACGTCGGCCCGGAATCGCGCATCCAGAACTCGTCGACCGGTGCTTCGATGACCTCGATGCTGCCGCTGAGCATGCGCCGGGCCCTCGCGACCTCGCTCGGGTCGACCAGCATCGACACGGGCTCGAACTCGGCGACCGCATGGGCGACGGCGGTCCAGGTGGCGTACCCCTCCTCGCGCGCGGCGTCGGTGGCGCCGAGAGTCTCGCCCTCGGCCGGGAACGCCATCCAGGTGCGCTCGTGACGTGCGGTCTCGGTCGGCATGCGCCAGCTCATCGCGTTCTCCTCGCTGTTGCCGCTTCTATTGAACATGCGATCAACAGGTGTTACGGTAACCCCTGATGAAGACCACGTCAACAGGTACGGCCGCTCGCCGGATGTCGCCCGAGGAGCGCGATCACTCGATCCTCGACGGCGCGATCGGCCTCGCCCGCGAGAGCGGACTCGAGAGTCTCACCGTGCGGGCGGTCGCAGCCCGCGTCGGGGTCACCCCCGCGCTCGTGGCGCACTACCGGCCGGGGATGGACACGTTCGTCGCCGACGTCTTCGGGATCATCGTGGCGGCCGAGCGCGACGAGGTGATCGCCGCGTTCGACGACACCGACTTCCACGACGCCGACGACATCCGTGCCGGCCTCCTGCGCCTGATCGAGACGCTCCTCGAGGCCGACCGCGACGACGTGACCCTCATCTGGGTGCAGGCCTGGGCGCTCGGTGCCCGCAACGATGCACTCGCCGCTCGTGTGCGACAGGAGATGGACGGGTGGCAGAGCGCCCTCGAGCAGATCTTCGCCCGTACCGCCGCGACGGGGGCGATCGCTGCCGGCCGCGCAGACACCGCCGCCTGGCTGCTGCTCGCGATGGTCGACGGCATGAACGCGCACTCTCTCGTGAAATGGGCGCCCCGCGACCGGGCCGACCTCGCCCGACGCGCCCTCTCGGCCGTGCTCGACAGCGCGACGCCCGATGCCCTCGCCGCCGAGACGTTCGCCACCGATTCCCGATCCGCAGACGCCCGATCCGATGACAAGTAAAGGAACGCCCATGGATGCTGTGCGCATGCACGCGGCCTCGCCCGAATCGACCGCGATCGTCGACGCCGTGCTCGACTACTCGCGTCGACGCATGCTCGCCGCCGACGTGCCGCTCGACAAGCCCCAGTCCGAGGCGGAGCTGAACCGCCTCGTCGGGCCCACGGTCACCGATGCCGGACTCGGTGCCGCGCGCGCTCTCAGCGTGTTCGAGCATGTCCTCGCTCCGGCGTGCCTGACCACGAGCCACCCGCTGTATCTGTCGTTCATCCCGACCGCGCCGACCATGGCCGCGATCGCGTTCGACCTGGTCGTGTCGGCGTCCGGGCTCTACGGCGGCAGCTGGCTCGAAGGTGCGGGTGCCGTGCACGCCGAGAACGAGGTGCTGTCGTGGCTCGCGAGCGAGTTCGGGCTGCCCGAGACCGCGGGCGGGGTGTTCGTGCAGGGTGGCACGATCGGCAACCTGTCGGCGCTGGTCGCGGCGCGCGAGGCGGCGAAGGCCCGTCTGGTCGCGGCGGGCAGGGAGCTGCCGACCCGGTGGAAGATCCTGTGCAGCGTCGAGGCGCACTCCTCGAACAAATCGGCCGCGAAGGTGATGGATGCCGACGTGCTGCTGGTCCCTGCGGGCGACGACGGCGTCCTGCGTGCGGAGGGCGTGCGCGAAGCCCTCCTCGAGCACGGTGACGAGATCTGCGCGGTGGTCGCGACCGGTGGCTCGACCAACTTCGGGATCGTCGACGACATCAGAGGCATCGCCGCCCTCAAGGACGAGTTCGACTTCTGGCTGCACATCGACGGCGCGTACGGCCTCACCGCCATGCTGGCCCCCGAGGCGCGGCATCTCTTCGAGGGCGTCGAGCGCGCCGACTCGGTGATCGTCGATCCGCACAAGTGGCTGTTCGCGCCCTTCGACTGCTGCGCCCTGATCTACCGCGACCCCGACAGCGGGCGCCGCGCCCACACGCAGCACGCCGAGTACCTCGACATCCTGACCGACGTCGACGAGTTCAGCCCCTCGGACTACTCGATCCAGCTCACCCGTCGCCCGCGCGGCCTGCCCCTGTGGTTCTCGGTCGCGACGTACGGGGTCACTGCGTACCGCGAGGCCGTGAGCGCCGGGCTCACGCTGACGCGACGGATCGCCGACGAGATCGCCCGTCGTCCCGAGCTGCGCCTGGTGCGCGACCCGCAGCTGTCGATCGTGGTGTTCGAGCGGGAGGGGTGGGAGCGCGCCGACTACGACCGCTGGTCGGCTGCCCTGCTCGATTCGCAGCGTGCGTTCGTCGTGCCCAGCTCCCACGCCGGACGCCCGAACACGCGCTTCGCGATCCTGAACCCCCTGACCACGTTCGAAGACCTCGTCGGCATCCTCGACACGATGAAGTAGTCCGGGGTCCGCCTCGCGGGCGTCGGTGCGCCGCGCCGACTCAGCGCGTGGTGTGCGCGTCGAGGAAGTCGATGGTCTTCTGCAGGGCGGTCTGCGCGTCGGGCATGTCCAGGTGGAACTGGTACTCGTGCGGAAGCTGGGGCTCGTGCGGTGCCGGCCAGAACTGCGTCGTCACGTCGACGCCGAGCTCGTCGAGGCGCTTCGCCATCGGGATGGACTGCAGCCAGGTGAGTCCGTCGCCGTTGCCGCCGGAGATGTAGGTGGTCGGGAAGTCCTCGGTGACCCAGTCGATGGTCGACATCGTGGCGCCGGTGGAGTCCTCCGCCCAGGTCTTCGTGCCCGAGTACGCCCACATGGCCGACTTGAATCCCCATCCCGCGATGCCGTCGAGCTGGGCGAGCGCCGACAGGTCGTAGACACCGCAGTTGAGGATGGTCGCCACCAGCTGGTCGGCCTTGAGCGAGGGCGTGATGTCCATGATCTCGGCGTAGTCCGGGCTCGTGATCAGGGTCGCCATCTGGCTGGCGAGCTGTCCGCCGGCGGAGTCGCCGGCGAGCACGATCTGGTCGGCGTCGACGCCCAGCTCCTCGGCGTGCTCGTCGATGTAGGCGAGGGCGGCATCCAGCTGGTGGACGGCGAGCGGATACACGCCCTCCGGGCCGATCGTGTAGTTCACGGCGATGGTCGTGTATCCCTCGGCGGCGAGGATGCGCATGTACGGGTCGACGTTCTCCTTCGCCCCCGAGATCCAGGCGCCGCCGTGGATCCACACGACGGTCGGCAGGGGGCCGTCGGCGGATGCCGGGCGGAAGACGTCCATCGTGGTGTCCGCGCCGTCGTCGCCGTAGGCGACATCCTTCTGCACGGAGAGCTCCGTGTCGGGGACGTGCTTGTCCATCTCGGCGGCGGTGTCGTTCCCGCCCTTGGTGAACACGGCTCGGATGACCATGGCCGAGGGCCACGGCGTGAGTGCTCCGACGATCGCGACCACGGCGGCGACGGCGACGACGATCCCGAGCGCGACCTTCGTCCGGTGCCAGGGCCGACGGGCCTTCTTCGGGTGTGCGGACTCTTCGGCGTGCGCGTCGATGTTCATGGACCCCTCCCACCGATCAGTGTGCCGTATTCCGGTCGGCGCCGACGAGATCCGGATCAGCCGGCGAGCCCGGCGGTCAGTCGATGCAGGCCGTAGTCGAATGCCCGGTCGACGTCGCCGCCGAGGCGGAACGCTCCGGAGAGCTCCATCTGCAGGAACCCCGTCGCCCACGCGGTGAAGAGGCGGGCGGCGTCGAGCGCGTCGTCGTCGCCGACCAGTGCGGCGGCGGCGCGGATGAGCGGTGCGGCCGAGCGTTCCAGCGCGTCGTGCGGGGCCGAGATCGTGAACATGATCCGGAAGCCCTCCGGATGCTCCTGCGCGAAGCCGCGATAAGCGTGGGCCAGCGCGCCGATGTCGTCCCCCGCGGCTTCGAGCCGGTCGGTGAGCGCATCGATCGAGGCGGCGGCGACGGCGGCGTGCAGGGCGTCGCGGTCGCGGACACGCTTGTACAGCGAGGGGGCGCGGACTCCGACGCGCTCGGCGACGGCCTGCATCGTGAGCCCCGCGGGGCCGGCGATCTCGAGGATCTCGCGCCCGGCCTCGACGATCTCCGCGGCGGATGTGCGTTCGGGTGTCGGCATCGCGTCCTCCTGCATGGCTATTGACAATAGCCATGATAGCTACGTAACGTAGCCATCGCAATCATCCCGAGAGGATCCGCCATGAAGCTCGCACCGCATCTGCATCGCCTGGGCAACGACATCGTCGCCTCGTACCTCGTCGACCTTCCCGAGGGCATCACCCTGATCGATGCGGGCCTGCCCGGCCACTGGCACGACCTGCGGCGCGAGCTCGCGGAGCTCGGACGGCCGATGTCGGACATCCGTGGCCTCGTCCTGACGCACGGCGACAGCGACCACATCGGGTTCGCGGAGCGCCTGCGCCGAGAGGCCGGTGTCCCGGTTTTCATCCACGCGGACGACGCCCACCGCGTGCGCACCGGGGAGAAGCCCAAGACGCCCATGGGTCCCGCCAGGCTCGGGCCGACGCTCGGGTTCTTCGCCTACGGCATCCGCAAGAACGCCCTGCGCACGGCGCACGTCTCCGAGGTGATCGAGGTGGCGGACGGTGCGGTGCTCGACCTCCCGGGCGCTCCGGTCGTGATCGGGATGCCGGGGCACTCGCCCGGGAGCATCGCGGTGCACGTGCCCGCCGTCGATGCCGCGTTCGTCGGTGATGCGCTGACCACGCGGCATGTGCTCACCGGGCGCACGGGCGCTCAGCCGGCACCGTTCACGGATGAGCCCGCCGAGGCCATCGACTCGCTCGACCGGCTCGCCGCCGTCTCCGCGTCCTGGGTGCTGCCGGGCCACGGAGCCCCCTGGCGCGGCTCCCCGTCCGACATCGCCGCCGCCGTGCGGGCCTCGGCCTGACCGACAGACGTCGGACGATTCGCCGAGCTCCGGATGATCGCCTGATCGATCTGGCGGAGTCCGTCGGCGGATCGTCATCCGTTCGACTTTTCGTCAGGCGAGGATGCTCGCCGTGTCGCTGATGGTGATCTGCGGGGGATAGAGACCCATCACGTGCAGGGCGGCCGCATGGTTCTCGGCGGTCGACCCGGCGCAGGCGTCGGCGGCGATCGTGAGGTGGGCGCCGGCGTCCGCCGCGGCGAGGGCGGTCGAGATCACGCAGCAGTCCGTCGACACCCCGGCCAGCACGACATGCGCGCCGTGTCCGACGATCGCCTCGAGCTCGGGGCCCCACTTGCCGAAGGTCGGCAGATCGAGGGTCGGGTGGCGCGACAGCCCGGCCGCATCCGGCACCAGGTCGAACAGCGGGGCGCTCGGCGGCTGATCGGCGAAGGGCCAGGCGGCGAAGTAGTCGCCCCACGATGTCGACCGGTCGGCGGTCGGCATCCACCGCGTCACCAGCACCCGGTCGCCGAACGCCTCGGCCAGGGCGCGGATGCGCGGCATCGCCGCGGTGAAGAACGGCGAGCCCCACGCGGAGTCGGGCGAGGCGAAGATCGCCTGCGGATCGACCACGACGAGCCAGGCGTCGTCGAGCGCGTGATCGGTCACACGCCCTCCTGCCGCCGGATCTTTCCGGCCCTCGCGAAGTACGTCACGAGGAACGACAGCACCAGCGCGAAGAAGACGCCGAGGTTCGCATAGGCCCAGTCGCCGTCCGCGCCGCCGACCAGGAACAGCAGATAGCCCTGCCAGTTGTTCCAGGGTGCATCCTCGGCGAAGCCGTTGAGCACCAGGCCCCAGCCGATCACGCTGGTGACGACCATGGTGCCGATCGAGGTCCAGTCCCAGGCGCCGTAGCGCCCGTTCTGGTCGAACAGCGCTTCTTCGTCGTAGTCCTTCTTCCGGCGCAGGATGTCGGCGATCAGGATGCCGGCCCACGACGCGAGCGGCACGCCGAGCGTGATCAGGAAGCTCTGGAAGGGCCCCAGGAAGTCGGTCGCGAAGAACACCACGAAGATCGTGCCGATCGTGAGGATCACGCCGTCGATCGCCGCCGCGGACGGGCGGGGGATCCGGATGCCGAGGCTGAGCAGCGTCAGGCCCGAGGAGTAGATGCCGAGCACGGCACCCGAGACGAGGGCGAGGACTGCCGTGAGGAGGAACGGCACGAGGACCCACACCGGCAGGATCGACGCGAGGGCGCCGATCGGGTCGGCGGCGATCGCGTTCATGAGGTCTTCGTTCGAGCCGCCCAGCAGCAGACCGAACACCACGAGGATCACGGGCGCGACCGAGCCGCCGATCGTGTTCCAGGCGACGATGGCCCCATCGGATGCCGTGCGCTTCTGATACCGCGACCAGTCGGCGGCGATGTTGATCCAGCCGAGCCCGAACCCGGTCATCACCATGACGAGCGCGCCGATGACCTGGCCGATGCCCCCGTCGGGGCGGGCCAGCACGGCGGCGAAGTCGATCTGCGGTGCCGCGAGGATGATGTAGAGCACCGTGACGACACCCGTGATCCAGGTCAGCACCGACTGCAGCTTCATGATCGTGTGATAGCCGAGCACGGATGCCGTGACGATGAGCGCCGCGACGATCACGGTCGCGATGATGCGCAGCCACACGCTGTCGCCGTCGCCGCCGAGCTGCGTGATCACGGTCGCGGTGGCGAGCACGGCCATGATCGCGAGGAAGGTCTCCCACCCGATCGAGGTCAGCCACGAGACGATGCCGGGAATCTTCTGGCCCTGCACGCCGAAGGCGGCGCGCGAGAGCACCATGGTGGGCGCCGAGCCGCGCTTGCCGGCGATCGCGATCAGCCCGCAGAGCAGGAACGACACCACGATGCCGATGACCGACACCAGGGTCGCCTGCCAGAACGAGATGCCGAAGCCGAGCACGAATGACCCGTACGACATTCCGAACACCGACACGTTGGCCGCGAACCACGGCCAGAAGAGGTCGCGCGGCTTCGCGGTGCGCTCCGATTCGGGGATGATCTCGATGCCTGCACGCTCGATGAGGCCCGGCTTGATGTCCGTCATGCTGACATCCTGGCACTGCCGGGGTGCCATCGGGCGGAGTTCGGGGAGCGGAACGTCGCCGAGGAGATCAGCCGGCGAAGAACGACTGCGCGGTGCGGGCGAGGTCGTGCAGGTCCGAAACGCCGGCGAGTTCGCGCGCGGAGTGCATCGACAGGATCGGGATGCCGACGTCGACCGTGCGGATGCCGAGCCGGGTCGCGGTGATCGGGCCGATCGTCGACCCGCAGGGCACGCTGTTGTTCGACACGAACTCCTGCGTCGCGACTCCCGCGCGGTGGCACCAGTTCCGCCAGGACGCGGTGCCGACGGCATCCGTCGCATACCGCTGGTTGGCGTTGAGCTTGAGGATCGGACCCGAGCCGAGCACCGGCTGCACGACGGGGTCGTGCTTGGCGGCGTAGTTGGGATGCACGGAGTGGCCGACATCGCTCGACAGGCACCACGACGACGCGTACGCCTGGCGCCGCGCGGATCCGTCCGCTCCGAGTCCGGCGTACAGGCGCTCGAGCACGTCTTCCAGGAACGGCCCGGCGGCACCTGAACGCGATTCCGAACCGAGCTCCTCGTGGTCGAAGGCGGCGAGCACGGCGATCGGTCCTCCCGCAGCCGGGTCGTGCGTCGCGAGAGCGACCAGGCCGGCGTGCACCGACGCGAGGTCGTCGAGGCGGCCCGAGGCGAAGAACGCGCTGTCCTTGCCGAACACGGCGCCGCGGGCGGTGTCGGCGACCACGACGTCGTAGCCGCGGATGTCCGAGGCCGACACGTCGGCGGAGGAAGCGAGTTCGGCGAGGATGTCGGCCTCGCTCGGGTCGCCGAGACCCCACACCGGCTGCGTCTCGACCTGCTTGTCGAGGGACAGTCCGTTGTTCACGCCGCGGTCGAGGTGGATCGCGAGCTGGGGAAGGCGCAGCAGGGCCCCGGTGTCGGCGAGCACCACGCGGCCGTCCGCGAGGGCGAGGCGTCCGGCCAGGCGCAGCTCGCGGTCGAGCCAGGAGTTCAGCAACGGCCCGCCGTAGACCTCGACGGCCGCCTGCAGCCAGCCCCGGGAGCCGGTCGTGGGCTGCGGCTTGAGCTTGAAGCCGGGGGAGTCGGTGTGCGCGCCGAAGATCTGGACGGGAGTGGTCGCCGTGGCATCCGTCGGCACGGTCCAGGCGATCGCCGCTCCGTCGCGCACGATCACGTAGCGGCCGCCGGCGGGTGCCGGCCAGGAGTCCTCTTCCCGCAGCCGCGTGAACCCGGCGTCTTCCAGGCGTCGGGCGACCTCGGCCGCCGCGTGGTAGCTCGAGGGCGAGGCGGCGACGAAGTCGGCGAGGTCCTCGGCGTGGGCGAGGGCGACCGGGGTGACGGGCATGTCGGGACCTTCCTTGAGGGCGGCGGTCCTTCGAGCGTAGTCGCGGTCTCCGCTCGATCCCGCGCCCGCTGAGCGCGCCGAGCTCGTTTCCCGGCTGTTCATCCTGGCGGGTTAGGGTGGTCCCGATAGCGCCTAGGGTTCCGGGGTTCGCGCCCGTCTGGTCCGAGCGGCGCCACGGCTCTCCTCCGCAGGAGGGCCGTCATCTGACAGGACAAAAGCCCGGAGGACCCTGTTCGTCGCGCCGCGCGTCGGACGGAAGGGTCTCGTCATGTCCGCGTTCGCGTTCGTCCTGGTCTTCGGTGCGGCGATCGCCCATGCCTCGTGGAACATCGTCGCCCACGGCATCAGCCGGGCGGGCGCTCCCTTCCTCTGGTGGGGAGCCGTCGGCAGCACCCTCGTGTGGATCGGCGTCGTGCCGTTCACGGGCGGACTCGGCACCGACGACCTGGGCTCCTTCGCGCTCGGCGTCGCCGTCTCCGCAGTGTTGCACGTCGGCTACATGGCGGTCCTGCAGCGGGGATACCGCGAGGGGAACCTCTCCACCGTCTACGCCACCGCCCGCGGCACGGGGCCGTTCCTCTCCGTGATCGTCGCCGTGCTTCTCCTGGGGGAGCGCCCCTCGTTCGTGGCTCTCATCGGCGTCGCGGCCGTGATCGTCGGCGTCGTGGCGATCGGTCTCGTCGACCGGGGGCGCGGAGGGCGAGCCCGCCGCATCGACCCCGGCATCGTCTTCGGTCTGCTCACGGGGGTCGCCATCGCGATCTACACGATCTGGGATGCGCACGCCGTGCGCACGTGGAACCTCTCGCCGGTCGCCTTCATGGTCGGTACGACACTGTTGCAGGTGCCGTTCTACTCGCTCGCGGTGCGTCGTCGGTGGAGTGCGGTCCGGGCGCTCGGCCGTACGCAGTGGCGCCGCATCCTCGCCTTCGGCATCCTGTCTCCGCTGTCGTACATCCTGGTGCTGACGGCCATCCAGATCGCTCCGGTGGCGCTGGTCGCGCCGTTGCGCGAGGTGAGCGTCGTACTCGTGAGCCTGTTCGGGGTGCTCGTGCTGCGGGAGTCGCGGCCAGGGTGGCGGATCGGGGCGTCGCTCGTCGTCGTCGCCGGGATCGTGCTGCTCGCGCTCTGATCAGCGGAAGCTGACGAGGCCCGCGTGCGCAGCCGTGACGAGGATCTGCACGCGGTCGCGCAGGTGCCACTTCGACATCATGCGCCCGAGGTGAGCCTTCACCGTGCCCTCCGAGACGATGAGCGTCTTGGCGATCTCCGCGTTGGACATGCCCTGCGCGAGGCACTGGAGCACTTCCGCCTCGCGCTCGGTGAGCGGCTCGAGAGCGTCCGCATCCGTGGCGACGGGGGTGGAGTCCCGCACGTGCTTGATGAGCATCGACGCGATGCGGGGAGACAGCGAGCTGGCGCCGCTGTGCACCTCTCGCACGCCGGTGACGATGTCCTCGGCACTGGAGTCCTTGAGCAGGTAGCCGGAGGCCCCGGCGCTCAGCATCGGGAGCACCGTGTCGCTTCCATCGAGCGTCGTCACCGCGAGTACGCGGACGTGGGGCCAGCGCTCGGCGATCACTCCGGTCGCCTCGATGCCGTCCATCTCGGGCATCTGCACGTCCATCATCACGACGTCCGGCTGCTCGCGCTCGACGACGGCGATCGCCTCGACGCCGTCCTCTGCCTGGGCGATCACCGTGATCTCGGGGTCGCGGGAGACGAAGTGCGACAACGCCGATCGGACCAGTGGATCGTCGTCGACGATCACGACACGGATTTCCTGCATGGGGGAAGCCTAACGGCGTGGACGCCTCACCCTCCGCATATAGACCTTTGGCTAAAAAGCTCTGGACTTGAGGCTGATGTGCGCTGCGGAGATCGCCGAGAAGATGAATACAGACATCGACGAACGACTACAAAATGGAGGTGAACGTTATGTCTTTCTGGCAGCAGGTTGGCAAGCTCATTGGTCTCTACCGCTAGAGTACCTGGCGAATAGGAGATAATGAACCATGGCCTTAGACCAGTCACCCCGGGAGTCTCGGGAGTTTCTGCGGCTGGGTCGAGGCGAACGGCTCAGCGCGATCGAGCGCATCGCCGTTCTGGTCATCGTTTCCGTCATCATCGCCCTCGACGTCCTCGGGCTTTTCACCACCCCTGGTGGGAACCCCATCACCTCCGTGGTGAGCATCGCATCCACTGCAGTGCTTGCCCTCTACCTCTGGTCCCCCCTCATCGCGACATGCGCGATGGGCCTCGTCTTCGGGTTGTCGTTCCTGACGGGAACGGAAACCCAGGTGCTGATCACCGCCGCAGTCGCTGCTGCGTTGGTCATGAGGCTCGGGTGGACCTCGCTGATCCTGTCGTACATAGGGGGCTTCCTCCTGTCATCGGCGATCATCGCCTTCGGGGACTCCACCGTCCCCGTCAACGTGGGCATCTACCTCATCTTCGCGACGCTGGCGGGAGCTGTCGGGTTCGCCCTGCGGCTCGCCTTCGCTCGGGGCAGTCGCCTCGAACGCGAACTCGAGGAAAGAGCCGAGCAGGAACGTCAGGCCGTTCTCGCCGAACGACGATGGATCGCCGGCGAGCTGCATGACAGCATCGCGCACCACCTCACGGTGGTGGCGCTGCATGTGCAGATGCTCGAAGACCCCCAGACGAGCACCGACTCGCAGGAGGCGATCCGCGTCGCTGCGCGCAAGGCGATGACCGATCTCCGTTTCGTGATCGAGCTCGCCGACGACGGACCGCAATCGTCCAGCGTCCAGACGGGCGACCTCGCGGCCGCGATCGACGAGGCGCAGAGCGAGTTCGAATCCGCAGGTCACTCCGTGGCCCGCGAAGGAGACCCGCAAGACGAACGCATCCCCCGGGCGGTCGAGATCGTCCTCGCGCGCATCGTGCGCGAGTCCGCCACGAACATCCTCAAGTACGCCGGCCAGGGCGAGGTGCAGATCCAGCTCCTGGTCACCGATGAGATCGCACACCTCACGCTTCGCAGCCCTCTCCCGACCACGCCCCGCCGCGAGCTCTCCTCCAGTCGTACCGGACTCGGCCGCATGGCCGAGCGGGTCATGGGGGCGAGCGGCGAGTTCAGCGCCGGCGAGGTCGACGGATTCTGGGTCGTGTCGGCCCGTCTCCCGGTCGTCTGATGCCCTAGAGTGTGTGAGCAGACCTTTTCGACCTCCGCGAGACCCTAGACGAAAGTCTAGAAGAGTCTCGACGTTCGACTCTTCAAAAGGGTTTGCGCTTCGCCATAACCTGGAGGCTCCCCAGATAAAGCGTCCCCAGCGCTGCGATCGCGGGCGCGGTCTTTCTGGCTTCTGAAAAACTTTGCGCGCTCGCGATCGCCTTCTGCGTTAAGGGCCGATTCTCCGGTCCCTCGTTCTCCGGTCCTTCGTTCTCCGACCGGGGCGGCCGCCCCCGTGCCCCGTTACCCGCCGACCGCCCGCATGTAGTGGCCGTCGGTCGAGATTCCGGATGCCGCGACCGTGAAGCGCACCACCTCGCTCAGGTACCGATCCTCCGAAGCCTCGAAGATCCGCCCCTGCGCATCGCGAGAGGTGCGGGTGAGCCGCAGGATGGGCGTGCCGCGAGGTACGCGCAGCAGCGCGGCATCCTGCTCGTCGGCGGCGACGGCGTCGATCACATGCTGCAGGGTGACGATCGGGTGTCCGACCGACGACAGGTACTCCGTGATCGAGACCTCGTCGAGGTCGACCTCGAAGAGCCGCCGTCCCGCCACCGCGGTGTAGTTGAGGCGCTCGAGCATCGTCGGTCTTCCGTCCAGAAGGCGCAATCGCACGACGCTGACGATCGTGTCGTCCGTCTCCACTCCGAGCGATGCGGCCATGTCGCCGGCGCGGCGCAGGCTCAGCTCCTGCGTCTGTGCGCCGGGGGTGACGCCGAGTTCGCGTGCCCAGCGGGTGAACGGCACCGATACGTCGACCGCCTGATTCGCCTTGCGGGCGACCACGCGCGCCGGCCGTCCGCGACTCGTCTCGATCAGACCCTCACCGCGCAGGGCGGCCAGAGCGTTGCGGATCGGACCGCGAGACGTGTGCCACTTGTCGGCCAGCTCCGCCTCGGTCGGGACGTCGTCGCCGGGACGCAGTCCGCCCGCGGCGATCTGCGCACGGAGGTCGTCGGCGATCTGGGTGTACACAGCTTCAGCCACATAGGTACATTACTTCGTCACGCCGTCGGTCGCGACCGCGTTCCGAGGGTGTTCATCCAGGCGAATGCCGGGTGAACGGGCCCTGAACTCTTCCGAGTTAGGTACATATCTCGGCTCGTCACCTGCGAGAGTCTTCCGTGGATCACCCCTCACACCTCCGAAAGGTCCTCATGAAGCTTCGCGCTCTCCCCGCCCTCGCCGGCGTCGCGCTCCTCGCACTCGGCCTCGCCGCCTGTTCCGGCTCCGCCGAGGCCACCGGCACGCCCGGCGCCGATGAGTCGTCTGCCGCGAGCGGCTTCGCGGTCGACGAGAACACGCTCGTCTTCGGCGTCGTCCCCGACTCGGTCGACACCGAGACGAACTACCAGCCGCTCATGGACTACATCGCCGACCTCACCGGCAAGACCGTCGAGTATCACGAGTCCACCGACTACGCGGCCCTGATCGAGGCCGCCGTCGCCGGCAAGGTCGACGTCGCGTCGTTCTCGGGCTTCACCTACGTCACCGCCACGAACAACGGCGCCAAGCTCACCCCGATCTCCTCCATCGTCACCGAAGAGGGCCAGGAGCCCGGCTACTTCTCGCAGGCGATCGTGCCCGTCGGCAGCGACATCAAGAGCCTCGAGGACTTCGCGGGCAAGAAGGTCTGCTTCGTCGACCCGTCCTCGACGTCGGGATACCTGTTCCCGTCGTACAACCTGCTCGAGGCCGGCATCGACCCCCAGGCCGACATCACCCCGGTGTTCGCGGGCAAGCACGACGTGAGCGTCACCAAGGTCGGCGAGGGCGTCGAGTGCGAGGCGGGCTTCGCCGAGGACTCCGAGGTCGAGAAGTCGGACAAGGTGAAGGTCATCGACGAGACGATGGTCCCGGGCGCCCCGCTCGTGTACTCCTCGAGCCTTCCGGATGACATCTCGAAGAAGCTCATCGACGGGCTCTCCGAGGTCACCATCGACGACATCATCGCCGCGGGCATCGACAGCGCCGACAGCGACTCGTTCCGCAGCGTCTTCTACGCCACGAAGCCGGTCGACGACGCGTACTACGACCTGATCCGCGACATCTGCAAGGAGACCGAGGCGGAGCAGTGCCAGGGCTGAGCCCGGTCTGACCCCCCTCGTCTCACCCGGTGCCCTTCGTCTCGTCCGCCTCGAGCGGGCGAGACGGAGGGCCCCACCGCAGGACACACCACATCACAGGAGCTACGACATGACCGCCTCGGCATCCGACGCCCTCATCCGCCTCGACGGCGTGACGAAGACCTTCGGGAAGACCACCGCGCTGAAGGAGGCCTCGCTCGAGGTCTCCCGCGGCGAGATCGTCGTGCTCCTCGGCCTCTCCGGCTCAGGGAAGTCGACGTTGCTGCGTCACCTCGACGGCCTCGAGATCCCGACATCCGGCTCCGTCGAGGTGCTCGGGTCGCAGGTCCCGGCGCTGAGGGGGCGGGCATTGCGGAATCTCCGCAGCCGCGTCGGCTTCATCTTCCAGCAGTTCGAGCTCGTGCCCTCGCTGACCGTGCTCGAGAATGTGCTCACCGGCTCGCTGTCCGGCGTGCGCGGCCCTCGCCTCGGGCTCTGGGGCTACTCCCGGGGCAAGAAGCTCACCGCCCTCGAGCACCTCGACCGCGTCGGACTGCTCGACCGCGCCTACCAGCGCAGCGACACCCTCTCGGGCGGGCAGCAGCAGCGCGTCGCCATCGCCCGCGCCCTCATGCAGAAGCCGGACATCCTGCTCGCCGATGAGCCGGTCGCGTCGCTCGACCCGGAGTCGAGCGAACAGGTCATGGCGCTGATCCGCGAGATCGCCGCCGACGAGGGCCTCACGGTCGTGTGCAGCCTGCACCAGGTCGATCTCGCGATCAGCTGGGCCGACCGGATCGTCGGACTGCGTCACGGCGAAGTGGTGCTGGACACCCCGACGGACGATCTCACCAAGGCCGAGGTCATGGAGATCTACGGCCGCGTCGCCACGACGACCGCTGAGATCCGGGCGGTGGCGGAAGAGCTCGTCGAGGCCGCCGCACAGGTGGCGGCATCATGACGGCGCTCGACGCCTCGACGGGCGCAGCGACCCAGGGCGGTGGCTCCGGGCCGCGGGGCGGTGGGTCGTCGGCCCCCCGCAGCCGTCCTGTCGCGGAGCGCGCCCCGAAGCGCCCGATCTCGCCGGAGCGGATCGCGGCATCCCTCACCCTCGTGGCCCTCGTCGTCCTCGGCATCCTCGCCGTCCGCGACGTGGACATCTCGATCCCGGCGATGGTGCGGAGCTGGGGCAACGCCGAGAACTTCATGGCGCGCGTCGGCGGGCTGTCGTTTCCCGAACCGGTCGACCTCGCCTGGTTGATCGCGCTGACCGTGGGGCTCGTGCTGGTCGGCACCCTGCTCGCCGCCGTGCTGTCGGTGCCGATCGCCTACCTCGCCGCGTCCAACACCACACCGGGGAACGGCTGGCGCGCCGCCGCGCGCTTCATCGGCGTCCTGACCCGGGCGCTGCCCGACGTGGTGCTCGCGATGGCGTTCGTGCTGATGTTCTCGCTCGGCACGCTTCCCGGCATCCTCGCGATCGGCATCCATTCGATCGGCATGATCTCGAAGATGTTCGCCGACGCGATCGAGCAGATCGACGAAGGCCCTCGTCTCGCGATCCGCGCCGCCGGCGGCTCGAAGATGCAGGAGTTCACGGCCGGCATCCTGCCGCAGGTGCTGCCCAGCTGGGTGGCCACCGTGCTGCACCGCAACGACATCAATCTGCGCGGCAGCGTCGTGCTCGGCTACGTCGGCGTCGCCGGCCTCGGCCTCGAGATGTCGTACGCGTTCAAGTCGCTGAACTACGGCAAGGGCCTCGGCATCGCGCTGGTGATCTTCATCCTCTGCATCGCGATGGAGATCGTCTCCAGCATGGTCCGCGGCGCGATGCTCGGAGAGCAGAAGCACACACGGTCCTGGATGGACCGGATGCTGCACCCGCGCCTGGCGGCGCACACCGCGGCGGCATCGAGCGCACGGCCGGCCTGGGCCGCCAGCCCGCAGACCGCCGTGCACCGTCCGTGGACCGCGCAGCGCGTGCGGCACACGATCGCCGGCGTCGTCGCGGTGCTCGTGGTGATCGGCAGCATCGTGGTCAGCCAGATCAACTGGATGGACCTGTTCACCTTCTGGGCCAAGCTGCCCGAGGTCGCGGCGCGATTCTGGCCGCCGTCGTTCGGCAACTACGACGCGAGCGCGATGTTCCAGGCGATGCGCGAGACCGTGGCGATCGCGCTCGCCGCGACGGTGCTGACGCTGCTGCCGTCGCTCGTCCTGGGCTCGCTCGCGGCGCGCAACGTCGCCCCGAGCTCCGGAGCACGAGGGACGGCGCGACTGCTGCTCGTCGGCATCCGCGGCATCCCCGAGCTGATCCTCGCGATCGTGCTCGTGGTCATCACGGGTCTCGGCGCGCAGGCGGGCGTCATCGCCCTCGCCATCGGAGGCATCGGACTGCTCGGGAAGCTCATCGCCGACTCGTTCGAAGAGGTCGACCGGGGGCCCGAGCGCGCGCTGCGGGCCGTCGGCGCGACCCGTCTGCAGACCTACACGTCGGCCACCGTGCCGCAGGGGATGCAGGCGCTGATCGGACACAGCTTCTACATGCTCGACACGAACATCCGGGCGGCCACGATCCTCGGGATCGTCGGCGGCGGAGGTGTCGGGTACTACCTGCTCAACGCCAGCCAGGGCTCGCGCTACGAGACCGTGACGGCGATCGTCCTGATGATCCTCGCCACCGTGCTCATCGTGGAAGGCCTCGCGATGTGGATGCGGAAGGTGTTCCGATGAACCGCTCTCCCGGCACGGCCGACGTCGTGGTCGTCGGATCCGGGATCATCGGTCTCGGTGCGGCGTATGCGGCGGTCCGTCGTGGGCTGCGCGTGACCGTGATCGACCGCGCGGATGCTCCCCTCGGGGCCACGATCCGGAACTTCGGCCACCTCTGCATCGGCGCGCAGGGCGGCGAGGCGCGACGCTACGCCGACGCCTCGCGGGACCTCTGGCTGCGGCTGGCCAGGGACGCGGGCTTCTGGATTCGGGAGTCCGGCACGCTCGTCGCAGCCCGGCACGACGACGAACTCGCGGTGCTCGAGGCGGCGGCCCGCGACGGCGGCATCCGGATGCTGGATGCCGCGGAACTCCTCCGCCTCGCTCCGCTGCGCACCGAGGGCCTCGTCGGCGGCGCGCGCATCGAGCCCGACCTGCAGACCGATCCGCGGTCCGCGGCTTCCGCGATCGTCCGCCACCTCGCGGCGCAGGGCGTCGAGTTCCGGTTCCGCACCTCGGTGACCGCGGTGGGGACGGGTCGGGTCGACACGACCCGCGGTCCGATCTCCTGCAGGAGCGTGGTCGTCGCGGTCAATCACGACATCGACCAGCTGCTGCCCGAGGTGGCCGAACGCCACGGAGTCGTCCGGTGCGCGCTCGACATGATGCGCGCGGCGGTGACGCTCCGGCATCCGCTCGCGGCGCCGCTCCTGACGGGCTGGTCGCTCGTGCGCTACGGGCGGTTCGCGGGTCCGGAGGCGAGCGTGCTGCGGGAGCGCCTGCACACCGAGCGGCCGGACCTCGCCGCCCTCGACCTCAATCAGATGTACACGCAGCTGCCGGACGGGACCCTGATCATCGGCGACTCCCACGCCTCGGCGACGAGCCCTGCCCCGTTCCAACCCGAGGCCGCGTTCGGGGCGTTCCTCGCGGAAGCCGAGGCGCTCTTCGACATGCCGGTGCCCCGGGTGCTCGAGCGCTGGCAGGGCGTGTACGCCAAGGGCCCGGGGGAGTTCCTCGTCGATCGCAGCATCGAGGGCACGCTGGTGCTCGCAGCGACGACCGGCATCGGGATGACCACGGGCCTCGGGCTCGCCGAAGAGAATCTCACCGCCGCCTTCGGATGGGCGGCAACGGAAGGAACATCATGACCACTCCTCTCGAACTCGCCGTCCTCGACATGGCGGGAACCACGGTGCTCGACGACGGCGTCGTGGAACAGGCCTTCCAGCGGGCCGCCGAGCGCACCGGCGTCGCGGATCGGATGCCCTGGGCCGAGGCTCTCGACCACGTCCGCGTGACCATGGGGCAGTCGAAGATCGACGTCTTCACTCACCTCTCCGGCGGCGACGCCGATGCGGCCGCCCGTGCCACCGCCGCCTTCGAGGGGGCGTACGCCGAGATCGTCGCCGAACAGGGTGTCACCGAGATCCCCGGTGCGGCCGACGCCATCCAGGGGTTGAAGGATGCAGGACTCACCGTCGTCCTCACCACGGGGTTCGCCCCGGTGACCCGGGACGCCCTGATCGACGGCCTCGGGTGGAAGGGGCTGATCGACCTCGCGCTGTCGCCCGTCGACGCCGGCCGCGGCCGCCCCGCCCCCGATCTCGTGCTCACGGCCCTGCTGCGCACGCAGACCTCCTCGGTCGACGCGGTGGCCGTCGTCGGCGACACGGTCAGCGACATCGAGTCCGGGCGTCGGGCCGGAGCCGGGTTCGTCGTGGGGGTCCTCAGCGGCGCGCACGATCGCCCGGCACTGAGCGCCGCCGGAGCGGACGCGGTGTGCAACGACATCACCGCATTGCGCGGGGTCCTCTCCCAGCGCGAGCTGCTTCCTCTCGTCGTGACGTCCTGAGGCGCGCGACATGGGAACGCTGCTGATCCGTCCCCCCGGCCACCGGAGGGACGTCGCGCTGCGCCCGTCGGCCACCGCGATGGTCTGGATCGGCGAGGGCCACCCGCACGAGACGATCGCCGTCCCCGGGGTGGCGCTCGCCGACGGCGACGTGCTGGTGGCGACCGAGATGTCGACCATCTGCGGCTCCGACGTGCACACCGTGCAGGGACGACGCTCCGCCCCGGTGCCCCTGGTGCTGGGCCATGAGAGCGTGGGACGCGTGATCGCGACCGGCGATGCCGGGGCGAACGCGGTCGACGGCGCACCGCTGCGCATCGGCGACCGCGTGGTCTGGTCGGTGACGGTCTCGTGCGCCGGCTGCGACCGCTGCGTGCAGGGGATGCCGCAGAAATGCCGCAACCTGGGCAAGTACGGACACGACCGCGTCGGTGCGCACGGCGACCTCACGGGGGCGTTCGCCAGCCACGTGCAGCTGCGCGAGGGCACCGCCATCGTGCGCGTCCCCGAGGCGCTGCCGGCATCCGTCCTCGCTCCTGCGGGGTGCGCGACCGCCACGGCGTGGGCGGCGGTGGCACGTGCGGCGCGGGACCGGGATCTGGATGGTGCGGCCGTGCGGATCCACGGCGCGGGTCTGGTCGGGCTGACCGCTGCGGCCATCGCCGCCGAGCAGGGGGCCGCGGTCGAGGTGCTCGACCCCAACCCCGACCGACGTGCGCTCGTCGCGCGGTTCGGCGCGGGAGAGCTCGACCGGGATCCCGATGTCGTCATCGAGGCCTCGGGGCATGCGGTGCGCGAAGCCCTGGCGGGCGTGGCCGTCGGCGGCATCGTCGTGCTGGTCGGCAGTGTCTTCCCCGCCGATCCCGTGCCTCTCGACGCCGAGAGCATCGTCCGACGGCTGGTCACCGTCGCCGGCATCCACAACTACACCGGGGACGAACTCGCGGAGGCGGTCGCGTTCCTCGCCGGTCGCGGCCGCGCCTATCCGTTCGCGGACGCGGTCGGCTCGGTGCGAGCGCTGCAGGACATCGATGCCGCCCTGGTCGAGGCCGCAGCGCCCGGAGCCCCGCTTCGGGTGGGGCTGATCCCGGGACGCTGAGCGTCCCCGCGGACCCCTGCCTACTCGGCGCTCTCCTGGCCGCGTCGGGGTCCGAGCGGGCGGAGGCCCTCCGCGTGGAAGGCGAGCAGGCGGACGGCGGCCTCCACGCTCGCCGTCAGGACCTCCTCGGGGTCGCCGGTCAGCGCGAGTCGCCGATGGCCGACGTCCTCGGCCGTGGCCCAACCCAGGTAGACCGTTCCGGCGGGGTGTCCGCCCTGGGCCTCGGGACCGCCGATGCCCGTGGTCGATACGCACAGGTCGGCGTCGAAGAGGCTGCGGGCTCCGACCGCGAGCTGCTCGGCGCACGCGGCGGAGCACGGATCCGTCCCGGGAGTCAGCCCGAGAACGCGCTCCTTCACGTCGGTCAGGTAGGCCACGATGCCACCGGCGAACCATTCGGAGGCGTCCTCACCGGCACCGACCGTGTTCGCGAGGCGGCCGGACGTCAGCGACTCCGCCACTCCGACGCGCAGCCGTCGCGTGCGGGCGAGTTCGCTCAATCGCTCGATGCCGTCGTTCAGGCTCACCGGGAGATGCTCTCCACCGTCTTGCCCGTCGTCGCCGCGGACAGCGAGCGGGCGATGTCCGCCTGACTGACGATCCCGACCAACCGACGATCGGCGATCACGGGCAGCCGCCGCACCTGGTTCTCCTGCATCCGATCGAGCGCGACCCGGATATCGTCGTCCGCGTCCACGGTGATGGGCGTGCCCTTCGCCAGCGCCTCGGCCGGCGTGGTCTCCGGATCCATGCCGAGGGCGATCGCGCCGACCACGATGTCGCGATCCGTGAGCATCCCCTTGAGCTTGCTGTCCTCACCGCAGATCGGCAGCGCTCCGACACCGAGATCCGCCATGACGGATGCGGCGATGCGCAACGAGTCGTTCACGCCGATGCAGCGCGGACTCGGGGTCATGAGGTCACGGGTCGTGGTCATCGCTCTTCCCCTTCGTCGTAGTCCGGACGAGGCGGCTGCAGCGGCTGGTCGGAGTACTCGCCGCCCGCGCGTCCTCCGAACGGGCGCCCGTGGTCGGCGAACTCGTCGCGCGCGAACACGAGCGTCCAGGGTCCTGCCGTGAAGTGGGCGCCGGTGCGGAGCGTCTCGGAATCCTTGTCGGCGTGGGTGGCGTCCACGCCCAGGCTCGCGTTGGTCTCGCCTTCGCCGTGCATCGTCAGCACGTACTCGTCGCGATCGTCGTGCGTGATCGTGGCGTGCACGGGGTCGGTGTCCGCGAGACGCAGCTCGTTGCCCTCGGCCGCACCGATCCGCACCACGTCGTCCTCGATCGCGAACTCGGTGCGTTCGTCGTCTCGGGTGATGCGCAGCCGCGGGTTCCCGGCACCCCATTCCGCGTGCGTGGTCCCCGGCGTGTAGCCCTCGTCGGGGCGATCGTCGATGTGTCGGTCATTCATGGCACTGCCTCCTCGAGTCGAGTGACCCGAGGCTAAGCCTGCGCCGACTGCTCCGCCGAGGGGGTTGACTTCGGCGGCCCGACCCGGCATCCGCGGCTGCGCCCGGGGAGAGGAGATATACCGTCGCGGAGTGCGCGAGAATAGGGCGAAGCCGTCGTCTCGGCCAGGCAGCGACTAAGGAGCAACACCCATGGGAAAGTTCGTCTACGAAGGCGGCGTGAAGACCGAGATCGAGGATCGTGCCCTCACCCACCTTCAACTCGTCATCACCGCCAAGCTGCGGCGCGGGGAGCCCTTCCCCTTCAGCTGGCGTGAGGACGCGAGCGTCGGCGGCGGTCGCACGACCGTGTGGATCCAGCCCGGCAGCTCCCTCGTCTTCAAGTACTTCGGGAGCCGCCAGCCCTCCATCAACCGGGCCTGGATCGAAGCTCTCGCCTTCACCGCGAACGCCCCGAGCGGCCTCTACCTCGTGCCCGAACCGGCCGAGGCGGGCGAGGAGCCCGGCACCGGAGAGGTCCCGGTCACGCCTCCGGTGTAGCCGCGACGATGTCAACCCCCTGACGGGGGGAGGGGCGCGTCGGCGAGTGTGGTGTCACACCGACGACGAGGAGGATCGGCCATGACCGACACCGCACCCGACCCCCGGCACGCGCACCGCGAAGAGGGGTTCCCCGCCCAGCACCAGGATCAGCCCGGACTGACCGAGCAGACCCGACCGGTGCCCGACCACGGTGAGCAGACCTACGTCGGACACGGTCGTCTCGAAGGGCGCCGTGCGCTGATCACGGGTGGCGACTCGGGCATCGGAAGAGCGGTCGCGATCGCTTTCGCACGTGAGGGGGCGGATGTCGCCATCGCGCACATGCCCGAGGAACAGGATGACGCGGAGGACACGCTCGCCCTGGTCCGCGAGACCGGTGCCACCGGAGTCGGCTTCGCGGGAGATCTGCGCGACGAGGCGTTCGCGACCGAGATCGTGGCGAGGACGAGGAGCGAGCTCGGCGGGCTCGACGTGCTCGTGCTCAACGCCGGCTATCAGCACGACATCGACGGCTTCGAGACCCTCGAGACCGAGCGGATGCGCCGCGTGTTCGACACGAACCTCGCGGGCCTGCTGTTCTCGGCACGAGCGGCCTATCCCGACCTCGGGCCCGGCGCGAGCATCATCGTGACCGCATCCGTCCAGGCCTACAACCCGTCGCCAGGGCTGATCGACTACGCCATGACGAAGGCCGCCCAGGTGGCGTTCGTGAAGGCGCTCGCCGAAGAGGCGGGGCCCCGGGGCATCCGGGTCAACGCCGTCGCGCCGGGCCCGATCTGGACGCCGCTGATCCCCGCCACCGGGTGGGATGCCGAGCGACTCGCGACCTTCGGCGAGGACACTCCGCTCGGGCGCGCAGGACAGCCGGCCGAGCTCGCCGGAGCGTACGTGTATCTGGCATCGGCCGAGTCCTCGTACACCTCCGGATCGGTCATCGCGGTCACGGGCGGCAAGGCCCTCTGAGCCGAGGTCGGGCGGCGGCTCCGACGGGGGTCGCCGCCTAAGCTTGTCTGGTGCAGAAGCCCGCCGCCTCCGGTCCCCTCGTGGGCGTCGCACTCGTCATCGGGTCGTGCCTGTCGCTCCCGTTCGGCGCGGCGGTGGCGGCCCAGCTCTTCCCGGTGCTCGGCCCCTGGGGAGTGACGTCGCTGCGCGTCGCGATCGCCGCGATCCTGCTCGTCGTCATCGTCCGGCCGAAGCCCGGGAAGTGGACCCGCCCGCAGTGGCTCGCCGCGGTGCTCTTCGGCGTCTCCCTCGCCGCGATGAACGGCTTCTTCTACGCCGCGATCGACCGCATCCCACTGGGTCCTGCCGTCGCGATCGAGTTCCTCGGTCCGCTCGTGCTCGCCGCCGTCCTGACTCGTCGACTCGCGGATGCCGCGTGGGTGGGCGTCGCCCTCCTCGGCATGGTCGTGCTGGGCATCGACGGCCTGATCGGCGCCGAGCCGCTCGACCCCCTCGGCGTCGTGTTCATCCTCATCGCCGCCGGCTTCTGGGTCATGTACATCCGGATGAGCGCCCGCGTCGGCGCCCTCATCCCCGGCAACAGCGGTCTGGCGATGGGACTCCTCGTGGCCGCGGTGCTGCTCATCCCGGTCGGCATCCCGGCAGCGTCGACGGTGGCGATGGATCCGCAGCTGCTGCTGCTCGCGGCGATCACCGCGGTGCTGTCGTCGGTGATCCCGTACAGCTTCGAGCTCGCTGCCCTGCGCCGCCTCCCGCAGCGCGTGTTCGGCGTGCTGCTGAGCCTCGAACCCGCGTTCGCCACCCTCGCCGGATGGCTGATCCTGGGGCAGGACGCGACGCCGCTGCGGATGCTGGCCGTCGCCCTCGTGATCGCCGCGAGCGTGGGGACGACGCTGGGCGTGCGGAGGGACCGCCGCGACGACGGCCCCTCCGGCCCTTTCACCGCCCCGATACCGCTGCCCGACTGACGGCCGGGTTCGGCAGCGGGAACCGCCGACGCAGGATGATGCGCTGCACGAGCGTCCACACCACCGTGACCGTGAGGTACAGCGCCGCGGCGAGCGGCACGAAGGCCGCGAACACCGCCGTCAGGTAGTGCAGGGACGACAGGACCCGCAGCATCGTGGGGGAGTTCATCGGAGAGTCGTCGCCCTCGACCGGCGTCGGGCGGAACACCCGGCGGGTGACCTCGGCGACCGCGATCATCACGGCGAGCAGCACGCCGAACACCAGGAACGTGGCCGGGGTCGCGGTGCCGCCGAAGAGTGCGGACACCAGGCTCGTGCCCAGCGGAGCGCCGAACAGGTCGTGCGTGAGGAGGTCGTTCGGGTGACCGGCGATCTCCGGGCGGAGGAACAGCGTGTAGAGGATGCCGACCACCGGCGCCTGTGCCAGCACCGGGAGCATGCCCGCGAACGGCGAGGTGTTCTCGGCCTTGTACAGCGCCATCATCTCTTTCTGCAGGCGCTCGGGGTTCTTCTTGTGGCGGCGCTGCAGTTCGCGCAGCTTCGGCGCGAGGCGCGCCCTGGTCTGCTCGGCCTTGGCCTGCGAGATGCCGACGGGGATGAGCAGCGCCCGCACCGACAGGGTGACGAGCACGACGGCGAGGGCGGCGGCGGAGGCCCCGGCGATCGGGGTGAGGAGGTCGGAGAGGCCGGCCAGAGCGCCGTAGGCGGCGTTCAGGAGCGCGGCGAGAGGAGGGAAGGCGAAGATGTCCAAGGGAGTGTCCGTTCGTGACGTCGGGAAGGGTCGGCGAAAGCCGCGTAATCCCGTGTGAACGGACTACGCGGCGGTCGCGACTCCCGGCGCCCGAGGGCGTGGATGCCCGGCAGCATCAGGATCGCTCTGCGTGAGGAGGGTGCCGACATCGATCGCCCGCAACGGATGCGGGGCGCCTGCGGTGGCCTCGGGGCGCACGCTCAACACGATCGCGAGCGTGAGCGCGGTCACGGCGAGGAGCGCGATCGCGAGCCCGAGGGCTGCGGCGTCCGGCATCGAGACGAGCCCGAGCGCGGTCGCGACGAAGCTCAGCATCTGCCCGAACCACTCGCTCATGTGCGCGCTCCCCTCTCTCCAGCGAGGGTAGCACCGGGGTCAGCGGATCCGGCCGTCGTGGCCGGCCCCGAGTGTGCGCCGCGGGCGTAACGTCGAAGCATGAGTGACCTTCGCGCCCTGCTCGGGATCGAGCATCCGATCATCCTCGGCCCGTTCGGCGGGCTCTCCTCGACCGCCCTCACCGCCGCGGTGAGCAACGCGGGGGGACTCGGCTCGTTCGGTCTGTACGGCTACGACGGAGACCGCATCCGCGCGACCGGGGCCGAGCTCCGGGCGCTGACCGACCGACCGTTCGCGGTGAACATCTGGCTGCCCACGGGCGACGAGGTCGAGCCGAATCCGCAGCACACGATCTTCGCGCAGGCGCTGCAGCCCTTCTACGAGGCCGTCGGTGTCGACGTGCCCGCGCGGCCGGAGCGGTACAACCCGCCGCTCGAGGAGCAGCTCGAGGCGATCTGGGAGATCGCGCCCGCGGTGCTCAGCGTGGTGTTCGGCGTGCCGTCCGCTGCGGTCGTCGAAGAGGCGCGCCGCCGCAGCGTCCGCATCGTCGGCACGGCGACCACCGTGGCGGAGGCGGTCGCGCTCGCCGATGCGGGAGCGGATGCGGTGGTCGCGACCGGGGCTGAGGCCGCCGGCCACCGGGTGTCGTTCCTGCGTCCCGCCGAAGAGTCGCTGGTCGGGACGTTCGCCCTGGTGCCGCAGGTGGTCGATGCGGTCGAGGTGCCCGTGATCGCGGCGGGCGGGATCGCCGATCGGCGGGGCGTGGCTGCGGCGTTCGCGCTGGGGGCTTCCGGCGTGCAGGTCGGCACGGCGTTCCTCGCCACGGCGGAGTCGGCCGCGAACCAGGCGCACCGCGACGCGATCCGCTCGACCGCGGCCGACGAGACCGTGCTCACGCGGGCGATGAGCGGACGGCTGGCGCGCGGCACGCGCAATCGGGCTGTGCGGGCGATCGAGGCGAGCGGCACGATCGCGCCTTTCCCGATGCAGAACTGGCTCACCGGCCGCTTCCGCGCCGCGGCCGGGCAGCAGAACCTCGGCGAGCTGCAGTCGCTGTGGATGGGTCAGGCCGCCCCGCTCGTCCGTCACGAGACCGCGGCCGAGGTGTTCGCCGACCTGGTCGCGGGGGTTCCGACCGAGCGCTAGAGGATGACGGTGGACTTGCCGTGCACGATCACGCGGTCCTCGGCATGCCATTGCACGGCGCGGGCGAGCACCAGACGCTCCACGTCGGCGCCGCGGCTCTGCAGCTCGGCCGCCGACTCCGAGTGGGTCACGCGCGTGACGTCCTGCTCGATGATCGGTCCCTCGTCGAGGTCGGCCGTCGCGTAGTGCGCGGTCGCGCCGATCAGCTTGACGCCGCGATCCTTGGCCCGCGCGTACGGGTTGGCACCGATGAACGCCGGCAGGAACGAGTGGTGGATGTTGATCACCGGTGCTTCGAGGCGGGTGATGAAGTCGTCCGTGAGGATCTGCATGTAGCGGGCGAGCACGACGAGGTCGACGTTGCCGCGCAGCAGCTCCAGCTGGCGCTCCTCCATCGCCGCCTTGTCGCCGGAGGGGATGTGCACGAACGGCACGCCGAACGATCGGACCGACTCGGCCAGGTCGGGGTGGTTGGAGACGACCATCGTGACGTCGATGTCGAGCTGTCCGCGCTGCGTGCGCCACAGCAGCTCCATCAGGCAGTGGTCGTACTTCGACACGAAGATGGCCACGCGCTTGCGCCGGGCGACGTCGTGGAGCGACCACTCCATGCCGAAGCGCTCGGCCACGGCCGCGATGTCCGCCTCGAGGGCCGGGCGCGCGGCGGACAGACCGTCGAGGTGGATCACGGTGCGCTGGAAGAAGCGTCCGCCCTCGGAATCGGTCGAGTGCTGGTCGAGCGAGATGATGTTCGCGCCGTGCTGGGCGAGCACACCGGCGACAGCGGCGACGATGCCGGGCTGGTCGTCGCAGGCGATCAGCAGGCGGGCGGTATCGGGCTGAGACATGGGGGCTCCTCGAGGGTGTGCATCGATTCTGCCGTGGATGCACACCGGGGGCGAATCGCGGAAGGCGACTCGCTACTCTGAGACTCGTGGAAGCGAGCGACCTCGGCCTGGTGCTGATCCCCCTGCTGGCGGTCGCCGCGCCCCTGCTCGCCCGCGGCGTGCGCCCCGTGGTGCGGGTCCCGATCGTCGTGTTCGAGCTCGTGCTCGGCATCCTCGTCGGTCCTGCCGTCCTCGGCTGGGTCGAGCCGGGGCCCCTGCTGGAGAAGCTCAGCGACTTCGGCCTGGCACTGCTGTTCTTCGTCGCCGGCACCGAGATCGACTTCAAGATGGTCGCGGGCAAGCCCCTCGCCCGGGCCTCGCTCGGGTGGCTGCTCAGCGTTCTGCTGGGGATCGGCCTCGGCTTCTTCTTCGCGCCCGGCGAGGGGATGGTGGTCATCGGGATCGCCCTCAGCTCGACGGCGCTGGGCACCCTGATGCCGATCCTCCGCGACGCGCGCGAGCTGGACACGCCGTTCGGCCGGGCGATCAGCGTGATCGGGGCGGTCGGCGAGTTCCTGCCGCTGATCGCGATCTCGATCTTCCTGAGCACGCGGACCACCCCGATCGCCACGGCCGTCCTCCTGACCTTCGTGGCGCTGGCGGGAGTCGCCGTGCTGCTGGCGCACCGCATGCCGCATGGGCGTCTGCATCGCATCGTCCTCGCCACGCTGCACACCTCCGATCAGTTCGGGGTGCGGTTCGTGATCCTCCTCATCGCGGCCCTCGTCGGGCTCAGCGTGATGCTGGACCTCGACATGCTGCTGGGGGCGTTCGTGGCCGGTGCGGTCTGGCGCATCATCATGTCGCGTGCGCCGAAGGAATCCGCGGAGCAGGTCGAGAGCAAGATCGAGGCCATCGCGTTCGGTTTCCTGGTGCCGATCTTCTTCCTCTACACCGGTGTCACGTTCGACCTGCAGGCGCTGCTCGCATCTCCCGCTGCGCTGGCGCTGGTGCCGATCTTCCTCATCGCCCTGCTCGTGATCCGCGGGTCGGCCGCGCAGCTGTCGGCGCCGGCGGGGATGAGCATCCGCGACCGTGCGGCGCTCGGACTCCTCGCCGCGACCGGACTCCCGATCATCGTCGCGGTCACCGCGATCGGCGTCGACCAGGACATGCTCGACACCGGTACGGCGGCAGCCCTCGTCGGCGCCGGCATGCTGTCGGTGCTGCTGTACCCGCTGATCGGCATGACCCTCCGCGGGGATCGCGAAGAGGTCGTCGGTCCCCAGCGCGCCCGCGAATCACTGCAGGGGGAGCTGTGACCACGGCATCCGCTCTGCTGACCCAGGCGGTCCACGACCTCAGGGATGCGCCGAAAGAGGGTCTGGGGGAGCAGCGCGACTCCCGCTGGCGCGGCCGCCGCATCGTGCGAGTGGGCGAGGCCTGGCACCTGGGCGTTCTGCTGCTCACCGAGACGCACGCCCTGGCCACGGCCGAGGTGCTTCGGGCGGCCGACCCCGGGCGCCGCGGTTACACGGCCGAGTCGGCGCGCGAGCGTGCCGAACGCCGGGCCGAGGCTCTGCGCGGCGGCTTCGGCGAGGGCGAGGTGGTGCACGTCGGGTGGAGCGTGATCGACGTGGATGCGGTGGATGCCGGTGGCTCGTCCGGTCCGCTGGCCTTGGTCGACGCAGTGCCGTCGGTGCGATGGAGCACGGCAGGCGGATTCATGCCGCTGGAGGCATACCTGCGTGAGCGTGTGACGCTGCTGCGCGACTCGGCGGCGAGCTGAGCTCAGGCGAACGTCTGCGCGAACCGACGCAGGAGCGCCGCGCCCTCGGTCACGGATGCGGCGAGCACCTGCCGCTGCACCGCATCGAACTCGTCGGGGTCGAAGTAGCCGGTGGTGCGGTAGAACGTCATCCGGTCGGCGAAGTCCCGCGGAGTGGGCTCGGGGTGGAACTGCGCTGCGTAGAGGTGGCTGCCCACGCGGTAGGCCTGCACCGGGCAGGCGGCGTTGGTCGCCAGCAGCACGGCTTCGGGCGGGGTGCTCGCCGCGCTCTCCTTGTGGGCGGTGAAGACGGTGAGCGCGGAGCCGCTGGGGCCGAACACCGGGTCGGCGGCGCCGGCTTCGGTCACGTCGATCACGGTGGCGCTCGCGGGCTCCGGCATGTCGGTCACGACCTCGCCGCCGAGCATGCGGGTCACGACGCCGATGCTGAAGCACGTGAAGAACACCGCGACTTCGGCGGCCATCGCCGCGTCGGCCAGCGTGCGCAGGTCGGCCTCGACGCGCAGCTGCTCCGCGGACTTCACCGTGTCGGAGACGTTGTACGGCGAACCGCCGACGACGACCCCGTCGTACCCGCGCACGCGCGCGATGTCGAGCGGCGTCTGCAGCAGGTCGAGCCGATCGACCACGTCGACGCCGAGGGCTCGCCGGAACGAGGCGTGCTCGGCATCCGCCGCCCCGAGCTCGGGACGCACGCAGACGTAGAGGAGCGAGGCCATCAGGAGATTCTAACGAGCGCGACGAACGCCGCCGGTCACCGGGAGGAGTTGGCGGTGCGCCCGCGGACGATGCCGACGAAGGTCTCGACGTCGGGCGTGGTGCGCTCGCGCGGCCAGACGAGGGCGACGGTCGAAGTCGGTCCGTCGGCGAGGGCGCGGTGGTCGGCATCCTTGCGGTGGTGCATCCGGGCGAGCGACATCGGGACGATCACGATGCCGATACCGGATGCCGCGGTCGCGATCGCCTGATCGGTCGGAAGTGAGGCGATGCGGGCCGGCGTCGTGCCGGGCAGAGCGAGCGGACCGAGCACGTCGTCGGTCAGCCCGATCAGGACCTCGCCCTCCAGGTCGGCGCCGGTGAGCTCATCGACCGTCATCAGGTGCGAGTCCGCCGCGGCGACGACCACCGGGACCTCGTCGTACAGGGGGATGATGTGCAGGGAGTCATCCGTGAGAGGCAGACGCACGAGCGCCGCGTCGACATCGTCGAGCGCGGCGCGCTGCGTGGCGGCCTCGATGGGGACGAGTTCGAGCGGCACCCGCGGCATCCGCTGCTTCCAGGCGTCGATCCACTTGCCCGGGGTCGCACCCGGCACGGCTCCGAGTCGGAAGGTGCGCGGCTCGTCGGGCTTGGGCTGAGGGGCGTCGAAGACGACCTTGGCCGTCTTCTTCTTGGGCTTCTGCGGGGGGAACCGCTCGGCAGGAGCAGCCTTGTTCCGGCGTACGGGTGTGCCGCGGCCTGCGCCCTTCGCGGGCCGTCTTCCCTGATTCGCCATGCGGACAAGGCTACTCGGCGAGCGGGCCCGGCACCTCTCGCCGGTCATCGGCCGCCGCCGCCAGCTTCCGCTGCGCACGGCGGATGAGTCCCGCTGCCCCGCCGACGAGCAGCAGCACCCCGGCGGTGAGCAGGACGATCGCGGTGGTCGTCGTGGGGGTCATGGTCATCAGTGCGTCCGCGATCGTCTCCCGACGGGTCGCGTCGGCGAGCTGGCCGAGCGCGACGGCGGCGATGGTCGCGAACAGCAGTCCCCAGATGATGGCCGCCCAGCGGGTGCGGGGACGGGTGGTCGTCTCGGTGATCGTGGGCGTGCTCATCGCTGGTCTTCCTTCGTGGGCTCGGCGACGGTGATCGAGATCTCGCCGCTGTTCTGATCGATGGTGACGGGCTGGATCGTGGTCGTGGACGCGCCCTCGGCGGAGATGTTCTCCACCACGAGGGATTCTCCGTCGCGCCGTGTCGCCGACCAGTCGCCCGAATCGAGGATGGTGCCGTCTTCGCCGTCGACGCGGGTCCAGGTGACGTTCGCCGTGTCGACGGTGGCGCGCAGCTGCAGCTGGACGCCCGGATCCACGTAGATGTACGTCGCTCCGGAACCCTTCTCGACGACGATCGGCCGGGGCGCGTCGTCATGCTGATACAGCGTCAGGGAGAGATCGCCGAACGGCTGGCGGATGTGCTCCGCGCGATTGTTCGTGATCGACGCCCAGCCGAAGGTGACCCCCTGCAGGGAGGAGAACCCGCCGACGACGAGCCCGCCCACCAGCGTGAGCACGGTGATGAATGCCAGGAAGCCGCTGCGTCGGCGGAACGCTCCGGCGACGATCATCCCGAGCGCCAGGATGAGGGCGGCCGCGAGCAGTCCGAGGGCTGTGCCGACGACTTCGCCACCCGCGACGAGACCGACCGCCGCGCCCGTGATGATCGCGAGACCGAGGATGGTCGCGGCGAACGCGAAGCCGGCCCTCGGGTTCGATGCGCGGCGGATGCGGCGACGCTCGGCGGCCTCGGCGGCGAACACGGCGGCCTCGGCCTGACGTTCGCGGCGCAGCTGGTCGCGGGCGGCGCGCTCGACGTCCTGCTGCTGACGTCGCCAGGCCTGATCCTGTTCCTTCCAGGCGGCGTGCTGGGCGCGCCAGGCCTCGAGGGCCGCGGGGTCCTGCGACCCTGGAGGCAGGGGTGCGGGAGGTGCGGGCGGAATCGCCGCGGTCGCAGCGGGATCGAGAGGCGGTGCATCGGCGGGGGTGAGGTCGGTCGGGGCAGGGGTGTCCGCGACCACGGTGTCCGCATCCGTCGCAGCGTACGCGCCGTCCGCGGGTGTGGCGTCCGTCCCCTCGGCGGTACCCGAACCGCCGAGGGTGACGGACGCGGCCGGGGCCGCCGGATCTGCGGAAGCCATCGGCAGATCCGGCGCGGAAGCACCCGGGGTGCGGCTCGCAGCACGCACGATCAGGATGAGGAGGACGGCGACGAGCACGAGGCCGACGATCCAACTCAGGAGAGACAGGGCCGACCAGCCGTCGTAGCCGAGGCCGAAGAGGCGGCCCGCGAGCGGAGCGGTCGGGAACAGGCCGATGACGGCCATCGCGAGGATGCCCCACTGCACCGGCTGGTAGTCGCGACGGAGCAGATCGCGGACGTGCACGCGGCCGTCGACATCCGGCAGCAGCGCCCAGGCCGCGGCGTAGAGGAAGATGACCGGCAGGCCGAAGAGGGCCGCGACCACGAGGACGCCGCGGACGATCAGCGGGTCGATGCGCAGCCGTGCGGCGATGCCCGCCGAGACACCGCCGAGCCACCCCTCGGTCCGGGCGACGCCGAGGCCGGCGACCCAGAGGAGGAAGCGTTCGGCTCCGCGAGGGATGCCGGTGCCCGGAGTGCCGCTGGCCGGAGCGGCGTGGTCGGCGGGGGGCGGTGGCGCAGTCGGAATCGTCATGCTTCGATCCTGGCGGCAGCGGGTGGTGCCCTGCCATGGGGGGAACCCCTGAGCGACCCCTGATTCTGCGCCGGGGAGGACCCGGAGCGGGCACACGGATGATTGGATGGCGTCATGTCCTCTTCGGCGCACGCTTCTGCGCGGCCTTCGCGCGTGGCGGCGCCGCCGCGCCCGCCGCTGACCCGCGACCGCGACTGTCTGGTGGCCGGTGTGAGCGCTGGTCTCGCGCGTCACCTCGGCGTGCGCGTGGGGCTGGTACGGGCGCTGTTCATCGCGCTCACCCTGTGCGGTGGCGCCGGCATCCTGCTCTACGCCTGGTGTTGGGTCTTCACACCGTGGGCCGAGGGCGAGAGCGCACCGACGAGGCGGATGCCGGTGGCCTGGCTGCTGCTCGCTCCGGCCGCTGTAGGGATGCTCGTCGTCCTGGTCTGGCGTGGGGGCAGCGACTGGCTGAGCGGGTCGATCCCGCCGGACCTGGCCGCCATCGTGGTGGGCGGCGCGACCGCGTTCGCGACCGGCGCCGGGCTCTGGGCCACCCTCATCGACCGCACGGATACGGCCCGCGGACCGCGCCACACGATGACCGTGCGGGTGGTCTCGATCCTGCTGCTGGCACTGCTGTTCACGGTGCTGCTCTCCTGGCCCGTCGCCCGGTCGGGAGTGGCGCTGGTGCTCCTCCCGCTCGCCGGGCTCGCCGCCGTGGCCTCATCGGCGCTGATACCCCGCTGGCGCGAGCTCTCCGGTGAGCGGGTGCGCCGCATCCGCGAGGAGCAGCGCAGTCAGATGGCCGCGCACCTGCACGACTCGGTGCTGCAGACGCTCGCCCTCATCCAGAACAGGGCCGGCGCCTCCAGCGAGGCCGCGCGGCTCGCACGGGCCCAGGAGCGCGAGCTGCGGGCGTGGCTGTACGACGGCGACGCCCCGGCCGACAGCGACCTCCCGACCGACCTGCGCGACTACGCGGGGGCACTCGAGCTCGACTATCCCGTGCGCATCGACGTGGTCTCGGCCGGCCTCTCCGCCGAGCGGGCGAGTGGCGAGCTGGCGGCCGCGGCCCGCGAGGCGATCCTGAACGCGGCCCGGCACGCCGGCGGCGAGATCTCGGTGTACATCGAGGGCAGCGCGAACGGCGTCGACGTGTTCATCCGCGACCGCGGTGCCGGGTTCTCGCTCGACGACGTGCCGAGCGACCGCCTCGGGGTGCGGGAGTCGATCATCGGCCGGATGCGCCGCGCCGGCGGCTCTGGAGGCGTCCGCAGCGACGAGAACGGCACCGAGGTGCATCTGAGCATCATGTCCACCCGGGAGGAGAACCGTGGCTGACAGCATCCGCGTCGTGATCGTCGACGACCATTCGATCTTCCGCTCCGGTCTGCGGGCCGACCTCGATGCGAGCGTGGACGTGGTGGGCGAGGCGGCGGATGTGCCGTCCGCCATCGCGGTGATCGGCGCGACGCAGCCCGATGTGGTGCTGCTCGACGTGCATCTGCCGGGTGGAAGCGGCGACGACGCGGCAGGCGGGGAGGCCGTGATCCGCGGCTCGGCGCCGACCACCGCACGATTCCTCGCGCTGAGCGTGTCGGATGCGGCGGCCGATGTGGTGCGGGTGATCCGTGCCGGTGCGCGCGGCTACATCACCAAGGGATCGTCCGGCATCGAGGTCAGCAAGGCCGTGCATGCCGTGGCCGACGGCGATGCGGTGTTCTCACCCCGGCTCGCCGGCTTCGTGCTCGACGCGTTCGGGGCCGTCGCCGGCGAGACCGCGACCGCGACGGATGAACTCGACCGGCTCTCGGCGCGCGAGCAGGAGGTCATGCGTCTGATCGCCCGCGGCTACGCCTACAAAGAGGTCGCCTCCGAGCTGTTCATCTCGATCAAGACGGTCGAGACCCACGTGTCATCCGTGCTGCGCAAGCTGCAGCTCTCATCGCGGCACGAACTCACGGCCTGGGCGTCGGAGCGACGACTGCTGTAGTCGGGCCACGCGACCCGCTCAGGTCGAGTGTGGGGCGGTCAGGCCGCGAGCCAGAGGCCCTTCTGGTCCGTCGCGATGGTGAGTCCGGCCGCGACCGTCTCGTCGTCGCCGATCCGGGCGCCGCGCACGATGCGTGCTCCGGCGCCGATGTCGGTGCGGACGCCGACGTACGCGTGATCACCGATCGCCGCGCCGTGACCGACATGCGCATGCGCGTCCACGAAGGCGCCCTCGCCGATCACCGCGTCCTCGTCGATCCAGGCGCCGCGGGCGATGGTGGCCCCGGCGCCGACGCGCGCTCCCGGTTCGATATAGGCACCCGCCTCGATGTGCGCCTTGGGGTGCACCTTCGCGCCATGCGCGACGAGACCCCGACCGTTCGCGTGCTTGCGGTACCGCAGCGTCGCGCCCTGGTCGTTCTCGATGTCGACGTAGTTCTTACCCACGATTCCTCCCGTGCTCCGGAGTTCTCCGGATATATCAACAACCACGGCAGGGGCGGATTCATTCCCGCGGATGGATGTAGGGAGCGCGCTCTGCCTCCCGCCGGAGCAATCAGCTCGTACCATCCTCATGGAGGTCCGACGAAAACCCGATAGGGCTTCAACGAGGCGCAGTTGCGCGCATCAGTCGGCGCGCGAAGCCGCAGAACCGATCGCCTTCGCGAGATCCTCAGGACGGCTCCACATCGGCCAATGCCCGGTCGGGAGGTCGATGACCTCGAGATCATCGAGGGCGTCGACCTCGGCGAACATGGGATGCCCGGCGCGGGCGAGCTCCAAGAGCTGCGCGCTGGGGATGGAGCAGCAGACCAGGGTGGTGGGGACTCGGCGGCGCGCGTCGTTCGTGAGCTCGACGGGCTGCCGGAGCACCGGCCCGGGCTCGGGGACGGCTCGGGCACGGAAGCGCTCGAGCATCTCCGCCGTCAGACCTTCGAGGCTGGCCTGCTCGCCGAGGACCTCGAACGGCGGCAAGGGCAGCTCTTCCACCGTGTCAGGGAGCTCCTGTGCGAAGACGCTTCCCGGTGCGACGGGTCCGGAGTCGACCCAGACGATCCGGCGGACGCGCTCCGGATGCCGGTCGAGGACGATGCTGAGCGGAGCGTTGGCCCCGCTGTGGCCCACGAGCAACACGGGCCGCTCCGCCGAGGCTCCCGCGCGTGCCATGGCCTCTTCGATCGCCGCGGCCTGATCGTCGAGGGTCCGGGACGATCGCTCGGGATCGTCTGGGTCGAGGCCGGGGAGTGTCATCGCGATGGCGTTCTGGCCCCCGGCTGTCAGGACCTCCTGTACCTCCTCCCAGGCCCAGGCGCCGAGCCAGTGGCCCGCGATCAGGATGATGGTCGGATTCCGAGTCTCTGTCGTCATGTCTCGATGCTCGCAGCCGCTCCGGACAGCTGTATGGCACTATTTCTGTCATGAATTCAACGAGGTGCGTGCGGTGAAGCGGGCCGAGCGACTCCATGCCCTGACGGAGATGCTGCGCCGCAGCGGCACCCGCGGATGTACGGCTGAACGCCTCGCCAGGGAGTTCGAGGTGTCGGTGAGGACTGTCAAGCGAGATCTCGCGGCGCTGACGAGCAGCGGCGCGGCGGTGTGGTCGCGCCCGGGACCCGGTGGTGGATACGGGTTGGCCTCGAGTGCATCCCTGCCGCCCATCACCCTGTCGCCCGCGCAGGCCGTGGCGCTCCTGGCGGCCGTCTCGGCAGCGTCCGACGCTCCCTACGCCGACCTGGCATCGGCCGGGGTGCAGAAGATCATGGATGTGCTCGATCCCCGCACGCGGGAGAGGGCCGCCGACCTGGGGCGCCGCGTCTGGGTCGATGGATCGCCGACTTCCTCCCGCGCCGTCCGGTCGGTCCTCGAGGAGGCGATGGCCGAGCAGCGGACGATCAGGATCCGGTACACCTCCCTCGCCGGTGCCACGACCGCGCGCGAGGTCGAGCCCGTGATGTTCGCCTCCACGAACGGCCGATGGTACCTGGTCGGCTGGTGCCTCCTGCGCGACGCGATGCGCTGGTTCGTCGTGTCACGAATCGAGCAGGCCCGCATGACCAACACCGCATGCAGCGGTCATACCGTGCAGGAGGTCGGGACCCCGCCGGTGAATGCCCGCCCGGTACAGGTCGGCGGGTGAACGACTCGCGCCGTTCCTGCCCCGATACTCAGCGCTGACAGACCGGGCACCAGAACGTGACGCGCTCGCGCGTCGGGTCGGCGCCCTGCTCGCCGCGCCGGATGAGGGTTCCGCAGCGGCGGCACGGGCGTCCGGCGCGGCCGTAGACCCAGGTGCCCTGGCCCGGACGATCGATGCCGGTGAAGGTGCGGTGGCGGCGGTCGCGGTTGGCTCGGATGGTGCGCACTCCGAGGTCGAGGAGGGCGGCCACGTCGACCTCCGGCGTCGGCCGGGTCGGCAGGATCCCCCGTAGGAACAGGAGTTCTGCTGCGTACTCGTTGCCGAACCCTGCGACGTTGCGCTGATCGAGGAGGGCGACGTGGATGCTGCGGGTGTCGGCTCCGAGTCGTCGGAGGGCCTCGGCCGCATCCCAGTCGTCCGCGAGCGGATCGGGACCCAGGTAGCCGACGAGCTGATCCTCGTCTCGGGTGGGCACGACCTCGATCTCGGCGATGTCGACGCCGACGGCCTCGCGCTGCGTCGTGCCCACGATCGCGCGCACCTTGAAGGCCGGATGCCGCCACTTCTCCCCGTGCCGGTAGGTGAACCAGGCGCCGTCCATGCGCAGATGCGAATGCAGCGTGCTGTCGCCGATGCGCATGAGCAGATGCTTGCCGCGCGGGACGACACCGTGCACGGGCTGCCCGGTCAGGTCGAACGTCGCGAACCGGGGGACGCGAAGATCGAAACGGGTGACGTCGGCGCCCGCGAGCGCCTCGTCGAGGCGATGCGCGGTGCGGAAGACGGTATCTCCCTCGGGCATCAGGAGACTCCCGGTCCCGCCCCGAGATGCGGGGGCGGCGGAAGTCGCGACGGCTGGGCGTGCGGTGGCGGCGGCGGAGGAGTCGCCAGTGCTCCCGACGTTGCGGTTGCGGTTGCGGTTGCGCCGCTGCGCGCGAGCAGGTCGCGCGCGAGCATCGTGCTGCCGGCGACGGCGGCCGGCATGACCGCTACCGCTCCGCCGGGGATCAGGAAGCAGAGCTGCGTCGCGACGCCGAAGCCGAGCACCCGTGCGCGGCTGCCCGAGAACAACGCGGAGCGATCGGCGGGGCTCAGATCGCGCGCGTCGAAGGAGCGGCCGGTGAGCTCGCGAGCCAGCAGCCGGCCGGTCAGGACGACACCGGCGACCGCGCCCAGGAAGCCGCCGACGCCGGGGATGAGGCCGATCAGGAGGACGGAGACGGCGATGAGGATGCCGAGGAGGACCAGCCGGAGCCCCTCGCCGAGAGTGGTCCAGAAGCTGCCGCCGTCGGCGGGCGGGGGCGAGCCGAGGTCGACCTCCACCGCGTGCCAGATGCGCTGATAGAACGGGTCGCCGATGGTCAGGGTCAGCGCGCTGAAGACCACGCTGGCGAGAGCCAGAGCGGCAGCGACGACGACGAGGCTCACCGCGGCGCGCAGCAGCCCGCGCCACGGCTCGAGCCAGCCGTCGGCGAACGGCGTGAGCCAGGTGGACAGCGACGGCATGCCGATGACCAGCGGGACGAGCAGCGCGGCGAGCACGACGACCGCGATGACCGCGGGGATCAGCCCCAGTGCCATGAGACCCGGGCGCGTGCGCCACAGCCCGAATCCGCGCAGCAGGGTGCGGATGCCGGCGGCGAACTCTCGGATCATGGCTTCCAGCGTAGGCGCACGATCAGACCACCTTGCGAAGCGTGTACCCGCGCGGAGTAGCCACGAAGCCGGCTTCCTGCAGGGCGAGCGCGAGCTCGGTGCCGTACACGCCCTCGCCGTTGATCTTCTCGACGGTCAGAGTATCGAGGCGGCGCGCGCGTGCGGTGGCCGCGAGGTCGGATGCCGCGGCGCGCAGCACCTCGCCGTCGTCGCTGAACGACAGCACGGTGCGGCCGCCGCGCTCCAGCGAGAGCACGAGGGTGCCGTCGACCAGGACGACGAGGCCGCCGGCCTTCCGGCCCGGGCGATGAGACACCCCCTCGAGCTTGGGCCAGCCGAGGGCGGCGCCGTAGGGATTCGCGGGGTCGGTGGCGGCGAGGGTCACCGCTGTCCGCGGCGGCGGGTCGGCGAGTCCGGCATAGGTGCGCAGGCGATCGACCGTGCCGGAGGCGGCGAACTGCGCGGCTCCGAGCTTCTCGATCACGTAGCCGCGGCGGCAGTGGCCCGCCTCCTCGAACCCGGCGAGCACCCGGTATGCCTGGGCGAAGCCGCCGGGGACGCCCTCGGCCTGCACGGCGCCGCGGGTGACGACGCCGTAGCGGTCGAGCAGGAGACCGGCGGTGACGGTCGCCCGGCGGGCGGCATCCGTCTCGAGCGCGGGCAGCAGCGACCAGCGTCCGCCGATCGACGTCGGCCGTGGAGCCGCGGAACCGGTGAACGATACGCCGCGGTAGGTGCGGGCGCGGGGTGCCCGGCGCTTGACCTTGTGGGCCTGCGAACCGCCGGCGAGGAGCGAGCGGATCGGGCCGAAAGTGTCGTTCGTCACGTAGCCCGACCACGTCAGCGACCACAGTGCCTCGAGCACGGACTGCTCGTTCTCGGCCGCCGCCATGTCTTTGAGCTGCGCGGCGAAGTACGCGCCGCCGACGTCGAGGGCGATGAGGATGCGCGACTCCAACGAGTCGGACGCGATCTCGGCATCCCGCTCCGGAAGGGTGAACGGGGCGAGGTCGGCGGGATGCAGCGACACCCAGCCATCGCGCCCCGGAAGCGTGCCATGGCCCGACCAGATGACCTCGCCCGCCGCCGTGAGCTCGTCGAGCATCGCGGGGGAGTAGTCGCGCACCCGCGACGGCAGGACCAGCGATTCCCACGCGCTCGCCGGGATCGGCACTCCGGCGAACTGCTCGATCACGGTGAGGACGCCGTCGACGCCCTCCAACGGCCGACCGATGTGCTGCCAGTCCGGCAGGAAGCGCGCATACGCCTCGGGGGAGACCGGCTCCACCGATCCGCGGATCGCCGCGAGCGACCGCATCCGCAGGCGGCGCAGCACCTCGCTGTCGCACCACTCGATCGCGTCGCCGCTGCCGGCGGCCTCGGGCAGGAAGTAGCCGCTCGTGAGTCGGCCCGCGTTCTCCAGCCGCTGGAGGGTGTGGCGGGCGACCGCGGCGCCGAGCCCGAATCGAGTGGCGACAGCATCGGTCGTGAACGGGCCGTGCGTGCGGGCGTGGCGGGCGACGAGGTCTCCCAGCGGGTCGGCCAGCGGTTCGAGGAACGCCACCGGAATGCCCGTGGGGAGCGCGACGCCGAGCGCGTCGCGCAGTCGGCCCGCGTCTTCGATCGCGGCCACCCGGCTCACGCCGCCGATCGTCACCGGAATCGCGCGCCGGGCCGTGATCAGGTCGTTCAGCAGGGCGTCGGCGGTCGCGGTGTCGACGGACTCCGACTCCGCTTCGGACACGCTCGTCGGATCGAGACGGGCGGCGACCTCGTCGGCGTCGAGCGGCCCGAGCATCCGCAGCAGGTCGGCGACCCCTTCGAGGCCCCGCGCGCGACGGTCGGGGTCGAGGCGCTGCGCCTCACGCTCGAACTGGGCGATGACGTCGGGGTCGAGAAGCTCGCGGAGCTCGACCGTGCCCAGCAGTTCTCCGAGCAGGGCGGGGTCGACCGACAGCGCGGCCGCCCGGCGCTCGGCGAGCGGGGAATCTCCCTCGTACATGAACGCGCCGACGTAGCCGAACAGCAGGTCGCGGGCGTAGGGCGACGGCTGTCCGGGCTCGGTCTCGACGAGGCGGATGCGGCGGTCGGCGATCGAGGTCGCGAGCTTGCGCAGCGAGGGGAGGTCGTAGACGTCCTGCAGCACTTCGCGCAGCGTCTCCAGGATCACGGGGAACGTCGGATGCCGCCGGGCGACCTCGAGCAGCTGCGCCGACCGCTGCCGCTGCTGCCAGAGGGGCGTGCGCTTGTTGGGGTTCATGCGCGGCATGAGCAGTGCTCGCGCCGCGCACTCGCGGAACCGGGAGGCGAACAGCGCGGAGCCGCCCACCTCCTGGGTGACCACGTGCTCGAGCTCTTCCGGGGCGAACACGAACAGCTCGGCTCCGGGCGGCTCGGCCTCGGCATCCGGGATGCGCACGATGATGCCGTCGTCGCTCGCGACCGCCGATCCCTCGACGCCGAGGCGCTCGCGCACCCGGGCATTGATCGCCAGGGCCCACGGCGCGTGCACCTTCATGCCGTACGGGGAATGCAGGATCACGCGCCAGTCGCCGACCTCGTCGCGGCCGCGCTCGACCGTCAGCGTGCGGTCGGTCGGCAGTGTGCCGGTCGCTTCGCGCTGCTCGGTCAGGTGGGCCATGAGGTTCGCCCGCGCCTGCTCGTCGAGACCCGCATCGATCAGTCGCTGGGCGGCCTTCTCGGGTGGGGCCGCCGACACCTCGCGGGAGAAGGCCCCGAGAGCCTCGCCGAGTTCGAACGGGCGGCCGATGCCGTCGCCGTGCCAGAACGGCACCTTCCCCGGCTGGCCGTATGCGGGGATCACGTTGACGCGGTCATGGGTGATCTCGGCGATCCGCCAGCTGGTGGTGCCGAGGGTGAACACGTCGCCGACCCGCGACTCGTAGACCATCTCCTCGTCGAGCTCGCCCACCCGTGCACCGGTCGTCTCGCCGGCGACGAACACCCCGAACAGGCCGCGGTCCGGGATGGTGCCACCGCTGGTCACCGCGATGCGCTGTGCTCCGGGGCGTCCGGTCAGCGTGCCCGCGTCACGATCCCACACGAGTCTCGGCCGCAGCTCGGCGAACTCGTCGGACGGGAAGCGCCCGGCCAGCAGGTCGAGCGTCGCCTCGTAGGCGGAGCGGGGAAGAGCCTGGAACGGCGCGGACCGCCGGACGGTCTCGAACCACTCCTCGACGCTGATCGCTCCGAGAGCGCTCGCGGCGACCGTCTGCTGGGCGAGGATGTCGAGCGGATTGCGCGGCACCTGGATCGCCTCGATCTTGCCCGCCAGCATCCGCTCGGTCACGATCGCGGTGTGCAGCACGTCGCCGCGGTGCTTCGGGAAGAGGGCGGCGCGACTGATCTCGCCCACCTGGTGCCCGGCCCGCCCGACGCGCTGCAGGCCTGATGCCGCCGAGGGCGGAGCCTCGACCTGGATCACCAGATCGACGGCGCCCATATCGATCCCGAGTTCGAGGCTGCTCGTCGCGACGACGCAGCGCAGAACGCCCGATTTGAGCTCCTCCTCGACCTGGGCGCGCTGCTCCTTCGACACCGAGCCGTGGTGCGCCTTGGCGAGCACGGGATCGGCGCCTGCGGTCGCTCCGGCCTGCGCCATCATCGCCGCGGGGACGGTCGCCGCGGGCAGCTCGACGCCGATGCGCTCGGAGTAGATCTCGTTCAGGCGGCCGGTGAGCCGCTCCGCCAGGCGGCGCGAGTTGGCGAAGACGATGGTCGAGTTGTTCTGCAGGATGCGGTCGACGATCGCCTCCTCGACGTGCGGCCAGACGGATCCGGTGACCTCGCTGTACTCCGCATCCGCCGCCTCCCCCGGCACTCCCGGCGGCGGTGGCGGGTTGGTCATGTCGTCCATGGGGACGACGACCCCCAGCTCGAAGGTCTTCGACGCGGGCGGCGCGACGATCTCGACCGGTGCCGAGCCGCCGAGGAACCGCGCCACCTCGTCGATGGGTCGGACCGTGGCCGAGAGGCCGATCCGCTGGGCCGGGGTCTCGATGCCGTTGAGTCGGCGCAGGGCATCGAGGCGCTCCAGGCTGACGGCGAGATGCGCGCCGCGTTTGGTCGCCGCGACCGCGTGCACCTCGTCGATGATGACGGTGTGCACGCCGCGCAGGGTCTCGCCCGCGCGGCTCGTGAGCATGAGGTACAGCGACTCGGGGGTCGTGATGAGGATGTCGGGCGGGTCGGACACGAGCTTGCGCCTGTCGCTCGACGTCGTGTCGCCCGAGCGCACGCCGACCGTCACCGCGGGGGCGGGCACGCCCAGCCGTCTGGCCGACTGCCCGATGCCGATCAGCGGAGACCGCAGATTGCGCTCGACGTCGACGCCGAGGGCCTTCAGCGGGGAGATGTAGAGGATGCGTGTGCGCGGCTCGCCCTTCGCGGGCGGGGCGGTCTCGGCCATGCGCTCGCGGAACACGCTGTCGATCGCCCAGAGGAAGGCCGAGAGCGTCTTTCCGGAACCGGTCGGAGCCACCACCAGCGCGTGCTTGCCGGCCGAGATCGCGTCCCACGCACCCGCCTGCGCGGGCGTGGGCGCGGGGAACGCACCCCGGAACCAGTCCTGCGTGGCGGGGGTGAAGCGTTCGAGCACGTCGCTCATCCCTCCATCTTCGTCGAGGCCGGGGACATCGGGGCGCGTCACGATCCCAGCGAGACCTCCTGCAGAGCACCTTCGCCGTCGATCTCGAGGGTGAGATCGAGGTCGAGTCGGCGCAGGAACGCGTCGTCGTGGCTCACCACGAGCACGGCGCCCCGGTACGCGCGCAGCGCCTCGACCAGCTGGTCGACCGTGTCGACGTCGAGGTTGTTCGTCGGCTCGTCGAGCACCACGAGGTGCGGGGCGGGATCCGAGAGCAGCAGCTTCGCCAGCGCGACCCGGAAGCGCTCGCCGCCGGAGAGCGCGGACACCGGACGCTCCGCCGTCGCCCCGCGGATCAGGAACCGGGCGAGCCGGTTGCGCAGCTCCTTCTCCGGGACCTGGGGAGCCGCGGTCGCGATGTTCTCGAACACCGACCGCTCCTCGACGAGTCCGTCGACCCGCTGCGGGAGGTAGCCGATCTGGTCGGTGTGGGCCTCGATGCGCAGGGTCGGCCGTGCAGGACTCGTGAAGTCTTCGGCGACATCGGCCGAAGAGCCGCTTCTCAGGGCATCGGTCGTCGTCTCTGAGGAGGTGTGACCACCGTCGGCGACCAACCGTTCCAGCAGCGTCGTCTTGCCGGCGCCGTTCCGGCCGATCAGAGCCACACGCTCCGGACCCTGGACCACCCAGGACCGCTCCTCGTCTCCGACCGTCGCGATCCGGCGGCTGCGGGACACCTGCGGATCGGGGAGCTCGATCTTCATCGAGGAGTCGGAGCGCACGCGGCGGCCGGCCTCCTCGCGCGCGGCGTGCGCGGCCTCCTCCTTGGCGCCGACCTCGGTGCGGAGCCTGCCCGCCGACACCTCGGCCGCCATCTTGCGGCCGTGCGCGATGATCTTCGGCACCCGCTTCTCGATCTCGGCCTTCTTCGCCGTGCGGGCGCGATGCGCGAGTTTGACCTCGGCCTCGATCCGCTGGCGCTTCTCCTTGCGGAGCACCTGGGCGGCGGCGACCTCGGCCTGCTTCGCGGCATCCTGCTCCGCGTCCAGCCAGGCGCGCCACTCGGAGTACGGACCACCGAACACGCTCAGCGCCTGGGCGTACAGCTCGGCGGTGTCGTCCATCAGCTCCAGCAGCGACAGGTCGTGACTGACGACGATGAGCGTGCCCTTCCAGGCGCGCACCATCGCCGCGAGCTTCGCTCTGGCGTCGCGGTCGAGGTTGTTCGTCGGCTCGTCGAGGAGCGTGATCGGCGCGCGGCGCAGGCGGATGCCGGCGATCGCGACGAGCACGGCTTCTCCTCCGGAGAGCTCGCCGACGCTGCGGTCGAGGAACTCCGGAGCGAGGCCGGCTTCAGCGAGGGAGGCCTGGGCGCGCGCCTCGATGTCCCAGTCGTCGCCGACCGCATCGAAGTGGGCGGGGTCGACGTCGCCCGCGGCGATCGCCCGCACGCCGTCGAGCGCCGCGGAGACCCCGAGGAGCTCGGCGACGCGGCGGTCGACGTCGAGCGTCAGCTGCTGCGGGAGGTACGCGACCTCGCCGGATGCCGTGACGACGCCCGATGTCGGTTCGAGTTCGCCGGCCATCAGCCGCAGCAGCGTCGACTTGCCGGCGCCGTTGCGTCCGACGAGTCCGGTGCGTCCGGAGCCGAACGCCCCGGACACCCCGTCGAGGGCGGTCGAACCGTCGGGCCAGGTGAACGTGAGCCGGTCGAGGGTGACCGACGCGTGAAGGGTGGAGGGAGTTGACATGGGTGTCTCCTGTCGAGTGCGAGGGTGCACTGACACCGAGCCCCTGCCGGGCCGTGACACGCGTCACAGGATGCGGAGGAGTGGGTCTGCCGTGGAGTCGGCGATCGTCGGGTCAGCGCGCGGGAAGAAGAGCGCGGAGGCGACGGATCAGATCAAAGGACTTCCAGACACGGCGGACAGGACTCCCCGACGATACCCGGGCGTGTCGGGGGTTCGCAACCCCGGGCGTGTCGCGGCCGGGGCTCAGCGGCCGGGCAGCACGACGGGCGCCCCGGTGTCGGGGTCGGCGATCACCCTCGCCTTCAGGTCGAACAGCTCGGTGAGCAGCGGTGCATCGACGATGTCGCGCGGTGCGCCCTCGGCGACGATGCGCCCGTCCTTCATCGCGATCAGGTGCGATGCGTAGCGGGCGGCCTGATTGATGTCGTGCAGCACCACGACGACCGTGCGCCCTTCCCGGTGCAGGCGGGTGACGAGTTCGAGCACCTCGATCTGGTGCCCGATGTCGAGGAACGTCGTCGGCTCGTCCAACAGCAGGATCGGGGTCTCCTGGGCCAGCGCCATCGCGATCCAGGCACGCTGGCGCTGACCGCCGGAGAGCTCGTCGACGTTGCGCTCGGCGAGGTCGGTGACGTTCGTGGCCGCCATGGCCTCCGCGACCGCGCGTTCGTCCTCGACCGACCAGCTGGAGAGCACGCTCTGATGCGGGTAGCGGCCGCGTCCGACGAGGTCGGCGACCGTGATGCCCTCCGGGGCGAGCGGGCTCTGCGGCAGCAGTCCCATCCGCCGCGCCACCTCCTTCGTCGACAGTCGCGTGATGTCCCCGCCGTCCAGGAGCACGCGCCCTCCGGTGGCGGGCAGCAGTCGGGCGAGCGCGCGCAGCAGCGTCGACTTGCCGCAGGCGTTCGGCCCGACGATCACGGTGAGCTCGCCGTCGGGGATGCGCACGTCGAGGCCGTCGAGCACCCCTCGGCCGCCGTAGCCCGCGCGCAGCTCCTCGGTCGCGAGTCGTGTCATCGTCGTCCTCCTCCGGTGAAGCGTCTGCTCTCGCGCATGAGCAGCACGAGCAGATAGAGGCCGCCGATGCAGATCGTCACGGCACCGGTCGGCAGGGTCACGTCGGGGATGGCATGCTGGGCGATCACATCCGCGACGAGCAGCAGCACCGACCCGGTCAGTGCGGCGCCGACGAGGTCGACCGAGGTGCCTCGTCCGGTCAGCCGCTGCCCGATCTGCGGGGCGGCCAGGGCGACGAAGGCGATCGGTCCCGCGGCGGCGGTCACCGCGGCGATCGCGGCGACACCGAGCACCATGAGCATTCCGCGCGTGCGTTCGAGCGGGATGCCGAGCATGGCCGCGGCGTCGTCGCCCAGCTCGAGCCGCCGCATCCGTCGCTGAGCGGCCGGGGCACACAGCAGCACCGCGCCGATCGCGATCGCGGCGAACCCGAGAGTGGTCCAGTCGACCGCCGCGAGGGATCCTGCGCCCCAGACGGCCGCGCGCAGCGCCAGGTCGACGTCGGCGCTGGTGCTGAACCAGGTGTTCAGGGACTGCAGGAGCGCGCCCATCGCGATGCCGACGATGATGAGGCGGAAGCCCTGCATCCCGCGGCGGAATGCCAGCAGGTAGACGATCGCCGCGGTGAGCACTCCGCCGATCAGCGCCCCGGCCGCGTAGGCGGCGTACCCGGTCGCGCCGGTCAGCATCATCAGGATCACGCCCGAGTACGAGCCGGTGCTGAACCCGATCACGTCCGGGCTGCCGAGGGGGTTGCGGGTGAGGGACTGGAAGATGCTGCCCGAGATGCCCAGCGCCGCTCCGAACAGGAGTGCCGCGACGACCCGGGGCGCCCGCCATTCGAGGACGACCTTGCGCACCGCGCCCTCGGACTGCCCGAGGAATGCGCCGATCACCTCTCCGGCGCTCACGCCGTAGCTGCCGAGCGTCATCGCCCAGACGGCGAGGCCGAGGGCGAGAGCGGCGAGCGCCGCGCACACGAGCAGCATCCGTCGGGTGGTGCGCACCGAGAGCGGGCCCGCGCGCAGGACGAGGGTCGCGCTCACAGGGCCTTCGCCTTCCGACCGCGGACGAGGGCGATGAGCACCGGAGCGCCGATCAGCGGCAGCATCACGCCGACCTGCAGCTCGGCGGGGATCACGAGGATCCGGCCGAGGATGTCGGCGCCGAGCACCAGAGCCGGCGCGAGCACGGCGGAGTACAGCGTGATCCAGATCCAGTCGGGTCCGGTGATCCAGCGCACGGCGTGGGGGACGACCAGTCCGACGAACACGAGGGGGCCGACGGCCGCCGTCGCCGCACCGCACAGGAGGGCGACGGCCAGGATGATCGCGACCCGCGCGACGCCGAGCCGGACGCCGACGGCCCGCGCGGTGTCCTCGCCCAGCGCGAGGGCGTTGAGCGGACGCACGCAGAACGCCGCGATCAGGAGGCCGACCGCGATCGGCAGGAGGACCGCGTCGATCGTGCCGCTCGGACGGTCGGCGAGCGTGCCCGCCCCCCAGAAGCGCATCCGGTCGAACGTCTCGGTGTCGATCAGGGCGAGAGTGTGCGAGAAGCCCGTGAGCACGGCCGCGAACGCCACGCCGACCAGGGTCAGGCGCACCGGGGACCCCGCACCGCGACCGGCGCCGGCGGCGAGGTAGACGAGGGCGGAGGCCGCGATGGCTCCGACGAACGCGAACGGCAGGTACTGGTCGATCCGGGTGATCCCGAGGAAGGCCACCGCGAGCGTGACCGCGAAGCCCGCTCCGGCGTTCACCCCGAGGATGCCGGGGTCGGCGAGCGGGTTCCGCGTGAGAGCCTGGATGAGCGCCCCCGAGACTCCGAGCGCGGCGCCCACGAGGATGCCGAGGACCGTGCGGTCGACCCGCGCGCTGGTGACCGTGACCTGGCTCACCGATCCGTCCGGTGCCACGAACGCCTGCCAGACCACGTCGAGCGGCAGCGCGGCCGAACCCACGACCACGCTCAGCACGCAGAGGGTCGCGAGGAGCAGCAGGGAGAGGACGAGCCCGAGCACGCGACGCCGGGTGCGCGTCTGCCGAACGCCGGCTCCGGTGGCCGGATCGGTGCGCGTGGCGGTGGTCATGGGGCTCCTCTGGACGCCGAAACGCTAACAGCTTCCGGCGGTCGCGCCGTGCGGTTCAGGAGTCGGCCAGGGCGCCGCGGGCATCGGCGGTGAGGCGGCCGGAGGGGATCCCGGTCTCCCGGCTGAGGGCCTTCACGAGGCCCGCCCTGGTGCTGAAGCCCGACAGCCGTGCCGCAGCCGTGAGGTCGCCGCCACCGACCAGGTGCGCGACGGCCGCGTTCATGCGGGCCCGACCCCGCCAGCGCGAGAACGACCACCCCGTCTCCGTGACGAAGATGCGCTGCACCTGACGCGCGCTCATCCGATGGCGTGCCGACAGCTCGTCGAGGGGGAGCGGCAGGCGCAGGGCATCTTTCGCGAGACGCCGGGCGGCCGGATGCTCGGGGTACACGACCGGGAAATAGGGGCGCGACACGGTCTGCAGCACCCGGGCGATCGCGCGGCGGAACGGCAGGATCTGCTCGTCGGTGCTGGGGGCCGCGACGAGCGCCGTGGTCATGACGTCGACGAGCGCGGGCACCACGCCGAGCACGCGGACGCGCGTCGAGGGCGATGCGGCGTCCTCGAGGATCGGGCCCAGCACCGTCCCGCCTTCACGGACCCGGACCGCGTGCGGGACATGCGGCTGCAGCCAGGCGGCCTCATGCCTGCGGAGCGGGATGTCGACGCCGTCGACGGTCAGCACCGCGGCCCCGGTCACCACGTAGACGACGTGCGGCTCGTCATGCTCGTGCGTGTCGTGCCCGAGGAAGCGGATCGAGTTCTCCGGGACGGTGCCGGCGAGAGCGGTGGATGGCACGCTGTTCCCCTCCGAGACATGTCGTATCCGTCCGTGTCGATGTCGCATGCGTCACGATTCGACCGGTTAGTGAGAATAGCCTTACCTTACCCGAGCTGCGCTGTCCGCCGCGTGCCCGTCGGGTCATCCCGCATCCGTCGATCCCTGAGGTCTCTCCATGTCCAGATCCGTCCGTCTTCTCGCCGCGCTCCCCGTGGTCGCCCTGTTCGCCCTGGCGTCGTGCGCCGCCGAACCCGCCCCCGAGTCGGGAGCCGGCGCGTCCGAAGAGGCGACGACCCGCGTCGTCGCCACCGAGCAGGGCGACGTCACCGTCCCGGCCGACCCGCAGAAGGTCGTGGTGCTGAACTACGCACTCGCGGGTTACCTCTACGACCTCGACGTGCCGGTCGCCGCGGTGACCTCGGAGGACTTCGGCTACGAGGCGTCGTACTCCGACTTCTGGGCCGAGGATGCCGAGAAGCAGGGCACCGAGTTCATCACCTGGAGCGGTGACGGCTTCGACCTCGAGGCGATCCTCGCGCTCGAGCCCGACCTGATCGTCGGCGGAGGCATCGGCTTCCCGCTCTTCCTCGCCACCGACGCCTACGACGACCTCAGCGACATCGCGCCCACCGTTCTGGTCAGCGGCGACAAGGCGACCTGGCAGGACCAGTACTCGTTCCTGGCCGACGACGTCTTCGGCAAGGGCGAGGTCTACGACGAGGCGCTCGCCGCCTACGAGGACCGCGTGGACGAAGTGGCCGCGAACATCACGGTCCCGACCGCTCCCTCCGCGTTCCTCTCGATCCTCCCCGACGGCACGGTGTACGTCGCCCGCGAGGACATGGGCCTTCCCGTCGTCTTCGAGGCGGTCGGCATCGAGCCGGCGCCGATCTTCGGCGAGGGCGACTACGAGCCCTACACCCCGGGTGGCGACTCGTTCGAGCTGTCGACCGAGCAGGTCGGCCAGGTCATCACCCAGCCCACCGTGTTCATCACCGGCTTCAACACCGACATCGGCGACATCGACGCCCTGTCCGAGAACCCGGTCCTCGCCGCGCTCCCGGCGTTCCAGAACGATGCCGCGTACGTGCTGCCGTACTGGGTCGCCCGTGGCGACTACGACGAGGCGCTGGCTCTGCTCGACATCATCGAGGAGCTGTTCGGCTGAGATGGCACAGCGCGCATTCACCTCGCATCCGCTGGTCGTGCGCCGCGTGACGGTGCGCCGCATCGAGGAGGTCACTCCTCGGATGCGGCGCATCGTCGTCGGCGGAGAGGGGCTCGGGGAGACCACCGTCGACGGGCACACCCACCGGGCCTTCGCGGCCCCGGGTTTCGACGACCACATCAAGCTGATCTTCGCCGCGGACGGCGATCTCGATTCGGCGCTGCCGATCCAGCTGCCGCACGGCATCGAATGGACCGCCGCCGAGAACCGGCTCGCCCGGGACTACACGCCGCGGTGGGTGGATGCAGACGCCGGCGAGATGGCGCTCGACTTCGTGCTGCACGGCGACGGGCCCGCAGCATCCTGGGCGCAGTCGGCCGCGATCGGCGACGAGCTGTGCTTCGTCGGGCCGAAGTCCTCGCTGCGGCTTCCCGAGGGCCTCGACTGGATCGTTTTGATCGCGGATGAGACGGGCCTGCCCGCGGTCGGGCGGTTCCTCGACGAGCGTCCGATCGATGCGGCGGCGCACGTGCTGGTGCTGGTCGAGGACGCCGCCGCTCGGCAGGAGCTGAACGTGCGTCCCGGCGACACGGTCACCTGGGTGACGGCGCCAGGGGGCGACGCGGCGGCGCTGGAGGAGGCCGTCCGCGGTCTCGCGCTTCCGGCCGACGGTGAGGGCTATGCCTGGGCGGCCGCGGAGAGTCGCGCGCTGCTGCCGGTGCGCCGCTTCCTGCAGCGCGAGCGGGGGCTCGCGAAGGACCGCCTGAACATCACCGGCTACTGGCATGCGGAGACCGTGTCGGCGGGGGACGACGCCTCGGCGCCGGAGGTTCCTCCGGTGGTCGAGCCGGCGTCTCCCGTGCCGTGGCTCGTCGTCAGGGCGGCCGTCCGGCTGGGTGTGGTGGACGCCCTCGCCGACGGTCCGCTCCCGCTGTCGACGCTGGCGGCGAGACTCGGGGTGGCTCCCCGGTCGCTGGAGGCGCTGCGCGGCATCCTCACCTCCGCCGAGGTGATCGCCGGCGATGCCGACGCCCTCGCGCTCGGGCGCTTCGGGGAGGAGCTGCTCGAAGAGCATCACCGTGAGGAGTTCGACGGCCTGGAGGCGGAGGCCGTGCTGGCGCTGCGCGATCTCGATCACGCTCTGCGCGATGGCGTCTCGCCGTGGCAGCGGGCACGCGGGGAGACCCTCGCGGCGCAGGCGCAGACCGAGGGGCTGCACGTCGAGGAACTCGTGGAGGACGCGAGCCGCCTCGCCTACCTGCTCGACGGCTTCGTGGCGGACCCGATGTGGGACGACGTGTCCGGCGTGCTCGTCGTGGGCCCGGGTGCTCCTGCGGTCGTGGGTGCATTCGAGGACGGCGGACGGGACGGCATCGACGTCGCGCTCCACGAGCACGGTCTCGTGCGCGACGCGATCGTCGAGGACGCGGGTGGGGCCGCGACCGTCTGGGACGGCCGCCCGGTCGAGATCGCCGTGCTCGCTCTCGCCCTCGGGCACCGGACCGATGCCGAGGCGGTCGGGCTCCTCCAGGAGCTCGCGTCGTGCACGTCGCGCCTGCTCCTGCTCGAGTCCAGCAGGCCCGATGCGCTCAGTCCCGACGCCGAGGAGCACCGGATCGTCGGCTTCGCGATGACCGGTGCGCCGTTCCGCTCCAGTGAGCGGCTGGGCGAACTGGCCGCGGCTGCGGGATGGACGTGGGAGCGCGCGGAACCCCTCGGCTGGGGGATCGAGGCGACCGTCCTCGTCCGGTCCTGAACACGGTCTCGGCGGCGGCACCGCGCTCCTCGGAGGGTGCGCAGCGGTGCTGCCGCCGAACGCCGGACCGGCTCAGCCCTTCGCGATCCCGTCGATCCACTTCGTGAGGAACCGGTGCACGTCGGTCAGCTCCTCCTCGGAGATGCTGTGGGTGAGTCCGGTGTAGACGCGGCCCGACAGGTCGGAGTGCCCGGGCAGCCACTGCGCGGTGTGTGCGACGAGCTCGGGCGGGATGACGTCGTCGTGCGTCCCTCTTCCCCAGAACACGGGCGGCCGCAGTTCGGCCAGCGCGTCGTCGTTCGGCAGTTCGCCCGGTGCCGCGTATCCGCTGAGCGCCGCGACCGCGCCGAAGCGCTCGGGGGCGAGCCTCAGCGCCTGCAGGGACACCGCGGCGCCCTGAGAGAAGCCGAGCAGCGCGACCGAGGGGGCGTCGCCCGCCGCGGCGTCGAGCCAGCGCAGGAGTGCCTCGGCGGCGACCGTCACGGCCTCGGGGCTGCGTCCGTCGAGCCCGTCGATCGCGTACCAGGAGCGGCCGGGCATCGGCCACGGAGGTGCGAGAGGAGCGGCGACGGACGCCACGGCGATGCCCTCGGGGAGGTGCGGGACCAGCCCGAACAGATCGTGCTCGTCGGCGCCGTAGCCGTGCAGCAGCACCAGCAGCGGCATCCCTCCGCGGTCGGGGGACGACCATCTGGTCGCGGTGTCGTCGATCGTCAGGTTCTCGCTCACACCGTCATCCTGCCAGGGACGGCCGACGTGCATCCGGTGTCGGTCGGGGGAGGCGGCTGGTAGAAAGGACACATGGCGGTCCGCACACCTGATCCTGATCCGGAGCCCGACGACGATGGTCTCGGTGACTTCCCGGACTCGAACCGCCCCGTACCCGATGCGAACCCCGGCTGGCTGAGCGACTTCGAGCTCGAAGAGGCACGGCGTCGACTGCCGATGCTCTACGTCGAGGCGATCCCGGTGCGCACCGACGGGTCAGGACAGGTGATCGAGATCGGCATCCTCCTGCGTTCCACGCCGATGGGCGAGATGACGCGCACGATCGTGTCGGGTCGTGTCCGCTTCGGCGAGACCATCCGCGACGCCCTCTTCCGGCACGTCGAGAACGATCTCGGGCCGATGGCCTTCCCGCTGCTCCCGCCGCAGCCGCTGCCCTTCACGGTGGCCGAGTACTTCCCGATCCCGGGCGTGAGCGCGTTCCACGACGACCGGCAGCACGCCGTGTCGCTGGCCTTCGTCGTGCCGGTCACCGGCACGTGCGAACCGCGCCAGGACGCCCTCGAGGTCACCTGGTTCTCTCCGGAGGCCGCCGGGTCCGATGCGGTCGCCGCCGAGATGGAGAACGGCCGCGGCACCCTCATCCGGCAGGCTCTCGCGTACCTCGGTCTCCTGCGCTAGTCGCGTCCCGTCGTCGCTCCTGCTCCGGCTCCCGCTCCGGCTCCGGCTCGCCCGTCCGGGCGTCGACCCGTCTCCGTGCGTGCGAACCACCCCTTCGTGCACGGTCGTAGGGGGCCGGTTCGCACGCAAGAGTCCGGGTCGGCAAGCGGGTTTCGAGCCCGACTCTTGCGCCGTCGAAGGTAATGGGCTAGAAAGTAGACCATTAGTCCAATCGGCAAAAGGATGCTTCGACATGGATGCTTCGACAACGACGTCGCGCAGCACGGCAGCACCGCAGGAACGCAATCTCCGCGGGAACCTCGGGGCGGTGTCCGTCACCTTCATGGTGATCGCGGCAGCGGCTCCGCTCACGGTCGTCGGCGGGCTCGTGCCCATCGGCTACCTCGTCGGCAACGGCATCGGATTCCCGGTCATGTTCCTCGTGGCCACCGTGATCCTGCTGCTGTTCTCGGTGGGTCTCACGGCGATGAGCCGCTTCCTGCCCAAGGCGGGATCGTTCTTCGTGTTCGCGACCCACGGGCTCGGCCGCACGCCCGGTCTCGCCACCGCCTACCTCGCCCTCGTCTGCTACACGACCGTGCAGATCGCGGTGTTCTCCTACCTGGGCGCGACGATCAGCTCGAGCATCGTCCTCCTCGGCGGACCCGAGATCCCGTGGTGGCTGCTCACCCTCGCCTCCGTGGCCCTCGTCGGCGCGCTCGGCTACCGGCAGATCGAACTCAGCTCGCGCGTCCTCGTGGTCGTGCTGCTCGCCGAGATCGGCATCGTGGTGCTGCTGGGGGTCGTCATCCTCGTCACCGGCGGCGCGGAGGGAGTGACCTTCGGGTCGTTCCTGCTGCAGAACGTCCTCTCCGGTGCCCCCGCCCTCGGCCTCATGTTCGCGATCGCGAGCTTCATCGGCTTCGAGTCGACCGTCGTCTACCGCGACGAGGTGCGCACGCCCGAGCGCACGATCCCGCGCGCCACCTACGCGTCCGCGATCGTGATCGGCGTCTTCTACGCCTTCGCCGCCTGGGCCATCGTGGTCGGCGTCGGCGAGGGCGCGATCATCGAGGAGGCCGCCGCCGACCCCACCACGCTGATCACCCGCGTCACGGAGCAGTACCTCGGCCCGGTCGGCTCGATCGCCGTCGCGGTGCTGTTCCTCGGGAGCATGTTCGCCGCCGTGCTGTCGCTGCACAACGTGCTGACCCGTTACCACCACGCCATGGCCAACGCGCGGGTGCTGCCCGACCGCGTCGGCACCGTCCACGCGCAGCACGGCTCGCCCCACGTCGCATCGATCGTGCAGGTGGCGACCTCGGGCATCGCGATCATCGTGCTCGCGCTGATCGGCTTCGCGCCGGAGAACATCTTCTCCTGGTTCGCCGGCATCGGGACGCTCGCGATCGTGATCCTGATGGCGGTCACGTGCCTCTCCGTCGTGGTCTACTTCGCCCGCACCCGGGTGCTGCGCAGCCCCTGGCACACCGTCATCGCACCGATCCTCGGCTTCCTCGGCCTCGCCGTGTCCGCCGTGCTCATCGCGGCGAACTTCCCGCTGCTCGTGAGCGACGTCGATGCCGAGGGGAATCCCGCCTGGGGCCCGATCAGCATCACCCTGGTCGGGGTCGTGGTCATCGCCCCCGTGATCGGCCTCGTGCAGGCCGCGGTCATGCGGGCGAAGGCACCGGAGGCGTACGCCCAGATCGTGCGCCGATTCGACGAGAACGCCTGACCCTCGCCACCCGCCCCGCACAAGAAGGATGGACAT
>NZ_PCOV01000012.1 GCF_002979435.1 Microbacterium sp. MYb66 | reverse complement strand
TCGGCGCCCACCGCCACCCCGACCACCGCCGCACCGACCGCCGAGCAGACCGCAGCGCCCGAGCCGACCACGACGCCCGTGACCGATTCCGGCGACGCCGACGGCGGCTCCGCCTGGATCTGGGTGCTCTCGATCGTCGGCATCCTGATCGTCGCGGGAGTGGTCACCTGGATCATCCTGAGCCGCCGCCGAGGCACCGCCCCGACCGATTCCGACCCCTCGTCGGAGCGATAGGCTTAAGGCATGCCACATTACGACGTCGTCATCCTTGGTGCAGGTCCTGGCGGATACGTCGCTGCGGTTCGCAGCGCGCAGCTCGGTCTGTCCACCGCCATCATCGAGGAGAAGTACTGGGGCGGTGTCTGCCTCAACGTCGGCTGCATCCCCTCCAAGGCGCTCCTGAAGAACGCGGAGCTCGCGCACACCCTGAACCACAAGGCGGAGTTCTTCGGAATCTCCGGCGAGTTCACGATCGACTTCGGCAAGGCCTTCGACCGCAGCCGTGAGGTCGCGGAGGGCCGCGTCAAGGGCATCCACTTCCTCATGAAGAAGAACAAGGTGACCGAGTACAACGGTCGCGGCACCTTCACCGGCCCGAAGGCGATCTCGGTCGCCAAGGCGGACGGCACGACCGAAGAGGTCACCTTCGACAACGTCATCATCGCGACCGGCTCGAAGGTCCGCCTGCTGCCGGGCGTCACGCTCAGCGAGAACGTCGTGACGTACGAAGAGCAGATCATGACCCGTGAGCTGCCCGAGTCGATCGTCATCGTCGGCGCCGGCGCGATCGGCATGGAGTTCGCCTACGTCCTGACGAACTACGGCGTCAAGGTCACGATCATCGAGTTCCTCGACCGCGCGCTCCCCAACGAGGACGCCGACGTGTCGAAGGAGATCACGAAGCAGTACAAGAACTACGGCGTCGACATCCTGACCTCCACCAAGGTCGAGTCGGTCGTCGACAACGGCTCCTCCGTCACCGTCACCTACACCGGCAAGGACGGGCAGCAGAGCTCGATCGAGGCCGGCAAGGTGCTCATGTCGGTCGGGTTCGCCCCGAACATCGACGGCTTCGGCCTCGAAGCCACCGGCGTGAAGCTCACCGAGCGCGGCGCGATCGACATCGACGACCACATGCGCACCAACGTCGAGGGCATCTACGCCATCGGCGACGTGACAGCCAAGCTGCAGCTCGCCCACGTGGCCGAGGCGCAGGGCGTCGTCGCCGCCGAGACGATCGGCGGCGCGGAGACGCAGACGCTGGGCGACTACCGGATGATGCCGCGCGCGACGTTCTGCTCGCCGCAGGTCGCCTCGTTCGGTCTCACCGAGCAGCAGGCCAAGGATGAGGGGCGCGAGATCAAGGTCTCGACCTTCCCGTTCATGGCGAACGGCAAGGCACACGGCCTCGGCGAGCCGGTCGGCTTCGTCAAGCTGATCGCCGACGCCGAGCACCTCGAGCTCATCGGCGCCCACATGATCGGCCCGGACGTCTCGGAGCTCCTGCCGGAGCTGACGCTGGCGCAGAAGTGGGACCTGACGGCGCTCGAGCTGGCTCGCAACGTGCACACCCACCCGACGCTGTCGGAGGCGCTGCAGGAGGGCTTCCACGGCCTGGCCGGGCACATGATCAACTTCTGATCACCGCTCTTCTCGAAGGCTCGATCTGCTCCGGCAGATCGAGCCTTCGTGCGTCAGAGGCCGTCCATCGTCAGCAGGCCAGCCGTCCATCCGCGCAGCGGCGCTGACCCGAGCGTGCGCATCAGCAGCTCTCTGCCGCGCACGACCGGAGTCGATGCCGGAGCACCCATCGACATGTAGAACGCCGAGCGACGCTGTGCCCGCGACGTCGACCTGCGCGCCTGCCGCTCGAACCCCGCCAGGTCGGGCATCCGTCCGGGCGGCGTGCGGGTGAGCCGGTCCGCGAGACGGGCGGCATCCACCCAACCGAGATTCATCCCCTGTCCGCCGATCGGGCTGATCTCGTGCGCGGCATCGCCGAGAAGCACCACCCGACCGTGGTGCAGACGCGTCGCCGTGTGCTGCGCGGCGACGAAGGAGGCCGGGGTCGCGCCGGGGTCGAGCTCGATGCCGATCCCGGTTCGCTGCTCGATCGCCGCCCGGAAGCGCTCGGCGGTGTCCAGACCTCCGGCTCCCTCCCGCACCACCCACCGTCTGCGGCCACCGGGCAGAGGAAAGGACTCCACCAGTCCGGCCGGTTCGCAGTGCAGGACCGCGCGCTCCCCCGGGGTCGCGTCCACGACATCGAGCATCGCGTACGAGGCCCGTCCCGGACGGCGACGCCATCCGATGTCGAGTCGGCGGCGGAGTCGACTGCGGACACCGTCGGCGACCACCACCGTCGACGCCGTGAACTCCTGCGCACCGTCGGCGGTCTCCCCCGAGACCTGCACGGCGTCGGCGGTCTCCCGCAGCGCCCGCACCGTGCATCCGGGAACCAGGACGTCGGCCGAGAGCGACTGGAGACGCGCTCGAAGCAGAGCGTCCGTCCGTTGCTGCGGAAGGATCAGGACCGGACGATCGGGCGCGAAGGTGAGCGTCGCCAGCGTCCGCCGCCGGCTGCGGACCTCGCCGCCTTCGAGTCTCAGCGCCTCCGTCCGCACGTACTCGCCGACGCCCACCGCGTCCAGGGCGTCCAACCCCGGCCGATGGATGCCGATCGCCCTGGTCCGCGTGTCCGCCTGCGTCCGACGCTCGCACACCACCACCCGCACCCCGTCCTGCACGAGCAGGCAGGCCAGCAGGAGCCCAACCGGCCCCGCACCCACGATCAGCACGTCATGGTCGGGCACGGTCGCGCTCCCACCGCATCTCCAGCCGAGCCGGCACGCCCGTGCGGACCATCCACCCGGGCGGCGCGATCGCGACGAGTTCGGCGACCGTGTACGAGCGCCGGATGCTGATGAGGCCGTCCTCCCGGATGAACGAGTCGGCGAGGAGCGTGCGGGCGAGCGGCCAGGTGGCTGCGGCGAACAGCACGTGAGCGGCTCGGCTCCGCGCGATGTCATGGTGCGACACCAACCCGTCGGGGCCGGCGAGCTGCACGGAATCGCTGAGCACGGTCCGGAGCTCGGCGTCGTCGAGGTGGTGCAGCACGTGGTTCGACAAGACGACGTCGTAGGTCTCCCCCGCCGCCACCAGTTCGGTGGTGAAGGCGCGCCGATAGCGGATGCCGGCACCGCCATCATGCGCGGATGCCCATCGGATCGCCCGCTCATCGGCGTCGAGGGCGGTGATCTCCGCGTCGAATCCATCGTGACGCAACCGCCGGGCGAGCAGCCGGCAGAGGTCTCCCCCGCCTGCGCCGATGTCGAGGATCCGCAGCCGCCGCTTCCGCGCAGCCCGTGGACGGATGTCGCGCCGGTAGAGCGTCCCCGGGCGGGAGACCAGCGCGTTCACGAGCCCGAATCGTCCGTAGGTCCGCGCCAGCATCCGGACATCCGCGCGCGGGTCGTCCATCAGCTCGCGGGCGCCGACGTCCCGCGATGTGAGCGCCGGACTCATGGCGCGGTCGGCGCGACGACGGTCATCAGCGCGCTCTCCGCGGTCAGCCCGGGGCCGAAGGCCATCGCGGAGACCCTGTCCCCGTCGATGGCTCCCTCCTGTTCCAGGATCCGCTTGAGGATGAACAGCACCGTCGCGCTGGACATGTTGCCGTTCTCCCTGAGCACCTCCCTGGCCGGGTGCAGCTGAGCGTCGCTGAGCCGCAGCCGCTCCTGCACCTTGTCGAGGATGCTGCGCCCGCCGGGGTGGATGGCCCAGTGCTGGACCGCCTCTCCCGCGCTGCCCCCGCCGAAGGCCTCTGCCAGATCGTCCTCGGCGACGTACAGCGGACGAAGCGCCTCGATGATCGTCTCGCCGATGATCTGGGGCACGGAGGTCGAGAGGATCATCTCGAATCCGGTGTCGCCGATCGTCCAGGCCATGTCCTTCTCGCCCTCCGGCGCGATGGCGGTATGGAAGCGGTCGAGACGCAGAGCGGGCGACGGCGAGGGGAGATCGCGCGCGGTGACGATGCCTGCTGCTGCTCCGTCGGCGAAGAGGGAGGATGCGACGATCGTGTCGGGGTTCTCCGACGATCGCAGATGCAGGGTGCACAGCTCGACGCTCACGACCAGGACGACGGCGTTCTCATCCGCAGCGCAGAACTGACTCGCCGCACGCAGGGCGGGCAAGGACGCGTAGCAGCCCATGAAGCCGAGATGGAAGCGCTGCACCGCGTCGGACAGCCCGAGGGCGCGTACGATCTCGTACTCCGGACCGGGGGCGTGGAAACCGGTGCACGAGACGGTGATGACATGCGTCACGTCGGCGGGCTCGAGATCGGGATCCGCCTCGATCGCCCGACGCGCGGCCTCGACGAAGAGCTTCGCCGCCTCGCGGGTGTAGAGATCGTTGCGCGCCCTCGTGCCGGGGGCGAGGAGCGTCCCGGTACCCCGGTCGAAGAAGACCGGATCGGCGATGTCGGAGTCCAGCGAGAGCTCATCGATCACGGTGTGCCGGGTGTCGATGCCGGAGACGTTGAACGATGTCGTGACGATGCGCTGCGCCAGCCTGCCGAGACCCGGCTGCTGCGCGAAGACGTCGCGCACCTGCTCCTGCACGAGGACGGTGTCGGGGACGATCGTCTGCAGCGATCGAAGCACAGGCGGTCGGCTCATGCTGTCACTCAAGCATGCGACGCCGCACCCGGGGAAGGGGTTGCGCCCGCCGGCGGTCTCCGACTAGAAGCCGAGCGCGCGCGCGAGCTTGGAACCGGATGCCGATTCACGACCCCCGGCTGCCAGGACCGCCCGTTCCACCGCGTCGAAGAAGGCGGCGCGCCCTGCATCGTCGGTCGGTGCCGCCGGTCCGAGCTCCATCTCCCACTCGCGCCATTCGCGCTGTGTACCGTCACGGAGGTCGGTGGCCCGGACGCGATCGTCGACGAACTCGGCCACGACCCCGCTCCTGCCGGTGAGCAGATACGCGGTGCGGTCGTTCTCGATCCGGGCGAGCGGGGCGAGCGGGGCGGTGGTCCAGTCGGACACGGTCGCGGCGACGGCGTCCGGAAGGGCATCGCCCTCACCGAGCGGCCAGCCGAGCTCGAGCCTTCCGTCTCCTTGCCGCGGACCCTTGACATGCCACCCCTCATCGGGGCCGCCGGTGCGACGGCGCAGCGCCACTCCGGCGCGCGCGAGTTCGCCGTCAGCAGTGTCGAAGTAGCGGGCGTCCAGAGCCCGGACCTCGCCGGCGGTGACGGCCTCGACGCCGGGGATCGCATCCCAGCGCGGCAGCGGAGTCCCGACGTCGACGTCGTACTTGCGCTCGACCTCGACCGTGCGGGACGGTTCAGTCATCGTCGTTGAGAGTGAGATCCTCGAGAGACTCTTCGAACCAGTAGTCGACCTCGGTCGGCCCGTCGGTCGGACCGGTGTTCTGCGGTCCGCCACGGCGGTTGTACACCACCTGCGTCTCGCTGTAGGGGACGATCAGCTTGTCGTCCGCGTCACCGAGAGGGATGATCTGCCCGTCCAGCGGGCCGCCGTGAAGTCGCGCGAGTGCCATGTGGTTCAGGTTAGCGCCGTCCTCGAGGTATCGGTGCGAGGCTGGCGGATTCATCCGAGGATGACGCCGAGGAGGGCCCCGGCGATCATCCACGGCCCGAACGCGATGCGCGTGGCCCCGTCCGCCCGTCGCAGCAGGATGAGCGTGAGAGCGTAGAGCGCACCCAGCACGAAGGCCGAGGCGGCGCCGATCGCGAGCGACTGCCAGCCGTGCCATCCCAGCACGAGCCCGATGGCCGCGGCGAGCTTCACGTCTCCGCCGCCCATCCCCGCGCGGCTGAGCACTCGCAGCACCGCGTAGAAGCCCCCGAGCAGCAGCATGCCGAGAAGGGCGCGGACGAATGCCCCGCTCTCTCCCGTTCCCAGGGCATCAGCGGCGGCGAGCACGATCAGGGAGACGAGAGTCGGCAGCACGATCCGGTTCGGGAGGCGATGCGTGCGCGCGTCGATCACGATCAGCCACGCCCCGATGCCGATCAGCGCGAGGTGCACGAGGGCGATGAGGGCGAGCCGGATGTCCATCCCCGCAGATTAGGAGATCGGCGGACCCCGCTCCGACCGCCTGTGGACAACCCCCGGGCCACCCCTGGCCGATGTCCGATGTACGAACTATCGTCATTCGCACGGGTTGGTATATTAGAATATATCTTCGAGAAAGGATGCAGGGTGATCGGTCTCGATGCAATCGCCTCGCTCTCTCCGGCGGGCGACTCCCGCGCGGGAGAAGTGCTGCGACTGCGCCGCGAGATCAGCAGGATGCAGCGGCGGCGCAGTGAACATGCGCTGCTCCCCCTCGACTCTGCCTTCGCTGCACTGCTGCCGGAGGAAGGGCTGCAGACCGGTACCTCCTACACCGTCTCCCCCTCCCCCAGTCTCGTCCTCGCGCTGCTCAGTGCGGCATCGCAGAAGGGGCTCTGGTGCGCGGTGGTCGGCATGCCGACCCTCGGCGTCGAGGCAGCCGCCGCATTCGGCATCGACCTCGCCCGCCTGATCCTCGTTCCCACCCCCGGGGATCGCTGGCTCGCTGCGACCTCCGCGCTGGCCGAGGTCGTGCCACTGATCGTCGTGGCCCCCGGTACACGAGCGAAGGACGCTGACGTCTCCCGCCTGAGCGCGCGCCTCCGCGATCGCGGATGCACACTCCTGGTCACCGAGTCGCCCGGCGCCGGTCGATGGCCGCAGAGCGAGGGGACGATACGTCTTCACGATCCGCACTGGCACGGCCTCGGCGCCGGCTGGGGGCTGCTCTCCGACTGCACGGTGACGGTGACCGCGCAGACACGACACAGCCCGCGACCGTCGAGCGTGCGCGTGCAGCTGCCGGGAGGACACGGCGCCATCGAAGCCGTCGGAGCCGAGCTCACGGCACTGCCCGGCCTCTCCGCCGAGACCACTGCGCCGGGAGAGGCTCCTGCGGAACTCCTGCGGTGGGCGGAGGCCGGATGAACTCCCCGCTCCGCGTCCTCGTGCTGTGGTTCCCCGATTGGCCGATGCGGGCTGCACTCGCCGGCCCGCCCCCGCATCCGCCCACGGCCCTGGTGCAGGCGAACACCATCGTCGCCTGCACGGCTTCCGCCAGAGAGCACGGCGTGCGCACCGGTCAGCGCCGCCGGGTCGCGCAGGGTCATCTCTCCTCGCTGCGCGTGCTCCCCCACGACCCCGACCGGGACGAACGCGCTTTCCTGCCCGTGCTGCACCTCATCGAGAAACACGCCCCGGGGGTCACACTGCTGCGCCCCGGACTCGCGATCCTCCGCGCCCGAGGCATCTCCCGCTATCACGGCGGAGAGGCAGAGGCCGCAGGGACGCTCTCCGTCATCCTCACGGAAGCCGGGTTCCCCGAGGTGCGCATCGGTGTCGCGGATGGCCCGTTCACGGCCGAGATCGCCGCGCGAGGACCCTCCTCCTGCACGGTCGTGCCCCCCGGCGGATCGCGGGAGTTCCTCGCCCCCTACCCCGTGCAGGTACTCCGCGACGAGCAGATCACCGGTCTCCTCGTCCGGCTCGGAGTGCGCACCCTCGGCGAGTTCACCGCGCTCGCCGCGCTCGATGTGCGCGATCGCTTCGGCGAGCAGGGCGCACGTCTGCACGCGCTCGCCGCCGGTGCCGATTCACGCCCGTTGACCCCGCGACCACCCGACCCCGAGCTGGTGCGGAGCATCGAGTTCGAATCCCCCCTGGGCGGAACGGATCAGGTGGCCTTCGCAGTGCGGCAGACAGCGGACGCGGTGATGCTCGCTCTCGGCGATGCCTCGGTCGTCTGCACGGAGGTGCGGATCGACCTGACCGACGACAACGGGGTCGTCTTCTCGCGCTCCTGGCTGCACCCGACCTGCTTCGACGCCTCCGACCTCGTCGACCGGGTGCGCTGGCAGCTGGAAGCTCTGGCCGCGCAGTCCGCGAAGGATCCGGTCGACGAGGCACGGGCCTTCGGCGGCATCGTGGCGGTGCGCATCGTCCCTGCCGCCGTCGATGATGCCGCCCATCACCAGCCGGGCCTCTTCGGCTCCGGTACCGATGAGCGGCTGCACCATGCCGTCTCCCGGGTGCAGACCATGCTGGGCCATCAGGGGGTGGTCACGGCCGCCGTCGCCGGCGGCCGCTGGCTCGCCGATCGCCAGGTGCTCACCCCCTGGGGAGAGCGCACGGTCCCCCCGCGCGATCCGGCATCCCCCTGGCCGGGGAGCCTTCCCGACCCGCTGCCCGCAGAGGTGTTCCTCCCTCCGCGCCCCATCGGGCTGCTCGCCGCGGACGAGAACTCGATCGACATCGACGAGCGCGGGGCGCTCTCACAGAGCCCCGCGCGCATCGACGGAGCCCTCGTGCAGGCGTGGGCCGGCCCCTGGCCCGTCCACGAGCGTCGCTGGGCTCCGGGCGGGGGCAAGCGAGGACACCGACTCCAGATCATCGACGACCACGATCGGGCGTGGCTGGTCTTCCATACCGGCGAGCGCTGGTGGGCCGAGGGGAGGTATCGCTGATGGGCTGGCACAACCCGCCGCTGTCCTGGGACGAGCTGGAGCGCACCCTCAGCGGCGACGAGTCGCCACCGACGCCGCCCGGCGCCGAGCCTCGGGGCCGGAGGGTCGACCCCGGACCGGTGAGTCGGCGCCGCAAGCGCACCCCTCCCGTCGTCACCCGGCCCGAGGAAGCAGTGCCCTATGCGGAGCTGCACGCCCATTCGTCATACTCCTTCCTCGACGGCGCCTCCTCTCCGGAAGACCTCCTCGCCGAGGCGGAGCACCTCGGTCTGACCGCGCTCGCCCTCACCGACCACGACGGCTTCTACGGCGCTGCGCGCTTCGCCGAGGCAGCCGAGCTCATGGAGGTCGGGCTGCAGACGGTGTTCGGGGCCGAGCTCTCCCTCGACCTGCCCACCCCGCAACGAGGCAGCCCCGATCCCGCGGGTGAGCATCTGCTGGTCCTCGCCCGTGGGATGGAGGGATACCACCGCCTCTCGGGCGCGATCACCGCGGCACAGCTGCGCGGCGGCGAGAAAGGACGCCCGGTGTACGACCTCGACGACCTCGCCGCTCGCGCGGGCGGCCACTGGACGATCCTGACCGGTTGCCGCAAAGGCTCCGTGCGGCGCGGGCTCGAGCACGGAGACGCGGCGACACCGCTGCGACACCTCGTCGACCTGTTCGGGAGCGACAACGTCGCCGTCGAACTCATCGACCACGGAGATCCGCAGGACTCCCGCCGCAACGACGCCCTCGCCGAGCGCGCCAGGAGGATGCGGCTGCCGGTGGTGGCGACGAACAACGTGCACTACGCCCGGCCGGCGCAGGCGTCCCTCGCCGAGGCGGTGGCCGCGGTCCGCGCGGTGCGCAGCATGGAGGAGCTCGACGGCTGGCTGCCCGCGCACGGCGGCGCGCATCTGCGCAGCGGAGCCGAGATGTCAGCGCGCTTCCAGCGCTACCCGGGGGCGATCTCGTACGGGCTCGAGCTGGCGGCGGCCTCCGCCTTCCCGTTGCGGCTCGCGCGTCCGGCGCTGCCGCAGCAGAAGGTGCCGCAGGGACACACTCCGATGACCTGGCTGCGTCACCTGGTCTGGGAGGCCGTGCCGTCGAAGTACCCCCGCCTGGACGACGCCGGCCGTCACCGGATCGCGCGCGAGCTGGACGTGATCGAGGAGAAGGACTTCCCGGGGTACTTCCTGATCGTGCACGGCATCGTCACCGAGGCGAAGCGTCGCGGCATCCTCTGTCAGGGGCGGGGTTCGGCCGCGGCGAGCGCGGTCTGCTACCTGCTGGGGATCACCGCCGTCGACCCGATCCTCTACCGTCTCCCCTTCGAGAGGTTCCTGGCGACCACCCGGACGGAGGAGCCCGACATCGATGTGGACTTCGACTCCGACCGTCGCGAGGAGATCATCCAGTGGGTGTACCGGGAGTACGGCAGGGAGCGCGCTGCCCAGGTGGCGAACGTCATCCAGTACCGTCCCAAGAACGCGGTCCGCGACATGGCCAGAGCGCTGGGCCATTCGCCCGGTCAGCAGGACGCTTGGTCCCGGCAGGTCGACGGCTGGGGCGTGGGACTGGAACCCGTCGAGGGTCATGACATCCCCGAGAACGTGCTCGCCTACGCCGGTGAGCTGTTGAAGGCTCCTCGGCATCTCGGCATCCACTCGGGCGGCATGGTGCTCACCGCGCGTCCGGTCGGCGAGGTCGTCCCCGTGGAGCATGCCCGCATGGAGAATCGCACTGTCATCCAGTGGGACAAAGACGACTCGGCCTTCATGGGACTGGTGAAGTTCGACCTGCTGGGGCTCGGGATGCTCGCCGCGCTCCAGCACTGCTTCGACCTGGTCCGGGAGACCACGGGTGAGGAGTGGAGGCTCGAGACCATCCCCAAGGAGGAGCCCGCCGTCTACGACATGCTCTGCCGGGCGGACTCCATCGGCGTCTTCCAGGTGGAGTCCCGCGCGCAGATCGGTCTGCTGCCCCGGCTGCAGCCGCGATGCTTCTACGACCTCGCCATCCAGATCGCACTCATCCGCCCCGGGCCCATCCAGGGCGGGGCGGTGCATCCGTTCGTGCGGCGGAAGATGGCGAAGGATCGCGTCGACGAGGAGAACCGGGAGCGCGCAGCTCGCGGAGAGGCGCCGGTGGACTTCACGATCCCCTACCCGCACAGCGATCTGGAAGACATCCTGAAGCGCACGCTGGGCATCCCGATCTTCCAGGAGCAGCTCATCCAGATGGCCACGGCCATCGGCGACTGCACAGCCGACGAGGCCGACCTGCTGCGCCGGGCCATGGGATCCAAACGCGGTCTCGAGAAGATCGAGAAGGTCAAGGACAAGCTGTATGCGGGGATGACCAGACGAGGACTGGACGCCGACGCGGCTGATCGCATCTACGCGCAGATCCAGGCGTTCTCCAACTTCGGATTCGCCGAGTCGCATTCGCTGTCGTTCGCCCTGCTCGTCTACGCCAGTTCCTGGTTGAAGCTGCACTACCCCGCCGCATTCCTGGCCGGTCTCCTGCGCTCGCAGCCGATGGGCTTCTACTCGGCGGCGACCCTCACTGCGGATGCGCGTCGACACGGCGTGGAGGTCCTGCGTCCCGACCTGCATCTCTCGGGAGCCACCGAGACGCTGGAACCGCTCGTCGCGGGCGCCGCGCGGAAGCCGACCGGGCGGGACACGTGCCTCGCCGACCCTCAGCCGCCCACGCTCCGCTTCGATCGGAGCGCGCCGGATGAGGCCACCGCACACCGCAGGGACGGGGGCTCCGCGGTCCGACTGGGTCTCAGCGGCATCCGCGGGATCGGCCTGCCGCTGGCGGAGCGGATCGTCGCCGAACGAGAGGCGAACGGCCGCTTCCAGGATCTGCACGATCTGGTGCGCCGGACGGATGCCACCGCGGCGCAGGTGGAGGCTCTCGCCACCGCCGGAGCCTTCGCCTGCCTCGGCCTGGAGCGGCGAGAAGCCATCTGGCTCGCGGGGGCGGCCGCCGACGATCGGTCACGTTTCCTTCCCGGGACGACGGTCGCCGTGCAGCCTCCGCTGTTCGCGGATCAGACCAGCTACGAACGCCTCTCCGCCGATCTCTGGGCGACCGGAGTCTCGACCGACGACCATCCGATGACGCACTTCCGCGAAGCGCTGCACACGCGGGGGGTGTTGACCGCAGCCGACCTGCAGAGCCACGAGGCCGGCCGGCGCATCGAGGTCGCGGGTCTCGTCACCCACCGTCAGCGACCCGCGACGGCCGCCGGGATCACCTTCGTGAATCTCGAGGACGAGAGCGGCCTGGTGAACGTCGTCTGCTCGGCCGGCGTCTGGAACAGATACCGCCGCGTGGCTCGGGAATCTCCGGCACTCATCATCCGCGGCATCCTGGAGAGATCCGCAGAGGGCGTCGTCAACGTGCTCGCCGATGGGTTCGAAGACCTGCGCACCGGTCTCACACACCGTTCCAGGGACTTCCGGTGATCGCGGAAGCCCTGCCTCACCAGAAGCGCTCGGAGTCCTCCGCCGGAGGGCGGTCAGCCCCTCCCCATCGGTCGGCTTCGGCTTTCGCTGCATCGGCAGCGGCGTCAGCGCCGCGCAGGGCGATCTTGGCACCGGTCGCCCCCGGACCGATGGGGTCGACCAGCAGCGCGGTGCGGGCCGCGGGTCCGCCGATCGTCACCGTGCACTCCAGCACCCGGCCGATCCACCGCGCGACGTCGCCGCTCGGTTCCTCCGGGCGACGGTAGCGGACGCCCGTGTCGAGGTCGACGAGAGCGAGGACCACCGGTTCCGCGGTGAACGGATCGACCTGCTCGGTCACCTCGACACGGTGGCCGTGAGCGATGGCGACCTGAGCGGTGAGTACGAGCAATCTGTCCATGGGTCCACCCTAGGGAACGCCGTCAGGATGACAACAGGGGGTGCCGTCCGATAACATTCGGAGATTTCTTTGTCCCCCAAATGGCGGACAAGCCGATTAAGCGATACTCTGCTCACGTAGCGGGGGCTACAGGTTGAGTTCTGGGGAATCAACCGAGAGCGCAGCGAGATCTTCGCCGCCTCCCCAACCGTCCGGGAAGGACGGTGAGCCCTCTCGAGGACGCCGTCTGGGGCGGGTCGCTCGGGAGGGCATACCTCCCGCCGGGTCTCGCGACCGAAGCGGGTCTCTCAGTCCAGCGGGATGACTTCGAGCGTGTTCGACCGCACGGGCTCCTGCCCCATCTCCGGGGCGTAGGGGCTCGGTGTGTACTTGGCGAGATACTCGGCATCGATCGCGGAGTTCGTCGCGTCGTCCGTCACCCGCTCGAAGCGCACGTCCTTCGTGACGCCGCCCGCCGAGACGCGCCCGCGCAGACTGGCGAGGGCGGGTGCGTACCACTTGCCCTGCAGTCCCGTGTACGAGCGCACGAACAGGCGGCCGTCCACCGCGACCGCCCAGATGCCCACGGTCTTCGGCGTCGTCCCGTCCTCCAACTGGGCGGAGAGATCGAACATCTCCGGCTCGGAGATGCGGGCGAGCTCCTCGGTGTTCCACGTCATCATCTGCTCCTCTGGGTGTCGCTGCGCGAATCGCCGGACAGGCATGGGTGCTGTCCCGGTCGAACGCCTCCGAGGGCGTCAACCCCGAGCACACCGACGAGTATTCCCTCTGACCTCGGGCGGCATGACGACGCTCAGAGGGGAACGGCGTGGGTCGGCGGAAGTCGGAGAGCGCGGGACGGATCCGCATCGGCTTCTCCGGGTGGAGGCACGCCCGCTGGTGCGGCACCCTGGCGAGGTCCGCCGTCTTCCGAGCGGCTAGCCCTGATCCCCGACGTGCCCCGGCGCGGTGAGCGAGAGGACGCGTTCCACGAACGCCGCGTATTCGTGCATGTAGTGCCGCAGGAACTCCTCGGTTCCGGCGTCCTTCACCTCGCCGTCCGCACCGAAGACCTCGGGTGTGAAGGTGATGTACGCCTCGGGGGCGTTCAACTGCGGAGCGTTGAGGAAACTCAGCACGCTGCGCATGGACGACTGCATGACGGCAGTGCCGATCGCCCCGGTGGACGCGCCGATGATGCCGGTGGGCTTGCGGGCGAACGAGTTGTGACCCCAGGGCCGGGATCCCCAGTCGATCGCGTTCTTCAACGCCCCGGGGATGGACCGGTTGTACTCGGGCGAGACGAGGAGCAGCCCCTCCGCGTGTTCCACCGCGCGTTTGAACTCGGTCACAGCGGCGACGGGATCGAGCTCGTCGTCGCGGTTGTAGAGCGGGAGGTCGCGGATCGGGATCTCGACGAGCTCCAGACTGGGCGGCGCCACCCTCACGAGGGCTTTCGCGAGCACGCGGTTGATCGAGTCCTTCGCGAGACTTCCGATGAGATAGCCGATGCGATGCGTCATGGTCTGCTCCGCAGAGAGCTCGGCCACCCGACTGGTTTCAGCGTGTTCCCCGCGTCCTTCCATTTCCAGGATATCGCCGAGGTGGGGGCTTGCCGCAAGACCCCACCCCTGGGGCAGAATCGACCCTCGCTCGCGTGATATGCGCTCGAGCGAGAAGGAGAGCCATGCCCCTCGACCCCTTCCACCTCCCTGAGAATCTGCGCGCGAAAGCCACGCCCGCGCTCCTCGACTCCGATCGCGCGCACCTGCGAAGGATCGCGGACACGTTGGAGGCGCAGCGCACCGAGGCGACCTTCCGCCTGACCGAAGTGCGCCGGCAGTCCGCCGACTTCGGCGCCGGTGCCGTCGACCGTGACCTCGAGATCCGCCGCCTCACCGGCCGGCTCCGCATCCTGGAGCGATTCGGCATCGACATCTGCCTCGGCAGGATGACACCGGAGCACGGCGACCCGGTGTACATCGGCCGGATCGGGCTGGCCGCTGCCGACGGTGCGCGGCTGCTCATCGACTGGCGGGCGCCGGCCGCCGAGCCGTACTTCGCCGCGACCATGGAGAGCCCCCGCGGTATCGTCTCGCGACGACGCTACCGCTGGAGCGACGGCCGCATCAGCGACTACTGGGACGAGGCTCTCACGAATGCCGGCTTCGACGGTGCCGCGTCGCTCGACGATCAGTCCGCGTTCATCGCCAGCCTCGGGACCCATCGCACCCCGAGGATGCGCGACGTGCTCGCGACGATCCAGGCCGATCAGGACGCGATCATCCGCCGGCCTTCGACCGGAGCGCTCGTCGTGGACGGCGGCCCGGGGACGGGCAAGACGGTCGTCGCACTGCATCGCGCCGCGCACCTGCTGTATGCGGAGCCGCGGCTCACCCAGGGCGCCGGAGGCATGCTGCTGGTCGGCCCTCACGCCCACTATCTCCGTTACGTGGAGGACGTGCTGCCCAGCCTCGGCGAGGACACGGTGCGTCTGTGCACCCTGCGCGATCTCGTCCCCGAGGGCGTCGCCGCCGGCGAGGAGACTGATCCCCGCGTCGCGTCGCTGAAAGAGTCACTGGACCCCGGAGCCGTGCTCGACGCCGCTGCCCGCGCGTGCGAACGACCGCCGCAGCACGCGATGCGCCTCGAATCGCCGTGGGCCGATCTCTGGATGAGCAGCGCGGAATGGGCGGAACTGTTCGCCGGTGCCGACCCGGCGGCACCCCACAACGAGGCGCGTGACGAGATCTGGGAGGAGATCCTGGAGCTCCTGGCGGACCAGGTGGTAGATGAGGAGGTGCCGCCGCACGTCGTCCGACGCTGGCTTCGTCAGGAGGAGGCGCTGACCGGGACGTTCGTGCGCGCCTGGCCGTTGCTGTCGCCCGCATCCGTCGTCGCACGGCTGTGGACATCCCCCGATTTCCTGCTCCGGTGCGCACCGGAGCTGGCACCCGGCGATGTCGCCCTCCTCCAGCGAGAGGAGGCCCGGGCCTGGACGATCGCCGACGTCCCGTTCCTGGACGCCGCGCGTCGGCGCTTCGGCGATCCCGAGGCTGTGCGCGAGGAGCATCGCCGGCAGGCCGTGATCGCCTCGGCGCAGGAGCAGATGGCACATGTGGTCGACCATCTGATCGAGGACGATGACAGCGAGATGAAGGTGATGTCGATCCTCCGCGGGCAGGATGCCCGGAATGTCCTGATCGGAGTCGACGCCCCGCCGCCGCCCACCCCGGACGAGCTGGCAGGGCCGTTCGGCCACATCGTCGTCGACGAAGCGCAGGAGCTCACGGACGCGGAGTGGCGGATGCTCATCGCACGGTGCCCCTCGCGGAGCTTCACGATCGTCGGCGACCGCGCACAGGCTCGGCACGGCTTCACCGAGAGCTGGGAGGCGAGGCTGGACCGCATCGGTCTCCACGACGTGCGCGTCTCCCACCTCGGGGTGAACTACCGAACCCCCGCGGAGGTGATGGCGGTGGCCGCGCCCGCCGTGCTCGCGGCGATCCCGGACGCGAACGTGCCCACCTCCGTGCGCGAGAGCGGGGTCCCGGTGCGTTTCGGTGCCGCCGGATCACTGGCTGCCGTGACGGCGAACTGGCTCGACACGCATCCGGAGGGCATCGCGTGCGTGATCGGGAAACCGGATCTCCCATCGACGGCACGCGTGCGGTCTCTGACCCCCGAGGGGGCGAAGGGCCTCGAGTTCGACCTGGTGGTGCTGCTGCACCCCGAGCAGTTCGGCGAAGACGTCACGGGCGCCGTGGATCGCTATGTGGCGATGACCAGGGCGACGCGGGAGCTCGTGGTCCTCGGGTGAGTCCGTGGACGGTTCGGTCCTCGCACTTCTCCTCCGCCGAGGACCGTCTTACCCTGTACGGATGGAGATCCGCAACGAGACTCCGCCGCACTGCCCCGAGGATGACGTGGTCATGCTCGCGGTCGCGGGCGGATGGCAGTGCCCGGAGTGCGGGCACCTGCGGCAGGCGCAGGACGTCGAGGAGCGATGGATGCTCGAGGGCGGCGACCCGCTCGGCCCGAACCACTGAGCTCTCAGGCGCGAGCCTCGTCGCGAACCTCGCGCAGGCGCACGACCTCCCCGTCCGAGAGCGGGGCACCCGAGACCTGACGGACCTCGATCACGCGAGACCTTCCCGCAGGGTGAGCAGATGGGCGCGGCTGCGATCGGCGGCGGCGCGCTCATCCCGGTCGGCGATCGCGCCGGCGAGTTCGGCATGAGCGTCGTGGTCGGCGTCGCCACCGAACTCCCGTCGGATGCGGAGCATCTCGATCATGGCTTCACGCAGGCGCGGGGTGAAGCTGTCGAAAAGGTCGAGAAGGACCGGGTTGTGCGCGGCGGCGACGATCGCCCGATGGAAGACGGTGTCGGCGTCGACGTGGCTCTCGATGTCGGAACGATGCTCGGCTCGTTCGGAGAGCGCGCGGCGGATCGCGCGGAGATCGGCGGGAGTACGCCGTGCTGCGGCGAGCGCGGCAGCTTCCGTCTCGATCGCGACGCGTGCCTCGATCACCGCGACGACCCCGGCCCGCCGCAGCACGGCGTCCCAGTCCTCGGGGGCGTCGAGCGCGGTGACGAACACGCCCGCACCCTGCCGAGAGGCCAGCACCCCGCGTCCGGCGAGCTGGCGGATCGCCTCGCGGATCGTCGAGCGCCCGACACCGAGCTGCGGCGCCAGGGTGGTCTCGCCGGGGAGCTTCTCGCCGAGTCCCCACTCCCCTGATCTGATCCGGTCGAGCAGCAGCTCCGCCGCCTGATCAGCCAGGGGTTCCCGCTTCACCTGCGCCATCGGTCCCGCCCCTGTTCTCGTCTACTTGTCTGAGGAGTCGTGCTACAGTCTAGCCGTGTTCTCGATCGAACTCCTTCTTCTTCGCCGCCACGGCGGGGCATAGCCGGACCGGCTCCCCGTCGTGGAGTCGAACCTGTGCCGGTCGCCTCGACGCGAAGAAGGAAGCAGCCCCGACATGAGCATGACATCGTTCCCCCGCATCTCCACCCCCGCCGGCATCGTCCCCGATCAGGCCCCTTCATGGAACCGCCAGCGGCATTCCCAGATGCCCTCGCACCGCTACCGCGACGTGTACTCCCGGGTCGAGGTGCCGCTGACCACCCGGGACTGGCCGACGAACCGTCTGACGTCGGCCCCGCTGTGGGTTCCGGTCGACCTCCGAGACGGCAACCAGGCGCTCGCCGAGCCGATGGACCCCGCCCGCAAGCGCCGGTTCTTCGAGCTCATGGTGGCGATGGGCTACAAGGAGATCGAGGTCGGGTACCCGTCGGCATCGCAGACCGACTACGACTTCGTGCGGCTGATCGCCGAGAGCGACATCGCCCCGGAAGACGTGACGGTCGTCGTGTTCACCCCCGCCCGGCGCGATCTGATCGAGCGCACGGTCGCGTCGATCCGGGGCATCGTCAATCCCGTCGTGATCCACATGTACACCGCGACGGCCCCGACCTGGCGCAGCATGGTGCTCGGGTACGAGCCCGCCGAGCTGAAGCAGCTCATCCTCTCCGGCGGCCGCGACGTGTGGGAACTCGCCGGGGGCATGCCGAACGTGCGGTTCGAGTTCTCCCCCGAGGTGTTCAACCTGACCGAGCCCGACTTCGTGCTCGACATCTGCGATGCGATGACCGAGCTGTGGCAGGCCACCCCCGAGCGTCCGGTGATCCTCAACCTGCCCGCCACGGTCGAGGTGGCCACGCCGAACGTGTACGCCGATCAGATCGAGTACATGCACAGGAACCTCTCTCGCCGCGATTCCGTGATCCTCTCCGTGCATCCGCATAACGACCGCGGCACCGGGATCGCCTGCGCCGAACTCGCCGTGCTCGCCGGCGCCCAGCGCGTCGAGGGCTGCATCTTCGGGAACGGCGAGCGCACCGGGAACGTCGACATCGCGACGCTCGCACTGAATCTGCACGCGCAGGGCGTCGACCCGATGATCGACTTCTCCGACATCGACGAGATCCGCCGCACGGTCGAGTACTGCAATCGGATCGAGGTGCATTCGCGCCACCCCTACGTCGGAGACCTGGTGCACACCGCCTTCAGCGGCACGCACCAGGATGCGATCAAGAAGGGTTTCGCCGAACACCGCACCCGTGCGGTTGCGGAGGGACGACCGGAGGGCGAGATCGCGTGGCGGGTCCCCTATCTGCCGATCGATCCCGCCGACATCGGGCGGGACTACGACGCGGTGATCCGGGTGAACTCGCAGTCGGGCAAGGGCGGCATCGCCTATCTGCTGGAGACCGAATACGGCGTCGAGCTGCCCCGCCGCCTGCAGATCGACTTCGCGCGCCACGTGCAGCAGCACACCGACACGACCGGCGCGGAGGTCACGGCAGCCGAGCTGTGGGCGGTCTTCGACCGGGTGTACCTCGGCTCCCCCTCCGATGCCGCCACCACCACCGCCATCACCCTCGTCGGGTACGACACCGCTGAAACCGGAATCGCCGAGACCGATACGGGATCGCACACCCGCATCACGCTGCGGGTCGACGGAGAGGAGCACACCAGTGCCCACACCACCGGCGGACCACTGGAGGCCCTCACGGCCGCGCTCGACGCACACGGCGTCGGCATCGATGTCGTGAGCCTGCACCAGACCAGCATCGGCTCGGGGAACACCAGCGACGCGCTGACCCTGCTCGAGCACCGGACCGCTGACGGCGGCGCCTGGTCGGCAGGCCGGGGAAGATCCGTCCTCACCGCGAGCCTCTCCGCCGTGATCGCCGCCGCGAACAGCGTCGATTCCGCGGTGCGTCCGGAGGCCGTGCGCTGAGGTCGGGTGCTGGCCCGGTCCACGAAGATCCCGCGGGCGAGCGGGGGCATGCTTCAGCTGCGGCGCCCCCGCTCACGCTCCCCGCTCGTGGGCTTCGCGTCGAAGACCTCCAGCCACAGCCGCGAGATCAGCCGGTGCCCGAAACCCGACGGGTGGACACCGTCCGGGGCGACGATCACGCCGCCGCGCTCGGCGACCGCCGCCGTCACGTGGTCCTGGAGGGGAAGGAAGTCGGCCCCGTACCGCTCCGCGAGCATGCGCACCACCGGACGCTTCCGGTCGAGGTCCGCACGCGCGAACTCCGAGCCGCCCTTCCAGTTCCCCGCCCAGGGCGCGTCCTCCACGAAGAACGGCTCGATCACGATGATCCGCCCGATGCCCGCGGCACGCGCGCGCGCCAGGATGTCGTCGAGGTCGCACTCGAAGTCGGCCACAGACGTCGTCGTCCCCTGGAAGAACGTGCAGAGGGTGTCGTTGACGCCGATGTACACCGTGAGCACATCGGGACGAAGGTCCAGCACATCGGCCTGCCAGCGCTCCCGCAGGTGCGCCACCCGATTGCCCGCGATCCCGCGGTTGACGATCTCCACGTCGGCACCGCGGGCGGTGAACTCCTCGAAGAGCAGATCGACGTATCCGTGCCCGCGACCGCGCAGGTCGCCCGTGCGTTCGGCATCCGTGATGCTGTCTCCGATGAAGACGATCCGTGCGCTCATCCCGTGCCCCTCCCTAGCCCTTGACCGCGCCGGCGGTACCGGCGCCCTCGAGGAACTGCTTCTGGAACAGGAGGAACAGGCTGATCGGGATGATGATCGCCAGGAACAGCGCGGACATCTGGATGTTCAGCGGGATGCTGTCGGCCACCTTCGGCAGCGCCACCGAGATCGGCTGCTTGTCGACGCTGGGCAGCACGAGCAGCGGCCACAGGTAGTCCTTCCACGCGGAGATGATCGTGAGCAGTGCGACCACGCCGAGGATCGGCCGCGACAACGGCAGCACGATCGAGAAGAAGACCCGCACGGGCCCCGCGCCGTCGATGCGCGCCGCCTCGTACAGGTCCGGCGGGATCTGATCGAAGAAGCGCTTGACGATGAGCACGAGGAACGCGCTCGCCGCGTTGGGAAGCCAGACCGCCCAGTAGGTGTCGAGCAGCCGCCATCCGGTACCGGGCATCTCGATCACCGTGAGGTACAGCGGCACCAGCGAGACGATGTTCGGGATGAACAGGGTCGCCAGCACCGCACCGGACAGCAGCGGACCCCACTTGGGCCGCAGCACGCTCAGGACGTACCCGCCGGTCGTGCAGGTGAGGAGTGTGGCCACGCACGAACCGAGCACGACCCACGCCGTGTTGAGCAGATAGTCGCCGATGCGCACCTCGTTCCAGGCGCGCACGAAGTTCTCGACCTGGAACTCGCCGTTCACGAGCATCGCGAACGGATCGACCAGAATCTCCTGGCTGCTCGACACCGATGCCTTGAACAGCCACAGGAGTGGCCCGAGCGCGACCACGAGGAGCCCGATGAGGATGAGCGCCTGCCAGAGTCCGAGCCAGATGCGGACGCTGGGGCGCTTGCGATCCATGTCCGAGATCGCACCGCGCTCGTAGGCATGGGGTTCGCGACGACGCCGCGGTCTCGCCGGCTGCACGAGCGCCGCGGTGTTCGTCGTCTCCGCGCCCGGCACCTCTGCCATCGGCGGCGTCTCGGTGTGTCTGAGCATTAGTTGAGCCTCCTCGTCGCGGCGAAGTACCCGGCGGAGAGCAGCCCGAGGAAGGCGGCCAGCAGCACCGACAGCGCCGTGGCGGCACCGAAGTCCCCGTCGAGGAAGGCGTAGTTGTAGATCATGAGCAGCAGCGTGGTCGATGCGTTGTTCGGCCCGCCGCCGGTGAAGATGAACGGCTCGGTGAACACCTGCATGGTGTTGATGATCTGCAGGATGAGCATGATCAGGAGCACGCCGCGGATCTGCGGGATCGTGATGTGCCAGGTGCGGCGGACGATCCCGGCGCCGTCGAGCTCCGCGGCCTCGTAGAGCTCACGCTGCACCGCTGTCAACGCGGCGAGGTAGATGATGACGGTGCTGCCGGAGTAGGCCCAGGTCGATTCGAGCACGATCGCCGGCATCACCATGTCGGCGGAGTTCAGCCAGGCGAACGGACCGGCTCCGATCCAGCCGAGCACGGTGTTGAAGAGTCCGGTCGGCTCGGGACTGTAGAAGAACTTCCACAGCAGCACGGACACGACCGGAGGCACGATCACCGGCAGGTAGGCCAGGACGCTGTACAGGCGCCGCGTGCCGCGGAGCTCGGCCATGAACGTCGCCAGGAGGAGGGGGACGGGGAACCCGAAGATCAGCGCGAGGAACGCGTAGTACAACGTGTTCACCAGCGCCTTGGGCAGGAGCGGGTCGGTGAGCACGTACTCGAAGTTGCTCCAGCCGACGAACTCGGGATCGTCGACGAGGTTCGTGTTCTGCACCGACATGACGATGCCGTCGACGATCGGACCCCAGGAGAAGTAGCCGAAGATGAAAAGCAGAGGGAGCGCGAAGGCGATCTTCGTCAATCCCCCGCCGGTCACCCAGGACCGGAATGACCGGCGCCGCGGGGTCGCGATCGAGGTGGTCGAGGCGACGGCTGTCATCCGTGCCTCCCTTCTGTGCGAGTGGATGAGTTCATGGGCGGAGCACCGGGGCCGGCCGCGTGAGCCGGCCCCGCTGCGTCATCGACTCAGGAGCCGATTGACGGCGCTCTCGGCCTCGGTGAGCACCTCGCCGACGTCGCTGCCCTGTTCGGTGAGCACCTTCTGGAGCACCACATCGAGCTCGGCGTAGATCTCCTGCGCCTTCACGGCGGGCTCGGGCAGCAGGCTCTGCTTCTCGAACGCCGCGGTGTAGGTGCCGAAGTTGTCGAGCGGCACGTTGACGTACGGCTGGATCCACTCGAAGTACTGGTCGTACGCTTCCTGACTGATCGCCGGTCGCTCAGGGACCGTCACCGCCTGAGCGGATGCCGCGGCCGACTCGGCCTGGGCTACGGCGAGCTTCTCGTCGGTGAACTTCTTCAGGTGGAAGTAGTCGATCCACTTCACCGCGGCCACCCGCTCCTCCGGCGTCGACCCGGGGCTGACGACCTGGATCGTGCCGCCGGTGAGCGACGCGGGCTCGGCGTCGGCGCCGACCGGCATCGGCGCCATGCCGAAGTTCTCCGCCGGCATCTGGTTGCGGATCACGGCGGGGCGGTAGAGCCCGGAGAAGCCGATGAACATACCGACCTTGCCCGCTGAGAAATCCTGCACGAGCGCCCCGGCGTTGTAGAGGAAGTTGCTCCCCATCGAGCCGTCGTCCCACCGCATCTTCTGCAGCAGCTCCAGGTACTCGGTCGCCGGGTCGTCGTTGAAGGTCGCCTCGGTGCCCTTCGCGTCTTCGACGGTGCCGCCGTAGCTGTAGATCCCGGCGGCGAGCATCCATCCCCCCTGGTTCTCGGTGGTCATCGTCGCGAATCCGGCGGCTCCGGTCGTCTCGGTGATCTGCTTCGCCGCTTCGCGCAGTTCGTCCCAGGTCTGCGGCGGAGCGTCGGGGTCGAGACCGGCCTGCACGAAGAGGTCGCGGTTGTAGACGAGGCCCAGCGCCTGCGCCGAGGTCGGCACCGCGTAGATCCCGCCCTCGTCATCGGAGACGAGATCGAGCAGGTCGGGATTGAGCTGATCGCCGAGGCCCGCCAGCTCGATGGCCTGTCCGAGTTCGGCGACCTGTCCGCGGCCGGCGAGCGCGTTCGCTTCCGTGAACGCGACACTGAGGACTGTCGGGAGGCTGTCCGCCGCGAGCTGGGCCTGGAATGTCTGCGGATTCCACGTGTCTTCGACCGCCTCGACGGTGATGTTCGGATTCTCGGACATGAACGCGTCGACCTGGCTCTCGAAGAAGGCGCGCTTCTCCGCTTCGCTCGTCGGGGGCAGGTCGCCGACCGTGATCGTGACGTCGGCCTCGAGGTCGGGGGTGGGTTCGGCGCCGCCGGGGCCTCCGGTGGCCGCTCCACTGCAGCCGGTGATGCCGATGCTCAGCGTGAGCACGGCGGCGAGTGGGGCGAGCGAGCGCTTCGATGCGGTTCGCATGGCTGTCTCCTTGTGTGTCGGTTGTCGTTGTGTCGTTCGTGCGTGGGTGAGGCGGATCAGTCGGGGGCGTCGGCGTTCTCGGGGGAAGCACCGACGAGGGCAGCGGGCCTTTCGGCGCAGGAGACGACCTGTTCGACCATGGCACGCAGACGCTGGTGCGCCCGTTCCCTCGTGGCCGCCGTCTTCGCCCTGGCATCCGCAGGATCGTCCAGGATCCTGCGCAGCGCGGTCAGCACCGGCAGCGGCCCTCCGGAGATCTCCACGGGTCCGCCCGATGCGCCCACGTCGTCGTACATACGCCCCTTCACCGTATCCGTCGGCTGGCGGACGTACACGGCCGGCGTGCCCTGGCTGATCGCCATGAGCGGCGAGTGGCACTCGATGCTCACGACCGCCTCGGCGTCGCGGTACACGGTCAGGGCCTCGGGTGCGGACCAGTAGCGGCCGAGCACGCGCACGTGCGGGCGCACATCGGCGGGAAGCGCATCGCCGAAATGCTCTTCGGCGAGGCCGACCGCATATGCCATCTCCGGCACCACGAGCACCTGGTGTCCGGTGCGGCGGACGTAGTCGACGATGGTCGCGGCGAGCACACCGAGGTCATGCTCGACCCAGAGACCGTTGTATGCCGTGCGGCGGATATCTTGGACAGTCGGGCGCTCACCTCGCATCTGGAAGTACGGGGTCCACCGCACCCGTGGCACGACGCAGAGGTACTCGCCGTCTCGGAGACCGTGTGCGCGCTTGATCCCGGCGGCGGCCTCCTCGTCGATCACGTCGAAGGCGAACGTGGCATCCGGGCCGAACTCGACGACCGGGCAGCGCAGATCGAGGGTGCGCAGGAACAGCTCGGTGATCGAGTCGCGGCAGTAGACGAACGCCGCGCCGTCGAGCACCTCGAGATCCTGCTCGTCGAGCACTCCTCTGCCGAGCGACCGCACCATCGACTCCAACTCGTCGAGGGTTCCCGTGAACACGGGGTTCAGCGGATCGAGCGAGACGCCGAAGAAACCGTAGGGCTTGCCCGTCGTCCGGGCCCAGGTGCTCATGTCTTCGGCCCTGACGAGGCTCGGGGCGGAGCCGTGCACGAGCACGTCGGCCGCGGCGATCGCCGCGTCGAGCTCCGCCGTCGTGGCAGTGCCGTCGGGAAGCAGCTCGCCCTCGGCGATCTCGACCTCCGGGAATGCCCGGGCGAACATGGCCCGCTCTCGGTCGTCGAGGTGGATGGGCCAGAGGATCAGGCGGGCATCCGGTGCATGTCGGAGGAGCGCCCGGAGCGCTCCCGGTGAATGAGCGACATCGCCGATGTTGACGGTCTGCCAGGAGGAGCGGAGGAGGATCGTGGGACTCATACGAGGACGTGCACCTTATAGGAGAGGGCGGATGCCGCGACGGACATGTCGAGGTTCGTGATACGACGCTGCTCGGCGCCGCTGAAGAGCACCACCGTCGTGGGCGTGAGCGTGACGTCGATCGCGACGTCGCCGACGGTCGTGAGCTCGAACGTGCCGCCGGCGCGTCGGATGCGGACCCCGCGAGCGGTCGCCTGCGCCGCGCCGTCGACCGGCACCTCGGTGTCGCCGACGAGAAGGCTCACCTCGTCGCCGGCCGCGATCACGAGCGGCACGCGCTCGACGAAGGAGGGGTCCTGCGGGGTGCTCACGGACACCTGGACGTCGGTCGGACCGCACTGGAACGTCTTCACCACCCGACCGCTCGCGCCGGTGTAGGCGTAGGAGAAGGGGTTCGTGTCGTGGTAGCCGCCGCTGCTCTGGAGGATCGTCGCCTTGGCGTCCATGACGCCTCCCGGGACGATGGTCGCCCAGGCGCTGTCCGTGGCCATCTGCGTGGCGATGAACGCGCCGGTCTCGGCGCGGTAGAAGAACGAGGGACCTCGTCGGATGCGGGTCGAACGTGCGGTGCCGTGGTGCGATCCGAAGTAGTACCCCGCACGCTTCACGAACACGTAGTGGGTGTTGTACTTCGCGTCGGAGCGCGCCTCGACGAATGATCCCGTGCCCATGTACGGGAACTCGGCGATGGCCGCCTCGCGCTCGACGAGCGTGGGGAACACCGGCTCCACGTCGGTGAGCCGGAGGTTCTGCGGCGCGGTCCCCGCCGCGGTGAGCTTCGTGACCGGCACCGTGCCCGCAGCCCAGGCCGCCTGCAGCGCGGCCGCATGCTCGGCGTTCCAGTTGAGCGCGCGGACGACGTGCGACTCCTTGAAGATGTTGAGGTGGTCGGGGTAGTTGCTTCCGTCGGTGGTGCGCAGCGCGGCGAGGGAACGCAGCGACTGCCGCGTCGAGATGCCGTTCACCGTCCAGCCGGCGCCGTCGGGCTCCCAGAGGAAGTTGTAGCGGCACCAGTCGAGGTGGGTGAGCGCCATCTGCCGGTACCGGTCATCGGCGGTGCGCTCGAAAGCGATGGCGAGGTCCCGCAGCGAGGTGTACAGGGAGTAGTGGGCGTCGAAGGCCCCGTCCTCGTACAGGTAGCCGGTTCCCGGGCTCTGGCAGTTCGCGACGAGGAAGTCGAGGCGCTCCTGATACGCGGTCTCGATGTGGGCGGGCATGAGGTGCTTGTACGACGCGATCCCGGTCATGGACCCGATGATCTGATTGCTGAATCGCATGCCGACGTCCCAGACGTCCGCGACGGACGGGTCCAGCATGTACTCGGCGCCGCGCTGGAGCGAGGCGAGCACCTCGGCGCGCACCGCGGCATCCCAGCCGACGCCCTCCATCATCACGGCTGCCTCGCCCAGGTAGACGAGCGCGAAGCCGGTGGCCGCCCGGTTCTTGTCGGTCCAGCTGTCCGAGGGCCACCACCCCTCGGCGCCCTGGATCTTCAGGTAGTAGCGCATCGCCGCATAGACGTGATCGCGGAGCACCGGGTCGAGGTAGTAAGGGTTCCATGCCGCGTCGTAGGTGTAGAACCAGGCGAGGGTGTACACCGACTCCTGGTTGCGCGCGTCCCACGGCTCGGGCGGATAGACCTGGTAGCCGCGGTGGAACCATCCGAGGGTCTCGGAGTCGGTGTCCTCCATGTTGTTCGCGATGTCGGCGAGCGACACGAGGTACTGCACGATGCCCTGCTCGTGCGTGGTGAAGAGCGAGCGGTCGAGCGTGGAGAGGTCGAACGGCACCATGTCGGGGATCGGAAGGGTGAGGTCGTCCCCGATACCGGCCATCGCTGCGGCGGCCGCTCGCGAGGGTCGACCCGAGGTCGAGAGGACGAGTCCGGCGAGCCCGGCTGCGCTGATCCGCAGCAGCGTGCGACGGCTCAGCGGGATGCGTGTCGGGTCGACGGCGTTGTCGTTGGCGTGCACGGATTCTCCTTCGATCGTGTCGCGCGGCATCAGCGGAACAGTGATGATGTCACGTTGCATCAACCTAGCCGGACGGGTGAAGGAACGCAAGCTCCGGAGTCGCTGAGACCTCCGACGGGGCTCGGGCGAGCGTCAGCTGCTGCCGCGGCGGATGAGTTCGGGGGCCGGCGAGGTGATGACTTCGGAGGCCATCTCCTCCCCCTCGATCGCGCGCGCGACCATCGTCACGCCCCGATGCCCGAGCTCGTACATCGGGATCCGGACAGCGGTGATGGGCGGGTTCATGTCCTCGAGCACGTCGATGTCGTGGATCGCCACGACCGCCAGATCCTCCGGGACCCGCAGACCCGCCGCGATCGCCCCGCCGACCACGCCCAGCGAGGTGGTCGCGTTGTTCACCACGAACGCCGTCGGACGGTCCCGGACTCCGCGCAGACGGGCGACGGCCTCATGACCGGCGCGCGCCGTGTAGTCGGACTCGATGACATCCTCGGGTCGCGGCTCGATCCCCGCGGCCTGCAGTGCGAGCTGATACCCCTCGAGCCGGCGACGGCCGGCATGCCGGAACCCTTCCCGTGGGCGGAAGCTCTGGTGTGCGTCGAACCAGCCGCCGAGGAAGCCGATGCGTGTATGCCCGAGGTCGAGAAGGTGCTCGGTGGCGACGCGTCCTGCGGCGACGTCGTCGATGGCCAACCACGGCTGGTCGGCCTCCGGCACCTCGTCGAGCACCAGGATCGGCGCTTCCCGTTTGAAGACCGAGCGCACGCCCTCCGAGTCCACGTCCGAGCTGGGTCGGAGGATGGTGCCGTCGACCTGGCCTTGCCCGAGGATCCGCTCCAGCGCGCGGGATCCGTCGACGAGACGCATCGCCTCGGCGAGCATGACCGCGTAGCCGTTCTCCTCCGCGGCATCGTGGATGCCGTCGAGCATCGGCGCGAACACCGGATTGCTCAATTTCGGCGCCACGACGGCGAGGACACCGGTCCGGGAGGTGCGGAGAGCGCGGGCGGCGAGGTTCGCCGTGTAGCCCATCTCCTCGACCGCCTGGAGGATCCTGGCCCTGGTCGCCTCGCTCATCCGAACGTGCCGGCTGCCGTTCAGAACCGCCGAGACGACGGACGGAGAGACACCGACGGCGGCGGCGATCGACTTAACAGTGGCCATCGGGCAGATGTTACCGGTTCCGGTCGACGCGGATCACGTCCGCGTTTCGGCGCGCAGCGGAACCTTCACGTCACCGCCGGCTTCCTCGGTGATCCGATCCCCCATCTGCACGAACGTCGGCGCCGAGATGAAGCCGCCGGCGAACAGGGCCTGCCCCTGCAGGAACTCCGCGGATCGCCGGATGGCCGTCTCCGACGCGAAGCCGAACACATCGGCGAGCTCGGCGAGATCGCGTGGCGCGTTGACGCGCATCAGCGCGAGGTTGTCGCACTGGGACAGGACGTTCGGGTGGATCTTCGTCGGACGCTGTGTGGAGAGCAGCAGCCAGAGCCCGAACTTGCGGCCTTCGGCGGCGATCTGCACGAGCTGTTCGGTCAGCGCGCGCTCGACGGCCGTCTCCGGATGCGGCGAGCACAGGTTGTGCGCCTCATCGATGACGATCAGCACGGGCCGACGCTCTTCGCGGCGCGCCCAGAGGTGCTCGAGCACGGCGAGCGCGGCGACCTTCGGCTCCGCACGATGCTCGAAGCCGCCCAGGTCGAGCACCGTGGCCCGAGGGCGCTCGTCGATCGCGTCCACGACGGATCCCGCACCACGAGACCACAGCTCCCACTCGAGGACCTGCAGATTCTCCATGCGGTTCGCGAGTCTGACCCGGGCGGGGTCTGCTGAGGCACGCAGATCCGGAAGCATGTCCTGGGCGTCGAAGCTCTCCGCCTCCCGCTCCACGTGGATCAGAGCGTTGTATTCCTCCGCATCGGCGATGGGATCCATCTGCAGGACCGCCGCCTTCGACGAGGGCACCAGATCGACGAAGCGCACGTGCAGCTTCTCGCCCTCTCCGGCCCCGGAGCGGAACACGCGGATGTCGGTCTCGGCGACCCTCGCGGCATCTGCATCGCTCGCGGAAGGCCGAGTCTCCCGCAAGCGGGTGTAATCGCCGTTCGGGTCCAGGATGAGCATGGGCAGCTCGGTCTCCAGGAGCAGCTGCTCCAGGATCACCCCGAGCGCGTAGGTCTTCCCGCTGCCGCTCTGACCGACCCAGAAGGTGTGCCGGTTGAAGCGTCGCGCGTCGAGCTGGACCATGTCTTCGGGTGCGCCGAGAGCGGTCCCGATCGTGAGGTTCGTCATCGTCGTGCTGTGCCTTCCGTCCGAGGTCCCGTTGCGATGATCGACATCATCCTCGCTCGCGCAGGTGGGCGCCAGAGTCGGCACCGTTGCGTCACGGGATCCCGATCACGAAACCCGGAGCCCAGGCCACGACCGCGTACGACACGAAGGGAGCGACGGCGAGCAGGAGCACCGCGGCGACGAGCAGACCCCGCGGCCGTCGGAGGAACGCGGCCAGGAGCATCGCGACCGCGTACAGGGCCACGACGATCACGGTCATCACCAGCGCGCTGCCTTCACGGTGCTCGAGGAGGCAGTTGTTCGTGGGCGGGGAGACCGCGGCGCACACGACGGGTCCGACCGGCACGGCCACGAGCCAGATGAGCGCGACCGTCCCCGCAGCCAGCACGGTGGCCATCAGCAGCAGCCCCCACGGGGCGGGCGGGCGGTGTGTCGATCGCTGCGCCGGTCGCTGCGCGGAGGATGTGGTTCCCGTCATGGCACCAGAGTACGGATGCCCGGCCGCGATCGAAATCCTGCCCCAGTGCTTCGTGGACAGGCCCGGTGGGAGTGCGCACCACCTGCCGACGCGGGCAGCCCGTCGTAGGTCACGACCTCAAGATCCGATGTCACTCTCCGATTGTCTCAGCCCACACCGCACGACTGATTCGGCGTCAGCGCGCCGGGTCCCCGGGCAGGTCGTCCGCATCCCCCGCCGCGGCGGCGATGGCGTACCGCTGGGCGTACGCCACGAGGGCGGCATCCGACTGGGCCTCCCCTTCCCACCGATCCGGCAGAAGAACACCGTCGAAGGTCGATCGCGTCAGGCGTGTGAGGCCCAGCGTGAGCGGGCTGTTCACGAAAGCGCACCGCGTGAAGCTCGTGCCGGCCGAGAAGCCCGTCCCCACGAACGTGCAGTCGACGAAGGCGGTGTCCGCGAACTCCGCGCCGCTGAGGTCGGCTCCATCGAAGACGCAGCGCTCGAATCGGGTGTTCGGCAGAGAGCGGAGCGAGCGCAGATCCGCGTCGGCGAAGTCGCATTCCGTGACCTGGGTTCCGATTGCGAGACGTCTCATCATCGCCCCCTGGAAGCTGCACCGCACGAGCCTCCGGTCGAATCGGGGCTGCCCCGAGAGCGACACGAGATCGAACAGACAGTCGGTGAGCTCGGATTCGAAGAACAGCAGACGGCCTCGCGCCAGGCGGAAGTCGACGTCGGACACCGTGACGAACCTGAACTGCAGGCCGTCTCGCCCCGCGCTCAGACCACGCAGGTCGAGTCGCCCCTCGTCCGTCCGCGACCAGTCGGTCTCGAAACGGTGCGGACCTTTCACGATGCGCGACTGCGCCTGGATCTGCTCGCGCAACGCGACCAGCCGATCTGCGGTCCACCGACGACGCAACGCGGCGGCATCTGACAGTTTCACCGGCTCATCGTATCGACCCCGCGAGACGCCCCCATCGGCTCGGGCGCGGCACCGGCCCCGTCGAGCTGGCGCGACATACGTCACCTCTTCGGCGTGGGTGGCCGCGGGTGGTCGCCAGAGCGCGTGCCGCAAGCCGGAGCGTGCCAGGCGTCACAGCTCCACGACGCTGACGGTGTCGATCGACGCTCCTTCCACCGCGGTGTCTGCGCGGAAGCCGATGTTCCCTCGTACGTGCGTGGTGTGACTCGTCACGTCGACCACAGTGCCGTTGATCCGCGTGGTGAAGGTGGAGCCGACCGCATCGATGCGAACGGTGAGATCGCCGGTCGGCACCACGCCGGGAACCGTCTTCAACAGGGTCCACGCACCGGCGATCTTGACGTGCGGACGCAGCGCCCCGTCGGCACCCAGCTGCCACATGTAGAAGTTCGCCGCATCGGTGCAGCGGAACACCAGGCCGATCCGCGCCCGATCGACCTTCAGCGATGCCTCGAACGCGTAGTCCTGCCAATCGAGGCCGCCGTTGGCATTGCGGATGTCTTCCGCTGCGGTGACCGTGAGCCTGCCGCCCGACACCGAGCAGTTCCGGGCGTTCACCCATTTCCGCAGGTCACCCGAGAAATCGTCCGAGAACAGACCCGCACCGGGCGACAGCGCGACCCGGTGGTAGACCTCGATCTCCGAGAGCTGTAGGCGGTAGTGGTTCTCCTCGATGGTGAGCGGACGCAGCTTCGTGCCGCGCACCCGCACGTAGCGCGCGGGCTGACGACCGAATCCATACTCCACGGCCGCCGTGGGCTTGGGCGCGGCGACTCTGTTCACGACACCCGTCCAGCTCGTCCCGTTCTTCGAGACCTCCACGACGAAGTCGAGGGGGAAGCCCTCGCCGGGGGTGTCCATGCGCGGCGTCAGCCGGATCGCATTCACGACGTGGACTCCGCCGAGATCGACGGACACCCATTCTTCGTGATCCGTCAGGATGCTCCCGGCGCTGGACCAGCACGTCGCCGTGTCGCCGTCGACGACCCCTGCCTTCGAGAAGCTCCACGCCTCCACGGAGGTCGAAGCGGAGACCGAGCGGCCGGCCGCCAGGTTCCAGTCCCGTGAGAATCCGGCGGGGAGCGCGAAGAGACGGGCCTCGCCGGCCTGGAAGGTCGCGGTGACGACGCCGGTGGCTGCGGTGTACCCCGCAGAGACTTCCAGTCCGGTCGTCGAGGAGACCTCGACGACCGAGGCGAGGTTCTTCTCCGTCTGGAACTGCAGCGTCTTCGATCCGGCGTCCAGAGTCCGATCCACGATCAGCACGTACCGACGGCCGCCGTCACCCACGAAATGGGACACGATCACGTTCGCCGCGGGATTCACCGGACGCCAGAAGGAGTTCCCCGGGACGGGCACCGTCCCCGTCGCCATGACGCCGGAATGGTAGACGGCCTGCGAGGTCGCCGCCGCAGTGACGGCACCCAGGTTCGTCAGCGAGCGACCGATCGCCTGCACGGGAGCGTACAGATCGGTCTTCGTGCCGTCCGGGGCGATGATGGCGTTCGTGAACGGCTCGGAGCGGTTCTCGGGCGTCGCCCAGGTGAACCAGTACAGCGCACCGAACCCGTACGCCAGGAACGCATGCGCGTTGTAGCGCATCTCGATCTCGGTGGGTCTACGCAGACCGCCCGGGATGCCGACCGACTGGAGGTAGGCGCCGGTGGGCAGGTTGTGCCGCAGTGCCGAATGCCGCACGAGCTCGACGTTCTCGAACCAGTCGCCGTGTATCCCGCCGGTCGTCGGCCAGGGGTATCGGTCGTAGGCGAGCCGTTTGACGTAAGAAGCCCCGACGGCACCGATCCATCCCTCGAGATAGTTCTCGTAGTCGGCGTTGTACACCACCATCGGGAGCAGGTTGACGAGGGGCTCGTACTGCGGAGCCTCGATCAGGAACCTTCGATAGGCGGCGGCGTACGCGCCGAACTCCGTGTGGAGCGGCTCATCCTTGACATAGAAGCCGAAGAGCGCGGGGTCGCCGCCGTACTCGCTCGCGACGGTTGCGGCGAGCGCCGGGTTCGTCTTCAGGCCGGCGCTGTTGGTGTCCGCGACCACGACCTTCATGCCTCGAGCTCCGGCCAGGGTGAGCATCTGATGGTTGTGGGCGACGGAGTTCAGATCGTTGCCGACGACGTTCTGCAGGACGGTGACGTGCGCATCGCGCAGCCAGTCGTACTGCGTGGCCGTGAGGAGAGCCGAGGGCGGAGGCCAGAACGCACCGATCTGCAGGGCGCGCGAGGCACCGGCGGGCAGCCCTGCTGCTCGCACCGCATCCGCGACAGCCGCGACTCCCCCGCTCGAAGCGGCAGATGCGGCAGAGGGGATGCCGATCGCGCCGAGGACCGCGGCGACCAGAGAACCCTGCAGCAGAGTGCGCCGGTCGACGCCCCGGGCCGGAGTGCTGTCGCCGTTGCCGCCCATGAGGCCGCTCACCCCGTTCACCAGGTCACCAGCGCCGGGGCGACGACGTTGTTCGAGCCCTGGTTCAAGGTGGGCGTCGTGTTGCTCTTGAACATGTTGGTCGCGGCGATCGCGACCCGGTTGGCGGTCGGTGCCAACCAGATCGCGGTGTCGAAGAAGGCGAGGATGTTGTTGGAGATGAGGATCGAGTCCTCCGATGCGCCTCCGGCGATGAGGATGCCGTTCTTCGCCGCCGTCGTGCTCCCCGCGTACTCGATGATGTTGTCGGCGATCATGCTGAGGTGCCCCACGCCGGACCCGCCTCCGTTGGACACGCTGACGGCGAGGAACGCGACGGATGCGCCGCCGGCGGGAAGACCGTAGATCAGGTTGCCCGTGAAGAGGATGTTCCCGTAGTTGCTCGTCGAGATCCCGCCCTTCGTGCAGTTGAAATGAGACTGCGAGACCTTGATCCACAGCGACTGGTCGGTCGGGGCCGCGTTCGCGGTGACTCCGTACGCGCAGGCCACCGCCGCGCACTTGTCCAGATGCACGCCCTCGAGGCGGCGGTCCGCCGTCCCGTCGACGAGGAATGCCGTGTTCATGAAGTACACGTTGATCTCCGAGAGGTAGATCTCGACCGGAATGGACCCGCCGGACAGGAGCACGCCGACCGTATCGGATCCTCCCCCACTGCGGCGTCCCTGGATCCGGGCTCCCCGGAACCTCAGGGCGCTCGCATCCACCAGATGGAACGCGACCTTCGGCCCCGTGGTGTCGCTGACGCCGACGACCTCGACGTTCTCGATGATCGAGGTCTGCGCGGTGGCCCCGCTGACTCGCGCGAAGCGCGCGGTGACCGCGGTGATCGTCTCCGCCGAATCGCAGAGGACGGAGAAGTCGCGCAGGACCAGGTGCCCGTTGTCCCACTCCGAGCTGACACCGAGGTCGAAGTCGAACCGACCGGATGCGGAGAGACGGAAGCGCGTCTGGACCTGGCCAGCCCCCTGGATGAAGAGCCGTCGGGAGGTCCCGACCGCGGGCACCGTCACGCTGCTCGTGATGCGGATGGTGCCTGCGGGCGCCATGAGCACGGCACCGGCGCGCACGGCGGCGTTGACCGCGCTCTGGAACGCCGTGGTGTCGTCGGCCGAGCCGTCCGCTTTGACGCCGAACCACCGTGCGCTCATGCGGTCGTCGCCGTCCGTCTGACGCCGCCACACGCCTGTCGCGGATGCCGTCGACGCGAGCCGCGTCCCGCCGTCGGCACTGCTCGCCGCCGCCGCCGCGTCCCAGATGAACACCCCCTCCCCGCCATCGCCGATCGCGGCCCTGCCGAGCACGACGACCGGTTCCATGGGAGAGGTGATCGGAAGCGCCGCGAGCGCGGCGAAGGATCCGACCGATGTCAGCGTGGTCGCCGCATGGGCTGCGGTGCCCCCCGCGCCGAGCGCGAGCGCAGAGGCCGCACCTCCCACGACGACGCCCAGTGCGGCCCGCCGAGCGATACCCGGCGACATCGCCGTCGTCCGTTCTTCGTTTCTCATTGCAACTCCTTTGTTGTGAGAGTGAGCGACTCGATCGAACCGCTCGTCGGCGCGCGAAGAACCGGCGCCGGAGTCAGATCAGGACGTCGAGATCGACGCCCTCCGCCATAGCGCGGTATCCCTTCGAGTTCGGATGCGTGCCGTCCGCGTCCAGGTCGGGGCGCAGGCTCCCCGGTTCCTGCGGGTCGTCGAGCGCCGGAATGAAGTCGATCACGCCGTCGTAGACCGATTGCCGGTGGATCCAGGCGTTGGCGCGCTCGCGTTCGCGTTCCATCGGCGCGGCCCATCCGTAGCCGCCGCCCCGAGGGACGATGGTTGCGATCAGCGCGCGCATCCCGCGGACGTGGATGCGCTCCGCGATCCGCTCCCACTCCGCGATCAGGGCGTCCGCCGTGCCGCCGAGATAGAGATCGTTCGAACCCGCCGCGATGATCACGGCCCGGATCCCGGACAGACTCAGGGCATCGCGTTCCAACCGGGAGACGACGTTGGGCCCGACCTCGCTGTTGCCGAAGCCGGCCACCGTGTTGCCGCCGATCCCCGCGTTCACGATGCCGAGCCGTCGCGGATCAGCCGCGTCGAGCGCCAGCGTCCGCTCCGTCAGCAGATCGGTCCAGCGAGTGTCCGTGCCGAAGTCCGCCCCGGCGCCGTCCGTGATCGAGTCGCCGACCGCGACGATCGATCCGGCACCCGAGGTGCGCACGTCGATCGCATCCACCCAGGCCGACCCCGTCGTCCACGGCCGGAAGGCCGCGCCCGCCGACTGGGCGGTGAGGTCACCGACAGCGCCCATCGTGGTCCAGGAGAATCGGTTCCCCCACGGATGGCCGGAGACCTCCGTCGGGGCACTCACATGGATCGAGATCACGACCTCGCCGCGCGTCGGCACGGGGAGCACGGCAGGATCGCTCCACACCGCGTCCCCCGGGTGCACGAGCACACCGGACGCACCGCGGAAACGCAGGGCGACGGGTTCCCCCGCGATGTCCGGAAGGGTGGATCCGGGGAGTCCGATCGAGGCGGCATCGACCCGCAGCGGCGCGTAGGAGTAGGGATTCGAGATGCGGATGCGGACGGCATCCCCTCCCCAGACGGTCCGCATCGTCTGCCTGATCGTCGCGTCGGGGCCGGCGAACGCGCCTCCCGCCCCGCTGAGGGACGCCGTCCAGCCGGTGACCCATCGCTGCTCCCGTTCCTCATGCGTGGACATGGGTCAGCACCTCCCCTCGGAACGAGTACTCACCTGAGCCGAGCACGAAGGACGTGGCCGTCTCCGATGCGACCACGTCCGAGACGCCGGGCGCGTCCTCCAGCGCGACGCCGTGCTCCGCGATCGCGAGCGCGGGGAGGACGACCTCGGCGGTCGCGTTGGCGGGGACACGGAGTGTGCACTCGAATGCCTCGTCCGTCAGCCGCCATTCCACGGTGATGAGGCCTCGTACCGATCGGAACTCGGCTGACGAGTTCGTCACCCCTTCGCCCGGCTGCGGAGCGATGCGCACCCGTCCGAAACCGGGTGCGGCCGGCGCGAGTCCGCCCACCACCCGGAACAGCCAGTCGGTCACCGAGCCGAAGGCGTAGTGGTTGAAGGAGTTCATCAGCGGATCCTGATAGCCGGACTCGCTCCAGCCGTCCCACCGCTCCCAGATGGTCGTGGCCCCGTGGGCGATCTCGTGACCCCACGACGGATAGTCCTCGTTCAGCATCAGCCGGTAGGCGAGGTCCGAACGACCTATCGCGCTCAGCGTCGGCAGCAGGTGGGCGATCGAAAGGAATCCCGTCGTCAGGTGCCCACGGCTCTCGACGTCGGCGGCCAGCGCTTCGGCGGCGCTCACGCGCTGATCGGGCAGCAGGAGATCGAAGGAGAGTGCGAGCACGTACGCCGCCTGGCTCCCCGCGGGCATCGTGCCGTCGGGCGCGACAAACGCTGCGCGGAACGCGGCCGCGGCGCGTGCACTGAGCTCCTCGTACCTGCGCGCCTCGTCGTGCCGGTCGAGCACCCTGGCCGATCTGGCCATGAGCTGCACGGCCAGGTTGAAGTACGCCGTCGCCGTGAGGTCTTTCGGCGTCTCGACCGGAGCGAGCCAGTCACCGTAGTCGGTGTTGCGGTTCGCTCGCCAGACGAGATCGTTCATGCGGCTCTGCACATAGGAGACCCAGCGGGCACCCGCCTCGTATGAGCGCGCGATCAGGGTCGTGTCCCCGTAGTACTCGTAGACCGCCCACGGGATGATCAGGATCGACTCGGCGTAGCCGGACGATCCGTCCTCGGTGTACGTGAGCCGACCGAGCAGGCCCTTCGCCGGTGCGATGTCGGGAACGGCGCCGGAGTCCGGCACCGCGTCGAGGATGTCGTCCACCCATTTCGAGAGGAAGTTCTGCACGTCCGCGAGCCAGCACGCGGTCGATGCGAAGACCTGGCCGTCGCCGGTCCAGCCGACCCTCTCATCGCGGGCGGGACAGTCCGTCGGCACGTCCATGAAGTTGCTGCGCATGCTCCAGCGCGTGTTCCGCACGATCGCGTTGACCAGCGCGTTGTCGGTCACCAGTGCTCCCGTGTCGTCGGTCGCCGACGACACGGCGACCCCGGTCACCGCATCGAGTTCCGGTGGGGTGGGCAGACCGGTGATCTCGACGTAGCGGAAACCGTGCGACGTGAACGACGGGGCGAACTCGTCATCCGCGCCGCTCAGGATGAAGGTGTCTGCCGCGCGCGCTCCCCGGAGGTTCGCGAGGTACACGCCTCCCGTGTCGTCGAGCACCTCCGCATGGCGCAGCCGGACGATCGTCCCCGCGGGGCCCCGCACACGAAGACGGACGTGCCCCGCGAAGTTCTGTCCGAAGTCGTAGACGAAGCTTCCTGCGGTGCTCTCGTGCCGAGACACAGCGGGCAGTTCGGCGATGGGACGAGGGGCGTCGATGGGCGAGGGCACGAGCTTCCCCGTCGGACCCCGGTCGATGTCGACGGCCTTCCAGCCATGCCCTGCGGCCGTCGTCCAGTCGCCGAGATCCCTGCGGGCGTCGACGACCTCGCCCTGGATGAGATCCGCGGCCTGGATCGCGCCGAAGGATGCTTCCCAGGACTCGTCCGTGACGACGACCTCCCTGTCACCGCCCTCATAGTCCAGGACGAGCACCGCGCGCCAGACGGGCCGCTTGCCCCAGAAGTTCCTCCGGTGGAAGGGTCCGACCCCACCGGCGTACCATCCGTCCGCGACGACGGCGCCGATGCGGACCGGCTCCCCGGCCTCGAAGAGTCGTGTCAGGTCGTAGGTGTGGAACGCCACGCGCGTGTCGTAGTCCGTCCATCCCGGAGCGAGGGAGCCGGGCGTGATCTGCTCGCCGGCGGCCCAGAGCTCGTAGATCCCGCCGGCCGTGGCGTGCATCCGGGCACGGACCACACGCTCGCGGGGCGCGATGAGGCGGCGCAGATAGGGCACGGGACGGTGATCGTCGTGCTGGTGGTCGTCCCGACGCAGCGTGATCCACCGAGCATCGGCCCACAGACCGCTCTCCGGGGATGTCTCGAATCGCGAATCGCCGAAGGCTGCCTCATCGGACGCGCCGTTGTGCCGCACCTCCACGCTCCACGTGTACGCGCGCCCCGGCGACAGCGCCTGCTCCGGCATCGACGTGTCCTGCGGCATCGCCCCCTCGCGCATGCCCGAGTCCCACACGAGGGCGTCCGACCCGTCGCCGCGATGTACTCGGATCCGGTAGGCGGTCTGCACGATTCCGCGCTCGGAAGAGACGAGCTGCCAGCTGAACACGGGAGCGCCCTGAACGGCGAGCGCTTCCACACGCCCTCCGACCCGCAGCTCCGAGACCTCGACCGTCATCGCACTCCTCCGTACTCGAACTCGTAGTGTCCGCTTCCGACGACGACCTGCACGGCCTCGTCGGCGTGCTCCGTGGAGAGCACACCGTCCTCGCCCTCCCGCACCGTCACGGAGACGGCCGGGATCTCGATCACGGCTTTCACGTTCGCCGGGATGTCGACCGTCAGGCGCAATTCGTCGCCCTGACGACTCCACTCGCAGCCGATCCGTCCCGGCGGCGCCTCGAAGCCGAAGCGGGAACCGCGGATCGTTCCGGAGACGTACGGAGCGATCCGCAGCTCGGAGAAGCCGGGGGCGAGCGAGGTGACACCGCCGATCACGCGGTACACGCCGTCGAACCCCGAGCTGAGTGCGAAGTGGTTGAAGGAGTTCATGGCGGGATCGATCAGGTTTCCGGCCTCGTCCCAGGCGGTCCAATGCTCGCCGATCGTCGTCATCCCCCGCACGACCTGGTTCGCCAGCGACGGCGCCTCCCGACGGAGGAGCGTGCTCAGCACGAGATCGGGGCGCCCGCTGTCGATGAGCACCGGATAGATCCACCGGATGCCCAGGAAGCCGGTGGTGATGTGACCCCGCGACTCCACGTCCGCCACGAGGTCGGCGCGAGCCTGCGCGCGATCCTCCGGGCGCAGCAGGTCGAAGGCGAGTGCGAGGGCGAGCGCGGTCTGCGTGGCGTCTTCGACCCGGCCCTCGGCGTTCACGAACTCCGCGCGGAAGGCCTCCGCCACGGCGTCCGCGAGCGCGGCGTGCGCTTCGGCCTCCTCGATCAACCCGATCACCCGCGCGGCGGCGGCGGTCACTCGAGCCGCGTACGCCCAATACGCCGTCGCGGTGAGGGCTTTGTCGGTGGGGACGGTCGCCAGCCAGTCGCCGTAGTCCGTGTTGCGGCGATGCCGCCAGACGTGATCGGGGTTGACCGTCCCGATGTACCGCAGCCAGCGGGTCATGCCTGCATAGTGGCGCCGCAGCACCCCGGGATCGCCGTAGTGCCGGTAGAGATCCCACGGCAGGAACACGCCGGCATCGCCGTAGCCGGCCGCTCCCTCCTCGGCGAAGTCGACCAGGGCGCCGGGCGCGATGTCGGCGAAGGCGCCGTTGGGCTTCTGCGCGTCGGCGATGTCGTCGAGCCACTTCGTGAGGAACGCCTCGACGTCGCCGTTGTACATCGCCACGGGTGCGAACATCTGCGCGTCACCCGCCCAGCCCAGTCGCTCGTCGCGATTGGGGCAGTCCGTGGGGACTTCGATGAAGTTGCTCAGCATGCCCCACTCCAGGTTGCGCTGGATGCGGTCGAGCATCTCGTCGTCGGTGTGCAGCTCGAGGGAGGTCCCGTCGAGGCTCGATACGGCGACGGCCGTGGCATCCGCGATCGAGAGCTCCTGCGCTGCACCGTCCACTTCGACGAATCGGAAGCCGTGGTAGGTGAAGATCGGGTCGAACAGCTCCTCTCCCCCGCCCGCGAGCACGATCTCGTCCGTCGCCGCCGCACCGCGGAGGTTGTCGAGATAGAGGGCGCCGTCCTCGTCGAGGATCTCCGCGTGACGAAGCCGGACGATGGTGCCGCGCTGTCCGCGCAGCCTCAGCCGCACACGACCTGCCAGATTCTGCCCGAAGTCCAGGATCGGCGATCCCGTCGGACTGCGCAGGATCGCGACGGCGGGGACCTCGCGGACGACGCGGGCCACGGGGATGCGTGCGGGAACGAGATCTCCTGCCGGGCCCACCTCGACCTGCACCGGGTCCCACCCGCCGAACCCGGCCGACCAGTCGCCGAGCGAGATCCTGTTGTCCTGCCGATAGCCGTGCAGCAGCTCGGCCATGCGGATCGGACCCGTCGTGCACTCCCAGTCGGAGCCGGTGACCTCGTGCTGCACGGAGCCGTCGGCGTACTCGATGATGACGACCGCTCGCAGGATCGGGTACTCGCCCCAGACCGCTCGCTTGCCGAACGGACCGACGTATCCGCTGTACCAGCCTTCGCCGAGCATCGCGCCGAGGACGCTCCTGCCCGGTGAGAGCGCAGCGGTGATGTCGTGGCCGTGGAAGGGCACGCGGACCCGGTAGTCGGTCCACCCCGGCCCGAAATCGCCCGCGGAGATCCGGGTTCCGTTGCACCAGAGGTCGAACAGACCGCCGGCCGTGACATATGCCCTGGCGCGCACGACACCCTCGCGCACGGTGAAGGCGCCGCGCACGTACGGCGCCGGGTGATGGTCGTGCGGTGTCATGACCTGACGATGCCTGCCGACCCATCTCGCACGCTCCCACAGCAGTGCTGACGGACCGGTCTCGAAGGCGCTCTCCGAGTCTGCGGAGGTGCCGTCGCTCAGTCTCACGGCGACCCGCCACGAGAACCTCGACCCCGAAGGCAGCGTCCGTCCCTCGTACGGGATGCCGTGGCTTCGGGCGCTCTCCACCCACCCGGAGTCCCAGAGTCCGTCATCCGAGCCGCGCTCCCTGGTGACGACGATCCGGTAGGCGAGCTGCGTGACCGCGCGACGGGTGGATTCGATGCGCCAGGAGAACACCGGCCGGGGGTCCGGGATCGCGAGCGGCTCCGCCCGTCCGCTGACCTGCAGATCGATCAGTGCGGCGCTCATGATGCCGTTCCCTCCTGCAGCTGAGCTGCTTCCGCGGTCGCCGACAGCGCCGCCCGCCTGTCGGCGAAATCCGACCGTGCGAAGTAATGCGTCGTCGCGTCTTCTCCCAGGCCGCGGATCCCCCCGGCCTGCAGCGCACCCAAGCGGACCCTCGCGCTCTTCACGGCCATCGCCGAGATCGCGTCCGCTCCCTCGACGGACTGCGAGATCGCGACGATCCCGTGATTGCCGAGCAGCACCAGCGAGGGAACCTCGCCCCATTCATCGAGGTGCTCTCGCAGGCGCCGCGCGAACAGCCTCCCGAGCGGAAGACCCGGTTCGGCGTACGGCACATGGAGCGGGCGGCCCAGGACCATCAGCTCGTCCGAGTAGACCGGCTCCGCGAAGGCGGTCTCCGAACGCACGCTCGCCAACAGCGCCAGCACCGGCGTCGGATGAGTGTGCGCGACGAACCGCACCGACGACACCATCCGCACGGCGACATGCACCATCGTCTCGATCGAGGCTCGAACCGTCGAACCCCGTCCGTCCTCCTCCAGTGCACGGGTCAGCTGCTCCTGATCGCCGGACGGATCATCGATGAGATCGGCGAGGGCGGCGAGGTCGACAGCGGCGAACGACGAGCGGTCGGCATCCCGCATGGACGCCCCCGACGCCTTCACGACGATCTCGTCGCCGACGAGTTCGCTGGTGTTCCCCTCCGCCAGGATCACCAGATCGCGCTCGGGGGCGCCGAGACGTCGGGTGAGATCGAGCAGCTCATCGCTGACGAGGTCGGGGGCGTGTCTGGTGCTCACGGATTTCCTTCGGTCGGATGTACGGCAGCTGTTCACGGGAGATGGAGGGTCGGGGGGTGCGTGCGCCGCACGAGCGCGCGCATCTCCTGCACCGAGTCGTCGATGGCGCCGGCGCTCATGGCCTGGACCAGCACATTGCCGATCGCAGTGGCCTCGGCCGGTCCGGCGAGGACGGGCAGGCCGGAGCGGGCTGCCAGGAGCCGGCAGAGCAGGTCGTTGCGAGCGCCCCCGCCCACGATGTGGATCGCCTCGATCCGCCGGGAGGCCAGCCGGGCCGTCGTCCACGCCGCCTCGGCGAAGGCGCTGGCCAGAGACTCCAGCAGGCATCGCGTCACCTCGGCCGGGCCCTGCGGAGAGCGGAGTCCGCGGAGGCCGCACCACTCGCCGATCAGCGTCTCGACGTCGCCGCCGACGCTGAAGAGCGAATCGTCGAGATCCACCGTGGGGAGCCCTTCGGGCACGGCCGAAGCCAGAGCCACGAGTTCCTCCACCGAGAGCTCGGTCCCGGCCCGCCGCCAGCTCCGCTGCGCCTCGCTCAGCAGCCACAGCCCCATCGTGTTGCGGTAGACGAGGTATCCCCCGCCGACCGCGGCCTCATTGGTGATCCCCGCCAGCCGGGCTTCCTCGGAGATCACCGGCGTCGGGCTCTCCACGCCCACCAGGCCCCAGCTGCCGCAGGAGATGAATGCCGCCGACCCCTCGAGCGGGGTGGCGAGCACGGCGGACGCGGTGTCGTGCGCGGCGACGGCGACGACGTCAGGGCGGGTGCGGAGTCCCGCGGCATCCGCGACCCGACTCGTCATGCGTCCCACGGTCGTCCCGGCAGGCACCACCGGTGGCAGGAGCCCCGGAGAGACGGGGATCGCGGCGAGCGTCGTGGGATCCCACTCGCCTTCGAGAGCGAGCATGCCCGTCGTCGAGGCGATGGTCCTCTCGGCCGCCGGTTCGCCGCCGAGCCAGCCGGAGAACAGGGACGGGATCGGAAGCACGAGATCCGCGAGCGCGAGCATCTCCTGATCGGCGGCGAGCTGATAGACGGTGTTGATGGCCATGAACTGCGTGCCGGTCCGTGCGTACTGGTCCGCATGCGGCATCCGGCTGTGCACCGCATCCACCGCGCGTTCGTGCCGCGGATCGCGGTAGTGCACGGGACCGGAGAGCAGCCTGCCGTTCCGCTGGAGCCCGTAGTCGACGCCCCACGAGTCGACGCCGACCGAGCGGATGTCCGCCGCCTGCCCCGCCGCCCCCAGTCCATCGAGGATGCCCGCCCACAGCCCGAGCACGTTCCAGCGCAACACGCCGTCCGGCGCGGCCGGCCGGTTGGGCACGCGGCAGACCTCGCGCAGCTCGAGGAGCTCGGGTCCGACGCGGCCGAGCATCGCACGACCGCTCGTCGCGCCGAGGTCGACGGCGACCACGTGCACGGGGGGATCCGTCGAGGACATGGGGCTGCCTCGCTGCTCAGTACGCCAGGCCGCGGGGTTCGGGGCCGAGACGCGCCGAACGGGGATGCGGGACCTCGAAGCCGTTCGCCTTGTACGCCTGGTAGTCGAAATCCTCGACCTCGTCATAGCCGATCAGGTGGTACTCGTAGAACCCGTCCCACTCCTCGTAGTCGTCGCCGAGAGAGGACTCCAGGAAGGCGTCGGCCATCGCCATCGCCAGGCGGGGACCGGTGTAGAAGGCTCCCATCGCGAGCAGGTTGGCGTTGTTCGCGGTCGCGGCCCGTCGCGCCGAAGGAACGGTCTCCGCCACGGCGGCGTGCACATGCGGCACCTTCGATGCCGCGATGTGGATGCCCATGCCGCTGCCGCAGAAGGCGAGCGCCTTGTCGTACTCCCGCTCCGCGATGCGGCTGCCCACCAGGAACCCCGCACGGTGGTACATCGGCGCCTCGGACTCCACCGGGGTGAGGTCCTCGACCGTCCACCCTCGCTCCTCCAGATGCGCCTTCACGGCCTCCTTGAGTGCGAATCCGGCGAAGTCGGATCCGACCACCACCTGCTTGTCTGCCGCGCGCTTCATTCCTGCATCTCCTTTTCCCGCTTCGATCTCATCGCCGGCGGAACCGGCGTCTTCCTGCCCGATGGCGGCGCTCATTCCAGGCCGCTTCCTGCGGCGATCCCGCGGACGTACCACTTCTGCATCGCCAGGAAGACGATCAGCGCCGGGAGCATCCCGAGGGTCGCGCCAGCGAGACCCACCGCCGGCGACACGTAGGTGTAGGCCGAGGCACCGGCGATCGGCGCGAGCGCGACGTTGATGACCGCGAGGTCGGGATCGGTCGCGACCACCTGGGGCCAGATGTACATGTTCCAGGCCGTGAGGAACGTCAGCGAGCAGTACGTCGCGATGATGGGCTTGGCCAGCGGGAGGGTGACCCACCAGAACACGCGGGGCCAGCTGGCTCCGTCGATCCGCGCGGCCTCGACGATCCCCGCCGGCAGGGATGCGAAGAACTGGCGGAAGAGGATGACGGCGAACGCGATCTGCCCGGCGATGGGGACGATGATGCCGGCGTAGCTCTCCAGCATTCCCAGTTGATACGTCACCACGAAGGTCGGGATGAGTGTCAGGTTGCCGGGGATGAACATCGGCACGATGAGGATGGCCAGGATCGTCCCCGACCAGCGGAAGGGGATCAGCGCGAGCGCGAAGGCGACCGGCAGCGCGAGCAGCAGCTGCAGCAAGACGATCCCGATCGCGACGATGAACGAGTTCAGGATCGTCCTCGGGCTGAGGTACGCGAATGCTTGGACGTAGTTCTCCCAGTTCAGCCCGGCGGGGAGGAACGTCGGGGGCAACGCGGACACCTCGGCCGGCGTCATGAAGGAGCGGGAGATCATGAACAGCAGCGGGGCCGCCATCACCAGCCCGCAGACGAGCATCAGGGTCAGTCGCGCGGCGACCGCCGACTTCTTGGTCTTCATCGGACGGACCTCGTTCCCTTCATGACGGCGCGACCGATGAGGAACACGACGACGATGAGCACGAGCTGGAACATCGCCAGCGCACTCGCATAGCCGATGTCCCTCCGCTCGAAGGCGATCTTGTAGGAGTAGAGGGCGAGCGAGGTCGTCTCCCCGAGCGGACCGCCGTCGGTCATCAGCAGCGCGAACTCGAGCGTGCCGCTGAGGAAGGTGAGGAGCATGAGGATGGCGACCACCATCGTCGTGGGCATCACACTGGGCCAGGTGATGCTCCACAGCCGCCGCCACCGTCCGGCACCGTCGAGGGCGGCCGCATCGAAGAGGTCCTCCGGGATCTTCTGGATCGCCGCGATGTACAGGATGGTCACGATGGGCAGGGAACTCCAGATCAGCACGACGACGAGCGCCGGGCGGGCGAGAATGGGGTCGCTCAGCCAGTTGGGGCCCTCGATCCCCACCGTCGCGAGGAGCTGATTGATCAGCCCGGATCGCTGGTTGTAGATCGACGACCACAGCACCGCGGCCACGGCGCTCGAGGCGACCATGGGGGCGAAGTAGAGGGTGCGGATGACGCCGGCTGCGGGCACCTGGGCGCTGGCGATCACTCCCAGCACGAAGCCTCCGAGAACCGTGGGGATGACCCCCATCACGACGAACAGCACCGACACGAGAGCGGAATGCCACATGTACGGGTCCCCGAAGAGCCTGGTGACGTTCTTCAGGCCGACGAAGGTCGGGGCGGAGAAGAGGTTCCAGTCGAAGAAGCTCAGCGCGAGCCCTCCGATCGCGGGGACGATCACGAAGAGGACGAAGGCGAGGAGTCCCGGGGCGATGAACAGCGTGGCCGCGAGGGCATCCCCTCGTCGCCCCGTGGCGCGTCGGGTCGGGGGACGCAGGGTTCCTGCATCCCGGATGGTGTGGTTCACGAAGTGCGTCTCCGATCGTGGGGGCATCATCGGCAGCGGTACGCGGATCGGACGATCGGGACGACCGTCCGATCCGCGTGACCGATCACCCCGCTTCAGCGAGCGCGGCACGGACCTCGTCCGCCGCCTTCCCGAAGGCGTCTTCGACGCTGGCCCCATTGAGCACGACCTCCTGGACGGCGCGCTTGGTGGCGTCCGTCAGGACGCTCCCCGCGCTGCCGGGGAGGGAGACCAGCAGGGTCGCGTCCTTCGCGGTCTGGGCGAAGACGCTCATGTTCGCGGGGACGTCGACGTCCTGCCAGCTTCCGGTCTCGAGACCGTCGACCGTGGGCGGGATGATGCCGCCGGCATCCGGCTGCTGTGCCAGTGCCATGCCGCCATCGGTGCTGTAGAACCATTCCATGAAGGCCCACGCCGCATCCTGGTTCGCACTCGTGCTCGAGACCGAGAGCCCGTACGAGCCTCCGCCCGATGGGTGCGTACCGTCGATGGAGGGGACCTCCGTGACGTCCCAGTCGAAGTCCTTGAGGGTCTCGCGGAAGCCGGCGATGTTGGCCCGGGAGGTGATGCCCATCGCGACCTTCCCCGAGGAGAAGTCGTACGCCGGATCGCCGCCGGTGGACGTGTAGCCACCGGAGCCCGTGCCGTAGAACGCGATCATCGACTTCCAGGCTTCGATGGCCTCCGGCGAGTCGATGTCGACGTCGTTCGTCTCCGGGTCGTAGACCTTCGCACCGTGGGCGACGAGCACAGGACCCCATTCGACGATCCCCGAGCCGTCCGCTCCCGGCGGCACGGTTCCGAAGATGCTCCCGCCGGACTTGGTCTGGATCTCGGTGGAGACGCGGAGGAAGTCGTCCCACGTCCAGGTCTCGTCGGGGAGCTCGTCCACTCCGGCTTCCTCGAACAGCGTCTTGTTGTAGACGAGGGCCGTGGAGTCGGCGCTGACGGGGAGGCCCGTGATCTGGTCAGGGGTCTTCATCGGCCGGTACTGGCCGAGGAACTGGGGAAGGAAGAAGTCCTCTTCCAGCCCTTCGCCGTCGTTGAGGCGGTCCGCGATGTCGAGCGAGACCCCGTTGGTCGCGAACTCGTTCGCCGCGAAGTCCACGTTGAAGAAGATGTCGGGAAGCTTCTTGCTGATGAGCTGCGTGGCCAGGATCTGCGAGTACTTGCTGAAGTCCTCGCTGACTCCGATCACCTTCACCTTCCGGTCGGGGAACTCCTTCGTGTATGCCTCCGCGTACTGCTCGAACTGGCCGAGCAGGGGCGAGAAGGTGCCGATCGTGATCTCGCTGCCCTCGACCTCGCCCGCGCCGCCACCCGGGGTCGCGGCGCTGCAGCCGGCGAGTGCGAAGATCCCCACAGTGACGGTCACAGCCGTGAGCCGTCGTGCCGTGTTGCCAAACGTCATTGTTCTGGTCCTTGTCTCTTGGACGACATCGGCCCGCAATTTGACCGGTCCATTTTTGTCGTTGGAGAGACTATCTCCTGCCGGGTGCGGGCGTGTCAAGAGTCAGGACGATACGTTTCAACCCCGCACTCTTTCGCCGTCGCTGCGCTTCTCCGCGTGGGCACGTTGACGACCACCCGGGGCTGCCGTACTCTGACGGTGAACACGTTGAACCGGTCCAGACGATGTGCGCAGATCCGCGCCAGCTCCGAGGTCCGGCGCACGCCACTCCAACGGGCCCCGGCCGGACAGGACCTCGATGCAGTCAGAGCAGGCTCGGCCACCCCGCGAACGTCGGGGTGTGACGGTTCGCGATGTGGCGCGCCTCGCCGGGGTGTCGCACGGCACCGTGAGCAATGTGCTCAACCGTCCCGATCGGGTGGCGGTCGATACCCGTGAGCGCGTGCAGGAGGCGATGCGCCTGCTCGCCTTCGTGCCCAACGGCGCGGCGCGCGACCTCGCCGTGGGAAGGTCGCGGTCGATCGGCCTGGTGCTGCTCGACCTGGAGAACCCCTTCTTCCTCGAGGTGGCGCGCGGGGTGGAGGACACCGCCAGCGAAGCCGGCTACGTCGTGATGCTGTTCAACTCGGCCAACTCGATGGAACGGGAGACCCGCGCGCTGGGCGCTCTCGAGGCGCACCGCGTGAGCGGGGTGCTGATGAGCCCCGTCGCTCGCATGTCCGACAACCTGAGCCGTCTTCGCGACCAGGGGACGCACATCGTGTTCCTGGACCGCCGCGCTCCCCGCACACAGTCCTGCTCCGTCGCCGTCGACGACCACCACGGCGCAGCCGAGGCGATGAGGCACCTCCTCGCTCGCGGTCACACGCAGGTGGCGTTCGTGTGCGGCGCCAGCCACGTCCGTCAGCATCAGTCGCGTCTGAGCGGCATCCGATCGGCGGCATCCGCGGCCGGCTTGGACCCTGCCGACATCGCGGTGTATCGCGAGGAGATCTCGGTCGGCGGCGGCGCGCATGCCGCCGAACGCATCCTCGCAGCCGGCAACCGCCCGACAGCCGTGGTCTGCGCGAACGACCAGCTGGCCCTCGGCGTGGAACGGACGGTGCTGGCGCACGGCCTCCGCGTCCCCGAGGACATCGCGATCGTGGGGTACGACAACGTGGATCTCGCCTCGCACGCGAACGTTCCCATCACCAGCGTGAGTCAGCCCATGTATGAGATGGGCAAAGCCGCCACGCGGCTGCTCATCGACGAGATGGAGAACGAGGAGCACGTGCACGAGCAGGTGCTCTACACGCCCACCCTGATCACGCGAGCGAGCTCCTGACCGGGCACACCGACTTCCGACGTCAGCCGATGACCTTGCCGGGGTTGAGGATTCCGGCGGGGTCGAGGGCGGCCTTGATCGCGCGATGCATGTCGAGGACGGCCGGAGAGAGCTCGGACACGAGGCCTTCGCGCTTGAGAAGGCCCACGCCGTGCTCGCCTGTGACCGTGCCCCCGAGGGCGAGGGCGGCATCGATGATCTCGGCGAACGCCTTCTCCGCGCGAACGCGAGCCTCGTCGTCACCGGCGGGGACGACGAGGAGCGGATGCAGGTTGCCGTCGCCCGCATGCGCGATGTTGGCGATGAGCACGTCGTTCGCACGCCCGATGGTCTCGATGCGGCCGAGCATCTCCGGGACGGCGCCCTTCGGCACGCACACGTCCTCGGTCAGCACGGGCCCGAGCCGCTCGAGGGCCGGGTAGGCCAGACGTCGGGCGGCGAAGAGCGCCTCCCCTTCGGCCTCGTCCGTGCTCCGGTCGGCCCACGTGGCGCCGCCGCGCTCGAAGGCGGCCAGCAGTGCCGCCGCCTCTTCCTCACCAGCGGCGCCCGGGGTGTCCACGCGTCCGAGCAGGACGACCGCGGCGTCAGCCGAGAGCCCCATGTTCTTCCAGTCGTCGACGGCCCGCAGGCAGTTGCGGTCGATCAGCTCGAGCGCCGACGGCGTGAGCCCGGCCGCTGCGACCTCGCGCACGGCCCTCCCCGCGTCGGTGAGCGAATCGAAGAACCCTGCGATGGTCTGCTCGGGCGGACGCATCGGCCGGAGCCGCACCGTGATCTCGGTGATGATGCCGAGTGTGCCCTCGGAGCCGACGAGGAGACTCGTGAGGTCGAATCCCGCGACGCCTTTCGCGGTGCGGCGTCCCAGCCGAACCAGGTCCCCCGTGCCGGTCACGACCTGCATCCCGAGCACGTAGTCGCGGGTGACGCCGTACTTCACACAGCAGACCCCGCCGGCGTTCGTCCCGGCATTGCCGCCGATGGTCGACCAGGGCGAGCTGGCCGGATCGGGCGGATACCAGAGGCCGTTCTCGGCGACGCGCGCGCGGAGGTCGTCGTTGACCACCCCGGGCTGCACGACGGCGAGTCGCTCGAGCTCGTCCACCTCGAGCACGGCGTCCATCCGCTCCAGTGAGATCACGACGCAACCGGGGAGCGCGTTGGCGCCGCCGGAGAGTCCGGTGCCCGCTCCTCGGGCGACGACCGCCGTGTCATGGCGCAGGCATGCGCGGACCACGGCCTGCACCTCTTCGGCAGTGCGCGGTCGCACGAGGCAGGCCGGCAGCCACCACTGCGCCCACTCGGCGTCATCGTGCGCGTAGCCCTCGAGCACGTCCGGGTCCGTCGTGAGACGGTCGGCGGGCAGCACAGCGGCGAGGTCGGCGAGGAGGGCGGACTCACTCACGATCGTCATCGCCCGGGACGGACTCCGAGCGCGTGTGGCAGGTCTTCAGGTAGCTCAGGAACGAGGCCTGCAGCCCGGTGAGGTGGGTCTCGTGAAGCATCGCCTTCGAGACCTCTCCCGAGCGTCCCTGGGCATGCAGGTCCTCCAGGACGGTGAGGAGGTTCCGGCCGATCTCGCGATAGATCGGAATCGCCCCGAACAGCTCGGCTTCGTTCAGCGTGACGTGCAGCCGCTGAGCGGACGACACCGAGCCGTGCTCCGGCAGCGCGGCGATCAGGGGGAACACCTGGCTGTCCGTGGCCGCGACACCCGGGCTGCCGGCGCCGAAAGTCGCGAACGGAGACGTCTCACGCAGCCACGCGTACAGCGCGAAGAGGCCACCGTAGGAGTAGCCGAAGAGGCCGTGACCGGATTCGCTGACGCGGACCTTCGACTGCAGGAGGGGGTGAAGCTCCTCCGTCAGGAACGAGAGGAAGACGTCGGCGTGGGTGTCGGTCAGCTGCGCGAGGTACGCGTCCATGTGCTCGGGGGTCATCGCCCCGGAATCGCGGGCGGCCGCGAGCGTCCGCCGCATCTCCTCGCCGACGGGTTCCCCCGGCGGCACGAGATCGCGATTGCGGAGCTGTGCCCATTGCGCGGCCTCCTCGCCGGCGTAGCCGACGCTGACCTGGATGTACGGGGCCACCGTGAGGTAGGGGTCCGCCTGCGTGACGATGAGCGGGGCGGTGAAGCCGACTGCCCAGTTGCCGTCCACCACATAGATCAGGGGCAGGGAATCGGTGGACTCCGCATAGCCCGGGGGCGTCGTCACCCAGACCCCGTAGCGATGTCCCGACCGTGCCGTGACCTCGAGGTACTCCGTGTCGGCCAAGCAGCCGTTCAGCATCGCGCTCACTGGGTGTCTCCCTTCATGATGCGGCCGGCCTTCACGACGAAGGCGGCCATGTCCGGATCCGCGAAGACGCGGGGATCGTCGAGCGGGTTCCGCTGCCAGGAGACCATGTCGGCGGCCATCCCCACGCGGAGCATCCCGACGACGTCACCGATGCCGAGGATGTCAGCGTTGACGCGGGTGGCCGAGACGAGTGCCTGCATGGGCGACTCCAGCTCGGCGCGCAGTCGCAACTCCTCACCGCGGCGGTACTGCTCCGGTCCGAGGAGGTCGGATCCGAGCCCGATCCGCACTCCCGCCTCGCGAGCGATCCCGAGCGCGGTCGCCATGCGGTGACGGGCGCCGGCCAGGCGGTCACGCGTCGATGGATCCACGTCGAGGCTCCCGGGGTCCATGATCTGCTCGACGACCGCGAAGGTGGGGACGAGCGCCACATCGTGCTCCCGCATCAGCTGCGCGGTCGGCTCGTCGATGTCCGTGCCGTGCTCCACGCAGCGCACACCCGCCTGCACCGCGTTGCGGATGCCGGCGTTGTTGTGCGCATGCACGGTCACATAGGTGCCGCGCGCCGCGGCCTCCTCCACCGCGACCGCGATCTCGGCCGTCGTGAACTGGGTGTCGTCGAGGCGGTCGTGGCCGCCGACGACACCGCCGGTGACGCACAGCTTGAGGAAGGTCGCGCCGCGGCGGAAAGACTCCCGGACGTTGCGCCGCAGTTCGTCGGCGTTGCCCGACATGAGGGACAGGGCCGTGAGGCCGGGGATGTGGTGCGTCTCCCACAGCTCGGTCGGCTCCCACGCGGCGCCGTAGTAGCCGTGTCCGCCGGTCTGGCATTGCACGGGTCCGCACGACAGCACCCGCGGGCCCCGCACCTTGCCCGTCGCGATGACGTCGACCACTCCCCCGTCGACGCCGCCGGTGTCGCGCACCGTGGTGAACCCCGCGTCGAGCGTGCGACTCGCGGTGGTGAAGATGTCGGCGGCGATCTCCGCGGTCGAGAGCTGGAAGCCGAACTGCGCGCGGATCGGGCTCGAGAGTCCGAGGTGCACATGGGCGTCGATCAGGCCGGGCGTGACCAGCATGCCGTCGAGGTCGACGGTCGCAGCTCCCGCCGGAGCCGTTCCGATCCGGGTGATGGTGCCGTCCTCCACACAGAGGTCCGCGGGCGACGGCTCGGTTCCGGATCCATCGGCGATGATGCCGCCTGCGAACCAGATCTCGGTCATGACGCCTCTTCCGAGAACGACTGCGTCCTCAACAGTGGTGAATTGGTTGTGCGCTAACGTACTCAACAGTGGTGAAGAAGTCAACGGAGGCAACATGCGAGCACCGGTGGGCGAAGGAAGGGCGCGGCTCCTTCAGGCGCTGTTCGATGAGTTCGGCGAGAACGGCCCCAGCCCGAACCTGTCGATGCGGCAGGTGGCCGAGCGACTCGGTGTGCACCACACGCTGCTGACCTATCACTTCGGTTCGCGGCCGGGTCTGCTCAGTGCCGTGCTCTCCGAGGCGCGACGCCGCGACAATCTCATGATCGCGGCGACGAGCGAGGGTCTCGGATTCATCGAGCTGTTCCGGTCGATCTGGGACTTCTACTCCAGCACGGCACAGGAGGAGCGAACCCGCGCCTTCTTCCACCTGATCGGCCTGGCCGTGTATGAGCGCGGCGCCTACGACGAGTTCGTGGCCGATCTCGACGATCTGACGCGTCTCCTCGAGGCAGCTGCCCGTCGCGACGGATTCACGGCGACGGATGCCGCACAGTCGAGCCTCGTCGCGGTCGCCGGCATGCGCGGACTGCTGCTGCAGCGACTGCTCAGCCCCTCGGCGGAGGTGGATGCCGCCGCAGACCGTTTCATCGCATCGTTCACGAAGGAGTCGACAGTATGACCCGGGGATACTCTCACATCGTCATCGGCGCCGGAGCCATCGGATCCGCGGCCGCCTACTGGCTGACACAGGCTGGCGCCGAGCGCGTTCTCGTGCTCGAGCAGTTCGAACTCGGCCATGCCTTCGGCTCCTCCGGTGACCACTCCCGCATCATCCGCCGCGCCTACCATCGCGAGGAGTACACCAGGCTCACGGATGCGATGTTCGCCGCCTGGGCCCACGTCGAGGAGCGCTCGGGCCTGCAGGTCTACACGAAGACCGGCGGGATCGACCTCGCGGCCGCGGGGAGCCCCGGTGCCGCGGAGATCGACGGGTACCGTCAGGCGATGGATGCCGCAGGCATCCGCTACGACGAGCTGACGATCGACGACATCCGCGCCCAGTACCCGCAGTGGAAAGTGACGGACGACACGATCGGGATCCATCAGGCGGATGGTGGCATTCTCGACATCCGCCGGTCGGTGTCCGCTCATGTGTCGCTCGCCCGGGCCGCCGGGGTCGAGTTCCGATCGGGAGTGGTCGTGACCGGTGTTCGGGTGACCTCTGAAGGGGTCACGGTCACGACTCCGGAGGGCTCGTTCGACGGCGGCCACCTCGTCGTCGCCGCCGGCTCGTGGCTGGGCGACCTCATGCCCGACCTCGGGCTCTCCTTCGATCTCACCCTGAGTCAGGAGCAGGTCGGATACTTCTCCTCATCGAACCTGGCGGACTTCACTCCGGACAGGTTCCCCATCTGGATCCATCACGCCGACGAGGTGCACTACGGGTTCCCCGTCTACGGCGAAGCGGCGATCAAGATCGCACGGGACATGCGCGGCCGCTTCATCTCGTCGTCGGAGCGAGCGTTCATCCCGGACGACACGGAGCCGCTGCTGCTCCACGGCTTCCTCCGCACCCACCTTCCGGCCGCCGCCGGTCCGCTGCTGATGAGCAAGACCTGTGTGTACGACATGCCCGCCGACCGGGACTTCGTACTCGACACCGTCCCCGGCCATCCCCATGTCGCAGTGTTCAACGGCGCCGGCCACGCGGGAAAGTTCGCGAGCCTGATGGGGCGGATCCTCGCCGATCTGCTGACCGTCGGCCGCACGGAGCACGACATCTCCGCGTTCAGCCTGCGACGTCCGGCGATCGTCGATCCCGACTTCGTGCCCGTCTTCCGGCTGGGACCGGGTGGGCCCGACCCGATTGCCGTCGACGCCTCACCACCAGGACCCTTCTCTTAGAATCGACTCATGCCTCACGAGTTGTCGGTGAACGGTCGCCCGACTCTCGAACACGTCGATCTGGAGCTGCTGGATTCGTACCGTTTTCCGGACGGAGCAGGGTTTCCCGAGTTGTATCGTGCTTTCATCCGACATGCCGGCTGGGCACGGCTCTTCGGCCTCTGGCTGATCTATCCACCCGTTCTTCCCGGCTTCGCCGACGGCCTTCAGGGGCGTGGGGAGAACCTCACCGCTCGGTTTCACTCCGTGTATCGGGAGGGCGAGGAAGAGGAGTTCGAGTGGATGGTCGAGCCCGATGCCGATTGGTCGCTGCCGGCCGTCGGCTTCTGAGATTCCGTCGCGGTCAGCTCATCAGCGCTCGACCGTGAACCAGGCCGTCGGGCCATTGGTGAGCAGCGGAGCATCCTTCGCCCCGAAATGGGATGCGGCATCCGGCCACGCGACGAGATTCCTCTCCGCGCGAGGCGCCACGTTCTTCGTCATCGGGTCGATCGCGAACACGCCCCTCCCGCCGGTGCGCACCACACGCATCAGTTCGCGGATGTACTCGGCAGTGCGGCTGTCACCTTCCGGCACGGATGCCCGCAACTCGCCGTTGCGCAGACCGTCATCGTCGGAACGTGACCGCACCAGGCTCGCGAGGCCGGCGCCGACGATCGCGTACACCCACCCCTGACCGGACGGGTGACGCACCACATAGTCACGCTGGAAGACGCTCTCGGACATGATGCTCGTGTCCACGAGGGTGACGTGAGGGCCTGCGCACTCGCTCAGTGAGGAGCGAAACGTCGGGGTGGCTGTCTCGGGTTGTTGAGTCGCGTCGACGAACCTCACCGCGGGAAGACTCGTTCGCACTGCGTCGCTGAACTGTGCTTCATCCGCGAGCGTCATGAAGACGCAGAGCCTGTGAAGCTTCGACCGCGTGCTCATGACACCAGTGGTGGCGTGATCTTGGTCGCCCGGTAGGTCTGCCCATCCTTCGTGGCACGCCACCGGCGCCAGTGCTTCGCCGACAGACGGAAGGGCAGGTGCTTCTGCACGTGAGCGGCAGCATCGTGCAACCGGTCGTCGGCGGGGAACCCGAGCCAGAGCGAGAGAGAGGAGGCTGTCGTGCCGAACACGGCACGCACTCCGGACGCGCCCAGGAGGCGACCGTAGCCATCCACGGCGAACCCACCGAAAGCACCGGCATCGATCCCCTCATACGGCGATCCTGTCGCGGGGTCGACCAGAGCGACCTGGGCGTTCCAGACCAGCGAGGCCAGCGGGTGCCCGTGGGTGGTCACCGCTCCCGAGCCCGCACCATTCAGAGCGTCGAGTGCGGCATCGACGTCATCTGAACGAACCCGCCACTGGGTGTGTGTGCGCTGCCGGCTCTGCGGTCCACCGAGGTGCGCTGCCGCGAACGCTTCGACACGATCTGTTTCGTCGGGCGGCCCTCCGGCCCAGAGCTGGAAGGACATCTCCGGGGCACCGATGGTCACGCCGGCGGCATCGAGGAAAGCCTGCACAGTCTCGTAGGCCGTGCGTGGATTCTTGGTGCGAAGCGAGTGCGCACCTCCCGCCGAGGTCGGCAATCCGTCGTAGGTCACGACCTCCTGAGTCAACGTCACTTCTCCATTATCCTGACGACCGGGACGCGCGCGAAGCGTGCGCAGGCGCTGCGGGACCGGCCCGGCGCGGCAGGAACGACGACAGCACGCACAGTTGATCCGAGTTGCGCGGCGGGGACGACAGCCCGCGGACTCACGGTGAATGGATGAGGACATCATGAGCAAGCGGACCATGGTGCTGCACAGTGCGCACCAGGATCAGTTCGACGTGCCGGACAGGGACCTCGTGTTCTACGACCAGCCCTACGACGCCGAGCAGCTGTCGCGCATCACCGATGTGCACCTGTGGTCTCCCCTCGACGGGCCCATCGACCGTCTCCCGGAGATCATCACGGCGATGACGAGCTTGAAGGTCCTCAGCATCGGTCCGGGGAGGGTCCTCCCCACCATCGTCACCGATCTGCGGCAGGGCGATCTCCCCGAGAGTCTGGAAGAGCTCTCGGTGCACATCAGCGATCGGACACTGGTCTGGCCGGATGTGGTGGTGCCGAACCTGAAGACCCTCTACGTCGGCGAACCCTTCCGCTTCAAGAACGAGCACTTCCCCAGGCTCCGGGCTCTCTCCCTCTACCCGCAGAGATCTCTGAACAATGTGCGGCAGGCGCTCGAACTGCCGCTGGAGGAATTGAACCTGTTGAACGTTCCCGCGGACGAGGAGATCTTCCGCCTCGTCGAACCGGTCGGGCTTCGCCGGCTCGGGTTGATCGGCGGACGCACGCTGACGAGCCTCACCGGGATCAGCGCGCTCCCCCGGTTGGAGTCGTTGCAGCTGAAGAATCTCACCGCTCTCGGTGACATCTCGGAGCTGGCTGCTCTCCAGCGACTCGAGATCCTGAACATCCAGTACTGCAAGAAGATCACCGGCATCGCCGCCGTCAACGACCTCCCCCTGCTGCGCCGGCTCACCCTGGTCGGATGCGGGAACATCGGCCTGAAGACCATCGAGTCGAAGCTGTCGACACTGGAATGGGCCAACACAGGCGCGACCACGTGACCGTCTGCCTCTAGAGACTGCTCGGTAGCCTGGGGAGCATGACGGACCTCTTCCGAAGTGCCACCGGATGCTTGCAGGAAGCCGGTTGGACGTGCGAGGCTCCGCTGTCCACGGAAGACGGCGTTCCCTCCGCGCTGCACACCGCACCCGAAACGGTGGTCCGCTGGGTGTCCTCGTTCTCGCTGCTGTCGAACTCGGACGAGACGGTGTGGTTCTTGTCCCGCCATGACTACTCGACCGTCGCGGAGGATGCGTTCGCGTGGAACGAGTGCGAACAGCTGAGCATCCAGGCTGCGACAACGGATGAAGAGGCGGTCGCGATCTCACGTTTCTGGAAGCGCCACGTGCCCGTCCTGCTGTCCGTCCGCGACGGATACGAGTACCTGGCAGTGCGAGACGACGGAGCTGTCGTCCACGGAACGGAGCCGGAGTTCGAAGAGGCGGTCGTCGTGTTCTCGCAGTTCGATGATCTGCTGAGGGACATCATCGCGTGGCCGGCGGCACGGAACGGCGTCGTCGACAGACTACTGTTCGATGCTTCCAGCATCCCCGACACGACGATGGGCCACTAGCCCGCGACCTCCGCATCAGGAGCTGCCTACGCGTCGGGAGTGGCCGCTTCGTCGATGAGGAACGCGAACTTCGCTTGCTCCGCGTCCGCGTCGAAGGCAGGGTCACGAGCAGCGACGCGACTCATGAGATCGGCGACCGCCCTGTGGATCGTCTGCCGCAGGAAGGCGATCGGAGCAGCGGCGGCGCTGACATCGTCGTTGCTGATGCGGATTTCTCCCGTGGCAGTGCGTCGCGACAGGAACACCCGCGGTGTCCGCAACCCGGACGGCCCGGGCACCGGCGTGATCTCGCCTCCGACCATCAGGAAGAGGTCGAGATGATACGAGAATTCCACCGTGCGCAGGTGCTGCTTCATCCGCGTGACCTCCTCGATGAAGCCCGCCTGCGGCGATGGGCCACCCCACACCGTGCGGAACGTGAGCCTCCCGGTCGGCATGCTGTCGCCTCCGGAGGGATCAGTCATCGTGAATCCCCACCTGGATCGGGTCTGTGCCGCCGTCCGGCGTCCCGACCTCCCAACGCAGATCAGGCGCTCCCCTCGGGAGGAGCGGGTCGATCCATTCGGCCACGACTTCGACGATGGCATCTTCGAGTTGGTCTCGAGACCAACCGGCAGGTCGTGCCGGAACCGGGGGCTCCCAGCCTTCCTCGCCCCAGATCACGCTGAACAGCTCCCGTAAATCGCCGAGTCGCCGGTCGAGGGTGAACGAGTCGGCGCCCTCGAAACGCGCCCACACACCGAACGGGCCCTCGGCATCCTGATCGAGGAACACGTCGATCAGCACGCCGTCGGCACCAGCCGTCGCTGCCCGATGGAGCGTGGAGAGCCGGTCGGCCACGGACGGCGACATCGCGTCGAGCACGGCTCTCAGCGCATCACGATATTCGACGGCACCCACCGGGGCAGTTTATCGATCGTGCTTCCTGGTCTTCCGCGATGACGTCCTCGAGCTCGCCCTTCACCGTCCACCCTCCTCATGGATAGCTCGACGACGTCGACGGCCAAGCGCAGGACCAACCCGGAAGCGACTGGCGACCTGGAGGGCGGTCGTGATGGACTGGGAACGTGTCTACGCCCTCTGCCTCTCCCCCGTCTGCAGATCGAGGGGCTACGGAACACCCGTGGCGTGAGATCGACCTCGATGTGTACGAGCGACACATGAGTGATGCGCGGGTGGGGCAGCTGCAGCTACTCAGCGAGATAACGCGTGATCAGTTGACCTCGACGCCCGCTCGACGACTGGGAATCCTTGGTATAGCCGGCGGCAATGGGCTCGACGTGATCGATCCTGAACAGATCGACGCCGTGTTCGGGTATGACATCAACGCCGACTATCTCGTGGCATGCGCCGCTCGGTTTGGGAGGAAGTTCGGTGATCGGCTCGTGCTGACCGAGGCCTGTATCGATGGCCACAGCATGATCGAGCCAGTCGGACTGCTCATCGCGAATCTCTTCATCGAGTACGTGGGCCTCGACGAGTTCCTTGCTTTCCTCGCCGCGAATGCCGGTGGGATCGGTGTCGTATCGTGCGTGATTCAGCGAAACCAGGCCGAATCCTTCGTCAGCTCGACGGAGCAGGCCTCAGCGTTCAACCGGTTGTCCTCGATCGCCTCCGACATCGACGTCGATGCGCTGGAGAATGCGATGGTTGCCCTCGGCTTCCTGTGCAACCACTCGTCAGATCATGCTTTGCCCAATGGGAAGGCACTCCTGCGACGTGATTTTCTCGTCTCTCCGGTCGGAGACTCCTGACCGGTCCAGGGCGATGCCGTCGGATTTCCGTCACGAGCGCGCTTATCCCTCAGCGCGACGAGGTGATCGGATAGCGGCGAAGGAAGTTCACGACGACATCCGTAGCTACGGGGTGGTCGAGGAAGTATCCGTGGCTTCATCGGGCAGCAACACCACCTGCGAGTCGGGAATGCCCGCCGCCATCATCGCCGCGTTCGCGGGAGGTGTGATTGCATCGCCGGCGCCGTGAACGGCGAGTGTCGGAGCCGCGATCTCCGCGAGCCGGTCCCAAGTGTCGTGGCCTCGACCGGCAGCGAAGTGCAGCCGTCTCGCACGACGGGTGGCGGGCTGATCGAAGAAAGCTGCGGCCTCAGCTCGAAACCTCCGTCTGTGAAGAACAATCGGACGAGCCGTGACGGGTCTCCGCTGGCGCGCCGGCCGACCGGAAAACGAGCGAATGCCCCGAACATCGCTCATCACCTCGCGAACCTTCCCGTCAGAAGCGATCCGCGGGGACGGCGAACTCGCCCGCGACGATTCCTCCCGCTCTGTGTGGGATCTCGACAAGCGCCCTTCGCGATGCAGAGATGAGGGAAGAGTCAGTCACTTGCGCGAAGCGGGGGTTGACGGGAGAGGCTTGCGGCGGTTCCAGAGAACGGATGGCGTGGCGCTGCTCGCGCGAGAAGAGAGCTCAGTCCGTCGAGGCGCGAGGTGAATCAGCGCCGCGCAGGAGCTGGCGCACTCCTCGCTCGTATCGTCGGTCTTCGTCCGGCTCGAAGATGCGTGAGGCTACCCGCAGCATCGTCGGTCGATCGGCGTTGAGCTGCTCGAACAGGCTGCGCCGGTCGACCTGATGAGGTTGATCCACAGCGGACTGCTGTTCGATGACGGACCCCACCGTGAACCGCACCAGGTTGAACCAGGAATCCAGCGCATCACCGGGGTCGTCGACGCCGCTGCGCAGGAGCAGAGGCACTGCCGCTTCGCTGAGGTCGAGGACGTGCGGCCCGAGCGCGAAGGTCCCGGCGAAGACCCTGCCGCCGTCGCGACGGGCGAGCAACGACGTGCGGAACCGAGCCAACAGCGTGAAGAGCTGCTCGGAAGGATCGCCGTCGCCGACCGCGACATCTCCCATGTCGGCGACGATCGCATCCGCCATGGCCTCGAGGAGATCCTGTTTCGAGCGGAAATGCCAGTACAGAGAGGGCGCCTTGACGTCGAGACGGGTGGCGACCGCTCGCATGCTGACGCCCGCCTCACCCCCTTCGTCGAGCAGGTCCAGCGCGGCATCGACGATCTCTTGACGGTCCATCGGCATCCCTCCGCTTGACAGCCTAACACTGTTAGAGCAATACTCCCGGTATGACTAACGGTGTAAGGGAACGGGCTTCAGGCTACGACATCGCCATCGTGGGAGGCGGTCCGGTCGGTTTGTGGTTGGCCGCCGAAGCGAGCCTCGGCGGAGCGCGCGTCGTGCTTCTGGAGCGACGACGCGAGCGGGTCACCCAGTCGCGCGCATTGACGATCCACGGACGCACGCTGGAGACCTTCGGACTGCGCGGACTCTCGTCGCGTTTCCTGGAAGTCGGGCGCCCGATGCCGACCTGGCACTTCGCGGGCCTGGATACGCGCCTGGACTTCTCGCCGTTCGATTCGCCGTACCCGTTCACGCTGTTCATCCCGCAGTCGCGCACCGAGGCCATCCTCGAGGCGCACGCGCTCGAGGTCGGCGTCGAGGTACGGCGCGGCGCGCTCGTCACGGCGGTGGAAGACCGCGGCGATCGTGTCGATCTTGCCCTGGAGGACGGCACGGCGGTCTCGTCGCGGTGGGTGGTGGGCACCGACGGCGCGCGGAGCCTCGTGCGTCGAACCGCGGGTATCGACTTCCCGGGTCTGCCTGCCACCGACTCCATCGCGATGGGTGATGTCGTACTCGACCTTCCTGCCGGCGCGCCGCTCGGTGGCGGCGAGAACGAGTTCGGTGGAGCGAACATCATCCCGTCCGGCGACGGCGTCCATTCGCGGGTCATCGTCTTGGACACCGCGCGCCGTCATGTACCGCAGCATGAGCCCCTCACCCTGGAGGAGCTGAGCGAGTCGCTGCGACGGACCACCGGCAGCGACTTCGGCGCGCGCGACGCTTCCTGGCTGACCCGCTTCACCAACGAGACCCGGCTGGCCTCCACCTACCGCGCGGGCAGGATCCTCCTGGCCGGAGACTCCGCGCACATCCACGCACCGATGGGCGGTCAAGGACTGAACGTGGGAGTGCAGGATGCGATGAACCTGGGCTGGAAGCTCGCGCTGACCGCGACCGGCCGCGCCCCCGAGGACCTCCTCGACACGTACGAGAGCGAGAGACGACCCATCGGAGAACGACTGTTCGCCAACACCGTCGCCCAGTATCAGCTCGTATCCACCTTCACCCCCGCGAACGCCTCCCTCCGCGATGTCGTCAGCGGCCTGCTCGCGGTTCCGGAGGCCAACCGCGCCATGGCCGGAGAGGTGTCCGGCTTCTCGGTCTCCTACCCCGAGCCGCTGGCTGCGGATGCGGAGGCGGATCCCTGGGTGGGACGACGGATTCCCGACCTGCCGCTGACCGACGGGTCATCGGTGCACCGCGCACTGTCCGACGGACACTTCGTCCGCGTGAGTGTGCCGGGTCATCCTCCCCTCTCGATGCCCGCGGTTCTCAGCAAGGCGCCGGTCGCCGATGTCCAGGCGGCGCGGATCCCCGCCGACGACCTTCCCCCGGCCGCGTCGATCATCGTCCGCCCGGACGGATACGCGCTCGCTGGAATCAGCGACGCTCCGACGGCAGACGGAAGCCACCGATGACCGTCCACCGGTCGAACCCCGCCACCCTTCACGGGGCGCCCGGGTTCATCAGCCAGATCGTCCAGACCACCGGGCCGCTCGCCTTCCTCTCCGGGCAGGTCTCCCAACGGGTGGATGGCACGTGGGCGGGGATCGGCAACCACCGGGAACAAGCGGAGCAGATCGCACGAAACATCGACGTCACGCTTGATGAACTCGGCGTCTCCCGAGACGCCATCGTGAAAGAGACCGTCTATGTCGTCGACTATGCCCCCGCACTACTCCTCGACGTCGTCGGTCCGCTTCGTGACGGGCGCAGCGAACCACCCGCAAGCACACTGATCGGCGTCCCCGCCCTCTTCGCACCCGAGGCGCTCATGGAAGTGGAACTCGTCGTCGCCCTGGAGCCGTGACCGCGCGCCGCGCGGTCCTCCACTGCCGACACGAATCCACCCCTGCCGAATGACTGACGGAGCACCCCATGCCCACATTTCCCGCACTGGTCGGCACACTCGCCCAGACACTGAGCGGCCACTCCGCACACGTTGTCGATATCGCGGAGCCCGCGCCGGGCTTCCTCGACATCGAGTTCCGGGCGAGCCCGCCCGCAGGAGGCTGGCGACCCGGCCACGAGATCCAGATCATGGTGACCTCAACCCAGGCACGCCGCTACACCGCCTACCGCGCCACCCGGCATGACCGGCTCTGCATCCTCGTCGCTCTCGACGCCGACGGACCAGGAACTGCCTGGATACGCCGGCTGGGCAGAGGAGAAGACGTGACGTTGGTCGCCGCCAAGCACCGACCGCTGCGACTTCCTCCCGCCCCACGCCTCATCCTCGGCGACGGATCAGCACTCGGCACCATCGACGCCTACGCTCGCGGAGTTCCGTCATCGACCGTGGCGCTCGAAGCCGCTCCGAGTTCCGTCGCTGCGTTACGGGAGAGGTGGCCCCAGTATCAGTTCCTCCCCGCCCACCCGGAGCCGGGAAGCGCGATACAGGCGTGGCTCGAAGAAGCTGTCGCGGACGGCCGCCTCGACGGAATCCACGGCGCGCTGCTCCTCGGACACGCCGGCTCCCTACAGCGGCAGCGCCGGATGCTCGTGGGCCACGGACTCCTCGACCGCCGAGCCGTCACGACCAAGCCCTACTGGGCGACCGGACGGGCAGGACTGTGATGCCGCACGCGGATGGCTGAAAAGCTTGCTGCCGGACGCGACAAAGCCCTGATGAGAATAAGATCTCATCAGGGCTTTCTGTGTCTGGTCGGGCTGACAGGATTTGAACCTGCGACCCCTTGTTGAGAGCGGGTCGGAGCCTCCCGCCTGGTGGAACTGCTGAGAAATCTTGGGAACTCAAGGACGTTTTCGTCTCGTCTGGCCATGAACCAAGTAGAGGACGAGACACAGCCCCGGAGGACGACATGACTCAACGCAACGCACTCGACGACATCTTGACCGCAGTGGCTCCTCGAGTCTCGGCACAATCTCCAGAACTGACTGAAGCGATCTCAACGATGGCCTCGGAGACGAAGTTGGAGGTCCGGCCACGACGACGTTTGAGTCGCCCGCTCGCGACTGGGCTCGCGGCGATGCTCGTCGTCGGAGGAGGAGCAACTGCTGCAGCAGCCGCGACGTGGCAGTGGCATCCCTGGGCGCAAGACCCGGATGCGTCGTTCATGGTCACCATGCCCAGCGGTGCCATCTGCGAGTATCGGGTTGGTGGCGTGAGTGGGGCACCCGCAGACATCGTGAGCGCGTTCGTCGCGAGCCACGACATCGTGGCGTTGGCGGATGTCGACGGAGCGATCGCGCAAGCGCGTGCTGACGGCCAAACAATGTACGACGAGAACGGAGACCTGCAACCCGCGGGACCGGGATCTGCCATGTACGACGCGGACTTCGAGTATCAGAGCGCACTCAACCTCGCAGTGAGCGAGCTCGTCAAGAGTCACCTTGAGGAAACGGGAGACCTCGCTCCCTACCAGCTCAATATGCAGGCAGATTGCGACGACCAGTGACGGAGCGCGATGCCCGGCTGCGTGCGGCGCTCGAGGCGAACGGCGCCGTGATCCTGAACTACTTCGAACGCAGAGTCGGGCTCGACGACGCACCGGATCTTCTCGCCGAGGTGATGCTCGTTGCATGGCGGCGGGTTCGTGTGATTCCCGAGGAGGCGCAGCAAGCTCGGATGTGGTTGTTCGGTGTCGCCAGAAACGTTCTCTTGGACCACAATCGAACAGAAAGGCGGCGCTCTCGGCTAGCCAACCGTCTTCGCGCAGTAACTCACGTGACGGAGACGTTCACCGCCCCCGCCGATCAGCACTTCGAAGTACTCGACGCAGTGGCGCAGCTCCCGACGGACCTTCGAGAACTCGTGCAACTCGTCCACTGGGATGGTTTCACAATCGCGGACGCCGCAAATCACATCGGGATTCGACCGTCGACAGCGAGAAGCAGATATCAGCGCGCCCGGGAGCAACTGCGGGTGGCGCTCCTTTCCGAGTCCCTCATAGCGGAGTAGACATCAGAACGAGTAGATCCGGCGGAGCTGCCAGTGAGATCGGGTCACTCAGAGGATTTCCAGTTCTGGCACAGACAACCGGGAAGGCAGATAAGTGGTTTACGCAGCGATAGTCCGAAGCAAGGTGCGAAGCACGTTTGAGCAGATCAATAGCGGCAACTATCACGCGATGGTCGACGGGCTGGATTCCCCTTTCGAGTACGTCTTCCACGGCAACCACGCGCTTGGTGGCCGGCGAGTCACGAAGGAAGCCATGGTGCGATGGTGGGAACGCACGCTGAACTTGCTCCCAGGGGCGAAATTCGAAGTACTCGAGGTGCTCGTCAATGGCGGCCCTTGGAGAACACGGATCGCCGTGCGCAACCGTGTCAGAGGACCGCTCCCGGGCGGAGAGCAGTACGAGAACGTGGTCTTTCAGTTCATGACGCTTCGGTGGGGAAAGGTCTCCGCCGTGGAAACGGTAGAAGATCTCCAGGTCCTCGAGCGAGCGTTGCGCCTGGTAGCTGATTCCGGAAAGCCGGAAGCCCTTGCAGCCCCGATCAACGGCTAAGCGACACTCCTTGCCGCTCCACTCCTTCGTGGAGTGGCGTCAGCCCATCGCTCATACGGCCTTTCCCCTCTTCTGCGCCGCGACGGCGAGAACGTCGACCCTCAACGTGTATTCGCACCTCTGGCCGAGCCGCGTTACCGAGGTCATCGCGGCCGTCGAGGAACGCCGCCGCGAGCCCTCAGCGCTGCACTCACTCGCGCCGCGTGATGTCGCGTTTCCGCGCCATGTCGACGGGGTGTGGACTGGCCGCTTCGGCCGTCTGATTCCGAGCATAGAAAAAGCCCCGGAGATCCGCGTGTTTCTGCGGTTCTCCGGGGCTTATCTGGTCGGGCTGACAGGATTTGAACCTGCGACCCCTTGACCCCCAGTCAAGTGCGCTACCAAGCTGCGCCACAGCCCGTTGTTCTGCACTCTCGCGCAGGCAACTCCCCTATCTTAGCCGCATCCCGGGCACCTCCGCGAACCGGCCCGTTGCGAGTGTCGGGGGCGCGGCGTAGCGTCGCGGCATGGTGACGATCCCGACCGAGCCGGCGACGACCGCCCGTTGGGATGATGTCCAGCACGCACTCACCGGGGGCGGCGACGGTGCGAGTTGTCAGTGCATCTGGCCCGTCTTGAGCAATAAGGACTGGAACGCGACGACCACCCCGGAGCGTACCGAGATGTTCCGTTCCGAGATCGATCAGGGGCCTCCGCCCGGGATCATCGCCTACGTCGACGGGGAGGCTGCGGGCTGGATCCGTATCGGACCCCGCACACGTCAGGCCCGGGTTCCCCGCACCCGCATCATCGCCGCGGCGAGCACGGAGCCATTCGATGATCCATCGGTCTGGGCCGTGACATGCTTCGTGGTGCGAAGGGAGCACCGCGGTTCCGGACTCAATCGCGAGCTGCTGCGCGCGGCCGTCGACTACGCGCGAGAGTCCGGCGCACGCCTGATCGAGGGATACCCGGTCGACACCGGAGGTGAGAAGCAGCGCACGAACGATCTGTTCCACGGCACGCTCGGCACGTTCCTCGCCGCAGGCTTCACCGAGAAGACTGCGCTCAAGCCCGGACGCACGCTCGTGGCGCTCGACCTCTCGGCATGATCGCACGGCGGTCGGGAGCCGCTAGCGTGAAAGCATGAGCGACGAGAACACGACCATCGACGATCCCGAACTCGGCACGTTCGGACGAGCCCGCTCAGAACTCACGGACGGCACCGTGCTCACCCACGACTGGTTCGTCGGAACGGTGTCCGTCGAGGGCACCGAGCTCGAGCTCATGCTCGAGGGCACGACATCCGACGAGGTCGCCCCGCTCCTCCCCCGGCTCCGCGACGTCGTCAAGCGGCTGCACACCCTGCGGCGGATCGCGACGGATGCCGTCGTCACCCACTTCAACACGGGTGAGCCGGAACCGCACGAACTCGACGACGCCGCATCCGACCTCACGATCGAGGCGATCGAGGCCGCCGCTGACGGCACCATCATCCTGCACCTGATCGACAGCTGCGGAGAGCACTTCCCGGAGGGCTACTGGCCCGCCGTGCACCTCGACGTCGACGACAGCGTCGCTCAGGTCACCGTCGAATCGTGACCGGCGTGCCTGCGCCGATACCGCCCTCGGGCACATCCGCGCCGCGACCCTACGATGGGGAGATGCAGCGTCGCGCCGGGTCCTCGTCGTCGTTCGCGTGGGCGTTCCTCCCCTTCGTCGTGGCGTCGATCCTCCATGTCGTCCTGCTGGCGACCGCGAGCCCGCTCGCCGGGCCCACCAAGCTCCTGCTGATGCCGATGCTGGCCGTCCCGGTGCTGCTGTCCGCTCGGCGGCTGACCCCGCGCGCAACTCTGGTCCTGCTGCTGGCAGGCCTGCTCTTCTCGTGGCTCGGTGACGGCGCCGGGGTGTTCTTCCCCACCGCCCCCGAGCTTCCGCTGATGCTGTTGTTCTTCGGCATCGCGCATGTGGCATACATCCTGCTGTTCGCCCGCTACCTGGCCGTACGGAGGCTGCCGTGGTGGGCTCTGGCGTACGCCGCGTGGTGGATCGCGATGATCGCCTTCCTCGGTCCGCACACCGGCGGACTCCTCATCGCGGTCGCACTGTACGGACTCGTGCTGGGCGGCACCGCGGCCTTCTCCGCCCGCTGCCCTCCCCTCGTCGCGGTCGGCGGAGCGTTCTTCCTCGCCAGCGACACGATCCTCGCGTTCCGCCTGTTCCTGCCGGACTCCCTTCCTGCCTGGAGCAGCCCCGCAGTGATGCTCACCTACACACTCGGCCAGGGACTCATCATCGCCGGCGCCCTGGTCGCGCTCCGGAAGAGGAGCGCCTGATGGATGCCGTACGCGTCGACAGCTGGCTCTGGGCGATCCGGGTCTACAAGACACGGTCGGCGGCGACCACTGCATGCCGTGCAGGGCATGTGCGCGTCAACGGCGACAAGGTGAAGGCCGCGCAGCAGGTGAGAGTGGGCGACGAACTGCGCATCCGCATCGCGGGATTCGACCGGATCCTCATCGTGCGCCAGCTCCTCGTCAAGCGCGTCGGGGCACCGGTCGCCGCGCTCGCCTACGAGGACAAGACTCCGGCGCGGGAACCGCAGGCCGCGTTGGGTCTCCGTGATCGTGGGGCGGGACGCCCGACCAAGCGCGAGCGCCGCGACATCGACAAGCTTCGCGGGCGGAACCACGATCCAGAGGATTGATATCCCGGCATCCCTCCCTCATTCATTCGAAGATTTGTTCTAAAATGAGGGTATGGCTTCCTGGACCGACTTCGACCTCGAACTCGAGGAACGGCGCCGCGTGCTCGACGCGTGGGTCGAGAAGCGACGGCGGATTGCCGCGCTCGAAGCCGAGGCCGCCGAGCTGTTGATCGAGCAGATCGCCCTCCACGATGCCGAGGTGTCGGCGAGTTCTTTCCACCGCGACGCGATCCACCGCTCCATGATCGCGGAGTTCTCCGCCGCAGGTCATGTGTCGCGTGGTTCGATGGACTTCGCATTCGCCGACGCGCAGGCGCTTCATGGCCACCTCCCCGCCGTCCGTGCAGCGTTCGCCGCCGGTTCACTGAGCGCCGGCCACGTCCGCGAGATCGCCCGCGCGAGCGCACTCGTGGCCGAAGCCATCCGCAACAAGACAGTCGATGCCTGTGTCATGGCGCTTTTCGAGACGGCGGTCCTCGTCGTCGCCGAGCAGGACACGGCCGCCCGCACTCGCGCGCACGCCCGCCAGGTCGCCGGCGCGCTCATCGGCGAGAGCATCGTGGCACGGCATCGGCGAGCATCCGAGGAACGCTGCGTGACCGTGAAGCCGCTCGATGACGGCCTCGCCCTGCTCACGGCAGTGCTGCCGGAGTGGATCGCGACGGCCATCTCCGACAGGCTGAGCCGGATGACGCGGGAGGTCGTGCGAGCGCGACAGGAGGATGCCCCCGAGATCCTGCCCTGGCAGCCGAACGACGATATCGACGCTCGTCATCCCGAAGGCTTCACGCTCGACGGCTCGGCCTTCGACGCCGACCCGACCACCGAGGCATGCGCCGACGGGAGAATCTTCGGCGTCGACGGAGACACATTCGCGGCAGACCCTGAGACCGCGCACATCCCCGCCGACACGCGCACGTGGGCGCAGGTCTCGGCAGACCTCTTCACCGACCTTCTCCTCGCCGGCGATCCGAGCCCTGCGCACGGTGACGGTCTCGGTCACATCCAGGGGCGCGTCCAGGTCACGGTCGCCGCGACGACACTCGCCGGGATCGACGACCGGCCGGCCGAGCTCGACGGGCATGGCCCGTTGCACCCGGACGCCGCCCGCGCCCTCGCAGGATGGAACAGCGGATGGACCCGCCTGTTCCTCGACGCCGCCGGGATGCTGGTCGAGACCGATACATATACTCCGACCGAGGGTATGCGACGGTTCCTCCGCGCTCGAGACCAGCACTGTCGCTTTCCCGGCTGCCGCATGCCCGTGCACCGCTGCGAGATCGATCACCAGCACGATCACGCCAAGGGCGGGAAGACGCGCCTCGACAACCTCGGCCATCTCTGCCGTGCACACCACACTCTGAAGCACCCCGACATTCCGGACCCTCATCGGTGGGCGGCGCAGCAGGAACGAGACGGCAGCATCACCTGGCACAGCCCGCTCGGCAGCGTCTACACCGATCCCCCGCCCCGACGGGTCATGTTCATCTGACGCCGTTCGGCGAATGAGAGTCTGAACGCGGCGGGTCGTCAGGCTCCGTGATCGATCAGATCGCGCAACCATCCGGCCGACTGCACGCGTTCGGCGCCGGCGTTCTCGATCCGCTCGCGCAGTCCCCGGTCGCTGGTCACGGCGACAACGGTGTGCTTCGCGGCCACCAGACGCTCCACTTCGGCGACGATCGCATCATCGCCCGCAGCCTCGGCACGCACCACGGCCACCCCGCTCGGATGCGTGTCGATCGCGCGAGCCTGCCCCTCGACCACCATCGACACGTCCGGGAACCACACGGAGCCCTCGAGTTCCAGGTCGGCGGCGGGCACAGTGAGTCCCTCGAGCCGCGAACGCAGCCGTCCGGCGGCTCCCGCGCGATCCTTCCACCACCCGTCCGGCACCGACCCGACGACGTTCGCCGCGTCGACGACGACCGCCGGCCGCACCGCGAGCAGCGCGCGCAGCGCCGGCCACGACGCGCCGAAGCCCGGATGCAGCGGCCGCGCATCGACCTGGTCGACCGGCACCCACTCCAGGGCCACGCTCTCCGGGTCGCTGATCACCGGGTCGAACGGCACCTGCACGTCGGCGATCACGGTCGTGTACGACCAGATACCCAGATCGAGGACGCTGGTGAACCGCGGTCGCACGGCCCCGTCCGGCACCCCCGCCTCTTCCTGCGCCTCACGGATCGCGCCGACGATCGCGCGCTCGCCCTCGTGCAGCGCCCCGCCCGGCAGTCCCCACGTGCCACCGAAGTGGCTCCATGAGACCCGATGCTGCAGCAGGATGCCGCGCGCCGGGTCATAGGCGAGAAGACCGGCGGCGCCGAAACGCCCCCAGTACTTCTCCCCCGACTCCGCGACGACCCAGGCATCGCCCGGGTTCCGCGGCCCCTCGGGGCGACGCGGCTCACCAGCAGCAGGAGGTACGACAGTCACGCCCTCAGCCTTTCACAGCATCCGGGTCACGGCACGGCGGAGCGACACGCGCCGGAACAGATCAGCGCTGGCGCTTCTCGCGCACGCGCATGTTGATCACGATCGGCGTGCCCTCGAACGAGTAGAGCTCGCGCAGGCGGCGCTGGATGAAGCGACGGTACCCCGGGTCGAGGAAACCGGTCGTGAAGAGCACGAACGTCGGCGGCCGCGTCGAAGCCTGGGTCCCGAACAGGATGCGCGGCTGCTTGCCACCGCGCAGCGGGTGCGGGTGCTCAGCCACGAGTTCCGCGAGGAACGCGTTGAACTTGCCCGTCGGGATGCGACGGTCCCAGTTCTCCAGCGCCGTCTCCAGCGCGGGCACGAGCTTGTCGAGGTGGCGTCCGGTCTTCGCCGAGATGTTCACGCGCGGGGCCCAGGCCACGTGCGCCAGGTCCTGCTCGATCTCGCGCTCGAGGTAGCGGCGGCGGTCGGCGTTCTCGAGGTCGTCGTCGTTCAGACGGTCCCACTTGTTGAACGCGAGCACGAGCGCGCGACCCGACTCCAGCACCAGGTCGATGATCCGGACGTCCTGCTCGCTGATGGTCTCCGAGACGTCGAGGACGACGACGGCCACTTCGGCCTTCTCCAGCGCGGCAGACGTGCGCAGCGAGGCGTAGAAGTCGGCCCCCTGCGCCATGTGCACGCGACGACGGATGCCGGCGGTGTCGACCAGACGCCACATCTTGCCACCGAGCTCGACGACCTCGTCCACCGGATCGCGGGTCGTGCCCGCGAGATCGTTCACGACCACGCGCTCCTCGCCGGCCGCCTTGTTCAGCAGCGACGACTTGCCCACGTTCGGGCGACCGAGGATGGCGACGCGGCGCGGTCCGCCGATCTCCTGCTTCGCGACGGCCGAGACCTCGGGAAGCTTCTTCAGCACCGCGTCCAGCAGGTCGGCGACCCCACGGCCGTGGATGGCGGAGACCGGGTGCGGTTCACCGAGTCCGAGGCTCCACAGCGCGGCGGTCTCCGGCTCCTGGCGGGCGTCATCGATCTTGTTGGCGACGAGGAACACCGGCTTGCCACTCTTGCGCAGCAGCTTCACGACGTGCTCGTCGGTCGAGGTCGCACCGACCATCGCATCGACGACGAACAGCACCATGTCGGCGAGGTCGATGGCAACCTCGGCCTGCATCGCGACCGAACGGTCGATGCCGCGGGCGTCGGGCTCCCAGCCGCCGGTGTCGACGAGCGAGAAGCGACGGTCGGCCCACTCGGCCTTGTACGTCACGCGGTCACGGGTCACCCCGGGGGTGTCTTCCACGACGGCTTCGCGGCGTCCGAGGATGCGGTTCACGAGCGCGGACTTGCCCACGTTCGGTCGGCCGACGATCGCCACGACGGGAAGCGCCGGGCTGAACAGGATGCCGTCTTCGCCGAGCGTGATGCCGGCGAGCAGCGCCGCATCCTCATCGTCCAGGTCGTAGTCGGCGAGCCCGGCGCGCAGGGCCTCGGCCCGCTGCTCGGCGAGATGCTCGTCGATCTGGTCCATCTTCTCGGCGAGCTGGTCGGGGCCGCCTTCGTATTCTTCGTCAGCCACGGTGTGCTCCTCGGAGTTGTTCGATCACCGTGAGTACGGCATCGATGGTCTGGGGGAAATCGAGTTCCGTCGAGTCGACGACCTCGACGCCTTCTGCGGCGTTGAGGAAGTCGACGACGGCGCTGTCTGAGGCGTCGCGCTTGTGCAGCGCCGCGGCGACAGCTGCCGCGTTCTCACCGGCGAGTTCGCCGGCACGTCGAGCGGCCCGGACTTCGGGGGCCGCGGTGAGCAGGATCCGTACGGGGGCGTCCGGAGCGACGACGGTCGTGATGTCACGGCCCTCGACGACGACAGCGGGGTACGACGACTCGGCGACGAGCGTGCGGAACAGCTCGTTCACCTGCGCGCGCACTTCGGGAACCCGGGCCACGCCGCTCACGGCACCGGACACGCGCGGCTCACGGATCGCTTCGGTGATCTCGACGTCGCCGACGCGCACCGTGCGGTCGTCGGGGTCGAGCCCCAGCCGAACCGGGAAGTCTGATGCCGCGGCTCGCACGGCATCGGAATCGTCGGTGTCCGCACCGCGGTCGAGCACGTGCCAGGCGAGCGCGCGGTACGCGGATCCGGTGTCGAGGTATCCGAAGCCGAGCGTGCGGGCGACGGCCTTCGACACGCTGGACTTGCCGGAGCCCGCCGGTCCGTCGATCGCGATGAACTTCCTCGCGTCGATCGCGGGTGCCGGAGTGGCCGAGGGGGTGGATGTGTCAGTCATTGGTGTTCCCCGCAATCCGCCAGCCGCGTTCCTGGAGTCCCGTGATCGCGCCGTGCAGCGCGGCCGGGTCGACGCTGATCTCGGCCAGGCCGAACTGGGCGCCGGGTGAGTGCTCAAGGCGGAGGTCTTCGACGTTGACGCCGAGTTCGCCGAGCTCGCCGAACAGGCGTCCGAGCTGCCCGGCGGTGTCGTCGATCATGACCACGAGCGATTCGAAGCGCTGGTTCTGCCCGTGCTTTCCGGGAAGCCGTTCGACGCCGTCGTTGCCCTGACGGATCGTCTCCGCGACGATGCGGCGAGCCCCGGGGGCGCCGGGCTCACGCAGCGCGTCGGAGATCTCGCCGAGGTCGGAGGCGAGGGCGTCGAGGATCTCGACCACGGGGCCGGCGTTCGCCCCGAGGATCTGGACCCAGAGTTCCGGAGCGGATGCCGCGATGCGGGTCGTGTCGCGGATGCCCTGCCCCGCGAGGCGGAGAGAGCCCTCCTCGGCATCCGCCAGCCGTCCGGCCAGCAGACTCGCGACCACCTGGGGCACGTGCGAGGTGAGCGCGACCGAGCGGTCGTGCTCCTCCGGCGTCATCTCGAGCGGCATCGCGCCCACGTCGAGCGCGAGAGCTTCGACGAGGGCGAGGTCGGAAGCCTTGGTCTCCTCGTCCCGGCACACGACCCACGGTCGGCCGATGAAGAGGTCGGCGCGGGCCGAGATCGCGCCACCGCGCTCCCGACCGGCGAGCGGGTGCGAGCCGATGTAGCGGGTCAGGTCGACGCCGCGCGCCCGGAGCGTGCGGTACGGCTCGAGCTTCACACTCGCGACATCGGTGACGACCGCTGCCGGGAAGGTCTCGAGCTCGGTCTGGATGACGTCGGCCGTGACGTCGGGCGGGACGGCGACGACGATCAGCGAGGGCGAGTCATCGGTCGCAGCGAGGCGTCCGGCGCCGTAGTCGACGGCGAGACGCAGCTGCGCGGGCGAGGCGTCGGTCAGGACGACGTCGACACCCTTCGCGCGAAGGGCGTGGCCGATGCTCGCACCGAGGAGCCCGGCGCCGACGATGCGGACGGTGCCGGAGAGGCGCGGCGCGACGAGGCCCGCTCTCCGCCCCGTGGGCGCACTCGTCGTATCGGTCATTCGTTCTCCTGCTCGCCTGGCGCCTCGGCGACACCGGAATCACGGCGCGACAGGGTCAAAAGCGCGCCGAGTTCGATTTTACTCAGTTCCCGTGTCTTCCCCGCCGGGAGGGTTCCCAGGTGGAGCGGGCCGAACTGCCGACGGACCAGTTCGGTGACCGGGTGACCGACCGCAGCGAGCATCCGGCGCACGATGCGGTTGCGCCCCGAGTGCAGGGTCAGCTCGACGAGGCTCGACCCGCGCGAGGTGTCCAGCAGCCGCGCCTTGTCGGCCGCGATCGGGCCGTCGTCGAGCTCGATGCCCTTCGTGAGCTTCGAGATCGTCTGGGGCAGCACCGTGCCCTCGACCTTGGCGATGTACACCTTGGTCACCCCGAACGACGGGTGCGCCAGCACGTGGGCGAGCGCGCCGTCGTTGGTGAGGATGAGCAGTCCGCTCGTCTCGGCATCCAGACGGCCGACGTTGTAGAGGCGCTCCTCGAACTCCTCGGTGAAACGACGCAGATCGGGTCGGCCGTTCTCGTCCTTCATGCTGCTGACCACGCCGGTGGGCTTGTTGAGCATGACGTAGCGCTTCGAGACGTCGAGTTGCACGGCGGTGCCGTCGACGTCGACGAGGTCGTGCTCCGGATCGATCCGCCGACCGAGCTCGGAGACCACGACGCCGTTGACGCGGATGCGCCCCTCCGTGATGTACTGCTCCACGACACGGCGCGATGCCACCCCGGCGCCGGCGAGCACCTTCTGCAGGCGCACTCCCTCGGGCGCGCCCTCGGAGTCTGTCGAGGCGTCGAAGCCGGTCATCGGATGGTCCCTTCGTCGAAACCGTCTGCCCCGTCATCGAGGAGCGGGGAGATCGGAGGCAGCTCGTCGAGCGAGTTGATGCCCAGGTGCTGCAGGAGCGCGTCGGTCGTGCCGTAGTTGATCGCGCCCGTCTCGGAGTCGGCGAACAGCTCGGTGATCAGACCGCGAGCGAGGAGCGTGCGGACGACCGAGTCCACGTTCACCGCACGGATCGAGGCCACCTGGCTGCGGGTCACCGGCTGCTTGTAGGCGATCACGGCCAGTGTCTCGAGCGCGGCCTGCGATAGCCGCGCGGGCGCCTGCCCGCCGACGAACTCCGCCACCACGGCGTCGAGGTCTTCGCGGACGTACAGACGCCACCCGCCGCCGACCTCCCGCAGCTCGAAGCCACGACGAGGCCCCTTGCCACGGCCGTCGTAGTCCTCGACGAGGGCCTCCAGCGTCTGCCGCACGGCGGGGACCGGGGAGCTCACCGCGGCGGCGAGGGCGACGAGACCGATCGGCTCGTCCACGATGAACAGGATCGCCTCGATCCGCTCCGCGAGCGGGATCTCGGTGACCGCATCGTCCACGGCCTCGGTCACGTCATCGGTCATAGTCGGCCCCCAGGGTCGCGAGTGTCTCATCCGACCAGGAGTCGGCGGCCCAGCGCAGCGTCAGCTCGCCGAGTGGTTCCAGTTGTTCGAACGACAGCGCCGCGTGGCGATAGAGCTCCAGCACCGAGATGAACCGCGCCACGACGATGCCCGGCTCGGTCACTCCCGCGACGAGCTCGCGGAAGCTCACCGACTCGGTGCCGCGCAGCAGCGTCACGACGATCGCGGCCTGCTCGCGGATGCTGACCAGCGGGGCGTGCAGGTGATCGAGGCCGACGTGCGGGATCTCCTTCGGCGCGAACGCCAGCAGGGCGAGGGCCGCGAAGTCATCAGCACTCAGCGACCAGACGAGCTCGGGCGTCTGGCGCCGGTGCTTCTCCTCGAGCCGGACGGCTCGGACGTGACGGCGGTCCTCGCGCTGCAGGCAGCGGGCGAACCAGGCCGACACCTCCTTGAACGCGCGGTACTGCAACAGGCGCGCGAACAGCAGGTCGCGGGCCTCGAGCAGCGCCACGGCTTCGGCATCCACCAGCTCACCCTGTGGCAGGAGCCCGGCGACCTTCATGTCGAGCAGGGTCGCGGCCACGACGAGGAACTGAGAGGCCTGATCGAGGTCTTCATCATCGTCGAGTTCGCCGAGGTAAGCGATGAACTCGTTGGTGACCGCACTCAGCGACACCTCGGTGATGTCCATCTCGTGCTTCGAGATGAGGTTCAGCAGCAGGTCGAACGGGCCGTCGAAGTTCGACAGCGAGACCCGGAAACCGGCGCTCTCCTCGGATGCCGCATCGCCAGCGCTCTCGGCGAGCGACGCGTCGACAGGTCCTTCGCTAGGCGACGGCGCCACGGGCGACCAGCTCCCGCGCCAGCCGCAGGTACGCCTGAGCGGCGGCGTGCTCGGGGGCGAACTCGGTGATGGGCACACCTGAGACCGAGGCATCGGGGAACTTCACGGTGCGTCCGATCACGGTCTCCAGCACATCGTCGCCGAAGGCTTCGACGACGCGCTCGAGGACCTCGCGCGAGTGCAGCGTGCGCGGGTCGTACATGGTCGCGAGGAGGCCGTCCATGGTGATCGACGGGTTCAACCGGTCGCGGACCTTGTCGATGGTCTCGATCAGCAGAGCCACGCCGCGCAGGGCGAAGAACTCGCACTCGAGCGGGATGATCACGCCGTGCGCCGCGGTCAGCGCGTTGACGGTGAGGATGCCGAGCGACGGCTGGCAGTCGATGAGGATGACGTCGTACTCCCCCGCCACCTGGCGCAGGACCCGGGCGAGGATCGTCTCGCGGGCGACCTCGTTGACCAGGTGCACCTCGGCGGCGGAGAGGTCGATGTTCGCCGGCATCACGTCGAGGCCCTCGACGCTCGAGTGCACGATGGCGTCGTGGGCATCGCGCTTGGTGTCCAGCAGCAGGTCGTAGATCGTCGGCACGTCGTGCGTCGGGATGCCGAGCCCCGCGGACAGAGCGCCCTGCGGGTCGAAGTCGACGGCGAGCACCTTCCGGCCGTACTCCGCGAGAGCTGCGGCCAGGTTGATGGAGGTCGTCGTCTTGCCGACGCCGCCCTTCTGGTTGCACAGCGCGATGATGCGCGCCGGACCGTGGGACTTCAACGGTTCGGGGATCGGGAACCCGTGATAGGGGCGGCCGGTGGGTCCCATGGGGGTCTCGTCGGCCTTCTGCGCCTTCGCCCTGGACTTCGCCACTTTCTCAGCCACCGGTTCTCCTGCTCCTTCGTGCTTGGTCGATTGTACCGGCAGGGCCGTTCCTCAGCCGCCTCGGCACGCGGCAGGGAGACTCTCCCGAGACCGGGATGTCAGCGGGCACGCGGATGCGACGTCGCATAGATGTCGCGGAGCGCGTCGACCGAGACGTGCGTGTAGATCTGGGTGGTCGCGACCGAGGAGTGCCCCAGGAGCTCCTGCACGACGCGGACGTCGGCGCCGCCCTGCAGCAGGTGCGTCGCGAACGAGTGCCGCAGGGTGTGCGGCGAGACCGCCACCGTGATCTGCGCGCGCTCGGCGGCTTCACGGATGACGAGCCACGCGCTCTGCCGCGAGAGGGGAGCCCCGCGTGCGCCGAGGAACAGCCGCGCGGACGCCCGCCCCTTCGCTGCGAGTCCGGGACGGACGCGGGTCAGGTAGGCGTCGACGGCGGCACGCGCGTAGGACCCGACCGGCACGATGCGCTCCTTCGACCCCTTGCCACGCAGCCGGAGGACGTCGCCGTGAGCCAGGTCGTCCACATCGAGCCCGATCGCCTCGGATACGCGCGCGCCGGTCGCGTAGAGCAGCTCCAGCAGCGCGCGGTCGCGGATGCCGAGGGGCTCCTCCGACGACGGTGCGCCGAGCAGTCGCTCGACCTGATCGATGGTCAGCGCCTTGGGAAGCCGCTGCGGTGCTTTCGGCGGACGGAGCCGGGCGCTCGGATCGTCGGCTTCGATCCCTTCGCGTGCGAGGAACCGATGCCACCCCCGGACGGAGGACTGCAGGCGGGCGAGACTCGTCGAGGCCGGAGCCGGCTCCGCGGACGCACGCTCGGCGATGAAGCGGTCGATCACCGCCGGGGTCACCTCCGCGGTGTCGGCGATGCCCGCTGCGATGAGCCACTCCCGGTATCCCTCGAGGTCGCGTCGGTATGCCGCGATCGTGTGGGCACTCAGGCCGCGCTCGACCGTGACATGACGCAGGTAGGCGTCGAGAGCGCGCTCGAGCAGCATCCCTCAGACCCGGTCGCGGAGCCTCTGCGACGCCGCGAGGACACCGATGGCGAGGATGCCGTTGCGCATGCGTCCGTCGAGCACGGCGCTGACGGCATCCGCCAGCGGCACCCATTCGACGCGGATGTCCGCTTCCTCGTCTTCGCGGTCGTGCGTGGCGTCCGCCGGTTCGACGCCCGTGGCGAGGAAGACGTGGATGATCTCGTCGTTCCCACCCGGCGTCGTCCACGACGAGACCAGGGGCTCCCAGTGGGTCGCAACCAGATCCGCCTCTTCGGCGAGCTCGCGGCGAGCGGCCTCGAGCGGCTCCTCGCCTTCGATATCGAGAAGACCGGCCGGCAGCTCCCAGTCGCGGTGTCGGATCGGATGCCGATACTGCTGGATCAGAAGCACCCGCCCCTCGCCGTCGAGCGCGACGATCGCCACCGCGCCGGTGTGGTCGACGTACTGACGGACGATCTCACCGTCGCCGTACCGGACGCGGTCGGAGCGCACGTCCCAGACCCTGCCCTCGTAGACGAGGTCGCTCTGGAGGACCTCCGGCTCGAACGGCTCGTCCCGGAGGGGTTCGATGGGCTCAGGCATCGGCCGTGACGTCATCGCTCACATCGAACAGCTCGCTCGCCCGGTGACGCTCGATCGCGGCACCCACGAGCCCGCGGAACAGCGGGTGCGGGGCCGTCGGACGAGACCGCAGCTCCGGGTGGGCCTGGGTGGCGATGTAGTACGGGTGCACGTCGCGCGGCAGCTCGACGTACTCCACCAGGTCGAGCTCGGGGTTGAGGCCCGAGAACACCAGGCCGGCGTCCGTCAGACGGTCGCGGTAGGCGTTGTTGACCTCGTAGCGGTGACGGTGCCGCTCCGATGCCACGGGAGTGCCGTAGAGCTCGCGCGCCAGGGATCCCTCCGCCAGAGCGGCCTGGTACAGCCCCAGCCGCATCGTGCCGCCGAGGTCGCCCCCGTCGAGGATGTCGACCTGCTCCGCCATCGTCGCGATGACGGGCTCGGCCGTCGCCGGGTCGAACTCGCTGGAGGAGGCTCCGGCGATACCGGCCACGTCGCGGGCGTACTCGATGACCATGCACTGCAGTCCGAGGCAGAGGCCCAGGGTCGGGATGCCCTGCTCGCGCGCGAACTTCAGCGCACCCAGCTTGCCTTCGATCCCGCGGATGCCGAAGCCGCCGGGCACGCAGATGCCGTCGAGCTCTGCCAGCTGCTCCTGGGCGCCCTCGGGCGTCTCGCACAGGTCCGAGGGGATCCAGCGGATATTGACCTTGGTCTCCTGCGCGAATCCACCGGCCTTGAGAGCCTCGGTCACCGAGAGGTAGGCGTCAGGCAGGTCGATGTACTTGCCGACGAGCCCGATCGTGACCTCGTGCTTGGGGTTGTGGACCGCGTGCAGCACCTTGCTCCAGCGTGTCCAGTCGACGTCGACAGCTGCCTTCTGGTCCAGCCCGAGTCGGCGCACGATGTAGGAGTCGAGACCCTGCTCGTTGAGCGTCGAGGGGATGTCGTAGATGCTCGGAAGGTCGACGGTGTTGATGACGCCTTCGACGTCGACGTCGCACATGAGGGCGATCTTGTTGCGGTTGCTCGCGCTCACCGGACGATCGCTGCGGAGCACCAGCGCGTCGGGCTGGATGCCGACCTGGCGAAGCGCTGCGACGGAGTGCTGCGTCGGCTTGGTCTTCTGCTCCCCCGAAGCGCCCATGAACGGCACCAGCGAGACATGCACGAAGAAGACGCTGTCGCGCCCGAGTTCGTGGCGCAGTTGGCGCGCGGACTCGAGGAACGGCTGCGACTCGATGTCGCCGACCGTGCCGCCGACCTCGGTGATGATCACGTCGGGGCGCGGCTCCTCCGAGGCCTGCAGACGCATGCGTCGCTTGATCTCGTCGGTGATGTGCGGGATGACCTGCACCGTGTCGCCGAGGTACTCGCCGCGGCGCTCGCGCGCGATCACCTGCGAGTAGATCTGTCCGGTGGTGACGTTGGCCGCCTCAGACAGGTTGATGTCGAGGAAGCGCTCGTAGTGGCCGATGTCGAGGTCGGTCTCCGCACCGTCGTCGGTGACGAAGACCTCACCGTGCTGGAACGGGTTCATCGTGCCGGGATCGACGTTCAGATAAGGGTCGAGCTTCTGCATCACGACCCGCAGACCGCGGGCGGTGAGGAGGTTGCCGAGGCTCGCTGCCGTCAGTCCCTTGCCCAAAGACGAAACGACACCACCAGTCACGAAGATGTGCTTGGTCGTGTCGTTCTTGGGTCCCGCAGAAGAAGAGTTCATCACGGGCTTCGATCCTATCAGGCAGTGGGGACGCGGAGGCTGAGAAGTTCGCGGGCGTGGGTCAGCGCGGCGTCGGAATCGGCGAGTCCCGAGAGCAGACGGGCCATCTCCGCCTCGCGCTCCCCGCCTTCCAGACGTCGCACACTCGAGGCGGTGACCGCGCCGTCATTGGCTTTGACGACCGACAGATGATTGTTGGCGAACGCGGCGACCTGCGCGAGATGCGTCACCGCGATGACTTGCGACTTCTCCGCGAGTCGGGCGAGTCGCCGTCCGACCTCGATGGCCGCGGCCCCGCCGATACCGGCATCGACCTCGTCGAAGACGAAGGTGGGGACCGGGTCCGTCGCGGCGATGACGACCTCGATCGCCAGCATGACCCGAGACAGCTCGCCTCCGGAGGCGCCCTTCGAGACGGAGCGCGGTTCGGCTCCGGGATGCGGGGCGAGGAGGATCGCGACGTCATCGCGGCCATGCGTGGTCTCGGCGCCTTCCGAGACGGCGACCTCGAGTCGCGCATCGGGCATGGCGAGTGCGTGGAGTTCTGCCGTCACCGCCTCGCCGAGGCGTACGGCGGCGTCGGTGCGCGTCGCCGTCAGAGCGGCCGCATGCTCGTCGAGTTCCGCGCGCGCGGCGTCGCGTTCGGCGACCAGCCTCTCGATGCGGTCTCCGTCGTCGTCGAGCTCGGCCAGACGGGCCGATCCGGTCTGCCAGAGCGCCAGGGCCTCGTCGAGCGAGCCGTGGGCGCGGATGAGAGTTCCCAGAGCCGCGCGGCGCTCTTCCACTGCGGCGAGCTCGTGCGGACCGGTCTCATCGAGATCGGCGAGATAGGCGGAGAGGACGCCCGCGACATCGGCGATCCGATAGCCGATGTCCGCAAGGCTCTCGCCGATCTCGGTGAGCTTCGCATCGGAGGCGCGCTCGAGCACCCGACGTGCCTCTGCGACGAGCGCAGAAGCGTCCGGCTCGCCCTCCTCGTTCGAGAGCGCTCCGTGCGCGAGAGACGCCGCGAGACGCAGCTCCTCGGCGTTCGCGAGGCGCTCGGCACGGGCGGCCAGGTCGTCGTCCTCCCCCGGCTCCGGCGCCGTCGCCTCGATGAGCGCGAGGGCCTCCCGCAGGCGGGCGGCCTCCTCGGCGCGGCGGTCGCGGTTCTCGGTGATCTCCGAGATCTCGGCGTCGAGGGTGCGCCAGCGGGCGAAGGCCCCGGCGTACTTCTCGAGGGCCGACGCGATCGGCGCTCCGCCGAAACGATCGAGGGCGTCGCGCTGAGCGGCGGCCGAGCGCAGACGCAGCTGCTCGGACTGCCCGTGCACGACGACGAGCTCCTCCGCGAGAGAGGAGAGGACGCCCGCAGGGGCGGCACGACCTCCGACGCTCGCTCGGCTGCGGCCTTCCGCGCTCAGAGTGCGCGAAACGTAGAGTTCCGCGCTGCCGCCACCGGCCGGCTCCAGCTCGCCTCCGGCGTCCGCGACGATCTGAGCGACGTCGCCGCGTTCGGGAACGACCCAAACGCCGGCCACCGATGCCTGTGAGGCACCTGCGCGCACGGCGCCCGAATCCGCCCGCTGCCCCAGCAGCAGACCGAGCCCGGTGACCACCATCGTCTTGCCTGCACCGGTCTCGCCGGTGATCGCGGTGAACCCCGGCCCGAGTGGCAGCACGGCGTCGGCGATGACGCCGAGGCCCTGCATCCGCATCTCCTCGATCATGGCTGCTTCCCCGGTTCCTGGCCGCGCCATCCTTCGACGGGAAGCTGGAACTTGCGCACGAGCCGGTCGGTGAAGGCCGTGGGATGCAGACGCGCCAGTCGCACCGGGCGGGAGGACCGGCGCACGACGACACGCGCGCCGGGCGGCAGATCGTGCGATCGGCGCCCGTCGCACCACAGGATGCCCGAGCCGTCGGTGCGTTCGAGCATCTCGATCGCGACCGACGCGTCGGGGCTGACGACGAGGGGCTTGGCGAACAGCGCGTGCGCCGACAGCGGCACCACGGCGATCGCTTCGACGCTGGGCCAGATGACCGGGCCTCCGGCGGAGAAGTTGTATGCGGTCGAGCCGGTGGGCGTCGACACCACCATGCCGTCGCAGCCGAAGCTCGACAACGGCCGACCGTCGATCTCGAGGACGACCTCGATCATCCGCTCGCGGCTGGCCTTCTCGACCGTGGCCTCGTTGAGCGCCCAGGTCTCGTAGACGACCGCGCCCGCCGCGTCCTTCACCCTCACGGAGAGGGCGAGTCGCTCTTCGACCTCGTAGTCGCGGTCGATCACGCGCCGCACCGCGTCGTCCATGTCATCGCGGTCGATCTCCGCAAGGAATCCGACATGGCCCATGTTGATCCCGAGCACGGGCGCACCGCTGTCGCGCACGAGCTCCGCGGCCCGGAGGATCGTCCCGTCGCCGCCGAGCACGATCGCCAGCTCGAGGGACGCCGGGTCGGCGGACTCCCCGAGCACGTCGACATCGGCGAAGAACTCATCGACGGCAGAGAGTGCGGCATGGTCATCGGCGGCCAGGACCGGACGGGCCCCGGCACCACGCAGAGCGTCGGTGACCCGGCGGGCGGCCTCGACGGTGTCGACGCGGCCGGCATGGGCGACGACCAGGATCCTGCGCTCGTTCATCGTCCTCCTGCCAGTCGGTTGATGCTGTCCAGCCATTCTGTCGGATTGCTGCCTCGCCCCGGTGCGAGATGCACGAGATACTCCGCATTGCCGTGAGTTCCGAGAATCGGAGAGGGCAGGATGCCGAGCATTCCGAGCCCCGCGTCCCAGGCGCTCCACACCGTCCGTGCCACCGCGTCTGCGCGTGTGGCGGGGTCGGTGACCAGTCCCCCTCGCACGGCGGTGCGACCGACCTCGAACTGCGGCTTCACGAGCAGCAGGATGTCGGAGCCCGCGGCGGCGACTCCGGCGACGGCCGGCAGCACGAGCTCGAGCGAGATGAAGGAGAGATCGCCGACGACGAGGTCGGGGGTCCCCGCCTCCCCGGTCTCGGCAGCGAGGTTCTCAGGCGTCATGTACCGCACGTTGTAGCCCTCGACGGCCACGACCCCGGGATCGGCGGCGATCGACGGAGCCAGCTGCCCGTGTCCGACGTCGACCGCGAGCACCTTTCGTGCCCCGCGCTCACGCAGCACCTGGGTGAAACCGCCCGTCGAGGCCCCCATGTCGAGCACGAGTCGTCCCTGTACGGGGATGCTGAAGCCGTCGAGACCCGCGATGAGCTTGTGGGCCCCGCGTCCGACGTAGTGGTCGGCGCCGGCGATCGTGATCTCCGCAGCGTCGCCCACAGCGGTGGATGCTTTCACGACCGGACGGCCGTCGACGCTCACGAGTCCCTCGGAGATGAGTGTGGCCGCGTGGCTGCGCGAACGGGCGAGTCCTCGAGCGGCGAGGGCAGCGTCGAGTCGCGTCATCGGGATCCCGAGGTCTCCCGTTGATCGAGCTTCGCGCCGCTCTCGAGGCGCCGGGAGAGCTCGTCATGCAGGGCCGAGTAGGCGTCGGCTCGCGCCGGGAGGGGCTGCCCCTCGATCAGGCGCAGGCGGCTCCACAGGCCGTCGGTCGGCGCACTCGCGGTCTCTTCGCTCACGCTTCTACTGTACGCGGCCCCTTCGACGTCGGACGAAGCCACGCGACGGCTCTCAGGGCCGGTGGAACGGATCGTCGTAGAGGCGTTCCGGAACGCGCAGCACGAACACCGGAGTCCCTGACGCCCAGATCGCGGCTGCACCTGCGCGCAGCAGATCGATCTGCGCATCGGACTCCGACACGATCTCGACATCCGCACCCGAGACCCGCACGGCGGCGCCGTTGACCTGGAACACGCCGTCACGTTCCATGACCTCCGGATACGGGAGGTGCAGTTCCCGGAGGTCGCCCAGGATGTATGTCGGACGCGAGCCTTCCGGCGCTGCCAGCACGTGCTTGGGCCGGTCGATCCCCGTGAGGACGAGCACCGAGTCGATGCCGACCCGGCTCGCGCCCATGATGTCGGTGTCGAGACGATCGCCGATGAAGAGCGCCTTCTTCGCCCCGAATCGGGCGAGCGCCTCTTCGAAGATGGGCGCCTCCGGCTTCCCGGCGACGGTCGCCAGTCTGCCGATGGCCGTGTGCACCGCCGAGACCAGCGTCCCGTTGCCCGGAGCGACGCCGCGTTCGCGCGGGATCGTCCAGTCGGTGTTCGTGGCGATCCACGGGATGCCGCCTTCGTCCTCGGGGAGCTTGAGCGCGAACGCAGCCTCGGCGAGGTCCGTCCAAGCCACCTCCGGAGCGAACCCCTGCACCACCGCACTCGGCGAATCCTCTGCACTGCGCGTGACCGTGTAGCCGGCCTTCTGCACCTCGTCGACGAGTCCGTCGCCTCCGACGACCAGGATCGTCGCCGGGGCGGGAAGGATCTGCGCCATCAGCCGCATCGCCGCCTGCGGACTCGTGACCACGTCGGACGGTTCGACCCGGAGGCCGAGACTGCTCAGATGCTCGGCGACGGATGCATCGGTGCGAGCCGCGTTGTTGGTGATGTAGCCGAGCCGCGCGGACTCCGCAGCCCGGTTCAGGCTGTCCACGGCGAACGGCAGGGCACCGGGGCCGGCGTAGACCACGCCGTCGAGATCAGCGAGAACGGTGTCCACCCCGTCGAGGGGCGTGCGAGAAGGGCGCTTGCGCGAGAACAACGCCACTACGCCTCCGGCTCCGACTCGTCGGTCTCATCCTCACCGAGGAGCTCGCGCACCTCGTCCTCGACCGTCGGCTCGACGGCTGCGGGATCATCCGACTCCGAGTCTTCGGACACGTCGTCCGACACTGCAGCGTCTTCCGAGTCGTCGAGGTCTGCCGCGTTCTCGGCGTCCTCAGCCGGGTCGTCGCCGGTCTGGTCGTCCGTGCTTTCTTCGGCAGCGGGCTCGGCGGTGGGCTCGGCGATCTCGTCGTCGAGGAACTCGCCCTCGATCATGCTGTCCTCGATGAAGATCTCCTCATCGCCGGCTTCGTCGACGCCCAACGCCTGCGCGGCGACCTCGGCACGATGGGACCAGAACGCGGCCTCGTCATCGCGTCCGAGGTCTTCGAGCACCGCCGCGCGCGCGGCGAAGAGAGCAGGGCTCCATTCGAACGCGCGATCAGGATCGAGTTCGGGGATCTCCAGTTCACCGAGCGCGAGTTCGAGATCGCCCTGGTCGAGCCGGGCGCCCGACATCGCAATCGCGAGAGCGACACGCACGGGGGTCTCCAGGGCGGACCGGTCGACGGCGCGGCCGGTCTCGAGGGCGCGGTCAGAACGGCCGATGCCACGCTCGCTGTCGACCATCAGAGCGATCTGATCGTCCTTGCCCGAGATGCGGCGGTAGGTGCGCAGCTCGCGCAGGGCGAGCGCGAAGTCCTCCGTGGCGTATGCCGTGATGCCGAGGGTCTCGCGCACGATCGCGATGCGGCCGGCCCGTCGAGATGCCGCCAGCGCGTGCTCATGTGCGAGCGCGGGGTCCTCATCGATGAGCCGCGAGGCCATGGCGAGGTGACGCGCCACGTGCTCCGCGTTCTCCTTGCTCAGGGTCTTGAGCTCGTTGCGCGCCGCCCCGTTGAGGTCGCGTGCGGTGACGTCGTCGGGAATCTGCGGCTCATCGAACCGCGGACGCTCGTTCGCAGCCTGAGCGGGGCGCTCACGGTTCGCTCCCCCACGCTGAGGGAAGGAGCGCGACCGGTCACGGTCCCCACCCTCGCGGCGCGGAGCGGAGTCGCGGTTGTAGCCACCGCCCTCACGACGCGGGGCAGCGCCTTCGCGGCGCGGGGCACCGCCTTCGCGGCGCGGGGCGGAGTCGCGGTTGTAACCGCCACCCTCACGGCGCGGAGCTGCACCTTCACGGCGTGGAGCGGAGTCACGGTTGTAGCCGCCACCTTCACGGCGCGGAGCACCACCTTCACGGCGCGGAGCGGAGTCACGGTTGTAACCGCCACCTTCACGACGCGGAGCACCACCTTCACGGCGCGGAGCGGAGTCACGGTTGTAGCCACCGCCCTCACGACGCGGAGCACCACCATCACGGTTGTACCCACCGCCCTCACGACGCGGAGCACCACCATCACGGTTGTACCCGCCACCTTCACGACGCGGAGCACCACCATCACGGCGCGGAGCGGAGTCACGGTTGTAGCCACCGCCCTCACGACGCGGAGCGGAGTCGCGGTTGTAGCCACCACCCTCACGACGCGGGGCACCACCATCGCGGTTGTAGCCGCCACCCTCACGACGCGGGGCACCACCATCACGGCGCGGGGCGGAGTCGCGGTTGTAGCCACCGCCCTCACGACGCGGGGCACCACCGTCGCGGTTGTACCCACCGCCCTCACGACGCGGGGCACCACCGTCGCGGTTGTAGCCACCGCCCTCACGACGCGGAGCAGCACCGTCGCGGTTGTACCCACCGCCCTCACGACGCGGAGCACCACCATCGCGGTTGTAGCCACCGCCTTCGCGGCGCGGGGCAGCACTATCGCGGTTGCTGCGGTCAGGGCGCGCGCCGGAAGGACGGTTCCCGCGCGATCCACTGTCGTCGTTGCGACGCGGACGGCGCTGTTCCTCTTCCGGCATGATGCTCCCTGTTCTCTTCGTGTAAACGCAAAATGGCCACCCAACGATGGGTGGCCATTTTGACTAAAAGGAGTCCGGCGGTGTCCTACTCTCCCACAGGGTCCCCCCTGCAGTACCATCGGCGCTGTGAGGCTTAGCTTC
>NZ_PCOV01000011.1 GCF_002979435.1 Microbacterium sp. MYb66 | reverse complement strand
GGTGGCGGGGACGGGCTCGACGAACTCCGGGACCGCGGGTTCTCCGAGTTTGACCACGACGACCCCCGCCAGCACGAGCACCCCGCCGAGGGCCTGCAGCAGATCGGGCAGCTGGCCGAGCAGCAGCCAGCCGAACAGGAGCGCGGCGACGACCTCGGCCAGCGCGACGAACGACGCGAGTCGCGACCCCAGCATCCGCGTCGAGGCGATGCCGAGCAGATAGGCGAGGGCCGTGGCGAGGACCCCCATTGCCAGGACCGGGACGAACCACGGCACAGTTCCGAACCGGTACGCGATGTCGTCGGTCGTCCAGGAGATCGGCAGCACGCCGACCGCGCCGGCGACCGTGAGCCCGATCGCGCCGAGCAGCAGACCACTGCCGGCGAGCGCGATCGGCGGAAGTCCCGTGTCGGCCTTCGCCGAGAGCACGAAGTAGGTCGCCGCACCGACCATGGCCCCGAGAGCCCACAGGATGCCGGCGATGTTCACGGCCGCACCGGTCAGGATGTCGAGCATGAGCACCAGGCCGACGAACGCGATGGCCGCACCGAGGATGCTCCGGCGGCTCGGCCGTTCACCCCGCCGCACCCACAGCCACAGCAGCACCGCGACCGGCGCCGTGTACTCGATGAGGAGCGCGAGACCGACGTCCATGACCGCGACGGCCTGGAAGTAGAACAACTGGGTCGCCGTGACCGCGAGCAGGCCGTAGGCGACGATCATGCCCGCATTGCGTCGGAGGAGCCCCCAGCGGCCCCGCAGCGACAGGAGCGTGGGGATGAGGAGCACGAGCGCGGCGACCCAGATGCGAGCCGTGACGGCGGCGCCGGGCGTCCACCCGGCGTCGATCAGCCCGCGCGCCCAGGCGCCGGACATGCCGAAGGCGAAGGCGGCGGCGATGGCCAGGGGCAGACCGAGGCGTACTCCGCGCACCCTTGCCACGGCGGTGTCATCGCCCATCTTGCCCATGGTCGATGACGCTACTCCGCGCGGATGTAAGGTGTCAACATGATCTTCACCGATGACACCGAGGATGCCCTCCGCGCTGCCGTCTGGCTCACGAACACCGCGGAGGACCCGGACACGCTGGTCGACCGGGCGGACGAGGAGGCCTTCCTGCAGGCATTCCCGTACACCGGACGGATCGACCGCGACGCCGCCGAGCTCGCCGCCCTCCGGGACCTGCGTCCGCGGCTGCGCGCGATGCTCCTCGCACCGCGCGACGCGATGGTCGAGCACGTGAACGACGCCCTCGCCGACGCACGACTCACGCCGCGCCTGGTCCGGCACGACGACACCGATTGGCACCTGCATGCGCTCGCCGACGAGCGGCCCCTCTCGGAGCGGATCCTCATCGAGACCGCGATGGCCCTCATCGACGTGATCCGCGCCGACGAGGGCTCCCGCCTCTCGGTCTGCGAAGACGACACGTGCCTGGCACTCGCTCTCGACCTCTCCCGCAATCGCTCCAAGCGCTACTGCTCGACCACCTGCGCGAACCGCAACGCCGTCGCCGCATACCGCGCGCGTCGCGCCGAGAGCTGACCCGACGCCCCACGAGGATCCTCACGAGGATCACTGTTCGGACTTCACAAACGATTATCGATTAGTGTAATGTCCCCAATGGCCCTCCTCCCCGTGCTTCAGGAAAGGATCAACGATGATCAAGGCCCGTGTTGTCCCTCTCGTCGGCATCGCCGCGGTCTCCGCGCTCGCCCTCGCCGGCTGCTCCACTGCTTCGGCGGGCGACGGCGACGCCTCCTCCGGTGACATAACGCTCCGGGTTCTCGTGAACGTCACCCCGAATCTCACCGAGGAGTTCTGGAACGACCTGGTCGTACCCTTCGAAGAGGCGAACCCGGAGATCGACGTCGTCATCCAGAATCCCGGCGCCGAGGGAGTCGAAGCCGCCGTGCCGCGCCTGCTCGCCGCCGGCGATGCCCCCGACATCGTGCAGTCGATCGCGCCGACGACCAAGCTCGCGTCCGAACTCCTCGACCTCTCCTCCTACGACTGGGCCGCGTCCGGCCCGCTCGCCGATCAGTACTCCATCGACGGCAAGAACTACATGGCCGGCATCGGTGTGCAGCTGCAGAGCCTCTTCTTCTACAACAAGACGGCATTCGAGGAAGCCGGCATCACCGAGGTCCCCAAGACCGTGGACGAACTCACCGAAGCCCTCGGCAAGCTCCAGGACGCCGGCTGGACGCCGATCCAGACCGGCGGGGACTGGATGACGAGCCACACCCTGCAGGCCATCGGACTGCCGAGCATTATCAGCGAGGACCCGGAGTGGTTCCAGCACATCTCGTCGGGCGAGGTCACCTTCAGCGAAACCTACGGCGACGCGGTCGAGACCTATGCCGACTGGGTCGCGGAGGGATACGTCCCCACCGACGCACTCGGCATCAAATACCCCGACGCGGAACAGGCGTTCCTCTCCGGTAAGACCGCGGTGTACTCGATGGGCAGCTGGTTCGCCGGAACGCAGGCGAAGGCCCCCGAGTCGGCTGACATCGGCGTCTTCCGCGCCCCCGCCTCCGACGCGGACGAGCAGCCCGCGATGGGTGCCAACATCGCCAGCCCGTACTCGATCCTCAAGGCGAGCAAGAACCAGGAGGCCGCCGCGAAGCTGGTCGAGTTCCTGGTGACCGACCAGACCGCCGTCAGCGACCAGCTCGCTGTCGACGGCAACTTCCGCGACGGCTACGAGTACGAGATGACGCCGCTCGGCGAGGAGCTGCTGCAGATCGTCGCCGACACCCCCGCCGAGGCCTACACACCCACCGGCGGCGGCTACGGCGAGCGCACCCTGCCGGACGGCTATGCCGGTGAGATCAACACCCAGACCCAAGCCCTTCTCGGCGGAGCACCCGCCGACCAGGTGCTCCGCGCCATGGACGACTGGTTCGCCGCGAACGCCGGCTGACCCTCGGAGGCGTCCGGGACGAGCACCTCCGCGCCGTCCCGGGCGCCTCTCGAGAACGCCGCCGCATGAGCCGCCCGCCATGACCTTCACACCCACCACCACACCCCTGCCTCCGACAGCGCCCTCCCTCACGACAGGAGCATCGAAGCCGATGAGTTCGACCCCCGCCCCCCGCCGGCGCGGCGCGCTGCAGCAGTGGCGGCATCGCCTCCCCGGCATCCTCATGGGAGGACCGGCCGTGGCGGTCTTCCTGGCCATGTTCGTCGTCCCGATGATCCTCGCGGCTGTGCTCAGCTTCACAGACTGGAACGGGTACAGCCTGAACTTCACGTTCGTCGGCTGGGAGAACTACGTCAAGGCGTTCCGCAGCCCCCGTTCCATCCAGGCCGCGATCTTCACCGGCGTCATCGCCGTGGTCGGCACGATCCTCTGCAACGCGATCGGTCTGGCGATCGCCGCTCTCATCTCAGGGCCGGGACGATCGAACACCATCCTTCGCACGATCTTCTTCTACCCCTACGTGATCAGCGCGCTGATCATCGGCTTCCTGTGGTCGGCGATGCTCTCGCCCACCGGGGCCGTGAACGGCCTGCTCAGCACGCTCGGCCTTCCGGCCATGCCATTCCTCACCGACCCGACCTTCGCGAAGGCGAGCGTGATCTTCACGATCGTGTGGTCGCACTTCGGCTTCAACATGATCCTCTTCCTCGCCGGCATCAAGTCGGTTCCCGCCGAGTACTACGAGGCGGCCACCGTCGACGGCGCCTCGCGCTGGCAGCAGTTCCGCTCCATCACACTGCCCCTCATCGCACCCGTGTTCACAGTGAACCTCGTGCTCACGCTCGTCGGGCTGCTCAAGGCGTACGACGTGGTGCTCTCCCTCACCGACGGCGGGCCTGCCGGATCGACTCAGACGATCGTCTACCAGATCCTCAAGGACTCGTTCGCGAACTCGGCCCTCGGCTTCGGTGCGGCGCAATCCATGATTCTCCTGATCGTCACCGCGGTCGTCGGCCTCGCCGTCACCCTGCTGCGGCGCCGCTCCGAGCAGAAGGCGACCGACTGATGAACCAGACCCGCAACCGCCCTGCCCTGATCGTCCGCGCGATCCGCTGGATCGTCCTCTCCGTCGTCGCGGTCACCATGCTGATCCCGATGTACACGATGTTCATCAACGCCTTCAAGCCGCAGGCGGACATCATCGAGAACCCGCTGCTCATCACTCCGCAGATGTTCACGCTCGACCACCTGTGGGCGGCGATCACCAGCAGCAAGTTCAACGTCATCGCCGCGTACGGCATCACTCTGCTGTTCGTCGTGCTCGTCAATCTGTGCTGCATCGCCCTCGCGGCACCCGTGGCCTACGTGATCGCCCGCGGACGCTCGAAGTGGCACCTCGGGCTGCTGCTGCTGTTCGTGTCGGGGCTGTTCATCCCCGGCCAGGTGACGCTCATCCCCGTCGTGTTCGTCCTGCGTGTGCTGGGGCTGATCAATACCATCCCCGGGTTCATCCTCTTCGAGACGGCGGCCACGCTCCCGGTGACGATCTTCCTGTTCACGGCGTATCTGCGCAGCGTGCCCCGCGACATCGACGAGGCCGCCTCACTCGACGGCGCCGGTCCGATCCGCGCGTTCTGGGCCTGCATCTTCCCGATCATGAAGCCCGTCGTCGCGACCGTGGTCGTGCTCAACTCCATCGGCGTGTGGAACGACTTCGTGAGTCCGCAGATCATCCTCGGGCCCAGCTCGGGCATCTACACCGTGACCACGGGCGTCTACGCCGCGGTCGGGCAGTTCTCCACGGACTACACGCAGGTGTTCCCGACGCTCCTGCTCGCCGTGCTGCCGGCGATGGTGTTCTTCATCGTCATGCAGCGCCACATCATCGGCGGCCTCGTGGCCGGCGCGACGAAAGGATGACCGTGCCCGAGCACCCGATCACCAGCCCGCTGCGGACGATCCCCGCCTGGGCCGTGCTGCAGCGTCGGCTGTTCGCCGAGATCGAGGAGGCCCGCCTCCTCTTCCGCGACCGCTACACCCTCTCCGACGGGCGCCTGCGCGGTGTGGCGGAGTTCATCGACCGCGACGGCGTCGACGACCTCTACGAGCCGTTCTTCAACTGGCCGGCCTTCTACGCGCTCGGCGGCCCCGATGAGGTCCTCGCCGACGCGAAGCGGCACTGGGAAGGTGTGACCGTGCAGCTCGCCGAGGCGGACATGCTCACCGACGAATACGACAACGGCTACGACTGGTTCCATCAGGGAGAGTCGTTGCTGCTGCTCGCCGGGATCTGCGCCGCCGACCCCGCGGACACCGCCTTCGCCGACCGGGCCGCCCGCTTCGCCGTGCTGTTCACCGAGCCGGCGAAGGGCAACTACGACCCGGAGCACAACATCATCCGCGCCCCCCATAACGGCGCTCTCGGTGCCCGCACCGGACTCGACGACCACATCGTGCCGTACTCGGCCGATCGCGCCGAGATGCGCCCCTACGGACTGCCGCTGCACGGACTCGACGGCATCCGCACCTGGGACGACCTCGCCGACGAGGACAACGCCCTGCGGATGGCCGAGGAGATGCAACACCGCGCCGCGGGAGACATCGCCGTGAATCTCGCCGCCACCTCGCTCGCCGCGAACCACTGGCTCTACGACGGCGATCCCGCATCCGCCGCCTGGATAGAGCGCTACGTCCACGGCTGGCGCGAGCGCGCCGCCGACGGGCTGCTCCCCGACAACGTCGGACCCGACGGCGCCGTCGGGTCCCTCCACGACGGGCGCTGGTGGGGTGGGCACTATGGCTGGGCGTGGCCGCACGGTCTGCATTCCGTCGGGATGAGCGCCCTCATCGGCGCGCTCAACGCGGCGCTCGTGACGAAGGACGACGCCGCCCTCGACGTCGTGCGCACCATGCTCGACACCGTGCTGGCGGAGGGCAGGACCGGCACGGTCGCCGACTCGACGTACAGCCTGCGCGGCGGCTGGATGGCGCGGTTCGGGGACGCCTCAGGCCGGCCCGGGCTGCTCGTCCCCTATCGGCACGGCGCCGACGGATGGTTCGACTACGGTCCACTGCAGCTCGATCTGCCCCTGTGGCTGTGGTGGTGGTCGCGCGCGACCGCCGACCGCGAACGGCTGGAGCGGGCGATCGCCGGGATCCCGCCGACCGCCGACCCGGTGGCGCCGTTCCGCGACAAGGAGGAGGCCGGCCACGAAGCCGGATGGTACGCCTACCTTCGCGGCTCCCTGCCGGAGTACCCGGTGCGGGCGCTCGAGATGGCGCTCGGGCAGGTTGCGCGTCGCACCGCGATGATGCTCGCCGACGATCGCGACCCCGACGCCGCGCATCTGCACTTCTGGCAGCGCGTGAACCCCGTCGTGACCGAGGTGCTGACCCAGCTCGTCGCCGGCGCCCCGCAGGTGCTGTACAACGGCGGCCTCGGATTCACCGCCCTGCGGTACGAGGACGTCGACCGCGGCCGCCCCGGTCTCCCGGACGACGTCGCCGCGCTCGTGCACCGCCTCGACGCGGCCGGCATCGGCGTGCAGCTCGTCAACACCTCGTCCGTGCACACCCGCACCGTGCGCCTGCGCGGCGGACGCTTCGGCCTCGACAGGATCGTGCGCGTCGATGCGACTGCAGAGGAGCCCGGCGGCTGGCCGGGCCCCTCCGGCACCTACGCCGCGCCGGAGCGCCCTCGCATCACCCGCTCCTTCGACTGCGACGACGAGCTCGTGGTCTTGCTTCCCCCGGCGCACGTCGCCGAACTCGACCTGACCATCGCGCGTGCGACCGGCTCGCCGCGCCATCACTTCCCCGGAGGAGCCGCATGAGCACCGACCTGATCCGACCCGACTTCGCCCTCCCGGTGCGAGGAGCGGCTTACGAGCGCCCCGCCCGCGACGTACTCGATTCCTTCGACATGATCTCGTCCGCCACCGCCTGCGCCACGCTGCACGGACTCGGTATCCGCCGCAGCTACATCGACGGTCCCGAACCGCTGAGCCTCGGCCAGCGCGTCGTCGGCTCGGCTCTCACGCTGCAGTTCATGCCGCAGCGCGAGGACATGGCCTCGGGCGCCGACCAGGAGTACGCCGAACGCCACACTGCACTGTGGCACGTGCTCGAAGCCGTGCAACCGGGCGATGTACTCGTGATCCAGGCCTACGGGAGCCGGTTCTCCGGATGCGTCGGCGACATCCTCGCCCGATACTTCGCACGCAAGGGCGGCGCGGGCATCGTCGTCGACGGCCGCATCCGCGACGCCGGCCGCATCCGCGAGCTCGGCATCCCGGTGTGGTCCACCGGGACCACTCCTCACTACGCGTCGCAGTCGGAGCTCGTGCCCTGGGCGTACGACGTGCCAGTGGCCGTCGGCGGCGCCCTGTGCATGCCCGGCGACCTCGTCGTGGCCGACGACGACGGTCCGGTCGTCGTGCCGCAGGGAATGGCACCGAAAGTCGTGGACTCCGCGCGCGATCATGAGGAGTGGGAGGTCTTCAGCCGCCGTCGTCTCGACGAGGGTGCACGGCTGAGCGACTATTACCCCCTCACCCCCGACAGCCGCGAGGAGTACGAGGCATGGCGTTCCGTCCAGAACTCCGTCCGCTGAACACCGGCGTCGCCGCCCGCGACGACGCCGGCCTCGGATGCGCGCCGATCGGCAACCTGTTCTCGCCCGTCACCGATGATGATGCCGTCGCCACCGTGCATGCGGCGCTCGCCCGTGAGGTGCGGTTCTTCGACACGGCACCGCTGTACGGCTCGGGCGAAAGCGAACGAAAGCTGGGCATCGCCCTGCAGGGTGTTCCCCGTGACGACTATGTCCTCGCGACGAAGGTCGGCCGAATCCTCGTGGATGCCGAGGGGATGCCGGTCCGCGGTGGCGGCCGCGGGCACGACTCCGTCGCCGATCTCAGCAGGGACGGTGTGCTGCGCAGCCTCGAGGGAAGCCTCTCCAGGCTCGGCGTCGATCGCGTGGACGTGCTGCACCTGCACGATCCGCTCGACGTGGCCGGGGCTTTCTCCGGCGCCCTTCCCGCGCTCGTGGAACTGCGCGCGCAGGGGGTGGTGAGGGCGATCAGCGTAGGACTCGGCCGGCTCGACCCGCTCGAGCGCTACGCTGCCGAAGCACCGCTCGACGTGGTGATGGAAGCGGGGCGCCTGACCCTGCTGGATCGATCGGCCTCGGACCGCCTGATTCCCATCGCCGCCGCGAGGGGAATCGGGGTGCTCGCGGCCGCCGTGTTCAACTCCGGCATCCTCGTCGACCCGATCGGCTCCCCCTTCTTCGAATACAAGCCGGCACCGGACGAGCTGCGCGAGCGGGCGCTGCGCCTGCAGGCCGCCTGCGGGGCGCACGGTGTCCGCCTCGCCGACGCCGCTGTGCAGTTCCCACTGAGGCAGGGGGCCGACGCGGTCGTCGTGGGAGCGCGCACTCCGGCCGAGGTCGACGCGTTCGTCGACGGGCTGGACGCCGCGTTGCCCGAGGCGCTGTGGGCGACGCTCGACGCCCAGGCCGACTGACGTGCGGATCGTCGATGCGCACGTCCACGTCTGGAACGTCGATGCCGTGCCGATCCCCTGGTTCCGCGACGACCTCGGTCTCCCCCGACACGCAGCCGCCACGGATCTGGGACGCGAGCTCGATGCGGCGGGAGTCCGTTCGGCCATCGTCGTGCAGGCCGCGGACACGATCGCCGAGGCCCGGTGGCTCACGGCGATCGCATGCCGCGAGCCACGGGTGCGCCGCGTCGTGCTGCAGTACTCCCCGGAACGGGGCGCGGCAGCCGCGGCGTCCGCGGCAACCTCTCCCAGCGTGGTCGGGATGCGTGCGGCCGTGCCCCAGTTCGCCGCCGACCTGTCCGACGTCGCCGGTCTCGACGCGCTCGCCGAGCAATTGGGCGCGACGGCGCGAACCCTCGAGCTGCTGATCCGCCCGGAGCAGTTGCCGGCCGCCGCCGCACTGTCGCGTCGACACCCGGGCACCGCGATCGTCATCTGCCACCTCGGCCTCGGTGCACGAGCGGCTGACGCCGGGTGGCGCGAGGGCGTGGCAGAGGCCGCATCAGCGCCGGGAGTGACGGCCAAGGTGTCCGGACTCGACCTGACCGCGCGCGGCGCGGAGGAATCGCGGGGGCTGCTGCGGCTGGCGTTCGACGTCTTCGGCGCGGAACGGCTCGCATACGGCAGCGATTGGCCGATGTCGACGAGGACCACGACCTACGCCGGCGTGCTCGAAGCGACCCGGGCCGCGCTGCCCGCGCTGTCGGATGCCGATGCCCGCGCCTTCTGGTCAGGCACGGCCGAGCGCCTGATGCCTGGCGCCCCCTGAGCCGGAAGGCCTCCTCGATCCGCGCCGATGCCCGACGGAATCATGCCGCCCGCAGGCCGGGAGGGACTCTTCGTCTCGCTCTGCTCGGCCAGGGGCCGGCGGGGAGACCTTCTGCGTCAGGCGGGGTCGTCGAGGAGGGTGCCGGCGGCATGACGGCGGAACAACGCCGAGGCGGCTTCCGGATCACCGGCGTCCAACAGATCGAGAAGGCTCTTGTGCCAGTCAGCCACCTCGTGCCAGTCCCCGGTGAACGTGGGGTCGCCGAGCACGTGCATGACCCGCAGGCTGGGCTCGAGCAGATCCCACATCCGGGGCAGGTAGGCATTGCCGCTGGCCTCGATCACGGCGCGGTGGAACGCGAAGTCCAGCTCACGGAACCGGGCGAGGTCGGCCGCGGCCGCCGCCTCGTGCATCTGCGCGATCAACGAGGCGAGCTCCGAGCGGCGGTCCGCGTCGAGCGAACCGCAGGCCAGGCGTCCTGCCAGGCCTTCGAGCTCGACGCGCGCCATCTTCGCGTGCTCCGCCTCCTCGGCTGAGTAGCTCGCGACGAAGTTGCCCTGATGTCGCACGTGCGAGACGAGGCCTTCGTGCGCCAGTCGCTTGAGGGCGTCGCGCACCGGGGCCTGACTGACCTGGAGCTGACGAGCGAGCTGCGACTCGACCAGCTGCTCGCCGGGAGCCAGCGTCGACTCCTTGATCATCGCCTTGATCATCGCGTAGATCTGATCCGACAGCAGTCCCCGCTGCAGACCGGTCGTACCCAGAGCATCCGTCATGAGCATCAGTCTACGTCCATTATCGACTATCGCTAATGAACGCGGCGGTACGCCAGGCATCCGCGATGAGGCGGGACCCCCGGGGCGTCGGATGCACCCCGTCCGGCGTGAGGGCGGCGACCGGATGCTCCGCCGCAGCGGCCGTGAACACCTCATGCAGCGGCACGAGCGCGGCTCCGTGGGCGACCGCCAGCGAACGCACCACCTTCCGCTTGCCGTCGAGGTCATCGAGCCAGGAGCGCTGCTCGTCGTTCGTGGGAAGGAAGTACGGTTCCATGAGGATCAGCCGTGGCGCGTGCGCCGCGACGGCACGTTCGAGCAGCGGTCCGAGAGTGGCCGCGAACTCGTCCGCGGTCGTCGGGTCGTCGCTGTCGAACCGGCGCCACATGTCGTTCACCCCCACGTACACGGTGAGGACGTCGGGCGCGGTCGGCAACAGCTCGGACTCCCACCGGGCGGCGAGGTCGCGTGCGCGGTCTCCGGCGATGCCGAGGTTGCGCACGCTCGCCCCCGCGGCGATCAGATCCGGCGCGAGAAGCGACACGTATCCGTCTCCGAACGAGCCGGGGTCGGCACGGTCACGGCCCGCGTCCGTGATGGAGTCGCCGATGAAGGTCACGCGCATCGGGGTACCTCCTCCTCATCGTCCTTGATCTTCGGCTTCACCGAGATCTGCAGTTCGACCGTCGCGCCCGCGTGGGTGACGGTCAGCGTCTGGTGCGGATGCACCTTGCTGCTGTCGAACCCGCTCACCATATCGACCGTCACCTGCTGCGTCGTCGCGCTGCCGTCGCTCCATCGCACCCCGAGGATCATGCCCGTCACGTCGAGTTCTTCGCCGCGCACGTACCGTGTCTTCGGGTCGGCCTCCGGTGCCCAGCAGATGCCGGTCACACTGGCGGGCGCGGGGGTCGGGCGCACCGCGAGAGTGTTCGTCCTCCCGTAGTGGTAGACGTTGAGGAACCCGTCTGCGCCGATGGGCAGGTTCGGTCTGGCGTCGAGCACGCTCCACACGGTCACCCCGTCGACGCGGAGCACGACGCGCGTGCCGCTGTCCTCCGCGACCGCACCGAACGCGATCCGGTGTGTGCTGTTCGGGGCGATCACCGTATTGGGGATGGTGTCGAGCATGGTCTGCCCCGGGCTCCAACTCTGGAACTCGATGACGTCTTCCTTGATCACGACCAGGTAGCCGGTGTTGGAGTTCTGCCATGCGGGAACGCCCGTCTGCGCGGACCGCGCCTGGAAGCCGTACCAGCCACCGTCGAAGGCCCCGAAGTCGGCATCGAATTGCAGGAGCGCGTCCCCGAAGCGCTCTCCCCCGTATCCGTGCACGCCCTCCCCGCTGATGCGGACGCCGCTGTCGTCGACGACGATCACGTCGGTTCGGCTCCAGTTCGCCACGTCCTTCAGTTGCGCGTCGAGGCGCGCGACCGGGTACTCCGCATCCGTGACGGTGACGGTCACGGTATCGCTGAGGCTCGGGTCGGCGATCGAGGTGGCGGTGACCGTGGCGGTGCCCGCCCCGACGCCGGTGATGCGGCCTTCGGCCACGACCGCCACACCCGGAGTGTCGCTGGTCCAGGAGACCCGGGCGTCGCTCGCGTCCTGCGGGGTCACGGTCGCGGACAGCCCCCGACGCTCACCCACGTTCAAGGACACGGCGTCGCCGTCGATGTCCACATCCGTCACCGGCACACCCGAGAGCGAGAACCCGATGTCATCGAAGTCGAGCGACGGGTAGTTCTCCACGTAGAAGCCCATGCGTCCGGCTGCCCCCGGCCCGGGGTCCGCTCCCTCGAGCGCCTCCGCTCCGTTCACCGCGATGCGGATCCGGCCGTCCTGCACGGCGATGCGCACGTGCGAGACGGCACCCGGGGTGAGCCCCTGCTCGGCAGGGACGACCTGCTCCGCGACGACATTCCACGCGTCGTCGAAGATCGTCCAGGTCGGACCGGCCGCGGCCTGACGGAAGCGGATGTACCCGCCGCCCTTGCCGTTGCGGTCGTAGATGACGAGTCCTGCGTCAGCCGGGGTGGTAGCGGGCGCGGTCACGTCGAAGTCGAGGATGAACTCGGTGAAGTCACGTGGCAGGAGGCTGTTGGCGCCCTTGACGATCCGGTAGACCTTGTCGCCGGAGGCATCGGCCTGGATGCTGCGGTTCGGATCCGTCGGCCAGCCGTTCGCCCCGGACTCGAAGTCGGTGAAGTGCAGCACCCCGTCGCCTTCCTCCACGACCACCTCGATCGTGGCGGTCTTCGCGGCGTCGGCCTTCGCCGTGGCGGTGATCGTGGTCGTCCCCGGCGCCATGCCGAGCACCACCCCCGCCTCGGTCACGGTGGCCACGGCGGTGTCGTCCGAGGCGTAGGTCACGGCGGCGCCGTCGGCGTTCCACGGGAGCGGCACGGCGCGCAGGCGCACCTCGTCGCCCGCGTCGATCGTGACGGAATCGCTGTCGAAGGCGATCGCCTCCAGAGGCACGGTGCGCGGCTGCTGCGACTGGCCGATCTCCCCGTCCACCCCGATCTCGCCGAACGCGATGGACTCGAAGCCCGCGACCTGGTCGAACACCGCAGCATCGGCCTTCAGCGTGTAGTCGCCGCTCGCCGCGTCCACGAAGCCGGGATCGACATCCGCCACCCAGTTGTCCTCGTAGTTCAGCAGGTTCTTTCCGTCCTTCGCACCGTGCTCGTTGAGGCCGGCGATCGGAGCGCGGTTCGGATTCCAGACCACGTTCTGCGCGAACGTGCTGTGATTCGGGAAGTGGTGATCGTCCTCGAAGAAGTGCGCGAGCTCGGGGTACTTCTCGAGGTACGGCGTCCCCGCGAAGTCGTCGTTGTCCTCGAACACCTGCTGCCACGCGGGCATGTACTCGCTGTCGACGACGTTGCCCTCCTGCTCCCCCATCCACTGCTCGTAGTTGTCATAGGGGACGTGGGCGTCGACGAAGACGTTGTTGCGCGCCTCGATGTAGTCGGCGGATCCGCTCTTGATGGCGCCGTTGCCCATGTTCACGAACACGTTCTTCTCGATGAGCAGATCCCAGGTGAAGTTGTCGGCGTAGATGCCCTCGACACCCGCCATGCCGACGCCGATGTCGTGGAAGTAGTTCTCCCGGAAGACGTGGCCGCGCTGCTGAGGGGTCTTGCCGGAGTTCATGTAGACGGCACCGAGGTCGTGGAACTGCTTGCAGACGTCGTACACCTCGTTGCGCTCGAACAGGTGGTCGTTGCCGTGCACGATGATGCCGGGGTGCGGGGCGTCATGGATCTCGTTGTCCTTCGCCACGTTGCCGACGCCGTCGAACATCACGCCGGGGTTGTAGGCCTTGTGGTAGTAAGCGAAGTCGGCGATCTCGGAGTTCTCCACGCGGTTGCGGCCCGGCTCGAGCGTCGTCTTGTCACCACCCTGAAGCACGACGCCGACGCCACCCACGTGCGCGAGTCGGGTGTCGGTGACGGCGTGGTCGCGGCCGCCGCGGTTCACGGGGATGCCGTCGTACGTGTACCGGCCGGGCGAATTGATCAGCACACCGCCGTCCGTGAAGTTGCGGATGTCGCTGTGCGAGATGTTCACGTGGGATCCGCCGAGGATGACGGCGGCAGTGGCGCGCCCGTATTCGAGGACGAGATCGTCGAAGTTCACGTACGAGGCGCCATCTGCGCGCAGCATGGGCTCGTCGAGGGTCGTGACGGTCACGTCGCCGCGTCCGCTCGAGAAGGCGGCGTTCGGGATCACGTACAGCTTCCCGGCGTCGCGATCGACGTAATACTCGCCCGGGGCGTCGAGCTCTTCGAGCAGGTTCTGCGCGAAGTGGAAGTCAGGGAACCAGCTCTTCATGATCCCGGACATCTCGCCGTAGCGGAGGGTGATCGTCTTCGCCTGGGTGTCGATGCTCTCGATCTTGTTGTACGACCATTCCCAGCTGTAGCCGAAGATGCCGTCGAGCCAGGCGTCCTCGGCTTGCGTCCAGTACTGCGGACGGTCGTAGCCGTAGGTGAACGTGCCCCCACGGTCCTGCAGGTCGGGGTCCTCGCGATCGGGGCCGGCGTCGATGATGTCCCCCATCTGCACCGTGGGTGTGGCCGCGTCGGCATTGGGCCAGCGGGCGAGAGTCATGCCCTGTCCGTCGATGAAGAGCTCCATCGGAGGGGTGGTGCTGACGTCGTTCGCCTTCCAGTAGCCGTGTCGACTGAGCTGGCCGTAGTCGGTGATTCCCTGCGCCTGCAGATCGATCTCGAGTACACGTCCGCGTGCCGCGGCGTCGACGATGCGGTCGGTGACGGCCGCATCGTCGACCGGCGCGAAGTCGTCGCGTGACAGGTCGCGGCCGCCGGTGAGCGTCGCGGTCTCGCCCGGATAGGAGCGGTAGGTGATCGGCGCATCCGCCGTCCCGGAGTCGACTTCGCCGATCTCGAACGATGCGTCGCGGAGGTACTCGCCCTCGCGCAGATATACCGTGAGGCCGCCCTCCGGCAGACCGACGCCGTCTTTCAGCTGCCGGATGCGGTCACGCGCTCCCTCGAGGCTGGCCAAGGGCGCTCCGATGGCGCCGGAGGCCGAGTCGTCACCTCCGGGGGCGATGTACAGAGCATCATCGTTCACTGTCGCTGCGGCCGGGGGCACCTGCCCGCCGAGGGTGGAACCGAACACCGCCGCGAGGGCGAGGGCTGCGAGCACACGCTTCATTGCGTCTCCGAACTCTTCGGGCTGCGCGACAGGACGCCGCGCATCATGCCGCATCGAGCGGCTCCTGAGGAGACTAGTCAATCGATAATCGAGTATCAAGCATCGATTTTATTCGGCATGCCGACGAGCACCCGCTTCAGGACGCCGGGATGAGCCCCTCCGCGGCCAGGTCCTCCCACAGCACCGCCGGAATCTCGAGCGCCGCGCACTCGGCGTTCTGGTGCAGCTGCGCCGGTCGACTCCCGCCCACCACCACCGACCGCACCTCGGCGGCCTGCAGCGGGAACTGGATCGCGGCGGCGGGCAGCGGCACACCATGATCGGCGCACACGGCGGCGATGCGCACGAGCCGGTTCCACAGCTCGTCCGGAAGCTGACCGTACTCGTAACGCCCGTCACGACGCGGCTCGCTCGATGCGAGCAGCCCGGAGTTGAAGACGGATGCCGCCACGATCCCGGTCCCGGTCTCCCGGCAGGCGGGCAGCACGTCGGCCGCGGCCGGCTGTTCGAGCAGCGTGTAGCGGCCGGCCACCATGATCAGGTCGAGATCGGCCGAGCGCACGGCTGCGGCGAGGGCGTCCGACACCATCGAGCCGATGCCGATCGCGGTCACCTCGCCGTCGGCGCGCAGCTGCTCCATGGCGGGCAGGGCTTCCGCGAGCGCGAGGTCGAGGTCATGCCGCTCGGGGTCGTGCAGATAGAGCAGGTCGATGCGCTCGATGCCGAGCCGCTCGCGGGACTCCTCCACGCTCGCGCGGATGCCCGCTTCCGAGAAGTCCCACACGCGCTTCAGGTCGTCCGGAACGTGGAAGTCGTTCGCGGTGTCGAGGCCGCCGGCATGGTCGGGATTCGGCCGCAGCAGCCGCCCGGCCTTGGTCGAGAGCACGTACTCCTCCCGCGGCTTGGTCTGCAGGAAGGCCCCGAGCCTGCGCTCCGACAGCCCGAGCCCGTAGTGCGGCGCCGTGTCGTAGAAGCGGATGCCGCTCTCCCACGCCGCATCCAGCACGGCCCAGGCCTCGTCGTCGGTGAGCGGCCGGAACAGGTTGCCGACGTTCGCGGCGCCGTAGCCGAGCGCGGGGACGGCGAGGCGGTCAGGCGCGGACATGAGCACCCGTCCAGGTGTAGGTCGCGATGCTGTCGGCCTTCATCTCCATGCCGCTGCCCGGCGCGGTCGGCGCCATGTAGGAGCCTCCGCGGATGTCCGTCGGCACGACGAAGTGCTCGTGCAGGTGGTCGACGAACTCGATCATGCGGCCCTCACGAGTGCCGGTGACCGCGACGAAGTCGAACATCGACAGGTGCTGCACGGCCTCGCACAGGCCGACTCCGCCCGCGTGCGGGCACACCGGCACGCCGAACTTGGCGGCCAGCAGCAGATTCGCGATGTTCTCGTTCACGCCCGCGACGCGCACGGCGTCGATCTGCATGACCCCGATGGCGTCGGCCTGCAGCAGCTGCTTGAAGATGACCCGGTTCTGGGCGTGCTCACCGGTGCCGACGCGGATGGGCGCGACACCCCGGGCGATCTCGGCATGACCCAGCACGTCGTCGGGGCTCGTGGGCTCCTCGATCCAGGCCGGGTGGAACTCGGCGAGCGCGTTCACCCATTCGATCGCCTCCGACACCTCCCAGCGCTGGTTGGCGTCGATCGCGATCGGGAAGTCGGGTCCGCACACCTCGCGCGCCTTGCGGAAGCGGCGGATGTCGTCGTCGAGGTCGGCGCCCACCTTGAGCTTGATCTGGGTGAAGCCGTCGGCCATGGCCTCGCGGGCCAGGCGCTCGAGCTTCTCGTCGGAGTAGCCGAGCCAGCCCGGGCTCGTGGTGTATCCGGGGTAGCCGGTGGCGAGAAGCTGCTGCTCCCTCTCGGCGCGGCCGGGCTCGGCCGTGCGCAGGATCTCGAGGGCGTCCTCCCGGGTGAGGGCGTTGGTCAGGTAGCGGAAGTCGACGAGGTCGACGAGCTCCTCCGGCGTCATCCTGGCCAGCAGCTGCCACAGCGGCAGGCCGGCGCGCTTGGCCTTGATGTCCCACAGCGCGTTGACGACCGCGCCGATGGCCATGTGCATGACACCCTTCTCGGGGCCCAGCCAGCGCAGCTGCGAGTCGCCGATGATCTCCCGGAACGTTCCGCCCATGTCGTCGAGCAGCGGCTCGAGCTCGCGACCGACCAGGTGCCCGGCGAGCGCGTCGATCGCCGCGACCTGCACGTCGTTGCCGCGGCCGATCGTGAAGACGAACGCGTGCCCCTCGACGCCGTCCCCGGCATCCGTGCGGACGATCACGTACGCGGCGGAGTAGTCGGGGTCGGGGTTCATCGCATCCGAACCGTCCAGGCTCAGAGACGTGGGGAAGCGGATGTCGGTGGTGTCGAGGGCGACGATACGGCTCACGGGATTCCTCTCCATGCACGGCCTGTTTCTTCCGTGCGGATCCCTTGGAGTGTAAACATCGGATGTCTATACTGTCAAAGAGACGGGCCGCTGCGTCGCGGCCTCCCGACCGATCAGGAGAAACATGAAGTTCGCGCGGCTCGGCACCCCTGGGACTGAGATCCCCGTCCTCGTCGAGGGCGACCGCTACCTCGACCTCCGCTCCGTAACATCCGATGTGAACGGCGACTTCCTCGAGAGCGACTTCGTCGCCCGTGTCACGGCCGCCCGCGAGGCCGGAGAACTGCCCGAACTCGCGGATGCCGCGGCGATGCGCATCGGTGCGCCGATCGCCCGCCCGAGCGCCGTGATCTGCATCGGCATGAACTACGCCGCCCACGCGGCCGAGTCCGGGTCGGAGCCCCCGACGATCCCGATCCTCTTCCTCAAGACGCCGAACACGGTCGTCGGCCCGAACGACGCCGTCACGATCCCGCGCGGCAGCGAGAAGACCGACTGGGAGGTCGAGCTCGGCATCGTCATCGGCGCCCGCGCCTCCTACCTCGACTCCCCCGCCGAGTCGCTCGCGCACGTCGCCGGCTTCGTCGCCGCGAACGACGTCTCCGAGCGCGCCTTCCAGATCGAGGTCTCCGGCGGACAGTGGTCCAAGGGCAAGATCGCACCCGGATTCAACCCGACCGGACCCTGGCTGGTCACCCCCGACGAGGTCGACCATCAGGCGCTGGGCCTTCGGAGCTTCGTGAACGGCGAGCCGCGGCAGGACTCGAACACGAGCGACATGATCTTCACGGTCGAGCACATCGTGCATCACCTGTCGCAGTACGTGACGCTCGAGCCCGGTGACCTCATCCTCACCGGCACCCCGCAGGGCGTCGCCCTGTCGGGCAAGTACCCCTACCTCGCCGCCGGCGACGTGGTGGAGATCGAGATCGACGGCCTCGGTCGTCAGCGACAGGACTTCGTCGCATGGGAGGCAGAGAAGTGAGCACACTGAACGGGCTGGTGGCGATCGTCACCGGCGGAGCATCCGGAATCGGCGCGGCGATCGCGCAGCGTCTGCACGCGGACGGGGCGACCATCGCGGTCCTCGACCGCGACACCGCCACGGCCGACCCCTCATTCGCGGCCTTCACGGCCGACGTGTCCGACCGCGCGAGCGTCGACGCCGCCGTCGCCGGCGTGGCCGAGAGGTTCGGGCGCATCGACATCGTCGTCAACAACGCCGGGATCGGCGCCCAGGGCGACATCGCCGCGAACGACGACGACGAGTGGGCTCGCGTGCTCTCGGTCAACGTCACCGGAATCGCCCGCGTCACCTCGGCGGCGCTGCCCTGGCTGCGGGAGTCCCCGTCGGCCGCGGTCTGCAACACGGCCTCCATCGCCTCGACCACCGGACTGCCGCAGCGCGCTCTCTACAGCGCGTCGAAGGGTGCCGTCGCCGCCCTCACCCGCGCCATGGCGGCAGACCACCTCCGCGAGGGCATCCGTGTGAACGCGGTCAACCCCGGCACCGCCGACACCCCGTGGGTCGGGCGACTGCTCGATTCGGCGGCCGACCCCGCCGCCGAGCGCGCCGCCCTCGAAGCCCGCCAGCCGCACGGACGCCTCGTCCGCCCCGACGAGGTCGCCGCCGCGGTCGCCTACCTCGTGAGTCCTGCCGCCGGATCGACCACCGGCACCTTCATCGAGGTCGACGGCGGTATGGCACAGCTCCGCCTGCGTCCGGAGTGAGGTCAGGCGGGGCCGCTTCGCGCCGGCGGAGTCGACGCCGGGGTCAGCCTCTGCCGCGAAGCCAGCCTCGGATGCCGGTGCGCGGCGCATCTCCGGACGGGGGCTGCGGTCGCGCGTCGGTGCGATAGAACTGCTCGGCGGTGGCCCAGAGGATCGTGTCGACGTCGTGTCCCCGTGACTCCGCCCACGCGATCACCGCGTCGGCCCAGCGCGAGCGGGCCGTGGGCTGGTACGTGGCGGAGCCGTCTTCCGGAGCGTGCGGGTCTCCGGCCTCCGCCGGGCCGATCGCCGAGACGGGCCAGTCGCTCCCCCACATCAGCCGCTCCGCGCCGAACGCATCGGCCGCGACGTCGAGGAACGGCTCGAGCTGCTCCGCACTCCAGTCGCCGCCGGCCTCTCCCGGCAGTCCCGAGAGCTTGCAGAACGCGTTCGGATGCCGGGCGAACTCGGCGAGATCGCGCACCCACTCCGCGGACGGCGCGAGCGGAGCGGCAGACGTGCCCACGGCGGGCTTCCCGAGATGGTCGAGCACGATCCGCAGCTCCGGGATGGCTCCGGCGAGCCGGGCGACGTCGGGCAGCTGACCCGCCCGCACGCACGCGTCGAAGCTCAGATCGCGGGCAGCGACCTCGCGCGCGCCGGTCACGAACGCCGCGGAGACGGCCAGCCCGTCGGGCTCCCCCTGCAGGTTGTGCCGCACACCGACCACGAGAGGCTCCGCCACGAGGCCTTCGAGGTGCGCGACGGTGTCCGTCCCCCGGTCGAGGCGGATGCCCGCGACGATGCCCACGATCCCGATCGCGGGCGCCAGGCCCGCGACCCAGCGCACCTCGTCGAGGAAGTCGTCTTCGACGGTCTCGGCCTGCACGAACACGGACTTCTCCGTCTCGGCGCGCTCCAGGCGAGCGCGCTCGAGCTCGAGGCCGGCGAACCGATATGCCATCGGGCCTTCGAGCCAGGTGTACGTCAGAATCTCCGGATCCCAGAGGTGCAGGTGTGAATCGAGGACGCGCATGGCACCATCCTGCCGCAGACATCCGATCAATCGCTAGGATGACGCCATGGCAGTGACGGACGAGGCGATCGAGAAGATCAAGGCGATGATCGTGGCGGGGGAGCTCGCCCCCGGTGACCGCCTCCCCCCGGAGAAGGAGCTCTCCGAACGTCTGGGCCTCTCCCGCAGCTCCATGCGCGAAGCCGTGAAGGCGCTCGAGGTCATCCGGGTCCTCGACGTGCGCCGGGGCGACGGCACGTATGTGACCAGCCTCGAGCCGCACCTGCTGCTGGAGGCGATCTCCTTCGTCGTCGACATGCACGACGACGACTCGATGCTCGAGATCTTCGCCGTGCGCCGGATGCTGGAGTCGCAGGCGACCGGCCTGGCCGCCACGCTCGGCACCGATGAGCAGATCGCGGAGCTGCAGCGCGAGGTCGAGAGCATCGACGCCTCCGTCAGCATCGAGGAGCTCGTCGATCACGACATCCGATTCCACCGCGACATCGTGGAGATGGCGGGCAACGCCTACCTGGCCAGCCTGATCGAGCATCTGAGCAGTCAGACGGTGCGTGCCCGTGCGTGGCGGGGCCTCACCGAGAGCGGCGCCGTCGAGCGCACCCTGTCGGAGCACCGCGCGATCGCCGAGGCCGTCGCGCAGCGCGACCCCGCACTGGCGACCTCGCTGACCACCGCGCACATCGCCGGGATCGAGCGCTGGCTGCGCCACGCGGCATCCGCCTGAGCGCCTCCGCAGACGTCGTCGGATGGGACTGACGCGAGCCCTCGACGGGGTGTACGGTCACCGCATGATCACCGACGATCCCACCCTGACCAACCCCGACCACTACCGCACGCTCTGGGAGAACGAGCACGTCCGCGTGCTCGAGTACACCGACGTGCCGGGCGACCGGACGACTCCGCACGACCATCCCAACAGCGTCATGGTCACCCTCAGCGACTTCTCCCGCCGCCTCAGCGCCGGAGAGCGCACATTCGACACCGCGCTCACCACCGGGCAGGCCGTCTGGATACCGGCGCAGCGCCACTCCGGCGAGAACACCGGGACGACGCCCACGCACACCATCCTCATCGAGCTCAAGGGCGATGCGGCCGGCGAGCCGAGCGCAGCCCACCTCGGCCCCGAGAGCTCTGCCGCGGCGTGAGCGGACCGGGAGTGGCTGCGAACCGGCCGGTAGTCTCGAGAGCATGAGCGACTGGACCAGCACCGCGATCGCCCTGCTGGAAGCCGACGCGAACCGCAGCGCCGACACGCACCTGCACCTGTTCCCGCTGCCGCCCGAATGGGGCATCGACCTGTACCTGAAGGACGAGTCCGTTCATCCGACCGGCTCCCTCAAGCACCGCCTCGCGCGCTCCCTGATCCTCTACGGCCTGGTCAACGGCCGCATCCGCGAGGACTCGACGCTCGTGGAGTCCTCGAGCGGATCCACCGCCGTCTCGGAGGCCTACTTCGCTCGGATGCTGGGGCTGCCGTTCATCACGGTCGTGCCGCGGTCGACCGTGCAGGAGAAGATCGACCTGATCGAGTTCTACGGTGGCACCTGCCACTTCGTGGACCGCGCGGAGGACATGTCGCCCGAGGCGCAGCGCCTGGCATCCGACTGCCGCGGCCACTACCTCGACCAGTTCACGTTCGCGGAGCGCGCGACCGACTGGCGCGGCAACAACAACATCGCGGAGAGCGTGTTCAGCCAGCTCGCGCAGGAACGGCATCCGATCCCGTCGTGGATCGTCGTCGGGGCCGGCACGGGCGGCACGAGCGCGACCTTCGGCAGGTACGTGAAGTACCGCAGGCACGAGACGCGGATCGCCGTCGTCGACCCCGAGGGCTCCGCGTTCTACGACGGCTGGGCAGGAACGGTCGACCCTCCCGCCGGTCGCCCCAGCCGCATCGAGGGCATCGGACGACCGCGCGTCGAGGCGTCGTTCGTGCCGACCGTGATCGACGAGATGATCCGGGTGCCCGACGCCGGCTCGATCGCCGCGATCCGGATGCTGCGCGACCGCACCCTGCACTGGGCGGGCGGCTCGACCGGCACGAACCTCTACGGCGCGTTCCAGCTCATCGCCCGGATGCGGGCCGCGGGCGAGACCGGCAGCGTCGTGACCCTGATCTGCGACAGCGGGGTCCGCTACGCCGGCACGTACTACTCCGACGAGTGGGTCGCGGCGCAGGGCTGGGACCTCGCTCCGCACCGCGCGCGGCTGGACCGTTTCCTCGAGACGGGCGTCTGGGTGGAGTGAAGTGCTGCGGGCTACGCTGGCCGCATGACTACTCTGATCCTCACCGTCGCGGGTGCAGACCGTCCTGGCCTCGTGGCCGCTGTCGCCGACGTCGTCGATGCGCACGGCGGCAACTGGGAGAACAGCTCGCTGGCCGAACTCGCCGGGACGTTCGCAGGAGTGATCGAGGTCTCGGTCGCCGAGGAGCGCGCCGCCGACCTGCAGTCCGCGCTGCGGGGCCTCCAGGGCCAGGGACTGCTGACTCTCGCCGTGCTCACCGGGACGCCCGATGCGGCTGCCGCCGACGATCGGCTGCTCGAGATCCAGGTGCTCGGCAACGACCGCCCCGGCATCGTGCGCGAGGTATCCGGCGTGCTGAGCGCGCATGCCCTGAGCATCGAGGAGCTCGCGACCGAGACCAGGGATGCCGCGATGGCCGGCGGCCGCCTGTTCGAGGCATCGGTGACCGCGAAGGTTCCGGCATCCGTCGACCTGGACGCGCTGCGCGCCGACCTCGAGCGCCTGGCGGCCGAGATCCAGGTCGACATCACGCTCGGCTGACCGCTTCTCCCTTCGCCGCGGACGCGCCTCAGACGAGCCGCGTCTTCGGCGAGGACGAGTAGGTGCTCTCGGGGTCGCGGTTGACCGTGTCGCCCAGGGCGGTGTCGATCGCGGCGAGCGTGTCGGCGTCGAGCTTCACGCCCGAGGCCTTGACCGTCTCGGCGAGCTGCTCCGGGCGCGACGCCCCGACCAGGGCCGCCGCGACGTTCGGGTTCTGCAGCACCCACGCGATCGCGAGCTGCGGCATCGACAGGCCCGCCTGCTCGGCGATCGGCTTCAGCCGCTGCACGGCGGTGAGGATGTCGTCCTGCAGGAGGCGCTTGATGAAGTCGGCGCCGCTGTGCGGGTCGGTCGCGCGCGACCCCTCCGGCACCGGCTGACCCGGCAGGTACTTGCCGCTGAGCACGCCCTGCGCCATCGGCGACCAGACGATCTGCGAGATGCCGAGTTCTTCGGATGCCGGCACGACCTTGCCCTCGATCACGCGCCACAGCATGGAGTACTGCGGCTGGTTCGAGATGAGCTGGATGCCGAGCTGCGCAGCCAGCGCGTGCCCCTCGCGCAGCTGCTCGGCCGTCCACTCCGAGACGCCGATGTAGAGCGCCTTGCCCTGACGGACGACGTCAGCGAAGGCCTGGAACGTCTCCTCGAGCGGAGTCTCGTGGTCGAAACGGTGCGCCTGGTACAGGTCGACGTAGTCGGTGCCCAGGCGCTGCAGCGAGCCGTCGATCGACTCGAAGATGTGCTTGCGACTCAGCCCGGTGTCGTTCGGGCCCTTCGGACCGGTCGGGAAGTAGACCTTCGTGAAGATCTCCAGGCCCGCACGGCGCTGCCCTTCGAGGGCCTTGCCGAGCACGACCTCGGCGGCCGTGTTGGCGTAGGTGTCGGCGGTGTCGAAGGTGGTGATGCCGGCGTCCAGCGCGGCGTGCACCGTCTTGATCGCGGCGTCGTCGCCGACCTGCGAGGCGTGGGTGACCCAGTTGCCGTAGGTGATCTCGGAGACCTTGAGACCGCTGTTGCCGAGGTAGCGATAGTTGACCATGGACCAACGTTACTGGCTCGCCGCCGGTGCGGGAGCGGACCCTGAACGCCGCACGACGACGACGATCCCGCCGATCACCAGGGCGGCAGCGGCGAGCGCGCTGACCGCGTAGAACGGCCGCACCCCGGGCAGGGTGACCCCCGCCGAGATCATGAAGGTGTCGGCCAGCGACATACCCGGCCCGAAGGAGGCGATGAAGAAGCCGGGGCCTCCGAGCATGAGGACGCTCAGAAGGCTCATCGCCGGAACCACGGGATGGACCCGCGCCCTCACGGAGACCACGGCGACGGCCAGGGCGAGGACGACCCCGACACCGAGGATCACGATGGTCATGGCCTCGTTCAGCGACTCGCCTGCCTCGCTCAGCTCCCCTCGGATCTGATCGAGCGTGAGCCCGGGGACTGCCGCGAGGGGCGTCCACACCAGGATCTGCAGCGCCGCCAACGTCGCATAGACCGTGACCGCGAGCACGCCGACGATCGAGATCCACAGGGTCCGGCGCTGCATCCGAGTCATGCGCGTCATCCTAGGAAGGCATCCCGAGAGTCTCCCGATATTCGCGCCAGGCCGCGCCGAGCCGGCGGATGCCCTCCGTGAGCACCTCGTCCGGCGCCGTGAACGGGATGCGGATGTGGTCGTCGGGCGAGACCGCGACCGCGAACGCCGCGCTCCCCGCGATCGAGACTCCGTGCGCCGCGGCGACCCTGGCCAGCGCGGCGGCGGAGCCCGCGGGAACCCGGACCCACAGCGACAGCCCGCCGCGCGGCGGCTCGCACGCCCACTCCGGCAGGTGTTCGGCCATCAGGTCCTGCAGGAGCCGCAGCCTGTCCTGGTGGATGCGGCTGTTCGCTCGACGGAGGTCGTCGGCGCGAGCGATCAGGTCGAGGGCGAGCAGCTGTCCCGGCACGCTCGTGGACTGGTCGGCGAGCTGTCGGGCACCGCGCAGGCGGCGGACGAGCACGGGGTCGGCGCGCAGCCAGCCGATCCGCAGTCCCGCCCACACCCACTTCGACACCGACTCGACGACGATGATCGGGGCGTCGGCGCGCTCGGCCGCGAGCGTGGGCGGCACCACCCCGTCGAAGGAGATGCCGGCGAGCACGCGGTCTTCGATGACCGGGACGCCGTACTGCGCGGCGAGCTCGGCCACACGATGCCGAGCGGCGGCGGGAAGGCGCGACCCCGTCGGGTTCTGGTGGTGCGGGTTCAGCGCGACGAGCACGGGCCGCAGTCGCGCCAGTGCCTGTTCGAGCGCCTCGACATCGAGTCCGTCGGGCCCCATCGGGATGCCGTGCACCGAGCCGCCGCGGAGACCCACGGAATCGGTGACCCCCGGCCAGGTGATCTCCTCGGCGAGCACGATATCGCCCGGGCCGACGAGTGCGTTGACGACGAGGCTGATGGCCTGCTGCGCGCCGTGCGTCACGAGGATCTGCTCCGGCGTGGTCGGCGTGCCCTCGGCGGCGTACATGTCGGCGATGAGAGTCCGCAGCGCGGGTAGGCCGGCGGGATCGGTCTCGGGCAGCAGGGCCAGGTCGAGCTGCGGCTTGTGGTCGCGGATGAGCTGCACGCCCAGCTCGGAGATCTGCGGCACGGTGCGCAGCAGGTCGATCGCGTTCGGGAGCGCCGAGAACAGTGCCTCGCCTCGTCCCGGTCGCTGCACCGGGGCGACGGATGCCGCGGAGCCGGCGATGCGCGTGCCGCTCCCCTGCCGCCGGTCGACGAGGCCGCGCTCGGCGAGGTCCGCGTAGGCGGCGACCACCGTGCCGCGCGACACGGAGCTCGCGGCGGCGAAAGCCCGCTCGGCCGGGAGCCGGTCCCCGGGTCGCAGCTCGCCGCTCTCGATCAGAGCCTCGACTCCGCGCGCGAGCCGGGTCGCGAGCGTGCCGTCGCCGTGCGTCCAGCGGCCGAGCCGGGCCGAGAGGCCTTCCGACGACACATCGCCGGCCTGCACCAGCGCGACGGCTCCACTCCCAGCCGATCGATGGTCCACTGGCCGTTCATTGGCCCTGTCTTCTGCACTCATGAGACCCGATTCTGGACCAATGGACAAGCCATTGACCACCCACGCGCAGATCCTTGGACCAATCAGCCCCGATTGGACCATCACCGAGCTCATCGCCTGGTTGAGCGAGGACTCCCGTCAGCACGACCCGGCACTGCAGCAGCCGCTCGCCCTGATCGAGGCGGCGCTGACGGGCGAGCAGTGGCCCCGCCCTCCGTCGACGGTCGCCCTGATCCGCTCCCTTGCCGCGGCCGGCCGCGACCATGCCTCGTCCGTGATCGCCGACCTGCTGCTCCCGTCGCAGAATCTGTCGCTGGTCGCCTAGGCGGACGACGGAGAGTGCGACGGGAGCGGATGTCGCAGGGTCAGGTCGCGTGCGCCGAAGGAGACGGAGCAGGCGTGGTCACGATCTCGGCGCGGTCGCGGAAGCCCTCGGCGGTCACGCGGTCCAGCGCGACCTGCTTGCGGATCGCGGCGGCCTTCTCGTACAGGCTCGGATCGCCGTAGCTCGTGAGCACCTTCACCAGCACGGGCAGCAGCTCGATCATGAAGAACAGCGCGGCGATCAGGAGATGCGCCCACAGGATCGACGGCTCCTTCTCGCTCAGGCGGTTCAGCCCGCTGATCTGACTGAGCAGGCCCACTGCCCCGGCGTTGCCCTGCGCCACGGCATCCGCCCGCGCGTTGTACGCGGCAAGGGCCTGGTCGTAGGAGTCCCGCGCGGTCGGCAGCTGCGATTTCGCCTGCTCCCGGTTCTGCGCCTCGGACGAGGAGGTGTTCTCCTTCGCGGCGGTGCCGGCGGCGGCGAGCTCCTCGTTGGCGGTGCGCAGCTGCGCGGCGAGCGCGTCGTAGGTCTGCTGGGCTTCGGCGAGCTGCGCCTTGGCGGCGTTCGAACTCGCGCCCTCGCCGTTGACACCGGTGCAGCCGGGAACCGTACCGGCGCCCTCGCCGGTGAGCTCGCACTGGTAGAGCACGCGAGCCTGGTCGATCACGGCCTGCTGGGCGGTCATCTTCGCGGTCACGTCGTCGACCGTGGCCTGGGCGGCCGACTCGGTGGCCGATGACGAGTCGGTACCGGCCACGATGCCGGTCGCGGCCTGGTTCTCGAGTTCGGCGACCTTGGCGGATGCCGCATCCAGGGCGATCTTCTCCGGCCCCGTCTTGAGCGCCTCCTGGTCGGACTGGGACTGCGTGATGTTGGTCGACGCGACCTCGCGGGCGATGTCGTTGTGGAAGATCTGCAGCACCAACGGCTCGGCGACGACGAAGCCGATGATCGCGGCCATGATCACTCGCGGGATCGCCAGGCCGATGAGTCGCCAGACGTTCCTCGTCGAGCTCATGGTCAAGGTGAGGAAGCGATCGAGGTTGAAGATGATGAGCGCCCACACGAGAGCCAGCGGCACGGCCAGCCACATCGCCGCCCGCACGCCGGTGGTGAGGGCGAAGAGCATCGAGATCGCCGAGACCAGCGCGGTGCCGGCGAGGACGAAGAACATCTGCACGAAGCGCGGTGTCTCTCCGGGCACGCGGTCGAGGATCTCGCCCTCCGCTCCGCCGAGGATGGCCAGCGTCCGCGCGGACGAACCGGGCGTGCGCGGTGCGCGTTTCCGGCGGGGCTTGCGGACACGGGGCTCGCGCGGCGGCGTGACGGGAGCGGGTTCGTCCGCAGCGATAGCGTCGGCGATCGGGGTCGCCTCGGCGGGAGCTGCGACGGGCACCTCGCGGGTGGCGTCGTCGGTGCCGGTGGGCTCGAACTCGCGCAGGAAGTCGAGGTCATCGGTGACGGCGTTCGAGTCGCTGTCGAGGATGATCCGACCCTGCGAGTCGTAGCGACCCGGTCGATGGGCGGAATAGGGCATCCCGACAATCTACGAAAGATCGCCTGTGGATAACGTGGAAGAGTGCTCGGAGCGACTCACAGGTTGCGGCTCCGAGCCGGGGTCAGTCGGCCGGGAGCAGCCGCTCGAGCGCGGCGGCGTAGGCGGACAGCCCGTCGTCGAGCGTGAAGTGTCCGGCAGCGGCGAGCGTGCCGAGACCGTGGATCAGACCCCACAGCGCGACGACGTCGGTCGGCCGGTCGAGCCCGGCAGCGGCCGCCCCCTCGGCGAGCACGGCCTCGAGCCCGTCGATCAGCGGCGCCATCGTGGCAGTGGGGGATCCGGGAACGCAGACGGTCGGGTCGTACACGGCATCGAACGCATGCGGATGATCGACGGCGAAGCGGATGTACGCCGAGCCGCCGTCGGTGAGCGCCGCCCGTGGCGTCGTGGCCCTCTCGGCGGCGGTGCGGACCTGATCGAGGAGGTCGGCCATGCTGCGCTCGGCGATCACCTTGAGCAGCCCGAGCCGATCGGAGAAGTGGTGGTACGGCGCGTTGTGGCTGACGTTCGCGGCGCGCGCGACCTCGCGCAGGCTGATCTCGGCCGCCGGCATCCGCTCCAGCAGCTGCATCGCGGCATCCTCCAGAGCACGGGCGAGGTCGCCGTGGTGGTAGCCGTCCTTCGAACTTGACATGAGCAACATTGTCTCCTATCTTGACACTGTCCACCAGCTTGACACTGTCCAGATAGGAACCCAGTCATGTCCGCTCTCGTGATCGACGGCCACCCCGACGGCCGCTCCCTGACCGCTTCACTCGTCCAGCGCTACGCCGCCGGGCACGGCGACGCCCGCGTGCTCGCCCTGCGCGATCTCGACTTCGATCCGAATCTGCGCTTCGGCTACCGGGAGCGCATGACTCTCGAGCCCGACCTCATCGAGGCGAAGCAGGCCCTGCACGAGGCCGACACGATCGTCGTGGCCACGCCGCTGTGGTGGGGGTCGGTGCCCGCACTCCTCAAGGGCTTCTTCGATCGCGCCCTGCTGCCCCAGCAGGAGTATCGCTACACGAAGCTCGGTCTCGTCGAGGGACTGCTGCCGGTCCGCAACGGCAGGCTGCTGCTGCTCGCGGACACGCCCTGGTACTTCGCGCCGTTCACAGGGCTGCCCGCCCAGACCCACGTCGCCCGGGGCACGATGCGCTTCTGCGGCATCCGCTCGGTGCGCACGCACCGCATGCTCGGGGTGAAGGACGCGGATGCCGTCACCATCACCCGCTGGCTCGACCGCGCCGAGCATCTCGGCACCGTCGACGCCCGCCGCGCGGGCCGGCCTCAGGCCATCGCGGCGGAGGCCGCCTCGTCTTCGGTGGTGGCGACGAGCTGACCGCAGGCGCCGTCGATCTCCTTGCCGCGGGTGTCGCGGAGGGTGGTCGGGATGCCGGCATCGTTCAGGCGGCGCACGAACTCGTTCGTGACGTCCTTCTCGGATGCCGTCCAGATCGAGCCGGGCGTCGGGTTCAGCGGGATCGGGTTCACGTGCACCCAGCCGCGTCCGCGCTGGTTGAGCTTCTCGGCCAGCAGGTCGGCACGCCAGGCGTGGTCGTTCATGTCCTTGATGAGCGCGTACTCGATCGACACGCGACGGCCGGTCTTGGCGTAGTAGTCGTAGGCGGCGTCCAGTGCCTCATCGACCTTCCAGCGGGAGTTGACCGGGATCAGCTCGTCGCGCAGGTGGTCGTCGGGCGCGTGCAGCGACAGCGCGAAGGTGACCGGGATGCCCTCGTCGGCGAGCTTCTTGATCGCCGGCACCAGGCCCACGGTCGACACCGTGATGCCGCGGGCGCTCATGCCGAGGCCGTCGGGCTGCGGCGCGACCATCGACCGCACCGCATCCATCACGCGCTTGTAGTTGGCGAGCGGCTCACCCATCCCCATGAAGACGATGTTCGAGACGCGCTCCATGCTGTGGTCGTCGGACTTCTTGCCGCCCAGGCCGCCCTCGGCGATGAGCCGGTTGGCGCGGACGATCTGCTCGATGATCTCGGCGGTGGACATGTTGCGGGTCAGACCCGCCTGTCCGGTCGCGCAGAACGGGCAGTTCATGCCGCAGCCGGCCTGGCTCGACACGCACAGTGTGATGCGGCCGGGGTAGCGCATGAGCACCGACTCGACCAGGGCGCCGTCGTGCAGGCGCCACAGGAACTTGATCGTGTCGCCGCGGTCGGTCTCGAGGCGGCGGACCTCGGTGAGCAGCGGCGGCAGCATCCCGGCCACGAGCTGCTCCCGGGTGTCGGCCGGGAGATCAGTCATCTGCTCGGGGTCGGACGTGTAGTGACGGAAGTAGTGCGTCGACAGCTGCTTCGCGCGGAAGCCCGGCAGGCCGAGCTCTTTCACCTTCTCGACGCGCTCGGCCGGCGTGAGGTCGGCCAGGTGCACCGGCGGCTTGCCGCGCTTCGGGCTCGCGAACTGCAGGAGCGGACGCCCCTCGGCATCCTTCTGCTGGGTCCACCCCTCGGTCGCAGGGCGCACCTGTGGCTTCTTGGTCTCGCGGACAGCCCCCGAGCGGGACGACGCGGGCGCTGCCTGTGGGCGCGTCTCGCGCGTGCGGGGAGTCTCAGTCATACCCTCCAGGGTACGCGGTGACGGATGGGAAGCGCCTGGAACGGGCGCGTCCGGCATCCTCACCCCAGCAGGGGGCGCTGTGCGGCGCGCTGACCCTCGTATTCCTCGCGGGCGCGCTGAGCGGTCTCGGTGCTCGAGACCTCGGCCACCGGCACGTCCCACCAGCCCTCGCCGTCGGGACCGTAGACCGTCGGATCGCTCTCGACGTGGATGAGCGTGGTCCGCTCGGCGGCCTTCGCGGCGGCGACCGCGGCGCGCAGATCGTCGATCGCCGCAGGGCCCTTCGCGATCTCGATGACGTCGACGCCGTAACTGCGCGCGTTCATGGCGAGGTCGACCGGCAGCACCTCGCCGTGCTGGAAGTTGCGCGCCTCGTCGTCGTAGCGGCGGTACTTCGTGCCGAAGCGCTCCGAGCCGACCGTCTCCGAGAGGTGCCCGATCGAGGCGTAGCCCTGATTCTGGATGAGCACGACGATGAGCTTGATCCCCTCGGCCACGGCGGTCGCGAGCTCGGAGCTCAGCATCAGGTAGGAGCCGTCGCCGACCATGACGACGACGTCGCGCTCGTCGCCGGATGCCGTGAGTCCGCGCTTGACGCCGAGGCCTCCCGCGATCTCATACCCCATGCAGGAGTAGGCGTACTCGACGTGATAGCCCAGCGGATCGCTGACGCGCCACAGCTTGTGCAGGTCGCCCGGGAGCGAGCCGGCCGCCTGCACGATCACGTCTTCGTCGGCCACGGCCCCGCGCACGGCGCCGATGATCTCGGGCTGGCCCGGCAGCTCGCGGCCCGTGGGGGCGAGGGCCCGGTCGACCAGCGCATCCCACTCCCGCTTCTCGTCGGCGATCCGCGTGCTCAGGCCCGGCGCGACCCGGAAGTCGCCGAGCTCGTCGTTCAACGCGACCAGTGCCTCCCGGGCATCCGCGATGACCGGAAGCTGCGAGCCGTGCTTGTAGGCGTCGAAGGCCGCGACGTTGATGTTGACGAACACCGCATCGGGGTTCTGGAAGGCCGTGCGGGAGGCCGTCGTGAAGTCGCTGTACCGGGTGCCCACGCCGATGATGACGTCGGCCTCCGCGGCGATGCGGTTCGCCGCGGTGGTGCCGGTCGCGCCGATCCCGCCCAGGTACCGGGGGTGATCCCACGGCAGCGCGCCGCCGCCCGCCTGCGTCGTGCCGACCGGGATGCCGGTGGCCTCGACGAACGCGCGCAGCGCCTGCTCCGCCTCGGAGTAGATGACGCCGCCGCCCGCGACGAGGAGCGGCTGCTTCGCGCCACGAATCGCCGCGACGGCCCGGGCCAGCGGTCCGCGCTCCGGAAGCGGGCGGCGGATGTGCCATTCCCTGTCCTGGAGGAACTCGAGCGGGACGTCCAGCGCTTCGGCCTGCACGTCTTCCGGCAGGGCGATCGTCACCGCACCCGTCTCCGCGGGATCGGTGAGGACGCGCATCGCGGCCAGCGCGATCGAGAACAGCTGCTCCGGGCGCTGCACCCGGTCGAAGAACACCGAGAGCGGGCGGAACGCGTCGTTCACGGTGAGCCCGATGTCGTGCGGGCGCTCCAGCTGCTGCAGCACGGGGTCGGCGACGCGCGTGGCGAAGGTGTCGCTCGGCAGCAGCAGCGCCGGCAGCCGGTTGGTGGTCGCGAGTGCGGCGCCGGTCAGCATGTTCGTGGCGCCGGGTCCGACCGAGGCGGTGCTCGCGAAGGTCGCCCTGCGGCGATGCATCCGGGCGAATCCCACCGCCTGATGCACCATCGCCTGCTCGTTGCGGGCTTGGTGGTAGGGCATCAGGTCGGGCTGCTCGAGGTTGTACTGCTGCAGCGCCTGACCGAGACCGGCGACGTTCCCGTGGCCGAAGATGCCGAACATGCCGGGTACGGTCCGTTCGCGGAGGTCGCCGTCGACCGTCCACTGCCGGGAGAGGAACTCGACCAGGGCCTGGCCGACCGTCATCCGTCGCGTCTTCATCGGTGTTCTCCGTCTGCTCGGTAGGGAAGCCGCGGATCGATGTCCTGCCCGCTCCAGCTGTCGCGCACCCACGCGTGCGCGGGGTCGTCGGTGATGAGCCAGGCCCGCTCCCGGTCGGGGCCGGCCATGACGTTGAGGTAGTAGAGGTCGTAGCCGGGCGCGGCGACGGCGGGACCGTGGAACCCGAAGGGCACGAGCGCGATGTCGCCGGTGCGGACCCGCTCGGCGACGTCGATCTCGCCGACGGCCGAGGAGTAGGTCGCGAACATCCCGAATGCCGCGTCGGCGGCTGCGGCGTCTCCGCCGGTACGCGTGGGCGCCGCCTCGAAGTAGTAGATCTCCTCGAGCCGCGACTCCCGCCCAGGCACGTGCTCGTCGTGCTTGTGCGGCGGGTACGACGACCAGTTCTCGGCGGGCGTGATGACCTCGCACACGATGAGGCGCTCGGCGTCGAGCGCCTCCGGTGTGCCGAAGTTGTGCACCTGCCGACTGGAGGCGCCGGCGCCGCGGAGTTCGACCGGGGTCTCGGCCGCGAGGATGTGCCGCGTGGGATGCACGACCGAGGTGGGTGCCGAGGCCACGGCCACCCGACCGGTCCCCGTGACGACGGCGGAGGCAGCCGCCGAGAGGTAGAGCACGTCGCTCGGGCCGTCGAACACGGAGCGGCGACCGGTGAGCTGCGTCTCAGAGGTCGCGCCCTCCTCGATGTGCTCGACGGAGAACGATCCGGAGAGCGGCACGATGATCCGCTCCACCCCGGTGTCGGCGAGCGCGAGGCTCTCCCCTGCGCCGAGCACGCCGATGCGGATGCCGGTGTGCGCCCAGCCGGGCGTCGCGTCGTCGACCACGCTCTCCCAGCCGTCGCGGCCGATCGTGCCGCGACGGTGGAACCAGTTCCCGTCTTCGGTCATGGCGCCTCCTGCCCGCATCCGCTCAGCTGTTCTGGGGGAAGCCGAGGTCGATGCCGCCGTGGAGGGCGGGGTCGAGCCACCGGCTGGTGATCGCCTTCTCGCGGGTGAAGAAGTCGAAGCCATGGACACCGTACGCCTTCGCGTCGCCGAACAGCGACGCCTTCCACCCGCCGAACGAGTGGTACGCGACGGGGACCGGGATGGGAACGTTGATGCCGATCATCCCGACCTGGACCTCGTGCTGGAAGCGGCGGGCCGCCCCGCCGTCGTTGGTGAAGATCGCGGTGCCGTTGCCGAACCGGCCGGAGTTGATCAGGTCGACCCCCTCCTGGAAGGTCTGCACGCGCACCACCGACAGCACCGGCCCGAAGATCTCCTCCTGGTAGGCCCGCGAGGAGGTCGGGATCTCGTCGATGAGCGTCGGCCCGAACCAGAAGCCGTCTTCGTTCCCGTCGACCGTCAGTCCTCGGCCGTCGACCACGACCCGCGCCCCGTCGGCCTCGGCGATGTCGACGTAGCCCGACACCTTCGCGCGGTGCTCCGCGGTGATCAGCGGCCCCATGTCGGGCTCGCCGTCAGCGCCTCCCGCACCGTCGCCGATGCGCAGCCCCGCGATGCGCTGCGAGATGCGCGCGATCAGCTCGTCGGCCACCGGCTCGACCGCGAGCACGACGGAGACGGCCATGCACCGCTCCCCCGCCGCGCCGAATCCCGCGTTCACGGCCTGGTCCGCGACGAGGTCGAGATCGGCGTCCGGCAGGACGAGCATGTGGTTCTTCGCGCCCCCGAGGGCCTGCACCCGCTTGCCGTGGCGCGACGCGGTCTCGTAGATGTACTGGGCGATGGGCGTCGAGCCGACGAACGAGATCGAGGCGACATCCGGACTCTCCAGCAGTCCGTCCACCGCCTGCTTGTCTCCCTGCAGCACGGTGAACACACCGTCGGGCAGACCCGCCTCGGCCCAGAGGGCGGCGAGCCACAGCGCGGCGGACGGGTCCTTCTCGCTGGGCTTGAGCACCACGGCGTTGCCCGCGGCGATCGCGACCGGGAAGAACCACATCGGCACCATCGCGGGGAAGTTGAACGGCGAGATGATGCCGACGACGCCGAGCGGCTGCTTGAGCGAGTACACGTCGATGCCGGTCGAGACGTTCTCCGAGTACGCGCCCTTGATCAGGTGCGGGAAGCCCGTCGCGAGCTCGACGACCTCCTGGCCGCGCAGGATCTCGCCCATCGCATCGGAGCGGACCTTGCCGTGCTCGGCCGTGATGATCGCTGCCAGCTCACCCTTGCGCGCGTTCAGCAGCTCGCGGAACGCGAACATCACCGCCTGACGACGCGCGATCGAGTAGCCGCTCCACACCTGGAATCCACGCTGCGCGGAGGCGATGGCATCCGCGATCTCGGAGTCGTCGGCCAGGGCGACGTGCCCGGTCACGGCCCCCGTCGCGGGGTTGTGGACGGGAGCGGTGCGGCCGCTCGCGGAGGCGCGGGCGGCGCCGTCGATCCAGTGGCCGATGACGGGGACGTCGGATGCGGAGGTCATGCGTGTCCTTCTGCGGAGAGGGCGGTCAGGCGGTCAGCCCGGGGTGGACGAGGGAGGCGGCGACATCGATGGCGGATGCCACGTCGATGTCGGACGAGTACAGGAGCGTGCGGCCGACGGTCAGGCCGCGCACGCCGGGGAGCGACAGCGCGTCCTCCCAGGACGAGAACGTGTCGTCGGGATCGGCACCCGCGTCGCCGCCGAGCAGCAGCACGGGCAGCGTCGTCGCCGCGAGCACGCGCTCCATGTCGTCGACGACCGGGAGCTTCAGCCACGTGCTCGCACTGCTCGCACCGAGACCGCTGGCGATCGCGATCGACAGCATCACGGCATCCGGGCTCAGGTCGTTGACGACCCGGCCGTCGACGCGGCGGCTGAGGAACGGCTCGAGCATGATCGGAAGGTCTGCCCGGGCGGCTGCGGTCACCGCGTCGGCCGTCGAGGCCAGCGTGGGCGCCGTCCCGTCGTCGTCGAGGTTCACCCGCAGCAGAGCCTTGGCGAAGTCGATGCCCGAGTCCACCATCGCGGGCACGTCGTACCCGGTGTAGCGGTCGTCCATCTCGAACGTGGCCCCGCGCAGGCCGCCGCGGTTCATCGACCCGACGACGATCTTGTCGTCGAGCAGGCCGAGCATCGCCAGGTCGTCGATGATGTCGGGGGTGCCGAGCACGCCGTCCACCCCCGGATGCCGCAGGGCGATCGCGAGCCGATCGAGCAGCTCGTAGCGGTCGGCCATGGCGAAGGGGGATCCGCCGACCGCGAGCGCACCGCGCGCCGGGTGGTCGGCGGCGATGATGAACAGCCGTCCGTCCCCGCGGATGATGTCACGGCGGCGGCGTCCGGCCAGCGTCTCGCGGATCGTGTGCGGCGACTCCGCGCGCACCGTCCGGAGCCGGTGGAAGTCCTCTTCGGTCAGGGCTGTCATCTCACGCATCTCCGTTCACGACCTCGGCGACCTCGCGCTCGGTCGGCATCGCCGTCGAGCATTCCCTGCGGCCGGCGACGATGCCGCCCGCTGCGTTCGCATAGGTCAACGTCTTCTCCAGCTCCCACTCCGCGAGCAGCCCGTGGCAGAGCGCACCGCCGAACGCGTCGCCGGCACCGAGTCCGTTCACGACCTCGACCGCGGTCGCGGGGATCTCGACCTGGCGCGAGCGCGTCTTGGCGAGGACGCCGCGGGGGCCCTGCTTCACGATCGCCAATTCCACACCGCGCTCGAGGAGCGCATCCGCGGCCCGCTGCGGGTCGGTCTCGCCGACAGCGACCTCGCACTCCTCGAGGTTGCCCACGGCGACCGTGGCGAAGCCCAGCGCCTGCTGGATCTGCGTGCGGGCCTCGGCCGGCGTCTCCCAGAACATGGGCCGGTAATCCAGATCGAACACCGTGTGCGCACGGCGCCCGCGCGCCCGGAGGAGGTCGAAGTGCGTCTGCCTGCTCGGCTCCTCGCTCAGACCGGTCGCGGTGAACCAGACGAGCGCGGCCTGCCGCACCGCGGCCTCGTCGACGTCCTCCGGCCGGATCTGCAGGTCGGGAGCGGACGGTTCGCGGTAGAAGTACAGCGGGAAGTCGTCCGGCGGGAAGATCTCGCAGAACGTGATCGGCGTCTTGTACGTCGGGTCGATCGCGACGTACCGGTTGTGCACCCCGAGGCGCTCCAGCTCGGCGCGCAGGTACCGCCCGAAGGGGTCGTCTCCGACGCGGGAGAGCAGAGCGGTGTCATGGCCGTAGCGCGCGGCGGCGACGGAGACGTTGGCGGCACTGCCGCCGAGGTACTTGCCGAAGCTGCTGACCTCGCCGAGGCCGACGCCGTCCTGCAGCGGATACAGGTCGACGCCCAGACGTCCGACGGTCAGGATCTCCGGGACTGATCGTTCCTCGGTCATCGTGCCTCCTCTCGCTCGGTCATTTGTCTTAACATTAGCACTTAGTAGCCTTCTTGCCGAGATCAGTCGATCGCACGCCGGATGCTGAGCATCCCGCCGCCGACCACGCCGGCAGCCGCCGCGTCGAAGGCGCCGTCCTGCGCCTCGCCCGCCAGGTCGACCCGCGTCCAGTCGCCGGGCGACGCGAACTCCAGATCGCGCTCCTCGGCCAGGTAGTTGACGAACCGGAGCTCCGCGGCGGTCCCGACGCGTCGAGCCGACTCCAGCACGACATCGCCCGAGAGCCGGACGGGGAACGCGGCCTCGGGCAGCGGACCGTCGGCCTCGCCCGAACCCCGGACCACGAGCGGGTCGTGCCGGAAGAGGTCGGCGGCGCGCACCGCGGTCGCATCGTCCGCGCCGACCAGGACCGCCAGGTCGGTGTGCACGGCGACTCCCAGGTACTGCGCACCGGGGACGGGGATCTCGGAGCCGGCCGGCTCGTCGCGCAGCGGGTGCACGTTCACGCTCATCATCCCGACCGACCGCGACAGCGTGACCGCGAGAGCATCCGGAGCGTCCGCCGTCGACACCAGCTCGTACTCGGACAGCTTCTGCACCAGCACCGCCGTCGAGCCCGCGGCGGCGAAGCGGTACGCCGGGTACGTGGGAAGCGGGAACTCGCCCCAGCCGCCCTCGGCCTCGCGTCCGCGCACGGTCGTGCCGTACTGCCCGGCGCTGCGGGAGGAGTCGAGCCCCGTCCCGCCTGTGGGCACCAGCACCCGGAGCCGGTGGTCGGAGGCGGTGTTCACGTAGTCGATCCCGACGCGCAGGAAGCCCTCGCCCTCGCGCAGCTCGATCGTGGTCTCGGTCACCAGCGGCACCGTCGCGGTCGAGCGCCGACGGTCCGCGTCCAGGCGCTCCGGCAGGTCGTAGACCCGGCGGATGCGGATGCGGCCGCGCAGCGGACCCTCCTCGAGCACGGTCACCTCGACCGACGACGGCGCGGAGACGGCGGATGCCGCATCGACCGGGCCGTAGTTGTACGAGTCGCCGCAGTCGCCGTCGTCGACGAGAGCGAGCGCGCCGTCGACCGACGAGCCGTCCGCGCCGTCGATGCGGACGGTGCCGTCGGCGTTCACGGTCGCGGTCAGCGCCCGGTTGGACAGCGAGCCGGTCGTCACGGTGACCGGGTCGGCGGATGCCGGTGCCGTGGTCTCGCCGACCGCGGCGAGCGCGAGCCCGTCGACGTCGACGGCCAGGAGCGCCCGGTGCCGGGGGTCGGCGATGGTCTCGACGTGCCAGACGTCGTCGCCCGCGGCATCGGCGGCGACGCGCTCCTCGAGCTCCACGGTGAAGGCCGCCAGGTCCCACACGCCCTCGGGGCTCTCGGCGACCTGGAAGCGCAGCGACCGCTCGCCCCACTCGTATCCGTTGATCTGCTGACCGAAGAGCTCGCGACCGTGGATGCGGCGGAGGATCTTCGGCAGGTCTGCCGTGCGCATCCGCTCGTCGCCGAGAACGGTCGTCAGCGGGTCGAGCAGCTGCACGCCCGCGGAGAGGGCGCCGGCGTCGACACCGTGCAGGGTCACCTCGACCTGTGCGCGCCGTGCGAAGCCCGACGGGTTGAACACGAGGTGCTGCGCGGGCGAGACCGCCGCCGAGACGTCGCGGAGCACGGTGTCGATCACGCCGCGGGCGATGTGCCCCGCGGTGTGGATGCGCGTGCCGACCTGCTCGGCCGTCGCGTCGACGCCGCATCCGGTCACGGAGTCGTGCGCGGTGCTCTCCACGATGCGGTACCAGGCGGTGTCGAAGAAGGACCGGTGGTCGCGGGTGCCGTACATCAGGTCGAGGCGCTCCGCAGCGGTGAGCGCCTGCTCGGAGCGGGCCATCTCGCGCTTGAGGTTCGTGCGGATCGAGAAGACCCCGGGGAGGAGGTTGCCGCGGGCGTGCGAGCGCATCTCTCCGCGCACCTGCGGGAGGGCGGCGAGCGCTGGGGCATCCGTCGCATAGCGGGAGAGGTGCCCGTCGAGCGTCGCGATCGACAGGTGCGGCTCGCGCCCTCCCGCGTCATAGTCGCGGATGACCTCGGCGAGGTCCTCGGGCGGTGCGGAGTGGTCGGTGCCCAGCATCGCGAGCACCGGGTCGTCGCCGTACCAGGAGGCAGTGCGGGCGGCGTAGTCGGGGGCGAGCTCGGGAAGCTGTCCCGGCAGGGCGAACATGTCGAGGCCGTTGCCGTAGCCGTCGAAGAGGTACTCGCACCGCACGGCATCGCCGTTGGGGGCGACCCAGGCGAAGGCGTGCTCGGCGACGTCGGCCGGGACGCCGCGCCAGAGGGCGCTGTGGCGGATGCCGAAGCCGGCCAGGATCTGCGGCATCTGGGCCGCGTGGCCGAACATGTCGGGCAGGTAGCCGACGGGCATGGTCCGTCCGAGACGTGCGCTCGCGGCGCGGCCGAGCTCGAGGTTGCGGATGATCGTCTCGCCGTCGCAGCCGAACTCGTCGAGGAGGATGAGGAACGGGCCCACGCTGAGCTGCTCCCGCTCGACCAGCGCCACGACCCGGTCGCGCATGTCCGGGCGCATCTCGAGGTAGTCCTCGATCGCCGCGGCCTGCCCGTCGAGCGTGAACCGGTACTCCGGCTCCGCCTCGAGGATGCCGATCAGCCGGTCGAGCATGTGCACCAGGCGCAGGCGGAAGACATCGTGCGGCTCGTACCATTCGCGGTCCCAGTGGGTGTGGGGGACGACGACGATCTCACTGGTCACGGGCGGGGACTCCTGATTCTCTGGGGAAGGTGGGGGATGCGGCCGCTCAGGCGCACAGGGCGGCGATGCTGCGGTCGGGGTGCAGCAGGTAGTGGGGGCCGGCGGAGCGCTCGGCCGGGAACGCGACGCGATCGCCGTGCACCGAACGGCGCTCGCCGGCGCCGTCGACGAGGATCAGGCCGTCGGCATCGATGGCGAGCAGCTCGTCGTCGATGCGCAGGAGCACGGGAGCGGTGAAGAGATCCGGCGTGCTGAGGCCGTCGCGAACGGTCACCCCGCCCATGATGGCGGTGCGTCCGGCGGCGACTCCGGCGAGGAGCGCCTCGGGAGAGTCATCCTCCGCCGCGACCCAGGTGGTCGGGGTGCCCGGGCCGATGCCCTGGCTCTGCATGTGGAAGTCGGCGCCGCCGAGGAGCACGGCATCCTTGTCCCACCGCTCGTGGAAGGCGAGCGGCGACGTCGCGATGAGCTCGCGGTACCAGGTCGAGTGCCACAGTTCGATCGCCCGAGGGGTGCGCTCCAGCGGATGCAGCCACGAGCAGTCGCCCGAGATCGGGTGGTTCACGCTGAGGACGCCGCCGCGGCGCTCGACCTCGTCCACCCACTCCTGGGCGGGGCGGCGGAAGTCGATCCAGCCGATGTCGCCGAAGGCGTTGGCGTGACCGCGGTGCGTGGTCACCTCCTGCCCGGGGAGCAGCGTGATGGCGTGCTGCGCTCCGACCCCGGGGAGGTGCGCGTGGTGGCTGGTGGTGTTGTGGTCGGTGACGGCGAGGAAGTCGAGCCCCGCTCTCGCGCCCAGTGCGGCCAGGCCCGAGATGCTCTCGCGGCCGTCCGAGTGGAGGGTGTGCGCGTGGAAGTCGCCGGCGAACCAGCGCAGGCCCGCGGGCGCCGGCAGGTTCCTCGTGCTCCCCCGAGGGACCCCGGTCACGGGGGCGGCGACCGGACCGTGGTCGATCCCGGACTCCGCAGGGAGGAGGATCTCGATCGTGACGTCCGCACCCCCGGCGCTCAGCCGGTGCACGCCCAGGATCACGTACCACTCGCCCTCCTCGGGGCGGCCGGGCAGGTACCCGGGCGTGGCGTCGTCGGTGCGGATCACGTAGGCGGTCCGCGCACCGCCGGACCATCCGCGCCACCCTGCGGCGCCCTCGCAGCCGAGGTCGATCACCGCCGCCTCGCCGTCGTAGGAGATGCGCACCTCGAGCGAGTCGGTGCCCGCCGGCACGTCGAACGGCACCCGCACGTAGCGGTCGGCGTTCTGGATCTCGTGCGTGAGGTGCAGGGTGGTGCGGATGGTGCTCATCAGCCGATCCGCTCGGTGCTCTCGGCGTCGAACAGCAGGACGCGGTTGAGCTGCGGGACGATCCAGCCGCGGTCGCCCGGCGCCGGCTCCTGCTCTTCGGGGACGACGACCTGCAGCTTGTGCTCTCCGGTGCTCACGAGCACCAGGCTCGTGGCACCCAGAGTCTCGGTCACGACGACCTCGGCCGCGATGCCACCCTCGACCGGCTCGGTCGACCAGCGCAGGTACTCGGGACGGATGCCCCAGATCACGGTCTGCCCCTCGCGCACCGAGGAGGCGGCCTCGGCCGGGACGGGCACGTCGCCCTCGCCGATCCGGACGCTTCCTGCCGATACCGCGGTCTCCAGCAGGTTCATCGGCACCGAGCCGATGAACCCCGCGACGAACGTGTTGTTCGGGCGGTGGAAGATCTCGCGCGGCGAGCCGATCTGCTGGAGCTTGCCGGACTTCATGACCGCGATCCGGTCGGCGAGCGCGAGCGCCTCGGCCTGGTCGTGGGTGACGAACACCGTCGTGACGCCGAGGTCGCGCTGCAGCTCCTTGAGGAACGTCCGCGCCTCGAGACGCAGGCGGGCGTCGAGGTTCGACAGCGGCTCGTCGAGCAGCAGCACGTCGGGACGGGTCGCGACGGCGCGGGCGAGGGCCACGCGCTGCTGCTGACCGCCGGAGAGCTGACCCGGACGGCGCTCGATGAGTCCGTTCAGCGACAGCCCGTTCGCGACCGACTCGGCCGTGGTGCGACGCTCGGTCTTCCCCACGCGCCGGATCCGCAGCGGGTAGGCGATGTTGTCGCCCACGTCCATGTGCGGGAACAGGGCGTAGTCCTGGAAGACCATCGCCACACCGCGCTCACCCGGCTCGGCGTTCGTGACGTCCTTCTCGCCGATCGTGAGCTTGCCGGAGGTGATGCTCTCCAGCCCTGCGATCGACCGCAGCAGCGTGGTCTTCCCGCAGCCGGACGGACCGAGGAGCGCGAAGAACTCGCCGTCCGCGATCTCGACGTCGACGCTGTCGACGCCTCGCACCCCGCCGGGGTACTCCTTGACGAGTTCTGTTGCAATGATGGCGGCCATCAGGACTTGATCCCTCCGTGGAAGCGGAAACCGTAGCGACGGTTCACAAAGAAGTAGATGAGAAGGACGGGCACCGAGAACACCAGCGAGAACGCCGAGATCAGCCGGAGGTCGGCCTGGCCGCTCTCGGTGTAGAAGGTGTACATGAGCACGGCGGCCGGCTGCATGTCGGGCGTCCGCAGCAGCAGGAACGGAACGAGGAAGTTGCCCCAGACCTGCACGATCGTCCAGATCGCGATGAATGCGAGACCCGGGCGGGCGATCGGCACCACGATGTCCTTGAGGATGCGGAACGGGCCGGCGCCGTACAGCCGCGCGGACTCCTCGTAGGACTTCGGGATCGAGTCCATGAAGTCCTTGAGGATGAAGATCACCGTCGGCAGGATCCCGCCCGCCAGCACCAGGATGACGCCGACATGCGTGTTGATCAGCTGCAGCTGGTTGATCAGCTGGAACGTCGGCACCATGGCCGCCGTCCCCGTGACGATAGACGAGAGCAGCAGCAGGCCGTAGAGGATGCCGTCGCGGCCGGGGATGCTGATCCGGCTCATCGCATACGACGCGAGGGCGCCGAGGACGATCACGAGCGCCATGGTTCCGACGCCGAGGATGAGCGAGTTGAGGATCGACTTCATCGCGTAGGGGTTCTCGACCAGCCGCGCGAAGTTGTCCAGCGTCCAGTCCGGCCACGACACCGTCAGCGACGGCGTCGCATCGAACGGGGCCAGGATCAGCCACACCATCGGCAGCGCGAAGAACAGCGACACGATGACGAGCACGACCGTGAACAGGATCCGCGAGACGAAGTGGGTCACCGAGCGGTCGCGCACGACCGTCTTGATGGTGGCCATCATGAGGTCACCTTCTTCTTCTTCTTGGTGCTCTTCCCTCGCGAGACGCGCGTGTACATGAGCGCGATCACGAGGTTGATGAGGAGCATGATGAGCGAGATCGCCGCACCGAGGCCCAGCTGCCCGCCGGGGATGGCGGTCTGGTAGATGTACACCGACAGGATGTCGGTCTGACCGTTCGGCCCGCCCGCGGTGAGCAGGTAGGGCGTGAAGGTGTTGAACGTCCACAGCGTGATCAGCAGGGTGTTGGTCAGCAGGTGGCCCTTGATGTTGGGCAGGATGACGTCGCGCAGCTGCTGCCACGTGTTGGCTCCGACCATGCGGGCGCTCTCGAGCTGCGACGGGGGCACGGCGCTGATCGCCGACGAGAACAGCTGCATCGAGAACGCGGTCCCGACCCAGATGTTGAAGATGATGATGCACTCCATCGGGTGCTCGATCAGCCACGCCGCGCCCTCGGTGCCGAGGAGGGAGTTCAGGGTGCCGGTGCGCCGATCCAGGAGCGCGAGCCAGAGGAACGAGGCGACCGAGGCGGGGATGACCCAGGCGGCGAGCACGAGCGTCTCGACGAAGGTCTTCACCCCGGCACGGACGTTGCGCAGCATCCAGGCGAGGGCGAAGCCGAGGATCGTCTGCCCGATGATCCCCGAGACGAGGACGAAGACGAGCGTGAGCCACAGCGAGTTCCAGAACCGCGGATCGTTGAGAGCGGTGGCGAAGTTGTCCAGGCCGACGAACTCCGGGTTGGCGGCGGCGAAGCCGGTCAGCCGGTAGTTGGTCATCCCGAGGTAGACGGTCCAGATCGCCGGGAAGAGGAGGAACAGGCCGATCAGCAGCAGACCGGGCGCCGCGAAGAGCGTGGCCCTGGCCCGACCGAGACCCGCGACATCCTCCGCGCGGCGCCGGCGGGGAGCGGTGGTGCTCCCCGCCGGCATCGTTGCTTGCGTCATGGTCACTCGGAGATCGCGTCCGGACCCACGACGCCTTCGAGACCACGGACGTAGGTCTTCAGTGCGTCATCGACCGAGGTTCCGGTGGCGACATCGAGCGTGGCCTGCTGGAGCAGCACCGACACCTGCGGGTAGGCCGCGAGTCCCGGACGGTAGGCCGTGATCGGCAGCACCTCTTCGCTGACGAAGGTCAGCATCGGGTCGGAGGAGAGCAGCTTCTCGTTCACGTCGTTGCGCGGCGAGATCGAGAGTGTGCCTGCGGCACGCGCCTCGTACGCCTCGGGCGAGTTCATGAACGCGAGCAGCTCCCACGCCATCTCGGCGTGCTTCGAGTTGGGGTTGAGCACACGACCGGTGCCGCCCGACATCGAGACGTAGTCCTGGTCGTTGATGCCCTTGCCCGGCTCGATCGCCGGGATCTTGGCGTAGCCGACGGTGGTGTCGCGGTCGGCCATGGGAGCCGTTCCGACACCCTCGGCGGGGTTGATCACCGAGCGCCAGAAGTAGTCGCCCTCGAGGAGGATGCCGATCTTGCCCTCTGCGAAGAGCTGGAACGAGGTGTCGCGTCCCGAGGCCTCCTGCTGCAGGACCGGGTCGCCGAGGCCCTCGTCGACGTAGATGGTCTCGTACAGGTCGAGCGCCTTCTCCATGCCGTCGGTGGCGCCGATCCACTTGCCGTCCTCGTAGACCTGCTCGCCGGTGCCGACCAGCACGGGCAGCAGCCCCTGCATGGTGGTCGCCTCGCCCATCGCCGTGCCGGCGTTGAGCTGGATCGGGGTGACGCCGTCGAGCTTCTTCAGGTCGCGCGACGCGTCGAGGATGTCGTCCCAGCTCTCCGGAGCCCAGTCCTCGTCGAGCCCCGCCTGAGCGAAGAGATCCTTGTTGTAGTAGAGCACCCGGCCGTCGGCGCCCTGCGGCACCCCGTAGCGGTCGCCGTCGAACGAGAGGGCGTTCTGCACGGCATCCGGGATCTGCGCCCAGCCGTCCCAGTCGTCGACGGCCTTGCCGCCGACCTCGGCGAGCGGCTTGATGTAGCCCGCCTCGGCGAACTCGCCGACCCAGATGCCGTCCATGCCGATGATGTCGGCACCCTTGCCGGACTGCAGGTCGAGGGCGATCTTCGTCTTGTAGTCCTCGTCGTCCACGCCCTGCGGCTGGAACTCCACGGTGACGTCCTTGCCGTCCGCGTCCATGGCCTTCTCGAACTCGGGGATGACCCAGTCGGCGATCCAGTCCGCCTCGGCGCTGTTCTTGCCGCCGGTGATGGAGTTGGTCGTCAGGGTGAGGGTGACCGGCCCGGTCTCCTCCTCGGCCTCCGGCTCCGATCCTCCGGAGCAGCCGGCCAGGACGACCGCACCGACAGTGGTGAGGGCGAACGCCGCAAGCAGGCGGCGCTTTCCATTCGTGACCATTTCTGGACCTTTCTGTGTCGCTGATCGCCGAGCGGATGCCGCCCGGTCTCGGTGTGGGTGAACTACTGCGCGGCTTCGACGCTCGGGTCGAGCGTGAAGCCCTTCGAGAGCGCGAGCGAGCGGATCATCCGCTGCCCGACGCGCACGTCGGCGATCGATTCCTCGACGCTCGCCCCTTCGGGACGCTCGCCGCGGACCAGTGCCGCCAGCGCGAACAGTTCGTTCTCGAAAGCCTCTTGCTGCATCCATCGCGATTCGCTCACGCGGATGCCCAGCTCCGGGTGACTCTCGGTCACGCGGAGGATCGTGGGGAGATTCGTCACGTACGGCACTCCGAAGACGAGCTCGATCGATCCGGTCTCGTGATGGAAGGTGACGGTCTCCTGGTAGTCGGGGTACCCGTCGATGTAGTGCCAGTCGAGGGTCCACGGTGTCTCGTCGCGCGCGAGGGCGCCGCGCAGGTGCACCGAGCCCGGCATCTTCGGTCCCCAGTGCTGGGCGAAGTCGACCTCGCCCAGACCGCCGACCAGCATGCGGAGCAGTCCGACGTCGTGGACGATCGATCCCAGCACGACGTTCGTGTAGAGCGTGCGCAGGTCCGCGGGGAGGTCGGAGCCGACGGCGGAGTCGACGATCGCGGCGGTGGCGTCGATGAGCGGCGCGAGGGTGTCGCGGGAGACGTCGTCGGTGCGCGCGGCGAGACGGGCGTACTCCAGCTGGGAGCCGTCCAGGGGATGCATCACCTGCACGCTGACCGCGCGAAGGTCGACGTCGGCGAGGAGCTGCTTCGCGTGCCGGGACGCGAGGTCGTACTCCTTCATGTAGCCGACGCGCACCCAGTCGCGCAGATCGATCCCCGCCTCTGCGGCATGGGCGGTGAGCGCGTCGAGCTCGGCGAGCGAGTAGGCGAGGGGCTTCTCGGCGAGGACCCTGATGCCGGCCCGCACCAGGCGCAGCGTGTCGCCGGCGTGGGAGCCCGTGGTGGCGAGGATGGCGGCGTCGATCGCGAGCGCCCCCTCGTCCTTCGCGGCGACGAGGGCGTCGACCGAGGAGAACCGGCGCTCGTCGGCGACACCGTAGCGAGCGGCCATGTCGGCGGTGCGCTCGGCGGAGAGGTCGACGAGGGCGGCGATCTCGAAGCTCTCGGCGTTCCTGCGCAGCAGCGGCAGGTGCACGCTCTGGCTGATGGCTCCCAGTCCGATGACGGCGACGCGTGTGACGCTCATGCGAACCACGTCCGGAGGGCCTCGCGGTTGGCGATCTGCTCGGTCTTCGCCTGCTCGACCTCGTCGGTGGAGCGGGGCACCACATCCTGCTCGACGATGAGCCAGCCGTCGTATCCGCTGCCGATGATCTCGTCGACGAGCTCGGCGACGGCGAGATCGCCCTCGCCCAGGGGCACGAAGACGCGCTTCTCCCACACCGAGCGCATCGGGTCGTCGGTCTGCAGCGCCTCGCGCAGGATCTGGGTGCGCGCATCCTTCAGGTGCAGGTGGTTGATGCGGTCGCGCCACCGGCGGAAGTCGGGCAGCGGGTCGCCGCCTCCGATGAGGAGGTGCCCGGAGTCGAAGGTGAGTCCGACATCGGTCGACGTGAGCAGCGCATCGACCTCGTCGGGGGTCTCGACGTAGGTGCACGCGTGGTGGTGGAACGTGGGCTCGAGACCGCGGGCACGCACGCGGGCGGTCGCGATGTTCACGCGGTCGGCGAACCGGGCCCAGTCGTCGCCGCGGAGCGTGAGCTCGGGAGCGCCGCCGGGTCGCGCCTTGCGCTCGGCGCTGCCGGAGTCGGCGAGCGTGGGCAGTGGAGCCAGGGCGGGGCCGGTGTCCGCAGCTGCGACGAACACGTCGAGGATGCCGTCGAGGTCGGCCAGCGCACGGGCGAAGTCGTCGTCGTCACCGGCGAAGGGCAGATCCACCCACCCGCCTGCGAGCTCGAGGCCGTGACGCTGCAGGCGATCCGTGAGCTCGTCGCCGCGGCCGAGGAGTCCGACCGGACCGAGGTCGATGCCCTGGTACCCGGCCTCGCTGATCCAGCGCGCGAGTTCCTCCCCCTCGGGGAGAGCGACGAGATCCGGCCGTGCCAGCTCGAAGACTCCGTAGCTCACCGGCGCATTCGCGATACGGATCACTCGATTTCCTTTCTCCATTGAACGGTCGGACCGGAGGCCCGTGGAAATGTTAGCAGGTAATTACATATGCATCAATCGTCGTCCGACGACCCCTGGACGACCACCGATCTCACACCCTCGAGGCGCGCGATCACGTCGATCAGCTCCGTGCGCATGTCGGGCGAGGCCTCCGCGAACTCGAGGGTCGCGCGCATGTCCGAGTCGCCGTGGATGCGCGCAGCGCCGAGGAGCGTGGCGGGAAGGCCGCGTCGCTCCGCCGCGGCGAGGACCTCCCGGAGAGCGCCGCGATCGGCCTCGTACTGCAGGGTCACCCGCAGGCGCTCGGGCTCCGGGCGCAGACGGTCGCGCACGCGGGACAGGGGGCCCACCGTGAGCAGGTGCAGCCCGGTGCCGGCGATCGCCAGGAGGGGCATGTTCGCCCCGCACGCCATGCCGATGGCGGCCACCACCCAGATCGTCGCCGCCGACGTCAGACCCGACACGGCGTTGTTCCGCACGAAGATCACGCCGGCGCCGAGGAACCCGATCCCGGACACCACCTGCGCCGCGATGCGGGAGGGGTCGACCGCCACGTCCGGACCCAGCACCCCCTCGAACCCGTACGCCGAGATCAGCGTGAAGATCGCGGAGCCGATCCCGACGAGGACGTGCGTGCGCAGACCTGCGCTCTTGAGCTTGCGGGAGCGCTCGACGCCGACGGCCAGGGACAAGACGAACGCCAGTGCGAGCAGCCCGAGCTCGACGAGCAGGTGCGGATCCCACACGTAGCTCACGCCTCGTCCCTCATGTCAGCACAATAGCACTTTAAGCATCCGCGGCGGGGAGACCGCATCCGAGACCCGCCTTGCCGCGCCTCGCCGGGCGAGATCCCCCGAAAAGAGGGGGATGGAGGCGATCGTATGATTGTCGCTACAATATGACTCCCTCACAGAAAGCGGAGCACCATGGCCGATCTCGTCACCCCATGGCCGAACGATCTCTTCGCGGACATCGACCGCACGGGCCCGGTTCCGCTGTACTTCCAGGTCTCCACCCGCCTGCAGAGCGCGATCCAATCCGGCGCCATCCCGGCCGGCGCCCGCCTCGAGAACGAGGTGTCGATCGCCGAGCAGCTGGGTCTCTCGCGGCCCACCATCCGGCGCGCGATCCAGGAGCTCGTCGACAAGGGACTCCTCGTGCGACGCCGAGGCATCGGCACCCAGGTCGTGCAGGGCTCCGTCACCCGCCAGGTCGAGCTCACCAGCCTGTTCGAAGACCTGCAGAGCGCCCACCACGAGCCGGGCACGCAGGTGCTCACCCACGAGGTCATCCCGGCCTCGGAAGAGGTTGCGGCGGCCCTGGCCCTCTCCCCCGGCACCGATGTCCTGCATCTGCGGCGCCGCCGGAGCACCGACGGCGTCCCTGTCGCCGTGCTGGAGAACTACCTGCCGCGCGAGTTCGCGGACATCTCCTCGGAGCAGCTCGAGTCGCGCGGCCTCTATCAGGTGCTGCGTGCGCGAGGCGTCGCCATCCGGGTCGCCAAGCAGAAGATCGGCGCCCGGCGCGCGGAGGCCGACGAGCCGGGGCTGCTCGAGATCGAAGCCGGCGGACCGCTGCTGACGATGGAGCGCATCTCGTTCGATCAGTCCGGCGCGGCGATCGAGTACGGACATCACTGCTACCGGCCCGATCTCTATCGCTTCGAGACCACGCTCGTCGCCAAGTAGCCCTGAAACCCCTGGGGCGGCGGATGCCGCCTCCGTAGACTGACCCCATGGATGACGTGCTGTGGATCATCGGGATCGTCGTCGGCCTGATCGTCGTCGTCGCGATCCTGGCCGTCGCACTGCGCGGAATGCGGCCGAAGCTGCCGGAGCCGCAGGTCTTCGTACCGACGGCCGCGACACCGCGCTCGGCGCCCGCCTCCTCGGCGTCGACGCCGGCCTCCGGGCTGACCCCCGACGTCGTCGCCGAGATCGACCGGCTCGTCGGAGCAGGACAGAAGATCCACGCCATCAAGCTCTACCGCGATCGCACCCGGGTCGGGCTGAAGGAGGCGAAGGACCGCATCGACCACTGGTCGGTGAGCACGACCGCACCGCACCTCGCAGCCGTGTCGAACGCCACGGCCGTGCATTCCTCGATCACGCCGTCCGCGCCGACCCTCTCCTCGGTCCGCGCGTCGCTGCCGGCATCCGTGGCCTCCGACATCGACAAGCTCGTCGCCGACGGCGCGAAGATCGTCGCCATCAAGCAGCTCCGCGAGCACACCGGTCTCGGACTGAAGGAGTCGAAGGACCTGATCGAGGCCTGGGTTCCCGGCCGGCGCTGAACCTCCGGCTCGCGCATCCGGACAGCCCCGCACGTCGGCAGAGCTGCGCCCGGGGGAGAATGGGAGCGTCCCTCGTTCAAAGGAGCCCCATGCCCGACCGTCTCGACCGCGCCCGCACAACCGGCATCCTCGCCGTCCTGCGCGCCCCCTCCCCCGAGCTGGCATTGGAGGCCTCCGAGGCCATCATCCGCGGCGGGGTCACCGGCATCGAAGTGACCTTCTCCACTCCCGACGCCCCCGCCGTGATCCGGGAACTCATCGCACGCCACGGGGATGCCGCGTACATCGGCGCCGGCACCGTGACGAACGCGGCGCAGGCGGCACAGGCAGCGGATGCGGGGGCGGAGTTCCTCGTCAGCCCCGGCACCCTCCCCGACCTCACCCGCACCATGCTCGACACCGGCCGCGTGGTGATGACCGGCGCGATGACCCCGACCGAGGTGATGAGCGCGCTCGAGCTCGGCGTCGACGTCGTCAAGATCTTCCCGGCGTCGCTCGGCGGCCCGTCCTACCTCGGCGCGCTGCGGGGCCCCTTCCCGGACGCACCGCTGATGCCCACCGGCGGTGTGAGCCCTGAGAACCTGTCCGCCTGGTTCGCGGCCGGCGCCGTCGCGGTCGGAGCCGGCGGAGACCTCGCGAACGGCGCCTCGATCAAGGCCTCCGACTGGGCCGACCTCGAGCAGCGCGCCGCGCGGTTCACCCAGGCCCTCGCCGCGACCCGGAGCTGATCGAGCGCTCCTGATCGGGCGCGGCACCCAGCGTCGTTTGGTATACCAGACGCATGCGCACGCGAGGGATGCTGATCACCGCCGCCCTCACGGCAGCCTTGCTGACCGCGGCGGGCTGCGCCGCACGACCCTCCTCGCACGCCCCTTCATCGCCCGCACAGACATCCACCGCACAGACACAGGAGGTCGCCATGACCGAGGCCACCCGGAACCTGATCGCCGCCGCGGAGTCCGGCGACGCCGAGGGAGTGGCGGCCGCGCTCGACGCCGGCGCGGAGATCGACGCGCGGGGCAGCGGCGGCATGACCGCCCTGGTCGCCGCGACCAAGGCGAACCACGTCGATGCGGCGCGGACCCTGATCGAGGCCGGCGCGGACGTGAACGCGAAGGACGATATCCAGGACTCCGCCTACCTGTACGCGGGTGCGCGCGGGCACGACGAGATCCTGCGCCTGACGCTCGAGCACGGCGCCGACCTCGCGAGCACGAATCGCTTCGGCGGCACGGCGCTGATCCCCGCCGCCGAACGCGGACTCCTCTCGACCGTCGGGATCCTGCTCGAGGCGGGCGTCGACCCCGACCACGTCAACAACCTGGGCTGGACGGCGCTGCACGAGGCGATCGTGCTCGGCGACGGCTCCTCCCGCTACGTCGACGTGGTCAGGGCGCTCATCGACGGTGGGGCGGACATCCGCATCCCCGACGGCGACGGCGTGCTTCCGGTCGACCTCGCAGCGGGTCGCGGATACGACGCCGTCGTCGCCGAGCTGCGACGGTGATCGCGCTCGACCCCTGGGCCTGGACGGCACTCGCCGTCGCGGCGGTGGCGATCGGGATCTCGAAGACGGCGCTGCCCGGCGGCAGCATCCTCGCGATCGCCCTGTTCGCGGCGGTCCTGCCGGCGCGCACCTCCACGGCCGCGACCCTGCTGCTGCTGATGGTCGGCGACGTGTTCGCGCTGATCGCCTACCGACGCCACGCGCACTGGCCGACGCTGCTGCGCCTCGCACCGGCGGTCATCGCGGGGCTCCTCGTCGGGTTCGCGTTCCTCGCGCTCGCCGGTGACGGAACGGTGCGCCGCGCGATCGGCGTGATCCTGCTGCTGATGATCGCCGTGACACTGTGGCGGCGGTGGCGGCAGAGCAGAGCGGATGCCGCGCCCCCGGCATCCGGCGGCATCGTGCTCGCGGGCACCTACGGTACGCTCGGCGGGTTCACGACCATGGTGGCCAATGCGGGCGGCCCGGTCATTTCGATGTACTTCCTGGCCACCCGCACTCCGGTGCAGGTGTTCCTCGGCACCTCCGCATGGTTCTTCGCGATCATCAACGTGGTGAAGGTGCCGTTCCTCGCCGGCCTCGGGCTGTTCCAGGCGCCGGTGCTGCTGATGGATGCCGTGCTCGCCCCCCTCGTGGTGATCGGGGCGCTCACGGGGATGCGGGTCGCCCGGCGGATGAACCAGCGCGTGTTCGACCGCGTCGTGATCGGGCTCACGATCCTCGGCGCGGTGTACCTGCTGTTCTGAGCTCCCCCGATCCCTCTCCCACCCACGCCCGCGCCCACCTCCCGTACCCGCGCACACACCCTACGCTGAGGGGTCAAAACACGCCGCACGCGGCTCGCGCGATAGGGCGTGTCGTGACCCCTCAGCCAAGCCGCCGGTGCGGACGGCGTGGACAACCCGCGCCCTCAGTCGAGGAAGATGTCCGGGAACAGCGCGCTGTCGGGGGTGCCGGGAATCGCGGCGTAGCCCGAGAAGTCGGTCACTCCGTCGGCCTCGAGCACGTCTTCCACGATCAGGCTCTGCCCCGTGTACGACGCCGCGGGCTTGAGGAGCACCGCGTAGGCGGCGTCCGCGTAGATGTCGGGCGTGCGGCTCGCGGCCATGACCTTGTCGCCGCCGAGGAGGTTCTGCACGGCCGCGGTCGCGATCGTGGTGCGCGGCCACAGCGTGTTCGCGGCGATCCCGTCGCGTGCGAACTCCGCCGCGAGACCGAGCGTCGCGAGGGTCATGCCGAACTTGGCGAGCGTGTAGCCGGTGTGCGCGCCGAGCCATTTCGGCGTCGGGTTGAGAGGCGGCGAGAGCGAGAGGATGTGCGGGTTCTCGGCATCCTTGAGGATCGGCACCGCCGCACGCGACAGCATGAAGGTGCCGCGCACGTTCACGTCCTGCATCAGGTCGTACTTCTTCGCACCCAGATCGAGCGAGCGCGACAGGTCGATCACGCTGGCGTTGTTGATGACGATGTCGATGCCGCCGAACTCGCCCTGCGTCTTCATGACCGCTTCGGTGATGTCGTCGTCTTCACGCACGTCGCCGACGATCGGCAGCGCCTGTCCGCCGGCGGCGCGGATCTGCTCGGCGGCGGTGTGGATCGTGCCCTCGAGCTTGGGATGCGGGGTGTCCGTCTTCGCGAGCATCGCGATGTTCGCACCGTCCGCGGCCGCCCGCAGCGCGATCGCGAGGCCGATGCCGCGGCTGCCGCCCGACATCAGGATGGTCTTTCCTGCCAGTGACATGGGTTCTCCTTGGTTCCGTTCGCGAGTCTGTTCGCCGGTTCGGGTCGCTGTGGGCTCAGCGCGGGGCCATGCGGATCGCGCCGTCGAGGCGGATCGTCTCGCCGTTGAGATAGCCGTTCTCGACGATCTGCTGCACGAGGGCGGCGTACTCGTCGGGGCGGCCCAGGCGCGCAGGGAACGGCACCTGCTGGCCGAGCGAGTCCTGCGCCTCCTGCGGAAGCCCCATCAGCATCGGGGTCTCCATGATCCCGGGTGCGATCGTGCAGACCCGGATGCCGTAGCGGGCGAGCTCGCGGGCCACGGGAAGCGTCATGGCGTGCACGCCGCCCTTGGACGCGGCGTAGGCGGGCTGGCCGATCTGCCCGTCGAACGCGGCGACGCTCGCGGTGTTCACGATGACGCCGCGCTCTTCGTCGTGGGGCTCGTTCTTGGCGATCGCGGCCGAGGCCTGCGAGATGACGTTGAAGGTGCCGACGAGGTTGATGCGCACCACCCGCTCGAAGTCCGCGAGCACGGCGGGATTGCCCTCGCGGTCGAGCACCTTGGCGGGCGGTGCGATGCCGGCGCAGTTCACGACCACGCGCAGCGGCGCGGCGGACTGGGCCGCGGCGACGGCGGCCTGCACCTCTTCGGCGCTCGTGACGTCGGCGGCGACGAAGAGTCCGCCGAGCTCGGTGGCGACGTCCGCTCCCTTCGACGAGGCGAGGTCGATGATCGTGACGTGGGCTCCCGCGGCGACGAGTCGGCGCGCGGTGGCGAGTCCGAGGCCCGAGGCGCCTCCGGTGATGAGTGCACCCTGTCCGCTGATCTGCATCTGATGTTCTCCTTCGAACGTCGTCGTGCGGCATGCTGTGATGGAACGCAGTCTCAGCCTACGTGACACCGTCCCTGCGGATGACGCGCGCGGGTCCGAGCGGTCCGGCCCTGGGGCTGCGCTCGTCGGGCAGGATGGAGGCGTGAGCATCCCCGACCTGTCCATCGACGTTCCTGCGCGGGTGCGGGAGCTCGCACGCGGCGCCGCCCTGACCCCGGTCTGGCGCAACGGCCTCGGCGGCTTGACGTTCCGCACCGACGACCGGCGCTACATCAAATGGGGACCGCTCGACGACGAGGCGAACATGCGCGACGAGGCGGAGCGGATGCGCTGGGCGCACCAGTGGATCACGGTTCCCGAAGTGCTCGAACAGGGACAGGATGCCGCGCACGAATGGCTCGTGACGGTGGCGCTCGATGCCCGGAGCGCGGTCGATCCTCGCTGGGCGGACGAGCCGGAGCTGGCCGTGCGTGCGGTGGGACAGGCGCTGCGCACGCTGCACGACGCCCTGCCCGTGGCGGAGTGCCCCTGGGAATGGAGCACCGCCTGGCGGATCGCGAACGCGGCGGAGCGCGGGACGCGGGTACCGGACGAACTGCACGAGGCTCCGCCGACCGACCGTCTCGTCGTCTGCCACGGTGACGCCTGCATGCCGAACACGCTGCTCGACGACGACGGACGACCGGTCGGGTTCGTCGATCTCGCGGCCCTCGGCGTCGCCGACCGGTGGGCCGACATCGCCGTGGCCTCGATGAGCACGCTGTGGAACTTCGGGCCCGGGTGGGAGGACACCCTCATCGCCGCCTACGGCATCGAGCCCGACCGGGAACGCCTCGAGTACTACCGGAGGCTCTGGAACGAGACCTGAGCGAGCCGATCCGATCCGGGTACGGACGTCGCAACGCTCCTAGTGGTGGAAGGCGGAGTCGGGGTGGTCGTCCGGCATAGGTGCGGTGAGCGCGTCGAGGTGTGCGACCTCCGCCGCGATCGCATCCAAAAGCTCCGACGCCAGATCCATGCTCAGTCCGTTGCGCACGACGATCCGCTGCACGGTGATCTGCTCGAGGTCGGCCGGCATCGGATACGCCGGAACGAGCCAGCCGCGCATCCGCAGACGATCCTGCAGATGGTAGAGCGTCCAGTTCTTCGTATGACCGTCCTTGAGTCGCCAGGCGAAGACGGGGATGTCGCTGCCGTCGTTCCAGAGCTCGAACGCGTCGAGCTTCGCGATGCCGGCCGAGAGGAACTTCGCGACGTCCTGTGAAGCCTGCTGCACGGCCCGGTACCCCTCGAATCCCAGCCGCAGGAACAGGTAGTACTGGAGCAGCACCTGCGCTCCCGGGCGCGAGAAGTTCAGGGCGAACGTGGGCATCTCGCCGCCGAGGTAGCTGACCTTGAACACCAGGTCCTCCGGCAGCCACTGCGCGTCCCGCCAGACGATCCAGCCGAGCCCGGGGTACACGAGACCGTATTTGTGCCCGGAGGTGCTGATCGAGTGCACCCGCTCGAGGCGGAAGTCCCAGACGAGGTCGGGCTGCAGGAATGGCGCGATCATCGCTCCAGACGCTCCGTCGATATGGATCGGGATGTCGAGACCGGTGCTCTTCTGGATCTCGTCGAGGGCCGCGGCGATCGCCTCTACCGGCTCGTACATCCCCGTGTACGTCACACCCATGATCGCGACGACCCCGATCGTGTTCTCGTCGACGTACTTCGCCAGGTCGTGCCCGTCGAGCGTCTTGTGGTCCGCACTGATGGGCACGTAGCGGGGCTCGACGTCGAAGTAGTTGCAGAACTTCTCCCAGCAGACCTGGACCGCGGCGGACATCACGAGGTTCGGCGTGGCGGCTTCCTTCCCCGCGGCACGTCTCGCCTGCTGCCACCGCCGCTTGAACGCGAGGCCACCCAGCATGCACGCCTCCGAGGAGCCGATCGTCGAGGTGCCGATGCTGTTCGCGGCATCCGGGGCGTTCCAGAGGTTCGCCAGCATGTGCCAGCAGTTGTCCTCGATCGCGGCGGTCTGCGGATACTCGTCCTTGTCGATCATGTTCTTGTCGAACGACGCGGTGTACACCTGCTTGGCCTCGTCATCCATCCAGGTGCTGACGAACGTCGCGAGGTTCAGCCGCGCATTGCCGTCGAGGATCGTCTCGTCCTCGACGATCTGCTTCGCCGTCGCGGGCAGCGTCCCCTGCGGCGGGATGGCGTGGCGGGGAGCGACCGTCGCCTCACCGGGCCTGGTGAACATCGGCTCGTAGTCGGAAGAGGGTGTGCTCATGCTCGGGACCTTTCCACGGATGCGGCCTCGCTGCCGTGCCGCCCACCGTAGCGCGGCCGCCCCGACGTATCGACCGCCGCCCCGAGACCGCGGCTCTGGAACGAGACCTGAGCCCGCGTCAGACCGCGGGTCCCAGGATGAAGTTCCACGCGCCGGTGACGACGGCCGCGGTGATCGCGATGGCGGAGATCGCGGCTCCGACGGCCAGAAGGCCCCACTCCGCGGCGCCGAATCGGGACTCGCGCGCCCAGGTGCGCGGACCCGGTGCCCCGAAGCCCCGCGCCTCCATCGCCGTGGCGAGCTTGGCGCCGCGGCGGATCGACAGCACCAGCAGGGCGAACGCCATGCCGAGGAAGCGTCGGATGCGTCCGCGATCGGCGACGCCCCTGGCCCGCCGCGCGAGCTCGAGCGCCCGCCAGTCGTCGAGGAACAGACCCACCATGCGCAGCCCGGCCAGTGCGCCGAGCACGAACCGTGCAGGCAGCCGCAGCACCTGCCCGAGGCCGTCGGCGAGGTCGGTCGGGTCGACCGTGATGAAGAGGACCACCGACGGCAGGGCGATCGCGAGCACGCGCAGCATCGTGGCCAGGGCGAGCGCCAGCGACCCCTCGCTGATGCGCAGCACGAACCAGTCGACGTACACGACGCCACTCGTCTCGCCGTAGAGGGCGATGGTCAGTCCCGTCAACGGCGCCGCGAGCCACACCGGCCAGGTGCGCAGCCAGAACTCGCGCCAGCCGATCCCGGCGAACAGGAACAGCACGAACTCGAGGACGAGGGCGACGGATGCCGACACCGCATCGAGCGTGAGGATGAGGGGAACTGCGATGAGGGCGCTCACCCCGAGTTTCGCGACGGGATTCACCCGGGCGATCGCACCGGTGCGGCCGCGGGTCTCGAGCACGGTCATGACGCACCGCCGAGATCGAACCGGACGGCGTGCAGGGCGCGCGCGACCTCGTGGTCGTGGGTGATCGTGACGATCGCGGACCCCTCGTCGCGGAGCGCGGCGAGCATGGCCACGAGCTCGGCCCAGGTGCGGGCGTCCTGGCCGAACGTCGGCTCGTCCAGCACCAGCACCCGCGGCCGGGTCGCGATGGCGGCCGCGACCGTGAGCCGACGCTTCTCGCCACCGGAGAGCGTGTACGGATTCGCGGCGGCGAGGGGGGCGAGGCGCAGTCGGGCGAGGAGCTCCTCGCTGCAGGCGGCGATCTCGTCCTCGCCCATGCCGAGCGCTCGGGGCCCGACGGCGAGCTCGTCGCGCACGGTCTTGGCGAGCAGCTGGTGCTCGGGCTCCTGGAACACCATGCCGATCCGGGTCAGCAGATCGCGCGACGCCCAGCGGATGGGGGCGGCGTCGGCGCCGTCGGCGAGGTCGGCGGATGCCGTGACGACGCCGGATGCCGGGGGCAGAAGCCCCGCGAGGGTGAGGCCGAGTGTGGACTTGCCCGCTCCGTTGGGACCGGTGATCGCGAGAGCCTCGCCCGCGCGCACATCGAGGTCGATGCCCGTGGCGACCGGATGACCCTTCACCCGGGCGACCGCGAGCCCGCGGGCGGAGAGCAGCGTCTCGCCCGGTCCGGCCGACGGCGCCGGCGGCACGCGGGGCGGCCACCCCGGCACCCACACGCCGTCGGCCGAGAGCCTGGCGCCTTCGCTGACGAGCACCTCCCGCGGCGGACCGTCGGCCACCACACCCCCGGCGCCGATCACGATCACGCGCGTGATGAGCGGCAGCCACACGTCGAGACGGTGCTCGACCACGACGAGCGTCGCGGGCTGCGCCTGCAGCATCCGATCCACCGCGTCGCGCACCTCGATCACCCCGGCGGGGTCGAGGTTCGCGGTCGGCTCATCGAGCAGCACGAGACCGGGGCGCATCGCGAGCATGCCGGCGAGCGCGAGCCGCTGCTTCTGCCCGCCGGAAAGCGCCTTCGTCGGATGGTCGAGCGGAACGTCGAGGCCGACGGCATCCAGCGCCGACTCCACGCGGGGCCAGATCTCCGCTCTGGGCACTCCGAGGTTCTCGCAGCCGAACGCGACATCGTCTCCGGCCCTGGCGAGGATCACCTGCGAGTCGGGGTCCTGCAGCACGAGCCCGGCTCGGCCGCGGGTCGCGACGGCGGGGGCGCCGTCGACGAGCAGCTCCCCCGTGCTCTCACCCTCCTCGTCACCCCCGAGCACGCCCGCGAGTCCGTGCAGCAGCGTGGACTTGCCGGCGCCGGATGCTCCGAGCACCAGGACCCGCTCGCCGGGTTCGATGCGGAACGAGACGTCGCGCAGCGCCCAGGCGATGCGACTGGCATGACGCCACCCCCAGCCGCGCGCCTCGACGGCGGCCGGGGTGGCCTGATCCGCACCCATCAGACGCGGACGCGCGCCTCGCGCCCGGAACCGAACCGGTCGAGGGCGCCCGTGGCCGCGATGCCGCGTGCCAGCACCCAGGACAGGGCGCCGGCGATGACCGCCCCCGAGATGACCGTGCTGATCAGGTAGATGATCGTGAACGCGGGACCGGAGCCGGCGTACCAGAGCACGAGGTTGTTGATCCCCCCGGCCAGAGCCGCACCCGCGCCCGCGAGGATCGCGACCGGCAGCGACCAGCGGCGGTAGAAGAAGAGCAGGAAGATCAGCTCGGCGCCGAGGCCCTGCACGAGACCGGCCTCGAGCGTGAGGAACCCGCCCCACTGGTTGCCGATGAGAGCGGAGACCACCGCGGCGAGCAGTTCGACGTAGATCGCCGCGCCCGCCTTGCGGATGATGAGTCCGCCGAGCACGCCGGCGAACAGCCAGGGGCCGTCGAGGAGCCCCTGGATGCCGGGCAGCAGCGGTTCGAGCAGGGCCTTCGGGCCGAGGTAGCCGACGTTCCAGGCGAGGAAGATCAGCCCGGCGGCGACACCGATCACGCTGGCGACGACGATGTCGACGATGCGCCAGCGCAGGAAGCTCCGAGTCGGGACTGCTCCCTGGCTCTTCGCGGATGCGGACGTGGATGTGGACGTGCTCATCTGAACTCCTCCCTGCGCTGGCATGACCCAGATCAGGTTCGACGGTCGAAGCGCGATTCGCTCCCTCTCAGCCCGGCTCGCCGGACTCCCGTGGTTGTGCTGACGATCCTACCGGCTCGCGACACCCGCGCGTCGATGGGGTCGTGCGCCGCGGAACACGCCCGGGATTGGGTACCGTAAACGAGTGACCGCTTCAGACCCCGCCGACGAGGCGACGGGCGTCGTCCGTGACGACAGCCCGGCGACTGCCTCCCCTTCCGGACCTGTCGACGGGTCGCCGGTCCTCACACCGACCCTCGTCAGCCCGGAACCGCACGGCGTCGCACCGGAACCTGTCCTCGCAGCGGAGCCCGTCGCAGCGGAGCCCGTCGTCCCCGCAGCGCCGGACGCGCCGACGCCTGCCCTGACCAAGCCTCCGTTCCGCCCGAGGGAGCGCCGCGTCATCGAAGACGACCCCGACGACGCGTCCGCGCTCCTCGATCCGGCGGCGGCGCAGTGGGCGGATGACGTGGCACCGGCCACCGCTCTGACCTGGGTCGATACCGCCGCCGTCGCAGCGCACTCTCCCGCCGCGACTCTCGACGAGACGGCCGAGCCCGAGTCCGGCGCCGGACTGATGCGCGGGGCGCGGCTGCGCCCGGCGATCGCCCGTCCCGGCATTCTGGTGCCGTTGGCCACGCTCGCCGGCCTCGTCGCCGTGTACACCGGCACGACTCTGCTCTGGCCACTGCACGAGGTCCCGCCGACGGTGCAGGCCGTCGAGTTCGAGACCGTCGCCGCGCCCGCCGCGACAGTCACCTGGCCCGCTCAGGGCAGCGCGGCCGTCGGCATCGCCGGCCTCAGCACCGCCGCATCCATTCCCGATGCGGTGAGCATCGCCAGCATCACCAAGGTCGTGAGCACCCTGATGGTGCTCGATCGGATGCCGCTGGCACTCGGCGAGCAGGGCCCCGAGTTCGAGTTCACCCGCCGCGACAGCGTGAAGTACTGGGACTACCGGCGAAGTGACCAGTCCGCTCTCGATGTCCCGGTCGGCGGGGTGCTGACCGAATATCAGCTGCTGCAGGGCACGCTCATGGGCTCGGCGAACAACTACATCGATCGGCTGTCGTCCGAGATCTGGGGTTCCGACCGGGAGTTCGCGAAGGCCGCCGAGGTGTGGCTGCGCGAGCGCGGACTGACCGGCATCACCGTGGTGACGCCGTCCGGTTTCGACGAGCGCAACGTCGCCACCCCGGAGGCGCTGGTCGCGCTGGGCGAGCGGGCGATGCAGAATCCGGTGTTCGCGGAGATCGTCGGCACCGTCTCGGTCGACCTCCCGGGCGCCGGCACCGTGGTCAACACCAACGGCATGCTCACCGACCCGGGTGTCGTCGGCATCAAGACCGGCACGCTCGTCGGCTGGAACCTGCTCGCCGCGAAGGACGTGACCGTCGGCGACACGACCGTGCGCCTCTTCGCCACCGCACTGAACCAGGCGGACGACGAGCAGCGTCTCGCGGTCACCCGCGGTCTGTTCGCCGAGACCGAGGCCGCGCTGCAGGCACAGGATCCGGCGGTCCCCCAGGGCACGGTCATCGGCCAGGTCACCACCCCCTGGGGCGAGGAGGTCGACGTCATCTCCGACGCCGACGCCGACGTGGTGCTGTGGAACGGCACCCTCGCCCAGGCGACGGCGGCCTTCGCTCTCGGCGACGAGCGGGAGGAAGGCGACGCCGTCGGCACGCTGACCACCGCCGGGCCGATCAACACCACGACGACCCCTGCCGTCCTCGCAGAGGACATCGAGGGGCCGAGCCCCTGGTGGCGCCTGACCCACCCGCTGGAGCTCCTCGGCATCACCGCCGACCGCTCCTGACCCCCTCCTGGCCCACCCGCACCGAGTCGGCCGAGCCACCCCTTTGTGTACGAGGCAGGCGGTCGATGTCAGCCGGGCCGACCACCGGCACACAGCACGACGCCCCACCCCGCGTGAGCGGGATGGGGCGTCTGCGTGATGCGCGTCAGGCGCGGTGGCCGGAGCCGTCCGCTCCGTCGTCGAGCAGCGCCTGTGCCTCGGCGATCTCCGCGGCGGGCACCTGCGCACCGACCGATGCTCCGGCGACGGCGGCAGCAGCCTCCGCCTCGGTGCCCTCGGTGTCGTTCGCCTCGCCGGTGACGACGACCGGCGTCGTCCCGGTGAGCGCGTCCTCGGCGTCGATGTCGGTCGCCGCCTGCTCGAACTGCGACTGATACAGGCGCCAGTAGGCGCCCTGCGCGGCGATGAGCTCGTCGTGCGTGCCCTTCTCCACGATGTCGCCGTGCTCCATCACCAGGATGAGGTCGGCGTCGCGGATGGTCGACAGGCGGTGTGCGATCACGAACGAGGTGCGTCCTTCGCGGAGCGCGGCCATCGCGTGCTGCAGCAGCAGCTCGGTGCGCGTGTCGACCGCCGACGTGGCCTCATCGAGGATGAGGATCGACGGCTGCGCCACGAACGCCCGCGCGATGGTGATGAGCTGGCGCTCACCCGCCGACACGTTCGCCGCGTCTTCGTCGAGCACCGTGTCGTAACCCTCGGGGAGGGCGTGCACGAAGCGGTCGACGTACGTCGCCCTGGCGGCCGCGAGAACCTCTTCATCGGTCGCCGTGGAGCGGCCGTAGCGGATGTTCTCCCGGATGCTGCCGGCGAACAGCCACGGGTCCTGCAGCACCATGCCGGTGCGCGACCGCAGCTCATCGCGGGTGACCTCGGCGATGTCCTGGCCGTCGAGCATGATCCGCCCGCCGCTGAGCTCGTAGAAGCGCATGATCAGGTTGACCAGCGTGGTCTTGCCCGCACCGGTCGGACCGACGATCGCGACGGTCTGGCCCGGCTCCACCCGGAACGAGAGGTCCCGGATGAGCGGGCGCTCGGGCGTGTACGAGAACGCCACGTTCTCGAACTCGATGACGCCCTTGCCCTCGGCGAGTGCCGGAGCATCGGCGTCGTCCGCCTCCTGCTCGTCCGCGTCGAGCAGCTCGAAGACGCGCTCGGCGGATGCGGTGCCGGACTGGACCACGGCGGCCATGCCACCCAGCTCGGACAGCGGCTGCGTGAACTGCTGCGAGTACTGGATGAACGCCTGCACGTCGCCGAGCCGGAGCTGCCCGTTGGCGACCATCAGACCACCGAGCACCGCGATGCCCACGTAGCTGAGGTTTCCGACGAACATCATCGCCGGCATGATGATGCCGGAGAGGAACTGCGCCTTGAAGCTCGCCTGGAACAGCTCTTCGTTCTCGACCTGGAACTTGTCCAGCGCGTCCTTCTCGCGTCCGAAGACCTTCACCAGCGCGTGGCCGGAGAACGCCTCCTCGACGCGGGCGTTCAGTCGACCGACCTTGCGCCATTGGGTGCCGAAGGCCTTCTGCGAACGCGGTCCGATGATGCCGAAGATCACGCCCATGAGCGGCAGCGTGACGAGCGCGACGAGCGCGAGCTGCCACGAGATCGAGAACATCATGACGAGCACGCCGATCACGGTGAGCACCGAGGTGAGAGCACCGGAGAGCGACTGCTGCATCGTCTGCGTGATGTTGTCGATGTCGTTCGTGACGCGCGAGATCAGCTCACCGCGCTGCACCTTGTCGAAGTACGCCAGCGGCAGGCGGTTGATCTTCGCTTCGACGGACTCGCGCAGGCGCCACATGGTGCGCACCATGATCACGTTGATGACGTAGCCCTGGATCCAGGTGAGGAAGGCGGCCGCCACGTAGATCCCGAGCACGGCGGCGATGACCAGCCGCAGCGCATCGAAGTCGACGCCCTGTCCGACCGTGAAGTCGCCCAGTGCCCCGACCTGATTGGCGAAGTCGTCCTGACCCGCGCCGCGCAGCGCGTCGACCACGACGTCCTGCGACGTGCCGGCCGGGAAGCCGGGGAAGTCGCCGTTCGGCTGGCCGAGCTGGATCGAGATGAACCCCTTGTAGACCAGGTTCGTGGCCTCGGCGAGCACCTTGGGGGCCGCGACCGTCAGCACCACGCCGATCGCGCCGAGGATCGACACGAAGACGAACCAGATGGCCGACGGCTTCAGCAGCCCGATCATGCGCGCGAAGCTGGGACCGAAGTTGTCGGCCTTTCCGGGCGCGACGCTGTCCCAGTCTCCGGAGTTCTGACGAGCCTGTTCCGCGAGCTCGGCCTCGTACTTCTCCTCGGCGGTCAGCTCGACCTCGGCGACGGATGCCGCCGCCTTGCCGCGGCCGCGCTTGACCGCGCCTTTTTCGTCGTTCTGCTCGCTCATGCGTCCACCCCCAGCTGCGACTCGACGATCTCTCGGTAGGTGTCGCTCGTCTCGAGCAGCTCCTCGTGTGTTCCGACGCCGACCATGGTGCCGCCGTCGAGGACGACGATGCGGTCGGCATCGGTGATGGTCGAGATGCGCTGCGCCACGACGATCTTCGTGACGTGCGGGAGTTCCCGCCACAATGCCTGGCGCAGTCGGGCATCCGTCGTCAGGTCGAGGGCCGAGAACGAGTCGTCGAAGACGAGGATCTGCGGCTGGTGCACGATCGCACGCGCGATCGCGAGACGCTGACGCTGACCGCCGGAGACGTTCGTGCCGCCCTGGGCGATACGCGAATCGAGGCCGTCGGGCATCTCCTCGACGAAGTCGCGCCCCTGCGCGATGTCGAGCGCGTGCCACAGCTCTTCGTCGGTGGCCTCCTCGCGGCCGTAGCGCAGGTTCGACGCGACGGTGCCGGTGAAGAGGAAGGGACGCTGCGGCACCAGGCCGATGCTGTCCCACAGCGACTCGACGTCAGCCTCGCGCACATCCGTGCCGCCCACGTGGACGGCACCACCGGAGACGTCGAAGAGCCGCGGGATGAGCGACACCAGAGTGGTCTTGCCCGATCCGGTGGATCCCACGATCGCGACCGTCTCCCCGGGCTGCGCCGCGAAGCTGATGCCGGTGAGCACGGGGGCGTCGGCACCGGGGTAGGTGAACTCGACGTCGTCGAGCGCCACGGACCCGGGAACGGGGAACTCGGTGACGCCGTTCTCCGGGCGGACCAGCGTGGACTCGGAGTCGAGGACCTCGCCGATGCGCTCGGCCGAGACCGCGGCACGAGGGATCATCATCGCCATGAAGCTCGCCATGATGACGCCGCCCATGATCTGGCCGATGTACTGCATGAACGCGAACAGCGTGCCGACCTGCACCGTGCCGCTGTTGACCTCGATGCCGCCGAACCAGATGACCGAGACGACGGTGACGTTGAGGATCAGCATGAACAGCGGGAACAGCAGCACGAACAGCGAGCCGACCTTGCGACCGACGACCATGATGTCGGTGTTGGCCCCGCGGAACCGCTCTTCCTCGATGCGCTCGCGCACGAAGGCCCGCACGACGCGGACTCCGGTGAGCTGCTCGCGCATGATGCGGTTCACGTTGTCGAGCTTGCCCTGGTAGCTGCGGAACAGCGGCACCATGCGCCCGATGACCAGTGCGGCGAGGATCAGCAGCAGCGGCACCGAGACCGCGATGAGCCAGCTCAGGCCGACGTTGGTCTGGACGGCGAAGATGATGCCGCCGATCGCGAGCAGCGGCGCCGTGACCAGCATGGTCGCGCCCATCATCGCGAGCATCTGCACCTGCTGCACGTCGTTCGTGTTGCGGGTGATGAGCGAGCCGGCGCCGAACTGCGAGACCTCGCGCTCGGAGAAGCCGCTGACCTTGCCGAAGACGTCGGCGCGGATGTCACGGCCGGCACCCATCGCGGCACGCGCGGCGAAGAAGGTCGCGGTGACCGAGGCGAGGATCTGGCCGAGGGACACGGCGAGCATGAACAGCCCGGTGCTCCAGATGTAACCGGTGTCGCCCTGGGCGACGCCCTTGTCGATGATGTCGGCGTTCAGGCGCGGGAGGTAGAGGGTCGCTGCCACGCTGGCGAGCTGGAAGACCAGCACGGCGAGCAGGAGCCATCTGTATCGAGAGAGATAACGGAGGAGGATTTTTCCCAGCACAGGCGGACTTTCTAGGAAGGATGGAGCGGCGGGTTTCTCGGCAGACGGACGCCGACCGACAACCGGCCACAAGACAGAGTGCCACGAACCGCGGACATTCGTATCCCCCTCGGGGCTGACCTTCGCTGACAGCGAACCCCTCCACCCGGAGATCATCGGTTTCTGCACGCCGGCGAAAAAGTGAACGACCCGGACGGGGCATCTCTTGTGTTTACTCGTTGATACAACTTGTGATAGGCATATGACACAACCGAGAACGGACCCCCAATGCTTCCGCACATCGCATCTCTGCTCGACCCGATCCAGCTGCTGGGCGCGCTCCTGTCGTTGCCGCTGGTCTCCCTGATCCTCGCGGCGATCATCGCGGTGGGGATCGCCGTCTCGCCCCGAGGGGCGGCACGGCGACGGAGCCGCGTCCGGCTCACGCCCTCGGCGTCCACCGCCGTGTCCGCCCGCTATACGCCGGAGCACCGCGCCCTCGGCATCGCGGCGATCGCCGTGATCGTGATCTTCGCCGCCGAGAACCTGATCACGGGGTACGTCCTGGGGATGTTCGGCGTGAGCCTCAACGGCGTCGTCGGCTGGTGGCGGTACGCGACACCCGTCTTCACGGCATCCGTCGGCGTGGCCATCCTGCTGGCGATGATCGCGACACGAGGCAGCACCCCTCCGGAGCGACCCGTCGTCTCCGCGCGCCGGACCTGGCTGACCTTCAGCTCCCGCGTGGGGTCGGTGGGCACCGCCCTCGCCCTTCTCGCCCTCACGACGACCACGCTGCTCGCCGGACTCGCATCGTCGAACCTCAACGGCGGTCCGTACGTCTACCTCGAGATCGACGTCCCCAACGAGACCATCGATCCGATCCGGCCCTGGTTCTACGGATGGGCGTACGGCATCCCCGTGCTCATCTGCACCGCCGCCCTCATCGCCGTCGTCGTGGCGGCACTGCAGGCCAACTCTGCTCGCGCGTTCCTCCGCCCGGAGACGGTCGTCGCCGAACAGCGCGAGCGTCGCGACATCGCGAGCGGGATCAGCCGGCTCGCGGCATCTGCGGCCCTGCTCGCTCTGGCGGGCGCACTCCGGTTCATCGCCGAGGGGGGATCGATCGCCGGCCTCACGGTCGGGAGCGACGGCCGCAGCGACACCTACGACGCGTTCTGGCGATACGGAGAGCTCGCCGCCATCGGCGGTTGGGTTGCTCCGGCGCTCGAGATCACGGGGTTCGTGATCCTGTTCCTCGTGACCGCGCAGCTGGCGCAGGGCTCCGAGTCCACCGCTCCGGCCCCGCGCACCGCCGAGTCGAGGGCCGCACAGTGAGCCCGAACCCGAAGCTGTCGCCGGCCGACGAGGCGAATCCGGCTCTCGACATCTACCGACAGCTGCGTGGCCTGATCGTCTCGGGACAGCTCGGCGCCGGCGAACGGCTGCCGACGGTGCGCCAGACCGCGAGCGATCTGGGCGTCGCTCCCGGCACGGCCGCACGCGCATACAAGATGCTCGAGGGTGAGGGGCTCGTGATCTCGCGCACCGCAGCGGGCACACGGGTGGCGGAGACCGCGGGTGTGCTTCCGGCATCCGTCATCCGTCGCATCCGCGAACTGGTCGAGGAGGCCGCATCCGTCGATGCCGATCCGGATGACGTGGTCGACGTGCTCCGGACGATCTGGCAGACGCGCACCCCGGATCCGTCCGTGGCCGACGAGGGCGCGTAGGCCCGGATCGCGCGCCGCGACCTCAGAACAGGGCCGGCTGCGGCACGTAGTCCCGGGCGGGGGCACCGGCGTCCGGGGCGAGCTCGGCCAGCGTCGGCGGGTCCCACTTCGGGTTGCGGTCCTTGTCGACCAGCTGCGCCCTGATGCCCTCGACCAGGTCGGGGTGCTCGTTCACGAACCACAGCACCCGGCGGTACTCGCCCTCCAGCGCGGCGCGCAGCCCCGGAAGGTCACGCGCCTCGCGCACGGCGTCGAGCGTGACGGTGAGCCCGGTGGGCGCGAGCCCCTCGAGGAGGTCGGCGGTGGCGGCGGCATCCGGCGTCCCCTGCGCGTGCAGGCGCTCGATGATCGCACTCACGGTCGGCGCCGAGAAGGCCTCGTCGATCCACTCCTTCGATGCGGGCAGCTGCGTGGGCTCCGGCGTCTCGTCGAAGAGCAGCACGATCTCGCTCGGGCCGGTCGGATCCGCGCGGAAGGCGAGGGCCTCGCTGAGCGCGTCGAGACGATCGGACGGCACGAAATGGTCGGCGAAGCCCAGGTAGACGGCATCCGCTCCGCTCATGGTCGCCCCGGTCAGCCCGAAGTACTCGCCGAAGCGACCGGGGGCCCGCCCGAGCAGCCAGGTGCCGCCGACGTCGGGAGTGAAGCCGATGCGGGTCTCCGGCATCGCGAGCTTCGATCGCTCCGTGACGATGCGGATGGCCGCATGGCCGGCGAGACCGATGCCGCCGCCCATCGTGATCCCGTCGGCGAAGGCGACCACCGGCTTCGGATATTCCGCGATCATCGCGTTCAACGCGTACTCGGCGCGGAAGAACTCCGCCGTCCGCTCGGCCTGCCCCGCGACGATCTGCGCGTGCAGGGCGCGCACGTCACCGCCGGCGCACATGCCGCGTTCCCCCGCGCCGTCCAGGAGGACGATCTGCACATCGGTGTCGTCGCGCCAGGCGTTCAGGGTCTCCGTGAGGATCTCGATCATCCCGATGTCGAGGGCGTTGATCGCCTCCGGGCGATCGAGCGTGAGCCGCCCGAGCGCCCCTTCGGTGCGGACGAGGACGCGGGATGCAGCGCGAGAATCGGTCACGCGTGCCAGGCTACCCTCTCGCCAACGGCGGTATTCCGCACGAAATGCGGGATCCGACAGGCTTTTCCGGCAGGATAGGGAGGAACTGTTCAAATGCGACGAGAGGTCACGGATGCCTGAAGGACAGGTGCTCGAGTTCACGCACGTGACGAAGCGCTTCAATGAGGTGACCGCCGTCTCGGACTTCTCCGCGCGCGTCGAGCCCGGCGCCGTCACCGCCTTCCTCGGCCCGAACGGAGCCGGCAAGACGACGACGCTGCGCATCCTGCTCGGTCAGGTGCGGGCCACATCCGGCACAGCCACGATCGGGGGCACGGCCTACGCGGAGCTGCGGCAGCCGCTGCGCACCATCGGCGCAGTGCTCGAGGAGACCGTCTACCGGCCCCGTCGCACCGCCGAACGCCAGCTGACGATCGCCGCCAAGGCGAACGGCATCCCGCTGGCGCGCGTCGGCGAGGTCCTCTCCCTGGTCGGACTCGAGGGCGAGGGCGATTCCCGGATCGGCGGATTCTCGCTGGGCATGCGCCAGCGCCTGAGCGTCGCGCACGCTCTCCTCGGCGACCCCGGTGCGCTCGTCTTCGACGAGCCGGCGAACGGGCTGGACCCCGAGGGGATCCGCTGGATGCGCTTGCTGATGCGTCGCCTCGCCGACGAAGGGCGCACGGTGCTCGTGTCGTCGCACGTTCTCAGCGAGGTGGAGCAGGTCGCCGACAACGTGCTCGTCCTGTCCAAGGGCCAGCTGATCCTCGCCAGCGGGATCGAGACGCTCGCCGACCCGAAGGGCGGGTCCGTGGTCGTGGATGCCGCCGACCGCGGCGCCCTCACCACCGCACTGTCCGCGGCGGGCTTCGACGTCGAGGTGCTGCGCTCCGGCCTGACCGTCCGCGGCGGAGACGCCGGCACGGTGGGCGCCGTCGCCGCCGACGCCGGCATCGCCCTCAGCACGCTCGTGCAGCGCGGACCGACCCTCGAAGACGTCTTCATCGACCTGATGCGCGGCGGCCGACTCAGCACGCGCGCCGACTCGGGCCCGGCGCAGCCGATCGCCGCTGTGGCGGCCGTCGCCGACAGCACCGCCGATGACACGGACACCAGCGACGACACCAGCGACGCCGCCGAGGTCACCAGCCCGCCGGCGCCGGTCGAGTCCGTCGTGGCCATCCCGGTCGCCGCGGCAGCGGCCTGGGCAGCCGAGGCAGCCGCCGCTCCCGCGGACGAGGCCCTCGCCGACGACCTCGCCGAGTCGGTGACCGCTGACACCTCCGCCGAGGACGCCACCGCCGAAGACGCTCCCACCGAGGGAACCGCGGCCGAGGAGATCGACGCCGAGGAGATCGAGGCCGAGGAAGCCCCCGCCGAGGAGACCCCCGCCGAGGAAACCCCCGCCGAAGAAGCGCCCGCCGAGGAAGCCCCCGCCGAGGATGCTCAGACGGAGGAAGCCCCCGCCACCGAACCGCAGGCGGACGAGGTCTCTGCCGAGGAGCCCCCGGCCCGCTCCTTCGACGAGATCCTGTTCGGATCGGCAGCACCCGTCGCGGCCGCCGAGTCGACGAACCCTGTGAACGACGACGCGGAAACCGACGAGCACGCGGAGACGCCGGCGCCCTCCGCTGAGGACGCCGCCGATCCCGATGTCGCGTCCGACGCCGCGTCCGACGAGGACCACGCCGGTGTCGAGATCTTCGCCGACCTCGACGCGGCGACCTCCGCCGACGAGGGTGCCGAGAGCTCCGAGGCCGAGCACAGCGAGGGTGCGGAGGCCGACGAGGTGGATCCCCGCTCGGCAGCCGTCACCTCGATGCTCGCCGCAGCCGCCCGCGCGTACTACGAGGATGAGCCGAAGGACTACCCGCTGTCCGCGGACGAGACCGCTGCGGAAGCCGATTCGTCCGACGAGGGAGCGCACTGGAGCGTCGCAGCGACCGGCGTCATCGACACCGTGCCGCTGTCGGCATCCGACGATGCCGACGCGGAAGACTCGGCATCCGAGGAGAGCGACGCAGATGCTGCGGGCGAGAACGAGGGTGAGCCGACCGACGGCGAGGACGTCGGCGAGTCCGACGCCGAATCAGGCGACGACGACACCGAACAGCACGACGGCGACAGCACCGACGCGCAGCCGACCGATGGTGAGAACCACCACGGCTGAGCGATCGCGCTGACGAGGACGCCCTCCGGACCTTCGGGTCGCGGAGGGCGTTCTGCGTTCGGTCGTGTGGGCCCCGTCGGCCGTGGATCAGGCCGGGCGCGGACGGATGACGGGGCGACGGCTGCCCTTCGAGACGGGCGTGGGCGCGGTGGCCACGATCTCCTCGACGCTCGCCGGCTCGGTCGACACGTCGAGTCGCAGCGCCTGGGTGAGCGCGAGCCCGTGCCGCGTGGTGAGGATCAGCCGGCGGTACTGCTCGTCGCCCTCGAGGTCGATCACGACGCTCGGACGACGCTTGCGGATCAGCACGAAGTCCAGGCTGCCCGCCGCCTTCCAGCTGCCGGCGGCGAGGATGCCGGGGATGTGCGTGCCGGGATTCGGAACGCCCCGGAGCCAGGTCCAGGCGTCTTCCGTGAGCTGGACCTTGGTGATGGTGTCGCGTGCGATCCGGAGGTTGTCCCGGTGGAAGGTGGCGGCGCGTTCGATCGGAGAGAGCACGACCTCGAGTTGCGTCTGGTCCAGCAGCAACGTCACCATGTCACCCAGTCTGCCAGCGCCGCCCTGCCAGTTGTCTGGAAGTTGTTCACAGGAACGCAACGATCCCTTGTGGGCTGGCACCAGTGGTCATGTTCTCCCGCTCCGCTTTCGAATATATGTACCATACTCGATTTCGCACGTGAGAGTGGGCGCCGTGACGGTGGTGACGGCCGAAGACGGACCTGTGGGCCTGGGATTACGGGCGAGCGGATGCCGCTGCCGCGGCCGCAGCGGGAAGAGCCGCCTCGATCTGCGCCAGTTCCGCCTCGCCGTGCGCGGCCGTGAGGAACCAGGCCTCGAACACGCTCGGCGGAAGGGCCACGCCCTGCTCGCGCAGGGAGTGGAAGAACGGCGCGTAGCGGAACGATTCCTGCGCCTGAGCCTCGGCGTAGTCCCTCGGCGCCGAGGCGCGGAACGACGCGTTGAACAGGTTGCCCGCCCGCGCCACCGCGTGCGTGACGCCGGCAGCGGTCAGCGCGGCATCGAGCGCGGTGGACACCCGGGCGGCTGCGGCATCCACCGTCGCGTACACCTCCGGCGTCGCGAGCCGCAGCGTCGCGAGGCCCGCCGCGACCGAGAGCGGATTCCCCGACAGCGTGCCGGCCTGATACACCGGCCCGAGGGGGGCGAGGAGGTCCATGACCTCGGCGCGACCGCCCAGCGCCGCCAGCGGCATCCCGCCGCCGACGACCTTGCCGAAGGTGAAGATGTCGGGCAGGTAGTCCTCGCCGGCCGCGGCCTGCAGCCCCCAGAATCCGGCGGGGTGCACCCGGAAGCCGGTGAGGACCTCGTCGAGGATCATCAGCGCGCCGTGAGCGTGCGCGGTCTCGGCGATCAGACGGTTGAAGCCGGGGAGGGGGGCGACGACGCCCATGTTCGCCGCCGAGGCCTCGACGATCACGGCCGCGATGCGGTCACCGTGCTCGGCGAACACCGCGGCGAGAGCATCCGGGTCGTTGTACCCGATCACGAGGGTCTGCGCGGCGATCGGGGCCGGAACCCCCGCCGAACCGGGAAGTGCCAGCGTCGCGACACCCGACCCCGCCTCCGCCAGCAGACCGTCCGAGTGACCGTGGTAATGCCCGGCGAACTTCACGAGCAGGTCGCGACCGGTGGCGCCGCGCGCGAGGCGGATCGCCGTCATCGTCGCCTCGGTCCCGGTGGACACCAGGCGCACGCGCTCGATCGGACGGATCTCCGCGAACCGCACGCGATCGGCGATCAGAGCCGCGAGCTCGACCTCGCCCTCGGTCGGAGCGCCGAAGGACAGCCCGCGGGACGCGGCCTCCTGCACCGCGGCCACGATCTCCGGATGCGCGTGCCCCAGCAGAGCCGGCCCCCAGGACGCGACGAGGTCGACGTACTCCCGACCGGTGGCATCGGTCACCGTCGCGCCCTTCGCGGAAGCGAGGAACCGCGGCGTGCCGCCGACCGAGCCGTAGGCGCGCACCGGCGAGTTGACCCCGCCGGGGATCACCGCGCGGGCAGCGGAGAACAGGTCGTCATTGCGGTCGGTCATGAAGAGGCTCCTCAGCGATCTCCGTCGCGCAGCCAGCCGGCGGCTTCGGTCGCCCAGTAGGTCAGAACCGCGTCGGCACCGGCGCGGCGGATGGACAGCAGAGACTCGAGCACGGCCGCGCGGCGGTCGATCCAGCCGTTCGCGCCGGCGGCCTCGATCATCGCGTACTCGCCGGACACCTGGTATGCCCACACCGGAATACTCACGGTGTCGCGCACCTCGCGCAGCACGTCGAGGAAGGCCATCGCCGGCTTCACCATGACGATGTCCGCGCCCTCGGCCTCATCGACGACCGCCTCGCGGACACCTTCGCGGCGGTTGCCGGGGTCGAGCTGATACGTGCGGCGGTCGCCCTTCAGCTGCGAGTCGACGGCCTCACGGAACGGGCCGTAGAAGGCGCTCGCGTACTTCGCGGCGTACGCCAGCAGCAGCGTGTCGGTGAACCCCTCAGCGTCGAGCGCCCTGCGGATGACCGCGACCTGACCGTCCATCATGCCCGACAGACCCAGCAGCTGCGAGCCGGCACGAGCCTGGGCGAGAGCCATCGCGGCGTACCGCTCCAGCGTCGCGTCGTTGTCGACCGAGCCGTCGGCCGCGAGCACTCCGCAGTGACCGTGGTCGGTGAACTCGTCCAGGCACAGGTCGGTCTGCACCACGAGCGCATCGCCGACCTCGGCGGCCAGCGCCTCCGTCGCGACGTTCAGGATGCCGCGCGGATCGTCGGCTCCGGAGCCGCGGGCGTCGCGCACCGCCGGCACGCCGAACAGCATCACACCGCCGACACCGGCTTCGGCCGCCGCGACGGCTGCCGCACGCAGCGAGTCGAGCGAATGCTGGGCGACACCGGGCATCGATCCGATCTCGACCGACTCCGCGAGACCTTCGCGGACGAAGAGCGGCAGCACGAGCTGCCGGGGCTGCAGGGAGGTCTCGCGAACGAGATCGCGCACAGCTCGCGACTGACGCAGCCTCCTCAGTCGGACATCCGGGAAGCTCACGGTGCGAACTCGTCGGCCGCGTGCGGAAGCGTGAAGTGCGAGACGGCGTCGATCAGGGCGTCGACGGTCTGCCGGTCGGCGACGACCGAGACGGGCAGGCCCGCGCGCTGCGCATCCTTCGCCGTCCTCGGACCGATGGCGGCGAGCAGCGTCTCGTCGGGGATCTCCGGGAACTGCTCGCGCACCTGCTCGGCGACGGAGCCGCTGGTGATCAGGATCGCGTTGATCCGGCCGTTCTCGACATCGCGACGGATGCGCTCGGTCACCGGGACGCCGACCGTGCGGTAGGCGACGACGCCGTGCACATCGTGTCCTGCCTCCGAGAGGAGCCGACTGAGCACGGGCTTGGCGATCTCGCTGCGGAGAGCGAGGATGCGGCGCGGCTCCTGCTCGAGAGCGATGAGCTGCTGGGCCATGCCTTCGGCGGAGTTGTCCTGCTCGGGCACCAGCGTGACCTCGTAGCCGACGGCCTGCAGAGCCGTTGCGGTCGTCTCTCCCACGGCGGCGATCTTCGTCGACCGAGGGATGACGGCCCGGTGGGCGAAGAGCACATCGACGGTGGTGGCGCTCGTGACGGTCAGCCAGTCGAACTCCCCCGCGGCCAGCTGCGCCAGCGCAGTGTCGAGAGTCGCCTGGTCGGTCGTCGGCGCGAAGTTGATGAGTGGCGCGACGACGGGCACCGCGCCCAGCGCACGCAGACTCGCGGCGACGCTGTCGCCCCACGGCCCGCCACGGGGCACGAGGATGCGCCAGCCGTCCAGCGGTCGGTCCTGCTTGATTTCGGAAGTGGTCATGAGGGTTTATTGCTCTCGGGGTACGAGGCCGGCCGCCCCTTGATCGAGCAGCCGACGGGCAACAGTGAACCCGAGCTCGCGCGCTGCGTGCATCGGGTCTGCACCATCGGCAGCATCCGCTCCATTGCCACTGCCGTTCCGATGAATATACTCCCCGTTCAGGTCTTCGGTGACGTCGAGCCCGATCCGGCGCCCGCCGTCCGGGGCGTAGACGACCGTCCTGACCCGGATCGAGGAGCCGTCGACCACCGCGTGCGCGGCCATCGGCGCCTGGCATCCCGCGTCCAATCCCTCGAGGATCGCGCGCTCCACCGTGATGGCCAGACGGGTGTCGATGTCATCGAGGCCGGCGAGCGCCGTGAGCAGCTCGGCCGGCGCGTCCGCGCGGGTCTCGACGGCGAGCGAACCCTGACCCGGCGCGGTGGGCCACTCGGCGAGACCGAGCTCTTCCCGGTGCAGCGACGTGTTCGCCCCCAACCGCGACAGACCGGCTGCGGCGAGGATCACGGCGTCCAGCTCACCGGATGAGACGCGGGCGAGACGCGAGTCGACGTTGCCGCGGATGTCGACGACCTCCGCGCCCGGTGCGCGTCGATGCACCTGGGCGATCCGGCGCGGGGAGCCGGTGCCGACCGTGCTGCCGGAGCGCAGCTCATGCAGCGGGATGCCGGCGCGAGTGAGGACGACGTCGCGAGGATCCTCCCGCTCGGGGGTCGCGGCGATCACGAGCCCCTCGGGGACGGCCGTCGGCAGATCCTTCAGCGAATGCACGAGGAAGTCGCACTCCCCGGCGAACAGCGCCTCGCGGAGCCGCGTGGCGAAGATGCCCTGGCCGCCGATCTCCGAGAGGGATGCGCGATTGGTGTCGCCCTCGCTGGTGATGGGGACGAGTTCGACCCGGCGTCCCGCGATCTTCTCGAGAGCCGTGGCGACATGACCGGACTGCGCCTGCGCGAGCGCGCTGCGGCGGGTACCCAGACGGATGGGGGTGCTCATGGCGCTTACTGCAGGACGTCCGCGATCTCGTCGAACCGGAGCCTGCGCCCGGTGTAGAAGGGCACCTCCTCCTTCACGTACAGACGTGCGTCCGTGTAGCGGAGGTCGCGCATCAGATCGACCAGGTCGGTGAGCTCATCCGCCTCGAGGGGCAGCAGCCACTCGTAGTCGCCGAGGGCGAAGGAGGCGACGGTGTTGGCGAGGACGCCGGTGAACGCGGCACCCTTGCGCCCGTGGTCGGCGAGCATCTTGCGACGCTCCTCCTCGGGGGCGAGATACCACTCCGGGGTGCGCACGAACGGGTACAGGCACAGCCAGTCCTTGGGCTCGACGCCCCGCAGGAAGCCGGGGACGTGCGCCCGGTTGAACTCGGCGTCCCGGTGCACGCCCATGACGTTCCACACGGGCAGGAGCGGACGCAGCAGCTCGGTGCGACGGAGGCGGCGCAGCGCCTTCTGCAGCTCTTCGGCGGTCTCGCCGTGCAGCCACACCATGAGGTCGGCGTCGGCCTTGAGGCCGGAGACGTCGTAGAAGCCGCGGACGGTCACGCCCGAGTCCTCGATGTAGGAGACGATCGTCTCGAGCTCGGTCGACTCGGTCTCCGTCACGGGGACCTCGGGGTTTCGTCGCCAGACGGCCCAGAGGGTGAAGCCGGACGGGTTCTCATCGCGCTCTTCGGACATCATGCTCCCCAGTCTGCCTCGTTTGCGCAGGAGCCGCTAATCACCCGGAGGGCGACCGACGGCATCCCCGAATGATGCCTCTCAGCGTGCGATCGCGCGCGCGATCCCCCAGACCGCGCCCCCCACGACCGCGGCGATGCCGACGGCTGCCGCGATCGCGCCGATCGGATTGCGATCGGCGAAGACACGGGCCTTCGCGGCGGCGCGCGTCGACGCCTTCTCGACGCGGCGCGGGATGTTGCCCTTCACCTCGATCGCGGCGAGGGCGGCCTTGAGTTCGGCGCGGGCCGAGGCGACCGGGTCGAGGATCCCACCCGGGACGACGGTGCGCGGCAACGGCTCAGAAGTCGTCATCGCCGGCCTCCTTCACGAGTCGGATGTCCTCCGCCACGGCCTGAGCCGGGTTCTGACGGCGGAGGACCTTGCGGAACTTCAGGATGCCGAGCAGCGCGAACAGCAGCACGGCGAGGATCAGGATGCCGAACACGACGATCGCCGACAGCCACACCGGCCACCAGGACGAGAGCCCGGCGATCGCGAAGACCAGGATCACCGGCACGGCCCAGAACAGGAAGAACAGCGCCACGACGAACCACACGGATCCGATGCCGGCGTCCTTCGAGGTGCGCGAGACCCACGCCTTGGCGGCGTCGATCTCGGCCTTGACCAGATTCGTGACGAGCTCCGGAAGATCCCCGAGGAGAGTCAGCAGGCTGTCGTCGGCACGATCTCGGTAACCGCGGGGCATGTCAGTCGCCGGACTTCTTCGCTGCGGGCTTCGCGGCCGCGGGCTTCTTGGCGGCCGGCTTCTTCGCGGCGGGCTTCGCGGCCGTGGACGTCTTGGCCGTGGCCTTCGCCGCCTCGACCGCTTCCTCGGTGGCCTCGGCGAGATCTTCCGCCGCCTCGCGGCCGGTGGCGATGGCGGAGTCGAGGCGCTGCCCCGGGGTGCCGTTGCCGGAGACCGACTTGGCCACCTTCACCACACCGGTCCAGAGCGCTCCGGGAACGGCCGCGGCCTTGTCACCGACGAAGCCCTTGACCTTGGAGACCTGCTCCTGGACGGGATCGAGTTCCCACACCTTCAGCCACTGCGTCTTGATCTGCTCGTAGCGCTCACGTCCGGCACGGGTGCCGAGGACGTAGCCCACGCCGAGTCCGACGACGAGTCCGATCTTCCCCTTCATGGGGTCTCCTCACCTTGTTCCGGTAGCCCGGCCAGATTCGCCCGGTTGGGACCGACCGCAGGCTTTCGCGCCCCGCGACCAGGTACCCAGCGTAACCCCGTATGCCGATTTCGGCATCTATGGGTCAGAGGGTTGACACGGAGTGCTCTCTCACTCCCACAACAGGGCACGTCGCAGACGATCCGCCTCATCACGCGCATCGGGGATCACCTGGGCGAGACCGGTACCGGCCAGCCAGGCGCCGACCGCGGCCACGCCCGGCACCGCGTGGATCGCCGCTCGCGCCGCCGTGCGGCGCTCGCCCGAGCCGATGATCGACGCAGGCTGGGACTGCACGAAGCTGCCGCGATGCGCCGCGACCACGGACTCCGGCGCCAGCGCGACCCCGAGCATCGCTGCGGCCTCGGACCGCGCGAGGTCTGCGGCGGCCGCGTCGCTCAGCTCCGTGGTCGCCGCGGGCTCCCCCTGAGCCCCGAACGAGACGCGCACGAGGTGGCGTGCGCCCGCGGCTTCGCGCACCCAGGCCCATTTCGCGGTGGAGTGCGTGAGCGCCTTGGCCGTGTGGCTCCCCGGAACCGTCAGGACACCGGTGCCGCGCGGTGCGTCATCCAGTCCGGGCTCGTCGATCAGCAGCGTCACGATCTCGATCTCGGGGGACGACGCGGCCTCGGTCTTCGTCAGGGCCGGCACCGCGACCGCGAGAAGTTCTCGCGCGGCGGACTCGGGCGTCGCGATGATGACGGCATCGGCGACGAGCTCCTCGATCACGGGCTCCGCCTCAGCGATCTCGGCGGTCTGCAGCTCCGCGACGAGCGCATCCGTCTCGGCAATGCCCTCTGCGACCGGGGCGACGGAGGAGACCTCGGCCTCGACCGTCCAGATCTCGCCCGCCTTCCGCACGCTCCGCACCCGCACGCCGGTGCGCACCGCGGCGTCGAAACCGGTCAGGTCGTCGGCGAGCGCATCGACGAGGACGCTCATCCCGCCGGACAGCCCTTCGACCGCAGCGCCGGGTGCGTGCGCGGCCGCCTGCACGCCGGTGGCCTTCGCCGCCGCGTCCTCGCGGAGCGCCTGCACGGCGCCGGAGAGGGAGCCGACGCGGGTGAGCGCGGCATTCAGTCCGGGCGCGGCGACATCGACGTCGACGTCGTCGGGCGAGGCCGAGTAGACGCCGGTCGTCACGGGCGCGACGAGGCGATCGCGCACCTTGGCGCCCATCCGCGAAGCGACCAGCCGACCGAGACTGAGCTGGTGCCCGATCGTCAGCGGCGGACGGACGCGGTCGAGGTAGGCCCGCCAGACACCCGACCAGCCGATGATGCGACGGACGTCTTCCTGGAACGGATTCGCCGGGATGCCGAGGATGCCCCCGACCGGCAGCGGAGCCGCGCCGACACCGGGGATGCCGGCGAGCCAGGCCCCTCCGGCGCGGGGTGCCACGATGCGGTCGGCCAGGCCGAGCTCCTCGACGAGCGCGCGCACCGTCCCGCCCCTGGTCGCATAGCTCTCGGCGCCGGCATCGACGACGACCCCGTCGAGCTCGACCCGACGGATCGCGCCGCCGAGAGCATCCGCCTCTTCGAGCACGGTGACCCGCATGCCGACCTTCGCGCACTCGCGCGCCGCTATCAGGCCGCCGATGCCGCCGCCGACGACCACCACGTGCTTCTCCGCCGCACGGGCGGCGAGGTCGGACGGCTCGGCGGGAGAGGGCTCAGAGGTCATACGGCAATTCTCGCATCGCGGGTCGGCGCGGCCATCGGCGAAGGCCGGCCTCAGATCGTGTGCGCCAGCTCGACGATGCGGGTGAGCTGGTCGGGATCGGTCTCCGGCGGGACGCCGTGACCGAGGTTCAGGATGTGCGCGCGGGCTGCACGGCCGCGCTCCAGCACGTCGCGGACGTGCGCCTCCAGCACCGGCCAGGGAGCGGAGAGCAGCGCCGGATCGATGTTGCCCTGGACCGTGACGTCGGGTCCGAGGATCGCGGCTGCGTCGTCGAGCGGCTGCCGCCAGTCGACCCCGACGCCGTCGGCGACGCCGTCGAGACGCATGTCGGCGAGGAACGGGCCGGTGCCGACGCCGAAGTGGATGGCGGGCAGGCCGATGCCCTCGAGCGCAGCGCGGGAGTGCGGGGCGACGAAGGCGCGGTAGTCGGCGGTGCTGAGGGATCCGGCCCAGCTGTCGAAGAGCTGCACGACGGATGCTCCGGCGTCGCGCTGCGTCTCCAGGAAACGGCGCGAGACCTTCGCGAGCCAGCCGGCGAGACGGTTCCACGAAGCCGGATCGGAGTGCATCATGGCCCTGGCGCGGAGGTGCTCCTTGGAGGGGCCGCCCTCGACGAGGTAGGCGGCGAGGGTGAACGGGGCGCCGGCGAATCCGATCAGCGGGGTGTCGCCCAGCTCCCCCGTGACGATGCCGACGGCTTCCGCGATCGCCGTGCCGTCCAGGCTCTCCGGGTCGATCGCGGTGAGGCGGTCGACGTCGGATGCCGTCCGCACCGGGTTCGCGAAGACGGGTCCGCGACCGGGCTCGATCTCGACGTCGACGCCCGCGAGGCGCAGCGGGATGACGATGTCGCTGAAGAACACGGCCGCATCCACGCCGTGGCGGCGCACCGGCTGCAGGGTGATCTCGGCGGCGAGATCGGGCGTGAGGCAGGCGTCGAGCATCCGCGTCCCCACGCGCAGGTCCCGATACTCGGGGAGCGACCTGCCGGCCTGGCGCATGAACCACACCGGGGCGTGGGTGGGACGGTCGCCGGCGAGGGCGCGCAGAAGCGGGGCGTCGGAGAGGGCCATGCCTCCATCCTCCCATTCCGCTCTTGTGGAGCCGCCGTGTCGAGCCGTGCGAATCCCCGCACGCGAACACTCCGGTACAATCGATCCGTGCTGCTGTGTGTGACGGCGAGTCACAAGACCGCCTCCTTCGAACTGCTCGAACGCCTGAGCCGCACCCCCGACGACGTCGCTCCCACCATCGTGGGAATGACGCCGTGCGTGCAGGGTGCAGTGGTCCTCGCGACGTGCAACCGGTTCGAGGCGTACGTGGAAATGGACGAACCGGTCACCGCCGCCGGTGCCATCGGCGTCGAAGCGGTCATCGAAGCCGTCGAATCCGCGACCGGCATCCCCGCCGCCGATCTCGACGGCGCCTACACCGTGCACTCCGGTCGCCGGGTCGCCGAGCACCTGTTCTCCGTCGCCTCCGGCCTCGAATCCGTCGTCTCCGGCGAGGGTGAGATCGCCGGTCAGGTCCGCCGCGCACTGAAGTCCGCCCGCAAGGACGGCACGACCTCGCCCGAGCTCGAGCGCCTGTTCCAGCGCGCGAGTCAGGCGCAGCGCAAGGTCAAGAACGTCACCGCCCTCGGCCGCGCCGGTCGCTCGCTCGTGCGCCTCGCCCTCGAACTCGCCGACAGCCGCATCGCCGACTGGTCCGCCGAACGCGTGCTGCTGGTGGGCACGGGCGCCTACGCCGCGGTCACCCTCGCCACGCTCCGCGAGCGCGGCGCCGTGAACATCTCCGTGTACTCGCCTTCCGGCCGCGCCGAGGTCTTCGCCGCGAAGCACGGCATCCGTCCGATCTCCGGCGACGAGTACGCCCGCACGGCCGCCCGATCGAGTCTGCTCATCACCTGCACCACCGCCACCGAGCCCGTGCTCGGACCCGAGCACCTGCAGCTCCCGACCGGCGTCGCCGCCGCGGGCTGCCCGGTCGGCGCGCACAGCCGGCTCGTGGTCGACCTCGGCATGCCGCGCAACGTCGACCCGGCGGTCGCGGCCCTCGAAGGCGTCGCGCTCCTCGACCTGGAGACCATCCGCCTGCACGCGCCGCTCGAAGAGCTGCAGGCGACGGATGCCGCGCGCAGCGTCGTCCGTGAGGCCGCGGAGACCTTCCACGTGGTGGGCGCCCGTCAGAGCGTGACCCCGTCGGTCGTCGCACTCCGCTCCCACATCTTCGAGCTGCTCGAGCGCGAGATCGACCGAGCCCGCGCGCGCGGCGACGAGGACGGCAGGGTCGAGCAGGCCCTGCGTCACCTCTCGGGCGTGCTCCTGCACACCCCGACCGTCCGTGCCCACGAGCTCGCCGCCGCGGGCCGGGCCGACGAGTTCACCGCGGCGCTGGCCGCGCTGTACGGCATCGCGCCCGAGGTCGATGCCTCCGCAGACGAAGACGCCGCGACCGCCTGACGTCTCCCTGCCTTAGGGTGGCGCCATGCAGGATCGCGAGCAGTTCGAGGCCACAGCTGCGGTGCTGCGTGGCGACCGCGAGCTCGGCGACGAACTGCAGGAGCTGGGTCGATGGATCTCCGAGACCTTCGGCACCGAGGTGGTCAACATCATCGTGGACGCCCTCCACGACACGACCCCGCGCGTGAACGTCTGGCTCCGTTCCGCCGCCCAGGCCCGGGCCTTCCGCAACGACGATGACGGCGGAAACTACGACCGGACGAAACAGACCGCCGTCTCACGGCGGTATGCACAGGCGATTCCGACCGGACCCCGATCGAGTTCCGACTCTGAGGCCTTCGTCGTCTTCCGGGCCTTCGAACCGGAAGCTCGCAATCGCGCCATCGACCTGACGCCGGCCGAGCTGGAGACACTGCGAGACGGACTCCGTTCGCCGGCGCTGTGGCGCATCATGGTCGCGTGGGGACGGGTGGTGTTCTTCGTCCACACGGATGCCGAGGCCGCCGCGTTCCGGGAGGGGCCAGAGTTCGACAGATGGACGACCGCGTTCCGCTCCGCCGTCCGGTCCCGCGACGAGTTCGATCTGGTGCCGCGCCTGCCGCCGGTGTTCGAACTCGACAGCAAGGAGCGGTTCGACCGCGACTTCCGGAGCAGCAGCTATTACTACTTCCTCTAGGTGCCGACATCCTCTCCTTCATCCGGTGGGACACTGGAGGCATGGCCCTTCACATCACCGGAGACACCGCCGCCGACGAGCTGCTGACCGACAATCCTCTTGCCCTCCTGGTGGGGATGCTGCTGGATCAGCAGGTTCCGATGGAGACCGCGTTCGCGGGTCCGCTCAAGATCGAGCAGCGCACCGGCGCATCGGATGCGGCCGCGATCGCCGGCATGGCTCCCGACGAGTTCCTCGAGGCTTTCCGGCAGACGCCCGCCGTCCATCGGTTCCCAGGGTCCATGGCGACGCGCGTGCAGACGCTCTGCCAGACGCTGGTCGACGACTGGGGCGGTGACGCCGCAGCCCTGTGGACCGAGGGCGAACCCTCCGGGGCCGACGTACTGAAGCGACTGAAGGCTCTTCCCGGATTCGGCGAGCAGAAGGCGAAGATCTTCCTCGCCCTCCTCGGCAAGCAGTACGGCTTCACGGGCGAGGGCTGGCGCGAGGCTTCCGCTCCCTACGGTGACGAGGGCTCCTACCGCAGCGTGGCCGACATCGTCTCGCCCGACTCGCTCGTGAAGGTCCGCGAGCACAAGAAGGCCATGAAGGCCGCGGCCAAGGAGAAGAAGTGAAGCCGACCGGCGACGACGTCGCGGGACTCATCGCCCGCTCCTCCCCCGCCGTGCGCCGCCGCGATGCCGAGACGCTGACCGCGCTCATGCAGGAGATCACCGGACGCGAACCGCAGACGTGGGGCACGATCATCGGGTTCGGCTCCTGCCACTACCGCTATCCGACCGGAACCGAGGGCGACAGCGGGCTGCTCGGCTTCGCCCCGCGCAAGGCGGCGACGACGATCTACCTGTTCGACGGGGTCGGCGCACATGCCGAGGCCCTGGCGGAGCTCGGACCGCACACCACGGGCGTCGGATGCCTGTACATCAAAGACCTCGAGCAGATCGACCTCGATGTGCTGCGCGGGATCCTGGAACGCTCACTCGCCTGGGTCGAGGCCGGCGGCACTCCCGAGGTGCAGCTGACCGTCACCGGCTGAGGAGCCTCCGACCCGGCCGCGGCGCTTCTCAGCGCAGGACCTCGACCAGCGCGACCCACGACACCACGACGGCCGAGAGGATCGCGAGCAGGCACCCGGCGGCAGCGGCGTAGAACCCGGCCGGGTGGCCGAGCCAGACCAGCGCGCCCGCGACGAGGTACGCGAGGATCGGCAGGAACCCGATCAGGTACTTGAGCGGACGAGCGCGATCCTCGGGGTTGGGGTCGGTCGCGATGAGACGCGTCGCATGCACCTGGAACACCGACGCCAGCAGTGCGACCACGACGGTCACCGCGCCGAACCATGCCTCGTCGATGCCGGGCACGAGTCCGAGCGCGGACACGGCCAGCGCGAGGAGCAGCGCGGCGATGCCGGCGAGCAGCCGCGCGGTGAGCGTCCGCGACTTCACGATCTCGGAGATGTTCACGCTCGCCGCCACGATCACGAGTCCGGCGAGAGCAGCGGTCGCGCCCGCCATCGCGACATTGAACTCGCTCCACCCCTCGACCATGCCGACATGCTATCCCTCGACCCGCCGACCCGCCCCTCTCGCGCCGAGAGGGGTGGGTCGGTGACTCGTGCGATCAGGCGAAGAACGTGCGGATGTCGGCGGCGAGCACCTCGGGGCGCTCCAGGGCGGCGAAGTGGCCTCCCTCATCGAAACGGCTCCAGTGCACGATGTTCGAGTTGTCGCGCTCGGCGAAGACCCGGATCGTCTGGAAGTCGTCCGCGAACACGGCGACCCCGGTCCGCGCGGCATTGACCGGTGGCGCAGCCTCCCCGTCCGCGGCATCCGCCCTGGCATTCTCCAGGTAGCTGCGGCTCATCCCGGAGGCGGCGTTGGCGAACCAGTTCACGCTGACCTCGAGCAGGATCGACTCCAGCGGCACGAGCGAGGTGCCGTTGCCGAAGGAGTTGAACAGCTCGCTGTACGCCAGCAGCCCGACCGGGGAGTCGCTGATCCCCACCGACACGGTCTGCGGACGGGACGAGTTCATCGCGTTGTATCCGCCGACCGACTGGAACCACTGCATGTGTTCGAGACCCGCATAGTCCGCCGGCTCCAGCTTCTCGAACTCCGCCGGGTCTCCCGAGGGAAAGGAGAACAGCTGCAGCACGTGGAGTCCGAGGAAGCCTTCGGGCTCGAGCAGCCCCAACTCACGGGCGACCATCGCGCCGTTGTCGGAGCCGTGGATGCCGTAGCTGTCGTACCCGAGGCCGCGCATGAGGCGGTCGTAGGCGCCGGCCACGCGAGCCGTCGTCCACCCCGCGGAGGAGAGCGGCTGCGAGAAGCCGTAGCCCGGTGCATCCGGGATCACCACGTCGAAGGCGTCTTCGGCGCGCCCCCCGTGCGCCACCGGGTCGACGAGCTGGTCGATCAGGTCGAGGTAGTCGACGGACGACCCGGGATACGTGTGCGCGAGCAGCAGCGGCGTCGCGTCTTCGTGCGCCGACCGCACATGGAGGAAGTGGATGGTCTGGCCGTCGACCTCGGTCGTGAAGTGCGGAACGGCGTTGATCCGCTCCTGGGCGGCCGCCCAGTCGAAGTCGCGCCAGGCCGCGACAGCCTCGCGAAGGTACGAGTTGGGGGTGCCGGCATCCCAGTCATCCGTGGGCGACGGCTGCGGAAGGCGGGTGCGGGCGAGACGATCGTGGAGATCGGCGACCTCGGCTGCGGAGACCGAGACGGTGAAAGGGCGGAAGGCGAGCGTCGTGTTTTCCATATCTCGAAGGTAGAAGCGCATTAGGTTGGATGTGTTCCTAATGGATGAATGACTTTCGAGGAGTTCCGATGGCTGATCCCACCGCACGACTGCTCGCGCTGCTGGCTCTGCTGCAGACCGGCCCGGAACGCTCGGGCAGCGAACTCGCGTCGCGGCTCGGCGTCTCGTCGCGCACCGTCCGGCACGACGTCAAGCGCCTGCGCGACCTCGGCTACCCGGTCGACGCCACGCGAGGATCCGTCGGTGGATACCGTCTCGGAGCCGGCGGAAAGCTGCCCCCGCTGCTGCTCGACGACGAGGAGGCCGTGGCCGTCACCGTCGGGCTGCGCGCCGCGGCCGGTATCGCGGGAATCGCGGAGTCCGGCGCGAGAGCCTTGGCGAAGCTGGAGCAGGTGCTGCCGTCGCATCTGCGCCCGACGGTCGATGCGCTCCGCTCGAGCGTCGACCGCGCTCCGGAGAACAACGACACCGATGCCCCCGACCCCGAGGTCGACGCCGCCGCGCTGCAGGCCATCGCGAACGCGATCCGCAACGAGGAATGGCTGCGCTTCGACTACGAGGGCGCGCCCGTGCTGGTGGAGCCGTACCGACTGCTCACCTGGGTGCGGCGGTGGCATCTCGTGGCGCGAGACCCGCAGAGCGGGGAATGGAGCACGTATCGGGTCGACTGGATGGCGCTGCGGATGCCGACGCGTCGACGCTTCGATCCGCAGCCGCTGCCGGGCGGCGACTACACGGCCTTCGCGATGCGGACGATCGCGGTGAGCGGATGGGCCGTGCACGCCCGGCTGCGGATCGACGCCCCCGCCGCGGCCGTGCTCGACCGGATCCACGCCGCGGTCGGCGTGGTCGAACCGGTCGACGACGAGCACTGCATCCTCGTCACCGGCGCCGACAGTCTCGACACCGTCGCCGCCTACATCGGGATGCTGATGATGGACTTCACGGTCGAGAGCCCGCCCGAGCTGATCCCGCGGCTGCAGCTGCTCTCGGAGCGCTACGCGCGTGCCGTGGCCGGGAGCGCGTGATCGGGTTACAAACTCGCAGGAGGACAGTGCATCCATCCGATCACACGCATCGCTGCTGACAGCAACGCTCTGCAGTAATGCCACATCCCTTTGGCCCCTGCGGCGCATCAGCGCACCAGCACAAAAAGACCCTTCACGCTTCGTTGAGGAAGTTCAACACTGCCTCAGGGAGCCCCCGTCCACTTTGGATGAGAGCGAGCTGAGTTCGACCCTCAGAAGTGATCTCTACAAGATCCGTGCGCCCCAACGGAGTCGCGATCAAGCCTGTCGTTTCCAGGTGCCTGACAAAGGCCCGGGCATACTTAGTGTCGGCCGCTGCGGCTCCGCGCTGCTCAAGCCCGCGTCGCTGACGAAGGCCGCCCTCAAGGATCTTGCTCGAGATCTTTTCCACGATTGAGAACTTCGGATGGTGCATCCATACGAAGTACGGTTCGATCTCGTCGGTGCGCGCCCCCAAGTACGCCAAGAGCCCGATAGCGGACTTCCCTTCCACTCGTCGGATGCCATCACGAGTGTCCACAAGAAGCGAGAGGTCACTGTTCACGCCGAGGAAGCTCGCTCCATCGAGCATCGCTCTTGAGATGCTGACATCAACGAGGACCGCTTCGTCGAACGTCACCCCCGTTAGTTCAGCGTCATCAAAGACAACAGCCTCGAGCAATGACCCACTGAAGTCGGCCCCGCCAAGGTGCGCCGCCTGGAGTGTGACATCAAGCAGCACGCAGTTACGGAAGTTGCCCGACGGGAAGGAGCTTGGCCGCTCCGCCGTGGACAGTGCAATCGATGCCAACTGCACACCCTGTACCCGCACAGGGGAACCAGCGATGCTCGACAGCCGCGACTCCGACCCAGATTGAGTCGGCAGAACATCCCAAACGAGGCTTACATAGGTACCAACCGCGGGGTTGGACGCGATGTCCGCCCATGCCGCAGACAAACTTCGCAGAAGAACATCACTACTGACATCGCTAGATGCTGCAAAAGCGCGCATTGCATCGGAGACAGGAGGTGTCGAAACTAGTGCATTTCCCTTCTTAAGATCATCAATCAGAGATTCCGCCACCAAGAACTCTTTGAGCGAGTTATGAGAGAACCTCCAACCGAGGCCGCTGCGGTCTTCGCTCCTAGTGAGCGTTCCCGACCGTCGAAGATCTTCAAACAGGCCGTCCACCTCAACGACCCGCGCGTTTCCCGTGTACTTCTTGACTTGGCGCGCAAAAACCGTCTCGACCAAATCTCGAAAACTCTCCTCATCGACCTCTCTTCGCCCATTGGTTGCCATGTGCACTGCCAATCTCTGAAGAAATTGACGCCGCTCATCCATCCCGACTCGAGTCGTCTGCTCGAGGTCCCGCAAACCTAGTTTGTCGACGATCAGAGTGTAAACATCCCACTCCGTCAACCTCACAACATCGCTGTCGTGGAGGCTCGTAGCGACCTCAATCAAGTAGCTGATAATCACAGGCTTCCCGGAAAGTGCAATCTCGGCGCCTTCGCCCGTCGATCGGAAGACGCGATCGAGAACCTTTTTGACAATATTGGCAGCGTCGACCTTTTCCCGCAGAATGCTATCAACTAGTGCTCTTGACTGGTCCGGAGACAGATCCTGAAGTGCTCGCTCGAAGCGATCAAGTATGCTCCGTTGTATCAATGAGTCAATCTCATTCTCGCGTTCGGCGATCTCATCCCTTGCCTCGGCGGCGTACTTAGATCGGATCGATATTTCCCGGTACAGATGGTCAAAGAGGGACAACTCTTCCGACTCGGAGAAATAGTTCGGCCGACTCGTGAGGATGCCTCGCACCCCATCACTGGACAGCTCGGCAAGAGCCCTCAGTGTGCTCCGACGTTCACGCTGCGAAAGATATTGCGCCATCTCGTCATAGCCGTCTAGGATCAGCACCACTCGTCCGGCCCGTATCAAAGACCAAAAGAACTCAATAGGAACGTGCCCCAGTCCATTATGATCCAGGAAATGGTGGAGAAGGCCCTGCGCGTCTAGTTGCTTGGTGAAGTCGCCCAGCTCAATCCGGACTGGAATGGGAGCTACAGGATTCTCTCGATATTTACGAAGCCACCCATGCTGGAGCATTTTGGTGAGCGCGGATTTTCCCGTCCCATATTCACCGACGATGAGTAGCCACGAGTTTTCAGCACTTGAATCGGATACCCATTCGTTCATCCAATCTAAAGCATCGTGCTCGCCATGAGAATCCGAGAACGTAGGGCGTTCATATACGTCTACAAGTTCGCGAATTTCATTTGCACGAGATGATTCACCAAGATACATCTCCACATATGGCTGAAACTTCTCAAATCTCTCGAACAGCTCGTCATACGTTAGTGTCTGAATGCGTGCTTCAGCCGCTCGCTCACGTACATCAGCCGTAAAACCGGTCGAACTGACGATGAGACACGTTGCGCCTGGATCCTTCACATGAATCATCGCCAGCTTCGTAAGATCTTTACCATATTTCGCCGTGTTGACGTACTCGACAGTGACTTCGATGTAGACCTTCGGAGCGAACGGATTCCCGACTGGTGTTGCGACGAGATCGATCTCCGCGCCGTGGATCTTAATCGGTCCCTCAACAGAGTGATGGTTGAGCTCGAACACCTTCGCCACAGCTGAGGGCAACGAAGTCGGCGTAAATTGATCCATGCACGGATTCTGTCATGCGGGTCGCGGTCGCGAAAGCGTACGACGGCTTTCGTGAAAGCCGCAAGGCCGGGCCGCTGTGTCGCCACCCGTTCAAGCGACTGAGCGTGGGTCGCCGCCAACCTGATTGGTGTCCACCCGCGGACTGGATAGCGATCAATCTAACGGGACGACCTCTCGATGCAGTCCGCACGTCCCAGCGGCCGCGTCCGACACACGAATCACTCACCCTCGGCAGCGTTCTCCGGCAGTTTCCGCTCGTGAACCCGTTGCCATAGCTGAGGCCGACGGGGGCCGGATGCCGCGTGCTCAGGCGCCGCGCAGGCGCTCCGCGAGGTAGGCGTGCAGGCCGTCGATCGAGACGCGCTCCTGCGCCATGGTGTCGCGGTCGCGCACCGTGACGGCACGGTCGTCGAGCGAGTCGAAGTCGACCGTGACGCAGAAGGGGGTGCCGATCTCGTCCTGGCGGCGGTAGCGGCGACCGATCGCACCCGCGTCGTCGAAGTCGACGGCCCAGGAGCTGCGGAGCGTGTCTGCGACCTCGCGCGCGAGCGGCGACAGCTTCTCGTTGCGACTCAGCGGCAGCACCGCGGCCTTGACCGGGGCGAGGCGCGGGTCGAGCTTGAGCACCGTGCGCACGTCGGTGCCGCCCTTGGCGTTCGGAACCTCTTCCTCGCGGTAGGCGTCGACGAGGAACGCCATCATGGCACGGGTGAGACCGAACGAGGGCTCGATCACGTACGGGGTGTACCGCTCGCCCGTGGCCTGGTCGAAGTACGTCAGGCTCTGGCCGGACGCCTCGCTGTGGCTGGAGAGGTCGTAGTCGGTGCGGTTGGCGACGCCCATCAGCTCGCCCCACTCCTTGCCCGCGAAGCCGAACTTGTACTCGACGTCGATCGTGCCGGCCGAGTAGTGCGCGCGGTCGTCTTCCGGCACGTCGAACTGACGCATGTTCTCCGGGTCGATGCCGAGATCGATGAACCAGTTCCAGCAGGCCTCGACCCAGTGCTCGAACCACTCCTGCGCCTCCGCCGGCGGCGTGAAGAACTCGATCTCCATCTGCTCGAACTCGCGGGTGCGGAAGATGAAGTTGCCGGGCGTGATCTCGTTGCGGAACGCCTTGCCGACCTGGCCGATGCCGAACGGCGGCTTCTTGCGGCTCGCGGTGAGCACGTTCGAGAAGTTCACGAAGATGCCCTGCGCCGTCTCGGGGCGGAGGAAGTAGAGGCCCGACTCGTCGTCCACGACGCCGAGGTAGGTCTTGACCAGACCGGAGAAGGCCTTCGGCTCGGTGTACTGGCCCTTGGTGCCGCAGTTGGGGCAGGGGATGTCGGCGAGGCCGTTCTCGGCCTTGCGGCCCTTGCGCGCCTCGAAGTCCTCGATGAGGTTGTCGGCACGGAAGCGCTTGTGGCACTGCAGGCACTCGACCAGCGGGTCGGTGAAGGTGGCGACGTGACCCGAGGCCTCCCACACGCGCTTGGGAAGGATGATGCTGGAGTCGAGGCCGACCATGTCGCCACGGCCGCGCACGAACGTCTGCCACCACTGCCGGCGGATGTTCTCCTTGAGCTCCGTACCGAGGGGCCCGTAGTCCCAGGCCGACCGAGAACCGCCGTAGATCTCACCCGCTTGGAACACGAACCCGCGGTGGCGGGCGAGGGCGATGACCTTGTCGAGGCGGGACTGTTCGGCCATGGTGGCTCCAATGGTCGGATGCGGGAGGAACCCGTGAACACGGGCACCTCATTCTATCCGTCGTCCCGCGCGCGGCCTGGCCCCTGAGCCCGCCGCGGAGTACGGTCCTGGCATGAGCACTCCTGCGCGCACCCGGCGGACTCGCAACGAAGACACCCGCTTCTTCGGACAACCCTGGGCTCTCGTGCACATCTTCGGCGTGGAGATGTGGGAGCGCTTCAGCTTCTACGGCATGCAGGGCATCCTGCTCATCTATCTGTACTTCGAGGTGACCGAGGGCGGCCTCGGCATCCCCAAGGCCGTCGCGGGCGGCATCGTGGGCGCGTACGGAGGGTCGGTCTACCTGTCCACGATTCTCGGGGCCTGGCTCGCCGACCGCCTGTTCGGCGCGGAGCGCGTGCTGTTCGTCAGCGCGATGGTGATCGTGGCGGGACACCTCGCCCTCGCCCTGCTCCCCGGCGCGGTCGGCGTCGGCGTCGGCCTCGTGCTCGTGGCACTGGGGTCCGGCGGTCTCAAGGCGAACGCCACATCAGTCGTCGGCAGCCTCTACAGCGCCGACGACCCGCGCCGGGACGCCGGCTTCTCGCTCTTCTACCTCGGCATCAACCTCGGCGCGTTCCTGGGGCCGATCCTCACCGGCATCCTGCAGTCCTCGCTCGGCTTCCACTACGGCTTCGGCCTCGCGGCCATCGGGATGACGCTGGGACTCATCCAGTACTCGTTCGGCCGCAAAGCGCTGCCCGCCTCGGCGCGGGAGGTCCCGAACCCGCTTCCCCAGTCCCGCTATCTGCTGGTCGGGCTCATCGCCGGCGGCGCGATCGCGCTCATCGCCGTCCTGGTGCTCACCGGCGTGATCAGGCCCGACAACCTGGCCGCCCTGGTGATCGGCGTCACGATCGTCGCCGCGGTCGCCTATTTCTCGGTGATCCTCGGCAGCCGCCGCATCGACGCCACCGAACGCTCCCGGGTGTGGGCCTTCCTGCCGCTCTTCATCACCAGCGTCGCGTTCTGGTCGCTGTATCAGCAGCAGTTCACGGTGCTGACGATCTACTCCGACCAGCGCCTGGACCGGAACCTGTTCGGCTGGGAGATGCCGGTGTCGTGGGTGCAGTCGATCAACCCGGTCTTCATCATCATCCTGTCCGGTGTCTTCGCCGCGATCTGGACCAAGCTCGGAACGCGGCAGCCCTCGACACCGGTGAAGTTCGCGCTCGCGGCGATCATCATGGGATCGGCGTTCCTGCTCTTCCTCCCGTTCGCCGGCGGCGGGAAGAACTCCACGCCGCTGCTCGCGATCGTCGGGATCCTCTTCGTGTTCACGGTGGCGGAGCTGCTCATCTCACCGGTCGGCCTGTCGGCTGCCACCAAGCTCGCGCCGACCGTCTTCCGCACCCAGATGGTCGCGCTGTTCTTCCTGTCGATCGCGCTCGGCACCGCGATCTCGGGTGAGCTCGTGCGGTTCTACGACCCGACCGACGAGGTGCCCTTCTTCTCGATCCTCGGTGGGATCGCCATCGTCGTCGGCATCGGACTGCTGCTGAGCGTCAAGCCCGTGCTGAAGCTCATGCGCGGGGTGCGCTGAGCACCCCCGCGCCGTTTTCTCACGCGGTGAAGAGGTAGCCGCGCGCGTTGTCGTAGCCGGCGATGGTCAGACCGCTGCCGAGCAGGCCCTCCATCTGCGCCCGCAGCCGGAGTCGCCATTCATGGGCGGCCTCCGGGTCGGAGACGCGCAGCGCCTCGATGTCGGCCGGGATCTCCAGGGTCTCCACGACCGCGTCGTCGGCCGGGGGCTTCGCGATGTCGGCGAGCGCCCACTCGACGTCGAGCCGGTCGCTCTCGTCGCCCGCGTCGCCGCCGCCGAAGATGCCGTAGCGGTTCACCGAGTAGCCGGTCGCCCTGGCACCGAGAACCGAGAAGAAGAAGTGCGCGTTACGGGCCACGAGCGGATCGAACACCCACGTGATGCGGCCGACGTCGCGCGAGAACGCCCACTGGCGCTGGTGCTCCTTGAGCTCGCGGCCCCAGCCGCGCCCGCGGTACTCGGGCAGCAGCGCGGTGATGTGCGAGTGCATCGCACGCCGGGCGGGTTCGCCGAAGAAGGCGATGGAGGCGCCGACCATGCGCTCCTCGTCGCCCTCGCCGTCGAAGAAGCCGACGACGTAGTTGCCCGACTGCTGCAGGGCGCGCAGGGTGCCGGCATCCACCACGCGCTGCGGACCCCGGATGGAGTCGAGCAGGCCCTGCGCGTCGAGGATGAGTTCAACGGTGTCGAGATCGCGGATGGTTCGCACGGGACCAGTCTGCCCCTCCTCGGCCCGTTCGAGGAATTCGGAACCGCGATCAGACCATCCGCAGCGCGTCGCGATCCAGCGCGGAGACGGCGGTCAGCCCCGCGAGGCCGAGAGTGATGTCGAGTTCGGCGAGCACGTTCCGTACCACCTCGCGCACCCCTGCCTCCCCGGCGATGCCGAGTCCGTAGGCGTAGGGCCTGCCGAGCGCGACGACGGTCGCACCGAGCGCGAGGGCGATCACGGCATCCGCCCCGCCGCGCACCCCGGAGTCGAAGACGATGGGCACCCGCCCCGCGACGCGCTCGGCGATCTCGGGCAGCACGTCGAGCGTCGGCACCGACTGGTCGATCTGACGGCCGCCGTGGTTCGAGATCCAGATGCCGTCCATCCCCGCATCCAGCGCGGCCTGCGCGTCGTCGGGGTGCACGATCCCCTTCAGGATGATCGGCAGGGTGGTCCATTCCCGCGCCTTCGCCAGGTCGCCCCAGGTGAGCGCCGGGGTGGAGAACACGTCGAGGAAGGTCTCGACCGCGGCACGGGGCAACGGCGAGCGCAGGTTGTCGCGCAGGGAGCCGCCGCCGGTGAGCGGCGCTCCCTTCCGGGCGATCGTGAGGGCGGCGGCGACCGCCTTCGGGGTGACCTTGACCCCGGGCGCCTCGCCTTTCGGCGCAGCCGCGCGCTCCCTCACCAGTTGCTGGAAGACCGGGTCGCTCGTGTACTGCGCGATGCCCATCCCGCGGGTGAACGGCAGGTAGGCGAGATCGAGGTCTCGCGTGCGCCAGCCGAGCAGGTGCGTGTCGAGCGTGATGACGATCGCCTCGCATCCGGATGCCTCGGCGCGGGCGAGCAGCGAGCGGTTGAGGTCGTCCGACGCCGACCAGTAGAGCTGGAACAGCCGGGAGCCGTGCGGCGCGGCATCCGCCACCTGCTCCATCGCGAACGACGCCTGGTTCGACAGCGTGTAGGGAACGCCGACGGATGCCGCCGCGCGGGCCACCGCGAGGTCGGCATCGCCGTGCGCCATCTCCATCACCCCGAGGGGCGCGAGCAGCAGCGGAGTGGGACGCCTCTTCCCGAGGAAGTCCACGCCGAGGTCGCGCTCGGCCACATCGCGCAGCGGCCGCGGCCACACCTGCCAGCGATCGAACGCCCGGCGGTTGGCCGTCATGGTCCGCTCGGAACCCGCACCGCCGGCGATGTAGGCGAATGCCTCGGCGCTCAGCGCCTTGCGAGCGGCCGCCTTCAGGGCTGCGGGGTCGATCGGCACCGCGGGCTTCGTGCCGCTGATGCCGGCGCGATAGATGTCGGACTGGGTGCGCCGGGAGATGCCGCGACCGGCGGCGGGATCGTCCGGAGCGACGCTGCTCGTGACCATGTGCACATGCTAGCCATGCCCGATCGGCCCCGCATCGTCCGATCGCCGATAGCCTGAGCCGGTGGGTGCGAGCGACGACAGAGCGAGGAAGCGTCTCTCCCGTACCCCGCCGAAGTGGGCGATCGTCGCGGTCCTCGCCTTCGCCGGACTCTGCTCGTCGTTCATGTTCACGCTCGTCGTGCCGCTGCAGGCCGAGCTGCCGCAGCTGCTGAACGCGTCGCGCGAGGACACCACCTGGGTCGTCACGATCACGCTGCTGGTCGCCGCGGTCGCCACGCCGATCTCCGGCCGACTGGGCGACATGTACGGCAAACGCCGCGTCGTGATCGTGCTGCTGATCCTCCTGGTCATCGGATCGCTGATCGCCGCGCTCTCGGGCTCGATCGTCGGCGTCATCATCGGGCGCGCGCTGCAGGGCGCGGTGACCGGCGTCGTCCCGCTCGGCATCGCCATCATGCGCGACGTCCTGCCGACCGAGCGTCTCGGCACCGCGGTGGCCCTCATGAGCGCGACCATGGGAGTCGGCGGCGCGATCGGGATGCCGGTCGCCGCGCTCCTCGCCGAGAACGCCGACTGGCACATGCTGTTCTGGCTCGCGGCCGCACTCGGCGTCGTCGGGCTGCTGCTCGTGCTGGCCGTGATCCCCGAGGACGTGCTGCGCTCCCCCGGCCGCCTCGACGTGATCGGCGCCATCGGACTCGCCGTCGGCCTCACCGGCATCCTGCTCTTCGTCTCGCGCGGTGCCGAGTGGGGCTGGACCGCTCCGCTCACGCTCATCTGCATCATCGGCGGCGTCGCGGTGCTGCTGGTGTGGGGCTGGTACCAGCTGCGCACGAAGGACCCGCTCCTCGACCTGCGAGTCGCCGCCCGGCCCGCCGTGCTCTTCACGAACATCGCCGCGATCGGCATGGGCTTCGCCCTGTTCGCCTCGAACGTGACCTTCCCGCAGCTTCTCGAGATGCCGGCGAGCTCCGGCTCCGGCTTCGGTCTCGACATGGTCGGCGCCTCCCTGGTGATCATGCCGGCGGGCCTGGTGATGATGGTCATCTCGCCGCTGTCCGGCTGGCTGGAGCGCACGGTCGGTCCGCGTCCGCTGTTCACCGTCGGCGCCACGGCGATCGTGCTCGCCTACGTCTTCGTGCTGCTCTGGTCGAGCGAGGTGTGGCACATCTTCGTCGCGAACATCCTGATCGGCGTCGGGATCGGATTCACGTTCGCCGCCATGCCGATGATCATCATGCGCTCCGTCCCGGCGAACGAGACCGGCGCCTCCAACGGGCTGAACGCCCTGTTCCGCTCGGTCGGCACCTCCAGCGCCTCGGCGGTGATGGGCGGCATCCTCGCCGCGATGAGCGTCGACGTCGACGGGGTCGCCGTGCCGACGAGGGAAGCCTTCGACGTCTGCTTCTGGCTGGCGATCGCCGCCGGGATCGTCGCCGTCGTGCTGTCGCTGTTCATCCCGAAGCAGCGCAGCACCGAGCAGCATCCGTCGCTGCCCGGCTGAGGTCCGCGCGCCGTCAGCGGGAGATCGTGCGCGGGTCCGGGTCACCGTCTCGCGGCGGGCGAAGCCGGTCCGGGATCGGCCACGCGAGGGTGAACTGCGCAGTCGCCGGACGGGTCATATCGCCGAAGTCGTCGATCTTCACGACGATCCGACCGGGCACGCCCTCCTCGTCCGGCGTCACCTCGAGGATGCGCACCCGCAGCGGACGGTCCGCTTCCCCCTCGAGCATCCACGGATCGGCGAGCCACGCGATGCCGTGCTCCTCCAGCGCGGTCTCGGCATCGAGCCACTCGGTCGGGACGGATGCCGGTCGCCCGAGCACGTCCACGGCGACCCAGTCGTCTCCCTCGGGATGGATCCACCCGAGCAGCTCGCCGTCGTCGCGGCGGTGCGGGGTCCAGTCAGGTCGGGGCATCCTCCGATGCTAACGACACGGAACCGCTCTCAGTGCGTGTACTCCATGAGCTCGACGCCGAGCACCCGGAAGGCGTCGTGCGCACGCAGCCGGTGCGTGATGGAGAGGTCGTCGAAGCAGACGATGAGCGAGTAGGCGACACCGGCACGGGGTCCGGCCAGCACTCCCGCCTCGGCACGGACACCACGATCGCGGCCGGTCTTGTTCACGAACAGCAGACCGTGCGCGTCGTGATCGTGCGAGAACGGGTCGAGCCCGGTGGATGCCGCGACCAGGCTCAGGTCCTGGTTCAGGCTCAGCCACTCCGACACCTGCGCGCTGACCGCGGCGTCGACGACCTGCGAGTTCACCAGGGCCGAGAAGAGACCTGCGAGCTCCCGAGCGGATCCCACGGCGACCTGAGGAGCGTCGTCCGGTCCGCGGCGGTCGCGGAAGCGGTCGAGCAGCGCCGTGCGCCGAAGTCCCAACGACTCGATGCGCTCGCGCACCCGGTCGTGTCCGACCTTCTGCAGCAGGGCGTTCACCGCGATCGGATCGCCCGCGGTCGCCGCCATCACCGCGAGATCCTCCAAGGGCAGAGCCGGCGCGTGCAGATGCCGCCACAGGCCGGAGGTCTCCACGGCCTCGACGCTGTCCCGTTCGATGATCTCGAACGGATCGAGCGCCCCGCTCTGGAAACCGGCAGCCACCTCGATCAGCAGCGGGACGACGCCGAGACCCGCGACCGGCATCGTGACGTGGTCGTCGCCGGCCAGCACGTGCACGTGGTTGTCGAGGTCGACGACGTGCACCGAGACCTGAGCACCGGAATCGACCAGCCCCTCGAGGGAACGCAGCGTGGCCGTGAAGGAACGGCGCCCGAGAGCAGCACGGCGCGGAAGCCTGCGGCTGGTGCGCTGGGAGCGGCGCCCCGCGTCGGGAGGATCCTGGGCACCGCCGAGGGACTCGGGGGCCGAGTTGCGGAACCCTTCACCAGGCTCGAGAGCGCCCACACGTGATCCTTACGAGGGGGATTTGCGGGATACCGCGGGGAAGCGCTCCCCAGCGGCAGGGCTATCGTAACCCCACCGCCGGGGGATGCCTCACAGAGTCGGACGATTGGTCACCAGATGGTCACCCGGGACGCCTCGGGGAGCCACAGCGCGTCGGACTCGGCCACGTCGAAGGCCCGATAGAAGGCGTCGATGTTGCGGACGATCTGGTTGCACCGGAACTCGTTCGGCGAGTGCGGATCGATCGTCAGCAGCCGCAGCGTCTCGGCGTCGCGGCTCTTCTGCTGCCACACCTGCGCCCACGACAGCAGCAGGCGCTGCACGCCCGTGTAGCCGTCGATGACCGGAGCCTCCTCGCCGCCGAGCGACAGCTCGTAGGCCTTGAGCGCGATGCCGAGGCCGCCGAGGTCGCCGATGTTCTCGCCGATCGTGAGGGCTCCGTTGACGTGGTGCTCGGCGTCGAGCCCTTCGGGGACCAGCGCGTCGTACTGCGCGATGAGGGCCTTGGTGCGCTCCTCGAACGCCGAGCGGTCGGCATCGGTCCACCAGTCCTCGAGTCGCCCGTCGCCGTCGTAGCGGCTGCCCTGATCGTCGAAGCCGTGACCGATCTCATGGCCGATGACCGCGCCGATGCCGCCGTAGTTCGCGGCGGCATCTCGTCCGGCGTCGAAGAACGGGTACTGCAGGATCGCCGCGGGGAAGACGATCTCGTTCATCGACGGGTTGTAGTACGCGTTGACCATCTGCGGCGGCATGTGCCACTCGAGGCGGTCGATGGGCTTGCCGACCTTGTCGACGTTGCGGTCGTGCTCGAAGATCGATGCGCGCCGCACGTTGCCGAACAGGTCGGCGCGGTCGATCTCGAGACTCGAGTAGTCGCGCCACACCTCGGGGTGTCCGATCTTCGGCGTGAAGGAGTCGAGCTTGGCGAGCGCGCGCTCACGGGTCTCGGCCGTCATCCACTCGAGATCGGTGATGCTCTGCCGATACGCCTCGATGAGGTTCTCGACCAGCTCGTCCATCGCGGCCTTCGCCGTCGGCGGGTAGTGCCGCTCGACGTAGACCTTCCCGATGGCTTCGCCGAGGGCGCCCTCGGTGAGCGAGACGCCACGCTTCCAGCGCTCGCGGAGAGTGGGCACACCGGTGAGCTCGGTGCCGTAGAACGAGAAGTTCTCCTGCACCAGATCGTCGGTCAGGTACGGGGCGGCGGCGTGCACGGCCTTGGCCCGCAGCCACGCCTTCCAGTCGTCCAGATGCTCGGGAGTCAGCAGAGAGCCGAGGCCCTCGAAGAAGCTCGGCTGCGAGACGACGACCTCGTCGAAGGCAGCGGGATTCGACGGCGAGACTGCCTCGCGCCACGGGGTGAGGTCGACGCCGGCGAGCGCCTGCAGCTCGTCCCACGTCTTGAGGTTGTAGGTCGCCACCGCGTCGCGGCTGCGCACGTTGTCCCAGTGGTGACCGGCGAGCTCCGTCTCGAGCGTGATCGCGCGGTCGGCGTTCTTTGCGGCATCCGCGACGCCGGCGAGGCCGAGCAGCCGCTCGAGGTGCGCGCGGTAGGCGGCCCTGGTGTCGGCGAACGTGTCGAGGCGGAAGTAGCTCTCGTCCGGGAGCGACAGACCGGCCTGCACGAGCACCGGCAGGTAGCGCTCGGGGTTGCCGGGGTCGCCGTCGACGTAGAGGCCGATCACGGCCGCGCGACCGTCACGGTCGTAGGCGCCGACGGTGCGCAGGAACGTCGGGATGTCGGCGATCGCGTCGATCTCGGCGAGGGTCTCGGCCAGCGGAGCGACTCCGGCGGCATCGATGCGCTCGGTGTCCATGAAGCTCGCGAACAGGTCGCCGATCTTGCGGGCGAGCGTGCCCTCCTCGGCATCCTGCGATTCCTCGATGATCGTGCGGACGTCTTTCTCGGCCTGCTCGGCGAGCAGGTGGAACGAGCCCCAGCGCGCCTTGTCGCCCGGGATCTCGGTGCGGGCGAGCCAGGCGCCGTTGACGTGCCGATAGAGGTCGTCCTGCGGGCGGATGTCGGAGCTGAACTCATCAAGGGCGAGGCCCACGGGAAGAACGTCAGTCATGCGCCCCAGCCTATGGCCCGCCTCCCCCACGGTGTCGAGAAGAGGTCACACGGCGACGGCACGGGGCTCAGCGCGTGCGGCGCCCGAAGCGCCGCCGACGCGGCTGCTCCGGAACGGATGCCGCGGGCCGAGCCGCGCGGCGCTCCGCCCACGCCACGACCTCGGCGTCGACGTCGCGCGGCTCGGTCACCACGGGAGGCCCACCCTGGAGCTGGCGTCGCGCCTCGCGCACACGACGATTGAAGTCATCGACCACATCCCGCACGTCCGACTCCCGGCCGAGCAGGTCGAGCTGGTCGTTCAGCTCCCGGTCCTCGGTGCGCAGCAGGATGGCGGGCGGGCCGAGTCCGGTGAGGTTCTCGGTCTCGATCTTGCGGCGTATCCACCAGTCCGGGTCGTGGTGGCTGCCGAGTCCCTCGAGCGGCTTGCCCGCGCCGGGCAGATCGTCGAACTCGCCGCGACGGATCGCCACCTGGATCGCGGTCTCGATGAACGCGGCTCGATCGACCGCCGCGGCGATCCCGGGCGGCGTGCCCGACTCGGCGTCGGCGTCTGCGTTCCGGTCCTGCTGCTGCGCGGCACGGTACCGGGCCGCCGCTTCCCTGGGGTCGGTCATGATGCACCTCCGTGGCATCGAGCTCCCTTCCACCCTACGACCGGGACCCGTCCCGCGGCCGACCCCGCCCGGCTCCGGGACCCGTCAGGCGGGCGGCTGAGGTCCGCGTCAGGTCATAGGCTCGGAGGATGATCGCGCGCGCCTCCCTCAATCGAGAGATCCTGCGCCTCGCCGTCCCCGCACTCGGCGCGCTGATCGCGGAACCCGCATTCCTGATCGTGGATGCGGCACTGGTCGGGCACCTCGGCACGACGCCGCTCGCCGGGCTCGGCATCGCCGGAGCCGTGCTGCAGACCATCGTCGGGCTCATGGTCTTCCTCGCCTACTCGACCACCCCGGCCGTCGCCCGTCGTTTCGGTGCGGGGCAGCCGGGTGAGGCCGTGTCGGTCGGCGTCAACGGCATGTGGCTCGCGCTCGGCCTCGGCGCCGTGCTCGCCGTGGTCGGCGCGGTCTCCTCCCCGTGGCTCGTGTCGCTGTTCGGCGCAGGGGAGGCCGTCGCGGCGCAGGCCAACGAATACCTCGTCATCTCGATGTGGGGTCTGCCGGCCATGCTCATCGTGTTCGCCGCGACCGGCCTGCTGCGCGGGATGCAGGACACCATGACTCCGCTGTGGATCGCGGGGCTCGGCTTCGGCGTCAACGCCCTGCTGAACTGGCTGTTCATCTACGGATTCGGCTGGGGCATCGCCGGCTCTGCCGCAGGCACCGTGACCGCGCAGTGGGGCATGGTCGCCGCCTACGTGCTGGTCGTCCGCCGCCTCGCCACCCGCCACAGCGCCTCGCTCCGCGCCCAGCGCGCCGGCATCCGCAGCACGGCGACGTCGGGAGGGTGGCTGTTCCTGCGCACCGTCAGCCTGCGCGTGGCCCTGCTCGCGACCGTGGGCGTCGCGACCGGGGTCGGCACCGAGGAGCTGGCCGGCTGGCAGATCGTGTTCACAATCTTCTCGGCCGCGGCCTTCGCGCTCGATGCGCTCGCGATCGCCGCGCAGGCGCTCATCGGCAAGGAGCTCGGCGCCGGAGACGAGCAGCAGGTGCATCGCGTGCTGGGCCGCACCGTCGCCTGGGGCGCGTGGTTCGGCGTGATCGTCGGCGGTCTGATCGCCGCGCTGTCCGGGGTGCTCGGCATCGTCTTCACGGGCGACCCCGAGATCGCCGCGCTCGTGCAGCCGGCGCTGCTGGTGCTCGCGGTCGCGCAGCCGATCGCCGGCGTCGTGTTCGTCCTCGACGGGGTACTCATGGGCGCGAACGATGCCCGGTACCTCGCGATCGCCGGAGGCCTGAACCTGGTGCCGTTCCTGCCGGCACTGTGGATCATCGCCGCGACCGGAGTCGACGGCGCCGCCGGCCTCATCTGGCTCGCGGTCGCGTTCTTCGGCGTGTATCTGCTCGCCCGGCTCGCCACCCTGGGGTGGCGCGTGCGCTCGGGTCGATGGCTCGCCGCCACCGTCTGACTCTGCACGGAAACCGGCTCGAAGGGCTTATCCCCACCCTCCGGAATCGGCTCGGGGCACGGGCGCATCGATCACCTGGATAGCGATGTCAACGCGATCCACCGCCACCTCTTCGGCATCGACCGCGGCTGACCGCGCTGTTCATCCCCGCCGCGGAACGCGGGCTCAGGCGATCTCGAGTTCCGCGATCACGATCTTCTTCATGTGCATCAGCGCCTGGATCTGCTCCGGCCGCTGCTGCAGCAGGTCGAGGCCGGCGGGGACCACCTGCCAGCTGACGCCGAACCGGTCCTTGCACCACCCGCAGGCCTCCGACTCCGGAACCGCGGAGAGAGCCTGCCAGTAGTGGTCGATCTCGTCCTGGTCGGCGCACTCGATCACGAAGGAGATCGCCTCGTTGAAGGTGAACTCAGGTCCTCCGTCGATGCAGCCGAAGCGTGTGCCGTTCAGGGTGAACTCGCCGTTGATGACCTTCCCGGACATCCCCTCGAAGTGCTCGCTGAGGTTCTCATCCGGGTACAGGGTCACCCGGTCGATCGACGAGTTCGGAAACACCGAGACGTAGTACTCCATCGCCTCCTGCGCCCTGTCGACGAACCACAGATAGGGACGGATGGGCGTGACGACCGCCATGTCGACCTCCTCGATCGGCACTCACGCTACGCCCGCGGATGTCGCCTGTCGAGGGGTTCCGGTGAGCCCTCAGCCGGCGTATCTCCGGCACCACTCGTACATGATCACCGCGGCCGCGGCGCTGGCGTTGATCGAGCGGGTCGAGCCGTACTGCGTGATCTCGATGTGGGCGGATGCCGCGGCGAGCGCTTCGGCGGAGAGCCCCGGTCCTTCCTGGCCGAAGAGCAGCACGCACCGCTGCGGGAGCTCGGCGCGATCGACGGGCACAGCGCCGTCGACGTTGTCGACCGCGATGATCGGGAGCCCCTCGGCAGCAGCCCAGGCGGCGAAGGTCTCGACGTCTTCGTGGTGCACGACGTGCTGGTACCGGTCGGTGACCATGGCCCCGCGCTTGTTCCACCGGCGCCGCCCGATGATGTGCACGGTGTCGGCGAGGAAGGCGTTGGCGCTGCGCACGATCGACCCGATGTTCATGTCGTGCTGCCAGTTCTCGATCGCGACGTGGAACGGATGCCGCTGCGTGTCGAGGTCGGCGACGATCGCCTCCATCCGCCAGTAGCGATAGCGGTCGATCACGTTGCGGGTGTCGCCGGCCGCGAGGAGCTCGGGGTCGTACTGCTCCCCGTCGGGCCACGCCTCCTCCCCGCCGGGCCAGGGACCGACGCCGTACCCGGGCTGAGCGATCGACCCCGTGCGCACCGCGTCCGCCGGACCGTCGGGGTTCGTGCTGTTCGGCGCGGCGTCATCCATCCCGCCAGGCTATCGTCGCGGCAGGGCACGAAGATATTTAGGTCCACCGAAAAATACGCTACGGTTTCGGTGTGCCTAAAAATACCTCGCTCCCGCTGCCGACCCTGACCGCCCCTCCGGCGAGTGCACCTCGCAGCCTCTGGCTGCTCGGACCCGCCCTCGTCGCGGGCGTCGCGTACCTCGACCCGGGCAACGTCGCGAGCAACATGACCGCCGGAGCGCAGTACGGCTACCTGCTGGTGTGGGTCGTGCTGGCGGGAAACGTGATGGCGTGGCTGATCCAGTACCTCTCGGCCAAGCTGGGCGTCGTCACGGGGCAGAGCCTCCCCGAGGTGCTGGGCACGCGTCTGCGCCGCCCGTGGGCACGACGCGCGTACTGGCTGCAGGCCGAGCTCGTCGCGATGGCGACCGACCTCGCCGAGGTCATCGGCGGCGCGGTCGCGCTGAACCTGCTGTTCGACGTGCCGCTGCTCCTGGGCGGACTGATCACCGGCGCGGTCTCGATGATCCTGCTCACGGTGCAGAACCGCGGCGGTGCGCGCCCGTTCGAGTTCGTGATCATCGGACTGATGGCGATCATCACGATCGGGTTCGTCGCGGGCGTCTTCGTCGCGCCGCCGGACCCGGCGGGCGTGCTCGGCGGAATGGTGCCGCGCTTCGAGGGCACCGGCTCCGTGCTGCTGGCAGCATCCATCCTCGGCGCGACGATCATGCCGCATGCGATCTACGCGCACTCCTCCCTCGCCCGCGACCGCTTCGGCGCCACGACCGCCCACGCCGGCGACGAGGCCGTGCGCACCGAGACCTCGCGCATCCGCCGCCTGCTCACCGCCACCCGCTGGGACGTCTCGATCGCGATGGTGATCGCCGGCTCCGTCAACCTCTGCATCCTGCTGCTCGCCGCCGCGAACCTCGCGGGCGTCGAAGGCACCGACTCGCTGGAAGGCGCGCACGCCGCGCTCTCCGCGGGACTCGGCCCGGTCGTCGCGACGCTCTTCGCCGTCGGGCTGCTCGCCTCGGGACTGGCATCGACGTCGGTGGGCGCCTATGCCGGAGCAGAGATCATGCACGGTCTGCTGCATGTGCGCATCCCGCTCCTCGCGCGCCGGTTGGTGACGCTCATCCCCGCACTCCTGATCCTCGGGATCGGCATCGACCCGACCCTCGCGCTGGTGCTCAGCCAGGTGGTGCTCTCGTTCGGCATCCCCTTCGCGCTGATCCCGCTGGTCGTGCTCACCGCCCAGCGGCGGACCCTCGGCGCCTGGGTGAACCGGCGGTGGACGACGGCGGCCGGCATCCTGGCATCCGTCCTGCTGATCGCGCTCAACGGGGCGCTGCTCTGGCTGGTGCTGACCGGTGCCTGAGCCCGGATAGGCTCGACAGCATGTCTGCCGAGAACGCCCGCCGCAACGTCCGCATCCTCACCTGGATCGGCATCGCGACGGGCGTGATCGGCGGTCTGCTGATCGCGTTCCCGAAGGTCATCGGCGTCGGCAGCCCGTGGGTGCAACTCGCGCTCGGCGTCGCCACCCTCGTGCTGGCCTTCCGCGCGCGGAAGATCGGGATCGCCGAGATCGAGGGGTTCGACGGCCGACTCTCGCTGGCCGCCGCCCTCCTCGGATTCCTCGTCCTGTTCTTCGCGGGTCAGGCCGCGTTCATCATCCTGACCACCCTGGGCTGACCCGCGCCGTCTGCGCGGGTCCGCCCCGGCTACGCCGTGACGAAGCCGGTCACCAGGTAGAGCACGAACGACAGTCCGGCGGCGATGCCGGCGTACGGCAGGATCGCGAGCATGAGGTTGATCGGCTTGATGCCGATCGACCGCGACGCGAGGATGATCCCGTCGCCGTAGAGGCAGGTCGTGCTGCCGAGCGCTGCGCCCGAGAACACGGCGGCACCGGCGAGGATCGGGTCGGCACCGAGCGCGAGCGCCAGCGGGAGCACGACCGGGGTGATCACCGCAGCCAGATCCCAGAAGGAGCCGGTGGCGTACGCGTAGATGCCGCACACCGCGAACACGATCGCCGGGAGCAGCGCCGGGGTGAGCACGGGCTCGGTGACCTGGATCACGAACTCCGCGAGCTGCAGGGTGATGTTCATCTCCTGCACCATGAACGCCAGCACCGTGAGGATCATCACGAACAGCATGCTCTCGATGCCTTCGAGCGCAGCATCCAGCACCCCGCGGATGCGGAGCCGACGCTGCACGAGCACGATCACGATCGTCACAGCGAGAGACGCCGCGGTGCCGGCGACGACGTTGGCGTTCGTCGCGATCGTCACGCCGACGAGCACGGCCATCGCGATCAGGAAGCCCCAGGGCTGCGGCTTCCGCCCGGTGTCCGTCGGGGTCGCGAGCGCGGTGGCGACCCGCTGCGCGGTCGACCCGTCGGGGTCGTCGGCCTCGAGCTCGGCCAGCAGCGCCGCACCCTCGGCTCGCCGCTCGTCGTCGGTGGTGCCGAGCGGGAAGACGTCGCCGTCCCGCTCCGCGCGGATCGCGTCGCGCTTGATCACGCCGAGCTTCGGCAGCCAGCCGATGCTCATCAGGAGCGCGACCGCGAGAGCCGCCCACCCGAAGAAGATGAACGGGATCGCCTGCAGGTAGGCGCCGAAGCCGGTGCCGCCGACCGTGACGCCCTGCGCCTCGAACAGTCCGGAGAAGAACAGCGCCCAGGTCGACACCGGGATGAGGACGGCGATCGGCGCGGCCGTCATCTTCATGATCGCGCCGAGCTGCGTACGCGGCACCCGGTAGCGGTCGGTGACCTGCTTCATCGAGGTGCCGGTGGTGAGCACGTTCAGATAGTCGTCGACGAACAGCACGACCGAAAGCAGGAAGGTCAGCACCATCGACTTGCGGCGGGAGGTGACGAACCGCTCGGCCCAGTTCGCGAAGTCGGTGACGATGCCCGACTTCTCGAACAGCATCATCAGCATGCCGAACAGCGCGACGATCAGCAGCAGCCACTGCGCCGTCTCGTTGGACAGCGCCTTGCCGGTGTACTCGACCCAGACGTCGAAGCCGCCCCAGCCGCCGAGGATCAGTGCACCGGCGACGGTGCCGCAGAACAGGGCGAAGAGCGTGCGTCGGGTGGCGACCGCGACGATCAGGATCACCACGATGGGGAGGAGCGCGAGAGCGCCGAAATCTGGCATGGAGGTCACCTCAGTGTGAAGGGGGCGAAGGAGAAGGGGGAGGGAGG
>NZ_PCOV01000010.1 GCF_002979435.1 Microbacterium sp. MYb66 | reverse complement strand
CCTTCCCGGTCGGCTGCGCGTTCGCCGCCCGCTGCCCCCTCGCCACCGATCTCTGCCGCGAGAGCGACCCGGAGCTGGTGGCCGACGAGGCAGGACACCGGGTCGCCTGTTGGCATCCGGTCACCGGAGAGGCGGAGGTGCCCGTCGCGGTGGCCACGACGGCGGACGAGACCGCGACCGACGACGAGAGGGTCCTCCGATGAGCGAGCTGCGGTTCGATCGTGTCAGCGTCCGCTACGGCACGCACCGCGCCGGCCTCACCGCCGTCGACGACGTGAGCCTCACGGTCCCGTCCGGATCCGTCGTCGGCCTCGTCGGCGAGTCGGGATCGGGCAAGTCGACGCTGGCCCGCGCGGCGATCGGCCTCGCGCCGATCAGCGAGGGCGCGATCACCCTCGACGGCGTGGATGTGCGCAGCTTCCGCCGCCGTCGCCCGATCCAGATGGTGTTCCAGGATCCGTTCTCCTCGCTCGATCCCCGCATGACGATCGGGGAGTCGATCGCGGAGGCTCTCCCGCGCGGCATCCGCGGCACCGCAGCCCGGCGTGCCGAAGTCGCCCGCCTGCTCGACCTGGTGAGTCTCGACGCCGACCGCGCGCAATCCCTGCCGTCCGCGCTCTCGGGCGGACAGCGGCAGCGCATCGCCCTGGCCAGGGCCCTCGCCGCCCGGCCCGAGGTGGTCATCGCCGACGAGATCACCTCGGCGCTCGACGTCTCGGTGCAGGGCTCCGTGCTCAACCTCGTGCGCGAGCTGCGCGGCGAGCTCGACCTGACGATGCTGTTCATCTCGCACAACCTCTCCGTGGTGCGCTACCTGAGCGACCACATCGCGGTGATGTACCTCGGCCGCATCGTCGAGGTCGGACCGACCGAGCAGGTGCTCGCCGACCCGCAGCATCCGTACACGCGCGACCTGCTGCAGGCGGCCCCGACCCGGCACGGCGACCTGCTGGCGGTCGATCCGCTCGCGCCGGTCGACGTGGAACCCGCCGACCCGCATGCACCGCCCAGCGGATGCCGGTTCCACCCCCGCTGCCCGATCGGCCCGGCCGCCCGTCCCGATCGCCAGATCTGCGTGCTCACGGAACCGCCACGGCCCACGGGCGCCGTCGGCGCGGCGTGCCATTTCGCGGGGACCGGTGCGGATGCCGCACTCGGAACTGTGCCCGGAACCCAAAGCATCACCCTGCTTTCGGCCGCAGAGACAACACGTGCACCGCTCCCAGCGGACACAGTGAACTGACCATCGATTGGAGCTCTCATGAACCGCGTCACCGTCGACGACCTGCTCTCCGTCCGCACCCCCGAGCAGCCCGCGCTCTCCCCGGACGGCGCCCGCGTCGCCTTCGTGCTGCGAACCACGGACCGCGACAGCGACCGCGACACGCGTGCGCTGTGGCAGGTGCCCACCGCGGGGGGCACGCCGACCCCGCTCACGCACGCGACGGCGGATTCGACGCCGGTGTGGAGCCCCGACGGCTCGCAGCTGGCGTTCCTGCGCGCACAGGACGGCCCCGCGCAGATCTGGGTGCTCCCGGCCGCGGGCGGCGAGGCACGCGGTCTCACGACACTTCCCCTGGGCGCGGGGGCCCCGACCTGGAGCCCCGACGGGGAGCGCATCGCCTTCACCGCTCCGGTCGACGGTGCAGCCCTCCCCGGAGAGAGCGCGGAGACGATCCTCGCCCGGCGCTCGGCCCCCTCGGCGACCGACCGCCTGGGGTACAAGGCCGACGGCGCGGGCAACCTCGGCACGCTGGTCCAGCAGCTGCACGTGCTCGACGTCGCGTCCGGTGCGGTCACCGTGCTCACGCGAGGTCGCTCGCACGCCTCGGATCCGTTCTGGTCGCCCGACGGCGCGCTCCTCGCCTACTCGACGAGCACCGACGACGATGCGGATCTGACGATGCGGATCCCGGTGTTCGTCCGCTCCTCGACCGACCCGAATCGCGAGGCGGTGCGGATCAGCGGGCCCGACGTGCAGGCGACCGCCGTGGGATGGACCCCGGACGGGCGCCATGTGGTCGCGGCCGGCCGCACCGACACCGAGGTCGGCAACGCCGATCTGCTGCTGTTCCCGGTCGACGGCGGCGAAGCGCAGAACATCACGGGAAGCCTCGACCGCAACGTGATGCCCGGCGGACCCGGCTACCCCGGCGGGATGCCGCAGTTCACGGGCGACGGGGACCTCGTGTTCTGCCTGCGCGACAACGGCTATACGCACGTGTACCGCGTGGCGCCGGACGGTGCGGGTGCCACACCCCTCGTGGTGGACACCGCGAACGTCTCCGGACTGTCGGTCGTCGGCTCATCCGCCGCCCTCGTGCTCGCCACGCCGGAGTCCTTCGGCGACCTCGCCGTCCTGGACCTCGCGGACGCGACGACCCGCCTGCTCACCGAGTACGGCACGCCGGAGTTCGACCTCGTCCCCGCGGAGGAGCGCCGCTTCACGATCTCCGACGGCACGGTCGTCACGGGCTGGCTGCGCCGCGACCCCGACGCCACCGGTCCGCTGCCCCTGCTGCTCGACATCCACGGCGGTCCGCACAACTCCTGGAACGGTGCCGCCGACCTCGTCCACCCCTACCATCAGGTGCTCGCGCGCCGCGGCTGGGCGATCCTCACCCTGAACCCGCGGGGCAGTGACGGCTACGGAGACGCGTTCTTCTCCGCCGTGTCCGGTGGCTGGGGTGTCAACGACGCGAAGGACTTCCTCGAGCCGCTCGACCAGCTCGTGGCCGAGGGCATCGCAGACCCGGCGCGGCTGACCGTCACCGGCTACAGCTACGGCGGATTCATGACCTGCTTCCTGACCTCGCGCGACGACCGCTTCGCCGCTGCCGTGGGCGGAGGCGTGGTGACCGACCTGTTCTCGATGGGCGGCACGTCCGACTTCGGGCACTACCTCTCGGCGAAGGAGAACGGCGGACTCCCCTGGCGCGATGAGGAGCGCCTCTCCGCGCAGTCGCCGTTCACCCAGGTCGACCGGGTCACCACCCCGACGCTGATCCTGCAGGGTGCGGCGGACGACCGCTGCCCCGTCGGTCAGGCCGAGCAGTGGTTCACGGCGCTGCGCGAGCGCGACGTGCCCACCCGCCTGGTCCTGTACCCCGGCGGCTCGCACCTGTTCGTGCTCTCAGGCCCGCCCTCACACCGCGCCGACTACTCGCAGCGCATCGTCGACTGGGTCGAGCAGTACGCTCCGCCCACCGGCAAACCGGTGCGCGCACGCCTGGACGCACGGCACTGGCAGCAACGCCTGAGCGCGCTGGCCGCAGCGCACAAGGTCCCCGGTGCGACGCTCGGCATCCTGCGCCTCGGCGAGGAGCCCGTGTATGCGCATCACGGCATACTCAACGTGCGCACCGGCATCGAGACCACCGACGACTCGGTGTTCCAGATCGGCTCGATGGGCAAGGTGTGGACCGCATCCGTCGTGATGCGTCTGGTCGACGAAGGGAAGCTCGACCTCGACGCCCCGATCGTCGACTACGTGCCCGAGTTCTCCTCATCCGACGCCGAGGTGACCCGTACCGTGACGATGCGGCATCTGCTCAGCCACACCAGCGGGATCGACGGCGACGTGTTCACCGACACCGGTCGCGGCGACGACACCCTCGAGAAGTACGTGGCGCTGCTCGACGGCGTGGCGCAGAACCATCCGCTCGGGGCGACGATGTCGTACTGCAACTCGGGCTTCGTCCTCGCCGGTCGCGTGATCGAGAAGATCACCGGGACGAGCTGGGACCAGGCGATGCGCGACCTGCTGTTCACCCCGCTCGGGCTCACGCACTCCTCCACACTGCCGGAGGAGGCGATCATGTTCCGAGCCGCGAGCGGACACACGGTGGTCGGCGACGACGGCCCCGTCCTCGCCCCGGCGTGGATGCTGCCCCGTTCGATGGGCCCCGCCGGCCTCATCAACTCCACCACCGCCGACGTGCTGGCCTTCGCCCGCATGCACCTGACCGGCGGGCTCGCCGCCGACGGCACCCGTGTCCTCTCCGAGGAGAGCGTGCGACGGATGCAGCAGCACGAGGTCGACGTGCCCGACCCCTACTCGATCGGGGACAGCTGGGGAATCGGCTGGATCCGCTTCGACTGGGACGGACGCGAGCTGGTCGGACACGACGGCAACACGATCGGACAGTCGTCTTTCCTGCGCATCCTGCTCGACGAGGGCGTCGCGGTCACGCTGCTCGCCAACGGCGGCAACACCCGCGACCTGTACGACGCGCTGTTCGGTGAGATCTTCGCCGAGGTCGCCGACGTGCGCGTCCCCGCGGGGCTCGTGCCGCCGGAGGAGCCCTTCACCGCCGACTTCTCGGAGTTCGAGGGCATCTACGACCGCGCCGGCGTCCGCACCGAGATCTTCCGCGACGATGACGGCCTGCGCATGCGCACGACCATCAACGGACCTCTCGCGGCGCTCCTGCCCGACCCGGTGCAGGAGCATCCGCTCGTGCCCGTCCGCCCCGGCGAGTTCGTGATGCGCACCGAGGGCGAGCAGGCCTGGCACGCCGTGGTCTTCTACTCCCTGCCCAGCGGGGAGCGCTACCTGCACCACGGCGTCCGCGCGGCGCCGAAGGTGTCGTGATGCCCGTGCAGGCGGACGTGGACCTCGATCTGGTCCTCGCAGACATCGGGACCCTCGTCTCCTGCGAATCGCCCTCGGACGATCTCGACGCGGTCGCCCGGAGCGCCGACGTCGTCGCGGAGCTCGGGGAACGGCTGCTGGGCGTCGCGCCGGAGCGCATCGTCCTCGACGGACGCACCCACCTGCGCTGGCGGTTCGGGGAGCCCACGGTGCTGATCCTGGGCCACCACGACACGGTCTGGCCGCTCGGGTCGCTGCACCGGCATCCGTTCCGGATCACCGACGGGATCCTCCGCGGTCCCGGATGCTTCGACATGAAGACGGGCGTGGTGATGGCTCTGCACGCCGTGGCCTCGCTGAGCGACCGCACCGGCGTCAGCCTCCTGATCACGGGCGACGAGGAGCTCGGCTCGCCGAGTTCGCGCACGCTGATCGAGCAGGAGGCGCGCGGCTGCGCGGCGGTGTTCGTGCTCGAGGCCTCGGCCGACGGCGGCGCGGTGAAGACCGCACGCAAGGGCGTCTCCCTCTACCGGGTTCATGTCACCGGGCGGGCGGCGCATGCCGGCCTGGAGCCGGAACGGGGCGTGAACGCCGCGGTGGAGTCGGCGCATCTGCTCCTGGCCGTCGCTGAGCTCGGTGACGCAGCCGCGGGAACCAGCGTGACCCCGACTCTCCTGCGGGCCGGCAGCACCACGAACACGGTGCCGGCGGATGCGGAGTTCGCGGTCGACGTGCGGGTGTGGACGGTCGCCGAGCAGGATCGCGTGGACGCGGCGATCCGTGCGCTCCCGACGACGCTGCCCGGCGCTGCGGTGCGCGTGGACGGCGGTCCCAACCGTCGCCCGATGGAGCCGGAGTCCTCGGCAGCACTGTTCGCGGAGGCCGTCGACATCGCCGAGCACGCCGGCCTGACCCCGTTCCGGGGCGTCGCGGTCGGCGGCGCCTCCGACGGCAACTTCACCGCGGGGCTCGGGGTGCCGACGCTCGACGGCCTGGGCGCCGTGGGCGGCGGCGCACACGCCGACGACGAGCACGTCGTCGTCGCCATGATCCCGGAGCGCCTTGTGCTGCTGCAGGGGCTGATCGCCAGGACGCTGGCCGGAGGAAAGGCATGAGCATGACGGATGCCGCCGCATACAGCGCCTCGCCCGAGGAAGCCGCCGACGCGGCGAGCGCCGCCGCTTCGAAGGCGGGAGTGGAGATCCGCCTGCTCGAGGAGGTGGGCGACTTCACCCGCGTCGCCGAGCTCTTCCAGAGCATCTGGACCAAGGAGGGCGAGAACTCGCCCGTCAACGTCGAGACCCTGCGGGCGCTGTCCAAGGCCGGGAGCTACGTGGGCGGCGCGTTCGAGCACGACGAGCTGGTGGGGGCCTGCTTCGGGTTCTTCGCCGCGCCGGAGCAGCGCGCCCTGCACAGCCACATCGCCGGCGTCTCGACGCGGATGCGCGGGCGCAGCGTCGGCTTCGCCCTGAAGGTTCATCAGCGCGCCTGGGCGCTCGAGGAGGGCCTCGACGAGATCTCGTGGACCTTCGATCCGCTCATCAGCCGGAACGCGCACTTCAATCTCGTGAAGCTGGCCGCGAGCCCGACGTCGTACCACCGCAACTTCTACGGTCACATGGCCGACGCGCTCAACGGCGCCGACGACACCGACCGGATGCTGGTGACCTGGTACATCCGCGACCCCCGGGTCGTGGCGGCGTGCCAGGGGGAGCCCCTCACCGCAGGAGAAGATCGGGCGACCGCCGAGCCGCTGCTCAGCGTGGGCGACGACCTCGGTCCGCTCCGGCATCGCACCGACGCGCGTCTCGTGCGCGTGGCACTCCCCCGCGACATCGAGTCGCTCCGCGTCGCGGAGCCGACCCTCGCGACCGCATGGCGACTGGCGTTGCGCGAGACGCTCGGATCATCGCTGGAGGGCGGAGGGCGCGTGCTGTCGTTCGACCGCTCCGGCGCGTACACCATCGACAGAGGAGAACAGGGATGAAGCTCACCGGATTCGAGCTGCGTGTGATCGAGATGCCGCTGGTGTCGCCGTTCCGGACGTCTTTCGGGGTGCAGACCGTGCGCGAGGCGCTGCTGGTCCGTGCGGTCTCCGACGAGGCGGAGGGCTGGGGCGAGGGCGTCGCGATGAACGACCCCCTCTACTCCTCCGAGTACGTCGAGGCGAGCGTCGATGTGATCACCCGGTTCCTGCTGCCGGCGCTCGCGCAGGTGAAGGACCTGAATGCCTCGGGTGTCGCACCGGCTCTCGCGAAGTTCAAGGGGCACCGGATGTCGAAGGCGGCCGTCGAGCTGGCGATCCTCGACGCCGAGCTGCGTGCCGCGGGAGTCCCGCTCTCGCGCGAGCTCGGCGCCGTGCGCGACCGGGTCGACTGCGGCGTCTCCGTCGGGATCATGGACTCGATCCCGGAGCTGCTCGACGCGGTCGGCGGGTACCTCGACGAGGGGTATGTCCGCATCAAGCTCAAGATCGAGCCGGGCTGGGACATCGACCCGGTGCGAGCGGTGCGCGAGCGCTTCGGCGACGACGTGCTGTTGCAGGTCGATGCGAACACCGCCTACCACCGCGGCGACGCCCGGCATCTCGCCAAGCTCGATCCGTTCGACCTGCTCTTGATCGAGCAGCCGCTCGACGAGGAGGATCTGCTCGGTCACGCGCAGCTCGCCAAGGCCATCACGACGCCGGTCTGCCTCGACGAGTCGATCGTCTCGGCCCGGGCGGCGGCGGATGCGATCGCCCTCGGCGCCTGTTCGATCGTGAACATCAAGCCGGGGCGAGTCGGAGGCTACCTGGAGGCGCGGCGCATCCACGACGTCTGCGTCGCCAACGACATCCCGGTATGGTGCGGAGGGATGCTGGAGACCGGGATCGGTCGCGCGGCGAACGTGGCCCTCGCGGCGCTGCCAGGCTTCACCCTCCCCGGCGACACCTCGGGCTCCGGCCGCTACTACTCGCGCGACATCACCGATCCGTTCGTGGTCGAGAACGGCACGTTGAGAGTGCCCACCGGTCCCGGGATCGGCGTCACCCCGGACCCGGATGCACTCGAAGCCGTCACCGTGCGTACGGAGTGGATCACTTTCTGAGCACGGACTGACATCCGCTGATCCTGTCGGGCACGACGAAGAGTCGATACGATTTCGTCGTGCCCCACAGATACCCGAGCGGTACTCGCGCCCTAGCCTGGGCCTCGTGCTCATGTCCGTGACGACCAGGCCCCGCGCCAGCCTCGGCCGGGTCATCGAAGACCTCGGCAACACCCTGCTCGAGGTGGTGAGCGGCGCAGTCGACGACGACACCGAGATCGAGACGGTCGTCATCCACGATGTCCTCGACGACGCGATGCCGATGCGCGGGGCCCTCGTTCTCGGGGTCGGACTGAGCGATCCCGAGGAGATCGCCGAGCTCCTGCGCGCCCTCGCCGCGCAGCACGCCTCCGCCCTCGTGCTGCGCGCTCCGGTGCGGGCCGAACAGCCGATCCGCGAGGCCGCCGACGCCACCGGCATCCCCGTCCTCGCTCTCACCCGAGGGGCCTCATGGGCCCAGCTCGCCGCCATGCTGCGCTCGCTCATCGCGGAGGGCGACGTCGGCGATCAGGGTGCCACGACGCTGGGCGGGATGCCCTCCGGCGACCTCTTCGCCCTCGCCAACGCGATCGCGACCCTGCTGAACGCTCCGGTCACCATCGAGGACCGCAACTCGCGGGTCGTCGCCTTCTCGGGCCGCCAGCACGAAGCGGACCCCGCACGGATCGAGACGGTTCTCGGCCGTCAGGTGCCGGAGCGATTCGCGCGCCAGCTGGAGGAGCGCGGCGTCTTCCAGGAGCTGTATCGCAGCGAGGATCCGATCGACGTCGGGCCGGTGCACAACACCGAGGGCCTTCCGTCGTTCCCCCGCGTGGCCCTGGCGGTGCGCGCGGGAGACGAGATCCTCGGATCCATCTGGGCCGCCGTCCAGGAGCCGCTCTCCCCCGATCGCGTGCGGGCACTCAAAGACTCGGCGGGCCTGGTGGCCCTGCACATGCTGCGCCTTCGAGCCGGCGCCGACGTCGAGCGCCGACTGCGGGCCGACCTGCTCGCCACGATCCTCGAAGGAGGTCCGGGAGCTGCGGATGCCACCGCCCGGCTCCGACTCAGCGACCATCGATGCGTCGTGCTCGCCCTCTCCGCCGCGGAGGAGATCGATGACGAACCCGCCGCCGGTGCACGCGGGGTGGCGGAACGGCAGCGGATCGCCGATGCCTTCGCGGTGCATCTCGGGGCGGTCTATCTCCGTTCGGCCGTCGCCGTGATCGGCGACGTCGTGTACGCGGTCGTCGGCATCCGCCCGGAGCAGAGCGACGCCGACGGCAGTCCGGAGCACAGCGACGCCGACAGCCGCGCGGCGCGGGTCGCCACCGACTTCCTCGGTCGGCTCGGATCCACCAGCGAGATCCGCATCGGCATCGGCACCGTGGCGGACGACGCGGCGAGCATCCCGTCATCCCGCGCGAACGCCGACCGCGCGCTCCGCGTGGTCCGTCAGGTGCCGACGCGCGAGCCCGTCGCCCGGTTCACGGCCGTGCAGATGGAGGCGCTGCTGGTCGAGCTCGGCGACCTCGTCCGTGCCCGTGGCGACCAGCCGACCGGTCCGGTCGCACAGCTCCTGGCGCAGGACAGGGAGCGCGGTACCCACCTGGTCGAGACGCTGCGGGCCTGGCTCGATGCCTTCGGCGACGTCGCGGTCGCTGCGGCCCGGGTCTACACCCACCCCAACACGTTCCGCTATCGGCTGCGCCGCCTGTCGGAGATCAGCGGACTCGACCTGACCGATCCTGAAGCGCGGTTCTCGGCCATGGTGCAGCTGCGGCTGCTCGTGCCGCGCGACTGAGACCTCGAGGACAGCGCCTGCCCCGTCCCTCCCCGGGACGGGGCCGACTGAGGCTCGTGGCCCTCCGCCGTCGACACTCGGCGCGTGCGGCTCGTGGCCTCTCCGTCGAGTGCGCGTGATGCCCGCTCGTGACCGGCATCCTGCGTATCTGACACTGATCTCATCACATGACGATCATTCAGACCATAGAGTGGATTCTGATTGATCGATCCGATCAATTGCGACCGCATGACGAAGGCGACGGTGATCGAAATGGCCAACCTCGACGAGACCGACCGGAGGATCCTCACGGTGCTCGACACCGACCCGCGCCGCCCGGTGGCTTTGATCGCGCAGGATCTGGGTCTCGCCCGCGGCACCGTTCATGCTCGGCTGGAGCGGCTCGAATCCGGCGGATACCTGCGGGCGCACAGCGCGCGCATCCTCCCGCAGGCTCTGGGTCGTGGCGTCGCGGCCTCGATCCTGGTCGAGCTCGATCAGCACCAGATCACCGCCGCGATCGAGGCGCTCAGCCGCGTCCCCGAGGTGCTGGAATGCTTCGCCCCCGCCGGCGACACCGACCTGCTGCTGCGGGTGGTCGCCAAGGACCCCGACGACCTCTATCGTGTGGCCGAGGTCGTGCGCCTGTGCCCCGGCATCCTGCGCACCTCCACCAGCCTCTTCCTCCGCGAGGTCATCCCGTACCGCGTGAGCGCCCTGCTTCAGGCCGAGTAGTAGTGCGCCGCCGTCAGCCGATGATGCGGGCGCCGGGCACGGGACCGTGCACGTGCAGCGGGTCGAGGCCGGAGTCGCGCAGGGCCGACTGCACCTCCTGCGCGGTCTCGGGATCGGGGCAGAGCAGCGCGACGGTGGGGCCGGAGCCGGACACGATGCCCTGCAGCGCACCGACGGCGACCCCCTGACGGATGGTCTCCGCGAGATCGGGGCGTTCGTAGAGCGCCGCGGCCTGCAGATCGTTGAACAGCGTCTCGGCGAGCTCGACGGGATCGCCCGATCTCAGGGCCTGGAGTACGGGGATCGGCACGTCGAGCGACAGCGGCGGGTCGTCGGCGAGGGCGCCCTCCTCCTCGCGCAGGATGTCGAGGCGCTCGTAGACCACCGGCGTGGAGAGGCCCTGATCACTGGGCACCAGGATCCAGTCGAACCGTCCGCGCGCGAGCGCCGGGTTGAGCTGATCGCCGCGGCCGGTGCCGACCGCGGTTCCGCCGTGCAGTGCGAACGGCACGTCGGCACCGAGACGCGCGGCGAGATCGTGCAGTCGGGCCTGCGAGAGTCCCGTGCCCCACAGCGCGTCGCAGGCGACCAGGGCGGCCGCGGCATCCGCCGACCCTCCGCCCATGCCGCCGGCCACGGGCACGTTCTTGCGGATCTCGAGCGCGACGCCGCCGTGATGATCCACGGCGACCGCCAGCAGCTTGGCCGCGCGCAGCGCAAGATTGCGGTCGTCGAGCGGGACCGAGCCGATGTCCTCGACGCCGGAGACGGTCACCGTGAAGTCGTCGGCCGGACGCGCGATCACGTCCTCGTAGAGGGAGACCGCCTGGAAGACCGTCGCCAGCGCATGGTAGCCGTCGTCGTGCCGCCCGCCGACCCCGAGGAAGACGTTGATCTTCCCCGGGGCGCGCACGCGCACGGAATCGGTGAACGCGGCGTGGCTCATGATCGGGTCACAGCTCCGACGACTTGGCCCACAGGTTGACGTCGATGGCCCCGGCGAGCTCGTCGATGCGGGCGAGCTCCTCCGACGTGAAGGCAGGACCGTTCACCGCCGCGATGTTCTCGTCGAGCTGCTCCGGACGCGAGGCCCCGATCAGGGCGGAGGCCACGACCGGGTTGCGCAGCGTCCACTGCAGGGCGAGCTGCGCGAGCGACTGGCCGCGGCCCTGCGCCACCTCGTTCAGGGAGCGCAGCGTCTGCACGGCGTCGTCGGTGAGCCGCCCGTCGGGGAGCGAGCCGCGCTTCTGGGCGCGATCCGCCGTGCCGTCGCCGAGGTACTTGTCGGTGAGCAGCCCCTGCGCGAGCGGGGTGAAGGCGATCGCGCCCAGACCCGACTGCTCGAGGGTGTCGGTCAGTCCGTCTTCGATCCAGCGGTTGAGGATCGAGTACGCCGGCTGATGGATGACCAGAGGCGTGCCCAGCTCCTTCGCCACCGCGACCGCTTCGGCGGTGCGCTCGGCGCTGTACGACGAGATGCCGACGTAGAGCGCCTTGCCCTGACGCACGAGGGTGTCGAGGGCGCCGACGGTCTCTTCGATCGGCGTCACCGGGTCGACGCGGTGCGAGTAGAAGATGTCGACGTAGTCCAGGCCCATGCGGGTGAGCGACTGCTCAGCGCTGGCCAGGATGTACTTGCGGCTCGCGAAGTCGCCGTACGGGCCGGGCCACATGTCCCACCCGGCCTTCGACGAGATGATCAGCTCGTCGCGGTACGGACGCAGGTCTTCGGCGAAGATGCGTCCGAAGTTCTTCTCGGCCGAGCCGTAGGGCGGGCCGTAGTTGTTCGCCAGGTCGAAGTGCGTGATGCCGCGGTCGAAGGCGTGGCGCAGCAGCGCGCGCTGATTGTCGAGCGGGATGTTGTCGCCGAAGTTCCACCACAGACCGAGCGAGATCGGGGGCAGGTACAGACCGGACGTTCCGACCTGGCGGTAGGCGAACTGCTGATAGCGGCTCTCGTCCGCGGCGTACGGACGGTGCAGCTCGGGGACATCGGGACGGAAGCGGGGGGAGTCGGTCACCGTGCCAGATTACTGGGTGGGGGCGACGTCGGCGACGGGCGCGTGCTGCGCGATCCGCTGGAAGTCCTCGACCGTGAGGTCTTCTCCTCGTGCCGTCGGAGCGACTCCGGCGGCGATCAGCACCTCGGACGCCGCTGCGGAGCTGCCGAACAGCCCGGAGAGCGCCTGACGCAGCATCTTGCGACGCTGGTTGAAGGCCGCGTCGACGATCTGGAACGTGCGGCGTCGCTCGTCCTCCGTGCCCCGCTCCCCCTCGGACCGGTCGAAGCCGACGAGCAGGCTGTCGACGTTGGGCACCGGCCAGAACACCTGGCGGGAGACGTTCCCCGACAGCTTCCACTCCCCGTACCAGGCGGCCTTGACGCTGGGCGAGCCGTAGATCTTCGAACCGGGCTTCGCGGCCAGTCGCTCGGCGACCTCCGCCTGGACCATCACCACGCCGCGCTGCAGGTAGGCGAAGTTCTCGAGGAAGTGCAGCAGCACCGGCACCGAGACGTTGTAGGGCAGGTTGGCGACCAGCACGGTGGGCTCGCCGGGCAGCTCGGTGATGCGCAGCGCATCCGCGTCGACGACCGTGAGCCGGTCGGCCTCGACGCCGTGCTCGGCGGCGGTCTGCGCCAGCCGGGCAGCGAGACGGTGGTCGATCTCGACGGCGGTGACGGATGCCCCGGTCTCGAGGATCGCGAGGGTCAGGGAACCGAGGCCCGGACCGACCTCGACCACGCGCTCACCGGGCTGCACGCGGGCCGCCTGCACGATCTTGCGGACGGTGTTCGCGTCGGTGACGAAGTTCTGGCCGAGCTTCTTCGTCGGGGTGACGTCGAGCTCGGCCGCGAGGCGGCGGATCTCGGTGGCGCCGAGCAGGGTGACGGTCATTGCTCCATTCTCCCTCACCATCCCGGTGTCCCCCGCCGTCAGTAGTCTTCTCTGGTGCCCTCCCTCGGTGAACTCGTCGCGCCCCGTCGCATGGGCCGGGACTTCCGCTGGCTGCTCGCCTCATCGTGGACGAGCAACATCGGCGACGGCGTGGCGCTCGCGGCGGCTCCCCTTCTCATCGCGTCGATGACCTCGTCGCCGATCCTGGTGGCGGCCGGCGCGATCCTGCAGTTCCTCCCCTGGCTGCTGTTCGGTCTGCACGCGGGCGCGATCGCCGACCGCTTCGACCGTCGCCGCCTCGTGATGTTCGCCAACGCCGCGCGGGCCGTGGTGCTCGCCGCGCTCTGCGCCTTCCTCGTCACCGGCGTCGCGAACATCTGGATCGTGCTCGCGGTCGCCTTCCTCTACGGCACGGCCGAGGTCTTCGTCGACACCGCGGGCAGCACGCTGCTGCCGATGCTCGTGAAGCCGGCCGACCTCGGCATCGGCAACGCCCGCCTGCAGGCCGGGTATCTGGTCGCGAACCAGTTCGCCGGACCACCGCTGGGTGCGTTCCTGTTCGCGGCGGGAACCGCCTGGCCGTTCCTGCTCGAGGTCGTGTGCGTGAGCTTCGCCGTCGTGCTCATCTCGCGCATGGCGAAGACCCCTGTGCCGCCCAGGGAGACCGGCACCCACCCGCCGGTGCACACCGACATCGCCGAGGGGCTGCGGTGGCTGTGGCGCAATCCTCCGGTGCGGATGCTGGTGCTGATCATCCTGGTGTTCAACATCACGTGGGCGGCTCCCTGGGGCGTGCTCGTGCTGTACGCCACCGAGCACCTGCACATGGGCGCCGTCGGCTACGGGGCCCTCACCACGGCCTCGGCGGCAGGCGGCATCCTGGCGACCCTCAGCTTCGGCTGGCTGGAGCGGCACGTGTCCTTCGCGACGCTGATGCGCATCGTGCTCTCGCTCGAGGTGCTCATGCACCTGTCGTTCGCGCTCACGACCGTCGGCTGGGTGGCGCTGATCATCATGTTCTTCTTCGGCGCCTACGCGTTCGTGTGGGGCACGATCTCCACGACCGTGCGGCAGCGCCTGGTGCCCGCCGAGCTGCAGGGCCGAGTGACCTCCGTCAACATGGTCGGCGTGTTCGGCGGCATGGTCGTCGGGCAGGCCCTGGGCGGGGTGATCGCCCAGGTGTGGGGACTCACGGCGCCGTGGTGGTTCGCGTTCGTCGGCGCCGCGCTCACCCTGCTGCTGGTGTGGAAGCCGATCTCGCAGATCGTGTCGGCGAAGCCGGTCGCCGAGACCGGACCCGAAGACCGGGAGCCCGAGAGTCAGTCCGCGAACGAGCCGTAGACCCGCAGGGTGTTCTCGGCCAGCTGGGCCGAGAGCTCGTCGACCTCGATGCCCAGCTCGGCGGCCATGAAGCGCACCGTGATCGGCACGAGGTAGGGCGCGTTCGGGCGGCCCCGCAGCGGCACCGGGGTGAGGAACGGCGCATCCGTCTCGACCAGGATGCGGTCGAGCGGCGTGACCTTCAACGCGTCCCGCAGGTTCTGGGCGTTCTTGAACGTGACGTTCCCGGCGAACGACAGGTGGTAGCCGGCGTCCGCGCAGGTGCGCGCCATCGCGTCGTCGCCGGAGAAGCAGTGGAACACCGTGCGCTCCGGGGCGCCGACACGGTCAAGGGTCTCCAGCACGGCCTCGTGCGCGTCGCGGTCGTGGATCTGCATCGCGATGCCGTGCTTCTTGGCGAGAGCGATGTGCGCCTCGAACGACTCGAACTGCGGTGCCTGCCGCTCAGGCTCGGTGCGGAAGAAGTCGAGCCCGGTCTCGCCGATCGCGCGGGTGCGCGGGTGCGCGGCGAGCTCGTCGATCACCGCGATCGCCTCGTCGAGGCGGCCCTCCTCGGCATAGGTCGGCGCGTCGTTCGGGTGGATGGCGACGGCGGCCAGCACGCGAGGGTCGGATGCCGCGGCCTCGACCGCCCACCGCGACGACTCGATGTCACCGGAAGCCTGCACGACACCGGCGATGCCCACGGCCGCCGCGCGGTCGAGCTGCTCGGTCAGCGACAGCGGTTCATCGCCGTCCACGATCTCCAGGTGCGCATGGTTGTCGTACACCGGAACCGTCAGCGGCTCGGGGGCGGACGGATACTTCAGATCCTTGCGTCCGTCCCCCGAGCGCTCACGCACGTAGGTCTCGGCCATATCGTCGGGCTCTGCCTCAGGGCTCTGTCGTCGGCCCGCGGCTCAGGCCGTGGACTCCACCCGCGGGAACAGCGGCGCGAGACCGTTGACGCTGGTGCCGGGACGCAGCACGCCCCAGGCACCGGCCTCGCGGATCGGCTGGTCCTGCAGGCGACCCAGCGTCTCGGCGGCTCCGAGCGCGATCCACAGCTTCTCGGTCGACTGCGGCATCACCGGCGAGAGCAGCACCGCGAGGGCGCGCAGTCCCTCGGCGCAGGTGTACAGCACGGTGCCGAGGCGCGCGCGCTGTTCCTCGTCGCGGGCCAGCGCCCACGGCTCGTTCTCGGTGATGTAGCCGTTCAGTGCATCGACGATCGTCCAGATCGACGAGATCGCCTCGTCGATGCGGAACTGCGCGACGGCGGCATCCGCGTTCGCCGCGGCATCCGCAACGAGCTTCTGGATCGCGAGGTCCTTCTCGGTGTACTCGGCCGCGGGCGGCACGATTCCCTCGAAGTACTTCTCGATCATGGCCGTGGTGCGCGAGGCGAGGTTGCCGAAGCCGTTCGCGAGCTCGGCCTGGTAGCGGGCCGACAGGTCTTCCCACGAGAACGAGCCGTCCTGGCCGAAGGCGATCGCGGAGAGGAAGTAGAAGCGGTACGCGTCGGAGCCGAAGACGTCGGTGATCTCGGTGGGCGCGATGCCGGTGAGCTTCGACTTCGACATCTTCTCGCCGCCGACCAGCAGCCAACCGTGCGCGAAGACGCCCTTGGGCACCTCGAGACCGGCGGCCATCAGCAGGGCCGGCCAGATGACGGCATGGAAGCGCAGGATGTCCTTGCCGACCACGTGGTACGCGGGCCAGCGACGCTCGAACGTCTCCTCGTCGGAGCCGTAGCCGACGGCCGTGGCGTAGTTCAGCAGCGCATCGACCCACACGTAGATGACGTGCGACTCGTCCCACGGCAGCGGGATGCCCCAGTCGAAGGTCGAGCGCGAGATCGACAGATCCTTGAGGCCCTGGCTGACGAACGACACGACCTCGTTGCGCGCCGAGTCGGGCCGCACGAAGTCGGGCTGCGTCTTGTAGAGCTCCAGCAGACGGTCCTGGAACTCGCTGAGCTTGAAGAAGTAGTTCTTCTCCTGCAGCAGCTCCAGCGGCTTCGAGTGGATCGCGCAGACCTTGAGTCCTTCGAAGGGACCGGTGCCGTCGACGATCTCCGACTCGGGCTTGAACTCCTCGCAGCCCACACAGTAGAGCGCCTCGTACTCGCCGGCGTAGATGTAGCCGCGATCGTAGAGCCGCTGGAAGAACGTCTGCACGTTCGTCTCGTGGCGCTCCTGCGTGGTGCGGATGAAGTCGTCGTTCGCGACGTCGAGCGTCGTCAGCAGCGGGAACCAGCTCTCGGTGACGAGCTTGTCGACCCACTCCTGCGGCGTGACGTTGTTGGCCGCCGCCGCCCGCAGCATCTTCTGACCGTGCTCATCGGTGCCGGTGAGCATCCAGGTGTCATCCCCCGCCTGGCGGTGCCACCGGGCGAGCGTGTCGACGGCCACCGTCGTGTACCCGTGGCCGATGTGGGGCACATCGGACGGGTAGTAGATGGGCGTGGTGATGTAGAAGGATTCGCCTGCGGGCATGGAGCAATTCTAGGTGGGATCGGGTGTCGGGTTACGCCCGGGCGTGGGGCCCGAGCCGCGGACGGTCGACCGCGCTTCCCTCGGCCGTCTCCGAGGAATCGGGCCGAGGGAAGCGCATGTCTCCGAGTCTGAGGTGCGGCGGATGCTGCGGTCAGAGACCGTTGCGGCGTGCGACCTCTCCGAGCCAGGCCAGCGACGGCTTCGGCGAGCGCTCGAACGTCTCGTGGTCGAAGCCGATGAGCCCGAACGTCGGACGGAATCCGCTCGCCCACTCGTAGTTGTCCAGCGCGCTCCAGTGCTGGTAGGCGCGCACGTCGATGCCGTCGGCGATCGCGCGATGCAGACCCTCCAGCGCACCCTGCGTGTAGGCGATGCGACGGGTGTCGTCGGCGGTTGCGATGCCGTTCTCGGTCACGAGCACCGGCACGCCGCCGCTCCGCTCCCAGGCGCTCCGCACACCCATCTCGAGGGCCTCGGGGAAGAACTCCCAGCCGGTCAGGGTCGTCTCCACATCGTCCGCCACCGGACGCGGCCCCTCCGGGCCGATGAAGGTACGCGTATAGGCCTGCACACCGACGAAGTCGTCGCCGGCCGACTGCTCCAGGTACCAGTGATCGCGCGGGTCGCCGTACTCGGCGAGCATCTCGTCGGCACCCGGCTCCCCGGTGGAGTGGAACGCCTGCGTGGCGATCGTCCAGCCGGCCTTGACCCCCGGCACCGAGTGCACGATCTCGGTGGCGCGGTGGTGCGCCTCGAGGAGTGTGTCGGCGACGGCGAGGTCGGGGTTCGGGAGGCCGTAGGCGACGAGGTTCGCGGCGTCCTCTCCCCCGGCGAGCATCGCGGCGATGTTCGGCTCGTTGATGGTGCACACGTAGTCGATGCCGTCGAGGATCGGCAGCACGGTCTCGACGTAGCGGGCGAACAGGTCGACCGCGTCGCCGGCACGCCAGAAGCCGTCCTTCTGGAACCACTGCGGCACCGTGAAGTGCATGAGCGTGACCGTGGGGTCGAGCCCGTTCTCGCGTGCGGTGTCGATCATGCGGCGGTAGTGATCGAGCATCGCCTGCGAGACGAACCCGCGCTCGGGCTCGATCCGCGCCCACTCGACCGAGAAGCGGTAGGAGTTCAGCCCGGCGTCGGCCAGCAGCCGCATGTCCTCCGGGTAGCGGTGCAGGTGATCGGCGGCGTCGCCGGAGGGCTCGACCATGGGCGAGGCGGGCGCGTGTTCCATCGCCCACCAGTTGCTCGTGGTGTTGTTGCCCTCCACCTGGTGGGCGGCTGTCGCGGCGCCCCACAGGAAGCCGTCGGGGAATGCGAGCACGGATGCTCCTCTCATCGGGTTTCGGTCGGAGTGGTCATCGGGCGCGGGCCGGGTCGGGCACCGCATCCAGCAGCTGGATCGTGTACGGATCCTCTGGATGCTGCAGCACCTCGGCGGTCTCGCCGCGTTCGACGACCCGGCCGCTGTTGAGCACGAGGATGTTCTGGGTCACCAGCCGAGCACTGAGCAGGTCGTGCGTGATGTAGAGCATGCTGATGCCCCATCTCTCGCGCAGGTCCTCCAGCAGTGCGAGCACCCCGGCCCGCAGGGAGACGTCGAGCATCGACACCGGCTCGTCGGCGATCAGCACCTGCGGGTCGCTCGCGAGCGCCCGGGCGATCACGACACGCTGGCGCTGCCCGCCGGAGAGCTGGTGCGGCAGCTTCGCCGCGAACTGCTCGACCGGAGTGAGCCCGACCGTCTCGAGCAGCTCGAGCACGCGGGCCCTCGCCTCGACACCCCTCAGCTTCGTGTAGTTGCGCACGGGTCGCGTCAGCGCGTACTCCACCGTGTGCAGCGGGTTCAGCGCGGCATACGGATCCTGGAACACCATCTGCACGTCCTTGCGCAGATCGCGCAGACCGCGTCGTTTGAGCGTCGCCACGTCGACGTCACCGAAGCGGATCGTGCCGGAGGTCGGCTTCTCGACGCCGGTGAGCATCTTCGCGATGGTCGACTTGCCGGAGCCGGAGGCCCCGACCAGTGCGAGCGACTCCCCCGGCTCCAGTCGGAACGACACGTCGTCGACCGCGGTCACGGCCTCCTGTCCGCGCCGCGGAGCCGGGTAGTGCTTCGAGACCCCCTCCACGACGATCGCCGCTTCCGCGCGCCGCGCGTCCCTCGGCGACACCGTGGGCACGGTCTCGGTCACGTCGGTGCGGGACCGGCCTTCCCGGCGTCGGGTGCCGAGGTCGACGAAGCCCGGGATCGAGAGGGTCTCCGCGCGCGGGTCGGCGTAGTGACTCAGCAGCATCCGCGTGTATTCGTCCTGCGGGCGCTGGAGGATGTCGAGACTCGGAGCGTCTTCGACGATCCGCCCCTCGTGCATGACCATCACGCGGTCGGTGGCCTCGAGCACGATGCCGAGGTCGTGGCTGATGAGGATCGCGGTGAAGCGCTCGGCCCGCTGCAGGTCCTTGATCGTGTCCATGACCGCATGCTGCACGAGCACGTCGAGCGCGGTCGTCGGCTCGTCGAACACCATGAGCTGCGGTTCGAGCGACAGGGCGAGCGCGATCGAGGCGCGCTGGCGCATCCCGCCGGAGAGCTCGCCCGGGTAGCGGTCGAGCACCGTGTCGTCGAGCCCGACCTTGCCGATGAGCTCGCGGGCCCTCGCCTCCCGGTCGTCGCGCGGCACATGGCCGTGCGCGGCGAAGATGTCGCGGAAGTGGTTGCCCACCGTCCGCACCGGGTTGAGGGCGTTCATGCCCGACTGCAGCACCATGGCGAACCCGCCCTGGCGCTGGCGTCGCAGCTCTTCGGCATCCAGGTCGCGGATGTCGCGCCCGCCGAAGAGGATGCGACCGCCACTGATGCGCGCCGGCGGCTTCTGCAGCCGGGTCAGCGCGAAGCCGAGCGTCGACTTGCCCGAGCCCGACTCGCCCACGAGCCCGACGAACTCGCCGCGACGCAGCGAGAAGGAGACGTCGTGGACCGCTGTGACGGGCTCCGTGCCGGGCGACGCGTACTCGACGGACAGTCCCTGCACGTCGAGCAGGATGTCGCTCTCGCGCGCGTCGATGTTCTCGGTCATGGCGGTCATCGGCCCTTCCCCTCTCGCAGGCGCGGATTGGAGATGCCGTCCACGCCGAAGTTGATCAGTGTCAGGCTCAGCGCCAGCAGTGCGATGCACAGACCGGGGGCGAACAGCAGCAACCACTGCCCGGTGAGCAGGGAGTTGGAGTTCTGCGCCCAGTAGAGCATGGTGCCCCAGCTGACGATGCTGGAGTCGCCGAGGCCCAGGAACTCCAGCCCCGCCTCGGCGAGGATCGCGGCCGTCGCCGCCCCGAAGAGCGTGCCGGCGATGATCGACGTCATGTTCGGCAGGATCTCGCGGAACACGATGCGCGTCCTGCTGTCACCCGAGAACTGCGCCGAGGTGACGAAGTCGTTGCCGCGCAGCGACTGCGTCTGGCTGCGGAGCACGCGAGCGCCCCACGCCCATCCGGTCACGACGATCACGGCGATGATCATCAGGATGCCGCCGTTCTGCAGATATGCGGCGATCACGATCATGAGCGGCAGACCGGGGATCACGAGGAAGAGGTTGACGATGAAGCCGACCACCTCGCCCGCGAAACCGCGCATGTAACCCCAGCTGAGACCGATGAGCACAGCCACGATCGTCGACAGGATGCCGGCGGCGAAGCCGACCAGGAGGCTGATCTGCGCGCCGTAGATGAGCTGACTGAGCACGTCCTCGCCCGCGGCGGTCGTGCCGAGCCAGTGCGCCCAGGAGGCGTCGGCGTTGCGGTCGAACCCGTTCTCCTTCGGCCCGTACGGGGCGAGCACCGGCGCGAACACCGCGACCAGCACGAAGAAGGCGAGCAGGCACAGTCCCAATCGCGCCTTGCCGTTGCTCCACAGGGTCGCGACCATGCGCCCGAAGGCGCGCCACGGGCTGGGAGCGGCGATGCGCTCGGCGGGGATCTTGACGTTCATGGTGGAAGTCATCGGCGGGTCCTTGGGTCGAGTACCCCGTACAGGATGTCAACGAGGAAGTTGGCGATGAGCACGCTCACGGTGATCATCAGGAAGAGCGCCTGCATGAGCGGGTAGTCCTGCCCGATCACGGCGTTGAACAGCAGATATCCGATACCGGGATAGCCGAAGACCTGCTCGACGAGGATCGATCCGCCGACGACACCGCCGAGCGTGAGCCCGAAGCCGGTGAGGTTCGGCAGGATCGCGTTGCGTGCTGCATAGCGGAGGGCGATCGTGCGACCGTGCAGGCCGTTCGCCTCGCCGAAGGTGATGTAGTCCTCGCCCAGCGTGTTGATCATGGCGTTGCGCATCCCGATGATCCATCCGCCGAGAGAGGTGAGGAGGATCGTCAGAGCCGGGAGGAACGCGTGACTGATCAGATCTCCGAGGAACTCCCAGGTGAATCCGGGCGTCGTGGTCGCGGAGTAGGCACCGGTCGTCGGGAACCAGTGCAGCACGTAGCCGAAGAAGAACAGCAGCAGCAGTGCGGTCCAGAAGTAGGGGAACGTGCTGAGGAACGAGCCGGTCAGCGTCGGCAGGGTGTCGAGCCACGTGCCCCGGCGCCAGGCGGCCGCGACACCGATCAGCGTGCCGATGACGAACGCGAGGACCGTCACGATGCCGACGAGCCCGATCGTGTACGGCAGCGCGGTCGAGACCATGCTCGACACGCTCTGCGGATAGAAGGTGTACGAGACGCCGAAGTCGAGGCGGACGACCTGCCCGAGGTAGGTCACGTACTGGTCCCACAGCGAGCCGGTCGGCACGCCGAGCTGGACCTCGATGGCCGCGCGCGTGGCGTCGGACACCGGCCCGTTCTGGGAGAGCTTGGCGATGGCGGCATCCGCCGGCGACCCCGGCATCATCCGCGGGAGGAAGAAGTTCAGGGTGACCGCGGCCCACAGGGTGAGCACGAACAGGCCGAACTTCTGGAGCACGTACTTCACTTGTCGTCCTCCTTCACTCGCTCGAGCCGCGTGAAGATGCCCAGCGGCGCCGAATCGTAGTTCTGCGGGATCATGTACGGGTCTTCCTCGCTCGGCCAGCCGGTGAACTTGGCGTCGCTGAACAGACCCCAGATGCCGCCGTAGTAAAGGCCGATCACGGGCAGATCGTCGTAGACGATGCCCTGCAGCTCCTTCACGATCTCCGCCTGGCGGGTCGTGTCGACGGTCTCGCGGTACTCGCCCAGCAGCGCGTCGGCCTCGTCCGACCGGTAGCGCTCGAAGTTGTTGGCCGTCGTTTCACCGGACGGCACGTAGAACTCACTCGAGAGCAGGTTGTTGAAGGCCTGGTAGACGTCGCCGTTGCCCATACCGCCGATCGCCATCTCGAAGTCGCCGTTGCTGATCGCGCTCTGGTAGCCCGCGGGCTGCGGGAGCTTGAGCGTGACCTTGACGCCCACCTCGGCGAGCTGGCTCCGCACGGTCTGCGCGGCCCGGGTCCAGTCCGCGAAGCCGTTGGCGGTGGTGAGCGCGAACTCGAGCTGCTCACCGTCCTGTCCGACGAGCTGATCGCCCTGCAGCGTGTATCCCGCCTTCTCGAACTCCGCGAGCGCGGCGTCCGTGTCCTGCGTGATCATGCCCTGGTCGGGGATGCTCGGATCGAGGTACTCCTCCTGGTTCGGGAGGATGAGTCCGGTCTGACCGGCCGGCTTCATGTACCCCTCGGAGGCGGTCTCGGCGATCTCCTCGCGATCGAGGGAGAGCGCGATGCCGCGCCGCACGTTCACGTCGTCGAAGGGGGCGACCTCGAGGTTCGGCATCAGCGCGATCACGCCGCCCGGCGGGAACCACCACGCGTTGTGCTCGCTCGCCGCGCCCCACGTGCCCTCGACATCCGAGATGAACGCGTAGGCCCAGTCGTAGCCGCGGCTGACGGTGTCGAGCTGCGAGTTGGTCGCGGGGAGGATGATGTGCTCGATCTCGATCGAGTCGGCCTGCCAGTAGTCGGGGTTCTTGTCCATCGAGTACTGCTGGTCGTTGTAGTTGCCGAGCACGAACGGCCCGGTGCCGACCGGCGTCTCGTTCCGGTAGGTGTCCGGGTTCTTCACATCGGACCAGAGGTGCTCGGGCACGATCATGGTCAGTCCGAGGATCGACAGCGAAGGCGCGTCCTCGGTCTGGAGATGCAGGATGACGTCGTCGCCGTCGGTCTCGACGCGGTCGAGGTGCTGCCAGGCCCCCTTGATGTCGAGGGACGGGTTGTCCTTCAGCAGCTGGAACGTGAAGGCCACGTCGTCCGGCGTCAGATCCTCGCCGTCGCTCCACTGCACGTCGTCGCGGATCGTCATCACGATCGTGCGGGCATCGGGCTGCTCCCACTCCGAGGCGAGCCAGGGGTTCAGCGTGCCGTCGAGCGGGTTGACCAGGATCAGCGGCTCGTAGATCCACCGCGACGCGGTGCGCGTGTTGGTGAGATACGGGTTGAAGTTCCTGGTGAAGAACGGATTGCCCTTGTCGGCGTTGATCAGCATCGTGTCGGCGCCGATCGATGGATCGGGTTGGGATGTGATCTGGATGCTGCAGCCGCTCAATGCGACCGCTGCTGCCGCCAGACCCACGATCGCCGCTCTGCGCCAGCGCCGCATCATTCGCCCTCTCGGCGTTCTGCCACCTGACATCTGCCACCTCATGTCGTCTCTGTCATGAAGGGCATCCCTCCCGGAACACCGGAACATCGGGACACCCGCACGGCCTACGCCGCCTCCGCGAGTGTAAGCGCATACATTTTGGGATGGCAAGGCCTTGACAGCGACCTCGAGACGTGTTTCGGTCCGGTCAGGACGGCCGCTGGGAGCTCTCGCGCAGCAGGATCTGCAGGGGCAGGCGCGCGACCACCGGCTCGGCGTCCGCGCTCTCCAGGCGCCGCGCGAGCACCTGCACGGCCGCCCGACCGAGATCGATCATCGGCTGGCGGATCGTCGTCAGCGGCGGCCGGGAGAGCGCCGCCGCCTCGATGCCGTCGAAGCCGGTGACGAGCACATCGGCAGGCACCCGGACGCCGGCGGCGTGGAACACGTCGAGCGCTCCGAGCGCCATCTGATCGTTCGCCGAGATGAGGGCTGCCGGCACACCGGACCGGAGAAGCTCGTCGGCGGCGCGACGACCGGAGACGCGCGTGAAGTCTCCCCGGAGAATCGTCACGTCGTCGGTGGAGCGGCCCGCCGCCACGACGGCGGCCGCGAACCCCTCCCACCGCTGCAGCCCGTCCGGTGAGTCTTCGGGTCCGGCGAAGAAGGCGAGTCGCCCATCCCCCACCTGCGCGAGGATGTGCCGCGTCAGTTCCGCCATCGCCTCGGCGTTGCTCACCGTCACGTGGTCGTAGTGATCGCCACGCGGCGGCCCGGAGAGCACCACGACGGGAATGCGCCGTGCCAGCCGCGCCAGCACGTCGTCCGGCACGCTGCGTGCGAGGACCATCAGCCCGTCGACCCGGCCGGCCATGTCCCGCACGGTGGAGCGATCCGGATCATCTCGGCCGACGCCGACCATCAGCACGAAGCCCTGCTTCCACGCCTCCAGCTCGGCCCCGCGAAGCACCTCGTCGAGGAACAGCATCGAGGTGTGCCCGTCATCCTCGTCCGCCTCCTCGCGGACGATGGCGAACGGGGGCGCATCGGCGCCCGCAGCGGAGAGCGCATCGAGCGGCGGAGCATCCTCCGCGGCGTCGAACCCGGGGAAGTACAGCCCGAGCACGCCGGTGCGCCGCTCGGCGAGCCCTCGGGCACTGCCGCTGGGGACGTATCCGAGCGCCGCGACCGCGTCGAGCACGCGCTCACGGGTGACCGGGCGCACGGCATCCGGCGAGCGCAGCACGCGCGACACCGTCGCGATCGAGACACCGGCCCGGTCGGCCACGTCGTAGACGGTCGCCGCCTTGCTCACGGTCACGCTCCTCCGGAGCGGGCGGCGAGGGCGGCCTGGTAGAGGTCGCGAGAAGAGAGGCCGGTGAGGGCGGCCACCTCGGAGGCGGCGTCCTTCAGGCGGATGCCGTCGGCGACGAGCTTCTGCACCTGCGTGAGGGCGTCCTCCGGAGAGGCGTCGCGGCGCGGCGCCCCCTCGACGACCACCACGATCTCGCCTTTGACGCCGTTCTCGGCCCAGGCGACGAGTTCGGATGCCGTGCCCCGACGCACCTCCTCGTAGAACTTCGTCAGCTCGCGGCATACCGCGATCCGCCGATCGTCGCCGAAAGCCGTTCCCATATCGACGAGCGCGCTCGCGAGGCGGGCAGGAGACTCGAAGAAGACCATGGTGCGCGGTTCCGCGGCGAGGGCGCGGAGCGTCGAGCGCCGCTCCCCCGGCTTGCGTGGCAGGAAGCCCTCGAATGTGAAGCGGTCGGTGGGCAGGCCGGAGATCGCGAGGGCCATCAGCACCGCGCTCGGGCCGGGGATCGCCGTCACGGTGACGCCCTGCGCCACGGCCTCGGCGACGAGACCGTAGCCGGGGTCGCTCACGGTCGGCATCCCGGCGTCGCTCATCACGACGATGTCGGTCTCGGCGGCGAGAGTCGCCAGTTCGGCGGCCTTCTGCTTCTCGTTGTGGTCATGCAGCGCGATCAGGCGGGGCCGGTTGGTGATCTGCAGCGCCTGGAGCAGGCGCTGCGTGGTGCGGGTGTCTTCCGCGACGACGACCTCGGCGTTCTCCAGCACCTCCACGAGTCGCCGCGACGCGTCGCCGAGATTTCCGATCGGAGTGGCGGCGAGGATGATCACCCGCCCAGCTTAGGCGCGCGGGATGCAGCCGCCGCTGAAGGCTCGTTGTCTAGGCTGGAGCGGTGACCGCGCCCGTGCCCCTGCTTCCCCCTCCCGAGGAGCGGCTGACGCGCTACGGGCGACTCCGGGATCGCGTGCTCCGCGCGCCGGACTGGGGACGCGCGATCCGCTGGCTCGCCCCCCTCGTGATCACCGCCCTGGCCGCGGTGCTGCGCCTGATCGGGGTGGCGCACCCGCACCAGCTCGCCTTCGACGAGACCTACTACGTCAAGGACGCCTGGTCGCTGTGGACCCTGGGGTACGAGGGCACCTGGGGCGAGAAGGCCAACGATGCGTTCCTCACGCTCCAGGACCTGCCGCTCTCCGAGCAGGGCGCGTTCATCGTGCACCCGCCGCTCGGCAAGTGGCTCATCGCCCTGGGCATCGCGATCGGCGGGCCGGACAACAGCGGCGGCTGGCGCCTGGCGACGGCGCTGCTCGGCACGGGCTCCGTGCTGCTGGTGTATCTGATCGCGCGGCGTCTGAGCGGCTCCGTCGTCGTCGCCACGGTGGCCGGAACCCTGCTCGCGATCGACGGCCTGAGCATCGTGATGAGCCGCATCGCGCTGCTCGACGGCATCCTGACGTTCTTCGTCCTGCTGGGCGTGCTGTTCGTGGTGATCGACCGGCAGCGGACGATCCCGCTCCTCGAGCGGCGAGACCCGGAAGCGCCCGATCCGTTCTGGGGCCCGGTGCTCTGGCGCCGTCCTTGGCTGATCGCCGCAGGAGCCGCGCTGGGCGCGGCATCCGCCGTGAAGTGGTCGGGGCTGTACGTGCTCGCGGGCTTCGGCCTGTACGTCGTCGTCACGGATGCGCTGGCTCGGCGCCGCGCCGGAGTCGTGCTGTGGCCGACCGCCGCCGCCTTCCGCCAGGGTCCGGTCTCGTTCGTGCTGCTCGTGTTCCCGGCCGCCGCGGTGTACCTGATCAGCTGGACGGGCTGGCTCGTGACCGCCGGGGGCTACGACCGCCAGAGCGACGCGAACCCGCTGGTCGCCCTCTGGAAGTACCACCAGTCGATGCTGGGCTTCCATGTCGGGCTGAGCCGCGGCCACCCCTACGCGAGCCCCGCCTGGGAGTGGCCGTTCCTGCTGCGCCCGACGGCGGTGTGGGTCGACTCCGATCCCGGCCCCTGCGGCACGGACCACTGCATCGCGGTGATCTCCGCCGTGCCCAATCCACTCATCTGGTACGGCGGGGTGGCGGCTGCCGTCTACCTGCTGTACCGGCTGGTGCGCGGGTGGATCACGCGACAGCCGATCGGCGCCGAGCTGAGCATCCCGCTCGTGGGTCTCGCGGTCACCTACCTGCCCTGGCTGATGTTCCCCGAGCGCACGATCTTCCAGTTCTACACGGTCGTGATGATGCCGTTCCTGGTGCTCGCACTGGCGATGACGCTGCGGATCATCGCGGGCAAGCGCGAGGATCCGCTCTATCGACGGCAGTCCGGCGAGCGGACCGTGATGATCTTCCTCGCGTTCGTGGTGCTGGTGTCGGCGTTCTTCCTGCCGCTGTGGACCGGGATGAGCGTGCCGTACGAGTTCTGGCTGCTGCACAACTGGCTCCCCGGCTGGGTCTGACCGGGCGGCCCACCCGACCGGGTGCGATCCCTTACGGCACCTCGTCGGTCGCGACGTGCTCGACCAGAGGCAGCACGCGCCCGGAGAGGTGCGTGCGCATCGCGATCGACGAGGCCGTGCGCGCGACCCCCGGCACGAGCGCGACGCGGTCGAGCACCTCCTGCAGCCGGGTGGCATCCCGGGCCACCAGCCGCAGCTGCATGTCGCTGGCGCCGGTGACGGTGTGCATGTCGACGATCTCGGGGACCGCATCCGCAAGGGCCGCCGCCACGTCGTCGTGCCCCACCTTCTGGTCGATCTCGACCAGGCAGAACGCGACGACGCCGTAACCGAAGCCGGCCGGGTCGATGCGCGGCACGATCGCCTCGATCACCCCGCCCTCGTGCAGGCGTGCGAGGCGGCTCGTCGCGGTGCCGCGGGCGATCCCGAGCCGCCGCGCGACCTCCAGGATCGGCAGCTGGGGCGACTCCGTGAGCAGCCGGATCAGCTGGGCGTCGAGGCGATCGATGCGCATCGTCTACTCCCGCATCACGCCGGGACGGGCCATGCCCCGGGTCGCACGTGCCACGAGGAGCAGCACGCCCGTGAGGCCGAGGGTCAGCAGCAGCTGGATGCGCGCGGCCTCATCGATCATGGCGAGCGCGATGACGGCCGCCAGCAGCAGCAGGCACAGCCAGGAGAGCCACGGGAACCCCCACATCCGCATCGGCATCTGCTCACCCGTGCGATCCGCGCGACGACGGAGGATGATCTGCGCGACGGCGGTCGCGGTCCAGATCACGAGCAGCGTCGAACCGACCACGTTGAGGAGGGCGGGGAGGACCACGTCGGGGAACGCCCAGTTGAGCCCCACCGTGACGAAGCCGAACGCGACCGACGCCAGCACGGCGACGAACGGCACGCCCTTCAGGCTCGTGCGGGTCGCAGCGAGAGGGGCGAGACCGCGCTCCCCCAGTGAGTACGCCATGCGGGAGGCGCCGTAGATGTTGGCGTTCATGGCCGAAAGCAGCGCGATGATGACGATGAGATCCATCACGAGGCCGACGCCCGGAACGTTCAGGGTCTCCAGCACGGCCGAGAAAGGTCCGGCCTTGACCGCGGGGTCGTTCCAGGGCAGCACCGAGACGATGACGAAGATCGATCCGACGTAGAAGACGAGGATGCGCACGAGCACCTCGCGGACGATCCGGCGGATGTTGCGCGCCGGGTCGTCGGACTCGGCGGCCGCGATCGCGACGACCTCGGTGCCGCCGAAGGCGAACACGACGATGAGGAGGGCTCCCGCGATGCCGGTGAGACCGTTCGGGGCGAAGCCGCCGTTGTCGACGAGGTTCGCGATGCCGGTCGCCGGGACCCCGGGGATGAGCCCGACGATCGCGCACACCCCGACCACGAGGAACGCGATGATCGCCACGACCTTGATCGCCGCGAACCAGAACTCGAAGCGGCCGTAGTTGCGGACGCCGAACAGGTTCACCGCGGTGAGCACCACGACGAAGATCAGCACCCAGACCCAGGCGGGGATGCCCGGAGTCCAGTTGGCGGTGATCGCCCCCGCACCGGTGGCCTCGGCGGCGATCACCACGACCAGCTGGATCCAGTAGAGCCATCCGACGGCGCTGCCGGCACTGCGCCCCATCGCCTTCTGCGCATACGAGCTGAAGGCACCGGAGCTCGGCCGCGCGGCGACCATCTCGGCGAGCATCGCCATCACGAGCACGACGATGCCGCCCGCGACCAGGTACGAGACCAGGACAGCGGGGCCCGCGATACTGATCGCCTGCCCCGACCCGACGAACAGGCCGGCACCGATCGCGCCGCCGAGGCCCATCATCGAGATCTGACGCCGCGTCAGCCCCGGATGCAGGCCCTTCGTGGTCGTGGTGGTCGGGGGGACCTCGGTCACGCGCTCGCCGGTCATGCGCCGACCTCCACGCGCTCGGCGGTGGCCCCGTCACGGACGGACGCCGCGAGGGCGGCCTCCACCCGGTCGATGTCCTCCTCGGAGCCCGAGGAGATGCGGATGCCCTCCCCGGCGAAGGACCGCGCGATCACCCCTCCGGTCTGCAGCAGGCTTTCGAGTTCGTCCGTGCGATCGCCGGACGGCACCCAGACGAAGTTCGCCTGTGACGGAACCGCCGGCCAGCCGGCCGCGGTGAGCACGGCGTGCAGGCGGTCGCGCTGGGTGATCACCTCGTCGATCCGTCTCGCGAGTTCGTCCTCGGCATCCAGCGAGGCGAGGGCCGCGGTCTGAGCGAGGTCGGTCACGCCGAAGGGCACGGCGACCTTGCGCTGGTTCTCGGCGACGCCGGCCGGGGCGATGGCGTAGCCGATGCGGAGTCCGGCGAGCCCGTATGCCTTGGAGAACGTGTGCAGCACGGCCACATGCGGATGCCGACGGAACAGCTCGATGCCGGCGCCGCGGCTCTCGGTCGTGTCGAAGTGCACGTAGGCCTCGTCGATCACCACGAGCACGTCGTGCGGCACCGCGGCGACGAAGCGCTCCAGCTCGTCGGCGCCGACCACGGTGCCGGTCGGGTTGTTCGGGTTGCAGACGAAGATCAGCCGGGTGCGCGGGGTGATCGCCGCGAGCATCGCGTCGAGGTCGTGTCCGTAGTCTGCGTCGAGCGGCACCGGGACGGGCGTGGCACCGGCGATGCGGACCAGCGAGGGGTACGCCTCGAACGACCGCCATGCGAAGACGACCTCATCGCCGTCGCCGGCGACCGCATGGATCAGCTGGGAGGCGATCTCGACCGACCCCGCGCCGACGGTCACCTCCGACGGGTCGACGTCGTAGCGGGCCGCGAGCCGTTCGCGAAGCGCGGCGGCGCTCATGTCCGGGTAGCGGTTGATGCCGTCGATCCGGTCGCGCACGGCCTGGGCGACCGACGGCAGCGGCGGGTGCGGCGACTCGTTCGAGGAGAGCTTCGAGGCACCGGCCGGGGCGGAGCGCCCCTGGCGGTACGCGGGAACGGCGTCGAGTCCGGCGCGGGTGGGGAGGGGCATCGTCAGAGCATCCTTGCTGTGATCACGGGTGGGGTCGCGCAACAGTAGAACGGATCCCTGGTACTGAGCAATCGGTGCACCGGATGCTGCGCAACCCGCGCAACCGGCGCCCGTCCAACCGCGAAAGCCTGGGCAGATTGCACAGTGGATCGCTCAACACCGTCAGGCCCCGGTCCCCCGGCCGCCGCCTTCGTGTGGCAATCCGTGGGTACACGACGGCAGTCGGAATCAGCGGGAGATCGAGACCTCCGACGGCTCGCTCACCGGCAGCCGGCACACGAACGCACGGCAGTCGTAGGCGCGTTCCACCGTCTCGTGCTTGCCCTCGAACAGCTCGAAGCCGGCATCCGCGAACGTCTTCGCCTGCCCCGGATCGACCACGGCGATCACCTCGGCGTCCGCACCTCTGGCGGCCTCGGCGAGTTCCCCGTCCCGCGCGGACGTCACCACGACGAGCTGGCGCGGGGGCGCGGCCAGCCCTGCGGCCGCCCGCAGCAGCGACCCGTGGGCGAACGGCTGCTCGAGGGAGCGCTCGGCGAGCGCGCTCACGGTCGCGGCGGCCGCCTCTCGATACCGATCCCCCGCTCCCAGCCACCAGGCGGTGAGGGCGGCTCCGGCGACCGCGGCGGCATCGGAGGGCAGATCTCCGTCGGTGTGATCGGGCGAGGTCGCGATGCCCTGCGCCGAGAGCAGCGGATCGTCGACTCCCGCGCCCTCCAGCGCCGTGTCGAGGATGCCTCGGGCCGTGACCGCCCACTCCGTCTGCCCGGTCGCCAGGGCGAGAGCGAACAGACCGTCGGCGAGGAGCCCGAGGTCGGCGGCGGTCGCCACGGCTGCGGAGGCTCGTCCCTCCAGCGACGCCCGCACGAGCACGCCGCGATCGTCCCGGTTGATCCGCAGCACGTGGTCGGCGGCGGCAGCGGCAGCATCGATCCACGACTGCTCGCCGAGCCTCGCTCCGGCACGGGCGAGCGCACCGATCGCGAGTCCGTTCCAGCCGGTGATCACTTTGCCGTCGACCGCCGGCGGCTCCAGAATCGCGCGCTCGGCGAGCGGGCGGAGGTAGTACCCGCCCTCGTTGCGGACCCCGTCGATCGTCGACTCCGAGTCCTGAGCCGCACCGATTCCGCCGCCGTCACGCTGGAGCACATCGATCAGGAAGGACGCGATGCCCCGCACGGTCTGCTCGTCTCCCGCGTCGAGCGCGACGTCGAGCAGCTGGGCGTTGTCGGTCAGCATCCGCTCATAGTGCGGCACCGTCCAATCACGCTGGGTGGCGTAGCGGAAGAAGCCGCCATCGGCGTCGCGCAGGTCCGATCCCGCCATCGCCGCGAGCGCTCGTGCCGCCGAAGCCGCCGCCTGCGGGGTGCCCTCCCGCACCAGAGGATGCTGCAGGAACCGCAGTGTCGTGGCGACGGGGAACTTCGGCGCACCGCCGAATCCGCCGTAGACCCGGTCCTCCCGTTGGGCGATCGCCTCGGCCGCCCTCGCGATGGCCACCACGTCGGGCAGGTCCGACGGCGTGGACTCCGCCGCGCGGGCAAGGGCATCGGTCACGGCATCCGCCGATTCCTCGGCCTGCTCGCGCCGCACGGTCCATGCCTCCCGCACCGCGGCGAGCACCTCGCGGAAACCGGGCATCTGACCGCGGGCCTCCGGCGGCCAGTACGTGCCGGCGTAGAACGTGCGACCACGGGGCGTGGTGAAGACCGTGAGCGGCCAACCGAGGTTCTGCGTGAAGGCGGACGCGGCGGCCATGTAGGCCCCGTCGACCTGAGGATGCTCCTCACGGTCGACCTTCACCGCGACGAAGCCCTCGTTGATGAGCGCGGCGGTGTGCGGATCGGCGAACGACTCGCGCGCCATCACATGGCACCAGTGACAGGTGGAGTAGCCGATCGAGATCAGCAGCGGGACATCGCGCCGCTGCGCCTCGGCGAACGCCTCCTCGCCCCACGGGTACCAGTCGACCGGGTTTTCGGCGTGCTGGCGGAGGTACGGGCTGAGCGTGTCGGCGAGCCGGTTCGTCATACGGCTATCCTCTCGCCTCCGCTGCCGTCTGGGTCAGGTTGGCGAGAAGCTGGAGCCGCTCTCGACTGGCGGAAGCCGGCTCGGCGGAGAACACGATCATCTGCAGCCCGCGGTCCGACGCGAGATCCATCGCCTGATACGTGAGGTCGAGGTCGCCGACGATCGGATGATGGATCGTCTTCAGGCCCGCGCGATGCTCACGGACGTCGTGCGCTGCCCACAGCTTCCGGAAGAGATCGCTGCGAGTGGACAGCTCGCCGACGAGGTCGCTGAGTCTCCGGTCGTATGGCGAGCGGCCCGCCTCGGCACGCAGCACGGCCACGACCTGCCGCGTCTGGGCGCCCCAGTCCCGATAGAACCCCTGCGCCCGGGGTTCGAGGAAGACGAACCGCGCGGCATTCGCGGGTGCAGGAGCGTCGTCGAGCATCTCCGAAAACAGAGCACGTCCGAGTGCGTTCGTCGCGACGGCGTCCAATCGGCCGTTCTGCACGTAGACCGGGACAGTGGACATCGCATCGATGGTCTGGCGCGTGGCAGCGGTGACCTGCACTGCCTGCGCGGGACGCTCGCGCTGTCGCGGACGCGCGCCCGCAGCGGCCGCGCGGATCAGGTCGTGCAGATGCGCATGTTCGGCCTCGTCGAGTCGGAGCGCACGGCTCACTCCGTCGATGACGGCATCCGAGACACCTTTCGCCTGACCCCGCTCGAGGCGCTTGTAGTACTCGGGACTCATCCCGGCCACGAGGGCGACTTCTTCGCGGCGCAGGCCCGGCACACGGCGGCGACCGCCGAAGTCGGGCAGCCCTACGTCCTCGGGGACGAGTCGCGCGCGCCTCGTCGTGAGGAACTCGCTGATGGCGTCCGGGGTCTCCATGCGATCGAAACTACGCCGAACACGACGCCAGAGGGGGTCCCTGTGGGGGCACCCATAGACAGGGCCGCGCTGAATCCGAAGAAAGCGGGTTGGGTCGAAGCACGGAACAGACGAAGGAAGAACATGAAGAACGCACATCTGGGAAGCATCGAGGTTTCTCGCATCGGCCTCGGCGCGATGACCATGGCCGGCACCTATACGTCCGGCGGCGGTCTCGACCACGACGAATCCGTCCGCACCATCCACCGCGCGCTCGACCTCGGCGTGACCCACATCGACACCGCGGAGATCTACGGCCCCTACCTCAGCGAGGAGATCGTCGGCCGCGCGCTCCACGGCCGACGTGATCAGGTGAGGATCGCGACGAAGTTCGGGCTCGTCTCGCACAGCGGTGGGGGCCCGGGAGTGATCGACAGCTCGCCGCAGAACGTGAAGGCGGCCGTCGAAGGCTCGCTGCGCCGCCTGGGCACCGACCGGATCGACCTCTATTACCAGCACCGTGTCGATCCGAACACGCCCATCGAAGACACCGCCGGCGCCGTCGCCGATCTCATCGCCGAGGGCAAGATACTTCATTTCGGACTGTCGGAGGCCTCTGCACAGACGATCCGGCGGGCGCACGCCGTGCAGCAGGTGTCGGCTCTGCAGACGGAGTACTCGCTGTGGACTCGCGACGTCGAGCAGGAGATCCTGCCCGTTCTTCGCGAGCTCGGCATCGGGTTCGTACCCTACTCCCCACTCGGGCATGGCCTCCTGACGGGCGGCATCCGCTCGTCCGCCGACATCCCCGACGACGACTGGCGCAAGTCGAACCCGCGGTTCGTGGGCGAGAACCTCGATCGGAATCTGCGTCTCGTAGACGAGGTCCGTGCGATCGGCGCCGAGATCGGCGCGACCCCGGCGCAGACGGCGCTCGCGTGGATTCTCTCCCGGGGGGACGACATCGCGCCGATCCCTGGCACTCGTCGGGTGGCGCGCGTGGAGGAGAACATCGCCGCCGATGCCATCGAGCTCACCGCGGATCAGGCTGAGCGTCTGTCGCGGCTCGAACCCGCGGCGGGCGCGCGACACGACGAGGCCAACATGGGCACCATCGATCAGTGACCCGCGTCGTGGGGAGTATGCCGTCGGTCAGCTGACGAGCAGTTCGACCGGACGCGCAGCCGCGTAGCCGACCAGCGGCAGGGCACGCTCGGCGGCGAGAGAGATGCGCGCCTTCAGCACATCCGACGCGATCTCGTAGCCGTCGAAATCGGTGTTGCTCGCGTAGACGCCGAGCGGAAGGGTGAGCGCCTGGAAGAAGGCGAACAGCGGGCGCAGTTGGTGCTCGATGATCAGCGCATGCTTCTCTCCGCCGCCGGTGGCCGCGAGCAGCACCGGCTTGCCGACCAGATCGTACTGCCCGACGAAGTCGAACAGGTGCTTGAAGAGCCCCGTGAAGGAGGCGCGATAGACCGGACTTCCCACGATCAGCAGGTCGGCGGACTCGATCGCCTGCAGCTGCTCCTCGACCTCGGGCGGCAGCTGGTCGCGTCGGAGGGCCCCGGCCAGGCCCGGTCCGATCTGCGTGAGCTCGATGAGCTGCGACTCGACCTCGGCGCGCTCGGCGATCGCGGCCGTGATCGCACGGACGAGGGCTGTCGTCTTGCTCGGCTCGTGCAGGGATCCCGACACGGCGACGACGCGGAACGGAGCTGTCATGCTTCGAAGCTACTCACGACGACGCCCCGTGTCGCGCGAAGCGACACGGGGCGTCATGTGAGCCGGAAGGCCTCGCCTCAGTTGACGTCGTCCGGGTGCGAGCCGACGCGGCCGGTGCCGTCGAGCGGGTCGAGGGCGTCGATCGCCGCGATCTCGGCATCCGTGAGCTCGAAGCCGAAGACGTCGAGGTTCTCGCGCAGACGCTCGGGCCGCACCGACTTCGGGAACACGATGATGCCCTTCTGCAGGTGCCAGCGCAGCACCGCCTGCGCGGGCGTGACCCCATGCGCGGACGCGGCCTCCGCCACCGCCGGAGTGCCGAACAGGTCGTACTTCCCCTGGCCGAGCGGGCCCCACGCCTCGATCCGCACGCCGTGCTCACCGGCCCAGGCGACCACGTCGCGCTGCTGGTAAGCGGGGTGCAGCTCGATCTGGTTCACGGCCGGCACGACGCCGGTCTCGGCGACGACGCGCTCGAGGTGGGGAACCAGGAAGTTCGAGACGCCGACGCTGTGCGTGAGGCCGGCCTCGCGGAGCTCGACGAGCTTCGAGAACGCGTGCAGGTAGTCGCCGACCGCCGGGGCGGGCCAGTGCACCAGGTACAGGTCGACCTCGTCGAGGCCGAGCTTCTCGAGGCTCTCGCCGATGGCCGCGCGAGGCTCCTCGCCGTGATGGCGGTCGTTCCAGAGCTTCGTCGTGACGAACAGCTCGTCACGCGGGATGCCGGAGGCCGCGATGGCCGCGCCGACCCCCTCTTCGTTGCCGTAGATCGCGGCGGTGTCGATGTGGCGGTAGCCGATCTCCAGCGCCTCGCTCACCGCACGCTCGGTCTCTGCCGGCGGCACCTTGAAGACGCCGTAGCCGAGCTGCGGGATGGAGTTGCCGTCGTTCAGTTCGAGTGCAGGAATCGTCATCCCTCCAGCCTATGACCGGTGTCAGACGTCGAGGCCGGGTGCGGAGGAAAGAAGTCGCAGGACTCTCAGCGCCGGGGAACCGCGGCCATCGCCGCCGCGCCCCGTCCGACGAGGCGCTCGAGCGGGCCTCGTCCGAGGAACATCGACCACAGCGTCGTCAGCAGGAGCAGAGCCACGGCCGTCGCCGCCCAGAACGCGTTGCTCGTGAAGAAGGCACCGGGCCCGCCGATCAACACGATCGACAGCACATGCGCACTGTATGCCGTGAGCGGCATGGAGCCGAGCGCGCCCAGCGGCAGCAGCACCCAGCGCAGCGGTCCGCTCAGCAGCAGGCACAGCGCGATCACTGCGAGCGCGAAACCGCCGGACCCGAGGATCTCGGCGGTGCCGCCGCTGTGCGGCTCGACCGCGAACACCGCGGTGACGGCGGCGCGGAACGGGTCGGTCGCGGCGAGCGCCTGCGCGTAGTCCTCCCATCCGGACGGCGGCGACCAGGCGCTGGACCCGCCTTCGAGGATCGAACCGTCGATGCTCGAGGAGACGTCCGCGCTCGACGAGATAGCCCCGGACGAGCCGGTGATCCCCGTGACCTGGGCGATCCCGCCGAGGCAGTACCCCAGCACCGCGAGCGCGAGCCCGACGCCGAGTGCGATCGCCGCGGTGCGCAGCTGGTCCACGCGGAGACGCCCGAGCGCCATGCCGCCGAGGACGAAAGCCATCCACACCGTGATCGGATAGCTGCCGTAGAGCACGAAGCCGATGCCGGAGCCGTAGGGGTTGAGCATCACCGCGTTCAGGAACGCGAGCAGGGCAGGACCGATGAGCGCGAGCAGTCCCGCCGCCACGAGCAGCTGCCGGGGCCGCCAGCGCAGGAACGGGATCACCGCGACGTAGAGCAGACCGTAGAGGGTGAGGATCACGGCGATCGGCGTGTTCAGCATCTCCAGTGCGAGACCGATCAGGAAGATCACCGCACCACGGCCGATCAGGTTCAGGCGGATGCTCGGCATGCGCTCGCGCTCCGGGAGCACGCTGCGTCCGGTCATCAGGGCGATCGAGATTCCGGCGAGCACCGCGAAGAGTATCGAGGAGCGCCCGTGCACCAGATCGGTCCAGGTGGCGGGGTCCACCCAATCGAAGGCCTCCGTCTCGCCGATGTGCGCTCCGGCCATGCCGAGGATCGCCAGTCCGCGGGCGATGTCGAGCCCGAGGATGCGCGGAGGTCGCCCGAACTCGCGGAACCACCGGACGGGAGGCAGTGCGTTGATCACCAGATGATCGTAGGGGGCGGATCCCGTCATACGATGGAGGGCTATGTCCTCCCCCGTGATCTCGTTCCCCCCGGAGCTGCCCGTCAGCGCCGCCCGGGCGGAGATCGCCGACGCCATCCGCGACCACCAGGTGGTGATCGTCGCAGGTGCGACGGGGTCGGGGAAGACGACACAGCTGCCGAAGATCGCGCTCGAGCTCGGCCGGGAGCGCATCGCGCACACGCAGCCGAGGCGTCTCGCCGCTCGGACCATCGCCGAGCGCGTCGCCGAAGAGCTCCAGGTGGAGCTGGGCACGCTCGTCGGCTACAAGGTGCGCTTCACCGACAAGGTGTCCGATGCCACCCGCATCGCCCTGATGACCGACGGCATCCTCCTCAATGAGATCCACCGCGACCGGCTCCTCACCCGCTACGACACGATCGTCATCGACGAGGCGCACGAGCGCTCCCTCAACGTCGACTTCCTGCTCGGCTACCTCGCCCGCATCCTTCCGGAGCGCCCCGACCTCAAGGTGATCATCACCTCCGCGACGATCGATCCGGAGAGCTTCGCGAAGCACTTCGCCGCGGCCGACGGCACTCCCGCACCGATCATCGAGGTGTCCGGCCGCACCTATCCCGTCGAGATCCGCTACCGGCCGCTCGTCGACGACGAGGACGCCGACGTCGGACAGACCGCGGCGAGCACCGGCGAGCCCGAGGACGAGGTCACCGCGATCGTCTCCGCGCTGCGCGAGCTCGACCGCGAGGCCCCCGGCGACGTGCTCGTCTTCCTCCCCGGCGAGGCCGAGATCCGCGACGCGGCGGATGCGGTGCGCGGCGCCTATTCGAAAGACCGCTCCCCGACCGAGGTGCTGCCCCTGTTCGGACGACTCTCGTCGGCCGAGCAGCACCGGGTGTTCGAGCGCAGCAGGGTCGCCGGTGTGCGCCGCCGGGTCATCCTCGCCACGAACGTCGCCGAGACGAGCCTCACCGTGCCGGGGATCAAGTACGTGATCGACACCGGCACCGCCCGCATCTCCCGCTACAGCAATCGCTCGAAGGTGCAGCGCCTCCCGATCGAGGCGATCTCGCAGGCCTCCGCGAACCAGCGCTCCGGTCGTGCCGGCCGCACCAGCGACGGCATCGCGATCCGCCTCTACTCGGAGGAGGACTACGCCAAGCGGCCCGAGTTCACCGAACCCGAGATCCTGCGCACCTCCCTCGCCTCCGTCATCCTGCAGATGCTGTCGCTCGGCTTCGGCGACATCACGGCGTTCCCCTTCCTCACCCCGCCCGACTCGCGCGGAGTGAAGGCCGCGTTCGACCTGCTCACCGAGCTGGGCGCCGTCGAGCCCTCCCGGCGCGACGGTGCCCCGCACCTCACCCGAACGGGTCGGGACATCTCGCGGATGCCGATCGACCCGCGGTTCGCGCGGATGCTGATCGAAGCGGGAAGAGCGGGTTCCGGCGGAACCGTGACGCGCGACGTGCTGGCGATCGTGTCGGGAATGACGATCCAGGACGTGCGCGAGCGGCCGGAGGAGCGACGGGAGGAGGCCGACCGCCTGCACGCCCGGTTCGTCGATCCGACCAGCGACTTCCTCACGCTCCTGAACCTGTGGAACCACTTGCGCGAGCAGCAGCGCGAACTCGGGTCGAGCGCGTTCCGGAGGCTGTGCCGCGCCGAGCACCTCAACTACGTGCGGGTCCGGGAATGGTTCGACGTGCACCGCCAGCTGCGAACGCTCGTCAAGGCCCCCGGCCGCGAGGGCGACATGGGCGGCGCGAGCGACCCCGACGCGATCCACCGCGCGGTGCTGTCGGGCCTGCTCTCTCAGATCGGCATCCTCGACGAGCGCACCGCCCCGACGGGCAAGGCGCACTCCCCCGCGAAGGAGCCGAAGGGCCGGCGCATCGCCGAGTATCGCGGCGCCCGCGGCATCCGCTTCTCGATCTTCCCCGGCTCGGGTCTGCGCAAGAAGAGCCCGCGTGCGGTGATCGCCGCCGAGATCGTCGAGACCTCGCGCACCTTCGCGCGCACGGTCGCCGCGATCGACCCGGCGTGGGCGGAGCCCCTCGCGGGCGATCTCGCCAAGCGGCAGGTGACCGAACCGCACTGGTCGAAGGATGCCGGTGCCGCCGTCGCCTTCGAGAAGGTGACGCTGTTCGGGCTCGAGATCATCCCGCGCCGACGCGTGCAGTTCGCCCGCATCGACCGGGCCGCCTCCCGCGAGCTGTTCGTGCGTCATGCGCTCGTCGAGGGCGAGTGGGATCCGACACGGATCGACAAGCGGGTGAGCGCGTTCTGGCGCAGCAACGCCGAGCTGCGCAAGCGCCTCAAGAAGCTGGAAGAGCGCGAGCGCCGCCGCGACATCCTCGCCGGCGACGAGGCGGTGTTCCGGTTCTACGACGAGCGCATCCCCGCCGACGTGTTCGACGTGCGCTCGTTCGAGAGCTGGTGGCGAGAGGCCATGGCCACGACGCCGAAGCTGCTCGTGATGCGCGAGAGCGACCTCATCGACGACGAGGAGCGCGCGGATCAGCGCGAGTTCCCGACCCGGTGGACGCAGGGCGACCAGGTCCTGGGCCTCGCGTACCGGTTCGAACCCGGCGCCGACGACGACGGCGTCAGCGTCGTCGTGCCGCTTCCGCTGCTCGCCCAGCTCGAGGATCGCGGCTTCGACTGGCAGGTTCCGGGCCTTCGCGCCGAGCTCGTGACCGGACTGCTGCGCGCCCTGCCCAAGGCCATCCGTCGGCACGTCGTCCCGGCGGCCGACTGGGCCGAGAAGTTCGGCGCCGAGCTGGCCGAACAGGGTCCCGAATCGCACGGAGGCCTGCCGCCGCGCACCCTGAAGGAAGCCCTCGCCCGACTCATCCAACCGCTCGCCAATCAGCTCGTTTCCGCCGCCGACTTCGACGACGAACGCGTGCCGCCGCACCTGCGCATGAACTTCCGGGCGGTCGACGAGCGCGGTCGCGTCGTCGGCTCGGGGCGCGATCTGCGCGCACTGCAGACCGAGCTCTCCGACCGGGCGCGCAGCAGCGTCGCCCGATCGATCGCCGCCCCGGCCCGCCCCGGACACAACGCCGGGAACCGCGGTGCCGAGCGCGTCGCCTCCGCCCCGATCGAGCAGACCGGACTCACCGCGTGGACCTTCGGCGAGCTGCCCGAGGTGCTCGACACCCGCGTCGCGGGCGGCGTCGTGCGCGGATACCCCGCGATCGTCGACCAGCGCAAGAGCGTGTCGGTGCGCGTCGAGTCGACACCGGATGCCGCGGCGGCCGCCACCCGCGACGGCGTGCTGCGTCTCGTGCTGCTGGGCGTCCCCTCCCCGTCGTCATACGTGCAGGAGCACCTCACGAGCCAGGAGAAGCTGGCGCTCGCGGCGTCGCCCTATCCGTCCGCCGCCGCGCTGATCGAGGACTGCCGCGCGGCCGTGGCCCGCCGCGTGATCGATGCCTCCACCGGCACCGCGACCGGCGAGGACCGCGGCATCGTCCGCAGCGAAGCCGAGTTCGCGCGGGTCCGGGATGCGGTCTCGGCGACGCTGGTCGACGAGCTCTTCGCCTGCGTCTCCCTGGTCGCCCGCATCCTCACGAAATCCCGCGAGGTCGAGCGCGGCATCAAGTCGCAGAACTCGCTGTCGCTGCTCGGACCGCTGAACGACATCCGCACGCAGCTCAGCGGGCTGCTGCATCCGGGTTTCGTCTCGGCGGCCGGTGCCGAACGGCTCACGCACTTCCCGCGGTATCTCGAGGGGATGCTGGACCGGCTCAAGACCCTCGCCAACGAGCCGGGCAAGGACCGGGCGCGCATGACCGAGTACGAGCGGATGTCGAAGGCGTTCGAAGACGCCGGCGGCACGATCCCGCTCGCCGCCGACGCCCCACCCGCCCTGGTCGAGGCACGCTGGCTGTTGGAGGAGTACCGCGTCAGCGTGTTCGCCCAGCGCCTCGGCACCGCGCAGCCGGTCTCGCCGCAGCGCATCATGAAGGTGCTGTCCGGCCGCTGAGGCGCCCCGCGCAGGTAGCCTGATCCCATGGCCCGCGCGATCGTCTACACCGAACTCGGTTCCCCCGCCGTCCTCCACCTGATCGAGATCCCCGATCCCGTCGCCGCCCGCGGCGAGGTCGTCGTTCGGATCGAGGCGGCAGGCGCGAATCCCATCGACGCGAAGCTGCGCAGCGGCAAGCGGCCGTCCCCGCCGATCACCGAGCCCCGTGCGGTGGGCTTCGACGGCGCGGGCGTGATCGAGGCGCTCGGCGAAGGTGTCGAGGACTTCGCCGTGGGTGATCGGGTCGCCATCAAGGACACGCGCGGCACCTACGCCTCGGCGCTCGCCGTCGCGACGGAGAACCTCGCGAAGCTCCCCGATTCCGTGACCGCCGCGGAGGGCGCCGCGATCGCCACGCCCGCCGGCACCGCCTACCAGGCTCTGCGCTCGCTCGAGATCACCGGCGACGACGTGCTGCTCGTACACGGAGGCTCCGGTGCGGTCGGGCAGGCCGCCGTGCAGTTCGCGGTGGCCTGGGGCGCGACCGTGATCGCGACGGCGAGCCCCGCGCGGCACGAGCAGCTGCGCGACCTCGGCGCGATCCCCGTCGCCTACGGCGACGGCCTGGCCGACCGGATCCGCGAGGCCGCCCCGTCCCCCGTCACCGTGGCGCTGGACTGCGCGGGCACCGACGAGGCGATCGAGACCTCTCTCAAGCTGGTCGCGGACCGCGACCGGATCGCCACGATCGTGCGGGGACCGGATGCCGCGTCCTTCGGCATCCGCGCCTTCGCCGGCGGCTCACCCGACCCGCTGACCCCGCAGGAGCTCGCCTGGCGCGCCGAGGCGGTGCCCGCGACGATCGCACTCCTCGCCTCCGGCGACTTCACGGTCGAACTCGGCCCGGAGCTGCCCCTCGCCGAAGCGGTGCGGGCCCACGAGCTCATGGAATCCGGCGCCGCCTCGGGCAAGATCATCCTCGTTCCCTAGCGAGGACGGTCCGCCGTGGATGACGTCACGATCTCCAGGTCGTCGGGGCCGACCGCACCCCGTACGCTGAGACAATGACTGGTCTTCGTTGGGGAATCCTCGCGACCGGCGGCATCGCCGGCGCGTTCGCATCCGATCTGCGCACCGCCGGGCTCGACCTCGTGGCCGTCGGCTCGCGTTCGCAGGAGTCGGCCGATGCCTTCGCCGCCCGCTTCGACATCCCTCGCGCCCACCCCTCCTACGAGGCCCTGGTGAGCGATCCCGACGTCGACATCATCTACGTGTCGACCCCGCACCCGATGCACCACGAGAACGCCCGACTCGCGCTGGAGCACGGCAAGCACGTGCTCGTCGAGAAGGCGTTCACGCTGAACCGCGCGGAGGCGGAGGATCTGCAGTCGCTCGCGGCCGAGCGCGGACTGCTCGCCATGGAGGCGATGTGGACGCGGTATCTGCCGCACATGGTCCGCATCCGCGAGCTCATCGCCGACGGCGTCCTCGGTGAGATCCGCGCGGTGACCGCCGATCACACGCAGCTGCTGCCCACCGATCCCGCGCATCGGCTGAACGCCCTGGAGCTCGGCGGCGGTGCGCTGCTCGATCTCGGCATCTACCCGATCTCCTTCATCTGGGACATCCTCGGCGCTCCGACCGACATTCGCGCCGTCGGCCGTCTCATCGACACGGGTGCCGATTCCGAGGTCGCCACCGTCATGACGCACGAGGGCGGCGCGGTCTCGACCAGCCTCTCGTCTTCCCGTGCCTCCGGCCCCAACGCCGCCGGTATCCTCGGCACCGCCGCGCGCATCGAGATCGACCGCGTCTGGTACGTCCCGACCACCTTCCGCGTCATCCTGCCCGACGGCACGGTGCAGGAGGAGTACGTCTCCGAGGTCGACGGTCGCGGCATGCAGTACCAGGCCTTCGCCGCCGAGCGCCTGGTGCGCGACGGCATCCTCGAGGGCGACATCCTTCCGATCGCCGAGAGCGTCGCCATCCTGGGCGCGCTCGACGAGATCAGGGCGCAGATCGGCGTCCGCTACCCCCGTGAGGAGGCCTGATCATGGCCGAGACCACCGATGCCCGCGTCGCCGTCTACCTCGACTTCGACAACATCGTCATCTCCTGGTACGACCGGGTGCACGGACGCAACGCCTACGGCAAGGACCGGCAGCGGATCACCGAGAACCCGAACGATCCGGAAGTCGTCGATCGGCTGAGCAAGGCGATGATCGAGGTCGGCGCGATCATCGACTACGCCGCCTCCTTCGGCACCCTGGTGCTGACGCGCGCGTACGCGGACTGGTCGTCGCCCGTGAACGCCGAGTACCGCTCGCAGCTCGTGGCACGCGCCGTCGATCTCGTGCAGCTCTTCCCCGCCGCCGCCTACGCCAAGAACGGGGCCGACATCCGGCTCGCCGTCGATGCCGTCGAGGACATGTTCCGCCTGCCCGACCTCACGCACGTGGTGATCGTCGCGGGCGACAGCGACTACGTGCCGCTGGCGCAGCGCTGCAAGCGACTCGGACGCTACGTGATCGGCGTCGGCGTGTCCGGCTCGACCGCCAAGTCCCTGGCCGCGGCGTGCGACGAGTTCGAGTCCTATGACTCGCTGCCCGGCGTGGTCCGTCCGGTGAAGGCCCCTCCGGTCGCCGTCGCGGCGAAGCCGGATGCCGCGGCCGAACCCGCCGTCGAGACGACCGAGGCGTCCACCGAGACGACCAAGACGAAGGCGCCCCGACGCGCCAAGTCCAAGACCGCCGCCCCGGCGCCGACGAAGGTCGACGAGCAGGCCGAGGCGACGCAGCTGCTGGAGCGCGCCCTGCGCCTCGGCCATGACAAGGCCGACGCCGATGAGTGGCTGCACAGTTCCGCGGTGAAGACCCACATGCGTCGCATGGACCCGTCGTTCAGCGAGAAAGCCCTGGGGTACCGCTCGTTCTCCGACTTCCTGAAGTCGCGGGACGGCATCGCCGAGCTCGAGGAGACGGGCCACGAGCGTCTGGTCCGCCTCCGCGAACTCGCCGCCTGACCCCGTCCCGCCGGTCACTCGACGAAGTCGTACTCCTGGAACTCGGCGACCTCGGGCAGCCAGCGCTCCGAGACGAACGCCGTGTGAGCGGGGTGCCCGTCGTACGCGGCATAGGCGTGGCGGTCGGCGAAGACCATCGAGAACTGATGCGTGAGGTCGCTCTTCGCACTGATCTGGCGTCGGATCGTGAAGTCCTCGACGCCGGGGATCGCGGTCAGGACCGCATGCCCGGTCGCCAGGAACTCCTGCTCCTCGGCGGATCCCTCCGGATGGACGAGGCGGAAGACGACGGTGTGCTGGATCGGCATGGGATTCCTGTTCCGGTGATCACTGGTTGCTGAACGCGGCGTCGAAGGACGCCTCGGGCTTCGGCCACAAGAGGGATCGCACGAATCCCAGCGCCTCGGGGGCGCCGTGCAGCCGGTCCATCCCGGCGTCCTCCCACTCGATCGAGATCGGCCCGGTGTACCCGATCGCGTCGAGTGCGCGGAACGAGTCCTCCCAGGGCACGTCCCCGTGCCCGGTCGACACGAAGTCCCACCCGCGCCGAGGGTCGCCCCACGGCAGGTGCGAGCCGAGGACGCCTGCCCGGCCGTTGTGCGGCCGCATCCGGGTGTCCTTGCAGTCCACGTGATAGATCCGGTCGGCGAAGTCGACGATGAACCCGACCGGGTCGATGTTCTGCCACATCATGTGCGAGGGGTCCCAGTTGAACCCGAACGCCTCCCGATGCCCGATCGCCTCGAGCGCGCGCACCGACGACCAGTAGTCGTAGGCGATCTCACCGGGGTGCACCTCGTGCGCGAAGCGCACACCCTCACCGTCGAACACGTCGAGGATGGGATTCCATCGGTTCGCGAAGTCCTCGAACCCGCCTTCGATGACCGATGCCGGGACCGGAGGGAACATCGCCAGGTACGGCCAGATCGACGATCCGGTGAACCCGACGACGGTGTCGATGTCGAGCTTGCGGGCGACTCGTGCGGCGCGCTTCATGTCTTCGGCGGCCCGTTGCCGCACACCCTCGGCCTCGCCGTCGCCCCACACGTAGTCGCGCAGGATCGCCTGGTGACGGAAGTCGATCGGCGCATCGCACACCGCTTGACCGGCCAGATGGTTCGAGATCGCGAAGATCCTCAGCCCGTGGCGGTCGAGGATCTCCTTGCGCGAGGCCACGTACGCCTCGTCCTCGTCGGCACGTCGCAGATCGAGGTGATCGCCGGATGCCGCGACCTCGAGCCCGTCGTAGCCCCACTCCGCCGCGAGCCGGGCGACCTCCTCGAAGGGCAGGTCGGCCCATTGACCGGTGAACAGGGTGACCGGATGCGTGCTCATGGATACTCCTTCGTATCGAGGGCGGGGTTCTTATCGAGGGCTCGGTTCGTCTCGAAACCTCGGAGGGCGGCGATGCTGCGGGCGGCGAGGTCGTCCTGGCTCGGGGCGAGCGGCCGCCACACCGAGGCCGCGACCGCGATGGTGGCGTTCTCCCCCGTGAAGCTCTCCAACCCGAGCGTGCCGCGATAGCCGGCATCGCCGAGGGCCGCGAAGATCCCGGGCCAGTCGGTGTGGTCGTCGCCGACCGCCCCGCGGTCGCTCCCGCACACCTGCACATGGGCGATCGCGGAACCCGCAGCGCGGATCGCATCCGCCGGCCTCTTCTCCTCGATGTTGAGGTGATAGGTGTCGAGCGCGAGCCCGACGCCGGCTCCCAGCAGAGGATCGAGAGCATCCAGGCTCTGCTCCACCGTGTTGAGCAGGCTCGTCTCGTAACGGTTGAGCGGCTCCACGGCCAGGATCAACCCTGTCGAGGCCGCTTCCTCGGCCAGCGGTGCGAGGTTGTCGCGCAGCTCGCGCACGACCGCGACCCGCTCCTCGGCATCCATCCGCCAGGTCGCACCCGTCGGGGTGTAGAACGGCCCGGCCAGAACGGGCGACCTCAGGACGGCTGCGGCGTCGAGGCAGGCCCGCAGGTACGTCTGGGTGGCGGCGACATCGCCGGCACGCGCGACCAGCGAGCGTCCGGGGCCCATCGCCCCGACGACGACGGCGCCCAGCCCCAGCCCGTCGAGCACGTCACGGGTCCTCGACGGATCCCAGTCCCCGACGTTCTCGAGCGGCAACTCCAGCGCGTCGTAGCCGAGGTCCTTGGCCTTGCGGGCGAGCGGCTCGAGCGTCGCGTCGGTCAGCGGAGAAGTCCACACCCAGGTGTTGACGGCGATCGTGCGGGGCATCGTTGTCCTTGTGATCGTGAAGCGCTCCCACCCTCCCACCCCGCGGGTGCGGAGCGGAAGGGCGGGAGCGGATTTCGGTTACGGGATCTGTCGTTCCTGCCACACCGTCGGGTAGCCGGGGAGGTTCTCCCCGCCGAACTTGGCGTAGTGGCCGTCGGGCATGCCCTCATTCGCCTTCAGGTAGTCGTCGAGCTCCGGTTCGGTGATCGGCTTCTGCGGCAGGACCCACTCCTTCGGCACCTCGGTGCCGGCGAAGATCATCTGCGCTGCGAGCAGCGGCGTGCGCCACTGGAAGTTGGAGTACACCGGCGCGAGGCCCGTGAGACCCGTGTCCTTCCACTTGCGGAGGAAGCTCATCTCGTCCTCACCGGTCATGACCGGGTAGTCCGCTCCGGCGTCCTCGAACGCCTCGATGGCCGCGACGGCGCCGTCTCCGGCGTCCATCCAGATGCCGGCGACATCGCCCTTGGCGAGCTCATCGCTGATGATGCTCTTGATCTCGGCGGGGTCGGCGCCCGTGAAGTAGTCCACGGCCTCGATGCCGGCCTCGTCGAACAGCTTCTCGGCTCCGGCCCAGCGGTGCTCCAGCACGTCCACACCCGGGAGGATGCGCAGAGCCACGACCTTGTCGCCCTCTTCGAGGTTGTCGATGAGGAACTCGGCCGTGTCGATGCCCCAGGCGAAGCCGCCGATCGGATGGATGAACGTGACCGGGCAGTCGGTGTTGACACCGCGGTCGAACACGACGACCGGCTTGCCGGTCTCGCATGCCCGCTCGACCGCCGGGGTCATCGCCGCCGTGCTGTTCGGGGAGATGAGGAAGACGTCGCAGTTGCCCTCGGAGATGAAGTAGTCGATGTCGGCGATCTGCGTGTCGTCGGAGTCCTGCGCGTCGCGGGTCTCCATCTCACTGATCGCTCCGGCCTCCTGCAGCGCCTTCAGCTGCTCGTTCATCGTGATCCAGCCGGTCTGGCGCCACGGGTTGGAGATCGACGCGTTCGCGAAGCAGGCCTTCTTGGCTCCCTCGCTGGCGAACTCCGACGTGTCGACCATCTCGGCGTTGATGTGCTGCAGGTACGGCTCGTCGGCCGGTCCCTGCGGGTCGACACCGCGCTCTTCGTTCTGCTTGTCGAAGAGCTCCTGGTCGAACCATTCGGTCGTCTCCGCCGTCTCATCGGGGTTCTCCGACTCCGCCGGCGCCACGGACGGGTCGGTCGTGCACCCGGCGAGCGCGATGAGGCCGAAGAGAGCCACCCCGGCGGTGGCGATCTTCATTGATCGTCGCATTGCTAATCTCCTCTGGTTTCTGTGTGGCCCCCGGAGGCGAGGGCAGGTGAAGCGGACTCTCGAGCAGGGGTCCCCGGTGGGGGGACCTGCTCCTTCCCCTGATCGGGAGAAGACTGTGGGCCGCGCCTGCGTCGTGCCCGGAAGGCGACGGCGGAGTAAGCGACGGCGGCGATGATGATGACGCCCTGGACGGCATCGCGGAGCGTCGAGGGAACGCCGGCGATGTTCAGCAGCATGAACAGGGCTTCGAGCGCGAAGGCGCCGGCGACGGCGCCCACGATCCAGCCTCGTCCGCCGCCGAGCACGACCCCGCCGAGGACGACGGCGGTGATGGCGGTGAACTCGTAGCCGCGGCCGACCGAGGGGTGCACGCCGGCGTATCCGACGAGGAGCACGGCCGACAGCGACGCGGAGAGCGACGAGATGATGAACGCACGGGTGGTCACCCAGGCGCGGCGTGCACCGGCGTAGTCGACCGCGATGGCGTTGTCGCCGACGGCGATGAGCGTCTTGCCCAGCGGGCGCTTGGTGATCCAGATGCCGAGCGCGAGCCAGACGATGAGCAGCAGCACCGCCCAGGGGATGAAGTCGAGGAACGGCACGTCCCGGATCCCGCCGCGGCCGATCTCGCGGAAGCTGTCGGCGGGGTTTCCCGTCGCCGCTCCCCCGGTCCACCACATGACCCCGCCGAGGAGCGCGAGCATCATGCCGAGCGTGACGATGAAGGAGGGTACCTTCAGCAGCGTCGTGATCAGACCGTTCACGAGTCCGACGACCACGGCGAACACGATCATCAGCAGCAGCACCGGAACGGTGCGGGAGTCGTCCTGGCCGACGAGGTTGCCGGCGATGATGACCTGCGCGGTGATGAGCGACCCCTGGGACAGGTCGAACTCTCCTGCGATGATCACGAAGTACTGGCCGATCGCGACGATGGCGATGGGGGCGACACGCTGGATGAAGCGCATGAACTGGCCCGGTTCGGCGAAGCTCGGGTTGAGGATCGTGACAGCGACCAGCAGGAGCACCAGCAGCAGGAACACCGCCCCGCGGGGGCTCACGAGTGTGCGGAGCGCGTTCATGAGCGTCCTCCTTCCGCAGCGGGGCTGATATCGGGGGTGGCGTCGGCGAGCTGCGACGCGGCGGCCGCCATCTCGGGTTCGGCGGCCTTCGCGGCGTCGTCTCCCCCGGTGCGCGTGCCCCCGGCGCCGAACCGCGGGCGGCGGCGGATGATCGAGCGGCGGCTGTACACGGCCACCGCGGCGACGATCACCACGCCGCGGACGACGTCCTTGAGGAACGGATTGACCTGCATCACGCTCATCACGTTGTCGACCACGGCGAGGATCGCGACACCGCCGATCGTGCCCCAGATCGAGCCGCGGCCGCCGAGGAGCAGGGTGCCGCCGAGCACGACGGCCGCGATGGACAGGAGGGCGTAGCCGCCCTGCTGCCCCACGGTCGGGCTGCCGACGCCGAGGCGGCTGGCGAGGAGGAGGCCTGCCAGGCCGGCGAACACCGAACACAGCACGTGTGCCCAGATCAGCGGCATCCGGGTGCGGACCCCCGACAGGCGGGCGATCTCGGGATCGCCGCCCACCGCGTAGAGGTGCGCGCCGGTGCGGGTGCGGTTGAGCAGGAACCAGACGACGACCGCCAGCACGATCATGATGAGTGTGGAGACCGGGATCGGCCCCACCCCGGTGGCGCCGATGAGCTGGAACGCCCACGGTACGTTGCCGGCCGACCCCTTGAAGTTCGTGTTGAGGATGCCCTGCAGGATCAGGCCGACGCCGAGCGTGGCGATGAAGCCGTTCACCTTGAGGACGGTGACGATGAGCCCGTTCAGGAGACCCACGCCCGCGCAGACGAGCAGGGTGACGATCACGGCCACCGGGATGTTCGCCGCGTTGCCGTTCATGATCGTGGCCGCGAGCAGACTCGACAGGCTGATCACGTAGGTGACCGAGAGGTCGAGGGAGGCGCCGAGCACGACGAGGGTCTGCCCGATCGCGACGAGACCGAGCACGCTCATGCCGGTGAGGATGTCGCGGATGTTGCCGGGGCTCAGGAAGTTGCGTCCGACCGTCGCGACGAGGATGGCGCCCACGACGATGACCAGCAGGAGGATGCCGAGCACGATGACCGTGGAGTCGATCTTGAGGCGTTTCATCGCGCACCCCCGTCCGTCGCGGTGCCGGTATCGCTCGCGCCGGTCGCGGCGCCGAGGATCTCGTGCTCCGCCGAGCCTGCGGGGAGCTCGGCGACGAGTTCGCCGTCGTGCATCACGAGGATCCGATCGCTCATGCCGATCACCTCCGGCAGCTCGCTCGACACCATCAGCACGGCCTTCCCCTGCGCTGCCAGTTCGCGCATCAGCTGGTAGACGGCGTACTTCGCGCCGACGTCGATGCCGCGGGTCGGCTCGTCGAAGAGCACGATCTGCGGGCCGGTGAGCAGCCATTTGGCCAGCACGACCTTCTGCTGGTTGCCGCCGGAGAGGAAGCGCACCTCCTGATCGATGCCCTGCGAGCTGACCTCGAGAGAGCTCAGGACGCCGGGCACCTCGCGGCGGGACGCGGCGGTGCGGCCGGCGAACACGCTGCGCACGACCAGCAGGGCGTTGTCGAGGACCGACTGCCCGAGGGCGAGCCCCTGCGCCTTGCGGTCCTCCGAGACGAGGGCGAGTCCGGCGCGCACGGCTGCCCGCGCGCTCGTGATGCGGGCCGGGGCGCCGTCGATCCGCATGGTCCCCCGCGTGAAGGCCTGGATGCCGAACACCCCCTCGACGAGTTCGGTGCGCCCGGAGCCCTGCAACCCTGCGATGCCGACGATCTCCCCCGCGCGCAGGGTGAGGGACACCCCGTCGACATAGGCGTTGCCGCAGCCCTCGAGTTCGAGTCGCGGCTCGCCCACCGTCGTCCCCTCGACCGCGTCCGGGAAGTACGACTGGATGGAACGGCCGACCATGCGGCGCACCAGTTCGTCCGTCGTGAGGGCGGAGGTGTCATCGGTCGAGACCAGCGCGCCGTCCTTGAGGATCGTGATGCGGTCGCACAGGTCGAAGATCTCCTTCAGACGATGCGAGACGTAGATCACGGCGACGCCGCGGGAGGTGAGCCGGCGGATGATGGCGTACAGCAGTTCGACCTCGCGGTCGCTGAGCGCGGCGGTCGGCTCGTCCATCGAGATGACCTGCGCATCGAACGAGAGCGCCTTGACGATCTCGACGATCTGCTGCTCCGCGACCGTGAGCGAGCCGACGCGCGCCTGCGGCTCGATGAACGAGACGCCGAGGTCTGCGAGCAGCTCGGCCGTGCTGCTGTTCATGGCGCGCTGATCGACGAAGCCCGCGCGGCGCGGCTCGCGCCCGAGGTAGACGTTCTGCGCGACGGTGCGCTCGGGGAGGAGGGTGAACTCCTGGAAGACCGTGACGATCCCGGCATCCATCGCCTGCCGTGGATGCGCGTGATGCACGTCCTCGCCGCGGTACGTGATGGTGCCCTCGTCTGCCGGCTGCACGCCCGCGATGATCTTCATGAGAGTGGACTTGCCCGCGCCGTTCTCGCCCACGAGGCCGTGCACCTCGCCCGGTCGCACGTCGAAGTCGATGCCGTGCAGCACCTCGACGCCGAAGAACGACTTGCGGATGCCGCTCACGGCCAGCACCGGCTGTGTCGTCGTCGTGGTCATGCCGCCACCTCCACCCATCGTCCGCTGTCCGCCGCCGAGTCGAGCACGGCTTGCGTCAGCACGGCGGAGCGGTACCCGTCCGCGAAGGTGGGAAGCCCGTCTGGTCGCCCTCCGGCCATGGCCGCGTAGACGTCGGCGACGAAGCCGTTGAAGGCGTCCTGATATCCCATCGAGTGACCGGCGGGTACCCGCTGGAGCCGCGCCGAATCCGGATCGGATGTCGCGGGGTCGCGCAGCAGCAGCCGGGACTCCTCGCGCATGCCGATCCAGAGCTCCTCCGGACGCTCCTGCTCGAAGCGGAGGCTCTGGCGCGAGCCGTGCAGCTCGAGCGTGAGCGCGTTCTTGCGCCCGGCGGCCATCTGCGAGATGAGCAGCGTGCCGAGGGCACCCGACTCGGTCTCGACGAGCACGGCCACGATGTCCTCGGTGTCGACGGCGTGCCCCGAGCGCTCCGAGAAGACCCGGCGGGTGCGCGCGCTCAGTGCCCGGATCCGCTCGCCGATCACGAACTCGATCAGGTCGCACAGGTGCGACCCGATGTCGGCGAAGGCGCGGGATGCTCCTCCGGACTCGGAGCGCACGCGCCAGTCGTCGTCGCTGGGAAGGAGCATCCAGTCCTGCAGGTAGGAGCAGTCCAGGGTGAGGAGGTCGCCTGCCTCGCCGCGCGCGATGCGCGCCCTGGCCTCGCGCACCATGGGGTGGTAGCGGTAGATGAAGGGGACGGCAGCGACCCGTCCTCGGGCCGCGGCGGTCTCCGCGAGGACCTTGGCGTCTTCGGCGGTCGTCGCGAGCGGCTTCTCGCAGATGACGTGCTTGCCCGCGTTCAGGGCCTGGAGCGCCAGGCTCGCGTGCGTGGCGTTCGGTGTGCAGATGTGCACCACGTCGATGTCGGCGGCCTCGAGGAGCGCGACGGCGTCGCTCTCGGCACGGTCGGCACCCAGCGCCTGAGCGGCATCACGGCCTCCCTCGGCCGAGCGGGTGGCGACGGCACGCAGCTCGCCGCCGGCGTCTCGCGCCGCAGTGCGATGCACGCGGGCCATGAATCCTCCGCCGAGGATGCCGGCTCGGATCGTCCCGAGACCGGTGTCAGTGACATCCGTTGTCATGCCGATGATTCTGACACAGACCATCGGACTTTTGCTAGCACTTCGTCAAAAGTTGTTCGTGCCAAATCTGAAGTCAATCGGCGAGACGCCGAAGTGCTGTGGTTTACTGACGAAATGGTTGACGTTCTGAGGCCGCTGCCGGCGCTCTCCTCCGGCGCCGGGGAGATCTTCCAGATCCTCCGCGACGGACACGCCCGGACCAAGGCCGAGCTCGCCGCGCTGACGGGCCTCGCCCGCTCCACGGTGGCGCTCCGGGTGGACGCGCTCCTCGCGGCCGACCTCCTGCGCCCCGCCGGAGAGGCGGCGTCGACCGGCGGGCGACCGCCGGCCCGCGTGGCTTTCAACCCGCGGGCAGGACTCGTGCTCGCCGTCGACCTCGGAGCGACGCATGCCACGGTCGCCGTGGCCGATCTGGCCGGCGTCATCCTCGATTCGCGCACCCGCACGATCGACATCGGCGACGGCCCGGAGATCCTGCTCGACTCGATCCTCACCGACGGCGCCGATCTGCTCGGCGCGACGACCGAGGGCCTCCCCCTGGTCGGGGTCGGCATCGGCGTACCTGGCCCCGTGGAGCACTCGACCGGGCGCCCCACCAACCCGCCGATCATGCCGGGGTGGGACCGGTTCGACGTGCCCGCGTACGTGCAGAAGACCTTCGACGTGCCGGTGCTGGTCGACAACGACGTGAACATCCTCGCCCTCGGCGAGCAGGCCACGAGCTGGCCCCGTGTCGACGATCTGATCTTCGTGAAGGTGTCCACCGGCATCGGCGCGGGGATCATCGCGGGAGGGCAGCTGCAGCGCGGCGCCCAGGGATCCGCGGGCGACATGGGACACGTGCAGGTGCCGACGGGATCGGGTTCCACGCGCGAGCCCGGCGACGAGCGCGACCTGGAGGCGCTCGCGAGCGGCTCGGCGCTGGCTGTCACCCTGCGGGAGGACGGACTCGAGGTGCACGGCGCATCCGACGTCGTCGATCTGGTGCGCGCCGGGAACGCCACGGCGATCGAAGCGACCCGTCAGGCCGGACGCGACGTCGGCGAGGTGCTCGCCACCGTCGTCAATCTCCTGAACCCCTCGATCATCGTGCTGGGCGGCAGCATCGCGCGCGCGGGAGAGCATCTGCTGGCCGGAGTGCGCGAGGTCGTGTATCGACGCTCGATCCCGCTCGCGACGCAGCACCTCGCGATCGTGCAGTCCCAGGCGGGCGACCGGGCCGCCGTCCTCGGCGCCGCGATCATGGTCGCCCGCGAGGTGCTCTCCCCGGCGAGCGTCGACCGCTACGTGGCGACGAAGGTGCGCTGACCCGCACCCCGCCGCCACGAGCGGCCGCGCTCAGAGCGTGGCCTCGAACGGATCGAAGTCCGCGGCGATCACGCCGACCTGGTCCAGGGTGCTCTCGACCTCGACGAAGCGGCGCGACTCGGCGGCCTCCTCGATCGACAGCAGCGTGTCGAGCACGTGGTAACCGAACTCCCCCGTCGCGACATGCGGGCGACCGGCGGCGATCGAGCGCGCCATATCGAGCAGTCCCACTCCGCGGCCGGAGAGCACGCCCTCCTGCGCGACGTCCACGATCTCCTGCTGGACCGGCTCCGGCGGGACGAACAGTCGGGTCAGCGGGCGCGTGATCGAGATCGCGCCGCCGAAGGTGTTCGGGTCGGGGATCACGATCGTGCCCTCGGTGCCGGTGATCTCGACGATCCCCTGCCGCAGCATGGGCGAGTCGGTGCTGTACAGGCTCTGCGCCTGACCGCCCTCCTCGAAGTCCATCAGCACGCTGAGGGTCGACGGGATCTCGACCGGGAACTCCTGCCCTGCGAGCTCGCCGACCTGCACGCGACGCGTCGGCGCCCCCTGGAGCCCGAGGGCGGCGACCGCGGCGACCGGCCCGAACACGTGCACGAGGGTCGACACGTAGTACGGGCCCATGTCGAGCAGCGGTCCGGCGCCCTTGGCGTAGAGGAACGCCGGGTTCGGGTGGAAGATCTCCGGCCCCTGCCACTGGAACGTGGTCTGTGCGAACAGCGGTCGACCGATGTCACCGCGCGCGATCGCCCGCTTCGCCGTCTGCACGCCCGGTCCGAGCACGGTGTCCGGAGCCACGCCGACCCGGAGCCCCGCGGCATCCGCCTTCTCGAGCAGGCGGCGCGATTCCTCGCGGCTCACGCCGATCGGCTTCTCGGTCCACACGTGCTTGCCGGCAGCGATGATGGCCTCGGAGACCTCGACGTGCACCGCCGGGATCGTGAGGTTCACGACGATCTCGATCTCGGGATCCTCGAGCACGACGTCGACGCCGCCGGCGCGCGGGACGCCGTACTTCTCCGCCTGCGCCTTCGCGCGTTCCTCGATGAGGTCGGCGATGGCGATCACCCGCACGTCCGGGAAGGTGGTGAGGTTCGACAGGTACTGGTCGCTGATGTTCCCCGCGCCGATGATGCCGACGCCGGCGGGGCCTGCCCCGAACGAACCCGTGCCGACCGCCATCAGCCGGCGACCTTCTCGTCGAGGAAGACCCGGCTGCGTTCGATGGCGTCGAACAGATCACCCTCGTAGTGGTCGAACTCGACGATCGCGAGTTCGAGGGCCGGAGCCGCGGCGACGGCCTCCACGAGCGGGACCGATCCTTCGCCCGCGGGAACCTGGTCGGCAGGCGGATAGGCTCCGGCGAGCGCGGGGTCGAGCGTGCCGTCCTTCGCGTGCACGGCGATCACGCGGCTGCCCAGGCGCCCGAGCAGGGCGACGGGGTCGACACCGCCACGCGCGACCCAGTACAGGTCGACCTCGAGCACGACGCGGTCGTCGAGGAGACCGGCCAGCACCTCGAGTCCGGTGACGCCGTCGAAGACCGCCTCCAACTCGTGCGCGTGGTTGTGGTAGCCGACGCGGACGCCGACGGTCGCACCGACCGCAGCGGCTTCGTTCAGCAGGCGGGCGGTCTCGGCGATCTGCTCGACCGACTCCCAGCGCGCGGGCTCGGTGTACGGGTCGATGACCGTCTCCATGCCGAGCACCTTCGCGGCGGCGAAGACCTCCGCGGGCGAGGGCACCGGAACCGTGGTGCCGCTGCCGTCGGGGTTCACGAACGACTCCGACGCCAGGAAGGCGTGTCCGGACGGGGCGACCAGCCCGGCGGCCGACAGCGCGGCGGCGAGCGGCTCGGCACGGCGGACGAAGTCGTAGGGCTCGACGGCGGTGAAGCCGCGGGCGGCGACCGCCGCGAGCGAACCCTCGAGGTCGGCCTCCAGCTCGTCCTTGATCGTGAACAGCTGCAGGGAAGTCCGAATCGTCATCGGTCGTGCTCCTTCGGTCATCGGTGACGTGGCGGGACCGCTGTCCCGTGCAGGCACGCTATCACCAAATACCTCCAGTCGGAAGTTTTGGTTCGCTAGACTCGCCTCATGCCCGCCGAACCGTCTGAGAACGCCGAGGCCCCGCGCGCCCGAGGCGCCTACGCCAAGGGGATCGCTCGCCGACAGGAGATCCTCGATCGCGCCATCGAGGTGTTCGCGGAGCGCGGCGCCGATCGCACGAGCCTGCGAGCCATCGCCCGCGAGGTGGGCGTCACGCACGCCGCGCTGACGCACTATTTCGGATCGCTCGAGGAGCTTCTCGTGGCGGTCTACGAGGAGAGCAACGCACCGGGCCGGCAGCCCGAGCCCCCGACCGAGGACGCGACGCCCGTGGAGATGATGATCGAGTCCGCCCGCATCAACCGGGCCGTCCCGGGACTCGTGCAGCTGTATTCGACGCTCGTCGCCGCCGCCCTCGAGGAAGGCCACCCGGCCGCCCGCACGTTCGCCACCGGCCGCTTCTCCCGACTCCGCGACAGGCTCGCCGACACCGTGCGGCAGCAGCAGGCGGGCGGACGGATCCGCGCGGACATCGATCCGGATGCCGTCGCCGCGCTCGTGGTCGCCGCCTCCGACGGTCTGCAGACGCAGTGGCTGCTGGACGAGACCGCGCCGCAGCACGAGGCACTCGCCCTCCTCGACCGGCTGCTGCGCCCCACGGGCTGATCGGCCTCTGCGGCGCTCCGGCAGCGGGCGGCGGGGTCCGACCACCGGGCTAGGCTCGAAGCGTGATGCTCGTCTCCCAGTCCCCCTACGCCAGGGCACTCGGTGAGCGCATCGATGAGCTGCATCCGCGCCTGCGCACCTACTTCGCAGCGATACCGGAGGGCGCAGTCGGCATCGGCGAGGGCGTGTTCCAGACCGTCGGCACTCCTCGGCGGTGGCTGTGGCCGCTGCTGCGCATCCTCGAACGTCGCGGCGTGGTCGCTGCGGGCTGGGAGCGCGACGTCCCGTTCCGGGTGGAGAACCGCACGATCGCCTCGAGGGCCATCGGCGAGCGCACCTTCCGGTTCTCGCGGGGCTCATGGATCATGCGCGATGCGGTGGCGCTCACACGTCACGGCCGCGTGGTCGACGAGCTCGGGGAGCCCGGCCTCCTCGCCGCCTGCTTCGATGTCGACGTGCGCGACGGCGCGCTCCGGCTGACCAGTCGCGCCGTGGGCGTTCGGCTCGGGCGTCTCCGGCTGCGCATCCCCCGCGTGGTCGCACCGGTCGTGCGCCTCACCGAGCGGTTCGACGACGCGCTGGACCGCCAGCGGGTGGCCCTGACCGTCGACGCTCCGCTGCTCGGCCGCGTCTACGAGTACCGGGGCGATTTCACCTACCGCATCCAGCACGGCTCGAATCAGGATGCCGCGGAGAGAGAGCAGGACGCATGAGCGCAGGGCGGGTCGTCATCGGAGGATCCACGGGGTTCATGGGTCGGTTCCTGCTCCCGCGGTTCCGCGCCGAGGGCCGCGAGGTCGTGACGATCTCGCGCTCCGGCGCCGACATCCGCTGGGGCGATCAGGTCGAGATCGACCGCGCCGTCGACGGCGCCAGGCTCGTGATCGGACTCGCCGGCAAGAGCGTCAACTGCCGGTACACGCCGGAGAACCGCGCCGAGATCTTCCGGTCGCGTCTGGACACCACGGCCTCGCTGAGCACGGCGATCGCCCGGGCATCGGCGCCTCCTGCGCTCTGGGTGAACTCCTCGACGGCCACGATCTACCGGCACGCCGAAGACCGCCCGATGACCGAGTCCACCGGAGAGATCGGCACCGGATTCTCGGTCGAGGTCGCGAAGGCGTGGGAGAGGGCGCTGTTCGCCGACGACCTCCCCGCCACCCGCCGCGTCGCCCTGCGCGGCGCGATCGTCCTCGGACACGGGGGCGTGCTCGAGCCGGTGCGGAACCTCGCGCGCCTCGGACTCGGCGGCGCGCAGTACGACGGACGCTGGCCCGTGAGCGCCGCCCGTCGCGCCGCAGGCACCGGTCACTTCCCCGGCGCGCGGCGCGGCCGACAGCGCTTCAGCTGGGTGCACATCGAAGACGCGGCCCGCATCATCGAGTTCCTCGAGCAGACGCCCTCCCTGCAAGGTCCGGTCAACGCGGCTGCCCCTAACCCCGTCGACAACGTCGAGTTCATGGCGACCGTCCGTCGCGTGCTCGGCGCACGCATCGGTCCGCCGATGCCCCGATGGATGCTGGAGCTCGGGGCCATCGGCATCCGCACCGAGACCGAGCTGGTTCTGAAGAGCCGGTGGGTGCTCCCCGAGAAGCTCACCGCCGCGGGCTTCGAGTTCCGTCACCCGACTCTCGAGGATGCGATCCGCGAATCGTTCGACCGCGAGCCGGTCGCCTAGGCGCCCGCCCCCGCCGAACCGGCGGACGCATCGCCGTCCTGTCCGCGCTTCTTCTCGATCTCCTGACGCAGCCGCCACTCCTCGATCTCGCGGTCGAGGTCGGCGATCTGCTGCTCGGTCGTACGCATGTCCCGCGGGGGCGCCGGGCGCACATCGGTCTGCGCCGCGGGGCGTTCCGCTCTCCGCATCCGCGGGATCTGAATCCCGGATTCGCCGTACTCACGACCGATCGCGAACCAGAGGAGGCTGCCGATCAGGGGCAGCAGGATCACGATGACGATCCACGCCAGCTTCGGCAGATACTTCACGAGGGCACTGTCGCGCGTGATGATGTCGATCAGCGCACCGATCATCAGTGCGATGACGAGGAGCGAGAACAGGAACGGCATGAGTTCAGGGTAGACGACGCCGCGGGACGCCGCTCGGCTCAGGGAAGCAGGTGCCCCGCAGCCCGGAACAGCTCATACCACTCGGGACGCGTGAGCTCGAGGTCGGCTCCGGCCGCGGCATCCTGCACCCGCTGCGGAGTGGTGGTCCCGAGCACCACCTGCATGCCGGCGGGGTGCCTCGTGATCCACGCCGTCGCGATCGCGATCGGGGTCACCTCGTACGACGCCGCCAGGCGGTCGATCACGGCGTTGAGCTCGGCGTACTCGGGGTTCCCCAGGAACACGCCGTGAGAGAAGCCGTCCTGGAACGGGGACCACGCCTGGACGGTGATCCCGTTGATCCGGCAGTACTCCACGATGCCGCCCCCGTCGCGGACGATGCTCTGATCGTGCCCCGCCATGTTGGCCGCGGCGGGCTGAGCGAGGATCGGCGCGTGTGTCATCGACAGCTGCAGCTGATTGGCGACGAGCGGCTGCCGGACGGCGGTGCGCAGCAGATCGATCTGCCTCGGGGTGTGGTTCGAGACGCCGAAGGCACGCACCTTCCCCGTGGACTCCAGATGGTCGAACGCCCGCGCGACCTCGTCCGGCTCGACGAGGATGTCGGGGCGATGGAGCAGGAGCACGTCGAGCCGGTCGGTGCGCAGCGCGGCGAGCGATCCCTCGACCTGACCGACGATGTGCTCGTAGGAGAAGTCGAACATCCCCTGCGACGGCACGATGCCGCACTTGGTCTGCAGCACGATCTCGTCGCGGTCGGAGGCGGTGAGCTGCAGCGCGTCGGCGAACCGCGCCTCGCACCGATGCATGCTGCCGCCGTAGATGTCGGCGTGGTCGAAGAAGTCGATGCCCGACGCACGGGCCGTGTCGTACAGCGTGCGGATGTGCGCGTCGTCCTTGTCGGCGATGCGCATCATGCCGGCGATGACGGCGGGGGCGGTGGCGGATCCGAACGGCACGGTCTTCATGAGGACCACGCTACCGTTCGGCATCGACGACGTCAGGCGTCGTCGGCCGCCGCGCCGGGAAGAAGGGCCGTCACCGATACCCCGAGCACCGTGGCGATGCACGCGAGATCGACGACCGTGAAGTCCTCCCGCCCCTCCAGCAGATCCGCGAGGGCGGCGGGGGCGATGCCCGAGCGGTCGGACAGCTGCGCGAAGGACACTCCCGCATGCACCCGCGCTCCTTCGACCTCGAATGCCAACAGATGACGCAGTTGTGTCCCCATGCGCCTACAGTACCGCCACACACGGACACTCCTGGGGGTCGAATGAACCAGAATGGCAGCATTCTGGGGTCAGGCCGCTGCTATGGTGAGCCGGGTGAAGACACCTGCCGAGGAGTTCAACGACGCTGTCGGCCGCCAGATGCGGGCGGAGATCGCCGCGTCGCGAAGCAGCATCGCGGCGATGGCGCGGACCATCGGGATCGCCCGCAGCGCACTCGACAACTACGTGACCGGAAAACGCGCCATCCCCGTTCCGGTCGTCTACTCCGTGTGCGCCGCGCTCGACCTGGAGCCCCATCTCCTTCTCGGACGGGCCGAAGAGCGTCTTCGGGCCGACGGAGCGACGACCGCGCGGATCACCCCGATCCGCCGCACACCCGATGTCGCCGGCCTGCGCGAAGATACCCCCGAGGTCGCTTTCGATTCCCCCGTCCGGCACGACGCCGACACGGACGACCTCTACGACTGACTCGGGGCCGGAACCTCCGGTACGAGAATCCGCACGAGGAGGAGAGCGATGCAGCACCTCCTCCGCCTCGCCGACCAGCAGCGGGTGCGCGTCGTCGAGCACGTCGGCCGCACCCGCGGCGGATTCGACCCCGCGACGCGCACGATCCGCCTGAGCCCCGGGATGAGTGCGCGCACGACCCGCAGCGTCCTCGCACACGAACTCGGCCACGCCCGCCTCGGGCACTTCCCCGCCTCGACCCCGCTGCTGCGCGCTCAACAGGAGCGTCGCGCCGACGAATGGGCTGCGTCCCGGCTGATCACGCTGCGCGCGTATGCCGAGGCGGAACAGGTCCGCGGACCCCATCTCGCGAGCCTCGCCTTCGAACTCGACGTCACGATGGAGCTGGTCACCGCCTATCAGCGCCTGCTCCGTCAGGGCGCGGTCCCGGTCGCCGCGGCCTGACCACCACGACGCGGATCGCCCCGTCGCGCTGATTGAATATCGTCATGGTCTTCCTCGTCGCCCCCTCCCCCGTCACCCTCACCGGAGAGCTCGTCGAGCTCCGTCCGCTCGATCGCTCGCACATCGACGGACTGATCGACGCCGTGCAGGAGGGCGATCTGTGGAAGACGGCGTGGTACACATCGGTCCCCGCTCCGGACGGCGTCGCCGCCGAGGTCGACCGGAGGATCGGGCTCATTGACAGGGGCGAGATGGTCCCGTTCACGGCGTTCGACGCCGCCGGGCGCATCCTCGGTCTGACGTCGTACTACGACATCGTCGCCGACGTGCCCCGGCTCCACATCGGGTACACCTGGAATCGCCCGTCCGCGCACGGGACGGGCACGAATGCGGAGTCGAAGCTCCTGCTGCTGCGGCACGCGTTCGAGACGCTCGGGGTGTTCCGGGTCGGGCTGACCACGCAGTGGGTCAACTTCCAGTCGCGCACGGCGATCGAGCGACTCGGCGCCAAACAGGACGGCGTGATGCGTGCCATGAGTCGCTACCGCAACGGAGCGCTGCGCGACAGCGTGGAGTACTCGATCATCGAGCCGGAGTGGCCCGCAGTCCGGGCGAACCTCGAGGCGAGGCTCGCGCGGCGGCGTTGAGCGGTCGGCGTCGGCGTGCGACGACCGGACCGCGCCGGATCACTCGGTGGGGGTGCCCGACCAGTTCCTGGAACGACGGGTGGCCGAGCCGCGCTCACGCAGCATGAACGCGAGCGAGAGCGTCACCAGCAGGAGACCGCCGCAGAACGCGAGTGCGTTGTAGTCCGGCAGTCCGAACGAGATGCCCATCGTCCAGATGCCTCCGAGGAAGAGGAACATGAAGAAGAGGAAGCTGAGGATCACGGGATCTCCTGTCGTCGGTGCCGTCTACCAGGATAGCCCGGACGCGGAAAGCCCCTGTGCACACCGGGTTCGGTCTGGTGTGCTCGGAGAATGAAGAGTCCACTCACCGCCGTCGCCATCTCCTGCACGCTGAAGCCCTCGCCTGCGGACTCCAGCTCCGACCTCCTCGCCACACAGCTGCTCGATGCGCTCGCCGGGCACGGGGTGACGGGGAGCCTGGTCCGGGCCGTCGATCTCACGCTGAGCCCCGGCGTCCAGAAGGACATGGGTGGCGACGATGAGTGGCCGAGCATCCGCCGGCGCGTCCTGGACGCCGACATCCTCGTCTTCGTGACGCCGACCTGGATGGGGCAGCACTCGAGCGTCGCGCAGCGCGTGCTCGAACGCCTCGACGCCGAACTCAGTGAGACCGACGCCCGCGGACGACCGACCCTGTTCGACAAGGTGGCCATCGCCGGCATCGTGGGGAACGAGGACGGGGCCCACCACATCGCCGCGATCCTGTTCCAGTCGTTGAACGACGTCGGGTACACGATCCCCGCCCAGGGCTCGGTCTACTGGAACGGCGAGGCGATGCACACCACCGACTACAAGGATCTCGACGAGACCCCGGAGAAGGTCGCCTCGTCGATCGCGACGGCTTCTCGGAACGCCGCGCACCTGGCCCGCCTGCTCAAGGGACAGGAGTACCCGGCGAGCTGACGCCATTCTGCGTGGTGAGGTCGAGGGCCCACTCGTTGACGGTCAGCTCCGCGCCGCGGAAGTCCTCCGTGAAGGTGCCCGCCAGGATGAATCCGTTGCGCCGGCATACCCCGTTCGAGGCAGGGTTCTCGACCCCGGGGAACGCCGTCAGGAATCGCCTGCCCTCGCGATGCGCGCGGGCGTCCTCGATGAGGAGGGCGAGGGCGGCCGATGCCACACCCCGGCCCTGCGACTCGGGGCGGACGAACCAGCCGGTCTCGAGCGCCGCCTCCTCCCGCCAGACGACGTGCCAATGCCCGATGGAGCCGAGCGCCGTGCCCGCTTCGTCTTCGATGACGAACATCCTCGCCTCGCCGGTCGCCGTCAGACGCAGGTAGCGCGCGTGCCGCTCCACGATCTCGTCTTCGGTCTCGGGTCCGTTGAGATGCGCCGTCATCGCCGGGGTGTTGGCCGCGTGCAGCAGATCGATGTCGCTCTCGGACCAGGGCCTGAGCCGGATGTCAGCCATGCGGGGAGGATCGCACGCACCACCGACACCGGCATCGATCCGGATCATCGCCGGAAGGTGATGACCTCGTCGCGGCGCGCCTTCTCGAGCGCGAGTCCGGCGAGTTCCAACCGGCGGTACACGCGCCGGGGCAACGGGGGGAGCTCGGCGGAGAACCCGCGCGGGGGCTTCGCGATCCCGGCGACCAGCGACAGGTCCGCACCGGCACCGCGCACCTCGATACGGGCGTAGTCGCTGCGCGTCCGCCAGCGCAGGAGCTCCAGCTCACGGAAAGGGATCGTGTGGAGTTCGGCGCCCACCCGGACTCGGAGTTCGTCGTTCCCGAAGGCGACCGTGCACTGCGCGGTCCGTCGTCGCAGGATCGCCGTGAGCAGCAGGTACACCGGGAGTCCGAGCACGATCCCCAGGAGGAGGAGCGCGATCCGCGGCCCCATCCGCATCACGATGTCGTCGAGGGCGATGAGCAGCGCGACACCGAGCAGCCCGACGACCACGACGATCGCGACGATCGCCTGGGTGAGCGTGCGCATCCGGAGCTCGATGGCGGGGAAGCGCACGATCGACCCGTCCCCGCTCTCCTCTCGTTCCCACGCCGGCGTCACCGGCAGCGGCCTCTTCTTCGCGTCCCGACGACGGAAGAGATCGGTGACGCGGCTGAGGAGCCCGAGCCAGATCCAGCCGGTCGCCGGAACCGCCGCGAGCTGCAGGACCACAGCGACACCGCGCACCGACTCGGGGAACGGGTCGAGCAGGTCTCCCCCGAACTCGATCACGAAGGCGACCAGCGCACCGAGCACGACGGCGACGGCGACGTGGAGGATCGCCCCGTTGCGGGCCGGAACCATGTCCATGGTCGCGTTCACGAACGCGAAGCCGAAGCACCAGCCCCCGATCAGCATGAGCAGGAAGGGGAAGAAGCTCAGATCGTCGCCCACGAGCGTGAACCCGATGGCGACGAGCAGCAGCACCGTGCCCACGATCAGCGGGTTGCGCACGAACGTCCGTGTCACCTTCACGCGCACCCGCGCCTCAGTGGCCGTCTCCTCGGTCATCGGGAGGATGCTACGACGCCGGCAGGGCCGCGACGCGTGCTCGCCAGTAGTCGATCTCGGACGCGGTTCCGTGGTGGCTGAGCGGCTCGACCTGTCGATCGGCTGCACCGAGCCAGCTCTCCGCAGCGGCACGGTCGCCGTCGAGGCAGGCGAGCGCTCCGAGCGCGAGACCGGATTGCGCGGGTCGCCTGCGCAACGACACCGAGTAGTCCGTGTCGCGGAACCGCGGATCCCCGCGGTTGAGGACCGGCGGCAGGCCCACCCCGTGCAGCAGCAATTCGAAGAGCGCGGTGCGGTCCCCGCAGCGCTCCAGAAACGGGACGATCTCCGTGCGCACGCGTTCGGCGAGCAGGTCGAGGACCTCGTCCTCGGCGAACCACCCGGTCTCGGACACGAGCAGGTCGAGCTCGAAGGGCTTGACCCGCTTCGGGTCGCGCTGCGGCGCAGGGCCGTCCTCGGGATGCAGTCCTTCGAACAGGACCCCGTACTGCACACTCATGTACAGATCACTGGAGTAGAAGTCCACGAGCTCCACACGCGCATCCACCCACCGGCGCCAGGTACGGCCCGACTTGCGGAAGCCCAGCTCGCGCATCGTGCCGTTCACGCGTTCGTCCAGCATGCGGTCGACCTCGCCGCGCAGGAGCTTCGGGATGGGACTCGCCTTCGCCCGCACGGCCGCGGCCTTCTCCTTCTTGAGGTCGGTATCGCGCTTCTCGGCGCGTGCGACGGCCTCGGGTCCGAGCGCGGCGCCGATCCGCTTCAGCAGGTCGCGGCGGGAGATGCCGTCGAGGAGCCGTTCCAACTCGGCCAGGTCGCTCTCGGCGGCGCGCTGCGAGAGTGTGTCCACGGCGGCGCTGGCCACGCGAAGCGCCAGGGACTCGGTGGAGGGGGGTCGCGTCTCGGCGCCCTGCCGGACCAGGGCTCCCAACAGCTCCGAGGGCACCTCCGCTTCGGACATCGATCGTGCGGCGATGACCGCCGCTCGGACCAGATCTTCGTTCGAGGGCGCATAGAGATGTCCGTCGGCGGCGACCCCGGTCTCCCGCGCAGCAGCGACCCATTCCGCGACGAGAAGCCGGGCGGTGGCCGGACGCAGCACCTCCTGCAGCTGCCGCTGCCAGGTCTGGGACGGCGCTTTGTGCCCGAGGAGCGCGAGGTGACGCACCACGGGCTCCACGTCGTCCACGGGATGTGCACGGGCCAGCTGCCGCGCCCGTTCCGCCCACTCGTCGCCGTCATGGACCGCCGTCAGGTCGAGCACACCCGGCGGGAGGAACGAGGCCAGCAGCCGATTGGCCGTCTTGAGGTCTTTGTCGACTTTCCAGCGCGGCGCGATCCGCCCGTGCATGAGGCCCGCGAGGTGGGTCGCGCAGGCGTCGATCGCCTCGTACAGGGCGGGGCCGACGTGCCCCGCCGCCATCGCCTTCTCCGCACCTCGAAGCGCCGGCCCGCAGATGTAGTTCATGCAATCGACCTTCAGCGCCGCCTGCAGAGCGAACACCGCGGTGTCGGAGTCCCACGGCAGGGTCTTCCGTGGCAGGGAGGTGACCATCTTGTCTTCCGCTGATCGGAAGGGCCACCCGTTCACCCGCGCGGGACTGACGTCCATGATCAGCAGCAGGGCCACGAGCTGATCACGCGGTGACAGCTTCTTGACGTCGACCCCGTCGGGCCACTCGTTCATGCCGACGCCGATGCGGTCCAGAGCCACTTCCATCTGCTGGAGGAGGCTCTCCCGCGTCAGAGGCATGTCTCGCGGTGTCGGTTTCGGCTCATACGCATCCCCGAAGTCTAGAGACCGATGCGCGTGTCTCCCCGTCGACGCCGCCGCTAGAGTCGACGCATGTCCGACATTTCGGGAGGCGGCTACACGCGCTCCGACCACGCCGAGGTCGGACGCTGGTGGAGCGTGGGGTACGCCATCCGCCTCGCGGTCGCGATGGTTCTCGCGGGTGCGGTGGTCGGCGCGATCCTCGGCCCTGTCGGGCTGTTGCTCGGCCAGTTGTCCGTGGCGTGGTCGGGCGGCTCCCTGTCCTATCCCGCGTGGATGTACGGCCAGGCCGCGTTGCTGCAGGCCACACTCGGCGTGCTGATCGGCAGCAGCGGATCGCTCGCGATGGTGCTGCTGCTTCCGCGCCCCGCGACCAGACGTGCGCTGCTCCTCCGCATCGCCGCAGGACCGATGATCGCCGGTGGCCTGCTGATCGTCCTGTCACTGTTCTGGGGCGCGACCGGTCTGCCCTCGCTGCTGCTCCAGACGGCCTTCGGCTGTGCTGTCTTCGTGCTCGCGGGTATGCTCGCACGCTCGACGCGGATCGAGTCGATCGTCCCGGAGTGAGCGGTGGGGCCGCTGCCCCGCAGGACGAGCGGCCGCGGCATTCGGACGCTCGGCACGTGTGTTCGGTCGCACCACCTCAGCCCCGCCGATCGTTCGAGCGCCCACGGGCCCTCCTGACGACGAGTTGTGCCAGCACTGCGGCGATCAGAAGAGAGAAGGCGACGTTGGACCAGAACGGCGAGAGCGCTTGGGAGGTCAAGACCCCCAGAGGAGAGGCCGCACAGGCCGCGAGCCCGACGATGGCGGCGATGCGCACATCGATGTTGCGGCGACGAGCGTTGCCGATCGTCGCCGAGATGGAGCCCGGCACCATCATCAGCAACGTCGTCCCCTTGGCGATGACGTCGCTGGCACCGAAGAAGACGATGAGGACCGGGACCACGACGATGCCGCCTCCGATGCCGAGCAGGCCGGAGAGGATTCCGGTGATGCATCCCACCGCGATGAGCGCCGCGGCGACCCATGGGGTCATGGCGATGACGTCCTCCCGCTGGGGGACGACCAGCCACAGACTCACCACGACGAGGACGAGAGAGCCGATGAACGCCCAGAACAGGATGTCCCGTGGCAGCCGAGCGAGCAACCACACACCGAGCTGGGCACCCACGACGATGCCGGCGGCCAAGAGCAGTCCGGCGATCCAGTCGACACTCCCCGACATCGCGTAGCCGCTGGCCCCGACGACGGCGGTCGGGAGGATCGCTGTCACCGAACTGCCTGCGGCGATCCGCTGGTCGACTCCGAGCAAGAGCAGAATCGGCACGACGATCACGCCGCCGCCCACCCCGAACAGACCCGAGAGGTAACCGGCGGCGAGGCCGAGGACGATGAGTGCTGCCGCTGACACTCTCGGCCCGGCTGCGGGGGCGCCCTCGGGATGAGTTCGAGTCGGCATGGGCTCTCGCTCGATCGGTCAGGCGACCGGCACGGGGACGGTGGTGAAGCCGAAGAGATCCTTGGGGTCCTCCGGCGCGGCGACCAGGTCGATCTCGCGGGAGAGCTCCGTGCCGGCCACGCTCGAGCGCAGGTGCCGCAGCGCCGAGAAGTCCTCGATCGCGAAGCCGACGGAGTCGAAGATCGTGATCTGCGCCGGCGAGGTGCGACCGTCGTCGAGGCCGTTCAGCACCCGCCAGAACTCGGTCACCGGGAAGTCGGGCGCGACGTTCTGGATCTCGCCCTCGACGCGCGTCTGCGGCGCGTACTCGACGAACACCGGGCCGCGCTCGAGGATCCGCGGGTCGAGCTCGGTCTTGCCGGGGCAGTCGCCGCCGATCGTGTTGATGTGCATGCCGGGTGCGACATCGGCATCCGTCAGCACCTGCGCGACCGCCTTGTCGGCCGTGCAGGTGGTGACGATGTCGGCACCGGATACGGCCTCGGACGCCGAGGCGCACACGGTCACGTCGAATCCGAACGGGGCGAGGTTGCGCAGCAGCTTGGCCGAGGCGGCCTCGTCGACGTCGAAGACGCGCAGGCGGGAGATGCCGAGCACCGCGCGGAACGCGAGCGCCTGGAACTCGGCCTGGCTGCCCGCGCCGATCATCGCCATGACCTCCGAGTCGGGGCGTGCGAGCTTTCGGGCGACCATGGCCGAGGTCGCCGCGGTGCGCAGGGCCGTGAGCATCGTCATCTCGGCGAGGAACACCGGGTAGCCGTTGTGCACGTCGGCGAGCACACCGAACGCCGTGACGGTCTGGAAGCCGCGCACAGGGTTGAAGGGGTGCCCGTTGACGTACTTGAAGGCGTACAGGTCGGGGTCGCTGATCGGCATCAGCTCGATCACGCCGAACGGGGTGTGATTGGCCACCCGCTCGCTCTTGTCGAACGATTCCCACCGACGGAAGTCGGCCTCGATCGTGTCGGCCATCTCGGCCATGATCTGCTCGGCGCCGTGCTCGGCGATCCAGGTCACCATGTCGGCGACTCCCACGAAGGCGGTCATGCGTCCTGCTCTCTTCCGTGCACCCGCGCCATCCGGTCGGCGAGTGCGGGGTTCTGGTAAGGGCCCGGCTCGCCGAGCGCCTCGATCACACGGTCGACGACCTCGACCGGCTTGTCCTGGCTCATCTTCTCCTTCGCCTCGAACCTGTCGACGCGCAGCCGGAAACCGACCGTGCCGTGCACGATCCGCTCGGCGTACGCGGTGTTCTCGAGCGTCTGGTGCATCAGGAACGGCTCGGGCAGCGCGGTCTCGAAATGCGCGACCAAGCGGTCGAGCACCTGCAGGTTCTCCTCGTCGGAGAGGATCTCGGGGGTGCCGTGCAGGTGCGCGACCGCGAAGTTCCAGGTCGGCACGGCAGGCGAGGTGTCGTACCAGCTCGGCGAGATGTAGCCCTGCGGGCCGTAGACGATCACCATCACCTCGTGCGCGCCCAGCTCGTGCAGGCGCTCGTCCGGGCGACCGACATGGCTCACGAGCACGATGCTCTCGGCGTCCTCCTCGAGGAGCAGCGGGTAATGCGACGCGACGAGCCCCTTGCCGGGCACGAAGCTCACGATCGTGCCCCACGGGTTGTCGCGCACGAGCGCACGGACACCATCGGCGTCGTCGAACGCGTAGTCGTCGGCGTGCCTCATATCTGCGTCCGGGAGAGAGGCGACTCTCCGGGCTCCGGTTCTCGAACCTCGGACGCCATCCTCTGCGCGACTTCGACGAGCGTTCGGACCGGCACCCCCGTCCCGCCCGGGGTGATGTAGCCGTATCCCGGTTCCGAGTTGTAGGCCGGACCGGCGATATCGAGGTGCGCCCAGGCGACGTCTTCACCGACGAACGCCCGGAGGAATGCCGCTGCTCCCATCATCCCCCCACCGGGCTTGCCCGTGTTCTTGAGGTCCGCGGTCTTCGACTCGTAGCCGGCGAACACTTCCTCCGGTATCGGCATCACCCACATCGACTCTCCGGCGACCTCGGCCGCGCTCATGACGGCCCTGGTCGCCGCGGGAGCACCCATGACGGCGGATGTCCGATAGCCGAGTGCTGCGACCTGTGCCCCCGTGAGCGTGGCGACATCGATGAGGAGATCAGGCTCCTCCTCCTGCGCTGCGACGAGAGCGTCGGCGAGGACCAGTCGGCCTTCCGCGTCGGTGTTGATCACCTCGACCGTCTTGCCGCCGTAGATGCTCAACACATCGCTGGGGCGCACTGCGGAGCCGGAGGGCATGTTCTCTGCGAGAGCGAGCCAGGCGGTCACCCGCACCGGAAGGGACAGTTCGGCGATCGCGAACAGCGCCTGAACCACCGCGGCGGCACCCGCCATGTCGGATTTCATCTTCTCCATGTTCGCCGCAGGCTTGATCGAGATCCCGCCGGAATCGAAGGTGATGCCCTTGCCCACGAGGGACAGATGCCGGTCCGCGCTCGCCGGCGCATACGACACCTTGACGAGTCGGGGACCACGATCGGATCCCGACCCCACGCCGATCAGGCCGCCGAATCCTCGTTCGCGCAACTCGTCCTCCCCGATGACCTCGACCACGACTTCGCCGCCTGCGACCGTCTGAGCGCATTCCGCCACCACGTCCGCGAACGACGCGGGGAACAGGTGCGACGGCGGCGCGTTCACCAGATCCCGTGTCGCTGCGACGGCCCGGGCGAGCAGTCGGGCGCGATCCAGAGCGGGCTGCACAGCCTGGTCTGCGGCGAGCGAGATCACGCGATCGGTGTTCGCCGTGCCACCGTCGGACAGATGAGCCGTGTATCGATACGCGCCGAGCAACGCGCCCAGCCCGACCGCCTCAGCACCGGCGAGATCGGTCACGGGGAATGCGAGCCCCACGCGCGCCACGGATTCGAGCGAACGCAGGGCCGAGCCGGCCGCTCGTCGCAGGGACTCGTCCGACACGGAGCCGCCCTTGTCCACATCCCCAGCGAGATCGCCCAGCCCCACCAGCAGAACCGACCGAGCCGCTATCGATGCCCCGGAGGGGATGCGCGACAGGGCTCCGTGCGTGCCGCGGTGACCGACTGCTTCGGCGGCCTCGACGAGCTCGCGCGTGACCGCATCGGAGAGAGACGGTGCGCTCACCTCGAGGCGCCCTTCGCGGGTGCCGATGGCGACGACGAGAACGTCGATATCAGCGGCGGCAGCATCTCCGACCATGCGCTTCAGTGCGGGCAGAACGGTCTCGGAGCGGCTCACGATGCCTCCTCCTCGCCGAGGGCCCGACGACCGTGGTGCGCGACGAGTCCGAGTACGGCGCCGTACTGCACGCCGACGACATCGGCGACGGGAATCCCCTCCGGCCGCTCGTCGGCTTCGCGCTGCGCCAGCCACCCGATCCACGAGCGGTCGAGTTCGAACGCCGCCCGGCGGACGAGCACCGGCGCCGATCCGGCCGCGACCTCTGCCCTCAGCGCGCGGAGCAGGGCACCGCCGAAGCGCAGACGATACATCCACACGACCGACATGGGGCGCTCGGCCACGCTCGCCTCCCGGTCGTTCGCCGGGTCCTGGGAGCGTTCGACCATGTGCTGTCCGACCCGAGACATCCCGGGGACGAACACCTCGGCGCTGCGCAGGAAGGGCGAGTCGAGCGTCAGAAGCGGTCGGACCCGCTCGAGGAGTGCGGACAGCCGTGTGCCCGTCTCGATCAGCGCCTCCCCCGCCCCGCGGAGGAGATCCGCGTAGTTCGTCCCTGACGGACGGGTATCGTCAGCGCCGAACGTGCGCCAGATCGGCAGCTCGGCGATCAGGGACACCGTTCCATAGCGGCTCGCGTAACTGGTCGAAGACTGACCTGCCGCGCCGGGCGGCACCGGATCGAGATCATTCTGCACCCGCCATTCGTAGGCCTCTTCCGACGTGCCGGACGCGAACACGGCGGGAGCCAACTCCGCCAGGTGCGCCGCCTCGGGTTCTCCGAGGTGAAGGGGGATTCCCAACTCCGCCGGCAGTCGATGAAGGAGCGGCGACAGGTCGCGAGCCGCCGGCGACAGGTAGTAGTACGCGCCGCCCGTCTCGGAGTTGTGCAGGGGGATGTACAGGTCAGGGCGCAATTCGTCGATCACCCGCTGCAGGGCCTGCGTCTCGGGGAGCGTCGCGTCGAAGTACTTCTGCTTGTAGTCGATCGGGAACGTCCATTCCACCTGCTCGCGTCCCGGCGGCCGGTAGAAGTTGCGGAAGTAGGTCTCCGCGTCGAACGGGTCGTCGAACCATCCCTCGTTCAGCCGCATGCTGTCGGGATCGATGCACGGGATCACATGCCAGACGGTCGCCAGGCGTCCCCGCAGCGAGGCGTCACGCAGGAGGTCGTCGAGCAGGCGGAGGACCGTGTGGGAGCCGATCGGCTCGTTCGGGTGGATGCCACCGACGACCAGGCAGCGCGTGTGTCGAGCATCGACGTCGCCCGCGCCGAGCGTGTACTCCATGATCGGCTCGCCGAGTCGAGAGGTGCCTACGCGCCTCCTGGTCAGCAGGTCGGGGAACTCGGCTCGCAGCGCCTCGATGCGCTCGAGAATCTCGTCGACCGTGGGATATCCGTCGAGCCCCGGCAGGGAGGATGCCCGCATCACGATTTCGTCGTCCGAGACCGTGGCTGCCATCGCCTCCGTGGTCATAGTCGCTCTCTTTCTCTTCTTCTCATCTGCTGCTGGTTCGGGTCGGGCACCGGTGCGGCCGCAAGAAGCCGTCGGGTGTAGTCCTCGCGCGGGTTCGACAACAACTCACGTCGGTCGCCCTGCTCGACGATGCGGGCGTTGCTCATCACGACGATCCTGTCGGCGAGACTGTCGACGACGGCGAGATCGTGGCTGACGAACAGGCATGCGAAGCGGAGCTCGCGCTGCAGACGGCGGAACAGTTCGAGCACGGTGGACTGCACCGAGACGTCGAGAGCGGACGTCGGCTCGTCGGCGATCAACAGCAGCGGGTCGAGGGCGAGGGCGCGGGCGATCGCCACACGCTGCCGCTGCCCGCCCGACAGCTCATGCGGGTACCTCGTGCTCCACGAACGCGAGAGCCCGACCGCATCCAGCAGCTCGTCGGTGCGTGCCTTCAACGCCTGTCCGCGGAGGCGCCGATGCACGCGGAGCGGCTCACCGATCGATTCGCCCATGGTCCAACGGGGATCCAGAGCTCCCTGCGGGTTCTGGAAGACGATGCCGATCTTCTTCTTCAGTTCGATCGCTTCGCGACGCGGAGCCCGCACGGCGTCGACGCCGTCGATCACGATACGACCGTCGGTCACGGGAGCGAGACCCGTGATGGCCTTGCCGATGGTCGACTTGCCCGAACCCGACTCACCGACCAGCGCCAGGATCTCACCGCGCGCGATGCTCAGCGACGCATCCTCGACCGCGGTCACCGATCTCATCCCCTGCCGGTACTCGACGGTGAGACCGTCGACCTCGAGGACGGGGAGATCATCGGCGATCGACTCGCGGACCGCCATATCGAGGCGGGGCACCGCCTGCAGGAGCTGGCGCGTGTACGCGGCCTCGGGATTCTGGAAGATCCGGGTGACTGTCTGCACTTCCTCGACCTGGCCGTGTCGCATCACCACCACACGGTCCGCCACGTCGGCGACGACCCCCATGTCGTGCGTGATGAGCAGCACGGCCGTGCCCTCGCGCTCACGGATGCGCAGGAGGAGGTCGAGGATCTCGCGCTGCACGGTCACATCGAGAGCCGTCGTCGGCTCGTCGGCGATGAGCACTTCGGGGTCGCACGCCAAAGCCATCGCGATGACGACGCGTTGCGCCTGACCGCCCGAGAGCTGGTGCGGGTAGGAGCGAGCACGTCGAGCCGGATCGCGCACCTCGACGGAGGCGAGCAGTTCGACCGCACGTTTCCTGCGATCGCTCGCACTGAGTTCAGGAAAGTGCCTGCGCAGAGTCTCACGAATCTGAAACCCCACGGTGAAGACGGGATCGAGGGCGCTGAACGGGTCCTGGAAGATCACGGCGATGCGGCGCCCCCGGATCCTCTGCATCGCACGCTCATCGAGATCCAGCAGCTCCTCGCCGTCGAACACGATGCTGCCGGTCACCTCGGCGCCGTCGGGGAGCAGGCCCAGCACGCTCATCGCCGTCACGGACTTCCCCGAGCCGGACTCGCCGACGACGGCGACGATCTCTCTTCGTCCGACGTCGAACGAGACCCCGTTGACCGCCCGCACCGAACCGCCACGTCGGCTGCCGAAGTCGACGGCGAGGTCATTGATGCTCAGAAGGGGTTCACTCACGGTCGCTCCGATCGCTGTCTTGTCTGATCGCGGCGATCATCTCGTCGGGCAGCTGAGCCGGCGGCGGCGTGTCCTCGTCCTGATCGCGGTACGCGCGCCACTGGTCCAGGAGGTTGTGATGGAACTGATCGACCCACGCCATGTATCGGCTGCCGTTGCGCAGTCGGCGAGCCGGTGCGGGTTCCGATCCGACGGAGGTCGACATCGCGGTCCGCAGCACCTCGCCCATGCGCTGGAGGCCGACCTTCTCCCGGCTGAGGAACGCGCCCCACACGTCCTCCTCCGCGCGGAAGTGCGCGACCCGACTGTGCGAGACCGACAGCCGGGTGATGTACCCGGAGCCCATGAGTGCACGAGTCGCGGTCGAGATGCTTCCCGGGCTCGCATCCAGCAGCCGCACCAGATCTGCGGAGGTCAGCGAAGGCTCGTCCGTGATGATCAGCAGACCGAGCACCCGCCCGTTCATCCTCTTGCCTCGCATCAGCTCCCAGGCATCCGTGAACCGATCGATGAAATCGCTCATCTCGTCGCTCAGTGAATCCAGCGTCATGTCGAGACGCCCCTTCCCTCTTCGTTCTTCCGTGACCGCGACGACGACCGGTGTCGTGCGGGTGATTCCCACAGGCTAGCGACGCCGCGGGTCGCTCTCCCGCGCGCGACGCTCATGATCTCCCCCGCGGATCGAGCGCATCCCGGAGGGCATCTCCGAGCATGATGAGGCTGATCACGGTGACCGTCAGGAAGATGCTGGGGAACAGGACGGTGTGGGGGGCGAGCTGGAAGTACGACTGCGCGGTCGAGAGCTGCACGCCCCACGAGATCGAGGGCGGAACGAGACCGACACCGAGGAAGGTCAGCGTGGCCTCCGCCCCGATGACTCCACCCACCATCGTGGCGGCGATCGCGAGTGTGGGCGCGAGCGAGTTGGGGAGCACGTGCGTCAGCACGACGCGCATCGGCGAGAACCCCAGCGCATGCGCCGCCTGCACGAACTCGCGTTCGCGCACCTCCTTGACCGAGCTGCGGATGAGACGCGCGAACGTCGGCCAGGAGAAGAAGGCGAGCACCGCGGAGAGCAGCAGGGGCGTGCGGTCCGGTGCCGTGTTGAGCACGATGATCGCTCCGAGGAGGAACGGGAATCCGAGCACGACGTCGGCGCCGCGCGCGATGAGCGAGTCGACCCATCCCCCGCGGTATCCCGCGAGCGCGCCGAGGACGACCGCGACGATCAGGCAGATCGCGGTGGTTGTGAGTCCGATGAACAGCGACGTGCGCGTGCCGAAGAGCACATTCGCCATGACGTCGCACCCCTGCACATCCGTGCCGAACGGATGCCCCGGTCCGGGCGGCTTGTTCGAAGCCGACAGGTCGCAGGAGCGGGGATCGCTCTGCCCGAAGAGCCCGGACAGAGGACCCGGGATCACGGCGATGATCGCGAGACAGCCCAGGAGGACGACACTCACCCAGAACTGCAGGCGACCGCGGAGCGTCGCCCCGAGTCCGCGCGTGGTCGCGCGGTCGAAGTTCCCATCGATGGCTACGGTCGCGGGCTCAGTCATTGCGGATCCTGGGGTCGAGAAGCGAGGAGATGACGTCGACGACGACATTGGTGATCAGGAAGATGAGGACGAGCGTGGTGGCGACCCCCACGACGAGCGTGCCCTCCTGATCCTGGATGGCCTTGTAGAGCAGCTGACCCACCCCGTTGATGTTGAAGATCGCCTCGATCACCACGGTGCCGCCCAGAAGCGAGCCCAACTGGATCGCCAGCACGTTGACCACCGGGGCGGCGGCGTTGCGGGTGACGTGCAGCCCGACGATGCTCCGACGCGAGAGCCCTTTCGCGCGCAGGGTGCGCACGAAGTCGGACTGCATGGTGTCGATCACGCTGCCTCGCATGAGGCGTGACACCCCCGCGAGTCCGTAGATCGCGATGATCAGCGCGGGCAGGATGAAGGCCCGTGGCCACCCATCGCCGACGCCGGCGATGGGTGTCCACCTGAGCATGATGCCGAACACGTACTGGGCCGTGATGCCCATGACGAACACCGGCACCGATTCCGCGATGATGGTGCCCAGCAGCACCGACCTGTCGACCGCCGATCCCTGCCGCAGACCGGCGACCAGCCCCAGGACGACGCTGATCAGCACCGTCAGCGCCCACGCGGTGAGGGCGAGGGTGATCGTCGTCGGCCAGCGGCTGGCCATCTGCTCACTCACGGATTGACCGGTGAATGTCGTGCCCAGATCTCCCTGGAAAAGCCCGCCGAGGTAGTTCAGGTACTGCTGCCAGATGGGCTGGTCCAACCCGTACTGCTCGCGCAGCTGCTGCTGCACGCTCTCGGGGAGGGGCCGGTCGCCGGCCAGAGCCTCGATCGGATCTCCGGGCAGCAGGAACACCGCGCAGTAGATGACGAACGTGACGCCGATGAAGACGACGACGAGTTCCAGCAATCGCCGGGCGAGAAATCTCCACATATACGAGTCGTCGCGTATCAGTCGTCGGTGAGGACGATCTCGGTGAGGATGGGCTCCCCCACTCCCGAGGCGGTCAGCTTCGCGATGCGATCGGAGGTGACGTAGTTGTAGGACTCGTCGAACAACGGCACGATCGGGAAGTTCTCGGCGAGGACCTTCTGCACCGCCGCGTAGGCGGTTCCGTCCTCACCACCGATGAGATCTGCCTTCTTCAGCGCCGCATCCACGTCGGGCGAAAGTGCTCCCCCGCAGTTCTTGCAGACCGGTGCGCTCGAGAACATCGCCCGCAGCGTCGACTGCTGGCTCGGGTAGAGAGCACCCCAGCGCGAGAAGAAGGGGCCGTCGAGTGTCTGGGTGTTGCGCGCTTCACCGAACTCAGCCCAGCCGACCGAGGGACGGGCGACGGCCTCGATTCCGAGGTTCTGTCGGAGGGAGTTGGCGATCGCGTTGAACAGGTCCTCGTGACCGGCGCCTCCGGGGAAGTGGATCGTCAACTCGCCGTCGAATCCGCCGGCCTCTTGGAGGAGGGCGGCCGCGGCATCCGGATCGTATTCGCAGTACTTGCCGCAGACGCCGTCGGGGTTACCCGGCATGACGGCGGGGGTCCATGCGGTGGCCGGCTTGTTGCGGCCCCCGTAGATCGCCTCGTTGATCGCAGGCCGGTCGATGGCCATGGAGATCGCCTGTCGTACACGGATGTCGGAGAACCGCTCGTCCCAGTAGGGGATTCCGAGGTAGTTCATCCCGGGTGCCGAGAAGCTGTAGATGTTCTCCTCGTCGAAGTCGCTCGACACCTGCATCGCCCGCGTTGCAGGGACCGCCGTGAGATCGAGGTTGCCCGCCAGAGCGTCGGTGTAGGACGTCAGTCGATCGCTGTAGGGCACCCAGGTGATCTTGTCGACCGTCGACTCCTTACCCTTGTAGTCGTCGAATCGCTCAGCGACGATCGGTTCGCCCTCGACCCACGCGTCCTTGATCGCCAGGGGCCCGTTGCCGATCGGCTTCTTCCCGTACGCCGCCAGATCGTCGAACGCGCTCTGCGGCATCGGGTAGAAGGCCGTCTGCGCCTGCGAGAGCTGCACGGGGAACTGGCTGTCAGGTTGCGTCAACGAGACCGTGAACACGTGGTCGTCGACGACCTGCAGCCCCGACATCCGGTCGGTGGCGGGGGCGCCCTCCGCGGGGTTGAGGTCTGAGTACCCCTCGATCGAGGCGAGCTGCCCGGAGTTCGCGAATGCGTTCGTGCCGAGCGCGACCGCATTCCAGCTGTCGACGTAGTCCTGAGCGGTCACCGGTGTTCCGTCATGGAAAGTCCAGTCATCACGCAGCGTGACCGTCCAGGTCACCTTGTCGTCGCTCTCCACCGATTCGGCGGCGACGTAGCCGAGCTCGCCCTCCGCGTCGACGAAGGTGAGCGGGCTGAACACCGACATCATCAGCCCGTACACGTTGCTCTGACGACCGGGGGTGAGATCCGGCACGGGATCGGCGGTTCCGATCACGAGTTCTCGCGAGTCGTCGGCAGCGTCATCCGCCCCGTCGCTCGCACATCCGGTGAGTGCCACGGCGATGATGGCTGTCGTTGCGATGGCGGCTTTCCGCAGACCGTTCATAAAACTCCTCCTCGAGTAGTTGGGGGTCCGTTCACCTTACGTTTAATATTTTCTAAACGTACAGTATGTTCGGAAGCTGCAACAGAAGCGATACTTCCACGAAACATAAGGAGCCCCCGGTGATCTCTCCCGTCGCGTATGAGTCGGAGCTGACCTGGCTGAGCACGCGGGAGCTCGCGGCTCGTATCGCCGCCGGCGAGGTCTCCGCGCGCGAAGCGCTCGCCGACCACCTCACCCGGATGGACAGCGTGAACCCCGCGCTCAACGCGATCGTGACTCGCGACGACGAGCGCGCGTTCGACCGCGCTGATCGGGCGGATGCCCGCCAGGCCGCCGGGGAGCCGATCGGCGCCCTCCACGGCGTCCCGATGACGCATAAGGACTCCACGGATGTGGCCGGTCTGCGGACCACACGCGGCTCCGCGCTGCTGCTCGACAACATTCCGGAGAAGGATGCGCTGATCGTCGCGCGACTGCGGGCCGCCGGCGTCGTCACGAGCGGCAAATCCAACGTCCCCGAGTTCACCGCCGGCTCCCACACGTTCAACAGGGTGTTCGGCACGACGGTGAACCCGTTCGACACGACCCGGTCAGCGGGAGGATCGTCCGGCGGGGCCGCCGTGGCGATCGCCGCCGGTATGCAAGCATCCGGCGATGGATCGGACATGGGCGGATCTCTTCGGACGCCGGGATCGTTCACCAACATCGTGGGGATGCGGCCGACCAACGGCCGCATCCCCCACGCGTTGCCCGCGAACCCCTGGGAATGGCTCGCTCAGCCCGGATTCATGGCGCGGACCGTCGGCGACGTCGCTCTGATGATGTCGGTCGCCTGTGGTCCGGCCGCCGGCGCGCCGCTATCGGTCGCGGAGCCCGGCTCCGTCTTCGACCGAGCCGAGTTCACCCACCCGGATCGCCACGGTGCGGGTGCCGGCCTGTCGGGGCTCCGCATCGGGTTCTCCAGCGATCTGAACGGTCTGTTCCCCATCGATACCGAGGTCGACGCGATCGTTCGGACCGCGGCGGACGTGCTCGCGAGCGCGGGCGCTCGGGTGGATGACGACATCCCCGACCTGCGCGACGCCGACGAGGTGTTCCGCGTGACCAGGGCCTACGACTTCGCCGCCGACTACCGCGACCTCGTGCGCGAGCATCGCGATGAGATCAAGGACGCGGTGGTCTGGAACACGGAGATGGGGCTCGCCCTCACGGTCGACGAACTCGTGTCCGCCGACGAGGCGCGCAGCCGCCTCGCGGCGACGGTCGCATCGTACTTCGCCACGCACGATCTGCTCGTGCTGAGCACAGCACAGGTCGCCCCGTTCGATGCCCGGATGGAGTTCCCGCGCGAAGCCGGAGGAGCGCACCTGTCGAACTATCTCGAGTGGATGCGGGCATCGACGATCATCTCGGCGACCGGCTGCCCGGCGGTATCGGTTCCCGCCGGCTTCACGCCGGACGGGCTGCCCGTCGGGGTGCAGTTCGTGGCCGCTCCCGGTCGCGACGTCGACCTCCTGCTCGCCGCGCAGGCGTTCGAGGAAATCACCGAGCACCACCGGCGACACCCCGCCCTGTGAGGCCGCCTCGAGCCCGCACCGCTTCCGCCGCCGCGCCGGGAACGGTGACCGACGTCGCGCACGCGAGTCGATCGAGTGCCGTCGCACCTGCCCGCCGATCGGCCCGGTCGCCTTGCGACGGCCGGGTTCTTGTGCTCACTCGACAGACGGAAGCTGAACGGCTCGGCAATTGCAGATGCCGATGCGGCCGACTGGAGTCGGGTGTAGGTTGCGGAGATGGAGCCGATCCGCGTGGGCCTCGTGGCCGACCCGGCTTCGCCCACGGCCGTCGCCCGTCGGATGACCGACCTCAGGCCGCCGCTCGCCGCTGAGACCGACGGCTGGATCGTCGAACTCGTCAGCGAGCCGTTCACCCTCGGGTCTGAAGACGTCGACGTCGCCCTGGAACGACTTCGTGCGCACGCCGACCAGAAGCGGTGGGATCTCGTCATCGGCGTCACCGAGCTCCCCGTTCGCGATGATGACGGCCGCTACCTGCTGGCCGCAATCGATCCTCGACGCCTGTCCGCGGTGCTGTCGCTGCCCGCCCTTGGCGGCTTCCGGGTGCAGACTCGCGCCCGCCACGCGGTGCAGGGGCTCGTCGACGGGATGGCTGAACCCGCCTCGCCTGAGGAGCAGCGCCTGCCGCTGCCCCGGCTCAGCGCCCGTGGGCGCGTGCTTCTTGGCATGGTGCTGGCCAACCGTCCGTGGCTGCTCGCCGCCGGGCTCAAGTCCGCACTGGTCGCTGCCCTGGCGACCGGCGCGGTGGCGACGATCGAGCCGACGATATGGTCGCTTGCCATCTCGCTGTCGGGCTGGCGTCTGGCTGCAGCGACACTGGCTTCCATCGCGATCGTCATCGCCTGGATCGTGATCGACGGCAGGCTCTGGGACCGTCCCGACGATGACTCACCGCAGGCGCGGGAGAGATCCCGTCTCTACAACACCTCGACGCTGCTGACTCTGACCATCGGCATCATCATCTGCTATCTGGCGCTGTACCTCGTGAACCTGGCCTGGGCTCTGTTCGTGCTCGACACGACGGTGATGAGCGAAGCCCTCGGCCGAACAGTCGGCGTCGGCGATCTGTTCGTGCTCACCTGGTTCGTCGCATCGGCGGCGACTCTCGGCGGGGCCTTGGGCACAGGCCTGGAATCTGACGATGCGATCCGCGCCGCCACGTACTCGAAGCGCGAGGAGGAGCGGCGCGCCCGCCTGGCCGACGGGCGCGCCTGAGTTCATCTCCGAAGGATCAGAAGTCCCAGTCGTCGTCTTCCGTGGCCTCGGCCTTGCCGATGACGTACGACGAGCCCGACCCCGAGAAGAAGTCGTGGTTCTCGTCGGCGTTGGGCGAGAGCGCGGACAGGATCGCCGGGTTCACGTTCGTGACGCTCGAGGGGAACATCGCCTCGTAGCCCAGGTTCATGAGGGCCTTGTTGGCGTTGTAGTGCAGGAACTTCTTGACGTCTTCGGTCAGACCGACGCCGTCATAGAGGTCCTGCGTGTACTGCACCTCGTTGTCGTAGAGCTCGTACATGAGCGAGAACGTGTAGTCCTTGAGCTCGTCACGACGCTCCTGGGTCTCGTTCTCGAGGCCCTTCTGGAACTTGTATCCGATGTAGTACCCGTGCACGGCCTCGTCACGGATGATGAGGCGGATCAGGTCGGCCGTGTTCGTCAGCTTCGCCTTCGACGACCAGTAGATCGGCAGGTAGAACCCCGAGTAGAAGAGGAACGACTCCAGCAGGGTGGAGGCCACCTTGCGCTTGAGCGGGTCGTCGCCCTGGTAGTAGTCCATGATGATCTGAGCCTTCTTCTGAAGGTTCGGATTCTCGGTGGACCAGCGGAACGCCTCGTCGATCTCCTTCGTCGACGCGAGCGTCGAGAAGATCGAGGAGTAGCTCTTCGCGTGCACCGACTCCATGAACGCGATGTTCGTGTACACGGCCTCTTCGTGAGGCGTGATCGCGTCCGGGATCAGCGACACCGCACCCACGGTGCCCTGGATCGTGTCGAGCAGCGTCAGGCCGGTGAACACCCGCATGGTGAGCAGCTGCTCGTCGGGGGTGAGCGTGTTCCACGACTGCACGTCGTTCGACAGCGGCACCTTCTCCGGCAGCCAGAAGTTGTTCACCAGACGGTTCCAGACCTCGAGGTCCTTGTCGTCCTGGATGCGGTTCCAGTTGATCGCCTGCACGCTGGAGACCAGCTTGAGTCTTTCAGGAGTCATTTTCTTCGTCGTCTCTCGGGGTTCAGCTGTGTTCGCGGGTCAACAGGTCAGAGCATGCACGAGACGCACTCGGCCATGTCGGTGCCCTCGAGCGCCAGCTGACGCAGGCGGATGTAGTAGATCGTCTTGATGCCCTTGCGCCATGCGTAGATCTGCGCCTTGTTGATGTCACGCGTGGTGGCGGTGTCCTTGAAGAACAGCGTCAGCGACAGCCCCTGGTCGACGTGCTGCGTGGCAGCCGCGTAGGTGTCGATGACCTTCTCGTAGCCGATCTCGTACGCGTCCTGGTAGTACTCCAGGTTGTCGTTCGTCATGAACGCCGCCGGGTAGTAGACGCGACCGAGCTTGCCTTCCTTGCGGATCTCGATCTTCGACGCGATCGGGTGGATCGACGACGTCGAGTTGTTGATGTACGAGATCGAGCCGGTCGGCGGGACGGCCTGCAGGTTCTGGTTGTAGATGCCGTGCTTCTGGATCGATGCCTTCAGCTCGGCCCAGTCGTCCTGGGTCGGGATGTGCTTGCCGGCGAAGAGCTCCTTGACCTTCTCGGTCGCGGGGACCCACGCCTGGTCGATGTACTTGTCGAAGAACTCCCCCGACGCGTAGGTCGAGTCCTCGAACCCGTCGAAGGTCGTGCCACGCTCGATGGCGAGGTTGTTCGACGCACGCAGCGCGTGGAACAGCACCGTGTAGAAGTAGATGTTCGTGAAGTCGATGCCCTCTTCCGAGCCGTAGTACACGTGCTCGCGGGCGAGGTATCCGTGCAGGTTCATCTGGCCGAGGCCGATCGCGTGCGAGCGGTCGTTGCCGTCCTCGATCGAGCGCACGGAGCCGATGTGGCTCTGGTCGCTGACCGCGGTGAGGGCGCGGATGGCCGTCTCGACGGTCTGGCCGAGGTCGTCGGCATCCATCGACAGCGCGATGTTCATCGAGCCGAGGTTGCAGGAGATGTCCTTGCCGATGTTGTCGTACGACAGGTCGTCGTTGTACGTGGTCGGCGTGTTCACCTGCAGGATCTCGCTGCAGAGGTTGGACATGTTGATCCGACCCTTGATCGGGTTGGCCTTGTTCACCGTGTCTTCGAACATGACGTACGGGTAGCCGGACTCGAACTGGATCTCGGCGACGGTCTGGAAGAACTCGCGCGCGTTGATCTTGGTCTTCTTGATGCGCGGGTCGTCGACCATCTCGCGGTACTTCTCGGTGACCGAGATGTCACCGAACGGAACGCCGTAGACCTTCTCGACGTCGTACGGGGAGAACAGGTACATGTCCTCGTCGTTCTTGGCGAGCTCGAACGTGATGTCGGGAACGACGACACCCAGCGACAGGGTCTTGATGCGGATCTTCTCGTCGGCGTTCTCACGCTTGGTGTCGAGGAAGCGCATGATGTCGGGGTGGTGGGCGTTGAGGTACACCGCACCCGCACCCTGACGCGCACCGAGCTGGTTCGCGTAGCTGAAGCTGTCTTCGAGGAGCTTCATGACGGGGATGATGCCCGAGGACTGGTTCTCGATCTGCTTGATCGGCGCCCCCGACTCGCGGATGTTCGAGAGCAGCAGGGCCACGCCGCCGCCGCGCTTGGAGAGCTGCAGCGCCGAGTTGATGCCGCGGGCGATCGACTCCATGTTGTCTTCGATGCGCAGCAGGAAGCAGCTGACGAGCTCGCCGCGCTGTGCCTTGCCGGCGTTGAGGAAGGTCGGGGTCGCCGGCTGGAAGCGGCCGGAGATGATCTCCTCGACGAGGGCGACCGCGAGCTTCTCGTCACCGTCGGCGAGACCGAGGGCGGTCATCACGACGCGGTCCTCGAAGCGCTCGAGGTAGCGCTTGCCGTCGAACGTCTTGAGCGTGTAGCTCGTGTAGTACTTGAACGCGCCGAGGAACGTCTCGAAGCGGAACTTCTTGCCGTAGGCGAGATCGTTGAGCTTCTGGATGAACTCCATCGAGTACTTCTCGATGACGGCGCCCTCGTAGTACTCCTTCTCCACGAGGTAGTCCAGGCGCTCCTTGAGCGAGTGGAAGAACACCGTGTTCTGGTTCACGTGCTGCAGGAAGTACTCCCGCGCGGCGCGCTTGTCGGCGTCGAACTGGATCTTCCCGTTCGCGTCGTACAGGTTGAGCATCGCGTTGAGGGCGTGATAGTCGAGACCCTCGTAAGAGGGGTTCGCCTTGAATGCCACTGTCTCGGTCACTGAAGCTGCCACCGTCGTTCCAATCCGTCGCTCACGCGATCCACATCGTCTTGTGTGCCGAAGATCTCGAGCCGATACAAGTGAGGCACGTGGCACTTGCGGCTGATGATGTCGCCGGCGAGGCAGAATGCATCGCCGAAGTTGGTGTTGCCCGCGGAGATCACGCCGCGGATGTGGCGCCGGTTGCGCTCGTCGTTGAGAAACCGGATCACCTGTTTGGGGACGGCGCCCTTCTCGACGCCGCGCCCCGCGCCCCCGCCGTAGGTGGGGGTGACCAGGACGAAGGGCTCGTCGATGACGAGATCTTCTTCATGGCGGTGGAGGGGGATGCGTCGGGACGGAAGCCCGAGTTTCTCGATGAAGCGCGCAGTGTTACCCGACACGCTCGAGAAGTAGATCAGGAGCGGCGCTGCGGTCGCGACGGCGCTCATGGGGCGTCACGCCAGACGAGAGGCGAGCTCGTCGATCTTGTCGGGACGGAAGCCCGACCAGTGCCCCTCGTCGGTGACGACGACGGGTGCCTGCAGGTAGCCGAGCGCCTTGACCTGCTCGAGCGCCGTCGGGTCCTCGGAAAGGTCGAGGACGTCGTACTCGATGCCCTTGGCATCGAGGGCGCGGTAGGTCGCGTTGCACTGAACGCAGGAAGGCTTGGTGTAGACCGTGATCGACATCTTTTCGTAACCCCTCAAATCTCTGGCCTGCTGCTAATCAGGCATTTTCCCGGTAGACCCCCTGCCGGGACTTCAATACTACATATGGGGACGGACATTGGGTGTGACCACAAGGGGTAGTAGTTACATCCGTGTAGTTATCCACCGTTCTCTACAGATACAACACAGGTTCTCCACCGTTTCTTCCACAGGCTGAGACCCCTTCGCGACGCACTCGAACCGCATGAAATCGCGGCTGGGAAGCGCCTGTGAACGATCCATCCACAGGCCGGACGTTACGCCGACCCACCGACATCCGGATTCCTGTGGAAATCGTCCTTCGGCGTGTCGCGGGCGTGTCGCGACGGAGGCGGCTTCGACGCCCGCATCACAGCCCGGTACCGTTGTCTGGTGGCGGGATATCGGGATCTTCTTCGCACGCCCGGCGTGGCGCGCATGATCGCGGCTCAGCTGACCGCGCGCTTCCCCAACGGGATGATGTCCCTGGCGATCCTGCTGCACGTCGAGCAGCAGACCGGATCGTACGGATCCGCCGGCCTCGTCCTCGCCGCGACCAGCGTCGGACAGGCGGTGGCCGGCCCCATCACCAGTCGCTGGATGGGTGTCTGGGGCATGCGACGCGTGATCACGCTCACGCTCTCGGTGTGTGTGCTGGCGGTGCTGGGCCTCGCCGTCCTTCCGCTGAACGTGCCGGGCTACATGGCGCTCGGGATGGTCGCCGGCCTCTCCACCCCGCCGGTCCAGGCCGCTGTCCGCACGATCTACCCGAAGCTCGTGAACTCCTCGAACCTCACGCCGCTGTTCTCCCTCGACGCCTCGCTGCAGGAGATCATCTGGGTGCTGGCGCCGGTCGTCATCACCCTCGTCTCCACCCAGATCGGCACCATGGAGGGCCTGCTGCTGGTGGCCGTCGTCCTGGTCGGCGGCGGCGCCTGGTTCATCCTCTCCCCCGAAGTCGGCCGGGTGCGGATCCCGCGCAGCCGCAACGCCCTGGGCAAGGTCGTGCTCAAGCCGCCCGTCATGCTCGCCACCGTGATCGGGTTCCTCCTGATCGGCGCCTGCGCCGCCGTGGAGGTGGGCGTCGTGGCGACGTTCGAGCACGGGAGCCTCGCCGCGGGGCTCGTGCTCGCCGTGTTCTCGGCCGGGAGCCTGGCCGGCGGCCTGGCGTTCGGGCACATCCCGATCGGCCCCTGGGCCATGGCGCGCCGTCTGCTGATCGTCGCGATCGGACTCGGTCTGACGATGGTCATGCTCAATGTCTTCTGGCTGGGCGGAACCCTGATCCTCGCCGGGATCGGCATCGCCCCCGCCCTCGCCGTCCTCTTCGCCATCACCTCGGCCAGCGTCAAGTTCAGCGAGACCGCCGAGGCATTCGGCTGGGCGGGTACCGGCCAGCTCATCGGAGCCGCCGCGGGCTCCGCCGTGGCAGGCTTCCTCGTGGACGTCGGCGACTGGCGCGGCGCCTACCTCGCTGCCACGATCTTCGCTGCGGCGGGACTGATCGTCTCCGTCGTCTTCGTCCGTTCCTTCCCCGACCTGCGTCACCGCGACGCGAGCCCCCATCCCGATACCGAACCCCTGGCGGTCACCCCTTCATGAGCACTCCTTCCTCCCCGACCTCCGTCCCCGAGATCGTCTGCATCGGCGAGACCATGGCGCTGATCACTCCGACCGATGCCGGACTCGCCGAGGCCGGCCACGCGACGATCGGCCTCGCCGGCGCGGAGTCCAACGTCGCCGCCGGGGTGGCATCCACCGGACACGGTGTCGCCTGGGCGTCGCGTCTGGGCGCGGACCCCCTGGGGGTCCGCATCGCCTCCGAGCTCCAGCGTCGAGGCGTGGAGCTGTGGGTCGAGCGCGACGATGCCGCCCCGACCGGAGTGATGTTCAAGGACCCGGGAGCCGAATCCTCCTCCGTCTACTACTACCGCCGGGGGTCGGCCGCCTCCCGCATGGAGCCGGGCTTCCTGACGGCCCCGCAGCTCGAGGGCGTCCGGATCGTGCACACCACCGGCATCACGCCCGCCCTCTCCGCGTCGTGCCGAGAGATGGTCGATCGGCTCTTCGCCGATGCGCGCACGGCAGGCGCCCTCGTGTCGTTCGATGTGAACGACCGCCGCCCGCTGTGGAGTCGGGAAGATGCGGCCGGGACGCTCGCGCGCCTGGCGGATGCCGCCGACATCACCTTCGTCGGGCGCGACGAGGCCGAGCGCATCTGGGGCACGGTGACGCCGGCCGAGATCCGCGCCTTCCTCCCCCACTGCGCGCTCCTGGTCGTCAAGGACGGCGACGTCGGCGCCACGGCCTTCGAGGGCGATGCCGAGCCGGTGTTCGTGCCCGCGCCGGTCGTCGATGTCGTCGAGCCGGTCGGCGCCGGGGATGCGTTCGCGTCCGGCTTCCTGGCGGCGACGCTCGACGGGGCAGACCTCGCCGCACGTCTCTCCGCCGGTCACGCCGCGGCGGAACGCGTGCTGACGATCGCCGCCGATCTGCCGCCGCTGCCTCCGCTCGACTGAACGCCCGGGCGTGGCCGGACCCCGGACGGGGAAGGGCCCGCAGGCACGGACCACCGCGCTCGCCCGGTCGTAGGCTGGTGCCATGCCTGCACCGCTCACCCTGCCCCGCATCTCCTGGGGTTCACCGTCGGCGTCGCGACGAGCTCTTCTGGTTCACGGTCTCGGCTCCTCCGGCGCACTGATGTGGCGCGTCGGCGATGCCCTCGCCTCGGCAGGGTGGCATGCGACCGCCGTCGATCTCCGCGGTCACGGCGATGCCCCGCGCTCCCTCGACTACACGGTCGATGCGTACGGCGCCGACCTCGCCGCCACGCTCCCGGAGGACGGCGGGGCGTGGGACGCGGTCATCGGGCATTCCCTCGGCGGGGCGTCCAGCACCGTCGCGGCGGCATCCGCTCCGCAGTGGACCCGGCGTCTCGTGCTCATCGATCCCGCGATCCACGTCGGCGGACGGGATGCGACGATCGTCCGCAAGAGCCAGGAGCGCGCCTTCGCCGACACCAGGCTCGAGGTCGTGCAGCAGGAGCATCCGCACTGGCACCCGCAGGACCAGGAGCTCAAGATCGATGCCGTGCTGCGCGCGAGCGCATGGGCGGTGGAGCAGACGAGCGCTCAGAATCAGCCGTGGGACGTGCGCGCCCATGCCGCGCGCCTCACCGTCCCCACGCACGTCATCGGGGCCGACCCGGCGGTCTACAGCATCTTCACCGGCGAGCTGGCGGACGAGGTGCTCGCCGCGAACCCGCTGATCACGATGTCGGTCGTCGAGGGCGCAGGCCACTCCCTGCACCGCGATCGCCCGGAGGAATCCATCCGTCAGCTTCTGGAGGCACTGGCATGAGCACGTTCGATCCCACCGACTTCCTCCCGGATGATCTCCTCGACCGCATCCGCGAACGCGCGCCTATTCACGACCGTGAGAACACGTTCCCCCAGCAGGATCTCGACGAGCTGCGTGCGGCCGGCTACCTGTCGATCCTCGTGCCGACCGAGCGCGGAGGCGCGGGTCTCGGCCTCGCCGAAGCCGCGATCCTGCAGCAGCGCCTGGCGGGGGCGGCCCCGGCGACAGCGCTGGCCATCAACATGCACCTGGTCTGGACCGGCGTCGCGAAGGTCTTCTCCGACCGCGGCGTTGCCGGACTGGAGTTCGTGCAGGACGGCGCGGTCGCGGGCGAGGTCTTCGCCTTCGGCATCAGCGAACGAGGCAACGACCTGGTGCTCTTCGGCAGCGACACCACGGCGGTGCCCGACGGCGACGGCGGCTACGCGTTCACGGGGACCAAGATCTTCACGTCGCTCGCCCCGGTCTGGACGCGGCTCGGTCTGCACGGCCTCGACACGACGAGCGCCGACGCCCCGAAGCTGGTGTTCGCGTTCGTCGAGCGGACGGATGCCGTCGCCACCTCCGACGACTGGGACACGCTCGGGATGCGCGGAACCCAGAGCCGCACGACGCGGCTCGACGGTGCCGCGGCGGATGCCGCCCACGTGGTGCGGCGCATCGATCCCGGCCCCAGCCCTGACCCGATCGTGTTCGGGATCTTCTCGGTGTTCGAGATCCTCCTCGCCTCCGTCTACACCGGCATCGCCCGGCGCGCCCTGGAGCTCGCGGTCGAGACCGCGAAGAAGCGGCACTCCAAGAAGACCGGCCTCGCCTACAGTCAGGACTCCGACATCCGCTGGCGGATCGCCGACATGGCCATCGCCTACGACGCGCTCCCGCCGCAGATCGCCGCGCTCGCCCGCGAGGTGGACGACCGCGTCGACCACGGCACGCGCTGGTTCCCGCTGCTCTCCGGCGTCAAGCACCGGGCGATCACGATGGCCAAGCACGTGGTGGACGAAGCGATGCTGGTCGCGGGCGGCGGCTCCTACTTCTCCGCCAACGAGCTGTCCCGGCTGTACCGCGACGTCCTGGCAGGCGCGTTCCATCCGTCCGACCCCGAGTCCGCACACGCGACCGCGGCGAGCGCATGGCTCGGCCCGCTCGAGTCCTGAGCATTTCCGCCGACTGAGCCGCTCGAATCTGCGAAATCGGTTGCCGGAAGCCTCGTCGAGTGCGAGGATCGCACCATGAGTCCGGTGAAGAAGCATCCGCCGCTCGATGCGGTCTCGAAGACGATCATCGAATTGCTCCAGGAAGACGGCCGTCGCTCGTATTCCGACATCGGCCGCACGGTCGGGATGAGCGAGGCCGCCGTGCGCCAACGCGTGCAGAAGCTGACCGACTCCGGCGTCATGCAGATCGTGGCGGTCACCGATCCGATGCAGCTGGGCTTCCACCGCCAGGCCATGATCGGCGTCCGGGTGTCCGGCGATGCTCGCCGCGTCGCCGAGGCCATCGCCGCGATCGAAGCGGTCGACTACGTCGTGATCACCGTGGGCTCCTTCGATGTGCTCGCCGAGGTCGTCTGCGAGGACGACGACGACCTGCTCGCACTCATCAACGACGTCATCCGCCCCATCGACGGCGTCCTCTCCACCGAGACCTTCATCTACGCCAAGCTGCAGAAGCAGCTCTACAACTGGGGGACCAGATGAGCACCGCACGCACCATCCCGTCGGAGTCCGCGCTGCAGAAGATGGCGAAGGACCATCTCTGGATGCACTTCACCCGGCAGTCCACGATGGCCGAGTCGGGCGTGCCCATCATCGTCAAGGGCGACGGGCACCGGATCTGGGACGCGAAGGGCAAGGAGTACTTCGACGGCCTCGCCGGTCTGTTCGTCGTGAACGCCGGCCACGGTCGGCGACGGCTCGCCGAGGCCGCAGCGGCGCAGGCATCCGAGCTGTCGTTCTTCCCGCTCTGGTCGTACGCGCATCCGGCGGCCATCGAGCTGGCGGACCGCCTCGCGGACGAAGCGCCGGGCGACCTGAACCGCGTCTTCTTCTCCACGGGTGGCGGCGAGGCGGTCGAGACCGCGTTCAAGCTGGCGAAGCACTACTGGAAGCTCCAGGGCAAGCCCGCCAAGCACAAGGTCATCTCACGCGCCGTGGCCTACCACGGCACCCCGCAGGGCGCTCTGGCGATCACCGGCATCCCGGCGATGAAGTCGATGTTCGAGCCGGTCACTCCCGGCGGGTTCCGCGTGCCCAACACGAACTTCTACCGCGCGGCCGAGATGGGCGGCCCCTCCGACGACCTCGAGGCCTTCGGCCGCTGGGCCGCCGACCGCATCGAGGAGATGATCCTGTTCGAAGGGGCCGACACGGTCGCCGCGGTGTTCCTCGAGCCCGTGCAGAACTCCGGCGGCTGCTTCCCGCCCCCGCCCGGATACTTCGCCCGGGTTCGCGAGATCTGCGACCGCCATGACGTCCTGCTCGTGTCGGACGAGGTCATCTGCGCCTTCGGCCGCCTCGGTCACACCTTCGCGTGCACCGGCCTCGGCTACGTGCCCGACATGATCACGTGCGCCAAGGGCATGACGAGCGGCTACTCCCCGATCGGCGCCACGATCGTCAGCGACCGCGTCTACGAGCCGTTCTCCCACGGTGACGTGTCGTTCCCGCACGGCTACACGTTCGGCGGACATCCGGTGTCGGCCGCCGTCGCTCTGGAGAACCTCGCGATCTTCGACGAGGAGGGGCTCAACGCGCACGTGCGGGAGAACTCCCCGCTCTTCCGTGCCGAGCTCGAGAAGCTCCTCGACCTGCCGCTGGTCGGAGACGTCCGCGGCGACGGATACTTCTTCGGCATCGAACTCGTGAAGGACAAGGCGACGAAGGAGACCTTCGACGACGCCGAGTCCGAGCGGCTGCTGCGCGGCTTCCTCTCCCCCGCCCTGTTCGAGGCCGGGCTGTACTGCCGCGCCGACGACCGCGGCGACCCCGTCATCCAGCTCGCGCCGCCGCTCACGGTCGGCCCTTCGGAGTTCCGCGAGATCGAGCAGATCCTGCGGGATGTGCTGTCCCGCGCGCAGTCCGTCCTCTAGCCGCGGCCGTCACCGGGTGGGCACCGCGCTCCGTCGACGCGCGAGCAGCGCGAGGTGGAGTGCGGCGAGCGTCTCCCCGTCATCGAGGTCGGCGTCGAGCAGGTCCGAGATCAGCGTGAGGCGCTGGTAGAACACCGAACGCGACAGGTGGCTGGCCGCGGCCGCGGCCGACCGGTTGCCGGGGTGAGCCACGAGCGCGGCGAGCACATCGAGGAGGTCACCGCGACGCTCCCGGTCGTATCGGGCGAGCGGTGCCAGCATCCGCTCGCTGTGCGCGTGCAGGCGGTGGTCATCGCGCAGCGACGACACCAGCCTTTCGAGGGGGCGGTCGTCGACTCGCCGCACCCGCGGTCCGCCCGCGTCGCCGATCCCCTCCGCCAGGTCGACAGCCGCGCCGACGGATGCGAGGAGTTCGAGGACGCCTTCCGCCGCCGGGCCGAGGAACGCCGTGCGGCCGGCCCCGGCGATGCCGGCGACGACCTCGTCAGAGAGCGTGTCCGCTCGGGCGGTCGACAGCAGCGCGACGTCGGCGGCGCCGATGCGACCGGAGATCGCGGCGACGCCGCGGTCGCGCGCTCGATCCACGATGCCGTCGATCGTGCCGTCGCCGCCGAGGACCAGGCCGTACACGTACCGGCCCGCAACCGGGAATCCCCCGGCCTGCAGCCGAGCGGTGATGTCGTCGACGCTCGCGAACCGAGCGCCGAGCAGGTCGTCGATCACTCCGCGCTGGGCGAGCAGTGTCCATTCGGCGTCGCCGCCGTCGGCGAGACAGCCGAAGGCGAGCGCCGTCGCCCCCTGCTCGAGCACGGTGACCCGCCCGGCCGGGTGCGCAGGACCCGCGAGGGCCATCAGGCTTCCCCAGCGCACCCCGCGGGCCTGCACCGGCACCTCGTCGCGGGTCGCGCCGTCGCGCCGCTCGGCCAGCACACCCGCCACCGGCCTCCGCAGCCCCTCCACCGCGATCAGCTCTCCGGCCAGGTTCTCCAGCACGACGGGCGCACCGAGGACCCGCGCGGTCTCCGCGACGACGACGTCTGCCGGCGCCCCGCGCAGGCTGAGGGCCGTGAACAGCTCGTGGAGGCGCTGCCTCTCCCGCAGCGCATCCGTCTGCGCGGCGATCAATGCACGGTGCACCGCCTCGGTGACCGCGACGAACTTGACCTCCCGGGTGAGGGCGACGAGGGCGAGATCGACCTCGTGGCACACCTCGGCGACGGCATCCGGAATCCGGGGGTGCTGCTCCCCCAGTTCGATGACGACGCCCGCCACGCCGGCATCGTGAAGGCCGCGTATCAGCTCTCGCAACGCGTCGGGGTCGTCCGGCCACCCGGCGCCGGTCGTGAGCAGGAGCTCACCGCCGTCGAGCAGACGGGCGACCCCCGCGCTGTCGGACACGTGCGCCCAGCGCACCTCGCCGCGCAGTGCCGCCCCGCCCACGATCACCTCCGGATCGCCGGCTCGCAGCGACGGCATCTCGATCACATCGGCGACCGTGAGGAGCGCATCCGGAACCGGACGATCTGTCCGATTCCTGTCGAAGTCCTGACGTTCTGACATCACGCGCCGCCCGTCCGCTCTGTGATCATTGAGGAGTATCAGCGTAGCGAACACTCAGTCAGTGTGTTCGATGACGCAATCTTCAGCAGTCGGAGGAACATCGTGGACATCGTCCGTCACGTCATCAACGGTGCGGAGACCGCCGAAGCGGCCCGCACCGGTCAGGTCTTCGACCCCGCCACGGGGCAGGTGTCGAAGCAGGTCGCCTTCGCCTCGACCGCCGAGGTCGACGCCGCGATCGCCGCGGCCGCGGCCGCCCTCCCCGCCTGGCGCGAGACGAGCCTGATCAAGCGCGCCGACGTCTTCTTCCGCCTGCGCCAACTGCTCAAGGAGCGCACCCCCGAGCTCGCCGCGATCGTCACCTCCGAGCACGGCAAGGTGCTCTCGGACGCGGCCGGCGAGGTGTCGCGCGGCATCGAGAACGTCGAGTTCGCGGCCGGACTCGTGCACCTGCTCAAGGGCGAGCGCAGCGAGCAGGTGTCCCGCGGCGTCGACGTGCATTCGGTCAAACAGCCCGTGGGCGTCGTCGCCGCGATCACGCCGTTCAACTTCCCGGTCATGGTACCCCTGTGGATGGTGGCCTCGGCGATCGCCTGTGGCAACACGGTCGTGCTCAAGCCGAGCGAGAAGGATCCGTCGGCATCCGTGTGGCTCGCGAAGCTCTTCCAGGAGGCGGGGCTGCCGGACGGCGTGCTCAACGTCGTCAACGGCGACAAGGAGGCCGTCGACGCGCTCCTGGAGTCACCGCGGGTGAACGCCGTCAGCTTCGTCGGCTCCACCCCCATCGCCCGCTCGATCTACCAGCGGGCGTCCGCGGCGGGCAAGCGGGTGCAGGCGCTCGGCGGCGCGAAGAACCACATGGTCGTGATGCCCGACGCCGACATCGATGCGGCCGCCGACGCCGCGGTCTCCGCCGCCTACGGCTCCGCCGGCGAGCGCTGCATGGCCGTCTCGGTGCTGGTCGCGGTGGGCGACATCGCCGACGACCTCGTCACGGCCATCGCCGACCGCATCGGCGGCCTCACGATCGGCGCGGGAACGGATGCCGCAAGCGAGATGGGGCCGCTCATCACCCGCGAGCACCGCGACAAGGTCGCCTCGTACGTGACGGGGGCAGCGGCCGAGGGCGCGAGCGTCGTCGTCGACGGCACGCGGAAGGAGTTCGACTCCGAGGGCTTCTTCCTCGGAGTCAGCCTGATCGATCGGGTCGCCCCCGGAATGAAGGTCTACGACGACGAGATCTTCGGCCCGGTGCTGTCGGTCGTGCGCGTCGAGACCTACGCCGACGCGGTGGCTCTCGTGAACGCGAACGCCTACGGCAACGGCACCGCGATCTTCACGCGCGACGGCGGCACGGCGCGGCAGTACGAGTTCGACATCGAGGTCGGCATGGTCGGCGTCAACGTGCCGATCCCGGTGCCGATCGGCGCATACTCGTTCGGCGGCTGGAAGGACTCGCTGTTCGGCGATTCACACATCTACGGCCCCGAGTCCGTGCACTTCTACACGCGCTCCAAGGTCGTCACGACCCGCTGGCCCGACCACACCCCCTCCCAGATCGACCTGGGCTTCCCGAGCAACCACTGACAGGAGCGACGACGATGACGAACTTCACCGACCGGCACGGCGACCCGCACCCGCTCCCCGCCCCCGAGGCCGAGGCGCAGGTGCGCGCGGACGACCGCGCGCACGTGTTCCACTCCTGGAGCGCGCAGGGCCTGATCGATCCGCTGCCCGTCGCGGCGGGCGACGGATCCACGTTCTGGGACTATCAGGGCAACGCGTACCTCGACTTCTCCAGCCAGCTCGTGAACCTGAACCTGGGGCACCAGCATCCGGACCTCGTGGCCGCCATCCAGCAGCAGGCGGGTCGCCTGGCCACCATCCAGCCGTCGATCGCGAACGACGTGCGCGGCGAGCTCGCGCGTCTGATCGCCGAGGTCGCACCGGAGGGCCTGGAGAAGGTCTTCTTCACCAACGGCGGCGCCGAGGCGAACGAGTATGCGGTGCGCATGGCCCGCCAGTTCACCGGCCGACGCAAGGTGCTGTCGATGTACCGCAGCTACCACGGCTCCACCTCGACCGCGATCTCGCTCACGGGCGACCCGCGCCGCTGGGCGAACGACACCGTCGACTCCGGTGCCGTGCGCTTCTTCGGGCCGTACCTGTACCGCTCGCCGTTCCACGCCGAGACGCCCGAGCAGGAGTCCGAGCGGGCGCTCGCGCACCTGGAGCAGACGATCCAGCTCGAGGGGCCGCAGACCATCGCGGCGATCATCATCGAGACGGTCGTCGGAACCAACGGAGTGCTGGTGCCGCCGCCCGGCTACCTGCAGGGTGTGCGCGAACTGTGCGACCGCTACGGCATCGTGTACATCGCCGACGAGGTCATGGTGGGCTTCGGCCGGCTCGGCGAGTGGTTCGGCATCGACGCGTTCGACGCGCGGCCCGACCTGATCACCTTCGCGAAGGGCGTGAACTCGGGGTACGTGCCGCTGGGCGGCGTGGTGATCTCCGAGCGCATCGCGAGCGCCTTCGACACGATGCCGTTCGCCGGCGGACTGACCTACTCCGGGCACCCGCTCGCCTGCGCTGCGGGTGTCGCGACGTTCGAGGTGTTCCGACGCGACGGCATCCTGGAGCGCGTGCGCGACCTGGGCGAGCGCATCGTCGAGCCGACGGTGCGCGGCTGGGCGGAGAAGCACCCGAGCGTCGGTGACGTGCGCGGCCTCGGACTGTTCTGGGCGATCGAGCTGGTGCGCGACCGAGAGACGCGCGAGCCGCTCGTGCCGTTCAACGCATCCGGTCCGGATGCCGCCCCCATGGGCGCCTTCGCCGCGGCCGCCAAGAAGGCCGGGGTCTGGCCGTTCACGCACTTCAACCGCATGCACGTGGCTCCGCCGCTGGTGATCAGCGAAGAAGACCTGGTGCGCGGACTCGGCGTGCTCGACGACGCGCTCTCCGTGGCCGACGAGGCTGCCGCGAGCTGACACGAGCACAGGCACGAAACCCCGGCGACGCGATGTCGTCGGGGTTTCGTGCGTTCGGGGTCGTTCCGCGGCTCACTCCGCAGCGTCGTACACCCGTTGTCCCTCGACCCAGGTGCCGCGCACTTCGGTCAGCCCGATCTCCTCCGCCGGATGCTCGAAGGGATCGCGGTCGAGCAGGGCGAAGTCGGCCCGCATCCCGACGGCGATCGTGCCGGTGTCGTCGAGGTGGTTCACTCGCGCCGAGCCCGCGGTGTACGCGACGAGCGCGGTGGCGAGATCGATCGACTGCTCCGGGAGGAAGGGCTCGTAGTCACCCTCCCACTCCGTCGGAGCAGACCGGCGATTCACGGCGACATGGATCGCGGCGAGCGGGTTGGGCGTGCTCACGGACCAGTCGCTCCCCGCGGCGAGCGCGGCGCCGGAGCGCAGCAGGTCGCCGAACGGATACTGCCAGGCGCTGCGCGTCGTCCCGAGGAACGGGATGGTGAGGTCGACCATCTGCGGCTCCAGCGTCGCCCACAGCATCTGCATGTTCGCGGTGACGTCGAGAGCGCGGAACCGCGGGATGTCGTCGGGGTGCACGACCTGGATGTGGGAGATGTGGTGCCGGTTCCCGCGTGGCCCGTTGTGTCGGAGCGCGGCCTCGACGGCATCCAGGCATTCCCGCACCGCACGGTCGCCGATCGCGTGGAAGTGCAGTGTGAACCCGAGGGAGTCGAGCCGGGTCGCCGCCTCTTTGAGCAGCTCGGGTTCGACGAACGAGATGCCGGAGTCCTCGCGCGGATGGCCGTGCCCGTCGCAGTACGGCTCGAGCATCGCGGCGGTGAAGTTCTCGGCGACGCCGTCCTGCATGATCTTCACGCTGCGGGCGCGGAATCGTCCGGCCGTACTCTCGTCCCGGCGGCGCACGATGTCGTCGATCTGCTCCAGGCCCCGTGAACGGTCCCACCACAGCGAGCCCACGACCCGTCCGGTGAGTGCGCCGGATGCGGCCGCGGTCAGGTAGGCCGGGAGCGGATCGCCCGCATCGCCGTATTCCGTGCCGACGATCGCGTCCTGCCAGCCCGTCACGCCGTAGGAGTGCAGGTACCGCTGGCCCTGCAGAAGTGCCTCGACCAGCCGCTCGGGTTGCTCCGGCGGGAGGAGGCTGTTGACCAGCCCCATGGCGCCCTCGTGCAGCGTGCCGCTCGGAGCCCCGGTCGCATCGCGCTCGATCCGACCGTCGACGGGGTCCGCGGTGTCGCGCGTGATGCCGGCGAGGGCGAGCGCCCGGGAGTTGACCCACGCGCCGTGTCCGTCCCGGTTGGGGAGGAAAGCCGGGCGGTCGGGCAGCACGGTGTCGAGGTCCGCGGCGGTCGGTGTGCCGCCCGGGAATGCCGACATCTGCCAGCCACCGCCGAGGATCCACTCGTCGTCCGGATGCTCGCCCGCATACCGGGCGATCCGGTCGAGGTACTCCTCGCGGGTCGCCAGCGCCGACAGGTCGCACCGCAGCATGTCGAGCCCGCCCCACACCGGATGCACATGGGCGTCCTGGAAGCCGGGCACCAGCAGCCCGCCCGCCAGGTCGACGACCTCGGTGTCCGGGCCGATCAACGCCGAGACGTCGTGCCCGACCGCACTGATGCGGCCGTCGGTCACCGCCACGGCATGCGCGGTGGAGCGTGCGGCATCTGCGAGGAACACCCGCCCGCCCCGCGCACCGCCGGTGAAGACCAGGTCTGCGTATCCCACGCTCATCCTCCTGCCATCGTGCGGGCGATCTCGGTCGCCGAGTCCCCGGCCCTCTTGAGCACCACGGCCACCAGGGCGAGGGCGAGCAGCGTGAGCACGAGCATGATCGTCGACACCGCGGCGATCTCCGGACGCAGGCCGCTGCGCAGCGCGCTGAGCACGTACACCGGCCAGGGCGTCGTGCCCGAGACCTGCACGAATGCCGACACGACCGTGTTGTCGAGGCTCAGGGTGAACGAGAGCAGGAACCCGGCGAGCACGGCCGGCATCGCGAGCGGGAGCGTGACCTTGAGGAAGGTGCGCGCGGGAGGTGCATAGAGGTCGGCCGAGGCCTCTTCCAGGCGAGAGTCCAGTCCCACCAGACGCGCCCGCACGATGTACGACACGATCGCGATGGAGAACAGCGACTGCCCGACCACGAGCCTCATCGTGCCGTCGTTGAAGATTCCGATCCCGGCATCCTGTCCGAGGAAGACCAGCCACGGCAGCAGCGCGACGGCATCCACGATCTCCGGCGTGACCGAGACGAGGAGCAGCAGTCCGAGGAACCACCACACCCACTTCCCGGGGTTGCGGGCCATCGCGATGCCCGCGAGCGTGCCGAGCACCGTCGCGAGCAGCGCGGCGAGCAGACCGGTGCGGACCGACACGAGCACGGCGTCTCGGATCGCCGGCCTGTTCACGATCGCGAGGAACGAGTCGAACCCGAAGTGGTCCCACGACACCAGCAGCCGCCCGACGTTGAAGGAGTAGACGATGATCACGAGGATCGGCAGGAACAGGAAGAGGAACACCAGCCCCGCCCAGATCGGGAGCAGGAAGCGTCCGCCCCCTCGGCGCACGCGCGGCGCCGGTGCAGTGGTCTTCGTGTCGGTCATGATCCCTCCCCCAGGACGAGTCGGTTGCGTTGCCTCAGCGGTAGCGTCACGAGCCAGAGGAGTCCTGCCGCCACCGCGATCGAGAGCATGATGACGATGATCAGCAGCACGGCCATCGCGGAGCCGAGTGCCCAGTTCTGCGCGGTCTGGAACTGGCTCGCCACCACCTGCCCGATCATGTTCCCCTTCGCGCCGCCCAGGACGGTGGCGGTGATGTAGTCGCCCATGAGCGGGATGTAGACGAGGAGCACTCCGGCGATGATGCCCGGCCGCGCCAGCGGCACGGTCACTCGGAGGAAGGTCGTCACGCTGTTCGCGCCGAGGTCCTTGCTGGCCTCCCGCAGCGGCCCCGACACCCGGTCGAACGCGACGAAGAGCGGCAGGATCATCAGCGGCAGATAGTTGTAGACGACGCCGAGCAGCACCGCGCCGCGCGAATAGAGGAGGTCGAGAGGGCCGGGGATGACCCCGATGCCCTGCAGCAGCTGCGACAGCCAGCCTTCCGGCGCGAGGATCACCTGCCAGCCGATCGTGCGGACGAGGAAGTTCGTCCAGAACGGCACCATCACGAGTGCGAGCAGCAGTCCGCGCTTCGAGGGCGGCGCCTTCACCGCGATCCAGTAGGCGACGGGGCCGCCGATCACCAGGCACAGCAGCGTGCCGAGGATGCCGATCCACAGGGTGTTCAGGAACGTGCTGAAGAAGGTGGGCGACAGCGCCTCGAGGTAGCGGTCGAACGACAGATGATCGAGTGCGTGCGTGGCGAAGATGCTCGGCTTGTAGCCGAAGCTGAACACCACGACCATCCCGATCGGCGCGACGAAGAAGATGATCAGCCACACCCAGGCGGGGATCGCGAGACCGAACTTGAGCTTAGGCACCGGCGGCCGCCTTCATCGAGTTCCAGATGGCGACCACGCGGTCCTGCGCATCCGTCAGCTTGCCCTCGTGCATCGTGGCCACCTGCTCCTCGTCGAAGAACACCATGTCGAGCCGCTCCAGTCCTGCCGCCTCCGCCTCCTCGCGGATGCCGGAGATGCCGGTGTCGTAGCCGATGTAGTCGACCTGGGCGAGCTGCACGTCCGGCTGCAGCACGAAGTCGATGAACGCGTGCGCGGCCTCGGGGTGCGGTGCACCGGCGGCGATCGCCCAGTTGTCCATCCACAGTTCCGTCGCCGGACTCCCCAGCACCCACTGCCAGCGATCCGGATCGTCGGATTCGAAGATGCCCAGCCGCGCGTCGCCGTTGTACGACTGCAGGAGCGCATGGGAGGCCTGCGGGATCGACGAGCCGCCGGGGTAGGAGTCGAACGCCGAGACATGCGGAGCCAGGTCCTTCACCAGGAACCTCTCGACCGCGTCGAGGTCGTCGGGGTCGGTGGTCGTCCAGTCGATGCCGTTCGCCCAGAAGTAGATGCCGAGGAGCGGTGCAGGGTCGTCGAGCACCGAGGTCGAACCGGACGCCTCGTTCTGCGCGGCGTCGATGAAGTCGTTCCACGTCGTCAGTTCGCGGGAGATGACGCGCTTGTCGTACACGAACCCGGTGGTCCCCCAGGCCTTGCAGACCGAGTACTCGTTGCCGGGATCCCAGGAGCGTCCGCGGAACTCCGGCGCCACGTGCTTCATGTTCGGCAGCAGATCGAGGTTGAACTTCTGCAGGAGCCCGTTCTCGGCCATCGGCCCGACGAACACCCCGGTCGGCACCACGATGTCGTAGCCGGAGGTGCCGCGCGCCGCGACCAGCTTGGCGATGAGCTCCTCGTTCGAGTTGAAGGCGTCGAGCACGATGCGCGGTCCGCTCTCGGCGGTGAACTGCTCGAGCACCTCGGGGGCGTCGTAGTCGCCCCAGCTGTAGATCGAGAGCTTGTCCTCGAGCGGACCTCCCTCGGCGTGCACCGCCGCGGCGTTCTTCCCCGGTGCGCACGCGCTGAGCACGACGGCGCCGCCCGCCAGGATCGCGGTGGCGAGGAAGCCGCGCCGGGTCAGCTCGGTGCGGATCACCCGCGCGGCGCTCCGGTGCGCGAGCACGCGCACCGGAGACCTCCCCGTCACAGGCTGCCGTCCTTGGGCAGGGTGATCACGTGGGTCGCGGTGGTCGGGATACCCTCGGCGGCGAACAGTCGCGCATCCGCCGGGCTCCAGACGCACCGGACCTCGTCGTCGACGCCCACCGGTGGCGCGGACGGTGCGGGCATCCGCGAGAGGAACGTGGCGTCCTCCCCGATGCGGACCGCGACCTGCAGCGTCTCGCCGAGATGCGAGACGCCGAGCACCCGTCCCCGGACCCCCGCGCCGTCGCCCTGTTCCAGCCGGACGTACTCCGGCCGGATCGCGGCGACCGCAGGCTGACCGGGTGCGACCCGCTCGCCGCCCCAACGCCCGGAGATCGTGCCGATCGCGGTGTCGACCGCGTCACCCTCCGCACGCACCGTGCCGTGCACGAAGTTCTGCTGCCCGATGAACGAGGCGACGTACGCCGACGCGGGCTCGGCGTAGATCGCTGCCGGCGCATCGAGCTGCTCGATCCGCCCCGCGCGCATCACCGCGATCCGATCGCTCATCGACAGGGCCTCGGCCTGATCGTGCGTGACGAAGACGAAGGTCGTGCCGAGCCTGGCCTGCAGCAGCTTCAGCTCGAGCTGCATCTCCTCGCGCAGCTGCCGGTCCAGCGCCGCCAGAGGTTCGTCGAGCAGGAGCACGCCGGGTCGGTTGATGAGCGCCCGCGACAGGGCGATGCGCTGCTGCTGACCGCCGGAGAGCTGGGTCGGCTTGCGATCCGCGAACGCGCGCAGCTGCACCATGTCGAGAGCCTCGCTCACGCGCTCTCGCTGCTCGGCCTTCGGGACCCGCCGCTGCTGCAGTCCGTATGCGACGTTCTCGGCGACCGTGAGGTGCGGGAACAGCGCATAGGCCTGGAAGACGGTGTTGACCTCGCGCCGGTAGGGCGGGAGGTTCAAGACGCTGCGCCCGGAGATGAGGATGTCCCCGGCATCCGGGTACTCGAAGCCCGCGATCATGCGGAGGGTGGTGGTCTTCCCACATCCGGAAGGGCCGAGGAGGGAGAGGAACTCCCCTGGTTGCACGTCGAGACTCAGGTCGTCGACCGCCGTGGCGCTGCCGTACCGCTTGGTCACGCCGTCGATGCGGACGGCACCGGGGGCGGTGGGTGTGTCGAGCGTCGCCGTCGACGTTCGGGTGGTGTCGGGCATGGAGCCTCCCCATTGAGATTCGCTTGCCGCGAGTCTGTCACAGGAAGGGCGTCAGGTATAGCGAAATCGGAAGTCCCTCGATCGATTCGCGACGATATCCGTTGCGAATCCGGAAATGCACGACCGATTGGCGCTGATTGGTTCAGGAAGCCGGAGCCGCTACTTGCGGTCGAAGTCGAATGCCTTGAGCAGTTCCACGACGGCCTTCTCACGCTCTTCGCCGCCCGCCTCGAACATGTGCGTGACGTGCGTCTGCAGATGGTTCTCCAGCAGCAGCCTGTTGAGGGACTCCAACGAACGCTGGATCGCGCGGGACTGCGTGATGATGTCCATGCAGTACTCCTCGTTCTCGATCATCCGCGCGACACCGCGCATCTGACCCTCGAGGATGCTGGTGCGGTGCAGAGCACGCTTCTTTATGTCTTCGATCACGTCTCGAGGGTACTCGCCCCGCCGGCCGTCGGGCTGTCTGAGCGCCGAGACAGCGCCCATCGCGCCGTCGGGTCCGACCGGGCGGCAGCGTGAAAGGATGACGTCATGCCGCGAACACCGATGACGCAGCTCTCGCCCGCCGACCAGGAGCGCCTCCGCGCGCTCCGACGCATGAAGGCCGTCGCCCTCGGAGCGCTGGTGTTCATGGCCGTCGTGTTCGTGTTCGCCTTCGCCTTCCAGGAGCGGGTCGGCTGGTTGAGCTACGTCCGCGCGGCGGCCGAGGGCGGCATGGTGGGTGCACTCGCAGACTGGTTCGCGGTGACTGCGCTCTTCCGCCACCCCCTCGGGCTGCCCATCCCGCACACCGCGATCATCCCGAGCCGCAAGGACGAGATCGGGCGCACGCTCGGCGAGTTCGTCGAGACGAACTTCCTCGAGGCGGAAGTCGTGCGCACCAAACTGTCGACCACGCACATCGCGCTGCGCGCGGGCGAGTGGCTGCGCGAGGCCCCTCACGCCGAGCGCGTCGGCGCGGAAGGCGCGACCATCGCGACCGCCATCCTCAACGCGCTGAGTGACGACGACGTCCGCGATCTCATCACAGACCTCGCCCGCGAGCACCTGGTGACGCCGGAATGGGGTCCGCCCGCCGGCGCCTGGCTCGAGAAGATCGTCGAGGCCGATGCGCACCACGGTGCCGTCGACCTCGCTGTGGACAGCATCGGTCGATGGCTCGACGCGAACGCCGAGTCGTTCACCGGGCTCGTCTCGCGGCGTCTCCCGGGCTGGGTGCCGAAGCTGGCCCATCGCTTCGTCGACGACACCGTGTACCACGAGGCGGTCAAGTTCGTCCGTGCGGTGCAGGCCGACCCCCGGCATCCGGCGCGGATCGCGATCGACGGGTACCTCGGTCGGCTCGCCGACAGTCTGCAGAACGACCCGGCGACGCGCGCGAAGCTCGAGAACGCGAAGGCCTCACTGTTCGACAGCCCTCGGGTCGGAGCTCTCGCCGCGGAGGCGTGGAACACCGCGAAGAACGGTCTGCTCACCGCCCTCGCCGATCCCGAGAGCGGTCTGCGCCGCCGCGCCGTGCAGGCCTTGCAGGAGGTCGGCGAACGCCTGACGACGGATGCCGCGCTGCAGCATCGGGTGGACACCTGGGTGTCCGACGCGGCGGTCTTCCTCGTCGACCGCTACCGCCACGACATCGCCTCGATCATCACCGACACCGTCGAGCGCTGGGACCCGGTCGAGACCACCGAGAAGATCGAGCTCATGGTCGGCCGCGACCTGCAGTACATCCGTCTGAACGGCACCTTCGTCGGAGCGCTGGCGGGTCTCGCCATCTTCTCCATCGCCCACGCCCTGATCCCCGGAGTCTGACATGCCGCTCTCCCATGACCCGCTCTGGCCGCGCGCCGGCGCCTGGCCCGCCTTCCTCGGTGCGGCGGATGCCGTGCTGCTGGGCGTGCCGACCTGGCGCACCTCGCTCTCCCCGACGGGGGCGCACGCGACGCCGGCGGCCATCCGCGAAGCTCTCCCCCGCTACGGGACGACGCTGATGGGCGCGCCCGCGCTCGATCTGAACGAACGGCTGCGGATCGCGGATGCCGGTGATGTGACAGACCCCGACGGCGCGACCGGCGAGGCGAGGGTCATCGCCCGGGTGCACGAGCTCGCCGAGGCGACGGGGCTCGTGATCGCTCTCGGTGGCGACAACTCGCTGACCTACCCGGTGGCGCTCGGCGCCCGGGCCACGGGGCTGATCACCTTCGATGCGCACTTCGACCTGCGCGACGGGGTCTCGAACGGCACGCCCGTGCGCCGCCTCGTCGAAGACGTCCCCGCCGCGTCGACGCTGAGCACCAGCCGGATCGACCCGACGCGGATCGTGCAGATCGGCATCGCCGACTTCGCGAACTCCGCCGCCTATGCGCAGCGCGCAGCCGACTGGGGAATCCGCGTCATCACGCTCGACGACGTGCGCCGCCGCGGTATCGACGATGTGGTCGCGGAGTCCCTCGAGATCGCGGGTGCCGGGGCGGATCCGCGCATCCACCTCGACATCGACGTCGACGTCTGCGATCGCTCCGTCGCGCCCGGCTGCCCGGCGAGCGTCCCCGGCGGCCTCCAGGCGTGGGAGCTGCGAGCCCTCACGCGCGCCGTGGCGACGGATGCACGCGTGGTGAGCGCCGATCTCGCAGAGGTCGACGCGACGGCCGACGCCGACGATGCTCGTACGATCCGGCTCGCAGCGCTCTGCGTGCTGGAGCTGCTCGCCGGCCTGGCGCTCCGGCACTGAGACGCAGAGGGTCGGGTCAGACCGAGGCGCCGTCCTTCCAGACGGCCCGGACGAGAGGCACACCCGGCCGGTAGGCGAGGTGGATGCGGGTCGGTGCGTCCAACAGCACGAGGTCGGCACGCGCGCCGGGGGCGATCACACCGACGTCGTCGCGGCGCAGCGCCCTGGCACCGCCGGCGGTGGCCGCCCACACCGCCTCGGCGGGAGTCATCCCCATGTCGCGCACCGCGACGGCGATGCAGAACGGCATCGACGACGTGAAGCTCGAACCCGGGTTCGTGTCGCACGCGAGGGCCACCGTGACGCCCGCGTCGAGGAGCCGGCGCGCGTCGGGATACGGCTGCCGGGTCGAGAACTCGACACCGGGCAGGAGGGTCAGCACGGTGTCGGAGCCGGCGAGCGCATCGATGTCGGCCTCCGTCAGATATGTGCCGTGGTCGATGGATGCCGCACCCAGCTCGACCGCCAGGTGTACGCCCTCTCCGGGCCCGAGCTGGCTGGCATGCACGCGCGGTGCGAGTCCACGCGCGATCCCCGCCTCCAGGACCCGGCGCGATTGCGGCACCGTGAACGCCCCGGTCTCGCAGAAGACGTCGATCCACTTCGCGTGCGGGACGCAGGCGTCGAGCATCGGTCCCACGACGAGATCGACGTACTCGTCCGGCCGATCGGCGTACTCGGCGGGCACGACGTGCGCGCCGAGGAACGTCACCTCCGGGGTGACCTCGGCGGCGAGTCGAAGAAGGCGTTCCTCGTCGGCGACGCTCAGCCCGTAGCCGCTCTTGATCTCGACGGTCGTGGTCCCCTGCGCGAGCATCTCGTCGAGGAACCCCCGCAGACGCGCGCGCAACTCGTCGTCCGTCGCCGCTCGGGTGGCCGCGACGGTGGAGCGGATGCCCCCGGCGGCGTACTTCTGTCCTGCCATGCGCGCCTCGAACTCGGCAGCGCGGTCGCCGGCGAAGACGAGATGGCTGTGGCTGTCGACGAACCCGGGGATCACGGCTCGACCGGCGGCATCGACCACTTCGTCCGCGCTCGGCGCGCCCTCGGTTGTGCCGACCCAGGCGATCAGCTCGCCCTCGATCAGCACGGCGGCATCGTTCATGGTCCCGCAGGGGTCATCGCCGACCGCGACGTTGGTCGTCAGTTCGGCGATGTTCGTGATCAGAGTGCGCATCGGCATCCTTCCGCGGGGTGGACCGGTGCCGAGGGGATCGCGCCACGGCACCGGTTCGAGTGTGTCAGAGCATCGGCACCGTGAGGCCGCGATCGCGGGCGACCTGGCGCGCGTGCTCGTAGCCGGCATCCACGTGGCGCATGACGCCGGTGCCGGGGTCGTTCGTCAGTACGCGCTCCAGCTTCTCCGCCGCGAGCGCGCTGCCGTCGGCGACGCTGACCTGACCGGCGTGGATCGAGCGGCCGATGCCGACGCCGCCACCGTGGTGCAGGGACACCCAGGAGGCTCCGGATGCCGTGTTCAGCAGAGCGTTCAGCAGCGGCCAGTCGGCGATCGCATCGGAGCCGTCCTTCATCGCCTCGGTCTCGCGGTACGGCGACGCGACCGAGCCCGAGTCGAGGTGATCGCGGCCGATCACGATCGGCGCCGACAGCTCGCCCGAGGCGACCATCTCGTTGAACTTGAGGCCGGCGAGGTGCCGCTCCTTGTAGCCGAGCCAGCAGATCCGGGCGGGCAGCCCCTCGAAGTGCACCTTCTCCCCCGCCTTCTGCAGCCACCGGTGCAGCGCGGCATCCTCGGGGAACAGCTCGGCGATCGCTCGATCGGTCTTGCGGATGTCCTCGGCGTCTCCGGAGAGCGCGGCCCAGCGGAACGGCCCCCGGCCCTCCTCGAACTGCGGGCGGATGTACGCCGGCACGAACCCGGGGAACTCGAACGCTCGGGCGAAGCCGCCCAGCTGCGCCTCGGCACGGATCGAGTTGCCGTAGTCGAACACCGCCGCACCCGCATCCTGGAACGCCACCATCGCCGCGACGTGCGCGGCCATCGACTCGCGCGCGCGTCGGGTGAACTCCTCGGCGTCGCACTCGGCCTCGGCCTTCCAGTCCGCGACGGCGACGCCGAGCGGGAGGTAGGCGAGCGGGTCGTGGGCGCTGGTCTGGTCGGTCACGATGTCGATCGGCACGCCGCGGCGCAGCAGCTCGGGGAACACCTCGGCCGCGTTGCCGACCACGCCGACGGAGCGAGCCTCGCCGGCATCCTTCGCGGCGACGACTCTGGCCACCGCGGCATCGAGGTCGGTCGTGTACTCGTCGAGGTAGCCGTGCTCCACGCGTCGGGCGAGACGGGACTCGTCGACGTCGACGATCAGCACCGCCCCGTCGTTCATGGTCACGGCGAGCGGCTGGGCGCCCCCCATCCCGCCGGCACCGCCGGTGAGGGTGAGCGTCCCCCGCAGCGAGTCACGTCCGAGCGAGCGGGCGACGGCGGCGAACGTCTCGTACGTGCCCTGCAGGATGCCCTGCGTGCCGATGTAGATCCACGACCCCGCGGTCATCTGCCCGTACATGATGAGTCCGAGCTCTTCGAGACGACGGAACTCCGGCCAGTTCGCCCAGTCGCCGACCAGGTTGGAGTTGGCGATGAGGACCCGTGGCGCCCACTCGTGTGTTCGGAAGACGCCGACCGGCTTGCCGGACTGCACCAGCAGGGTCTCATCCGGTTCGAGCTCGTCGAGTGTCCGGACGATCGCGTCGTACGCCTCCCAGCTCCGCGCGGCCTTTCCGGTACCGCCGTAGACCACCAGGTCTTCGGGGTGCTCGGCGACCTCGGGGTCGAGGTTGTTCATCAGCATGCGCTTGGCGGCTTCAGCGCCCCAGCTCTTGGCGGTGCGCTGATTACCGCGGACGGCACGGACGACGCGGGGTCCGGACACGGGAGCGGCGGATGCCGTGGTGTCGGATGCGGTGGACTCAGCCATGAGTGTGCTCCTTTGCGATGCGGGCGACGTCGCCCGACTGGACGAGTGCGGTGACGGCTTCCATCTCCGGAGAGAGGAAACGGTCGGGGCCGGGGCCTTCGGCGACCGTGCGGACGAGGTCGCGCACTGCTCCGGTCGCCGGTCCCGGCTGCAGCGGGGCACGCAGGTCGAGCGCACGGGCACCGGTGAGGATCTCGATCGCGAGAACGCGTCCGAGTCCGTCGATCGCGCGACGCAGCTTGCGCGCAGCCGCCCATCCCATCGAGACGTGGTCCTCCTGCATGGCGGAAGAGGGGATCGAGTCGACGGAGGCCGGCACCGCGAGCCGCTTGAGCTCGGAGACGATCCCGGCGGCGGCATACTGCGCGATCATGAGGCCCGAGTCGACCCCGACCTCATCGGCGAGGAAGGGCGGGAGCCCGTGGCTGCGGGCCGGGTCCAGGGCCCGGTCCGTGCGGCGCTCGGAGACCGACGCGACATCGGCGACCGAGATCGCGAGGAAATCGAGGACGGCGGCCACCGGAGCCCCGTGGAAGTTGCCGTTGGATTCGATGCGCCCGTCCCGCGTGATGACGGGGTTGTCGATGACGCTGGCGAGTTCCCGGCCGGCGATCAAAGCGCCGTGGGCGAGCGTATCGCGCGCGGCGCCGTGCACCTGGGGCGAGCAGCGCAGCGAGTAGGCATCCTGCACGCGGCCGTCGTCCGGGCCCTTGTGGCTGGCGACCATCGGGGAGTCCGCGAGGAACGCGCGCAGGTTTCCCGCGGACTCCGCCTGGCCCATCTGGGCGCGGAGCGCCATCAGGTCGGCCGCGAACACGGCGTCGGTCCCGAGCTGGGACTCCACGGACATCGCGGCGGCGAGATCGGCGGTGAGCAGCAGGGACTCGAGGTCATGTAGCGCCAGCACCAGCATCCCGAGCATGCCGTCGGTCCCGTTGATGAGCGCGAGGCCCTCCTTCTCGACGAGGGTGAGCGGCTCGATACCCGCGGCGGCGAGGGCTTCGGAGGCGGGGACCAATGTGCCGGATGCATCGCGCACGTTACCTTCTCCCATGGCCGCGAGGGCGATGTGTGCGAGGGGAGCGAGGTCTCCGGAGCAGCCGAGCGAGCCGTACTCGCGCACGACGGGAGTGATCCCGGAGTTCAGCAATGCTGCGTAGGTCTCGACGACGATCGGGCGGACGCCCGTGCGTCCGGAGGCGAGGGTCTGCAGACGAAGGAGCTGGAGGCCGCGGACCACCTCGCGCTCGACCTCGGCCCCGGTACCCGCGGCATGCGAGCGGATCAGGCTGGCCTGCAGCTGGAGGCGCCGGTCGGGGGCGATGAACGTGGTCGCGAGCGCACCGAACCCGGTGGAGACACCGTAGTGCGGGTGCGGGTCCGCGGCGAGACCGTCGATCACGCGGCGGGTTTCCGCGACGCGGGCGAGGGCATCTGCATCGATCAGCACCGGGGCATCGTGACGGACGACGGCGACGACATCAGCGGGAGACAGCGGGGCGGCACCGACGACCACGGGGACAGGAACAGTCATGACTCGATTCCACACCCGACAGCGTGCCGCCGACACCCGATCATGACATGCTTTGTCTGTGATCCCAGACAAAGGCACAGCAGCCCAGGTCCCCGCCGCCGAGAACACCCTGCGCATCCTGAGCTACCTCGCCGGCCGCCCTGCACCGGTCGCCGCCTCTGCGATCGCCCGCGAACTCGAATTGCCCAGGTCCACGGTGTACCACCTGCTCACCACGCTCGCCGCGTACGGATTCGTGCTGCACCTTCGGGAGGAGCGGAGATGGGGACTCGGCACGTCGGCATTCGAACTGGCTGGAGGCTATGCCCGCCAGCAGCCACTCGCCCGCCGGGGCCGCCCCCTCGTCGCCGCACTGTCGGACCGACTGGGGGAAAGCGCACATCTGGCGGTGATGAGTGGTGGGGACGTGCTGTACATCGTGGAGGAGCGAGCGCCGCGACGGCCCGCCCTCGTGACGGATGTCGGTGTTCGCCTGCCTGCGCACCTGACCGCGTCCGGCCGCGCGATGCTGGCCGCGCTTCCCCGCGAGCAGGTGCGGGCGTTGTACCCCGATGCCTCGGTCTTCCCCGACCGCACAGGTCTGGGTCCGCGAACACCGCGCGAACTGCGGGAGCTGCTGCGTGAGGTCAGGGCTCGCGGGTATGCCACGGAGAACAGCGAGATCGCCGAGGGGCTGCGCAGCGTCGGCGTCGCCGTCCGGGATCACACCGGCTGGCCGATGGCAGCTGTGGCCGTGACGTGGGCGCGTGAAGACCTGGAAGAGGAGGCGCTGGCTGAGGCGGTCCGCGAGTGCGCGGAGATCCTCGAGTCACGGCTCAAGCGCTGAGCGGCGCCTGCGCTCGAGCACGTACGTGTGTTAACGCAAAAGAGCCACCCAGCATTGGGTGGCTCTTTTGTTTAAAAGGAGTCCGGCGGTGTCCTACTCTCCCACAGGGTCCCCCCTGCAGTACCATCGGCGCTGTGAGGCTTAGCTTC
>NZ_PCOV01000001.1 GCF_002979435.1 Microbacterium sp. MYb66 | reverse complement strand
TGGGTCTGATCAGAGCGACCCCCACTCCCTCTGCTTCGGGTCTTACATGTATGCGACGGCACGGTTGAAGCTGGCGTCGTGGAGTTCGTGGAGCTTCTGGATGTCGTGTGCGATCTGTGCGATTGCGGGGCTGTCTGCGGCGAACAGGTGTCGTGCGTCGTCCCATCGCTCTTCGAGTGCTCGTCGGAAGAGTGCGTGCGCGAGCGTTGTGTCGTTGGTACGAATGGCTCGGGCCATGACCTTTGCTGCCTTGTCGGGATCGGTGATGTCTTCGGCCCGGTCCTGAGCGTCGCGGAACTTCATGATGTTGTCGCTCGAGTACCCCACAAACCCGTCGAGCCGGCGTTCGAGTTCGCTGATCTTGTTCCTGATGATCTCCTTCTCACTTGCGATGCCGGTCTTGCGCTCGGCGGCACGGTCGTTCTCGAGTGCTGCGATCTGTTCCTTCTTGCCCTGGTCGCTGAGGTTGGGGTCGCGGTTGATCGCCTCGATTGCGTTTGCGTGCGAGTTGCTTGAGGCGCGGGCACTCTCGCGTGCCGCCTTGATCTTCCTGGCCACTTCAACGAGGTTCTCGCTGTCGGTGGATCGGATGTTGACGTTGGTTCCGTCTCGGAAGTTCATCTCGGTCATGTTGTGATCTCTTTCGTCTGATTAGGCGAGTTCGCCGTTTGCGATCTTCCGGATACCGGCGTCGTTGAGGCTGCCGCCGATTTCACGCGGAGGGGTGGCCGAGTAGATGGCGTCGTACCCGTTGAACCCGCCGGCCTTCTGCTGTTCGACCCAGTTGTCGATGTTGGTGAGGTCTTCGAGGCGTGCTGCCTGGTCGGGGTAGCTGTCGGTGTAAGCGGTGACCACGTCTCCCCATTTGAGTTGCAGTGCTCGGGAGAGGATGGCGGTAGCGAGTGTGTCGTCGGTGCTGTGTCGCGCGCTGATGAGTAGGGCGAGGGCGTGGTCTTCGTCGTCGGGTCCGAGACGAAGTGCACGATCCTGCGCGTCACGGAAGGCGATGATGCCTGATGCTCCGGGGTCGCGCTGTCCGAAGATGTCGCGTTCGACATCGTTGCGTTTCTTCGCGGTGATGGCCCGTTCCTCGCCGAGTAGACCGTTGAGCTGCTGTTTGGCGTCGAGGTAGTGCCGTGCGATTTCCTGTCGCTTGGCTTGGGGTGTGAGGCGTCCGTCGTTGCGCACTTTGTCGAGTGCGGTGTTGAGGCTGTCCTTGATGGGCTTTACTCGCGCGCGGATGGCGTCAATGTTGTTCTCAAGCGTTGTGAGTGCCATTTGGTTCTCCTTCAGTCAGTTTCGAGGCCGTTGATCTCGTACAGTCCTGGTTCGACTCGTGCGAGGTCCCCGACGTCGTAGAGCCCAGGTTCTGCCCTTTCGAGGTCGTTGGTCTCGTAGATTCCAGGACGCTTCTCTTGAGGGGAGGGATCGTTCATCTGGTAGACCTTTCGCTCTGCTCTGTGGACTCAGGCGGTGCTTCGTCCGGCTATGTACTGCTCTGCCGCTTCGGGTGTAATCACCCAGGTGCGGCTTGCCTTTGTTGCTTTGAGAAGCCCGAGTCCAATGTGATTTCGGATTGCTCTCGGGGTTATGCCTGCCCGTCGAGCGATTTGCTCTACGGTGACGATCTCTGTACTTCCAGATTCGTCGAGTTCCGCTCGTTTTCCGCCGGATCTTCCGTCGACGGAATTGGCGTACGTGAACGCCGCGTGAGTGATGTCGGTGAGGAGCGCGTAGAGCTTGTCGGACTTGCCGCGTGACGCAACGCGGAGGGATCTGAGGTTCGCTGCTTGGTAGAGGAGGGCTGCGTCCGCGCCAGTGAGAATGATCGCGTTCTCGACTCTTCTGGTCACGATTCCCCCCTTTCCGGAGTCGACCGTTCTCGACGGCCCCAGAAGCGCCCAGCCCACATGCCCGCAGAGGGTCGCGCGACGTTGGCATACGCCCCGCACGCCAAGGAAGCGGGGCACTGGCTGCACATTCGACGCATGTCCTTGATGTCGACTTCGTCGAGCTGCTCACGCTCCTGGACGAACCGTTCGTCGTTGATGCAGGGCGAGGCGACTCTCCGGAGTGAGTCGCTTAGAGCGCTGTACTCGGCTGCACCCTTGTCTGGGCGGCTCATGCTGCGACTCCGCCGCATTTTGAGCACCTGGATCCGGTGGTTACGCCGTGTAAGCAGTAGTCCACAAGTTGACTTGCAACAGTGTTCGCAACACCGCCATGCCCTGTTGCGTCTGTTGCGTCTGTTGCATTTGGGGGAGAGAAGACGGAGTTTGCAACACTTGCAACACTCCCAACGAGGTCTGGCGGTGTTGCGTTGGTGTTGCGAAGGGCGGTGTACACGCCGCGCTCGGCTCGGTTGATTCGTCCGGAGGACGCCGCCCGGCTGAGGTAGGTACGCGCCTGGTTGACTGGAATATCCAGTGCCGCAGCGACTTCCTCTGCGCGGGTGCCCTCTGGCTGGCGATTTACGTAGTCGATCAGGTCGGATGACCGTTCTCCGAGGACTGAGACGTCCCTGTTGAGGATGTCCTGGACGGTGAGTGATGAGTCGCCGAGCATGACTGCGCGTCCCACTGTTGTTAGTTCGCCCGAACGGGTGGGTACGTCCACCGAGTCGACGCGGAAGGCGAGCGACGGTTTCACGGGGGAGTAGTTGGACTTCTCGACCGTGAGGATGCGGTTGTCCGTTTCGTCGTCAACCGCGAGGAGCATCATGGAGCGAGCGATGTCCCGGAACGCGTGGGAGCCCGAAACTTTGTCACTGGCCTGTCCTCCGCCTTTGTTGAAGTGCGCCACGCAGACGATCGCGATGTCGAGTTCCGCGGCCATCGAGGCTAGGGGATCTAGGTTTCGGCGCACGTCCTCGAGGCGGTGGGAGTCGCCGCGCATGAGGCTGATGATCGGGTCGATGATGAGCAGTCGTGCGCCGGTATCGATCAGCGCGTTCCGAATGGATGCGAGGTCGTCGCTGAGGTTGGGTGACGTGATCCAGTCGCCATCCTCCTCCACGACGTGGACGCCACTTAGCGCTGTGACCAGGTTGAGGTCGGCGCCCGCGACCTTGAGGCGAGGTACCAGCATCCGGGAAATATCGTCTTCGCCCGCGATGATCGCGACGGGTACGGGTGTTCCGTGGAAGTCGCCGGGGAGGGTGCCACGCGTGAGCCCTGCCACGTACCAGGCCAGGATGGTCGACTTCGCGATGCCTGCCATGCCTGCGAGGATTGTGATGACATCGAGCGGGATCTGATCTTGGACACACCACCCTTGACGCTCGATCTCGACTGAGGCGAGTGAAGTTCGGAGAAGTTCCCGGCTCATGCGACTACCCCCGTCGCCCAGTCGATTTTGGACTGCGTGAAGGATGCCTTATGCCGCATTTCTGCGATCTCAGCGGGGGAGTAGTTGGCGGAGACGTACCAATGGTTGACAGCGTGTTCGAGGCGTTCGATTTCACGTCGCATTTGCGTACGTACTTGAGTCGCGCCCTCTACGAACCCGTCTCGCCAGAGGTCGGCGAGGGGGGATGGCAGTCGGTCGACCGGAACCATGTTGGAGATAGCCCCACGGCAAAGTGCCGTGATCGTAGACTTCGAGATGAATCCAGCCGCCACAGCAGGAGTCTCGGGAGCCGCCTTAGGGCGGCTTTCGGCATTCAAGCGTCACCACGCAGGTACTGCATGGGTCGGCCGGAATCCGCGAGCGCGGCGAGGTTGACTCGCACCAGGCGCGGCCCGAAGCGGCGGGCCTCGATGGACCCGTCCGAGATGCGCCGTCGGATCGTTTTGGTCGAAACGTCTAGGATCGCGGCTGCTGCCGCAATAGTGCCCCACTGTTCGTTGAGCATGAAAAAACCTTCCGGACTGCATGCTTTCGCATGGTCCCGGAAGGCGTCCGGACAATCTGTGGCTCCGCCGAAGGGAGCCCTATCAGGTTAGCACTGCATGGGGACACAATCGGCCTCGCATGGTCAAGGCGTGTCGCGAAGCTTATGCATTTTGCCGATTAGCGTGGGCATCGCCGACAATTCGAGAATGGTTTGGCCTGCTGCGGCGGCATCGCGCACGAGAGAGTTCACGTCCTCGCTTGCGAATGGGAATCCTGTGCCGCATGGACATTCCATGATCTGGCGTAGCCGAGGCTCGCCCGGGCGGTCTTCCTTCGGCTTGCTTCCGCGAGCTTGAGCGACTACTGCGACACGTCCGCCAACTTCTGATATTGCTTCTCGCCAGTAGCGGTAGTCCGGGATGCCACTGCCGTCTTTGAGATAGGCCACGATGACAACGGGGCCGCCGTCGAACCCCTTACCGGCGTGCATGCACATGACTCGCACACTGATCCGATCGCTGAAGGCCGTCATGCGTGCGGAGAAGTCGTCGCCTGCGTCTTGGTTGGTCATGAGGTATCCGTTTCCATTGTGCGTCCTGCTGGCTGGATTCGAACCAGCGACAGTCGAGTTAGAGGCTCGCTGCTCTGTCCTCTGAGCTACAACAGGGGGAGAGGGCACCGAATCGACCGGCGCCCTCTCGTTTCAAGCAAGTTGCGGCGCCAGGTTGCCTGACCGCTCGCGTTCCTTGCGCCACTGCTTTTGTAGAGTGCCTTGCAACTTCTCGACGGCACGCATCTCGCGGATGAGTCGGTTCTTCTCGTCCTTCAGACGGATGAACTTTCGCCAGTTGTCGACGACCTCTTGGCATCGGTCACAGTGAGGTGCTCCGGGGACGTCAGCGCGGCCACTCGTACCGACAGTGACAGACGGGGTGAAGCGCTCTCCGCACCAGGCCTCGATCGGCGTGCCCTCGATCATCGCAAGGTTGAGATCGAAACCCGCTTTGACCATGTGGTTGACGGTGACCATCACGCGTCCAGCCTTTGAAGCTCGGCGTCGACGTTGGCCGCCCGGCGCAGTACTCGATCGTGCACTCCGTTCACGGCGTCGTGCGCCTCCTGCAGTGCCACGATGAGCTCAGGGATGTCAGTCATGTTGACGGTGAACGTGACGACTCCCCCTGCCCCGGTCGGGTCGAAAGAGTCCCACCAGAGTGAGGCGGTGGTGCCGAGGTCAACCGTGGCGATGAACTTTTCAATGCCGACGCCGAACTTGCCCGACTTGAACTCGTGCATGTGTCTCACGCTGAGGCTGTACGGGTCGTCATCGATCTCAGTCTTCGTCGTCCAGGGAGGGGGTGACACGGTGCTCACCGAGACGCCCTGGCGACCAGCCGCAAGTACGAGTTCCTTCACGGTCGGATCGGTTGGCGCCGTGGAATCATATGGCGTCGGGGTAACCTCGAGGTTGGACATTTCATCTCCTAGGTGTTGATGTTCTTGCCCCCGTCGAGTTGCCGCTCGGTGGGGGCTCTTCTATGGATACGGCGGGTGCCGCATCTCTCTACGCGAGTTCGCTCATACGTCTCGCGAGTTCTTCGTCGCGCCCAGCAGTGTGCTGGTAGCGCATCGCTGCGGCGACCGTCGAATGCCCGAGCCGTGACTGCAGTTCTTTCAGAGTTGCCCCTGCGAGGGCTGCTCGAGTGGCGCCGTAGTGGCGGAGCGCGTGCCAGGGCATGTCCTGGCGTCCCGCGGCGATTCGTGCGGGGTTCCAGTGCTTGTAGAAGGCTGATTGCGCCAGGTGCCCGGTGCCGTCGGCTGAGGGGAACAGGAGTGCGTCTGCGGAGCGGCCGACGAAATCTCGTAGGTGAGTGATTACGACCTCGTTTACGTGGGGAGGAAGCACGATGGACCTGACGCCGGCTTCGGACTTCGTGGTTCCGACGATGAACCCCTGCCCCGTGACGTGGGTGACCGCGCGTGCGACGCTGACCACAAGCGCATCGCCCGCCGCCTCGATGTCTCGACGTCGAAGCTCGGTGAGTTCTCCGTAGCGAACACCCGCCCACGCGGCGAGGATCACTGCTGCCTTGAATCGAGGCGTGATCGAGTCGACGATCGCTTGCAGTTCACTCGGCGTCGGGGGCTCGGTCTTCTTCCCTGTCGAAGCAGATGCTGCTCCACGGATCTGGCATGGATTGACCTTCAGTCGGCCATCAGCGACCGCGGTCGACATGATCGCCTTCAGTAGTTCGTAGGCGCGGGCTGCCTGTGTCTTCGTGCCCGCTGCGATCAGCGTGGAGTACCAGGAGCGCACCTGTTCCGGGGTGATCGCGGACAGGCGGGATTGCGCGAACGGATTGAGGGCGCCTGTGATGAGCCTCCTGTACTCCGCTGCGGTGCGCGGCCGCAGGTGGTCACCGTGTCGGTTGGTGCGGGTGCTGATCCACTCTTCTGCGTAGTCGGCGAAGATGAGCGCACGACCTTTGCCTGCCTGCTCGGCCCGCGAGGTGTCGAACTCGGACCACGTCCCGTCGAGGATGCGTGCCTGCTGGACTGCGAGCCATCCTCGAGCATCAGTGATGCCATCGAATGTCTGAGGAGCGTTATGTCGTTCTCCATCCGGACCAACATAGGACGCCTGGTATCGGCCCGAAGAACGCTGACGGATGGCGCCGAACGACTCGCGCCGTTTGCGCTTCTTGGGGACCATCTTCCAGCCTTTCTGGGCAACAACGGGCAATATCTCGTGTCTAATCGTGTCCGCTTGCGTGTTCCAGTGACCTTAACACGGTTCGTCCTAATCCGCACCAGAATGCGGGTATCTCCAGTGGTGAAGCCAAACTTCCCAGTAGCGTGGATACAGTTTCGATCCCAGTATCGCGCACAGACAAACCCCCGGATCTCCGGGGGTTTTTTCGTGTCCTGGACCGCCGATCAGTGCATGCGCGCTGCGCGCTCAGCCGAAGCGCAGCACGCAGCACGCAGCACGGGGTCACGCCAGGAGAGTCTCTCCGATGAACCCACCCTCGGAGCACCCGGGTGGGATCGCGAACACCGCAGATCCGATCGGTACGGTCCACTCGTTCAGCAGGTCGAGCTCATCGAGCCTGCGCTGCATCGGAACGAACTGTCGGTCGATGTCCGCCTGGAACGACACGAACAGCAGACCAGACTCCGAGACCTCGGTGCCGGCGGGACGCTCGTCGTAGTTGTATGCGCGCCGGAAGATGCGTTCGTCCCCGTCTCCCCGGGCCCGACGGATATGGGCGAACTGCGGGATCACCGGGAACCCGATGGCCGTCTTGGCCGCGAAGTCGGGCTCGTCGAACTCTTCCGTTCCGGTCAGCGGTGCACCGTTGGCGAGCGTCCTGCCCACCGAGGCGTCGCGTCCGCTGCGATCGAGACGGTCCCATTTGTCGAGATCCATCCGAATGCGGCGGAGCACCATGCCCGTGCCGCCGGCGAGCCACCCCTCCTCGGTCCAGACGACGCGGGCGAAGTCCTCGGTTCCCGGCTGCGGGTTGGTCGTGCCGTCCACCTGCCCGAAGAGGTTGCGCATGGTGGTTCCCGGGCGCTCCGTGCCGTGCGCGCGCCGGAAACCATGCTGCGTCCAGCGGATGCTCGCGAAGCGGCGGGCATCCTTCAACAGCATCCGGGTGGCGTGTGCGACGGTCAGCGGATCGTCTCCGGCGATCTGCACCAGCAGATCACCGTCCGAGAACTCCGGACGCAGCTGGTCGACCCCGAACCCCGGCAGGGGAGCGAGCCACGCGGGCCCCCCCGCGCCGGCGCAGGTGACGAAACCGGGGCCGAGGCCGAACGTGATCGTGAGTCGCGCCGGCGCCAGCGCGAGTTCCGGCTCGGAGTCGGCGAGGGCGGGACGCCCCTGCGTCAACCGGGCGGCGTCATCGGTCAGGACTCGCATCAGGCGGGTGAGACCGTCGCGATCGACATCGCCGTGGAGGTCGAGCCCGAGGAAGACCCCGTGGGCCTGCGCCGCGGTGTCGATGCCGGCCTGGTGCACACCGAAGAAGGGCACCGTCAGGTCCCCGTTCATCGGAGCGGAGACGGGAGTCGGGCCGGTCTTCGGTCTGTTCAGGGCGAGGTCCGCTCCGACGGCCGCGACCGCGCCGACGCCGGCGACGGCTCCTCCGAGGAGGAACTGTCGCCGGGTCGACCCGGCACGGCGGGAGCGGGCGCCCTCAGCGGGCGCCGTCATCAGTGATCCATGCCCTCGTGCTCGCCGCCGTCCTCGTAGTTCTCGTTCGCGCCCGAGTAGTCCTTGACCGGAGCCGAGAACTCGTACGTGGAATCGTCGTCGAACGTGAGCGTGAAGGTGACCTCGTCGCCGGCGACCAGCGGGGCGATGAGGTCCATCATCATGATGTGATTCGCTCCGGGCTCCAGCGCGAGCCGACCGCCGGCGGGGATGACGAAACCGCCCGCGATCTCGCGCATCACCATCTCACCGGCTTCGTTCTCGACCGTCTCGTGCAGCTCCAACATGGTCGAGGCGTCAGACGAGACCGAAACGACGGTCACGTCGTCGTCGCCGTTGTTCATGAGGGTGCCGAAGGCGGCGGACATGCCTTCTTCGGCTGACTTCGCCCAGGCGTCCTCGATGGTGACGACATCGCCGGCCGGGACGGTCTCCGACTCCGCCGGCGCGCTCTCCGTGGCGCACCCGGTCAGAGCGAGCAACGAGACCGCGATGACAGCGGCGAGTCGGGGGAGTGTCTTGCTGGTGTTCATGATGGTGCCTTTCACAGATCATCTGCCGCGGAACCGCCGGCCTCCGGCGGTGCGGCTGTCGTCCGGGGACGACGAAGGAATCGAACGAGCACGAGGACGAGGACGGCGATGGCCGCCCCACCTGCGCCGATGAGCAGCACCCTGAGGGTGCCGCCGATCTCGGATACGGTCTGATCTGACTGTTCTGTCGATGTCGAAGAGGCGTCCGCCCCACCGTTCGTCGCTGCCGTCGCCATCGGCTCGGCATCGCCGACCGTGAACGGGACGACCCCCGCGATCGGATGACCGTCTTCGGACACCACCTGCCAGCGGACCTGGTAGCCGGCGGACGGCATACCGGGCGCGAGCGCGGCGGTGACCGTGCGCCCGGCCACAGTGACGTCTCCGGCGACCCAGTCCTTGCCTGATGAGTCCACGACCAGGACGACGGCCCCGGTCGATGATTCATCGAGGACCAGGAGCTCACCCGAGAACGTCATCGTGATGCTCTCTGGTGGAGTCGTCAGCCTTTCGTCGGCAGCGGGCGTGCTGGATATCAACTGGTCGTGGGCGGACGCCGGCGTCGCGATCGCGAAGGTCGCGACCGTCGCCAGCGCCAACCCGGCCGCGATCCTGCGGACAGGGGACATAGGAAGGGCCTCTCGTCAGACGTCGCGGATGCGACGTGCATGCATACGTCAGAACCCGCGCGCATCGGATGCGCGCGGCAGGGCGCACCTCGCGGCCGCGAACAGCCGAGGATGCGGATCAGATCGCAGCGGCGAGGGGTGGGGCTCGGCCCCGAAGCGTCGCGAGGAGAAGACTGTCGTCTGCGTGCGCGACAGCGAAGCGACCGCGGAGGACTCTCGATGCAGGAAGCGCCGGAAGCACCAGGACGTGGTCGACACGGCGCCGCAGCCACCGGACCACCTGGACCGCGAGGTCGCGTACAGCGAGGACGAGCCGCTCGCCCCGGTGCAGAGCGGCGACCGTCAGCAGTGCAGCAAGACCGTGAGCGAGCCACATCGAGGCGTCCACGGCGACTGCTTCGGGGATTCCGGTGGTGGGCGGCAGTACGAGCGGTGCGCCGTGCACGTGGGACGTGGGGATTCCGGAGGGGGTGAAGGTACCGAGGACGAAGAGGGTGTGGAACAGGAACTGACTCACGGCGACCGAGATGCCGAGTCGGATCAACGAGAGTGAACGCCCCGCGAGCAGTACGCAGATCATGAAGGAGAAGATCCACGGCACGAGGATGCCGAGTGCGCCGGGCATCTGGCCGCCACCGGAGACGTGGCCGGCGAGAGCGACGAAGATCGCGAGTGACGAAGCAGCGAAGCCGCGGACGACGGCTGGCTTCCTGGACTCGGTCACGGATCCAGTCTGGCATGGACCCCGCGACCGCCTCGCCGGGCTGAGCGATCGGGCATCGGGCTTGTCGCCCGGCTCACGGACGCGATGAGCCTGCTGCCCGCTTGACCACGTCGTACGCGGCGAGCGCGGCCTTCCGCGTCGCGCCCAGGTCGACGAGAGGCACGGCCGGTGCATCCGACGCCCAGCGCGAGATGTACAGGTGCTGCGGGTCGAACTTCTTCGCCTGGAGCTCAGGGTTGAAGATGCGGAAGTAGGGGGCAGCGTCGGCACCGGATCCTGCCACCCACTGCCAGTTGAACGGGTTGTTGGCCTCGTCCGCGTCGACGAGAGTGTCCCAGAACCACTCCTCGCCGAGGCGCCAGTCGATGAGCAGGTTCTTCACCAGGAACGAGGCCGCGACCATCCGCACCCGGTTGTGCATGTAGCCGGTATGCCGGAGTTCGCGCATTCCGGCATCCACCAGCGGCACACCGGTCTCCCCGTGCTGCCAAGCCTCGAGATGGGCCGTGTCCAACGGGGGCCAGGGGAACGCGTCGAACTCCGGACGCAGATTCTCGGTCGCGAGGTCGGGCGCGTGGTACAGCGTGTGCCAGGCGAACTCGCGCCAGCCGAGCTCGGACAGGAAGCCACCGGCACCGTCGACCGTGACGGCCTCGTCGTAGACGGTGAACGGGCTGATCTCTCCCCAGCGCAGATGGGGGGACAGCAACGAGGTCGCTCCGGCAGACGGCTCGTCGCGGGCGCGGTCGTAGTGTGCGATGTCCTCGTCGAGGAAGCGTCGCAGGCGCCGTCGCGCGGCGGGCTCGCCGGGCTCCCAGGTCTCGCGCAGGCCACCGGCCCAATCGGGACGGGTGGGCAGCAGATCCCAGTCGTCGAGGGCATCGGATGCGGGAGCACGATCCGGGCCGTCGACTGCGCGCGGCTCCGGCAGCGGAGCTCGGGGTGCCGGCAGCGCGAGGCACGCGCGCCAGAACGGGGTGAAGACGGAGTAGTGCGTCCCGCTGCTGGTCGTCACCGTCCACGGTTCGTGCAGCAGGGAGCCAGCGAAGGAGGTGACCTCGAGTCCGTCGGCCCGGAGCGACGACTTCAGTGCCGAGTCGATCTCGCGCGCGGCACCCCCGTACCGGCGGTTCCAGAACACCGCGCCTGCTCCGACCTCCGCCACCGTCTCACGCACGACGCGATCGGCGGCGCCGCGACGCAGGACGAGTGCACCGCCACGCTCGCGGAGACGTTCGTCCAGTGATGCCAGCGAGTGGTGCAGCCACCAACGGGCAGCGCCGCCGAGGGGCCGGATGCCCGGCGACTCCTCGTCGAGCACATACAGCGCGATGACCGGTTCGTCTCGATCGATCGCGGCGCGCAGCGCCGGGTTGTCGGCGAGACGGAGATCATCGCGGAACCACACGAGCGAGGGGGATGTCATGGGACCATTCTCTTCGAGCTCACGGGGATGGTTCGTCGCTCAACGCCGACGGCGGTCACGGCGGCGGGGTGCCTCGTCCCCGGTCGACCACAGCGCCCACAGGACGAGGACCGGCTGGAGGAACAGCCTGCCGAATCGTCGGGCATCCGTGTCGAGTCCCGGCGTCGAGCGCTTGGTCTGCCACTGATGGATGTTCCCGGGCATCACGACGACGAAGAACGCGGCGGTCGCCCAGCCGATGCGGCGGCGTTCTTTCGGCAGTGCGAGCAGCCCTGCGGCGAGCGCGACCTCAGCGGCGCCAGAGGCGATCACGATGGTGTCCTTGTCGAGCCTGGTCAGGCGGGTGGCCCAGTCCGGCACCACCACCCGGAATCCGCGGGTGCTGAGGAAGTGGCCGACCCCGATCGCGCCGAGCGCGATCGCCAGGATCCATCGTGCGACTGCTCTGTCCATCCGTTCACGCTACGTGAAGTCGGGCAGGTCGGGGCGTCCGGACTCACTCCCAGGAGGCAGATCACAATGGCACCCCGGTAGCTGTCGGGCGGCTTCGTCGGATACCTACTCTGACGGCATGCGCTCACATCTCCTCACCGCTTCCGCCGCAGCCCTCCTCGTCGCGGTCGCGACCGCACTCGCGGGGTGCGCGTCGTTCGACTCGAGCCCGCTGGTCGCCGAGCAGCGCGAGATCACCGATGTGCGCGTGGTGGAGCTCCGCACCGAAGGCGACCTGACGGTCCGGATCGGCACAACTCCCTCTCTGACCGTGACTGCCGGAGAACGGATCATCGACCGTCTGACCGCCGAAGTCTCGGACGGCGCGCTGCGCCTGGACTGGGCCGGCGATTCGATGCCGCGCAACGCGAAGATCAGCTACGAGCTCACCGTGACTGCCTTGGAATCGGTCACGGTGCTCGGCTCCGGCGACGCGAGGGTCGACTTCACGGGAGCGAGCGAGCCCACGATCATCGTCAGCGGCTCAGGTGACGTCGACGCCACCGGCATCGACGCGATGAGCGCCGAGATCACGATGGACGGCTCCGGGGAGGTCACCGTCGAGGATGCGAAGGTGGACAACCTCTCGGTGCGCATCGGCGGCGCGGGCGGAGCCGCCATCGACGGGACCGCAGGGACGCAGCGGGTCGAGCTGAACGGGAGCGGCGACTATCAGGCAACCGGTCTCCGCAGCGCCGAGGTCTTCCTCGAGGTCCATGGTTCCGGGGGTGCCGACATCTCCGCGGATGCCCGGCTCGAGGTGATCCTCGACGGCAGTGGCGATGTCTTCTACGGCGGCGGTGCCCGGGTCACGAAGGACGTGTCGGGATCGGGTGAGCTCAGCCGGCGCTGAGCTCACCGCGGGATCCACCGTCACTCCGCGGCGGGCATCCTGCTGCGCTCCCAGGAGCGGAACTCGTCGGCGATCTCCGATGCGTGCGTGTGGTGGAGGTAATGCTCCCCGTCGAGGGGGACGACCGTTCCGTCCGTGACGGCCGCGGCCTGCTCCTCGTGCAACCCGACCCACGTGGGCACGGTCGGATTGTCCGCCACGACGAACAGCAACAGCGGGAGGTCTTCCGGGAAGCTCGTGTCGAGCGCGTCCTCGAAGTTCGCGTGAAGCAGGGACATCGCGTTCAGATATGTGGGGCTCAGTGTGTTCCGGTTCGTGAGCAGGGCGATCTGCTCGCGCGCCTCCTCGGAGTAGACGGACGCGTCGTAGCCCGTGCCGCGGAAGGAGGCGATGAGTCGCACCAGCCCAAGGTTCTTCGCGGCGCCGAAGAGCCCGACGGGCAGCTCGGTGTCCGAGCCGGGCTGCCCGGGGACGCTGCTGTCGATCCCGACGAACGCCCGCACCTCATCGGGATAGCGGGTCGCGAACTGGATGCCGTAGATGCCGGCGATGGAGTGCCCCATCAGGACGTAGTCGTCGAACCCCAGCTCGCGGAGAGCGGCGTGCGTCTCCGTCACGATGTTGTCGGTGGTGCGTGCGCGATCCGTGCCGTCGCTCAATCCGTAGCCGAAGGGCTCGACCACGATGACACGGTGATCCTTCGCGAGGTCGGCCACGAGCGGCTCGAAGTCGAGTACGGGAGACGCGGTGCCGAACCCCGGGAGGAGGACGACGTCCTCCGTGCCCGCACCGGTGATCAGGACGTTCATCTCCTGACCGTCGACGGTGACCTTCTGCCCGTACGGTTCGATCCGATCCTGTTCGACCGCGGTGGCCACCGCATTCCCGACGGTGGTCGTCGTCAGTCCGACCGCGATCACGGCGACGACGGATGTGAGCGCGATGAGCGCTCTCCTGACAGGCTTCTTCATGCCGACCTCTCTCGACGCACTCGCTGCGCGCCCTCCTTCCAGCGTGCCGCCGGGCACCTGCTGCCGCATCGACCTGACGCAGACACCCGTGTACTGCGATCGCGGTACACGCGGCTCATCCCGGCGGGGGATCCGGTACCGCGCGTCGCGGGGAATACTGGAGGGATGCCGGCACCTCGTCCACCAGGAATCGCGGCGCCGCTGGGCGACCTCATCGCGGTCGCCGTCGTGGTCGTGTTCGCCGTGTCGCCGTTCCCGGACGAGGCGTTCCGTGCGACCGGATGGCTGCTCGTCATGGCCCTCGTCCCCGCCGCCGTGATGCCGCTGCGCCGCCGGCGTCCGCTCCTCGTACTCTCGGTCAGCCTGCTGTGCGCGGTGGTTCTGGCCTTCGCGGGAATCCTCTCGCCGAGCGGGCTGATCGCAGTGGCGATCAGCGCCTTCGCCGTCGTGGATCGTCGAGGGCGGTGGGTCGGCATCGTGACGGTGAGTGCGGCGATGACCATCGTCTTCTTCTCCAACGCGATCCCCCTCGACGGCGATCTCTTCGACGCCCGTGCGCTGCAGTTCGTCTTCATCATCGCCCTCGCCGGCGCGCTCGGAGATGCGACCCGGTCGCGACGCGAGTTCGTCTCCGCGATGACCGAGCGAGCGGAGCGGGCCGAGCAGGGGCGTGATGAGGAAGCGCGTCGGCGCGTCGCCGAGGAGCGGGTGCGCATCGCTCGCGACCTGCACGACGTGGTGGCTCACCAGATCTCGGTCATCAGCCTGAACGCCGGCGTGGCGTCTTCCGCGCTGGAGACCCGCCCGGAGCGTGCGCGAGAGGCGTTGAGCACCATCCGGCGTTCGTCTCGCACTGTGCTCGCCGACATCGGCGGGCTGATGGCGCTGTTGCGCTCCGACGATCCCGACGACCTTCGCGATCTTCATCCGCAGGTCGGCCTCGCCGGTCTCGACGGCCTCGTCACGCAGTTCCGCGAGGCCGGGCTGGACGTCGTTCTGCAGGACGACCCCGATCGCGCGGCCCTGTCGCCTGCCAGCGATCACGTGGCTTATCTCGTGGTCCTCGAGGGGCTGACGAACGCCCACAAACACGGCGCGGATGGCACGGCCGTCCTCAGCGTCGATGCGGGAGGCGACTCGCTCCGTCTCGTGGTCCTGAATCAGGTGGTCCCCGAGACCGATCCGGTGTCCGATGAGGACGGCCACGGTCTGCGAGGTCTGCGCGAGCGCGTCCTCGCGGTGCGAGGAGATGTCGAGCTCAGTCGGGCCGACGGGGTGTTCCGTCTCGACGTGCGGATCCCCATCGACGGAGGCGCCCGATGATCACGGTGATCATCGCGGACGACCAGCCCTTGGTGCGTCAGGCCGTGCGCGACATCCTCACCGACGGCGGCATCCGTGTGATCGGGGAAGCAGCGACCGGCGTCGACGCCGTGCGCGCCGTCGGGGACGATGCGCCGGACGTCGTGGTGATGGACATCCGGATGCCGGGGCTCGACGGCATCGCCGCCACCGCGCAGATCTGCGGCGGCGATTCGGGTGGCCGCACCCGTGTGCTCATCCTCACGACCTTCGAGGAAGACGACTACGTGGTCGCCGCTCTCCGTGCCGGTGCGAGCGGGTTCATCGGCAAGGGCGCCGAACCCGATGACATCGTCGACGCGGTGCGGGTGGTCCATCGCGGTGAGGCACTGCTGTCGTCGGCGGCGACCCGAGCGCTGATCGAGCGCTCGGTGCTGCCGCAGCATCCGCGCCCGGATGCCTGGGAGAGCGAGCCGCTGCGGCAGCTCACCGAGCGAGAACGTGAGGTGCTGCTGCTCGTGGCCGGCGGGGCGTCGAATCAGGACATCGCCGAAGGTCTCGTGATCTCACCGCACACGGCCAAGACGCACGTGAACCGCATCATGTCGAAGCTCCATGCGCGCGATCGGGCGCAGCTCGTGATCCAGGCATACGAATCCGGACTCGTCATCCCCTCGCGCGGACAGCACGACTGAGCGCGACGGACTGTCACACTGGGCGGATGACCGTCGCGCGCATCGTGATCCTCTTCGTTCTCGCCGCCGTCGCCGAGATCGGCGGTGCCTGGCTGATCTGGCAGGCGGTGAAGGAGAACCGCGGCTGGATCTTCGCGGTGCTCGGTGTGATGGCGCTCGGTGCGTACGGTTTCATCGCCGCGCTGCAGCCCGACGCGAACTTCGGGCGCGTGCTCGCCTCGTACGGCGGGATCTTCATCGCCGGGTCCCTGGCGTGGGGCATCATCGTCGACGGGTTCAAGCCGACGATGTGGGATTGGACCGGATCCGCGATCGCCCTGCTCGGCGCGGCCATCATCATCCTCGCGCCGACCGCGTCGAACGCCGCATCCGACACCCTCGCGTAGCGGTCAGGAGCGCCTGGCCGTGCGAGTAACCTGGGTACCGACCCAGATGGAGAGTTTCTGTGCCTGAAAACGCCCGGCCGAATGACGGCTTCGCCCTGTTCACTGACCGAAACGTCGTCGCGATGCGCGTCAACGGCGATCTCAAGGATCTCGCCACGACCGTCACCGACAGCGACGAGGTCGAAGCGGTCACGATCGACAGCGCCGATGGACTGAACATCCTCCGCCACTCGGCAGCCCACGTGCTGGCGCAGGCGGTGCAGCGCATCAACCCGCAGGCGAACCTCGGCATCGGCCCGCCCATCACCGACGGGTTCTACTACGACTTCGGCGTGGAGACCCCGTTCACGCCCGAGGACATCAAGGCCATCACGAAGGAGATGCAGCGCATCGTCCGTGAGGGCCAACGCTTCGTCCGCCGTGTCGTGACCGACGACGAGGCGCGCGCCGAGCTCGCGGACGAGCCGTTCAAGCTCGAGCTCATCGGCCTCAAGGGCGGGAAGGAAGCCGCCGAGGGCGCCTCCGTCGAGGTCGGCGAGGGCGAGCTGACGATCTACGACAACACCACCCGCGACGGAGAGGTCGTCTGGAAGGACCTCTGCCGCGGTCCGCACCTGCCCAACACGCGCATGATCGGCAACGGCTGGGACCTCACCCGCATCGCCGCCGCGTACTGGCGGGGCAGCGAGAAGAACCCGCAGCTTCAGCGCATCTACGGCACCGCCTGGCCGACCAAGGACGAGCTGCGCGCGTACCAGCACCGTCTCGAGGAGGCCGCCAAGCGCGACCACCGCCGCCTCGGCAAGGAACTCGACCTGTTCTCCTTCCCCGAGGAGATCGGCTCCGGCCTCTCGGTCTGGCACCCGCGCGGCGGCGTGATCCGCGGCGAGATGGAGCAGCACGCTCGCAAGCGCCACATCGAGGGCGGCTACACCTATGTGTACACGCCGCACATCTCGAAGGAAGATCTCTTCCTCACCTCGAACCACCTCGTCACGTACAAGGAGGGCATGTTCCCGCCGATCGTGATGGACGAAGAACGCGACGACGAGGGCAACATCACCAAGCAGGGCCAGGACTACTACCTGAAGCCCATGAACTGCCCGATGCACATCCTCATCTACAAGGAGCGCGCACGGAGCTATCGCGACCTGCCGTTGCGATTCGCCGAGAACGGCACGGTCTACCGCAACGAGCTCTCCGGAGCGCTGCACGGTCTCACGCGCGTGCGCGGCTTCACGCAGGACGACTCACATCTCTTCGTGACGCCTGACCAGCTCGAAGCAGAGGTCGCCAAGGTCCTGGAGTTCATCCTCTCGATGCTCCGCGACTTCGGTCTGACCGACTTCGAGCTCGAGCTGTCGATGAAGGACGACGAGAAGTCCAAGTGGATCGGCTCCGACGAGTTCTGGGAGTCGTCGACCGACGCCCTTCGCCGCGTCGCCGTCGCCTCGGGCCTCAAGCTGACCGAGGTTCCCGGTGAGGCCGCGTTCTACGGTCCGAAGATCGACCTCAAGACGCGCGACGCGATCGGTCGCACCTGGCAGCTCTCGACCGTGCAGGTCGACCCGAACCTGCCGGAGCGCTTCGACCTCGAGTTCATGGACAAGGACGGGCAGAAGAAGCGCCCGATCATGATCCACCGCGCTCTCTTCGGTTCCATCGAGCGGTTCTTCGCGATCCTGCTCGAGCACTACGCCGGCGACTTCCCGGTGTGGCTGTCGCCGGTGCAGGTCGTGGGCATCCCGGTCGCGGACGACTTCGCAGACTACCTGGGCGAGGTCATCGACACGCTCCGTTCCCAGGGGGTACGGGCCGAGCTCGATACCTCCGACGACCGGATGCAGAAGAAGATCCGCACTCACACGACCGGCAAGGTGCCGCTGCTTCTGATCGCGGGGGAGCAGGACCGCGCTGCGGGTACGGTCTCCTTCCGCTACCGCGACGGCGCGCAGGAGAACGGTGTGCCGATCGCCGACGCGGTGGCCCGCATCCGTGCCGCGATCGACTCCCACGCCCTCGTGCAGACAGCAGGGGATCTGGCGTGACTGACGGGGTGGAGCAGCCGCTGGAGGATGCAGGACGCCTGGTGGGCGTGCCAGATGAGTTCCAGCGGCTGTGGACCCCGCACCGGATGGCGTACATCCAGGCGGGGCCGGAGCCGCTGCGCGAGGAGTGCCCGTTCTGCGAGGCGCCGAAGTTCCCGGATGCGGAGCGGCTCATCGTCGCGCGGGGCGAGACGGCCTACGTGCTGCTGAACCTGTTCCCGTACAACTCCGGGCATCTGCTCGTGTGCCCGTATCGCCACATCGGAACGTACGACCAGGCGACGCCCGAGGAGGTCGCCGAGATCGGCGCGCTCACGCAGACCGCGATGCGGGTATTGCGTGAGGTCTCCCGCTGCGACGGATTCAATCTCGGTATGAATCAGGGTGCTGTGGCGGGCGCGGGCGTCGACGCCCACCTGCACCAGCATGTGGTGCCGCGGTGGACGTCGGACGCGAACTTCTTCCCGATCATCGCGAAGACCAAGGCGCTCCCGCAGCTCCTCGGCGAGGTGCGCGAGGCCGTTGCTGACGCCTGGCCTGAGCCCGGTCGCTGAGAAGCCTCGGCTCAGCGCACCTGGCGGGCGGTGAACTGCATCCGGGGGTTGGCGTAGAACTCCTGCGCCTCGACGAGCTGCAGCTCACGCTCACCGGACTCCAAGGTGGCCTTCAGCAGGTCGTAGACGCTCGATGCCGTGCGCTCGAGTGCGGTCTTCGCACTCCCGGTCTCGACATAGTGGGCGGTGAACAGGGCGGCGGTGACATCGCCGGAGCCGTTGGCCTTCATCGGCAGGTGAGGGGTCTGCACGATCCAGGCGCCCTGCTCATCGGCGGCGAGCATCTCGATCGTGCCCTCTTCGCGGTCGGGCCGCTCGACACTCGTCACGAGTACGGTGCGCGGACCCAACGCGTGGGCGAGGTCGACAGAGGCGAGGGTGGACTCCAGCGTGTCCGGCTCGGTGTCGGTGAGGAAGCCGAGCTCGAACTGGTTCGGAGTGATGATGTCGGCGACCGGCACGACCCGCTCCCGCAGCAACACAGGGATGGCCGGGGCGACGAAGCACCCGGACTTGGCGTTGCCCATGACCGGATCGCAGGCGTACACGGCATCCGGGTTCGCAGCCTTCACACGGGCGACCGCGTCGATGATGACATCGCCGATGCCCTCGCCGCCCTGGTACCCGCTGAGGATCGCATCGATCTGACCGAAGACGCCGCGCTCCTCGATGCCCGTGATGACCTCGCGCACGTCGTCCGGAGCGATCAGCGGGCCGCGCCAGGCGCCGTAGCCGGTGTGGTTGGAGAAGTTCACGGTATAGACCGGGAGCACCTCGACGCCGATGCGCTGCAGCGGGAACACGGCGGCGGAGTTGCCGACGTGTCCGTAGGCGACGGCGGACTGGATGGAGAGGACCTTCATTCCCCGATCCTTTCGTTAAGGGCGGGCAGGTGCCCGCGACGGGTGGTGGTCATCGTCCGGCGGCGACGAGGTCGGCGACGAGAGCCTCGGTCTCGTCCTCGGACAAGTCGTGCACGGTCAGGCGTAGGTGATGAGACGGCTCGGCGCGATCGTCGAGAGCGAAGTCGTCTCCGGTGCGGGCGAGCCATCCGCGTCGCATCAGCCGATCCGCGACGGTGCGTGCTGGCCGCGGGAACTCCACCCACAGGCTGAGGCCGTCGGTCGGGGTCGCGTCGAGGCCACCGACTCGCAGCCGTTCCGCGAAGGCGGCGTTCCGCTCCGCGTAGTGGGAGGCGGCCGCTGCGACCTCCGCCATGACGCTCTCGTCGGTCAGCTGCGTCAGGGCGAGCCGCTGGAGCAGGTGACTGACCCAGGTCGTCCCGGGGCTCAGCCGCATCGCGAGCCGCTCGGCCGTCTCGGCATCCGTCGCCGCGATCGCGAGGCACATGTCGGGTCCGAGGAACTTCGACACGGAGCGGACCAGCGCGAACCGGCGGTGTTCGGAGCCGATGAGCGACTCGTAGGGCTGCCGGGACAGCATCGAGAAGTGGTCGTCCTCGATGATCAGCACATAGGGGTGGTCGGCGAGCACCGCACGGAGCTCGGCCGCTCGCGTCGCGGTGAGGCTCGCCCCGGTCGGATTCTGCGCGCGGGGAGTGCAGATGATGGCCCGGACTCCGGCGTCCAGCGCGGCGCGGAGTCCCTCGACGGTCATGCCCTCGGCATCGACCGGAACCGGAACAGCGCGGTATCCGCCCAGGCGCACGGTGTGGATGCTGGCCAGGAAGCAGGGGTCTTCGAGCGCCACCGCATCGTCGCGCATCAGAGCCTGGGCGAGCAGCCGTTCGACCGCGTCCACGGCGCCGCTGGTCACGGTGATGCGGAAGTCGATGTCGCCCAGGTCCGCCGACATCCATCGGCGCGCCCACTCGTCGAGACCGCGATCGATCACCGGCTCTCCGTAGAGCACGGGACGGGAGGCGATGGTCATCAGCGCAGAGGCCGGGTCGGGGATGAGGCGCGGATCCGGGTTGCCCGTGCCGATGTCGCGGAGCACGGTGTCGGGAGCGTATCCCTCCTGCGCCACCGACTCGAGGCCCGCGACGACGGTGCCGGCGCGTCCTCGTGAGATGACCAGACCTGCCTGCGCGAGCTGGCGGTACGCCGCGACGGCGGTGTTCCGGTTCACTCCGAGCGTGGCGGCGAGCTCTCGAACCGGGGGGAGCACGCTTCCGGCCTGCAGGATTCCGCGATCGCGCAGCGAGCGCACGCTATCGGCGATGTCCGACGCGGTCGTGCCTGTGATCTGGTCGCTCATGGTCCTCCTCAGCGATTCTAGGTCGATTCGGACAGTGCTATGTTTGATCTAGATCAAACCCGACTTCGGTGCATCCGACAGGAGTTCCCCATGACCGAGCAGACCACCACCGGATCCTCGCGTGTCAAACGCGGCCTCGCCGAGATGCTCAAGGGCGGCGTCATCATGGACGTCGTCACGGCAGAGCAGGCGAAGATCGCGGAAGATGCCGGTGCTGTCGCCGTCATGGCGCTCGAGCGCGTTCCTGCGGACATCCGCGCTCAGGGCGGAGTCTCGCGGATGAGCGACCCCGACATGATCGACAGCATCATCGACACGGTCTCGATCCCGGTCATGGCCAAGGCCCGCATCGGACACTTCGTCGAGGCCCAGATCCTCCAGGAGCTCGGCGTCGACTACATCGACGAGTCCGAGGTGCTCTCACCCGCCGACTATGTGAACCACATCGACAAGTTCGGCTTCACGGTTCCGTTCGTCTGCGGAGCCACGAACCTCGGCGAGGCCCTTCGGCGTATCAACGAGGGCGCGGCGATGATCCGCTCGAAGGGCGAGGCCGGCACGGGCGACGTCTCCGAGGCGATGAAGCACATCCGCAAGATCCGCGGCGAGATCGCCGCCCTCACCGCTCTGCCCAAGGACGAGCTCTTCGTCGCGGCGAAGGAGCTGCAGGCGCCGTACGAGCTCGTGGCTGAGATCGCCGAGACCGGCAAGCTCCCCGTCGTGCTGTTCGTCGCCGGCGGCGTCGCCACACCCGCGGATGCCGCGATGATGATGCAGCTCGGCGCCGACGGCGTCTTCGTGGGTTCCGGCATCTTCAAGTCGGGCAACCCGGTCGAGCGGGCGAAGGCGATCGTCAAGGCGACCACGTTCTACGACGACCCGAAGGTCGTCGCCGAGGCCTCGCGCGGTCTCGGCGAGGCGATGGTCGGCATCAACGTCAGCGACCTTCCCGCCCCGCACCGCCTCGCCGAGCGTGGCTGGTAGCACCCGCGTCGGAGTCCTCGCGCTGCAGGGCGACGTGCGCGAACACGCCGCTCTGCTCGCCGGTCTCGGCGCCGAGGTCGTTCTCGTGCGCCGGCCGGAGGAACTGGCGAGCGTCGACGGTCTCGTGCTCCCCGGAGGGGAGTCGAGTGTGATCGACAAGCTCTCCCGCATCTTCGGGATGCAGGAGCCGATCCGCGGCGCGATCGCGTCCGGTCTCCCGGTCTACGGGACGTGTGCCGGGCTGATCCTCCTCGCCGATACGGTGCTGGACGGCATCGAGGGTCAGGAGTCGTTCGGCGGCATGGACATCGATGTGCGCCGCAATGCCTTCGGTCGCCAGACGGAGTCGTTCGAGACGGAACTCCACGTCCCCGCGCTGGGGGAGCCTCCGGTGCGCGCGACGTTCATCCGCGCCCCGGTGGTCGAGCGTGTGGGCGCCGGTGTCGACCTCTTGGCGTCGCTCACAGACGGCACGGTCGTCGCCGTCGAGCAGGGCGGCCTGCTCGGAACGAGCTTCCACCCGGAGGTCGACGGCGAGACGCGCTTCCACGAGCGCTTCCTCGAGAAGGCACGGACCCGTGCTGGGAAATACGTGCGCTAGCGCCAGCGATCGCGAAAGTCGCGCCGCATGCGCGGTCCGCTATGCCGTGCGCTCAGGGGCTATGTAGATGTCCGGGTGTCAGAGCACGCGCCGATGGGAGATCAGCCAGTCGTACAGCTCGGGGTTGTCGTAGGTCTCGGTCCAGGAGTCGTGACCGACGCCCGCATATCGCGTGAACCGGACGTCGGCGTCGAGCGAGCGGAGTTCGGTGATGATCTCCTCCGTGGCGGAGATCGGCACGACATCATCGGCGTCGCCGTGGAAAGCCCAGACGGGCAGGTGACGAATCGGCGCAGCACTCTGCATCCAGAGCCCGCCGCAGATCGGCGCGATCGCGGCGAACCGATCGGGATAGCGCACCGCCAGGCTCCAGGTTCCGAAGCCGCCCATGCTCAGCCCGGTCACCGAAATGCGGGCCGGATCGACACGGTGCGTCGAGACGACTTCGTCGACCAACCCGGACAGGGTCGAGAGCTCCGCGACCCACTGACTGGACTCACCGCACTGCGGGGTCACGAGGATGAAGGGGAACTCGTGACCGTCATCTGCCAGCCGCGGCGGACCGTGCGTCGCGGCGAGGTCGAGGTCGAAACCTCGTTCGCCCGCACCGTGCAGGAACAGCACGAGGGGCCAGAGCCTGCCCGGATCGGCGTCGTAGTCATCCGGAAGATGGACCAGATACCGCAGCACATCTGCCGGTGTCGGTGCGTCGTCGTGCACGTCCGACGTGCGAACGGCAGGAGCGATGTGTCGTGATCTGCGCATGCCTCCATCCTGCGCCACCCGTGCCGGTCTTCCGACGGGACGATGTAGCGCCATCGGCTGCGGTCGTGTTCTAGTGCGTGCCGGGTGACGACGCTGCTCGGTCCCGAACATCGGACAACAGCGCGGCGAGCTACCCCAGGGCGGGGAGGGCCTGCGCCCGTTGGAATGTGCGGAGTCCGGGGAGCAGCGGTATCTCGGGTTGCGCCTGTGCGAACCAGAGGTACGACGCGAAACCGGAGATCACCGGCAGCATGTCGTGGACGGGCGGGGCTCCGTGCTCTTCGAACAGCGGCCATGCCTCTGCGCACGAGGGACCGCCCGAGGCCTCGATGCTCGGCAGCAGACACGGGAGATCGACCCACGGGGCTCCGCGGCGGGCGTTCGGCCAATCCACGAAACGTGCTCGCCCATCGCTGATGAGGATGTTGTCGGCACGCACGTCGTCGTGCAGGATGACGTCTCCGTCGACCACAGCAGGGAAGTCCCGTTCGATACGCAGCAGATCACTCATCCGCGATCGCACGGCGTCGGGGAGGCCTGCAAGCAGACGCTCATCGCGAGCGATCTGCTCCCATCGGGTGAAGTCGGGGAGCATGCTGTCCGCCGCGCCGGCCAGGCCGAGTGGCGCCCTCGTCGACGAGAGGATGCTGAGGGTCGTAGCGATGGAGTGCAGATCATCCGCGGACCAAGGGCTGCCCGGGTGATGTCCATCGATCGCCTCGAGCACGAGCGCGGCCCCGACAGCCTCATCGATCTCACCCCGCACCGCCGGAGCGATCGTCGCCGGCATCGTCGCCAGCACCTGCATCTCGGCCCGGAGGAAGTGCAGGGAGTCGGGATGCCAATCTCGTGCGCATGCCTTGACGAAGGCCTTGCCGCGAGTGGTCGTGACGACCCCCGCGTACGACGCGCTGAACCCACTCTGTGCCGGCTCGTCACGGACGAATCGTCCTCCGATCGCATCCATGATGCGCGCACGCAGCACCAGGGGGAGTGAGGTCCACTCCGGTCGGAGGCGATCGGCGCCTGCGCTCATCGTGACGTTCCCTTCGCTCGCAGCGTCGCGATATCCGCGGGGCACGGGTTCCTCGACGTTAGCAGCCGTCGACAGCACGACCGAAGGTCGTGGTCATTGGGTGCGCGAGCCGGCGGCGACGAGCCCGCGGACGGCTTCCACCGTGCGGTCGATGTCCTCAGCCGTGGTCGCCCACGACGACATCGAGCATCGGAGGGCCGCACGGCCATCCCACTCGGCTCCGGTCATCGCGGCCGTCCCCTCTCTGAGGATCGCGGCGCCCAGCGCACGTGTCGTCTCGTCGGAGCCGAGGCGGAACATCACCTGTGTGTAGTCGACGTCGTTGAGGATCTCCACCGTGTCCACCGATGCGAGCCCCGCCGCGATCGCGAGGGCGTTCGTGTGCAGACGGTCCATCAGCTCCGCGATGCCCGACCGCCCGAGGCTGCGCAATGCGGCCCAAGCGGGGACGCCGCGGGCGCGACGCGACAGCTCGGGCGTGACATCCCACGGATCGAGGCCCGAATAGATCAGATAGTCGCCTCCCGTGCGGAAGGCCGCGATGGAGTCCGCCGGGTCGCGCACGATCGCCATGCCGCAGTCGTACGGCACGTTCAGCGTCTTGTGGGCGTCGGTCGCCCAGGAGTCGGCATCCGCGATGCCGGTGGTGAGGTGGCTGAGTGCGGGAGACGCCGCCGCCCACAGCCCGAAAGCCCCGTCGATGTGCACCCAGGCGCCGTGTCGGCGCGCGATCGGGATCAGCGTGGCGAAGTCGTCGAAGGCGCCGGTGTGCACCTCTCCCGCCTGCAAGCACACGATGAGGGGTCCCTGTCCGCCGACGAGAGCCCGTTCGAGCGCATCCGCGCTCATGCGTCCTTGGTCGTCCGACGGGACCACTGTCAGCTCCGTTCGTCCGATCCCCAGGAAACGTGCCGCGCGGTCGATCGACCCGTGTCTGTCGGCTCCGACGACGAAGCGCAGCGGGGGAGAACCGTGGAATCCCTGCTCGGCGATGTCCCATCCCTCGCGAGCCAGCACAGCGTGCCGCGCGGTGGCGAGGCAGGTGAAGTTGGCCAGCTGGCCGCCCGTGACGAAGCCCACACTCGCGGTGGCGGGAAGTCCGAAGAGATCGAGCATCCACTGTCCCGCGATCCGTTCCATCGCGACCGTCGCCGGTGTGAGCATCGAAGAGCCCGCGTTCTGGTCCCATGCCGAGACGAGCCAGTCGGCGGCCAGCGCCGCGGGATGCGTCCCGCCGATCACGAAGCCGAAGAACCGACCACCGGGGATGGCGACGAGCCCGGGATCGGCGCGCACGGCCATCTCCTCGACTACCGCTGCGGGGTCCGTTCCGTGCTCAGGCAGCGGGCCGCCGAAGGCGGCCAACATGTCGTCGAGCGATGCTCTCGGCCACACCGGCCGCTCGGCCACCGTGCCCAGGAAGTGGAGGGCGGCATGGTGCGCGGTCTCGAGTGCGCGGGTCCGGTTGTCGGGAGCCATCTCGTTCATGTCTCAGGCCTACACCCGGGCGTCGTGCCGCGCCAGAGGTCCCCCGCTCGCGAGGAGCGGGGTGGCGATCAGTAGGGTTGATCGCATGATCGGCGCACGCGAATGGCAACTCATCGGGCTGAACAACCTCTACATGAATCTGCAACGACTGCACGTCTACGATCGCGCCTCGGCGATGATCGGCGGGACCGCCGAGGACGAGTCACGGACCAGCGCCCTTCGCGGATGGATGGACGCCGTCGTGGCGGCGATGGAGCCGGTACTGCAGGGGCGAGAACTCGAGCAGGCGACGCAGGACTCTCTGCTGCCGCTGGTGCCATGGCTCCGTGAGGAGGTCGGTCGCTATTACGCGATGCACGATCCCAGCGCCCCGTTGCGGGAGCAGGCCGCATTCGGAGCGGCCCACGTGCTCGCCTGCGACTACCAGATGAAGGGTGAGCGCGCGATCGCCGAAGCGGTCGGCAAGCCGAGGGAGGCCGACCGCCTGCTCCAGCGCGTCCCGATGATGATGTCGCTCGTCCGGCAGGCGAACGCGGCGGTGGGCGCATGCGCTGAGGGAGAACCGAGCGCCGAGGTCGCGGGGTACATCGCCGAGCACGTGCGGGTCACGCGCGGGGATGAATCGCGCATGATGCTGCAGATCGGTTCCGTGCCGGTCACGCTGCAGGGTCGAGACCCACGGGAATGACGGCTCCGCGGTCGGCGAGGGCGGAGCCTGCTCAGGCGACCACGGCTATTCGATAGAATGGACGACGCGCTGGACACGGCTCCGGGGCGGATACGACGAGCGGAGACATATGTCCGGGCATTCCAAGTGGGCGACCACGAAGCACAAGAAGGCCATCATCGACTCCAGGCGCGCGAAGTCCTGGGCCAAGCTCATCAAGAACATCGAGGTCGCCGCGAAGCTCGGCGGACCCGATCTGGCGGGCAACCCGACGCTCTTCGACGCCGTCCAGAAGGCCAAGAAGACCTCGGTCCCCAAGGACAACATCGATCGCGCGGTGAAGCGCGGCGCCGGTATCGGCGGCGAAGCCGTCGAGTACCTCTCGATCATGTACGAAGGCTACGGACCCAACGGCGTGGCCCTCATGATCGAGTGTCTGACCGACAACAAGAACCGGGCCGCGGCCGAGGTCCGCACGGCTCTCAGTCGCAACGGCGGGACGCTGGCCGACCCGGGAAGCGTCGCCTACAACTTCAGTCGTAAGGGCGTCATCGTCGTCGGCTCCGAGGGCACCACCGAAGACGACGTCATGATGGCGGCACTCGAGGCGGGTGCCGAGGAGATCGAGCCGCACGCCGAGGGGTTCGAGGTCATCACGGAAGCGACCGACCTCGTGGCCGTGCGCAGCGCGCTCCAGGAAGCCGGGATCGACTACGAGTCGGCCGATGTCGAGTTCGTCCCGAACCTCAAGGTCGAGATCGACGCCGACACCGCGCGCAAGATCTTCCGACTGATCGATGCCCTCGAAGACAGCGAAGACGTGCAGAACGTCTTCACCAACTTCGATCTCACCGCAGAGGTGCAGGCCGAGCTGGAGAACGACGAGGCGTAGGCGCGCCGGACGCCTCGTGTCGGTTCGGCCGCCTAGCCTGGGGGAGTGACCTCCTCTCTGCGCGTGCTCGGCATCGACCCCGGGCTCACCCGGTGCGGCGTCGGCGTCGTCGATGTCGACCGCTCGCGCCGCGGCACACTCGTGCACGTGGGGGTGATCCGCTCGTCACCCGACGCGGAGATCGGTGATCGTCTCGCCATCGTCGCCGCGGGTATCCGTGCCGTGATCGCGGAGCACCGTCCCGATGCCGTGGCCGTCGAGCGCGTGTTCGCCCAGCAGAACACGCACACCGTGATGGGGACGGCCCAGGCGAGCGGAGTGGCGCTGCTGGTCGCGGCCGAGTCGGGGCTGCCCGCCGCCACCCACACCCCGAGCGAGGTCAAAGCGGCGGTGACCGGATACGGCGCGGCAGACAAGCGGCAGGTGCAGACCATGATCGCGCGCATCCTGCGCCTGGATGCACTGCCGCAGCCCGCGGATGCCGCGGATGCTCTGGCGATCGCCCTGTGTCACGCCTGGCGCCGCGGCGGGGCCGCCTCTTCCGCGTCCGGAGCACTGACACCGGCCCAGCGCGCCTGGGCCGACGCGGAGAAGCGTGTCGGTCGAACATACCTACGAGCGACGCCGTAGGCTGAGTGGATGATCTCCTCTCTGCACGGTGTCGTCCTGCATGCGACGTCCGATCAGGTCGTCGTCGACGTGGGCGGAGTGGGGTTCGCCGTCGCCGTCCCCGCCGACGTCGCCCATACGGCCACCGTGGGGGAGAAGATGCTCCTGCACACGAGCCTCATCGTCCGAGAGGACTCGCTGGCGTTGTTCGGCTTCGCCGACCGGGGCGAACTCGAGATCTTCGGCCTCCTGATCAGCGTCACCGGCGTCGGACCCAAGTCGGCTCTCGGCGTGCTCTCGCACCTCACAGCGGATCAGATCGCTGAAGCGGTCACCGCCGAAGACGATGCTCCCTTCCGCCGTGTCTCCGGAATCGGCCCGAAGACAGCCAAGCTCATCGTCCTGCAGCTCGCCGGGAAGGTGCAGGCTCTCGCTGCGCCCTCGAAGCCGACGGCGGCGGGCGGGGGCGATGTCGTCACGCAGGTGGCGGCCGCACTCGTCGGCCTCGGCTGGTCGGAGAGGGTCGCCGCTGAGGCTGCGGCAGAGACCGCGGCCGATGCCACGGAGGCCGAGCGCACATCGGTCGCTTCGCTGCTGCGTCGCACACTCGCGCTGCTCGGCCCGGCGCAGGGGAGCCAGGCGCGTGTCTGACCCTCTGGACGCCAACGAGCCCTCCGACGAGACCGAGCTCGCGATCGAGGGTGCTCTGCGCCCGACGAGCCTCGGCGAGTTCGTCGGGCAGCAGAAGGTCCGCGGGCAGCTGAAGCTGCTCCTCGAGGCCGCGCGCATCCAGAGTCGGCCCGCCGACCACATTCTGCTCGCCGGCCCTCCGGGGCTCGGGAAGACGACGCTGGCGATGATCGTGGCGCATGAGAGCGAGCGCCCACTGCGTCTGTCGAGCGGCCCGGCGATCCAGCACGCCGGCGACCTCGCCGCCCTGCTGTCGAGCCTGGTGCCGGGGGAGGTGCTCTTCATCGACGAGATCCACCGCATGGCACGCTCGGCGGAGGAGATGCTGTACCTCGCTATGGAGGACTACCGGATCGACATCATGGTCGGCAAGGGTGCGGGGGCCACGAGCATCCCCCTCGAGCTCTCGCCCTTCACCCTGGTCGGCGCCACGACCCGATCCGGTCTCCTGCCGAACCCTCTGCGCGATCGGTTCGGCTTCACCGGGCACCTCGAGTTCTATGAGGAATCCGAGCTGGAGCAGGTGATCGCGCGCTCCGCGGCCGTCCTCGGCGTCGATCTGCCGACGGATTCGCTCTCGGAGATCGCTCGCCGCTCGCGTGGCACACCGCGGATCGCGAACCGTCTCCTCCGCCGCGTGCGCGACTATGCCCTGGTGCATGCCGACGGACAGGCCACCATCCACGAGGTCAGGGCGGCGCTGGAACTTTACGATGTCGACCCGATCGGCCTCGATCGGTTGGACCGTGCCGTGCTCGAGGCGCTCGTCCGCCGCTTCCGGGGAGGTCCGGTGGGCCTCAGCACGCTCGCGGTCGCGGTCGGCGAGGAAGGCGAGACGGTGGAGAGTGTGGTCGAACCGTACCTCGTGCGGATCGGCTTCCTCGGACGCACTCCTCGAGGTCGTGTGGCGATGCCCGAGGCCTACGCGCATCTGGGCGTGGCGCATCCAGACGGGATGCTTAAGTTGGATGACCTATAATCGCTGAAGACTTCCCGGTTACCTTCGCGCGCCCAAAGGCTGGAGCGTGCACCTGAGAAAGGCGCTTCCCCCATGCCCATGGAATTTCTCCTCTTCGGACTTCTTGCCGTCCTCCTGGTCTTCATGATCTTCAACACGCGCAAGCGGACGAAGCAGATGAAGGCGGAGCAGGAGGAGAAGGCGACCAAGACGGTCCCCGGTGCCAAGGTGCTTCTGCAGGGCGGCATCTACGGGACGATCGTCGCGTACGACCCCGAGGACCTCGACACTCCCGCACTCGTCGAGATCGCTCCCGGCACCATCATCGACGTCCACAGCCAGGCGATCCTGCGCGTCGTCGAGCCGAAGGATGTCGTCGTCGACGCGCCGTCCGATGAGATCGAAGAGCACACCGCCGAGGAGTCGATCGCTCCCGGAGTGGAGACTCCCGAGGAGACCCGCGCCCGCCTCGAGCGCGACGCCGACGACAAGTAAGTCCGCGGCCGACGCGGCCCCTCGGATCTCCGTCCTTCCAGAAAGCTGAACACACGTGGCTTCATCCTCTCCTGTCCGTCACGCCTGGCGGGTCCTCCTCGGACTGCTCCTCGTGACGGGCGTGCTCTTCGGCATCAACGCGCTGGGCGTGTACGTCTTCAAGGACAGCAACGGGGAGGCCGCGAGCTCGTGGTCGCCTGAGCTCGCCCTCGACCTGCAGGGCGGTACCCAGATCGTCCTGAGCGCCGAGACGGAGGACGGGGCGGCTCCGACACAGGAGCAGCTCGATCAGGCTGCGGCGATCATCCGCCAGCGCGTCGACGCCTCCGGTGTCGCCGAGGCCGACATCACGACCGAGGGCGGACAGAACATCGTCGTCCAGATCCCCGGTGAGGCCGATGCCCAGACGCGGGAGCGGATCCAGTCCAGCGCCCAGCTCGAGTTCCGTCCGGTGCTGTACACCACGGCCGCGAGCACCGAGTTCGTGGGGGAGGACGGCAACTCCACGCCGTTCCCGAGCCCCGACCCCTCGTTGAACGCGACGCCCACGGCCGCGCCGACCGACGCGAGCGACCTCTCCTGGGTCACGGAGAAGCTGACTGCGGAGTTCCAGGCCTACGACTGCGCGAATCCGGAGAACGACCCCTCCCGGGCGCCGAGGGACGAGCCGCTCATCGCGTGCTCCCCGGACGGTGCGCAGAAGTTCCTCCTCGGGCCCGCCGAGCTCGACGGCACGGCCATCACCGACGCCTCGGCCGGCCGCGACCCGAAGTCCGGCGCCTGGCTCGTTCAGCTCACGATGAACGGTGACGGCGCAGACGCCTTCGGCAAGGTCAGCACCCGGCTGAACCAGAACCGTCTCGACGGGCTCTCGCCCCGCGACCAGTTCGCATTCGTCCTCGACGGCAACGTGATCAGCGCGCCGCGGATGAACGGACAGATCCTCGACGGCCGCCCCAGCATCTCCGGCAGCTTCACGCAGGAGACCGCGACCACGCTCGCCGACCAGCTCAAGTTCGGTGCGCTGCCGCTGAGCTTCACCGTCCAGAGCTCCGACACCATCTCGGCGACGCTGGGTACCCAGCAGCTGCAGATCGGACTGATCGCCGGCCTCATCGGTCTCGCGCTCGTCGCGATCTACTCGTTGATCGTCTATCGCGCGCTCGGGTCGGTGATCATCGCCTCGATCGCGGTCATGGCGATCCTGACCTACGTCATCATCTGCATCCTGGCCTGGCGCATCGGCTTCCGCCTCTCGCTCGCCGGTGTCGCGGGTCTGATCGTCTCGATCGGCTTCACGGCCGACTCGTTCATCGTCTACTTCGAGCGAATACGAGACGAGCTCCGCGACGGCAAGTCCATCACTTCCGCCGTGGAAGACGGCTGGGGGCGAGCGAAGCGCACGATCTACATCTCGAAGTCGATCAACATCCTGGCGGCTCTCGTGCTGTACATCCTGGCCGACGCCACGGTGAAGGGCTTCGCGTTCACTCTGGGTCTCACGACGCTCATCGACGTGTTCATCTTCGTCATCTTCACGCACCCCGTGATGCAGCTCCTCGCGCGCACCCGGTTCTTCGGCGGGGGACACAAACTGTCGGGGCTCGACCCGGAGGCACTCGGTGCCGTGTACCGCAGCCGGTCCCAATACCGGGAAGTCACGACGGCAACCGTCGGGCGAGGCGCCAAGAACGCCCGTTCGCGCGGCGAAGCGGATCGTCGGCAGACGATCGCAGAACGCAAGCGCGCAGAAGCACTCGCGGGCGACAAACCCACCAACGCCGGAAGTGAGGGAGACGCCTGATGCCTTCCATGAATGAGTTCGGCAACAACCTCTACTCGGGGAAGACCTCCTTCCCGTTCGTCGGCAAGCGCCGCCTGTGGTTCATCATCGCGATCGTCCTCGTGGTGGGTTCGGCCCTCGTACCGCTGATCCGTCCGATCCAGTTCTCGATCGAGTTCACCGGCGGGTCGCAGTTCACCGTGCAGGCGCCCGACAGTGTCGAGCAGGACACCGCCACCGAGGCCGTCCAATCGGTCGTCCCGGGGGCCGCGACGAAGGTCGTCGTCGTCAACGACTCCGACATCCGTGTGCAGACCGACCAGATGAGTGCCGCCCAGACGCAGCAGGTCGCCGAGGCGCTGGCCGATGCATACGGCGTCGAGGCGTCGGATGTGACCTCGTCGTTCATCGGTCCGGCCTGGGGTGAGAACGTCACGAAGCAGTCGCTGTGGGGACTCGCGATCTTCCTGGCGCTCACCTTCCTGATCCTCGCGATCTACTTCCGTACGTGGAAGATGTCCGCCGCCGCGATCATCGGTCTGCTCGACGTCCTCGTGATCACCGTCGGTGTGTACGCTCTCGCCGGCTTCGAGATCTCTCCGGCGGCGGTGATCGGGTTCCTGACCATCCTGGCTTACTCGCTCTACGACACCACGGTCGTGTTCGACAAGATTCGAGAGAACACGACGGAGGACGGGGAGAAGTCTGCCCGGCTGTTCGGTGAATCGGTGAACCTCGCCGTGAACCAGACGCTCGTGCGATCCATCAACACCTCGGTCGTCGCGGCGCTGCCCGTCGGCGCCGTCCTCTTCATCGGCGCCTTCTGGCTCGGTGCGGAATCGCTCACCGACATCTCGCTGTCGATCTTCGTCGGCATCCTGGTCGCGACGTACTCCACCCTCTTCGTGGCAGCTCCGCTGTACTCGCTGTTCCGAGAGAACGAGCCGCAGCTCAAGGCGCGCGATGCGCGGATCCGCGAGGCCCGCAGCAAGGCGTCCGTCGAGGTCTGATCGGTCTCCTCAGCGGGAGCTCGGCCCGCACAGCACGCGTAGGATGAACTGATCGGGAGGTGAGTTGATGGCGGAACCGCAGACGTCATCGCAGGGATCGAGTCTGCGACGGCTGGTTCCCCGCATCTTCTCCCGCGCGTCCCGCATCAACGACCTCGACAACCTGATCCGGACGGTTCGTGCGAACCATCCGAAGGGCGACTTCTCCGTCATCGAGCGGGCCTATGCGGTCGCGAAGGAGAAGCACGAGGGGCAGAAGCGCCAGAGCGGTGAGCCGTACATCACGCACCCGCTCGCGGTCGCACAGATCCTGGCCGAGCTCGGTCTCGGGCCGCGAGCGATCGCGGCTGCACTCCTGCACGACACCGTCGAGGACACGGGCTATGCCCTGACCGATCTGACGGCCGAGTTCGGCGATGAGGTCGCCATGCTCGTCGACGGGGTCACCAAGCTCGACAAGGTCAAGTACGGCGAGAGCGCTCAGGCCGAGACGGTCCGCAAGATGATCGTGGCGATGTCGAAGGACATCCGCGTCCTGCTGATCAAGCTGGCCGACCGCCTGCACAACGCGCGGACCTGGGGATTCGTCCCTCCGGAGAAGGCCTCGAAGAAGGCCAAGGAGACCCTGGAGATCTATGCTCCGCTGGCGAACCGCCTCGGTATCCAGGCGATCAAGTCGGAGCTCGAAGACCTCTCCTTCGCGGTGCTGCATCCGAAGATCTACAACGAGATCCACAGCCTGATCGCCCAGCGCACGCCTCAGCGCGAGAAGTACCTGAACCAGGTCGTCGAGGAGATCGACGAGGATCTGCGCGATCTCCGCATCCGGGGCAAGGTCGTCGGTCGTCCGAAACAGCTCTACTCGGTGTACCAGAAGATGGTCATCCGAGGCCGCGAGTTCGACGACATCTACGATCTGATCGGCATCCGCGTCCTGGTCGCTTCGGTGCGGGACTGCTATGCGGTCCTGGGCGCCATCCACGCGCGCTGGACCCCGTTGCCCGGACGCTTCAAGGACTACATCGCCACCCCCAAGTTCAACCTCTACCAGTCGCTGCACACCACGGTGATCGGCCCCGCCGGGCGCACGGTCGAGATCCAGATCCGCACGCACGAGATGCATCAGCAGGCGGAGTACGGTGTCGCCGCGCACTGGATGTACAAGGAGCGGATGAACGGCGGCGGCAAGACCGAGGTCCGCGCCTCCGACACCGACATGGCGTGGCTCGCGCACATCTCCGACTGGCAGGCCGAGACGGCCGATCCGGGGGAGTTCCTCGACTCGCTCCGCTTCGAGATCGGCGCGAAGGAGGTCTACGTCTTCACCCCCAAGGGTCGTGTGATCGGGCTTCCGGCCAGCGCGACTCCGGTGGACTTCGCCTATGCCGTGCACACCGAGATCGGCCACCGCACCATGGGTGCGAAGGTCAACGGACGCCTGGTTCCGCTGGAATCCGAGCTGAAGAGCGGCGACGTCGTCGAGGTGTTCACCTCGAAGAACCCCGATGCCGGCCCCAGTCAGGACTGGCTCGGCTTCGTCGCCAGCACGCGCGCACGGAACAAGATCCGCGGATGGTTCACCAAAGAGCGCCGTGAAGAGGCCATCGAGCAGGGCAAGGAGGCCATCGCTCGCGCGATGCGCCGTCAGAACCTGCCGCTGCAGAAGCTGATGAGCCAGGACTCGTTCGCCGAGGTCGCGCGCGGGTTGCACTACGAAGACGTCTCCGCGCTGTACGCGGCGGTCGGGGAGGGGCACGTCTCGACGCAGTCGGTCCTCGAGAAGGTCACCGCGCTGGTCGCGGCCAACGACCCGAACACCGGCACCATCGACCTTCCCGGCAGCGTGCCGACGCGCGAGCCCCGTTCCGGGGATTCCGGGGTGCTCGTTCGCGGTGCCAACGACATCCTCGTGAAGCTCGCGAAGTGCTGCACTCCGGTGCCCGGCGACCAGATCGTGGGCTTCGTGACCCGTGGCAGCGGTGTCTCGGTGCACCGCGCGGACTGCGTCAACGTGAAGGCATTGAGCGCCGAGCAGGACCGCTTCGTCGAGGTGTCCTGGGCGCCGACCACCAAGAGCGTGTTCCGCGTGCAGATCCAGGTCGAGGCACTCGACCGCTCCGGTCTGCTCTCGGACGTCACGCGGGTGCTGAGCGAGCATCACGTCAACATCCTCTCCGCGACGGTGACGACGACCGACGAGCGTCTCGCGCTCAGCCGGTTCGTGTTCGAGATGGGCGATGCCGTGCACCTGGACCGCGTGCTCAACGCCGTCCGACGGATCGACGCCGTGTACGACGTCTACCGCGTCACCTCGTCCTGAGCGCGAGCCGCTCCAGCACGGCTGCTCCTGCTCGGCTTCCCGGAACCCGGCGCAGGCCCCGCAGCGCGGTGCGAGCGGCTTCGGGCGTCTCCGGACACACGATCGCGAGACGGTTCATCCAAGTAAGCACCCGAGGGTCACGGTGCAGCGTCGTCGCGAGGTCCAGCATCGTCCGTACCGGTGTGGAGACCGGGATGCCGCCGATCACCTGGACGTCGGATGCCGGAATCACGGTGTCGTGGAAGACCAGTCGCGCGCTGGTCACCGGTCGGAGCCGTCGCTCGACACATCGCCGGACGTGATGCACGGCGGGCGGCGTGTCGCCGGCGCCGTGGATCCAGGCGGCGGTCGGACCGGATGCCGCTGCGCCGGGTTGAACCAGGGTGGCGACGGCGCTCGCTCGGACATCCGCGCTCTCCACCAGATCTGCGGGGACATACGCGTCCCCGACCTCGACGACATGGCCGTCGATCCGGGCGGCGCTCAGCTCCGGCTGGCTCAATCGTTCACCGGGCAGATACAGAAACGCGGGGTGCATCACGCCAGTCTGGCGCAGTGCACCCCGCGTCTTCGTGTTCGCGGGTGACCTGTGGAGAACCGATCAGCCCCCGAGCGCGCTGAGCCAGGCCCGACGAGCCTCGAGCGCGTCGGCCGCGGCCTTCGCCGCCTTCTTGTCGCCGGACTTCTCGGCGGCAGCGACCTCGGCCTCGAGCTTCTCGATGGCCTCGAGCAGCTGCGAGCTCATGTCGTTCGCGCGTGCCTTGGTCTCGGGGTTGTTCTTCTTCCAGTCCACGTCCTCGCGGCCCTTCAGGCCTTGCTCGATCGCGCGGAGCTTGTCGTCGAGTGCTCGTTCCTTCTCCCGCGGGAAGATCCGGCCGATCTCGTCCCACTGACGCTGGATACGCGTGAGGAGGGCGCGAGCGCGCTTGATGTTCGACTCGTCGGCGACGGCCTTGGCTTCTTCGAGAAGAGCCTCGCGGGCCTCGATCTTCGGAGCGGACTCCGCTTCTTCGGCCGCGGACTGCTCGGCGCGAGCCGCGTACAGGGCATCGCCCGCGGCCTTGAACCGCGCCCAGAGCGCGTCGTCGGCCTTGCGGCCTGCGCGACCTGCGGCCTTCCACTCATCCAGCAGCGTGCGGTAGGCGGGGATGCCGTCGGTGCCGCGCGGCGCGAGAGCCTCGGCACGCTCGACCAGACGGGTCTTCACGTCGCGGGCGCTCTTGTGCGCGTCGTCGAGCTCGGAATAGAACGCGCGGCGCTGCTTGTCGACGACCGCGCGGGCGTCACGGAACCGCTTCCAGAGCTGCTGCGAGATGCCCTTCGACAGGCGGGGACCGTTCTGCTGCTGCGCCTGCCATGCGTCGAACAGTTCACCGAGCTCGGCTGTGACCTGCTTCCACTGCACCTTGGTGAGGTCGCGCGCGGCGATGGCCTCGGCCTTCTCGACGAGCGCCGTACGCTCGGCGATCGCCTTGTCGACGAGCTCCTTGGCCTGCTGCGCCTCCTGCTCTGTCGCTTCGGACAGCGAGGAGGTCAGAGCGTTGAGCCGGTCATGGAGTCCTGCGAGGTCTCCGACGGCGGCGGCATCCGTCGCTTCGTCGATGAGGTGGGAGGCCTGCTTCGCGAGGTCGCTCGCCGACGCCCCACCCGCCTGCTTGCGCTGTTCGAGGGTGTGCACCTTGAAGGCGATGTCGTCGAACTTGCGCACGAAATAGGCGAGCGCCTCGTCGGGCGTGCCGTCGGGATACTGCCCGACGACCCGCCACGTGTCGCCTTCGCGTACCTCGACGGTGCCGTCGTCGGAGACGCGGCCCCATTCGGCAGAGGTCGACGAGGCTGCCGGGGACGGCGCGGGCGCAGCGGGAGCGACCACCGCCGGTTTGGGCGTCTTCGGCGGCATCGGCACGGCAGGCGGTGCGGGAACGGGCGGAGTCGGCTTCGAAGGCTCGGTGGCAGACACGTGATTCTCCTTGCGCGGTCGGGCCGCGGGAGGCGGAAAGGACGAGGCTCAGCCTAGTACGCCCGAGCACCACTGGTGAGGCCCCGCTGTCGCTCGTGGTCGTTACCTTTTCGTGAGGAGAACTTTCGACGGAGGAGACAGTCCTCGTCATCTCCGGGAAACACGTTCCTCCTATCGTCGCGAGCACGACAGTCTTCCGGTCGACAGGAGCAGCATGAAGGACATCACATCCCCGCCGAGAGAGATCCTCATCGTCGGAGCGGGGATGGCGGCGCACAGGTTCGTCGAGCACCTGCTCCGCGAGCCCGGCGCCGCGGTGCGGGTCACGGTGATCGGCGATGAGGGTCATGGCCCGTACGACAGATCCGCCCTGGCCGGCCTGCTCTCCGGGGCCGATGCCGCCGAACTCTCGCTCGATCGCGCCGTCTTCCGCGACGATCGCGTGCGGCTGATCCGCGATGATCGGGTGCTGCGCATCGACCCGTCCGCACGGACGGTGCGGACGCGCTCCCGGCGGACATACTCCTACGACACGCTCGTCCTCGCGACGGGGTCGTTCGCGGCGCGGGTGGCGGTCTCAGGAGCTCGGCTCCCCGGGTGCTTCGTGCTGCGAACGATCGAGGACGCGGAGTCGGTGCAGGAGTTCGTGGACTCCCGATCCCGCGCCCTCGGTCGTCCGCTGCGGGGCGTCGTGATCGGAGGTGGGCTGCACGGGCTCGAGACCGCAGTCGCGCTCGACGACGCGGGCGTCGGCACGACGATCGTGCAGTACGCGGATCAGCTCGTGCCAGCGCTGCTGGACGGAGCCGGCGCTGGCATGCTGCAGGCCGGCCTCGAGGAACGGGGCATCGCCGTCCGCACCCGAACCAGGACGACGCGCCTCGACGCGGACGACTCAGGTGCGGTCACGGCGCTCGAGTTCCAGGACGGCTCCTTCCAGCGCGCCGATGTTGTGGTCTTCACCGTCGGCGTGCGTCCGCGCGACGAACTCGCGCGCAACGCCGGGCTCGAGGTGCACCCGCACGGAGGTGTGATCATCGACGACGGGTGCGTGACATCGGATCCGCACATCCTCGCGATCGGGGAGGCCGCGTGCTTCGAGGGACGCTGCATCGATGCTGCCGCTCCCGCACGCGCCATGGCGGAGGTGGCGGCGGCGCGGCTGCTCGGGGGAGAGAGGCGCTTCCTGGGGCACGACGATCACATCCACCACACCATCGCCGGAATCGACTTCGCGAGCTTCGGCGAATCGCAGCCCCGCGCCGCAGATTCCGTCGAAGTCGTCACGCATCGTTCTCGTAGCGAGGGTGTGTACCGAAAGCTCGTGCTCAGCGACGACGCGCAGATGCTCCTCGGCGGAGTCCTCGTCGGTGACACGAGCGGTCAGGGTTCGCTCCGCCGGCTCGTCGGGGCCGCGTCTCGGGGACAGGTCGCCGCCGAGCTGTTCCGCACAGCGCATGATCGCGACGAGTCCGCCGCGGTCTGCGTCCACCTCGGTATGCCCCAGCGGGAACTCCTCGCGGCATTCCGCGGGGCGGGGCTGTTCACGTTCAGTGCCGTCGGAGTGCGATTCGGGAGGGAGCCCGCTTGTGAACGCTGCACCCTGGCTGTGGCTCGCGCGCTCATCGAGCTCGCTGAGGACTCTCCTCGGATCGTGTCCGGACGTCGGGCGGAGAGTGATCAGCCGGACGATCCTGTCCGACCGGTCGGGACGCGAGTGGTGGTGTCGTCGGCGACGGGAGGAGATCTCACGGCGGCTCATCTCATCGACATCGGGCGCATCGCGCAGGACCTCGGCCTGCGGCCGCAGATCGTCCGTGCACGGATCGAGTTGGAAGGGGTTCGTCGGGACCAGCACGCGGAGCTGCGGCATCTTCTCGGTGTCGCGGGGCTCGGATGCGCTGCCTCTTTCCCCGACGCCGGAGCGCCGTTCTCAGAGGAGGCGCCGCGGCCGACAGGCGAGCCGTCGGCGGGCTCGGGCGCCCTCGGACTGCAGCGTCACAGTCATGACTCGACCGTGACGATCGGCTGGGGAGAACGAGGTCGGAACGGCGGTGTGCTCAGTGGTTCCTCGTTCCGTGCGGAGAACCCCGCATGACGAGCGGGAGTTCGGCGGCGAGCCATGTCCTCGCGGGGTGCAGGATCATCGTTTCGGTCGACACGAGGGCGGCGGGAGGGCGCTTCCCGACGAGTCGCGCGGCCGGCACCGATGTGCTCGAACGAGCGCTCACGGGCGACGGCGCGCAGGTGATGCGCGTCCTGGCGTCGCGTGCAGACACCCCTGCTCCGGCCTTGCTGCGTCGTGCGGTGCACCGAGCGGGTTTCGGTGGCGCGGACGCCGTGCTCTTCACGGAGTCCTCCGCATCGTGGATCGAGGCGGCATCGAGCACCGGGGCGATCGAGGCGAATCGCCGACGAGCCGAAGCGGGACAGCTGCTGCTCATCGCGACCGATGAGCAGGAAGCGCGCCGACTGCAGGATGCGCGGCTCCCCGCACGATACGTCGAGCAGCCGACGCCGGCGGGACTTGCCGGCTGCGTCGTCGCGTATTACGCCGGTGGAGCGCGGTCGCTCCTCACCGAGGCCGGACGCCTCGAGGTGCGCAGCTGTGGCGTCGTGCTCGATGACCGCTTCGTTCCGCTGTCCCGCGGCGCGGCCGGACTGATGGAGGCATTGCTGCTCGCCCGCGGACGCGTGCTCTCGCGGACGGAGCTCGGGCGGCGACTTCCCGGCGGCGAGCGCAGCGGTCGTGCGGTGGAGGTCGCCGTCGCACGGTTGCGGGAGTCGTTGGGCTCGATCGACCTGGTCCAGACGGTGGTCAAGCGGGGCTATCGCCTCGCCGTGGCGGAGCGCTGAGCAGGGAAGATCCCTGAGTTGAGCGATGGACCGCTCAGACGTCTACTCCGCCGGAGGCTCCGAGATGTCGGGCGCCGGCGTCTCCGCGGGAGCTTCGGTCGGCGCCGTGGTGGGCTCGACGGTCGGTGTGGGCGTGGGCTCCGGCTCGGGCGCGGTGACCTGGGCGTGCACCACCTGACTGCCGATCGCCGCGATGACGATGAGGCTTCCGACGATGGCGGCGATCGTGTTGTCGCGGACGCGACGGCGGATCTGCCCTTCGTGCCAGCGCGTGCGCGCGGTGTGCAGACGTGCGCGCTCCGCCGACGTGCGTGCCTGTGCGTTCTTGGAACCGCGTGCGGCCATGCCCTGGATCTCCCATCCCGACGTCGCTCACGACGTCGCCTGAGAGCCTACCGGGACGGGTGGGTCGCCGAAGTGTCGGCGGCCGCCGTTAGCCTGGAGGGATGACGTCTCCTGCCGCGCTGCTCTCCGGGCAGACGCCCCTCGCCGTGCGCATGCGCCCGGTGTCGCTCGCCGAGGTGGCGGGACAGCGTCATCTGCTCCGCGCCGGCTCGCCGATCGTCGCCCTCGCCGACCCGGAGGCGAGCTCGCCGGGAGCCGTGTCGATCATTCTGTGGGGGCCGCCGGGCACCGGGAAGACGACGCTCGCGCAGGCCATCGCCCGGTCATCCGGTCGGCGGTTCGTCGAGCTCTCCGCGATCACCGCGGGTGTGAAGGACGTGCGGGAGGTGATGCAGGAGGCGATCACCCAGCGCGACCTCTACGGGCAGACCACGATCCTCTTCCTCGACGAGATCCACCGATTCACGAAGGCGCAGCAGGACGCGCTCCTCCCCGGCGTCGAGAACGGCTGGGTCATCCTGATCGCCGCGACGACCGAGAATCCGTCTTTCTCCGTCATCTCGCCGCTGCTCTCGCGGTCACTGCTGCTGACCCTCCAGCCCCTCACCGACGACGACATCGGCCTGCTGGTCGACCGGGCGGTCGCCGATGCGCGCGGGCTGAACGGCGCCGTCGTGCTGAGCGACGAGGCGCGCTCCGCTCTGGTTCGGCTCGCGTCCGGCGATGCCCGGCGCGCCCTGACGGGCCTGGAGGCGGGTGCCGCTGTGGCTCTGTCGCACGCGACCGCAGCGGCGACCGACGCCGCCACCGATGATGATGCCGGTGAAGAGACCCGTGCCACCGCGGTGCCCGAGGTCTCCGCCGACGACGTCGCACAGGCCGTCGACAAGGCGCTGCTGCGCTACGACCGGCAGGGCGACGAGCACTACGACGTGATCAGTGCCTTCATCAAGTCGATCAGAGGCTCCGACCCGGATGCGGCGCTGCACTACCTCGCGCGGATGATCGAGGCGGGGGAGGATCCGCGCTTCATCGCCCGGCGTCTCGTGATCTCGGCGTCGGAAGACGTCGGTCTGGCCGACCCGCAGGCGCTCAGCATCGCCGTCGCCGCCGCCGACGCCGTGGCCTTCATCGGGATGCCGGAGGGGAGGATCCCGCTCGCCGAGGCCACCGTGTACCTGGCGACCACCGCGAAGTCGAACGCCGCGTATGTGGGTATCGATGCCGCGATCGCCGACATCCGCGCCGGCGGCTTCGGCCGGGTGCCGCTGCACTTGCGGGACGCGCACTATCCGGGAGCCAAGCGCCTCGGCCACGGTCGCGGATACGTGTACTCGCACGACAGCGAGTTCGGCGTCGTGCCTCAGCAGTACCTTCCGGACGAGCTCGACGGGCGGCATTACTACGAGCCGAAGAACCTCGGCGCGGAGCGTGACATCGGCTCGCGCCTCGAGCGCATCCGACGCATCCTGGGTGACCGCTGATCCGTCCGATCGGTCGGTGAGTCGCGATCTGTTAGACTTGACCGGCTCGAAACCGAGTTTTCGGGCATCTCCTCGTTCACACCACACCTTGCTGGCGCCCCGGCGTGCGCTCCAAGGCAGAACGCGGACGATACGTCCGTGAGTCGCGAAAGACGCGACCACGTCATCGGAAGGACAGCTTCGTGACCACGAAGTCCCAGGACCGCCGCAAGGTGCGTCTGAGCCGTGCCCTCGGCATCCCGCTCACCCCGAAGGCCGCCCGCTACCTCGAGAAGCGTCCCTACGCTCCGGGTGAGCACGGTCGCACCAAGCGCAAGGCTGACAGCGACTACGCCGTCCGTCTGCGTGAGAAGCAGCGTCTGCGCGAGCAGTACGGCATCCGCGAGAAGCAGATGCGCAACACGTTCAACGAGGCTCGCCGCCTCGACGGCCTGACGGGTGAGAACCTGGTCGAGCTGCTCGAGATGCGCCTCGACGCGCTCGTCGTGCGTTCGGGCTTCGCCCGCACCACGGCTCAGGCTCGCCAGCTCGTCGTGCACCGCCACATCCTCGTCGACGGCCAGCTCGTCGACCGCCCGTCGTTCCGCGTGAAGCCGGGCCAGCTCATCCACGTCAAGGCCAAGAGCGAGGGCACCGAGCCCTTCCAGGTGGCAGCAGCCGGCGGTCACGCCGAGGTCCTGCCCCCCGTTCCGGGCTACCTCGAGGTCGAGCTCGACAAGCTCCAGGCCCGCCTGGTCCGTCGTCCGAAGCGCGCCGAGGTCCCCGTGACCTGTGAAGTGCAGCTCGTCGTCGAGTACTACGCGGCTCGCTGATCCAGCGAAAGAGCAATCAGGCAGGAGGCGTCGGGATTCCCGACGCCTCCTGTCGTTTCCGCATACGATGGTGACACCGCGCCTTCGCGGGTCAAGGGCAAGGATGACGACATGAAGAGCTTGCAGTGGTTCCTGATCGGTGTGATCGGCGGCTTCGTCGCGGCTCACTTCATGAACAAGGACCCGCGCGGTCATGACATCCTCGCCGAGGTCGACGCCCGGATCAACGGGTTCACCGCGATCATCGGCGACGCCTACCGCGAGCAGGAGGCACGGCTCACGGAGCCGGGCAAGAACTGAACCACCGCAGCAGCGCTCCGGCGCGGCATCTTCACGCAAGGACACCCGGCACTCTATGAAAACTGCGGAGATCGCGCAGCGTTACCTCGACTTCTTCGAGAAGAACGACCACCTCATCGTCCCCTCGGCATCCCTGGTCAGCGACGACCCGTCTCTGCTGTTCACCGTCGCCGGCATGGTCCCGATGATCCCGTACCTCACGGGGGTCGTGCCCGCTCCGCATCCGCGCATCGCGGACGTGCAGAAGTGCATCCGCACCAACGACATCGAAGAGGTCGGTCGGACCGCCCGTCACGGCACGTTCTTCCAGATGCTGGGCAACTGGTCGTTCGGCGACTACTTCAAGGAAGGCGCGATCCGCTACGCCTGGGAGCTGCTGACGTCGTCGGAGTCGGACGGCGGTCTCGGTTTCGACGAGAAGGACCTGTGGGTCACCGTCTACGAGACCGATGACGAGGCTGAGGCGATCTGGCGCGACATCATCGGGCTCAAGCCGGAGCGCATCCAGCGTCTCGGCCGTGCGGACAACTACTGGAACACCGGGCAGCCCGGACCGGGCGGTCCCGACTCGGAGATCTTCTTCGATCGCGGCCCCGCTTTTGGCAAGGACGGCGGGCCGGCCGTTGACGACACGAGGTTCCTGGAGATCTGGAACCTCGTGTTCATGCAGGATTTCATCGAGAACATCCGTGGCAAGACGGAGTTCGACATCGTCGGCGAGCTGCCGATGAAGAACATCGACACCGGCATGGGGCTCGAGCGCGTCGCGTTCCTCAAGCAGGGCGTCGACAACATGTACGAGTCGGATCAGATGCGTCCGGTGCTGGACCGCGCGATCGAGCTCTCCGGACGCCCGTACGGCGTGCAGCATGAGGATGACGTGCGCTTCCGCGTCGTCGCCGACCACGTGCGCTCCTCGCTCATGCTTCTCTCCGACGGGGTGCGCCCGTCGAACGAGGGGCGCGGGTACATTCTGCGCCGCCTGATGCGCCGCACGGTCCGCTCCATGCGACTGCTCGGCGTCGACGAGCCCGTCTTCCCCGAACTGTTCGCCGCATCGCGTGATGTGATGAAGACGACCTACCCGGAGCTCGAGAAGGACTGGTCGGTGCTCTCGGCATCCGCCTTCGCCGAGGAGGAGACCTTCCGCCGCACGCTCGTCGCCGGTTCGACCATCCTCGATCTGGCTCTGGACGAGACCAGGAAGGGCGGCGGCAAGACGCTCAGCGGACCCGAGGCGTTCCTGTTGCACGACACCTACGGATTCCCGATCGACCTCACGCTCGAGGTCGCCGAGGAGGCCGGACTCGACGTCGATCGCGCGGCCTTCGACACGCTCATGCAGGAGCAGCGTCAGCGTGCCAAGGACGACGCCCGCAACCGCAAGCGGCAGCTCGCCGACGTGTCGGTCTATCGCGAACTCCGTGCACTGGGTGAGACCGGCTTCGACGGCTATTCCGCTCTCGAGGTCGAATCCCGCGTGCTCGGACTCCTCGTCGACGGCGTCCCGGTGCGGAGCGCCGCTGAGGGACAGATCGCCGAGGTCGTCCTCGCCGAGACCACGCTGTACGCGGAGTCGGGCGGACAGGTCGCCGACAAGGGCACCATCGTCGGCCCCGGCTACGTGCTCGAGGTGCTCGACGTGCAGAAGCCTGTTCCCGGGCTGATCAGTCACACCGTCGAGGTCACCCGCGGAAGCGTGGCGGTCGACGACATCGCGACGACGGTCGTGGATGCGGCCAACCGCCGCGCCGCCCGCCAGGCGCACTCGGCCACGCACCTCGTGCACGCCGCGCTCCGCGACACGCTCGGCCCGAGCGCGACGCAGGCCGGATCGTTGAACCGCGCCGGCTACATGCGTTTCGACTTCTCCTGGTCGCAGGCGCTGTCCACCGACACGCGCAGCGAGATCGAGGAGATCACAAACCGTGCGGTGCAGGACGCCCTCGAGGTGACCACGCGGATCGTCTCGCTCGATGAGGCGAAGGAAGCCGGCGCCATGGCGCTGTTCGGCGAGAAGTACGGCGACGTCGTGCGCATGGTCGACATCGGCGGTCCCTGGTCGCGCGAGCTGTGCGCGGGCACCCATGTGAACACGAGTGCGGAGATCGGGCTGGTCAGCCTCGTCGGTGAGTCCTCCGTCGGTGCATCCAACCGTCGGATCGAGGCGCTCGTCGGTGCGGACGCCTTCCGCGAGCTGGCTGCGGAGCGGGCGATCGTGTCGCAGCTCACCAGCTCGCTCAAGACCCCGCGCGAGCAGCTTCCCGAGCGGATCGCAGATCTGACCGCGAGCTTGAAGACGGCGGAGAAGCGCATCGCGCAGTTCGAGGCGAAGGAGCGTGCGGGACGGGTTCCCGCGATCGTCGACGCCGCGACCCGCGTCGGAGCATTCCGCCTGGCTGCGCAGAACCTCGGTGAGGTGGCGTCTGCAGATGACGTGCGCGACCTCGTGAACGGCGTTCGCGAACGACTCGGATCCGATGCCGCAGTCGTCGCCCTCGGCGCGGTCGTCAACGGGCGACCGGTCGTGGTCGTGGCCACCAACGACGCGGCCCGCACGGCGGGCGCCAAGGCCGGCGCGCTCGCGAAGCGCGCCGCCGGGGTGCTCGGCGGCGGCGGCGGCGGTCGCGACGACGTCGCCCAGGGCGGCGGCGCGGATGCGGCGGCCCTTCCCGCGGCCCTCGAGGCCATCGCCCAGGAGCTGCGCGTCGCGTGAGCGGGTTCCGCCGCGGTGTGCGGCTCGGCATCGACGTCGGTCGGGCGAGGGTGGGAGTCGCGCGCTGCGATCCTGACGGAATGCTCGCCGTGCCCGTCGAGACGGTTCCCCGTGACGAGGTGTCGATCGATCGGATCGTGCAGCTCGCGGGGGAGTACGAGCCCATGGAGTTCGTCGTCGGACTCCCGGTGAACATGCAGGGTGCCGACACCCTGTCGACCACGGATGCACGCGAGTTCGCCGCCGCCCTGCAGCAGCGGAGCGGCATTCCCGTGCGACTCGTGGACGAGCGGCTCAGCACCGTCACGGCACACGCGGCCCTGCGCAGTTCCGGGAGATCTCAGAAGAAGTCTCGTAGCATTGTGGATCAGGTCGCCGCCGTGGTGCTTCTGCAGCAGGCGATCGACACGGAGAAGAGCACCGGAAACCCGGCCGGTGCCACGATCCCGCCTGACGAGGAGCACGCCTGACGATGTCCGAACGTGACAGCGCAACGCCCCCGCACGACCCCGACGCCCGCTTGGGCGACCTGTTCGAGAATCTGCCCGATCCCACGCGCCAGAGCCCGACTGTCGACAACAGCGCGCCCGCTCCCGGGTCGCGCCGCGCCGCCCGGGAAGCAGCTGCCGGCGAGGGAACCGCCACCCCGGCGCGGGGAACGGCGAGCGCTGCCGCCGAGCCGTCTCCTGTCCCGGTCCGCGCCTCGGCGGATGATGCGGTGCGATCGAATGATGCTGTGCCCTCGCCGACCCCGATTCGCGCCTCGGCGGACGCCGCGGAGACGCCGACACGCGCGATGCCCCAGGTGACTCCCGAGGGCGGGGCCGCACCCGAGCCGGTCATCGGCGGAGGACTCGACGACCTGTTCGTGCCCCACGACGACCACGTCGATGCGCGACCGAAGAAGAAGCGCCGAAAGGGATGCCTGATCGCTCTGATCATCGTCCTCGCCATCTTCGGTGGCATCGCGGCCGCCGGTGTCTGGGTGGCCAACACCTACGGAGACAAGATCAGCGACGCTCTCGGCTGGGGCGAGTCGAAGGACTGGGAACCGGGTCTCGCGACCGGGGAGGCACTCGTCACGATCAAGCAGGGCGACACCGGTTCGCCGGTCTCCACCGCCCTCTACGAGGCCGGAGTCACGAAGACCGAGGACGTCTTCTACGACTACATCGTCGAGGAGAACCTCGCCGTCACGTTCTACCCCGGCGTGTACCGCCTGCAGAAGAAGATGACGGCGGAGGCCGCACTCGAGGCTCTCAGGGACGATGCCAACAAGATGGCGAACGCCGTCTCGGTTTCCGAGGGCGGCACGATCGTCTCGTCGCTTCCCTCGATGGCGGAGACCCTCGGGCTTCCGCTGGCCGACTTCGAGGCCGCGGTGCAGGATCCGTCCGCCTACGGCGTCGATGCGCCGACTCTCGAAGGCTGGCTGTTCCCGGCGGTCTACGAGTTCGATCCCGGCGTCACCGCACCTCAGGTGATCCAGCGCATGGTCGACCGCACGCGTGAAGCACTCGACGGCGCCGGTGTTCCGGCCGAAGACGCCGAGCGGATCCTGACGATCGCCTCGATCATCCAGCGGGAGGGGCGCCTCGACGACTTCGCGAAGGTGTCGCGAGTCATCCAGAACCGCCTCGACATCGACATGAAGCTGCAGATGGATTCGACGGCGCAGTACGGATACGGATCCCTCCACGAGGGCGTCGTGTCAAGCTCGAAGGAAGCGCTCGAGGACGACAACGACTGGAACACCTACGTGCGCACCGGCTTGCCGGCGACACCGATCGCCAGCCCGAGCGACGCGGCCATCAAGGCGGCGATGGAACCCGCTGACGGACCGTGGCTGTACTTCGTCACGATCAACCTGGCCACGGGGGAGACGCAGTTCTCCGAGACCATGGCCGAGCACGAGCAGGGGATCGAGAAGTGGCGCGAGTGGTGCCGGGCGAACCCGGACGGCGGCTGCTGAGACGGTGACGCGCTCACGATTGGCGGTCTGGGGCGATCCGATCGCGCACTCCAAGTCCCCGGACCTGCATTCCGCCGCGTACCGCGTGCTCGGACTCGACTGGGAGTACGGGCGACGCCAGGTTTCCGCCGAGGATTTCGTGACGAATCTCGGCGCGCTCGACGGGACCTGGCGCGGACTCTCGCTGACCATGCCGTTGAAGGAGGAGGCGTTCCGCGCCGCCGGGAGGCATGACCGCCACGCGGAGCTCACCGGCGCCGTCAACACCCTGCTTCTGGGGGACGAGACCGCCGGATTCAACACCGACGTCGGCGGGATCATCGACGCGTTGGCCGAGGCTGATGTCGCTGCGGCCGAGACCGTTCGCATCCTCGGAGCAGGCGCGACCGCGGCATCCGCTCTCGTCGCGGCAGCCGAGATCGGGGCCTCCCGTGCGGAGGTGCGCGCCCGACGACCCGAGCGCGCCTCCGGCCTCGTCGCCCTCGGTGAGCGGCTGGGGGTCGTCGTCGAAGCCGGACCTCTCGTCGGGCCCGTCGTGGCCGTCGACCTGACGATCGCGACTCTCCCCAGCGGGACGTCGCTCCCCGAGCTGACCACCGCCGCGCTGGGCGAGAACGGCGGAGCGCTCTTCGACGCGGCTTACGCCCCGTGGCCCTCGGCTCTCGCGGCGGGCTGGGGATCCGGCGTCGTGGTCTCCGGCCTGGGGATGCTGCTGCACCAGGCCGTGCGTCAGATCCGGATCTTCCACCACGGCGACCCCGCGATCACGCTTCCGGACGAGGACGTGGTCGTGGCAGCCATGCGCGCGGCGCTCTGACCTCGAGGCCCGGACGAAACGCGGCGCGGGAGGGGCTCCAACCCGTGGGAGACTGGAGCAATGCTCCGCGTGCTCACGGCCGGCGAATCGCACGGCCCAGAACTCATCGCCGTCATGGAGGGTCTGCCCTCCGGCGTCCCTGTGTCTTCCGAAGCCATCCAGGCCGATCTCGCTCGTCGCAAGCTGGGCTACGGCCGCGGCTCGCGGATGAAGTTCGAGCAGGACGAGCTGACGATCTCCGGCGGTGTGCGCCATGGCAAGAGCCTCGGCAGCCCGATCGCCCTGCGCATCGGCAACACTGAGTGGCCGAAGTGGATCGAGGTCATGAACCCCGAGCCCGTCGAGCTCACGGACAAGTCCCGCGGGCGCAGCGCTCCTCTCACGCGTCCGCGTCCCGGCCACGCCGATCTGGTGGGCATGCAGAAGTACGACTTCGACGAGGCCCGTCCGATCCTGGAGCGTGCGAGTGCGCGTGAGACTGCCGCTCGCGTCGCACTCGGCGCGATCGCCCGGTCCTTCCTCGGCGAGCTCGGCATCCGCCTCGTCAGCCACACGCTGTCGATCGGACCGGTGCGGGTGCCCGACGGCTCGCCGCTGCCCGCACCGGATGACGTCGAGGCGCTCGACGCTGATCCGCTGCGGTGCTTCGACGCCGCGACCTCCGCGCTGATGGTGGCCGAGGTCGACGATGCGAAGAAGGACGGCGACACGCTCGGTGGCATCGTCGAGGTACTCGCCTACGGGCTGCCCCCGGGACTCGGCTCGCACGTGCACTGGGACCGACGTCTCGACGCACGCCTCGCCCAGGCGCTCATGAGCATCCAGGCGATCAAGGGCGTCGAGGTCGGCGACGGCTTCGAGACCACGCGTCGTCGCGGCTCTGCGGCCCACGACGAGCTCTTCGCGACCGCAGACGGAATCACGCGCGGGTCCGACCGTGCCGGGGGGACCGAGGGCGGCATGTCGACCGGCACCGTCCTGCGCGTACGCGCCGGGATGAAGCCGATCGCCACCGTGCCGCATGCGCTGCGCACGATCGACATCGCGACCGGAGACGACGCCACGGCCCATCACCAGCGTTCGGACGTGTGCGCAGTGCCGGCAGCCGGTGTGGTCGCCGAGGCCATGGTGGCGGTCGAACTCGCGAACGCCGTGCTGGAGAAGTTCGGCGGCGACAGCATCCGCGAGACGCGTCGCAACCTCGACGGATACCTGGCAGGCATCCCCGCCGAGCTGCGCACGACCCCCGCGTCCGAGGCGGCGCTCATCGCGCATGACGAGCGCGGCTGATCCGCTGACGCTGGTGCTGGTCGGCCCGATGGCCGCCGGCAAGACCAGCGTCGGCAGACGCGTCGCTCGCCGACTCGGCGTCGAGTTCGTCGACACCGACAAGCGCATCGTGGCTGCGCACGGACCGATACCGAGCATCTTCGCCGACCACGGGGAGCCGCATTTCCGAGACCTCGAGCGTCGTGCCGTGGCCGACGCGATCTCCGAAGGCGGAGTGATCTCGCTCGGAGGAGGCGCTGTCACGGATGCGGTGACCCGCGAGCTGCTGCGGGGTCACTCGGTCGTGTTCCTGACGGTGAGCGCCGAAGCGGTGGCGGACAGGCTCCGCGGCAGCAACCGCCCGCTGCTCTCGGGTGAGGATCCTATCGAGCGCTGGAAGAGGATCTTCGACGAGCGTCGCGGCTGGTACGCGGAGGTCGCCTCGGCGACGTTCGACACGTCGCGGCGACCGATGCAGAAGATCGCCGACGAGATCGTGGCATGGAAGAGAGAACAGCGATGAGCACGACGAGCATCAGCGTCACCGGGAACGACCCCTACGACATCACGATCGGACGCGGAGTCCTGGATCGGGTCTCGGCCGCCCTCGCACCGGGTGTGCGTAAGATCCTGGTGGTGCATCCGCCGACGCTCGCGGCTCGCGCCGCAGACCTGCGCGACAGGCTCCTCGCCGACACCGCGGAGGGGCCGCGTGAGGTGCTGCTGGCGGAGATTCCGGACGCCGAGCAGGGCAAGCGCATCGAGGTCGCAGCCTTCTGCTGGCAGGTCATGGGACAGGCCGACTTCACCCGCAGCGATGCGGTGGTCGGATACGGCGGGGGAGCAGTGACCGACCTCGCAGGGTTCGTCGCCGCCACCTGGCTCCGCGGAGTACAGCTGATCCAGGTCCCGACCACGGTCCTGGGTCTGGTCGATGCCTCTGTCGGCGGTAAGACCGGCGTCAACACCGCGGAGGGGAAGAACCTCGTGGGCGCGTTCTGGGCGCCGAGTGCCGTGATCGGCGATCTCGACGAGCTCGCGAGCCTCAGCCCGAACGAGGCGACCGCCGGGTTCGCTGAGGTCGTCAAGGCCGGATTCATCTGGGCGCCGGAGATCCTCGACATCATCGAGGCAGATCCCGCGCGTGCGGTCGACACGACGACGGATGAGTTCCGTCGCACCGTCGAACTCGCGATCGACATGAAGGCGAAGGTCGTGTCCGATGACTTCCGCGAGGCCGGGCTTCGCGAGATCCTCAACTACGGACACACGCTCGGGCACGCGATCGAGCACGCCGAGCGGTACCGCTGGCGCCACGGCGCGGCGATCTCCGTCGGCATGCTGTACGCCGCCGAGCTCTCGCGACTCGCGGGCCGGTTGTCGGATTCCGCCGCTGAACGCCACCGCACGATCCTGGAGTCGCTGGGTCTTCCCACGTCCTACCGGGGTGGCGCGTGGCCGCAGCTGCTCGCCACGATGCAGCGGGACAAGAAGAGTCGTGGCGGGATGCTGCGTTTCATCCTGCTCGACGACATCGCGAAGCCCACGGTGCTGCAGGCACCGGACGAATCGCTGATGTTCGCCGCGTACCAGGAGGTCGGGGCGTGAGCCGCCGCATCCTGTTGGTGAACGGGCCGAATCTGAACCTCCTCGGCACCCGAGAGCCGGAGGTCTACGGCACCGCGACGCTCGCCGACGTGGAGCGGGTCACGGCCCGGGCCGCCGCCCTCGAGGGGCTCGAGGTGCGCGCGGTGCAGAGCAATCACGAGGGCGTCCTGATCGATGCGATACATGCCGCGCGCGAAGACTGCGTGGGCATCGTGATCAACCCGGGGGGTCTCACCCACACCTCCGTCGTGCTCCGTGACGCGCTCACGGGAGTGTCACTGCCGTTCGCCGAGGTGCACATCTCCGACGTCTACGCGCGCGAGGAGTTCCGCCACCACTCGTACCTGCACGACGTCGCTGCCGTGCGGGTCGTCGGGCGTGGCGTCGAAGGGTACGCGGACGCCGTGCGGGAGCTCAACGCCCACCTCTGAACGCGGACCGCACTCAGCGCGTCACCGGAATCCATACGATCATCACGCAGACCACCATCCCGGCGAGCGCGATGAGCGCCATGCTCAGGAAGCACCCCGCCAGGGCCCGCAACCGGGGCGGGCCTTCACCCACCACTCGCCGGACGACCTCCATCGCGATGAGGAGACCGACCACCAGTGTCGCGGTCACGAGTGCCACGGACGCCGCCGGTCCTCCGTTCACCACGATCGCGATCAGAAGTGCGAGGCTCAACATGGCGAACAGAGACGCCATGAGGAGCCAGATGCCGCCGGACGACGTCCTCAGGGACGGCTGGCTGGTCATCCACGTCGGATCCAGACCTGAGTCGGGCGGCTGACTCCGCCTGCGCGATGCTCTTCCGGACATGGCCGCATCTCCTGTTCCAGCTCCAGGTTGAGCGTCCGAGCGGCTCTCGTCAACGGGGTGTGCGTGACGACGGCTGTTGTCTAGGTTCCCTTGTGACGGGCGTTTTCGGCACCGCATCGGAGCGGCCCCCTGGTCATCCCGGCCCGCGGGCCACGCAGCGCCTTCTCGCAGTGCACCAGAGGTCGGCAGAGTCTCCGTGTGGGCCCGTGCCCGCTCATCCCTTAGAATCGACTGTCGGCCTCGTCCGACCCCGCAGACTCACGAACGGAACTCGCAGCGCATGGCATCTACCGCAGACATCAAGAACGGCGTCGTCCTCAGCATCGACGGGCAGCTCTGGAGCGTCATCGAGTTCCAGCACGTCAAGCCCGGCAAGGGCGGTGCTTTCGTGCGCACGAAGCTGAAGAACGTCGTCTCCGGCAAGACGGTCGACCGCACGTACAACGCGGGCGCGAAGATCGAGATCGAGAACGTCGACCGCCGCGACTACACGTACCTGTACACCGACGGCGACGGCTACGTCTTCATGGACCAGACCGACTTCGACCAGATCACGGTCGGTGCGGCGACGGTGGGCGACGCGAAGCACTTTCTGCTCGAGAACCAGGCAGTGACCATCGCGATGAACAACGGCAACCCGCTGTACATCGACCTTCCTGCCTCCGTGATCCTCGAGGTCACCTACACCGAGCCCGGTCTGCAGGGCGACCGCTCGTCGGCAGGAACCAAGCCCGCGACCCTCGAGACCGGCTACGAGATCCAGGTGCCCCTGTTCCTCGAGACCGGCACCAAGGTCAAGGTCGACACCCGCACGGGTGACTACCTCGGCCGCGAGAAGTAAGGCGTGAGCGCCCGGACGAAGGCGCGCAAGCGCGCTCTCGACATCCTGTTCTCCGCCGATGTGCGCGGGGACGACGTCGCGGTGACGCTGGCCGCGGAGGCGAAGCGTGCCGCGAGCGAGCCCGCTCGCGAGGCTTCCTGGCTCTACGCCCGCGAGATCGTCGACGGCATCATCGACCAGCGCGACGAGATCGACGAGCACATCACCACCCACAGTCGTGACTGGAAGCTGGAGCGGATGCCCGCGGTCGACCGCGCCCTGCTCCGCATCGCCGTGTGGGAGATCCTCTACAACGACGAGGTGCCCACGGCTGTTGCGATCGACGAGGCCGTCGAACTCGCCAAGGAGTTCTCGACCGACGACTCCGGTGCGTTCGTGCACGGTGTCCTCGCTCGGGTGGCTCGCGCCGCCTGACCCGTCCGACGCGAGGCACTGTCGGCGGTGTCGGAGAGGATGGGGGCATGGCCCTCCCGCTCGATCCGTCCCGCTCCGAGGACTCCTCGGCGGCGGACTGGCGGTCGATCCTCGCATCCTCGGGTGGCGACGCGCAGATGAAGCTCGCCCTCGGGGTCGAGCTCCGTCTGCGCGACGGACGCGGAGCGAACCCGTGGGCGTCCCGCCCGCAGCGCTCGGCGACGGCGCGCGATGTCGCCAAGCGCACCGGCGAGATCCTGCTCGGAATCCGTCCGTTGGAGACGAGCGCCTCGACCGGCGCGTGGGTGCAGGGCGCGGCCACGTGGGATGCGGTGCGCCGCTCTCCCACGCAGTATGGTCGCGATCGGTCGCGGTGGTTCGCCGATCTGCTGAGCATCGCGCGGGACACGCTCCTCTCCGGAACCGCCGGCGACTGGCTCGTCGCCGATCTGATCGAGTCCGGGCTGCTCTGGGGGCATCTGCGTGCGGGTGCGGAGCTCGGCATCCCGCTGGTCGCGACCCAGAAGAGCACTACGGTCGTGCTCGCCGAGCATGCCACGATCGGCGCGACCGTCGAACGCGGTCGTGACGGCGGACTCCTCGTGCGCCCCGACGTCACGATCGACGGGCGTGGGGCCGATCCGCTCGCGGTGCGTCCGATCGGTCACAACGGCGTGTATGAGGTCGTGCAGCAAGGAACGCGGCTCCGCGTGACGCTCGCCGAGGTTCCCGTCGGCGAACCCGTCCGCGCCCTGCTCGGCGCCCGGGGCGGCGTCACCGTGCCGGGAGCGGAGGAGTCCGTCTTCCTCCGCGACGCCTATCCGCTGCTCGCACGCCGCATCGTCGTGCGACCGGTGGGGCGCGTCGAACTCCCCGAGCTGCCGGCGCCGCGTCCGACGCTGCAACTGTCGTTCCATCGCGGCGACACGGTCAAGTACGCGTTCGAGTGGGACTACCAGGGGTTCGGATCCGTGCCCTTCGCGCCCAGCGGGCATGCGGTGCGCGACCTGGCGGCGGAGGATCGTCAGCGCGAAGCGCTGCAGCTGGTCTGGACCGAACATCTGGGGGAGGAGCTCGCGCCCGCGGGGTCGTTCCACGACGTCGCAGCTGCCGAGTTCGTCACCCGTGTCGTGCCGGCGCTCGAGGCCGAAGGTGTCACTCTCGTCGTCTCCGGACGTCGGAAGAGTTATCACGAGCTGACCGGGGAGCCGGAGATCACCGTCTCCACGGTGGAGAGCACCGACCCCGATTGGTTCGACCTCGGGGTCCTCGTCAAGATCGACGGGCGCACGATCCCGTTCGAGCCGCTGTTCACGGCGCTCAGCAAGGGCAAGAAGAAGCTCCTCCTCGTGGACGGCAGCTACTTCTCCCTGAATCACCGCGCGCTCGACCGGCTGCGCGAGCTGATCGACGAATCGAGCGAACTCGAGGAATGGGAGACCGGCCCACGGATCAGCCGCTACCAGACCGACCTCTGGGAAGAGTTCGAAGATCTGGCCGACGAGGCCCTGCCTGCCGTGACATGGCGGGCGACCGCGGAAGGTCTGCGTCGCGCCACGTCGGTGCCCGCGGTGTCGGTGCCGGACGGACTCACCGCGGAGCTCCGCCCGTATCAGCAGGAGGGCCTGGACTGGCTCGCCTTTCTCTGGGGGCACCGTCTGGGCGGAATCCTCGCCGACGACATGGGCTTGGGGAAGACGCTCCAGCTGCTCGCGCTCATCCTCCACGCCCGTGAAGCGGGGGAGACGCGGCCGTTCCTCGTGGTCGTGCCCACCTCGGTGCTCTCCACATGGCGCACGGAGGCCGCCCGATTCGCGCCCGCGCTCCGAGTGATGCTCCGGGGCAGTACCCAGGGTCCGGCCTTGGCCGACGCGCTTCTCGAGGCCGACGTCGTGATCACGACGTACGCGGTCGCACGCCTCGATGAAGCCGAGTACGCCGCGATCTCCTGGGCGGGGCTCATCCTCGACGAGGCGCAGTTCGTGAAGAACCCGGCGACCAAGCTGCATCGCGCCGTCGCCTCGTTCCGCGCGGATGTGACGTTCGCCGTCACCGGAACCCCTATGGAGAACAGCCTGAGTGAGCTGTGGGCGCTGCTGAAGCTCACCGCTCCCGGTCTCTTCGCGTCCGCACGGAAGTTCCGGGAGCAGTACATCCAGCCGATCGAGCAGGGGAAGGTCCCGGAGAACGAGGAAGGCGGGGCCTACCGGCAACGCCGCCTCGCGCAGCTGCGTCGGCGAATCCGACCGCTGCTGATGAGACGCACCAAGGAACTCGTCGCGCCCGACCTTCCGCCCAAACAGGAGCAGATCCTCGAGATCGAACTCGGCTCATCCCACCGTGCCCTCTACGAGACCGTTTTGCAGCGGGAACGGCAGAAGGTGCTCGGCCTCCTGGAAGATCTGGACCGCAATCGGTTCATCGTGTTCCGCTCCCTCACCTTGATGCGCATGCTCAGCCTCGCGCCCGGTCTCATCGATCCGGAGGACGCGAAGATCGGCTCCCGCAAGCTCGACGTCCTGCTCGAGCGCGTGATCGAGCTGCAGGCGGAAGGACACCGAGCGCTCGTGTTCAGCCAGTTCACGTCGTTCCTGGACATGGCTGCGGCACGCTTGGACGCCGCCGGAATCCCCTATGCGCATCTGGACGGGTCCACCCGTCACCGGCAGAAGGTGGTGGAGGGATTCACCTCGGGGGAGCAGCCGGTGTTCCTGATCAGCCTGAAGGCCGGCGGATTCGGGCTCACCCTGACCGAGGCCGACTATGTCTTCCTGCTCGATCCGTGGTGGAATCCCGCAGCGGAGGCGCAGGCCGTCGATCGCACGCACCGTATCGGGCAGGACAGCCAGGTGTTCGTCTACCGGATGATCGCCGCCGGCACGATCGAGGAGAAGGTACTCGATCTGCAGCGTCGCAAGGCCCGGCTGTTCACTGCCGTCCTCGATGACGAGGCGCTGTTCGCGCAGTCCCTCTCCGCCGACGACATCCGCGGACTGTTCGAGGGCTGACCCGAATACTCCCGGCCCGGTCGACCGGGCGCACAGGGAGCCCTCGGTACAATCGAACGGTTCACTTTCGGGAGGAATGCAATGCGGATCACGGGACTCGGCCACGCCGGGATGTTCATCGAGACCTTGGGCGGGAACATCATCTGCGACCCGGTCCTCGGGCCCTCGTTCTACGGATCCTGGTTCCCGTTCCCCGACAACCGCGGCCTCGACTGGGAGCGCTTCGGGCGTGAGGCCGACTTCCTCTGGATCTCCCACCGCCACCGCGATCACTTCGACCCGAAGCTGCTCGAGCGGTACATCCGCAAGGACATCGAGGTGCTGCTCCCGGAGTATCCCACCGATGACCTCGAGAAGGACATCCGCGCCCTCGGCTACACGAACATCACCTACGCCCCGGCCGGTCAGGTCATCCAGCGCGGTGAGCTCAAGATGATGATCACGCCGCTCCGCGCCCCGAGCGACGGCCCGATCGGCGACTCCTCGCTGAGCGTCGACGACGGCACCGGCTCGATGCTCAACCAGAACGACTCGCACCCGCTCGACCTCGAGAAGCTGCTCGACTTCGGCAAGCCCGACGCCTACTTCACCCAGGTCTCCGGTGCGATCTGGTGGCCCATGGTCTACGACCTGCCGCTCGACGCCAAGCAGAACTTCGCGCGCCTCAAGCGCGAGGCGCAGAACAAGCGCGCGATGTACTACATCGAGAAGGTCGACGCCCCGCACGTCTTCCCGATGGCGGGCCCGCCCATGTTCCTGCGCGACGACCTGTTCGACTTCAACGGCCTCGGGAAGAACGGCGAGTCGATCTTCACCGACCAGAAGCAGTTCCTCGCGCACATGAAGGAGCTCGCGCCGCAGTACGACGGCCAGCTCTTCATCCCCGGCACCGTCGTCACGGTCGACGGGGGAAGCGTCACGAGCGAGCAGACGCTCTACACCGAGGCCGAGATCTCGCACATCTTCGATGAGAAGTGGGACTACCTCGAGGAGCAGCGCGCGAGCCGCCAGCAGGAGATCCGCGACGAGGAGGCGTCCCGTGCCGCGATCATCCCGCCCGCGGAGATGCTCGAGGCGATCAAGACGTGGTGGGAGCCGCTGCTGAAGAAGTCCCGCACCATCCGACTCGGCGTCGGAGGGTGCGTGCGATTCCGCATCGGCGACCTCGACATGGTCGTCGACTTCCCCCGTGCGAAGGTCCGCGAGTACGCGGGCGAGGAGTGCGTGTACTGGTACACGATCCCTGCCGGCCTGGTCTCGACGAACATCGTCGATCACGAGATCGACTGGTCGAACTCGATCTTCCTCTCCATGCAGTTCTCGGTGGGCCGCAGCGGCAAGTTCAACGAGTTCCTCACCACGTTCCTCAAGTGCCTCTCGGTCGACCGGATCGAGTACGTCGAGAACTGGTACCAGGAGCAGACCGACCAGACCGAGGACGCCGAGATCGGCGACTGGGTCGTGCAGCGCCGGTGCCCGCACCTCCGTGCCGACCTCACCCGCACGGGCACGGTCGACGAGGACGGCATCCTCACCTGCAGCATGCACGACTGGAAGTGGGACCTGAAGACCGGTCGCTGCCTCTCCACCGCCGGCCACCCGATCCGCTCCTCCAAGATCGACGAGGTCACAGACCCGGTGCTGCAGGAGGCGAGCTGATCCACCGGAGCCCTCCCGCTCCGATAGACTGACGTCACAAGCAACCTTTAACACCGTCCTGTGAGGCGGAGAAGGGAGCGGCCGATGAGCATGCGCACCGTGCTGCACGAAGCCGACATCTCACGAGCGCTGACCCGTATCGCGCACGAGATCCTCGAATCCAATCGAGGCGCCGAGAACCTCGTCCTGCTGGGCATTCCGACCCGCGGCGTGACTCTCGCCCACCGCCTCGGCCTGCTGATCAGCGAGATCGCGCAGCAGTCCGTCCCGGTCGGATCGCTCGATGTGACGCTCTTCCGCGACGATCTCGCCAAGCACCCGACACGTTCTCCGCAGCCCACCGAGATCCCCGTCGGAGGCATCGACGGCAAGACCGTCGTGCTCGTCGACGACGTGCTCTTCTCCGGGCGCAGCATCCGCGCCGCGCTGGACGCGATCCAGTCGATCGGCCGGCCGTCCGTCGTGCGCCTCGCGATACTGGTCGACCGCGGGCATCGCGAGCTTCCGATCCGGCCGGACTTCATCGGCAAGAACATCCCCTCCGCCCGCACCGAGCGGGTCAACGTGCGCCTCCTCGAGAACGACGGGGCCGAGGAGGTGACGATCGGCGAATGAGACACCTCCTCGACACCCGCACCCTCGACAGGACCACGGCCCTGCGCATCCTCGATGTCGCCGAGGACATGTCCGATACGCAGTCCCGCGAGGTCAAGAAGCTCCCGACCCTGCGCGGCAAGACGGTCGTCAACCTCTTCTTCGAGGATTCGACCCGCACCCGCATCTCGTTCGAGGCCGCCGCCAAGCGCCTCTCCGCCGACGTGATCAACTTCGCCGCGAAGGGCTCCAGCGTCTCGAAGGGCGAAAGCCTGAAGGACACGGCGCAGACGCTCGAGGCCATCGGCGCCGATGCGGTCGTGGTCCGCCACCCCGGCTCCGGTGCGCCGCAGACACTCGCGACGAGCGGCTGGATCTCGGCCGGGGTCGTGAACGCCGGCGACGGCACGCACGAGCATCCGACCCAGGCTCTGCTCGATGCCTTCACGATCCGCAAGCGCCGGTTCGGCGGGGACAGCCGCGGTCGCGACCTGTCCGGAATGCGCGTCGTGATCGTGGGGGACGTCTTGCACTCGCGGGTCGCCCGATCCAACGTCTGGCTGCTCACCACCCTCGGCGCCGAGGTCACCCTGGTGGCGCCGCCGACGCTGGTTCCGCAGAACGTCTCGCTCTGGCCGGTTCGCGTCGTATACGACCTCGATCAGGCTCTGGCCGAAGACCCGGACGCCGTGATGATGCTGCGCATTCAGCTGGAACGGATGAACGCCGCGTATTTCCCGACTGAGCGGGAGTATTCCCGGCGCTGGGGGCTGGACGCACGGCGTGTGGCGGGTCTTCCGGCAGGTAGCATTGTGATGCACCCCGGGCCGATGAACCGGGGACTGGAGATCTCCTCGGAAGCAGCCGATTCCCCCCGCTCGACGGTGCTGGAACAGGTCACGAACGGGGTGTCCGTCCGCATGGCGGTGCTGTACCTGCTGCTGGCAGGCGAACGAGACGACGAACGAGGGGGAGACCTGTGAACGAGACCCTCGTCATCACCGGTGCGCAGCTGCTCGGTGCTGAGAGCGCCGACATCATCATCGAGGACGGCCGGATCGCCGAGATCGGCACCGGACTGACCCGCTCTGGTGCCCGCGTCGTGGATGCGGCAGGACTCGTCGCGCTACCGGGCCTGGTCGACCTGCACACGCATCTGCGGGAGCCCGGCTACGAGGCGTCCGAAACCATCCTCACCGGAACGAAGGCCGCGGCCGCCGGCGGATTCACCGCCGTGTTCGCGATGCCCAACACCTCACCGGTCGCTGACACCGCGGGCGTCGTCGAGCAGGAGCTCGCCCTCGGAGAGGCCGCAGGCTACGCCACCGTGCAGCCGATCGGCGCCGTCACCGTCGGACAGAAGGGCGAGCGCCTCGCCGAGCTGGGCGCGATGGCCACGTCCCGTGCGCAGGTCCGCGTCTTCAGCGACGACGGCTTCTGCGTGTTCGACCCGCTCATCATGCGTCGCGCGCTGGAGTACGTGAAATCGTTCGACGGGGTCATCGCCCAGCATGCGCAGGACCCCCGCCTCACCGAAGGCGCGCAGATGAACGAGGGCACGGTATCTGCCGAGCTGGGCCTCGCCGGCTGGCCCGCCGTCGCCGAGGAATCGATCATCGCCCGCGACGTGCTGCTCGCCGAGCATGTCGGCTCGCGGCTGCACGTCTGCCACCTGTCGACCGCGGGTTCGGTGGACATCATCCGCTGGGCCAAGAAGCGCGGTATCCATGTCACGGCCGAGGTCACCCCTCACCACCTGCTGCTGACCGATGAGCTCGTGCGCGGGTACGACGCGCGCTACAAGGTGAACCCGCCGCTGCGTCGGGAAGAGGATGTGCTCGCCGTGCGCGAAGGCCTCGCCGACGGCACCATCGACATCGTCGCCACCGACCACGCGCCCCACCCCAGCGAGCACAAGGCCTGCGAGTGGCAGGCCGCCGCGAACGGCATGGTGGGGCTCGAGAGCGCCCTGCGCGTGGTGCATCAGTCGATGGTGCAGACCGGGCTGCTCGACTGGTCCGACATCGCGCGGGTGATGAGCGCGACACCGGCACGGATCGGGCGACTCGCAGGGCACGGCACGCCGCTCGAGGTCGGGCAGCCGGCGCAGATCACCCTTTACGACGCCTCGGTCGACGGGGTGTTCACCGAGCACGACCTCCACGGTCGCAGCGTGAACTCGCCGTATCTCGGGCGCGCGCTTCCGGGACGCGTCGAGTACACGATCCACGGCGGTGCCCTCACGGTCGACGGCGGCAGCGTCGTCGAGGAGCTTCGCGCATGAGCGCTCGGGACCTCGCCGTCGCGATCACGATCGCGGTCGCGCTCCTGGTGCTGTTGGTGATGCTGCTCGCCTGGCGACGACGAATCCGCCGCGATTCCGTGTTCTCGGCCCCGCTGGGTGTCCCTGAGCATGCGGAGGTCGCCCGCCGCGACGAGGTGCTGTACGTGTCGACGACACGTCATGAGCAGCCGCTCGAGCGCCTCGCGGTCTCGCCTCTCGCATACCGGGCACGCGGTGAGATCGCACTCACGGATCGCGGTATCGCGCTCTGTCTCGACGGCACCCCGACGGTCTTCCTCGCGAAAGACCGACTCGTCGCCGTCGACCGCGCCACGGTCACGATCGACCGCGTCGTCGAGCCGGGCGGCCTCGTCCGCATCGCCTGGAGCATCGATGACGACACGATCGTCGACAGCTACCTGCGCCTCGCCACCGGCGACCCCCAGAACCTCATCTCCGATCTGCAGCGGCTCGTCCCCGCCGCCCCCGACACAGGAGCAACGTCATGACACTCTCGACAACCTCCGAGCAGGCCTCCGCGGCCCAGCTCCCCGATCCCGCCGTCCTCGTCCTGGAAGACGGCACCCGCCACGCGGGACGCGCCTACGGCGCCCGCGGACGCACGCTGGGCGAGGTCGTCTTCGCGACCGGCATGTCCGGATACCAGGAGACGATCACCGATCCCTCGTATGCGGGCCAGATCGTGCTGCAGACGGCCCCTCACATCGGCAACACCGGGATGAACGATGAAGATGCCGAATCACGGCGTATCTGGGTCGCCGGCTACATCGTGCGCGACCCCTCACGCGTGGTGTCGAACTGGCGCGCGAACGCCTCGCTCGACGACGTGCTCGTCGAGGACGGTGTCGTGGGCATCAGCGGCATCGACACCCGGTCGATCACGCGTCATATCCGCTCGGCCGGTTCCATGCGCGGCGGGATCTTCTCCGGCGCCGACGCGGCGCTCGATTCCGAGGAGCAGCTGCGCATCGTCCGCGAAGCACCCGAGATGGCCGGGCGCAACCTGTCCGCCGAGGTCTCGGTCGACGTCGCCACCGTGACGACGGCCATGGGGGAGCGGATCGGCAACCTCGCCGTGCTCGACCTCGGCGTGAAGCAGGCGACGATCGACAACCTCGCCGCCCGCGGTTTCGAGGTGCACGTGCTTCCGCAGAACGTGACGATCGACGAGATCCGCGCGGTCGACCCCGTCGCCGTCTTCTACTCGAACGGTCCCGGAGACCCTGCGGCCTCCGGCGACCACGTCGAGCTGCTGCGTTCCGTGCTCGACGACGGTCTTCCGTTCTTCGGCATCTGCTTCGGCAACCAGCTGCTCGGCCGCGCGCTCGGTCTCGGCACCTACAAGCTGCCGTTCGGCCACCGCGGCATCAACCAGCCGGTGCTCGACAAGCAGACCGGCAAGGTCGAGATCACCGCCCACAACCACGGCTTCGCGGTCGAGGCTCCGCTCGAGGGCACCTTCGACAGCCCGAACGGCTACGGCAAGGTCGAGGTCAGCCACGTCGGCCTCAACGACAACGTCGTCGAGGGACTCCGCGCCCTCGACATCCCGGCCTTCTCGGTGCAGTACCACCCCGAGGCGGCGGCCGGCCCGCACGACGCCAACTACCTCTTCGACAGGTTCCGCGACCTGGTCATCGCAAGCCAGAAGGACTCCAAGTAATGCCCAAGCGCGACGACATCAACTCCGTCCTCGTCATCGGCTCCGGCCCGATCGTCATCGGTCAGGCCTGCGAGTTCGACTACTCCGGCACCCAGGCGTGCCGCGTGCTCCGCGAGGAGGGCGTACGGGTCATCCTGGTCAACTCCAACCCGGCCACCATCATGACCGACCCCGACTTCGCGGACGCGACGTACATCGAGCCGATCACCTGGCAGGTGATCGAGACGATCATCGCGAAGGAGCGTCCCGACGCGATCCTCCCGACCCTCGGCGGACAGACGGCCCTGAACGCCGCGATCGAGCTGCACAACCACGGCATCCTCGAGAAGTACGACGTCGAGCTCATCGGCGCCAGCTTCGAGGCGATCAACAAGGGCGAGGACCGCCAGATCTTCAAGCAGCTGGTCCTCGACGCCGGTGCCGACGTGGCCGACTCCCGCATCGCGCACACGATGGACGAGGTCCTGGCCGCCGCCGACGAACTCGGCTACCCGATGGTGGTCCGTCCGAGCTTCACGATGGGGGGCCTCGGATCCGGCTTCGCGTACGACGAAGAAGACCTGCGTCGCATCGCGGGCGCGGGCCTGCGTGACTCGCCGACCACCGAGGTGCTCCTGGAGGAGTCCATCCTCGGCTGGAAGGAGTACGAGCTCGAGCTCATGCGCGACACCGCCGACAACACGGTCGTCGTCTGCTCGATCGAGAACGTCGATCCGGTCGGTGTGCACACGGGCGACTCGATCACGGTCGCCCCCGCGCTGACCCTCACCGACCGCGAGTACCAGAAGATGCGCGACATCGGCATCGACATCATCCGCGCGGTCGGCGTCGACACCGGTGGCTGCAACATCCAGTTCGCGGTCGATCCGTCCAACGGCCGGATCATCGTCATCGAGATGAACCCGCGCGTCTCCCGGTCCAGCGCCCTGGCCTCGAAGGCCACCGGATTCCCGATCGCCAAGCTCGCGGCCAAGCTCGCACTCGGCTACCGCCTCGACGAGATCCCCAACGACATCACCGGCGTTACCCCGGCGAGCTTCGAGCCGACGCTCGACTACGTCGTAGTGAAGGTTCCGCGCTTCGCCTTCGAGAAGTTCCCGGCAGCCGACGCCACGCTCACCACCACCATGAAGTCCGTGGGCGAGGCGATGGCGATCGGCCGCAACTACGCCACCGCGCTGCAGAAGGCGCTCCGTTCGCTGGAGAAGCGTGGCTCGAGCTTCCACTGGGGTGCCGAAGAGCGCTCGGTGGAGGAGCTGCTCGAGATCTCCAAGATCCCGACCGACGGCCGCATCGTCACGCTGCAGCAGGCGCTGCGCAAGGGCGCCACCGTCGAGCAGGCCTTCGAGGCGACCGCGATCGACCCGTGGTTCCTGGACCAGATCGTCCTGATCAACGAGGTCGCCGAGATCGTGCGCACGGCTCCCGAGCTGGACGCTGCGACGCTCCGCTACGCCAAGGAGCACGGCTTCTCGGACGTGCAGCTCGCCGAGCTCCGCGGCACGAAGGAGGCGGAGGTGCGCGGAGTCCGTCACGGCCTCGGCATCCGTCCGGTCTACAAGACGGTCGACACCTGTGCCGGCGAGTTCCCCGCCCTGACGCCGTACCACTACTCGAGCTACGACTTCGAGACCGAGGTCGCACCGTCCGAGCGCACCAAGGTCGTCATCATCGGCTCCGGTCCGAACCGCATCGGGCAGGGTGTCGAGTTCGACTACTCCTGCGTGCACGCGTCGTTCGCCCTCTCCGACGCCGGTTTCGAGACCGTGATGGTCAACTGCAACCCGGAGACCGTCTCGACCGATTACGACACCTCCGACCGCCTGTACTTCGAGCCGCTGACGCTCGAAGACGTGCTCGAGGTGCTCGACGCGGAGGCAGCGAGCGGCACCATCCTCGGCGTCGTGTGCCAGCTGGGCGGACAGACGCCGCTCGGACTCGCGAAGGGGATCGAGGCTGCCGGATACACGGTGCTCGGCACCAGCCCCGAGGCGATCGACCTGGCGGAGGAGCGCGAGCTCTTCTCCCGCCTCCTCGACGAGGCAGGCCTCGTCGCACCGCGCAACGGCACCGCGATCGACGTCGAAGGCGCCGTGCGCATCGCCGAGGAGATCGGCTACCCGGTCCTGGTGCGTCCGAGCTTCGTGCTCGGCGGGCGCGGTATGGAGATCGTCTACGACACCGCATCACTGCGGGACTACTTCGTGCGCACCGCCGGCGAGGTCATCATCGAGGAGGGCAAGCCGCTGCTGGTCGACCGGTTCCTCGACGACGCGATCGAGCTCGACGTGGACGCGCTCTACGACGGCACCGATCTGTACATCGGCGGCGTCATGGAGCACCTCGAAGAGGCCGGCATCCACTCCGGCGACTCCAGCTGCACGCTGCCGCCGGTCTCGCTCGGCCGCACCGACGTCGACCGCGTACGCGAGGCCACCCTGGCGATCGCGAAGGGCGTGGGCGTGCGCGGACTGCTGAACGTGCAGTTCGCCATCAGCGCGGGCGTGCTCTACGTCATCGAGGCGAACCCCCGCGCCAGCCGCACCGTGCCGTTCGTGTCGAAGGCGCTCGGAATCCCGATGGCCAAGGCCGCGAGTCGCATCATGACGGGGTCCACGGTCGCGGAGCTGCGTGCCGAGGGCATGCTGCCCGAACAGGACGGCTCCCGAGTGCCGCTCGACGCCCCGGTGTCGGTCAAGGAGGCCGTGCTCCCGTTCAAGCGCTTCCGCACGGCTGACGGCAAGACGGTCGACTCCGTCCTCGGCCCGGAGATGCGCTCGACCGGAGAGGTCATGGGCATCGACCGCGACTTCCCGACGGCGTTCGCGAAGAGCCAGGCCGCAGCCTACGGAGGCATGCCGACCTCGGGGACCGTGTTCATCTCGGTCGCCGATTCGGACAAGCGTGCCGTCATCCTCCCCGCGCACCGCCTGCAGCAGCTGGGCTTCACGATCGTCGCGACCGAGGGCACCGCCGAGATCCTGTCCCGCAACGGCATCGCGGTCACGGTCGTCGAGAAGTACAGCGAGACGCAGCAGTCGGGGGCGAAGAACATCGTCGACCTCATCAACGAGGGCGCGATCGACATCGTCGTGAACACCCCGTCCGGCGGGGCCGCTCGCGCGGACGGCTACGAGATCCGCGCCGCGGCGGTGGCAGCCGACAAGGCCCTGTTCACCACGATGGCGGTGCTCGGGGCCGCTGTGAGCGGGATGGACGCAGCCCACGAGGGGTTCCAGGTGAAGAGCCTGCAGGAGTACGCGCTGGACCGGAAGGCGGCACTGTGAGCGAACGCTTCGGCGAGCGGGTCCGGGCTGCACTGCAGGCGCGGGGACCGCTCTGCGTCGGCATCGACCCCCACGCTGCGCTGCTCGCGGCGTGGGGACTCACCGACGACGCGCGCGGCGTCCGTGAGTTCGGCCTGCGCACGGTCGAGGCGGCATCGGGCCGCGTGGGGTTCGTGAAGCCGCAGGTGTCGTTCTTCGAGCGTTTCGGATCGCACGGCATCGCGGCGCTCGAAGAGGTGCTCGCTGCAGCACGCGCTGCCGGTCTCCTCGTGATCGCGGACGCCAAACGGGGCGATATCGGATCGACGATGGACGATTACGCGCGCGCCTGGCTGACCCCCGGATCACCTCTCGAGGCCGATGCGCTCACGGTGAGTCCATTCCTCGGAGTCGGCGCCCTCGCCGGGACGTTCGACCTGGCCGAGCAGCAGGGAAAAGGTCTGTTCGTGCTCGCCGCGACCAGCAACCCCGAGGCCGAGAGCCTTCAGCGCTCGACCGACACGACGGGGACGACGGTCTCGGCATCGATCGTCGCTGAGGTCTCGGCGCGCAATGCCGCCCTGTCTCCGCGAGGCGAGTGGGGGAGCATCGGCTTCGTCATCGGCGCGACCGTCGACTGGGCCGCGGCGGGCATCGTGCCTTTCGCGCCTTCGGCGCCCATCCTCGCTCCGGGCTTCGGCGCGCAGGGTGCCGCTCCCACCGATCTTCGTCCGCGCTTCGGCGAGATGTCGGACACGGTGATCGCGAGCGAGAGTCGCAGCATCCTCTCCGCCGGCCCCGCGGATCTCGCTGAAGCGATCTCCACGCGCGCCACCGAGTATCTCGAGGTGGCCGGTGTCTGACGCGCAGCGCACGGTTCCCGAGGTCGACAGGGCTGCCGCGGCGCGCCGCGCCGTCGAACGCCGTCGCGCGAGGGCTTCCGTCAAGCGCGACCTCACGATGCGTGTGGTGACGCCGCAATCCGTCCTCCGCCGCGCTTCGGCGGACGCGGATTCGGTGGAGGGGTCGATGCGCATCACCGACTTCTTGGTGTCCCTCCCCGCGATCGGCGCCGGAAAGCGGGACCGGGTGCTGGAGGAGCTGCACATCTCACCGGTCAAGCGCCTCGGCGGACTCGGCGCACGTCAGCGCCGGGTGCTGGAGGCCTGGCTGGACAACCGCTTCCCGGAGCCGACTCCGCGGGGCGCGCGAAGCCGTCTGCTCGTGCTCGCCGGTCCGACGGCCGTCGGCAAGGGCACGGTCGCCGCCCACATCCGCGAGCACAACCCGGAGATCCATCTCTCGGTATCGGCCACGACGCGGCCACCGCGTCCCGGCGAGATCGACGGCGTGCACTACTACTTCGTCGATGACGCCGAGTTCGATCGGCTGATCGCCGACGGCGAGCTGCTCGAGTACGCCGTGGTGCACAACCGGTCCCGATACGGCACGCCGCGAGCGCCGATCGACGCTGCACTGGCCGAAGGCAAGACCGTTCTGCTCGAGATCGACCTGCAGGGCGCCCGCCAGGTCCGACAGGCGGAACCGGCGGCGACGCTCATCTTCCTGCTGCCTCCCAACTGGGACGAACTCGTGCATCGCCTGGTCGGCCGTGGGACGGAGGAAGCCGAGGAACGCGCGCGGCGACTGCGCACCGCGAAGGTGGAATTGGCCGCTCAGAACGAGTTCGATCACCTCATCGTGAACGAGGACGTCGCCACTGCGGCCCGCGAGGTCGTAGAATTGTCTTCAAGCTCTGCGCGCTGAGCGTCTTCGCGCGCCTTTCGCACCGTCTTCGCGACGATCCCGTCGCCTGATCAGGAGGTCTCACCATGGCCGGACACAACAACGGCATCATCGATCCCCCCATCGACAACCTGCTCGACCGCGTCGACTCCAAGTACGAGCTCGTCATCTACGCCGCCAAGCGCGCGCGTCAGATCAACGACTACTACTCCGACCTGCACGAGGGCAACCTCTTCGACAACGTCGGCCCGCTCGTCGACTCCTCCGTCGAGGACAAGCCGCTCACGATCGCGCTGCACGAGATCAACGAGGACAAGCTCCGCCTGCGTCACGCAGAGTGATATTCGAGACCGCGCCTCCCGCCTTGTCGGGGGCGCGGTCCAGAATGGGTGCAACACCCTCCTTCCGTCCGTCCCCGTTCTGGAGTTCCGATGAGCGCCCTGCGTCTGTTCACGTCCGAGTCCGTCACCGAAGGGCACCCGGACAAGATCTGCGACCAGATCTCGGACAGCATCCTCGACGGTCTCCTCGCGAAGGACACGGGTTCCCGCGTCGCGGTCGAGACGCTCGTCACGACGGGCCTCGTGCATGTGGCCGGTGAGATCCGCACCGAGGCTTACGTCGACATCCCGACGATCGTCCGCCAGGTCGTGAACGGCATCGGATACACCTCCAGCGACACCGGCTTCGACGGATCCTCCTGCGGCGTGAGCGTCTCGGTGGGGGAGCAGTCGAGCGACATCGCGCACGGCGTCGACAGCGCCCAGGAGCACCGCGACGGGTCATCCGTCGACCCGCTCGACTCCCTCGGCGCCGGCGACCAGGGCATCATGTTCGGCTTCGCGACGAACGAGACCCCGCAGCTGATGCCGATGGCCGCATGGACCGCTCATCGCCTCGCGGAGCGCCTCACGGAGGTGCGCCGCAGCGGCGAGCTGCCGTTCCTGCGACCCGACGGCAAGACCCAGGTCACGCTCGGCTACGACGGCTTCACGCCGAAGACCGTCGACGCGGTCGTCGTCTCCACGCAGCACCACCCCGACATCTCCCAGGAAGAGCTCCAGGAGCAGGTGCGCCGGCACGTCATCGACCCGGTGCTCGCCACGACGGGTCTCGACCTCGGCGACGTCACGCTCTACATCAACCCGGCCGGCCCGTTCGTGACCGGTGGGCCGAAGGGCGACGCTGGCCTCACCGGACGCAAGATCATCATCGACACCTACGGGGGAGCCGCGCGCCACGGTGGCGGGGCTTTCAGCGGCAAGGATCCCTCGAAGGTCGACCGCTCCGGAGCCTACGCGACACGGTGGGTGGCGAAGAACGCCGTGGCCGCAGGGCTTGCAGACCGTCTCGAGGTGCAGGTCGCCTACGCGATCGGAGTCGCGCGGCCCGTCGGTCTCTACGTCGAGTCGTTCGGCACCGGCAAGGTGTCGGACGAGATCATCACCCGGGCGATCACCGAGGTGTTCGACCTGCGTCCGCAGGCCATCATCGAGCAGCTCGACCTGCTGCGTCCGATCTACGCCCAGACTGCGGCCTACGGCCACTTCGGGCGGGAGCTTCCCGACTTCACCTGGGAGCGGACCGACCGCGTCGAAGAGCTGCGTCGCGCTGCCGGACTCTGATGGGACCGCGGTCCTGATGCCTCCGGAGAGCCGGCGCATCGCGCGTGTGCTCCTCGACTCACCCCTGCCCCAACTCGATCGGCTCTTCGACTACGCCCTTCCGCCCGAGCTCGGCGATGTTCCGCTGGGCGTCCGCGTGCGGGTGCCGCTGCGAACCGCAGGTCGTGTGATCGACGGGTACGTCGTCGACATCGACAGCGAGGACGACGCCGACCGCCCCTTGTCAGAGGTCGAGAGCGTGGTATCCGCCGTTCCCGTGCTGCCCGAACGCCTGCACGCGCTCGCGCGGCGGGTCGCCGATCGGGCCGCGGGCTCTGCCTCGGACGTGCTGCGCCTCGTCATCCCGAAACGGCAGGTGCGCGTCGAGAAGGCCTGGACCGGCGACACGCCGGCCGTGGTTCCGGAAGCGGAGGCCCTCGTGCGGGCTGAGGACATCGTCGGGGTGTACGACGGCCTCGGCGCGGTGCTCGAGACGGGTGGTCGCGCGGCGGTCGAAGCGACGCCCCTGATCGCCGACGGAGTGCCGGCATGGGCGCTGCTGCTGGCGGCCTCGGCCGCGCGGATGCTCGCGTCCGGGAGGTCGTCGATCATCGTCGTGCCTGATCACCGGGACCTCGATCGACTCCTCGCGGCGCTGGAGGATCTCGTGCCGGGCGAGGCCGTGGTCCGCCACGACTCCCGACAGACGAATCCCGACCGCTATCGAGCCTTCCTGCGCACGCTCGAGGAATCCCCGTGCATCGTCGTCGGGAATCGCTCTGCCGTCTACGCCCCCGTCGTCGCGGGCCTGGTCGCGATCTGGGACGACGGCGACCCGCTGCTCGGGGAACCGCTCGCTCCGTACGTCAACGCCCGTGATGCTGCTCTCCTACGGCAGGAGCACGAAGGCTCCGCCCTGCTGTTCGCCGGGCACACTCGCACGACCGACGTCGAGCGTCTCGTGGTCCTCGGGTGGTTGCAGGATGTCAGGGCGACGCGCCGTGTGCTGCCGCGTGTCGTGCTCAGCACGCCCCAGGAGATGGAGCAGCCGACGGCTCAGCGGATGCCGTCCTCCGCGTTCCTGGCTGCGCGCAATGCCGCGGCGGAGGGCCCGGTGCTGGTGCAGGTGTCGCGCCCGGGGTTCTCCCCGTCCCTCGTCTGCGCGGAGTGCCGGGCCCCGGCACGGTGCCCGCACTGCGGCGGCCCTCTCGGCGCCCGTCACCGCGGTGCGGTGCCGGTATGCGGCTGGTGCGGACGCGGAGCGAGTGCCTGGGCTTGTCCCGCCTGCTCGTCCACCAAGCTTCGCCTCGCATCCTCGGGCAGTGAACGCACAGCCGATGAACTGGGCCGGGCGTTCCCCGGCGTGCGCGTGATCGTCGCCGACAGCGCACATCCGGTGGAGCGCGTTCCCGCCAAACCCGCGCTGGTGGTCGCCACTCGCGGCGCCGAGCCGATCGCCGACGGCGGATACCGCGCGGTGGTCCTCCTCGACGGACCGCGGATGCTCCAGGCTCCCGATCTGCGCGTCGCCGAGTCCTGCCTGCGCTGGTGGTCGAATGCAGCGGCGCTGGCGGCGCCGGGTGCTCCCATCCACCTCGTCGGCGTGAACGGGGCGGCAGCGAAAGCGCTGGCGACCTGGAACCAGGCAGGTCACGCTCGATCCGAGCTCGAGAGCAGAGCCCCGCTGCACATGCCCCCGACGACGCGTGTGGCACTGGTTCAAGGATCAGTGCCGGCCGTCGGCCGTGCTCTCGCCGCGCTCACGGAGCTCGCGCTGCCCTCCGATGCGGTGCTCGGCCCGGTGCCCGTCGAATCCGATGACGTCCCGCCTCGAGTGCGTGCTCTCGTCAGGTTCGATTATGGTGCCGGGACGCGGGTTGCGACCGCGCTGCGCGCCGCCGTCGTCGCCGAAGCCGTGAGCGGCCGCGGCAGAAGGGGGCGCGCGACGAAGAGCACGCTCTCCGTCCGCCTCGATATCCTCGAACCAGAGCTCTGACCCTTCCGGAGAACCTTCATGCGCCTCGTCTTCGCCGGCACACCTGCTGCTGCCGTGCCCACCCTCCGACGTCTCGCGACGTCCCACGACATCGCCGCGGTGGTCACCCGGCCCGATGCCCCGCTCGGCCGCCGACGTGTGCTGACACCGTCGCCCGTGGCGCAGGCCGCCGTCGAACTGGGCCTGCCGGTGATCAAGACCACGCGCCTCGACGACGCCGCCACCGCGCAGATCTCGACCCTGAACGCGGATCTCGGTGTGATCGTCGCCTATGGGGCACTGGTGCGCGAGCCCCTGCTCTCGGCGCCGGCCGCCGGCTGGATCAATCTGCACTTCTCGCTGCTTCCCGCCTGGCGAGGAGCAGCGCCTGTGCAGCGCGCCCTGATCGCCGGGGACCGGGTGCTCGGCGCGAGCGTGTTCCAGCTCGTCCCTGAGCTCGACGCCGGAGACGTGTACGCGATGCGCGAGATCGAGGTTCCCGCGACCGCCACGGCCGGGGAAGCCCTCGATGTGCTCGCGCGCGATGGTGCCGAGCTCACAGCGGAGGTCGTCTCCGCGATCGCGGACGGCACGGCGAAGGCGGTTGCTCAGGTGGGGGAGCCGAGCTTCGCCGGAAAGCTCACCCTCGCAGACGGACTGCTCGACTGGGAACAGCCGCTCGAGTCGGTCTTCGCACGTTTCCGCGGTGTCACCCCCGAGCCCGGGGCGCACACCACTGTCGGAGGTCAGCCGCTCAAGGTGCTCGAAGCCACGCCGGCGCCGGATGCCGAGCCGCTGGCGCCCGGACGCTTCCGAGGGACCAAGACCGCCCTCCTCATCGGCACCGCCTCCGGTGCGTTGGCAGTGACTCGCGTCCAGCCCGCGGGCAAGGGAGCGATGAGCGCCGTCGACTGGTGGCGCGGGCAGCGCGATGAAGACATGAAGGCGGGCTCATGAGCGACGACCGAAGAAACCCGCGGCCGCAGCGACGGACGACGACGGGACGAGGCCCCGGCGACAGACAGCGCACCGAACAGCGCGGGCCGACACGCGCCGTGCAGCCCGCGAGACGTGTGGCCTACGACGTCCTGCGGGCGGTGTCGGAGACGGACGCCTATGCGAACCTCGTGCTTCCCTCCGCGATCGCCGAAGCGGGTCTCTCGCCTCAGGACGCCGCGCTCTCGACCGAGCTGACGTACGGCACTCTGCGTCGCCTGGGAACCTACGACGCGATCATCGCCGCCGCTGCCGACCGCTCGACCGACAGCATCGACCCTGCCGTCCTCGACGCGCTGCGCCTCGCCGTCCACCAGCTGCTCGCCACGCGTGTCGCCCCCCATGCGGCGGTGAACGAGTCTGTGAACCTCGTGGCCGCCACCTCGGGCCGCGGGGCATCGAGCTTCGCGAACGCGGTGCTCCGGCGCATCACCCGAGACTCGGGCGAGGTCTGGCAGGAACGGATCGAAGAGCAGGCTCGCTCGGACGACGAACGCCTGGCGCTGCGGTCTGCGCATCCCGTCTGGGTGATCCGCGCTCTGCGACGAGCTCTCGCCGCTGAGGGCCGCGGTGACGAGCTGGATGCGCTTCTGGAGGCCGACAACGCCTCGCCGGAGGTCACCCTCGTCGCGTTGCCAGGCCTCGCGGAGCCGTCCGACCCACGCCTCCCGTACGCGCCGACGGCGTTCGCCTCTCCGGGTGGAGACCCGCGTCGTTCCGTGGAGGCCTCCGGTGGCGCGATCCGCGTACAGGATGAGGGCTCCCAGCTCGTGGCGCTCGCACTGGCGGGCGCCGCGCCCATCCGCGCGGGAGAGCGCTGGCTCGACCTGTGCGCCGGGCCGGGAGGGAAGACCGCGCTTCTCGGCGCGATAGCTCACGATCACGACGTGACCCTGGAGGCGAACGAGGTCGTCCCCGTCCGCGCGCGGCTGGTCCGCAAGGCTCTTCGCGCGGTGCCGGGCGAGATCACCGTGCACGAGAGGGATGGTCGTGAGCTCGCTGCCGAGCGTGCAGGAGAGTTCGACCGCATCCTCGTCGATGCTCCCTGCACGGGCCTTGGCGCACTGCGTCGTCGTCCGGAGGCGCGGTGGCGGAAGTCTCCGGCCGACGTCGCCGAGCTCGTCCCGCTCCAGGTCGAGCTGCTCTCGGCAGCGCTCGACGCTCTCGCCCCCGGCGGGATCGTCGCCTACGTCACGTGCTCGCCGCATCTGGCCGAGACGACGGGCGTCGTGCAGGAGGTTCTGCGGAGTCGTTCGGACATCGTCGAGCTCGATGCGCGTGCGGCGATCACCGACGTCGCCGTGTCGCCTATCGACCTCGCAGAAGACGGGCGAGCCGGTTCGGGCAGCGCACAGCTCTGGCCGCACCGGCACGGCACGGACGCCATGTTCCTCGCGCTCCTGCAGCGCCCGGCAACCGTGAACACCTCAGGGAAGGAAGACTAGGACTGTGGAACTGCCTCGCGCACCGCGCATCAACCCGAGCATCCTCGCCGCCGACTTCGTGAACATGCAGGCGGATCTGGCCCGGATCGCGACGGCCGATTTCGCGCACGTCGACGTGATGGACAACCATTTCGTCCCGAACCTGACCTTCGGCCCGCAGATGGTCGAGCGGATCCAGGCGACCAGCCCGATCCCGCTCGACGTCCACCTGATGATCACGGATCCGGAGCGGTGGGCTCCGGGGTACGCCGAGATCGGTGCCGCCAGCGTGACCTTCCACCTCGAGGCCGCCACCGAACCGGTGGCCCTCGCGCGTCGGCTGCGCGACATCGGCTCCCGTGCCGGAGTCGCAGTGAAGCCTGCGACTCCGGTCGAGTCCCTGTACGAGATCCTCGACGAGTTCGATCAGATCCTCGTGATGACCGTCGAGCCGGGCTTCGGGGGACAGGGGTTCATGCCGGAGACCATGCCGAAGTTGCGGGCGCTCGCGGAGGAGGCGCGTCGACGCGGGTCCTCGGTGTGGCTGCAGGTCGACGGCGGAATCTCCGACCGCACCATCGAGATCGCCGCCGCCGCGGGTGCCGACACGTTCGTCGCGGGGTCGGCCGTGTACGGAGCGGACGACGTCGAGGCGGCCGTCTCCCGGCTCAGAGACCTCGCCAGAGCCGCTAGCCTGGAATCGTGAAGACTTTCGACGAGCTGTTCGCCGAGCTCAGCGTCAAGGCCGAGACCCGTCCTGAGGGATCGGGCACGGTCGCCGAGCTCGACGGCGGCGTGCACACGATCGGCAAGAAGATCGTCGAAGAGGCCGCCGAGGTGTGGATGGCGTCGGAGTACGAGTCCGACGAGGCCGCAGCCGAGGAGATCTCGCAGCTGCTCTACCACGTCCAGGTGATGATGATCGCGAAGGGTCTCAGCCTGCAGGACGTCTACCGACATCTGTGATGCGCTCCGTTCCGATCCCCTCGAACTGAAAGCCATCCATGCTGCGCATCGCTGTTCCCAACAAGGGCTCGCTCTCCGAGACCGCCGCCGACATGCTCGCCGAGGCGGGCTACGCCGGTCGACGCGACCCCAAGACCCTGCATGTCATCGACGCCGAGAACGACGTCGAGTTCTTCTTCCTCCGTCCCAAGGACATCGCGACGTACGTCGGCTCCGGCGCCATCGATGTGGGCATCACCGGACGTGATCTCCTCCTCGACGCACGGATGCCGGGCGCTCGCGAGATCGAGGCGCTCGGCTTCGCCGGCTCCACGTTCCGCTTCGCCGCGCCGACAGGGCGCTACACGGATGTCAGCCAGCTCGACGGGCTGCGCATCGCCACCTCCTACCCGGGGCTGGTGGACGCGTTCCTCGACGAGCGCGACATCGCGGTCGACCTCGTGCCGCTGGACGGTGCCGTGGAATCGGCCGTTCGGCTCGGTGTCGCCGATGCGGTCGCCGATGTCGTGGAGACGGGGACCACGCTGCGTCAGGCGGGGCTCGAGGTGTTCGGCCCGGTCATCCTGGAATCCGAAGCCGTGCTCATCGCCGGCCCGGCCGATGCGGAAGGATCCGACACGCTCCTGCGGCGCCTCCGCGGAGTCATGGTGGCGCGTCGTTTCGTCATGATCGACTACGATCTGCCGGTCGCACTGCTCGACGATGCCGTGAAGATCGCCGGTGGCGTCGAGTCGCCGACCGTCTCTCCGCTGCGTGACCCCGAGTGGGTGGCGGTGCGCGTCATGGTCGCCCGGTCGCGTGTGAACCCCGTGATGGATGCGCTTTACGGCCTCGGTGCGCGGGCCATCCTGGTCACCGCCATCCACAACGCGAGGCTCTGATGACCCTCGCCAGTCGTGTCATCCCGTGTCTCGATGTGGCCGACGGCCGCGTCGTCAAGGGTGTGAACTTCGAGAACCTGCGTGACATGGGCGACCCCGTCGAACTCGCCAGGCACTATGCCGCCCAGGGCGCGGACGAGATCACCTTCCTCGATGTCACGGCGACGGTGGACGCGCGAGCCACGACCTACGACGTCGTGCAGCGAACGGCGGAGCAGGTGTTCGTTCCGCTGACCGTCGGCGGGGGAGTCCGCAGCGTCGACGACGTCGCACGCCTCCTCGCGGTGGGTGCCGACAAGGTCGGGGTGAACTCCGCCGCCATCGCGAGACCGGAGCTCATCGGCGAGATCGCAGACCGCTTCGGTGCGCAGGTGCTCGTTCTGTCACTCGACGTGAAGCGTGCGCCGACCACTCGCTCCGGCTTCGTGGTGACCACGCACGGCGGCCGCACCCAGACGACTCTCGACGCGATCGACTGGGCGCGCGAGGCCGCAGCGCGGGGCGCCGGCGAGCTGCTCGTGAACTCGATCGATGCGGACGGCACGCGCGACGGCTTCGACCTCGAGCTCGTCCGGCTGATGCGGGAGGCGGCTTCCGTTCCCGTCATCGCCTCAGGAGGCGCAGGGCGTGCATCCGACTTCGCGCCCGCGATCAAGGCCGGCGCGGATGCGGTGCTGGCTGCGAGCGTCTTCCACACCGGCGCTCTCACGGTCGGCGACGTCAAGGACGCGCTTCGCGCGGAGGGAGTGCTCGTACGATGAGCGACGCAGACGGACAGGCCGCCTCCGTGGACGACCGCATCGCGCAGGTCGCCTTCAACGCCGACGGTCTGGCACCGGTGATCGTGCAGCAGTGGGATACGCATGAGGTGCTCATGCTCGCGTGGGTCGACGCGGAGGCCCTCCGACGCACTCTTACCTCCGGGCGCGCGACGTACTGGTCGCGCTCCCGTCAGGAGTACTGGCGCAAGGGCGACACGTCCGGACACATCCAGGTCGTGCACGAGGCCCGTCTGGACTGCGACGGTGACGCGATCCTCCTCCTCGTCGACCAGTCAGGACCCGCCTGCCACACCGGTACACGCACGTGCTTCGACACGAACGACCTCGAGGCGATCGCCGGAACGGACGAGGCATGACCCTCGCGAAGCGCGGTCGCTCCCTGTCGGTCTCCGGCTTCCTGCTGGCGGGCGCGATCGGGATCATCTCCTCGACCCAGACTTGGCTGACCGTCGAACGGGTCGACGCGGGGGAGGCGATCCTGGTCCCGGGCGCGTCGGCTCTGGTCCTGCTCGCCCCGCTCAGCCTGGCGGTCCTCGCCCTCGGCGCCGCGCTCTCGATCGCCGGCAAGGCTGTGCGGGTCGTGTTCGCCGTGTTCGCCGCAGCGACGGCGCTGTTCCTCGGGTGGTCCACGCTCCAGCTCCTCGTCACCGAGCCTCTCGATTCTGTCGCCGCGACCGTGACCGAGGTCACGGGTCTCGCCGGCGGCGGGGCGGTCCACGAGGTCGTGGCGAGCATCGTCCCGTCCGCGTGGCCGTACATCGCCCTCGTCGGCTGGGTGATCCTGCTCGCCGCATCCGTCGTCGTCTTGACGACCTGGCGCGGCTGGAAGGCCGGCGGGCGGCGTTACCGCACCGATAGCGTCGACGTGCCCCACGACGGCCCGGTCGATGCCGTCGATTCCTGGGACGAGCTGTCTCGGGGAACCGATCCGACGCGTTGACCCCGATAGACTGATTCCGAACTGCACGTCGTCCCCCGGAGGAGAACATGACCAACCCGATCGCCGATCCCGGCCACGGACACTCGCCTGCAGCCTGGACCGCCGTCGTGATCATGCTGGTCGGCGTCGCCGCCGGCACCGTCGCGTTCTGCTTCGAGCAGCCGACCCTCGTCGTGATCTCGATCGCGCTCATCCCGATCGGTGCGATCGTCGGTTGGGCGCTCGCGAAGGCCGGCTACGGCGTGAAGGGTCCGAAGTACGCTCCGAAGGCGCACTAATGGTCCTCGCCGACCTGACGGCCGGCGCTGTCGCAGACGCCGAGCGTCGCTCTCTGTCGCGCCCGCTGGCCACCGTCGAGCGGGAGGCGCTCGCGCGCCCGTCCGCGAAGGATGCCCTCTCATTCCTGGCGCCTGCCGACAGGGTCAAGATCATCGCCGAGGTCAAGCGAGCGAGTCCGTCCCGTGGTGCGCTCGCGGAGATCCCCGACCCCGCCCATCAGGCATCGCTGTATGAGACGGGTGGCGCGTCCGCGATCAGCGTGCTCACCGAGGAGCGCCGTTTCGGTGGCAGCCTCGCCGACCTCGAGGCTGTCACGGCACGGGTCTCCCTGCCGGTGCTGCGCAAGGACTTCATCGCCACCCGATACCAGGTGCTGGAAGCGAGGGCGGCGGGCGCGGATCTCGTTCTGCTGATCGTCGCGGGCCTCGACCCCGAGGTGCTGCGCGACCTGTTCGGCTTCATCACCGACCTGGGCATGACGCCTCTCGTCGAGACGCACTCGGCGGACGAGCTCGAAGCCGCGATCGACCTCGGGGCGCCCCTGATCGGTGTCAACGCTCGCGACCTCAAGACGCTCGAGCTCGACCGGGATCTCTTCGGACGCCTGGTCGATCGCATTCCCGATACTGCGGTGAAGATCGCGGAATCCGCCGTGCTCACGCCGGCCGATGTCCTGCACTACCGCGAGGCCGGTGCCGATGTCGTGTTGATCGGCGAGGCGCTCGTGACCGGTGACCCGGTCGCCACCCTCAAGACCTTCCTGGAGGCATGATGAGCCTGCGCGATCAGCACGGCCCCTTCTTCGGCGATTTCGGCGGGCGGTACATGCCCGAGTCGCTCATCGCCGCGATCGACGAGCTCACCGTCGCCTACGAGGCGGCGATCGTCGATCCGGAGTTCCGTGCCGAGCTGGCCCACCTGCTCAGCTCATACGCCGGACGGCCTTCCGCGATCACCGAGGTGCCCCGGTTCGCCGAGCACGCCGGAGGCGCACGCATCTTCCTGAAGCGCGAAGACCTGAATCACACCGGTTCGCACAAGATCAACAATGTGCTCGGCCAGGCGCTCCTCACCAAGCGGCTCGGCAAGACCAGGGTGATCGCGGAGACCGGCGCCGGTCAGCACGGCGTCGCCACCGCAACCGCTGCGGCACTGTTCGGCCTGGACTGCACCATCTACATGGGCGAGGTCGATACCGAGCGTCAGGCTCTCAACGTCGCCCGCATGCGTCTTCTCGGCGCCGAGGTCATCCCCGTCACTTCCGGCTCGCGCACTCTGAAGGATGCGATCAACGACGCCTACCGCGATTGGGTGGCCTCCGTCGAGACGACGAACTACATCTTCGGCACGGCCGCAGGACCCCACCCGTTCCCGGCGATGGTCCGCGACTTCCAGAAGATCATCGGCGAGGAGGCCCGCGCCCAGCTGCTCGACGAGGTCGGTCGTCTTCCGGACGCGGTCGTCGCGTGCGTGGGCGGCGGGTCCAATGCGATCGGCATGTTCGACGCGTTCCTCGACGATGAGGGCGTGGCGCTCTACGGCGTGGAGGCCGCAGGCGACGGTGTCGACACCGAGAAGCACGCGGCGTCTATCGAACGAGGACGCCCGGGCGTGCTGCACGGCGCCCGCACCTACGTGCTCCAGGACGAGGACGGCCAGACGGTCGAGTCGCACTCGATCTCCGCCGGACTCGACTATCCCGGCGTCGGACCCGAGCACTCCTGGCTCGCCGACATCGGGCGCGCCCGGTACATCCCGGCGACAGACGACGAGGCCATGCAGGCACTGCGTCTGCTCAGCCGCACCGAGGGGATCATCCCCGCCATCGAATCCGCGCACGCTCTCGCGGGTGCGCTGCGGATCGGGCGTGAACTCGGCCCCGACGGACTGATCGCCGTCTGCCTCTCCGGGCGCGGTGACAAAGACATGGACACCGCCGCCCGCTACTTCGAGCTCTACGACGAGGCCGCTCTCGCGCACGACGTCGCCCAGGAGAGCGCCGACGAAGATCTGGTCTCGAAGGGGGAGCCGCAGTTATGAGCCGTGTGGAACAGGCGATCGCAGCCGCCCACGACGCGGGCCGCAGCGCCTTCGTCGGCTATCTCCCGGTCGGTTTCCCCGATCTCGAGACGAGCATCCAGGCCGCCATCGCCCTTGCGGAGAACGGCGTCGACATCATCGAACTCGGCCCGCCGTACAGCGACCCGGTGATGGATGGCGCCATCATCCAGGAGGCGACGACGAAGGCTCTCGCCGCAGGCTTCCGGATGGCGGACCTCTTCACGGCGATCCGTGCGATCACGGCTGCCACCGACGTCCCGGTCCTCGTGATGACGTACTGGAACCCCGTCATGCAGTACGGCATCGATCGCTACGCCGACGATCTCCTCGCCGCCGGCGGCGCGGGACTCATCACGCCCGACATCACGCCGGATGCTGCGGGGGAGTGGATCGCCGCCAGCGAGCGGACGGGCCTCGACCGGGTCTTCCTCGCCGCGCCCACCTCGTCCGACGAGCGCCTCGACCTGGTCGTGAAGTCGTCCACCGGATTCGTGTACACCGTCTCGACCATGGGCATCACGGGGGAGCGCGCCGAACTCGACCGCGCCGCCCGCACCCTGGTCGGCCGTCTGCGCGAGCACGGCGCCCACCGTGCGTGCGTGGGTATCGGCATCTCCACTGCCGAGCAGATCGCCGGTGTGTCGGAGTATGCAGACGGCGCGATCGTCGGCACCGCGCTGGTCCGCGCACTTCGCGACGGCGGCGTCCCCGCCCTCGCCGAAGTCACCCGAAACCTGGCATCCGGCACTTCGTCGGCGCGCCCCGATCCCGAGAACTAGAATCGCACTCATGTCACTCGCGCTCCACAGCACCTTCACCGGTGTGCTCGCCAGCATCCCGAGCCCTCCGGTCTCGTACTTCGACCTCGGGCCCGTACGCATCCACTTCTACGCGCTGTGCATCATCGCCGGCATCATCGCCGCCACGCTGCTGACCAACCGTCGTCTCACGAAGCGCGGCGCAGAGCCCTGGGTCGTGATCGACATCTCGATCCTGGCCGTGCCGCTGGCCATCATCGGCGCTCGCATCTTCCACGTGCTCACCCACCCGAACTTCTACTTCGGCGAGGGCAAGAACACCTGGAATCCCTTCGAGCCGGGCTCGGTCTGGGCCATCTGGGAGGGGGGCATCGCGATCTTCGGTGCTCTCATCGGTGGTGCCATCGGCGCCTATCTGGGCTGCCGCTGGACCGGCATCCGCTTCTGGACGTTCGCCGATGCGCTGGCCCCCGGCCTTCTGCTCGCACAGGCGATGGGGCGCTTCGGCAACTGGTTCAACCATGAGCTCTTCGGCCTGCCGACCGCCCTCCCGTGGGGTCTGGAGATCGAGTCGACGAACTCCGCCTTCCCGCCCGGACTGCCCGATGGCACCCTGTTCCACCCCACGTTCCTCTATGAAGTCCTCTGGAACGGACTGGGCGTCCTGGTCCTGCTCTGGCTCGGCCGCAAGCTCTTCTTCCAGTGGGGTCGACTGTTCGCGATCTACCTGATCTGGTACAGCGCCGGCCGCATCGTCTGGGAGTCGATCCGCATCGATCCGAGCGAGATCATCCTGGGCCTTCGCAGCAACGTCTGGGCCGCGATCATCGGCGTCGTCGTCGGACTCGTGATCCTCGTCGTGCAGACGCGCCGGCACCCCGGCCTCGAGCCCTCGCCGTACCAGCCGGGCCGCGAGAGGACCGACGCCGACGCTGATGTACAATCGCAGAACAATCCCTCTGACTTCGTGGACGTGAGCGAGCCTCCGACCGAGGAAGTCACCGCAGGAGCCACTGCCACAAGCACTGCTCCCACGAGCGAGGACGGCTCCCGATAACAACGCCACCTCGTGGCGGGAGAACCATTGCACTGAACGAGCGGGCCGACGTCGTCCCCGGGTTTCACCGAAGATCTGAGGACGGTAACTGGTGTACTTCCAGCCACCCTACGGCGCGTCCGGCGCCTACCCCCCGAAGCAGGGCATGTACAACCCGGCGTTCGAGAAGGACGCCTGCGGCCTCGCCATGGTCGCGACCCTGCGCGGCGAAGCCGGGCACGACATCATCGCGTTGGCCCTCGAGGCCCTGCGCAACCTGGAGCACCGCGGAGCCATCGGCTCCGACGCGGGCACCGGTGACGGCGCCGGCATCCTGACGCAGATGCCCGATGCATTCCTCCGCGCAGTCGTCGGCTTCGAACTGCCGCCCGTGGGGGAGTACGCCGCTGGACTGGCCTTCCTGCCTCGCGATTCGAGCGAGCGCCGCCAGCAGAAAGCCGGGATCGAGAAGATCGCCCGTTCCGAGGGACTTCGCGTCCTCGGCTGGCGCGAGGTCCCCACCGCCAACGAGAACCTCGGCAAGCTCGCCGATGAGGCGCGACCCGCGTTCGAGCAGCTGTTCGTCAGCGCCGGCGGAGCCTCGCACGCCGACGCCCCTCTCACGGGCATCGCCCTCGACCGCGTCGCCTATCGTCTGCGCAAGCGCGCCGGTCACGAGCTCGGCGCCTACTTCGTCTCGCTCTCGGCCCGGACGCTGGGCTACAAGGGCATGGTCACGACGCTCCAGCTGGAGCCGTTCTACCCCGACCTGCAGGACGAGCGCTTCGCCTCCGAGTTGGCCGTGGTGCACTCCCGCTACTCCACGAACACCTTCCCGTCGTGGCCGCTCGCGCAGCCGCTGCGGATGCTCGCGCACAACGGCGAGATCAACACTGTGGGCGGAAACCGCAACTGGATGCGCGCCCGGCAATCGCAGCTGGAGTCCGAGCTGCTCGGCGACATCTCGCCGCTGCTGCCGATCTGCACCGACGGCGCCAGCGACTCCGCCTCGTTCGACGAGGTTCTGGAACTCCTGACCCTGACCGGGCGGAGCCTTCCGCACGCCATCATGATGATGGTGCCGGAGGCCTACGAGAAGCAGGCCGACATCACGCCGGAGCTGCGCTCGTTCTACGAGTACCACTCCAACCAGATGGAGCCGTGGGACGGCCCTGCAGCCCTCATCTTCACCGATGGCACGCTCGTGGGCGCGACCCTGGACCGCAACGGCCTGCGCCCCGGGCGCTGGACCGAGACGACCGACGGCCTCGTCGTGATCGGGTCCGAGACCGGCGTGCTGCAGTTCGAGCCCGAGCGCATCAAGCGCCGCGGTCGTCTGCAGCCGGGCAAGATGTTCCTGGTCGACACCTCGCAGCGCCGCATCGTCGAGGACAGTGAGATCAAGCACGACCTGGCCACGATGCATCCCTGGCAGGAATGGCTGGATGCCGGAGCCGTGCGACTCGCTGAGCTCCCGGAGCGCGAGCACATCGTGCACCCGCCGGCGTCGATCACCCGCCGTCAGCGCACCTTCGGCTACACCGAGGAGGAGGTGCGCATCCTGCTCACCCCGATGGGGCAGACGGGCGTCGAGCCTCTCGGCGCGATGGGCTCCGACACCCCGATCGCGGTCCTCAGCAAGCGCCCGCGTCTGCTGTTCGACTACTTCACCCAGCAGTTCGCACAGGTCACGAACCCGCCGCTCGACTCCATCCGCGAAGAGGTCGTCACGAGCCTGAAGCTCGGCCTCGGACCGGAGAGCAACCTGCTCTCATGGGGGCCGGAGCACACGCGCACCGTGTCGCTCGACTTCCCGGTGATCGACAATGACGAGCTCGCGAAGATCCGCCACATCGACAAGGCCATGCCGGGTCGGTCGAGCGCGACCATCCGCGGTCTCTACCATTTCGATGCGGGGCCCCAGACGCTGCAGGAGCGCCTCGCCGAGATGTGCGCCGAGGTCGACGAGGCGATCGAGGACGGCGCCGAGTTCATCATCCTGTCGGACCGCGACTCCAACAAAGATCTGACGCCGATCCCTTCCCTGCTCATGGTCTCGGCGATCCACCACCACCTGATCCGCCGCGAGAACCGCATGAAGGTGGGTCTCATCGTCGAAGCCGGCGATGTGCGCGAGGTCCACCATGTCGCGACTCTGATCGGCTACGGCGCCTCCGCCGTCAACCCGTACCTCGCCATGGAGACCGTCGAGCATCTGGTGCGCACCGGCTACATCAACGGCATCACGCCGGAGAAGGCGGTCAAGAACCTGATCTACGCGCTCGGCAAGGGCGTGCTCAAGATCATGTCGAAGATGGGAATCTCCACGGTCTCGTCGTACGCGGGCGCTCAGGTTTTCGAGGCGATCGGCCTCAGCCAGGAGTTCATCGACGCCTACTTCACGCGCACCGAGTCGAAGCTCGGCGGCATCGGCATCGAAGAGATCTTCGCCGAGAACCAGGCGCGTCACGACTACGCCTACCCCGAGGACGCCGCTGCGCGTGCGCACGAGCGTCTCTGGACCGGCGGCGAGTACCAGTGGCGACGAGACGGTTCTCCGCACCTGTTCAACCCGGAGACCGTCTTCAAGCTGCAGCACTCCACCCGTACGCGGCGTTACGACATCTTCCGCGAGTACACGAAGCTCGTCGACGACCAGGCGGCGGAGCTGAAGACCCTGCGTGGGCTCTTCACGCTGCGTACCGGCACCCGCAAGCCCGTCCCGCTGGACGAGGTCGAGCCGGTCTCCGCGATCGTCAAGCGGTTCTCGACGGGGGCGATGAGCTACGGCTCGATCTCCCGTGAGGCCCATGAGACGCTCGCGATCGCCATGAACCGCATCGGCGGCAAGTCGAACACGGGAGAGGGCGGCGAAGACCCGGATCGTCTCGTCGACCCCGAGCGGCGCAGTGCGATCAAGCAGGTCGCATCCGGTCGCTTCGGCGTGACGAGTCTCTACCTCACCGAGGCGGAGGACATCCAGATCAAGCTCGCCCAGGGTGCGAAGCCGGGCGAGGGCGGGCAGCTTCCGCCGACGAAGGTGTACCCGTGGGTCGCGCGCACTCGCCATGCGACCGCCGGCGTCGGACTCATCTCCCCGCCGCCGCACCACGACATCTACTCGATCGAAGACCTCAAGCAGCTCATCTTCGACCTGAAGCGGGCGAACCCCGAGGCGCGCATCCACACCAAGCTCGTGAGCCAGTCCGGCATCGGCGCGGTGTCCGCCGGTGTCGCCAAGGCGCTCAGCGACGTCATCCTCGTCTCCGGGCATGATGGCGGCACGGGCGCGAGCCCGCTGAACTCGCTCAAGCATGCGGGCACGCCGTGGGAGCTCGGTCTCGCGGAGACGCAGCAGACGCTCATGCTCAACGGCATGCGCGACCGCGTCGTGGTGCAGGTCGACGGTCAGCTCAAGACCGGCCGCGATGTCATCATCGGGGCGCTGCTCGGTGCGGAGGAGTTCGGCTTCGCGACCGCTCCGCTCGTGGTGAGCGGCTGCATCATGATGCGCGTATGTCACCTCGACACATGCCCGGTCGGCGTCGCGACCCAGAACCCGGTGCTGCGGGAGCGCTTCACCGGCAAGCCGGAGTTCGTCGTGAACTTCATGGAGTTCATCGCGGAAGAGGTGCGCGAGCTGCTCTCGGAACTCGGGTTCCGCTCCCTCGACGAGATCGTCGGCCGGGCCGACCTCATCGAGGCGAACGCCGCGGTGGAGCATTGGAAGGCGGAGGGTCTCGACCTCACGCCCGTGCTCGAAGGCCCGGTGTTCCCGGCCGGCGAGCCGCGTCGCAGCGGTCGCTCCCAGGATCACGAGCTCGACAAGCACTTCGACGTGCAGCTCATCGACATCGCGAAGGGTGCGCTGCTCAACGGCGAACCCGTCGTCGTGGAGCTCCCCATCGCCAACACCGAGCGTGCGGTCGGCACGATGCTGGGCCACCAGGTGACTTCGCGGCACGGTGCGGCCGGGCTGCCGCAGGGAACCATCGACGTGACGCTGCACGGAACGGCAGGGCAGTCGCTCGGCGCCTTCCTGCCGCCCGGGATCGTGCTCCGTCTGGAGGGTGACGCCAACGACTATGTCGGCAAGGGGCTCTCCGGCGGTGACATCACCATCCGTCCGCCGCGCGGTTCCTCGATCGCACCGCACGAGAACGTGATCGCCGGCAACGTGATCGGCTATGGCGCGACGTCCGGGACGATGTTCATCTCCGGCGTCGTGGGCGAGCGCTTCCTCGTCCGCAACTCGGGCGCGACGGCGGTCGTCGAAGGCGTGGGCGACCACGCGCTCGAGTACATGACCGGCGGCCTCGCCGTGATCCTCGGCCCGACCGGACGCAACTTCGGCGCCGGGATGTCCGGCGGCGTGGCGTACGTGCACGCCCTCGACACCGGCAAGGTGAACGCGCAGTCCCTGGGTAGTGGTGAGCTGCTGCTCGAGCCGCTCGATCGTGCGGATCTCGAGGTGCTGCGGAGTCTGCTCGTCGCTCATGTCGAGCGGACCGCGTCTCCGCGAGCATCCGCGCTGCTCGAGAGCTTCGAGGAGACGGCCGCAGAGTTCGTGAAGGTGCTGCCTCGTGACTTCGCCGCCGTGCGGAGCATGCGCGAGGAGGCGCTGGCCGAGGGGATCGACCCCGACGGCGACATCGTGTGGAACCGCATCCTGGAGGTGACCGGTGGCTGACCCCAAAGGCTTTCTGAAGGTGACCGAGCGGGAGCTTCCCGCACGACGTCCGGTGCCGGTGCGCATCATGGACTGGAAAGAGGTCTACGAGCCCGGCGACAAGCAGGTCCTGCGCCGTCAGGCCGGACGCTGCATGGACTGCGGCGTGCCGTTCTGTCATCAGGGCTGCCCCCTCGGCAACCTGATCCCCGAGTGGAACGATCTGACGTGGCGGGGTGAGGGTCGCGCCGCGATCGAGCGCCTGCATGCGACGAACAACTTCCCGGAGTTCACCGGTCGTCTGTGCCCCGCGCCCTGCGAGAGCTCGTGCGTGCTCGGCATCAACCAGCCGGCGGTCACGATCAAGCAGATCGAGGTGTCGATCATCGACGAGGCCTTCGCCAAGGGCTGGGTCGAGCCGGAGCCGCCGGAGCGTCTGACCGGCAAGACGGTCGCAGTCGTCGGTTCGGGGCCCGCGGGTCTCGCCGCCGCCCAGCAGCTCACCCGCGCCGGGCACACCGTCGCGGTCTTCGAGCGCGACGACAGGATCGGCGGTCTGCTCCGCTACGGCATCCCCGACTTCAAGATGGAGAAGACGCAGCTCGAGTCGCGTCTTCGCCAGATGCAGGAGGAGGGGACCCGCTTCCGCGCGGGCGTCGAGATCGGCAAGGACATCTCCTGGCCAGACCTGCGCGCTCGCTACGACGCGGTCGTCATCGCGACGGGCTCCACGGTCCCGCGCGACCTCGCGATCCCCGGCCGCGATCTCGACGGCGTCCACTTCGCCATGGAGTACCTGGTCGAGTCCAACCACGCGGTCGCCGGTGACAAGGTCGCCGACCAGATCAGTGCAGAGGGCAAGCACGTGATCGTGATCGGCGGCGGCGACACCGGTGCGGACTGCATCGGGACGGCACATCGTCAGGGAGCGCTCAGCGTCACCAACCTCGCGATCGGCAAGCAGCCGGGCGATGCACGCCCGGACCACCAGCCGTGGCCGATGATGCCGACCCTGTTCGAGGTGTCCTCTGCGCACGAGGAGGGTGGCGAGCGGGTCTTCCTCGCATCGACCGTCGAGTTCCTCGGCAACGAGGTCGGCGAGGTCCGCGCGCTGCGCGTTGCCGAGACCGAGTACGTCGACGGACGCCGCGTGCCGAAGAGCGGCACCGAGCGCGAGATCCCGGCCGACCTGATCCTGATCGCCATGGGCTTCACCGGCCCCGAGCAGGGCGGGTACACCGAGGACACTCTTCCGCAGGTGACCGACCGCGGTGCTTTCCGCCGCGACTCCTCCTATGAGTCGACGGTTCCGGGCGTGTTCGTCGCCGGCGACGCCGGCCGCGGACAGTCGCTCATCGTGTGGGCCATCGCCGAAGGACGTGCGGCCGCTGCGAACGTCGACCGGTTCCTGATGGGCACCACCGTGCTTCCCGAGCCGGTGCGTCCGAGTGATGTCGCGATCGGTCTCCAGCCCGCGTAGGCTGAGGCCGGCACCGTCGCCTGATTCACCTTCCCCCACTTCTACCCTGGAGAAATCTTTGAGACGCGCGAAAATCGTCGCCACCCTGGGCCCCGCCACCTCCACCTATGAGACGGTGCGCGCACTGATCGATGCGGGGGTGGACGTCGCTCGACTGAACCTCAGCCACGGTGACTACTCCGTGCACGAGAACAACTACGCCAACGTGCGTCGTGCCGCCGAGGATGCCGGTCGTCCGGTCGCCATCCTCGTCGATCTGCAGGGACCGAAGATCCGTCTGGGCAAGTTCGAGAACGGCCCGTACGAGCTCGCCAAGGGCGATATCTTCAAGATCACCACCGAAGACATCATCGGCAACAAGGAAATCTGCGGAACGACCTTCAAGGGGCTCCCGCAGGATGTGAAGCCCGGTGACTTCCTCCTCATCGACGACGGCAAGGTCCGCGTCGAGGTCGTCGAGACCGACGGCGTGACCGTCACCACGAAGGTGATCGTCGCCGGTGCCGTGTCGAACAACAAGGGCATCAACCTGCCCGGCGTCGCCGTCAACGTCCCCGCGCTGAGCGAGAAGGACGAGGACGACCTGCGCTGGGGTCTGCGCATCGGCGCCGACCTGATCGCGCTTTCGTTCGTGCGCAACGCCGCCGACGTCACCCGCGTCCACGAGATCATGGCGGAAGAGGGCGTGCGCGTTCCCGTCATCGCCAAGGTGGAGAAGCCGCAGGCCGTCGACGCGCTCGAGGAGATCGTCGACGCGTTCGACTCCATCATGGTCGCCCGTGGCGATCTCGGCGTCGAGCTCCCGCTCGAGGCCGTGCCGATCGTGCAGAAGCGCGCGGTCGAGATCGCGCGCCGCATGGCGAAGCCGGTCATCGTCGCGACGCAGATGCTCGAATCGATGATCAACAGCCCGGTTCCGACGCGTGCCGAGACCTCGGACGTCGCGAACGCGGTGCTCGACGGTGCGGACGCGGTCATGCTGTCCGGCGAGACCAGCGTCGGCGACTACCCGGTCGTGGTCGTCGAGACCATGGCCCGCATCATCGAATCGACCGAGGAGCACGGTCTGGAGCGCATCGCGCCCCTCACGACGAAGCCTCGCACGCAGGGCGGTGCGATCACCCTGGCCGCCCTCGAGGTCGCCGAGTTCGTCGACGCGAAGTTCCTCTGCGTGTTCACGCAGTCGGGCGACTCCGCTCGCCGCCTGTCGCGTCTGCGCTCGCGCATCCCGATGATCGCGTTCACGCCGGAGCCCGGAATCCGTCGTCGGATGGCGCTCACGTGGGGCATCCGCTCGACCCTGGTCGACATGGTGCAGCACACCGACCTGATGTACCACCAGGTCGACGAGTACCTGCTCGGCAACGGCCTCGCCGAAGAAGGGGACAAGGTCGTCGTGATCTCCGGTTCCCCTCCCGGAATCATCGGATCGACGAACGACCTTCGCGTGCACAAGGTCGGCGACGCGATCCGCGGTGCCGCGCCGATCTACAAGGCCGGCGTCTGACGAACAGCATCCAGAGGGGGCGGGACTTCGGTCTCGCCCCCTCTGTCGTGCATGTCGGGTAGTTTGCACTCATGGGTCCGCACCACCGTCCGAGGAGCACGTCATCGGCGTGCTGAGAAAAGCCGGCTGGTGGGCCGCCGACTACCTGTACGCCGGCTACTGGCAGGTGCGGGCGATGTTCGATCGCACCGACCCCGCGTCCTTCTCCTCGGGGACTGGGGCGCACATCGTGGTCCTTCCCGGGGTCTACGAGACCTGGAAGTTCATGCAGCCGCTCGTCACCGCGCTACACGAACGCGGACACCCGGTCCACATCGTCGACACGCTCCATCGGAATCAGCGTCCGGTGGTCGACATGGCCCGCCGCGTCGAGGAGTACCTGGATCATCGCGACCTGACCGATGTGATCCTCGTCGCGCACAGCAAGGGCGGCCTCGCGGGCAAGGTCGTCATGACGGGGGGCGCGCAGACGCGCGTACGGTCGATGCTGGCGATCGCGACGCCTTTCGGCGGCTCGCGCTACGCCCGGCTGATGCTGTCGCGGACGCTTCGGGAGTTCTCGCCGGACGACCCCTCGATCGTGAGCCTCGCCCAGCAGCTCACGGTCAACGAGAGGATCGTGTCGATCTACGCCGGATTCGACCCGCACATCCCGGAGGGGAGTGAGCTCGCCGGCGCGAGGAACGTGCGGCTCGACACCGGCGGACACTTCCGGATCCTCGCTCATCCTCGCGTCCTGGCGGAGCTGGCGGTTCTCGCGGAGTAGGTCGCTCAGCGACAGCCGTCGCCGGGAGAACGCTGGGACCCCAGCGTCGGCAGCCAGAGGAGCAGATCAGGAAGCGAGGCGTAGGCGGCGAGACCGTGTGTGACATCCGGATAGCGGTGGAAGGTGACATCCGCGTTCTGCGAGCACAGCAGCTTCACGTAGCCTTCGGTGGCGCTCGGGAGCACGAGCTCGTCGGCTTCTCCCTGTCCGACGAAGACCGGCACGCTGATGGGGCTGTTCCCCGCGCTGTTCTCCTCAAGCATCGTCTGCCAGGGTTCAGTGCTGGCGGGGTCGCTGGTGACGTATGCGCCGACGAGAGGATCCGCGATCTCGTGGATCTCCTCGTTCTGGGTGAGCAGGCAAAGCGCGGCCATATCCGGCGTCGCCTCGAGACCTGCGGGGGTCAGGATCGCCGTGATCGCGCTCGACGAGTAGGTATCCGCGTAGGCGACCTCGTACGCCGGGATCGCGAAGGAAGCGATCGTGACGCCGGAGAGGTTCACGATGTCGTCCGTCATCAGGGCGTTCAGGTTCGCCGCCGGCGCCGCCACCGCGACCCCCTCGAGCTTCAGCTCCGGTGCGTACTCCGCAGCCCGCTCGGCGGCGAAGAGCACGGCCTGGCCGCCCTGCGAGTGTCCCCACAGTACGAGATGCTCGCTCACGCGGGCGTCGTCGATCTCGCGGGCCGCTCTGACCATGTCGAGCACGCTGTTGGATTCGGGGACGCCGAGCAGATAGGACGAGTCTCCTTCGACGCCCAGTCCGGGATAGTCGGTGGCGGCGATGGCATAGCCCTCGGCGAGGAGTTCGTGCATCCCCTCGATGTCCTGGAAGGGATCGAGGCCGAGCGACGGCGCGCATCTCGTCGCGGCGCCCGTCGTCGGGTGCGCCCAGGCGATCACGGTGCGCCCGCCCTCAGGAGCGGGTCCGTCCGGAACGATCACGATACCGGAGACCGGGATGTCCTCTCCGGCGATGTCCCGCGAGTGGTACACGACGCGCCAGGCGTTCGTGCCGACCGGTGCGCTGGCGATCGCCTCGATGCGGATGATCTCGCCCGGCTCGCCCTCCGGTAGGGGAGTGGGAACGGCGTAGAAGGCGGGATCCGTTCGGAGGTCGTCCTGCTCGGCGAGCGTCCTGCGCGTGACCTCGGCCGCGATGAGCACGAGGGCGACGACGAGGACAGCGCCGATGATGACGAACGCGCGTCGTCCACGTCGCGGGCGCCGGGCGTGGGCAGCCGGTACGGCGTCATCGTTGTGCATGAGGAATGTCTAGCGCATGGATGGGCACCCGCGGGAGGGTTCCTCGCGCGGATGGTGGTGGAGGCGACTGCTTCCGTCGAGCGAGCCCGCCGGCGAACGGCAGTCCCGGTCGGAGAGGCGGGGTCATCGTTCGGGAGGAGTCAGCAGGGCCTGGTGCCGCCCATGCCGTTGTCGCATACCGACACTCCGTTGCTGTTGCCGTCGCCCACCTGGCCGCCTCCGGGAGGTCCCGAGGGCTTGGATCCGCCGGGTGAGGACGGGGCCGAGCCGCCCCGGTTGCCGTTGCCGCCGCCGTTCTGGGTCGATCGGCGTGCGGCCTCCTCCGCCAGCCGCTGGCGTTCGGCCTCCTCAGCCGCGAGACGTGCGGCCTCCTGCTCCGCAGCGATGCGGGCGGCCTCGATCTCGGCCGCGATACGGGCCCTCTCCTCGTCCTGGAAGACCGCGAAATCGGCAGTCAGAGTACGGACGCGAGTATCCAGCTCCACGACGGCCGCGTCCGTCTCCTTCGCCGCCGCGCTGATGGCGGAGGCGTCCTCACGCGTGCCGCATGTCGCCGGGGTGTCGATGCCCTCGAGTGACGTGCGCGCATCGGCCACCGCCGCGGTGAGCCGGGCGCCGCTCGGGCGACCGGGGAGCGCCGCGGTCGTTTCGGTGGCCTCGACGGCATCGCGGCCGGGGCGGTCGGCGTACTCGGTGCTCGACCACCCATCGCTCTCCGGCAGATCGATCACCTCAACGGCCGCGAGTGCATCGGCGGCGGCGGTCAGGGAGCGCGCCGCCGTGTCGGCGGCCCGCGCAGCGCCCTCGGTCGAGACCGCGCACAGGCGCTCCGTCTCCGCGGCCTCGGCGGCGGCGACAGTCGCGGCGACGGTGGTGCCGGTCGCGATGACGAGGGCCGAGGCTGCCGCGACGATGATCGCGGCCCGCCGGTTGCGGGTGGGCATCAGGATCCGATCAGCACCGCGCGGTCGAGCAGCAGGGGAAGTCAGCGGGGGTCGAGGGAGGGCAATCCGTCTCTCACAGTGCCGGCGGTGGGACTCGAACCCACACGCCCTTTCGGACAAAGCATTTTGAGTGCTCCGCGTCTGCCATTCCGCCACGCCGGCTCGTGTGTCGCGTCTACGACTTTAGCGCAGGGGAGGGGCACGGTCCTCCGCGCCGAGCACCTACAGCCTGCTCACGGAGCACTCCACTAGGATGGTTCTGTGACAGAGCAAGAAGAGCAGGCCGAACAGCCCACGTCATCCGCCCCCCGACGCGTCGTCGTCGCCGAGGATGAGTCGCTGATCCGCCTCGACATCGTCGAGATCCTCCGCGACAACGGCTTCGATGTCGTCGGTGAGGCCGGTGACGGCGAGACTGCGGTCGCGCTCGCGACCGAGCTGCGCCCCGACCTGGTCATCATGGACGTCAAGATGCCTCAGCTCGACGGCATCAGCGCAGCCGAGAAGCTGCACAAGGGCAACATCGCACCCGTCGTCCTCCTCACGGCGTTCAGCCAGAAGGAGCTCGTCGAGCGTGCGAGCGAGGCCGGTGCACTCGCCTACGTCGTGAAGCCCTTCACCCCGAACGACCTTCTCCCTGCGATCGAGATCGCGCTGGCGCGTCACGAGCAGATCATCACGCTCGAGGCCGAGGTCGCCGACATGGTCGAGCGCTTCGAGACCCGCAAGCTCGTCGATCGTGCCAAGGGCCTCCTCAACGAGAAGATGGGCCTGAGCGAGCCGGAAGCGTTCCGCTGGATCCAGAAGGCGTCCATGGACCGCCGTCTGACGATGCAGGACGTCGCGAAGGCGATCATCGAGCAGCTCGCTCCCAAGAAGTAGAGCGGTGTTCCGGCTCGACGCCGAGCACATCCTGCGCCCGGTCCGTCTCGGCGACGGGGCGGCGCTCTCGAGAGCGTACCTCTCCAATCGCGAGCATCTCGCGCCGTGGGAACCCACGCGGACGGATGCGTTCTTCACCGTCGCATCGCAGGAGCAGCACGTCCAGCAGTGCGTCGAGGATGCTGCGGCGGGCCGCAGCATCCGCTTCGTGATCGAGTCCGATGATGGCGAGATCCGCGGACGGATGAACATCAACAACGTCGTCCGTGGGGCGTTCTGGAGCGCTGATCTCGGATACTGGATCGACGTGAACCGCCTCCGACGGGGACTCGCCGGCCGCGCGGTCGCGCAGGTGGCGGACTACGCGCGGGCCGAGCTCCGACTCCATCGACTCCAGGCCGCGACGCTCCTGCACAATCTCGGCTCTCAACGCGTGCTGCTCGGAAACGGCTTCGAGAAGATCGGCCTCGCACCGAAGTATCTCCGCATCGCGGGGGAGTGGCAGGACCACCTGCTGTTCCAGCTGCTGCTGGAGGAACCGCTCAGCGCGCGGCGGGAGCATCCTTGATCATGTTGGTGATCCGGATGCTCGAGCATCGGCGGCCCTGATCGTCGGTGACCACGATCTCGTGCACGGTGATGCTGCGCCCCAGGTGCACGGGCGTGCAGACGCCGGTGACGACGCCCGAGGTCGCCGAACGCGTGTGGGTCGCGTTGATGTCGACGCCGACCGCGAGTCGTCCGGCACCGGCGTGCAGATTCGCCGCCATGGAGCCGAGGGACTCGCCGAGCACCACGTAGGCGCCGCCGTGCATGAGTCCGACGGGCTGCGTGTTCCCCTCGACCGGCATGGTCGCGACGCAGCGTTCGACGCTGAACTCGACGAACTCCATGCCCATCTTCTCGGCCAGAGCGCCCATTCCGCGGGCCGTGGCCCAGTCGAGTCCCTCGCTCGTCGCGACGTCGCTCATGCATCCTCCTCAGCGGGTGTCTGTCGTCCTCGTTAGGCTGACAGGGTGACGGACTCCGCAAAGCCTACCCTCATGGTCGTCGACGGCCACTCGCTCGCCTACCGTGCTTTCTTCGCCCTCCCGGTGGAGAACTTCACGACCAAGGACAACCAGCACACCAACGGCATCTACGGCTTCCTGTCGATGCTGGTCAACCTCATCAAGGCCGAGCAGCCGACGCATCTCGCGATCGCCTTCGACACTTCGCGTCACTCGTTCCGCACCGACGAGTACCCCGAGTACAAGGCCACGAGATCGGAGTCGCCGCAGGAGTTCAAAGGCCAGATCCCCCTCCTGCAGGACTGCCTCGCCGCGATGTCGATCCCGGTCCTGACGAAAGAGGGGATCGAAGCCGACGACATCCTCGCGACGCTCGCCTCGCAGGGCGCCGAACAGGGCTTCGACGTGCTCGTGGTCTCGGGTGACCGCGACACCATCCAGCTCGTCAATGACGATGTCACGCTGCTGTACCCGTCGGTGCAGGGTGTCTCGCAGCTCAAGCGCTACGATCCGGCGACTGTGCAGGAACGCTATGGTGTGAGGCCGGAGCAGTACCCCGACATCGCCGCTCTCGTGGGCGAGACCAGCGACAACCTCCCCGGTGTGCCGAAGGTGGGGGAGAAGACCGCGGTCAAGTGGCTCACGCAGTTCGGCTCCCTCGACGATCTGATCGCTCGCGCCGACGAGATCAAGGGCGTGGTCGGCGGCAACCTCCGCGACCACATCGACGATGTCCGCCGTAACCGCAAGCTGAACCGCCTGCTCACCGACGTCGAGCTTCCGGTCGGGCCTGCAGACCTGGCGGTCGCGCCGATCGACGCCCAGGCCGTGCGCGACATCTTCGCGCGCCTGGAGTTCCGCACCCTGCTGCCGCGGGTGTTCGAGGCCGTCGGAGCGGGAGAGGTCGCCGACGACCCCGCATCGGTCGTGGTCCTTCCCGTCCCGGAAGAGGTGACGCCCGTCGAGCTCGCAACGTGGGCGACGGCGCAAGAGGGCGACGTCGCGCTCCGCGTCACGACCCAGGGCGGTGTGCCGGTGCGCATCGGTGCCGCCACCCTCACCGAGGTCCGTGAGACCGACTGGACGGATGCCGCCGCCGACGCGCTGCGCGGATGGATCGAGTCCGATGAGCCGAAGGTGCTCCACGATGCGAAGCCGCAGGTGAAGGCGCTGATCCGCCAGGGTATCCGCCTCGGAGGCCTCGCCTACGACACGAGTCTCGCCGGCTGGCTGCTCCGTCCGAGCTTCCCCGACAAGACGCTCGCCGATCTGGTCGAACGCTACCTCGGCGAGAAGCTGCCCGAAGCCGACCCGTCACAGCTCGTGCCCGAGACCGAGGGCGCGACGCCGTCACAGGAGGCGTGGTTCGCTCTGCGGGTCGCCGACGCTCTCCGCGAAGACATCCCCGAGTCCGTCGCCACGGTCCTGGTCGACATCGAGCTGCCGACGCTGCTCACCCTCGCCGACATGGAGGTCGCGGGTGTCGCGGTCTCGCACGAGGTGCTGTCGACGTTCTCCGGTGAGCTCGCGACCCGCGCGGAGGGCCTCGCGCAGGAGGCGTTCTCCGTCGTCGGGCGCGAGTTCAACCTCGGCTCGCCGAAGCAGCTGCAGGAAGTCCTGTTCGAAGACCTGCAGCTGCCGAAGACACGCAAGACCAAGACGGGGTATTCGACCGATGCCGCGGTGCTGGCAGATCTGCAGGAGTCCAACCCGCACCCGTTCCTCAGCCTGCTGCTGCAGCATCGCGAGGCGACGAAGCTCCGACAGATCATCGAGTCGCTCGACACGGCGATCGGAGACGACCACCGCGTGCACACGACCTACGTGCAGACCGGAAGCCAGACCGGCCGTCTCTCCAGCACCGACCCCAACCTGCAGAACATCCCGGTGCGCACCGAGGAGTCCCGCCGCATCCGCAGCGCATTCGAGGTCGGCGAGGGCTACGAGGCTCTCCTCACCGCGGACTACTCGCAGATCGAGATGCGCATCATGGCGCACCTCTCCGGCGACGAAGGTCTCATCGAGGCTTTCAACAGCGGCGAAGACCTGCACCGTTTCGTGGGCGCCCGGGTGTTCGGAGTCGAGCCGAGCGAGGTGACCGCCGCGATGCGCACGAAGGTGAAGGCGATGTCGTACGGCCTGGTCTACGGGCTCTCGGCCTTTGGCCTCTCCAAGCAGCTGCGGATCGAGCAGTCCGAGGCCAAGCAGCTGATGGTCGAGTACTTCGCGCGCTTCGGCGCGGTCCGGGACTACCTCCGCGCTTCCGTGATGAAGGCGAAAGAGGTCGGCTACACCGAGACCATCTTCGGGCGCCGCCGACCGTTCCCCGACCTCGCGAGCCCCAACCGTGTGCTGCGCGAGAATGCCGAACGTGCGGCACTCAACGCTCCCATCCAGGGCAGCGCAGCCGACATCATGAAGATCGCGCTGCTGCACATCCATGACGATCTCCGCTCTGAGCAGCTCGCCTCGCGGGTGCTCCTGCAGATCCACGACGAACTCGTCGTCGAGGTCGCGCCGGGGGAGTGGGACGCCGCAGAGCGCATCGTGCGCGCACGCATGGGAGACGCCGCCGCCCTGTCCGTGCCCCTCGACGTCCAGGTCGGGCGCGGCAAGGATTGGAACGAAGCCGCGCACTGAGGTCCCGGTGCGGGAGGGAGTCGGGGATTAGGCTGGCAGCTATGACTTCAGCACCCCGCACTCCCTCTGCCATCGACGCCGTCGCCGATGAATGGGTCGACACGATCGCTGTTCTGGCGCCGACTCTCGGCACCTACATCGGTCGTGACGAGGTGAACGACCGGTTCGGGGACCTCAGCCCCGCCGGACACGAGGAGATCGCCGCCGCGACCAGGACGACTCTGGACAAGTTGTCGGCGCTCGAGCCTGTCGATGGCATCGACGAGGTGACCAAGACCGACCTCAGCGCCGAGCTTCGACTGGATCTCGAGCTCCACGACGCGAAATGGCATCTGCGTGACCTCAACGTCATCGCCTCCGCCGCACAGGACGTGCGGTCGGCGTTCGACCTGATGCCCACCGCGACGGTGGACGACTGGGACGTCATCGCCACGCGTCTCGCTGCTGTTCCCGGAGCCCTCCGCGGCTACGTCGAGACGCTCCGCACAGGCATCGCCGAGGGCGTCACTCCGGCGCGTCGCCAGGTGACCGAGGTGGCGACCCAGATCGATCGGTACACCGCGGACGACGGCTTCTTCGCCGCCTTCGTGGCGAACGCCGATCCCGATGAGGGCCAGTTGCCCGCTTCTCTCGCCCGAACCCTCGCGGACAATTCGGCGGCTGCGCGCGTTGCCTACGACGAACTGCGTCGGTTCCTCGCCGAGGAACTCGCGCCGGCCGCGGGAGATGTCGACGCCGTCGGCCGCGACCTGTACGCGCTCAACTCGCGGCGCTTCCTCGGCGCGACGATCGACCTCGACGAGACATACGAGTGGGGTCGCGAGGAGCTCGCACGCATGGTCGCGGAACAGACCGCCATCGCGAACGAGATCCTGCCCGGCGCGTCCGTCGAAGAGGCCGTCGCCCACTTGGAGGCGGATCCCGCTCGCAAGCTCGTCGGCACGGAGGCCCTCCAGAAGTGGATGCAGGAGACGAGCGACCGCGCCGTCGCCGAGTTGGGCGCCTCGCACTTCGACATCCCGGATGCCATTCGCACTCTCGAGTGCATGATCGCCCCCACACAGGAGGGCGGCATCTACTACACCGGCCCGACGGACGACTTCTCCCGTCCCGGACGCATGTGGTGGTCGGTTCCGGAGGGTGTGACGGAGTTCGACACGTGGCGTGAGCTCACGACGGTCTTCCACGAGGGTGTTCCCGGCCACCACCTCCAGATCGCGCAGGCAGTGTACAACCGGGCCGAATTGAACACCTGGCGTCGCCTGCTGGCCGGGACCTCGGGTCACGCCGAAGGCTGGGCTCTCTACGCCGAGCGACTCATGGAGCAGCTCGGCTACCTCGACGATCCTGCCGACCGTCTCGGCATGCTCGACGGGCAGCGGCTGCGCGCGGCCCGTGTCGTCCTCGACATCGGCGTGCATCTCGGCAAGCCGCGCCTCGACGGCACCGGGATGTGGGATGCCGACTATGCGCTCGACTTCCTCCGGAAGAACGTGAACATGTCGGACCAGTTCGTGCAGTTCGAGGTCAACCGCTACCTCGGCTGGCCGGGTCAGGCGCCTTCCTACAAGGTCGGGCAGCGCATCTGGGAGCAGGTACGTGACGGTGTCAGAGCCGCGCAGGGAGACGACTTCTCCTTCAAGGACTTCCACAAGCGGGCCCTGGACCTCGGTGGCGTCGGCCTCGACACGTTGCGCTCCGCGCTCCTTCCGCGCTGACGGGAATGCGGTCCGACCACCGCGTGTTCATGCATCTGAATAGGAAGGGATGACATGGGCATCGAATTCGGGTTGGACACGTTCGGGGACATCACCAGGGACGCGGACGGAGAGCTCCTCACTGGCGCCCAGACGATCCGCAACGTCGTGGCCCAGGCAGAACTCGCCGACACCGTCGGCGTGGACTTTTTCGGCGTGGGGGAGCACCACCGCAAGGAGTTCGCGGTGTCCGCGCCCGAGATGGTGCTGGCTGCCATCGCAGCCCGCACCCAGCACATCCGACTCGGCACGGCGGTGACCGTGTTGTCGTCCGACGATCCTGTGCGTGTCTTCGAGCGGTTCTCGACCCTCGATGCGCTGTCGAACGGCCGCGCCGAGGTCGTGCTCGGACGCGGGTCCTTCATCGAGTCCTTCCCGCTGTTCGGCTACGACCTCCGTGACTACGACGCGCTCTTCGAGCAGAAGCTCGAGCTCTTCGTCGAGCTCTTGAAGGAGGAGCCGGTCACCTGGTCGGGAACGATGAGGGCTTCGCTGGAGGATGCGAACGTCTTCCCCAAGACCGAGAAGGGCCTGCGCACCTGGGTCGGGGTCGGAGGCAGCCCCGAGTCCGTGGTCCGAGTCGCCCGGCACGGCCTGGGACTCATGCTCGCGATCATCGGCGGACCGGCCCATCGGTTCAAGCCCTTCGTCGACCTCTACCACCGATCCGTGGCATCGTTCGGTACGGCTTCCCACCCGGTCTCGGTGCATTCGCCCGGGCACATCGCCGAGACGGATGCCGAGGCTTGGGACGCCGCCTACTCGGGTTTCGAGGCGATGAACAACACGATCGGCCGCGAACGCGGCTGGCCTGCGTACAGCCGTGCCCGGTTCCAGAACGATGTGGGCCCGGAGGGTGCGATCTACGCTGGTTCGCCCGAGCGGGTCGCAGCGAAGATCGCCGACACCATCACGACGCTGGGGCTCGGACGTTTCGATCTCAAGTACGCCACCGGGACTCTCTCTCACGAGTCGATGTTGCGCAGCATCGAGCTCTACGGCACCGAGGTGATCCCGCGGGTGCGGAAGATCCTCGCCGCCCGCGACTGACGACATCGAGCACGATCCGTCCGCCGCGCGGCCCTACGATGTGAAGCATGGCCAACACCGCCCTGCCGAGCCGCGAATCGCTGGCCGAGCGCCTGGATGTCCTGCCGTTCACGCGCCGTCACCTCCGTCTGCTGTCCGGCTCCGGTCTCGGTTGGGCGTTGGATGCGATGGACGTCGGCCTGATCTCGTTCATCCTCGCCGCGCTCACGCAGCAGTGGGGGCTGAGCAAGGGTGAGGCCGGTTGGATCGCCTCCGTCGGCTTCATCGGCATGGCCATCGGCGCCACGCTCGGCGGACTCCTCGCAGACCGTTTCGGACGACGGCAGGTGTTCGCGCTCACCTTGCTCGTGTACGGCGTCGCCACGGGAGCCAGCGCGCTGGTGGGCGGCATCGCCGCGCTCTTGGTGCTGCGCTTCCTCGTCGGACTCGGCCTCGGCGCAGAGCTCCCGGTCGCATCGACGTATGTGAGCGAGTTCGCTCCCGCCCGCATCCGTGGACGCCTGATCGTCGTGCTCGAGGCGTTCTGGGCGCTGGGTTGGACGGCCGCCGCCGTGATCGGGTTCCTCGTGATACCGGCTTCCGCGGACGGCTGGCGCTGGGCGTTCGCGCTCGGGGCGATTCCCGCCGTTTACGCCCTGTTCGTGCGCTGGCGCATGCCGGAATCGCCCCGTTGGCTCGCGTCACGTGGACGCATCGCCGAAGCCGATCGCATCGTGTCCGCCTTCGAGGCGGATGCCGGCATCGTCACCGCACCGGCCATTCGGAAGGAGCCCGCATCCCGCGCGATCGCGGTGACGGCGCGAGCACGGCTCGCGACGTTGTGGAACCCGGAGTTCCGACTGCGGACGCTCTGCCTGTGGTTGGTCTGGTTGGGAGTCAACTTCGCGTACTACGGCGCGTTCATCTGGATCCCGAGCATCCTCGTCGATGCCGGCTTCGACCTGGTGAAGTCCTTCGGCTTCACCTTGATCATCACTCTCGCACAGCTGCCGGGATACGCGGTCGCCGCCTGGCTGATCGAGGTCTGGGGACGACGGGTGACCCTCTCGGTCTTCCTGCTCGGATCCGCGGTATCGGCCGTGGTCTTCGGCACAGCGACCACCGAGGTGGCGATCATCGCTGCGGGGATGGCCTTGTCGTTCTTCAACCTCGGAGCATGGGGCGCCCTGTACGCGGTGACGCCGGAGATCTACCCGACGTCTCTGCGAGGAACGGGCGCAGGGTGGGCTGCGGGCGTGGGGCGGATCGCGTCCATCGTGGCGCCGCTGTCGGTTCCCGTTCTGCTCGTCGCCGGGGGAGCACCCCTGCTGTTCGCCGTGTTCGGCTTCTGTTTCCTCGCGGCGGCCGCGGCGGCGTGGGGGCTCGTCGATCGGGGCGGCATGGCGCTCGACGATCGGTGACCCACTGTCTGCGCGCGCAATAGGCTTGCCTGATGGCAGATGTGCGTTTCGTGGCGATCGGCGACTCGTTCACGGAGGGAGTGGGCGACGTCCTTCCCGACGGGCGTGAGCGCGGGTGGGCGGATCTCGCCGCCCAGGGATGGGCGGACGCGGCAGGACATTCGATCCAGTATGCGAATCTCGCGATCCGAGGCAAGCTCGCCTGGCCCATCGTCGAGCAGCAGCTCGAGCCGGCGCTCGCGCTGCGGCCCACGCATCTTTCGTTCAACGGCGGGGGCAACGACATGCTGCGTCCCCGCACCGATGTGGAGCACATCGCCGACGCCTTCAGCCGAGTGCTGCGCCGCTGCGACGAGGAGGGCGTGACGATGATCGTGCTCTCTGGTGCGAATCCGAGCGGGCAGCTTCCGATGGGTTCTCTCGTGCAGCGTCGTGGTGACCTCCTCTCGGAGGCCGTGCTTCGGCGGATCGAAGATCGACCGGACGTGATCCGAGCCCTCAACTGGCCGGATCGTGAGTTGTCCCGAGGTGCCTATTGGGCCGACGATCGCCTGCACATGAACGCATCGGGCCATCACCGCGTGGCCGCACGCGTCCTGCATGCTCTGGGTTTCGAGCCGCAGGAGACGTGGTGGGCGCCGAATGATCGGCTCGGGGCCGGGCCGTCCGGACTTGCCTACTACCGCGAGTTCGTCGGGCCCTGGGTGCGCCGCAGGGTGACACGGACCTCTTCCGGCGATGGTCGGGCGGCGAAGTACCCCAGCTGGGTCGAGAGAGTACCCTCGTGACGTGCATCCGGCCGTTGCGGACCGGGCCATGACCGACTTCGAGCTGGCACGGATACCTGCCGGAGTGCTGACCCTGCGGGATGCGCGCCGGGAACAGCAGCGGGAGGTCGTCCTGGCGCCGTTCGAGATCGGGGTCTACCCCGTGACCGAGGAGCAGTTCGCTGACGTGCTCGGTATTCCGGCGCGGCATCCGAATCGCCCCGCGGCGGACCTCAGCTGGCTCAGAGCGGTGCACTTCTGCAATGCGGCGTCCGAGTGGGAGGGCCTCGATCGCGTCTACCTCTTCGATGGTGAGGACGTGACCTGGGACACGACCGCGGACGGCTACCGGCTCCCGACGGAATCGGAGTGGGAGTATGCGTGTCGCGCAGGTTCGACCGGACCGCACTACGCACCGCTCGCCGAGGCGGCATGGACGAGTGCCGACGGCGTGCGGTCTCCGCAGAACGTCGGTGGGAAGCTGCCGAACCTGAATGGACTTTTCGACACGCTCGGCAACGTCTGGGAGTGGTGCTGGGATCTGCTCGACCCCGCCCGGTACGACGAGTACCGGGTGTTTCGCGGCGGCGGGTTCGCTGACGATGCCTGGAGCGTGCGCGCGTCCGTCCGCCGCGGGGGAGCGCCCCGCATGCACCATGAGGATGTCGGTCTTCGCCTCGCCCGGGGCGCGTTCGACACTCTGGACGAGGCCCAGGGATGGTCGGCCGGGGAAGATCGGGAGCGTGCCGCGCAAGACGGTCCGCTGCCGTCGGGATGGACGCCGCGCCGTCGTTGACGTCGCCGCGGCCCCTCAGGGCGAGGTTCAGCCCTGACGCTCCGCGTTTTGTTCGGAGGTGAACGGATGAAAGGCTGGAGGCATGACCCCCGCTTTCTCGCTCATCGTCTCTCAAGGTCGCGTCGCCGATCGCACCGACGGCGCGCTCGTCGGGGCCCGACTTGTGGGCGAGGCGTTCTCGACTCTGCTCGACCTCGATCCCGTGATCGTCGGCACACCGACACCGAGCGTCGTCGACGACTGGTCCCGCGCGCTCCCTGAGGCGACCGCCACCCTGGATGGCCTGCGCACCGCTGTGGAGGACGCCATCACGGCGGAGACGACACCGCTGCTGGTCACGAACACGTGCGCCGCGAGCCTGGGAACCCTGCCGACCGTCGCCGAGCGCCATCCTGACGCCGTTCTGCTCTGGATCGACGCCCACGGTGACTTCAACACCCCCGACACCACCGACTCGGGCTATCTGGGCGGCATGGTCCTCGCCGCGGCGTGCGGGCTCTGGGACAGTGGGCACGGTTCGGGCATCGATCCGAAGCAGGTGGTCGTGGTCGGAGGTCGCGACATCGATCCCGCGGAGGCTGAGCTTCTCGCCGATGCGGGCGTGACCGTGCTCGCTCCGTCCGAGAGCACGCCGGAACGGGTCCGCGAACTCCTGGCCGGACGTCCGGTGTGGATCCATGTCGATTGGGACGTCCTGGAGCCGGGCTACATCCCCGCCGCCTACCGGGTCGGAGGCGGCTTGCTGCCGCATCAGATCGCCGCCATCTTCGCGGCTCTGCCATCCGGGGCGGTGCGCGGCGTCGAACTCGCGGAGTTCGAAGCAGGCGACGCGGAGGTTCCGGAGCGCGTGAGTGTCGAACTGGTCTTGGAGACCGTCCAGCATCTGCTCGGCTGATCGGGCGCGGCGACTCCCCTCAGCCTATGGAGTGCTTCCTGCGGTCGTGTCCACCTGCCAGGCGCTGATCGTGACCTCGGAGTCTTCGACGACATCCAGCTCCACGGGCCAGGAACCGCGGGGGAGACCGGCGAGCGAGGCGGCGTACAGCTGTCGCGCGACCAGTTCCCCGTTCGTGGAGTTCGCGTCCCACGAGATGGTGGTCTTGGCCTGCCCCTGGGCCGGCACCGTGATGAGGGTGGGACCGGGATCCTCCGACATGAATGACGAGCCGCGAGCGACCGAGACGTTCAGTTCGTTCCCGTTCTGATCCGCGAACGCGATGTCAGGGTAGCCCTCGATCATGCACGGCTCGTCGGTGAAGTTCATCAGATGGATCACCTGGATGCGGTGTCCGGTCGCCGCGTCGGCGCCGCCGAGCAGGAGCATGGCGTTGTCGCTCGTGCACCAGCCCGGTTCGAGGTCCGGTTCCGCGGCTCCCGGTGCGGTGTCGGGAACAGGGTCTCCTTCCGCACCCGGGTCCGGGTAGGCGCCGTCCTCCGCGCTCAGGCCCTGTTCCTCGGCATTCTGGCGGATGACGTCGGCCTGCCTGGCTTCGTAGCCGAAGAAGCTGACGACGACGAGCACGACGATGCTCACGAGCACTGCGCCCACCGAGACCAGCGTCCTCGGCGTGACGAAGTCATCCCGCTTCATCCGGCGGGAGACGATGAGGGCCGGGATCCAGCCGACGACCGCGCCCCAGTATGTGGTGATGGGCGCGGACTCGACGACGGCCTCGGTGAGACCGCGCATGCCGAAGTCGGGGATGAAGGTGAGGACCCGGGTCAGGTCGAAGCTCAGGCCGAGGACCGTCCCCGCGAGGATCGCGGCCAGCCACAGCACGAGGAAAGCGTTCCCGCGGCGAGCACCCCGTGCGGCGATGAACCAGGTGACCGTCGTGAGTACGGCGGATGCGGCCAGGAGGGAGAGCGGAGTCCACAACCCCGGGAGCAGCCATTCCTGCGTCTGAACCCAGCCGACGCCCAGGAAGCTGACGAGACGCGTCACGATGATGTCCGCTGTGGCGATCCGCGCAACCCCGCCGGAGATGACCCAGAGAGCGGAGAGGATGAGCCCGGCGACGATGCCGGGCGAGCGGAGCAGACGCCGGAGGCGTCCGTCCGGGCTCGGGACGGAGGAGGGGACGGGTAGGGGAGGCGCGGAGGTCACGCCTCATCCTATGAGGGCTCAGCGGCGCCGTTCGGGATCGAGGCCCATCCGGATCCGTGTCCGCTTCCGCTCGACCAGGATGAACACGGTGCCGATGAGCCACAAGGGGATCGGCATGAGGAAAGCGATGCGGAAGGCATCGAGCGAGTACGTCTCAGGAGTGCCTGCTCCCTGCACATCGAGGGCGAGCCCGATCAGGAAGATCGCGATGAGCGCCGCGATGAAGCCGCCCGCGTTCGTGACTCCGGTGGCCGTGCTCAACCGGTGGCTCGGGTTGTGGGTCCGCGCATGATCGAAAGCGATCATCGACGCAGGGCCACCGGTCGCGAGAGCGACCGCGAGTACGTACAGAAGCCAGATCGGCGCCGTGTCCGGGAGGGAGATGACGGCGATCCACGCCGCCATCTGCACGCCGACCGCCGGGAGGACGAGAGCGAGGGAGCGATGGTTCGGGAGACGCCGCGAGAGATCTCCGATGACCGGGCCGAGAAGCATGCCCGCAACGACATATACGGAGATGATGCCTGCGGCGTGGGGGGTGTCGAGGCCTTCAGCCGCCGTCAGGAAGGGCATTCCCCACAGCAGCACGAATGCCGTTCCCGCGAACGGTGTCGTGAAATGCGACCAGAACGCCAGGCGCGTACCCGGGTGCGCCCAGGCGGCGCGGATGCCGACGCCCGTATCGATCGCCGAGGTGACGACGCGGATGACTCCCGTGTCGGTGTTCACGGTGACGTCGGCGCCGCGCTCGGCCGGGTGATTGCGGATCACCAGCGCGACGAGGATGGTGAACAGCACGCCGAGTCCGGCGATGCTCCCGAACGTGATCGTCCAGGTCGTGGCGTGCAGCATCGCGGCGAGGGGGACCAGAGCGATCAGCTGGCCCGTCTGGCCGATGATCCCCGTGAACTGGACCATGATCGGTCCTCGTTGCGCAGGGAACCAGGTCGCGACGAGACGCAGCACGGCAGGGAAGATCGCCGCGTCGCCGGCGCCGAGCAGGACGCGCGCGGCGATCGCCACGCCGATGCTGGGGGAGAGGGCCATCGTCAGCTGACCGGCCGCCATGAGCAGCATGCCGACCGTCATGATCGGTCGAGATCCGAAGCGATCGAGGAGGACGCCGACCGGGATCTGCATTCCGCCGTACACGGCCAGCTGCACCACGGCGAACAGGGCCAGAGTTGAAGCATCCGCCTGGAATCTCTCGGCAGCCTCGACGCCGACCGCTCCGAGCGACGTCCGGTTGGTGATGGCGAGGACGTAGGCGGCGACTCCGACGGACCAGATCACCCATGCGCGCCATCCCGGCGTGGAGACGGGGGAGTGGGAGACCTGCGACACCCTTCAACGCTACTCCTGCGGAGGTGCGCGCTCCGACCAGAGACCGGATGTCGGAAGCGGCGGCTAGCGTGGCTGCATGACGGACTCATCCCTGCACCACTCGCTCGACTATGTCGAGCTTGTCGTCACCGATCTCTCCGCGGCGAAGACGTTCTACAGCGCCGCGTTCGGCTGGACCTTCAACGACTACGGACCCGGATACGCGGGAATCGTGTCTCCGAAGGGCGACGGGAGCGAAGTCGGCGGACTGCTGCTCGCCGAAGAGGCGCGCCCCGTCGGTGGCCCGCTCGTACTGTTGTATTCGAACGACCTCGACGCCACCATGAGCGGTATCGTCGCGGCCGGCGGCACGATCCTGCAGGAGCCGTACGGGTTTCCCGGAGGTCGCCGGCTCCACTTCGCCGACCCGAGCGGCAACGAGCTCGGCGTCTGGTCCGCGCAGTAGTTCCGGGTCCCGCTCAGGGCGAGATGCCGCCACGTTCCTCGGCGCGTATGACGTCGACGACGATCTCGTCGTCGTACTCCTGAAAGCGCACCGTCGCGGTCTCCGGCACCCTCGAACCGACCGACTCCGCACTGAACGTGTGCGTGGTCGGTGCCATGTCGGCGGTGCAGACGCCTTCCGAGTTCGTCGTGAAGACGACCACGAACTCGACACCGTCCTTCTCGGCAGAGGCCGCCTCCGCAGGGCAGCTGCCGCTTCCCCACGTCACGACGTCGATGCTTCCGTCGTCATAGGCGACCACGGCGGGGCCCTCCATGAACGGGACGATGTCAACCCCTTCGGGGACGCCTGGCTTTCGTTGATCGGTCACCCCGATCGACGGAACGGCCGCGCATCCGGAGATGCCGATCAGGACGGCGAAGGCGCCGAGAAGGACGAGACCGCGGGACCACTTCATGCCGACAGCGTAGCGACCATCCGGCTGGCCGGCGGGTCACCGGCTGTCGAGCGAGGAGGGTGCGCCTGTCAACTCGCGGCGAAGGCGCTCCCTCGCGCGGTGATATCGGCTGCGGACGGTGCCTTCCTTCATCCGCAGCACTCGGGCGATCTCGACGTGCGAGAGGCCGTCCCAGTGCAGAAGGCCGATGATGTCTCGGTCCGTCTGGTCAAGCGTGCCGAGTGCGTCGTGGAGCTCGCCGAACACGGACACGTCGACGAAGCCCGGAGCCGGCTCCGCGGAAAGCTGGTTCCGGAGCCGCTCGCCGAGGGCCAGCCGCCGGGCCGTGCTGCGCTGGTGGTGCAGAAGCACGTTCCTCGCGATGCCGAACATCCATGGACGGATCTCCTCGTCGCGCGCCGGCAACGCGTTCGCTCGCTTCCACAGTGCCAGCAGAGTCTCCGCAAGGAGATCGGCGGCGGCGTCGGCGGGCACCACACGACGTACGAAGTAGGCCAGGAGCGCGGGGGAGTGTTCCGGCACCGCCCGTTCGATGCGGCGGCGCTTGTCGTCTGAACGCGCGCTCACGGGGTGTCCACCCTGCAGCTCAGGCCCATTGCGCCGATCGCGACGGTGTCGCCGCTCTCGCCGAGCGTGAGCACGCCCGGAACCGCCGCTCTCGTCATCTCGACGAGCACCGGGTAGAGCTCGTTGCTCACCCGCATCTCGCTGTCGGGATCGTCCGGGACGACGGTCCCTCGTTCGTAGAGCTCCTGACCGAATCCGGTCCAGTCGCGAGTGTGGATGGCCGCGTTGAGTGCGGCCAGATCGCGATCGCCGGCGTTGCGGAGTTCGATGTACGCTCCGCATTCCTCCGTGTGTCCCTCGTCGGTCGTGTACTCGATCGGAATGCGGATGGTGCGCTCGAAACCGTCGGGGAGGGTCACCCACGGCCAGACCGACAGCTGGGCAGTGGCGATGCTCGCCGCGCCGGTGAGTGCCAGGGCACCCGCGACGATCACCGGAATCGCCCACCGCGGTCGTGGCATCCGTCCACGGCGCAGCCGTGCCGGCTTCGTCGAAGCCGCCAGCGTCCTCGTTTCACGCATCACCGATGCAGATAGGGGGGCGATCGACGCCGACAGCAGCTGGTCGAGCTCGAGGTCATCCATGTTCACTCCGTTCCTCCTCTGCCGGTACATTCCCGGCAGGCGACGAAACGTTGCAGCCAGGCGCGGCGGACTTAGCCATCGTCATCGCCGAAGGCCGCCGCGCGGGAATCGCAGGGGAGGGGAGTGCAGCGGAGGGAAGCGGCCTTCAGCCGATCACTTCGATCTCGAAGGGGAGGAAAGACCACGGCGGACAGATGTCCGGACCGGCCGTGATGCTCTGGACATCGAGGCGTGCGTCGGCCGGTGCGAACTCCCGTCGGAGATCGTCGAGCAGGTTGTCGCCGTAGAAGATCACGTCGGCCTGCCACACGGAGAAGACGGGGGCACCCGTCCTGGCCGGTGCCGCCGGCATGTACCGGTGCGAGTAGATCGGGATCAGCGTGGGCCACTTCCTGATCCGCTCCGTCGCGAGTCTTCTCTGTTCCGCGAGCGTTTCAGGCTTCAGGGGCCATGTCGACGGCCAGAACGAGTCGTGTTCGACGTCGAACAGCAAGCCGTCCAACGGCCAATCGAGCCGCGCCTGAATCGATTCCGCGCTGCCGTTCCGCCAGTCGACCCACCGTTCGCCGGTCGGAAGTGCGGTCTCGAGCAGTTGTCGATGATCGGGACTGAACTCGAATCCGTATCGTCGTTCGATCTCGTCGATCTCCGCGGGGCGCAGTCCGGGTTCGAGCCGGACATCGTGGGCTTCGAGGACGGCGATGCAATCGGCGATGAACACATCCCGATCCTAGGGCCGACAAATGAAGATGGAGATCTTCGCAGAGAATCCTCGGGGAGACGACGCAGTCCCGTCGACAACAGCTGTGTCCGTCGCGCTGACCCTGGGCGAGCGCGTGTTGAATAGGCAGATGCAGCGCCCCCAGGCACCCGACTCCGGTGAGTATTCTTCGGCCCCCACCCGTCGGCGCTTTCTGATCGCTGCGGGCACAGGTGTTTCTGTGACCGCAGCGGAGATCTGGCTCGCTGCGAGCCGCGTGGTGCCAGACGACGCGATGCCCGCGGTGGACCCGGATAACCCGAGGAACCTGAAGCAGTACGACCCGGTTTACGAGCGCGCGGTGCGGGGTCTTGAAGCGCCCTTGGGGTTCGAGGACTGTGCCCGCCCCGTCGCTCGGGCGAACCGTGGCACGGCAGGAAGAGACCGCCACGCGGTGGCGCCTGTCATAGACCGGTTCATCATTCACCACACCGGCACGACTGCGGACCAGCTGGACTTCCTCTCGCGCTGCAACAGGAGATCGTCCGCGCCCACGTTCTATCTGCGGCATGACGGATCCGTCATCGAGCTCATTCGTCCGGGCGCGAAACCTTCCTCAACCGGGGCCGACTGGAACTGGCGATCCGTGGCGGTGGAGACGCTGAACGAAACCGATGCTCCGGAGTACGCCGTGACGACGGCCCAGATGGAAGAACTCGCACAGATGGTCGCGTGGCTCGCGACATTCGACGGCAAGAGCCTGGACGGGGTGCCGGTGTCGTTCGCCATCGACAGGGACCACGTCATCAGCCACCAGGAAACGTGGTCGGGAACCGAATGTCCTGGGCCATACCTGCAATCGCGACTCGACGACATCGTTGCCCGCGCACAGCAGATCTTCGAAGAGAATCCGTCCCCACGGGGCTGACGCAGAGCGGACGACTTTTCCGTCCGAGGCGCTGACCGATCCCGTCCGAGTCAGCGAAACGGGGGAACGATGGCTCGGAGGGGCTGGAGGGCATCGTGACTCGTTCTGACATAATGTGCATTATCGGCTATATCTCGGAAGGGGTCGTCGGCCTGCCGGTGCCAGAATCGGATGATGGCGAACGCTTCCCCCGAGATCACGCTCTGCTGCCTCCTCTGGGCTCGACCGGGACTCTCGGACGAGTTGACCGCCTATGAGGATGCCGTGCTGGCGCTCGTCGCGGACCATGGTGCCGTGGTCCTGCAGCGTGTCATGAGCACGCCGATCTCCGACGGCGCAGATGACCGCCCCGACGAGGTCCAGACGTTCTGGTTTCCGAACCAGAACGCGCTCGACGGGTTCCTGGCGGATCCGCGTCGGCAGGAACGCGCCGACGAGCGAGACCGTGTGATCGCGCGCACGGAGCTGTTTCCCGTTCGCGTGCTCGGTGATGGAGAGCCGGTCGGGGGTCGCTGAACTCCGAGGCTCGTCTTCGCCGTCGCTCTAGGCTCCGACATACTGCGCGAGGTGCTCCCCCGTCAGCGTCGATTTTTGGGATACCAAATCGGCGGGGGTTCCTTCGAAGACGATCTTTCCGCCGTCGTGCCCGGCGCCGGGTCCGATGTCGATGATCCAGTCGGCGTGGGCCATGACCGCCTGATGGTGCTCGATGACGATCACGGTCTTCCCGGCGTCGACGAGTCGATCGAGCAGGCCGAGGATCTTGTCGACATCGGCGAGATGGAGACCCGTGGTGGGTTCGTCGAGGACGTATACGTCGCCCTTCTCCCCCATCTGGATCGCGAGCTTGATGCGCTGGCGTTCACCGCCGGAAAGCGTCGACAGGGGCTGCCCGAGCGACAGGTAGCCGAGTCCGACGTCTTCCATGCGGCCGAGGATCGCGGTGGCGGCAGGGAGCTTGGACTCTCCCTCGCTGAAGAACACCCGCGCCTCGGAGACCGGCAGATCGAGCACCTCGGTGATGTCCTTGCCCGCCAGCTTGTATTCCAGGACGCCTGCTTGGAAGCGCTTGCCGCCACAGTCCTCGCACGGCGTCTCGATCGTGTCCATGAATCCGAGCTCCGTGATGATGACGCCCGCGCCTTTGCAGGAAGGACAGGCGCCCTCGGAGTTCGCGCTGAACAGGGCGGGCTTCACGCCGTTCGCCTTTGCGAACGCTTTGCGGATCGGCTCGAGCAGCCCCGTGTACGTCGCAGGGTTGCTCCGCCGCGAGCCCTTGATCGCGGCCTGGTCGATCGCCACGACGCCCTCTCGTTTGGACACCGACCCGTGGATGAGCGAGCTCTTGCCCGACCCGGCCACGCCCGTCACCACCGTGAGGACGCCGGTCGGGATGTCGACGTCGACATCCTGCAGATTGTTCGCTGTCGCACCCCGGACCTCGATCGAGCCGTCGCCCGCGCGCACGGCATCCTTCAGCTGCGCACGATCCTCGAGATGATCGCCGGTCTTCGTGCCGCTGGCCTTGAGTCCTTCGACCGTGCCCTCGAAGCAGATCTCCCCGCCGGCGCTTCCGGCGCCGGGGCCCAGGTCGATCACGTGATCGCCGATCGCGATCGTCTCCGGCTTGTGCTCGACGACCAGCACGGTGTTCCCCTTGTCTCGCAGCTGCAGCAGAAGACCATTCACGCGCTGGATGTCGTGTGGGTGCAGGCCGATGGTCGGCTCATCGAACACGTAGGTGATGTCAGTCAGAGAAGAGCCGAGGTGCCGCAGCATTTTGATGCGCTGCGCCTCTCCCCCGGACAACGTGCCGGAGGGCCGTTCCAGGCTGAGGTAACCGAGGCCCAGCGTCACGAAGGCATCAAGGTTCGCGCTGAGGGCTTGCAGCAGCGGTCCCGCGCCGGGAAGGTCGAGCCCGCGGACCCACGCGGCGAGATCCGTCACCTGCATCCGGCACGCGTCGGCGATGCTGATCCCGTCGATCTTGGAAGACCGAGCGCCCTCCGTGAGCCGGGTGCCGTCGCACTCGGGGCACACCGCGAACGTCGCCACACGTTCGACGAATGCTCGGATGTGCGGCTGGAGAGCGTCGAGATCCTTCGACAGCATCGCCTTGGTGATCTTCGGGATCAGGCCCTCGTAGGTCATGTTGATCCCCGAGATCTTCACCTTCGTCACCTCCCCGTACAGGAAGAGGTGCCGTTGCTTCTCGGTGAACTGCGAGATCGGCTTGTCGGCCGGATAGAACCCCGACTGCGAGAAGCCCTTCACCATCCATCCGTCCGCGGTGTAACCGGGCACCATGATGGCACCGTCGTCGAGGGATTTCGACTCGTCGACGATCTGGGCGAGATCGAGGTCGGACACCGCTCCCCTGCCTTCGCACCGCGGACACATGCCACCGAGGTAGATGGCATCCTTGACAATCTTCTTCTCACCACCGGGACCGGTCATCACGCCGCTGGCCCGCTGCGTGGGGATGTTGAACGAGAACGCGGTCGGCCCGCCGATGTAGGGCTGCCCGAGCTTGCTGAACAGGATGCGGAGCATCGCGTTGGCATCCGTCACGGTGCCGACGGTCGACCGAGGATTCGCGCCGAGGCGTTCCTGGTCGACGATGATCGCGGTCGTGAGACCCTCGAGGATGTCCACGTCGGGCCGCGGCACGGAGGGCATGAAGCCCTGCACGAAAGCGCTGTAGGTCTCGTCGATCATGCGTCGCGATTCCGCCGCGATGGTATCGAAGACGAGCGAGCTCTTCCCCGAACCGGACACACCGGTGAACACCGTCAGGCGGCGCTTGGGAATGTCGACGCTGACTTCCTTCAGATTGTTCTCACGAGCACCCTGCACCCGGATCAGGTCGTGGGTGTCGGCGGGATGCGAATCGGCGGCCATCGGCGTCCTTCGTTCGGTCGGTTGGGAGAGTCAGACGGCCTGGTTGATACGGAGCAGGTTGCCTGCGGGGTCGCGGAAGGCGCAGTCGCGCACGCCGTACGGTTGATCCATCGGCTCCTGGACGACGTCGGCGCCGCCTTCGACGAGGCGTTCGAACAGCCCGTCGACATCGTCGCTCGCCAGCGTGAGCGCCGCGTAGCTGCCCTTGGCGATGAGTTCCAGGATCGTCTGCCTCTCGGCATCCGTGATGCCGGGGTCGGTTGCCGGCGGGTGCAGCACGATCGAGGTCTCCGGCTGCCCCTCGGGGCCGACCGTGAGCCAGCGCAAGCCGTCGTAGCCGACGTCGTTTCGCACTTCGAAGCCGAGAGCATCTCGGTAGAAGGCGAGGGCAGCGTCAGCGTCGGTGTGTGGGAGGAATGCGTAGTGGATGCTGATGTTCATGGTGATCACGTTAGGTGCGCATCGGTGCGCGGCGCTTCTCGATTCCTGATCGGTCTGGTCACCTGCTTCGCCTGAAAGGAGGGAATCCCTTCGACGTTCGCGGCGCGTTCACGGTACACGCTGGGTGCGACACCGACCAGCTCCGAGAATCTCGTGCTGAATGTGCCGAGCGATGAACACCCGACCTCGAAGCAGACCTCGGTCACCGTCAGGTCGCCTCTCCTCAGGAGCGCCATCGCTCGCTCGATCCGTCGGGTCATCAGATAGGAGTAAGGGGATTCTCCATACGCGTCCCGGAACTGGCGGCTCAGATGACCGGCAGACATGTGCACCCCGCGCGCCAGCGCCTCCACGTCGAGGGGTTTCGCATACTCCCGGTCGATGCGGTCCCTGACCTTCCGCATCACGGTGAGCTCGCGCAGGCGCGAATCTTCCAGGGCGGTCACGACTTGATTTTGCCATGACGCCGCGAGTCCTGGCATGACTTCGGGAAACGCGGGTGTGCACTCCTCCCCCATCGTGTGCCGCGAGGGCGCTACCCTGAGGGGCATCCTCACAGGATCTTCTCAGAAAGGGGTCCCCACCATGTCTGAACCACTCACCGAGGCGAAGTCGCTGTTCAAGTCGATCCGGGTCACGCTGGCCGTCGCCGGAGTCCTCGCGCTCATCGCGGGAATCGTCCTGCTCGTCTGGCCCGTCAAGTCCGCGGTCATCGTGACGGCGATCTTCGCCTCCTACCTGATCATCGCCGGCCTCGTGTACATCGGGCTCGGGATCTTCTCGAGCACGAAGGGAGGGTGGGCCCGCGTGGGTCACATCGTTCTCGGGCTGCTCTACATCGCCGCAGGTGTCATCGCGTTCTTCAACTTGAACGTCGCCGCCGCCACGTTGGCCTTCGTCGTCGTGATCTTCATCGGAGTCAGCTGGATCGTCGACGGGGTCGTCGCCCTGTCGCTCCTGGGTAGCGACGGCTCCCGCGTGTGGACGCTGCTCTACGCGATCCTGAGCATCATCGCGGGAATCATCGTCCTGTTCTCGCCGCTCATCGCCGGCTTCGCCTTCTGGCTGCTGCTCGGCATCTCGCTGGTGGTGCTCGGCATCATCCAGATCGTCCGAGCCATCACGCTCGGCAAGGACGAGAAGGAGTACGTCGCCGCAGTCCAGGGCTGACCTCTCCCCGACGAGATCGGCCCGCCCTGCATCGTGCAGGGCGGGCCGATCCTCTGTTTCGGCGGCTATTCCGCGACGAACGCGCTCACGTCTCCGACGAGACGCGTGTTGTCGGCGGGCACGGGCTCGACGGCCGCTTTCGCGACCTCGGCCGCGAACTCCGACACGTTGTAGAGCTTCCCGGCCGACTCCCGGCGCTCTGCGATCGCGCCCGGGTTGGCACGCTCCAGCAGAGTGGCGGTGATGGTGCCCTCGATCATGTCGCCGGAGACGACGGTGAATCCGATCCCCTTCTCGGCGAGACCAGGGATGAGCTCTCGGAGCGCGTCCTCACCGGCGCGCTTCGAAAGGGCCACCGGCTCGTACTCAGGCATCGTCGGGGTGGTCCGGATGAAGTGAGCCTGGTGACTGGTCACGAACACGACACGCGCGCCATCATCGAGCAGCGGCGTCGCCGCGTTCAGGACGTTGAGCTGGGCATCGCGGTTCAGCGTGAGCGCATAGTCCTCGGCCATGCCGGACTCCATGCCGCCGGAGGCGTTGAGCACCAGGACGTCGAGGCGCCCGTACTCGGCCCGGATCGCGTCGAACATCTCGGCGACGGAACCCGGATCGGTGAGGTCGGCACCGACGACGAGAGCCCGGCGCCCCAGCTCCCGCAGCTGAGCGGCGAGCTTCTCCGCGCGCGGTGCCTTGTTGCGGAAGTTGATGACGACGTCTGCGCCGGCCTCGGCGAGGTAGCGGACGGTGTCGGCACCGATCCCGCGCGATGAACCGGTGACAAGGGCGACCTTGCCGTCGAGGGATCTTGCGGGAAGAACGTCGGTCACGGTGACTCCTCATGATGCGTGAAAAAGCCGCGATCGCACGGCACTCTCACACTACCAAGCGACTGCTGTGGCACCCGGATCGGCGGCCGCCCGCGTGATACGTTGACCACAAAGGAGGCCGCATGGACAACTTCGCGACATTCGTCACGTTCATCGACCAATGGGCTTGGATCGGCTGGCTGGTCCTGATCGCCGTCTTCCTCGTCATCGAGATGCTCTCGCTGGACTTCACGTTCCTCATGCTGAGCTTCGGCAGCGTGGTCGGTCTGGTGACCGATCTGGTCGGCGTGCCGGTCTGGCTGCAGGTGATCATCGCCGCCGCGGCAGCTGCCCTGTTCATCCTCTTCCTGCGCCCCCCGCTCCTGAAGCGTCTGCGGCGCGGCGAGGACCCCACCAAGTCCAACGTCGACGCCCTCGTGGATCTGCGTGGGATCGCGCTGCACGAGATCACCCAGATCTCCGGTCAGGTCAAGCTCGCCAACGGCGACACCTGGACCGCCCGCGCGGCCACGTCCGTGCCGATCCCCCCGGGAGCACCGGTCGCCGTGAGCGCGATCAACGGTGCCACCGCCATCGTCCGTCCCATCAACGACTAGGAGTACCCCGTGAACGACGCCTCGTTCATCCCCACCGCGATCCTGTGGATCCTCGTCATCGCGGTGATCATCTTCGTCGTGGTCACCGTCGCACGAGCGATCCGCATCATCCCGCAGGCCACTGCCGGGGTCGTGGAGCGTCTGGGGCGGTATCACAAGACATTGACCCCGGGTCTGAACGTCCTCGTCCCGTTCATCGATCGTCTGCGCCCCCTGATCGACATGCGCGAGCAGGTCGTCTCCTTCCCGCCGCAGCCGGTGATCACCGAGGACAACCTGGTCGTGTCCATCGACACGGTCGTCTATTTCCAGGTCACCGATGCACGTGCCGCGACCTATGAGATCGCGAACTACCTCGGTGCCGTCGAGCAGCTGACCACCACCACGCTGCGCAACGTGGTCGGTGGACTCAACCTCGAGGAAGCGCTCACGAGCCGTGACAACATCAACGGCCAGCTGCGCGTCGTGCTCGACGAGGCCACCGGCAAGTGGGGCATCCGCGTCGGACGTGTGGAGCTCAAGGCGATCGATCCGCCCATCTCCATCCAGGACTCGATGGAGAAGCAGATGCGCGCCGAGCGTGACCGTCGTGCAGCGATCCTGACAGCCGAGGGCACCAAGCAGTCGGCGATCCTCGAGGCCGAGGGTGCTCGTCAGGCGGAGATCCTCCGCGCAGAGGGCGACAAGCAGGCGGCGGTGCTCCGGGCCCAGGGCGAGGCTGAGGCGATCCAGAACGTGTTCAGCGCCATCCATCAGGGCGAGCCGGACGACAAGCTCCTCGCTTACCAGTACCTGCAGATGCTCCCGAAGATCAGTGAGGGTCAGTCGAACAAGCTCTGGATCATCCCGAGCGAACTCACCGAGGCGCTCAAGGGCATCGGCAGCGCGTTCACGCCGAAGCCGGGCCAGGGGCCGACGAACACGCTTCCGGGCGCGTGACACACCCCTACTTCGCCAAGGCGCAGCATCCTCGAGTCCTCGCCCACCGCGGTCTGATCAGCGCGGCCGGCGAGGATTCGGGCATCTGGGAGAACTCGGCCGGGGCGTTCGCCGCCGCGCATGCTGCAGGCGCCGAGTTCATCGAGACCGACTGCCAGGTGACCGCCGACGGCGATGTGGTGCTGTTCCACGACCCGACGCTGAAGCGCCTCGCGAACGATCCTCGCCTGGTGCGCGAAGTGCGGACGCGGGAGCTTCGCTCCCTGTTCGCTGATCACGGGGGCCTCCTCACCGTCAGCGAGGCACTCGCGTCCTTCCCGGGTATCCGTTTCAACATCGACGTGAAGACGGATGCCGCCGTCGATCCACTCGGACCCATCCTCGCGGACCACACTCATCGCGTGCTCGTCACGAGCTTCTCCGACGACAGCCGTCGTGCCACGCTGTCGTCCGTACTGCGCGCCGGAGCGTCGATCCGGCCGGCGACGTCCGGGGGCAGCAGGTCGATCGCTGCCTTGCGGGCGCTGTCCGCTCTCCGCCTCTCCCCTGCCCGCCTGCTCCGCGATATCGATGCCCTCCAGATCCCGGAGCGATACGGCGCGCTGAAGGTGCTGACGCCTTCGCTTCTCCGAGCTGCGCACCGTCGCGGCGTAGAGGTCCATATCTGGACCGTCAACGACGCCGATGACATGCGGCGTCTGGTCGCTCTCGGAGTGGACGGCATCGTGTCCGACCGCGCCGACCTAGCCCTCAAGACGGTCTCGTCGCATTAGCCTCACGACTCGCCCCATAACCTCCGGCGCTGAGATTAACCTGTGAGTTCCGCCGAGAAGCCGCCTGCGTGGATGAAGCGCACAGGCTGGAGCGTTATACCTGACAGCGACGAGAGGACCACAAAATGGCAGATCGCAGCCTGCGCGGCATCCGACTCGGCGCCCAGAGCCTACAGAGCGAAGAGGGCGTCGTTTTCATGGAGCGCCGTGAGACCACCTATTCCTGTGACACCTGCGGCCACGTCACGAACCTGATGTTCGCGGCGGACGCCGAACCGCCCCAGACCTGGGAGTGCCGTTCGTGCGGCGCGGAAGCACGCCTGAACGTCGACGGCCACGCCGTGACGCTCGAGGCCAGCGACGAGAAGGCCGCCCGCACCCACTGGGACATGCTCATGGAGCGTCGCACCCGCGCGGAGCTCGAGGAGCTCCTCGAAGAGCGCCTCGCCTTCATCCGGGCCCGCCGTGGTGCCGGCGAAGACCCCACTCGCGAGAAGATCGGCGCCTAGCGCCCCCGGGCGCGCCACCACCCGACGACGAGCGCGCCCAGACCGCCCCAGAGCAGAATCATCTGAATCCAGGGACCCAGGACGACACCAGCCGTGAGGCCGGAACGGAGCTCGACATCCTCGAGCATCGCTCCGGCCTCTCCTGCGTCCAGGCTGGTCACCGTCGAGCCGTTCGCGCGGATCACCTGACTCGTGCCGACGGTCGAGACGTTGACGACGCTGCGGCCCGTCTCGATCGCACGCATCCGAGCGAACGCCAGCTGCTGCAGGTTCTCATCGGTGCCGCGGAAATCGGCGTTGTTGGTCTGGAACACCAGCACCTCGGCGCCGGAGTTCAGCCCCTCCCAGATGACGTCGTCGTAGATCACGTCGAAGCAGATGGCGAGACCGATGGGGACGCCATCGATGTCGACGAGCGGGGGGTTAGAACCCGGCGTGTATTCCCTCTGGATGAGCCCGATCAGGTCGGGCGCCAGCGCGTTGAAGAAGGCGCGATCCGGGACGTACTCCCCGAACGGAACGGGGTGTCGTTTGTCGTGGATCTGGGTCGCCGTTCCCTCGTCCGTCCACAGCATCGAGGTGTTGAAGTAGAGGTCATCCCGACCGGTGGCCGCGTTAGCCAGCAGTGGTGCACCGATCCGCGTGCTGACGAGGGTCATTCGGCGTGCCAGTGCATCATTCTGGAACGGGTCCCCGTCGAGCGAGCCTTCCGGCCACACCAGCAGGTCGACGTCCTGCCCGTAGAGCGGGATCGTCGCATCCGTCTGCGCTTGGATGACTGAGAAGGGCTCACGGTCATCGAAGTAGCCGGTCGGTCCGTTGCCCTGGACAGCCGCGATGCGCATCGATCCGCTCGATGAGGTGGGGAACAGCGGTGTGAACAGCAGGAGCACGACGAGAGCCGCCGGCACGAGCAGCCGGAGCGGATGACGCCAGGCACGCAGGCGGACGACCTCGATCAGCATCGCCACGAAGAACACCATGAGGAAGCTGAGACCACTGACGCCCACCCACGACGAGATCGGGGCGAGCGGACTCTCCGCCTGACTCATTCCGAGTCGCGCCCACGGGAACCCGCCATAGGGCCAGGAACCGACGAAGAGCTCACGACCCACCCAGAGCGCTGCGACGATCGCTGGAAGCCCCAGAAGCCGCCCGGAGGTACCGGGGAACGCCCGTGGCAGCCAGCGGTAGGCCAGAGCGATCGGGACGAGTGCCAGCGCGGTCAATCCGCCCTCCACGACGCTGAGCGCGCCCCAGGGCACCGGCCCGAGGTAGCGCGAGGTCCAGGAGACCAGGAGGGCGAAGAAGAGGATGCCGTAAAAGAGTCCGACCAGCAGTGCTCCCCCGAAGCGCCGCCCGATCAGGCTGACGAGGAGCAGCGCCGTCGCGGGGAACGCGAGGACCCACACGGCGGCCTCGGGGTAGGCGAGATCCATCAGGACTGCTGCGAGGGCGGCGGACAGCGCGGCGGCCCAGAGCGGTAGAAGGGCGCGCCGGGGCGCGCGGGGCTCGGTCATCCCGTCCATTCTCACATCGAGGAATACGCGACGATGCCGCGGCGCACGCCGTCGAGCGCCGCGCGGGCGGTGCGTGCAAGGGCTGCATCCTCTGCCACGATCGAGAGTTGATCGAGGAGGTCGATCGTCTGCTTCGCCCAGCGCACGAAATCGCCGGCGGCCATGTCCGCATCGATCAGCACCCGGTCGAGCAGTCCTCCGCGAGCCCACGAGTGCATCGCGCCGGCCAGCCCTGCGGCGAGCGGCTCGCTCCCCGGAAGGTGGTGGTCCTGCTCCAGGTCGTCGAGCTGCGCCCACAGCGTCGTCGTCTTCTCGTACGCGGCGCGGAACGCTCCGCGCGGGAGGTCGCGCTCCCCCGCGTTCGCCTCATCGCGACGCGGTTCATACACGAGACAGCTCGCCATCGCGGCGAGGGACGGGGCATCCAGGCCCGCCCACAGGCCCTGGCGCAGCGATTCTGCGACGAGGAGGTCGCGTTCTCCGTAGATGCGGCGCATCGTGCGTCCGGCATCAGTGAGGGCGGTCTCACCGTCTTCCTGGACCACGTAGTCGAGAGTCTCCAGTACCTCGACCACGCGGTCGAAGACTCGTGCCACTGTTCCGGTGCGGGTCTCGATCTGTCGCCGGGTCCGGTCGGTCTGCCGCTTGAGCTTCCAGTAGCGCTCCGCCCAGCGAGCATGCGCTTCGCGGTCGGGGCAGCGATGACACGGATGACGCTGCATCTGCGTCCGCAGCGTCTGGATGCGCTTCATCCGCTTGTCCCGGGAGGCGCGCGGAGCGTGGGTGTCCTGACGATTCTTCTTCTCGAGATCGCTCAGCTCCCGACGGATGGCCGCATACTCCGGGAAGTCGCCATGCTCGCAGGCCATCGCGCTCTGGTATCCGGCCAGCGATTCCTCGGCCTCGCGTACCTGTCGTGCCAGTCCGACGACTGCACGGTCGGCCTGGAACTGTGCGAAGGAGGACTCGAGTATCTCTCGCGCCCTGGTCTTGCCGAACAGGTCGATCAGGTTCACGGCCATGTTGTACGTGGGCCGGAAGCTGGAGTTCAGGGGGTAGGTCCGGCGTGATGCGAGTGCGGCGACGGCCTGCGGGTCCATCCCCTCGGTCCACTGCACGACGGCGTGACCCTCGACGTCGATCCCCCGCCGTCCGGCGCGCCCGGTGAGCTGGGTGTACTCCCCCGAAGTGATCGCCACGCGCGCTTCGCCGTTGAACTTCTCCATCTTCTCGAGAACGACGGTTCGCGCCGGCATGTTGATCCCCAGGGCCAGCGTCTCGGTGGCGAAGACGACCTTCACGAGCTTGCGCCGGTAGAGCTCTTCGACCACTTCCTTGAAGGCCGGCAGGAGTCCCGCGTGATGCGAAGCGACACCGCGCTCGAGATTGTCGAGCCACTCCCAGTATCCGAGAACGTCGAGATCCTCGTCCTGGAGTGAACGGGTGCGGTCCTCGACGATGGAGCGGATCTCCGTGCGCTCCTCTGAGGACGTCAATCTGATGCCGGAGCGGCGCACCTGCTGCACGGCCGCATCGCAGCCCACGCGACTGAAGATGAAGAAGATCGCGGGGAGCAGATTCGACCGCTCCAGCAGACGGACGACGTCGGGGCGGTCCATCCGCTCGATCCGGCGAGCGTTGGCGGCCCGGACGGGGCGACGTCCGCCTCTGGGCGGGCGCTGCGCCTGCCGACCGGCATGTCGATCGCTGCGGTACGACTGCGCCTGCCGGTTGTTGTCGTAGTGGGACCCCGTGGAGGAGCGGATGCGCATCAGCTCCTGGTTCACCTGAGCGGTTGCGAGACCCGCACGGTCGTCGAAAAGCGGGAGGAGGTCATCGCGCACCAGGACGTGCTGTTCCAGCGGCACGGGTCTGATCTCGGAGACGATCACCTCGGTGTCGCCGCGCACCGTATCGAGCCAGTCACCGAACTCCTCGGCGTTCGATACCGTGGCGCTCAGCGACACCAGACGCACACGCGCGGGGAGGTGGATGATGACCTCTTCCCACACCGCGCCCCGGAAGCGATCGGCGAGGTAGTGGACCTCGTCCATGATCACGTAACGCAGATCGCGGAGGGCGGCGGAGTCGGCGTAGATCATGTTGCGCAGAACTTCGGTGGTCATCACCACGATGCGCGCGCCGCCGTTGATATTCGTGTCCCCGGTGAGCAGCCCCACCTGGTCTGCCCCGTAGACGTCGACCAGTTCGCGGAACTTCTGATTCGAAAGCGCCTTCATCGGCGTCGTGTAGAACGCCTTGTCAGCCGAGGTCTGCATGGCGAGGTGGATCGCGAACTCGCCGACGATCGTCTTGCCGGCACCCGTGGGCGCGGCCACGAGTACGCTTCGGCCGTTCTCGAGTGCATGGCATCCGGCCACCTGGAAGGGATCCAGCTCGAACTTCTGCAGGGCGGCGAACGCCGAAGTCTGCGGGTGCTCTGCTGCTTCCTGCGCGCGCGCGTACTTCTCGGACGGCGAACTCATGCCGGGTCCGGCAGAAGCCCTGACGCCTCATCGCGTTTGCGTTTGCGCCGGTCGAAGAGCATGGAGAGACCGGCGGCGGCGAAGAAGAGCACGATGAGGATGCCCGCGAGCATCAGCATGCTCACGACATCTGCGGCGGGAGTCGCGAGAGCGGCGAAGACGGTTGCGATGATGATCGCCACCCGCCATCCCTTGAGGATGGCTCTGCCGGACATGACGCCGGCGACGTTGAGTGCGACGAGGAACACCGGGAGCACGAACGAGACCCCGATGACGATCATCAGCTTGAAGATGAAGTCGTAGTACTCCTGAGCCGAGTACAGGTTCGTGGCGCCCTCGGGCGTGAAGCTCCACATCAGTTCGATGATGTGCGGCATGATCATGACGCCCAGGTAGCATCCGGCGAAGAACAGCGGCACCGCAGCCACGACGAAGCCGATCGTGTACCTGACCTCTTTGCGGGTGAGCCCGGGCATGATGAACGCCCAGATCTGCCACAGCCAGACAGGTGCCGACAGGAAGATCCCGATGGAGAAGGCGATCCGCATGCGCATATCGAATGCGGAGGTGACGGTGCCGAAGTTCAACGCACTGAAATTATCCCCGCGCTTGTCGGCGATGATGCGGACCGGCTCCGTGATGAAGTTGATGATCGGATCCGCGACGAGGAAGGCGATGATCATGCCGATGAGCAACGCGAGCGCCGCGAACATCAGACGCTTGCGCAGTTCGACGAGATGCGCGCCGAGCGACATCCGCCGATCCCGATCCGCCTTCGGCATCACGGTCGGTTCGATGGCTGCCACGGCCGGTCAGGCGCGGGGCGGAGTCTCAGGGTCGATGCCCGAGTCCTTGACCGTGGTGGGCTCGACGACGGTGGAGTCGGCGCGAGACGCGTCGTCATCCTTCATGGCCTTCATCTCGCCCTTGAAGACGCGGGCGGACTGGCCCATGCTCTTCGCGAGAGCCGGCAACTTGGCAGCACCGAACAGAAGAAGGATCACGGCGAGCACGATCAGCAGGTGCCAGCCTTGCATTCCAGCGAACATGTCAGGTTTCCCGTCGTCGGTGAGCGTTCGACCCAGTCTACAGATCAAACCTCTGCATCGGGTCGGTGGTAGAGGGCGAGTCCCGAGGCAGCCCAATCCCGCGCCGCAGTGCGCGCGACGCCGGGCTCGACCACTTCCATCGCCCCGCCGAACCGCGCGGCGAGACGCTTGATCGCGCGGGGATCGGCGAGATGCAGCTGCATCGTGACCGCCCCGTCCACGGCGACCTGGATCGTGCCGCGGGGCATGAATCCGCTCAGCAACGGGGCGAGCCTCTCGGCGACTCGCACCGTCACCTCGCGTTCGGCGTCGAGACCGACGAAGGCCTCGGGTACCCGATCGCTGCCATGAGTGATCGGAATGTCGGTGAGCATGGGGGCGCTCACCCGATCGAGGTGGAACGTGCGCATCGCCTGGCGCAGATGGCACCATCCCTGCAGGTACCACTGGCCGTTCGTGATGAGGATCTGCATCGGATCGACGGTGCGCGTCGTGGGCGCCGCATCCGGTGCCTGATACGCGAAGGAGATCGCGACGCCGTGCTGGAGCCCGCGGGCGACGACCTCGCGGACCTCGTCGACGGCACTCGGCGCGACGACGACGTCTGCCGGTGCGTCGGCGGCGCCGCGGGAGAGCTTGGAGATCAACCCGGCGACGAGGCCGGAGTCCGATACCGCCGGCACGGCGGCGACCATCTGCAGACCGGCGAGCAGCGCGGCCGCCTCCCGCGCGGTGAAGCGAGGAACCCGTCGGAGGGCGACATCGTTGGTGATCTCGATGACGTCTTCGAGGTCGAGCAGGTCCCAGTTGATGTCGAACATCTCCTGCGGCTGCTGCCAATAGCCGGACTCGCCGGGAAGACCGATGACGGTGAGCTTCTCCACCATGCCGCGCATCTCCTGCGGGGTGACGCCGAACTCCGTCGCCGCCTCTTCGAGGGACACCTGACCATGCTCGAGCAGGTAGGGCACGAGGGTGAGGTAGAGCCGGACGCGGTCGGCGGCCAGCAACGGCTTGGCTTTCGCGCTCATTTTGCCCCCTCGACGTCGGCATGTGCGCGGACCACTGCTTCGAGACGGGAGATCACGGCTTCGCGCAGCGGTGCAGGTTCGACGACGCGTACCTCGGGGCCGTACGAGGCCAGCTCGTCGGCGAGGATGTGCAGATCGACGAAGGGGACGTTGATGCCTTGCGCCGCTGACGTGGCGCGGCGGCCCAGCCGCAGAGCGGCTTCCGTACCCGGGGTGATCTCGAGCAACGCGGAGTTCTCGGATGCGACGCGTTCGAGACCCGCGAGCGCTCGCTCCCCCGCACCGTCGCGAAGCGCCGGTGCGAAGGTCTTTGAGCTCAGGCGGACATCGCCGACGATGCGGCTGAGGAGGAACGTCCGGTCTTCGTCGACATCCACGTCGACACCGAAAACGTGCCAGCGCGCCTCGTAGTCGACCAGGGCCAGTGGACGGATGCTGCGGCGACGTGGCGCGTCCTCGCCGGGCTTCAGATACTCGAAAGAGACCACCCTGCATCGCTCGATGGCATCCTGCAGGGGGGAGAACGCGGCATCTCTGGCCGTGATTCGTGGAGCGAATCCGATGATGGGCTCATCGCCGTCGATGCCCAGAGCCCGGATCTTCCGCACCCCGGACTGGGCGTCCCCCGAGACGGACTCCGCACTCCATACGCTCCCGGCGAGCCGCAGCACGGCGAGCTCGGCAGGCGAGAACTCGATATCACTGGGGAGATCGTATTCCGCCTGCGGGATGCGATAGCGGGCCTCGCGGAGATCGTTCGGGTCGGCCGCATCGCCGATGGTCTCGATAGGGACGCCGAGCGCACGCAGCTCATCCTTGTCGCGCTCGAACATCTTCTCGAGCGCGTCCGAGCGGGTTCCGGCGTCGGCGCGCTGGCGGTAGCCGGAGACGTTGTCGAGGATCTGCTGCTTGGTCAACCCGATCTCCGTGGCCATGAGCGCCACGACGAGATTCGTCAGACGCTCCTCCGCAGGGATCCGGGTGGCCATCACGGGGTGGGCGCCGTCACTGCGCCCAAGATGTCGACGACGATGGCGGTGGCGGGAGAGCCCTCGCTCGCGGGGAGCACGACGAGGAGCTGCGAGCCGACCGTGGCACCGATGAACTGCTCGGCGGCGGCGCCGATGCTGGGTTCGGCACCCCAGGAGTTCGTGGTGACCTTCTTGTCGTCCCAGCCGACACCCATGATGTTGGTGACGACGGTGTCGCCTGCCCCGACCTCGGGGCCATCGCCCTTGATCAGGGTCTGCGTGATGATCTCGGTCGGTGCCGGGACGTCGGGGATGATGATTCCCGGGGTGCCGTCAGGAGCGCGGACGACGGTCGGGAGGCCCTGCGCGTCGTTGAACTGCAGCGCACCGGATGCTCGGGAAGGCATGACGTCGAGGACATCGACGACGGCGACGACGTTCTCGCCCTTGTCGAGACCGAAGCCTTCGACGTTCTGCGGTCCGAAGTCCTCGGGCGTCAGGACGGCGAGAACCCGGCTGCCTCCGGTCGCGCACTCCAGCACGTCCGTCAGCCCCGGCGAACGTTGGGCCCAGTAGTCGATGCTGTGCACACGGCTCAGGTCGCCGTTGAACTCGGATGCGTAGAGCTTCTTGCCGCTGTCGCCGGCGTAGAAGGCGATGTCGATCACCACGGGCTGGAACTCCGTCGTGAGGGCGAGTCCGTCTCCGACGGTGACATCGGCGAACGAGGTCTCCTCGCCCTTCACCGGTCCGAACACCGAGACGTCCGGCTCGGTGCCCAGCTCGCCGGTCACGTCGGCGACGTTCAAAATCTTGTCGTTGCCGCCACTGCGGTCGCAGGCGGCACCGTCGTCGGACGCCGTCGCAGTGCAGCCCGTGAGGGCGAGGACGGCAAGGCTGAGTGTGGCCAGAACGGCGGACGTTTTACGCACGCGCTCCAGTCTATTCCGTCGCAGCCCCGGAATCGCGCGATGCGGCAGCCAGGCGCGCCCCCTCCGCCGCCTTCTCGGCCTCTCTGGCCCGCTTGCGCAGATTCTTGTCGCTGATCTCGCGGTCGCCGACGGCGCCGGGCGTCCACGCCTCCACGTCCTCGTCGCCATAGCTGCTCTTGGACGCGCGCCGCTTGACGGCGGGGGCCACAGCGCCGGGTGCGAGCCGTCGTGCGGCGAGCAGGAACCCGGTGTGCGCGACCATCCGGTGGTCGGGGCGCACAGCGAGGCCTTCGACGTGCCACCCGCGGACCATCGTCTCCGAGGCCTCGGGGTCGGTGAACAGTCCGGTGCCGCGGATGTACTCCGCCACCCGCGAGAGCTGCGTCGCGGTCGCGACGTAGCAGAGCACGACTCCGCCCGGCGTGAGCGCGTCGGCCACGGCGTCCATGCACTCCCAGGGGGCGAGCATGTCGAGGACCACGCGGTCGACCGATCCTGATTCGACCTCCGTCGGGAGCGCCTCGACCAGGTCACCCACGACGACCTTCCAGGTGTCGGGGTGTTCGCCGAAGAACGTCTCGATGTTGCCGCGGGCCACATCGGCGAAGTCCTCGCGACGCTCGAAGGAGATCAGGTTGCCGGCGGGGCCGACGGCGCGAAGGAGCGAGAGGGAGAGCGCGCCCGATCCGACACCGGCCTCGACCACGGTCGCGCCGGGGAAGATGTCGGCCTGCATCACGATCTGCGCCGCATCCTTCGGATACACGATGGCGGCGCCGCGGGGCATCGACATCGCGAAGTCGCGCAGCAGCGGGCGAAGGGCGAGGTAGTCGTGTCCGGAGCTGTTGGCGACGACGGAGCCGTCGGGCAGTCCGATCAGGTCGCGGTGGCGGAGCACGCCCTGATGCGTGTGCAGCTCGCCGTCCTCGCGGAGTGTCACCGTGTGCAGACGGCCCTTCGGACCGGTCAGCTGCACGCGGTCGCCCGCGCGGAACGGTCCGCTCGGGCGCTGTACGCGGGAATCGGTCATCGTGGCGCTCCTGTCACGGCGGTGCTGCTGTCGAAGAGGTCGGTGAGGTCTTCTGCTCCCCTGCCGGCGAGGGTGGACCAGAGCTGGTGTGCGCCCAGGTGATCCAGGGGCACGATGTGCGGCACCGCGAGCGTCAGCGCGCCGGAGGCGAGGCCGGCGCGCACACCGGTCGGTGAGTCCTCGATGACGATCACCTCGGTGATGTCCACATCGAGGAGGGCCGCCGCCTGCAGATACGGCTCCGGGTGTGGCTTCGGGTTGTCGACGTCGTCACCGGCGACGATGATGTCGAACGCCTCGAAGTCGATCAGGTCGACCACGCTCAGGGCCATCCGGCGCAGGGACATCGTCACGAGGCCGGTCGGGATGCCGGCCTCGCGGAGGCTGCGGAGGAGTTCGCGGGCGCCGGGGCGGAACGGGACGCCTTGAGCGCGGAGCGATTCCTGTACGGCGTCCGTCAGATGCGCGACGATCGCCTCCGGGTCCATCGCGACGCCCGCGTTCTGCAGGATCACAGCGCTGTCGAGAAGCCCGCGTCCGACGAGCTGCAGAGCATCCTCGTGGCTCCATGAACCGCCGAAGGACTCGACCAGCGCCGTCTCCGCCGCCATCCAATACGGCTCGGTGTCGACGAGTGTTCCATCCATGTCCCAAAGGACCGCGCGGGGCTTCCTGCTCACTGGACCCATGCTAGCCGGGCCGCCCGCATCTCGCCGTCGCGGACTAGCCTGGAAGGATCACGTCCGCGATCTCGAAGGGAGCCCTCGATGGATGTTCTCGGTCCGCGCATCGTCATCGCCGCCTTCGACGGCTGGAACGATGCGGGTGAGGCGGCGAGCGGTGCCATCGAGGCGCTGCGGTCGTCGTCGGAGTACGACCTCGTGCACTCCGTCGACCCCGAGCTGTACTTCGACTACCAGTACACGCGCCCGTCGACCCGGATGGATGCGGACGGAAGACGTCAGCTCGCCTGGCCCGAGGCGGGACTCTGGCGGCCGCGCGATCCCGGCCCCGGCCCCGAGTTCTGGCTGCTCACCGGCGCGGAGCCCGCTCGCACCTGGCAGGCGTTCGCGTCGGAGTTCATCGACGTCGCCCTGCGCGACGACATCACCGGTCTCGTCACTCTGGGGGCGATGCTGTCGGACGTCCCACACACTCGGCCGATCTCGATCTTCGCCTCCAGTCAGAACGAGCAGGTCCGGGAGGCGCACGGTCTCGACCGCTCGCTCTACGAGGGGCCGGTCGGCATCCTCACCGTCTTCGAGCATTTCGCGGAGAACGCAGGAATCCCGACCGCGAGTCTGTGGGCCAGTGTGCCGCACTACGTCGCGTCCGCGACTCCTTCGCCGAAGGTCACCCTCGCGCTGCTCGACCGGCTCGAGGAGCTCACCGGCGTCGACGTCGACCGCCAGGTGCTCCGCACGGAAGCCGCGGCCTGGGAGGCGTCGATCGATGCTGCCGCGTCAGAGGACGAGGACATGGCCGAGTACATCCGGCAGCTCGAGCGCACGCGCGACACCTGGGACTCCCCCGAGGCCTCGGGAGACGCCATCGCGCAGGCGTTCGAGCGGTATCTCCGCCGTCGCGACGACGGTCCCGGCGACCGCAAGCGCTGAGTTCCGCTCAGGCGGCGATCACGCCGGTCCCGAGCAGAACCAGCAGCACCGAACCGAGCAGGATCCGGTAGATCACGAACGGCAGGAAGCTGCGCTTCGAAATCCAGCTCATGAAGAACGCGATGACACCGAGCGCGACCACGAAGGCGATCCCGGTCGCGGCGAGGGTGTCGCCGAACGAGAAGAACGAAGGCTCGCCCCAGCTCTTGAAGACCTGGTAGAAACCGCTGCCGAAGACCGCGGGGATCGCGAGCAGGAAGGCGTAGCGTGCGGCTGCGGCACGCTCGTAGCCCAGGAAGAGCCCCATGGTGATGGTGCCGCCGGAGCGCGAGACGCCCGGGATCAGGGCCAGAGCCTGCGCGAAGCCGAAGGCGATGCCGTGCGGATACGTCAGGTCGGTGAGCTTGCGGCGCTTCGCGCCGACGTAGTCGGCCACTCCGAGAAGGATGCCGAAGACGATGAGCATGATCGCGACGATCCACATCGATCGCAGAACCGTCTCGATCTGGTCCTGGAACAGCAGGCCGAGCACGACGATCGGGATGCTGCCGATGATGATCAGCCAGCCCATCCGCGCATCAGGATCGTTGCGCGGAGCCTTGCCGACGAGAGAGCGGAACCATTGCGTCACGATCCGCACGATGTCACGCCAGAAGAAGACGACCACGGCTGCCTCTGTGCCGATCTGAGTGATCGCGGTGAAGGCCGCGCCCGGATCCTCTCCGGACGGCAGGAAGGTGCCCAGGATGCGCAGGTGCGCGCTGGACGAGATCGGCAGGAACTCGGTGAGTCCCTGGACGACGCCGAGGATCAGAGCTTCGAGCAGGTGCATGGAGGACCTTCAGTTCAGGGAGGGCACGGAGCGCGCGGCGCTCAGTACGTGCGCAGCAGATCGGTCAGCACCCGCTGACCGAAGACAAGCGATTCTACGGGCACCCGCTCATCGACTCCGTGGAACATGCCTGTGAAGTCAAGGTCGGCGGGGAGCTTGAGTGGCGCGAACCCGTAGCCGGTGATGTCCAGACTTGCGAGCGCCTTGTTGTCGGTGCCGGCGCCGAGGAGATACGGGATCACGGGCACCCCGGGATCATGGCGGCCGATGCTGGCGACCATCGCGTCGACGAGTTCACCCTCGAACGGGGTCTCCATGCCGATGTCGCGCACGACGATCTCGATGGCGATCTCGTCGCCGACGATGCTCTGGAGCTCGGCCAGGACGTCGTCCTCCGTTCCGGGGATCACTCGCACGTCGACAAGGGCCTCCGCGCGTTCCGGGATCACGTTGTGCTTGTAGCCGGCGGTCAGGGCGGTCGGATTCGTCGTCGTGCGGAACGTGGACCGCAGGAACGCCTCCGCGGGACCTGCCGCAGATGCGAGCGCGTCCGGGTCATCGGTGCTGCGGCCGCTCAATGCGCTCAACCCGTCGAGCAGAGCTTCGGTGGTCGGGGTGAGCCGGACCGGCCACCGCGTGCGGCCGATCGCGGCGACTGCCTCGGCGAGCTTCGTGACCGCGTTGTCGTCGTGCAGACGGCTGCCGTGACCTGCGCGGCCTTTCGCCACCAGGCGGATCCAGATCAGAGCCTTCTCTCCCACCTGCAGCAGATAGGCACGGCGATCGTCGACCGTGATCGAGTATCCGCCGACCTCGCTGATCGCCGCGGTCGCACCTTCGAACCACTCCGGACGATGCTGCACGACCAGAGCCGAGCCTTCGACACCGCCGTTCTCCTCATCGGCGAAGAAGGCCAGGATCAGGTCGCGCTCCGGCTGCTCCCCCGCCCGCAGGATCTCGGCGACGGAGGTGAGGATCATCGCGTTCATGTTCTTCATGTCGACGGCGCCGCGTCCCCACAGCATCCCGTCCTGAACGATGCCTGCGAACGGATCGACGCTCCAGTCCTCCGCCATCGCGGGTACGACATCGAGGTGGCCGTGCACGACCAGGGCCGGCTTGTCCCGATCACGACCCGGGACACGGGCCATCACGTTCGTGCGGCGCGGAATCGGTTCGTAGTACTCGACTTCGAGACCGAGCTCCGCCAGGTAGGCGCCGACGTACTCCGCGGCCTCCCGCTCCCCCTTCGCGTTCCCTCCGCCGAAGTTTGATGTATCGAAGCGGATGAGGTCGCTCGCGATGCGGACGACCTCGGGAAGAGAGGGATCGGTCATGGCTCCAGGCTATCGAAACCGCGCGCCACGCCCGGGCGTGTGGCTCGGTTCGAGAGGCCGCTGAGGACGTGGTAATGTCATTCTTCGGTCGGCAACGACCATCCAACACCTGCGCGGGTGGCGGAATGGTAGACGCGCTACGTTGAGGTCGTAGTGCCCGTAAGGGCGTGGGGGTTCAAGTCCCCCTCCGCGCACAGGATGAGGAAGGCCCCGGATCCACGGATCCGGGGCCTTCCTTTTTGCTCTGGGGGTGACGGGGCGCAAGACGCCTCATCCGGTAGGGATGATCGCCTCCGGCTCGTGGCGGGCGAGCGTGGATAGCCTGCCACCATGACCGACTTCGATGCCGACCGCGAAACCATCGTCCGCGCGTACCTCTACGGATTCCCGCTCGTCTTCAATCTCGACCAGGTGACCCGCTACACGACGACCGGTGTGGGTGCCAACCCCGCCGCCCCGTTCAACGCCTTCAGCCACGCGCGCACGCTCGCAGGACCGGCGGACACCTTCGTGACCATCAACAATGACACGCTCTATTCGATGGCCCAGATCGATCTCAGCGTCGGGCCGGTCGAGTTGAGCGTGCCGGACACAGCCGGCCGGTATTACGTCCTGCAGTTCGTCGACGCCTGGACGAACAACTTCGCGTACGTCGGGCACCGCGCCACGGGGACCGGTGCGGGGAGGTTCCTCCTCATCCCGCCGTCGTGGAGCGGCGATACCGGCGACGCGGTGGTCATCCGGTTCCCGACGACGGTCGCCTCGATCGTGGGACGATGGGCCGTGAGCGGTGATGACGAGCTCCCCGTGGTGCACGCGCTCCAGGACGCCACGACGCTGACACCGCAGGACGCCGAGGCCGTGCCTGTGGGTCTCGCCGCCCCGGACCCGAGCGTGCCCGAGAGCGCGCGCTTCCTCGAGAAGCTCCGCGTCTGGTCACAGCAGTTCCCGCCGGCTCCTCGCGATCAGCCGCTGCAGGACTCCCTCGCCCCGACAGGCATCGCGGCCACGGGGCCGTCGCCGTATGCGTCGATCTCGCTGTCCGAGGCAGCACGCCTGGTCGGTGACCTCGATGCCGCGCGTGAAACCCTCCACACGGCACTGACTCACGGATCCAGCCCGGAGGCTAACGGCTGGAAGCTGACCTTCCACGCCTTCGACTACAACCTCGACTACTTCGAGGTCGGCGCTCTGGACGACCCGGAGTTCAAGATGACGGATCCGAAACTGCGCATCGTCGAGAGGGCCGCGGCGGCGCTCGGTGGTCTCTGGGGCAACCACCCCTACGAGGCGGCGTACATCGTGACCTATGTCGACGATCAGGGCGAGCAGCTCACGGGTTCTCGCACGTACACCCTGCGTCTCGATCCCCCACCCCCGGTATCGGCGTTCTGGTCGCTCACCATGTACTCGGTGCCCGACTTCTACCTGGTGGAGAACCCGATCGGCCGGTACTCCCTCGGCGATCGGACACCCGGACTGGTCAGAGACGAGGACGGTGCGCTGACCATCACGATCAGCCGGGAGCGTCCGGAAGACGACAGCGCGGCGGCGAACTGGCTCCCCGCGCCGAGCGGCGACTTCCGCCCCGTGATGCGGATGTACGAGCCCGACCCGGCCGTTCTCGACCGCCGCTACACGGTCCCTGCAATCACTCGCTCGAAGGGGTGAGTCCGCGCACGCCGATCAGACCGCGCCGACTCCGAACACCAAGCCGAGGACGTAGGTGATGGCAGCGGCGCCGAAGCCGATGGCGAGCTGACGGAGAGCCCGACGGAGCGGCGGGCCACCGGAGAGGACGCCGACCATTGCCCCGGTGCTGAGCAGCGCGATACCCACCAGCACCAGCGCGACGATGATCGCCGCCGCTCCTTGCAGGCCGAAGATCCATGGCAGCACGGGGATGATCGCGCCGGACGCGAACAGCAGGAAGCTCGAGATCGCGGCCGTCCAGTCTCTGCCGACGATCTCGTGGTCATCACCGCTCTGGATGTTCACCGGCCCGGTCGCCGCCCGACCGATCCCGGCTTGCGCCGCCGTGACGATGCGCCGCGCCCGAGCGAGAGACTCGTCCTGCCCCATGCCTCGGGCACGGTACACGAGCGCGAGTTCGTTCTCGTCGATGTCCAGGTCGCCCGCGGCGGCCGCCGCATCCTCATTCGCCTCTGTCGCCGCCAGGAGCTCCCGCTGGGAGCGCACCGAGACGAACTCACCCGCGCCCATCGACAGCGCACCGGCGAGAAGTCCCGCGATGCCACTGAAGAGCACGAACCCGGAGCTCACTCCGGTCGCTCCGATGCCGAGCACCAGCGCGAGGTTGCTCACGAGACCGTCGTTCGCTCCGAAGACCGCCGCCCGGAACGAGCCGGACAGACGCCTGCGACCCCGAGCCGCCAGTCCGCGTACGACCTCGTAGTGCACCTTCTCATCGGCACGCATCGCCGGTGTCGCGTACTGCTCGGAGTCGTAGGGCGACCGCGCCTCCGCGCTCTGGGCGAGTGCGAGCACGAAGATGGACCCGAACCGGCCGGCCATCCATCCGAGCAGGCGGGACCGGATGCCGGCTCTGGGCAGGCGCGCGGGTTCGACTCCGAGCAGGTCGAGCCAATGCTGTTCGTGTCGTCTCTCGGCATCGGCGAGACGCAGCAGGATCTCCCGCTCCTCCCCCTCCCGACGTGCGGCGAGCTTCTGGTAGACGGCACCTTCGGCGCGCTCCTCGACCAGGTATCGCGCCCACCGCCGCCGGTCGGCGGGTGTCGGTTCGGTGGCGGCAGCGGGGGCTGTCATGGATCCTCCAGATGTCACGGAGCCCGGAGCGCGGGCAACCGTTCCACGCTAGCGGCGTCGCCTCGAGAGCCTCGCGCTCAGCCCGGGATTGTCAGCATTTCGGGATTCCGAAGCAGAGGCTTCCGCCAGGCGTCACCGAACTCTCGTGGTTCAGGAACGCACGCGTTTGCGGAGGACTTCGATGCGCGATTGCAGCTGCGTGACCGTCGCCTGTGCGACGGCGGGTCCACCGCAGATGCGTCGGAGCTCCGCATGGACGGCACCGTGCGGCTCACCCTTCTGACGGGCGTAGAGGCCGACGAGACTGTTCAGCAGCTGACGCTGCTCCTTGAGCGTGCGGTGAAGGGGCGCCGGCAGCGTCGTGGTCTCGGTAGGGCCTGCGGAGGCCTCACGTGCTTCGCGCAGGCGGGACTGACGGGATTGGCGCTGCATGAGCAGCTCGTGAACGTGCTCCGGTTCGAGAAGACCGGGGAAGCCGATGAACTCCTCTTCTTCCGGGGTGCCCGGTTCGGCGAGCTGCCCGAACTCCTGGCCCTCGAAGACGACCCGGTCGAAATGCGCGACCGACGAAAGCGCTTGATAGCTGAACTCCTGCGTCAGCGCATCCGACGTCTCCTCCTCACGGTTCGCGCTCTCGAGCAGCGAATCCTCGAGGCCGTCTTCCTCTTTCGACTGGCGGTCGAGCGCGTGATCGCGCTGCTTGTCCATCTCGTTCGCGAGCCCCATGAGCACGGGCACCTGCGGAAGGAACACGCTGGCTGCCTCGCCGCGGCGGCGCGCCCGGACGAAACGCCCGATCGCCTGCGCGAAGAACAGGGGCGTCGAAGACGATGTCGCGTACACGCCGACCGCGAGTCGGGGAACGTCGACGCCCTCCGACACCATGCGCACGGCCACCATCCATCGAGCATCGTTCGCGCTGAACTTCTCGATGCGTTCCGAGGCGGTGGCATCGTCGGAGAGCACGATCGTGGGCTGCTGGCCCGTGATGCTGTGCAGGATCTTCGCGTACGCGCGCGCGACCGTCTGATCCGTCGCCAGCACGAGCCCACCGGCGTCGGGTACGTGATGGCGGATCTCGGTGAGGCGGCGATCCGCCGCGGACAACACCGCCGGCATCCAGTCGCCCTCCGGATCGAGCGCGGTCCGCCAGGCCTGCGAGGTCACGTCCTTCGTGTTGTCCTGCCCCAGGTGCGTCTCGAGCTCATCGCCCGTGGTGGTGCGCCATCGCATCTTGCCGGCGTACATGTGGAACAGCACGGGGCGGACGACGCCGTCGGCCAGGGCACGCCCGTAGCCGTAGTTGTAGTCGGTGCGCGAGATGCGTGCACCGGACTCATCGGGGTGGTATTCGACGAACGGGATCGGCGCGGTGTCGCTGCGGAAGGGCGTACCCGAAAGGAGGAGGCGCCTTTTCGCAGGACCGTACGCATCGCGGATGGCGTCGCCCCAGCTCAGGGCGTCGCCGCCGTGGTGCACCTCATCGAGGATCACCAGCGTCTTCGCGTCTTCCGTGAGGTGCCGATGGACGGAGGATTTGGCCGCGACCTGCGCATAGGTCACGACGGCGCCGTGGTAGTGCCGTGCGGGTGCCCAGTCGCTGTTGCGGAAGCGCGGGTCGAGGCGGATGTGCACGCGAGCGGCGGCGTCGGCCCACTGGGTCTTGAGATGCTCCGTCGGCGCGACGACGATGATGCGGTTGACCTCGCCCATGCGCATCAGTTCGACGGCGAGGGTGAGCGCGAAAGTGGTCTTGCCTGCACCCGGTGTCGCAGCGACGAGGAAGTCACGCTGGTCCGCCTCGAAGTACTGTTCGAGGGCCTCCTGCTGCCAGGCGCGCAGCTTGCTTGCGGTTCCCCAGGGGGCGCGCTGAGGAAAGGACGGAGAGAGCATCGAGTCCACGATAATCGCTGCCGACGACACTGGATCACTCGCCACGCTTCCCGCGCGCGCCCCTCCCCCGTGCCCCCTGTGGCGGGTAGGCTCGATCACTGCGCTGCGGCCACCGTCGCCCCGCAGACCGTTCGCGAAGGAGAGCTGGATGACCGACCAGGATTCGACTCGGACCCCCTACGTTCCCAACGAGACCACGCACCCGTGGCGCCGGTTCGTCGCGATCGGCGATTCCTTCACCGAGGGCATCGGCGACCCGGATCCCGCGCATCCGGGGAGCCACCGCGGGTGGGCCGACCGCGTGGCCGAGGTGCTCGCCGCGCAGGTCGACGACTTCGCCTATGCGAACCTCGCCGTGCGCGGCAAGCTGATCTCACAGATCGTGGCCGACCAGATCGAACCGGCCGTCGCGTTGCGCCCCGACCTGGTCTCCATCTGCGCCGGCGGCAATGACGTGATCCGTCCCGGCACCGACCCGGACGCGATCGCCGTCCAGCTCGAGGATGCGGTGACGCGGCTGTCGTCGACGGGCGCGGCAGTCCTGCTCTTCACCGGCATCGACACCGGATTCACCCCGGTCTTCCGTGCATTCCGCGGAAAGGTCGCGATCTACAACGAGAACGTCCGTGCCATCGCCGAGCGCCACGACTGCATCGTCGCCGACCAATGGGCTCTCAAGGTCGTGCAGGACATGCGGTTCTTCGACGATGACCGGCTGCACTACAACGCCCTCGGCCACCACGAGGTGGCCCGTATGGCCCTGCGCGCCTTGAACGTGCCGAACGACCTCGAGGCCATGCAGCCCGAGCCGTTCCCCCTGCGGACGTGGCGCGCGGCGCGGTCGGAAGATCTCGGATGGGCGCGAGAGCATCTGGTGCCCTGGGTCCTCCGTCGGTTGCGGCACCAGTCATCGGGTGACAACCTCGCGGCGAAGCGCCCCGAGCCCTCGCCCGTGATCCTGCCCGAGCGCGACTGAGCGGATCAGTTCTTCATCGCCCAGAGCGCGACCGCGGCGGCGGATGCGACGTTGAGCGAGTCGACTCCACCGGACATCGGGATCGTGACGACCGTGTCCGCGCCCTCCATCGCCGCGCGGGAGAGTCCGTCTCCCTCGGAGCCCATGACGAGGGCGACACGCTCCGGTCGATCGGCGGAGTAGGCGTCGAGCGTCACCGCATCATCGCGCAAGGCGAGCGCAGCGATGTCGAAACCAGTGGCGTGCAGATCCCTGACGGCGGACTCCCAGTCCGTGATGCGAGTCCACGGCACCTGGAATACCGTCCCCATGCTCACCCGGACGCTGCGCCGGTAGAGGGGATCCGCACCGCCCGGTGACACCAGGACGGCGTCTGCACCGAGACCGGCGGCGGCACGGAATGCCGCGCCGACGTTCGTGTGATCCCCGATGTTCTCGAGGATCAGCACGAGGGATGCGCCCTCGAGCACATCGCGGACGGTCGGCAGCTGCGGACGATGCATCGATGCGATCGTCCCCCGGTGCACGGCGAAGCCGGTCACAGACTCCGCGATCTCGTCCGGGACGACGTACACGGGCACGTCGAGAGAGCCGATGATCTCCCGGATGTCCGGCACCCGGCGTTCCTGCACGAGGACCGAGCGCGGACGGTGGCCGGCCGCGACCGCACGGGCGATCACCTTCGTCGACTCCGCGATGTACAGCCCGCCCGCGGGCTCCGACAGGGCGCGAAGAGCCGTGTCGGTGAGTCCGCGGTAATCGTCGAGGCGCCGGTCGTCGGCATCCGTCACAGTCAGCAGTTCCACATCGTCCACTCTGCCATCGCGCGCATGCCCTCCCGCACCGCGCGTCGAGAAGACGGCCCTGCCGCCGGAGACCCCGACCCGCCTCCGCACCGTAGACTCGCTCGGGGAGGTCCTGTGAGCGCGTCGAATCCCGCCGAGCTGTCGGCCACCATCGCCCACGCCGCCGAGCTGCTGCGTGAGAAGCGCATCGCACTCCTGACGGGCGCCGGTATCTCCACCGACTCCGGCATCCCCGCGTATCGCGGTGAGGGAGCCAGGACTCGCAGCGACCCGATGACGATCCAGACCTATCTGGGCGACGAGGCCGCGCGTCGGCGCTACTGGGTCGGCGGGCACCTCGGCTGGCGTGCGTTCGCGCGCGCCACACCGAATCCGGGCCACATCGCCCTCGCACAGCTCGAGGCGGACGGGAACGTGTCCGGTGTCATCACCCAGAACGTCGACGGGCTGCATCTGCGGGCCGGGAGTTCGCATGTGATCGAAGTGCACGGCACGATGCGGCGGGTGCTCTGCCTCCGGTGCGGACAGGTCTTCGACCGGCGGGATATCGCGGTGCAGATCGAAGAGCTCAATCCCTGGATCACCGTTCCCGAGAACGTGGCGCTCGCCCCGGACGGCGACGTCCTCCCGGAGAGCACCGAGGGCTTCGTCATTCCCACGTGCACCGTCTGCGGCGGCATGCTGAAGCCGGACGTGGTCTTCTTCGGCGAGTACGTGCCGCAGGACAGATTCCGTGCCGCCGAGTCGCTGCTGCGCTCCAGCTCCGCCCTCATCGTCGCCGGCTCCTCGCTCGTCGTGAACTCCGGTGTCCGCCTCGTCGAGCGTGCTCGACGCCGAAGCATCCCTCTGATCATCGTCAACCGTGAGCCGACGCGCGCAGATGCCTGGGCCGATGTCACCATCGCAGCCGGCACGAGCGATGTGCTCCCCGCCCTACAGGAACTCCTCTCGTGACCCACCTCACCCTCGTCCGCCACGGCCAGACCGACTGGAACCTCGCTCGACGCATCCAGGGGTCGACCGACATCCCCCTGAATGAGACCGGGCGGGAAGATGCCGTACGAGCCGCCGAGCGACTCGCCGCGACCACCCACCACGCCGTCTACACGAGCCCGCTGCTGCGTGCCAGGGAGACAGCGGAGATCATCGCGGACCGACTCGGGCTGGAGATCGCCGGCGTCGTGCCGGACATCCGCGAGCGGGAGTTCGGCGACGGCGAGGGGATGCTGGTGGAGGACTACATCCAGTCATACGGCGATTGGCACTCCGAGGTGCCCGGCGCGGAATCGCTGTACGAGGTCGGTGAGCGTGCGATCGCCGCGCTGCACGCGATCGCACGGGAGGCTCGGCAGCGGTCGACACCACGAGCGGAATCGGTCATCGTGGTCGCCCACGGCGGTGTCATCCGAGCAGTGATCGACCACGTCTCCGGCGGCACGCTTCCCCGAGAGGGCGAGGTTCTCCGCAACGGGTCGGCGCATCGCTTCGTGGCTGCTCCCGGATACCTGCGTCTCCTCGAAGAGTCGACGGTCCTCTGATCAGCCGGCGCGGGCGACGACCGATCGCGCGTGCCGGAGCACGGGTTCGTCGATCATGCGCCCACGGAAGCGGAACACGCCTCGTTCGCTCTGCGCCGCGGTCAGCACGGCGTGCGCCCAGGAGACGGCCTCGTCGTCAGGTCGGTAGGCGGCACGGATGACGGCGACCTGGTTCGGGTGGATGCACGCCGTCGCCCGAAAACCCGAGGCGACGGCATCCATCGCCTCCGCCTCGAGTCCGACCACGTCGTCGAGGTCGATGTGCACCGCGTCGATCGCGGCTTTCCCGTGAGCGCCCGCTTCGAGAAGCACGCGCGCTCGGGCGTAGCGCGCGATATCCCGGTATCCACCTGTCGCATCCCGCGATGAAGTGCCGCCCAGCGACGCGACGAGGTCTTCTGCACCCCACATCATCGCGGAGACCTGCGGATGCGCGGCGATGCTGTCGGCCGTGTGGATGCCGCGGGCCGTCTCGCACAGGGCGATCAGCGAATACCGCTCGTCGAAGGCCGACAGGCTCTCCGCGCTCTCGGTCTTCGCCACCATCACGGTGCGGAAGTCCGTCTGCGCCAGCGCCTCGAGATCGGCCGCGAACGCGTCGCCGTCCGGAGCGTTGACGCGCACGATGACTCGCGCGGGGTCGATGTCCAGGTCGATCAGGTTCCTGCGGGCGGAGTCCTTCGCCTCCGGGAGCACGGCGTCCTCGAGATCGAGGATGATCGCGTCGGCCCGCTCCAGTGCCTTCTGGAAGCGCTCCGGACGATCCGCGGGGCAGAACAGCAGCGCGGGTCCCAGATCGAAGGTCATGACGTGGCTCCTTCCGGTAGACAGTGCACGAGGACCGAGCGCACCGCCGTGGCGACGATCGTTCCGTCCTGATTCCGTCCGGTGTGCGCGATCTTCACGATGCCCTGGCCCTGCCGTGACGACGAGAGCCGCTTCTCGACGATGACGCTCTCGGTGTAGAGCGTGTCGCCGGCGAACAGCGGGTGCGGGAAGACGATGTCACCGAAACCGAGCTGTGCGACCAGAGTCCCCTGTGTCAGTTGGGCGACGGAGGACCCGACCATGGTCGACAACGTCCACATCGAGTTCATCAGTCGTGCGCGGAACGGATCCTGGGCATCGGCGAATGCAGCGTCGAGATGGAGCGCCTGCGTGTTCATGGTCAGCGTCGTGAAGAGCACGTTGTCGGCCTCGGTGGCGGTGCGACCAGGCCGATGCAGGTACCGGGCGTCGACCACGAACTCCTCGTAGTACAGCCCCCTCTGGAGGATGTCGTGCGTCGTCATGGGGCCACGCTACCCGGCGAGTCCGAGTCCGCGCGCGATGACGAGGAGCTGCACTTCCGTCGTGCCCTCCCCGATCTCCAAGATCTTCGAGTCACGGTAGTGGCGACCGACCGGGAACTCGTTCATGAAGCCGTTGCCGCCGAAGATCTGCGTCGCGTCCCTGGCGTTGTCCATGGCAGCCTCCCCGCCGACGAGCTTCGCGATGGCTGCGGCCTCGGCGAACGGCTTCCCCGCATCGCGAAGCCTCGCGGCGTGATGCCAGGCGAGCCGTGCGGTGTGCACGCGTGCGCGCATGCGGGCCAGCGTGAACTGTGCGTTCTGGCGGGTGCTCAACGCACTGCCGAAGATCGTCCGGCTCTTGGCATACTCCACGGCTGCTTCGAGGCAGCCCTCGGCGGCTCCGGTCGAAAGCGCAGCGATCGCGATGCGGCCTTCATCGAGGATGCTGAGGAAGCTGCGGAATCCACTCCCCCGCTCGCCCAGCAGGTTCGAGGCGGGCACCCGCGCACCGTCGAAGGTGAGAGGGTGCGTGTCGGACGCGTTCCACCCGACCTTGTCGTACGGGGCCTCGACGGTGAAGCCGGGCGTGCCGTTGGGGACGATGATCGTCGAGATCTCCTTGCGCCCGTTCTCGTTCCCCGTCACCGCGGTGACGGTGACGAAACGCGTGATCGGCGTGCCCGAGTTGGTGATGAACTGCTTGGAGCCGTCGATCACCCACTCGTCGCCGTCCAGACGAGCCGTGGTCCTGGTCGCCCCGGCGTCGCTGCCCGCCTCCGGTTCGGTGAGCCCGAAGCCCGCCAGCGCACGGCCGGCGAGGAGGTCCGGAAGCAGCTCCTGCCGCTGCTCCTCGGTCCCGAAGCGGTAGATCGGCATCGCACCGAGACTGACTCCGGCCTCCAGAGTGATCGCGATGGACTGGTCGACCCTGCCCAGGGCCTCGATGGCGATGCCGAGTGCCATGTAGTCGCCGCCCTGTCCGCCGTAGTCTTCGGGGAACGGCAGACCGAACAACCCCAGGTCGCCCATCTGCGCCACGACATCCATCGACAGCGTGTGCGTGCGGTCGGCCTCGTAGGCCTGCGGTGCGACGACGGTCTCGGCGAACTCGCGCACCATGCCGGCGAGCTCGCGCTCCTCCTCGGACAGATCTTCCATGTTCAACTCTCCTCCGTGGTCACGCGGGCCACCGGTTGGTCGCGCCGCACCTGGTCGCCCACCGCGACCAGCAGATGCACCACACCGTCGTGTGGTGCGAGCACCGGGTGCTCCATCTTCATCGCCTCGATCGAGACGAGCGGAGCGCCGGCGGACACCGATTCCCCATCCCTGACGTGGACCGCGACGACACTCCCCGGCATGGGAGCACGTCCCTCCGGCTCCGTCGCCGCAGAGCCTGCCGCGCGGGCGGAGAGCCGACGCCGCATCCGCCCTCTTCTGTCGAGCGGACGCAGGCGAACCGTGCGACCGTCCTCGGCCACCCAGACTGCTCCGTCGTCGTCCACGGCGGCGCGGACGGCTCCTCTCGATCGGGCTGTCGGGACCTCATGGAGCTCGACCTCTTCGTCAGCGTCCGTGAGTGCAAGGAACGGCGCGGGTGCCGCGTCCTCGGCCCCCAGACGCCATCCGGTCAGCTCACGCCACAGAGCGCTGGTACGCAACGGCTCATCGACTCCCGAGACCGCGTCCTTCGCCGCGGCGAGCTGTGCCTGCGAAGGCTTCTCCGCCTCGAGGGGAAGGAGGGTCTCGATGAGCCCCGTGTCGAGATCGCCCTCGACGACTCGCGGGTCCCGGCAGAGGGTCCGGAGGAACGCGATGTTCGTCTCGACGCCCAGCACGACAGTGCGGGACAGCGCCTCGTCGAGACGCGCGAGGGCTGTCGCCCGGTCGTCCGCGAAGGCGATCACCTTGGCGATCATCGGGTCGTAGAAGCCGGTCACCTCGCTCCCGGTCTCGATCGCCGCATCCACGCGAACTCCGACGGGAGCGTCGAACAGAAGCACCTTCCCGGTGGAGGGGAGGAATCCGCGCTCCGGCGACTCCGCGTACACGCGTGCCTCGACTGCGTGGCCCCGAAGACGCGGGGTGACATCCAGCGCGAGCCCATCCGCGGCGCGGAGCTGAAGCTCGACGAGATCGAGTCCGGTGACCTCTTCGGTGACGGGGTGTTCGACCTGGAGGCGGGTGTTCATCTCGATGAAGAAGACCTCATCCGGCCTATCGGCATCGATGAGGAACTCGACGGTCCCCGCTCCCACGTAATCGACGCTCTCCGCCGCGAGGACCGCAGCCGAGAGCACGCGCTCCCGCGTGTGGGCGGGGATGCCCGCGGACGGCGCCTCCTCGATGACCTTCTGATGCCGGCGCTGCAGGGTGCACTCCCGCTCCCCGAGAGCGATGACCGTGCCGTGCGCATCTCCGAAGACCTGCACCTCGATGTGGCGCGGACGCCGGATCAGACGCTCGAGGATGAGGGAATCATCGCCGAACGCTGCCGACGCCACGCGGCGGGCCGAGGCGAGCGCGGTGCGCAGCCCTGCGGCGTCGGCGACGACCTCCATGCCCTTCCCGCCCCCGCCGGCGCTGGGCTTGACGAGCAGTGGGTACCCGACGCCGTCCGCTTCTTCAGCGATCTCGAGGTCGGACAGGCCCTTGGCGTCGAAGCCCGGGACCACAGGAACGCCGTAGCGCAGCACATGCTCGCGCGCACGGGCCTTGTCCCCCATGATCTGCAGGGCTTCCGTCGACGGCCCCACGAACACGATGCCGCTCTCGGCGCAGGCCTGGGCCAGTCCTACGCTCTCCGAGAGGAATCCGTATCCCGGGTGGATCGCCTGGGCGCCGGTGCTCCGTGCGGCGGCGATCACGGCATCGATGTCGAGATAGGACTCTGCGGCGGGTGCCGGGCCGATCCTCACGGCGACATCCGCCTCACGGACGTGGGGCGCGGAAGCATCGGCGTCACTGTAGACCGCGACGCTGCGGATCCCGAGTGTACGGAGCGTGCGAATCACGCGGCGGGCGATCTCACCGCGGTTGGCGACGAGCACCGTGTGGAACGAGATGACGTTCGGAGAAGGCATGGCATTCACATCCGGAAGACGCCGAAGCGTGGTTCGGGCAGGGGGCTGCGGGCGACGACATCGAGGGCGAGTCCCAGGAGGTCGCGGGTCTGCGCGGGGTCGACGATGCCGTCATCCCAGAGTCGTGCTGTGGCGTAATAGGGCTCGCCCTGGTGCTCGTACTGTTCCCGGATGGGTGCCTCGAACGCCGCGCGGTCCTCCCCGCTCCAGCTGTCGCCGCGAGCGGAGAGCTGATCCTCCTTGACGGTGGCCAGTACCGACGCGGCTTGCGCACCGCCCATCACCGAGATCCGGCTCGCCGGCCAGGTCCAGAGGAAGCGCGGCGAGTAGGCGCGACCGCACATCGAGTAGTTCCCGGCGCCGAACGACCCGCCGATGATGACGGTGAGCTTCGGCACCCTGGTACTGGCGACGGCCGTGACCATCTTCGCGCCGTCCTTCGCGATTCCTCCGGCCTCGGCATCCGAACCCACCATGAACCCCGTGATGTTCTGCAGGAAGAGCAGCGGGATGCCGCGCTGATCGCACAGTTCGATGAAATGCGCTCCCTTGAGGGCGGACTCGCTGAACAGGACCCCGTTGTTCGCGACGACGCCGACCGGATGTCCGTGAAGGCGGGCGAAGCCGGTCACGAGTGTCGTTCCGTAGTCGGGCTTGAACTCGAGGAACGTGTCGCCGTCGACGAGCCGCGAGATGACCTCGTGCACGTCGTAGGCCGCGTTCACGTCGACAGGAACCGCCTCGTAGAGGGGCGTCGCCTCGGACGGCGGGCGGCTGTCGAGCACCTCCCACGCGGCGGCCGCGGGCGGTGGAAGCGTGGCGACGATGTCGCGGAGGATCTCGAGCGCGTGCTCATCGTCTTCCGCGAGGTGGTCGACGACGCCACTGCGCCGTGCGTGCAGTTCTCCCCCGCCCAGCTCTTCGGCTGTCACGATCTCACCGATCGCCGCCTTCACGAGGGGCGGGCCACCGAGGAAGATGGTGCCCTGACCGCGGACGATGACGGTCTCGTCGCTCATCGCGGGAACGTATGCTCCGCCCGCGGTGCAGGATCCGAGGACCGCGGCGAGCTGCGGGATCCCCTCGGCCGACATGCGAGCCTGATTGAAGAAGATCCGTCCGAAGTGCTCGCGATCCGGGAACACCTCGTCCTGCTTCGGGAGGAAGGCCCCGCCGGAGTCGACGAGGTAGAGGCAGGGCAGGCGGTTCTCGAGAGCGATCTCCTGTGCGCGCAGGTGCTTCTTCACGGTGAGGGGGTAGTACGTGCCGCCCTTCACGGTCGCGTCGTTGCACACCACCATCACGTGTCGGCCGTGGACGAGCCCGATGCCGGCGATCACTCCGGCGCCGGGCGCCTCTCCCCCGTACAAGCCGTCGGCCGCGAGCGGTGCTACCTCCAGGAACGGGCTGCCTTCATCGAGCACCCGTGCGACCCGGTCTCGCGGGAGCAGCTTTCCTCGGGCGACGTGGCGGGCGCGAGAAGCCTCCGGTCCGCCGTTCGCTGCCGCCGCGAGGCGCTCTCGCAGCTCTTGCGCGAGAGTCTCCTGGGTTGCGGGCATCGTGATGTCCTCCTCGACCCACGTCCGCGCGGGCGTAGCCCTGGCGCGGTGCATGCATTTTCGGTTAGTGTTCACTAACCCGTTGATTCAGGTTAGCGAGGATTAACTGAGATGACAACCCCGGTCACCGCCCGAGACCGCGCCAAGGCCGAACGCTCCGATGCGATTCTGCAGGCCGCCGCACGTCTCTTCGCCGCGCGCGGATACAGCGGCGTGAGTCTCGAGGACATCGGCACCGCGGTCGGCGTCTCCGGTCCGGCTGTCTATCGCCACTTCGCGGGCAAGCAGGCGCTGCTGGGAGCGGTGCTCGTCAAAGTCAGTCAGGACCTGATCAGCGGCGGACAGCGAGTCGCAGACGAGGCGTCGAACGCCGAGGACCGGATGCGTGCCCTGATCGGCTTCCACGTCGACTTCGCTCTGGGTAACGCCGAGGTCATTCAAGTGCAGGACCGCGACGTCGCGTATCTGTCAGAAGAGGATCGTGCCGAAGTCCGCCGCCTGCAACGCGCATACATCGAACTCTGGATGGACGCCCTGTCTCCGCTGCATCCGGGGCCGGAAGGCCGGACGAATCAGGACGAACTGCGTCTGCGCGTGCAGGCATGCTTCGGACTCATCAACTCGACTCCGCACAGCACGCGCGCTGCGGCCCGACGGCACTCCGCCACCGCGATCGTGCTGATCGCGATGGCGGATGCCGCGTTGCGAGCGGTTACGTGAGGAGCATCGCCCTCCCCGGCTCCTGAAGGATGTCAGCGACGTCCTTCAGGAATCGGGCTCCCTCCGCGCCGTCCACCAGGCGGTGGTCGAAAGAGAGGCTGAGCGTCATCAGTTGGCGCAACGCGATCTCGCCGCGGTACTCCCACGGCTGACGCCGTACGGCACCGATGGCCAGGATGCCCGATTGTCCGGGCGGGAGGATGGGTGTGCCTGCGTCGACCCCGAACACCCCGATGTTGGAGATGGAGAAGGTGCCTCCGGCGAGCTCCGCCGGCGAGGTCTTCCCCGCGCGTGCGACCTCGGCGAGCGACTTCACCGCGTCCGCCAGGCCGATGAGAGTCAGACGCTCCGCGTCCCGGATCATCGGGACGATGAGACCCCGATCCGTGGCTGCGGCGATGCCCAGATCCACATAGTGGTGCTGCACGATCTCGCCGGCGGCCTCATCCCAGCGCGAGTTGAGCCCGGGAGTGCGCCCGAGAGCGAGGCATACGGCCTTCGCCACCACAGCGAGCGGACCGATTCGATGCTCGCTGAGCGAACGGTCGTCGCGGAAACCTGCCAGCAGATCCATCGTCGCCGTCACGTCGACCGTGTGGAACACCGTGACATGCGGCGCCGTGAACGCACTCTGCACCATCGCGGCAGCAGTGTGCTTGCGCACGCCGCGGATGGGGATCCGCGTCTCGCGCTCACCGACGGCTGCGGGGCCGCTCAGCACCGAATGGTCCGAGGGCGCGGCGGACGGCACGTCGCTCGTGCTGGTGCTCCGGGAACCGATGCGCTCCGCGTAGTCATCGACATCGCGCCGGGTGATCAACCGATCACCGATCTCCGCCGCGACCAGGACCAGGTCGATGCCGAGACGCTTGGCGTGCGCCCGAACCGGTGGCGTGGATCGAGGTCGCTCGATGACGGCCTCGACCGCGAGCGATGGCGTGGCGTCATGCGGTGCCGCCTCGAGAACGGTCGTGTCGATCGCCGGAGACGTTCCGGCGACGCGCCGCGCGCGACGTGCGGGGCGCCCGGCGGATGCGGGCGCCGCGCCGTAACCGACGAGATTCGGCTGCGCCTTCTCCCCCGACTCGGCGGGTCGTGACGGCGTTTCCTCCTCGCCCTCCACGTCGAACGCGATCAACGGAGCACCCACCGCGATGGTCTCCCCCGCTTCAGCGTGCAGTGTCGTGACCGTCCCCTCGTAGGGCGACGGCAGCTCCACCACCGCCTTGGCGGTCTCGACCTCTGCGAGCGTCTGATTGAGGGTCACCGGGTCTCCGGGGGCGACCAGCCAGGTCACCACCTCCGCCTCGGTGAGCCCTTCCCCGAGGTCTGGAAGCCGGAACTCCGCGATCATGCCCCCGCTCCCGTCAGGCTGTTCGGCCGGTCCAGAACTCGGTCGACCGCGTCGAGCAACCGGTCGAGGTCGGGCAGGTGGTACTTCTCGAGTTTCGCCGGCGGATAGGGGATGTCATGGCCTGTGACCCGCAGCGGAGCGGACTCCAGGTACTCGAAGCACCGTTCGGTGATGCTCGCGATCACCTCCGCGGCGACCCCCGCCTCGCGGGAGGCCTCGTGAGCCACGACGACGCGACCCGTCTTGCGCACCGACGCGGCGACGGAGTCGTAGTCGACGGGCGAGAGCGAGCGCAGGTCGATGACCTCGAGGGAGATCCCGTCGTCTTCTGCGGCCTCCGCGGCCTGAAGCGCCGTGACGACCATCGCTCCGTAGGTGATCAGCGTCGCATCGGTCCCGGTGCGCACGACGCGCGCCAGCCCCATCGGCGCGGCATCGGCGAGCGGCGCCTCGAGATCGACATCGCCCTTGTGGTGATACAGACGCTTCGGCTCGAAGAAGATGACCGGATCGTCGGAGGCGATGGCTTGGCGAAGACTGCGGTAGGCGTCCTCCGGGTTGGAGACGGCGATCACGCGCAGTCCCGCCGTGTGCACGAAGTACGCCTCCGGGGACTCGGAGTGGTGCTCGGCAGCGCCGATACCGCCTGCCCAGGGGATCCTGATCGTTATCGGCATCCTCACCCGCCCCTGCGTGCGGTAGTGAAGCTTCGCGACCTGGGCGACGATCTGGTCGAACGCGGGGTACACGAAGCCGTCGAACTGGATCTCCACGACCGGGCGGTACCCGCGGAAAGCGAGACCGACGGCTGTCCCGACGATGCCGGATTCAGCCAGAGGAGTGTCGATCACGCGAGCTGCACCGAACTCGTCGAGCAGCCCGTCGGTGATGCGGAACACGCCCCCGAGCTTGCCGATGTCCTCACCCAGCAGCACGACCTTGTCGTCGTCGCGCATCGCCTCGCGAAGACCGGCACCGAGCGCTTTGCCGAGAGTCAACTCGGTCATGCTCCTGCCTCGCTCTCGAACGACGCGAGGTAGGCGGCGTATTCGACGCGCTGACGCTCGAGCCCGGTGTGCGGCTCGGCGTAGACGCCATCGAAGACCGCCAGGGGTGGCCGGGTGACCATGCCGAGGCATGCGGCTCGCATTTCTTTGGCGACGGCATCGGCCGCTGCCTGCGTGTCGGTCAGGTGCTCGTCCGAGAGCTCCCCTGCGCTGCGCAGGTGAGCCTCGAGCCGCGAGATCGGGTCGAGGCGGCGCCACGACTCGAGCTCGGCCTCGTCGCGGTACCGGGTGGGGTCGTCCGCCGTGGTGTGCGGGCCCATGCGGTAGGTCACGGCTTCGATGTACGCAGGGCCCTTCCCCGAACGGGCGTGACCGAGCGCCCAGCGCATCGCCGCCATGCATGCGAGGACATCATTGCCATCGACGCGGACGCTCGGAATCCCGAAGCCCGGCGCCCGCCCGGCGATCGGGTACTGCGACTGCACCGTCACGGGTTCCGAGATCGCCCAGTGGTTGTTCTGGCACACGAACACGACCGGTGCCTGATACGAGGATGCGAAGATCATGGCTTCGTTGACATCGCCCTGGCTGGTCGCACCGTCACCGAAATAGGTGACCGCGACCTCGTCGGTGCCGTCGTGCTGGATGCCGAGCGCGTATCCGACCGCATGCAGTGTCTGTGCGCCGATGATGATCTGCAGCGGAGCCATTCCGAGTGTGGCCGGGTCATAAGCCGAGCCTTCTTCGCCGCGCCACATCCGCACGTAGTCCCCCGGCTGCGCGCCCCGGGCGTACACCACCCCGGTTTCGCGGTAGCTGGGGAAGACGAAGTCCTGTGCAGCGAGGGCTCGTGCGGTGCCGATCTGCGTCGCCTCCTGCCCCTGGCAGGGCGCCCAGAGTCCGAGCTGCCCCTGGCGCTGGAGCGCGACGCCCTCGGCATCGATCCGGCGGAGGATGACCATGTCCCGAAGCAGGGAACGCAGTTGCTCGGCGTCCACGTCGGCGACGAAGGGATCCAGCCGAGGGTTCGCGACGCGGCTTCCATCCGGAGCCAGGATGCGTTCCGAGAGCTCCAGATCCTGGGCGGTGTCTGCGATGGGTGTGACCTGCGGTGACATCGTCGTCCTCCTCGTCCTGCGCGACCTTCGTGAGGCCTCGCGCATTGACACCGGCATCATCACCGGCATGCTCTGAGGTTATGTCTGCTCAACACGTCGCTCAAGCAATTCGAAAGCTCTTGAGCATGTTGCTCAATTCTGAGCGATCGAGTGCTGCTAGGGTTTGGCACTATGCCAGGACTGGACCGTATCGATCTCGAGCTCCTCGCCTCCTTGGCCGACGATCCGCGAACCACCATCGTCGCTTTGGCGGAGAACCTGGGACTCTCCCGGAACACGATCCAGGCACGCATGGCACGCCTGGAGCAGAGCGGGATATTCCTCTCCTATGAGCGATCGTTCTCCCCCGACGTGCTCGGCTTTCCTCTGCAGGCCTTCGTGAGCATCGGCGTCCGACAGACCGAGCTCCCCCGCATCATCAACGAGCTGGCTCGGATTCCAGAGGTCGTGCAGGCGCACGGGTTGAGCGGCTCGATCGATCTACTCGCTCGTGTCGCGTGCCGCGATGCGCGTCACCTCTTCGACACCGACGCTCGCATCCTCTCGATCGAGGGTGTGGAACGCACCGAGACCTCCCTCGCGATGGGCGAGGTGATCCCGTTCCGGGTCGCCGGGCTCATCGGCCTCGCGCGACGGGAATCCTGAGGAAGCGCCTGACCGCGCCCGCGGCCTCGGCCGGCGTCTCGTAGTGGATCAGATGCCCGACGTGGGCGATCTCCACGAGTGTCGCGTCGGAGAAGAGACCCGCCAGCGCCCGCTCCGCCTCGATGGGCGTGATGTCGTCGCGTTCCGCAGCCACGAGCAGAGTCGGAACGTCGATCGCGGGGGCGAACTCGCGGACGTCGTGCGACACACTCGCCACGAACGCATCACGGAGCACGTCACGGTCCGAGAACCGTGAGAAGTACGTGTCGTGTTGATCATGGATGAAGCGGCGCAGCTCAGGTTCCTTCGTCTTCGCCATGGTGATGCTCATCACTCGGACGATGATCCGGTTGCGCAGCAACGCGGTGCCGAGATGCTCCGGGAGCCGGGCTCCGAGAGCGTAGTAGAGCACGGCGAGGCGCGTCATGAGTCCCTTGGGCCCTTCGAGAGCGGGCGCTCCGATGGGATTCAACAGAATCAGACGTGGCGTGCGGAGGCCATGGGCCACGGCGGCTGCTGTCACGATGGAGCCGAACGAGTGACCGAGGATGACGGCACCCGGCGCGACCGCAGCGGCGAAGTCGGTGAGCCATCCCGCGTACTCGTCGAGGTCGTGACGACGTCCGGGGAGCGGCTCGGACTCGCCGAAGCCGGGAAGATCGGGGGCGATCACGCGCACTTCGGGGAGGAAGGCGAGCACCGGCTCGAGGCCGTGGTGCTCACCCCGGAACCCGTGCACGGCGACCACGGTGGTCTCGGCATCGCGCGGGCCGTACACCCAGTAGGCCGTGGTCCCGCCGCGCACCTCTACCTCGTGACGTTCCACGGGGAGGCGACAGAGGCGGTCCGCATAGGGCGATGGCACGGTCATGAGTCCGAGTCTACGAGTCGCCGTGCGCCTTCTCCTGTATGTCCGGGGCCCGCCGTACCGTGAGGACATGCCACCCGGTCTCCCGCTCCCCGCTTGGCTCAACCGCGTCGGAGTCTTCGACCTCGAGACCACCGGCGTCGATGTCTCCACAGATCGCGTGGTCACGGCGTACGTCGGGGTTCTCGATGAGCGTGGCCGACAGGTCGCCGCACGGTCCTGGCTGGCCGACCCGGGCATGCCGATCCCCGCAGGCGCGACAGCGGTGCATGGGATCAGCACGGAGCAGGCGCGGAGGGAGGGGCGGGCGGCACACGAGGTCGTCGCCGAGGTGACTGCCGCGCTGCGTTCGCTCTTCGATCAGGGAGTGCCGGTCGTCGCGTACAACGCGTCCTATGACTTCTCCCTGCTTGCGTCCGAAGCGGCTCGCCATGGGCTCGAGCCGCTCACCGACCCCTCACCGGTCATCGATCCGCTCGTCATCGACAAGGCGTACGACCGTTTCCGTCGTGGCAGACGCACCCTCGAGGTTGTCGCCACCCACTACGCGGTCCCTCTCGAGAGCGCTCACGAGGCCTCCGCAGATGCGATCGCGGCGGGACGCGTCGCCCAGGCCCTCGCTCGACAGTACGACCTCCCCGAGACTCCGGCAGAGCTGCATACTCACCAGATCGGATGGGCGCGATCTCAGGCGGCCAGTCTCACCGAGTACTTCGTGAGCATCGGTCGCCTCGACCCCGATGCGTCGCTCGACGGGACCTGGCCGGTGCGTTCCACCGAAGCACCTGTCGGATGACGACGGCTCCATCGGCCGCGGGCGATCCCGAAGCTGTTCTGGTGAGTTACGATCCTGATGTCCTGCCCTCAGGCGAGCCCCGAAAGCAAGGAGGAGAGCGCATGCAATTCACGTCCACGGACGTGGAGCAGGTGGAGGCCACGTGGCAGCAGTTCGTGCCGTCGTCGACCCTGCAGAACGCGGACCCGAGCCGCTTCCGTTTCGACTGGCGGTCGGCGAACCTCGACAGCGCGACGCTGGTGGACTACCGGCTCGCGGCTCAGGTGCATTCCCGCGCCGAACCGCACGACCAGATGCTCGTGTGCCGCGTCGACGCCCCCGATGCCCGGGTGTGGTCCGCGCGGCATACCCTCGATGCGCGTTCCCCCTGGATCTCCGACGGCGCCCGAGTGGAGGCCAAGTGGGACCGATCGGCTCGCGTTCGAGCATTGATCTTCGATCGCGCGGACGCAGAGGCCCGCGCCCGGCAGATCACGGGTGACGACAGGCTCGAGCTGCGCGCGACCGGTCTGGTGCCTCATTCGCCCGAGGATGCGCAGCGTTGGGAACGTGCCTTCGCCTATATCGATCAGCTCCTGGAAACGCCGGACACGGACCACCTGCTGGCTGCCGAGCTCGAGCGCCACGCGCTCATGATGACGCTCTCAGCCTTTCCGACCACGTTCAGCGATGCGCTCCGCCGGCCCGCTCAGCGCGCGGGAGCGCCGGCCTCCGTCCGCCGCGCGCTCACCTACATCGACGAGAACGCGCACCGGGCGATCACGATCGACGATGTGGCGGCGGCGGCCTTCATCTCGACGAGAGGGCTTCAGTACGCCTTCCGGCGCGCACTCGACATCACCCCGGCCGAGGCGCTCCGCCGGGCCCGACTCGAAGGAGCGCGCCGAGACCTCCGCGGCGGCAATGGACCCTCCGTGGGCGAGATCGCTCGTCGATGGGGATTCAGCAACTCGACGCGATTCACCGCGGCCTACCGCGAAGCCTTCGGTGCGCTGCCCTCTCTGCCCTCGTCCTGACGCCGGACGAAGAGTCTGTTCGTATCCCACGGCGGGTTGCGCTCGGCCGTCGGGCGGCGCCGAGTTCCTTGGCTAGAGTTCGACTACCCGGACCGCTTCTCGGTCCTTCGAGCACGCCATCGAGGAGATCCATGGTCCACGCCCTGCACACCGCCGAAACGTCTTCCTGCTGATGGGGAGTCTCTACTACGGCGACACGCAGACACCGATCCAGATCGACGACCGCGCCCTCGCTCACCTCAAGGTCGTCATCGCGACCAAGCTCCGCCGCAACGAGAGCTTCACGCTGTCCTGGCGACACCCGGAAGGGGACGAGCCGGGCCGCTCCACGCTCTGGCTGCATCCCTCGATTCCGCTGCGATTCGTGTTCCAGGATCCGGAGACGCCCGACCTGAGCCGTAAGTGGATCGAAGAACTCGCGCACTCGGCGAGCTCCAGCGGCGGGATCACCCTCGTCGAAGAGCACCTCGAGAGCAGCACCGCAGACTGACAGCACCCGGATCGATCCGCGCGCGGATGCCGTCAGCCCTTGTGCTCACACCGGTTCGTCACCGCTGGAGCTGACCGACCGACGCGTCGTCGGCTCCCCCGTCGCCGGGTCGACGAAGGTGCGCGACACCGTCTCCGTGCGGCGACGACGGACGAGCATGATGATGCCGATCAGGAAGACGATGACTCCTGCACCCATCAAGATGTAGCCGACCATGTCGAGGTCGACCCAGGGGATGTCGACGTTCACCGCGAAGACGAGGATCGCTCCGATCACGAAGAGCGCGATTCCGCTGCCGATGCTCATGGTTCCTCCCGTTCTGCGGCGCGGTGCCGCACCTTCGGAGGATGGCGCGACCGCAGCGTCCCGGCGAGGGGCTTGACATCGAGGTCACGACCAAGCTTCGACGGTGTGCAGCGATGCTCAATCACGGTAGGGCGGGCGGGACTTGAACCCGCGATCGTTGGGTTATGAGCCCACTGCCTTAACCAGCTTGGCCACCGCCCCCTACACGTTCCAGCCTAGCGGCCGACCTTGCTCAGACCGGAGTCGCGGCCGAGTGCGTCTGCGCGTGGCCGAGGTAGATGTCGGCGTTCGCGAGAAGCCCGGCGCGTTCCTCTTCGCTGAGCTGGCGTCGTACCTTCGCCGGGACGCCGGCCACGAGCGAGCCCTCCGGGATCTCGACTCCGCCGAGGATGACTGCTCCCCCCGCGATCAGGCAGCCTGCTCCGATCACGGCACCGCTGAGCACTACGGAACCCATTCCGACGAGAGTGCCGTCGCCGATCGTGCAGCCGTGCACCACTGCGTTGTGCCCGATCGAGACCTTGGCGCCGACGACGACAGGATGGCCGGAATCCACATGGATCGAGACGTTGTCCTGCACATTCGCTCCCGGGCCGATGAGGATCGACGCCGAGTCACCGCGCAGCACGGCGTTGTACCAGACGCTGGATCCGGCTGCGAGCGAGACGTCGCCGACGATGCGTGCCCCATCCGCGACGAACGCCGTCGCGTCGATCGACGGAGCACAGTTCGGCAGGGCGAGGACGGAGGCTCCGGCAGCGATGCTCATGAGGCGAGACTACCCTCACTTCCGCGGAATCATGCGGAAGTGAGCCGAGCCTCAGCTTGCTTGCGGAATGTCTGAGGCTGAGTAGCGTTGTCTACATCAGATACGAGAAACCGTTCCAGAGGAGCACAAGATGAGCAAGGCACAGACCGTTTCCACCACCGCCATCGACCCGACCGTGGCTGCAGGGGCGGCCCAGTTCCTCTCCCCCGTCGTGCTCGGTCTCCAGGCCCTGACCGTCAACGGCAAGCAGGCCCACTGGCATGTCCGCGGTGCCAACTTCGTCGGCGTGCACGAGCTGCTCGACACGATCGTCGCCCACGCCGGTGACTTCGCCGACACCGCGGCAGAGCGGATCGTCGCCCTCGGCCTGCCGATCGACGCCCGTGTGAGCGCCGTCGCCGACAAGGCCGGCGCGACCTCGGTTCCGGCCGGCTTCACCCAGTCCGACGAATTGATCCGCGCCGTCATCTCCGACATCGACGCCATCCTGGTCGACGTCAAGGCGGCCGTCGAGGGCCTCGACGAGGTCGACCTGACCAGCCAGGATGTCGCTATCGAGATCCAGCGCGGCCTTGAGAAGGACCGTTGGTTCCTCGTCTCGCACATCGCGGCCTGATCGCAGAAGACGCCTGACCACGACGAAGGGGGTGGCACTCGGTTCTCCGAGTGCCACCCCCTTCGTCGTGCGAGCGGGCCTGTCAGCCGCCGAACGTGAGGTTCCCTGCCAACACAGTCGAGAGAACGGTCATCGATCGGAGGGCCTCGCCCGTCGCCGTCCGCGGATCGGCTCCGCAGAGAACGACGTCCGCCGGCTCGCCCGGTCGCAGCGACGAGCGCACGCTGGCCTCGAGAGCCTGGTCGAAAGTGATCCGCTCCTCCGGGTGCCAGGGCGCCCGGTCGTCGTCGGTGCGCGAAACCGCTGCGGAGATCGCCTGCCAGGGATCGAGCTCGGCGACGGGAGCATCCGAGCCGAAGCGCAGCTGTGCTCCGGCAGCCTGCAGAGATGCCAGCGGATATCCGATGGCCGTCTGCTCCCGCCAGTGACGGTCCACCAGATCACGGTCGTCGACGGCATGCTGCGGCTGCACGCTGGCCACGACACCGAGACGCGCGAACCGAGCGAGGTCGGTGTGACGCACGAGCTGGACATGCTCGATCGAACCGACAGCGCCCGTGGTCGTGAACGCATCCAGCGCCGACGTGATCGCCCGGTCTCCGATCGCGTGCACGGCCACGCCCAGCCCGGCGCCGGTCGCCCGGGTCAGGAGCTCGACGAGCTCGTTCGACGGTACCGTCAGCATCCCGAAGTTGTCGGGATCGCCCGGATAGGCGTGCGAACACGCGGCGGTGCGCGTTCCTAGGGATCCGTCCGTGATGATCTTGAGCGGCCCGACGTGGATGAGTCCGCGTCCCGCGCGAGGCGCGCCGGCATCTTCCTGGAGCTCGCCTGTCCGCAGCCCGGCCGTGATGGCTCGATCGAGATCGAACGGGTACATCGCGAACTCCACACGATGCGATGCGAACCCTGCCTGCACACGCCTCGGCCATGCCTCGGCGCTCCACGCCATGTCGAAATCGACGAGACCCGTGACACCTCGGGCGGCAGCCTGCTCTCCGGCACGAGAGATGGCTCGGTCACCATGTGCGGCATCGACGGCGTTCAGACGTCGGGAGATCTCGAAGGCATCCGTCTCCCGCAGCACCCCGTCGTCACTTCGGAAGCCCTCGCGAGCGAGGGCTTCGGTGTTCAACCACACGCTGTGGACATCAGCGTTGATCAGGTAGGTGGGAACCGCGCCGGTCGCGGCATCCAGGAGCTCGAGCGACGGCCGATCGGCCCACAGCGCATCACGGAAGCCGGTGCCGACGCGGCGCCCGTCCGGCAGCGCGTGGACGCCGGTCATGGCGGCGGCGGCTGCCGCAGCGGAATCCGCCTGGCCCAACGGCGCCCTCTCCGATGTGAGCGCCCACTGGACGGTGTGGACGTGGTTGTCCCAGAGCCCGGGAACCGCCCACGCGCCATCCGCATCGATGACCTCGTCCCGTGCCGGCAGGGATCCGGTCGGCGCGATGTCGACGATGCGGCCGTCAGCGATGAAGATGTCGACCGGCTCGTCATCGATGAGGAACTCGCGTCCGGGCCCCGCGATCCGTACGGCTCTGATGGTGCCGACGGCAGCTCCGTGTTCCGTCACTGCAGTTGTCCTCCCCGGCGCGCGTCCTGTGCGCGCCGCATCTCCGTGGCCAGAGCCGGGTTCGTGTATGGTCCGTCGGTCGTGAGGGCGGCGATCACCGCGTCGATCGTCTCCGGCGATTTGTTCTGGCTGAGCTTCCGCTTGGCGACGACGCGCGTCGGTGTCAGACGGAAGCCCACGGTTCCTGCGGCGAGCCGTTCCACGTATGCGGGATCATTCGGTCGTTCCCACATCAGTCGCGGGTCGGGCATGCGCGACTCGAAGTGCGCCACCAGCTGGTCCAGCACCCGGAGGTTCTCGTCGGCGGTGAGGATCTCCGGTGTGCCGGCGAGATGCACGGCGGTGTAGTTCCACGTCGGCACCGCCGGAGAATCGCCGTACCACCCTGGTGACACGTAGCCGTGCGGCCCCTGGAACACCACGAGCAGCTCCCGCTCCCCCATTCCATGGATTAAGTCATCGGGGCGGCCGACATGACCGACGATCGTGAGATCGTCCCGTGTCTCGTCCAGGAGGACGGCGTAATGGGAGGCGACGAGCCCCTCGTCACCGGCGCTCATGATCGTCGCCCAGGGATTCGCGCCGATGATTCGGCGGATCTCGGTGACGTCAGCCAGCGTGAAGCTCGGATTCTGTCGCATGAAAACAGCCTAGGACGGATGCTGAGGTGTGGACTTGCTCTCACGCCTGGCAGCGCGGACACCAGTACAGCTTGCGCGCGCCGATCTCCTCGAGCGCGATCTCGGTCCCGCAGACGCGGCAGGGCAGCCCGGCCCGGTGATAGACCCAGTGCCGGTCGTCGCGGTTGGCCATCGCCGCCCGATAGTCCGCCCCCGTGAGCCCGTCCATCGTCATCATCTGTCCGGTCTCGACTCCGACCGCGAGGAGCCGAACCCAATCGTGCCAGAGCGCCCGCACGATCTCCTCAGGGACATCTCGACCGGGAGTGTGCGGGTTCAAGCGTTGCCGGAACAGCATCTCGGCGCGGTACACGTTCCCGATACCGCTCACGACGGACTGGTCCATCAGCAGCAGCGCGATGACCGTCGACTTCTTCTTGACGGCTCGAACGAACCGCTCCTCGTTCTCGACCGGATCTCCGACCAGAGGGTCGGGTCCCAGCTTCGCCACCGTCGCAAGCATCTCCTCCGGCGTCTGCAGAACGCAGGCGGTGGGGCCGCGCAGGTCCGCAGCGGTGATGTCCGTCATGAGACGAAGACGCACCTGTCCGACGACCGGCGGCGGCCATTCCATGCCCTCGTCGGCGAGGCCTTTCGTCTGCTCCGACATGCGCACGTGCACGCGCGTGCGCCGCGGGGCGCCGATCGATGCCAAGGAGTTCTCGCCGGCGTCGTCCAGAATCTGGTCGTCGAGAACGGTACCGCGCTGATTGGTCTGTCCCATCCGCCCGTTCGAGGAGGCGATGGTCGGATCGATGAGGATCTCACCTGCGAAGTCCCACGCGCCGTAGAGACCGAGGTGCACGCGGAGCCAGAGGTCGCCCTCCGCCTCGAGGAACATCTGCTTTCCGACGGCCTGCACGCTCACCGCGGCGCGGCCGTCGAGCACTGACGCGCCTTCGGCGAACCGGCCCTGCGGGCTCGATGCGCTCAGCGTCTTTCCGACGAAGTTCCGATCGAACTGCCGTGCGATCCGGTGAACGGAATGACCCTCGGGCATGTCAGCCTCGCGGGTCCGGAAGTAGGGAGCCGTCACGCTCGAAGTCCGCGATCTGACCGATGCGGCGTACGTGGCGCTCGTCTCCCGAGAACGGTGTCTCGATGAATCGGTCGATGAAGGATGTGACCTCGTCGTACGTGTGCTGCCGTGCGCCGATGGAGATGACGTTCGCGTCGTTGTGCTCGCGGGCGAGTTCCGCAGTGGACAGGTTCCAGACGAGCGCTGCGCGAACACCCTCGACCTTGTTCGCGGCGATCTGCTCGCCATTGCCCGAGCCTCCGAACACCATTCCGAGTGCATCCACGCCCGCTCGCTGGTCGGTGATGACGGCCTGCGCCGCGCGGATGCAGAAGGCGGGGTAGTCATCGACCGCGTCGTACTCGATCGGCCCGTGATCGACGACTTCGTGACCGGCAGCGCGCAGGTGGTCCTGCAGCTGTGTGGAGAAGTCGAGTCCCGCGTGGTCGGTGGCGATGTGGATGCGCATGGCTCCCATCCTAGAAGCGCTCGCCGGTCATCCGGATGTCACGGTGCCAGGCCGGCGGCGGCCGGCTTGAAGCCTGCACGGATGTTCTCGCAGCAGCCCGGACGGCAGACGTCGAACCCACCGGGGAGGGTCGTCACGTGCGCGCGCTCGTCGTTGGGGCGGCCCTGAAGCCGCTCCTCGATCAGATCGACGATACCGGCGACGAACGCAGGAGACACACCGGGCGTCGGCGTGCGTGTGAAGGCGATGCCCGCCTCATCGGCCGCCTCCGACGCCTCGGTGTCGAGGTCCCAGAGGACCTCCATGTGGTCGCTCATGAAGCCCACGGGCACGACCGCGACAGCCTTGCGTCCGCGCCCGGGCAGTTCACCGATCACGTCGCACACGTCGGGCTCGAGCCACGGTTGCGATGCGGGGCCGGAACGAGACTGATACACGAGCTCCCACGAGACATCGGCCGCGCCGGGTACCGTCTGGCGGACGCGGTCCATGACCCAGGCGGCGACAGCGAGATGCTGCGCGGCATACGCGCCGCCCTCACCCCACTCGATGTCGCGTGCGCCTGAACGCTCCGCATCGGCGCTCGGGATGCTGTGGGTCGAGAACAGGATCTGGATGTCCGATGCCGCGATGCCGTCGGCGAGGAAGTTCTCGACCGCTTCACGGACGCCGGTCTCGAACGCCTCCACGAAACCGGGGTGGTCGTAGAAGGGACGGATCTTGTCGATGGTCACGGTCTCCCCGAGGCCCTTGTCTTCCAGGACACGGGCGAAGTCTTCGCGGTACTGGCGGCAGCTGGAGAACGAGCTGTAGGCACTGGTAGCGAACGCGAGGAGGGTTCTGTGCCCGTTGGCCGCGGCGTCGGATACCACCTCTTCGAGGTACGGGGTCCAGTTGCGGTTGCCCCAGTAGACCGGGAGAGTGATTCCCCGCTCGACGAGCGCGTTCTGGAGTGCCTCCTTGAGTACCCGGTTCTGCCCGTTGATCGGACTCACCCCGCCGAAGTGGCGATAGTGGTGCGCCACCTCTTCGAGACGCTCGTCCGGGATCCCTCGACCGCGCGTGACGTTGCGGAGGAACGGGATGACGTCCTCCTGGCCTTCCGGACCACCGAACCCGGCGAGGAGGATCGCATCGTAAGCGACCGGGGTGGTCACGAAGGGCGCACCACCGGCGGCAGCAGCAGAGGCAAAGGGAACGGCATTCGGCTCGATCGCAGTCACCCCTCCATCCTTTCACCTTCGCAGCAGGCAGGCGTCCGTCCGATGCCGTGTCTATCCATCCTCCGCGGTGTAGAGAGGGCGTGCGCTGCTCTGGCGTAGGCTGTCATGGTTGCCGTCGGCGCCAACTGCGCCCAGCCCCGGTGACATCCCCTCACCCCTGGGAGTACAGCTGTGCCTGGAGAGAACCTCACCCGCATCGAAGCGCAGGAGCGCCGCGACGTCATCGACACTCAGTCATATGAAGTCGCCCTCGATCTGACCAAGGGCGCCGAAGTCTTCGGCTCCCGCAGCGTGGTGCGCTTCACCGCGACGCCGGAGGGCTTCACCTTCATCGACCTCATCGCCCGCGACGTGCGGGAGATCTCCCTGAACGGCGAGCAGCTCGACCCGAACGAGGTCTTCGCCGACTCGCGCATCGCGCTCACCGGCCTGCAGGCAGAGAACGTCCTCGTCGTGGACGCGGACTGCGAATACACCAACACCGGAGAAGGTCTGCACCGCTTCGTCGACCCCGTCGACGGCGAGGTCTACCTCTACTCCCAGTTCGAGGTGCCCGACTCGCGCCGCGTGTTCGCGGTCTTCGAGCAGCCCGACCTCAAGGCGACGTTCCAGTTCACCGTGACGGCACCGGCCGCCTGGAAGGTCGTCTCCAACTCCCCCACGCCCGAGCCCATCGTGCACGACGACGACGTCACCGCCACCTGGGGCTTCGAGCCGACCCCGCGCATCTCGTCGTACATCACGGCACTCGTCGCCGGCCCGTACGAGTCGACCTTCTCGGAACTGACGAGCGCCTCGGGCCGCGTCATCCCGCTGGGCGTGTACGGCCGCAAGAGCCTGTGGCAGCACCTCGACGCCGACTACATCTTCGACAAGACGCGCGAGGGCTTCGCCTACTTCGAGTCGAAGTTCGGCGTTCCGTACCCGTTCGCCAAGTACGACCAGCTCTTCGTCCCGGAGTTCAACGCCGGCGCCATGGAGAACGCGGGAGCCGTCACCTTCACCGAGACCTACGTCTTCCGCAGCAAGGTGACAGACGCGGTCAAGGAGCGCCGCGTCGTCACGATCCTGCACGAGCTCGCCCACATGTGGTTCGGTGACCTCGTCACCATGAAGTGGTGGAACGACCTCTGGCTGAACGAGTCGTTCGCCGAGTGGGCGTCGACCATCGCCACCGCCGAGGCCACCGAATGGACCGAGGCGTGGACCACGTTCAACGCCATGGAGAAGACCTGGGCCTACCGACAGGACCAGCTTCCTTCGACCCACCCGATCGTCGCCGAGATCAACGACCTCGAGGACGTTCAGGTCAACTTCGACGGCATCACCTACGCCAAGGGCGGCTCCGTCCTGAAGCAGCTGGCCGCGTGGGTGGGCATCGAGGCGTTCTTCGCCGGGGTGTCGCAGTACTTCCAGAAGCACTCCTGGGGCAACACCGAGCTGAGCGACCTGCTCTCGGAACTCGAGGCCACGAGCGGCCGTGACCTGAGCACCTGGTCGAAGAAATGGCTCGAGACCGCGGGCGTGAACACACTGGAGCCCGTCATCGCCGAGGACCACGACGGGAAGATCTCGCGCTTCGCGATCACGCAGACCGCGCCTGCGGACTACCCGACGATTCGTCCGCACCGGCTCGGAATCGGCTTCTACACGCTGACCGACGGTTCGCTCACCCGCACCCATTACCTGGAAGTCGATGTCGACGGGGACCGCACCGAGGTGCCGGAGCTGCAGGGGCTCGCGCGCCCCGACCTCGTGCTGCTCAACGACAACGATCTGGCGTACGCCAAGATCCGGCTGGACGAGAAGTCGCTCGCCACCGCGATCGCGCACCTGGCCGACATCCACGACCCGCTTGCCCGCTCGCTCGTGTGGGGCGCAGCCTGGGACCAGACCCGCGATGCCGAGACCGCTGCCTCCGAATACCTCGACCTGGTTCTCGGCAACATCGGCCGCGAGACCGAGTCGACGACCGTGCGAACCACGCTCTCCCAGCTCCGCACCGCGGCGACGCTCTACGTCACGCCCGCGGACCGCGAGGCGGCTCGACTCAAGATCGCGGATGCCCTCTGGAGCCTCGCCGAAGCGGCGGACCCCGGCAGCGACAGCCAGCTGCAGTTCGTCACGGCGTTCGCCAACACGATGGTCACTCCGGAGCATGCCGGTATCGTCGGGCGCCTCCGCTCCGGCGAAGACACCCTCCCCGGTCTCGAGATCGATGCCGACCTGAACTGGCAGCTGCTCGTCGGTCTGGCCTCGATCGGGGCGACCGACGCCGCCACGATCGACGCGGCCCTCGCTGCGGACAACACCGCCAAGGGCGGCGAGTTCGCCGCTCAGGCTCGCGCCTCCCTGCCGGATTCCGCGTCGAAGAAGGCCGCCTGGGCATCGCTCATCGAGCGCGATGATGCGCCCAACACGATCGTGCGCTCCGCGGCGCTCGGTTTCACGCATCCGGCGGGGGGCTCCGTGCTCGGTGAGTTCGTCCCGGCGTACTTCGACATGCTGCTTCCCGTATGGGAATCGCGGACCTACCAGATCGCGCAGTACCTGATCGTCGGACTTTTCCCGACAGCACTCGCCGACGTCGCTCTCCGCGATGCGACCCGCGCCTGGCTGGCCGCGAACCAGGACGCGGCGCCGGCCCTGCGTCGTCTGGTCCTCGAGAACCTCGCGGACGTAGAGCGCGCTCTCGCCGCACAGGCCCGGGACGCCGAGGACTGACCTCTCGCCCACCCTCTGTGCGACAACGGAGACCATCTGCTCCGCAGACGGCGCGTCCCACCACGACGCGCCGTGATCGGAACGGATGGTCTCTGTTTCCGTAGGGCACCTTCATCCAGCCCACGCAGAGGCCCGATCGCTAAGATCGGGGGTGATGATGATCCCCTTCGATGTGAACGATCCGCCCGTGGAAACCCCTCTTCCCGACTGGGTGACGAATCTGCTCGCCTGGCTCAGTCAGGTGGGTATGAAGGCGCTCACCGTCGCGATCATCATCGCCAGCTGCATCGTGATCGGGCTCGTTCTTCGCCTGGTCATCCGACGAGTCGTGCACCGCATCGTGGACAGTGCGAAGAGCAAGGCATCGGTCGACGACACACAGGCGCTCGAACGTTCCCCCCTCGCTGACATGCGCCTCGTGCAGCGCACCCGCACGCTGGGCACGATCCTGCAGAACATCGTGAACGTGATGCTCGTGGTCATCGCCATCGTGCTGATCGTGAACGCGCTCGACCAGAGCCTGCTCGGCTCTCTGACGCTGCTCACCGCCGCCGTCGGTGCCGGCCTCGGTTTCGGTGCGCAGAACATCGTCAAGGACGTGCTCAACGGCATGTTCCTCGTCGCCGAAGACCAGATCGGAATCGGCGATGTGGTCGACCTCGGACTCGCGAGCGGGGTCGTCGAGTACGTCAGCGTGCGCATCACTCAGGTGCGAGACGTCAACGGCACCCTCTGGTACGTGCGCAACGGCGAGGTCACGCGGATCGGCAACATGTCGCAGGGATGGGCCCGCTCGATCATCGACCTGGGTGTCCCCGTGGACTCCGATCTGGAGCAGGTCGAGCACATCATGCTCGAGACGGCCCAGGGGCTCGCGAAAGACCCGAAGTGGCGCACCCGCATCATCGAGAAGCCGGAGCTCTGGGGGCTGGAGTCGATCGATGGAGACGCCCTGGTCGTGCGGATCGTGATCAAGGCCCGCGCGAACGCGAAGGATGATGTGGCACAGGAGCTGCGTCGACGTCTGCGTGCTGCTCTCCTCGAGAAGGAGATCGGGGTCCCGAAGATGGTCGACGTCGTCCCCACCGGGCTCGACGGCGCCCGTCGGGTACGGGGAGCGAACCCGCCGAAGACCCGGCCGAACGCCGTCACCGGCGTGCCGATCATCCCGGACCGCGGGATCTGGCGCCGCAAGAAGCCGAATGATGACGGGAGTCCCCAGAAGTGACTTTCTACGACGAGATCGGCGGACACGAGACGTTCGCGAAGATCGTCTCGGTGTTCTATCGCGAGGTCGCGCTCGACCCGGTGATGAAGCCGATGTATCCCGAAGAAGACCTCGGTCCCGCCGAGGATCGGCTCCGGATGTTCCTCGAGCAGTACTGGGGCGGGCCGACCACGTATGGAGAGACGCGTGGACATCCGCGGCTGCGGATGCGGCACATGCCGTTCCACATCGACGCGGACGCTCGTGATCGTTGGCTCCGTCACATGCGGACGGCTGTGGACGAGGCACAGTTGTCGCCCTTGCACGAAACGACGCTCTGGGACTACCTGGAGCGCGCGGCCTATGCCATGGTGAACACATTCGAGCCCTCGGGTATCGGTGCCGCACCCGGTGGCCGCCCCACGCTCGAGACCCGATCACGTCAGGAATCAACGGAGACCTCATGACGAACACGCCCCTGTCCGCAGATGTCCTGGTAATCGGATGGGGGCTGGCCGGGCTGGTCGCGGCTTCCGAAGCGCTCGACGCAGGGCGCCGCGTCATCCTCGTGGATCAGGAACCGCGGACGAATCTGGGCGGGCAGGCATGGTGGTCGTTCGGAGGTCTGTTCTTCATCGACTCCCCCGAACAGCGACGGCTGGGAATCAAGGACTCTTTCGAACTGGCCTCGCAGGACTGGTTCGGCAACGCGGCGTTCGATCGCCCAGAAGATGAATGGCCCCGCCGCTGGGCGGAGGCGTATCTGCAGTTCGCGGCGGGCGAGAAGCGTTCTTGGCTCCGCGAACGCGGAGTCGGGTTCTTCCCGGTCGTCGGGTGGGCAGAGCGCGGCGGCTACGGTGCCATCGGTCCCGGCAACTCGGTCCCCCGATTCCACATCACGTGGGGTACCGGACCGGGGATCGTGGCGCCGTTCGCGGCTGCGGTCGAGCAGGGCGAACGCGAGGGGCGCCTCACGGTGCTTCCCCGCCACCGGGTCTCAGAACTCATCGTCACAGATGGTGCGGTGACGGGTGCGCGAGGCGCCGTCCTCGCGTCGACCGGTGCGCAACGCGGTGTGGCGACCTCTCGTGAAAGCGTCGGGGAGTTCGAGGTCACCGCGGGTGCGACGATCGTCTCCTCGGGCGGGATCGGCGGAAACCACGATCTCGTGCGTGCCGCTTGGCCGAAGCGGCTCGGCACCCCGCCGGAGCATATGCTCACCGGTGTGCCCGCCTACGTCGACGGATCCATGCATCGCGTCAGCGAGGACGCCGGGGCGCGGCTGATCAACGGCGACCGCATGTGGCACTACGTCGAAGGAATCACCAACTGGGACCCTGTCTGGCCCTCGCACGGCATCCGGATCCTCCCGGGACCTTCCTCGCTCTGGCTCGATGCGACGGGCAAGCGCCTCCCGGTGCCCCTGTTCCCCGGGTTCGACACTCTCGGCACGCTCGAGCACCTGCGCACGACCGGCCACGACCACTCCTGGTTCGTCACCTCACGGCAGATCGTGGAGAAGGAGTTCGCGCTTTCGGGCAGTGAGCAGAACCCGGACCTCACCGGCAAGGATGTGAGCCTTCTCCTCAAGTCCCGACTCGCGAAGGGACCGACCGGACCGGTCCAGTCCTTCCTCGACGAAGGCGAGGACTTCATCGTCGAGAACGACCTCGACTCGCTCCTCGAGCAGATGCAGCGGCACTCCGGGGGCGAATCACTCGATATCGACAACGTCCGGCGGGAGGTGATCGCGCGAGACCGCGAGATCGACAACGACTTCACGAAGGACGCCCAGATCGGGATGCTGCGTTCGATGCGCAGCTACCGCGGAGACAAGCTGATCCGCACTGCCGCGCCGCATCGCCTTCAAGATCCAGCCGCCGGTCCCCTCGTCGCCGTCAAGCTGCACGTCCTCACTCGCAAGTCGCTCGGCGGCATCAACACGGACCTCGACGGGAGGGCACTGAAGGTCGATGGCACTCCGATCACCGGTCTGTACGCTGCCGGCGAGGCGAGCGGGTTCGGAGGCGGAGGGGTGCATGGATACCGTGCGCTCGAGGGAACGTTCCTCGGCGGCTGTCTCTTCTCCGGTCGGCAGGCAGGTCGCGCGGCCGCCCGCTGACGTCGGTGCCTCGCTGACCGCGGTCTAGGCGGAACGCCCCGTGTCGCGAACACTCGTGAGCCCGGTTGCGACGGGGCCCCGAGCAAGAACGTGTCCCCGTCGGAAAGCCAACCGCGTCCACCGTCCCGAGCGCATGACCGGAACCTGTTCGTCTCCGGAGATGAACCCCATGGCGTCGGCGGCGAACGCCACGCCCCGGGGCAGACCGTCGAGGTCATCATCCGGGGCGCCCCAGATCGCAGCGCGCAGCGCACGGACGGCCTCCTCGCCGGCACCGTCCGTCGCACCACGGGCGACCGCGGATATCCCCCACTGCGCGCGCTGCGCGATCATCGACGCAGCGAGCGTGGCGGCCGGGAGCCACTCGCCGCGAGGAGGGGCGATTCCTGCCCACGCGGGCGAGAGTCCCATCTCCGGGAGGTTCAGCCGTTCCGCATCGTCCGTGGCGGAAAGCTCGTCGACGACGATGTCGCATTGCAGTTCCGGGTCGGCATGCACGATCCGCATCGCGAGGATCGTGGGCGTCTGATCGAAAAGGCTCACAGGGGCGAGAGCCGCCGTCGTCAATGCCAGGACGCCGTCCGCAGCCTGCAGTCGCACGCCGTCATCGGTGATCCTCTTCGCGCGTCCCAGGAACGTGAGCACGTCCTTCGCGGTGTCGGGGTCGGCGAGGAGAAGATGATGCGTCACGGGTTCTAAACTACCAACGGAGCGGCGCTGCGGTCGCGGGGAGGAACTCATGAGCGCGGACGATCACGCCGTACAGACCGTCGAGCGACTGCTCGAGGTGCTCGATCTCGATTCGACGCAGGCGAGGACGACAGAGGACATCTTCACCGGTTCCTCGCATCCGATGCCGAGCGGCCGGATCTATGGCGGCCAGGTGCTCGCACAGGCCCTTCTCGCTGCCGAGCGCACGCTCCCCGAGGACAGAGCCGTACATTCCATGCACGGCTATTTCCTTCGTCCCGGCGACGCGAGCCAGGGCATCACGATCGCTGTTGACCGCATCCACGACGGCCGCTCCTTCTCGACGCGTCGGACGCAGGCCTACCAGAACGGTGTGCCGATCTTCTCGATGATCGCCTCGTTCCAGGACGGCGATCCCGGGGTGGAGCACGCCGAGCCCATGCCTGAGGGCATCCCCGCGCCGGAGGAGCTCGCACCCGACGAGGAGCGCGTCCAGGGGCTTCCTGAGGGCACGACGCGGATGCTGAGCGAGCGTGCCGCCGACATCCGTCACGTCGGTTCTCCGCTGTACCTCCCGAGCCCGGACGAGCGCGTCGCCCGACAGGCGGTGTGGATGCGTCTGCGCGCGCCGCTGCCCGACGACCAGCGCCTGCATCGGGCCGCGCTCGCGTACCTCAGCGACATGACGATCCAGGAGTCGATCCTGCGGGCGCACGGCGCGTACTGGGCGCTCCCGGGTCTCAAGGTCGCGAGTCTCGACCACGCGATGTGGTGGCACCGTCCCGCACGCGTCGACGAGTGGCTCCTCTACCTTCAGGAGTCCCCGAACGCGCGCGGTGGCCGCGGACTCGCGACCGGACGGATCTATACGCGTGATGGCGCTCTCATCGCCAACGTCGCACAGGAGATCATGATCCGCGTCCCCGACGACCGCCCCTGATCGGACCCGCCCCCGCCCGCGCGGGCCTCAGCGGTGGCTGTACTCGATGGACGGGCCGACGTACGGCTCCCACGCGTCGCGCATCTCCTGGGTGAGACGGGTGGGCCTTCCGGTCTGAGCATCGACGAGCACGATGATCGCCGTCGAGCGCGCGTAGATCTGACGTGGCTCGGCTGCGGAGTCGTTGTGCACTTCGTAACAGACCTCGACGCTCGAACCGCCGAGCTTGCCGAACCACATCTGCACCTCGAGAGGTCGCCGCTGATACGGAACCGGCGCCAGATACTCGATCTCCTGACGTGCGATGAGGGTCAGGATCCCCTCGTCGATGCCGGAGTCGAGGACCGCGGTGGACGGGGCTTCTTCACCGGGGCCTGCACGCCAGAAGGCGCGAACGCGCGCTTCCTCGAGCAGTTTGAGCATCGAGGTGTTGTTGACGTGGTTGAACGCGTCCAGGTCACCCCAGCGGAGGTGGATCGGGATGTGCAGGCGCGGCCCCGGCGAAGCGGACATCGGGGTCTCAGTCGCGCGTCAGCTTGCGGTGGGTCGACCGATGCGGCTTCGCGGCGTCCGGTCCGAGGCGCTCGATCTTGTTCTCCTCATACGCCTCGAAGTTGCCCTCGAACCAGTACCACTGGCCGGGCTTCTCGTCGGTTCCTTCGTACGCGAGGATGTGCGTGGCGATGCGGTCGAGGAACCACCGGTCGTGGGTGATGACCACGGCGCAGCCGGGGAACTCGAGCAGAGCGTTCTCGAGCGAGCTGAGGGTCTCGACGTCGAGGTCGTTCGTGGGCTCGTCGAGGAGGAGCAGGTTCCCGCCCTCCTTGAGCGTGAGCGCCAGGTTCAGGCGGTTGCGCTCTCCACCGGAGAGGACGCCGGCCTTCTTCTGCTGGTCCGGGCCCTTGAAGCCGAACTTCGAGACGTAGGCGCGCGAGGGGATCTCGGTCTTGCCGACGGTGATGTAGTCCAGGCCGTCGGACACGACTTCCCACAGCGTCTTGTTCGGGTCGATGTTCGAGCGCGACTGGTCGACGTAGCTGATCTTGACGGTCTCACCGATCTTCAGCTCTCCCCCGTCGAGCGGCTCGAGACCGACGATCGTCTTGAACAGGGTGGTCTTTCCCACACCGTTCGGTCCGATCACACCGACGATGCCGTTCGGCGGCAGGTTGAAGCTCAGGCCATCGATCAGTACACGGCCGTCGAATCCCTTCTGCAGCTTCTTCGCATCGATGACGATGCCACCCAGGCGCGGGCCTGCGGGAATCTGGATCTCATCGAAGTCCAGCTTCCTGGTCCGCTCCGCCTCCGAGGCCATCTCCTCGTAACGGGCGAGGCGCGCCTTCGACTTCGTCTGGCGGCCCTTGGCGCTGGAACGGACCCACTCCAGCTCCTCCTTCAAGCGCTTGGCCAGCTTGGCGTCCTTCTTGCCCTGGACCTCGAGGCGCTCGCCCTTCTTCTCGAGGTAGGTCGAGTAGTTGCCCTCGTAGCCGATGAGGCGACCGCGGTCGACTTCGGCGATCCACTCGGCGACGTGGTCGAGGAAGTACCGGTCGTGGGTGATCGCGATCACGGCACCCTTGTAGGCCTGGAGGTGCTGCTCGAGCCAGAGCACGCTCTCGGCGTCGAGGTGGTTGGTGGGCTCGTCGAGGAGGAGGAGATCGGGCTTCTGCAGGAGCAGCTTCGCGAGCGCGACGCGACGCTTCTCACCGCCGGAGAGGGGGGCGATCGCGGCGTCGGCAGGGGGCGTCCGCAGAGCGTCCATCGCCTGATCGAGCTGCGAATCGAGGTCCCAGCCGTCGGCTGCGTCGATCTCTTCCTGCAGCGTGCCCATCTCGGCGAGGAGGGCGTCGAAGTCGGCGTCGGGCTCCGCCATCAGCAGCGAGATCTCGTTGAAACGGTCGACCTTCGGCTTGATCGCGATGCCGTCCTGGATGTTCTCGATCACGGTCTTCGACTCGTCGAGCTCCGGCTCCTGCATCAGAATGCCGACCGTGTACCCCGGGGAGAGCTTCGCCTCGCCGTTCGACGGGGTGTCGAGACCCGCCATGATCTTGAGGATCGTCGACTTTCCGGCGCCGTTCGGGCCGACCATGCCGATCTTCGCTCCGGGAAGGAACGCCATGGTGACGTCGTCGAGGATGAGCTTCTCGCCCACTGCCTTACGCGCACGCACCATCGAGTAGATGTACTCAGCCACCGAAAACCGCTCCTTCTGTTGGCGTCGAAGATCGACACTCCAGCCTACCGGCCCCGCGGCGCGTCACCAGTCGATCGGACGTGTGGTGCCGACGAGGCAGCGCCCCTCGGCGAGTTGCGGCATCACCGCGGTGACGACCTGTCCCGTGGACGGGCCGACTTGGCCGATCAGACAGTCGTCCTCGCCCCAGCGAACCGAGAACTGCAGGCTCTCCGCCTGGTTGCCGACCGTCGACTGATCCTGAGTCACCTGCATGGCCGCGCGATCGAACCCGGCATCGATCAGTGCATCTATGTATGCCCGGCCGGCTCCCTTCATGTCCGTCGCCCAGACCGCCTCGGCCACCGCCGTGAACACCGGTAGATTCTCCGCCGCAGTCCCGTCAGGCAGGAACTCGGGTGCGGCGGACTCGGTCTCTGCGGGAGACGGCGTCTCCGTGGGAGGCGGGGAAGCCGACGGATCGGACCCGGGTGCGCAGCCGGACAAGAGGATGAGCGCGGCGGTCGCGGCCGCGAGCATGCCGGCCGCGCGCGCAGGCGGGAGGTCCGTTCGACGAAGCACGTCCCGAGTCTACGGCTCTCCGTCGCTCTCCCCGCGGTGCGACCGGCAGCCCGCAAGCTGCCAGAGCCGCCTTCGTCAGAGGACTCCGGATGCCATCTCGGACGCGACCGCCCTCGGATCAGCCCAGGGTGTCTCGTACGCGGCCGGTTCGTCGGTCGGCCGTCCCCCGCCCGTGGTGGGGGCGCCAGAGTCGCCGCCTGTCTCGTCCGCCGCGACCGAGGAAGCACCGGTGTCGCCCATCGATGTGCGCGACTGGGGGCGATATGCCGTGGTCCCCCAACGCAGGTCGTGTCCGATCGCCTCGGCGTCGATGTCGACGCTCGTCCCGTGTTTGCCGTTGCTCTCCCAGTTGCGGATCTTGAGGCGTCCGGTGACGATCACACTGTCTCCCGTGCGCAGCGACGCTTTCGCGTGCTCGCCGAGCTGCCGGAACGCCGCGACGGAGAACCAATTGGTGCCTCCATCTGTCCACGCCTGCGTCGCTGTATCGAATCGTCGATGCGTACTGGCGAGGCGGAAGTTCGTGACCGGCACCCCGCTCCCGGTCTGGCTCTGGATCGGATCCGTGGCGACTCTCCCCACGATGGTCAACGTGTCGATCATGTGCTGTCCTCTCAACGACCGGAAATCCTCCGGGTCACATCAGCGTCGTCCACACCGACAGGCCCTCGGCGCCGCGCACGCGCAGTCGGTGGAGAGGTTGTTCAGCACAATGCCGGTGCAGAGAAAGCCCCGGTGGGATCGAGAGATCGATACGAATCCGAATGTCGGAGGTCGATCGTATGTTCGAGTCAGGAAGGAGCACCGATGTCCGACAGCCTGATCACCTCTCTGCCCGAAGTCCCGTTCGCGACGCCCCGACTCTCCTCTGCGCGGGAGCATCTCATCCGCGCCGCCGATCACCTCTGGCGGGTGCAGGACCGGAGAGAGCATGTGCTGGGCCACCTGCGGATCGTGGCGGATCCGCTCGGCCTCCGCTACCGCGCCGAGCGTCTGCACCTGGCCACCGGCGCATTCCGCATCATCGGCGAGTTCTGGTGCGTCGACGACGCCGTCGCAGCTCTTCGCCACTCATGACCTCGACGTGAACCGGGGATCTGCATGCGACTCGAGTCAAGACGGACATCGGTCGCGCGAGGTGCCCCCGGCAGGATTCGAACCTGCGACCAAGAGATTAGAAGGCTCCTGCTCTATCCCCTGAGCTACGGAGGCGCACCCATCTACCGTACCGCGGACCTGCCACCGCCTGCGATCGCGCATCCGCTGTCGATGTCGGGCCCGTCGATAGTATGGCGACATGGTATCTGCGTCCGAGAACGACCGTCTCGTATGGATCGACTGCGAGATGACGGGCCTCGACCTGGCGGTCGATGAGCTCGTCGAGATCGCGGTCGTCATCACTGATTTCGAGCTCAAACCCATAGATCCGGGTTTCCAGGTGGTGATCCGTCCCAACGCTGCCGCTCTCGAGCACATGAACGACTTCGTCACGAAGATGCACGAGACCTCCGGACTCATCCAGGAGATCCCTGGAGGCGTGTCCCTGGAAGAGGCCGAAGCCCAGACGCTCGCGTACATCCGGCGATTCGTACCGCTTGAGCGGAAGGCTCCTCTCGCCGGTAACACGATCGGCACCGACAGGATGTTCCTCGCGAAGTACATGCCTCAGGTCGATCAGTGGCTGCACTACAGGAACGTCGACGTCTCCAGCATCAAAGAGCTCTCGCGACGCTGGTATCCCAGAGTGTTCTTCCAGGCACCGGCCAAGGACGGTGGACACCGGGCGCTCGCCGACATCCTCGAGTCGATCCGAGAACTCCGTTACTACCGCGAAGCCGTCTTCGTGGATGAGCCGGGACCCTCCAGTGATGACGCGCGGGAGATCGCCGCCCGCACGGTGTCCGAGTTCACTCCGAACATGTAATAGACTCGTATGGTTGCCCGCTCCGGTGGGCACATGGTGGGTATAGCTCAGCTGGTAGAGCGCTGGCTTGTGGTGCCGGATGTCGCGGGTTCGAGTCCCGTTACTCACCCTCTTGAAGAAGGCCCGAATCAGATGATTCGGGCCTTCTTCGCATTCCGGAAGCGAGCGGTGGGGAGCTTCGTGAGCCCTAGACTGACGTGGTGTCACTCGCGGTCTGGTTCTCCCTGCTCACCGCATCCGTCGTGATCAGCTTCACCCCCGGTGCAGGCGCCATCAACACGATGTCGAACGCCATGAACCAGGGATGGCGACGGTCGATCTGGGGCATCATCGGCCAGCAGATCGCACTGATCGTCCACGTGGCCATCGTTGCAGCAGGAGTCGGTCTCCTCGTGTCGCGCTCGGAGTTCCTGTTCAACGGCATCCGCTACGCCGGCGCCGCTTATCTCGTGTTTCTCGGCATCCGCCTCATCCTCGCCAAGCCCGTCGTGGCCGTCGATGATGCTCCAGTCCTCATCGACTCCCGGGAGAGCCGCTGGTCCATGATCCGACGAGGTTTCTGGGTCAACCTGCTCAACCCGAAGGCGATCGTCTTCTTCCTGGCCTTCATCCCCCAGTTCATTCGTCTGGATGAGCCTCCGCTCCCCCAGTACCTGACACTCATCGCCACCGTGATCGTCGTGGACGTGATCGTGATGTGGGGCTTCTTCGCCGCGGCCGCCAGGCCGTTCCGCCGTCTCACGAGGACCGCCCGTGGACAACGTGTGCTCAACACCGTCTTCGGAGCACTGTTCATCGTCGTGGCCGGCATCCTCGTCCTCCTCCACTGAGTAGCCGCACGCCCCTAGGCTGGAGACGATGGACATGGATGCCGCTGCCTTCGAGGAACTCGTCATCGACGAGCTCGACCGACTGCCCGACGACATGGTCGAGGGGCTGGAGAACGTCGTGTTCGTCGTGGAGGACCGACCGGAAGACGGCACCCTCGACCTGCTCGGCATGTACGACGGGTTGGCACTCACGGAGCGCACCCAGTACGGGATGGGTGAGCTCCCCGACCGCATCGTCCTGTTCCGCGAACCTCATCTGGCGCAGTGCGAAACGCCCGAGGAGCTCCGCGACGAGGTCCACACCACATTGGTGCACGAGATCGCGCACTTCTACGGCATCGACGACGAGCAGCTGCACGAGATGGGGTGGGCGTGACGAGTCCCGCCGCTGTCCCCGATATCGAAGAGGTCACCGACCTCCACGCCGCGCCACTCGAGCCGTGGCAGGTCGTGGTGTGGAACGACCCGGTCAATCTGATGAGCTACGTGGTCCGTGTCTTCCGGACCTACTTCGGCTACTCCGTCGATCATGCGACCGCCCTCATGCTCGCCGTGCATCATGAGGGTCACGCGGTCGTATCCACCGGCCCTCGCGAGACGATGGAGGTCCACGCGCAGGCGATGCATGGCTTCGGTCTCTGGGCGACGGTCAGGAAGGCTCCATTGTGACCCGAGCACCGATCACGACCTCGATCACCCTGATCGAGGAGTTCCACCTCGCCCAATTGGTGGATGATTTTCTCGAGCTCATCGCCGACTCGCGGGACTCCGGTGATCCCGCCATCGATCGACTGACGCCGAGCCCGTATCCGGACGATCCGGACTCGGCGGGAGAGTTCGCACACAGCACGCGCGACGATCTCCTGGAACGACGCCTGATCGACGCTCGACGCGTCCGCGGTGCGCTCGGCGATTTCAGCGGGGGCTTCGATGCTCTCGAGCACGAGGCGCTCACGACCCGCGAGCTCGAGGTCGACGCGGATGACGTCGATTCCTGGCTCCGAACGCTCACCGCGATCCGTCTCGTGATCGCTACGCGGCTCGGGATCACGTCCGACGAGGAAGACGGCCTGGACGGCCGTCACGATGTCTACGACTGGGTCGGCTACCGTCTGGAACTACTCATCCAGGCCGCCGATGAAGCCGGAACCGGTCTGAACGGCTGAGGCTCTACGGAACGCGGATGATCCGCGTGGCGAGCCCCTGAGGGTCGTCCCTTTCCGTATGGCGTCGCTCCTGCGCAGCCCACCGATCCCAATGAGGACGGTAGGTATCACCATCCCGCGCCAGCGCCCGTGCCTTCCGCGCAGGTTCCGCGGAGTCCACCCAGATCCGGACATCGGCGAGTCCAGCGGTGGACGCACGAAGGATGCCGCTTCCCTCCACGATCATGCCGAGGGCGGGGTCGACAGCGTGACTCTCGGCTTCGGCCTGACGCTCCCAGTCCCAGCGTCGCCAGGTGCCGTGGAATCCACGGCCGTGCGGGCGGAGGATCCATTCGAGCGCGCGCTCGACGCCGTCGTCGAGCCCGTCCCATCCCGGGTAGATCGAATCGAGCGCGACGAGCTGCACATGGCCGGTCACCGGCCAGTGCTCCACGAGACGGGCGGCGAGTGAGGACTTGCCCGCGCCGCTTCCCCCATCGATCAGCACGACGGGATTCGCCGCCGCCACCTCACGAACGTCCTGCGAGATCAGAATCGCAGCGTGCTCCAACGCCGCCGCGACCGGATCCTCACTTCTTGAGGGCACGGATGATTCGCGCGAGTGCCCGTCCGGCGACCCAGACGAACGGCACAGCCACCACGATGAGCGTGACGATGTTCGGCTCGAAGCGCAGGCCCTCCTCGCGGCGGACGTACACGCCCACGGGCACGGAGACCCCGCCCCCGCCTCCGCCTTCGGCACCCTCTCCGCTTCCTCCGCCGAACCCCGAATAGGTGAAGGCGACAGGGGTGATGCTCACCCCGTCGACGTCTTGAGGTTCTCCGTACGCGCTCTTCACGCCGAAGTCCGCGGCCTGCTTCCCGAGTTCCAGTGCAATGTTCGGCATGCTCCCCACGGTAGTCGACGATCGCGCGACGCGTGGGATCAATTCACCCCGTGCGCCTTCGGATGCTGCGCAGCACCTCGTCCGTCTCCGCGTCCGATGTGCCGAGCGCGACTGATCGTCGCGTTGCCGAACCGAGCGACCGCCTCGTCGACCGCGCCCTCGACCCTGCGCCAATCCTCGTCGTCATCCCAGAGAGCGAGACCGCCACCGCCGGCAGGCCGCAGATTCTCCGCCCGCACGCCGACCAACCGCACAGGATCCCGCCGGTCGATCTGCTCGAACAGGGATTGCGCCGCTTCGCCGATGCGCTGCCCGACCGCCGTGGGCTCGCTCAACGTCTGGGAGCGATTGACCGTACGGAAGTCATCGAAGCGGATCTTGATCGCGACCGTCGATGCCTCCCAGTCGGCGCGCCGCAAGCGGGAGGCGACGCGATCCGCGAGCCTCAGCAGCTCGGCGCGCAGGAACGGACGATCGAGGATGTCGTGCTCGAAAGTCTCTTCGTGACCGATGCTCTTCTCCACACGCTCGGTGTCGACGGCTCGCGCATCTTCCCCGCGAGCGAGCTGCGCGAGGCGGGCGCTGAGGGCGGGCCCGACCGCTCGGTCGATCATCTCGCGCGGGGCGTCGCGCACGTCCTGTACCGTGCGGATGCCGCGGGCCTCCAGAGCCTCTGCCGCTTTGGGACCCACACCCCACATGGCGCGGACAGGTCGAGGCGCGAGGAAGTCGAGCGTGTCTTTCGCCGCGACGACCAGCATCCCGTCGGGCTTGGAGATCGTCGAGGCGATCTTGGCGACATGCTTGGTGGCCGCGACGCCCACACTGCAGGTGATGCCGACCTCCTCGAGGACGCGCTCACGGATGAGTTCCGCGATCTGCGCGGGGCTTCCCCACAGCCGGCGCACTCCGTGCACATCGAGGAACGCTTCGTCGACGGACAGCGGCTCCACCAGGGGCGTGAACGACTCGAAGATCGTCATCACCTGTCGGGAGACTTCCTGGTAGCGGTGGAAATGCGGGAGGACAATCCGTGCGGACGGGCACAGCCGAAGAGCCTGCGAGACCGGCATCGCCGCACGCACGCCGTATCGGCGGGCCTCGTAGGAGGCACTCGAGACGACCGAGCGGCCGTCCGGAGCCCCGATGATCAGCGGGAGACCTCGGAGGGTGGGGTCATCGAGCACCTCGACGGCCGCGTAGAACGCGTCCATATCGACATGGAGGATGCGCGTTCCGGTGTCGTCGGCGCCAGCGGACGAGACGATCCGCCCTCTGCCATCACCGTGTCCCATGCGACCATTCTCCCCCGGGTCTCGGACACGAGACCCGGGGACGCGCGCTACTGCGCAGCGCGCTCGAGAATGAGCTCACGGACGCGGGCCGCGTCGGCCTGGCCCTTCATGGCCTTCATGACGGCGCCGATGACGGCACCGGCCGCTTGCACCTTGCCGTCCTTGATCTTGGCCATCACGTCGGGCTGTGCGGCGAGGGCCTCGTCGATCGCGGCGATCAGCGCGCCATCGTCGGAAACGACCGCGAGCCCTCGTGCATCGACGACCTCCTGCGGAGTACCCTCACCCGCGATGACGCCTTCGAGTACCTGGCGCGCGAGCTTGTCGGTGAGCGTACCGGCGTCGACCAGCTGCTGGAGGGCAGCGACGTTCGCCGGGCTGATGAGCTCGGTGGCGTCCTTGTCCTGCGCGTTCGCGGTACGGGTGATCTCTCCGGTCCACCACTTACGTGCGGTGGCCGGAGTCGCGCCGGCAGCGATCGTCGCCTCGACGACCTCGAGCAGACCGCCGTTGCGGACGTCCTGGAACTCCAGGTCGGTGAAGCCCCATTCCGTCATCAGGCGACGGCGACGCGCGACCGGCTGCTCCGGGAGGGCGGCTCGCAACTCCTCGATCAGCTCTGCGGCGGGCTCTACGGGAAGCAGGTCCGGCTCCGGGAAGTAGCGGTAGTCGTCGGCATCCGACTTCGGGCGACCGGGCGAAGTAGTGCCGGTGTCCTCGTGCCAGTGCCGCGTCTCCTGCGTGATCGTCCCCCCGTCTGCGAGGATCTGCGCCTGACGCTGGATCTCGTAGCGCACGGCACGCTCGACCGAGCGCATCGAGTTGACGTTCTTCGTCTCGGTTCGGGTGCCGAGCGGCTCCACGGACTCACCCTCCGGCACGCGGCGACGCAGCGACACGTTCGCGTCGCACCGCAGGTTGCCACGTTCGAGACGTGCCTCGGAGATCCCGACTCCACGGACGATGTCGCGGATCGCCTGCACATAGGCCTTGGCGACCTCCGGTGCTCGGTGATCCGTACCGAAGATCGTCTTGGTGACGATCTCGACCAGAGGGACGCCCGCACGGTTGTAATCGACGAGCGAGTACTCGGCGCCCTGGATGCGTCCGGTCGCTCCGCCCATGTGGGTGAGCTTGCCGGCGTCTTCTTCCATGTGTGCGCGCTCGATCGGGATCGTGATGATCGTCCCGTCTTCGAGTTCGACCTCGACGGACCCCTCGTACGCGATCGGCTCGTCATATTGCGAGATCTGATAGTTCTTGCCGAGGTCCGGGTAGAAGTAGTTCTTCCTCGCGAACCGACTCGACTCGGCGATCGAGCACCCGAGGGCGAGTCCGAGGCTGATCGACGAGCGGATCGCCGTCTCATTCACGACCGGGAGCGAGCCCGGAAGACCCAGGTCGACCGGTGCGATCAACGTGTTCGGCTCTGCGGCGTGGTACGCCTCGTTCGCCGGGTTCGGTGCGTCCGAGAACATCTTCGTGTTCGTGTTGAGTTCGACGTGCACCTCGAAGCCGAGGACGGGCTCGAAGATCTCCAGCGCCTTGTCGAAGTCCATGAGCTTGGCGGTGGCCATCAGCGGTTCCCTCCTGCGAGCTGCGGTGCACGGGTCAGAAGCGGCGCACCCCACGAATCCACGAGCAGCGTCTCGAGCGCGGCGCCGACACGATAGAGGCGTGCGTCCTCCCGCGCCGGTGCGATGAACTGGATGCCGACAGGCAGTCCGTCGTCATCCGCCAGGCCGCTCGGGATGGAGATGCCGGGGACGCCGGCGAGGTTCACCGGGATCGTCGTGATGTCGTTGAGGTACATCTGCAGCGGGTCGTCGATCTTCTCGCCCAGCTTGAACGCCGTGGTCGGCGCCGAGGGCGTCGCGATGACGTCGACCTCGGCGAACGCGTTCGCGAAGTCCTGCTGGATGAGTGTGCGGACCTTCTGCGCGCTGCCGTAGTAGGCGTCGTAATACCCGGCGGAGAGCGCGTAGGTTCCCAGGATGATGCGGCGCTTGACCTCGTCGCCGAAACCGGCGTCGCGAGTCGCCGACATGACATCCTCGACCGTCGGGTTGCCGTCGGGTGTGACCCGGAGGCCGAAGCGCACGGAGTCGAACTTCGCGAGGTTGCTCGAGGCTTCCGCGGGGAGGATCAGGTAGTAGGCGGCGACGCCGTACTCGAAGTGCGGGGCACCGATCTCGACGATCTCCGCTCCCTGCGCCTCCATGAGCGCGAGGGCGCTGCGGAAGGAGGTCGCGACGCCCGGCTGGAAGCCGCTGTCGGGCAGCTCGCGAATGACGCCGACCTTGAGGCCCTTGAGCACGTCGCCGCGCGCGCCCTCGCGGGCGGCCTCGGCGAATGAGGGCCACTCGTCGCGCAACGAGGTGGAGTCCTTCGGGTCGTGTCCGCCGATGGCGTCGTGCAGCAACCCGGAGTCGAGGACGGTCCGGGAGACCGGGCCGACCTGGTCGAGGCTGGAAGCCAGCGCGATCGCACCGTAGCGGCTGACTCCGCCGTAGGTCGGCTTCACGCCCACCGTTCCGGTCACATGAGCGGGCTGACGGATCGATCCGCCCGTATCGGAACCGAGCGCGAGCGGTGCTTCGAAGGCGGCGACGGCGGCAGCAGAACCGCCGCCCGATCCACCGGGGATCCGGTCGAGGTCCCAGGGGTTGCGTGTGGGACCGTAGGCCGAGTGCTCGGTGGATGACCCCATGGCGAACTCGTCCATGTTGGTCTTGCCCAGCGGGATCATCCCCGCAGCGCGCGAGCGTGCGACGACCGTTGCGTCGTACGGCGACCGGTAGCCCTCGAGGATTCGTGAGCCGCTGGTGGTCGGCTGATCGGTCGTCACGAGCACGTCCTTGATCGCGAGCGGCACGCCCGCGAGCGGTCCGAGCGCCTCGCCGGCGGCACGACGTGCATCGATCGCCGCAGCGGCTTCGAGCGCGCCCTCGTTGACGTGCAGGAAGGCATGTACGTCTCCGTCGACGGCGGCGATGCGGTCGAGGTGCGCCTGCGTCGCCTCGACGCTCGACACGTCTCCCGACGCGAGCTTCGCGGCGAGATCCGCCGCGTCCAGCCGGATGATGTCGCTCACTGCTCTTCTCCCAGGATCGCGGTGACTCGGAAGCGGCCATCGGCGGCGTCCGGGGCGTTCTGCAGCACCTGCTCGTGCGTGAGCGTCTGCCCGACCACGTCGGGCCGGAACACGTTGCTCAGCGGAATCGGATGGCTCGTCGCGACGACATCCGCCTTAGCGACCTCCGAGACCTTCGCGATGTTGTCGACGATGGCGTCGAGCTGGCCCGTGAGCCGCGACACCTCGTCATCGTTCAGCTGGATGCGTGCGAGCACACCGAGATGGCGCACGAGTTCAGGGGTGATTTCAGACACTCCCCCAGTCTAGTTGGCGTGCTCGGAGCTCCCCCGCCCTGTTCTTCGTCCGGCCTATGCTGGGCGGGTGAGCACGTTCCTGCCCCCACGTCCCTGGGTCGCCAGTTATGCAGCCGGAGTTCCGGAAGATCTCTCTCCTGTGGAGGGCTCTCTGATCGACATCGTCGCCGCATCGGCACGGGACTACCCCGACGCCCCCGCACTGCAGTTCTTCGGCCGAGAGACCACCTACCGTGAGCTGCAGGACGCTATCGATCGCGCCGCCACCGGCCTCCGCGACCTCGGTGTGCGCGCCGGCGATCCTGTCGCGATCGTGCTGCCGAACTCGCCGCAGCACATCGTGGCCTTCTACGCCGTACTCCGGCTCGGGGCCGTCGTGGTCGAGCACAATCCCCTCTACACCCCGCGTGAGCTTCGCAAACAGTTCGAGGACCACGGCGCGAAGCACGCGATCGTCTGGAACAAGGTCGTCTCCACCGTGCAGGAGTTCCCCGCCGACCTGGCAGTGACGAACCTCATCTCGGTCGACGTCACCCGTGCGATGCCGTTCCTCACCCGGTTCGCGCTACGGCTCCCGGTGGCGAAGGCTCGGGAGTCGCGTGCTGCTCTCACGGAGAAGGTGCGCGGCACGGTCCCCTGGGACTCGCTCGTGACCTCCGCGCCGATCCCGGCGTCGCATCCTCAACCGGGCACCGACGACCTCGCGATCATCCAGTACACCTCGGGCACCACGGGGACGCCGAAGGGGGCCTCTCTCACGCATCGCAACCTGCTCGCCAACGCGGCGCAGGCGCGCGCCTGGGTGCCTTCGATCCAGCGCGGCAGGGGCTGCGTCGTGTATGCGGTGCTCCCGATGTTCCACGCGTACGGGCTCACTCTCTGCCTCACCTTCGCGATGTCGATGGGCGCAAGGCTGGTGCTGTTCCCCAAGTTCGATCCCGATCTGGTGCTCGACGTCGTCAAGAAGCACCCCGCGACGTTCCTGCCGCTGGTGCCTCCGATAGCCGACCGCCTGCTCGCGGCGGCGAACGCGAAGGGCGTGTCACTCGACGGCATCGAGGTCGCGATCTCGGGGGCGATGGCACTCCCGCACGAGTTGGTGGTTCCGTTCGAGAAGGCCACGAACGGCTACCTCGTCGAGGGCTACGGATTGAGTGAGTGCTCGCCGGTCCTGATGGCCAACCCCGTCGCCGACACCCGCGTGCCCGGAACCGTCGGGCTGCCTCTGCCGGGCACCGAATGCCGCGTGGTCGATCCCGAGAACCCGAGCGCTGATGTGCCCGCCGGATCCGCGGGCGAGCTCGTGGTGCGAGGCCCTCAGGTCTTCACGGGCTACTACGGAAAGCCGGAGGAGACCGAAAGAGCCTTCGTTGACGGCTGGTATCGCACCGGTGACATCGTCACGATCGACGACGCCGGCTTCGTCCGCATCGTCGACCGCATCAAGGAGCTCATCATCACGGGCGGATTCAACGTGGCTCCCACCGAGGTGGAGAACGCCCTACGCCAGCACCCGCAGGTGGCGGATGCTGCGGTCGTCGGCCTGCCGAGCGACCACTCGGGCGAAGAGGTCGTCGCTGCGATCGTCGTCGACGCAGGAATCGATGTCGACGTGGAGGCCATCCGCGAGTTCGCCCGGAGCATCCTCACTCCGTACAAGGTCCCACGTCGGATCTTCGTGGTCGACGAACTCCCCAAGTCACTGATCGGGAAGGTGCTCCGGCGCCAGGTGAAGGAGAAGCTGGTCTCGCTGACGACCGGCGCCTGAGGACGCCCTCACAGGCGCGGACAGCCGTCGCGCGCTACCCTTGGGAAGTGACCCCTGAAGATGCAGCACTGACCGACGCCCCCGAGGACTCCCCCGCGACCCCCGGATTCGAGGAGCTCGGCATCACCGGGCCCGTCCTCAAAGCCATTAAGGATCTCGGTTACGAGACCCCGTCGCCCATCCAGGCGGCCACCATTCCCACGCTTCTCGCCGGCCGCGATGTCGTCGGTATGGCGCAGACCGGCACCGGCAAGACCGCGGCCTTCGCGCTCCCCGTGCTCGAGCGCCTCGACGTCTCGCAGAAGACCCCGCAGGCCCTCGTGCTCGCCCCCACCCGCGAACTCGCGCTCCAGGTATGCGAGGCCTTCGAGTCGTACGCCTCCAAGATGAAGGGCGTGCACGTCCTCCCCGTGTACGGCGGGCAGGGCTATGGCGTGCAGCTGTCGGCGCTGCGTCGCGGCGTGCACGTGATCGTGGGCACGCCAGGCCGCATCATGGACCACCTCGCCAAGGGCACGCTCGACCTCTCGCAGCTGCAGTACCTCGTGCTCGACGAGGCGGACGAAATGCTCAAGATGGGCTTCGCCGAGGACGTGGAGCAGATCCTCGCGCAGACGCCCGAGGAGAAGCAGGTCGCCCTGTTCTCTGCGACCATGCCGCCCCAGATCCGCCGCCTTGCGCAGAAGTACCTGCGTGAGCCGGAAGAGATCAGCATCAAGTCGAAGACCGCCACCGGAACGAACATCACTCAGCGCTACCTCGTCGTGTCGTACGCGCAGAAGGTCGACGCCCTCACCCGGATCCTCGAAGTCGAGAACTTCGACGGGATGATCGTCTTCGTCCGCACCAAGAACGAGACCGAGACCCTGGCGGAGAAGCTCCGGGCGCGCGGCTACTCCGCCGCCGCGATCAACGGCGACGTCCCGCAGGTGCAGCGCGAGCGCAGTGTCAACCAGCTCAAGGACGGCAAGCTCGACATCCTCGTCGCAACCGATGTCGCGGCCCGTGGACTCGACGTCGAACGCATCAGCCATGTCATCAACTTCGACATTCCGACGGACACCGAGTCGTATGTGCACCGCATCGGACGCACGGGACGCGCCGGCCGCTCGGGTGACGCGATCAGCTTCATCACTCCGCGCGAGCGCTACCTGCTGAAGCACATCGAGAAGGCGACCCGTCAGCAGCCCGCCCAGATGCAGCTGCCCAGCACCGAAGACGTGAACACGACTCGTCTGAACCGCTTCGACGACGCGATCACGACCGCGCTTTCGGAGACCGGCCGCATCGAGGCCTTCCGCGACATCGTCGCGCACTACGTCCGCCACCACGATGTGCCTGAGGGCGACGTGGCTGCGGCTCTGGCAGTCGTCGCACAGGGTGACAAGCCGCTGCTCCTCGACCCGGCCAACGATCCCCTCACCAGGGCCGTCGAAGCCGACAACCGTCCGCAGCGGGAGCGCGCGGCGCGGGATTCGCGCGAACCGCGCGAGCCGCGCACGGAACGGCGCGGCCGCGGCGACTACGCGGCGTACCGCATCGAAGTCGGGCGTCGGCACCGCGTCGAGCCCCGTCAGATCGTCGGAGCGCTCGCGAACGAAGGCGGGCTCGGCCGCGACGATTTCGGGGCCATCAACATCCGTCCTGACTTCTCGATCGTCGAGCTGCCCTCCAACCTCGACCCGGCAGTCCTCGAGAAGCTGCGTGACACGCGGATCTCCGGTCGCCTGATCGAGATCAAGCCCGATCGCGGACCCGGCGGCGCTCGACGCAGCGGCCCGCGCGAAGGCAGCCGCGACTCCGGCGACCGCTATGAGCGCCCTGCCCGGCGGGACAGCGCCGACCGGCCCGCACGCGGCGACCGGGACGAGAAGCCGTTCCGGAAGCCCCGTCACAAGAGCTGAGGACGAGGGGACGTTGAGCGACCGGTGATGCCCAGCCGATCGGCCGCTCAGCGCTCCGTCATGCGTTCCGACTGAGACAGCCCCCGGTTTCCGAGGAGTTTCTCGCTGACGCTAGACGGAAGAGCGCGCGAGTTGTGCAGCGATGTCGATCAGCGGCTCGGGACGCCGGAGCAGGGCTCGCTGAGCAGGATTCGCGATGAGGTGGGCAAGCAGCCGGTGCGCACCGACCACGGTCGGCGACCAGTAGCCGCCGACATGGTGACGGCTCAACGGCACGTTCCGTGGGGTGCCGTCCACCGTTACTCTGACGGAGCCGTCGTCAGGTTCGACACCCGGATCCGTCAGCATCACCGCAGTGAGCGCGCCGAGCACGACCGTACCGACCAGGCCCGGCAGCCGGAACCGCGTGGTCGGGACGTCGAGCACGATCTCCTCGACGCGGTCCCATGGAAGGATTCCGCGACTCTCGACACCTTCGCGCACGATCACCGCTTCCGGCGTCAACCGAAGGTGATTCCGACCGGGGTCGCCCACGGCCAGCGCATCTGTGACGGCGATCAAAGGTCCATAGCGGTTCACGACCCGTCGCTCGCCGCGGTGAGTGCATCGGGGCCCTCGGTCACGAGCACGTGGAACTGGGCGGCATCGAGGATGCGGATGCCCAGCTCTTCGGCTTTCGCGAGCTTCGACCCGGCTCCCGGACCGGCCGCGACGAAGTCGGTCTTCTTCGACACGCTCGACGCCGACTTGCCGCCGGCCTGGATGATCGCCTCCTGTGCGCCGTCTCGCGTGTAGCCGTCGAGAGAGCCGGTGGCGACGACGGTCAGGCCATCGAGCACGCCTCCTGCGGCGACGGCGGCACCAGGCCCCGGGTGCCCCGGCGTCGCCCACTGCACACCTGCCAGAGCCCACTGCTCGATGATCTCCTGATGCCAGTCCACGTCGAACCAGGCGAGCAGCGAGTCGGCGATGATCCCGCCCACGCCCTCGACCGCGGCGAGCTCTTCGCGCGAGGCGGCCCGGATCGCGTCGAGAGAACCGAACCACTGCGCCAGTGCTCGGGCGGCGACGGGGCCGACGTGACGGATGTTCAGGGATACGAGCAGCCGCCACAGTTCCTTCGTCTTCGCCTTCTCCAGCTCCGCGAGGAGCGTCAGTGCTTGAGAGGAAGGCTGCGGTCCTTCGAGGCCCGACTTCTTCTCGGTCGCGGTGGGATTGCGGCGGAACGGTGCGCGGGTCTTGACGAGGCCGTCCTCATCTTCCTTCGGGAGCCCCGTCTCGGCGTCGCGCACGAAAAGCTCGATCGGCACGAGCTGCTCGAGCGTGAGGGCGAACAGACCGGCTTCCGTCTCCAGCGGTGGCACGGCCGGCGACGTGGGTTGTGTCAACGCCGCTGCGGTGACCTCTCCCAGCGCCTCCACGTCGAGCGCGCCTCTGGAGCCGATGTGCTCCACTCGACCTCGGACCTGCGCCGGGCAGGAGCGGGCGTTGGGGCAGCGGAGGTCGATGTCGCCCTCCTTCATCGCGCGAAGAGGGGTCCCGCATTCCGGGCAGTCGACCGGCATCACGAACTCCCGCTCACTGCCGTCGCGCTTCTCCACCACCGGGCCGAGGACTTCGGGGATCACGTCTCCGGCTTTGCGCAGCACGACGGTGTCGCCGATGAGGACGCCCTTCGCCTTGACGACGTCTTTGTTGTGCAGCGTGGCCTGTCGCACGACGGATCCGGCGACATGAGCAGGCGCCATCACCGCGAACGGTGTGGCCCGCCCCGTGCGTCCGACCGAGACGACGATGTCGAGGAGTTTCGTCTGCACCTCTTCAGGCGGGTATTTGTAGGCGATTGCCCAGCGTGGTGCGCGGCTGGTGGCGCCGAGCTCATCGTGCAGCTCGAGCTCATCCACCTTGACGACGATGCCGTCGAGCTCGTGCTCGATGTCGTGCCGGTGAGCTCCGAAATGCTCGACGAAAGCCACGACCTCGTCGATCGTGTGGCAGACCTCGGTGTGCGGACTCGTGGGCAATCCCCACTCCGCGAGCAGGTCATACACCTCGCTCTGCGCCGAGACCGGCGGGTTGGTCCAGGCGCCGATGCCGTGCACGTAGAGGGCCAGGGACTCGATGCGGAGCAGCCCGGCCTCGAGCTCGAGCCCGTCCTTCTTGTCGATCTGCTGACGGAGCCCGCCGCTCGCCGCATTGCGAGGATTCGCGAAGGAGGGGAAACGGCGAGCGGCCGCCGTGCGTGCCTTCTCGTCGTCGAACGGTTTCTTGGCCCCTGCGCGGGCCTCCCAGCGTGCGCGAGCATCGGCATAGGCCCGGTCGCGGAACGCGGCCTGTGCGGCATTGAGCCGCTCGAATGCCGCGACCGGGATGAACACCTCGCCGCGCACCTCGACGATCGGCGGGTGCCCCTCCCCGACGAGACGGGCGGGGATCTCCGCGAGGCGCAAGGCGTTCTCCGTGACGATCTCGCCGACGCGGCCGTCGCCTCGGGTCGCCGCCGACGTCAGGACGCCGTTCTCGTAGCGGAGGTTGATGGCGAGACCGTCGATCTTCAACTCGGTGAGCCAGGCGACCTCGCGCCCCGCGGCAGCCCTCGTCTTCGCGGCCCACTCCCGCAGCTCGTCGATGGAGAAGACGTTGTCGAGACTCAACATGCGTTCGGCGTGCTCGATGGTCACGAGTCCTGTCGCCTCGGCGGCGCCGACCATCTGCGTGGGCGAGTCCTGCCCCTGGAGTTCCGGGTGCAGGCGCTCGATCTCCTCGAGACGACGCATCCATCCGTCGTACGTGGCGTCGTCGACGAGCGATGTGTCCCGACCGTAGTAGGCATCCTTCGCGTCGAGGATGCGAGCGGTCAGCTCATCGGCTTCGGTTCGGGCGTCTTCCAGCGAGATGTTCTCCGGCACTCCGCCAGTCTACGAGCGGGAGCCGACATCGTCAGCGGACTACGCGTCGACGGGAACGGCCGAGACCGTCGTGTCTATCGTGAACTGACCGAGTACGCGGGTCCCGATGTACAGCACCGCCGTCTGCCCCGGTGCGACACCGTCGAGCGGCACCTCGGGAACGACGCGAACGCCGTCTTCGGTGACGACCGCGTTCGCGGGGACGGGTTCTGCATGGGCACGGATCTGAACATGGCAATCGAAGGACGACTCCACCGGAGCGGCGCCCGCCCAGCTGAACCGCTCCCCCGCGATCTCCGCGATCGCGAGCGCCTCCTTCGGGCCGACGACGACGGTGTTCGAGACGGGTCGCACCTCGAGCACGAACCGGGGCTTGCCGTCGGGAGCCGGGATGCCCAGCTTCAGGCCGCGGCGCTGACCGACAGTGAAGGCGTGCGCTCCGTCGTGGGATCCGACGACCTCGCCGCTGCGGTCGACGATCTCGCCCGTGGCCGTGCCGACCTTCTCCGCCAGCCACCCCCTGGTGTCGCCGTCTGGAATGAAGCAGATGTCATGACTGTCGGGCTTCTGGGCGACGCTCAGCCCGCGGGCCTCCGCCTCGGCGCGCACGATGGCCTTCGTCGGTGTCGTGCCGAGGGGGAAGTACGTGTGCGCCAGCTGCTCTGCGGTGAGCACGCCCAGCACATACGACTGATCCTTCGCGTTGTCCGAGGCGCGGTGCAGTTCCAGCCCCTGCGGGCCGTCGATCAGCGTCGCATAGTGCCCGGTGCACACTGCGTCGAATCCGAGTTCGATGGCCCGCTCCAGAAGCGCCGCGAACTTGATCTTCTCGTTGCAGCGCATGCATGGGTTCGGGGTGCGACCGGCCTGGTACTCCGAGATGAAGTCGTCGATCACGTCGTCGCGAAAGCGCTCGGAGAAGTCCCAGACATAGAAGGGGATGCCGAGCAGGTCGGCGGCGCGCCTGGCGTCTAGAGCGTCTTCGATCGTGCAGCACCCGCGGCTGCCGGTGCGCAACGTTCCGCCGGCTCTGGAGAGGGCCAGGTGCACGCCGACCACGTCGTGCCCCGCCTCCACAGCTCGGGCGGCTGCGACGGCGGAGTCCACGCCGCCGCTCATCGCTGCAAGAATCCGCATGAGACCAGTCTACGAGCGCAAGCCTGTGCCGGCACCGGATGCTCGTGCGTAGGCATCCGCGATCGCGGCGAGAACCGCTTCGACATCGGCATCCGTCGATGTCCGACCCAGCGAGAATCTCAGGACGCTCCTGGCATCCCGCTCGCTGCGGCCCATCGCCATGACGACGTGCGACGGTTCGGCGACTCCCGCCTGGCATGCCGATCCGGTGGATGCCGAGACGCCGGCCACGTCGAGGAGGAAGAGCAGACTCTCGCCGACCGCCCCGGGGAACAGGACGTGCGCATTGCCGGGGAGGCGGTCGTGCGGGTCTCCCAGGAGCTCGGCCGCGGGAACAGCCGACCGGATACCGACGACGAGACGATCGCGGAGGGCCCGCAACCGCCGCCCCTCCGCCTCGCGTTCCGACTCGGCGAGTTCGAGCGCGACCGCGAACGCCGCAGCGCCCGCGATGTCCTGGGTACCCGCCCTCAGCCCGCGCTGCTGGGCCCCGCCGCGCAGCAGCGCGGTCAGTCGCGCCGAACGCGCAGCGATGAGTGCACCGACCCCGACGGGAGCACCGACCTTGTGCCCGGCGAGGCTCATCGCCACGAGGCCGACGCCGGGCGCCGCGTCGCCGCGCAGTCCACGGAACGAGAGCCGGACATGACCGAGCGCGGCGACGGCGTCGAGGTGCAGCGGAACTGCGGCGGACGCGGCAGCAGCGGAGATCGCGCCGGCGTCGTTGATCGTGCCGGCCTCGTTGTTCGCGACGAGCGCCGTCGCCAATGCCGCACCGGGGAGGTGTGCGGTGAACGCGGACGGTTCGATCTGAGCGAGCGCGCTGAGCGGGACGGCACGGACCTCTGCGCCCTCGGCGGTGAGAGCCGCCACCGTGTCCATCGTGGCGTGGTGTTCCCCGTCGGGGAGCACGATCGCTGCGCTCCCCTCGACCCGGGCGCGCCACAGCCCCTGAAGCGCCAGGTTGATCGACTCGGTGCCTCCCGACGTGAAGACGATCTCGATCGGCTCGGCGTCCAGCACAGCTGCGACACGTTCCCGAGACTCCTCGAGCAGGCGGCGTGCATCCTGTCCGGCACCGTGCGTCGACGACGCGTTCCCGATCGTCTGCGACGCGGTGAGCCAGGCGTCGCGCGCCTCCGGGCGCAGAGGCGTGGTCGCCGCGTGGTCGAGATAGTGCCGCATCCTCCGATTCTCTCGCGAAACCGCGGTGAGGGGACCCGCGTGCGTGGAACCGGGTACGCGTTGACATGAGACTGCAACACATCGCGCCTAGTGTGTACTCATGCCCGCGTCCCGAGACCTCACCGTGCCCGGCGGCTCCACCCTCGACAACCTCGGCGTTCGTCTGCACGACGGCGTCGGAACGCTGCGCGTCTGGTCGCAGAACGCCTCGTCGATCGAGCTGGTGGTGTTCGATGCCACCGACCTCGACTGGGCGACCGACGAGATCCCCCTCGAGCGTCTCGCCGGCGGCATCTGGGAGGTCACCACGGACCTGCTTCAGCCCGGAGTCCGGTACGCGGTCCGCGTCGGCGGGCCGCACGGACCGGGGAACACCTTCAACCCGGAGACGCTGCTGCTCGACCCCTACGCCCGCGGGCTCGCGCAGGGAGACGGCTACGAGGAATGGCGTTCGGTCGTCATCGTCGACGGCTTCGACTGGGGCGACTCCCGGAAACCCCGCATCCCGCTCGACCGCACGGTCATCTACGAGGGGCACCTCAAGGGACTCACCAAGCGCCACCCCGATGTGCCGCCGGCTCTGCACGGCACCTATGCCGGACTGGCCCACCCCGCGATGATCGAGTACTTCCACTCGCTGGGGATCACGTCGATCGAGCTCCTCCCCGTCCACGCCTTCGTGCCGGAGCCCCGCCTGCTCGAGCGCGGTCTCACCAACTACTGGGGCTACAACACCCTGAACTTCTTCACCCCGCATACCGCCTACGCCACCGAGGACGCGCGCAAGGAGGGCCCGGAGGCGGTACTCGCCGAGTTCAAAGGGATGGTGCGGCTGCTGCACGAGGCCGGCCTCGAAGTGATCCTCGACGTCGTCTACAACCACACCTCGGAAGAGGGCATCGGCGGACCGCGCTCGAGCCTGCGCGGCATCGACAACGCGAACTATTACCGCCAGGACGAGTCCGGCGTCTACGTCGACACCACCGGATGCGGCAATACCCTGAACACCGCGACCGACGCGGGTGCGAGGCTCGTGCTCGACTCGCTGCGCTACTGGGCTCAGGAGATGCAGATCGACGGGTTCCGCTTCGACCTCGCCACCGCGATCGCCCGCGACGCGGCGCACACCTACACCCCGGACCATCCGCTCCTCGCGGCCATCGCGGCCGATCCCATCCTCGCCGAGACGAAGCTCATCGCCGAGCCGTGGGACGTCGGCCTCGGTGGCTGGCAGACGGGCAACTTCCCGGCGGGATGGCACGAATGGAACGACCGCTACCGCGATCGGGTGCGCAACTTCTGGCTGAGCGACATCGACTACGCGCGACGTGCGTCCGCACCGGTCGGCATCGGCGGATTCGCCACGCGTCTCGCCGGATCGTCGAACACGTTCAGCGAGGACCGCGGCCCGCTCGCCAGCGTCAACTTCGTCACGGCACATGACGGCTTCACGCTGCACGACCTGGTCTCCTACGACGTCAAGCACAATGAGGCCAACGGCGAGCAGAACCGCGACGGCGCCGACATGAACCGCGCCTTCAACCACGGTATCGAGGGACCGACCGACGATCCGACGATTCTGGCCGCACGACGAAAGGCCATGCGCAACCTGCTCGGAACCCTCCTGCTCTCGGCCGGCATTCCGATGCTCACCGCCGGCGACGAGGTGGGCAGGACCCAGCGCGGTAACAACAACGCCTACGCGCAGGACTCCGCGCTGACCTGGCTCGGGTGGGAGTTCGAGCCCTGGCAGGAAGATCTCCGCGCGCACGTGTCCCGCCTCATCCGGCTCCGCCAGGAGAACCCCGCTCTGCGTCCCAGCCGCTACGCGCGCCTCGGGGAGCACATCCCCAACGCCTCCGTCATGGACTGGTACGACCAGAACGGCGAGACCATGGAGCAAGGGCAGTGGGCAGACCCGGGTAACCGCACCCTCCAGTACGTCGCCGCCTCCACACCGGACACCGAGGCGTACAACCGCATCCTGCTCATCGTGCACGGGACCGAGTCGCCGATCGATGTGCGGTTGCCGGAGGAGATCGATGACGCGACGCGCTTCGTGTCGCTCTGGTCCAGCGCTCAAGAACGCCCCTCCGCCGACGAGGAGGTCTTCGCGCCGGGCGATGTGCTGCCTGTCTCCGGCACCTCGATGAGGCTGTTCCGCGTCGAATGACGCCGACCGGCGACGCACCAGGCGGCACGCTATCCGCGACCCCGTCCGCGCGGTACATTCGGGATGTGGCTGCACGTGCTGGTACTCGGTCCTCGGCTCTCCGGAGCCCCTCTCAGATCCCGACGCGCGCGCTCGTCGATCCCGACGTGCCCGGCCGTCTGCGCACGACCCGGATCCCCCTGCTCGAGCCATCCCCTGCGGTGCCCGGCGGATTCGTGCCGAAGGCCTTCGTCGGCGAGGTGGTTCCCTTCCGCGTCGTCTCGTTCCGCGAGGGCCACGACAGGATCGGCGTGCACGTCCGGCTCACATCGCCCTCAGGCGAGGAGAGCCTGCACCGCCTGGCGCTCCGCAACGACGGAACCGATGTCTGGTCGACGGACATCGCGCTCGACGTGCAGGGATCGTGGCTGTTCCGTTTCGAGGCGTTCTCCGACGATTTCGCGACGTGGGCGCATGCAGCGGCGTTGAAGATCGCAGCGGGCGTGGATGTGCCCGTCATGGCCGCGCTGGGTGCCGACCTCCTCTCGCGCGCAGCCGGCGAGAAGGATCGTCCGGCGGCCCAGCGCAAGCGTCTGCTCGCCGACGCCGTCGCCATGCGGGACGGCGACGGTGCGGCGGCTCTCGCCGTGGCGGCGGATGCCGCATTGGCTCAGATCTTCAGTGACCGTCCGGTGACGACGCTCCGCTCCGCCACTCCGGAGAGGGTTCTCGCCGTCGACCGCGTCGCTGCGGGAGTCGGTGCCTGGTACGAGTTCTTCCCCCGGTCCGAGGGGGCCAGGCGCTCGAAGGACGGCAGCGTCAAGAGCGGCACCCTGCGCACGGCGGCCAAGCGTCTGCCGGAGGTCGCGGCGATGGGGTTCGACGTGGCCTACCTGGTGCCCATCCATCCCATCGGCACCACGAACCGCAAGGGCCGGAACAACACTCTCGTGGCGGACGCAGCCGATCCCGGGTCCCCGTACGCCATCGGTGCTGCAGAAGGCGGGCATGACGCCATCCATCCCGACCTCGGCACCGCGCAAGACTTCCGTGCCTTCGTCAGAGCAGCGAGGAAGGAAGGGCTCGAGGTCGCGCTCGATCTCGCTCTCCAGGCCTCCCCTGATCACCCGTGGGTGACCGAGCATCCGGAGTGGTTCACGACTCTCCCCGACGGAACGATCGCCTACGCGGAGAACCCGCCGAAGAAGTACCAGGACATCTATCCGCTGAACTTCGACAACGACCCCGAGGGCATCTCCGCGGAGATGCTGCGCGTCGTGCAGCACTGGGTCGCCCAGGGAGTGAAGATCTTCCGGGTCGACAACCCGCACACCAAGCCGCTGCAGTTCTGGGAATGGCTCATCGCCACCGTGAACGCAGCCGACCCCGACGTGATCTTCCTCGCAGAGGCATTCACGCGCCCGGCCGTGATGCGCGCGCTCGCCGCCGTGGGCTTCCAGCAGAGCTACAGCTACTTCACCTGGCGGAACACGAAGGCGGAGCTCGAGGAGTTCCTGACCTCGGTGTCGCAGGAGACGTCCGACTACATGCGCCCCAATCTCTTCGTGAACACCCACGACATCCTCACGGAGTATCTGCAGTTCGGCGGCAGGGCGGCGTATCGCATCCGCGCCTGCATCGCGGCGACGGCCGGGCCGGTGTACGGCGTGTACGCAGGATACGAGCTCTTCGAGAACGTCGCCCGGCCGGGGTCCGAGGAGAACATCGACAACGAGAAGTACGAATACAAGGTGCGGGACTGGAACGGCGCCGAGGCGCGCGGCGACTCCCTCGCTCCCCTGCTCCGCAGGCTCAACGGCATCCGGGCCGCACATCCCGCACTGCGACAGCTTCGAAACTTCTCGGCGCATTGGAGCGACGACGATGCCGTGCTCGTCTACAGCAAGCACCTGGACTCGGCGTTCACCGGAACCGGGAAAGCGGACACGATCATCGTCGTCGCCAATGTGGACCCGCACTCGGTGCGCGAGACGACAGTGCACCTGGACACCACGCAGTGGAACGTGCCCCTCGGCGCGTCGTTCGAGGTGGAGGACCTTCTCACCGGCGCGGTGTGGACCTGGAGCGACCACAACTACGTACGACTCGACGCCTTCGCCGAGCCGGTGCACATCCTGAAGGTGAGGGAGCGATCATGAGCTACACCGAAGACGTCGCCGCATCCACCGAATGGGAGGCGATCTCGTCAGCGACCCACCACGATCCGCACTCCGTTCTCGGACCGCATACCGGCAAGGATGCCGCGGAGCGCACCGTCACCGTGATCCGAGCCCGGCGGCCGCTCGCTGCCGGCGTGGCGGCCGTGTTCGGCGACGGGAGCCGCCTCGAGCTCGTCCACACCGCGCACGGCATCTGGGAGGCGCAACATGTCGGTCCTCGGCTCCCCTACCGCCTGGCGACGAGATATGCGGATCATGAGGAGACCCTCGCCGGCGACCCCTACCGCCATCAGCCGACTCTCGGCGACCTGGACCTGCACCTGATCGCGGAGGGCAGACACGAGCGGCTGTGGGAGGTTCTCGGCGCTCATCCACGGACGATCGAAGGCGAGAAGGGCGTCGCATTCGCCGTCTGGGCACCGAACGCCACCGCCGTGCGCGTAGCAGGCGACCACAACGGCTGGAACGGCGAGACGCACGCCATGCGCTCGATGGGTGTCAGCGGCGTCTGGGAGCTGTTCATCCCCGATCTGCCCCTGGGCACGAGATACAAGTACCAGATCCGCACGCGGGACGGCGCCTGGATCCTCAAGGCAGACCCGATGGCGCTCGAGGCCGAAGTCCCCCCGGACACGGCATCCGTCGTGAGCGCCTCCGCTTATGCCTGGTCCGACGGCGCCTGGATGACGCGGCGCGCCGCGACCCATGCGGTCGCCCAGCCGCTGTCGATCTACGAGATCCATGTCGGCTCCTGGCGAGGGGGCCTCGGCTATCGGGATCTCGCCGATCCGCTGATCCAGCACGTGACCGATGCGGGGTTCACCCACGTCGAGTTCATGCCTCTCGCCGAGCATCCTTTCGGAGGGTCCTGGGGGTACCAGGTCAGCGGCTACTACGCCCCGACCAGCCGATTCGGCAGTCCCGATGATCTGCGTTACCTGATCGATCGGCTGCACCAGGCAGGTATCGGCGTGATCATGGATTGGGTGCCCGGGCACTTCCCCAAGGACACCTTCGCGCTCGCGCGATTCGACGGCCAGCCGCTCTACGAGCATCCCGACCCACGCCGCGGAGAACACCAGGACTGGGGCACGCTCATCTTCGACTACGGGCGCCCGGAGGTTCGCGGGTTCCTGGTGGCCAACGCGCTGTACTGGCTCCGTGAGTTCCACGTCGACGGGCTCCGCGTGGATGCCGTCGCCTCCATGCTGTACCTCGACTACTCGCGTGAACCCGGGCAGTGGGAGCCGAACATCCACGGCGGCCGCGAGAACCTCGAGGCGATCCGCTTCCTGCAGGAGGTCAATGCGACCGCCTACCGACTGCATCCCGGGATCATGATGATCGCCGAGGAGTCGACGAGCTTTCCGGGAGTCACCTCGCCGACCGACCACGCGGGTCTCGGATTCGGCTTCAAATGGAACATGGGGTGGATGAACGACTCGCTCCAGTACATCGCGCGCGACCCGATGTATCGCGGGCACCACGAGGGCGAGATGACGTTCTCCTTCGTCTACGCCTTCGGCGAGAACTACCTGCTGCCGATCAGCCACGATGAAGTCGTGCACGGAAAGGGCAGCCTGCTCACGAAGATGCCCGGAGACCATTGGCACAAGCTCGCCAACGTCCGCGCCTACCTCGCCTACATGTGGGGGCATCCGGGCAAGAAGCTGCTGTTCATGGGCCAGGAGTTCGGTCAGCTGGCCGAGTGGTCAGAAGGCCGCGAACTCGACTGGTGGCTCCTCGACCAGCCCTCCCACGCGCAACTGCAGGACTTCGTCGGTGCGATGAACCGCACCTACCGCGCCCAGGCGCCCCTCTGGGAGCGCGACAACGACGGCTCGTCCTTCACCCGTCTCGGCGCCCCCAGCTGGGAACCGACCGTGATCGCGTTCGAACGACGAGACGCGCACGGAGGGCATCTCGTCGTCGTCAGCAACTTCGCGGGGGTGGAGCGCACGGGACATCAGCTCGCTCTCCCGCGAGAGGGCGTCTGGCAGGAGGTCCTCAACACCGATGCCGCGGAGTACGGCGGGCGAGGGTCCGGCAATCTCGGCATGGTCGTCGCCCGTGAGACGGAGGGCGGTGCTCCGACCGCGACGGTGACGCTGCCCGCCCTGTCGACGCTATGGCTGCGTCATCAACCCGAGCCCCACGTTCCGACCGTCACCCACGGCTGACCGCCGGGGTCAGCCACCGAGCGGCTTCGGCGAGCGACATCGGCACCTGAGGCCGAGTGCGCCTCAGAACAGCAGCGACGAGAGTCGATTGCGAGCGGAGATCACACGCGGATCGGCAGCCCCGATGAGGCCGAACAGCTCGACCAGACGCTCGCGCACCGGTGTGCGCTGGTCAGACGGCAGCTGCGCGAAGAGGTCGAGCAGTCGTCCGAAGGCATCGTCGACGTGGCCACCGGACAGATCGAGGTCGGCGACAGCGAACTGCGCCTGAACGTCCAGAGGATTCGCCGCCGCCGCTGCACGCGCAGCGTTCAGGTCCAGACCTTGCACGCGGTCGAGCAGACGTACCTGACCGAGACCCGCCAATGCTTCCTCATCACGGGGATTCTCGGCGAGAGCCTTCTCATAGGCGCGAATCGCCGCCGCGTAGTCGCCGACCTCGATCGCCGCGAAGGCCTCCGCGTGCAGGGGCGGGAGCTCCGGCTCCGCCGGTGCCGTCGGTGCCTCGCCCTCTTCGCCCACGGAGAGGGACCCGGTGACGCCGTTCTGCGCGGCGACCTGGAGGAGCTGCGCGAAGACCTCGCGCACCTGCTGCTCGGGTACAGCCCCGGTGAACATGGGCACCGGCTGTCCGGCGATCAGCGCCACGACCATCGGGATCGACTGCGCACGGAAGCTCTGCGCGAGTTGAGGGTTCGCATCGACATCGACCTTGGCGAGCAGCACGCGCCCGCCGAGCTCGCGGGTCACCAGCTCGATGATCGGGCTCAGCTGCTTGCAGGGACCACACCACTCGGCCCACAGATCGACGACGACCGGGACGGTGCGCGAGATCTCGAGGATCTCCCCGAACGTCTCGTCGGTCGCATCGACCACGACATCGAGGATGCGGGGAGCCGGAGCGCCTTCCGCCGGCGACGCCGGACGATTGCGGAGGCTCGACAGGTCGACCGCACCGCGCAGGGCGGCGGGAGAGATTTCAGTCACTTGATCACCTTCACGGACACGAGATCCTGGCGGACTGCCAGGAGCCTGATCTGCTCCGTCGATCCCTGAGCGGGGACCGAGAAGAACAGCTGGAACTCATACGTCGTCTCGACGCCCTTCGCCGACTCGGTCGCATCCGTCAGCGCCTTGGCCTGCGCGTTCTCCCCGAAGCGGATCACGACGTCCGACGACGTCGGCGTCACCGCTTCGGTGTCGGTCAGCGAGACCGCGACGATCGCGCCGCTGTCCAGAGTCGTCATCGAGATGGGCTCTGCCGTCGTCGGGGCCATGTCGAACGCCGCCTTCGAGGTCTCGGCGGCGCCCTTGTCGGAGAGCGTCTGAACCACTGCCTGTCGGCTGTCGGTGATCGACTTCGCGAGATTCAGGGCCAGATCATCGAATTGGCCGTAGAACTCGCTCTTCTCCCCCGCGTCGACGACATCAGCGAAGGCCGTGGCGAGCTCTGCCGGGGGGATCGTGAGGAATGCCGAGTCAGAGGGGACGAGGGACGTTCCGAGCCAGGTCGCGGCGACCTGCGGGAACACCGCGTCGGCAGACATCTCGGCCATGTTGCTGATCTTGTAGTTGGACCACGGGTCTGCCTGCGTCATGGTCAGGAGCACGGGCGGAACCGTGTCGTCGCCGTCGCTCTTCGTCAGCATGAGCACCGTACGGGGCCAGCGGTCGGTCGCCTCGGGAAGCACCACCTCGACATCATCCGTCGGAATCGCCGCGGGGAGCGCCATGTCGGTGAGCTTCGTACGCAGCGCATACTCCGTGGTCCGAGCGGCGAGGGCGGGACCATCGAGTCGAGTGGCCGCGAGATCGATGTCCAGCGCCGTGTCTGCTTCGACCACGGTTTCCGAGACCGTCTTCAAGATGCGCTTCGCCTGCGCCTCCGTGACGGCAGGGGGCTTCTGGTTCTCCGGTGCGATCACCGTCGGGCTGGGCGAAGGAGACGGTGATCCTTCACCGAGCTGGGGCCAGGAGTCGGCGGAACATCCGGCGGCGAGGATCGCTGTGAGGCCGAGTACCGGGAGTACCAGCATCCGGTGACGTCGACGAACCGTCGGTGCCGCGCGCATGGACGTCTTCGCGTCAGGATCCTTGTTCTCGTCCACGATCTCCGCGTCCTCGATCTCCGTGCCGGACGTGTCGGATGGAGCGTCGCCGGTCGGAGGATCCGTGGACTCCGATGCTTCGATCGCCGCACGCTCCGCCGGCGGCAGCACCGCGACGTCGATCGGTTCCGTCGCCGGAAGCGGTCCGGGGCCCTTGCGGCGAGGACCGCGTCCGCGACGCTGGTGGCGGATGCCGAGCACGTACAGGATGAGACCGATCAGGAGGACGATGCCGCCGGCGACCATGAGCGGCCCTGCCCAGGGCGTGGTGTTGTCGAGCGGCCAGGAGACGACGATGTCGTCCGGCGCATTCTCGGTGCCGTCGTAGGCGATCAGAAGGCTGGTGCCCTCCGGAAGCTGCATGTTGTCGGAGATGAGGTGATCCTCGTCCATGAACGAGTCGAGCCACAGGTCGGAGCCGCGCGGGTCGCGCCCTGCAGGCTCCTCCGCCGTCGCGTCACCCTCGTCGGTGGTCGCGTCATCGCCGTCCGCGGCCGGGTCGTCACCATCGGTCTCATCCGGGGCATCAGGTGCCGAGACGGGCTCGACGTCGAGAGTGCCATCGTCGTCCACCGTCACGTGGTTGTAATCGGAGTCAGCGAGCCAGGCCTCCATGTCGGCCGTCCGGCCGTAGCTGCCGAAGATCTCCCCATCGCCGCGAACGATCAGGGTCTGCGCGCCCGGGTTCGTCCTGAGAACATCGCCGTCCAGCAGCACGAAGGGCGCCGGTTCGTCGATCTGAACCTGCGTCTTTTGCGACGACGGCCCCATGAAGATGGTGCGCTGAGCGATACCCGCCCCGATCAGCACCGCGGCCAGCACGAAGGCCACCACGGCCCATACGAAACGCACGAATAGTCTCCTCACGCATCACCGGCTTTTGCCCGCGACGCAACACTCGACATTTCAGACTAGCGAAATCAGCTGTGTGTTGCCCACGAGCAGGTGCAGTGCGCGCTGGATCGGCACGTCGGTCGGGGCAGGACGGGGCGACTGGATAACCTTGCTGCATCCGTCTTCGAGGAGTCACCATATGAAGATCCACAATCCCTTCCGCACCGCCCTGGTGGCGACGCTCGGCGTGGGTTTGGGGATTCTGCTGATCAGCAGTGTGGAGACCCTCTCCAGCGTCCTGCTGTATCTCGGCACGGCTCTGTTCCTCAGCCTCGGGCTCGACCCGCTCGTGTCTTTCCTCGAGCGCCGTCGGCTCCCCCGCTGGCTGGCCGTCCTCGTGACGATCCTCGCGGTCCTCGCCGTTTTCGTCGGAATCGTGCTCATCATCCTTCCGGTCCTGGTGGAGCAGATATCGCAGCTGATCGCCCAGATCTCGGCCATCGTCCAGCGTGGATCCGCGATCGACGATCTCAAGGAGTGGATGACGGAGGCCTTCCCCAACCTTCTCGTCGATGATGTCTTCAGCTACGTCGAGGACTGGCTGACCACCAACCTCGCCGAGATCGGTGGCTCCATCGGGCAGGGGTTCCTCGTCGCCAGCGGCGCCGTCCTGGGCGGGCTCTTCGGCGCCTTCATCATCCTCATCCTGACGATCTACCTCACGGCGTCCACGCCGTCGCTCAAGCGCGCGGTCTACCAGCTCGCACCGGCGTCGAAGCGGGACCGGTTCATCGACCTGTCGGAGCAGATCACCGATTCGGTGGGCTACTACGTGATGGGGCAGGTCTCGCAGGGCGTGATCAACGGCGTGCTCAGCGCGATCTACCTGTCGATCATCCAGGCGCCGTTCCCCGCCGTCCTCGCGATCGTCGCGTTCTTCTTCTCACTGATCCCGCTCGTCGGCACCTTGACCGGCTCGACGATCATCGTCCTCGCGTGCCTCATCCCTGGTCTCGGCTCCCCCGGGATCGCGATCGCGGCCGCGATCTATTACCTCATCTACATGCAGATCGAGGCGTACGTGATCTCGCCGCGCATCATGAGTCGCGCCGTCTCCGTGCCCGGCGCCGTCGTCGTGGTGGCAGCACTCGCCGGCGGCAGCCTGCTCGGGCTGCTCGGGGCTCTCATCGCGATCCCCGTCGCCGCCAGCATCCTGATCATCTACCGGCAGGTGCTCATCCCACGGATGAACGAACTCTGAGGGCGCGGCACCGATCGGTCAGGCGGTCGGCGGCCAATGCGTCGCCAGTGGAAGAGCCGACGGATTCACCGCTGCCACGATCTCGGTGAGCACGCGACGGGTCTGGGTCTCGCCGACCCAGAGGTGCTTCCCTCCGTCGACCGCGATCAGCTGTGCGTGCGGAATCGACGCGAATCTCTCGCGTGCCTCGTCGGGACGCAGGTAGTCGTCCAGCTCGGGGACCAGGATGACGACCGGACGATCGGTCGCGGACCAGGCCGCCACCTCTTCTGCTGTAGCCCGGTGCAGGGGCGGCGAGAGCAGGATGATGCCCTCGATGTCATGTTCGCGACCGTACTTCAGCGCGAGTTCGGTACCGAACGACCATCCCAGAAGCCAAGGACGCGGAAGCGCCCGGTCGCGGACGAAGTCCATGGCCGCGGCGACGTCGAACTGCTCGGCCGCACCGCCGTCGAAGGTCCCGTCGCTCGTGCCCCGTGGCGATGTGGTGCCCCGGGTGTTGAAGCGCAGGACCGCGAGGTCGGCGAGGGCGGGAAGTCGGGCAGCGGCCTTTCGGATGATGTGCGAGTCCATGAATCCGCCGGCGGTGGGCAGCGGATGCAGCGTCACGAGCGTCGCGACCGGTTCACCGACCTCCGGTGCAGCGAGTTCTCCGACGAGCGTGAGACCGTCAGCGGTCGTCAGCTCGATGTCCTCGCGTCGTGCCGGAAGCTCCAGAGGTCCTCGGATCTCGATGCTCATGCCATCCTCCAACAGTGTGTGTGCCAGTGTCGGCGAGCGGCGAGGTCGGCAGCATCGCCCAGGACGCCGTCTGCACGCCAGACGACGAGGTGAGCCGTATTGCTCTCGATCCCCCGTCCGCAGCCCGGGCAGAGATACTCCTTCTGCGCCTGCACAGCGGAGACCGGCTGGACCGTCCACTCGCTCCCCCTGCGCGTCTCGGAGCGCTTCCAGCCTGCGAGAAGACGATCGAACGACTCCTCGGCGTCAGGGCGCGCCGGAGGGCGTCTGCGGGAGCGGGGCATCGTGCCTGCTCACCACCAGTGGTTGTTCGTCCAGAAGTTGTACGCGCCGGCCCAGCTGCCGTACCGTCCTGTGGCATATCCGGTGGCCCAGCGCAGGTTGTCGACCGGGTTGTAGCCGTTGCCGGGCACCTTGCTGCACGGCAACGCCTGGACGAGCCCGCAGGCACCGGAGGACTTGTTCGTGGCGTTCGGGTTCCAGCCGCTCTCGCGGGAGACGATGTAGTCGACGTACTGCCAGTCGCTCTGCGCGATGCCAGCTGCGGCCATCCACTCTGCGGGTGCTCCGCCGCCTGAGTACGGGGGCAGGGATCCGCCGCCGGAACCTCCTCCGCCGGGGCTGGCCGCGACGGTCGGAACCGGTTTGGGCTTCGGTTTGACGTACACCTCGAAGGTGCCGCGTTCCACGGGCGTGATCGCTGCACCGTTGACCGTGACCGTGAGGTTCTGGGTGTCAGCGAGAGCGAGTGAGTATGCCGACTCGGGCGTATCCGCCTGCACAGGCTCGGCCAACGCGACACCCGTAGGAGCGACCAGGGCTCCCGCGAACCCGACGACGGCGAGGGCACTGAAGAACCCGACGACACCACGACGGCGTGACCAGCGACGAGTGCCCGTGCGCGCGGAACCAGCCCTTGCCGCGGGCACCGGCGAGAGGTCGTTTCGTTCGAGATTCATGTCGTTTCGGGAGTTCACGATGAAGGACAGTCTACGCAACGGTGCCTGGATCGACCATCAGGAACCTCAGCGCACGGCGAGAATCACGTCGATCGTGGCGTCGAGGAGTGCATCGACCTGCTCTTCGCGGTACCCCCCGCGCTGCATTCGGAATGCTGCAGAACGCAGCTGCTCCGCGGTGAGCGCATCGCCGTCGCGCAGGTAGCGAACGATGCGCGTCGACACATGATCGACCTCATCGATGCGGTAGCCGAAAGTGAGCACCCCGGTGCGACCGAAGCGGCGACGGCGCGGTCGCGCGAGGTGGTCCAGGATCACCTGGGCGTCGGCGCGCGCCTGCTCGACCCACGCGCCGGCACCCCGCGCACGCACCGTGCGCTCGCGCTCGCGCGCGGCGAAGGCATCTTCCACTCGGCCGAGGGCTGCGTCGACATCCGCGACCACATAGCCGCCCTTGACGAGGGGGAACGACGCGGTCCGCACGTCCTCGGCACCGAGCTCGTCGCCTCCAGTTTCGAACGCCCGCCGTGCCGACGCGAGAAAGGTGTCGACCGCTGTGCGGTGATAGCCGCGCGCACGGCCCGACGTGAGCGCGAACGCAGGCGCCGACTGCGGAGTCTGTTCTTCGAGCTTGCTTTCGTTCATCACAGGACCACCCAAGGAGAGAGGAGGAAGTACAGGCAGAGCGCGGGAATCGTCGAGGGCAGGATGCTGTCGAGTCGATCGAGCAGCCCGCCGTGCCCGGGCAGCCAGGAGCTCATGTCCTTGATGCCGATGTCCCGCTTGAGCATGGATTCACCGAGGTCGCCGAGCGTCGCCGACAACAGGATGGACGCGCCGAAGATCAGGCCGGCCCACCACGGCAGTTCGAGGAGGAAGATCGCGAGCAGCACACCGGCGACGAGCGAGGCGACGACGGCACCGCCGAAACCCTCCCAGGTTTTCTTCGGGCTGATCTTGGGCGCCATCGGGTGCCGTCCGAACGCCAGACCGGCTGCGTACGCGCCGGTGTCGGCGGCAACCGCGATCGCGATGAAGCTGAGCACCCACCATTGACCGCCCTCCTGTTCCAGCAGGATGAGGGCGACCCCCGCGAGGAAGGGGACATAGATCTGGACGAACCCGCTGATGACCGCATCCGCCAGCACATCGCCGTAGGTGCGACCGTCCTTGACGACCATCTGCGCGATGAGCCGCCAGACGATGACGAAGGCGACGGCCACGAACAGCATCACCCAGCACAGCCACGGCTCGGCGAAGTACGCCGAGAGCACCAGGAAGGCCGCCGCGACCAGCTGCGGCACCACGTCGATGCGCCGACCAGACGCTCGAAGGGCGCGGGAGAGCTCGTACACGCCCAACAGTGCCGCTGCGAGTGCGAACGGCACGAAGAGGGCTTTGATGAAGAGCAGAGAGCCGAGCAGCGCCGCGCCGAAGGCGAGACCGATGACGGTCGCCAGAATCAGATCGCGCCCTGTGCGCTGCTTGATCCGCTCGTTCGCCTGGTCGAGCTGGTCGCGGGCATGGGACACATGGCTGCCGAGCTCATCACGGGCGGCCCGCCACTGTTCGCGGATCGCATTGTGATCGGCTGTGTCGAGCGGTCCTCCGGCGGTCTGCTCGGGGCCGTCGGAAGGAAGCGGCGGCCGTGGCGGGACTGCGGCGACGTCGAACGCCGGGAACGCGGCGTCGACGAGCGGGACGCCGTCGGGCGGCGTGCCGTCGCGCGCGTCACGACGCGTCAACGGTCTGTCGTCCTCCGCGTCTCGCGTTTCGTCTGACATCCCGATTACACCTCGAGGAGTTCGGCCTCTTTGCGCTTCAGCGCGTCATCGATGAGATCGACGTGCTGACGCGTCATGCTGTCGAGCTCCTTCTCGCCGCGAGCGATCTCGTCCTCGCCGAGCTCGCTCTTGAGCGCATCGAGCTCGTCCTTCGCCTTGCGACGGATGCCGCGCACGTGGACCTTGGCGTCCTCCGCCTTGGACTTGACGAGCTTGACGTACTCCTTGCGCCGCTCAGCGGTGAGCTCCGGCATCGTCACCCGCACGAGGTTGCCGTCGTTGGTGGGGTTGGCTCCGAGGTTGGGCATGTCGCGGATGGCCTGCTCGATCGCCTTCAGCGCCGACTTGTCGTAGGGCGTGATGATGAGGGTGCGGGCCTCCTGGTTCGCCAGCGACGCGAGCTGCGCGATCGGGGTCGGCGTACCGTAATAGTCCACGAGGACCTTCTGGAACATCTGGGGGTTCGCACGACCGGTGCGCACCGTGGAGAAGTCCTCCTTGGCAGCTTCGACCGCCCGGTTCATGCGGGTGGTGGTTTCAGCGAGGACGTCCGCGATCACGGTGGCTCCTATCGTCGGGGTGTTCTGAAAATTGTATCGGGCGAAGTCATCTCCGCCGTGCCGCACACTCAGGCGGTGACGAGGGTGCCGATCGGCTCGCCGAGCAGGGCGCGGGTCACGTTGCCGGCAGGCTCCATCCCGAACACCCGCATGTCCATGCTGTTGTCCATGCAGAGGCTGAAGGCTGTCGAGTCGACGACCTTGAGACCACGCTGGAGCGCGTCTCGGTAGGTAACCCGTTCGATGCGCTCGGCATCCGCATGCTTGTTCGGGTCTGCGGTGTAGATCGCGTCGACACCGTTCTTGGCCACGAGTACTTCATCTGCGCCGATCTCGAGTGCACGCTGCGCGGCGACGGTATCGGTGGAGAAGTACGGAAGGCCTGCGCCCGCGCCGAAGATCACGACGCGGCCCTTCTCGAGGTGGCGCTCGGCGCGACGCGGAATGTACGGCTCGGCGACCTGCGTCATGGAAATGGCCGACTGCACGCGCGTCGCGGCGCCGGCCTGCTCGAGGAAGTCCTGGAGGGCGAGGGCGTTCATGACCGTGCCGAGCATGCCCATGTAGTCTGCGCGCCCGCGATCCATTCCGCGCTGGCTGAGCTCGGCACCGCGGAAGAAGTTGCCTCCGCCGACGACGATCGCGACCTCGACCCGGTCGACCGCCGCGGCGATGTCCCGCGCGATCTGGGAGACCACATCGGGGCTGACACCCAGCTGCCCTGCTCCGAATGCCTCGCCGGAGAGCTTGAGAAGGACGCGGCGGCGTCCGGTGCGTTCAGTCATGGGTGGGTGTCCTCTCGTCCCGATTCAAGATAGTGCCTTCTGGGCATGAAGAAGGGGTTCGGATCTTCGTGATCCGAACCCCTTCGACAGTGCTACGCGCCGACCTTGAAGCGCGCGAAGTCCGTCACGGTGATACCGGCGTCCTTCGCCACCTGGGCGACAGAGAGCTTGTTGTCCTTGGCGTAGTCCTGCTCGAGCAGGGCGACCTGCTTGATGAACGCAGACACGCGACCCTCGACGATCTTCGGGAGAGCCGCTTCCGGCTTGCCCTCGTTGCGGGAGATCTCGGTGACGATCTCACGCTCCTTCTCGACCGCGTCAGCGGGCACGTCCTCGCGGGACAGGAACGACGGGTTTGCGAACGAGATGTGCTGCGCGATGCTGCGCGCAGTGTCCGCGTCGTCACCCGAGTAAGCGACCACGACGCCGATCTGCGGCGGCAGGTCCTTGCTCGTGCGGTGGAGGTAGACCTCGACCTTGTCGCCTGCGATCGTGCGCACGCGGCGCAGTTCGACCTTCTCGCCGATGATCGCGGCCTCTTCCGAGATGACCTGCTCGACGCTCTTGTCGCCGGCAGAGGCAGCCAGAGCAGCCTCGACCGAGTCGGCCTTGACCGCAGCAGCAGCGTCGGCGACCTTGTCGGCCAGCGCGATGAAGCGCTCGTTCTTCGCGACGAAGTCAGTCTCGCAGGCGAGCTCGATGAGCGTCACTGCGCCGTCCTGCTCACGAGCGACGATGAGTCCCTCGCTGGTGGACCGGTCAGCGCGCTTCGCGTTGCCCTTCGCACCCTTCAGACGCAGGATCTCGGTGGCCTTCTCGACGTCTCCGTCAGCCTCCTCGAGCGCCTTCTTGGTGTCGACCATTCCCGTGCCGAGCTGCTCACGCAGCGCCTTGAGGTCAGCGATGGTGAAGTTGGCCATGTGTGGTGGCTCCTTGCTTCGTAATTATGTGGGTACGAGGGATTACTTGGCGTCTGCAGCCTCGGCGGCGGCGACCTCAGCGGTCTCCTCACCGGAAGCGGCGGCGATCGCCTCGTCGTGGGCCTCAGCACCGGCCTCGTCGGCAGCGGTCTCATCAGCGGCGGGCGTCTCGACGACGGCGGCCTCATCGTCAGAGGTCACGACCTCGGCGGCGTCAGCGGACTCCTGGACCTCCTGGGCCGGAGTCTCGAGGAGCTCCTTCTCCCAGTCGGCGAGCGGCTCGGCGTCACCCGTCTCCGGGTTGTGCTTCTGCTGCAGACCCTCTGCCGCGGCGTCCGCGATGATGCGAGTCAGCAGCGAGACGGAGCGGATCGCGTCGTCGTTGCCGGGGATCGGGTACTGGAAGTCATCCGGGTCCGCGTTGGTGTCGAGGATACCGATCACGGGGATGCCGAGCTTCTTGGCCTCGTCGATGGCGAGGTGCTCACGCTTGGCGTCGACGACCCAGATGGCCGACGGCGTCTTCGTGAGGTTGCGGATACCGCCGAGCGACTTGTGCAGCTTGTCGAGCTCGCGCTTCTTGAGAAGCAGCTCCTTCTTCGTGAAGCCGCTGTTCGCCGGGGTCTCGTAGTCGAGCTCCTCGAGCTCCTTCATGCGGGCGAGACGCTTGGAGATCGTCTGGAAGTTGGTGAGGAGTCCACCGAGCCAGCGCTGGTTCACGAAGGGCTGGCCCACGCGCGTCGCCTGCTCGGCGAGGATCTCCTGCGCCTGCTTCTTCGTACCGACGAAGAGGATCGTGCCACCGTGGGCGACGGTCTCCTTGACGAAGTCGTAGGCCTTGTCGATGTAGCCGAGCGACTGCTGGAGGTCGATGATGTGGATACCGCTGCGCTCGGTGAGGATGAAGCGCTTGACCTTCGGGTTCCACCGACGGGTCTGGTGTCCGAAGTGCACGCCGCTGTCGAGCAGCTGGCGGATGGTGACCACAGCCATGGTCGTCTCCTGGTTCTGGCGCGTTTCTGCGCCGTTGAGGTTGCAAGCCGATCGGATGATCGGACTTCCTGGTGCCCGGCTCACGCCCGCCTGCTCGGAGAGAAGGACCTGTGGGAATGGATGCCGCGAGATGAATCGCTTTGGGCACGCGTAGTCACCCCGATTTCGAGGTGCTCCCCCAGCATACAGGATCACGTGCCGTGACTCGCCCTGCACCATGGGCCCGGGCCAGCAGTTGCCCCGAGCGGCCGCGATGACGATGCGGTTCCCGCCGCGCGAGTACGGGGATCGAGCAGACTCCTGCCATGCGCGTCCTTCGTCGAGCAGTGTCCGGTCCACTCCTGGTGATCGTGTTCCTCTGCGCGGCGATATCCCCCTCCGGCGCGGTCGCAACCACCGGAACGGACGATTGGCCGCGATGGCGCTGGCCGTCGGCGGCGGCGCCCGCAGTCGTGAATCCCTTTCGCGCTCCCGCGCACGAGTACGGTGCGGGGCACCGCGGAGTGGATATCGGCACCTCGATCAACGCCGCGGTCACCGCCCCGGCAGACGGTGTCGTCGCCTTCCGCGGCATCGTCGTCGACCGTCCTCTCCTGACCATCGAGCACGCCGACGGTCTCGTGACCACGTTCGAGCCGCTCCGATCAGAGCTTCTTCCGGGTGAACCCGTGGCCGCCGGCCAGGTGATCGGGCAGGTCGATGTCGGTGGGCACACTCCGCCCGGGGCTCTGCACCTCGGGGTGAGAAGCCACGGTGACTACATCAATCCGATGCTGTTGTTCGGAGGCGCCCAGCGCGCGATCCTTCTCCCCTGCTGCGCCTCGTGGTGACGGGCCGACCTCCCGCCGCCGCTGAGTCACGCGCGCGGGTGGGCGAGTCGATAGGTGGCGGTCAAACGTTCGGTCGAAACATGGGTGTAGATCTGGGTCGTCCCGAGGCTGGCATGACCGAGGATCTCCTGCACCGCCCGGAGGTCGGCTCCCCCATCAAGCAGATGTGTGGCAGCCGTGTGCCGTAGGGCATGAGGACCGATGGTCTCGGCGCCGACGATCGGAGCCAGGACGCGCGCAACGAGTTCGTACACCGTCCGCGGCCCGATCCGGCCTCCGCGGCTGCCCAGGAAGGCGGCGGGTGTGAAGCCTCGCGACCTCGCCACGAGGCCCGGCCTGCCGCGTCTGAGGTACGCCTCCAGAGCGTCCCGCGCGGGCGCTCCGTAGGGTACGACCCGTTCCTTCGCTCCCTTGCCGAGTACGCGCGCCGTGCCGCGGTCGAGATCCAGATCATCGATGTCCAGCCCGCAGAGCTCGGAAACGCGGATGCCCGAGCCGTACAGCAGCTCGAGGAGCGCGTGATCACGCAGCGCGATCGGCTCGCCGGCTTGCGCGGCGACACGGTGGGCGTCGAGGAGGCCGGACATCGCATCCCTCGACGCGATCGTCGGCAATGTGCGCCCCTTCTTCGGCGCGACCAGTCGCAGGCTCGGATCGTGCGAGATGAGGTCCTGTTCCTGCGCCCAGCGGAAGAACGAGCGGGCGGCAGCAGACCGCCGGGCCAGCGTCGACCGTGCGTCTCCCCTCTGCGTCGCACGCCAGAGCCAATCTCTGAGGACTTCCAGATCCACGTCCTCGAGCGTGATACCTCCGGCTGAGGTGTCGAGGTCCCGCAGATCGGAGCGGTAGGCCTTCACGGTCGCAGGTGACAACCGGCGCACCCGTTGCAGGTGGTCGGCGAAGGCCTCGGTGGCGACCGCGAGTTCCATGGAGCCAGCTTGCCTCTGCTCGCGAACTCTCCTGCGCAGCCTCGCCGTCTTCGCTCACGGATCTCACGTGTTGCGCGGCCTCGAGACCCTTCGCCACCCGATCTCATCGAGGTCCACGGCGCCGTCGAGGTGAAGGAGTCCGAGCAGTGCACGGACCCGATCGGGAACCAGCCCGGAGCGGCGAGTGATTTCGGCCACCGTCAGGCGGGTCCTCGTGCTCATCGCGTCGAGGAGACGGAGACGATCGGGGTCTGACTCTTCGTGCGCTACCGACGCGCCGACCGACAGGCCCCACAGCTCGCTCACCTCCTCGGCCGAGGTGACGCATTGCGCGTCGTACTCCCGCAACAGACGATGACAACCCGCGGAGGACGCCGCCGTCACCGGCCCCGGCACCGCACCGAGCGGCCGACCGAGCGCCGCCGCATGGCCCGCCGTGTTCAACGACCCGCTTCGCCAACCTGCCTCGACGACCACAGTCGCCTGACCGAGCGCGGCTATCAAGCGGTTTCGTGCGAGGAACCGCCATTTCGTCGGCGCCGCCCCGCATGGCGGTTCGCTCACCACCGCTCCTTCGACGGCGATCTGTCGCAGAAGCGTCCGATGACCGACCGGGTACGCTCGATCCACCCCGCCGGCGAGGAACGCGATCGTCGCGCCGTGAACCCCGAGGGCAGCCCGGTGCGCGGCGCCATCGATGCCGTAGGCACCCCCGGACACGATCACGGCACCCCGAGACGCGAGGTCGCCGGCGAGCTCCGCGGCCACGTGCTCGCCGTAGCCGCTCGACGCCCGCGCCCCGACGATCGACACGCGCGGCTCCCGGACCAGCAGTTCGGCGCTGCCGCGCACCCAGAGTGCGCACGGAGCGCTGGGGCCGAGATCTGCCAGCGCCGCCGGCCAGCACGTATCCCCCGGTACGACGAGCTGCGCGTCGACATCGAGAGCGCCGCTCAGGGCGGCGCGAACGGGCGTCACCGCCGCGCGGGGGCGCCATCGGGCACGGGCGTCCGAGAGCGCCCGGGACGTCGGCGCATTCCCCTCGGCGGGGAGCGACGAGGCGGATCCGTCCACTGCCAGTGACAGAGCGTCTGCGGCGCCGAGCACTTCGATCAGCGCCCCTGCCACGGAGTCTCCGGGCTCCGCGATCACGGTCCAGGCGGCACGAGCGATGCACTCCCGGGGATCTCCGTCGGGGCGGACGCTGTGAGCAAGGGCGACGATCTCGGGGTCGCCGAGCAGCGCCTCCATCATCGCGGCAGCCCCCTGCGCAGATGCAACGCACGCCCGACCTCGTCAGCCCCGGGTCGGTCGATCTCGGACAGATCCGCCATCGTCCACGCGACCCGGAGGACCCGGTCGTAGCCGCGCAGCGTGAGCGCACCGCGCTCCAATGCACGGTCCAGCGGTGAACGGACGGCGGCTGCGAGCCGCAAGGATCCTTGACGCAGCCACGCCCCCGGCACGTCCGCATTGCGTCCCCAAGGGGTACCCCTCCAACGGAGTCCGGCCCTCTTCCGGGCTGCGGCGACGCGGAGACGCGCCTCCGACGTCGTCATCTTCGCCCTTGCGCCTCCCGTGGCTCGTGACGCGGCGACCCGGCTGACCTGCAGATCGATGTCGATGCGGTCTCGCAGCGGTCCGGACAAGCGGGTCGAATAGCGCCTGATCGACATGGGCGGGCACACGCACTCCGCTCCACGGACACCGTGGTTGCCGCACGGACAGGGGTTCATGGCCAGGTTGTGGTGGGGGTTTTTCGCTGCTCACTGTTCAGTTCTCGACTCGAACGGCGTACCGTGCGAGAGGTGATGCCACCTCTCGCAAACGTCGCTCCAGATCTCAGTGGAACTTGGCGACGCTTCGAGGTGGGAACTCAGCCTCCGGGGAACGGCTCGACGGTTGATCCTGGCTGGTCGACACGCCTAGGAATACCCGAGGGGACGCCGTTTCTGCTGTCGCCGCAGTTCACGTATGACCGCGAGCTGAACGAGTTCTTCTACTCCGCCGACATGTTGTCGGCTCTTCCGCAAACGCGCGACGGTTACACCGGGAACTTGGTGATGTTCTTCAACTTTCTGCACCACAGTCGGGGCGGCCTTGATTGGCGACACACGACTGAAGAAGACCACAGGGCATATCTTGTGTGGCGCCGTCATGATCCTCGCGGTCCCCGCGTTAGTGGCTCGACTTGGAATCGTGAGGTGAGCGCCCAGAACCGGTTCTTCCGATGGCAGCATTCTCAAGGACGCATCAGCGAGAATCCGATTCCTCAACGTGCTCGGCGCCACCGTCCTGGTTCTTACCGAGGCGAATTGGGACTTACTGCAGCCACGTACTCTCACGACGCCCGGCGCAACAAGGTCGAATGGCTACCCGCCGCGTCCTATCGTGTTTGGCGCGATGTCGGCCTTCGGGGGTACTCGCGGCACGGATTGCAGGATTCAAAGTTCCGGGGTCGTTGGGCCGGACGGAACGCGACGTTCGCGGACCTCATGGTCCGGACGGGGATGCGGCTGACGGAGCAAGCGTCCCTGCTACGAACCGAGATTCCTTTCGCCCCCGAGCGCGGATATGCACGGTTCTCATTGTCCGCGGCTGCGGCGAAAGGCGGCTCCGGGCGTTGGATCTACGTGCCGGCGAACACCTTGCGCGAAATCGCCGCTTATGTGGAGATCGATCGCCGCACCGTCATTGAAGCGGCGCGACGTCGGGGCCGATACGAGAAGCTGAAAGGCCCCGTGCTCGACCTCCGGACGGGCCGGGTGACAACCACGTTTCCCGATGGCCTGCGTTCTCTCACTCGCATGGAGCTACTGTCACCGGCGCAACGTTGGCGGACTGTTATCGAGACGGAAGCCGGATTGGAGCCCGCGGCTTTGTGGCTGTCCGAGTCAGGAACACCTATCGCCGTGCAAACGTGGAAGGACATTTTTAGGCAGGCAAACAAGCGGTGTCGCGAGCACGACGTGAATTTGCGCGCTCATCCTCATCTCTTGCGGCATACGTTCGCCGTGCTCACGCTCGAGCAACTGCAGCGCGGTCACATCGAGGCATTGGCGAGGTTGTCGGAGCAACAGCGAACCCAGTACGTGCGCGTGTTCGGAGACCCGCTCGACTGGGTACGGCGCGCTCTCGGCCACAAGAGCGTGACCACCACGCAGGTGTACCTTCATGCGCTGGAGGAACTGGAGATGGAGACGCGCCTGGCGTTGATCCCCAGCGAGTGGGACGACCCACGATCTTCCCCGTCCCGGAGTCGAGAGTCTTGAGCGACCGACGCGGGATCACCCGAACAGGTCGGCCGTCCCCATTACCTGGGCGCGGCTACGAACCCGACCCTCGTACGTCTTCAGGTGCGATTGGGAACGTCGTCCACTTCCTTGGAGAAGATGGTCGTCGACGCGAGTTCGACATTGGTTCGTTGCCATTGCCGGGATGGCATCGCGCTTTGGCCTCAGCTTGGTCCGTCCGCACCGGTCCTTCGGGCGGGTTGCGCACGCTCGCGTCGGCCAAAGGTGCATGGGGAACGCTCTCGAGATTCATGCGGTTCGTCGACCAACTCCCGCGTGCGCCCAGGACTCCATCCGAACTCACCGCAGATCACGTTGACGTGTTCCGACGATTCCGCTCCGAAGCTACGAGCGTCACGTCTGCTGGGCTTGAGGTTCGGCAACTCGGACTGCTCTTCGAGGCGGCACCGTTGAACCGCCTCGTCAGCCCAAAGGCTCTTGACCGACTCCATCCCCGCGTACGTGCACCCATGCACCCTGGGGTCTCTGGCTACTCCGACGCCGAGCTGGCGCGCATTACCGCGGCTGCCCGTGCGGACGTTCGGCTGATTTGTGATCGCCTCTCCGCACCTCACCCAGCGGGCGACTTGGCTCTGGACACCGCCCGTCGGACGGGCCGGGTGTCGACAACGGGTGTCACCGCGCCGCTGCGTGCGCACGCCCGCCAGTCGATCGCGGAGCGGCTCTTCGTGACGCGGGATGACCTGTATCCGCTTCTCGCGCTCCTCATCATCACGACGGGGTGGAATCTCGAGGTCATCAAGGAGCTCCCCGTGGCGCATCGCATCATCGAAGGACGCGCCGTCGAGATTGAGCTCCTCAAACGCCGCCGAGGGTCCGGGCGCTGGCATCAAACAGTCACATGGGAGATCGGCAGCCCCAGCCAGGAGCTGCACACACCCGGCGGGCTCTACCTCCTTCTTCATCGGCTGATGGAACCAGCACGCAACTTTCTGGAAGTGCCAGCCTTCTGGGCCGTGTGGCATCATCAGCCCGACAACCACCATCGGGAGTGCCGCAATCCTTTCGCGAAGACCCTGGCCGCATCTTTGAAATGGGCGAGATGGACAGCACGCCACGGCCTCTTCGCCGACCCTCCACTCGGAGTTGTCCCTACCGGCGAGAACGCGGGCGCTCACCCCCTGCGCCTCACCGCGAACCAGCTCAAGACAAGCATCGACGTTCGCCGCACCCGTCAGCTCGGAGGGCACCTTCCTTCGGCCGCACGAAGCAACTCCACGAGGGTACTTTTTCGCAATTACCTCTCTGGCGACCACACCACTATCGATTGGGCTCAAGAGGTGGTCTCCGAAGCGTTCGTCGACGTCGAACGCGCCGCCTACGACGCACATCGCCGTGCGCTTATCGCTACAGGCCCCGGAGAACTACGCATCGTGACCAGCAACGCCTCGATTACGTCCGACACCCCACCGACCGCTGACACGGCTTGGGCAGCATGCGCTGATCACGAACACCATCCAGCTACTGGCCGTCGATGCGCCGTCTCATTCTTGGATTGCTTCCACTGTGGGAACTGCGTCATAACACCTGGCCATCTGCCCCGCCTCATAAGCCTTCTCGACGCACTCGAGGAACGACGCGCTCGGCTGTCCGATGCTGAATGGTGGAAACGGTACGGCCCCGTCTGGACAGCGATCCGCCGAGACATACTGCCGAAGTTCAGCGCTGCCGAAGTGTCCAACGCACATCAGCGAAGACCAGACGACAGCCTGCTCGACCTCGTAGAACCCGAATGGGAGCGGCCATGAAGTCAGCATCCGGTCCTGAAAGAAGTGTCTTCGGCGACGACGCCCACCTCCGCCAGTACGTACTCCATCAACGAGCGCTGCGCCCCGGCCAGGTACTGGAACACACTGCCCGTTTCTACGACGACGACTGGCCCCTGGCTCCTGCCTCCCTGCAGTCCCAGGCACGAGGACTCACGCTTCGCTTCACGACTGTCCCTTCTACTCACCGGGTCGTCCTCAAGCGCCTTTGTTACAAACTGCTGTCGGGCCCCTTACCAGACGACGAAGAACGCCCGCGAGTCTCCTCGATCGTCACCACTTTCTACAACCTTCGGCTCTTCCTGGTGTGGCTAGACGTACATCATCCGAGCACAACGACTCGCGATCTCACCCGCGAGATTCTTGACTCGTATCAGCGCCACCTCCTCCTCACCCACAGCTCGTCTGCGCGACGCTTCGCACTCCGCTCCGCAGTCAACATGCTGTGGAGGTACCACACTGATGATGTCGATGCCCGCTTAGACCCGCGACGCAACCCGGTGTGGACTGAACCCGACACAGCCGTCGGACGCGAGAACAGGACCGAACGCATTCCGGAAGCGGTCCACAGTCGCGTTCTCGTGTGGGCGCTGCGCTTCATCGACGACTTCAGCGACGACATCCTCGGGGCAATCGAGGCATGGCGGACACGGCGGCGCCCGGTACGAACCGGCCCGGCGACTGGGAAACCGCATGGTTATCAGCAGTCACGTATTCGGGACTACCTCGCAGCTGCTCGCTCCACCGCGCAGCCGCTACCCGGCAGACTCGGAATGCCACATTTCAATGCGATCGCCTACATTATCGGCTGTGACCGCACCGCGCTGGAGCGGCAACGCGAGGACGTCATCCAGACCGCAATTGCGGTCGGGGTATCGGAGTACGCCGAACTCGCCATGGACATACGGGGACGAATTGACGGCAGACCGTGGGTGAAAGGAATAAGCCTCACCCCCGGGCGCGACGATTCGCTCACCGTACTCACACGAATGTTGCAGATCTCGTGCTACATCGTCATCGCCTTCCTCTCGGGAATGCGCGACAACGAGATCAAGCACCTACGTCCCGGATGCTGCACAACCGCGTATGACGTCTCCGGGCGCGCCTATCGATGGACGGTGACCAGCCTCGCGTTCAAAGGCGAGGTCGATGAGCACGGCGTGACCGCGACGTGGGTCGTTGGGGCCGCGGCTGCGCGCGCGATTCGCGTTCTTGAATCCGCACACGCCAGCCTCCCCGGACCGCCATCGCAATGGCTTTTCGCACCACTTAAAGTTGGACCCGGCGCAGGATCCGCTGGTCGGGGCGGCAACCACGCACTAACGCTGGCCGCCACGAACCAGCAACTTGCACGCTTCACTACCTGGGTCAACACCTACTGCATCCAGCAAGATCGAACCGACTGCATTCCCGATGTGAACGGTCGCCCATGGCGACTCTCTACTCGCCAGTTCCGACGCACGCTCGCATGGTACATAGCCCGGCTCCCCGGCGGCTCGATCGCGGGTGCAATCGCGTATCGCCACCACAGCATCCAAATGTTCGAGGGATACGCCGGTACCTCGGATTCTGGCTTCCGCGCAGAGGTTGAAGCTGAGCAAGCACTCGCCCGCGGGGAGGAACTCCTGGCCATGGTTGATCAACACGATCACACGCACCTTCTCGGGCCGGCCGCAGACACAGCGGAGATTCGACTTGAGGCCTTCATGGAGCGCACGCAGTTCCAGGGAATCGTCGCAACGGACAGGCACAGGCTGCTGCGGCTACTGAGCCGCGATGATCCGGCCATATACCCCGATCGATACGTCACCTGCGTCTACGACCACCGCAAAGCTCTGTGTCGTGAACGATCAAGCGTTCCCCAGGAGAAGCCGAACCTGGCTGACTGTAAGCCTCTAACTTGCGCCAACGTCGCCCTCAGCGAAACGAACCGAACCGAATGGGAAGCTGAACTCGGGACCATCGACGCTGACATCAACGCTCGCCCTGCACTACCTCCGCTCCTGCTCGCACGCCTGCAGCAACGTAGAACACAAATCGTCAAACTCCTACAGCGGCACGAGGAGGCAGTGACTCCATGACCCAGCGCGTACCGCTGCCGACCGCAGACGACATAACCAGCGCGATCAACGCCCTCACAACCGAGAGAACTGGACGCCCTCCAGCGGCTCTCGCCGTCGCAACCCGACTTGGAATGAGCAACGCGACATTCTGGCGCCATTTCCCTGACATTGCGCGGGAACTCGTCGACTCACGCCGCGAAGCTAACCGTACCGTGCGGCGGCAAGTCGCCGACGCTTCTGACGCCAATGATCGGAGCACGATTGCTCGGCTACGCGTTGAGAACGCGCGTCTCCTGAACGAAGTGAACTTCGCGGCCGCGGAAGTGCAGCGACTCACTCTCGAAAACCACGCCCTTCGAACCCAGCTCGAACAGTCAGCGCGAGTCACCGCCATCCGCCCTCACTCGTGAAGCGGTAATGCGCATTCACGGCACACCCCTAGCGCGTTCGCAGATCCGGGATGCCCGACGGGATGAGGTCGGCCAAGGCGACGCCGAGAACCTGAGACAGCGCCAACATCGAGCGGAGAGTCGGATTCGATGGCGTACCGGGCCGCGACTCACCCTTCTCATACTTTTGGTAGGTGTACCGAGTCAGCCCTGCCCGATAAGCGACTTCTTCCTGGCTCATCCCTCGTTGATCCCGGGCCCGGCGAAGAGAGACTGCGAGTTCCTGGGCGAACGCCGCCCAGTCCGCGTCAATCTCGTCGTTTCGCCGCGGCATCTGACCAGAAATGTGACCTCCACACATCGGTCTGGCCTAGTCCGTATGGCATAATTTCTGAGGCCATACGAAACAATCACTCACCTGGGCTTCCCGACGCCCCCTGCACGTGTGCCGCCCATCCCCTGACGCATACCGGTCGTGGCCGGGGATGCGGCCCCGCGATGCGACCGTGATTGTGATGGAACGAAGTGCTGCCCGATTCGAGCCCGCCCTGGTGGCGCGGAATTAGCTCCCCTCCCCCTGCCGCATGGGCATACACATTCGAGGAGTTCACCGGCGACGATACGGCTGAAGACTGGGCCCTCGCTGCCGCGATCTTCGTGGCGCAGACCCGAAGGCGTACGACCCACGGCCCGACCTTTTCCGAGCTGTTCGCGTACCTGCTTCCCGAATCGGGAGGGCTCCCCGGCGCCTTCCCTCAGGACCTGGATTACTTTGCGCGTTGCCGAGCAATCCATAGCTTCAGAGGCACCGCGGCGATTGATTGGCGACGGCGAAGGATGATCGACTGGGATAGAAACGTACTGCGGAGCCTTAGAGTCGGCCGGGGATTTCGAGAACAGTCTCGCACCCGCCAACTTGAACAACCCTTCCGGGCATCTCCTCTCGACGCAGAGCGCCGGGCTATGACCACCCTGCACCCGCTCAGCGAGCGCAACTCAAGTCGGGGAGACAATGAAGATCGATGACGCCGACTGGACGGTATTCCTGACGACCAGGGTCCGAAACATCGTTGTGTGCGCGTGGTGGTTTCCCCGGCCCGGCGGACCCAGCCGCCTAACCGAGGCCCACCCCAAAAGTCACCGTGCCCCGTCGACCCGCAGAGGAGTGAGCAACGGAACCAACCAGAGGAACACGACCATGCCGACGAGTTCGATGAGGGTCTGGGTGACGACCGCGAGCGGTGCGATGGCGAGCGGGGCGGGGAGGGCGAGGGCGAGCGGGAGCACCACGAGGGAGTTGCGGGTTGCGCCGCTGAAGATCACGGCCCGGGTCTCGGGGACCGGCAGCCGCACCACCCGCCCTGCGGCGACGCCGACGAAGAGCATGATGGCGAGGAACACCGCATAGAGCGGGACGACGCGGAGCAGGGTGACGACTTGGCTTCCGACGCCGGCGATCTGCGAGCCAACCACGACGGCGAGGGTCACCATCATTAACGGCACCATCGCCGCGGCGAAGACCTGTTCGATCACGCGACCTGCCCGGCGACGGCGGGCGAGGGCTTGGACGATCGCGGCCGCGGTGAGCGGGATCACGATGAGGATCAGGAACGCCTCGAGGAAGGGCTCGAGGTCGATATGGGCGACCGTGTCGCTGCCGGCGAACAGCCACAGATAGCCGGGCAGCAGCACGATCTGCAGCAGCATGAGCAGCGGGGTTGCGGCGAGCAGGCGGGCACGCGCGCCGCCGGCGAGACCGGTGAACACGATCACGTAGTCCACGCACGGGGTGAGCAGCACCAGCAGCACCCCGATCAGCAGGCCCTGGTCATCCGCGACGAAGCGCGACAGCCCGAAGGCGATGAGCGGGACTGCGACGAAATTGACCACCAGCACGGTCCCGGGGAACCGGAAGTCGCGGATCGCGCGGCCGACCTCGATCAGCGGCACGCCGAGGAACGTCGCGAACAGCAGCAGCGCCAGCACCGGATTCGTCGCACCGGACAGCACCGGCGCGACTGCGGGGAAGATCAGCCCGACGGCGATGCCGGCACCGATCGCGGCGACATAGAGCGCCACCTGGTGCCGTTCCCACCATTCCACCATTGCGCTCATGCTCACCAGCCTAGAGAAACCGCGGGCTTGACCTTGAAGCGGCTTGAACGCTTAGCGTCACCATCATGACCGATCTGCAATGGGCACCCTCCGCCTGCACCCTCCCTACCGTTGACCGCCCGTTGCGGGAGCGGGAGTTCACCGACCTGTTCCGCACCGCGCTGCACGATGTGACGCAGCCGAGCGCTGAGCGCGCGGACTTCGTCCTCGCTCCGCACGTTGAGCCCGCGGCGCGGGAGCTCGCGGCGCGGGAGCTCGCGGCGCGGGAGACGTCGTGCTGTTCGTTCTTCGCCTTCACGTTCGCGGAGGCCACGGGCGCGCTGGTGATGACCGTCACGGTTCCCGCGGCGCACACCGCGGTCCTCGGCGCGCTCGTCGACACTGCCCGACGGGACGCCGAACTGACGGGATCGACCCGATGACCTCCCCCACGCCCCTGAAGGGACGCAAGCTCACCGTCGGTGTGATCGTTGCGGCTGTCGTCGGCTGCGCCGCCTGCTGCGCGGGACCGCTGTTGGGCATCGCCGCGAGCGTCGGCGCTGCCTCCCTGCTCGGCGCATACTGGGTTCCCGCACTGTTGATCGTCGCTGCTCTGGCCGCGGCCGTCACGGTCGTGCTGATGGTCCGCCGCCGCCGGGCACGGGCCTGCCGCGTCCCCCAGGGGCCGCAGTCCGTCGCGTTGCAGCACACCCGGCCCGAGGCGGTCAGCGCGGGAGAACCGTCAGAGTCGTGACTCCTGCCGGCACTGGCACAGGTTCCCCCGACAGGGCCGCGCACGCGCAGGCGTCGGAGCAGGTCCCGCGCATGGGCGGTCCGGCAAGGCGTTCCTCGGTTCGGCGGAGTTCCTCGGCGACCCGTGTCAGGTCTGCGATCCGGGCTTCGGTGTCAACGAGGCGGCGGGCAACGACGTCGTGCATCTGTCGCTGGACGTGTTCGCAGCGTTCGGAGTCTTCCCGCGCGGACAGCAGCTGCCGCACCTCGGCGAGGCCGAGATCGAGTTGCTTCGCCCCGGCGATGAACGACAGCCGCTGCACATCGGCTTCGTCATAGGAGCGATACCCGTTCGCGTCCCGATCGGCGGGCGCGATCAGCCCTTCGGCCTCATAGAACCGGATCGTCGACGATGCCAGTCCGGTCCGCCGGGCGACCTCCGAGATCCGCATTCCACTCATCCCCCGCAGACTAAACCTTCAAGCGGCTCGAAGCGCAAGTCAGGCGACGGTGAGGATCCTCGGCGCGAGTTGACTGATCCGGCGTTCGAGGTCGACGAATGCGATCTCGAACGCCGCATCCGTTCCGACCAGGACGGGGTCGGGCACGGACCAGTGCACGGTTCCGCCCGGATACTCCTCGTGAGCGCGGTCGCAGACGGTGATGATGAAGTCGTCGTCGCGGATCGTCTCGTCGACGAGCCGCGGTATCACGCCGGCGAGATCCAGACCATGACGGGCCGCGACCGCGGCCGCACCGGGAGCGATCTGGTCGGCGGGGTGAGTGCCGGCGCTGTCGACAGGGACGTCGCTGACGGACGCCCACAGGGCGCGGGCGAGCTGGGAGCGGGCGGAGTTCGCGGAGCAGACGAACACGACCCGCCGGGCCCCGGCGGCCGCGAACGATCCGAGACCCGTGAGGGCGTCGGGGACGAGTCTCACATACGTCCGCCGGCCGTCGCCTTCCGAGCGTCCGCGGGTGATGAGGCGTTCCCGCTCGAGCACGTTCAGGTGATGGGCGAGCAGGTTGGAGGGCACGCCGATCTCTTCGCGGAGCTCGGTCGGTGACAGGTCGCCGAAGGTCAGCAGGTCCAGCATCCGCAATCGGGCGGGGTCTGCGAGAGCGGCGTGCTTGCGGGCCCGCTCCTCTACCGAGAAAATTCGCTCACTGTTCATTGCCTCAATCTTGACTGAGCTATAGTCAGTTCGTCAAGATGAGGAGCCCATGAATCACACATCCCTGTCACGCCGCGCGGTCGCCGAGTTCCTCGGCACCGGCTTGCTGGTGACCGTCGTCGTCGGATCCGGGATCGCCGCGCAGCGCCTGTCGGCCGATGTCGGGCTGCAGCTGCTGGAGAACTCCACCGCGACCGTGTTCGGTCTCGCGGTGCTGATCCTGCTGCTCGGCCCGGTCTCCGGCGCGCACTTCAACCCCGTCGTCTCCGCCGCGGACGCCCTCCTCGGCCGCCGCACCCGCACTGGCCTTCCCGTTCGGGATCTGGTCGTCTACGTCGTCGCGCAGGTGCTCGGCGGGATCGGCGGGGCGTTCCTCGCGAACCTAATGTTCCAGGTCCCCACCGCGATCGCCACCACCGAACGGGTCACCGCGGGGACGCTGCTGGGCGAGGTCGTCGCGACCGCGGGTCTGGTGCTGCTGATCACCGGGCTCACCCGCGCCGGGCAGACCCTGCCCGTGATAGCGGCCGCCGTCGGCGCTTACATCGGCGCGGCCTACTGGTTCACGTCGTCGACGTCGTTCGCGAACCCGGCCGTCACGATCGGGCGCGTCTTCACCGACACATTCGCCGGCGTCGCCCCCACCTCCGTCCTCCCGTTCCTCGCCGCCCAGATCCTCGGCGCGGCGATTGGCGTCGCCGCAGCCGTCGTCCTGTTCACCTCACCCGTCCCGGTCGGCTCGCATCCCGCGGACGCTGCTTCGAAGGAGTCCCTCGCATGACCCATATCGCCGTGATCGGCGGCAGCGATGCCGGCATCTCCGCCGCCCTCCGCGCCCGGGAACTCGACCCAGAGGTTGAGGTGACGGTGGTCGTCGCGGACGCCTACCCGAACTACTCGATCTGTGGGATCCCTTACTACTTCACCGGCGACGTCGCACCCTGGCAGTCCCTCGCGCACCGCACCCACGGGGACCTCGAAGCGACCGGCATGCAGCTGCGGCTGAACACCCTCGCCACGAGCATCGACGTCCCCGGTCAGCGCCTCACCGTCCGCGACCAGGCCGGCCACGAGTCGACGATCGCTTACGACGAGCTCGTCGTCGGCACCGGCGCGCTCCCCTCCCACGCCGGCATCGCCGGGCTCGAACAGCTCGGCCCCGAAGACGGCGTCCACGTCATCCACTCGATGGGCGACACGTTCGCCCTGGACCGCCACCTGACCGAACGGAACCCGGCGTCGGCGATCATCATCGGCGCGGGCTACGTCGGCTTGGAGATGGCGGAGGCGTTCGCGGCACGCGGCATGCAGGTCACCCAACTGCAGCGCGGCGGAGAGGTCCTCTCCACCCTCGACCCCGAACTCGCCGGCCTCGTCCGCACCGAACTCGAGGAGCACGGCGTCGACGTCCACACCGGCACCCTCGTCGCCGGAGTCGAGAAGACATCCGCGGGGCTTGTCGTCACCGGCACCCGGAACGGGCAGCCCGTCACGCACACCGCAGACCTGGTCCTCGCCGTCGTCGGTGTCCGCCCCAACACCTCGCTCCTCGAAGCCGCGGGCGCAAGCCTCGGCGCGGGGCGGGCGGTCGTCGTCGACGAGCAGATGCGCACCGGCCTGCCGCACGTGTTCGCGGCCGGCGACGGGATCATCACCCACCACCGGCTCCTCGGCACCACCTACCTGCCGCTGGGCACCACCTCGCACAAGCAGGGCCGGGTAGCCGGAGAGAACGCGATCGGCGGGCGCGCCCGGTTCGCCGGGTCCGTCGGCACCCAGGTCGTGAAGGTCTTCGATCTCGTCGCAGCCCGCACCGGCTTGCGCGATCAGGATGCCGCGGCCGCCGGCTACTCCCCGGCGACGGTCCAGTCGGCGGCGGATGACCACAAGCGCTACTACCCGGGCGCGCAGCCCATCACCTTCCGGATCACCGGCGACACCAGCACCGGGCGTCTCCTGGGCGCGCAGCTGGTCGGCCGGCTCGGCACAGAGACCGCGAAACGCGTCGACACGTTCGCCACGGCCCTGCACGCGGGGTTGACGGTCGCGGCGGTCTCCGACCTCGATCTCTCCTACACGCCCCCGCTCGGATCGCCCTGGGATGCCGTCCAGGCCGCGACCCAGACCTGGACCCGTTCCCTTCCCGCACTGCTTGGAGCACCCGCATGAGCACCCCCACTGTCCTGTTTCTCTGCCAGCACAACGCCGGCCGCTCCCAACTCGGCGCAGCTCTGCTCGAGATCCTCGCGCCCGGCGACTACATCGTCACCTCCGCGGGGACTTCACCCGCCGACGCGGTCAATCCGGCGATCGCTGCGACGGTCGCCGAACTCGGCCCCGATATCAGTAACCGGACCCCACGGGCCGTTACGAACGAGGACCTCGCCACGGCGGACATCGTCGTCGCGATGAAGCCCGGGCTGGTCCTCCCCGCCATGCCGGCTGGCCGATTTATTGAATGGTCGTTCCCGGACCCGACGGACTGGAGCCCCGAGAACGTGAGGCCGTTGCGCGAAGCCATCATCGAGCAGATCCACGAAACGTTCCTCACTAGGTGATGCGGCCAGGATTGATCGGCTGATACATCATGGAATGGTGACCGACGAACTCCCTCCCCAAATCCAGGCCATCGCCGACCGCATTGCGGACGGATGGGGCGAGACCATCGAGGTCGGTCCTGGTTGGTTCGACCTATTGGCCCGGCTGGACGCGCAACTCGCCCGCCTCTCGCCCGGATACGTCATCGAGCAGTGCAAGGCGAAATACGGCGGCCTACGCTACTACGCCCGGCCCGAGGACCCCGAAGACATCGATACTCAGCTGACCTTCAACGAGATCATCTGGGCCGCCGAAGGCGAGAGCACACACATCTGCGAGGAATGCGGCAACCCGGGACACCAGGTCACTTTCCGCGGATGGATCTCCACGCTTTGCCCCGAGCACACCCAGCTGCGACGCCCGGCGACGACAGGGACGATAGCCAGCACCCCAACGGAGTTCGCAACGGAATCCCGTCCCTCTGATGACTTCGACGAGATCAGACTGGATGGTCTACCGCCAGGACGCGACTGCCCCTCTTGCGGACTGGCTCTCGAGCCCGGCCACATCGACAGCACAATCGCGCTGATCTGGCTCTGCCCAACGCACGGCCCCATCGATCACACTGCAAATCCACTCTCGGACCCCCAATAGCACCAGCGCGAACAACGCGACGCGCCACGGGAGTCAGCGATGGAACAGCGGGCCGCCGGGGCACGTGTTGGGTTCAAGGCCGCGCGGATCAATCGGCCGCATCCTCAATTCGCAAGCATGCTGCGTTGAGGAAGGACGACTAGCTGCGCTCACCACCCACACTTGATAGGTCAACACGATTTCCTCGGAGCCGCTATAAACGCGCCCGACTGGTGCTGTGGACAGCAACAATTGGACCGTCCCCGGCGCCAGGCTCAAGAGTCATGACTGGGACATAGCGTTCCTGGTTTGACAGTTCGCCGGTCCACTCGTACACGACCGTACGGAGCGTGTTCAACCGTCTACCGATCAGGACGCCAAGGCCATACGGACCGTGGTAAGCAAGGTGTACCTCAGACCGTCCGAACGTGGAAGCGACGTCGAGAATCTTCGCCGCAAGCGCTTCACTGAACGCCCCAGCCGACGACGGGTCGATGCGGCCATCACCGGCACTCAACGCAAGGGCAACATCGAAGCCTGGTCCTCGCTCGATCAAACTCTGGAACGCCGCACGGTCAGGATCTGGCGAGAGTGTGATAAAGACTGCGACCCGCGAGACAGCGCTAGGCGAGTCTGAACGCTGTAGCGTCTCGGTGCGGATTTCCGGGAGGTTTTCAGCATTGGCGCGAGACGAGTTCCAGATCTGCTCGTAGGAATCGACAACCTCAATTTCGTTGAACTCAGTCGAGGGCAGCGCGGCACCGAGTGCGATCGCGACTGAAAGATGGGCTCCGCCGGATATTTTGACCTTCTGTGCCCCTGATGCGTGCACTGCGTCACCGACAAGCCCAAGTGTCTTCTTTAGAAGCTTGAGCCCCTTGGCCGGCGGCAATCGCCCACTTTCAGGGGCCCGCACCCGAATGTGAAGGTCCTCCGCGCCAGCATCGATCGCAAAGGTCGCTGGTCTGCTTTGAATCTTGATCGTGAACGCACGTCCGTCACGTGTGATGATGGGCTTCCGTTCTTCGACTCGGTGCATGACGAGATCACGGATGATGTCGAGTTGACCGCTGGAGCGAAGGACATTCGCTTGTTTCTTATCCGCGAGCGGTTGCGCGGGAGCCAGACGGAGAAGCCGGTCCGGGGCCGCGTAGTCGCATTTCAGACTTCCTATCGCTCGAGGAACGGCGTTGGCGATGCACATGGAGAAGTCGTCGGCACGATCGAGCTCGAGCAGGCGCGGGAGCTCACGCTCGCGAACGATTTCACTGTCTGCAATGTCGGGAGTGACGATGAGGACCGCACCCGAGAGGCCATGGGTAAGGGCGCGCTCGAGTCGATCGGTAGTTGTTCCGCCCCGCAGATCAGTGTGATCGCGCCAAACGACTAGTCCAGCCGCTCGAGCGAGTTCCTCGAATGAGTCTGCAAGCTTCGTGCCGTCGCTCTGCCGGTACGAGATGAATACGGGGCCGTCGCCCCGCACCGCACGTTCCGGAAGCGGCCCGAGTGGTGGGAAGCGGGTCGGCGGATAGGAGACGTCTGCGGTCGCGATTCTGGGCGCGAACAGAAAGCGTCGCTGCGCAATCCGCCCGGAGTACGTCCAGGGAGTGCCCGCGGAGTAGATAAGGAGTATCAGCGGCTCTGGGTGTGCCCTAGCGGTGGCTCGAATGGACTCGAGGTCGCGTGGACTCGCCCCGACGGGGGCTGGGTGACTGTGCCATTCCCCGATGTATCCCACGGGATCGGAGGGGTCGCGATCCTTGAGAAACTCGGTGAGCAGTCGGTTCGCTTCGACATCGTCTCGCACGAAAGAGGTCGTCGTCGCGTGTCCCCTGACCTGGAGGACTTCGGTCACAACGAAGTTGGAGTCAGTACGGTAGCCGAGAAGGACACCGCCGGCTTCGTTCGGCAGGGCCCTAGCCGTCGCCGCCGCGATCGTCTCGTGCGCCGAAACGGAGAGCCTGACGTGGGGCATGTTTCTGCTCGATGTCATGACACGCGGATCTCTCCTTGGGGAGCAACACTTCTGGACTCGCCGGCGTCGTGAATCGGACGGCCCGAGAGAATCCCGATTACGTGCCTCGCCGCCGCTGCAGCAGCTTCCATCACGGCATGGGGAGGCGTGGGCGATATCGGACTCCCACAGCCCGAATCGAACAGTTCGATGACTTGCTCTGTGAGCGGAGCATCAAGCGGGGGCACAACCTCCACATCGGAGAACGGCGGCAAGACGTCGACTCGGTACGTGGCACCCTGATCAAGGAGAGCTACCGACAGCACATGTTGTCCCACCGACTCTGCAGCAACATGAAGAAGCGCGGTGGTCGCAAACTCTGCGCTCGCGTTGACAACCAGGTCGTGAGTCGTGATGATCTCAACCGCATCAGCGCCGTTATCGAGACGTTGGGCGTCGAGTTCCAAGTGGAGGTCGGCCATGTCGTACCGGCCGATGATGTGCCGACTAACGGCTTCGACTTTGGCCAGTCCGATACTGCTGGGACCGACCAGGTGCCGAATGAGGTTACCTGGTAGCACGATGTCCGCGTCGATCAGGGTGAGGTTGCGCACTCCTGAGCGAACAAGGGCGTCAGCGATGAACGATCCGATCGCGCCCACTCCGACGATGGCAACCTTCTTGCTACCGAGCGCGGGAGCGAGGATGCCCGCGCGAACGTTCCGGGCGACCGCCCCGGTCGATCCTGATATCAGAGAGCGCGCGGTGATTGATCGCTCGACTTCGATCGATACGTCGAGCGCGAACACACCCAATTGGTCGCTGCGACGATAGACGACTAGGACGATCGAAATGGAGCCGTCACGAATCTTGCGGTCAACTTCCAACGCATTGGGAAGGCGCTCCGCGAGGTCACTCCAACTGCGCGGCGGGGTATCGAAATTCTCGAGTTCGACGACGTAACCATAGCGATCCTTGTGTTGCCTACGTGCTTTGCGGGGCCGCGTTCCACGCACCATCATCATGGTGTTGTTGGCTGCGGGCCTGAATCGGACAAACGCGCTGAGATAGTCGGTGATCTCGTCGTAGAGGTAGACGCGTCGATCAGGCGAAGGATCGAAGTAGCGCTCCAGGTCAAGGTCGGGGCGATCTTCTGGCCACCCTGCGTCTGCTTCCTCAAACCAGGCCGAGATGTGCTGGAGGAACTCGACCGGCTCGACCCACCAGAGGCCGTCATGATCATCCTCTGCGACCAGGCACAGTGCACCATCCCGTTCCCGATGCCATGACCATGACACGGTGTCGATAGCGGCCGGAACTACGCGTGGTGGGACGAAAGGGAAACGTGACGGCAGCGCAATGATCACATCCGTTGAGTTGGCGCCGTGCATGATCGACCCGATCCACCCGCCCGACGTTGTCGCGAACCCCGCCCGTAGAAGCCCCTCTTCGAAGTGCATCCGCGCGTAAGCAACGAAGTCGTCGTAGCGATCGATGCTCAACCGAAGGTCCTGCTCCCTGCAGGGACGAGCCGCGCGCCTGCCGATACGACACTTGCCCGCTTGATGCCGTCCTCGTTGAAACCCGGAGGCATTGGAAAGACGTCCTCGTCATCACCGTTCTTCCCGAGCAGGCCCCGGAAGGCAAGTGCCGCCTGGCCTTCGTCTTCCTCGCTGAGCGCATCCCGCGCCGTTTGCGCGGCGTCGGCGAATCGATCACGAGCCGCAGAAAGCTCGTCATCGGTTGCACGGATCCGGATGCTGTTGCCGGAAAGCGTCGGATCCTCGACGTCGATTCCGTAATCGACAAAGTTGGTGACGAGACGGCTAATCTCACCCAAAGCTGACGCATAGTACGAAGCGTGATCTGTACCCGAAACCGAGCCCGACGCGAACGCCTGGTAAGTCGCAATTTCGAAGAAGAACCCACCAGGCTTCGAGGTTCCCAGCTGCGCTCGTCGTGTCTGCCGAATCAATTTCACGATGGGAACGTAGTAGCCGTCGTGGGCCGCATTCATCTCCGTCGACAGCGCCGTCAGGCGCTCAGGGTTTGTCTGCACCCACTCGTCTTCATCGCCTCGCTGAGGGATCTCCCACGTTTCCCCATCAGCGTGTGGGCGTGCAGGAACTGCATCGACGTAGAGGTCGTACTCTGGGAAGCTCACCTGCAGGCTGCGATCCTGTCGCTTCGTGCGTCGGTGTCCGTCTGCGTCTGTTCCGAACTCGTCGTGCAGTACCCGGAAGAACCGATCGAGTATCTTCTGGGAGGTAACGTCGTCAGGGATCTGAGGGAGCCGAACAAACACATCAACGTCCTTGATTCGCTTGATCGACACGCTGCGCTTGTACGAACCAATCAGAACAGGATCCGCACCGTACTCCGTCAGCTTGGCGTCGGCCACGAGCGCATCGCGGACGAGCTTGTGCGCTTCTGGAGCGTTGGCCTTGTCATCGCCGGGCTCAATGGAGCTAAGAGCGTCTTTGAACTGCTGGATGAGACGAGCCATCGGGCCCTCCGGTCTGGTCACGAGTTACGTGGTATCCATTGTGACGCGGACCACCGACACTACGACGCGGCAGCCCCGAATTGCAGTACTTCATCACGTAGGACAGCAAGGGCACCCACGTTCTGCTCAACAAGACTGAGGTCATCACGCGGCCCAGGCTTGAGACGCGTGACCCGTTCTAGCACGTGCTCGTCGCTGAGCTGCGCCGCCCACGCTGTGATGACTTCTGCGGTCAGGTCATCGGACATCGGCAGGAGGGCTCCGACCAAGTTCTGGCGGGCGATCGCTGCTCCCATCTGAATCTTGTTCCGCTCCGTGGCGGCCGTCGACGTCCCCAGCCCGATCGCCGCGCGCTCATCCTCGTGGCCGACGTCGATCTCGTAGAACGCAGGGATCTTGTCAGGTGGCGGGTGACCGCCGGTGACGAGCCGCGGTATCGCCTGCTCCCGAACCCATCGCGAGATCTCGTCCAGCTCGTGCATCAGGATCGGCCACTGGTCGGTGCCCGGACGGTTGATCCCGATCGTCGGGAAGAGCGAGGCCGCGACCCGTTGGCCCAATGGAGTCTGGGCGATGACGTCACCGACAATGAGTGGCACCTCGGGTCTGAGGTCGAGCTCGTCTAGCGAGAGTGGCACCCTGTCGTCTCGGACGATGGTCACAAGGCGCACGGCCGTGATCGCTGGTGTTCGGTGCTTGGCATGGTTCGTATGCAGAGCGAGGCGCGCGAGCGGGTGCAAATCCGGCCTAATGTTCCGGTGGTAGGGCTGAAGCCCCTCGACGCGACGCAATATCTCGCTACCTTGCGCCATCGCAGTAGGCGTGCGGCGAGCACGTCCTCTGACCCAGTCAGCGAACTCCTCATACGTACGACTCGCAGGCATCTCGATCGACCGTGCGGCCCTCTCGTCCAACGGGCTGCCGCAGACGAACTCGACCTCGGTGAATAGGGTGTGCTCGATCGCCGCGCGTAGCGTCACGAGGGCGTCCGCGACCAGCAAAGGAACCCTCCTAGGGATCGGCGCAATCGCCTCAACGACCGCGTCGCTCACGGCGCCGTTCGGCACCTCGCGGACGGCGATGACTTCGCCGGAGCGCAGGTAGGCAAACAGGAGGTCTCCGACCTGCGAGATGAGCTCGTCGGCGTGTGCGAGCGTCGACACGGCGCCCAGATGGCGATCAGGAAGCCAGGGGAGCACCGGTGCTGTCATGGGATCACCCTAAGCGACCCACACCACCCCGTAGCCTCCGTTGCGCACACGACGCCATCGCCGTATCCGGCGCTCGCGACCAAATCTCTCGGCCCAAGACGAACCCGTGGCGCTGAGCGTCCTCAACTCCGCTGCGCGGACGAGACAAGTATGCCGCCCAACTTTCGTCTGTGTTGTCGAAATCGTCTCGGGATGACACTAAGTGTCACGTCGATGAGCATGTTTGCTGACTCTGAGAGCTTCTTGTCGTGACACTTTCCTGATCGGCTTCACGTGACGGGCATGGTCATTCGAGTCGGTGCAGCTAGGTGGCGAGGAAATGAAGGCAAGCGGAGCAAACCGCTTCCACACTATTCACCGGTGAATCCGATCACTGTGGTGGCGTCGTTGACAACAACGAAGGCGTCTGGATCGATTGCTTCGACACGTTCGAGGAGGAGGCGCTCTTCGAGCTTCGGGATGTAGGTAGTGACCATGAACACCGTGCTGCCGTCAGCCTTAGCTTTGGTGCCGATGAGCACGCGCTGCTTGAACTCGCTTTTGAGTGCCTGCGCGAGAATCGTCCCTTCGACGGTGATGATCTGTACCGTCTTGTAGTTCGTCGATCCTGTCATCTTCGAGATGATCGGAGCGACCACGACGTAGAAGAGCAGGAACGAGGCCATAGCGCGGTCGGGAGACACTATGAACGCGGCAACTACGAAGAGTCCGAAGTTGAACACCAGTATGACCTTGTCGATGTCGATGGAGGCGTGTTCGGAGAGGACGTGAGCGAGACTCTCGATGCCGTCCAGCGCCCCGCCATACCGCAGTGCGATCCCTACGCCGATCCCTAGGAGCACACCGCCGTATCCCAGTGCAAGGATCAACTCCCGGGTTACAGGTTGACTGTGGTGGAAGACGAACGCGAGTCCGCTCAGGGCTGCGATCCCCATGGTCGTGCGGGCGGCGTTTTTCCATCCGCTGTATCTCCACGCGAGTGCGATGAAGGGAATGTTGAGGGCGGCGAGCAATGCTCCCAAAGGCCAGCCGAGCGCGTTTGAGAACAGGATAGCGACTCCAGTGATGCCACCGTCAAGAAGTTCGTTTGGCACCAAGAAGAACTCCAGTCCGATCGCGACGCACGCGGCCCCGGCCACGATTGCCAGAAGATGGAAGGTCTCGGCATAGACAGGGTGCAGCGCCGCGAATTGGCGTTTTGCTCTGACTACTTGCTTGGCGAAGGGCATCAGGTTTGTCCTCTCAGGTCGCAGTGTTGGGTACAGGTCGACGAAGACCGTATTTGTGCACGATGGCAGGTATCTGGCCGTGCACGGTTGAGGGTCCTCGACAGCCCGGCACGCTCCGAACGATGACGCGGGCTCGTGCATCGATGCGGAAGGTAAGAACCCGCCCATGGGTGGTTGAGCGCCAAGGGCATGTCCACCCAAACCCAGCGCCACAGAGGTCAGTGGTGCTCTGTGAGCACAGCGGCCACGCGACAGGAAGCGAGAATCATCGCGTGCCCGCTTCCCGGAGTCCAACTCTCCCCGGTCGCGAGCGATCACGAAAGTTGTACGGCGACGCAACCGCCATGTAACGATGTGATGGAATCATCATGTCACGGTAAGATCGACGCATGCCAGACGTTGCTCCTCTCTGCCCAGAGTGCTCCAGTGAGCACGCCTACGAAATGGGTGCGCTGCTGGTCTGCCCTATGTGTGGCCATGAATGGTCCCCCGAGGACGCCCTCACCGATTCAGATGGGGATGTGTCACGCGTCGTGAAGGACGCGGTGGGAAACCTGCTGGTGGACGGCGATTCGGTTGTTGTGACGACGTCGATCAAGGTGAAGGGCTCCCCCTCGGGGATCAAAGCGGGGACGAAAGTGCGGGGTATCCGTCTGATCGATCCCATCAATGGTCATGACATCGACTGCAAGGTCGACGGCTTCGGGGCGATGCTGTTGAAGTCCAGCGTAGTGAAGAAGGTCTGATCATTTACCGCGTCCCGGTGGTGAAGCCAGACGCGTACGCACAACCTTTGTTTGGAGTCGCGATGCAGCTTCCGATGGGTTCCGCGGGATCACAGGTGGTGGGGTTCGGCCACTTCCAGCCCAGGGACGTAGTGACGAATGACGACTTGTCCCGCTTGGTTGACACGAACGACGAATGGATTCGCGCTCGGACCGGAATCGTCACTCGTCACCTCGCCGCGGAAACTGAAACGGTGGCCGACATGGCTATCGAGGCCGGCCGTTACGCGCTCGCTGACGCGGCGGTCCAGATCGACCAGGTCGATCTGATCGTCGTCGCGACCACGACGGCCACCGACCGCACACCCAATACGGCGGGGAGAGTCGCCCATGCCCTCGGCGCGGGCTCGCCGGTGATCATCGACATCAACACGGCCTGCTCCGGATTCTGTCATGCACTCGCGATAGCGGACAGTGCCATCCGCACGGGCACGGCGACCGTTGCTCTCGTCATCGCCTCGGAGAAGCTCTCGGCAGTGACGGATTGGACGGATCGCAGCACCTGCATTCTCACCGCTGACGGGGCCGGGGCGATGGTCGTCACGGCGAGCGACTCGCCCCGGATCAGTGCCGTCTCCTGGGGATCTGCGTCACGCATGGTCGATACTGTTCGAATCCAAGCCCCCACCGATCGGTTCGAGCAAGACGGTCAAAGCGTGTTCCGGTGGGCGATCTCCGATGCTGCTCGCCATGCGAGGGCGGTCATCGAACGTGCGGGTTATACGCCCGATGACATCGATGTCCTCGCCGCTCATCAGGCGAACCTGCGCATCATCGAACCCCTCGCGAAGAAGCTGGGACTCGAAGACAAAATCGTCCTCACGGACGTCACGGAGTCCGGGAACACCTCCGCCGCGAGCATCCCGCTGGGACTGTCGAAGTGGTGGCATGCGGGACGGATCCCTGAGGATGCGCTCGCGCTTCTGTTCGGCTTCGGTGGCGGCTTCGCGTATGCCGGCCAGCTCATCCGCACACCCATCCGGGGCTTGGAGCCGCAGGCAGGCCCTCAGCGGTGACCAGCTAGTGACCTCTCCGCGTTCCACTCGCGGTCTCCCTCATTCCCGAAAGGTCAGACCCTGCTCGCTCGGTGCGGGGCTGCCCGCTCGATCGGCGCATCGTTCCGATCCTGGGATCCGGCCGCTCCCGCCGACTGACCCCGTTACCCCACGAAGGAGAACAACGCTGATGCGTATCGCAATCACCGGTTTTGGAGCCGTGACCCCGGTCGGGCTCGACGCGCCCTCGAGCTGGTCATCAGTACTCGGTGGCACGTCTGGAGTGAAAGCCCTGGAATTCCCGTGGGCGCAGGAGCTTCCCACGCGCATTGCAGGCCTCGTCGACGACCGTTTCGCGGAGCGACTATCTGTCCGTGAGTCGCGGCGGATGAGCCGCGTGGAGCAGGTCGCGCTGGTTGCTGGGCGTGAAGCCTGGGAACACGCCGGCCGCCCGGCTGTGGACGGGCACCGTCTCGGTGTCGTGGTCGGAACCGGTGTCGGTGGGATCACCGCCACCTTGGATCAGGAGCACGTCTTGTCGACGACCGGAGCGCGTCGGGTATCGCCGCACACGATCACGATGCTGATGTCGAACGGCCCTGCGGCCTGGCTGTCGATTGATATCGGGGCGAAGGCGGGAGCCCGCACGGTGGTCAGCGCCTGCGCGTCCGGGTCGGAAGCCATCGCGACCGGTCGCGAGATGATCCTCTCCGGGACGGCGGATGTTGTGCTGGTGGGAGGGGCGGAGGCCGCGGTGACGGGCCTCACTATGGCGTCGTTTTCGCAGATGCGGGCGCTCTCCAAGCGCAACGAAGACCCGACACGCGCCTCTCGTCCGTTCGATACCTCACGGGACGGATTCGTGCTTGGCGAGGGGGCGGCGATGCTCGTCCTGGAACGAGAGGCCTTCGCCCAGGCCCGAGGGGCAGCGGTCTACGGTTACGTGGCGGGCGCGGCGACGACCGCCGACGCTGACGACATCGTCGGCGCGGACCCGAGTAACCAGGCGCGCACGATCCTCCTCGCGCTGCGAGCTGCAGGTATCGATCCTGGAGAGGTGGGTTTTGTCCACGCCCATGCAACCTCCACCCCGGCAGGCGACGTACATGAAAGCGCAGCGATCGTCGCGTCGGGGATCGAGGCACCCGTCACCTCCACCAAGTCGATGACGGGACATCTCCTGGGCGCGTCCGGCGCCTTGAGTGCAATGGTCACCGTCCTCGCACTGCGTGAGGGAGTCATCCCGCCGACGACGAACGTGGAACAGGTCGATCCCGAGATCCACGTCGAGGTTGTTCGGAACGAGAAGCGACAGACGCGAGCGAATACAGCTGTGGTGAACTCGTTCGGTTTCGGTGGACACAACACCGCACTCGTCCTCACCCGAAGCTAAAGGATCGCACGATGCCTGTCACCCTCCGCCCGCTGGATGCGACCCTGCTGCCTGCGTGGTTGGCCCGTAGCCGGGACACGTACGTAAAAGATCTTGTTGCGGCGGGGCAGTCTCGAGAAGAGGCCGATCGACTGGCTACGGCGAGCATGGAGCGTGCTTTTCCCGCGGGTGTCCCGAGCCCCGGGCACGTGGTGTTTGACGTCGTGGAGATCGACGGTACGCCCGTCGGCTATCTGTGGCTCGGACAGGACCCGAGCGATGATCCTGGCGCATGGTGGGTGTGGGATATCGAGATCCACGCGGACAAGTATGGTCGCGGTTTCGGGCTCCACACGATGCTTCTCGGCGAGGCATACGCGCAGGCCCAGGGTGCACACACCCTGGGCCTCAACGTGTTCGGTACCAATCTCCGTGCGCGAATCCTCTACGAGTCGATGGGTTACGAAATCGTCAGCGCGAAGATGCGGAAGGAACTCACCTGAGCAGTCAGTGACGCGCCCGGGCCGTTGCGCCGGGTTCGTGAACGGCGGCGAGGCGGTGCTCGAGCTGTTCGAGTTGCTCGAGCACCCGAGGCGGAACATGTCCGTCGAATCCGTCAAACCACTCACGTATTGATGCAGTCTCCGCCGCCCATTCTGCGTCGTTGACAGCGAGGAGCTGGTCTTGGGCTTCGTCGGTCAGATTGAGACCGTGCACGTGGAGATCATCAAGGGTCGGTAGCATCCCGATCGGTGTCGGGCTCGCTGGGACGTATCCGGCCACGCGTCGGCAGATCCAGGCGAGGACACGGGCGTTGTCCCCGAATCCTGGCCAGAGGAAGTCACCATTTTCGCCGCGGCGGAACCAGTTGACCTGGAAGATGCGGGGCGCTCGGTCCGGGTCGAGCTGTTCGCTGATCTTCAGCCAGTGCTCCCAGTAGTCGGTCATGTTGTACCCGCAGAAAGGGAGCATCGCGAATGGGTCCCGGCGTACCCTGCCAACGGTGCCTTCCGCGGCTGCGGTCTGCTCGGACGCCATCGTGGCGCCCATGAACACGCCGTGATCCCAGTTGTAGGCCTCGAAGGCCAGAGGGGTCGTGGACGCGCGCCGTCCCCCGAAGAGGATCGCGTCCAGGGGTACGGCACGGCCGGAGAAGTACTCTTCCGCGATCAGTGGGCAGGCACCAGCCGAGACCGTGAACCGGGAGTTCGGGTGTGCTGCTGGACGATCGGTGCCGGGCTGCCACGGCTGGCCCTGCCAGTCGGTGAGCGCTGCAGGGGCCGGGGAGAGCCCTTCCCACCAGACATCACTCTCCGGGGTGAGGGCGACGTTGGTGAAGATCGTGTCGCGTTCGATCATCGACGTCGCGACCGGATTGGTGCCGGGGCCCGTTCCGGGAGCGACACCGAAAAACCCCGCTTCCGGGTTGATCGCCCACATCCGTCCGTCGCCACCAGGCTTCATCCAGACGATATCGTCTCCGAGCGTCTCGACCGTCCACCCGGGTAGAGTCGGCTGCAGCATAGACAGGTTCGTCTTCCCGCACGCGGACGGGAAAGCGGCTGCGATGTGAAAGGGGCGTCCTTCGGGAGAGGTCAGACGGACGAGGAGCATGTGCTCGGCGAGCCACCCTTCGTCCCGGCCCAGGACGCTCGCGATCCGCAACGCGAAGCACTTCTTCGCCAACAGCGCGTTGCCACCGTACCCGGAACCATATGACCAGACTTCGCGTGTCTCTGGAAAATGGGCGATGTACTTGTCCGTGTTGCTCGGCCAGTTCGTGTCAGCAGTATCAGCGGTGAGTGGTGCGCCCACGCTGTGCACGGTCGGCACCCAGTTCGCGCCGTCATCAATACGCGTGCGCACCTCGCGACTCACCCGCGTCATCACACCCATCGACAGCGCCGCGTAGGCAGAGTCGGTGATCTGGAGCCCGAAGCGGGCGAGGGGGCTGTGGGCGACGCCCATCGAGAACGGGACGACGAACATCGTTCGTCCCCGCATCGCTCCGGCGAACCGTGCCGCGAGCTCCGCCCGCATGCTAATCGGGTCGCGCCAGTTGTTCGTCGGCCCGGCATCGGATTCCGACTCCGAACAGATGAAGGTGCGGCTCTCCACGCGTGCGACATCGGCCGCGTCGGAGCGCGCCAGGTAGCTGCCCGGTCGGAGATCCGAGTCGAGCTTGGTCAACTTCCCCTCCGTGACGCTCTGCGCGAGCAGAGCCGCACGCTCGTCGGGCGTGTCGTAGTACCAGACGACCCGGTCCGGTTGCGTTAGGGCGGCGACCTCGGCAACCCAGAGGGCGCAATCGCTACCGAAACCAGGGGCGGGAGGGAGTGTGAAACGCATCGGACAACCTTTCGCTTTCCTCCAGGACTACCGGCTCCACGCAGGTGGGTGCCGGTAGCCCTGGAGGAAAGAACGGACGAAATTTATGAATTGATGAATTGATGAACTCATTTAGTGTTCTTGCTGCGTTGCTCCGTATCCGGTCCTTCTGCAGTTGTCCCGAACGCTGCGTGGGGCACCCAGCCCGCGCCGCCCCGCCGGTCCCGGCACCAACTCTGCCCATTCGCTGGGTCATCGACGATCACCGTGACGATGTCTCCAGCCTTCACAGGGAGCTGGGCGGTGTCGTAACTGAAGAGAACCGTCGCGTCAGGTCGTTCGGCACTGAGATACCGGGTCGGGATCCGAGCCTTTCCCGCCAGCGCCGTCACCAGCTCGAAGGGATCATCGCCTGCGTCCCCGCAGACGTGGACGTGGACGCGGTCGCCCGCTCGAGCAATGAACGGTGCGGGCTCCGGTGCCGGGTGGTCGTGCAAGATGCGTGATCGGCGCATGGACGGGTCGTGCCTCCGGCTCTGTCGGGCGGTGGTGAAACGGTGTTGGTGGACGGGCTCACGGCGGGTCCGGCGAGGCTCAGCGCAGGGATCCCTCGGATACGGGAATCCATCCCGCAACGACAGTTCCCGCTTCCACGGCTGAGGAGAGACCATCCAGCGCCCAGGTCGATTCGTTGATCTGGAGGCCGGAGCCGGTGATCATCAAGATGGTGCGCCGGGAGGCAATGAGACGGCGAATAGCAGCGGTTTCCGGATCATGAGTGTCGATCGGCGCCTCAATATCGATTGTCCACACCGATTCGGCAAGGCTGCCGCCGATCCGCGCGGCGCCATCTCGACCCACATCCGCCATCGCTGCCGTTGGGGCTACCACAGGCGCATCGTGGGCGATGCGTGCCAGATCCGGGTCGATGACCAGACCGAACCCGGCGCCGAGAAGAGATGCCACCCACGTGTTTCGGGCTTCGCCGTCGGAGGTCTGGAGCATCATCCATTCCTTGGGCTCCAGGACGAGGGTCGGTACCCACTCGGTGCGGTCGCCCATGGTGAAGACAACGATCCGCCACAGATAGAGGTGCGGGATTGCCCGAGGAATCATGGTCTGTTCTTTCGCGCCCACCGGAGACCACATCACCTCATGCCGCGCCGCGCGACCGTCATCGGGATGAAGAACGCGAGGCAGATCGACAGGATGCCGCCGATGAAGATCAACGCATTGAAAGACGGGGCATCCTGCGCGATGCCGACGAGGAAGATCCCTCCCACGAGCAGTATCAGGGTGAGGAGAAACTGAGCGATCACGGCCATCGGTGCTCCAAAGCTCGGGTGCGGTCTCCTCGGATGGAGTGTGAGGCGTCCGCAGTATGAAATGATGAGTTTGTCAAATCATAAACCAACGACGGCGACCTGGACATGCCTGGTGCAGCGCGTGGGCGGGTCGTGATGGGAAGTCATGAAGATCATCTGGACGCTGACGGACGAGTCCCCCCGTCTCGCATCGCTCACGCTGCTCCCCTTGGTGCAGGCTTTTGCAGCCCTCGCCGACGTGAAGGTCGAAGCTCGGGACATCTCGCTGCCAGCGCGGATCCGCGCCCAGTTCCCCGAACGGCTCACACCGTCACAGCGTCAGGCGGACGGGATGATCGAGCTGGCTCGGCTCACCTCGTCGCCGAGCGCGAACATCATCAAGCTGCCGAACATGTCGGCGTCGGTCCCTCAGATCAAAGCGGCGATCACCGAGCTGCAGGCGCAGGGAGTCAACGTCCCCGATTATCCGGGTGCGGTCGTCACGGACGAGGACCGGGACATTCGACGGCGGTATGGGAAGACGAAAGGCAGCGCGGTGAATCCGGTGCTCCGCGAGGGGAACTCGGATCGTCGCGCGCCGTCGTCCGTGAAGTCTTACGCCCGCAAGCACCCCCACCACATGGGCCGATGGAGTCGGGACTCAAGAACGAATGTCGCCACGATGAGCGGCGACGACTTCCGTGCGAACGAGACCACCTGGGTCGCACCGGCCGCGGACACGCTCGCCATCAAGTTCATTGACGAGTCCGGTGTTGCTCGTGTCTTGCGAGACGCAGTTCCTGTGTCGGCGGGGGACGTCGTCGACGCGAGCGTACTCCGCGTCGGGCCGTTGCGTACTTTCCTTGACGCCCAGATCCAGCGGGCAAAGACGGAGGGCCTGTTGTTCTCCGTGCACCTGAAGGCGACGATGATGAAGGTCTCGGACCCGATCATCTTCGGACATACAATCCAAGCGTTCTTCCCCGCCGTGTTCGAACGGTACGGTGCTGAGCTCGCCGCGGCAGGCTACACGCCGGACCACGGGCTCGCCTCACTCCTGAGCGGTCTTGATCGCCTGCCCCACGGGGCAGAGATATCCCAGGCCTTCCAGGACGGGATCGATGACGGTCCCGCCCTCGCAATGGTCGACGTGGCGCGGGGGATCACCAACCTGCACGCCCCGAACGATGTGATCATCGACGCGTCAATGCCCGCGATGATCCGCACCTCTGGACACATGTGGGGGCCAGACGGGCGCGAGCGTGACACCCTCGCCGTCATCCCCGATTCCAGCTACGCCGGCATTTACCAGAAGGTCATCGACGACTGTCGCACCCATGGTGCGTTCAACCCGGCCACACTCGGCTCCGTATCGAACGTCGGACTCATGGCGCAGAAGGCGGAAGAGTACGGCTCGCACGACAAGACTTTCGAACTGGACGACGCCGGCATCGTGCAGGTGACCAACGCGGCAGGCGACGTCATCCTCCACCACCAGGTCGCCGCCGGAGATATCTGGCGTGCATGCCACACCACCGACATCGCGCTCCGCGACTGGGTGACCCTTGCTGTCTCCCGCGCCCGCGCAAGTGGAACACCAGCGATGTTCTGGCTCGATCCCACGCGCGCGCACGACCGCGCCCTCACCGACGTTGTCCGCAGATATCTGAAGACCGAGAACACCGAGGGCCTCGATATTCAGGTGTTGGCGCCGGAGGAGGCGATGGAGTACTCGCTCGAGCGGATCCGGCGCGGCGAGGACACGATTTCCGTCACCGGCAATCTCCTCCGCGACTACCTCACCGACTTGTTCCCGATCATGGAACTCGGCACCTCCTCGCGGATGCTCTCCGTCGTCCCCCTCCTCGGCGGGGGACGAGTCTTCGAAACCGGCGCCGGCGGGACTGCTCCCGCACTGGCCCGCGCCTTCGAAGAAACCGGACACTTCGGGTGGGACAGCACCGGCGAACTCCTCGCCCTCGCTGAAAGCCTCCAGTTCGTTGCTGACCGCACCAAAAACCCCAACGCCGCGATCCTGAGCGAGACTCTCTCCGAAGCGATTGAACAACTGCTGGACCTGGGCCTCACCCCCGCGAGCGGCAACGCGGTCATCGACACCCGCGAAAGCCACCTCCATCTCGCCAGCCTCTGGTATCTCGCCCTCCGACACACACCCATCGCCGCACGCGCCGCACAGATCACCCCCACCGCCGTGCTCTCGACGCTACGACAAGTCAGTCACACCACGCTCGAGGACCGTGGAACGCCCTGGGCCGGAACTCCGCTCTGGAACGACGTCCCACTGTCTGTCTAGATCCGAAGCGGGCGGCCGAGGGCCACTAGGGCCTCGAACGCTAGGGTCACGCAGCCGCTGGGCAGGGTGCAATCAATGCCAGTGATATGATGATTTTATCAACCCATACTTTCGCGATGAAGGGTGAATGGTGAATTCGAGCAAGGTTGTTCTGTGGATCATGGCGATCGGTTTTCTCGCCTCGGACGCCGCGTATGTCGTCTGGAGTCTTCTGCAGGGCGAGTTCGAGGTAATCGGTACGATCACGATGGGGCTGTCAGGCATCATGTGTGCGCTGATCGCGTTCTACTTCACCATCACCCAGCGTGAGAGTCCGGCCGGCAGCCTGCCTGAGGATCGGCTCGACGCCGATATCGACGACGGGGATCCCGAAGTGGGACACTTCAGCCCGTGGAGCTGGTGGCCGATCCTTCTCGCCGGCGCGATCGGGATGTTCGTTGTGGGAATGGCCGTCGGCACGTGGCTTGCGGTCATCATCGTTCCCTTTGTTGTGGTGTGCCTTATTGGCTGGGCCTTCGAGGACTACCGAGGGAACTTCGCGCGATGATGAGACTGGAACCTCGTCTGAGCGAGCTCGTGCCCGCCTGCGTACTCGCCTACTCAGTTCGCTGGCGAGCGTTCGCCTCAGAGGATGCGCAGGCCGATCACCCCCACACACGCGAACACTGACGGGAACCTCCATGAACTTTTCGCGATCGATAGGGCTCCTGCTCCCCCGCCCGTCGGACTATCGCCTGCTGCGGAGGTCCTGGCGAGGTGACCTGATCGCGGGTATCACGGTCGGCATCGTCGCCCTCCCGCTGGCGCTGGCGTTCGGGGTGAGTTCAGGCGCGGGGGCTGAAGCCGGTCTGATCACGGCCATCGTGGCGGGCATCGTCGCGGCCGTGTTCGGTGGTTCGAACGTGCAGGTGTCCGGGCCCACAGGTGCCATGGTCGTTGTCCTCGGCCCAGTGATCGCCGTGCATGGGCCCTCCGCCGTCGCGATCGTCAGCATTCTGGGCGGGGTCCTCGTTCTCATCGCGGGCATCCTGCGACTCGGGCGGATGGTGTCCTACATCCCCTGGCCCGTCATCGAAGGATTCACCTTCGGCATCGCCATCATCATCTTCCTGCAGCAGGTGCCCTCCGCGATCGGCGCCGCCCCGGGCCCCAGCAGCAATGCGTTCGTATCCGCGATCCAAGCAATCGGAACTGCCAGCGGAGCAGAGGCCGCCTGGGCGCTCGGCGTGGTGGCCTTCATCGCGGTCGGCATGATCTATCTCCCCAAGCTCCACCGGCAGCTGCCCGCCTCCATCATCGCGATCATCCTCGTGACGGTGATAGCCGTCATCGCCCACCTGCCACTCGACAGAATCGGGGCGCTACCGTCCTCCCTCCCCGCACCGGCACTGCCCCAGGTCGATGCGGCCAACTTGATGACCTTTGTCGGTCCGGCATTCACGATCGCCGCTCTCGCTGCAATCGAGTCGCTGCTATCCGCGCGTGTTGCCGCGTCGATCTCCGACACCGGCCCCTACGACGCGGATCGCGAACTCGTCGGCCAGGGACTTGCCTCCGTCGCCTCCGGATTCTTCGGTGGCATGCCCGCGACCGGAGCGATCGCCCGGACCGCCGTCAATGTCCGATCCGGCGCCCGAACACGCGTCGCCGCGATCATCCACGCCCTGGTGCTGCTGGCAGTCGTCTACCTGGCCACCATGGCCGTCGCGCAGATACCTCTCGCCGCACTCGCCGGCGTGCTGATGGTCACCGCGACCCGAATGATCTCACTCTCCACCGTTCGCAGCGTCATCACCGCGAGCAAGTCAGACGCCGCCGTGTTCATCGCCACAGCAATCGTCACCGTGTCATTCGACCTCATCATCGCTGTTGGCATCGGGATTATCGCTGCCGCCTTCTTCGCACTTCGAGCCCTGGCTGCCTCGGGCGGCGTCCACCGCGAGGAGATGCCAGCACCCTCGGCACCGGAGGACACGGAAATCGCCTTGTTCCGACTCGACGGCGCGCTGTTCTTCGGCGCAGCTGACCGGATGATGGACGAGATCAACAAGATCCACAGTGTTTCGGTAGTGATCCTCCGCCTCTCGCAACTCCAAGTCCTCGACGCGACAGGAGCACGCGTGGTCACAGAACTCGTCCACTCACTCGAACGCCGCGGCATCACAGTCCTCATCAAGGGAGTCCAAGACCGGCATCTGCGCGTCGCAACACGAGTCGGCGTGATCGCCGCACTCCGACACCAGAACCACCTCTTCACCCACCTCTCCGAGGCCGTCGAGCACGCCCGCAGCCACGTGCGACGCAGCCACGCCAGCGCTAACTCACTGGAATGATGAGAAGATGACATCATCAACTCGAGTCGAACACACACGACTCGCACCCGAGACGACGATGTCGCTCGCGAACTGACAAGCGAATGAGGACAATCATGCCGAACCCACTCGGTGCCGAACGCCCCCTCTACGAGGCCAAAGCCAACCTCTTTAAGGCGCTCGCCCACCCGGTCCGCGTCCGTATCCTCGAGATCGTCAGCACCACCCCCGAGGTCTCAGTCAGCGCCCTCATCGACGACGTCGACATCGAAGCGTCCCACCTCTCTCAACACCTCGCCGTGCTCCGCCGGCACAACCTCGTCACCTCGGAACGCCGCGGGAGCCAGGTCTTCTACCGCGCCACCACCTCCCACGTCACCGAGCTACTCCAGGTCTCCCGCGCCCTCCTCGTCGAATCCCTCGAACACACCCTCGCGCAACTCCATACCGCCACTGTGTGACCCACACGGGCGCCCGGGCACAGCCCCGCAGTCTCACCACCGCACGAGTACTGTTTAGACGTGGGAAATCTCTACTACGGCGGTGCACCCGAACCAATCACGATCAACGATCGCGCGCTGACGCACCTCAAAGTCGTCATGGCCACAAAACTTCGTCGCAACGAAAGCTTCACCTTAACGTGGAACCACCCCGAAGGGGAAACTCCAGGGCTCTCCGCCATCTGGATCCATCCGTCGATCCCACTACGGTTTGTGTTCAACGAACCTCAACCGATCCCTCTCAACATCGAGTGGATCCAACAGCTGATGAACTCCGCCAACTCCTCCGGCGGCATCCATCTCGTCGACGAGATTCTCCCGACGGACGGCTGAGCCCGAACTGGCGATCAGACCAAACCTCCCCGAGGCCCCCTCTTCACCCTGCTGTGACACTTCGTGTCACCACAATTCAGTCTGTGTCATCGAAAGCGCGTTTGTGTCACCCCAGCACATTTACGACATGTGTCATGTCATCGCAGGGTCCGACAACCGCGCTCGGAGCACTCCCGTTGTCTGGACACTGTTCAGTCGTACACAAAGCACCATCAGTTGGAATCTGGCAGGGAACCTCGCCGTGAAGCCCGCACGATGAACTTCGATCACTCCGGATTCCAGAGGTTGCCGCAATGCGTCGAGGGCGACCCGTGAGAACTCCGCGGCCTCGTCGAGGAACAGCACACCTCGGTGGGCCCGCACGATCGCTCCGGGTCTCGCCGCCCGCGACCCGCCACCGACGAGTGCTGCGACGGATGCGCTGTGATGCGGCGCTTCCAGCGGCGGCAGCGGGTCGAGTGCTGCGACCGGCTCGCCGCCGAGGGAGCGGATGGACGCTACTTCGAGCGCTTCCTGGTCCCCGAGGGGAGGCATGATCCCCGGCAACCTGCGCGCGAGCATCGTCTTGCCTGCTCCCGGAGGTCCGCTCAGAAGCATGTGATGCCCTCCTGCCGCCGCAACGATGAGTGCTTCGACCGCCTCTTCCTGTCCGACGACATCGGCGAGGTCGAGCCCGTCCCGAACGGCGGGAGACGTTGACACGGCCTCGACGGCATCCACATCGGGCACCTCGATATCGGCACCGTGCCAGACGGCGACCTCCGCCAGAGATGCGGCCGCTCGTACCTCGATGCCGGGGACGAGCCGTGCCTCCGCCTCATTGCCGCGGGGGACGATCACCGTCTCGAATCCAGCGCGCGCAGCCGCGAACACCGCGGGCAGCACGCCGGGGACAGGACGGATCCGTCCGTCGAGTCCGAGCTCACCGACGTGCACGGCGGCAGTGATCGATCGCGCATCGAGTAATCCTCCTGCGGCCAGAGAGGACACGGCGATCCCGAGATCGAAGCCGGCCCCGTGCTTGGGAAGACTCGCCGGGGACAGGTTCACCGTGAGACGTCGCCGTGGCAGATCGAGACCCGCGTTCTTGCACGCGTTGTGCACTCGCTGCACCGCCTCCCCCAGTGACTTGTCCGGGAGCCCGATGATCCGGAACTCGGGTGTCTGATTCGACATGTCGGCCTCGACCTCGACGAGGTGCCCGTCCACCCCGGTGAGCGCGACCGCCCAGGTCCGCGCCGTGCTCACGCGAGGTCCACGAGGTGCTCGAGAGAACCGACGAACGGATCGGTCCCGATGATCCCGATGGCCTCGAGCCGCACGGTGCGACCACGGGCCGCGTCGGGGTTCTCTGTGATCCACGCTTGCGCGAGTTGCCAGAGTCGACGGCGTTTGCGTCGATCGATGGCCTCGAACGGGTGCCCGTACGCTGCTGTCCGCCGTGTCTTCACCTCGACGACCGCAAGGTAGTCGCCCTGCATGGCGACGATGTCGATCTCTCCTTGGACACACCGCCAGTTCCTGGCGAGAACGGTGTACCCGCTGCCCGTCAAGTGCCGTGCGGCGCGCTCTTCGCCTGCTCTGCCGAGTTCATCCTTCGCTGCCATGTGCCCAGCATCACGCGCGCTTCAGCGGCGAATGCGTCGCATGGCGACCTGCGCACGGGCGTTGGGGAGAAGTCAGAAGTCGACGAGCGCGTGGAGAACCACACCGAACCCATCAACGGGACGCGATCGTCATTCGCCGTCGAGCGACAGCTCCTGCGGCAGTTCGAACTCGCGGCGCTGGAGTTCCTCGACGTTGACGTCCTTGAACGTGAGCACGCGCACCGCCTTCACGAAGCGGTCAGCGCGGTAGATGTCCCACACCCACACATCACTCATGGAGATCTCGAAGTAGAAGTCGTGTTCGGTGTCCCGACGGACGACGTTGACCTCGTTCGCCAGGTAGAACCGGCGCTCGGTCTCGACGACGTACTGGAACTGCGAGACCACATCCCGGTACTCGCGGAACAGAGCCAGCTCGAGCTCGCGGTCGTAGTCGTCGAAGGCTTCCTCATCCATGATGAGTCCATCCTAGAGTCGCGCGCGCCGGGGTGCGGCATCCCCGTCCCCCGAACGCATCGGCCCAAGCGGTCAGAAGAGTGTGGGGACGTCTGCGATGGCCCAGGACGATCGATGGAACGGGGACAGCCCGAAGGTCCGGATGGCATCACGATGCTCGAGGCTGGCATAGCCCTTGTTGCGGTTCCACTGATACGCCGGGTGAGTGCCGTGAAGTTCGGCCATGTGGCCATCCCTCGCCACCTTCGCGATCACGGATGCGGCGGAGACCGATGCGCAATCCCGGTCCGCCTTGATCACCGGGCGCACCCGCAGCGGCTCCGGATGCACGTTCGACACGTAGTCGTGATTGCCGTCGAGGATGATGAGTGCCTCGCCGACGGCGATCCCCTGATCGGCGATGGCCTGCACGGCGCGGGACGCAGCGAGTCCGAGCGCGCGCATGATGCCGATCTGGTCTACCTCCGCCGCACTGGCCCAGCCGACTGCTGAGGCCTGTACCCACGCCGCCGCGCGCGCAGCCACCTCGGGCCGACGTCTCTCGGTCACGAGCTTGGAGTCGCGGAGTCCTTCGGGCACGCGACGACGAGCTCCGGCGGCATCCATCATGGCGGCGCCCACGGCGACCGGGCCGGCGAGAGCCCCGCGACCGACCTCGTCCAAGGAGATGATCAGCTCGCACTCGCCGAGGAGCCGGCGCTCCAGGGTCAGCTTCGGCGTGATGACGGTCATTCCGCCGCCGGCACGCCGTTGAAGAGCTCGTGATGACCGTCGATGGCGCCCATGCGATCCAGCGGCCAGGTCGTGAGGAACGCCTTGCCCACGATGTTCTCCATCGGCACGAAACCGCCGCTGGGAAGTTCCTGATGTGCGCGGGAGTCGCGCGAGCGGTCGCGGTTATCGCCGAGCAACCAGACCGATCCCTCGGGGACCACGACGTCGAACGGTTCGTTCGACGCGGCGGTATCCCCTTCCGGCAGATTGAGGTAACTGAGCTCGTCGATGGGGGCCCCGTTGATCGTGATCTGCCCGAGCGCGTTGCAGCACACCACATGGTCACCAGGGAGGCCGATCACGCGCTTGACGAGGTGATCCTGGGAGTCCGTCGCCGAGATGCCGACGAAGTTCAGGACCCAGTCGACCGCCTCCACCAGCGGGGGCCGTGCCGGGGTCTGCGGCTGACCCTCGAGCCATCCGCCCGGATCCTTGAAGACGACGACGTCGCCGCGCTCGTAATCGGTCCAACGGGGCGTGAGCTCATCCACCAGGATGCGGTCGTCGACGATCAGGGTGCGTTCCATGGAGGCCGACGGGATGTAGAAGGAACGCACGACGAAGCTCTTCACCACGAAGGAGACCAGCGCTGCGATCACGACGATCACCAGAACGTCGCGAAGGAAGACCAGGAACCCGCGGCGACGTCTGGACGTGGGCACGGACGGAGAGTCAGTCATCAGGTTCCTTCGCGATCATGCACCGTCGTGCGGCGACGGTATCAAGGTTCGCACACCGGGGAGAGAACAAAGCACCCCGGGACATCGTGTCCCGGGGTGCTGTGGAGTTGCTGCGACTCAGCGGTCGCGCTTCTCCTTGATCTTCGCCTTCTTGCCACGGAGCTGGCGGAGGTAGTAGAGCTTCGCGCGACGCACGTCACCGCGGGTGACGACCTCGATGTGGTCGATCACCGGGGAGTGCACCGGGAAGGTGCGCTCGACGCCCACCTGGAAGCTGATCTTGCGGACGGTGAAGGTCTCGCGAACACTGTCACCCTGACGACCGATGACGACGCCCTGGAAGACCTGGATACGAGAGCGGCTGCCCTCGGTGATGTTGACGTGCACCTTGACGGTGTCACCGGGGAAGAAGTCCGGAATGTCCGAACGGAGGGAAGCCGCGTCCACGGCGTCGAGGATCTGCATGATCGTCTCTCTCTGCACTCGCCACAGGTCGGATGCATGATTTTGGAAGGAACAAGAACGGAGTGTGTCGTACGGCGCTGATGCGTCCGCGGGCTCCCCTGAGGCAGAGCCGGTCACGGCACAAAGAACCATTCTGCCATGGATGCCGTGCCCCGCCAAAACGGCGACGTCAGTCGCGGATGTCGGTCTCCCGCACGACGATCACTTCATGAGCACGCGTGGGCGGCACCTGTCCGTCGACCGTCGGGATCGTCGACCATGCGATGGTCTCCCGCAGCCGCGCGCCGCTGCCCTTTGCCTCATTCCACAACTGCCACAGCTGGAGCCAGACGAGACCGATGCCGGCGAGGATCGCTCCGGTCAGCAGCCACGGGAACGCCCCGTCGATGAAGCACCCGACGGCGATCGTGAGTCCGTGCCAGAGGGTGAATCCTCCGACGTCCCACCAGGAGACCGCCCGCTCGATGCGCACCGACGGGCGGGAGCGGGTGAGGAGCGTGAGCAGGAGCTGGCCGACGAAGACGGAGGGCATCGCGATCAGCAGCACCCAGAGGATCGACCAGCCGCCCTGGAAGACACCCCAGCCGATCAGCAGCCACAGCGGCAGCACGAAGGCCGCCGGGAGAAGCCAGCGGAAGAAGGCCTGTCGCAACCACATGGTCAGATCGTACGACGCCCCTCACCCCCGACGCCCGGTGTTCGCTGAGAGCGCGCGGAAGAACCGGGCCCGCTCGATCAGCGACAATGGGAGGGACGAGAGGAAACCCGATGATCGAACTGCGCACCCCCGCCGAGATCGAAGAGATGCGCGCCGCCGGACGCTTCGTCGCGGAGACCCTGGCGACGCTGCGCGACGAGACGAAGGTCGGGACCAATCTGCTCTCGATCGACCGCCGCGCACACGACATGATCCGCAGAGCCGGAGCCGAGTCCTGCTACATCGACTACCACCCCTCCTTCGGTGCGAGCCCCTTCGGAAAGGTGATCTGCACGTCGGTCAACGACGCCGTCCTGCATGGGCTGCCACACGACTACACATTGCGCGACGGCGACCTCGTCACGCTCGACTTCGCGGTCTCCGTCGACGGCTGGGTCGCCGACTCCGCGGTCTCGTTCGTCGTCGGCACGGCGCGCGAGGAAGACCTTCGACTCATCGACACGACCGAGCGCGCCCTGGTCGCCGCGATCGAGACCTCCACGGTGGGCAACCGGATCGGCGACATCTCCGCTGCCGTCGCCGCCGTCGCGCACGGCGAGGGCTACTCGATCAACACCGACTTCGGCGGACACGGAGTCGGCCGCACCATGCACGGCGACCCCCACGTCGCGAACGACGGCCGTGCCGGGCGCGGCTTCCCGCTGCGCGCGGGCCTGGTTCTCGCTCTCGAACCCTGGTTCCTCGCGACGACCGACGAACTGGTCACCGATCCGGACGGCTGGACGCTTCGCAGTGCTGACGGCTCGCGCGGCGCGCATTCCGAGCACACCATCGCGATCACGGACGACGGCCCGATCATCCTCACGGACCGGTCCTTCCTCGGCGTGGACTGAAAGCGACCGCCGAGAGCGCCGCCGATCCAACACGCGACGGCACCGTTCCGGCTATGCCATCCTGAGTCCATGATCCCGCAGGACCGCCATGTGCCAGAGCGACTGTTCCTGGCTCGGCATGGGCAGACGTCCTGGAACGTCGAACATCGCCTGCAGGGACAGCTCGACTCCCCCCTCACCGACGAAGGCATCGTCCAAGCTCATGCGATCGCCCGGCGGCTCGCCGACGCAGGAGTCCTCACCGTCTGCTCCAGCCCACTCGGCAGAGCGCTGCAGACCGCGGTCATCATCGCGGATCGTCTCGGAGCGGATGTGATCGAAGTCCCGGAACTCGCAGAGCTCGACCATGGTGAGCTCGCGGGGATGACCTGGGACGAGATCGACGAGACGCACCCGACGGCCAGAGAGGAGCGCGCCGCCAACCGCTACGGATGGGCGTTTCCCGGCGGCGAGAGCTATGCCCAGTCCAGGGCGCGCGCACGGAAGGCGCTCAGCAGCTGCGGGTGGGCGTCGACGGGCGTGCCGCTGCTCGTGAGCCACGAGATGATCGGGCGGATGCTGCGCGCAGAACTGCGCGGCCTGGACGCTTCGAGCGCACTCGGGTTGCGGCATCCGCCCGGAGTCGTCTTCGAGATCGACGGGACCTCTGAGCGGATGCTCTGACCCAGCGGCGGCGAAGGAGTCGTCCGGCTGGGGTCAGGATGCGGAGGATTGGTCCGTCGGCAGGAGATCGGGACGTCGGCGACGGGTTCGCTCGAGCTGTTGCTCGCGGCGCCACGCGTCGATCGCAGCGTGGTTGCCGCTCAGGAGGACGTCGGGTACTGAATGGTCGCGCCAGGATGCGGGCTTCGTGTAGGAGGGGTACTCGAGGAGCCCGTCCTCGTGGGATTCCTCGACGAGGCTCTCCGGGTTGCCGACGACGCCGGGAATGAGTCGGCCGATGGCCTCGACCATCGCCATGGTGGCGACCTCTCCCCCGTTGAGGACGTAGTCGCCGAGGCTGATCAGGCGTACCTCGCCGAGGTCGGCGGCGTAGTCGAACACCCGCTCGTCGATACCCTCGTATCGTCCGCAGCCGAAGACGAGATGCTCCCGCGTGGCCAACTCGCGAGCGGTCTTCTGCGTGAAGACCTCTCCGGCCGGAGACGGGAAGATGATGGTCGGGCGTTCGGCGGCAGGAGTCTCCGAAGGCCGCGCGATCTCATCGAGCGCGAGCCCCCACGGCTCGGGTTTCATGACCATGCCCGCCCCGCCGCCGTACGGCGTGTCATCCACCGTGCGATGACGGTCGGACGTCCAGTCCCGCAGGTCCCGCACGCGGAGGTCGAGGATGCCGGCATCCCGCGCCTTCCCGAGCAGGGACAGCGTCAGACCGTCGAAGTAGGACGGGAAGATGGAGAGGACGTCGATGCGCACGGAGGAACCGTATCAGCGCTCACTCAGGCGCGTCGTCGTCCGAGCCCGACTGCGGCTCGGTGTCCGTGGCGTCCGGAAGCTCCTCGAAGAGTCCGGGAGGGGGCGTCACGATCAGGCGACCCGCCGCGACGTCGACCGTCGGAACGATGGCCGCGACGAACGGGACCATGATCTCGCGGTCGCCCGCCTTGACGATGAGGAGGTCCTGGGCCGGGAAGTGCTCGATGCGGGCGACACGGCCGATGACCGCGTCGTCACGCACGACATCGAGGCCGACGAGCTGGTGGTCGAACCATGCGTCGTCCTCGACCTCGTCAGCATCGTGGTCGATCCAGAGAATCGCCTTGACGAGACCCTCAGCGGCATCGCGGTCCTCGACGTCGTCGAAGAAGACGACAGGGTTGCCGTTCATCACGCGGTACTCGCGAACGGTGATGTCCTTGCCGTGCCATGGAGATGCCTCAGGCACCTGCAACGTGAACGCGGCCCCGGGGACGAATCGTCCCGCCGGGTTGTCGGTGTAGAGCTCGAGCTTGAGCCCGCCCTTGAGGCCGTGCGCCTTGACGAGACGTCCGACGCGCAGCTGATTCTTGCCCTGGTTGCGGTCCTTCGACACCACGTCAGTCGTCCGCGACATCGACGCGGACCCGACGCCCGTCAGCAAGGGCGCTGACGAGAGTGCGAAGGGCCTTCGCAGTGCGGCCGCCGCGCCCGATCACGCGTCCACGGTCATCGGGGTGCACGCGCACCTCGAGGAGGTCGCCTCGCGGCGAGGTGGATTCGTTGATGCGGACATCTTCCGGGTGATCGACGATCCCCTTGACGATGTGTTCGAGCGCGGCGGCGAGCACGGCGGATTACTCTGCGGCGGCGGCGGGGGCCTCAGCGGCCTCCGCGTCGGCGGCGGCGGGAGCCTCCTCAGCAGGAGTCTCCGCCTTCTTCTCGACCTTGGGCTTGACGACGGACTTCTTGGAACCGTCGATCTCGAAGGGAGCCTTGGGCTCCTTCACCTTGAGCGTGGACTTCGCGTCAGCGTCGCCCTTGAACTTGCCCCAGTCGCCCGTGATCTTGAGGATGGCGGCGACCTGCTCGGTCGGCTGAGCGCCGACGGACAGCCAGTACTGCGCACGCTCGGAGTTGACCTCGATGAACGAAGGCTCCTCGGTGGGGTGGTACTTGCCGATCTCCTCGATCACGCGACCATCGCGCTTGGTCTTCGAGTCGGCGACGACGATGCGGTAGTACGGCGCACGGATCTTGCCCAGGCGCTTGAGACGAATCTTGACAGCCACGATTCTCCTGAATTGTGTGGAAGGAAACGAACCGGTCGCCTGGAGAGTGGGGTGCACACCCGGCGGAAGCTCAAATGAGTGTGGACACCTGCTGGATAGAGGGTCGAGCAGGTCGTCCGACCCTCTATTCTGCCAGATGCACGCGCCAGGCGCGAAACGTGGTGAAACGACGGTTGCCGTGTCGCGCCGCCCGCGTGCCAGACTGTGCGGGTGAAGCTCGAGTTCGCCTCTTCCGCCCGCTCCACCGTCGGCCTCGAATGGGAGATCATGCTCGCGGACCCCGTGAGCGGTGACCTCGTCGGCCGCGCCCCGGAACTGCTCGCCGCGCTCGAGGACGAGAGTGCCGATGAACGCCACACGGTCACGGGCGAGCTGCTGACCAACACGATCGAGGTCACGAGCGGAGTCGGCGACTCGGTCGCGCACGCCGTGGACGACATCGCCAACGCCATCACCGCGGTCCGCTCGGCGACCGACCCTGCCGGTATCGAGCTGCTGTCGGCCGGAAGCCACCCGTTCGCCCAGTGGTACGACCAGCAGGTGACCGACAAGTCCCGCTATCACACGCTGATAGAGCGCACGCAGTGGTGGGGACGCAACATGATGATCTGGGGCATCCACGTCCACATCGGCGTCGAGGACCACCGCAAGGTCTTCCCGATCATCAACGCTCTCTCCGGGTTCCTCCCCCATCTGCAGTCGCTCGCCGCCTCGAGCCCCTACTGGGCGGGAGAGCGCACCGGCTACGCCTCCAACCGCGCACTCGTGTTCCAGCAGCTTCCGACCGCCGGACTCCCCTGGCCTCTGCACGACTGGTCTCAGTACGAGTCGTACCTCGACGACATGGTGCGCACCGGCGTGATGGCCGATGCGACGGAGGTGCGCTGGGACATCAGACCCGCGCCGCGCTGGGGAACCATCGAGGTGCGCGCCTGCGACGGGCTGTCGACCCTGCCGGAACTGGCCTCGGTCGCGGCACTCGTGCAAGTCCTGGTCGAGGACTTCTCGCGACAACTCGACGAGGGCAGAACTCTTCCGGAGCTTCCCGCCTGGTTCCATCGCGAGAACAAGTGGCGCGCGGCACGCTACGGGCTGGAGGCCCGTGTGATCGTCGACGCCGCCGGCACCCAGCGTCCGGTCCGAGAGCACCTGGCGGAAACGCTCGAAGCCCTCACGCCGGTCGCCGTCGAGCTCGGATGCGGTCGAGAGTTCGGTGGCATCGCCACGATCCTGGAGGGCGGCGCGAGCTATGCGCGTCAGCTCGCGGTCGCCGACGCCGCGGGCGGCGACCTCACCGCAGTGGTGCATCACCTGATCCGCGAGTTCCGATCCGGACCGGAGTCATCCACCGAGGAGCCCTAGCATTCGAAGGCCGGGCTCTCTCAGTCCTCGATGAGGCGTCGGGCCAGGCCCTCGTCCAGGACGACGTCGGTGATGAGTCCCGCCGCCAGAGCCGCCCGAAGGCTGACCAGCTTGGGGATGCCGGACACGACGCACACCCGTCGCGGAACGCGTCGGAGACGGTCGAGTCCCGGTCCTGTCGCCCTCGCATTCACGCGGATGTCCCGCCAGGAGCCGTCCGAACGGAAGAAGACCGTCGCGACGTCGCCGATCGCGTGGTCTTCCCGAAGGCTGCGGTAGTCGTCCCGTCCGAGGTACCCGCCGACGTACACGCGACTGGGCACTTCGGCGGCAGGAGATCCCAGGCTGAAGACCGCGACGTCCATCTTCGCCTGGAGGTCGAGCACGCGCCGCGTGCTGCGCTCTCGCCACATCGCCTCGCGCGTCGCGGGGTCGTCGAAGAAGGCCGGAACGGGGAACTGCTGAACCTGCGCGCCGAACGCGCTGCCGAACCGCTGCAGGATGTCGCTGGAGTACTCGACTCCGGTCGTCTGGGTGTTCCCCGCGCCGTTGAGCTGCACGAAGGTCGTGTTGTGCGTCTCCTTCTGCGTGAGTCCACGACTGACCGCGCTGATGGTCGAACCCCACGCCACTCCGATGACCATGTTCGAGTCGACGAACTGCGACAGCAAGCGCCCTGCGGTGAGCGCCACCCTCTCCAGCCGCTCCACCTCGCTGAGGATCTCGGGCATCGGGACCACATGTGCCGCCACGCGGTGGCGATCGCGGATGCGCTGCTCGAGCATTCCGAGTCGTTCCAGGGGCGAGTTGATGCGGATGTCGACCAGACCGCTTTCCCTCGCGAAGCTCAGAAGGCGCGAGACGGATGAGCGGGAGGTCCCGAGCTCATGCGCGATGACTTCCATCGTCTTGTCCTGCATGTAGTAGAGCTGCGCAGCCGTGAGCGCGGCGATCAGCTTGCTGTCGCGCGATTCCGCACTTGTCCCGGCCATGACGACCTCCTCCTCCTCGATCCTTGCACATATGTGCAGTGGGCTTGCGCGGGATGCCACACAGGTCGATGCTGGTTGGCAAGTAAGGAAGAGAGGGTCGACGATGATCGATTCCACACACTCGTCAGCGGAGCGCGCAGAGGTTCGTGCCGTCCGTGAATCCGGACGCACGAGCGTCCTCGTCATCGGCGGCGGGATCAACGGGATCTCCACGTTCCGCGACCTGGCACTCCAGGGAGTCGATGTGCTGCTCGTCGAGCGAGGAGACTTCGCCTCCGGCGCATCCTCCGCATCGAGCCACATGATCCACGGCGGCATCCGCTACCTGGAGAACGGCGAGTTCCGTCTTGTGCGCGAGTCCGTCGAGGAGCGCAACGGGCTCCTCAAGATCGCCCCGCACTTCGTCAAGCCGCTGCAGACGACGATCCCGATCTATTCGACGTTCTCGGGCATCCTCTCCGCTCCACTGCGGTTCCTGACGCACAAGAGCGGCAAGCCGCAGGAGCGCGGCGCGTTCCTCATCAAGGTCGGCCTGACGATCTACGACACGTTCTCCCGTGACGGCGGTTCGGTTCCGCGGCACCGTTTCCTCGGCCGCAAGAAGTCTCTCGCCGAGCTGCCCTCGCTCGACCCGAAGATCAAGTACACCGCGACCTACTACGACGCCTCGATGCACGACCCCGAGCGTCTCGCTCTCGACGTGCTCCAGGACGGGCGCGTCGCACACCCGGGCGCCCAGGCGCTCAACTACGTCGAGGCCATCGGTCGTGACGGCGATCAGGTGCTGCTCCGCGACCGTGAGAGCGGAACGGAGTTCGCGGTGCGCGCCGACGTGGTCGTGAACGCCTCCGGTCCCTGGACCGATCTGACCAACGACGCGCTGGGCACGGACAGTCGCTTCATGGGCGGCACCAAGGGCTCGCATATCGTCCTCGACCACCCTGAACTGCTCGAGGCGACGCAGGGTCGCGAGATCTTCTTCGAGCACTCCGACGGCCGCATCGTGCTGATCTACCCGCTCAAGGGCCGCGTCCTGGTCGGCACCACCGACATCGACGCAGACCCGCGCGAGGTGCCGGTGTGCACCGAGGAGGAGGTCGACTACTTCTTCGAGTTGATCCACCACGTGTTCCCGACCATTCCCGTGACACGCGACCAGATCGTCTACAAGTTCTCGGGCATCCGGCCGCTGCCGCGGCACGAGGACACGGCGCCGGGGTTCGTGTCCCGCGACTACCGCATCGAGGTCGACGACGAGGGCACCGTCCCCCTCGTGAGCCTCGTCGGCGGCAAGTGGACCACGTTCCGCGCACTCGGGGAATCGCTCTCGGACATCGTCCTCGGGCTTATCGACCGCACCCGCACCGTTTCGACTGCAGGGCGCGCGATCGGCGGTGGCCGCGACTTCCCCCGTACCGAGAAGGCGAAGCGCATCTGGATCCAGGAGAATCTGCCCGGCGCAGGAGCGCGAGCGCAGCGTCTCCTCACCCGCTACGGCACCAGGGCCGCCCAGGTCTGGGAATACGTCGAGCAGGGAGCGGATGCTCCTCTCGCCGGCGGCGACCTCTCGACCCGCGAGCTCGAGTGGATGGTGCAGAACGAGATGGTGGCTCGTCTCGAAGACGTCGTCCTCCGTCGCACCAGCATCGCCTTCACCGGCGGCGCTGACGCCGAGGTGCTCGATGAGATCGCGGATGCCCTGGCGCCGCTGCTCGGCTGGGACCGCTCGCGGCACGAGGCGGAGCTCGAGCAGACCCGTCTGCTGCTGAACGAACGACACGGACTCGACATCCCGTCCCGCGCCCGCGGCTGACAGGACGAGGACTGCCGCCCTCCTCGCGGTGCAACCCCATAGAGTGTCGGGGCAGAGGGGCTCCGACACACAAGAAAGGTCAAAGAAGACATGGCTGATGTGAATCTCGGTCTCTATTTCCTCTCCGAGTTGGTCGGCACAGCGATGCTGGTGCTGCTCGGATGTGGTGTCGTCGCGAACGTCGCCCTGGCGAAGAACAAGGGCTTCGGCGGCGGCTTCCTGATGGTCAACTGGGGATGGGGCCTCGCGGTCTTCGCCGGTGTGCTCGTCTCCGCGTACTCCGGTGCGATCCTCAACCCCGCCGTCGGCATCGGCCTCCTGGTCGCCGGCAAGATCAGCTTCGTGATGTTCCTGACGGCCACCGCCGCGGAACTGGTCGGAGCCGTCCTCGGAGCGATCGTCGTGTGGCTCGCCTACAAGCAGCACTTCGACGAGGAGCCGGAGGCCGCCAACAAGCTCGGCGTCTTCTCGACCGGCCCCGCCATCCGCTCTTACGGCTGGAACCTCGTCACCGAGATCATCGGCACCTTCGTCCTCGTGTTCGTCATCTTCGCGTTCGCGGACTACGGCGACATCGAGGTCGGCACGCCCGGAGGCCTCGGCCCGCTCACCGCCCTGCCGGTGGCACTCCTCGTGGTCGCGATCGGCGCCTCCCTCGGTGGTCCGACCGGCTACGCGATCAACCCCGCCCGCGACCTCGGTCCGCGCATCGCCCACGCGATCCTCCCGATCAAGGGCAAGGGGGCCAGCGACTGGTCCTACTCGTGGGTCCCCGTCGTCGGTCCGCTCATCGGCGGTGTGATCGCCGCACTCGCAGCCCCCGTGCTGCTCGGCCTCGTCGGCTGACGCAAGACCCATCCGCACTGACATTCAAAGGAGAGCACAAGTGGCTGACTACATCATCGCGATCGACCAGGGAACGACCTCGAGTCGCGCGATCATCTTCGACAAGAAGGGAAGCATCGTCGCGACAGGTCAGAAGGAGCACGAGCAGATCCTTCCGAAGGCCGGCTGGGTCGAGCACGATGCGGCCGAGATCTGGCGCAACGTCCAGGAGGTGATCGGACTCGCACTCGGCCGCGCCGACCTCACCCGTCACGACATCGCTGCCGTCGGCATCACCAACCAGCGAGAGACCGCGGTCGTCTGGGACAGGAAGACCGGAAAGCCGGTGTACAACGCGATCGTGTGGCAGGACACCCGCACGCAGGACATCGTCGACCGCCTGGCGGCCGACGGCGGCGTCGAGCGGTTCAAGCCGGTCGTGGGCCTCCCGCTGGCGACCTACTTCTCGGGCACGAAGATCGCGTGGATCCTGGAGAACGTCGACGGTGCCCGGGAGAAGGCGGAAGCCGGGGACCTGATGTTCGGCACCACCGACAGCTGGGTGCTCTGGAACCTGACGGGCGGCGCCGACGGCGGTGTGCACGTGACGGACGTCACCAACGCCTCCCGCACGATGTTCATGGATCTCGAGACGCTCGAGTGGCGCGACGACATCCTCGAGGCCTTCGGAGTGCCGAAGTCGATGATGCCGGAGATCCGCTCCTCGTCCGAGGTCTACGGCACCGCGGAGAGCTCCTCGCTGCTGCGCGAGACGCCCATCGCCGGCATCCTGGGCGACCAGCAGGCCGCGACCTTCGGCCAGGCCGCATTCCAGACCGGCGAGAGCAAGAACACCTACGGCACGGGCTGCTTCCTCATCTTCAACACGGGCGAGGAGATCGTCCATTCGAAGAACGGGCTGCTGACGACCGTCGGCTACAAGCTCGGCGATGGGCCCACGCACTACGCGCTGGAAGGATCGATCGCCGTCACCGGATCGCTCATCCAGTGGCTGCGGGACCAGCTCGGCATCATCTCCTCCGCCCCCGAGGTCGAGAAGCTGGCTGAGCAGGTCGAGGACAACGGCGGCGTGTACATCGTCCCCGCATTCTCGGGGCTGTTCGCACCGTACTGGCGCTCGGACGCCCGCGGAGCGATCGTGGGGCTCACCCGCTATGCGAACAAGAACCACATCGCGCGCGCCGCGCTGGAGGCAGTGGCCTTCCAGACCCGCGACGTGCTCGATGCGGTCAACGCCGACGCCGGGGTGGACCTGACCGAGCTCAAGGTCGATGGCGGCATGGTCGCCAACGATGCGCTCATGCAGTTCCAGGCCGACGTCCTCGGGGTTCCGGTCGTACGTCCGGTCGTCGCGGAGACCACGGCGCTCGGCGCGGCATACGCTGCCGGTCTCGCTGTCGGATTCTGGAACGGTCTCGACGACCTGTCCGCCAACTGGCAGGAGGACAAGCGCTGGGAGCCGTCCATGGAAGGAGACGAGCGCGACCGTCAGCTGCGTCTGTGGCGCAAGGCCGTCACGAAGTCGATGGACTGGGTCGACGAAGACGTGAAGTGATCTGACATCACGAGGAGGCGGGTCCGGGGGTCTCCCCCGGACCCGCTTCCGCATTCTCGGGCGTGGAGCTCGCGGTGAGCGCGAGGAAAGCGCGGGCCACACGTCGCGGCTCCGCGACGTCCCAGGCGATGTGCTCGACGCGCACCGGCCCGTGGCGGACTTCCACGGTCGCGACATCGGCCCCCGAGCGTGCGACGGTACCAGGCGCCAGCATCGTCACCGCCAGACCCGCTTCTACCAGCCCGAGAATGAGCGTGTCGGAGTCGGCCTCGAACGCGACATCGCGCGTCAGACCGGCGGATGCGAATGCCGCGTCGCTCTGCGCGCGACCCGACGTCCCCGAAGGGAAGTCGGCGAAGATGAGCCCCGCGAGGTCCTCGAGATCGACCACGCCCGCCGCCGCGAGGTGATGACCACGCGGGAACACCGCGACCAGGTTGGCACGGGAGAGGGCGCGCGACGCGACGCCGACTGGTTCCACGCCCTCCCGCAAGCCGAGAAGGGCGATGTCCAAGTCGCCCCGATGAAGAGACCCCATCAATGCGTCACTGTTCCCGACCTGCAACTCGACCCGCGCGAGCGGATGCGCTGCACGGTATGCGACGAGCACCGCAGGGAGGTCGAACGCGGTCAATGTCGGGATGACTCCGATCCTGAGGGTGCCGGTGACGGCTCCGTCCACCGCCGCCGCATCCTCCTTCGCCTGTGCCGCCGCTCGCAGCGCGGCGCGCGCGTGTCCGACGAACGCCTCTCCGGCCTCACTCAGACGGACGCTGCGGCTCGTCCGGACGAAGAGGCGTCGGCCGAGCTCCCGCTCCAGCGCGGCGATCTGGTGGCTCAACGCCGACTGTGTGACGAAGCACCGCTCCGCAGCTCGGGTGAAGCTCGACGTCTCCGCCACTTCGACGACGTAGCGCAACTGCTTGAGATCCATGCATCCATGATCCAGCTTCATCTCATCTAGAACAACCATGCGTTGGACTCATGAGCGGGACAGGAGCACGCTGGAAGCATGAATCGCCTCGCGCTCGTGCTGCTCACCGCTCTCGCCCCGATCGCGTGGGGTACGACTTACCTCGTCACCACCGAGTTGCTTCCCCCCGGCCATCCGCTGTTCGCCGGCCTGCTCCGTTCCCTCCCGGCAGGCCTCCTCGCCGTCATCATCGGCCGGCGGCACCCGCGAGGTTCGTGGTGGGGAAAGTCCTTCGCACTCGGAGCTCTCAACATCGGGGCGTTCTTCCCACTCCTGTTCCTCGCCGCCGAGCGGCTTCCGGGCGGAGTGGCCGCGGCTGTCGCTGGAGCTCAACCACTCATCGTCCTCGTACTCGGAGCGCTCGTGCTCCAGGAACGGATCCGACCGATCACCGCCACGGCGGCCGTCGTCGGCGCGGGCGGAGTCGCTCTCGTCGTCCTCGGGCCGGCCGCGGAGCTCGACCTCTGGGGCGTTCTCGCGGCGCTCGGCGGCGTCACTGCGACCGGCGTCGGCATGATCCTCACCAAGCGTTGGGGACGTCCGAGTGGAGTGGGTCCGGTCGCGTATGCCGGTTGGCAGCTCTCCGCGGGCGGACTCCTCCTCCTCCCGGTCACGCTGCTCGTCGAGGGGGTCCCGTCCGAAGTCGACCTCGGAGCCGGGCTCGGGTACCTCTGGCTGGGCACCGTCGGAGGGATCGTCGCCTACACGCTCTGGTTCCGCGGCGTGCAGCAGCTTCCGGTGATCGCTCCGGGCCTGCTGGCGCTGCTCTCCCCCATCGTCGCCACCACGCTCGGGGTGCTGGTCGCGGGCGAGCGCTTCAGCGTCGTCCAGGCGACGGGGCTTCTCCTGACCCTTGGGGCACTCGTCGTCGGCCAGATATTCGCCCGCCCGTCGCCGGCGCGTCTTGCCGACCCCGAGGAACCGACGTCTTCCGCGGCGCTGGCGGCTCCACGCTGAGACGCGATTCAGCTCTTTCCGAAGAGCTTCTGGATCTCCGCGAGGTCAGCCTCGCTCGGCTGCTGAGCAGCACCGCCACCGAGTCCGAATCCGGAGCCCGTGGGCGTCGATGCCGAGGCGACGCCTGCATTCTCGGCCGCGCGCTTCGCCGGGTTCCCGGAGCGCGAGCCTCCGGACGACTTGCCCTTCTTGCCGCGCTTGGAGGATGCACCAGGACGGCCCATACCGGGCACCGGTCCCATGCCGGGGATGTTAGGGGTGCCGCCGCGTGCCACGGTCTTCATCATCTTCGCGGCCTGCTCGAAACGCTGCACCAGCTGGTTCACGTCCGTCACGGTCATGCCGGAACCGCGCGCGATGCGCAGGCGCCGCGAACCGTTCAGCACCTTGGGGTTGCGTCGCTCCCCCGGCGTCATCGAACGGATGATCGCCTCCGTGCGATCGATCTCCCGCTCGTCGAAGTCTTCGAGCTGCTGCTTCATCTGCCCCATGCCCGGGAGCATCCCGAGCATCTTCTTCATCGAGCCCATCTTCTTCATCTGCTGAAGCTGGTCGAGGAAGTCCTCGAGCGTGAAGGCCTCGTTCGCGAGCTTCTCGGCCATCTTCGTGGCCTCTTCCTCATCGAAGGCCTGCTGGGCCTGTTCGATGAGGGTCAGGATGTCGCCGAGGTCGAGGATGCGGCTCGCCATGCGGTCCGGGTAGAAGGGTTCGAGGTCTTCGAGCCGCTCACCCGTGGAGGCGAAGATGATCGGACGCCCGGTGACCGATGCCACCGAGAGAGCGGCCCCACCGCGTGCGTCGCCGTCGAGCTTGGAGAGGACGACGCCGGTGAAATCGACGCCCTCCTGGAAGGCCTTCGCCGTGTTGACGGCATCCTGACCGATCATCGCGTCGATGACGAACAGGACCTCGTCGGGGTTCACGGCCTTACGGATGTCGGCGGCCTGCTTCATGAGCTCGGCATCGACGCCGAGGCGGCCTGCCGTGTCGATGATGACGACGTCGTGCTGCTGACGACGCGCGTGCTCGACCCCGTCACGCGAGACCTTCACCGGGTCGCCGACGCCGTTGCCGGGCTCCGGGGCGAACACCGTGGCTCCGGCCTGTTCAGCGACCACCTGCAGCTGATTGACGGCGTTCGGACGCTGAAGGTCGGCCGCGACGAGCAACGGCGTGTGGCCCTCGCTCTCGAGCTGCTTCGCGAGCTTTCCGGCGAACGTGGTCTTACCCGACCCCTGCAGGCCCGCGAGCATGATCACGGTCGGCGCGGTCTTCGCGAACTGCAGACGGCGCTGCTCGCCGCCGAGGATGTGCACCAGCTCCTCGTTGACGATCTGCACGACCTGTTGCGCGGGGTTCAGAGCCTTGTTGACCTCGTCGCCGAGTGCGCGCTCACGCACCTTCGCGGTGAACTCCTTGACGACGACGAGCGCGACGTCGGCGTCGAGCAGTGCGCGTCGGATCTCGCGCACGGTGCCGTCGACGTCGGCCGCGGTGAGCTTTCCCTTCGTGCGCAGATTGCGGAAGGTCTCGGTGAGCCGATCGGAGAGCGTGCCAAAGGTAGCCATGGTGCTGTCGATTCTACGCGAGCGGAGCCTCGATGCTCAGCGCCGCGCGAAGCTCGGCTTTCGCCTTCTGGTAGCGACCCCGCGCCGTGGACGCGGGGATCCCGATGACCTCGCCCACCTCGACGAGCGTGAAGCCCTCCCAGTGCACCAGTCGCACGATCTCCGCGAGGTCGGGGTCGAGTCGCGCGATCGCATCGCGAACCTCGGCACCGGCATCCGATGGTGGGGCTGCCGCGTTCTCGCGGAGCTGCAGACGGATGCGGTCGGCCAAGGCCCATCTCCGACGGGATCCGCGCGCGTGGTTGAGGAGCGCACCGCGCGCGACACCGAAGAGCCACATGCGGGCGCGCTCTGCGTCTTCCGGGAGTTCGGGCGAACGTCGCCAGGCCACGACCATCGTCTCGCCGAGCAGGTCAGGTGCGTCGTCGGCGCCGACCCTGCGCTCGAGGTAGGAGAGGATGTCGGCGCTGGAGGCTTCGAGCGCGGCGGTGAGGCGCGTAGCCGCGTCGTTCACTCGCCGGCGCACTTGACACCGCCGTCCGAACTGAACGTCCAGGAGGTCTCCGGGAAGCCACGATCTTCGAGGTGCTCGGTCATCGCGGTGCGGACGGCTCGATCGACCGCGAACGCACGAGCGTCGTCGGCATCCGGCCGCCCCGGCGCAGAGGCGGCGTCCTCGAGCCAGCCTTCCGTTCCGATGAGGACCGTCATGCCCGCTGCCGCCTGATCGTCATAGATCGCTGCGACTTCGGCTTCGGCGGTCGGAAGATCGAGGTCACGATCCAGCGCGCCATCCCGGAGCCACTGAGCCACCTCCTCCTGAAGAGCATGCTGCGTCTCCGCGTCGGTGCTCCGGTCCATCTCCGCGCTCGGGTCCTCTCCCCCTTCGGAGCCTCCGATGATCAGTCGCACCTCGCATGCCCGGCCACTCGGGAGGGTGAAGGAGTAGGCGCCGTCCGGGTCCTCGTAGCCGACGGGCCAGGCGACCAGACCCGATGCGACAGCGACGCCGCCACCCCCGATGACGAGCGCCATCACCGCCGCGGCGGTGATGCCCGCCGTCGCCCGTCGACGCGGCCGAATCGCCCGAGAGGTGGCCTCGGCATCCTCGACCATCGCTCGCAAGGCGACATCGAGATCCGGGCGTCTGGTCGCTGTCGCAGGCCTGGACTGAGCGAGGCGGTCTTCGAACAGGTCGTCGTCCATGAGCTTCTCCTCCGTTGCGGCCCGCCTCGAATGAGCGGGTTCACTCAGGACCTGTCCACCATCCTGCGAAACGTCCGCCGTCGGTGCCACTCAGCCCCAGCGCAGGTCGTCCATGTCGCGCAGTGCCTCGTCGAGCACGGCATCCGGCGTCACACGCCCGGCTCCCTGCTCGGCCCACACCCGCAGTGACGAGAAGAGAGCCGCCGCACGCGCCGCTCCGAGGATGTCTGCCCGGATGACGCCGATGCCGGCGGCGACCGCTGCTCCGGCGATGGCCGCGGCAAGTCGCGCCTGACGGGCGCCGGTGTCGCGGATCAGCTCTTCGTCCAGCCCCATGGCGGTCCGGTTCCGCAGGGCGAGCGCCAGCGGATCGGGCGCGAAGTCTCGCAGAACCTCGCGCAGCACCGCACCCACGGCGTTCCCGTCCGCGCGACCACCGAGATCTGCCAGAGCGTCGGCGCTCCCGGCGATCCTGGCGTCGAGTCCTGACCACAGCACGTCGCTCTTGGAGGAGAAGTAGTTGAAGAAGCTGGATCGACTGACCCCGGCTCGCTGTGTGATGTCCGCGACGGACGTCGAGTCATAGCCTCGCTCCAGGAAGAGCTCGCACGCCGCCTCGGCGAGCGTCTCCCGCGACGACGCCTTCGGGCGCCCCGCACGACCGGTGGAACTCATGCCTTCACGCTACCGCGCGGTGTGGCGGTCGAACGCCGAAGCCCGTGGGGAGGAGTATTGTTGCCCTCAGTCCATTTAAGCAACGAAGGTGGCCACGTGATGCTTGAGATCCTCACACCCGGGTTCGCACCCACGCCCGTGGCGTACGACGACGGATGGCAGCTGCAGCGCCGCATCCACGCCGACGTCGTCGAGCACGTCCGTCCCGACACCCTGATCCTGCTGGAGCACGAAGCCGTCTACACGGCAGGCAAGCGGACGGAACCGCACGAACGCCCCCAGGACGGCACGCCCGTGATCGATGTCGATCGTGGAGGCAAGATCACCTGGCACGGTCCCGGTCAGCTCGTGGGCTATCCGATCGTGCGGCTCGTCGAGCCCATCGATGTCGTCGCTCACGTCCGGAGGCTGGAACGCCTCCTGATCGAGGTGCTGCACCCGTTCGGCGTGGAGGGATATCAGGTGGAGGGCCGAAGCGGAGTATGGGTGCGCCGCCCGCTGTCCGAGGACAAGGTGGCTGCGATCGGTGTCCGCGTGCAGCAGGGCGTCACCATGCACGGGTTCGCCGTGAACTGCGACAACTCGCTGGCCGGGTTCCGCGGCATCATCCCGTGCGGGATCACGGATGCCGGCGTCACGACCGTGAGCGAGGTCAGCGGATCCGCCGTCTCCCCCCTCGACCTCGTCGACGCGGTCACGGAGGCATTCCTCGCCGAATACGCCGGAACAGAACTGTCAGGAGCCCACGCATGACCGCCGCACCCGAAGGACGCAAGCTCCTCCGCCTCGAGATCCGGAACGCCGAGACTCCCATCGAGCGCAAGCCGGAGTGGATCAAGACGAAGGCGAAGATGGGGCCGGAGTACACGGCACTGCATTCCCTCGTGAAGAGCGAAGATCTGCACACGGTCTGCCAGGAAGCGGGCTGCCCCAACATCTACGAGTGCTGGGAGGATCGGGAAGCGACCTTCCTCATCGGCGGCTCGCAGTGCACACGGCGGTGCGACTTCTGCCAGATCGACACAGGCAAGCCGGACGCCTACGACACGGATGAGCCGCGTCGCGTCGCCGAGAGCGTCGTGCGGATGAATCTTCGGTACGCCACCGTGACGAGCGTCGCGCGTGATGATCTGCCCGACACCGGCGCGTGGCTCAATGCCGAGACGGTGCGGAAGATCCACGAACTCAACCCGAACACCGGGGTCGAGCTGCTCGCGAATGAGCACAACGCCGATCCGGCGTTCCTCGGGCAGATCTTCGACGCGCGCCCGGAGGTTTTCGCCCACAACGTGGAGACCGTACCGCGCATCTTCAAGAGGATCAGGCCGGCGTTCCGCTACGAGCGCTCGCTCGACGTCCTGACCCAGGCACGGACTGCCGGACTCATCACGAAGTCGAACCTCATCCTCGGGATGGGAGAGGAGCCTGAGGAGGTCGTGCAGGCGCTTCAGGACCTGCATGACGCCGGCTGCGACATCATCACCATCACCCAGTACCTCCGCCCGTCGCCGCGCCACCTCCCCGTCGCACGGTGGGTCAAGCCTGCGGAGTTCGTGGAGTTCAAGGAGGAGGCGGAGCGCATCGGCTTCCTCGGAGTCCTCGCCGGCCCCCTCGTGCGCTCGTCCTACCGAGCAGGTCGGCTGTGGGCCCAGTCGATGGTGTCCAAGGGACGAGAGATCCCCGACCACCTCGCGCACATCGCCGAGAGCGCTGATCTCGGGTTCGCGCAGGCCGTCTGAGCGATCGAGCGAGTGGAGACGGAGATGCTCCGCCTGCGGAAGCGGCGGCGGATCAGTCGGCGCTCATGACGGACTGCACGCTGCCGTCCGACCCGAGGTTCACGAGCAGCACCTCATCCGTCGAGCTGTCATCGAGGGCGTACTCGAGCACTGCGAACGGCTCCGATCCACCATGCTCGTCGGCGAGGATCGTCATGCTCATGAGGCGCAGCGAACGGATGATGTCCACGGCCGAATCACCCGAGACATCCACGAGCACGTCAGGCAGATCGTCGCCGTAGGTCTCCTGCTGCTGGAGGATGTACTCGGTCACCTCGCTCGTGCGATCGTCGACCTCGGAGAGCATTCCCCGACGGGCGGTGTCATCGACGCTCTCGAGTCCGGCGATGAGGGAAGCGGCGATGTCGAGCGCGTCGGCGGACACGTCGTCCTGGTCGGGCGCGGTCAGATCGATGGTGACGCTCTGGTCGCCGAGCTCCACGGTCTCCGACCAGAAGATCGATCCGTCGGGACCCGAGGACAGGAGTCCGAAGTAGTCGTGTTCGATCGCCATAACGCTATGAAACCAGCCTCGTGCTCACTGCGGTAGTCCCGTCATCAACCGACCAACGACTGGACGAACACATGGGGGGTGAAACCGGTGAGATCGTCGATCCCTTCGCCCTGGCCGAGCAGCTTCACCGGGATGCCGGTGCGCTCCTGCACCGCCAGCACGAACCCGCCCTTGGCGGAGCCGTCGAGCTTGGTGAGGACCAGACCGGTGACGCCCGCGTGCTCGAGGAAGGCCTCGGCCTGCATCACGCCGTTCTGGCCCGTTGTGGCATCCAGGACGAGCAGCACCTCACTGATCGGCGCCTGCTTCTCGACCACACGGCGGATCTTGGAGAGCTCGTCCATGAGCCCACCCTTCGTGTGCAGGCGGCCGGCGGTGTCGATGATCGCGATCTCGATACCCTCGCGCTTCGCGTACTCGACGGTCTGGAACGCCACGGATGCCGGGTCCTGCCCTTCCTGCTGCGGGCGTACGATCGCCGCGCCTCCGCGTTGCGCCCACGTCGCCAGCTGATCGACGGCCGCTGCCCGGAACGTATCGGCCGCACCGACCACGACGCTGCGCTGATAGCCGCGGAGGAACTTGGTGAACTTGCCGATCGTGGTCGTCTTGCCGACCCCGTTGACGCCGACGACGAGCACGACCGCGGGCCGCTCGGTGAGCTTCAGCGTGGTGTCGAACTTCGCGAAGTGCTCTTCGAGCGTCTCCCGGAGCATCCGCTGGAGATCTTTGGGATCCGTCGTGCGGTACTTCTCGACCTTCGCGCGCAGCTCGTCGACGACGCGCTCGCTGATGTCGGGGCCGAAGTCGGCCGTGATGAGCGCGGTCTCCAGGTCCTCCCAGGTCGTCTCGTCGATGGTGGGCTTGACGAACATGCCGCGCAGTGCGCGACCGAGGGACCAGGACTTCTCCGCCATCACTCCAGCCTACGGGTAGCGCGGGCAGAAACCCGCTTCCGACGGCGAGCGGCGGTACACCCACGGATCCGCTCGCCACGGGGCTGACATGCAGATCGCCGTCGACCCGAAAGAGGCTACCTCGGGCGATGTCGGTGGACCAGACATGCTCCCCTGCCGCCGCCATGCCGACGGGGCTGCGCCGTCGGGCAGCGTGACGGGGTTCGATATCGCCGGCGGCGTTCCTCCGCGCGTCGTCGCCCACCGGATTCGGAACCCGTCAGAGCGCTGGGGCAGGTCAGACCGCGGCGGCCGCCCGGTCTCCGACGCGCTGACCGACGACGGCGGAGACGCCGTCCTGACGCATCGACACGCCGTAGAGGGCATCGGCGATCTCCATCGTGCGCTTCTGGTGCGTGATGATCAGCAGCTGCGAGCTCTCCCGTAGCTGCTCGAACACGGTCAGAAGGCGGCCCAGGTTCGCGTCGTCGAGCGCCGCCTCGACCTCGTCGAGGATGTAGAACGGGCTCGGACGCGCCTTGAAGATCGCCACGAGCAGTGCCACGGCAGCGAGCGAACGCTCACCGCCGGACAGCAGCGAAAGTCGCTCGATCTTCTTGCCGACCGGCCGTACCGAGACCTCGATGCCGGTCGTGAGCATGTTGTCGGGGTCGGTGAGCGAGATGCTCCCGGTACCTCCGGGGAACAGGAGGGGGAAGACCTGACCGAACGCCTCTCTCGTGTCTTCGAAAGCGCTGGCGAAGATCGTCTGCATCCGCTCGTCGAGGTCGGTGATGATCGTCAGGAGGTCCTGCCGGGTCTGCGTGAGATCCGCGAGCTGCTCGGTGAGGAACGCATGGCGCTGCTCGAGTGCGGCGAACTCCTCGAGCGCCAACGGATTCACCCGCCCCAGTTGCGCCAGCTTGCGCTCCGCCTCGGCGAGCCGACGCTGTTGAATGCGTCGGTCAAAGGGAATGGCTGTGTCCTCGAGCACCTCGTCGCCATCGGGCTCCACCCCCGGATCACGAGGAACCAGCTGGTCGGGACCATATTCCGCAACGAGAATATCTTCATCCAGCGCCAACTCGGAGGACACCCGCTCGAGCAGGCTGTTCAGGTGCAGCTTCTTCTCGTGAATCTGCAGTTCGAGTCCGTGCACACTCTCGGTGAGTCCGGCCAGGCGCTCCCGCAGGGAGGTCTCCTGCGCTCGGAGGCCGACGAGCTCCTCGTTCTGAGCCGACCGTGCTGACTCCGCTTCTCCGAGAACAACCCGCGCCTCGGTGACGGACCGGTCGAGCGAGTCGAGGATGCGCGGAAGCTCAGCCGCGACTCCGGATGCGGCCTCGCGCTGCGCACGACGGATCACGGCTCTCCGAGCCGCCTCCGCCGCCGCATCCCGCTCGTGCTCCCGCTGACGTTCGAGACTCACGACCCTGGCCTGGGCCGCGCGGACGCGCTCCCGGAGCGTCTCGATCTCGAGCCTCGCGCGGACCTCACCCTCCCGGGCGAGCTCGAGCGCTTCGAGAAGACCGTCCCGGGCGGAGGCGTCGAGCACCGGGCGCGGAGCCGCGATCGCATCGTCCAGCGCGGCCTTCGCGGTCTGCGCCTTGGTCTCGGCGTCGGACACGGCGGCCTGTGCCTGTGCGAGCCCCGCCTCGAGCCGCTCGCACTCGGCAACGGCGGACTCATGGCGCACCGTGACGCGGTTCACCTGCTCCGCATGCGTCGCGAGGGCGGCATCGTGCTCACGGAGCGCCCGCAGCGCGTCTTTGGCCTGGCGTCTCGTGGTCTCGACTGCCTCGTTCGCGTCCTCGCGGGCTTCGCGGAGGGAGTCGACGACGATCTGGATCTCGGCGAGCCGCTCGGCCGCCGCGTCCCGCTCGGCCGCCAGCTCCAGACGCGAGCGCTCTCCCCCGGAGCCGGTCCGTAGCGTCTGCGCCGTGACCACGTCTCCTCCGACGGTGACGATGGTCGTCGAGGTGTCCCCCGCGGCATCCAGGGCGATTCGCGCCTTCCGGGCAGCATCCAGGTCGTCCGCGATCAGGACGTGCGAGAGCACGCCGAGCACGCCATCGGGGGCGGTCACGGTCTCGACAGCGGGTGTGATCCCCTCGATCGGAGAGCGGACGGGTTCGGGGCGTCGCGCATCGGCGACGACGAAGTCGACGATTCCCCTGTGCTGCTCCGCGGATTCGGCTGCCAACCTGAACGCGTCGGCCGCGGTGTCGATGAGCACGCCCTCGGCGAGGGGGCCGAGGACGGCCGCGATGGCGGCCTCATAGCCGGCGCGCACCTGCACGGCGTCGCCGACGAGGCCTCGCACGCCCTGGCCGCCGGTTTTCACGATCTCGGCCGCACCACCGGACAAGGCGAGGGCGCTGCTCAGCGCAGCGGCCTTCGCGGTCAACGAGTCGACCTCGCGCTCCGCGGCGTGCAGACGTTCGCGCAGCGCCTCTCGCTCCGCCTCCGCTGCCGAGGCGGCTCGCTGAGCGCTGTCGTACGCGGCCGCGTGCTCGACGGCGGTGCCTTCGGGCGCTTCGGCGTCTTCGATCGCCTCGAGCGCTTCGGTGGCCTCTCGCCTGCGCGCGTGCGCGGCTTCGAGTGCGTTCTCCTGTCGGAGCACCGCACCCCGCACCGCAGCGAGGGCCGAGGCGGCCGCATCCGCTGTTCCGCGCAGTGCCGACAGCCGCATGTCGTACTCCGAGACCAGCGCGCTCTGCTCGGCGATGTCCACGTCGAGGGTGTCCAGTTCGGCGCGGGCGTGGACCACCTCGCGGCTCGCCGACGCGGCCGCATCCTGCGCATCGCCCAGGCCCGCCGAGATCACGTCGATCTCGTCCTTCGCCTCATCGATGGTGCTCTGCGTGACGGTCACCGAGGTCACTGCCGCGTCGTCGTCCTCGGAGCCGAGGAGCGCGAGGCGCTGATTGGCGAGCGTGTACAGACCGCGCATCCGCTCCTGCACCTGCTCCAGTGCGAATGCGACGCTTCGCGCGCGGTCCACGGCCACCGAGTTCTGATCCTGCTCGAGCCGAGCGATGTTCGCACGCACCGTCTCGGCTTGGTCCGAGAGCACGAGCCGCTCCGTATGGCGTTCGTTCTCGGTGCGCGTGTGATCAGCGAGCGCCGCCCGCAGGGCGACGACATCGTCGGCGAAGATGCGCGCCTTGGCGTCTCTGACGACGGCGGCGATGGTCTGCGCTTCGCGCGCGATCTCGGCCTGACGTCCCAGGGGCTTCAACTGACGTCGGATCTCCCCGGCCAGGTCGCTGAGGCGCGTGAGGTTGGTCTCCATCGCATCGAGCTTGCGGAGCGTCTTCTCCTTGCGCCGCCGATGCTTGAGGATTCCGGCTGCCTCCTCGATGAATCCGCGACGGTCCTCGGGTGATGCCTGCAGGACGGTATCCAGACGCCCCTGACCGACGATGACGTGCATCTCGCGCCCCAGGCCCGAATCGCTGAGGAGTTCCTGCACATCCAGGAGTCGGCATCCCTCGCCGTTGATCGCATACTCGCTGGAGCCGTTGCGGAAGAGCGTGCGGCTGATCGTCACCTCGGCGTACTCGATCGGCAGTGCACCGTCGGCGTTGTCGATCGTGAGCTGCACCTCGGCGCGCCCGAGCGGGCCGCGCGTCGACGTGCCGGCGAAGATGACATCCTCCATCTTGCCGCCGCGCAAAGTCTTCGCGCCCTGCTCACCCATGACCCAGGCGAGCGCGTCGACGACATTCGACTTGCCGGATCCGTTGGGCCCGACGATGCAGGTGACGCCGGGTTCGAACACGAAGCTCGTCGGCTGCGCGAACGACTTGAACCCTTTGAGCGTCAGGCTCTTCAGATGCATGCGGGCACCGCTCGTCCGGGGAGAATCACGCGGCTACGCTACCGGAATCCCGGGCGACAACCGTCATCCCGCGCGGACGAGCGTCGAACCCGCCGGCGCAGCGACACGCCGGTATGCGACGGCGATGCTTGACGTCGGCCTCATCCGTTCGCTACGGTTTCCTCCGGATCGCCACACGAAAGGAGGTTACCGATGATTATGACTCAGCTCACCGCACAGGCCACTCGCCTCGCCGCGCCCGCGCATCTCGCGCCGCGCTCTGCGTTCTCGGTAACCGCCGGCGTCCGCATCAGCGCGCTCTCGTAGAGCCGCACACCGAGAATCCGGACCGGTAGTGGACCGTCTCGGCTCCGCTCATCCGCGCCCCACCCTCTGATCTGCGCTCGCAGTTTCATGGATATCCCGCCGCCCTCGGCGCCGCACTCCGCGGAGCCGATGCGCCGCATCCTTCCGCACCCTCCTCCACTGCTCCCGCAGTCGACGCGAGGTGCGTCCGGATCCACACCCACCACCCTTTCGAAGGAACCGTCGTGAACGACACGCTGTCTCGCAGCACCACCCACCCGCCCGATATCGAGGACCGCGAGGTCCTCCAGATCCCCCGCCCCGACGAACTGCGCCGCCTCGCGCTCGCAGACCGTCTCTCCCTCCGGTTCGGTCTCTGGCTGTTCCAGAGGGCGCAGCGTCCGCAGCGGCACCGCCGCGGCCTGTACATCGATCCGGCAGACCTGCTTCTGCTCGGCGAACAGCGTCACCGCTCCGCTGCGGAGTCGTACGCACTGCTGACGTACGACATGCAGCGCGGGATGCGCTGACATTCCGCCGATCATGCGTGGCACCGCCAGCCCCTCCGGACCCGCACGCCTCGCCCGCGGACGGGTCCGGGGTGGCAACCCTGTCCACACCGGGATCTTTCTCCCTCCGTTCCCCGGCGACTCCGCAGAAGGAGTCGCGCAACATGCACGCCCGCACGAAGGAAATGACATGACGACCACCGAACCGACGATCACCCCGCTTATCGTGCCGGTCTCCCTGGACGACGACGACGCCGCGGACTTCCGCGCATACGGAGAACTCAACCGGCGCGTCTGCGACGAGCAGGTCGGGCTCCCCGACCTCGCGCCGGATGCCGTGCAGATGCTGCCGGACTGGCAGGATCAGACCGACTCACTCGACCTCGGATTCGTCGCTCGTGCCGGCGACGACATCGTGGGGATGGTCACCGTCTCCCTCGCCCAGGAGACCGATGCGCGCGCCGCCGAGATCGACCTGCTGGTGCCGGAGGCGCACTGGGGTCGCGGTATCGAAGACGCTCTTCTGGCCCGCGCCGAGGTGGAGGCGCGCGCACGCGGACGGAGCATCCTGCAGATCTGGAGCTTGCACCGGCCGGTGGAGAGCGACCGGATGCTCGTTCCGCGCACCGGCTGGGGTCGTATCCCCGCGACCCCGCTGTCCGATCTGGCCGCGGCGAACGGTTTCGTCCTCGAGCAGGTCGAGCGCAACAGCGAGTACGACCTGCGTGCTGACCCCACCCCGCTTCGCACCGCTCTCGAGGAGGCGACCGTGTTCGCCGGCCCCGACTATCGGATCATCGCATGGAACATGCCCACGCCGCCCGAACGCCGAGAAGGCTTTGCAGCCGTGCTCGCGCGCCTTTCGACGGATGCTCCCAGCGGCGACATGGACTTCCCGGAGGAGAGCTGGGATGCCGAGCGCGTCGTGCGCCGCGAGGCGAGGCTTCTCGGCGCCGGTCAGGCCGTCTCGGTGGTCGCCGTGGAGCACGTGCCGACCGGAGTGCTGGTGGCCTACAACGAGCTGCTGATCGCGGCGGATCGCACCGGCGTCACCCACCAGTTCGGAACCCTCGTGTCGAAGCACCACCGCGGGCACCGGCTCGGCACGATCGTCAAGTGCGCGAACCTCCTGCGGTGGCGCGAGCTGATGCCCCGCTCGACCGTCGTCTCCACCTTCAACGCCGAGGAGAACCGGCCCATGCTCGACATCAACGAGGCGATCGGCTTCCGCCCCGTGTCGTATGCGGGGGCGTGGCAGAAGAAGATCTGACGAAGGCGGACCCGATCTCATTCTCGGGGATGACCTCGGGTCCGCACCCGTCATCCGCCTGGCCGACGACACCGGGCGGCCGGATGACGAGGCTGGAATCATGAACATCCCCGTGATCGAAGCCCATGCCCTCACCAAGAACTTCGGGTCGACGCGCGCACTCGCCGGCGTCGACCTCGCCATCCATCGCGGGGAGTCTGTCGCGATCATGGGAGCATCCGGCTCAGGAAAGACGACCCTCCTGCACGTCCTGGCCGGAATCACCGCGCCCGATGCCGGGACCGTCGTCTTCCGCCCTGCCGAAGGCGCCCCGATCGAGATCACCGGCCTCGGCGAATCCGCCCGTTCCCGCCTGCGTCGGGAGCGATTCGGCTTCGTCTTCCAGCAGGGACTGCTGATCCCCGAGCTCACAGCCGTGGAGAACGTGGCCCTCGCCTCGATGATCAACGGCATCCGGCGCCAGGACGCCGTGCAGCACGCGGCATCGTGGCTTGCCGCGCTCGGACTCGCCGGGATGGAAGACCGTCGGATCGGCGAACTCTCCGGTGGGCAGGCCCAGCGCGTCGCGATCGCCCGCGCTCAGGCGACCGGCGCGGAACTGGTGTTCGCCGACGAGCCGACGGGTGCCCTCGACTCGACCACCTCCTCCGAGGTCATGGACGCCCTCCTCTGGTCGACGACCGGACAGGGACGCACGCTCGTGGTGGTCACACACGACCCCGACGTCGCGGCACGCTGCACGCGCACGATCGCCGTGCGCGACGGACGCATCATCTCCTCGGCGGTGGCCGCATGAACCGCAGCGTCCTGGCCCTCCTTCTGCGACCGGCCCCCGGACAGAACAGCGTTCTCGCGCTGCCCGTCGTCGCCTTCGGCGTCGTGACGACGCTGGTCCTCACGGTCGTCGGTGGCGCGCAGTCCTTCTGGGGCTGGACCGACGAGTATGCGCCTCTCTACCAGGCGCTCGCAGCCGTCGCCCTCGTGCTGCTGGTCGTGCCGCTGATGTCCCTCGGCGGCGCGGCGGCGCGGCTCTCCGCGCGCCGACGTGATGAGCGACTCTCCACCCTCCGTCTACTCGGCGTGTCACCGGCAGGTGTCACGGCTGCCACCGTCGCGGAGTCGGCCCTCGTCGCCGCTGTCGGCGCGATCGCCGGCGTCATCGGCCACGTCGCCATCAGCCCGCTGATCGGCCTGATCCCGTTCCGAGGTGAAGCACTCGGCTTCGCGGCCGTCGTTCTTCCTCCCCTGCAGACTGCGGTCGTCTTCACCGCTGTGCTCGCGCTCGCGGCCACCAGCGCCGTCATCGGTCTTCGTCGCGTCGTGGTGTCCCCCCTCGGCGTGCGCACTCGCGCCGATGTTCCGAAGGTGCACTGGATTCGAGCCGTGCTCGCCGCAGGTGCCATCGCGATCGCCTTCGTGCTGATCAAGGTGTTCCCTTCGGTCGGCGGAGTCGTGCTGACGATCGTCGTCCTCGCCGGACTGTTCGGTGCGGCGCTGGCCGTGTTGAACATGGTCGGACCCTGGGTGCTCAAGGTCTCGGCATCGCGCCAGCTCCGCAGGGCCGAGCGACCGGAACGCCTGCTCGCCGCCCGCATCGTTCTGGACTCCCCCAAGGCGGCCTGGCGGCAGGTGGGTGGCATCGCGATGGCGAGCTTCATGGCCGTCTTCGCCGGCACCGGGGTCGCGCTGCTGAACGTGATGAGCACGCCCGACGCCGCAGCATCGGACATCGCACTGGCGGACGACATCCGAACCGGCCTCATCATCACCCTCATCGGCTCATTCCTCATGGTGGCGGCGTCCGTCGGGGTCAACCAGGCATCAGAGGTGCTCGATCAGAGCGAGCTGCACCGCAGTCTGCATCACCTGGGAGTGCCCCTCGAGACCGTGGACCGCGCCCGACGCCGTGCGATCATGTCTCCGCTCTTGGTGACGGCGATCGGGTCAGCGCTGGTGGCGGCGATTCTGGTGTTCCCGCTGGTCGGCATCGCCCTGATCACGGCACCGGTGTCTTTGCTGACCATCGCATCCGTCGTCTCGATCGGGATCGGCGTGGTGTGGGCCACCACATGGGCCACCCGCCCGCTGCTGCAACGCTCCTTCCAGACAGCGTGATCCGTCGCGTGGTCCGATAATACGTACTACCGTATTATTCGACCATGACCGATGAGATCTCACACCTCCGTGAAGAGCTGCTCGCCCTGACGGAGAGGGTGGCAGCGCTGGAAGAGACACGCCGCGGATCCCGCAGCGCTGCCCTCGACGAAGGAGGCTTCTGGGCCTTGAACGGGTTGGTGACCCGACGCCCCGACGACGAATCCACCGTCGAGGGCGCGGTCATGCTGGTCGGCTCGCTGACGCTTCCGACGGGGGCGCCGGTGTCGTGGCAGCAGACCGTCGGGACCGCGGGACAGCTCGAGACGACCTGGGCGGACCGCACGGCCGTCTTCGCCGCACTCGGACACCCCGTCCGCCTCGAGCTGCTGCGTCACATCGTTGCGGGGACCAGCGCCACGTCGGAGCTGGCTGCCATCGAAGGACTCGGAACGACCGGTCAGCTGCATCACCACCTGCGCCAGCTCGTATCGGCAGGGTGGGTACGCCAGAGCGGACGGGGAAGCTACGAGGTGCCGGCCGCACGTATCGTGCCGCTGCTGGTGTGCATGCTCGGAGCCGAACGATGAAGCGCGCTCTCCTCTCCGCCTATCGCGTGCGTGGCCCTGCATACGCCGTCGCAGCGCTCGCGTTGATCGCCGTGGCCGTCACCAGCGGAATCCCGCTCGGGGACGGCGCCCGTCAAGGGCGCGGCGTGATCGCCGTCATCGCGCTCGGGGTGCTCGCCGTGAGTGTGCTGCTGGTCTTCGTCGGTCCCCGCCTGATCCCCACCCGGCACCCCGCGACGCTGGCCTCCCCGGTGTCCGGCCGGTGGCTCGGCATGAACAGCCCGGCCACGAAGGTGCCCAGCCACGGGATCCGCCTCTATGGTCAGGCGTTCGCCATCGACCTCGTGCATGAGCCGGTCGACACCCGACGTCCGGCGTTCGGCGACGGCCCGGTGATGCGCCGGGCGCGCGACTACCCCGCTTTCGGGCAGCCGGTGCGCGCGATGATCGATGGCACGGTCGTGCGCGCGACGGACTGGAGGCGAGACCACCGGGCCCGATCGGGCGGGCTCGCTCTCGTCTACATGGTGATCGAAGGAGCGGTGCGCGAGCTCGGCGGCCCGGGGTTCATCCTGGGAAACCACGTCACCATTCGCGGCGCGAACGGTGAGTACGCGACGGTGGCGCATCTGCAGCGAGGCTCGCTCGCAGTGACGGTCGGTGCGACCGTGCGCGCCGGTGAGCAGATCGCTCGTTGCGGGAACTCCGGCAACAGCAGCGAACCTCACGTCCACGCTCAACTCATGGACCGCGTCTCACCATGGACTGCCCAGGGCCTGCCGATGACCTTCACCGGCATCACCCTCGATGACGGCCCGGCCCACGTCACGGCCCTCCCTCGGACCGGCCAGCACATGACCGCCTCGGTCTCCCGCGAGTAGCCGCGCTATCTCCGCGGCCGCTGGCAACGCGGGCAGAAGTGCGAGCCGCGGTTCATGAACTGCTCGCGCACGATCGGAGTTCCGCACCGGGCACAGGGCGTGCCCTGCTGGCCGTAGGCATGGAGAGAGTGCGCGAAGTATCCGGCCTGACCGTTGACGTTGACGTACTGCGCGTCGAAGCTGGTCCCCCCTTCTGCGAGGGCCTTCGCGAGCACGAGCCGCACCTCGGCGAGCAGTCGGCGTACAGCCTGCGTCGACAGACGATCGGAGGGGGTCTCCGGGTGGATGCGCGCAGCCCAGAGGGACTCGTCGGCGTAGATGTTGCCGATCCCGCTCACGACGCCCTGATCGAGGAGAACACGCTTGACCGCGCTTCTCCGCCGCGCGAGCGCGACACGGAAGGCGCGGTCATCGAAGGAGGGATCGAGGGGATCGCGGGCGATATGCGCGACCTGGGTGGGTATCCGCGATCCGTCGTCGTCGAGCAGCGCATCGACGGCGAGCGAGCCGAACGTGCGCTGATCCGCGAACACGATCGCGAGTTCCCCGTGCACAGGATGCTCGATGCCGATGCGGATCCGCTCGTGGCGTTCCGCGTCGGCATTAGGAGTACGCAACAGCATCTGACCGCTCATACCGAGGTGCGCGATCAACGCGGAATCCTCATCATCGAGCGGGAGCCAGAGGAACTTGCCGCGGCGGGAAGCGGCGGTGAAGGTTCGGCCCTCGAGCCGGCCGACGAAGTCCGCGGCCCCGGCGACATGCCGGGTGAGCGCGCGCTCGTCGAAGACGCTCACCGACGTGATGAGCGATCCGACCGCGGCCGGTGCGAGGCCCGCGCGAACGACCTCGACCTCAGGAAGCTCAGGCACGCTCGCTGAGGGTGCGCCAGGCGCTGAGGGCCGCCGCCATCTCCGCGGTCTTCTTGCTGCTGCCCGCACCGGTCATACTCACGTCGCCCACCGTGACGGTGGCGAGGAAACGCCGGTCATGGTCAGGCCCGCTCGCCTCCACCGAATACTGCGGAGGGGTGGCACCGACACGAGCAGCGAGCTCCTGAAGGCTCGTCTTGGGATCCATCGCCGCGCCGTAGCGCTCCGGGTCCGCCAGCAACGGCTTCGTCAGACGAAGGACGAGCTCCGTGGCGGCCTCAGGGCCGACCGAGAGGTACGTGGCACCGATGACGGCTTCCATCGTGTCGGCCAGGATCGAGTCTTTATCGCGACCGCCGGTCTGCTCTTCACCACGACCGAGCAGCAGGTGACTTCCGAGATCGATACCCCTCGCCACCTCTGCAAGCGCGACGGTGGAGACGACGCTCGCACGCCGCTTCGCCAGCTCGCCCTCGTCGAGGTCGGGATGAGTGGTGAAGAGCATCACCGTGACGGCCTGTCCGAGAACCGAGTCCCCGAGGAACTCGAGCCGCTCGTTGTGCGGAATACCACCGTGCTCGTAGGCGTAGGAGCGGTGGGTGAGCGCCAACTCCAGAAGCTCCGCGTCGATATCGACGCGGAGCTTATCTGGGAGAGGTCTCGTCCCCCCGGGGACCTCCGTCACGGTACGCGACTCAGACGTCGGCGACCTTGCGGCCCTTGTACTCGAGGAAGAGCTCGGTGCCCTGCGAGTCGGTGACGACCTTCGCCTGGTGAGGGCGGCTGTAGACGACCTGGCCGTTCTCGATCGTCTTGACGAGCGCGACGGGCGCCGCCTTCCACTGCGCGCGGCGCGAGCGGGTGTTCGAACGGGATACCTTGCGCTTCGGGGGGTTACCAGCCATGACTAGCTCTCTTCTTTCTCGGCGGCACGAGATTCTTCCGTGCCGTCTTGGTCTGTGATGTTCTGGAGCGCGCTCCATCGAGGATCGATGGGAGCGGCCTGCTCCGTTCCGGTGCTCACGGTCAGCCGTTCACCCGTTTGCGGGTCGAGACCCGGGCAATCCGGCTGACACACCGGCTGAAAAGGAAGCGCCAATACGGCCGCATCCCTGACGAGAGTTTCAAGATCCACGTGGTCGTCTTGAACCTCGAAGTCAGTTTCTTCCTCACCAGGATACGCGAAAAGCTCCTGGAACTCGACTTCGACGGGCCGAGCGATGTCGATCAGGCATCTGCCGCACACTCCGACGTACTCCGCGTCTGCCGTTCCCGACACCAGAATGCCCTCGTGGACCGACTCCAGCCGCACATCGAGGTCGATCTCGGAGCCGGCCTCGTACGACACGATCCCCTCACCCCACGCCTCCGCAAGGGCGACGTTGAACTCGTGTTCCCGCATCTCCCCCGGACGCCGGACGATGTCACGGACGGGGAGCACGAAAGGACCGTTCATTCGAGAGCGCACACTGCCATGTTACCGGGCGCAGCCTGAGGTCGCGCTGACCGCGCCTGCCGGCCGAGGGCTCAGATACCCCGGGAGCCGGTGTCGAGGAAGTCCGCCACCGCCGGGGGCACGAAGGGCGAGACATCGCCTCCGAGCGAAGCGACCTGGCGCACAAGAGAGCTCGAGACCATCGCATGCGAGGGGTCCGGAAGAAGGAAGACGGTCTCGATGTCAGCCAGGTGCCGGTTGACGATCGCCATCGGCGACTCGTAGGCGACGTCGATCTGCGACCGGATGCCCTTGACGAGCACGCCGGCGTTCACGTCGCGCGCATAGTCGACGAGAAGGCCCATGCTCCACGAGCCGATCACGATGTTGCCCGGCATGCCGTCTTCCGCGATCGAACGCTCCAGGAGGGACAGCCGCTGAGCGATCGGCAGCATCGCTTCCTTGCCCGGGTTGTGCACGATCAGCACGTGCAACTCGTCGTACAGGGCTGCCGCACGACGGATCACATCGAGGTGACCCAGGGTAGGCGGATCGAAGGAACCCGGGACGACGGCGATCCGGCTGCTCATGGCTCCAGCCTAGGGCACACCGGAGCAGCGTCAGTTCTTCGCGAGCGCCGCCCGATCCTCATCGCTCACCCGTCTGCCGATCGCCTCACGCAACCCGGGGTGTCCGGCCAGGTCGGGGTCGGTGGCGAGGATGCCTTCGGCCACTTCTCGGGCCCGCGTGATGAGCCCCGCATCCTTGACCACACGCAGGAGCTTGAGCGAGGACCGGACTCCGGCCTGTGCGGCACCGAGCACGTCGCCCTCTCCGCGCAGCTCCAGGTCGACCTCCGCGAGGGCGAAGCCGTCGAGAGTCGCAGCGACCGCATCGACGCGATCGCGCGCGAGCGAGCCCGCCTCTGCTTCGGTGACCAGCAGGCACAGCCCGGGAACACCCCCTCGCCCGACACGACCGCGAAGCTGGTGAAGCTGCGAGACCCCGAAGCGGTCGGCGTCGAGCACGATCATCGTCGAGGCATTGGGCACGTCGACACCGACCTCGATCACCGTGGTCGCGAGAAGGAGATCGATGTCGCCGCGGGCGAACGACTGCATCACCGCGTCTTTCTCCTCCGAGGGCATCCGCCCGTGCAGCACGGCACGCCGCAATCCGCCGAGTGTGGGATGGGAGGCGAGTGCCTCGTCGAGCTGCACGACGCCCCAGCGGGGCCCGTTCCCGCCCTCCGGCGCCGGCGACGACGGCTCCCCCGCTTCTGCCGTCTTCTTCGCCGTGTCGATGGCTGCGCACACGGCGAAGACCTGACGGCCCTGCGCGATCTCCTCGGCGGCGCGCTCCCAGACACGGTTGAACCACCCCGGATGCTCGGAGAGGGGCGCCACGAACGACTCGATCCCTGCCCGACCGGCGGGCATCGTGCGGATCACGGATGTGTCGAGGTCGCCGAACACCGTCATCGCCACCGTCCGCGGGATCGGAGTGGCCGTCAGCACCAGCGCGTGCGGACTCGATCCCTTCGCGCGCAGGGCCTCGCGCTGCTCCACACCGAATCGGTGCTGCTCGTCCACGACGACGAGACCGAGGTCGGCGAAGGTCGTCTTCTCGCCCAACAGCGCATGCGTTCCGACCACGATGAGCGCCTGCCCTGACGCGACCCGCAGTGCGGCCTTACGGCGCTCCGCGGCCGGGAGCTGACCGGTGAGGAGGGTCGGCATCAGCAAGGGCGCGAGATCGGGACCGAGCATCTTCGCGATCGACCGCAGATGCTGACCCGCGAGGACTTCGGTCGGTGCGATCAAGGCCGCCTGTCCGCCGCTCTCGGCGACCTGCAGCATCGCGCGGAGAGCGACCAGGGTCTTACCGGAACCCACCTCGCCCTGCACGAGCCGGTTCATCGGCCACGCTCCTACCAGGTCGGTCGCGATCTCCTGCCCGACCGTCTCCTGATCGGGCGTCAGCGTATACGGAAGCGAGGCGTCGAAACGCTCGAGCAGTCCTCCGGCGCGAGCGGGTCGAGAAGTGGCCGAGAGGGAGCGGACGGCATCCCGCTGCTGGAGCAGGGCCGTCTGCAGCGTCAGCGCCTCATGCATCCGCAGAGTCCGCACAGCGGGGTCGATGTCGTTGCGGGTGCGTGGGCGGTGGATGAGCTCCAGCGCCTCCCGCGCCGTGAGCAGTTCTTCGCTCTCGCGGATCTCCGGCGTCAGCGGGTCGGGCGCCTCGGAGAGGTCGTCCAGCACCCGACCGACCAGCCTGGCTATCTGCCATGTCTGGATGGCAGAGGTCGCGGGATAGATCGGGATCGGAACGGCCGCTCGGGCGTCAGCGCTCCGCCGGGCGGCATCTTCGTCGTCGAACAGCTCGTACTCCGGGTGGGCGAACTGGGTCATGCCGTTGAACTCGCCGACCTTGCCCGAGAAGACACCCCGTCTCCCCACCGCGAGGTCTTTCGATCGCCACTCGGCAGCACCGACGTTCTTGGCGAAGAAGGTCAGCGACATCCGACCGACGCCGTCCCCGATCACCACGTCGACCATGGCGCCAGGACGATTGCGCATGCGGCGGAAGCTGGAGGAGAGGACCTCGGCGACGATCGTCACCGTCTCTCCGAGGGGAAGGTCGCGAATCGGGGTGAGTTCCCCCGGATCGGCGTACCGCCGCGGATAGTGGGCCAGCAGATCGCCCACGCTGAGCATGCCGAACGCTCGTCCGAGCGTCTTGGCAGACGCCGCACCGAGCGCATCCTCCAGCGAGGAATCGAGCGTGAGCGACATGCTCCGAGTCTAGGGAACACGACCGACACGACAGGCACCCGCGCTGTCGTATCGTGAACGGGTGACGAGGATCATCGCAGGCAGCGCCAGGGGCGCCCGACTCGAGGTGCCGGGTGCGGGAACACGACCGACCAGCGACCGGGTGCGGGAATCCCTCTTCGCAGCGCTCGAGTCCCTCAGCGCCATCTCCGGCGCCAGAGTCCTCGACCTGTACGCCGGGTCGGGAGCGCTCGGCCTCGAATCCCTCAGCCGGGGCGCGGAGAGTGCCGAGTTCGTCGAGCGCGGACGCCAGGCCGCGGCGATCGTCCGGCGCAACGCCGCCGTCGTCGCCAAGGCAGGCGGTGTGCCCGCCGGCCGGGTGCACGAGGGCGCCGTCCACACGTTTCTGCAGCGTGCGATAGGCCCGTTCGACCTCGTCTTCACCGATCCGCCGTACGACCTGGATGACGCCGCGATGACCGCCGATCTGGTCGCGCTCGCTCCGCTCCTGACCCCGGATGCCCTCGTCATCGTCGAGCGCGCGCGCCGATCGACTCCGCCGGACTTCGACGCCGCGGGCCTGGAGCTGTTCCGCGAGAAGTCTTACGGCGACACCACCCTGTGGTGGGCCGAACCCGCCGCGGAGGAGGCGAACCCCGTACCGGACGATCAGCCCGAGACGGAGTCCCAGTCCCGATAGGGGTCCCATCCGGTGATGTCGACCGGGAGGTCGTCGCAGAGCAGTTCCTCCCCGCCGAGCGCACGCACGTCGCCGATCACCCGGAAGCCCGGAGGCAGGACGCCCTCGGGGAACGCTGCCAGCAGAGCGTGGTCTTCTCCGCCGCCGAGCGCACGCTCCGGAACGCTTCCCAGCGCCGAACGTCGCAGGGCGATGGTGACGCCGGACGCGGCCGCCATTCGGCGTGCGTCCAGCGCGAGGCCATCCGAGATGTCCATCATCGCGGTGGCTCCGCCCGTCGCCGCCACCGCGCCGAGACCGATGGGCGGCGAGGGACGCAGCTGCGCGGCGAGTGCCGCGCTCTCCCCCGCCGCGAGCTTCGACGGGTCGACCGGGACGGGCACATCGCCGTCGCGGAAGCGGCCGAACAGCACAGCGAGTCCGTGCGCGGCGAGTCCCAGCTCCCCCGCCACCGCGATGACGTCTCCCGGACGGGCGCCGCTTCGCGTCACCGCGTCACGTCCCTCCAGATCGCCGAGGGCGGTCACGGCGACCGTGAGGACGTCGGAGACCGTGAGATCACCGCCGACGACGGCGCACCCGGGCGCGAGAGCCGCACACGCGTCGCGGAAGCCGTCGGCGAGTCGCTCCACGAAGGAGAGTCTCAGGTCGCGCGGCACGGCCAGCGCGACCAGCAGCGCGGTCGGACGAGCTCCCATCGCCGCGATGTCCGCGAGATTGACCGCCGCGGCCTTCCACCCGAGGTCGTATCCACTGGACCAGGCGAGCCGGAAGTCCGGGCCGTGCACGAGGGTGTCGGTGGTCGCCACGACGGATCCCGACGGGGTGGCGATGACAGCCGCGTCATCGCCAGGACCGATGAGCGCGTGCGCCGCCGGAGCAGTACGGGTCAGGATCGCCTGGAGGATGCGTCCTTCGGAGACATCGCCCAGGCGCGGATCGTCGGCTTCGGGTCGGGAGGGCATGCTGTCAAAGGTAGCCTGGAAGCATGCCCCGTTCCCGTCGCCTCGCTGCCCTCGCGGGCGCGGTGGCACTCACCGCACTCCTCGCCGGCTGCTCGACGACCGTGCACCTCGAACCGGCCGACGATGCGAACAATCCTGCGTGCGCCGACGTGTCGGTGCTGCTGCCGGAGACGGTCGGCGGCTTCGACCGGGTGTGGACGGATGCTCAGGCGACCGGCGCGTGGGGTGACCCCACCGTCGTCCTGCGCTGCGGCGTCGAGCCCCCGGCTCCGTCGGCCCTGGTGTGCACCACCCTGGGCGGCGTGGACTGGCTGGTCCTCGAGCAGGAGGAGGAGAGACAGCGACTGGTCACCTACGGGCGCGACCCCGCCGTCGAGGTGAACATCCGCCGCGGAGAGCAGATCGATTTCCAGTCGATCGTCGACACGATCTCGTCGAGCATCCAGTCCGGTCTCGCCCCGGCGACCGCGAAGTGCACCGATCGCGTCGAGTTCCCCGCGAGCTGACACCCGCGGGGAAACCGCCGTCAGCGACGGAGACCGGCTTCGACGAGCTCGGTGATCAGGTCGCCGTAGCTCAGGCCGGACGCCACCCAGCACTTCGGGAACATCGAGATCGGTGTGAATCCGGGCATCGTGTTCAGCTCGTTCACCACGAGGTCTCCGGACGGTGTCAGGAACATGTCAACGCGTGCGAGGCCGCGACCATCGACCGCCTCGAACGCGCGGACGCCCGCTTCCTGGATCGCCGCCAATTCCGCGTCGCTCACCTCGGCAGGGCAGACGACGTCCACACCGTCGCCCCCGAGGTACTTGCCCTCGAAGTCGTAGAAGCCGCGGGATGTGAGCACGATCTCGCCGGGGAGCGAGGCACGGATTCCGTCCGCGCTCTCGAGCACGGCCACCTCGATCTCGCGACCGCTCACTCCGGTCTCGATCAGCACCTTGTCGTCCTCGGCGAAGGCGACCTCCAGCGCGGCATCGAGCTCGTCCAGCGCTTCCACCTTGGAGACGCCGACGCTCGATCCGGCGCGCGCCGGCTTCACGAACAGCGGCAGCCCCAGCGCCGCAGCGCGGGCGCGCACCTGCGCCGCATCCTGATCCCAGTCCCTGCGACGCACGGTCGCCCACGGTGCGACCGAGATGCCCGCCGCCTGAAGCGCGATCTTCATGAAGTGCTTGTCCATGCAGAGGGCCGAGTCGAGGACTCCGCCGCCGGCATAGGGTACTTCGAGGGTGTCGAAGTAGCCCTGGATCGTGCCGTCCTCGCCGTGCGGGCCGTGCAGGATCGGCAGCACGACGTCGATCTCGCCGAGACCCTCGATGGTGCCGTCGACCTGCACGACCCGCAGCGTGCGATCGCCTCCGGGCTCCGGCCACAGGATGCGGGTTCCGTTGTCGGTCACCTCGGGGAGGTGCGCGGCGTCCAGGGGGAACTTCGCGGGGTCGTCGTCCTCCAGCACGAAAGCACCCTCCCGGGTGATCCCCACAGGGATCACGGCGTAGCGGTCGCGATCAATCGCTCCCAGGACGCCCCCCGCCGTTGCGGAACTGATCGAATGCTCGCTGGAGCGCCCGCCGAAGAGCACCACCACCGTCTGCTTGTCCATGGTTGGTCCTCTCACCCTGCGGGGTGTCGTCGTCCGTCGTCAGGTGGGGTGCGATGTCACGCGGATCCATCTTGCCGTCGAGCACCATCTTCACCTGCTCGACGATGGGCATGTCCACCTCGGCCTCGCGCGCGAGCTGCAGGATCGGAGCGACGGAGGCGAGGCCCTCCGCCGTCTGCTGCATCTGCTTCACGACGTCCTGGAAGCTGTACCCCTGGCCGAGAAGGCGCCCTGCCGTGTTGTTGCGGCTCAGCGGCGACTGACAGGTGGCGATGAGGTCCCCGAGCCCTGCGAGCCCCTGGAGCGTCTCCGGATGCGCGCCGTTCGCCACTGCGAAGTCCGTCATCTCGACGAGGCCGCGAGTGATGATCGAGGCCTTCGTGTTCTCGCCGTAGCCGACGCCGTCGACGATGCCGATGGCGACCGCGATGAGGTTCTTGAGCACCCCGCCGAACTCGGTGCCGATCACGTCCGTGTTCACGAAGGTGCGGAAGTAGCTGTTCCGCGCCGCGCGTGCGACGATCTCGGCAGTCTCCCGGCTGCGGGAGGAGATCACCGCGGCTGTCGGTTGCTCGCGGGCGATCTCGAGGGCCAGGTTCGGGCCGGATGCCACGGCGATACGATCGGGATCGCAGCGCAGTTCCTGCTGGATCACCTGGCTCATGCGCAGCCCGGTGCCGCGTTCGACGCCCTTCATCAGGCTGATGACCTTCGCGTCGCTGTCGGCGAGGAGCGGCCGAAGAGCCTTGAGATTCTCGCGGAGCGACTGGCTGGGAACCGACAGGTAGACCTGCTCGACACCGTCCAGCGATGTCGCGAGCTCGTGCGTCGCTGCCATCGTGCGCGGCAGGTTGATACCGGGCAGATAGCGGGAGTTGCGCTTCGCCTCGTTGATCTCCTGCGCGAGCTCGGCTCGACGCGCCCACATCGTCACCTGGGCGCCGCCGTCGGCGAGGATCTTTCCGAAGGTCGTTCCCCAGCTGCCGGAGCCGATGACCGTGGCCCGCGGACCCACCGGAACGGTTCTCTTAGGAGTCAAGGCGACCGGTCTCCTTCTGGCCATGGCTCGCGGGGTTCCATCGCTCCGCAGGGGCCTTCTCCTGGCGCAGCTCCTCGAGGAGCGCGGTGATCGCGTTCATCAGCCGGCTCGTCGCCTCGTTGAGCGCAGCGGGCTCACCCGCACGACCGCGCAGGTCGGACACATCGACGGGGTCGCCGACGAGTACTCTCACCGGTTTGCGCAGGGGCCAGAGGCTGAGCCCCTTCTGATACCGACCCATGATCTCCTGCGTGCCCCACTGCGCCATCGGGATCAGCGGGATGCCGTCGGCGAGGGCCAGCCGCACGGCACCGGACTTGCCGCGCATGGGCCACAGCTCGGGGTCCCGGGTGAGCGTGCCTTCGGGATACACGATCACCCCGCGTCCGTGCTCGACCAGCTCCTCCGACTGCTTCATCGTCTGCCGTGCAGACGCCGCAGACGACGTGCGTGCCACCGGGATCATCCCCGTGCGACGGAGGAACCATCCGAGGACCGGAACCTTGAACAGGCTCTCCTTGGCCATGAACCGCGGCGCACGGCCGATCCGCCACACGGCGACGGCCACGATGAGCGGATCGAACTCCGAGTAGTGATTCGGGGCGAGGATGAACGACCCCTCCTTCGGGAGCTTCTCGCCGCCGGAGACGCGGATCTTCGCGATCAGGGAGACCGGAGGGATCACCAAGGCCGCAAGCGGCCAGAACACACTCGGTCGTGTCGTCTCCGATGACCGTGAAGTCATCGGGCTCACCGGATGACGTCGAAGTCGGCGCCGAGCGCGTCGAGCTTGGCGAGGAACTTCTCGTAACCGCGGCTGAGGATGTCGACGCCCGACACCTTCGACTCGCCGGTGGCCGTCAGCGCGGCGATGACGTGGCTGTAACCGCCGCGGAGGTCGGGCACCACGATGTCCGCGCCATGCAGCGGCGTCGGGCCCGTGATGACGGCGGCCTGCTCGAGGTCGCGACGGGGAACGCGGCGCGGACCGTCCTGCAGACCTCGCGGGTGCACGACGATGTCGGCGCCCATCTTGACCAGCGCCTCCGTGAAGCCCATCCGGTTCTCGTACACGGTCTCGTGGACGGCCGAGCGACCGTGCGCCTGGGTCAGCGCGACCACGAGGGGCTGCTGCCAATCGGTCATGAAGCCGGGGTGCACGTCCGTCTCGATGACGACCGGCTTGATCTCCCCGTCACGACGGAAGAGGATGCCGTCTTCCTGGATGTCGAACCAGCCGCCCGCCTTGCGGAAGATGTTGAGGAAGGTCAGCATCTCCTGCTGCTTCGCCCCGCCGACGAAGATCTCGCCGTCGGTGGCCAGCGCCGCGGACGCCCAGGAGGCCGCCTCGTTGCGGTCGAAGATCGACCGGTGGTCGTAGCCGCGGAGCTTCTCGACGCCCTCGATGACGATGACCCGGTTGGGCTCGTAGGAGATGATCGCGCCCATCTTCTGCAGGACCGCGATCAGATCCATGATCTCGGGCTCGATGGCCGCGTTGCGCAGCTCCGTCACGCCCTCTGCGCGGACGGCGGTGAGCAGCACCTGCTCCGTCGCACCGACGCTCGGGTACGGAAGGTGGATGTTCGCCCCGTGGAGGCGGTTCCCACCCGTCGAGAGGCGGATGCCGCTGGGGAGCTTCTCGACGATCGCGCCGAACTTGCGCAGCGCGTCCAGGTGGAAGTCGATGGGGCGGTCGCCGATCCGGCATCCGCCGAGGTCGGGGATGAACGCCTGACCGAGCCGGTGCAGCAGTGGGCCGCAGAACAGGATCGGGATGCGAGACGCGCCGGCGTGGGCGTCGATCTCCTCGAAGTGCGCGGACTCGACGTCACTCGGGTCGAAGACCAGCGCGCCGGGCTCGTCGCCGTCGGAGACGCGGACACCGTGGACCTCGAGGAGCGAGCGGACGACGGCGACGTCGCTGATCGCCGGCACGTCGCGGAGCGTGCTGACCGTCTCGCCGAGGAGCGAGGCGACCATGGCCTTCGTCGCCAGGTTCTTCGCACCCTTGACGTCGACACGTCCGCGGAGCGGGCGTCCGCCTCGAATGGCGAGGACGTCTCCGGTGAGTGCAGGGACTCCGTCCGGAAGAGCGTCGCGCACAGGTGTCGTCATTCGGAGCCTCACTTCATCTACGGATTTCGGGGGCGGGTTGCCCCTGGGCTCCCCCGCCCCCACCGTCTACTGGACGGGAAGGGTTCGGGGCCGCCACGACTCGCGACGGGCCTCGAACTGCGCGATCTTGTCTTCATTGCGCAGCGTGAGCCCGATGTCATCGAGCCCTTCGAGGAGCCGCCATCTAGTGTAATCGTCGATCCCGATCTCGGCCTGGACGTCGCCGATGGACGCCGTGCGCGCCTCCAGGTCGACGGTCATCTGAACCCCGGGATTCCGGTCGATCTCAGCCCAGAACCGCTCGAGATCCTCTTCCGAGATCGTCGCCGCGAGGAGTCCCTGCTTGCCCGAGTTGCCCCGGAAGATGTCCGCGAAGCGCGGGCTGAGGACGACGGCGAAGCCGAAGTCGCGCAGGGCCCAGACGGCGTGCTCGCGGCTCGATCCGGTCCCGAAGTCGGGGCCTGCGAGCAGGATGGAGGCACCCTGGAACGGTGCCTGATTCAGCACGAACTCCGGGTCCTGGCGCCAGCCGTGGAACAGCGCGTCCTCGAAACCGGTCTTGGTGACGCGCTTGAGGAAGACGGCCGGGATGATCTGGTCGGTGTCGACGTTCGAGCGCTTCAGCGGAGCCGCGATGCCGGTGTGAGTGGTGAACTTCTCCATGATTCAGACCTCTTCCGTCAGGTCGCTGGGGCTGGACAGCGTGCCACGGATCGCGGTCGCCGCTGCGACGAGAGGCGAGACGAGGTGCGTACGTCCTCCCTTGCCCTGGCGACCCTCGAAGTTGCGGTTCGAGGTGGAGGCGCAGCGCTCCCCCGGCGCGAGCTGGTCCGGATTCATACCCAGGCACATCGAGCACCCGGCGAAGCGCCACTCCGCACCGAAGTCCTTGATGACCTGGTCGAGCCCCTCGGCCTCCGCTTCCAGGCGCACCCTGGCGGAGCCGGGTACGACCATGACGCGCACGCCATCGGCCTTCTTCTTGCCCTGGATGATCGACGCGAAGGCGCGCAGATCCTCGATGCGGCTGTTCGTGCACGATCCCATGAACACCGCGTCGACCGGCACCTCCTTGAGGGGCGTGCCCGGCGTCAGATCCATGTACTCCAGCGCCCGCTCGGCTGCCGCCCGCTCGTTCGGGTCGACGATCTCGGCCGGGTTCGGCACGGAGGCCGACAGCGAGCTGCCCTGACCGGGGTTGGTCCCCCACGTCACGAACGGCTCGAGGTCGTCGGCATCGATGAACACCTCGGCATCGAAGGTCGCTCCTTCGTCGGTCGGCAGTGTGCGCCAGTACGCGACGGCGTCTTCCCAGTCCTCGCCCTTGGGCGCGTGCGGACGGCCCTCGAGGTACGCGAAGGTGGTCTCGTCAGGGGCGACCATGCCGGCACGCGCCCCCGCCTCGATCGACATGTTGCAGATCGTCATGCGGCCCTCCATGGAGAGGGCGCGGATGGCGCTCCCGCGGTACTCGAGCACGTAGCCCTGGCCGCCTCCGGTGCCGATCTTCGCGATCACGGCGAGGATGATGTCCTTGGCCGTGACGCCGTCGCGCAGCGTGCCCTCGACATTGATCGCCATCGTCTTGAACGGCTTCAGCGGCAGTGTCTGCGTGGCCATGACGTGCTCGACCTCGCTGGTGCCGATGCCGAAGGCCATCGCTCCGAAAGCGCCGTGCGTCGAGGTGTGCGAATCACCGCAGACCACCGTGATGCCCGGCATCGTGAGCCCGAGCTGCGGCCCCACGACGTGCACGATGCCCTGCTCCGCGTCACCGAGCGAGTGCAGACGCACCCCGAACTCCGCGGCGTTGCGACGCAGGGTCTCGATCTGCGTGCGGCTCGTCAGGTCGGCGATCGGCTTGTGGATCTCCAGCGTCGGGGTGTTGTGGTCCTCCGTCGCGATCGTGAGGTCGAGTCGGCGCAGCGGCCGTCCCTCGCTGCGCAGACCATCGAATGCCTGCGGGCTGGTGACCTCGTGCACGAGGTGCAGATCGATGTAGATGAGGTCCGGTTCGCCGTTCTCGCCCTTGACGACCAGGTGGTCGTCCCAGACCTTCTCGGCGAGGGTCCGGCGGCGTGCGGAATCGGCACCGTTTGCGGGGGTGGTCATTGCGTGTCTCCTGTGGCTGGCGGTTCGGCCCACGATGGACTCCGCGACGAGGAGGGGCTCAGATCGAGGTCTCGTCGCGGCCGCTAAGAAGAAGGAGCACGGTCCGCATGACGTCAGATTACCACCGCTCGGACGTGCTCCGACCCGTCATGACACTCTGTTGAGCACCCGAACGACCGAGAGGCTTCCGTATGACCGTCGACACCGCCCGCTTCGCCACCCGTGCGGTCCATGCGGCGAGAAGCCGCGAGACGGCGGCATCCAGGGCCACCCCGATCTACCTCACGGCCGGGTTCGAGTTCGACGACTTCGACCACGCCGCCGACCACTTCAGCACGGGAGCCGGGTTCGGTTACACCCGCACGGGGAATCCGACGGTCCGTGCGGTCGAGCGACAGCTCGCCGCGCTCGAGGCCGGCGCGGATGCCGTCCTCGTCGCCAGCGGCCAGGCGGCGGTCGCCACGGCGCTGCTCACGGTCGCAGGCGCCGGCGATCACATCGTCTCCTCCACGCATATCTACGAGGGCAGCCGGGGGCTCTTCCTCGACAACCTGGCTCGGCTCGACATCGAGACGACCTTCGTCGATGACATCTCCGATCCGGATGCCTGGCGCTCGGCGATCCGCCCCAATACGCGCGCCCTGTTCGCCGAGTCGGTCGCCAACGCCCGCAACGATGTCCTGGACATCGCCGCCATCAGCGCGATCGCCGACGAATCCGCGATCCCCCTGATCATCGACAACACGCTGGCCACTCCTGCACTGCTGCGCCCGCTGGAGCACGGTGCGGCGATCGTCGTCCACTCCGCCTCGAAGTTCCTCGCAGGGCACGGCTCGGTCCTCGGCGGGGTGATCGTGGACGACGGACGCTTCGACGCCGAGCTCGCCGGTCACAACGCCCCGCATCTCGTTCTCCCGGGACGAGGGGACACGCCCAGTGTCTTCGCCCGTCACGGAGGCCGCGCCCGCATCGCCTACGCCCGAGAGTCCGTCGCGCCGCGATTCGGCGCCTCGCCGTCGCCGCTGAACGCATTCCTGATCGGCCAGGGGGCCGAGACGCTCGGACTGCGCGTGGAGCGGCAGTCCCGGAACGCGCTCGAGATCGCGCGGTGGCTGGAAGCGCACGACGAGGTCGAGAGCGTCGACTACGTCGGTCTCCCCTCGCATCCCGACCACGAGACCGCACTTCGCTACCTGGACGGCGGCTTCGGATCGATCTTCACCTTCACGCTGCGCGGAGGCCTGCCCGCCGCCCGCCGCTTCGTGGAGCATGTGCAGGTGTTCACCCACATGACCCACATCGGCGACGTGCGCTCCCTGGTGCTGCACCCGGGGACGACCAGCCACGCCCAGCGCACGGAATCCGAGCGGGAGACACTCGGCGTGCGACCCGGCACGCTGCGGCTGTCGATCGGGATCGAAGACGTGGAAGACCTCATCTCCGACCTCACCCAGGTCCTCGCCGGTGCGAGGGAGGCTGTGGCATGACCCGTCCGCAGCACTTCGGCTGGTTCCTCGCCCGCGGCTTCGGCCCCCAGGGCTGGGGCTACCCCTCCCTGGACTGGGACTACGACTGGACCCGGCCGGAGATCTACCAGGAGGCCGCCCGAACGCTGGAGCAGGCGGGATTCGACCTCGTCATCATCGAGGACGGCCCCTCGCTCGGTTCCCCCGAGACCATCGACATCCGCGTCCGTCACGCGTTCGGGGGCCCGAAGCACGATCCACTGCTGCTCGCCCCCTACCTCTTCCAGGCGACGAGACACCTCGGAGTCGTGCCGACCGTGAATCCGGCGGCCTCCCTGCCGTTCACCTCGGCGCGTCAGTTCGCGACGCTGCAGCATCTGAGCGGGCATCGACTCGGGCTCAACGTCGTCACCGACACCGGAAGCGCCCGTCACTTCTCCGACGCACCGCAGCTCGGACACGACGAGGCCTACGACCGCGCCGAGGAGTGGCTCGACGGCATCCGCGCGCTCTGGCACAGCTGGGACGACGGCGCGCTGGTCGCGGACCGGGCGACCGATGTCTATGCGGACGGCGCCAGGCTGCGCGCCGTCCGCCACCGCGGAGAGCACTTCGCCTTCGACGGACCGCTCAACGCACTCCCCTTCACCGATGGTGAGCCGGCCATCGTGTCGCCCGGCGGCTCCGGCCGCGGCCTCGGCTTCGCCGGCGCGAACTCCGACGTCCAGCTCGCGCTCGCTCCTCTGCACGAGGCGTCCGTGCGCGCCTACCGCGCCAAGGTCCACGAGGCGGCGATAGCGAAGGGGCGGCGGCCGGAGGACATCAAGATCCTCTTCGCCATTCAGCCGGTCATCGCGTCGTCCGCGGAAGAAGCCGATCGTATCGTCGCAGCCTCTGCGCACCCCGATGAGGCGGCTCTCGTACAGATCGCCCGCAAGCAGTCGAGCGACCTCGAGACCGATCTGACGTCGCTCGACCTCGATCGCCCGCTCGACCTTTCGATCTTCGGCGCGCACGTCTCGCGTGGCAGTATCCAGCGCCTGGTCGGGGACCGAGGCGAGGACGCGCCACTGCGGGCGCACCTGACGGCGCTCGTGCGCGCCGGCCGGATCTCCGACCGCACCGGCTTCGTGGGCACGGCTGAGGAGTTCGCCGATCTCATCGAGGAGCTCGGGACGTGGGGCAACGACGGCATCCTGCTGTGGGGCGACTTCCATCCGGTCACGCTGCACCGCACTCTCGACGAGCTCGTCCCGATCCTGCGTCGCCGCGGCATCCTTCGACGCGAGTACACGGACGGCGGTCTGCAGGCGAACCTGCGCGCGTTCTGATCGGCGGGCCGGCCGGCCGTCACCAGCCCTGTGAACCGGGGATGCCCTTGAAAGGACCGACGACGGAAGAGGTGACCCACCCGCCGTAGAACCCACCCGGTTGCGGAACGGCGATCTCGTCCCCGACGGTGCACTCGTCCATCTGCGCCGCATACACGGCGACGCGGTCGGTCAGGACCTCGTAGCCGCGTGCCGGGTGCGGGTAGTTCCAGGCCGCGCCCCGACGCAATGTGTCTCCGCCTCGCACATCGAAGTAGCGGGCAGCGCCCTTGAACTCGCAGAATGACCCGCCGGGGGCATCGACGAGCGCACCGGGGACGAAGTCGGCGATCGGAAGGTAGTACACGGGAGGGTGACTCGTTTCCAGCACGCGCATCGCACCACGGGTATCGGCGATCAGATCTCCGCCGAGGCGGATCGTGATGCGCTCCGCGACCGGTTCGACGCGTGGCGGCCCCGGGTAGTCCCAGACGGATTCCTGCCCGAGGGCGGGGGCGATGGGGCGAGGGCGGCGCATCTGTTCACTTTACGTCTCTCGGTGTTGACTGGTGCTGTGACCGTCATACCGATGTTCCCGCTCCGCTCGGTGCATTTCCCGCACACCCCGCTTCCCCTGCGCGTGTTCGAGCCGCGGTACCTCAGGATGATCGGGAAGCTCCTGGATGAGGAGGCCCCTCGGTTCGGCGTCGTCCTCATCGAACGCGGACACGAGGTCGGCGGTGGCGATCGGCGCAGTCGCGTCGGGACGATCGCCCGGCTGGTCAGCGTCTCCGCCGGTGCGGACGCTCTGCTCGCCATCGCCGTCGGTACGGATCGGTTCACCGTCGATGAGTGGCTGGACGACGAGCCGTTCCCCCGCGCCGAGGTCACATCGCTGCCCGAGCTCGACTGGAGCGACGAACTCATCCCGCTGCGCGCGGAAGCCGAGGCGATCGTGCGCCGCACTCTCGCGCACGCGCCCGAGGCCCAGTGGGATGCCGAGACCGAGCTCTCGGATGATCCGGTCGCCGCGGCATGGCAGCTCGCCGCCATCGCTCCCCTCGGCGAGTACGACAGATACGCGCTCCTGCAGTCCACCACGGTGGGGGCGCTGCTTCGTCAGATCATCGACCTCACGCTCGACGCCGAGCTTCTGTGGTCAGACGAATGAGATGCCGCTGACGCCACGCTGTCACTCCACGTTCGTCGTGGACCTCGCCGCACGCTTCTCCCGCGAGGAGGCGATCAGGCTCGCGACCGTCGCGATGGTCATCGACGCCAGGATCACGCCGAGCGAGACCATGTTGCTGATGTCGGGCACCCACTCGACATGCTCTCCGCCGTTGATGAAAGGCAGCTCGTTGACGTGCAGCGCGTGCAGGATCAGCTTGATGCCGATGAAGCCGAGGATGACGGCGATGCCGTAGTGCAGGTAGCGCAGGCGATCGAGCAGGTCGCCGAGCAGGAAGTACAGCTGGCGCAGTCCCATCAGCGCGAAGATGTTGGCCGAGAACACCAGGAAGCCGTTGGTGGTGATCTCGAAGATCGCGGGGATCGAATCGATCGCGAAGATCAGGTCGGTCACGCCGATGGTGATGAACACGATCACCATCGGAGTCCACATCCGCTTGCCGTCGACGGTGGTGCGGATCTTCGATCCGTCGTACGTCTCGCTGATGTCGACGCGACGGCGCAGCTGTCGGACGATGAAGTTCTCGCGCTGCACCTCGCCGTCGTGATCGCCGTCGGGCATCGCCTGGCGGATCGCGGTCCAGATCAGGAACGCGCCGAAGATGTAGAAGATCGGCGAGAAGTTCTCGACGATCGCGACGCCGGCGAGGATGAACAGTCCGCGCAGGATGAGCGCGATGATGATTCCCACCATGAGCACCTGCTGCTGCAGGCGTCGCGGCACGGCGAACTGGGCCATGATCAGGACGAAGACGAACAGGTTGTCGATCGACAGGCTGTATTCCAGCGCCCAGCCGGTGATGAAGTCACCCGCGTTCTGCCAGCCTCCGACATTGCCCAGGAGCACCGCGAACAGCAGCGCGAGCCCCACGTAGAAGACGACCCAGAGGGTGGACTCCTTGGTCGAGGGGATGTGCGGCCGCAGCCGGATCAGCAGAAGGTCGGCGATCAGGATGATCGACAGGACGACCATCGAGGTGATCTCGAACCAGAGGGGGATTTCCAAGGGCGCACTGCACCTTTCGCGAGGGGTCGGGAATGAGTCGAAAGTCTCTCCCCCGCACAGAGTGCGTCGCGCGCCCGGAGCAGCGATGACGGTGCTCGTGATGACGTTACGCGCGGATCCGGGATACTCCCTCTCGCCGGGGCAATGCTACCGGAGCCGCGGAGGACGAAGAAGCGCCCCGACGAAATACGTCGGCACGCACGGCGACAGGACGCCGGGCGGGGAATCTGAGACGATGAGGCACCCGCCGACACTTTCCGAGTGAGAGACACCGAACGGAATCAGGATGCCCGTGCAGACGAGTGATCAGAAATGGGCGGCGCAGGCCGCGGCAGGCGACGAGAGCGCCTTCCGCCAGCTGTACCGCGCTCATGTGCGACCCGTCTACTGGATCGCGCAGGGGATTCTCGCCTCCCCCGCCGACGCGGAGGACGTGACGCAGGAGACGTTCGTCGTCGCCTGGCGGAAACTCCCCGATCTGGAGCTCCAGGGCGAGTCGATCCTGCCCTGGCTGGCGACGATCTGCCGTTTCCAGGCGGCCAATCGGCTTCGCCAGCGTCGCCGCGATCAGGCCCACACGACCGAGGCGGCCGACGAGACGCTGCCGGACACCGTCAGCGTCGAAGAGCAGGTCATCACGGCGGAGCTGGCAGCACGGATCGCGGCCGAGGTCGGCACCCTGAGCGACCTCGACCGCGAGATCTTCCGGCTCTGCGCGTCCGAGGGATTCGCCTATCAGGCCGCAGCCGAAGAGCTCGGCGTGAGTCACGCCGTCGTGCGGAACCGTCTCTCGCGAGTGCGCACGCAGTTGCGAGGCGCCGTGAAGGAAGTGAGAGACGCATGAACCACCAGACCACCAGCGGCGACCTCCCCGCCCTGACCGACGAGACCATCGCCCGCATCGAGGACGCCGTGTTCGCCGAGATCGCCGGCGATCGAGCACCCGCACGCCCAGCCGAGGCGAAGTCTCGGGTTCGCCGTCGTCGCTGGCTCACCGGTGGCGGGATCGCCGCCGCGTTCGTGATCGGTGTGCTCGTGACCCCGCCGATCCTCGGAGCCGTGGGGGGTTCGTCATCGGTGACCGCCGAGGGGTTGAGCATGCCGGGCGGCTCGGTCGCCGACTCCGCCGCCGATTCGCCCGAGCGGCTCGTGGAAATGGCTCCGGAGTCGCTCCCGGGCGGCGCCCTGAGCTCCGACGTGAGCGGAGCGGTGCTGCCGGGAACGGTGGCGACGGGTGACGGGCGCGAGATCATCGCGACCGCACAGGCCACCGTGCAGGTGACGAGCATCCCCGACGCCGCAGCGTCGATCGCCGCCCTCGCCGAAGAGCGCGGCGGCTATGTCGAGAGCACGGAAGTCGGGAAGGCCCAGGCGATCGACGGCGCTTCGGAGCCGGCGCCTGCGCCTGCGGACTCCGGATACGGCTGGATCAGCATCCGTGTGCCGTCCGCCGACCTGACGGACGTCATCGCCGCACTCGGCGACACCGGCGAAGTGCTGTCCTCATCGACTTCGAAGCAGGACGTGACCGCGGCCTCGATCGATCTTCAGGCCCGCGTGGACTCGACGAGGGAGTCCGTGGCGCGTCTCACCGAGCTGATGGCGCAGTCCGGCAGCGTCTCCGAGCTCATCGAAGCAGAGGTCGCGCTCACCGACCGTCAGGCTCAGCTCGAGTCCTACGAGCAGCAGCTCGCGGCCCTCGACGACCAGGTCGCGATGTCGTCGCTGCAGGTGCAGCTGACGCGGACCGCAGCACCGACCACCGCCGACCCTGCGGGATTCACGGACGGACTGCTGGCGGGATGGAACGGACTCGTGGTCTCTCTCAACGCCCTCGTGATCGCGCTCGGCTTCATCCTCCCCTGGGCCGCGATCGCCGGCGTCGTGGTGCTGATCATCTGGCTCGTCCGCCGGACGCGTCGCGATCGTCGTACCGCGCGCAGCGACTCGGCAGCGGGGACGATGGACGAGAGCTGAGGCTCGAAGCACCTCATCGGCCCGCTCCAGATCCTCTCAGGAGCGGGCCGATTCATTGATTTTCCGCGGTATACAAGATCTCTTGTGTACCCGGGGATCCGCGATTAGCGTCGACTCCCGTGGAAGAGATAGCCGTGATCACCGCTGTGAACCACCCGCTGCGCCGTCGCATCTACGACTACCTGCTGCTCTACGGCAGCACGCAGGTGACCGTCCTGGCGCGCGCACTCGACAGCCAGGTAGGGAGCATCAGCCATCACCTGCGGATGCTGGAACGTGCCGGCCTCGTGGAACGTGCGCGCGACCCTTCCGGCGACAGACGGACCAGTTGGTGGGCAGCGAAGAGACGCCGCCTCACCTGGTCGGTCGACGACTTCGCGGACTCCTCCGCGGATGCGCTGCTCGCACGGGAAGCCCAGCGTCAGGGGATCCGCATGCAGATCGCACGGCTGCAGCGGTGGCATCGACGGAGCACTGATCCGGCGTACGCGGACTACGACGGTTCGAACTCCGAGACGACAGCCTGGGCCTCTCCGGAGGAGCTGCGTGATCTCTCCGCGCGGATCCTCCAGACGATGCGCGAGTGGCAGGGATCGATCGACCTCGAGGACGGCCAGGAGCGCGTTCCCGTCTTCGTGTTCGCACACGCGTTCCCCACGGAGCCGTGATGAGTGCGATCGCGGAGCCGACGGAGCTGGTCGCACCTCCGCCGTTCCGCCGCGATCACCGCGTGCACGCCTGGATCGGCATCAAGGCGCTCTCCGACGCCGGCGACGCGCTGTGGATGATCGCTCTCGCATGGACTGCGGTGCAGATCGCCTCGCCGGCCGTCGCCGGGCTGATCGTCGCGGCCGGGACAGTGCCGCGCGCCGGGATCCTGCTCTTCGGGGGCGTGATCGCCGACCGCGCAGACGCCCGGCGCGTCATGCTCCTCTTCAACGCACTGCGGGTCGGGGTGCTCGTCGCCGTCGCGTTCTGGGTGCTGGCATCACCCCCGACCGTCGTCGTGCTGCTCTGCGCCGCGATCGCGTTCGGGGTCTGCGACGCGTTCTACGAGCCATCGGCGGGGACGATCGCACGCCAGCTGGTCAGACCATCCGATCTGCCGTCCTATGGCGCGGCGGCGCAGACGGCGTCGCGACTGGGCACGATGGGAGGTGCCGCCATCGGCGGCGTCCTCGTGGCGCACGCCGGGCTCGCCGGGAGCGCGTCCGCGAATGCACTCACGTTCACCCTGGTGGTGGCCTTCATCGCGATCTGGCTGCGTCCGCGTTTCCGACTCGCCCGCGCCGGCCGGGAGCCCGCGCTCCGCGGGATAGCCCGCGGCTTCGCTCACCTCGCGGAGAATCCGCCGACCCGCACGCTCGTCCTGGCCCTCTCCGGACTCAACCTCGCCGTCGGCCCCGCCGTCGGCATCGGACTCGCGCTCCGTGCACACGCGGAAGGATGGGGCGCACAGGCGGTCGGCCTCTTCGAAGCACTGCTCGGACTGGGCGCGGCCCTCGGAGCCCTCTCCGTCGTCAAGTGGCGGCCACGACACGAGGCTCGCGGCGGATTCTGGGCGCTGGTCGTCCAAGGGGCCGCAATCGCGGCTCTCGGTTTCGGTCCCGCCTGGACCGTCGCCGCGGCTGCGTTCGCGATCGGCGCCACGGCCGGATACGCCTCGGTGCTGTTGAGCGCGACCTTCTCGGCGACCGTCGACACGGCCTATCTCGGCCGGATGGGTGCGATCACCCGGCTGGGGGACGACTGCCTGATGCCCCTCGCCATGGCGGGTTTCGGCGCGCTCGCCTCGGCCACAGCGCTCTGGGTGCCGTTCACTCTGTTCGGGGGCGGGATGATGGCGCTGATGATCCTGCCGCTGAGCAACGCGGCTTTCCGCACCCTGTCGCTGCGGGCGGGCGACTGACCCCGGAGACGACGAAAGCCCCCGGAGAACCGGGGGCTTTCTGTGTTGTGTGACCCCAGCGGGATTCGAACCCGCGTTACCGCCGTGAGAGGGCAGCGTACTAGGCCGCTATACGATGGGGCCGTCTGGCGAAACGTTTCCGTCGCGCGACAACCGTTCAAGTATGCCATGGCCATTCTCGCTCCGCCAAATCGACGCCACCTCGCCCTGACTCCCGGGCGTGGCGCGCGGAATCCGTTTGCCGTGAGGCCGTGGGAGGGAGTTGACTCTCCTCATGCGCGTCACCAAGTTCGAACATGCCGCCCTCCGCATCGATGCCAACGAGAAGACCCTGCTCGTCGATCCGGGGTCCTTCACCGCTCCCCTGAACGACCTCAACGACCTCGTCGCGATAGTGATCACCCACGAGCACCCCGATCACTGGACCACGGATCACCTGGACCGGCTCCTGCGCGCGGCCCCCGGAACGCCGATCTACGCGCCCTCCGGGGTGGCGCGCGCCGCAGAGGACTATGAGATCACCGTCGTCGCCCCCGGCGACACCGTCGAGGTGGGCGGCTTCAGCCTGCGGTTCTTCGGCGGAACACACGAGATCATCCACTCCTCCCTCCCGATCGTCGAGAACGTGGGTGTGCTGGTGAACGAAGAACTGTATTACCCGGGTGACTCCTATGCCGTGCCGGAAGGTGTCGAGGTCAAGACCCTCGCGGCTCCGCTCGGTGCCCCGTGGCTGAAGATCGGCGAGGCGATGGACTACGTGCTCGCGGTCGCGCCGCGGCGCGCGTTCGGCACCCACGACATGACGCTGTCGGTGATCGGCAAGAACATGCACCGTCAGCGCCTGCAGTGGGCCACCGAACAGAGCGGCGGCGAGTTCTTCGTGCTGGAGCCCGGCGAATCCCTCGACCTGTGAGCGGCGAGCCTCGCCGCCTCCTCCCGTCGCCGACCGAACGGCTGGTCTTCCGTGAGATGACGGAGGACGACCTGGATCGAATGGCCGCACTGCTCGGCGATCCGGAGGTCATGGCCTTCTACCCGGCCCCGAAGACGCGTGCGGAGAGCGCCGAGTGGATCGCCCGCATGCAGGAGAGCTACCGCGAGCACGGCCACGGCCTGTGGATCATCGAGACGCACGACGCCGACTTCGTCGGGGACTGCGGCCTGACCTGGCAGTCCGCGAACGGGGTCCCGGTGCTGGAGGTCGGGTACCACGTGCGCCGCGAGATGCAGCGCCGCGGCTACGCGACCGAAGCTGCCCGCGCCTGTGTCGAACTGGCCGCCCGTGAGTTCGCGCCGACACTGCTGACCGCGATCATCCACCCCGCCAACGACGCCTCCCGAGGTGTCGCCGAGAACCTCGGCATGTCCCATGTCGGCGACGACCACGCCCACCCGTGGATCGTGCGCACAGTCATGGGGATGCAGGTCCCTCCGGCCTAGCCCTGCGCCTCGCGCACGCGGAGGTCGCGCTCCAGGTGATCGCGCTGCTCGATAACGAGCCGCCGCAGCGCCGCCGGCGCCGTCGTGTTCGCCGTGAGCCAGCTGTCCACCGGCTGCAGGGACTCAGCGGCAGGGAAGAATCCGAGCACGAGCCGTCTCGCGATCTCGATGCTGCGCTCCTGCCACACGCGTCCGATCCGCGCGAAGTACTCGTCGTCGAAGGCGGAGACCAGGTCCCGCCGTCCCCCCGCGCGGAAGCCGGCGATCTCGGCGTCGATGTGATCGTTGCTGAGCGACAGGTCATCCCACGCGGACTCCCACGCTGCCCGTCGCACTCCCCCCTCGGGGAACGACGCACGTGCCCGGCGCGCCGCGGTATGCCCGCTGCCGGTGTCGTCGCGCTCCTGTTCGGCCGAGATGTCCGCGAGGTCGGCGTGCCCCGTGGTGACCAGCGCCGTGAGAAGCTGCCAGCGCAGATCCGGGTCGACCACGAGCCCCTCGGGGACGCGCCCGTCCAACATGCCGCGCACCTCGTCGTGGTGCACGTCGTCGTAGCCGGATGCCGTCGCGAGCGCCCGTGCCCAGGAGAGCTGAGCATCGCTGCCCGCCTCTGCATCGTGCAGCGCGCTCCGCACCGCGTTTGCCCAGTTCCGGTGCTCGTTTCCCCGGTTCTCATCTCGGACGAAATGCCGGAGGGCGTACATCGCGTTGGCGAGGATGCCCGCGAGCAGGCCGATGTTCCCTTCCGCAGGCGCATGCGTGCGGACGATGGCGAGGTATCGCGGGGCATCCAGCTCCCCATCGCGAGTCGCATTCCACAGAGATGACCACACGAGCGCCCGCGCGAGGGGGTCGTCGATCGCCGACAGCGACTCCTCGACCACGTGCAGTGAGCGCTCATCGAGTCGCGCCTTCGCATAGGTGAGGTCGTCGTCGTTGAGGAGCACCAGGTCCGCTTCCGGCAGATCCACCTTCGTGCGCTCGCCCTCCACGTCGAGCTCACGCTGCTCGCGCCGCATGATGCGACCGTCGACCCGGTCGTACAGCCCGATGCGGAGGCGGTGGGGACGGGGATCCGTCTGGTGCAGGAACCGGTTCCCCTCGCCATCCGTCTCCAACGAGAGAGTCGACACGCCGGACGTCTGCAGCCACGCCGCGGACCACCCGCTCATGTCGCGCCCGGACACCGCGCTCAGCTGCACGAGGAAGTCGTCGAGCGTCGTGTTCCCGAAGGCGTTGGCGGCGAAGTATCGCCGGGCTCCCTCGAAGAAGGCATCATCTCCGACGAAGGCGACCAGCTGCTTCAGCACTGCCGCGCCCTTGGCGTAGGTGATGCCGTCGAAGTTCAGCTTCGCGGCCTCGAGATCGGTGATGTCCGCCACGATCGGGTGCGTCGTCGGCAGCTGATCCTGTTGATAGGCCCAGGCCTTGCGGTTGGCCGCGAACTTGACCCAGGCGTCATGGAAGCGAGTCGCCACCGCCGAGGCGTGCGAGCCCATGTAGTCCGCGAACGACTCCTTGAGCCAGAGGTCGTCCCACCAGGTCATCGTGACCAGATCGCCGAACCACATGTGCGCCATCTCATGCAGGATCGTGTTCGCCCGCGCCGCTCGCTGCGCGTCCGTCGCCGCGCCACGCGACAGGTACGCCTCCGTGAAGGTCACCAGGCCCGGGTTCTCCATGGCGCCGAGGTTGTACTCGGGCACGAAGATCTGGTCGTACTTGCCCCAGGGGTAGGGGTATGCGAACGCGTCGGTGAAGAAGTCGAGTCCCTGCCGGGTGACCTCGAGGATCTCGTCCGCCTCCAGATGCGGAGCCAGAGACCGCCGCACGAACACTCCGAGTGCGATGCGCTGCTCCTCGCGCTCCCACTCGCCGTCCACACGGGCGTACGGCCCGGCGGCGATCGCCGTGATGTAGCTCGAGATCGGCAGCGTCGGGGCGAACTCGACCCGCTGCACCCCGACTCCGAGATCGGTGTGAGCGGGAGACTGGTTGGAGAGCACCTCCCAGCCGGACGGCGCATCCACGACGAAGGTGAAGGCGGCCTTCATGTCGGGCTGTTCGAAGCAGGCCATGACCCGACGAGAATCCGCGGGCTCATACTGCGTGTAGAGGTACGTGTGGTCGTCGACCGGGTCGTGGAAGCGGTGCAGCCCCTCGCCGGAGCGGCTGTACGCGCCGACGGCCTCGACGCGGACGACGTTGGACGGAGCGAGCCCCGACACCGGGATCCGCGCACCGTCGTAGACGACCTCCTGATCGACGCCGTTCACGACGACGCGTCGGACCTCCTCGCCGATGAAGTCGAGCCAGGTCGTCTCGACGGTGGCATCGAACTCGAGGATCGTCACTGTCGGGAATCCGCTGCGCGCGCGCTCCGGCGCACCCGTCAGATCGAGTTCGACACGGATACGGTGAACGGTGAGCGCTGCGGATCGCGCGGCTGTCTCCTCGCGGGTGAGGTTGGCGGTGTCCATGCATCCATCCTGTCACCCGGGCGACCGGCGAACCGCCGCCCCTCGGGCCGTCACGACGTCTTCAGACGGTGCCCGATCGCCGCGTAGACCTGCGCGGACGCCAGCGCGAGGGCCGTGGACGCTCCCCCATCACCACGGGCCGCAGCGATCGTGGAGAGGATCGCATCGCTCCGGGCGACTTCGGCTCGATCTCCGGTCGCCTCCGCGATGCTCCGCGCCTCCCGAGCATGCCGTTCCGCGTCGTCGAGGAGGCCGTCGTCGGCGGAGCCGTCCGCTGCCGCACGCGCCAGGATCTCCGCGAGCGAGTTCGCGGCCTCGGTCGCGATCAGCGGCGAGCCCGCACGCTCGGCCTCGCGCAAGGCGTTCGCGGCGCCGGCCATGGCGCGGACGAAGTCGCCGGCACGGCCGGCGATCCGGGCGTCCAGAAGCTCGAGATCGGCCGAGGTGGCGAACTCGCCGGCGGTCTGAAGGGTCCGCATCGCATCCTCGAACAGCTGCCGGGCGCGGACGTCGTCGCCCCGCGCTTCCGCCACGAGCGCCAGCGTCCTGCGCACGAACGGCAGCGAATCGACGCTCGATTCGTCCAGCAACCCCTGCAACTCCGCCTCCGCTTCATCGAGCCGCCCGATCGCGAGCAGGAGCAACGGGCGGTTGCCGCGCACGACGGCCACATTGAGGTCGTCGCCCTCCTCCTGCGCCATCTGCAAGGCGAGGGCGTACTGCTCCAGCGCATCCGGGTAACGAGCGAGGATGCGGAGAGTGTCGGCGTGGTTGCCGGTGGCGCGCCCCTCGATGATCCTGTCCCCCGCGACGCGCGCCTGCCGGATCGCACGCTGATAGGACTCGAGCGCTTCGTCGAGGTGGCTCATCCAACGCTGCACGTTGCCGATCTGATTCCACGTCCGGGCGAGGGATGCCCCCGTCGCGATCCTCCGCACGCGATGCAGTGTTATCAGCGCCTCGTCGAGACGCCCGAGCTTCTCCGCGCAGTGCGCGACGCCGAGGGCGATCTCCGGCACGAGATCGAGCCCGTCCCCACGCGCGGCCAGATCGTGCAGTCGCAGCGACTCGTTCCACAGCGACCATCTCGAGAGAGCGGCGTGCGCCCCGATCGCGAGCCGCTCCGTCGCCGAGTCGAGCCCGTGCTCCCGCGCAGCGGTCGCGACGGCCAGCACCGTCCCGACCTCGCGCGCCGCGTAGTCGGGATCTTCGTCGATGCGCGTCAGGACCGCGGTCGCCGACCTCTCCACGAACCCCCGTCGGGCCGAGGAAGGACGCAGGGAACGTGATCGCTCAGCGGCGAAGGAGAACACCGTCGCGTGCATCTGCACGTGTCCGTCGCGCCGCTCGACCAGGTGCCGCGCGTGGAGACGGTGCAGATCCTCTGCGGAGTCCGGTCCTGCCGCGGCGATGAGCACCTCTTCGTCGATGTCCCGGTCGAGCAGCGCGGCATCCGCGAGCAGGTCGGCTTCGCCGTGGGAGAGGGAGCGAGTGGCGGCTTCGAGCACCGGACGGATGCGGGCGTCACGAGGCTCGTGCTCGAATCGCGACGCCAGATCCTGGAACGACCAGCCTTCGTTCTCCCGGACGATTCCGGCCAGCATGACCAGATCGAGGGGGATCCCTCCGCCGACGGCGACGATCCTCCCCAGCGCGTCCGCGCGCACAGCGCGGTCCGCTCCGGCGGGAAGAGCGGTCCTCTCGACGGACAGCAGGCTCGCGAGGAGTCGTCGTGCGTCGGCATCCGACATCGGCGGCACGGTGATCCGCGCGACACGCACGCCCACGCCTCGCACGCTGTTCTCCAGGTCGGCGAGGTCGACGCGCGCGGTGACGATGAAGCGCACGCCGGGAACGATCAGCGCGGCGAGACGCCTGGGGTCGCTCACATCCTCGATGATCACCGTCGTGTCGCGGGCAGCGGAGCGCAATCGCTCACGAAGGCCCCCCAACTCGTACGGCAGGGAGCGGACGCCCAGAGCTCCCAGCATGCGTCGGAGGATGTCGATGGGGTCTGCGTGCGGTCGGTCGGGCTCGGACTCGCGCAGCTCCACGGTGAGAACGGGAGCAGGGCCCGTCAGCGCCGATGCCAGAGTGCTCTTCCCCGCTCCGGGAAGCCCTGTGAGGATGAGCACATCGGCCTCCGGCACGGCGGCGATCAGCTCCTCACGACCGATCTCGGCGCCGGGTGCGTTCCGACGAGCGAGCGACAATTCGATGTGCACGCCCGATCGTTCACCGTTGAGGATGCGGGCAGTCTCGCGCCACTCGTCCGCCGCAGCGTCGCCGCCGCCGAGGACACGGACGATGTCGCCCACCAGACGATCGTCCACCCGACGACGCCCCGGACGGAAGCAGTCGTAGACGGTCACCTTGGGCGGCTCCGCCCCGAGGCGCACGCGACCGATCCGGCGGGCGATCTCCGCATAGGACGGGGAGCCGGCCTCCGCACGCATCCGTCCCAGCCCGATGCAGAGCTCGTCGAGTGTGCGCGGGGCGGGCATGAGTCGAGCCTATGGCAGGCCGTGGCCGTCGCGGAGGACGCGCGTTCGGGCTCGTTCGGGCTCCGACGGCGCCCGGTCGTCCGCGCCTAGGCTCGCTCGACGGAGAGGCGGCCCGACCTCCCCGGACAAGGAGAAGACCCCATGACGACACGTGCAGCGATCGCGTCGAAGCTCGATGACTTCGCTTTCCAGAAGGTGAACTTCGGCGGCTTCCTGATGAACAAGCGAGCCAAGAACTCGCACGCGCTGTGGACCCGAACCGCCGACAAGGGCGTCACCGAGCTGACGATCCTCGCCACCCGCGACTTCGGCGAGGGCAACGTCTACGACGTCGCCGCGTTCACTCTCGACGGCACAGTCCCCTCTGAGATCGTCGCGGAGCTCCGGCAGCAGGCGGAAAGCCTCACCGACCGCATCAACCTCCGGGAACACGGCTATGTCTACACGTGCCTCGAGCCCTGGGATGGCGGGAACTCGATCTGGATCTCGAAGAAGCCCGAGTTCCGCGCGCTGAGCCGGCCCGAGCAGGGGATCTACGTCGTTCCGATCCAGCGACTCACGGGTACGAACGAGCCGCACTGGCTCGCGTGGGCACGCGAGAGCGGCCAGCTGAACATCGCGATCGTCTACAAGCCCTGAAAGTGCTGACCGACTCCGCCGACGACCCCGCCCCGCACGCAGACCACCGCGGGCGGGGCGGGGTCCCGCTGGTCGCCGCATCCGCCGCCTATCTCCTGATAGCCGCGGTCGTCGCGTTCCATCTGCTTCCCGTCGGGTTCGAGCTGCGCGACACCCCCCTCCTGCTCGGGCAGCTGGGAACGGTGCTCGCGGGCGCGGCGATCGTCGCCGCGTCCACCGTCGCGATCCGCCGTCACCGTCGGCGGCGAGCCGTGCTGGCCGGCATCGCGGAAGCCCTGGGATGGACGTTTCGCGCGGACGTCGGCGATCGCGTCTGGGGTGGGTCCGTCGACGAGCAGATCGATCGGGGAAGCCGCACGGCGCAGGACCACCTCGACGCGCGGCACACCGAGATTCCCTTCGACAGCATCGAACGCACCTTCGTGGTGGGCGATCGCGAGGGTGCGACGATGCACACGATACGCGCCGTGCGCATCCCGCTCCCATCCGAGGCTCCGCGGATCACGCTCCGCTCGAGGCGCGGTGGTGGGGCGCTCAGCGTCCTCCCCCGCCGCCCGACCGGGACGTCGCAACTGCGGCTGGAAGGCGACTTCAGCGACGTGTTCGAAGTCTCGGTGCCCCGCGGCTACGAGACCGACGCCCTCTATGTCCTCACGCCGGATCTGATGGCGATCCTCCTCGACGAGAGCGCCGAACTCGACCTGGAGATAATCGACAGCACGCTGCACGTCTACTTCCCCGCAGTCGACCTCACCGATGAGGCCGAGCTGCGCGGGTTCGTCACGGTCATCGCGGCCCTGCATGACCGATTCGGACGCCGCACGCTGCTCTATCGCGACGAGGCCGCCGAACCGCTCGACCCGGAGACGTACCGTCGCGACGGCGACCTGCTCAGCGAGCGTGCCCGAACCGTCGACACCCGTGTGCGGTGGTGGCCTGTCGTTGCGGCAGTCGCCACGCCGCTCATCCCCATGCTCATCGCCGTCGTCTGGCTCCCGATCTTCGGGTGACCTTCCTCGAGATCTCCGGGCCGCCCAGCAGACGCCGGATGGCCGTCTCCGGCGTCACGGAGAGATCGAGCGTCCGCCCGCGCGCGTACTGGCTGAACACGCGGGGATCGATGTAGCTGCCGCGCGCGACGGCGGTCGTGTTCCCGAGTGCTGTCGCCGCCGCCTGCACAGCGAGGCGCTCCGCCTGACTGCGCTCCTTGCGCCGATCGAGCTCGCCGATCCGAGCCAGGGCATCGGCGGCGATGATGGTCCCGTGGAGCGTGCGGAAGTCCTTCGCCGAGAACGACGCCCCGGTGACCTCGCGCAGATACGCGTTCACCTCAGCCGGCGAGATGCGCACGCGACTGCGGCCTCGGCGGTAGGCCAGCAGGAACGCCCCGGACTTCCCGGCGGCGAAGTCCGTGAGTGCATCAGCGAGCGACTCGTCCGTGATCTCGATCGAGGCGGTGCGACCGCTCTTGGCGGGAAAGGACAACGCCACGTCGCTTCCCGCGACGCGCACGTCGCGCCGTCGCAGTGTGGTGAGGCCGCGACTGCCGTGTCGTACCAGGTACCGCTCCGATCCGATCCGGAGCGCCGCGTCATCGAGAAGACGAAAGGCGATCGCGAGGGCGCGCTCCTTCGTCTGCCCTTCTTCCTTGAGCGCCCTGGTGACCTGCGCCCTGGCGCTGGGCAAGGCTGCGGCCAGATCGAGAGCACGGACGAACTTGCGGCGGTCACGGGTGACCCGCCACAGCGGATGGTACAGATACTGCTTGCGTCCTGCGCCGTCGATTCCCACCGCCTGGATGTGCGCCAACGGGTCGGCGGCGATCCAGACGTCCTGCCACGCGGGCGGGATCACCAGGTCGTGGATCCGTTCCCGGTCCGCCTCCGGTGCGCTCTCACCGGCCTGATCGACGTAGCGGAACCCCGACCCGGAGCGCATACGCCGAAAGCCCGGGTCCTCCCCGGGTACGACGCGAATCAGTCGTGCCATCCGTGCGGCCTCCCTCTCGTCCTCTGGGATCGAGGATGGCCATGCGCCGGGGTCTTCGGAAGGGAGTGGCGTCGTGCGCGCCGCCGTGCTATCCGGTTCCGCCCCCGGCACGCGGCGCGGCGAACGTGCTGCGCATGTGGTCACTGGTGAGGAAGTCGGCGATGCCGATCATGATCAGGCTGAACACGATCTGCTCGGACACCATCCAGAGCGGATACAGGCCGGGGATCGCGGCCATGACGAGCGTGATGATCGGAAAGATCTGCGCGAACAGACGCAGGCGCCGATAGGCCCATCGCCAGCCCCGCCGCGCACGCCAGGCGAAGTAGAACAGCGTGGCGGTCATGGCGAGCACGACCAGCGTTCGCATCCACACCGCGAACGAGACGGACTCCCCGTCCACAGCCAGCACGAGCGCGACGATGACGGCACCGATGCCGAGCACGAGCTCGACCACCAGAAGCCAGAGGATCCAGGTGAACGCGCGTACGGTCTTGGGGTGGGTGCGGTCGGCCTCGCTGATCGCGACGCCGGACTGCCGCCCTCCCGCGATGCGGTCGAGTCGGAGGAACAGAGACTCCAGAGCCATGCTCGGAGCCTATTGCGTGCGCACGCCGCCGTCCTCGTCCGTTCGATGGATGCCGGATGCGCCTTCGCCGTCCGTCATCGGCACGCCGTTCGCCGCGGGACTCACGACGCTTTCGAGCACGAGCGCCAGAAGTCCGACCGCGAGGCTCCCCGCGACCATGACGACGATGAATCCGGCGCCCCATCCCGTGCCCCGCATCGCACCTGCCACCAGCGGCCCGGCGATGGCACCGCCCTGGAAGGCCGCGGAGTTGATCGCGTTGTATCTCCCCCTGGTGCGGTCCGAGGCGAGATCGTTGTAGATGGCCGGGACCGTCGGCTGCAGCATCGTCTCTCCGAAGGCGAAGACACCCAAGTACGCGATCACGCCGATCGCTGCGGTCAGAGTGCCGGGAAGGAATCCCGTGGCGCCGAGCACGACCCAGGACACTGCCCAGATCAATGCCATGATCTGCATCACCCTGGTGCGTCTCCTGCCCGAGATGAGTCTGGGCACGGCGAACTGCAGCAGGACGATGACCGCGGTGTTCCCGGCGAAGGAGAGGCCGACGACCTGTGTCGAGACCTCGGAGATCTGTCGGGCGAAGGCGGGGAAGCCTGCTTCCATCTGTCCGTAGCCGATGAACACGGACAGGAACGTGAGGAGGGTGAGCCACAGGACGGCGGGGCGACGCACGATCTCGCGGTAGCCCCCGACGGGCGGCGCATCCGCCTCGGCGGCGTGCTGGGTGCGCACCCGTCGGAGCGGGCCGAGCAGCAGCGCCGTCCGCGGGGCGGATTGTCGGACGACCCGGATGTCTGCCATCATCGCGAGCATGGCCCTGTCATTCGAAGAGTTCCGTTCGTCGCTGCTGCACGCCGATTCCCGGCAGGAGCTGGGCATCCAGCTTTCGGATGCCGAGGCGCAGCAGGTGCACGCCGACCCGCAGGCGAGTCGGACCTGGTACGACTACTGGGTCACGATCAGCCAGCAGGCCACGCCGGGCGCCGCCGCCACCGCCGCAACCGCTGCGGGAGTGACCGCCGAGACCGTCGCCTTCGGAGGGCACGACTTCGCACAGACGGGCACCTTCGTCGGCGCTTCCCCCGCATACGGTGGAATGCCGACGGCCTCTGCGTCCGGCGCCACTGACGGCGACGGGAAGAAGAGCCGGGTCGGGCTCTGGGTGGCGTTGTCGATCGTCGGAGCACTCCTGCTGATCGCGATCATCGTCGTGGTCTTCGCTTTCAGCACCGCCCGGCACTGGACGAAGGTGGACGTGCCCGAGAAGCCGGAGACGTTCCACAGCGAGGAGTACGAGACAGGACTGTATCTCGTGGCGGACGACGGCGTGAGCCCCTGCTACGTCGACCAGGACTGGACCGACTGCATCGCCGCGATGGAGGCCCAGTACGCGGCCGGCTGCGCGGACGTCGAGCTCGTGCCCGCCGCGGTGACGCTGTGCGCCCAGCATCGGACCGAGATCGATCGCATGATCGCGGCGGACAGCGAGGGCTCGGTCGTCGCGTCGCTCGGTGATTTCGGTCATCTGACCAGGACTCCCGAGATGGCGACCCGCGAGGTCTCGAATGAAGACTACGAACCCGCAGTGACGCACGAGGCGGTCTGCTACCTCGGCTTCCTCGGCGAGTGCGAGTAAGTCGGGAGAGCGGGCTCTTCCCCCTGGAAACGACGAAACCCCCGCCTGAGCGGGGGTTTTCGTCTTGCTGGGGTACCTGGACTCGAACCAAGAACAACGGAACCAGAAACCGCCGTGTTGCCAATTACACCATACCCCAAGGGCGAAACCGGAGCCTCGCACCGAGAGTCAAGCTTACCCGAGCGGCGGCCGAACGCCAAAACCACCGGCGTGTGCCGCCGCTCGGGCGCGTCGCCGCTCAGTTCGCGAGGAATGCGGAGAGGGAGCGCAGACGGCGCAGCGACTCCTCCTTGCCCAGCAGTTCCATCGACTCGAACAGCGGCGGCGAGATCCGGCGTCCCGTGATGGCGACACGCGGCGGCCCGTAGGCGATGCGCGGCTTGAGCTCGAGCTTCTCGACCAGTTCTGCCGCCAGAGCCTCCTGGATCTTCTCCGGCGTGAAGTCGGACACCGGCTCGAGAGCGACGATGCACGCGTCGAGCACCGCAGCGGCGTTCGCCGGCAGGCCCTTGAGCGCATCCTCCGCGTAGGAGACCTCGTCGGTGAACAGGAAGCCGACCATGCCCGGGACCTCGCCCAGCAGCTGGACGCGCTCCTGAACGAGTGGTGCCACGCGGAACGCCATCACCAGCTGCTCATGCGTCGGCTCGTCGAAGAGCCCGGCTGCGGCGAGGTACGGGATCGTCCGCTCGGCGAAGTCCCTCTCCCCCAGCATCCGGATGTGGTCGCCGTTGATCGATTCCGCCTTCTTCTGGTCGAAGCGGGCGGGATTCGGGTTGACGTTCTCGATGTCGAACGCGGCGGTGAACTCGTCGAGCGAGAAGACGTCGCGGTCGGGTCCGATCGACCAGCCGAGGAGTGCCAGATAGTTCAGCAGTCCTTCCGGGATGAAGCCGCGATCGCGGTGCAGGAACAGATCCGCCTGCGGGTCGCGCTTCGAGAGCTTCTTGTTCCCGGTCTCCCCCAGCACGAGCGGCATGTGCGCGAAGCGCGGCACGAACGTCGTGACGCCCGCATCGATGAGCGCGGCGTACAGCGCCAGCTGGCGCGCCGTCGACGGCATGAGGTCTTCCCCGCGCAGCACGTGGGTGATGCCCATGAGTGCATCGTCGACCGGGTTGACGAACGTGTAGAGCGGCACGCCGTTCGGTCGCACGACCACGAAGTCCGGGAACGAGCCGGCCGGGAACGTCACCTCGCCGCGGATGAGGTCGACGTAAGTGACGTCCTCGTCCGGGACCCGCAGACGCAGGGCGGGCTGACGGCCCTCGGCGCGGAAAGCGGCCTTCTGCTCATCGGTCAGGTCGCGGTCGAAGTTGTCGTACCCGAGCTGCTTCGCACGGCCGTTGGCCTCGTTGCGGGCGTCGATCTCCTCGGCCGTCGAGTAGCTCTCGTAGAGTGCGCCTGAGGCGACGAGCTTGTCGATGACTCCTCGATAGATGTCATGACGCTCGGACTGACGGTAGGGCGCGTGCGGGCCGCCGACCTCGACGCCCTCATCCCAGTCGATCTTGAGCCAGGTGAGCGCGTCGACGAGCTGCCGGAAGCTCTCCTCGCTGTCACGGGCGGCGTCGGTGTCCTCGATGCGGAACACCATCTTGCCGCCGTTGTGACGCGCATACGCCCAGTTGTAGAGCGCGGTGCGGACCATGCCGACATGCGGCAGCCCGGTCGGTGAGGGACAGAAGCGGACGCGGACGTCGGCACCACTGACAGTCGTGGTGAGGGGGTGAGGAGTAGCCATAGCCCTTTGATTCTACGGGGAGCGCGTTCGCCGGCGCCGCCGACCGGGTCCGCTCAGACCGGCGCGCAGACGGCGACGACGGCACGGTGCTCCAAGGGGAGCATCCGATCGACGAGTCGATCGTTCACGACCTCGTCGAACGCCCGACGGAAGCTCCGCCGTTCGTCCGGCCCGAGCGCCGCGTAGAGCGCTCCGGCGCCCGCGACCCCACCTTCGACGGACATCCACAGGACCACCGGATCCGCCTCCCAGATCCAGGTGTGCTCAACCACCGCGACCCGCGCGAAGCCGGCGTCGCGCAGCATCCGCTCGAAGCCGTCGGCAGTCCGCTCGAAGTCCTCGCTCTCCGGGAGCAGCCGACCGGTGAGCGGCTCGACCAGGGCGCGACGGGTGACCTCGGCCCACAGCCACGAGGGCGAGCGGGTCCAGGTCGTCGCGACGACGGTCTCCCTGGCGACCCGACGCAACTCGGCAGCAGAGGCGCGGGGCGAGGGTACATGGTTCAGCACGAAGTTCGCGGTGACCGCGTCGAACGAGCCGTCGGCGAAGGAGAGGTCAGGGAGCGCCTCGTCGACGACATGGATCGCCGGGTGCCTCGCCGCCGACACCGTCCGCATGCTCTCCTCCGGCTCACAGGCCGTGACCGCCCACCCCGACTCCGACCACGCGGCGGCGAGAGTGCCGTCGCCCGACCCGACGTCGAGCAGAGTTCGTCCTCGACCGGCGCCCAGCGCCTCGCTCATGAGTGGGAAGGTTCCGGCGCAGAGGGCGGCGTAGGAGAGGGAGTACGCCTCACCGACGCCCGTCCAGTCCTTCATCGAGCGCCGCGCGCCAGCGGCGACAGCGCGACGATCAGCGCTACGAGGATGAACGCCGCGATGCCGAGTCCCGCGTACTGGAAGTTCGACAGCACGACACCCGCCAGAACCGCGCCTGCTGCGGCCGACAGACTCATCAGCGAGTCGCTGCGCCCCTGCCGCCGCGTGCGCAACTCGGGCGCGGATGCCTCGGTGAGGAGGGCGGCTCCGGCCACGGTGGCGGCGCTCCACCCCAGGCCGAGCAGGATGAGTGCGACCATGACTCCCCATGCCTCGATGCCCGTGAAGACCGCGAACGCCAGCGCGCCCGCAAGGAGCACCTGCCCGAGCAGGACGACGCGGAGTCGGCCCCAGCGGTCGGCAAGCACACCGAAGACAGGCGACAGCGCGTACATGCCACCGACATGCAGGGCGATCGTGATCCCGACGAGCGCGGAGACGTCGGCCGGCGTCGCCTCCATCCCGTGGGCGCCGTGCGCCATGTGCGAAAGATGCACCGGCGTCATCGCCATGACCGACGCCATCACCACGTGCGAGCCGGCGACCGCGAAGATCGCATAACGCGCCACGCGCGGTCGGTCCGCGGCACTGTGGCCGGTCGCGGCGGCAGCGGCCTTCGCCAGCCGCTGGGCAGCCAGCAGCGGATCCGGGCGCAGCGCCACGATGTAGAGCACGAGAGCAGCACACTGCGCGACGAACGAGAACAGGTACGAGCCGGTCTGCGGAGGCATCCCGACCGCGTGCCCGACGATCTCCCCCGGACCGAGGAGCAGCGGGCCGGCGACACCTCCGATGGTCGTGGACCAGACGACGATCGAGAGGTCACGACCCCGATGTCGAGGAGCGGCCAGATCTGTGGCGGCGAAGCGCGACTGGAGGTTTCCGGCGTTGCCCGCGCCGATCATCAGGATCCCGGCGAGCAGCAGCGGGAAGACGCGAAGCGACGCGGCGAGGATGACGACGGCGATGCCGACGAGCGCGAACAGGTTCCCCAGGGTGAGAGCACGACGGCGACCGACACGGGCGGCCAGTCGGGCGAGCGGGATCGCACACACGGCCGCGCCCAGCGTGACGGATGCCGTCGCGAGTCCGGACAGCGCGTCGCTTCCCGAGATGTCGGCCGCCAGGAGCGCTCCGAGCGAGACCGTCGCACCGAAGGCGATGCCGCCCAGCACCTGCCCGAGCGACAGCACCAGCACGGTGCGCCGCTGGACGGCCGTCTGCTGTGCCGCCGTGAGGGCGACGGCGGTCATGACGAGGGTACGGCGTCGCGCACGGTGTTGCGCAGGATGCCCAGCCCCGAGATCTCGACCTCCACCACGTCTCCGGCCACGAACGTGCCGACGCCTGCCGGGGTGCCCGTCATGATGACATCGCCGGGGAGGAGGGTGAACACCGCCGAGGCGTACTCGATGATCGCCGGCACCGAGTGGATCATGTCGGTGAGCGGAGCATGCTGGCGGACCTCGCCGTTGACGCGGGTCTCGATCGTGGCGTCTGCGGGGTCGAAGTCGGTCTCGATCACCGGGCCGAGCGGGCAGAAAGTGTCGAAGCCCTTCGCCCGCGACCACTGTCCGTCCTTGCGCTGGAGGTCACGCGCGGTGACGTCGTTCCCGATCGTGTACCCGAGTACGTAATCGAGCGCGTTCTCCGCTTTCACGTTCTTCGCGATCTTCCCGATCACGACGACGAGCTCGCCTTCGTACTCGGTCCGCTCGGACAGCGTCGGACGCACGATCGTGTCGTCGGGCCCGATCACCGAGGTGTTGGGCTTGAGGAACAGCAGCGGCTCCTCCGGAGCCACTCCCCCCATCTCTGCTGCGTGATCGTGGTAGTTCTTGCCGACGCAGACGACCTTGGACCGCGGGATGACCGGAGCGAGCAGCGCCGCGTCCGCGAGGGGAACGCGCGCGCCCGTGGTCTCGTACCCGGTGAACATCGGGTCTCCGGCGAGGACCACGAGCTCGCGCTCGTCGATGATCCCGAACATGATGGCTTCGTCGTGGCTGAACCGGGCGATCTTCATGGGATCCAGCCTACCGAGCAGGCCTGCTGTCAGGCGTCGAGGCGCAGGAGCCAGCCGTGCTTGTCGTCGCGGCGACCGTACTGGATGTCCGTCAGCTCTTCGCGCAGCGAGAGGGCCAGTTCACCCAGGGGCTGCGGCTCATCGAAGCCGTCGCCGACCAGCGCGCCGATCGGGGTGACCACAGCCGCGGTGCCGCAGGCGAACACCTCGACGATGTCGCCGGAGGCCACGCCGTCGCGCCACTCGTCGATCGAGATCGGACGCTTCTCGACCGTGTACCCGCGGTCCTCGGCGAGCTGGAGGAGCGAGTCTCGCGTGATCCCCTCGAGGATGCTGTCCGACTCCGGTGTGACGACGCGGCCGTCCTTGAACACGAAGACGACGTTCATGCCGCCGAGCTCCTCGACGTTGCGCTGCTCGTTCAGGAACACGACCTGATCGCAGCCCTTTGCGCTGGCCTCGCTCTGAGCGAGCAGGCTCGATGCGTAGTTGCCGCCGGTCTTCGCCTTGCCCGTGCCGCCCTTGCCTGCGCGCGCGTACTCCTCGGAGAGCCAGATCCGCACCGGCTTCACGCCGCCGGAGAAGTAGGCGCCCGCGGGGCTGGCGATCACGTAGTAGGCGACCTTCTGCGCGGCGCGCACGCCGAGGAACGCCTCCTTGGCGAACATGAAGGGTCGCAGGTACAGGCTCTGGTCGGCGCCGGACGGCACCCAGCGACCGTCGACCGCGATGAGCTCGCGCAGCGACTGGATGAAGTACTCGGTCGGCAGTTCAGGCAGCGCGAGACGGCGGGCGCTGGCCTGCAGGCGCGCGGCGTTGCGGTCGGGCCGGAAGGTGTGGATGGAGCCGTCGGCGTGACGGTAGGCCTTGATCCCCTCGAAGATCTCCTGCGCATAGTGCAGGACGGATGCCGCCGGGTCGAGCGGGATCGGACCGTACGGCTGCACACGCGGACGGTGCCAGCCGCCCTTTGCGGACCAGCAGATGTCGACCATGTGGTCGGTGAAGACCACGCCGAATCCCGGATTCTCCAGCGCCTCGGCGAGACGGTCGGGCGAAACGGCGTTCAGGTTCTTCATGACGAGGAACTCCAGTGGAGCCACGGTCGCCTCTGCATCGATGGTCGTCATCTCATCATCCATTCCTCGTGGGTGGGCGCATCATCGCGCCCGTTCAGCCTACGCCTGCAGTCAGAGGCGTGCAGTGATCGCGGAGCCGATCTCCGCCGTGGTCCGCGCGGCGCTGCGATCGGCGATATCGGCCTCGACCGCTGCGCTGACCCGCGCGGATTCGGTCGTGAGGCCGAGGTGGTCGAGAAGCAGCGCGATCGACAGGATCGCCGCGGTCGGATCGGCCTTCTGCTGTCCGGCGATGTCGGGTGCCGAGCCGTGCACCGGCTCGAACATCGAGGGGAATGCCCCGTCGGGGTTGATGTTCCCTGAAGCCGCGAGACCGATGCCACCGGTGACCGCGCCTGCGAGATCGGTGAGGATGTCGCCGAAGAGGTTGTCGGTGACGATGACGTCGAAGCGCGAGGGGTCGGTGACCAGGAAGATGGTGGCCGCATCGACGTGCAGGTAGTCGACCGCGACCTCGGGGTGCTCCGCGGAGACCTCGTTCACGACCCGCTGCCAGATGGCGCCGGCGTGCACGAGCACGTTGGTCTTGTGCACGAGCGTGAGCTTCTTACGACGACGTCCGGCGAGTTCGAAGGCATAGCGCACGACGCGCTCGACGCCGAAGGCGGTGTTCACCGACGTCTCGTTCGCGATCTCCTGCGCGGTGCCCTTGCGGATCGTGCCGCCGTTGCCGACATACGGTCCCTCGGTGCCCTCGCGGACCACGACGAAGTCGACTTCACCCGGAGCGGCCAACGGCCCGGGGGCGCCGGCGAACAGCTTGGACGGGCGCAGATTCACGTAGTGATCGAGTGTGAAACGCAGTTTGAGCAGCAGCCCGCGCTCGATGTTCGCGTCCTTGAGGCGTACATCTCCCGGTGTGCCGCCGACAGCGCCCAGCAGGATCGCGTCCTGGGCGGCGATCGCGGCGAGGTCCTCATCCGTGAGGGTGTCGCCGGTCTCCAGGAAGCGGCCGGCGCCGAGAGAGAAGCGGGTCTTGTCGAACTCGACGTCGCTCTGAGCGGTGACCGCGTCGAGCACCTTCTCCGCTTCGGCGATGACCTCGGGACCGATGCCGTCTCCGGGGATGACGGCCAGCTTCACGACACGCGACATGACACTCCTTGCGCACTGCACGGGGATGGACCGGCCCAGGCCCGACGACAGTCGCGCGGGCCGGTCCTCCCAGCGTACTGGTCAGTGCGAGGGGGCTTTGCGCAGTGTGACAGCGGCGATGACGCCTGCGGCGACGACGAGTCCTGCACCGATCAGCGAGGTCACCATGACGCCGGAGCCGAACGCGGCGGTCGCCGCATCCCACAGGGCCGTCCCGAGCTGGCCCGGAAGCTGCTGGGCGGCGGTGTACGCACCGGCGAGGGTCTCCCCCGCGGCATGCGCGACATCGGCGGGCAGGCCCTCCGGAAGCACGAGCGCACCACGATAGAACGCGGTGATGATGCCACCGAGCACTGCGGTGCCGAGCACGGCTCCGAGTTCGTAGGCGGTTTCGGACACGGCGCTCGCAGCCCCCGCCTTCGCGGCGGGAGCGCTCGAGAGGATCAGTTCGTTGGAGATCGTCTCCGCTGCTCCGATGCCGATGCCGAGCACCACGAACGCCACCACGAGCGGCAGGACGCCGTGCTCGTGTGTCGTGAAGGCCACGATCAGGTATCCGGCCACCGAGAACGCGAGTCCGACCGGGATCACGATGTGCGGCGGAACCCGGCGCGAAACCGGCACGACCGACAGGCCCGCGACGATCATCGCGAGCATGCCGGGCACGAGTGCGAGTCCTGCCATCATCGGCGAGAGTCCGAGCACGAGCTGAAGATGCTGCGACACGAAGTACAGGAAGCCGACGAGCGCCACGACGCTGAGCAGGTTCACCAGGATCGCTCCCGAGAACGAGCCTCGCTTGAACAGGGCCATGTCCAGCATCGGCGTGCGGGACCGCAGCTGGCGACGGACGAACAGGTAGCCCATTCCGAAGCCGAGCAGCGCCCACGCGCCGGCGACCAGGCTGGGGCCGTCCACGGCCAGCGACTTGATCGCGTAGACCACGGGGATCATGGTGGCCATCGACAACGCGATGCTGATCAGATCGATCCGCCCCGGGTTCGGGTCACGGCTCTCGGGAACCAGCAGCGGGGCGGCGACGAGCAGCGGGATCAGGACGGGGACCGCGATGAGGAAGACGGATCCCCACGCGAAGTGCTCGAGGAGGAAGCCTCCCACGATCGGACCGAGCGCGGAGCCGGCGGAGAACGCCGATGCCCAGACGGCGATGGCCATCCGGCGCTGGTCGCGGTTCTGGAAGATCGAGCGCAGGAGCGAGAGGGTCGACGGCATCAGCATGGCGCCGAAGAAGCCGAGGAGCGCGCGGGCGGCGATGAGCAGCCCGGCAGTGGGCGCGAATGCGGCCAGGGCCGACACGGCGGCGAAGCCCGTCGCGCCGATCAGCAGCATCTTGCGGCGGCCGAACCGGTCGCCCAGCGTGCCCATCGTGACGAGGAGTCCGGCGAGCACGAGAGGATACACGTCGATGATCCACAGCTGCTCGGCCCCTGTGGGCGCGAGCGCGATGGAGATCTCAGGGAGCGCGAAGCTCAGCACCGTGTTGTCCACCGACACCAGCAGCACCGGCAGCATGAGGACGACGAGCGCCGCCCAGCCGCGGGCCCCGACGCGGGGAGCATCCGTGTCTGTCGTCGGGATCGACGCAGTACGGGTCATGAAGCACACCTCTCAGAATCCTGATGGCACGGTTAGTGAACCGTCCGGATGGTATAGTAACAGATGTCCCGCCCCGTACCTGTGCAGAGGATCCACGATGCCCCGACCTCCCCTCGCCCGCGAGAAGGTGCTCGACGCCTTCGAATCGATCCTCATCGAAGACGGCGAGCGGGCCGCGACGCTCGATGCGACCGCCAAAGCCGCAGGGGTGTCGAAGGGTGGCCTGCTCTACCACTTCGGATCGAAGGAGGAGCTCGAAGCGGGGCTGGTCGAGCGCCTGGACCACCTCACGACGCTGGACCTCGAGCGGATGACGACGGCGGAAGAGGGACCGGTCGCGTACTACGTGCGAACCTCGGTGATGGAGGACGACGCCCTCGACCGGGTGCTGATCGCCGCTACGCGGCTCGCCCAGGGCGGGTCGGTCCCCGCGGCCGACATGCTCCGAGACACCCGACGTCGCTGGGCGGACACGATCCGACCCCACGTGCGCGACACGGCGAGCCTCGACCTCGTGATGCTCGTCAGCGACGGTCTCTACTTCAACAACTCACTCGATGTCCATGGTCCGGAACGACTGGTCCCGCGCAGCGACGAGCTCGAAGCGCTGATCGCCCTGGTCCTGAGGGTCACCGCCTGAGTCGCACACGCAGACGAAGACGAAGACGAAGAGGGCGGGAGCATCGCGCTCCCGCCCTCTCTCGTGTCGCTGCCGATCAGACCTCGGTGATCTCGATCTGACGGAACAGGTCGGCGTCGATCGCGTCGCGCACGTCGTCGAGCAGCTCGTCGGAGACGGGCGAATCCAGCGTCAGCACACTGAGCGCCTGAGCCCCGGCCGCCTGCCGCGCGATCTGCATGCCTGCGATGTTGATGCCGGCCTCGCCGAACTTCTGGCCGTACACGGCCACGATCCCGGGGCGGTCGGTGTACAGCATCACGACGTGGTGCTTCTCGATCGGCAGCTCGAGCGCGTGGTCGTTGATGCCGATCAGCTTCTCGGCCTGCTTCGGACCGGTCAGGGTGCCGGACACCGACAGCTGCGAGCCGTCGGACAGCGCACCCGTGAGCGTGATGACGTTGCGGTACTCATCGCTCACGTCGTCCTTGAGCAGGCGCACCGCGATGCCGCGCTGGTCGGCGAGGAGCGGCGCGTTGACGTACGAGACGGTCTCGCTGACGATGTTCGTGAAGACGCCCTTGAGCGCGGCGAGCTTGAGCACGCTCACGTCGTAGTCGTTGAGCTCGCCGTGCACCTCGACGTCGAGGCTCGTGAGCGGCGATGTGGCCAGCGAGGCGAAGATCTGACCGAGCTTCTCGACCAGCGAGATGCCGGGACGCACGTACGGGTCGATCACGCCGCCGGCGACGTTCACGGCATCCGGAACCAGGTCTCCGCCGAGCGCCAAACGCACGGAGCGGGCGACGGAGACGCCGGCCTTCTCCTGCGCCTCCTCGGTGCTCGCGCCGAGGTGCGGCGTGACGACGACGTTCGGGAGCTCGAGGAGCGGCCGCGCGGTGCCGCCTTCCGCGGGGGGCTCGGACGTGAAGACGTCGAGGCCGGCACCTGCGATCTCCCCGGCGACGAGGGCCGCGTGCAAAGCCTCTTCGTCGATCAGCCCGCCGCGGGCGACGTTCACCACGAAGGCGGTCGGCTTCATGGCCTTGAACTGCTCGGCGCCGATCATGCCCGTCGTCTCGGGCGTCTTCGGCATGTGGATCGTGAGGAAGTCGGACTCGGCGACGAGTTCGTCGAGAGAGAGGAGCTGCACGCCGAGCTGCTGCGCACGCGCCGACGTGACGTAGGGGTCGTACGCGACGACACGCATGTCGAACGCCGCGAGGCGTGCCGCGACGAGGGCGCCGATGCGCCCGAGGCCGATGATGCCGACGGTCTTCTCGAAGAGTTCGGCGCCGGTGAAGGAGCTGCGCTTCCACGCACCGGCGGAGAGCGACGCGTGCGCGGCCGGGATGCGACGGGCGAGGCTCAGGATGTGCCCGACCGTGAGCTCGGCGGCCGAGACGATGTTCGAGGTCGGCGCGTTCACGACCATGACACCGGCAGCCGTGGCCGCCTTGATGTCGACGTTGTCGAGCCCGACTCCCGCGCGGGCCACGACCTTCAGCTTCGGCGCGTGGGTCAGCGCCTCCTCGTCGATGCGGGTCGCCGAACGGACCAGGACGGCGTCCGCGTCCGAAAGAGCCGCGAAGAGCGCCTCGCGATCGGTGCCGTCGACGTCACGGACGTCGAAGTCGGGGCCCAGGGCCTCGATCGTGGCGGGAGAGAGTACTTCGGCGATGAGCACGACGGGCTTCGGCACAGTGGATCCTTCGGGGCAGCGCGGCAGGCGGGAGGGGCCGATGCGCCGCACACCATGGGGGCGCGATCGCGACAACTCTACCCGAGCGCCCGCAGCGCTCCGTGCCGTGTGACGCCGAGCGGGACCGCGTCAGGCGCTGGGCAGCGTCAGACTCAGTGCGATCAGACTCATCCAGAACACCGCGACGATGCCGAGGCCGGCGAGGAAGACGAGGGCGAGTTCGCCCACCCTGCGGCGCCGGCCGATCGCGAAGGCGAACGCGAAGACGATGGCGGGGAAGACCACGCCGAACAGCAGCGTCGCCCAGCCTCCGCCGGTCAGGCCGGTCTGCGCCATCGTGATCAGATGCGCGACGGCGTTCCAGACCGCGTAGGCGTAGAAGAGTCCTGCGAGTCCGATGACGAGTCCGACGATCCAGCGCGGAGAGCCGGCAGATACCGGCTGAGCATTCTGCGACACGGTCATGATCCGATCACCCCCACGGTGACGAAGGGCCAGGGAACGAGCAGGACCATGCCGGCGAGCAGGACGGCGACGCGGATCCACGCCGCCCTCCCCCGCGTGAGCACCCAGCTCGCGAGGAACCACAGGGCGGGTGCCGCGATCGCCAGCACGAACCAGGGCAGGAACATCACGTCGGACACGAGGAACGATGCCAGCGGCTTGAGACGCAGCCCACCGACGATCCACCCGATCGTGTAGAGGAGGTAGACGCCGCCGACCACGCCGATCAGAAGCAGCATCGGCGTGCTCAGGCCCACCGGCTGCTCCGGGTGTGCGGGAGTGACGGTGCCGTCCTCCTCTATCGTCCCCACGTCGTCGCTGCCCTTGCCCACGGCATTCCAGCCTTCGGGGAGAGCGCGTTCCCTCGCTGTCTCGGGCTCGTCGCCGTCCCAGCTCAGGGAGTCGTCGGAATCGGAGGTCATGCCCCCAGCGTAGGACACCCCGTCCACTAGGCTCGGGGTTGCCTTGAGCCGGAACGGCGGGCATCGGAGGGGAAAGGGAGCACCGTGGCCGACAGCGACAAGACGAACGCCGACGTCAAACCGTCCGCGAAGGGCGGCATCAACGCGGAGCCCCCCGTCGGCTGGGTGCCGACGCCTGAGGCCAAGACCAAGGCCACGCGCTTCCGCTGGATCGCAGGAACCCTCTGGGCGCTCGCTATCGTCGGCGAGGCCGTCGGCATCTTCTGGCTCCTGCGCCAGCGCGTGTTCGTCGGCGAGGACGGCACCCTCGTGCGCGATCCCGACACCGGCCTCCTGGAGGAGCACGGCGTCACCGCGCAGTTCCCGCAGTGGGCATTCATCGCCCTTCTCGTGCTGCTCGTCGTGATCGCCGCCCTCTCGATCACCGGATCGGTGCTCTGGAAGAAGGCGAACCGCCTCGACCCTGCTCGCAGATCCGACAAGGTGCGGTTCTTCGTGCAGAACCAGCTCGGAGCGATCATCGCGATCGTCGCATTCCTCCCGCTCGTCATCCTTATCTTCCTGAACAAGGACATGGACAAGGGGCAGAAGACGACGGCCGGCATCGTCGGCGTCCTGCTCGCGGCTCTCGCCGTCTTCGTCGGCGTCGACTTCAACCCGCCGTCCGTCGAGCAGTACACCGCCGATCAGTCCGCGGTGATCCAGCTCCTCGGCAAGGACGAGGTCGTCTGGGTCGACGGCGGCAAGGTGTACCACGTGTGCGACGAGGTCCCGGCGATCCAGACCGGGAGCGAGATCCGCACCGGCACGACGGCGGAGGCGGTGGAGGCCGGCAAGAACCGACTCACTCTCCAGTTCGCGTCGGAGCTGCGCGCCTGCGACCTGCCCGTACCCGAGAACGACGAGGAGATCGCCGACGCTCTTCGGGCCATCCAGGCCGGACAGGTCGACACCGTGCTTCCGGCACCGGAGTGGGCCGACCCTGCCGAGGCCCCGATCGAGGTCGAGGAAGCACCGGCCGAGTGACGAACGGCTCGGCGTCAATCCGCGCCGAGCGCCTCCACGAGCCTCTCCTCGGCCGACGAGAGGTGAGCGTCGAGAAGAGCAGCTGCACGCTGCCCGTCGCCTGACGCGACCGCGTCGAGGATATCCGCGTGCTGCGCGGCGATCGCCGCCGCATCGAGCAGCCGCCGCCCCTGCACCTGGGCCATGCACAGCCGCACCTCGTCGAGGAGGCTCCGATACATGCGGCCCGTGCGATCGCTCTCGAGCGCGTCGATGAGCGCGGTGTGGAACCGCAGGTCCGGGTCGACCGTCGCAGGGTCCGGGCCCGGGGGCATCGCGAGGATCTCGGCGTTGGCATCGAGTGCAGCCTGCGGCACGGTCCTGTCGGCCGCGAGGTCGCGGAGAGCCGCGCTCTCCAGTCGCGCTCGCGTTCGGTAGACGTCGCGAACGGTGCCGGGATCGATGCCGACGACACGGGCGCTCCGGTGAGCGGTCCGCACCAGGAGGCCTGCGGCGACGAGCTGCTCGATCGCCGCCTTCGCGCTCGGCCGTGCCACGCCGAAGGTCTGCGAGACAGCCGCTTCGGTGAGGGGGGCGCCGGATCGGATCTCCCCGCTGAGGATGCGTCCACGCAGCTGGGCGGTCACGGCATCCACCACGCCGACGATCCCGAGCGGGGCCTCCGAGGTCACGGTCATGCGATCAGCCTATCGAAGCACCATCGAGTCGGTACACTTGTCTGACAATCTTTCGACGGAGCAGAGGAGCACCGTGCCGACCACACTCGCCGAACCGCTGGACCCCGCACTGCTGGGGTCGACGACGCAGGTGCATTCCCGCTCCATCGACCGCTTCGCCCGTGCGCACGATGCCTCCCACTACCTGCTGATCCCGGACGCCGTGCTCTCCCCCGCGGATGCCGAGGGCGTCGCACGCGCGTTCGGCGCCGTCCGCGCTGCCGGTCGCACGCTCACCTTCCGCTCCGGAGGCACGAGCCTGTCCGGACAGGGTGTGAGCGGCGACATCCTCGTCGACACGCGCAGCAACTTCCGCGACATCCGCGTGGAGGAGGACGGAGGTGCCGTCCGAGTGGGGCCCGGAGCGACCGTCCGCCAGGTCAACACCCGACTCGCCCGATACCGCCGCAAGCTCGGTCCCGATCCGGCCAGCGAGATCGCCTGCACGATCGGCGGCGTCGTCGCCAACAACTCCAGCGGCATGGCCTGCGGGATCGTGGAGAACTCGTATCAGACCATCGAATCCATGACGATCGTGCTGCCCAGCGGCACGATCCTCGACACCGGCCGCTCCGACGCCGACGAGGTGCTGCGCGAGGCCGAGCCCGAGATCGTCGACGGCCTGCTCTCCCTGCGCGCGCGGCTGCTGGACTCGCCGGAGCACGTCTCATTCCTCCGTCAGCAGTTCTCGATGAAGAACACCATGGGGTACGGCCTCAACGCCCTGCTCGACTTCGAGGATCCGGTGCGCATCCTCGAGCACCTCATCATCGGCTCGGAGGGCACCCTCGCGTTCGTGGCCGAGGCGCGCTTCCGCACGATCGAGGTGCGGCCGTCGATCGCCACCGGGCTCCTCGTGTTCGAGACCCTCTCGTCCGCGATGACCGCACTCCCCGATCTGACCCGGCTCGGACTCGCCACGATCGAGCTGCTGGATGCCGCCTCCCTGCGTGTCGCGCAGGGGCTGAGCGACGTTCCGGCGGCCATCGCCGAGATCGACGTCCGAGGTCACGCCGCGCTGCTCGTGGAGGTGCACGCCGCCGACGCGGAGAGCCTCGCCGCAGCGAGCTCCGCGGCCCAGGCGCACTTCGAGGCGCTGCCGCTCGCGGTGGCCCCGCGGCTCACCACCGACGCTGCGGAACGCGCTGCCCTGTGGCACGTGCGCAAGGGGCTCTACACCGCCGTGGCCGGCGCCCGGCCCTCCGGCACCACCGCCTTGCTCGAGGACATCGTGGTGCCCGTTCCGCGCCTGCTCCACACCTGCGAACGACTCATCGAGCTGTTCGCGGAACACGGCTACGAGGGCTCGGTCATCTTCGGACACGCCAAGGACGGAAACGTGCACTTCCTGCTGAACGAACGTTTCGACGACGCCACCAGCGTCGCGCGCTACCGGCGATTCACGGATGACCTCGTCGACCTGGTGCTCTCGCAGCAGGGCTCCCTGAAGGCGGAGCACGGCACGGGGCGCATCATGGCGCCGTTCGTGCGTCGCCAGTACGGGGACGAGCTCACCGACATGATGTGGGAGATCAAGAGCCTCCTCGATCCAGACGGCATCCTGAATCCCGGGGTGGTCCTCTCCGACGACCCCGACTCGTATCTGCACGACCTCAAGCGGGTGCCGACGGTGGAGAAGGAGGTCGACCGCTGCGTCGAGTGCGGCTATTGCGAGCCCACCTGTCCGAGCAAGAGCATCACGCTCACCCCTCGCCAGCGCATCGTGATCCGCCGTGACATGGCCTGGGCGGAGGAGCAGGGCGACACCGAGCTGCTGCACGACCTGCAGAAGGACTACGACTACGACGGCGTGCAGACCTGCGCGGTCGACGGCATGTGCGGCGTGGCGTGTCCGGTCGACATCAACACCGGCGATCTCGTGCGGCGCCTTCGGGCCGAGCAGTCGAATGCGGTCGAGGGAGCCGTCTGGGGCACCGCGGCCAAGCACTGGGGCATCGTCACCCGCGCCGGAGGGGTCGCGCTCACCGTCGCCGACGCCCTCCCTGCGCCGCTCGTGCGCGGCGTGACGCACCTCGGCCGTGCCGTCCTGGGCGCCGACACCGTGCCGCTCTACGACGGCGGTCTCCCCCACGGTGGCTCGAAACCGCCCCGCCCCGAGTCGCCGGGCGACGCGAAGGCCGTCTTCTTCGGAGCCTGCATCGGCACGATGTTCGGGGCAGAAGGCGAGGGTCAGGGGTCTCGGGATGCGTTGCGCGCGTTGCTCGACCGTGCGGGCATCCCGGTCGTGATCCCCGAAGAGAACGGCGGGCTGTGCTGCGGCACCCCTTGGAAGTCGAAGGGACATCTCGACGGCTACGCGCTCATGTCGGACCGGGTGCTGGACTCGCTCTGGGAGGCGAGCCGCCACGGGGAGCTCCCCGTCGTCTGCGACGCCGCCTCCTGCACCGAGGGGCTCGATGTGATGCTCGCGCAGTCCGTGGCGAAGAATCCCCGCTACGAAGGGCTGCGGATCGAAGACGCCACGACCTACGTCGCCCGCGAGGTGCTGCCGCGGTTGAGCGTGTCGGCGAAGCTCCCCACGGTCGCCGTGCATCCGACCTGCTCCACGACCGCTCTCGGAGCGACCGGAGCGCTGACGGCGATCGCCGAAGCCGTCGCCGAGGACGTCTTCATCCCGGAAGGCTGGGGATGCTGCGCCTTCGCCGGCGACCGCGGGATGCTGCATCCGGAGTTGACCGCCAGCGCGACCGCCCAGGAGTCCGCCGAGATCGCCGACGCCGAGAGCGCGCGCGGCGGATTCGACGCGTTCGTCTCGGCGAACCGCACCTGCGAGATCGGCATGACGCGCGCCACCGGCCGGCCGTACCGCCACGTGATCGAAGTGCTCGAGGAGCTCAGTCGCCCCTGATCACCACGACACGGCGAGGGCCCTCCCGACTTCGGGAAGGCCCTCGCCCACGCGATCCGATCCGTCTCAGCCTGCGGACAGGACCGCGACCGGCTCGCTGCGCAGACCGGCGGGGATCACCGCGATCGCCCTGTCATCGGCAGACCGCTCGACGACGCTGCCGTCAGCCCAGCGCAGGTCTGATGCCCGGAGCTCGTCGGGCAGCTCGACCTCACCCGTGCTCGGGTCGAGCGCGTGCACATGCACGGTCGATCCCGTAGTCGTGTAGCGCCGCGGGGCGCCGGTACGCTCCCCCATCCGGATCCACGGCCGCGTGCCGTAGATCGCGTCGCCGTTCGCCTCGAGCCACACGCCCAGCTCGCGCATCGCACGACGCTGCAGCTCCGGGATCGAGCCGTCCGCGGCGGGGCCGACGTTGATCAGCAGGTTGCCGTTCTTCGCCACGACGTCGACGAGCAGCCTGATCAGCTCAGCGCCGGAGAGCGAGTGCCGCTCGTCCTCGGCCTGGTTGAACCCGAACGAGTACCCGAGGCCGCGGGTCGACTCCCACGGCTCGGGGATGATCTCGGGGATGTCCGTGTACTCGCGCGTGAGGAAGCCGTGGTACGGCACACCCCAGCGGTCGTTGACCACTCCTTCCGGCACGGCGTCGAAGTACCGCCCCAGGAGGGCGGCGACCGCGTACTCGTCCTGCCCCTTGCCGCCGTCCGGCCAGTCGATGTCGTTCCAGAGCAGGTCCGGGGAGAACCGCGACACGAGCTCGTCGAGTTGCGCAGCCGAGTAGCGCGCGAAGTGGGCATCGTTGCGACGGAATCGGAAGAGGTCGGTGTCGGACTCGATGGCCGGGAAGTCGCTCACATGCCAGTCGAGGGCGCCCGAGTAGTAGACACCGAACTTCGCGCCGGCGCGCCGCGTGGCGGCGTGGAACTCGGCGATCAGGTCGCGGCGCGGACCGCGTGCGGCCGCGTTGAATCCGGTCGTCGCGGTGTCCCACAGGCAGAAGCCCTCGTGGTGCTTGGTCGTCGGCACGATGTACTTCGCGCCTGCGCCGACGAGCTCACCGACGAAGGCATCCGCGTCGAACACCGAGGCGTCCCACCGGTCGGCCAGGTCCTCGTAGGACGTGCCCGGCCCGAACAGCTGCTGGTGCCGCTCCCACGTCGGGCTGCCCGCGATCCGGACCGTGTTGCCGTACCACTCGGCGTACTGGTGCCAGGCATAGGCGTCCTCCGTCGGGATGTTCACGCCCTCGCCGTGCTGCACGGCCCATGCCGGCACCGAGTAGAGGCCCCAGTGGACGAAGAAGCCGAGCTTGGCGTCGCGGTACCAGTCGGGCACACCCTGCGTCGGATACACGGGAGCGTCGGCCCCGAAGTCCGGGCCGGTGCGCTTCTCGAAGTTCATCATGCGTTCTGCTCCTCGGAGGAATCGCGGCGGACGACCACAGCCGTCAGGTCGGGGGTCCCGTCCGGGTCGAACGGGTAGACGCCGGGCTGCAGACGGTCGTGGCCGAGACGCAGGAGGTCCTGGTCCACGCCACCGGGCGTGAGAGCGAGAGTCCACCCCTGCGCGAGCTCGTACAGCTCGGGCTCGAGGTAGCCGATCTTCACCACGACGATGTCGGCGGTCGTGGGCTCGAGGCCCAGCATCCGGAAGTCCGACAGATGGTGGAACGGCTTGCGGCGCTCCGTGATGATGGCGTGCAGGCCTCCCACGGCGATCACGACCTGAGTGCCCGCGTCCGGGTCGCCCTCCGTGATCGAGAACACGCTGCCGGTGATCGCCACGGGGCCGTGGGGTCCGGCATCGATCCGGGCGCCCGCGTCGAGCGTGACCGTGGCGCCGACACCGGCGTCGACCGCCCGAGCGACGGCGTCCCGGTCGAAGATCGAGGCGACCAGAGTGGTGCGGCTGCCGTCGGTGAGCTCGGCGCGCTCGAGGAGGTGCGCCAGCGTCCAGGTCACATCGCCCGCCCCACCCGCGGTCGGGTTGTCTCCCGAATCGGAGATCAGGTACGGGTGCGCCGCGCCAGGCACGAGCGCCCTCTCCAGCGCCTCGTCGAGCGTGCCGGTCTCGGCCACGAAGACGAAGTCCTCGCGCGCGTCCCAGAACATCCGGGCGACCCGCTCGGCCTCGCGGGCGATCAGGTCCTCATCGTCACCAGTGACCACGACGTACGCCTGGCAGCGCCGCTCATCCGCCCACGCGTAGCCGATCCACACCGACGCGTCGACGACACCCGGGAGCGCCTCGATCTCGGGGAGCTGCGCGTAGATGCTGCGCGCGGGCTCCAACCGGGTACTCGTCTTCTCTCCGGGGAGCAGCACCGGGACCGGCACCCACGCCGAGTACGGACGACGGCGCAGGGGGTCTGCGCCGTGAGGTCCCCGCAGCCGGGCGAGCAGGTTCCACACCGCGCGCTCCTTGGTGTTCATCCAGTCCTCGTGCGGCGCCATCCGATAGCAGGTCAGGAGATCGACGGCGTCACGCAAGACCTCCGAGACGTTGCCGTGCAGGTCCATCGACGTCGACACGAGCGTGTCGGGGCCGAGCGCCGCGCGCACCGCGAGAGCGAGGTCGCCCTCGGCATCGTCCATGCCGACGACGCTCATCGCGCCGTGGATGTCGAAGAAGAAGCCGTCGAACGGGCCCTGTTCCCGGATGCCGGTGACGATCGCATCCTTCATCCGGCGGTAGGTCTCCGCCGCCACGGCCCCGCCGGGCAGAGAGCGGCCGTGCGTGAGAGGCACCCACTCCGCCGCGGAGGCGAGCTCGCGCCCGTCGTCGAGGAACGGGTAGTACGACCGCAGGGTCTCCCCGGACCGGACGGTGAAGGCCTCGTCTCCCGAGATGTGGGGCGAGAAGGTGCTCGATTCGATCGAGATCCCGCCGATGCCGATCCGTGGCCTCGGCAGTCCGCCGGTCTCGACAGGCGGAAGGGGCCCCATCCAGATCTCGTGGGCTTCGGGACGTGCGGTCACGTGATGTGCTCCTTGTCGGTGCGAGTCGATCTCAGTGCGGGGCCGCCGGCACGAGGGCACGACGGGCGGTCTCGATGGCGCCGAGCGCGACGGCGTCGGAACCGAGGACGGCGGGGATGATGCGCAGAGGGATACCCGAGACCGGCGAGTCCGTGCGCAGCGTTCGCGCGATCGCGGGCTCGAGGAGGTCCCAGGCGGCGGCCACCCCTCCCCCGACGATCGCACAGGGCAGGTCGAGGATCGTCGCGGCGCTGGCGCACGCGAGTGCGACCGCGCGACCGGCGGCATGGAACACAGCGATCGCGTCCGCGTCGCCATCGCGCGCTCGATCCGCGACGTCTCTGGCGTCGAGTGCGGGGCCGGCCGTGCGCTCCTGATAGCGCAGCGCGATCGAGGTTCCGGACGCCAGCGTCTCGAGGTGTCCGACCTGACCGCACGTGCACACCAGCTGGCTGTAGCCCGGCGTGTGCCCGATCTCCCCTGCAGCGCCGTGTGGTCCGTGGTGGAGCTCCCCATCGATGAGGAGCGCGCCGCCGACGCCGGTGCCGAGCATGACGCCGAGCACATCCCGTTCGGTCCGCCCCACGGCCGCGGCCTCGCCCAGGAGGAAGGCGTTCACATCGTTCTCCACGCGAACGGGGACTCCGAGTCGCGCCTCCAGCTCGTCGGCCAGCGGGAAGCCCGCCCATCCGACGAATGTCGCGGAGGCGGCGCGGATGGTGCCGGTCTCGTGATCGATGACGCCGGCGGCACCCACTCCTGCAGCGGCGAGCGGCACATCGGCCTCGATGGCGAGAGTGCGAGCGAGACCGGCGGCTGCATCGGCCATCGCCGCGCCTCCGAGAGCGGCCGGCGCCGGAACGCTTCCTCTGGCGAGCACCGCCCCGTCACCGCTGACGAGCAGGGCGGCGATCTTGGTGCCGCCGATGTCGATCCCGATCAGCCCTGCGCCGGGTGGCGAGTGGTGCTCGATGGACATGGTGGTCCCGTGTTCCTGACCGATCATGCTCAGCGCCCGCCCAGTCCTGCCATCGCGATGCCCTTGACCAGGTGCTTCTGCAGCACGATCACGAGCAGGGTCGTCGGGATCATCGAGATGATCGCCGCTGCCATCTGGAGGTCCCAGCGCGTGCCGGTGAGTCCCGCGAAGCTCGCGAGCCCGACGGGGAGCGTACCGTGCGCGTTGTAGTCGACCGTCACGATGAGCGGCCACAGGTAGCTGTTCCAGAACGACAGGAAGGTGAACACGGCCAGCACGGCGACCGCGGACTTCGACAGGGGCAGGATGATCTGGAGGAACGAGCGCACCGGGCCTGCGCCGTCGACGCGCGCGGCCTCCTCGAGCTCGTACGGGATGCCGCGGAAGAACTGCCGCATCAGGAAGGTGCCGAACGCCCCGAACGCGAACGGCAGGACCAGCGCCTGGTAGGTGTCGACCCAGTCGAACCACTGCATCACCTGGAACATCGGGATGACGAGCACCTCGGCCGGCACCATGAGAGTCGCGAGGAAGAGCACGAAGACGGCGTCGCGGCCCTTCCAGCGCAGCCGGCCGAACGCGTATCCGGCCGTGGTCGACACGATCAGCACGACGAGCGTGCCGAGGATCGCGACGATGAAGGAGTTCATGATGTACGTCAGGAACGGGCCGTAGGCGAATACGTCGACGAAGTTGCTCCAGCGCAGCTCTGACCCGACGAGCGTCGGCGGCATCGAGAACATCTCGGAGTTCGGCTTGAGGGCCGAGAAGAAGGCGTAGATCAGTGGCGAGATGAAGATCAGCGCCGCGACGTAGATCGCGACGTGCGCCAGGATCAGCCGAACGCGTGCGCCGGGAGTCGTGGCCGCACCGCGCGCGCGTTCGCGCTCGCGATCGGAACGGGCCTTGGGGCCGGCGGGTCGGACGAGTGTCTCAGTGCTCATAGTGCACCCACTTCTTCTGCGCGGCGAACTGCAGACCCGTGATCGCGATGATGATCGCGAAGAGGATCCAGGCGGCGGCGGCGGCGAGGCCGAGGTCGCCGAAGGTGAAACCCTGCTCCCAGATGTACATGACGAGGGGCTTCGTGGCGTTGCCCGGGCCACCGCCGGTGAGCATCTGCGGCTGCACGAAGACCTGCAGGGAGGTGATCATCGTCATGATCGTCGCGAAGAAGATCGACGGCGAGATCATCGGGATGATGATGCTCCAGACCCGCCGGAGCCCCTTGGCGCCGTCGATACTGGCGGCCTCCAGCACGCTCTCGGGAAGCTGCTCGAGAGCCGCGGAGAAGATCAGCATGTTGTAGCCGAGTCCTTGCCAGACGCTCATGACGACGACCATGATCATGGCCCACGAGGGGTCGGCGAGGAAGTTGGGCAGCTCGATGCCGAACCAGGTCTGCGACAGGCCGTTGAACAGTCCCTGGGGCTGCAGCATCATCTTCCACACCAGCACGTTCGCGACCATGGGGGTCACGACGGGGATGAAGAAGAGCACGCGCAGCGCGCCGCGCCCGCGGATCCGTGAACCGAGACCGAGGGCGAGCACGAGCGAGAGAGCGACGCTCAACGGGACGTAGAGCAGTGTGTACACCGCCGAGTTGCGCAGCGCCGGCCAGAAGTCCGGACTGCTGGTGAACAGCTTGACGTAGTTGTCCACCCCGTTGAAGCTTCGCTCGCCGAAGGTCGGCCAGTCGAAGACGCTCATCACGATCGAGAGCCCGACGGGCACGATCGTGAACACGGCGAGGCCGATCAGGGCTGGGCTTGCGAATCCCAGCGCCTGACGGGCCTCCACCTTGGCGAGCGATCCTCGACGTCTCGTCGTGATCGTCATCTCAGTTTCTTTCTCTGTTACTGCTGTGGTGGCCGGAGCCGGATCACTCGCCGAACTGCGCCTGCGCGTTCGACAGCAGCTCCTCCATCGTCATCTGGCCGTTGTAGACGCTGACGAGGTTGGGCTGGATGTAGCTGTCGAGCTTCTGCCAGTTCTTCGTCATGTACAGCGGCACGGTGTCGCCGAACGCGGCCTCGAAGACGGACTGCACCTGGTCGCGGTACTGCTCGTCGATCGACTCGAAGTACAGCGGCTGCGACGACGTGCGCGCGGGGTACGAACGGCCGGAGGACGCGATGTAGTCCTGTGCGTCCTCGCCCAGCAGCGACCCCATGACCTTCAGCGCGGCCTCGGGGTTCTCGCAGTTCGCGGAGATGCCGTAGCCGGAGCCGAGGATCGGGCCCGGGTTGCCGTCGACTCCGGCGGGCAGCGGAACCATGCCGGCGGCGAAGCCGGATTCGTTGTTCAGGTAGGTGACGGCGTTCCACGTGCCGTCGACCGCCATGGCGGCGTTCGCACCCGTGTACTGGTTCTCGCCCCATCCGGTGTCGGACGCCGAGGCCACGGGGGCCGCGACCTTCTTCTCGGTGACGAGCTCGGCGTACCACGTCGACGCGTCGACGAAGGCCTTCTCGTCGATGTGCAGGGTGCCGTCCTCGGAGGCCGGCTGCGTCGCGGAGTACGCGATCGGCATCGACATCCACTGGTAGCCACCCATGCCCATGCCGAAGCCGTACTTGCCGTCCTTCGTCGCGTCGGCGGCGATGGTGTCGAAGTCGTCGAACGTCCAGCCGATCTCGGGGGTGGCGGCGCCCGCTGCGGTGAGCATGTCCTGGTTGTAGTAGACGAGCATGGTGGCGACGTCGAAGGGCACGCCGTAGACCTTGCCCTCGAAGCTGAGGATGCCGTCAGCGCTCGGGTTGAACTCGGCCCAGTCGATGCCGGCCGTCTTGAGGTCGTCGGCGCTCAGCTCGCGGAAACCGCCGGTGTAGCCGCCCAGCTGTGCACCGCTCATGCCGGTGACGCAGGCCATGTTCCCGCTGGCCATATTGGTGGTGAGCTTGGTGAAGAAGTCGCTCCACGGCGACGTCTGCAGCTTGATCTTGATGTCGGGGTTCTGCTCCTGGGCGAAGGCGACCTGAGCCTCGAGGGCGTCGACGTCGGACTCGCTGCCCGCCCACATGTCGACGACGATGGTGTCGCCGTCGGCGGAACCGCCGTTGCCGCTGCTGCTCGCGCAGCCCGTCATCGCGACTGCGACGCCGGCGACGGCGACCACAGCCCCTACACGCAACTTCTTCATTGAATGCCTCCTGGAAGGGAACAGGTTATTTCGATGTTCGAATTAACCTAGTAGGATTTCGTATGAAGTTACGCTTTCATACTTCGCAAGGGGCCGCAAGCTGAACATCCGATGTTTATCGGAGCTTGATAATTCGTAACTCCCGGGAAACATGACGAACCCCCGCTACGCTGACGATGCTCCGACCACGAAAGTGCACCCATGACCAACGCCGCTGACACCACCGTCGACGACCCGCACACCCGAAGGATCCTCGACCTCGTCGCGCGCGGCGAGGCGCGCTCCCGCTCGGAGCTGGCCGCCCTCCTCGGCGTGGCCGCGTCGACCGTCGGCCTCCGCGTGCAGGCCCTGCTCGATGCCGGTGTGCTCCGCGAAGCCGGCGACGGCACCTCGCGCGGCGGCCGGCGCCCTCGTGTGCTGCAGATCGCCGCGGACGGCTTCGTCCTCACCGCCGATCTCGGCGGGGGCCACGCCAGGATCGGCACCCATTCCCTGAGCGGCGCACTCCTGGACAGCGAGACGATCGCCGTGGATGTGACGGAGGGACCGGTGGCGACGCTCGACCGGATCGCCGTCGTTTTCGACCGCCTCGCGACCGATGGCCGAGTCCACGCGATCGGCGTCAGCCTGCCGGGCCCTGTGGACATCACGTCGGGTTCCGTCGACCAGCCGTCGCGGATGCCCGGGTGGCCGGGATTCCGTGTCGGCGAGCATCTCGCGGCCCGCTACGGCGTGCCGGTGGCGGTGGACAACGACGCGAACCTCGCCGCCCTCGGCGAGCACCGCGAGCGGTTCGGCCACACAGGGCACAGCATCACCGTCAAGGCCGGGACGGCGATCGGCAGCGGCATCATCGTCGACGGCCACGTGCACCGCGGAGCGACATCTGCGGCCGGCGACATCACCCACACCCGCATCGACGGCAGCGGCGACATCCCCTGCTCGTGCGGCAACACCGGCTGTCTCGAGACCGTGGCGAGCGGCGCGAGCCTCGTGCGGCAGATGCTCGCACGCGGCAACGACTCCGTGCGCACCACGACCGATGTGCTCAGCCTCGCCCGCGACGCGGATCCGCTCGCGACGACACTGGTCCGCACGGCGGGGACCCACCTCGGGCAGGCGCTCTCGGGCGTGGTGAACTTCTTCAACCCGCACGCCGTCTTCCTCACCGGAAGCATGAGCGCCTCGGAGCCGTTCATCGCCGCCGTCCGCAGCCGCGTGTACGAGGCATGCCACCCGCTGGCGACCCAGCGTCTCCGGATCGAGGCTGCGACGACCGGCGCGGATGCGATCCTCCACGGTGCCGCGCGACTCGCCCTCGAGGGCATGGACATCCCGGTGGCGACGGCCTGAACCGCCGCCACCGCTCGATTCACTCCCCGGTCAGCGTCAGCTCGATCACGGGGACCAGCACATCGGGCCGTCGCACCGGCAGGTGGACGGTCAGCGTCCCCTCTGCTTCACCGGCGGGGGTCATCAGATCGGCTTCCCGCTCCGGGTCGGACACGCTCGTCTCGAGCCAGGATCCGTCGTTGAGCAGACGTGCGTACGAGATCTTGCCGGCGAGCTCGGGAAGGTGCACGAAGCCCATCGGCCAGCTGAACAGACTCAGGTAGAGCCGGTTCCCGCGGCGCGTGTACACGCCTTCACGGGGCGGTGCGAACGGCGCGTGGCCGGCCCCGATCACGGCGCCGCGGTGCAGACGCATCCACTCCCCGATCTCCGCGAGCGTGTCCGCGTCGCGGGGCGCGATCGCCCCACGCCCGTCCGGGCCGATGTTCAACAGCATGTTGCCGCCCATCGACACCGAGTCGACCAGCATCTGCACCAGCATCGTCGGGGACTTCTGGTCCATGTTGTCGCGGTGGTATCCCCAGGAGCCGTTGAGTGTCTGGCAGGCCTCCCACGTCAGCGGCACGCCGTCGCGCACGATCGGTGCGGTCGGCTGATACTGCTCGGGAGTGACGAAGTCGGCGGGGATCCCGAGGCGGTCGTTCACCAGCATGTTCGGCTGCAGCTCACGGCAGAGCTCGAGCAGCGCCTCTGCATCCCAATCCTGCGGCCCCTTCCCCGCCCAGCCGTCCTTCGCCTCGGGGTAGGTGAAGTCGAAGAACAGGTAGTCGATGTCGCCGTATTCGGTGAGGAGCTCCCGCACCTGGCCGTGGAGATAGGCGCGGTACGTGTCCATGTCACGCCCGACGTTGAGCTCATGCGCGCGCTCGTCGTCACGGCGCGGGTGATTCCAGTCGATCGTGAAATCGGGGTGATGCCAGTCGATCACCGAGTGATAGAACCCGACCTTGATCCCCTCCGCCCGCAGCGCGTCGACATACTCGCGTACGAGGTCGCGCCCGATGTTCGCGACGGAGGTGAAATCGGTGAGCTTCGAGTCCCACAGGCAGAAGCCGTCATGGTGCTTCGTCGTGAGCACCACGTACCCCATGCCCGTCTCCTTCGCCGTGCGCGCCAGCGCTGCCGCGTCGAAGAGATCGGGATCGAAGTGCTCGAAGTACTGCCAGTAGTCCTCATCGGTGAGGCGCTCGTAATTCTGCACCCATTCGTGCCGTGCGGCCCCGCTGTAGAGGCCGAAGTGGACGAACATGCCGAACCGGGCCCGATCAAACCATTCCTGTCGCATGCCTCCCATCCTGGCACAGACATCCGATGTCTCGAGAGAATCGGCGCGGTAAAGCGAAGAACGGGCGCCCCCGAGGGGACGCCCGTTCTTCTGAAGAGGTCGAATCAGCGCGCGGCGCTGCCGTCGACGTAGTCCTCGTCCTGCTGCTTCCAGGCGAAGAGCGAACGCAGCTCCTTGCCGGTGACCTCGATCGGGTGCTTCTCCTCCTTGGCGCGCAGCGCCAGGAACTCCTCGGCCCCGTTGTCCTGGTCGTCGATGAAGCGCTTCGCGAAGGCCCCCGACTGGATGTCGGCGAGCACGCCCTGCATGCTCTCCTTGACACGCTCGTCGATGACGCGCGGGCCGGAGACGTAGTCACCGAACTCGGCGGTGTCGGAGATCGACCACCGCTGCTTGGCGATGCCGCCCTCCCACATCAGGTCGACGATGAGCTTCAGCTCGTGCAGAACCTCGAAGTATGCGATCTGCGGCTGGTACCCCGCCTCGGTCAGAGTCTCGAAGCCGGCCTGCACGAGGTGGCTCACGCCGCCGCAGAGCACGGCCTGCTCGCCGAACAGGTCGGTCTCGGTCTCTTCGGTGAAGGTCGTCTTGATGACGCCGGCGCGGGTTCCGCCGATGGCCTTCGCGTACGAGAGCGCGAGGTCCCAGGCGTGGCCCGAGGCGTCGCGCTCGACGGCGATGATGTCCGGGATGCCGCGGCCCGCGACGAACTCGCGACGGACCGTGTGACCGGGCGCCTTCGGCGCGACGAGGATGACGTCGACGCCCTCGGGGGCATCGATGTAGCCGAAGCGGATGTTGAAGCCGTGCGCGAACGCGAGGGTCTTGCCGGCGGTGAGGTTCGGTGCGATGGACTCGCTGTAGATGATGCGCTGGTGCTGGTCCGGCGCGAGGATCATGATGACGTCGGCCCACTCGGTGGCCTCGGCGACGGTCTTGACCGGGAAGCCGGCGTCCTCGGCCTTGGCCGCGGACTTGGAGCCCTCCTTGAGGGCGATCGCGACCTCGACACCCGAATCACGCAGGTTCTGCGCGTGGGCGTGGCCCTGCGAGCCGTATCCGACGATCGCGACCTTCTTGCCCTGGATCAGGGACAGGTCCGCGTCGGCGTCGTAGAAGATCTCGGTGCTCACTTGTGTTTCTCCTTGTTCGTGACGGTGGTTCTCGCTCTGGATGCCGGAAGACGCCAGAGCTGGTCGGTGTGTGGTGGTCGGGTTGTCAGCCGCGCAGGACGCGCTCGGTGATGCTCTTGCCGCCGCGCCCGATGGCGAGGAGACCCGACTGCGCGATCTCCTTGATGCCGAAGGGCTCGAGCGCACGAAGCATCGCGTCGACCTTGCCCTTGTCGCCGGTCACCTCGATCACGAGCGCGTCGGAGGCGTAGTCGACCACGGATGCGCGGAAGAGGTTCACCACCTCGATCACGTTCGAGCGCGTGGCGTTGTCGGTGCGCACTTTCACGAGCATGTGCTCGCGCTGCACCGACGTGGCGAAGTCGAGCTCGACGATCTTGATCACGTTGATCAGCTTGTTGAGCTGCTTGGTGACCTGCTCGAGCGGGAGCTCGTCGACGTCCACGACGACGGTGATGCGGGAGATCCCGGGCACCTCCGTCACGCCGACGGCGAGGGAGTCGATGTTGAAACCGCGGCGGGCGAACAGCCCCGCGACGCGGGTGAGGAGACCGGGGGTGTTCTCCACCAGCAGGCTCAGCACATGAGTCGACATGGATCAGTCCTCCTCGTCGAAGGCGGGCGCGTGCTCGCGGGCGTACTGGACATAGCTGTTGCTGACTCCCTGCGGGACCATCGGCCACACCATGGAGTCGGCACTCACGACGAAGTCGATCACCACGGGGCGGTCGTTCGTCTCGAGCGCGAGCTTGATGGCGGCGTCGACCTCCTCCTCCTTCTCCACGCGGATCGCGAGGCAGCCGTAGGCTTCTGCGAGCTTGACGAAGTCGGGGATGCGGATCGTGCCGTGCCCGGTGTTGAGGTCGGTGTTCGAGTGGCGTCCGTCGTAGAAGAGCGTCTGCCACTGGCGCACCATCCCCAGCGACGAGTTGTTGATGATCGCCACCTTGATCGGGATGTTGTTGATCGTGCAGGTGGCGAGCTCCTGATTCGTCATCTGGAAGCAGCCGTCGCCGTCGATCGCCCAGACCGGGCGCTCGGGCTGGGCGACCTTCGCGCCCATCGCCGCGGGAACGGAGTACCCCATCGTGCCGGCGCCGCCGGAGTTCAGCCACGCATTCGGACGCTCGTACTTGATGAACTGCGCCGCCCACATCTGGTGCTGACCGACACCGGAGGCGAAGATGCCCTCCGGGCCGGTGAGCTCGCCGATGCGCTGGATCACATACTGCGGCGCGAGAAGTCCGTCGGTCGTCGGCGCGTAGCCGAGCGGGAACTCGGTGCGCAGACCGTCGAGGTACGACCACCACTCCTCGGTGTCCGGCTTCGAGTCGACCGTGGCCCCGCGGAAGGCCGCGTCGAGATCGGTGAGGACATCGCGCACGTCGCCGACGATCGGGACATCGGCCGTCCGGATCTTGGAGATCTCGGCAGGATCGATGTCGACGTGGACGACCTTGGCGTTGGGGGCGAACAGTGCGGCCTTGCCGGTCACGCGGTCGTCGAACCGTGCGCCGAGCGAGATGAGGAGGTCCGCCTCCTGCAGCGCGAGCACGGCCGGAACCGTACCGTGCATACCGGGCATGCCGAGGTGCTGCGGGTGCGAGTCGGGGAAGGCCCCGCGGGCCATCAGAGTGGTCACCACCGGGGCACCCGTCGACTCGGCGAGTTCGAGGAGCTCGGCCGACGCCTTGCCGCGGATCACTCCGCCGCCGACGTACAGCACGGGCTTCTTGGCCTCGGCGAGGAGCGTCGCAGCGGCCTGGATCTGCTTGCCGTGCGCCTTCGTCACCGGACGGTACCCGGGCAGGTCGATCTTGGGCGGCCAGACGAACGGCGCCATCGCCTGCTGCGCGTCCTTCGTGATGTCGACGAGCACGGGTCCGGGACGGCCGGTGCCGGCGATCTCGTAGGCCGCGGCGAGGGCGCCCGGAATGTCTGCAGCGTCCTTCACGAGGAACGAGTGCTTCGTGATGGGCATCGTGATGCCGACGATGTCGGCTTCCTGGAACGCATCGGTTCCCATCAGCGTCGAGAACACCTGACCGGTGATGGCCAGCATCGGCACCGAGTCCATGTAGGCGTCGGCGATCGCGGTGACGAGGTTGGTCGCACCGGGACCGGAGGTCGCGATGCAGACGCCGACCTTGCCGGACGCCGAGGCGTACCCCTCCGCCGCGTGGCCTGCACCCTGCTCGTGGCGAACCAGGATGTGGCGCAGCTCCGAAGCATCCATCAGCGGGTCGTAGACCGGGAGGATCGCTCCGCCCGGAAGCCCGAAGACATCGGTGACGCCGAGAAGCTCCAGAGAGCGGACGACGGCCTCCGCACCGGTGATCTCCGGTGCGGTGGATGGGCGGGCGGGCGGCCTCGGCACGGCCGGGACGGTGTCAGCAGTCATGACACTCCTTCTGGTGAACTGTGGAGGACGCCGGATGCCTGTGCATCCGGGTCAGCCGGTCGTCGCTCCCTCGGCGGCGGACCGCACGAGGCGCGAGTACTTGGCAAGAACGCCTCGGGTGTAGCGCGGGGGAAGCGGCTCCCAGCCAGAGCGGCGGGAGGCGAGCTCTGCCTCATCGACGAGTAGATCGAGAGAGCGAGCTGCGATATCGACCCGTATCAGATCACCATCGCGCACGAAGGCGATAGGACCTGCGTCCACCGCTTCGGGTGCTATGTGGCCGATGCACAGGCCGGTTGTGCCGCCTGAGAATCGTCCGTCAGTCAAGAGTAGTACATCTTTTCCGAGGCCCGCGCCCTTGATGGCCGCGGTGATGGCGAGCATCTCGCGCATACCCGGTCCGCCCTTGGGGCCTTCGTAGCGGATGACGATGACGGTTCCCGGGTCGATGGTGCCCTCGGCGACGGCGTCCATCGCCGCGCGCTCGCGCTCGAACACGCGCGCAGGCCCCTCGAAGACGGCGGCGTCGAAGCCGGCAGTCTTGACGACGGCGCCCTCGGGTGCGAGGGAGCCGTGCAGGATCGTGAGCCCGCCGGTCGCGTGGATCGGGTTGTCGAAGGTGTGGATGACCTCGCCGTCGATCGGCTGCGGGTCGAGGTCTGCGAGGTTCTCGGCGAGCGTCTTGCCCGTGACGGTGAGCGCGTCGCCGTGAAGCAGGCCCTCGTCCAGCATCGCCTTCATGATCACGGGGATGCCGCCGTGGCGGTCGACGTCGTTCATGACGTACTTTCCGAACGGCTTCATGTCCGCGACGTGGGGCACCTTGTCGCCGATGCGGTTGAAGTCGTGCAGGTTCAGCTCGACCTCGGCCTCGCGGGCGATCGCGAGCAGGTGCAGCACGACGTTGGTCGAGCCACCGAGGGCCATGGCCAGCGCGATCGCGTTCTCGAAGGCCTCCGGAGTGAGGATGTCGCGAGTCGTGATCCCCTGACGGAGCAGGTTGACGACGGCCTCGCCCGAGCGGTGGGCGAAGTAGTCACGGCGACGGTCAGCCGCGGGCGGGGCGGCCGAGCCGGGGAGGCTGAGCCCGAGCGCCTCGGCGACCGAGGCCATCGTGTTGGCGGTGTACATGCCGCCGCACGCGCCTTCACCCGGCGCGATGGCGCACTCGATGCGCTTGAGGTCCTCTTCGCTCATGAGCCCGGCGCGGCAGGCGCCGACGGCCTCGAACGAGTCGATGATCGTGACGTCCTTCTCGGTGCCGTCGGAGAGCTTGACCCAGCCCGGCGCGATCGAGCCGGCGTAGAGGAACACGCTCGACAGGTCGAGACGGGCGCTGGCCATGAGCATGCCGGGGATCGACTTGTCGCAGCCGGCGAGGAGCACGGAGCCGTCGAGGCGCTCGGCCATCATGACGGTCTCGACGGAGTCGGCGATGACCTCGCGCGACACCAGCGAGAAGTGCATGCCCTCGTGGCCCATGGAGATGCCGTCCGAGACGGAGATCGTGCCGAACTGGAGCGGGTAGCCGCCGCCCGAGTGCACGCCCTCCTTCGCGCCCTGCGCGAGACGGTCCAGGCTCAGGTTGCAGGGAGTGATCTCGTTCCAGCTGGAGGCGATGCCGATCTGCGGCTTGTCCCAGTCGGCGTCGCCCATGCCGACGGCACGGAGCATGCCTCGGGAGGTCGTCGCCTCGATGCCGTCGGTGACGACGCGGCTGCGGGGCTTGATGTCGATGGGCGCGCTGTGAGAGGGATCATGCGAGGACATGACGGAAGTCTATTGCCGTGCGGAGGTGCGTTCGTCCGCCAGCGCCTCCAGAAGCGCGGCGATCTGTTGTGGAGTGTCCACACGCAGAGTCGCGGCGCTCTCCCCCGGCCCGACGCGCACACCGAGGTCGCCGGACTGCAGCACGCGCATGGCGTCCTCGTCCGTGACGTCATCGCCCGCGAACAGGATGCCGGTGGCGTCGAAGCGCTCTCGAAGCGCCGCCATGGCCGCATCCTTGCCCTCGGTGCGGGAGGAGAACTCCAGCACGCGGTGTCCGGCCCGACGCCGCCAGTGCGGGAAGCGTTCGGCGACGAGAGCGTCGATCTCGGCGAAGACCCGTTCCTCGGTCTCACGATCGGCACGTCGGGTGTGCACGCCCATGCCGAACGTCTTCGGCTCGAACTCGGCACCCTCGTAGCGCTCGATGATCGGCTTCGCCGCCGCCCAGAGCTCTTCGCGCGCACCCGACTCGGCGACATCGCCGGGGGCGTCGGCGTCTCCTTCGCCCGGGAACCAGTACTGGGCGCCGTGCGACCCGGCCAGCGCGATCGTCGAGTCGTCGGTGTGCTCGGTGATCACGCGCAGGTCGTGCATGCTCCGTCCTGAGACGTAGGCGACGACCGTGTCGGGAAGCGCGGCGAGCCGCTCGACCTGGACGGCGACCTCGGGCAGTGCCCGGGCGGCCATCGGGTCGGGGACCAGAGGCGATGCGGTGCCGTCGAAGTCGAGGGCTACGACGAGCCGCGGTGTGGCCGCCAGAGCGCGCAGGTCTTCATCGGGGGTTCCGGGGATCCAGGGGCGCGTCACAGGTACTCCATTCGCAGGGGGTCTCCCCCCAGTATCGCGGCAGCGCCGACGGTCAGCGGCCACGCACCTCGGCGAGTGCGCTCAGGAACGATGACGACCAGGCGTTCACGTCGTTGTCCAGCACACGTCGACGGAGTGATCGCATGCGCCGGCCCTGCTCGGCCGGAGGCATCTCCACCGCGGTCATGATCGCGGCCTTCAGGCCTTCGATGTCGTGCGGGTTGACCCGGACGGCCTGACGCAGCTCGTCCGCGGCGCCCGTGAACTCGCTGAGCACCAGAACTCCCCGATCATCGACGCGAGTGGCGACGTACTCCTTCGCGACGAGGTTCATGCCGTCGCGCAGCGCGGTCACGAGCATCACGTCGGCGGCGAGGTACAGAGCGACCATCTCCTCGCGCGGATACCCCTGGTGCAGGTAGCGGATGGCGGTGTGCCCCATCGTGTCGGTGTCGCCGTTGATGCGGCTGACGGCGAGCTCGATCTCGTCGCGGAGATGCACGTAGGCGTCGACGCGCTCCCGGCTGGGGCTGGCGACCTGGACGAGAGTCACGTCCTCGACCTTGAGCCGCCCTTCCGCGAGCAGCTCGCCGTAGGCCTTGATGCGGTGGCGGATGCCCTTCGTGTAGTCGAGCCGGTCGACTCCGAGCAGGATGCGCTTCGGATTGCCGAGGCTCGCGCGGATCTCTGCGGCGCGGGCGCGGACATCCTCCCGAGCGGCGAGTTCGAGGTACGGCGCGGTGTCGATGGAGATCGGGAACGCACGCGCCAAGGCGGTGCGCGTCCCGTCCCCCTCGGGCACGGCGACGTTCGGCCCCTTGACCTCGTACCGGAGGCGACGGCGCACGGCGGTCAGGAAGTACGTGGCGTCCTGCGCGCGCTGGAAGCCGATGACGTCGGCTCCGAGCAGCCCGCGCAGCACCTGGTCTCGCCAGGGCAGCTGGGCGTAGAGACCGTGGGCGGGGAACGGGATGTGATGGAAATAGCCGATCGTGACGTCGGGGCGCAGCTCCCGGACCATCTGCGGGACGAGCTGCAGCTGATAGTCATGCACCCAGACGGTGCCGTCCGGTGCGGTGGCGGCAGCGGCAGCCTCCGCGAATCGGCGGTTCACGGTGACATAGGCATCCCACCACTCGCGGTGATACTGGGGCGGGGCGATGACGTCGTGATACAGCGGCCAGATCGTGTCGTTGGCGAAGCCCTCGTAGTACTCGGCGACCTCCTCGGCGCTGAGCGCGACGGGGATCAGCCGGATGCCGCCGGCTTCGAACGGTGCGAGCTCGACATCAGCCTGTCCCGCCCAACCGACCCAGGCCCCGTTCACATTGCGCATCATGGGCTCGAGGGCTGCGACAAGCCCACCCGGCGAGGTGCGCCAGATCTCCTCGCCGTCCGGTCCCTCCACCCGATCGACGGGAAGCCGGTTGGCGACGACGACGAAATCTGCAGCTGTCAAAGTGTGACTCCTCACGCCAGGGGTTGACTCCAACCTACCCAGGATGCCGAGATCCTGCCGGGTGCGTCAGGCCGTGACGGAGGTCTGACGACGACTCGTGCCGCTCAGCGCCCAGTTGGCGACCCCCGCGGCGAACGCGATGGCTGCGGCGATCATCGGCAACAGCAGGGCGGCGGAGGTCCCGATGCTCTCGGCGATCTCACCGGCCACGGCTGCGCCGATCGACTGACCGACCACGACTCCCGACCCGAGCATGGTCATCACGGTCGCAGACCGCCCACGCGGGCTGCGCGCGGCACCGAAGCTGTACTGGGTCACCAGGGTCGGGCCGATGCCGACGCCCATGATCGCGAGCTCCAGCATCATCGTGGCCGGGGAGTCGACGAAGCCGAGCAGCAGGCTGCCGGCGAGCAGGATGCCCGAGAACACGAGCCAGCGTGCGCGCATCGAGAAGGCCGGAGGCAGCCACGCGACGCCCAGGGCGAGCACGGCGGAGCCGACACCCATGACGCCGTAGAGAAGACCGGCCTGCTCCGGAGCGCCGAGATCCGCCATGAACGACGTGAGCGAGGTGAGCATGGTGCCGAAGAAGATCCCGACTCCGAGGATGCCGAGGACCACGATGAGCAGTTGCGGACGGAACAGTTCGGAGACGGACGACGGAGCTCTGCCGTCCGCATCGCGATCCTGCGACACGTGGCGACCGCTGGGGTGCAGGGCGAACGCTCCGACGAACACGACCGTCAGGATGGCGGCTCCGACGAGCGGCGCCCACGGCGCGATCGCGGACGCCAGGATCCCGACCAGGAACGGCCCGAAGACGAAGACCGTCTCATCCGCGGCGGATTCGTACGCCATCGTGCCGGACACCGTTCGGGCACGACGAGCCTCCGGCATCCGCTCCCCGATGATCGTCACCAGCCGGGAGCGCGAGAGCGGGGCGACCTGCGGCGCCGTCGCACCGATGCCGATGGCCGCGAGCAGGACGAACCCGTCGGCCGACGGACCGTAGACGACGAACGTGAACAGCAGGAGCATCGCCCCGTTCGCGAGGGCGAGCACGAGGAGCACGGTGCGCTGGCCGAAGCGGTCGGCCGCAGCGCCGAGCAGGGGGCCGAAGCAGGCGGTCCCCAGACCGACCGCGGCCGAGGTGAGACCGCCGAGCGACAGCGAGCCGCGCGACGACACGACCACGGTCAGGACGCCGACGACCATCATGGCGAACGGCAACCTGGCGATGAAGGCGATGAGGAAGTACGGGAATCCTGCGATGCGGAAGAGGCTCGGTCCGCTGAGCAGCTGCTCGGAAGGGTGCGAAGTTGCGTGTGTCATGGCTCTCGCGCGTCGATGACGCGAAGTCGGGTGCCGCCGCTGTCCATCGGGGTGCCGATGGCCGGTAGATACACGGTGTGCGGCCGCGGGCGAGCCGCGACGCCTCCATGCTACCCGTCCGTCCCGAACGGAGGCAGGGAAACGCTCCCCTGTGGACACCACTAGTCTGGCGACACCGCCACGCTGCACGCCGCACACCGAGGAGAGATCCGTTGCCGATCGTCCCCCAGGCCACCGCCGCACGCTCCGCCCTTCCTGAGAGATCACAGCGCGCCGGAAGCGCCAAGACCTCGCCGGTCCGTGATCTTCTGGCGCTCACCGAACGACCGGAGGTGATCTCGTTCGCCGGCGGTCTGCCCGCACCGGAACTCTTCGACCTGGAGGGGATCCGCGCCGCGTTCGATGCCGCGCTCCGCTCCCCCGGCGTGCTCCAGTATTCGATGTCCGAGGGGAACCCGGCGCTTCGGGAGCAGGTCGCCGCGCGCTACACCGCCGATGGGCTGCCCACCTCGGCGTCGGACCTGATCATCACGACCGGATCGCAGCAGGGCCTGGGTCTGCTCGCCACCTCCCTGATCGATCCCGGCGACACGATCCTGGTCGAGGAGCCGTGCTACCTCGCAGCGCTGCAGACATTCGCTCTCGCCGGGGCCCGCGTGGTCGGCGTGCCTTACGACGGCGACGTCCTCGACCTCGAGACACTCGACCGGCTGGCCGCCGAGCACGCCCCGAAGTTCTTCTACACCGTCCCCACGTTCCAGAACCCGACCGGTCGCACTCATGGTCTCGACGCGCGCCGGGCGATCGCCGAGATCGCCGAGCGACGCGGATTCCGCATCATCGAGGACGAGCCGTACCGGCAGCTGCGCTACACGGGTGAGGCACTTCCCTCGCTTGCGGCGTTCGCACCGGATCACGTCCTCAGCCTCGGCAGCTTCTCGAAGGTGATCGCACCCGGGCTCCGCATCGGGTGGATCCGCACGACCGCGGAGATCCGCGCGTCCGTCACGATCGCCAAACAGGCCGCTGACCTCCACACCTCCACGATCGATCAGGCGGCCGCCGCCCACTACCTCGCATCCGGCCGCGGTGAGCCCGCGCTCACGCGCATCCGCGAGGCTTACGCGGCACGCCGCGATGCGATGCTCGGGGCGCTGCCGGCCGCGCTGCCCGGCGGGAGCACCTGGAACCGACCCGACGGCGGCATGTTCGTCTGGGCGCGACTGCCCGAAGGAATCGATGCGACGGAGTCACTCGCGCGGGCGCTCGCCAACGACGTGGCCTACGTCCCCGGAACCTCGTTCTTCTCCGGGCGGCCCGACGATCGCGCACTCCGCCTGTCCTTCACCACCTACTCCCCTGACAGGATCGAGGAGGGCTTGTCAAGGCTCGGTGCGACCTGGGGTGAGGGAAGGTAGCGTAAAGGAATGCGCTACCTCTTCAGCACCGGTCTTGTCGCGGCGATCTCGGCAGGAGTCTCGTTGCTGCGCGGCACCCGCGAGCAGCCCATCACCTGGCGCGCCGTTCTGTCCTGGGTGAGCTGGGGCATCACGATGGCTCTCGCGGTGGGCGCCGTGATCGACATGAACCGCGAGCGCCGCGGCGTGCTCGTCGATGCCGATTCACCGCAGTCGGTCAAGAAGGCGAAGAAGGCGCAGCGGCTGCAGTTCCGTTCCCAGAAGGCCCTCGCCGACACGCAGGACCACGCCAAGGACGCGCGTCCCTGAGCGCCGCCGCGCTGCCGAACCCCGTCACCGGGTGAGGATGAGCGCCTCGCCCTGACCGCCCCCACCGCACAGTCCGACGGCTGCCGTCCCCCTCCCTCGGCGAGCGAGTTCATGCGCGACATGGACGACGAGCCGGTTGCCCGACGCCCCGATGGGGTGGCCGATCGCGATGCCGCCGCCGTGGATGTTGACGATGCCCTCGTCGAGGCCGAGCTCCACCTGCGAGCGCGCCACGACCGCGCCGAAGGCCTCGTTGATCTCCACCAGGTCGAGGTCGGCTGGCGTGATGCCCTGCTTCTCGCAGGCACGCTCGATCGCTCGGGCGGGCTGGGCCTGCAGGGAGTTGTCGGGGCCGGCCGTCTGCCCGCTCGCCCCCACGGTCACCAGCACCGGCCATCCCTCCGCCTCCGCCGTGCGCCGCGTCGTCACGACGACAGCCGAGGCGCCGTCGGAGATCTGCGAGGAGTTGCCGGCGGTGATGGAACCGCCCTCGGCGAAGGCTGCACGCAGACCCGCGAGCGTGTCGACCGTGGTCTCCGGACGCACTCCCTCGTCCTTCGTCACGAGCACCGCCTCGCCCCGCCGCTGCGGCACCTCGACGGCGACGATCTCGGCGTCGAACACGCCGGCGCCCTGCGCGGCGTCGGCGCGCTGATGCGACAGCGCGGCGACCCTGTCCTGAGCCTGTCTGGTCAGCTCGTAGCGTGCATTGTGCCGTTCCGTGGACGCCCCCATGCTCTCCCGGTCGTAGGCGTCGGTGAGTCCGTCGTAAGCCATGTGGTCGAGGACTTCGACGCTCCCGTAGGTCCAGCCGTCGCGGGATCCCATCAGCATGTGCGGCGCCCGCGTCATCGACTCCATCCCCGCCGCGACGACGACCTCGGCGTCGCCGACGCGGATCATCCGGGCGGCATCGATGACGGCCGTGAGGCCGGACAAGCACACCTTGTTCACGGAATGCGCCGGGACATCCCAACCGATGCCGGCTCCGATGGCGGCCTGGCGCGCAGCGTTCTGACCCGAACCCGCGGCCAGCACCTGACCGACGATGACGGCATCCACGGCCGTCGGATCGATCGATCCCTGCTCCAGGGCTCCACGGATCGCGAAGGAGCCGATCTGAGGAGCGGTGAAGGCGGCGAGCTGTCCTTTGAGACGCCCCTGCGGGGTACGGGCAGCGGCGACGATGACGACGTCATTCTCAGTCATGGTCCTTGTTCCTTCCGGTGAGCAGGATTTCGGAGACGGTGAGCGGCGGTTCGGTCGCGGCGATGACCTCATCGACGGTCACCCCGGGTGCCGTCTCGACGAGGACGAGACCGTCGGCCACGACGTCGATCACCGCCAGGTCGGTGATGATCCGGTCCACGACTCCGCGACCGGTCAACGGGAGCGAGCACTCCTCCACGATCTTCGCGGATCCGTCCTTCGCCACGTGCTCCATGAGCACGATCACCCGGCCGGCGCCGTGCACGAGGTCCATGGCGCCACCCGGACCCTTGACCATCTTGCCGGGGATCATCCAGTTCGCGAGATCGCCCGCCACCGAGACCTGCATGGCTCCGAGGATGGCGGCGTCGATCTTGCCGCCGCGGATCATGCCGAAGCTGGTCGCCGAATCGAAGAACGCGGCACCGGGCAGCGTCGTGACCGTCTCCTTGCCCGCGTTGATGAGGTCGGGATCGACGGCCTCCTCACGGGGATAGGGTCCGACCCCGAGGATTCCGTTCTCCGACTGCAGCACGACGGTGACCCCCTGCGGCACGTGGTTCGGGACGAGCGTCGGCAGGCCGATGCCGAGGTTGACGTAGGCGCCGTCCTGGAGTTCCGCTGCCGCGCGGGCGGCCATCTGATCGCGGGTGAGTGCCATCTCAGGCTCCTTCCGCGGCGACGGTGCGCCGCTCGATGCGCTTGGGGATGTCGGTGCCGACCTCGACGATACGGTGCACGAAGACGCCGGGGAGGTGGATGCTTTCCGGGTCGAGCTCGCCCGGTTCCACGAGCTCCTCGACCTGGGCGATGCAGATGCGTCCTGCCATCGCCGCGAGCGGGTTGAAGTTTCGCGCCGCCTTGTTGAACACGAGGTTGCCCTGGCGGTCTCCACGCGCGGCGTGCACGAGGGAGAAGTCGGTGGCGATCGCCTCTTCCAGGACGAACTCCCGGGACTGGCCGTTCACGGCGAAGGTGCGCACGTCCTTCACGGGCGAGGCGACCGCGATCGTGCCGTCCGCGTTGTACCGGCGGGGCAGTCCGCCTTCGGCCACCTGCGTGCCGACGCCGGTCTGGGTGAAGAAGGCGGCTATCCCGGACCCGCCGGCCCTGAGCTTCTCGGCCAGAGTCCCCTGTGGAGTGAGCTCGAGTTCGAGCTCGCCACTCAGGAACTGGCGCTCGAATTCCTTGTTCTCGCCGACGTACGACGACGTCATCTTGCGGATGCGCTGCGCGGCGAGCAGGACGCCGAGTCCCCAGTCGTCCACGCCGCAGTTGTTGCTGACGACACTGAGGTCCTTCGTTCCCTGGGCGAGCAGGGCCTCGATCAATGCGATCGGATTGCCGGACAGGCCGAACCCGCCGACCGCGAGCGATGCGCCGTCCTGGATGTCGGACACGGCCGCTCGCGCGGACTCCCATTGCTTGTCGATCACGTCGGCTCCTTCGGTTCCGTGCTCTCCTCAGCATCCGCCTGCATTCCGGGAAGCGGAACCATGATCTTGCGATGTGGCCGAAATCGCAGGTAGCGTCCACGATATGGAATCCTCGTCCACGCAGGTCCCGGGCGCCCAGGCCATCGCACGCGCCGCCCGACTCCTGCGTCTGGTCACTGCGGCGGGGGCCGATGGCGCCAGCCTGCAGGAGCTCGCCGGCGCGGCCGACCTCTCCCGCTCGACGGCGCACCGCCTGCTCAGCGCACTCAAGGTCGAGGGGCTCGTCGATCGGGATGGCGACAGCACCCGATGGATGCCCGGGCCCGAGCTCTTCCTCATGGGATCGGTAGCCGCAGCACGCTACGACGTGACCACTCTGGCGCGGGACATCGTGCGCTCCCTCGCCGTGAAGACCGAGGAGAGCGCCTTCTTCTCGGTTCGCCGCGCCGACGAGACCGTCTGCCTGTTGCGGGAGGAAGGCTCCTTCCCGATCCGTTCCTTCGTCCTGAGCGAGGGCGTGCGATTCCCGCTCGGCGTCGCGAGCGCCGGACTCGCCATCCTGGCCTTCCTCCCTGACCACGATGTGGATGCCTATCTGGAACGGCATCCCGAGCTGGAGCACACATGGGGGCGCCCGCACGGAGAAGGCCGGCTCCGCACCCGTCTCTCCGAGACGAAGGAGCGCGGCTACGCAGTCAATCCCGGCCTGATCGTCGAGGGAAGCTGGGGCCTCGGAGCCGCGGTCTTCGATCGGTCGGGTCGCCCGGAGTGGGCACTGAGCCTGACCGGCGTCGAGTTCCGATTCGGCCCGGACCGCCGCGCCGAACTCGGCCGCATCCTGCTCGCTCACGCCCATCAGCTGTCCGCCCGGATCGCGAGCGCGCGGCGGTAGCACTCTTATCCATACCACTTGATATATACTCGTTGGTATGAATCGTTCGGATGTCATCCCGTCCCTGGTGCTCTCCGGCTACGCATTGGGCCGGATCGCCGCTCAGGATGCCGGCAACGACGCACCCGCCGCGCAATGGCGGGTGCTGAGCCTCCTCGAGCAGGCAGGCTCCAGAAGGGTGGGCGAGCTCGCCCAGGCGGCACGGACGACACAGCCGGGGATGACCCGCCTCCTCGGCGGCTTGGAGAGCGAGGGACTCATCCTCCGCTCCCCCGATCCCGACGATTCACGCGCCACGGTGGTCGACATCACCTCCTCAGGAACCGCCGCACTCGATACATGGCGCGCGGAGTTCCGCGAGACGCTCGCGCCGCGGTTCGCCGCGCTGAGCGACGACGACTGGTCCGCCCTCACTCGTGCAGCGGAGATCCTCGCCGCGCACACCGCCACTGATCGAACAGGAGCAACCCGGTGAACACCCCCGCCACCCCCTCGGTGTGGAAGCAGCCTGCCCAGGTCTGGGCCGTCGCCTTCGCATGCGTCGTCGCCTTCATGGGCATCGGACTCGTCGACCCGATCCTCCCCGCGATCGCCGAATCGCTCCAGGCCTCACCGGTCGAGACCGAGCTGCTGTTCACCAGCTACCTCCTCGTGACGGGTCTGGCGATGCTGGTCACCAGCTGGATCTCCAGTCGCATCGGGGCGAAGGCCACTCTGCTCATCGGTCTCGCACTGATCGTCGTGTTCGCGCTCCTGTGCGCGCTGAGCGGCAGCGTCGATGCCGTCATCGGCTTCCGCGCCGGGTGGGGGCTCGGGAACGCCCTGTTCATCTCGACCGCTCTCGCCACGATCGTCGGCGCCGCCTCCGGTGGCAGCAGCGCAGCCATCATCCTGTATGAAGCCGCGCTCGGCCTCGGCATCGCGGTGGGCCCCCTGCTCGGCGGTCTTCTCGGTGAGCAGAGCTGGCGCGGACCGTTCTTCGGCGTCGTCGTCCTGATGGCCATCGCGTTCGTCGCCGTGCTCGTGCTGCTGCGCGGACCCGGCGAGAAGCGCGTGCCGGTCCCGTTCTCGGCACCGTTCACCGCATTGCGGCGCCCGGCGCTCGCCGTTCTCGCGGTCGCCGCCCTCTTCTACAACATCGGCTTCTTCGTGCTGTTGGCCTTCTCGCCGTTCCCCCTCGGCTTCGGCGCGATGGGCATCGGATTCACCTTCTTCGGCTGGGGCGTCGCCCTCGCAGTCACGAGCGTCTGGGTGGCACCGGTCCTGATGCGCCGGATGCCTCGCACCCGCATCATCCTCATCGTGCTCCCGCTGCTGGCGCTCGATCTCATCGCAGCCGGGCTCCTGGTGGGGAACGCCGCCGCCCTGGTCGCCTGCATCGTCGTGGGCGGGCTCCTGCTCGGCGTGATGAACACCGTGCTCACCGAAGCGGTGATGGAGGCGACGGACCTCCCGCGTTCGGTCGCGTCGTCGGCCTACTCGGCCGTACGGTTCCTCGGCGGTGCGATGGCTCCCCCGATCGCGGCGCTGCTGTGGCACGCGTTCAACGCGACCGTGCCCTACCTGTTCGCCGCGGTCTCGGTGCTGCTCGCCGCGCTCACCGTCTTCCTCGGCCGCCGGGTCCTGGCGCACATCGACGACGAGGCGGCCGACGCCACCACAGAGGACGCCGCGGCGATCCTCGTGGGTGACGCCGCCTGAACCTGACCACAGCGTCGGGCCGGTCATCGATGCCCGGCCCGACGCTGTGTCGCACGTGGATATGGTGGTCCGATGACCGAAAGCGCCCCTCTCCCCGAGCGCAGCAGAATCGTGCAGAAGCACCTGACGGCTGCCGGCATCGACACGACGATCCGCGTGCTGCCGGACTCCGCACGCACCGCGGTCGAAGCGGCAGCGGCCATCGGGTGCACGGTGGCGGCGATCGCGAACAGCCTCATCTTCCTCGCCGACGGAGAGCCCGTCCTCGTCATGACCAGCGGCGGACACCGTGCCGATCTCGCCGTTCTGACAGCCAGCCTCGGGGTGGCGGAGGTGACGATGGCTCCGGCAGCCATCGTCCGCTCCGTCACGGGTCAGGCGATCGGCGGCGTCGCACCCGTCGGACACCCCGCGCCGCTTCGCACGTTCATCGACGAAGCGCTCCGGGATCACGATGAACTCTGGGCTGCCGCGGGCCACCCGCACACCGTGATGCCGCTGACCTTCGAACAGCTTCGACTGATCACCGAGGGGACGATCGTCACCGTAGCCTGAGCGTTCCTCCGGGTCCGAAGCCGCACCGGGTCACCCTCTCCTCGCCGCGATACGTCTAGCTCCCGGACGGCCCCCTGCCGAGACCTCGAAGGTCGAGAGTCGCGCGAAGCTCGGCGTTCTCGTCTTCGAGGCCGATCACCATGCCGATGCCCGCGAGGTTGACTCCGCCGTTCTGAAGGTCGGAGATCCGGCGCATGCGGTCGATGTCCTCCGCGCTGTATCGCCGGGTCCCGCCGTCGGTGCGTGCCGGGTCGACGAGCCCCTTGCGCTCGTACAGCCGCAAGGTCGCCGGGGGCAGATCGAGGAGTTCGGCCGCGATACCCATCGTGTACACCGGTCGCGTGCGAGAGGTGGATTCCATGGAAAGAAGTCTGCTCTTCCCACTTGCATTCCGTCAATGTTCGGTGTACAAAATATGCATCAACTGATCCACATCTCTCCGGGTCGCGGTGCCGCTCCTCCGGCATCACGACGGTAGGCGACGACAGGTATGGAGGTGATCTTCCGTGGAAGCGACGCATCCGGTCGACGACACGACGACCGCGTTCGCGGATATCGTCTATGCGGATCCGGAACTGCTGCGGGTGGAGTTCGAACAGGTCGTATCCCGCCTGCTCGTGGGGACGTGCGAGGCCGCCTCGCCGCACGTCGCGGCCGGTCCCGGACGGCCGCTTCGACGTCTCGGTGCCCAAGCCATGAACTCCTGGGTTCAAGAGCTCCCCGAGAGGGTGCGGGCGCCCCCGCGTGCTGCGGCCGGCGTGCCGCTTCCGTGACCACCACCGTCGGACGGCTTGTCCTGCCGTCGCTCATCGGAAGGAGATTCCTCACCATGTCGATGTCATTCGATCCTTTCAGCCAGCTGGACCGGATTGCGCAGAGCGTCTTCGATACCAGCCGGCAGCCCCGCCTGATGCCCGTGGATCTGTTCCGCGAAGGCGACCGCTACGTCCTCAACGCCGATCTTCCCGGGGTGGACCCGGGTTCGGTCGATGTCGATGTCGACGGTCACCTTCTCACGATCCGCGCCGAGCGGACGGAGGCGAACCGCGACAACTCGCGCTGGCTGGCCCAGGAGCGCCCGTTCGGGTCCTACGTCCGTCGCTTCACCATCGGTGACGACGTGGATGCACAGGGCATCAGCGCGACCTACGACAACGGCGTTCTCAGCGTCATGATCCCGATCGCTGAACGCGCCAAGCCTCGCAAGGTCCAGATCGAGTCCCTGGGTTCCCGCGGCGCCAAGGCCGTGACCGCCTGATCCCGTAAGAATCCACGGCTCGTCATCGCCTTCGCGGGTGGCCGCAGTCGAACGGCTCGGCCCCCGCGAAGGCGGCCCATCGAGAAGCAGAAAAGCCCCGGAAACTGGCGAGAGTTTCCGAGGCTGATCCGTGCACCCCCTCGGACTTGAACCGAGAACCCACTGATTAAGAGTCAGTTGCTCTGCCGATTGAGCTAGAGGTGCGTGGCCCGGGATAACCCCGACCGAGGAATTACATTACCAGCCGACCGGCCCCATGCGAAATCGGGCTGGGCCCGGGCGTGCCGGTCTCCGTAGCGCTCGGAAACATGGCCATCCGTCCCTCGGCGCCCTCATCCACGGCGACTATCCTGAGAGGGTGACCGCCTCCCCCCACGCCGACAATCTGCGCAGCGATCTCGAGCTCGCGCTTCGCCTCGCCGACGCTGCCGATGGTCAGTCACTCCCGCGGTTCGACGCGGCCGACCTCGAGATCTCGACCAAGGCCGACAACTCGCACGTGACGGACGCCGATCTCGCCACCGAGCGGGCGGTCCGTGGCATCCTGGCGACCGAACGACCCGATGACGGGATCTTTGGCGAGGAGTTCGGTGCCCAGGGCAGCACGCACCGTCAGTGGATCATCGATCCGATCGACGGGACGGCGAACTTCCTTCGTGGTGTCCCGCTGTGGGGAACGATGATCGCCCTGGCGATCGACGGCGTCCCGCAGGTGGGCGTCGTGAGCATGCCGGCGCTCGGACGACGTTGGTGGGCCGCCACCGGAGAAGGTGCCTGGACCGACGACGACGGCGGAGCCCGTCGCCTCCGGACCTCGTCGGTCTCGTCCCTCGACGACGCGAGTGTGAGCTTCCAGAGCATCGCCCAGTGGTCGGACGCCGGGCGCCTCGACGCACTGCTGAGGGTTGCTGCACGGGTCTGGCGCGATCGCGCATACGGAGACGTGTACGCGTACATGCTGCTCGCCGAGGGGCGCATCGACATGGTCGCGGAGTTCGATGTGAAGGAATACGACATCGCCGCCGCCGTGCCGATCGTCCGCGAAGCCGGGGGTCGGATGACGGCGATCGACGGCGCAGAGACGATCGCAGCGCGGTCGACACTCGCAACCAACGGCACCCTTCACGACGACTTCCTGACGTTGCTCCTTCAGGACTGACACGAACCACGAGGCCAGCGATGATCCCCCGCATCATGACCGCCACAGCGGGCGTCCTGCTGCTCGTCATCGTTCTCGCCGCGTGCGCGGCGCCTTCGGAACCCGAGCCCTCTCCCTCGTCCGCGGCCGTCGCCCCCAGCCCGACGCCGAGCACCGACCCCGTGGCATCGCCGGAGCCGGAAGAGACGCCTGCGGTACTGACGTGCGAGTCGATGATCTCGGCCGGAACGGTCAGTGCGCTCACCGGAGCCGGCTGGACGGCACAGCCGAAGGAGTTCGTCGTCGGCGGGGTCGACTTCTCCGAAGGACTCCTCTGCTTCTGGGCCGACTACACGGTCGCATCCGACCACGGTCAGCTCTACGGCTGGGCACCGGTGAGCGGAACAGACGCAGCGACCGCGCAGGCAGGACTCCTCGCAGAGGGCTGGAAGCGCGAGGACGGACCGGACGGGGTCTACTTCACGGAGGACGCGCGCTACGCGATGGGCACCGACGAAGACGGATACGGCATGACCTACCTCTTCGGCGACGGCTGGGTGCGGTTCGCGGACACCCGGCAGGGACTGATCCTCATCGAATGGACGGGCTGACCGCACCGCACGGCGGGAGCGCTACGGCACCGTCGCACCCATCGAACTCTCGAGGATGCGCCCGAAGCGCCGCGACACCGGTGGTGTCCACAGCAGGACGATGATCGCCGCAGCAGCTGCGGCCGTGACGGCGGCGCCCCAGTCCCAGCGATCACCGAAGACCAGCACGATCGCACTGAGGGCGATGGCCAGACCGAGGAAGATCGTCAGCATCAGTCGCGAGAGCCCGCTGCCGCGGCGCACCCCCGCCGCGACCGCGAGCACGAGGAGACCGAACAGCGCGATGCCCGCGCCGGTGAGGGAGAAGACCGACGCGCTGGCATCCGTCTCATAGCGGCCGAGGAACACGAGGATGCCGAACCCCGTGGCAAGGATGCCGAACACATAGGCGAGGACTGCCACGACAGTCGTGACGATCCCGGCCACGGCCTGCGGGGCCGTCGCATGCGACGCGGACGGCTCCAGCGTCCGACCCGACGCCGGTCCCACGACCGGCGTCAGAACGAATCGGCGATGCAGCAGACGTACGACCTCGATCGCGGCCACCATCACGATCGTGATCCCCGAGAGCGCGACGGCGAGGTCTTCACCGGGATCGACGAGGACGAAGAACTCGCGTGCGAGCGGGATGGTGAAGACGGCGATGAGGAGGACGAACATCGCACCCACGACAAGCACTTTGAAACGGTTGAGAGGACGCGCGAGTACGGCCAGCACCCAGATGCCGACGACCGCGAGGATCACGGTGGCCCCCGTGCGCAGCTGTTCCTCATGGACCCCGAGACCCCGTGCGACGAAGGTGTACCAGGTCAGGCCCAGCGCGACGACGATCCCCGACGGAATCGCGAAGCTCAAGGATCGCCGAAGGAACCCCGGCACATAGCGCGCCGCGTTCGGCATGAGTGCGAGGAAGAACGCCGGGATGCCGATCGTGAGCCCGTCGGTGATCGACAGCTGCCGGGGCAGGAACGGGAACTCGAGCACGAACACCCCGAAGATGATCGCGAGCAGCGTCGCGTAGACCGTCTTGTTCAGGAACAGCATCGATACGCGTTCGATGTTGGCGATGACCTGGCGCCCTTCGGCGACGACGTCGGGCAGGTGCGAGAACTGTCCGTCGAGCAGCACCAGCCGCGCCACCGCTTTGGTGGCGGGAGACCCCGAGTTCATCGCGATTCCGATGTCCGCCGCTTTGATGGCGAGTGCGTCGTTGACGCCGTCCCCGGTCATGGCAACGGTGTGCCCGTGGCTCTGGAGCGCCGTCACCATGCGCTTCTTCTGCTCCGGTGTGACACGGCCGAAGACGGTGTGCTGGTCCAGTACGTCCGCGAGCTCCACGTCGTCCTCGGGAAGCTGGCGCGCGTCGAAACCCTCCGCGACGTCCAGACCGACCTCGCGAGCGATCGCGGCGACCGTGCGCGGGTTGTCGCCCGAGATGATGCGGATCCCGACCTCCTGCCGCGCGAAGTATTCGAGGGTCTGCGCGGCGTCGGGGCGCACCTGCTCGCGGAAGGTCAAGACGATGATCGCGGTCACACCGTCCGGAAGTCGCTCGGAATCGACGTCCGCCTCATTCAGTGACGAATCCGAGTGACCGAGGACCAGCGTGCGACGCCCGGTCTCCGCGAGTGCGGTGACTGTGCGTCCGAGCTCGGTCGCATCCGTCGTCGCGGCATCGCCGAACACCATCTCCGGCGCACCCATCACCCAGGTCCCCGCGACCTCTTCGAAGGAGACCGCGCTCCACTTACGCGCTGAGGAGAAGGGGATGTAGTCCGCGACCGCGAGCGGCGAGGTGACCGGATACGCCGTCCGCATCGATCGCGCGGTGGCGTTCGCATCCGGAGATGCGGCATACCATGCGAGCGCCGCTGCTGCCGCTTCGGTCTGCTCCGGAGTGAGACCGGCGAGGGGATGGGCTTCGTCGAACCCGATCTCCCCCACCGTGAGGGTGCCGGTCTTGTCGAGACACACGACGTCGACGCGGGCGAGCCCTTCGACCGCGGGCAGCTCGTTCACCAGGACCTGTCTGCGAGCCAGCCTCGACGCACCGACGGCGAACGCGATGCTCGTCATGAGCACCAGCCCGAGCGGGATCATCGCCGTCAACGCGGCGATCGTGTTCACCACGGCCTGCACCCAGGCGCCGCTGGAGAACACGGTGGCGTATCCGCCGGTGACGATAATCTGCGCGTTCAGGACGAGCAGTCCCACCGGCCCGATGACCCAGCTCACCCACTTCAGCACCCGGTTGACCGACGAGCGGAGTTCGCTGGAGACGAGCGAGAACCGTTTCGCCTCCCCCGCGAAGTGATTGGCGTACGAATCGGCACCCACGCGGGTCGCCTGCGCGGTCCCCTCGCCCGCGACGACCACCGCACCGGAGAGCGCCTCGTCCTCCGGCTGCTTGTCCACCGGGTCGGACTCACCGGTGAGCATCGATTCATCGATCTGCAGCCCGCGCGCCGTGAGGATCCGAGCGTCCGCGGGCACCTGCTCACCGGCACGCAGTACGAGCACCTCGTCGAGCACCACCTCGGTGGGGGCGATCTCGGTCTCCGCACCCTCTCTGAGCACCAGCGCGCGAGGGGCGTTCATCAGGGCAAGACGGTCGAGCGCAGACTTCGCGCGGAACTCCTGGACGCAGCCGATGATCGCGTTCGCGAAGGCGGCGAGCCCAAAGAGCGCATCCTGCCACCGTCCGACCAGGAAGAGGACCAGGAAGCATGCGAAGACGATGCCGTTGAACAGCGTGAAGACGTTCGCGCGCACGATGTTCCACGCGCTGCGGCTCGTGTCCGCCACGAAGGCGTTCGTCTTCCCGGACGCGACGCGTTCCGCGACCTCCGCACGGGTGAGACCGGTAGCGACAACATCGGGGGTCGACTCCACAGATTTCAATATAGGTCCCCGCGACCGCCTTTTCCCCTCCTGCACACGAAGAAGCCCCGCGATCTCCTGAGCAGGGGATCGCGGGGCTTCTTCTGTGACAACGGCTTGGTGGAGCTGGGGGGAATCGAACCCCCGTCCAACGCTGAGTCTCCACGCCTTCTCCGGGCGCAGTCTGTGAAGACGTTCTACTCGGCTCCGACCTTTGTCACAGACACCTAAGTCGACGAGCCCAGCCTGGGAAGAGTCCCACGTGACGTCCAGACGCCGTCACGCAGCAAGATTCCTAGATGACGCCAGGATCCGTATCGGAATCACATACGGCCTGACGGACTATCGGGCTCGCTTATGCAGCGAGGGCGAAGTCGTTGCGCTTGGTTTCGGCAACTATTGTTTTGCAGAGAGCGTTTACGAGATAACTCTGCATCCTCGGCCCGCTTCTCGTGGATTCACAGGCGCTGTCGAAACCGATCAGCCCCGTGGTCCTTCTCGCGAAGGAGCCGCTGTCACTCTGTGGAATTACCATCTCGGATGACGAACACCCGAGCATCACAGACTACAACGTTCGGGGCCCCTCCGCCATTCCTAGGCACGCCGGCAGCTGGCGTAGAGTCGCCCCATGAGCGAAGTCACCGTCACCGTCCGCGGCGAGCACGAGGCGCGCATCGCGCCGGAGCGCGCAACCATCCGTGTCAGCGTGCGCGCCGAGGGTCCTGAGCGCAGTGCGGTGGTCGAGAGCGTGATGCGCCTCGCGGAGCCGGTGCGCGTGAGCATCACCGAGCGCGCGAATGCCGGCACCGTCGTCGACTGGACCAGCAAGCGCCTCTCCGTACGCGCCGAACGCCCCTGGAACAGCGAGGGCAAGCGTCTCGCGCCGGTGTACTACGCGAGCATCGACTTCACTGCGACCTTCGTCGAAGCATCCGAGCTCTCGATCTGGGTATCGGACGTCTCGCCCTGGGACGGGGTCGAGGTGGGCTGGGTCGACTGGCACCTGACGCCTGAGACTCGCGCGCGCGTCGAGCGCGAGGTCGCTGCGCAGGCCGTCAGGGTCGCCATCACCCGCGCCGAAGCGTATGCGGGGGCTCTCGGTCGGAACGAGGTGACGCCCCGGGAGATCGCCGATGTCGGGCTCATCTCCAGCGGACAGCCCGCGCCCGGGGCGCCGCTCATGAAGGCTCGCGGCGGCGTCGCATTCGCAGCCGACGTCGCACCCGCCATGGAGTACGAGCCGGAGGAGATCGTCATCTCCGCGACCGTCGAGGCCCGCTTCGTCGCCCGCTGATCCGCGTCAGTCCTCCGCTGTGAACGGAGCGAGGTCGGCGGCGAGGCGCTCGGAGACCCGCGCGTGCACGGCGGTACCGGCTTCGCGGTGATCGACCTCGAGCAGCATCCCCGTTTCGTGGATCGCGGCCACGAGGTCTCCGCGGTCATACGGGATCACCGCATGGATCTCGACGGCCGGCTTCGGAAGCGCGGCTTCGATCGTGGCGCGCAGCTCGGGGATACCCTCACCGGATCGTGACGACACGAAGTGAGCGTGAGGCTGGAGTCCGCGGAGCACGAGGCGCTCGTCCTCGTCGATGAGGTCGGCCTTGTTGAAGACGACGATCTCCGGCAGGTCGCGGACACCGACGTCGCCCAGCACATCGCGTACCGTCTGCAGCTGCCCGGCGGGGTCCGGATGCGATCCGTCGACGACGTGGAGAACGACGTCGGCCTCACCGACCTCCTCGAGAGTGGAGCGGAACGCCTCGACGAGCTGGTGCGGGAGGTTGCGGACGAATCCGACCGTGTCGGTCAGTGTGTAGACACGGCCGTCCTCGGTCTCGGACCGGCGAACAGTCGCGTCCAGCGTGGCGAACAGAGCGTTCTCGACCAGGACGCCGGCGCTGGTGAGCGCGTTGAGCAGGCTCGACTTGCCGGCGTTGGTGTACCCGGCGATTGCCACAGACGGAATCGTGTTGCGCTTGCGCTCGGCGCGCTTCGCCTCACGTGCCGGACCGAAGTCGCGGATCTGTCGGCGCAGCAGAGCCATCTTGGTGCGGATCCGTCGGCGGTCGAGCTCGATCTTCGTCTCACCGGGGCCGCGGGAGCCCATTCCGGCACCGCCCGCGCCCACCTGTCCACCCGCCTGGCGGCTCATCGAATCGCCCCAGCCGCGCAGACGAGGGAGCAGATACTCGAGTTGAGCGAGCTCGACCTGGGCCTTGCCCTCTCGGCTCTTCGCGTGCTGACTGAAGATGTCGAGGATCACCGTGGTCCGGTCGATGACCTTGACCTTGACGACATCTTCGAGCGCGCGACGCTGGCTCGGCGCGAGCTCCGTGTCGGCGATGACGGTGTCCGCACCGACCGCGGCGACGATGTCCTTGAGTTCCTGCGCCTTGCCTCGACCGAGGTAGGTCGCAGCATCCGGATGAGGGCGACGCTGCAGGACGCCGTCGAGAACGACGGCACCGGCGGTCTCCGCCAGCGCGGCGAGCTCACGCAGCGAGTTCTCCGCATCCTCCTGAGCGCCCTGGGGGTACACGCCGACGAGGACGACGTTCTCCAGGCGCAGCTGCCGGTACTCGACTTCGGTGACGTCTTCGAGCTCCGTCGACAGACCGCCGACTCGGCGAAGCGCATGCCGATCCTCGAGATCCCACTGCGCGCCGTCCGTGCTGGTGTGCGCAGCCGTCGACTCGTCCTGCAGCGCTTGCGCTGCGCCGAACACGTGCACATCCGAGCGCTTCTCTGCGTTCGCGAGCACGCGATCGACCGTGTGGTCGTCGGTGGAGGGTGTCGTGGTCTCCGTCATCCGTTCCTTGTCTCTGGGTTTTGTAGCGAGCCTTAACCTTAGCCCGCGCTGTCCGGTACGCTCACCGTATGGGGTCAGAACACTACTTCACTGCGGCCCCGGCAAGCCCCGAGAATCTGCGTAAGATCCGCGTATCGCTCGCAGGCCGAGAGCTGGAAGTCACCACCGCGGGTGGCGTCTTCAGCCCGGATCGTCTGGATGCCGGCACTGCAGTGCTCCTCGCCAACATGCCCCCGGTCCCCCCGGGTGGCGACCTTCTCGACCTCGGCAGCGGCTGGGGTCCGGTCACGCTGTCGATGGCCCTGGCCGCTCCCCACGCGACGGTGTGGGCCGTCGACGTGAACGAGCGTGCCCTCGATCTCGTGCGTCGCAACGCTGCTGCTCTCGGGCTCACCAATGTCAACGCATCTCTGCCCGATGATGTTCCCGAGCACGTGTCCTTCCGCACGATCCGTTCCAACCCGCCCATCCGCGTCGGCAAGAACGAGCTCCATGGACTTCTCGAGCGGTGGATCCCCCGGCTCGATGAGCGCAGCGACGCCTGGTTGGTCGTCCAGCGCAACCTCGGTGCGGACTCCTTGCAGCGGTGGATCGGCTCGACTTTCCACCCCGGTTACAGCGTCTTCCGCACTGCCACCGGAAAGGGCTACCGGATCCTGAAGGTGCGAAAGCATGGCACCCCTCCGACCGAGCCGATCGCTCTCGGCTGATCCGGTTCGCTGCGACCTCTCAGAGCAGATCGACCTCGCCCTGGAACACGAGCTGCGCCGGCCCGGACAGCGCGACATGCTCGCCGTCCTCGGCCGGGAACATCCGGACTCCGAGGGTTCCTCCCGGAACCTCCACGCTCCAGTTGTCCGGTGCTTTCTCACCCGCCCAGTACCGCACCGCGAGAGCGGTCGCCGCCACTCCGGTACCGCAGCTGAGTGTTTCCCCCACACCGCGCTCGTAGACGCGCATACTCACGTGTCCGACGCCGTCGCGCACCAGAGGTTCTCCCGGAACGACGAACTCGATGTTCGCTCCCGCGGGCAGCATCGGGTCCAGTCCGGGCGCGCGGTGCAGTTCGAGAGCGCCGAGCTCGGACTCCGAGGCGAGCGCGACCACGACGTGCGGGTTCCCGACGTCGATGCCGAGACCGGGACGTGTGACCGAAAGGCCATCGACGCGTACGAGCGGATCGTCGCCCGAGAGCTTCCAGCGGCCCAGGTCGACCTGATATCCGGTCGCACTGCGCGTCACGTCGCGGACGCCTGCCCTGGTGCCGATGGGCAGCGTCGACCCGGGTTCGATCGTCGCAAGACCGGAGCGGACGAGGTAGTGCGCGAACACACGGATGCCATTGCCGCACATCTCTGCGATGGACCCATCGGCGTTGCGATAGTCCATGAACCACTCCGCGCCAGATTCCTCTTCGAGAGCTGCTGCTCCTTCGGGGATCGCCGCTGACCTCACGACTCGGAGGATCCCGTCGGCACCGATGCCGAAATGGCGATCGCACAGCACCGCGACCTGTTCGACTGTGAGGTCGAGTTCGCCGTCGGGATCAGCGATGATGATGAAGTCGTTGCCTGTGCCATGCCCCTTGGTGAATGCGACCATGGTCCCAGTCTAGGGATTCCGAATGCTCGTTCAGCGCTGCACGACGCGGTACCGGCCGCAGAGGAAGTTGCGGTTGCGCGCCACATCGACGAGTTCGAGGTCAAGCCGCCGTGGAAGCAGCGGGGCGCCGGAGCCCAACGTGACGGGCGCATACTGCACCCAGACCTCGTCCAGCAGTCCGGCGTCGGCGAATTGTCCCGCGAGGTCTCCCCCGCCGACGATCCAGATGTCCTGACCTGCGGCAGCCTCGAGCATCTCGGCGTGCACGCTCCGCACGTCATCCTGAGTCAGCCGCACGTCGGCGCTCTCCGGGAGCGCGAGTTCCCGGTGGGTGAAGACCCAGGTGGGTTGACGGTATCCCCAGCGCCCCTCTTCGTGCCGCATCACCCACTCGTACGTCGAGGACCCCATCGCCAGCGCGCCGATGTTCTTCTCGAAAGCGTTGTATCCCATCGCTCCGTCAGGATCGACGTCCTGCGTCAGCAGCCAATCGAGCGAGTGGTGGTCCGTCGCGATGAATCCGTCGAGGCTGGAGGCGGTGAAGAAACAGGTGGTCATATCACCAGAGTCGCAGGTGCCACCGACATCGTCGGGGACCGGGCGCGCGGACGGACTCAGTGCCGAAGGAGCTCCTCCACCTCAGCCGGAGCGTTCCGCCATTCCAACTCCGCGTACCGCTTGAACCATGACACCTGTCGCCGAGCGTAGCGTCGTGTGAGCGCCTGCGTCTGCGCGATGGCATCAGCTTCCGTGAGGATGCCGTCCAACTGCGCCAGAGCCTGCGCGTAGCCGATGGCCTTGGGGGCGGTGGCGCCCCGTTCGAGACCCTTCTGCCGAAGGTCTGCGACCTCGTCCACGAGGCCCGCCTCCCACATCCGCACGACCCGGGCGTCGAGACGATTCACGAGGTCGGTTCGGTCGACGTGCAGACCGATCAACCGGGTTCGCGGATGCCACAACACCGGACGCTCGGGGAGGGACGCGCCGTAGGTGCTGCTCCCCTGCTCGATGACCTCGAGCGCTCGGATGACTCGACGGCTGTTGCGAGGATCGACCTTCGCCGCCGTCGCGGGGTCCAAGGTGCGAAGGCGATCGAGCAGACCTTCGAGACCGTGGGACTCCGACTCCTGCTCGAGGCGCGCACGGACTTCGGGGTCGCGCGGTGGGAAGTGGAACTCGTACACGACACTCGAGATATAGAGGCCGGAGCCGCCGACGAGGATCGCGTCGTCGCCTCTCATATGAATGGAACGAATCGCCTCGCGTGCCTCGGGCTGGTACCAGGCGACTGCCGCCTCCTCATCGACCTCTCGGACGTCGAGGAGATGGTGCGGGACACCGCGGCGCTCCGCGAGCGGGAGCTTCGCGGTGCCGATGTCCATTCCGCGGTACAGCTGCATGGCGTCGGCGTTCACGATCTCGGCCGGGTTGCCCCGTGCACGCAATGCCTCGGCGAGGTCGAGCGCGAGATCACTCTTTCCGGTGCCGGTGGCCCCGACTACCGCCCAGAGCCGCGGTTCACTCACACGCCGACGCGCAAGGTCGGCAGGCCAAGCGACACCGCGCGGGGACCGCCGTCCGCGGCCGGGGCGGGAACCGCGCAGGACTCGGCCTGCGAGCGGTCCCAGGCGTCGCCGCCGCGTGTGCGACGGATTCGCAGCGGCGCCCCCGTGGGGTCATCGGCCAGCAGGTGGAAGGGAGCCCCATGTGAGACGGTCACGGTCACGACATCGCCAGGCCGAGGAAGATCGGACCCTTCGGTGACCTCGAAGTGCACCAGGCGGTTGTCTTCGGCGCGGCCGGTGAGACGATGCGTCTCGGTGTCCTTCTTGCCCTCGCCGGTGGAGACCAGTACCTCGATCTCGCGACCGACCTGCTTCTGGTTCTCCTCCAGCGAGATGCGCTCCTGCAGGGCGATCAGGCGGTTGTACCGCGCCTGGACGACCTCCTTGGGCACCTGATCCTCCATGGTCGCCGCCGGGGTGCCCTCGCGGATCGAGTACTGGAATGTGAAGGCTGCCGAGAACCGAGCCTGCTCGACGACACGCATGGTGTCTTCGAAGGCTTCTTCAGTCTCCCCCGGGAAGCCGACGATGATGTCGGTCGTGATCGCGGCGTTGGGGATACGATCACGGACGCGGTCGAGGATACCCAGGAACCGCTCACTGCGGTACGACCGACGCATCGCCTTGAGGATGCGGTCGCTTCCCGACTGGAGCGGCATGTGCAGCTGCGGCATCACATTGGGCGTCTCGGCCATCGCGTCGATCACGTCGTCGGTGAAGGCCGCAGGGTGCGGGCTCGTGAAACGAATGCGCTCCAGGCCCTCGATCTCGCCCGCGGCGCGGAGCAGCTTGCCGAACGCCTGGCGGTCGCCGAACTCGACGCCGTAGGAGTTCACGTTCTGTCCGAGGAGGGTGACCTCGATCGCGCCGTCCTCGACGAGGAGACGGATCTCGTTCAGGATGTCGCCGGGACGACGGTCTTTCTCTTTGCCGCGCAGGCTCGGCACGATGCAGAACGTGCAAGTGTTGTTGCAGCCGACCGAGATCGAGACCCAGCCGCTGTGCGCAGAGTCGCGTTTGGTCGGGAGGGTGGATGGGAAGACCTCGAGCGACTCGAGGATCTCGAGTTCGGCGTCGCCGTTGTGTCGGGCGCGCTCCAGCAGCCCCGGCAACGAGCCCATGTTGTGTGTGCCGAACACCACATCGACCCACGGCGCCTTGTCGAGCACGGCCTGCTTGTCCATCTGCGCGAGGCATCCGCCAACGGCGATCTGCATGCCCTGCTTGCGGCGCTTCACCGAAGCGAGATGTCCGAGCGTGCCATAGAGCTTCCCGGCGGCATTGTCGCGGACCGCGCAGGTGTTGATGATCACCACGTCGGCTTCGGCGCCGTCGAGCGCGCGGACGTACCCGGCGCTCTCCAGAGAACCCGAGAGTCGCTCGGAGTCGTGCACGTTCATCTGGCACCCGAAGGTGCGCACCTCGTAGGATCGCTGTCGTCCGTCGTCGTCGACGGCTGCCGACGACGCGCCGATGATCGTCGGTTCGCTGCGCGGGATAGTCATGATGATCCCATTGTACGAGCCGTTGCCGAGCCGATGGAGCGTCGTGGCATCAGTCGGAATCGACGAAACGGACCCCCGACGTCGACCCGCCGAACGTCGTCTCACGCAAGGCCGCCTTCGCCGCCTTCATCGAGACCGCCCCGTTGTAACCGCGCCGCGAGAGTTGGCCCACCAAGCGCCGCAGCGCGGTGTCATGGTCCAGCCGACTCATGGAACGGGCCTTGCCTCGGGCGAACTCGAGGGCGCGCTCGTCGTCATCGTCCGGCAGGTCATCGAGCGCACCGTCGATGATGTCGCGAGGGATCCCGCGCTGGGCGAGCGCGCGTGACAACGCGACTCTCCCCTGACCCTTGCGCTCCACACCGGAGGTCACGAGAACGCCGGCGAGGGCGACATCGTCGAGATAGCCACGATGGCAGAAGTCATCGATCACGTCTTCGATCACTCCGCCCTCGAGGTCGTGTCCCTTGAGCACCACTCGAGCTTCCGACACCGAGAGGGACCGCGCGCGAAGCTTGCGCACCAGGGATTCCTCCGCCGCGACACGGACCTCGTGCGTCGTCGCGACCTCCTCCTCAGCTGTCTTCTCGCCGTCCGACTCGCTCAGAGCCCGGAGACGAGGTACGGAGCCGGATGGTCTCCGCTTGTCGGGTACGGAAACTCCGGACGCCCCTCTTGCGGGGTGACGGTCACTGGGCGTGCCGGAACCTCGCGCCCCGGCGATCGAGCCAGCATCCGCCGGGGAATCCCAGGTTGAACGCCAGAGGCCACCCTCGCCGGTCCGCCGCGGCACGACCCCAGACGCAGCGTCCGCATCGGCACCCGGGTTCGCAGCAGTCGGACGCGTCTTCTTCGACGTGTCACCGAAGAGAGGAATGATGGGGGCGATCTGGTCGCGATCGCCCCCACGAGAGTCGCTCATCAGGCCGGACGACGCTCGGCGAGCTCGTCTTCAGCTGCCGGCACGGCGACCGGTCCACCGATGCCGAGCTTCTGCTTGATCTGCGTCTCGATCGCCAGAGCGATGTCGGGGTTGTTGAGCAGGAACGTTCGCGCATTCTCCTTGCCCTGGCCCAGCTGATCGCCGTCGTAGGTGTACCACGAACCAGACTTCTTGACGATCGCGTGCTCGACACCGAAATCGATCAGGCTGCCTTCGCGCGAGATCCCGACGCCGTAGAGAATGTCGAACTCCGCCTGCTTGAAGGGCGGTGCCATCTTGTTCTTCACGACCTTGACCCTGGTGCGGTTTCCGACGGCGTCGGTCCCGTCTTTCAGCGTCTCGATGCGGCGGATGTCCATGCGGACCGACGCGTAGAACTTCAATGCCTTGCCGCCCGCAGTGGTCTCGGGCGAGCCGAAGAAGACGCCGATCTTCTCACGAAGCTGGTTGATGAAGATCATCGTGGTGTTCGTCTGGCTCAGACCACCCGTGAGCTTGCGAAGCGCCTGCGACATGAGTCGGGCCTGCAGACCCACGTGAGAGTCACCCATCTCACCCTCGATCTCCGCACGGGGCACGAGCGCCGCAACGGAGTCGATGACGATGAGGTCGATCGCGCCGGATCGAACCAGCATGTCGGCGATCTCGAGCGCCTGCTCACCGGTGTCTGGCTGGGAGACGAGAAGCGCGTCGATATCGACACCGAGCTTCGCGGCGTAGTCAGGGTCGAGCGCGTGCTCGGCATCGATGAAGGCTGCGATGCCACCGCCACGCTGCGCATTCGCGATCGCGTGCAGTGTCAGCGTCGTCTTACCCGAGGACTCCGGGCCGTAGATCTCGACGATTCGTCCACGCGGAAGGCCTCCGACGCCGAGGGCGACGTCGAGGGCGATGGAGCCGGTGGGGATGACGGCCACGGGAGCGCGCTCATCGCTGCCCAGCCGCATGACCGAGCCCTTTCCGAACTGGCGGTCGATCTGGGCGAGTGCGGTCTCGAGGGACTTCTCGCGGTCGGCGGGTGATGGCATTGTCTGCTCCTTCTGCGCGCGTGGTGCCGCCTGTAGGCTGTCGCGGCTCTCCCGGCTGGGAGGAACTCTCCGACAAGGCGTAATGGCTCTTCGGCTTGTTTTCCACCGTAGGAGAGGCCACCGACATCGACGCGGCGAGCTCGCATACCGTGCAGAACAGATTCTCTGAACCACTTGTGCAGAAGACTACGCCCGCTTCGAACAGATCTTCGACGACACGCCGAATGGCGATCGGCGTGACCCGTACGCTCCGGACATCCACCGCGAGGATCAGCGCCCGCGCGGCTCCTGTCGACCCACACCGTGACGCCTGTTCTCCGGCACATCCATCTCGGCACACAGAGCCAACCAGATCTCGCGCGGCGGAGTGCCGTCGGCCAGCGCTTCAACGGCCGTCCGACCACCGACGGCGGTGAGCCCGAGGTCGTTCACCAAAGAGGTCGCGCGCGCCTCGAACTCGGTATCGACGGCGCGGAGGAACTCACTACGACGCATCGCTTCCCTCGCCGGGGATCAGTGCAGCGAGAGCTGGGGCTCGATCGACGCCACGAGGTCGTCGGGGACGACGTCCGGGAAGACCTGGATGCCCTCGAGCACGGAGATGCGATCTCCGACCTCGCGCATGATCGTCGAGATGGGAACGTCGAGGGCGTCGGCGACGGACGCCAGAATCTCGCTGGACGCTTCCTTCTGTCCGCGTTCGACCTCACTGAGGTAGCCGAGCGCAACCGACGCCTTGCTTGCGACCTGCCGGAGCGTCCGCCCCTTCTGCAGGCGGAAGTCCCTCAGCACATCGCCGATTTCCTGTCGTACAAGAATCATCGGAACCTCCTCCCCATGTGATCGTTCGAGGTCTCCCCCGATGAGACAGCCAGTCTAGTACCGCTGGCATGCACAGAATCTACCCTTGCACTCTGTGGTTTAAGTGTGAGCACATCAGACATAACCAGCTCGGGGGCGCCGCTATTCCGAGAGCATCTCGAGCAGCCCGTCGAGGGCTGCCGCGACCGCTTGGAGTCGGATCGAGTCGCGTTCCCCTGTGAAGTGAAACTCGGTCGTCCGCGACGCCGTCGGAGTCACGACCCCGACGTGTACCGTACCTACCTGCTGCCCGTCCGGGGAATCGGGGCCGGCGATTCCTGTCGTCGAGACGCCGACATCGGCGGGAACGCCATCGATGCCGACGGCACCTCGCACGCCTTCGGCCATCTGCAGCGCCACCTGCGGATGCACAGGCCCGTAGACAGCCAGAAGATCTGCATCGACTCCGAGCACGGAGGCCTTGACCGGAGTCGCATAGGCCACGACACCACCGAGCAGCACGGCGGACGCGCCGGGGACCGAGACGATCTCCGCGCACAGCGCACCGCCCGTGAGCGATTCAGCGACGCCCAACGTCCAGCCTCGCTGTTTCAGCGCTGACAGGACCGCGTCGGCGTCCGGCTCGTTCATACCCGCTTCTGCCGCGATCCGCGCACCTGCGCGACGATGTAGTCGATCCCGCTCGCGACCGTGAGCACGAGGACGATGAGCATCAGGAGGAAGGTGATCAGCGTCCAGGTTTCGAGGCCGATCAGGACGTGCAGGGGAAGCAGCGCCCAGCCGAGGGCCACCCCCTGGAACGCAGTCTTGATCTTGCCCATCCAGGCCGCGGCGACGACATGCTCGCTGGCCACCATGAGGCGGTGGATGGTGATCCCCCACTCGCGCACCAGGATGATCGCGACGATCCACCAGCTGACCTCACCGAGGATGGCGAGGCCGACGAAACCTGCTCCGGTGAGCAGCTTGTCGGCGATCGGATCCCAGAGCTTTCCGAAGTCGCTGACGATGTCGTACTTGCGGGCGAGATAGCCGTCGACCCAGTCGGTGGATATTCCGACGATGAAGATGATGGCGGCCGCCCAGCGGAGGCCGGGTTCAGGGAGACCGTAGGTGCCGCCCATGAGCAGCAGTACGAAGAAGATGACCGCCAGCGGGATGCGCGCGACGGTGATGGCATTGGGCAGCTGCCGAGGAATCGCCATCAGTCGCGCCCCGTCAGGCCCCAGGCGTCTTCGTCCCCACCCTCGGCCTCCACCTCGGGGAGTCCTTCGTACTGGGCAGCGATCGGATCGTGCGTCTGAGGCAACGGCGGTACCGGAGGAACTGCAGGAGCGGCCGGAGCCGGAGAGGACGAAGGAACGTCGTCTCCGCGCAGCTTGGCCATCACCTGCGGGAGCTGCTCGGCCGTGGCCAACACGTCGCGGGCCTTGGAGCCCTCGGACGGTCCGACGATCTCGCGGGACTCCAGCAGGTCCATCAGGCGTCCTGCCTTCGCGAACCCGACGCGCAACTTGCGCTGCAGCATCGACGTCGAACCGAACTGGGACGAGACGATGAGCTCGGCGGCGGCGAGCAGAAGCTCCAGATCGTCGCCGATGTCCTCGTCGACTTCCTTCTTCTTGGTCGGCTCCATCGCTTCCTGGACGTCGGGGCGATAGTCCGGTCGTGCCTGACGGGTGACGTGCTTGACGACCGCGTCGATCTCCTTCTCGTCGACCCACGCCCCCTGCAGTCGGAACGGCTTCGACGAACCCATCGGCGAGAACAGAGCATCGCCCTGGCCGATGAGCTTGTCGGCGCCCGGGCTGTCGAGGATGACGCGGCTGTCGGTGACGCTGGTGACGGCGAAGGCGAGTCGCGACGGCACGTTGGCCTTGATGAGACCGGTGACCACGTCGACGCTCGGGCGCTGGGTCGCGAGGACCAGGTGAATACCGGAGGCTCGTGCGAGCTGCGTGATGCGGACGATCGAGTCCTCGACGTCGCGAGGGGCGACCATCATGAGGTCGGCGAGCTCGTCGACCACGACCAGGAGGTAAGGGTAGGGCTTGAGCACACGCTCGCTGCCCACAGGCAGTTCGACCTCGCCGGCCCGCACGGCACGGTTGAAGTCGTCGATATGGCGGAAGCCGAACGACGCGAGGTCGTCGTACCGCATGTCCATCTCCTTCACGACCCACTGCAGCGCTTCCGCAGCCTTCTTCGGGTTCGTGATGATGGGGGTGATCAGGTGCGGGACGCCGGCATAGCTGGTGAGCTCCACGCGCTTCGGGTCGATCAGGACCATTCGCACGTCGGCAGGACGTGCCCGCATCAACAGGCTCGTGATCATGGAGTTCACGAAGCTCGACTTACCGGAACCCGTGGAACCGGCCACCAGGAGGTGCGGCATCTTGGCGAGGTTCGCGATGACGATGTTGCCGCCGACGTCCTTGCCGACACCGATCGTCATGGGATGGGTGCTCTTCTGCGCCGCAGGCGACCGGAGGACGTCGCCGAGGGCGACCATCTCCTTGTCGGCGTTGGGGATCTCGATGCCGATCGCGCTCTTGCCGGGGATCGGCGAGAGGATGCGGACGTCGTTCGACGCCACGGCGTAGGCGAAGTTGTTGCTCAGTTGGAGGATCTTCTCGACTTTCACGCCGTGGCCGACCTCGACCTCGTACTGCGTGACCGTCGGCCCGCGCGAGAATCCGGTGACCTTCGCGTCGACCTTGAACTGCGACAGCACGCTCGTGATCTGCTCGATCACCTTGTCGGTGGCCTCGGAGCGCATGACCGGAGGCGGCCCCTCGACCAGGAGGCCGGGAGAGGGCAGGATGTACGGCGTGACGGGGGCCTGCGGCCCGCGGTCACCAGGGCCCTCGGTGCCGAAGCCGTCGAGCCCGGGGAGCTCTGGCACCTCCCCCGTGTCCGAATCGTCGTCGAGGAGCGCCGTGGTCTGCTGTTCCGCGAGGGAGTCGGCGACCGAACGGACCTCGGAAAGCACCTCGGTGGCGGCGTCGTACGGGTTCTCGACCACGACCGCCTGGTCATAGGCGGGCGTGGGGTCGGAAGTCGTGAGGAGAGCCGTGATGTCGTCGGACCCGAGGGTGCCCTCGTCGGGGTCCTCTTCACGGCCGGTCTTGTTGCGACGCCACCAGGGCAGCACGTCCGGGTCGTCGACCTTGTCGGCGTCGTCGATCGCTACGGCGTCCTTGACCGGCTTCTCCGGGCGCTCGGCGTCGAACATCCAGGCGTACAGATCACCCAGGCGTCGACCGATACGGTTCGGTGGAGTCTTGGTCAGAATCAACACGCTGAGGGCGGTCAGCATCGTCAGGACGATGTACGCGGGAATGTTCGTCAGATACGTCAGAGGCTGGCCCACGAGCCACCCGAAAAGCCCACCGCCGTCGCTCAACGCCGTGATGTCCGGCTGAGGCTGAGGCTGTCCACCGGCGACATGGCAGAAGCCCGCCAAGGAGATCACAAAGAGACCGAACCCGAATCCGATGCGACCGTTGTCATTCACGGAAGCCGGGTGTCGGAACAGCCAGCCCGCAAGGACCAACAAAAGCAGAGGCATGATGAAGGCCACGCGGCCGACGAGTAGCCCGACGGAGTAGGCGCTGATGTTCTCAGCAACCTCGTTTCCGATGAAGACCCACTCGTTGACTGCGCCGAGCACGGCCAGCAGCACGAGCAAGAACGGGAAACCGTCGCGGCGCTCGTCCTTTTGCAGGACCTCCGGCCCGAACGCGCGGAAGAGTCCGCCGACGCCGTGCGCCAGTCCGACCCACGCCCGTACGATCACCGGGGGCTTGTCCGCTTCGTCGATGTACTTCTTGGGCGCCGGCTGGGCCTTGGGAGCCGTCTGCCGCTTGGGGCGCGACGGTGCGCTCGTCGACGCGCGCTCTGTCTTCGTGGTACTCCTGGCCATGGTTCTCACGTTACGTCCACCTGCCGACAACTCCGCGTAATGACGCGGCTTTCCGCTGATCCCCACGGTGCTGGCTAGAGCGTCCCGCGGACCATCGTGTCGCGGATCGCACCCTCCCCCACGACGGCGAATCCCTCGGCGCGATACAGGTTGCGCGCGAAGTTGTCCCGTTCGACGCTCAGGCTGATCCGCGCGTGCCCTTCCGTCCCGGCGAGCTGCACGATCCCGCGCAGCAGAGATCGCCCGACTCCCCGAGCACGCCAGAGTGGATGCACTCCGATGATCAGCTCGGGGACAGCGGCACCGACGAAGCCGAATCCCGGGGCGTTCTGCGGCAGTACCCGATACCAAGCGGCACCGACGGGCGCGTCATCTTCGCCGGTGGCGACCAGACCGTCATCGGACATCCGCTTCCAGCCCGCGAGATACCGTCGATGCTCCGGCGACGTCAGCACCTCGTGGCGCGGACGCACTCCGCCCGCGCGCCAGTTGGCGGCCTCGACGAGCATGTCGCCGAGGAACCTCGCATCCGTCTGCGCCGCCCTGCGAAGAGCAAAGCCCCTGTACATGACGCGAGCCTAGGACGCCGGTGTTACGCCGGGATGTCGAGCAGCCGTGAGTGGGAGAAGGACTCCCCTGCCGTCACGCCTCGATGACGAGGGGCACGATCATGGGGCGACGACGGAGACGCTGGTTCACCCAGCGACCGATCGTGCGTCGCACGACCTGCGACAGCGCGTGGGTGTCACGGACACCGTTGCCGGACGCCTCCTTGAGCGCGGCGACGATCTTCGGCGTCACGTCGTCGAACACGGAGTCGTCCTCGGCGACGCCGCGCGCGTGGATCTCCGGGCCGGAAATGATCCGTCCGGTGCCGGCATCCACGACGACGATCACCGAGATGAAGCCCTCTTCGCCGAGGATCCGGCGGTCCTTGAGGTCGGCATCGGTGATCTCGCCGACCGTGGAGCCGTCGACGTAGACGAATCCGAGGTCGAGCTGTCCCGTGACCTTCGCGACGCCGTCCTTGAGGTCGATCACGGTGCCGTTGGAGGCGATGATCGTGTTCTCCTCGGGGACGCCGGTGTCCTGCGCAAGCTTGGCGTTCGCGATGAGGTGCCGGTACTCACCGTGGACGGGGAGGACGTTCTTCGGCTTCAGGATGTTGTAGCAGTAGATCAACTCTCCGGCAGCGGCATGTCCGGAGACGTGCACCTTCGCGTTGGCCTTGTGCACCACGTTCGCGCCGAGCTTGGTCAGTCCGTCGATCACGCGGTAGACCGCATTCTCGTTGCCGGGGATGAGGCTGGAGGCGAGGATGACCGTGTCGCCCTCGCTGATCTCGATCGCGTGGTCCATGTTCGCCATGCGGCTCAGCACGGCCATCGGCTCGCCCTGGGAACCGGTCGACATGTAGACGATCTGCTCATCGGGGAGGTCGCGCGCCTTCTTGAAGTCGATGAGGACCCCGTCCGGCACCTTCAGGTAGCCGAGCTGCTCGGCGATCGTCATGTTCCGCACCATGCTGCGGCCGAGGAACGCGACGCGGCGCCCATTGGCATGCGCGGCGTCGATGACCTGCTGCACACGGTGGACGTGGCTGGAGAAGCTCGCGACGATGACCCGACGAGGGGCCTTCGCGATGACCTGGTCGAGCACCGGACCGATGGAGCGCTCGGTCGGAGTGAAGCCGGGGACATCGGCGTTGGTCGAGTCGACGAGGAACAGATCCACGCCTTCTTCGCCGAGGCGCGCGAACGCGCGCAGATCGGTGATCCGGCCGTCCAACGGCAGCTGGTCCATCTTGAAGTCACCGGTTGCGAGCACCATTCCGGCGGGAGTGCGGATCGCGACGGCCAGCGCATCAGGGATCGAGTGGTTGACCGCGACGAACTCCAGGTCGAACGGACCGACCCGCTCCTCCTGGCCCTCCTTCACCGTGAGGGTGAAGGCTTTGATGCGGTGCTCCTTGAGCTTCGCCTCGACCAGCGCGAGGGTGAGCCCCGAGCCGATGAGAGGGATGTCGCTCTTCAGACGCAGCAGGTACGGAACCGCGCCGATGTGATCTTCGTGTCCGTGCGTGAGCACCACGCCGACGATGTCGTCGAGTCGATCGCGGATCGGCTCGAAGTCGGGCAGGATCAGATCGACACCGGGCTGGTGCTCCTCGGGGAACAGCACGCCGCAGTCGACGATCAGGATCTTGCCGTCGTACTCGAACATGGTCATGTTCCGACCGATCTCGCCGAGACCGCCGACGGGGATGACCCGCAGCGTTCCTTCTTCGAGAGCGGTCGGTTCTACCAGGGGAATGGACATGCTGTCTCCTCAGTCGGACACTCCGCGCGTCCGTTCGTTCATGGCGACGCGGCTCAGCGCGTCGTGCCGTGCACCTTCGGCAGGGCACCACCCGCAGCCGCGTTGCGGTCGGGTCGGAAGTTCGAGAAGTCGGCGCCGGGGACGTTCGTGACGAGGTCGAGCTCATCCTCGATGAGCGCGGCCTCCCATTCCTCGGGGCCGACCAGGGGAAGTCGGACGCGGGGACTCGAGATGCGGCCGAGCCCGTGCAGGATGTACTTGGCGGCGACGGTGCCGGGAACATGCGTCATCACCGCGCGCACGAGCGGCTCGAGCCGCTTGTGCTCGGCGGTCGCCGTGGCGAGGTCGCCCGCGTTCACCGCGTCGATGATGGTGCGGTACGGCGCCGCAGCCACGTTCGCCGTCACCCCGATGAGACCGGTGGCTCCGATCGCGAGGTGCGGCAGCACGTTCGCGTCATCGCCGGAGAAATACATCAGGTCGGTCTGGTTGAGCACGCGGCTCACCTCGGAGAAGTCACCCTTTGCATCCTTCACCGCGAGGATGTTCGGGTGCTTCGCGAGTCGCAGAATCGTCTCGTACTTGATCGGGACGCCGGTGCGACCCGGGATGTCATACAGGATCACCGGCAGGTCGGTCGCGTCGGCGACCAGACGGAAGTGGGTCAGGATGCCGGCCTGGGTCGGCTTGTTGTAGTAGGGCGTGACGATCATGATGCCGTCGGCGCCGGCCTTCTCGCTGGCCTTGTAGAGCTCGATCGCATGGGCCGTCTCGTTCGAGCCGCCGCCGGTGATGATCTTGGCGCGACCGGCGGAGACCGACTTGCCGACCTCGACGAGCTTGAGCTTCTCGGGGTCCGTCAGCGTCGAGGTCTCGCCGGTCGTTCCCGTCACGACGATGCCGTCCGCGCCAGCGGTGATCACGTCATCGATGTGCTTCTCGACGGCGGGCCAATCGACTTCACCGTCGGCCGTCATCGGAGTGACGAGCGCGACGAGAACCTGTCCGAAAGGGTTGCCCGAGTGCGTCATAGAACCCAGCGTATCGTTCGGATGCGGCTCATGCGGACGTGGCCACGCGGATGACGTCCCCGCGGGCGACGTCGACCGTGCCGCGCAGGAGCAGCCCCACCATGTCGCCGATGACCGCCTCGTCCGCGCGCTTGCGGAACATCTCGATACCGGTGATCTCCGTCGACGCGATCTCGGAGGCCCCGCGGACCACAGCGACGGCATCGCCGACGCGGAGCCTGCCGACATTCACCTTCCCCGTCACCACGAGACCGCGACCCGTGATCGTGAAGACGTCCTCGACGATCAGCTCGCCGTCACCCATGATGACTCCGCTGGTGCTAAGCGTCGACGGCGGGAGCGTCGACGATGCCGATCCGGCTGCCAGTCCATTGAGACGTGCTGCCTCCGCCTCGTTGTACGCGCGCAGCATCTCGCTGGCGTCAGGCGCGTCGCGCTTCCTTCCGAACCAGCCCATGCCCTCAGCCCCGGGTCAGACCCGGCCACGGCGGGCGACGCCCGACGTGAGGGAGCTCGGAAGGATACGGGTCAACGCCACGATCGCCTTGTATCGCAGCGACGGAATCGACACCGCCTTGCCGCGAGCCGCATCGCGCAGTCCCACGCGGACCACGTCGCGCGCGTCCAACCACATGATCCCCGGGATACCCTCCTGACCGACGGCGAGGCCCATCCGCTCGTGGAAGGTCGTGTGCGTGAAGCCGGGGCACAGTGCGGTGAAGGTCACTCCGTCCCTCGCATACTCCGCATTCGCCCACCGGCTGAAGCCGATCAGCCACGCCTTGCACGCCGAGTAGGTGGAGCGGGAGATGAATCCGGCGACCGATGCCACGTTGATGATGCGCCCACCTCGACCGCGCATGGACTGCAGCGCAGCGTGCATCAGACGCATCGACGCTTCGACGTGCACCCGGAGATGACGCACCTCGTCTTCGATGTCGTTCTCGGCGAACTGCAGAGGGAGCCCGAACCCGGCGTTGTTCACCAGAAGATCGACGGGATCGGCGGTGTCACGCAGCCGCTCGGCGACCTTCTCGACATCGGCTTCGTCCGCGAGATCGGCCACGATGATCTCCGCGGCGACGCCGAACTCGCTCCGCAGTTCGGCGGCGAGTGCCTGGAGCGCCTCGGCTGAGCGTGCCACGAGGACGAGGTCGGCCCTCCGCCGCGCGAGCTGGCGCGCGAACTCCGCGCCGAGTCCGGCACTGGCGCCGGTGATCAGTGCGGTGGGCATCAGCGCGCGTATCCGAGGAATCGGAAGCGGATGCCGGTGCGTGAGGTCTGCCAGTCCCCTTCGTCGACGAGGCGCCATCCGGACTTGGCGGGCGCGTATGCATCCCCGGACACTTCGAGGTCGAGCTCCGTGACCTCGAGCCGGTCTGCATCTCCGATCACCTGACGGAAGATCTCGGCGCCGCCGATGATCCACACCCTGTCCAGGCCTCGGACGGCCTCGGCGACCGTCGACGCCCGGCGCGCTCCCTCTTCCGACCAGTCCTGCTGTCGCGTCACCACGATGTTCTCGCGACCCGCGAGCGGGCGGAACCGCTCAGGCAGCGAGTCCCAGGTCTTGCGCCCCATCACCACCGGCGCACCGAGCGTGACCTCCTTGAAGTGCGCGAGGTCTTCGGGCACGTGCCAGGGCATCCCGCCTTCGGCACCGATCACGCCACCGCGTGCTTCAGCCCAGATCAGTCCGACCCAGGTCATACCGCCACCGCCGCGCGGATCGGTGCGTGATGCTGATAGTCCTCCACCACGAAGTCCTCGTAGCGGTAGTCGAAGATCGACTCCGGCTTCCGTGCGAAGCGGAGCGCCGGGTACGGATACGGCTCTCGGGAGAGCTGCTCGCGGACCTGCTCGACATGATTGTCGTAGACGTGGCAATCGCCGCCCGTCCACACGAAGTCGCCGGGTTCGAGGCCCACCTGCTGCGCGATCATCATCGTGAGCAGAGCGTAGGAAGCGATGTTGAACGGCACGCCGAGGAACATGTCCGCGCTGCGCTGATACAGCTGGCAGGAGAGTTTGCCGTCGGCGACGTAGAACTGGAACAGGGCGTGGCACGGAGCGAGCGCCATATCGGGGATGTCTGCGGGGTTCCAGGCCGACACGATGAGGCGGCGGGAGTCGGGCGAACGACGGATCTGCTCGATCACCTCGGAGAGCTGGTCGATGCTCCCGCCATCGGGCGTCGGCCACGACCTCCACTGCACTCCGTACACGGGGCCGAGGTCGCCGGATTCGTCGGCCCACTCGTCCCAGATCGTGACGCCGTTCTCGCGAAGCCAACCGACATTCGAGTCACCCTGCAGGAACCAGAGGAGCTCGTACGCGATCGACTTGAAGTGCACCCGCTTGGTCGTGATGAGCGGAAAGCCCTTCGACAGGTCGAAACGGATCTGTCGCCCGAAGACGCTCGTGGTGCCGGTCCCGGTGCGGTCGGACTTGTGAGTGCCGGTCTCGAGGACGTCGCGGAGCAGGTCTTCATACGGAGTCGGGACGGCTGCGCTCATGACAGCCACGATACCGCCCCACCCTCCCTCACGGGCGGATCCCCCGCGCCGGAATCACGGCTCGTCATGCTCGGAAACATGGCCTCGACGCCGCCGCCGGCCGCGTAATCTCTGACGCATGTCGCCTGCACTCGCCTTCGGGATCGCCGCTGCGCTTCTCGCGCTCGCCACGATCATCGGCATCGTGCTGCGGCGCCGCGACGGACGACGTCGTGACGGAGGCTCACTCCGCTTCGATCCGACGGACGCGGCGTCGGCGGAACTCGGCTCACGCGCGACCCTGGTGCAGTTCAGCACCGAAATGTGCACGCGGTGCCCTCAGGTCCGCCGTCTGCTCCACACGTATGCGGCGGAAGGCGATGGAGTGCGTCATGTCGAGGTGGACCTGACGCACCGCCCTGATCTCTCGGCGCGCTACCGAGTGCTGCAGACGCCGACGACCTTCGTCGTCGACCCCTCCGGCGCGGTTCGCGCTCGATTCCACGGTGTCCCCGACCGGCACGCCCTCACCGAAGCCGTCGCCGCCGTCTGAGGCGCGAGAACTGGAGCACTCATGACCGCCCCGACAGGCATAGATCCTCGCGGACCGCGCTTCGCTGCCACGCTCACCGCCATCCTGCTGCTGGTGGCGACGTTCCTGGCTCTGATCGGGATCTCGACCGCCCGACTCCCCGGCACCTGGTTCGCGATCAGTCCGTCCACGGACTTCGCATTCATCGGAGGCAAGACCTGGGCGATCTCCTCCGCGACTCTTGCGCAGCGCGTGCTGGACCCGGGATTCCTGCTCACCGTCGTCATCGCTCTGCTGTTCCTCTGGGGCGTCGTCTCGCCACGCACGGCCCCATGGGGTGTGGTCTTCCGCACCCTGGTGCGTCCCCGTCTCGCGCCGCCGGGCGAGCTGGAGGATCCTCGTCCCCCGCGGTTCTCGCAGGGCGTCGGGCTGTTCGTCGTCAGCGTCGGCCTCCTGCTGCATCTCGTGGGTGTCCCGTGGGCACTGCCGATCGCGACCGCAGCCGCATTCATCGCCGCCTTCCTCAACGCCGCCTTCGCCTTCTGCCTCGGCTGCCAGCTCTACCTCCTGCTGCAGCGCGCCGGAGTCGTCGGACGAGAACCTGCCACGTCCTGAGCACTGTTCCCCCGCGTGCGGACGCTCGCTAGGCTGGCGACGAGCCGACGCTGCACCCGCGCAGTGCGAGAACCGGAGGAATCATGCCCGTCACCAGCGAAGCCGCCAGCACCTGGACCGGATCGCTCATGGAGGGATCCGGCACCGTCGCGTTCTCGTCCTCGAACCTCGGCACCTTCCCGATCAACTGGAAGGCGCGCAGCGAAGGCAGCGACACCACCACCACGCCGGAAGAACTGATCGCCGCGGCTCACGCGTCCTGCTTCACGATGGCACTCTCGCACGCCCTCGCGGAGAACGGCACCCCTCCGGAGCGGGTGAACACGAGTGCATCGGTGACCTTCAAGCCCGGCGTCGGCATCACGGGCAGCCACCTCAACGTCAATGCGACCGTCCCGAACCTCACGCCCGAGGCGTTCCAGGAGATCGCCAACGGCGCCAAGACGGGATGCCCCGTCTCGCAGGCACTCGCCGGGATCGAGATCACCCTCGAGGCGACGCTGGCCTGACCGACTCCGCCGGGCTCAGCGGCGGGCGAGCCGGATCGCCTCGCGAATGCTGGCCCTGGCATCTTTGCGGCGCCCTGCCGCATCCTGGACGACACCGAGCCGATACCGCGCGCGCCACTCGTCTTCGGCGGCATCGGCTTCCGCCGTGTACCGTGCGATGAGCGGATCCGCGTCGGCCCGTGCGATGCGTCCACTCGGCGTCAGCTCGGTCTCCACCGGCGGCATTCCTCCTTCGGCATCGAGAATGCGTCCGAGACGGTCCGCGCCGAAGCCGAACATCATCTCCCGGATCAGCGCCCAGGCGCCGATGGGCGCCAACACGAGGAGCGTGATTCCCATGCCGATCGACACAGGAGTGCCGACGGAGATGAACATCGCCGCGAGCCAGATCGCGACCGCGAGATAGAGCAGCAGCGCCGCTGCCATCAGCGCGACGCCGATTCGGGACATCACGACCGGATGCCGATATCGATCATGTGCTCCAGACCGACGAACACGCCGGTGGCCTTCACCGCGAACGGCACGGAGAGCCGGATGCCGGGCGCATACGCGAGCGCCGAATCGGTCGTGTCATGAGTGAACGTGAGCGACTCCCCCGGTCCGGAGAGGATGACCTCCTGCTTGGCCACGACCCCGGGACGCCGCAGCGAGTGGATCGGCACGCTGCCGACCTGCTGCCCGCGGGCGCGCTGATCCGCGTGCGGAGCGCTGACGGGTCCCTGCTCCGCGCGCGCCGCCGCGATGAGCTCCGCCGTGCGGACGGCGGTACCACTGGGCGAGTCGATCTTGGTCTCGCGATGCGCTTCGATGATCTCCGCGGAGCCGAAGAACGGTGCGGCCGCGGCGGCGAGGGCGGATCCGAGGACCGAGCCGAGCGAGAAGTTGGGGATGAAGACCGCGCCCGTGCCCGCGGCTTCGACCAGAGGGCGCACCAGGGCGATCCGCTCCGCCGACCACCCCGAGGTCGCGACCAGCACGTTGATCCCGCGCTCCACGGCTGCGCGGACGACTTCGATGCTCACCTGCGGGGTCGAGGCATCGACGACGAGGTCGGCCCCATCGAGCTCGGAGAGATCACTCGAGGACGTCAGCACACGGCTCACGTGGAAGCCCTCGAGCTCATCGATCACCGCGCCGATGATGGTGCCGAGCTTCCCGGTTCCGCCGACGAGTGCTACCTGCGTGGTCATGCTTCCAGTCTATGGAGGCACCGGCACAGTCCGCCCGGGGCGCGCGGGGTGGCCGCATCGACAGGGGGCTGAATCAGACGAGGAGCGCGTCGGGGATGCCGGTGCGCAGCTCCACCGGAAGGTGGCCGGTGTCGTTGTGCGTGAGCAGCGTCCACGGCCGCCCCTGCTTCTGTGCGATGACGGTCAGACCGCAGTGCGACTGGTTCAGCGTCATCCATCGCCACTCAGGGGCCGCGAGAACCTCGCGAACGAACCAGGAGATCACGAAGTTGTGCGTGATGAGCACCTCGTGCACGTCGCCCGTCTTGCGCACGAGGAACTCGTTGACGGCATCCGACATCTGCGCCCTCCCCGCTTCGATCTCGGCCTCGGTCACCGATCCGAAGAACGGCTCGAACACCGAGGGCGTCTCGTCGGTCATCCCGGTGGGTACGCAGTCGAAGAGCAGGGCGGTCGGTTCAGGATCGACCGAAGGCAGACGAGCGGCGATCGCGCGGGCCGTCTCATTCGCACGCAGCAACGGGGAATGCCAGACGGCGTCGAGCGGTAGCCCGGAGAGACGGTCTGCGATCAGCTCTGCCTGACGCTGCCCTCGCGGGGACAGGGGTCCGTCGGCGAGACCGTGCTCCGCATCCTGATGTTCACCATGTCTGACCAGATATATGTAGTGCGTCACAACTCGCTCGCTTCATCGCCAGCATCCGCCGGGCCTCCCTCCCACCTTATGTCACGGGTGGGACGAAGCTCAGTTGCCGGCCCGGGTGAGCTCGGCGACCTGGCTCCGCGACAGCGAGACGCCTGCGCCCTGCATGAGTTCGTCGACATGATCGGTCGCGAACGTGTTCACGATGGGTGCCGCGACCGTGCGCTGCGCGAGTAGCCAAGCGATGGACACCGCCGCCACCGGAACCGCCAGCTCCTGCGCGACCTGATCGAGTGCGCGCAGGATCTTGATCCCCCGCCGGTTCAGGTGGCCGCGCAGTTGCTCGCCACGCACCCCGCGCGAGGTGAGCGCCTTGTTGCGATGGCGCCCGGACAGGAACCCGTGCTCGAGCGCGTGCGAAGGCGTGACCGCCAGGTTCTGCGCCCCCGCGACGAGTCGCAGGTCGCCCTCGAACGGCTGACGCCGGATGAGGTTGTACGGCGCGTCGATCACCTTGATGCGCGGATAGCCGGCCGAAGCGAGGATGCGTGCTTCGACGAGCCGTTCCGGTGCGAAGCCGAAAGCTCCGAGCGAGCCGATCTTGCCGGCCTCGGTCAGCCACTCCACGGTCGCCAGTGTGTCTTCGAGGTTCGTGGTCGCGTCGAGCGTGGCGTCGAGGTACAGGACGTCGATGCGGTCGACGCCGAGCCTCGTCAACGAGCCCTCGACGGCACGGACGAGGTTGACCGATCCGAGACCGGGGTTGTCGGCATGCGCTCCGATGCGCACGCTGAGGAGCGCCCGATCGCGCCGGCCGCGCGACTGCAGCCACTGACCGATGATGTGCTCGCTGCGTCCACCCGAGAAGCCGTCGGCGGTGTGGATCGCGTTGCCGCCGAACTCCACGTAGCGATCGAGGATTCCGTGGCTGGTCTCGAGGTCGACGTTCCAGCCGAACTCGGCAGCCCCCAACATCAGCGGGAAGGTCTCGAAGCCGGTCTCGCCGAGTGAGACACGGATGGTCTCGCCTATTCCGGGTCCGACGATCGGGATCGGCGCGGACGGATGCTCCGCGCCCTCCTGCTGGGCACGTTCTGCGGACGCCCCTGCGCCTACGCTGAACAACCGCATACTCTCTCACCCCCGCGTCGATCGGTGCGTGCCGACCTGCGTACCTGCTGACTCTGCACCCCCCGGTGCGTACTTCGAGGGTAAGCGACTTCGCGGAACGCTCCGACCAATCCGGGGAACGGCGCGAAAACGTCCGATAACGATTCGGTCACGCCGGACACGACGGAACCCGGACCCCTCCTCGCGGACGGGCCCGGGTTCCGGTTCGAGCGTGTTGCTTACTCGGCTGCGGCGTCTTCTGCCGGAGCGGCCTCAGCGGCGGGAGCGTCATCGAGCACGGGCTCGAGCGACAGCTTGCCGCGGTCGTCGATCTTCGTGATCTTCACGAGGATCTTCTGGCCGACCGAGAGAACGTCGTCGACGTTCTCGACGCGCTTGCCACCGGCGAGCTTGCGCACCTCGGTGACGTGCAACAGGCCGTCCTTGCCCGGGAGCAGCGAGACGAACGCACCGAAGGTGGCGATCTTCACGACCGTGCCGAGGAACTGCTCCCCGATCTCCGGGTTGGTGGGGTTCGCGATCGCGTTCACCTGGGCGCGGGCGGCCTCGGCCGACGGGCCGTCGGTCGCACCGATGTAGACGGTGCCGTCCTCCTCGATGGAGATCTGGGCGCCGGTCTCGTCCTGGATCGCGTTGATCGTCTTGCCCTTCGGGCCGATCAGCTCGCCGATCTTGTCGACGGGGATCTGGACGCTGATGACGCGAGGTGCGGTGGGCGCCATCTCATCAGGAGCGTCGATCGCGGCGTTCAGCACGTTGAGGATCGTCAGGCGCGCGTCGCGCGCCTGCGTCAGCGCTCCGGCGAGCACCTGGGTGGGGATGCCGTCGAGCTTGGTGTCCAGCTGAATGGCCGTGACGAACTCGCTGGTACCGGCGACCTTGAAGTCCATGTCCCCGAGAGCGTCTTCCGCACCCAGGATGTCGGTGAGCGCCGCGTAGCGGGTCTCACCGTTGACGTCGTCGGACACGAGGCCCATCGCGATGCCGGCGACGGGAGCGCGCAGCGGCACACCCGCGTTCAGCAGCGAGAGCGTCGACGCGCAGACCGAGCCCATCGACGTCGAGCCGTTGGAGCTCAGCGCCTCGGACACCTGACGGATCGCGTACGGGAACTCCTCGCGGCTCGGCAGCACCGGCACGAGTGCGCGCTCGGCGAGGAAGCCGTGCCCGATCTCGCGACGCTTCGGCGAACCGACACGGCCGGTCTCACCGGTCGAGTAGGGCGGGAAGTTGTAGTGGTGCATGTAGCGCTTGCTCGTGACAGGCGACAGCGAGTCGATCTGCTGCTCCATCTTGAGCATGTTCAGCGTGGTGACACCCAGGATCTGGGTCTCGCCGCGCTGGAAGATCGCGGAACCGTGAACGCGCGGGATGACCTGCACCTCGGCGTCGAGCGGACGGATGTCCGCCAGGCCGCGACCGTCGATGCGAGCACCCTCGGTGAGGATGCGTCCGCGGACGATCTTCTTCGTGACGGACTTGTACGCGGCCGAGAACTCGAGCGGAGCCGCGGCCGGGAGCGAACCCGCCTCGGTGGCCTCGATGAGCTCTGCCTTGACGCGATCCTTGATCGCGTCGTCGGCCGTCTGACGCTCGACCTTGTCCGCGATCTGGTAGACGTCGCTGAGCTCGGCGAACGCGCGCTCGGAGACGAAGCTGTAGACCTCTTCCGAGTACGGCAGGAAGACCGGGTACACGCCCGGCTCCTTCGACGAGGTCGCGGCGAGCTCGGCCTGAGCCTTCACGAGCTGGGCGATGAACGGCTTCGAGGCCTCGAGGCCCTGAGCCACGATCTCCTCGTTCGGCTTGGTGGCGCCGGCCTTGATCAGGTTCCAGCTGCCCTCGGTGGCTTCGGCCTCGACCATCATGATGGCGACGTCTTCCGTGCCATCGGCCTTGGTGACGACGCGACCGGCGACGATCAGGTCGAACACGGCCTCCGAGACCTGCTCGGCGGTCGGGAACGCGACCCACTGGTCGGCGTGCTCGCCGTGACCGGGGATGAACGCGAGGCGCACACCGGCAACGGGGCCCGAGAACGGCAGACCCGAGATCTGGGTCGACGCGGACGCCGCGTTGATCGCGAGAGCGTCGTAGAACTCGCCCGGAGCGATCGAGAGGACCGTGATGACGATCTGGACCTCGTTGCGCAGGCCGTCGACGAACGACGGACGCAGCGGACGGTCGATCAGACGGCAGACGAGGATCGCCTCGGTCGAGGGGCGACCCTCGCGACGGAAGAACGAGCCGGGGATCTTGCCGGCGGCGTAGGAGCGCTCTTCGACGTCGACCGTCAGGGGGAAGAAGTCGAAGCCCTCACGCGGGTGCTTGCCTGCGCTGGTGGCCGAGAGGAGCATGGTCTCGCCGTCGAGGTAGGCGGCGACTGCGCCCTGAGCCTGCTGCGCAAGGCGGCCGGTCTCGAAGCGGATGGTGCGGGTGCCGAAGCGGCCGTTGTCGAGAACGGCCTCGGTGGCGGTGATTTCAGGACCTTCCAAGAGGTCTCTCCTTCTTTGTTTAGACTCGCGAATCCATGTGACGCGCGAGCGTGTTCAAAGGAGCGGAGCGGAAGGGTTCGGGCGCGCGGGCATTCCCGCGAATGTCGCCTGCGCTGGCCACCAGTAGAAAGCCACCCGACATCTCGCCGAGGAACCCACCACAGGGGACCAGCTTCTCCGCCGCTCGCTCCGTGAGTCGATATGAAGTTGTGCGATTGACACGCGTCAACCGCATCCACCCTACCAGCGCCCGCCCCGAATCCCGCGTGGGCGGGGTGCATCGCGGATCGGACACGCGTCGGCCATGGCCCGTTCACCGGGTGGATGCCGTGGCGTGAGGGGCATCCGCTGTCCTGAGTCCATGCGCATGTCAGTGATCGGCTGCGGGTACCTCGGTGCCGTGCACGCCGCCGCCATGGCCTCGATCGGACACGACGTCATCGGCATCGATGTCGATGCGGAGAAGATCGCGACGCTCGCGTCGGGCACCGCACCGTTCTTCGAGCCGCAGCTCTCCGAGCTCCTCGTGGACGGCCTGGCGTCGGGGCGCCTGAGCTTCAGCAGCCGGATGGCCGACGCAGCCGGCGCGCACGTGCATTTCCTTGCCGTCGGGACCCCTCAGGTCCCTGGAGGCCACGCGGCGGACCTCCGGTACGTCGACCAGGCCTTCGATGCTCTGCTCCCCCACCTCCGCGCCGGCGACGTGATCGCCGGGAAGTCGACCGTGCCGGTGGGCACCGCCGCGCGGCTGACGACGCGCCTGGTCGGCACCGGCGCGACACTCGTCTGGAATCCGGAGTTCCTGCGCGAGGGGTGGGCCGTCCACGACACTCTGACCCCGGATCGCCTCGTGGTGGGGGCGGAAGCCGACGCAGCCGGAGAGCAGGCAGTGACCGTGCTCCGTGAGGCGTACGGAGCAGCCGTGGAGTCGGGGACGCCGTTCCTGGTCACCGATCTCGCGACGGCGGAACTGGTGAAGGGCGCGGCGAACGCGTTCCTGGCGACGAAGATCTCGTTCATCAACGCGATGGCCGAGATCGCCGAGGCTGCCGGCGCCGACGTCGCGCTGCTCGCGGATGCGCTCGGGCACGACACCCGCATCGGCCGGCGCTATCTCGGGGCCGGCATCGGCTTCGGCGGAGGATGCCTGCCGAAGGACATCCGCGCGTTCGCGGCGCGCGCGGAGGAGCTGGGACGCGGCGAGGCGGTCGGGTTCCTGCGGGAGGTCGACGCGATCAACCTCCGACGACGGGACCGCGCCGTCCAGATCGTGGTCGACGCGCTCGGCGGTCTCGTCTTCGGGCGTCGGATCGCCGTGCTCGGCGCCGCGTTCAAACCCTTCAGCGACGACATCCGTGACTCCCCCGCCCTCGACGTCGCCGTGCGTCTGCGCGGACTGGGCGCGGATGTCGTCGTGACGGACCCGGCTGCGATCGACAACGCCGCCGCGGCCCACCCGCAGCTCGGCTACGCACGCGACCGGGACGATGCTCTGCGGGAGGCGGATGCTGTCGTCATCGTCACCGAGTGGGATGAGTATCGGCGCGACCTCTCACCGGAGCGTGCCGGTGGCCTCGTACGCGGGCGGATCATCGTCGACGGGCGGAACTGCCTCGACGCCGCTGCGTGGCGCGCCGCCGGCTGGCAGTACCACGGCATGGGGCGGCGGTGACGGCTCCGGCGTCCCGAACTCAGCGGACGACCGCCTCCCGAGCCGTCGAAGACCGACCGAGATAGACGTAACCGTCGTGCTTGGCGGTACGGCCATCGCCCGCGGCACGACCGTGCAGACGGCGCCATACCCAGGGCAGGGCGTGTCGACGCCACCACACCCCCGCACCGATCGGCTCGTGCTCGTGCAGAGCAGCATCCAACACACCGAGCGCGTCCGCATCGGGCACGCCGAGCATCTCGCCCGCCCGGTAGGCGAGGAATCGATGCCCTCGACTGCTCAGATGCACGAGGTCTTCCCCCCAGTTCGGACGGTCTGCCAGCGAGGGGTGCAGATCGGTGTCCATGAGGATGGCACCGGTGCGGGCGGCGATCCCGGCCAGGGCCGTGGCGAACGCCGCGAACCGCCGGGTGTAGATGGATGCCGCGCGCCGCCCGGGCAGGAACGGGGTGACCAGAAGCACGTCGGCACCGATTCCCCGCAGTTGCCGTACCGTCCCCTCCAGGTCCGCGGCGAGGGCAGCGATGGCGACACGGTGCTTCACCAGGTCATTGGCCCCGATCAGGATCGACACGAGATCGGGACGCAACTCGAGCGCTTGCTCCAGCTGGATACCGGAAACGTCGCGCACCCGCTTCGATCGCACAGCGAGGTTCGCGTAATGCAGCCCTCCCCGCGCCGCGAGCAGGAGGGCGAGTCGATCGGCCCAGCCGCGCAGCGCGCCGTCCGGCGCGGGGTCGCACAGACCTTCGGTGAGCGAGTCCCCCAGGGCCACGTAGCGCTGCCACCGACGAGCAGCGACGGGCGCAGGCGACTCCGGCCGCATCGCGCGGCGAGCACGCGCGCCGGCGTCCACTCGACGCAGCGCCTGCGCCTCTTCGAAGTGCGCGAGGAGCTGGTCGCACACGCTCTCCCAGCTGCGGTGCTGCACGGCTTCACGACCCGCCTCTCCGAACGCCCGGCGCTTGCGCGCATCGCCGGCGAGGTCCGTCACCCGCATCCGCAGGTCGTCGAGGTCTCCCGGCCGATAGAGCCAACCGTCGATCCCCATCCGCACCAGGTCGAGGGGCCCGCCCCGTCCCGTGGCGATCACGGGGACTCCGCTGGCGTGAGCCTCCTGAAGTGTCTGGCCGAAGGTCTCGCTCTCCCCGGGGTGGACGAAGAGGTCGAAGGACGCCATCGCCGCCGCGAGTGCACCACCGTCCAGGTGGCCGAGGAACAGAGCATTCGGGAGCAGACTCTCCAGCCGTGCTCTGCTGGGTCCGTCGCCGACGATCACCAGACGTGCTCCCGGGATATCGCGGAGCGCAGCGAGATCTTCCACCTGCTTCTCGGGGGCGAGACGCCCCACGTAGCCGATGACGACGTCTGCGCCCCACTCGGAGCGGAGGGCGGTCTCTCGCCGGGACGGCTGGAAGCGGTCGGCGTCGACTCCTCTCCCCCAGCGCCTCACGCGGTCGACACCGAGAGCTGCGAGCTGCTGCGCCGACTCCGCCGAGGGCGCAAGAGTAAGCGTCGCGCGTCGGTGCAGTCGGGCGATGTGAGCCTGCGCGATGCCGGTGGTGGCGGCTACTCGGTATCTCTCCGTGTACGCTGCCACGTCGGTCTGGTAGGCCGCGACCGCGGCGATGCCCTGTTTCTCGGCAGCGAGCACGCCTCTCCACCCCAGAGCGAACGGCGAGGCGAGGTGAACGACATCCGGCTGGAATCGTCGGAGGGAGGCTGCGATGCGACGAGCGCTCGACGTGCCCACCCTCACATGGCGGTATCCCGGCAGAGCGAGGCTGGGGATCGTCTCGATCCGCGCCCCGCTGATCTCGATCGGGGCGCCGACCGCGGCGGGGGCGACGACGTGAGCCTCGTGCCCTCTTCGTTCGAGATGTCGCAGGATCTGCAGCACCGAGCCGGTGACGCCGTTCATGTGCGGAAGGAAGGACTCCGTGACGATCGCTACTCTCACAGCCCCAGGATGACGGGGTTGTGCGAATCGGTTCGCCGCAAACGCCTCTGGGCACCAGATGTTCACCGGATGCTGGACAGCGGGTCACCGGCTATCCGGTCTTTGGTTGCCGTTCACCGAGCGCGGGCACAGTGGACGACGTGTCGACCGACCTCCTCGCCGAATCGCTCGCCGACCCGTGGAGTCTGGCCCTGATGAGCCTGCTCGTGATCGGCGACGCGTTCTTCGTCGTGATTCCGGGAGAGATCGCGGTGACCGCTCTGGGGGCGCTCGCCGCGACGACCGGCACCCCGCCGCTGTGGGCGGTCATCGTATGCGCCGCTGTCGCGGCCGCCCTCGGCGACGGCTGCTGCTACCTCATCGGCCGGCTGGTCGGCACCGAGCGCTGGCGCTGGATGAGGACGCCGCGCGTGCAGCAGGCCCTGCGCTGGGCAGGTCGCCGGCTGGACGGAGGGACGGCCGCCGTGCTGTTCACCGCCCGGTTCGTGCCGTTCGCGCGGCTCGCGATCAACCTGGTGGCTGGGGCGTCGCGAATCCATCCGCCGCGCTACCTCGCCCTCGTCTGCGTCGCGGCGACCGGCTGGGCGCTGTACCAGGCGGCCGTGGGCGCGGTCGTCGCCGCTGTCATTCCCGGCGGGCCGCTCGTCGCCGTGCCGGTCTCGATCGCGCTCGCCATAGGCTTCGGGGCGCTGATCGACCTGTGTTTCCGGCGCACCGGAGGGTGACCCACGGCACACCGTGCTCTAGGCTCGGGGCATGAGCACCGAAGAAGGCGCCACCTCCTCTGAGGAGATGAAGCGCAAGTTCAAGGAAGCGCTCGAGAAGAAGAACGCGCACCACCGGCAGGGCGAGGCACACCTCGACGGCGACTCCGCCGTGCACAGTGCGAACGCTCCGCAGACGCGGCGCGAGTTCCGACGCAAGAGCGGTTGACCGCGCGGATGCGGGAGCCCGATCAGACGGACTCCCGCATCCCTCTCTCGCTCACCTCGTCGCCGCGCCGTCTGCGCCGTCTGCGCCTCTTCGGGATCGACTGCACCGGAGACCCGCGCCTCAGCGCGGGAGGCGGCCGTCGTGCAGGAGAGCGTCCGGATCGAACCGGCTCCGCAGATCCCGAAGCCGCGCGATGTCGTCGGCGGAGCCGCAGCGTTCGAGCGTCTGCCCCGGCTCGAGGAAGGTCGCGACGGTCTGCGGCGCCTCGTTCGGCGCCAGCAGCTCCCGGAACGCCACGAGGCTCGCGTCTCCCGGTTCGGTCGGCATCCCCGGAAACACCGGCACGAGAGCATGCAGCAGCCATCCCGCGGACGGAAGCGAGGCGAAGCCGGCCCGTCGCGGTGTGCCGAGGGCGCCACCAAGCATCCGGATGTCGATGCCCATGATCGGCCACTGCTCCGGCAGCTCTCGGAACTCGAGGAGAGCGTCGATGGTCGCGTCGTCGAGGACGTCCAGCGCCATCGATGCTCCGCGGCCGGGAGTCGGGTCCGTCGGCTCATTGGAAGCGGCGGCGAGTGCCGCAGGCGACGTCGGCCCGGTGGTCTCGCGGCGCAAGTGCCCCGCCCGACGCACGGCATCGATCAGCTCCTCCTGCGGCCCGTTCGTCGACAGCGCCTGCACGGTGAGGAAGCTCCGCCCCCTGATCTCCTCGGGGAGCTGCGGTGCATCCGGCATCCGCATCGAATTGAGGAACACGTTCAGCGACGAGGGGGCGGAAACCGCGAGATCGCGGACCGCCCGGACGACGGCAGACGCGTCGGCGACATCGAACGTGAGGTTCGCGCCCCAGACGTCCGGAGCACGGACCAAATCGATCTCGAGTGCGGTGACGATCCCCACGATGCCGCCGGCACCTCGCAGCGCCCACAGCAGGTCGGGATCGGAGCTGTCGTCCGCGCGTCCGTGCGTGCCGTCCGTACGCAGGACCCAGGCAGCCCGCAGGTTGTCCGAGCCGAGACCGGCGGTGCGGCTGAACCAGGAGTGACCGCCACCCAACGTGTAGCCGGCGACGCTGACGACCGGGCTCGTACCCGCAGGCGCCACCCATCCGGTGCCCTCGAGCGCGTCGACGACGGCACCCCAGCGCACACCGGCGCCGACGGTGACGACCCCGCGGTCGAGATCGACCTCGAGGTCGTCAAACGCGCTCATCCGCACCAGCACGGCACCGTTCAGGGAATCGGAGGCCCCGTGCCCGCTGGGTTGGATCGCGAGGCGGAGGCCTGATTCCCGCGCCACGCCGATCAGCGCGCGGAGGTCGTCGACGTCGGCAGGTGCGGCCACGGCGACGGGGTGCTGCGAAATCGCGAGATTCCACGGGTGACGGGCCGCGTCGTACGCGGCATCTTCCGGAAGGAGAAGAGTGCCGGCGAACCGGTCCTGGAGAGCGACGAGCGCGCGGTGAGTGGGCATGACGCCACCGTACGATGATCTTCGGACATCGTCGATGGCGTCACGCGCGAATCATTCGCCCGCGAGACCACCCAGCATGTGGCCGAACGAACGCCCCTCCCCCAGGTACGTGGCCGGGTCGTACGGATCGACGACCGCAGTCGCCTCGCGCCGCGCGATCACGTCTGCGAGCTCCTTCGCGCCCTTCTCCACGCGCTTGGCGAGCGGGGCGACATCGTCGCCGGATCCGCCCCAGTCGCTCGAGGCCGCGAACACGCCGGTCGACACGGCATCGGCGTGAAGATATGCGAAGAGCGGACGGATCGCGTAGTCGATCGCGAGAGAGTGCCGGGCAGTCCCGGCATTCGCTCCGATCAGCACCGGCTTCCCGGTGAGCGCGTCCGGGTCGAGCACATCGATGAACGACTTGAACAGCCCGGAGTAGCTGGTGGAGAAGATCGGCGTCACGGCGATGAGAGCATCGGCGGACACCACCGTGTTGATCGCCGTCTCCAGCGCCGGAGGCGCGAACCCCGTGAGCATGTTGTTCGTGATGTCGTGCGCATAATCGCGCAACTCGATCACGTCGACGCTCGCGTCGATATCGTGCGCGGCGAGGGCCTTCACCGTCTCCGCTGCGAGGCGATCCGCGAGCATCCGCGTGGAGGAGGGGTTCGACAGACCCGCCGCGACGACGGCGATTCGACGAGTGACCATCTCAGGCTTCCTTCCGGCCGAGCCCGAAGGCTGCGCCTGCCGGCGCGGGGCTGTCCTGGTAAGGCGAGTCGCCCGTGAGGTTGTCACCGCGGTTCGCACCGGGGCGCGCCTGGCGAGTCGGACCGTCGCCGAACTCGGCTTTGACGCGTGCGGCGTGGGTCGGCGCATCGGGGACGGACGCCGGGCGATCCTTCGCGAGCTCCTTGCGCAGGACCGGTACGACCTCGGAGCCGAGGATGTCGAGCTGCTCCAGGACCGTCTTCAGCGGGAGGCCCGCGTGGTCGATCAGGAAGAGCTGACGCTGGTAGTCGCCGTAGTGCTCGCGCATGGCGGCATAGCGATCGATGACCTGCTGCGGCGAACCCACCGTGAGCGGGGTCATCTCGGTGAAGTCCTCCATGCTCGGACCGTGCCCGTACACCGGGGCGTTGTCGAAGTACGGGCGGAACTGGTTCACCGCGTCCTGCGACTTGGCGGCCATGAACACCTGACCGCCGAGTCCGACGATCGCCTGCTCAGGCGTGCCGTGACCGTAGTGCGCATACCGCTGGCGGTAGAGCTCGATGAGCCGCTGGTAGTGCTCCTTGGGCCAGAAGATGTTGTTCGCGAAGAAGCCGTCGCCGTAGTAGGCGGCCTGCTCGGCGATCTCCGGGGTGCGGATGGAGCCGTGCCACACGAACGGTGCGACGCCGTCGAGCGGGCGCGGAGTCGAGGTGAACCCCTGCAGCGGGGTGCGGAACTTGCCCTCCCAGTCGACGACGTCCTCACGCCACAGTTTGTGCAGCAGCGCGTAGTTCTCGATCGCGAGCGGCAGACCCTGGCGGATGTCCTGGCCGAACCACGGGTACACCGGTCCGGTGTTGCCGCGACCCAGCATGAGGTCCATGCGTCCGTCCGAGACGTGCTGGAGCATCGCGTACTCCTCGGCGATGCGCACAGGATCGTTCGTGGTGATGAGTGTCGTCGACGTGGAGACGATGAGACGCTCGGTCTGCGCAGCGAGTGCCGCCAGGAAGGTCGTGGGACTCGAGGACCAGAAAGGCGGATTGTGGTGCTCGCCGATCGCGAAGACGTCGAGTCCGACCTCTTCGGCGTGCACGGCGATGGCCGTCGTCGCCTTGATGCGCTCCTGCTCGCTCGGGGTGATGCCCGTGGTGGGATCGCGGGTGATGTCGCTGACCGACATGATGCCGAACTGCATCGCCTGCGCGCCTGACTGCTCGCTCATGATTGCTCCGTGTTCTCCGAACCGGATGACTCGCATCCGTTTCTATTCACTTGAATGTATATGTGTCAACGCGCTCACAGCAACTTTATTCCCGGCCTGTAGCCTCGAACGATGAGCAGTACCGGGGCGGACATCTCAGGGCCCACCACAGGATCGGTTCCACGGAAGCGACGGCGCGTGCCGTTCTGGGACAACGCCCGATACGTGTGCATCGTCCTCGTCGTGCTCGGTCACGCGATCCAGCGGCTCATCTACGACTCCGACATCGCGTTCGCCTTCTATCTGGCGCTGTACGCGTTCCACATGCCGGCCTTCGCGATCATCTCCGGCTACTTCTCCAAGTCCGGTTCCCCCACGAAGACGCAGATGGCCCGGGTGATCACCGACATCATCGTGCCGTATGTGATCTTCGAGCTGCTGTGGACCCTCACCAAGTGGCTTGTCGAAGGCCAGGCGACGCCGAACATCACCAAGCCCAGCTGGACGCTCTGGTTCCTCCTCGCGCTCGGCATCTTCCGGCTCGTGCTCCCCTACCTCGCGCTGCTGCGCTGGCCACTGCTGTGGACCGTCGTCATCTCGGTCGGCGTGGGATACCTTCCGAACGTCGACAGCACGTTCTCGCTCTCACGCACGCTGGGTCTGCTGCCGTTCTTCACCCTCGGCTGGTGGCTGCGCGAGAACGACATCGTCGACCGTCTCCGGCTGCTCGAGTTCCGCCCGTGGTGGCTGCGTGCGGGCGCCGTCGCGGTCCTCGCGGCCACCGGGTGGGCCGCGTGGAACTGGCTGCCCGTCTGGCAGGCGGCCGACCTGCGGCACTGGCTCTTCTACGAGGACTCCTACGCCGACCTCGGCGGCGAGCAGTGGTGGGCCGGCGGAATCCGCATCGTGCTGATGGTGCTCGCGGTGGTGCTCAGCGCCGCTTTCTTCGCGCTCATCCCGCGAGGCGCCCACTGGTGGACGACCTTCGGCCAATACACGATGTACGTGTTCCTGCTGCACTCGTTCGTGCTGTATCCCTTCCGCGAGAGCGGAATCCTGCGCGACCTGGAGCCGACCTGGATCTGGCTCCCCCTCGTGACCATGCTCTCGGTGGTGATCGCCCTCGCGCTCGCCACGAAACCGGTCCGATGGGTGTTCCGGCCTCTTGTCGAGCCGCGCCCCGGATGGCTCTTCGCCGACCCCGGACTCGCCTCCCGGGAAGGCCGCCGGAACGACCCGACGGGATCGAGACGTCCGCGCTGAGCGGAGCAGATAACGTCGTGATCGTGAATCGAGCGCAGAGAGCACGCGACCGCATCGTCGATCGAGTCGACGCGACCGGCTTCTCCGCCCACGGACTGCACGTCCGCGTCGGCGAGGACGTCGCCGAGCACCGCTGGACCGCGGACTTCCGAGAGGATGTCCAGTCCGTCGCGAAGGGCGTCTGCGTACTGGCCGCGGGGATCGCCGCGGATGAGGGCGCGGTCTCCCTCGACGAGCCGGTGGCGACCTATCTTCCCGGCTTCGAGTTCGGCGCCGGATCCGACGCGGTCACCTTGCGCCGCCTCCTGACGATGACGAGCGGAATCGATCTGCCCTGGTCGGAGACGATGATGAGCGACTGGCCCGACCTGGCGAGGGAGTTCCTGCGTCGCCCCTCCCGAGGACGCGTGTTCCAGTACTCGAATGCCAGCACCTACACCGCGATGACGGCGCTGGCCGCACGAGTAGGCGACGTGGCTGACTTCCTGGCCGCGCGCCTGTTCGAACCGCTCGGCATCGAGGCCGTCGAGTGGGAGCGCAGTCCGAACGGACGCATCGTCGCCGGCGGTGGGCTCCCCCTGCGCACCGAGGAGCTGGCACGGATCGGTCTGCTGATCAGGAACAGAGGCGAGTGGCAGGGGCATTCATTGATCGCCGCAGAGTGGATCGACGCAATGCACGCCGACTGGGTGGTCGCTGGAGAGAGTCCCGCGTACGACCGCTACGCCCTCGCGGGCTGGAACGGACCCGGCGCCGCCTGGCGACTCCACGGCGCCCATGGTCAGCTGATGATCTTCCTCGGAGATGCCGTGGTCACGATCACAGCCGAGGATCATTTCGGCGCCGACACGATCGCCGCGTTCGTCGTGGAGACGCTCGCGGTCACCCCGACCGCGTCCTGACTCCCTCCGGGCGCCGTTCACACTCCGTCGAACAGCGCGGCACCCACGTACGAACCCGGCTTCGCCCCGGCGGGCACAGCCCAGATGCCGGACCCGACGTGCCGGATGTACTCGTTCATCAGGTCGGTCGAGAGCCGTCGCTGCAGCGACACGAACTGCGCCGGGTCCCTCTGGTACGAGAGGAAGAAGAGCCCGGCATCGAGCCTTCCGAGATCATTGTTGCCGTCGACGTAGTTGTATCCACGACGAAGGATGCGGATACCGTCGTTCTGCTCGGGATGCGCGAGGCTCACATGGCTGTTCGCGTCGATGGCGGTGCCATGGAAGTCGGGGGCCGTGAACTCGTCTCCGCCCGAGAGCGGCGCCCCCTCCCCCTTGTCTCGACCGATGATCGAGTCCTGCTCGGCGAGGCGCACCCGGTCCCACGTCTCGATCAGCATCGCGATCTTCCTGGCGACGAGATAGGAGCCGCCCGCGAGCCACGCAGGCTCATCCTCCTCGCCCACCCAGACATGGTCGGCGAGTGCACTCGCGTCATCGGCGAGGATGTTCGCGGTGCCGTCCTTGAATCCGAACAGATTCCGCGGCGTCGCCTGTGCCGCCGTGGTGCGTGAGGTCTTTCCGAAGCCGAGCTGCGACCAGCGCAGTCGCGCGCGACCGAAGGCGATGCGGCTGAGATTGCGGATCGCATGCACCGCCACCTGCGGGTCATCGGCGCACGCCTGGATGCAGAGATCGCCGTGGGAGTCCTGCGGATCGAGATCGTCGCCGAGGAAAGCGGGCAACCGCTCCAGCCCTGCGGGACGCTGCACGGCGATGCCGTAGCGATCACCATCCTCGTTCTCGAAGAGTCCCGGACCGAAGCCGAACGTGATCGTGAGCCCCGCCGCCGGAAGGCCCAGGGCCTCCCCGGTGTCGTCCGGCGGCGCTTCGGCGGGTCCGCCGACGGCACCGGTGGCGCTGACCTCGAGCCCCTGGACCATACGCGAGCTCGCGTAGGACCAATCCTGCAGCAACGAGATCAGGTCGTCACGGTCGGTGCGCGGCATCATGTCGAAACTCGCGAAGTGCAGGTGGTCCTGCACGGGAGTGGTGATCCCGGCCTGATGCTCGCCGAAGAACTCGTATGCGGAATGCGCGTCCTCTGCGGCGCGTGCCCGGCCGAGCGCCACTCCTCCGGTGAGCCCGGCCCCGGCCCCGACGGCGAGCCCGGCGACTCCGCCGCCGATGGCCAGACCGAGGAGTCCGCGCCTGCTCAGCCCGGCAGGAGCGGATGCCTCGCTCGCCGAAGCCTCGTCGATGGAGGCATCCGCTGCTGGTTCGTTCACGTCCGTGATGGTATCCCGTCAGTTCCGGCCGGAGCCGATCAGTCGAGCACCGTGCTGGTGAGCTGCGAGAGCGGCTCGGCCAGCGCGTTGATCAGGTCCGTGAACTCGCGCTTGTCGTCTTCCGTCAGCTCGGCGTAGCCGACGAACCCGTCGGTCAGCGAGCCGTGCGCGGCGAGCGACTCGTCGAGTGCGGCGTAACCCGCCTCGATCTCATCGACGAGCGCCTTGCCGTCGTCGCCCTGCGCGACGGCGAAGTCCTGCACGAGCGAGAACGCCATCTTCGAGCCCTCGACGTTGGCGGCGAAGTCGTAGAGGTCGGTTCCCGACCACCAGTCCTCCTCACCGGAGATCTTGCCGGTCGCGACCTCGTCCAGCAGCGCGATGGCGCCGTTGGAGATGCCGCCGATGCCCTGGTCGTCGAGTGCCGTGGTGAAGTCGTCCGAGTGGACGTAGTCATACAGCTCCTGCACGTCGGCGAGCAACAGGTCGCCGTAGTCGGCGCGCTCCTCCGGCGTCGACGGGGCCCAGTCCTGCCAGGCCGGGGTCTCTCCGTCGGCGTTCAGCGCGTCCTGCGCCGGCACCCACAGGTCCTTCTCCGTGCGGTGGAACCCCGTCCAATCGAGCTCCTCCGCAACGGCGTCGACCTCACGGTAGTCGATGCGCGGGTCGAGGTCGCCCAGCGCCTCGGCCACCGGCTCGATGCGCTCGTAGAACGCGCGGGTCTGCGGGAAGAGTGCCCGCGCGGTCTCGTCATCGCCGGACTCGTACGCGGCGACGAACTCCTCCACCGCCGGGACCAGCTGACCGACCTGATCCTTGACGAAAGCGGCGTAGAGATCGACGGCCTGCTGCTTCTGCTCGGCATCGGGTCCGTCGACGGCGACACGTTCGCCCGTGACGGTGAACGCGGACCTGCCCACCCCCTCACCGATCATGCCGGGCTTGCACAGCGTGAAGTAGTCGCCCGGCTGCGCCACGACCGTGAGGGTGCGGGACGCCGCCGGCGCGATGTTCTCGACTTCGCCGACGATCCGCAGCCCGTCCTCGGCGAGGAGGTAGAACTCCGAGACCTGCTCGGTGTCGTTCTTGACGGCGAAGGTCAGCGTACCGCTCTTCGCGGTGGATGCCGACACCACGCAGTCGCTGTCGGTGGATGAGACGTCGAACGCCGCATCGGCGGCGATGTCGCTCTTGGCGACGCAGCCGCTGAGGACGAGGGCTGCGGCTCCGGTGGCGGCCAATGCCCCCAGGACACGGTGAGAGGTGGTCATGCTGCTCCTTGTTGTGAGAGAGAGGAAGAGTCAGACTGCGCGTCGTTCTCGACGCGGGGTCTCGAGGGACGTCGGGAGCGGAGTCCACGGATGTACAGCGATCCGACGACGAGGACGTAGATCGCCCAGGCCGCGACCTGCAGCCAGGTCATCCTCGGCATGAAGCCGACCGTCGCCTGCAGAATCGCAGCCAGGGTGCCGCCCGGAGCGATCACAGCCGAGGCGTCGAACGCCCAGCCGAAGGGGAAGGCCGCCCAGCCGATGGCGACATCACCGGTCGTGGCGTCTATCGGAGCGGCTCCGGTGAACGGACCGGGGAGCGCACCGGCTTCCTGCAGGTCCATGAACGCGTAGGCGAGGACGCCGGCCGCGACGATCACGAGGAAGCCGCCGGTCCAGGCGAAGAAGCGCCGCAGGTCGAGCTTCACCGCTCCACGCGAGATCAGCCACCCGATGACCACCGCGGCCGCGAGACCGAGCAACGCCCCCAGGAGCGCGGCGGGCGCGTCACCGAAGGCTTGCACCATCGACCACAGCAGCAGAGTCGTCTCGATGCCCTCGCGTGCCACCGAGACGAAGCCGATCGCGATGAGAGCCCACAGACCGCCGACGGTGAGTGCGCGGTCGATGCCCCCTTCGAGGGACGCCTTCATCGTGCGTCCCGCGCGCTGCATCCAGAAGATCATCCAGGTCACCATGGCGACTGCGAGCAGCGAGAGGGTGCCGCCGATCAGCTCCTGCGCGGTGAAGGTGAGCTCGTACGCACCGAAGGTGAGCACCGCTCCGATCGCGACGGCGAGAGCGATCGCCAGCCCCACACCCGCCCAGAGCTTCGGAAGCGCATCCTTGCGCCCGAGGCGGCGGAGGTAGGCGACGAGGATGCCGACGACGAGGGCGGCTTCGAGACCCTCACGAAGGCCGATGAGAAAAGTTGCGAGCACGGAGACAGACTCTCTAGCGTTGACTGAGGTAAGGCAGCCCTTACCAACGAGACTCTAGCACCGGGTTCGGGGCATGCCGGAACATCACACTGCGGCGATCGCGTCGCGGTCGCGGTAACGCGGCGCAACAGTGGCGCTCACTCCGGGGAAGCCGACATACCCTCGGTCCATGGCTGAACTCTCGCTCCCCATCCTCGACCTGTCCCAGCTCGATGAAGGCCCGGAGGCCGCGGCACGATTCCGCGAGGATCTCCGGGCGGCGACGCACGACGTCGGCTTCTTCTATCTCACCGGTACGGGGATCTCCCCGGAACTCGAAGCGCGCCTCCACCGCGCCGCGCTGGACTTCTTCGCGCTCCCCGAGGCCGACAAGCTCGCGATCGAGAACGTGAACAGCCCGCACTTCCGCGGCTACACGCGGATCGGTGGCGAGCGGACCCAGGGCGAGGTCGACTGGCGCGAGCAGATCGACATCGGCCCCGAACGCGAACCGGTCGGCGGGGGCCCCGCCTTCAACCGACTCATCGGACCCAACCTGTGGCCCGCGGCGCAGCCGGAGCTGCAGGACGTCGTCGCCGAGTGGCACGAGACCCTGTCCGGCGTCGCGCGCAGGCTCCTGCGGGAATGGGCGCAGACGCTCGGTGCCGACGAGACCTACTTCGACGAGCACTTCGGGGAGCCGTCGACCCTCATCAAGATCGTGCGCTACCCCGGAACCCACGAGCCGGAGCCGCAACAGGGCGTCGGCGCGCACAAGGACTCCGGCGTCCTGACCCTGCTGTGGGTCGAGCCCGGCAAGGGCGGTCTGCAGGTCGAACGCGACGGCGCCTGGGTCGACGCTCCCCCGGTGCCCGGCGCGTTCGTCGTGAACATCGGCGAACTGCTGGAGTATGCGACGGGCGGCTACCTCAAGGCGACCAACCACCGCGTCGTGTCCCCGAAGGCGCCGGACGACCGCATCTCCATCCCGTTCTTCTTCAACCCCGCCCTCGACAAGCGGCTCCCGCTGATCGAGCTGCCCGCCGAACTCGCCGCCGAGGCGAACGGCGTCACCGAGGATCCGCGCAACCCGATCCACGCCCTCTACGGGGAGAACGCGCTCAAATCACGCCTGCGCGCCCATCCCGACGTCGCGGCCATCCACCACGCGGATCTCGTGCGCGCCACCGCCTGACGACGCTCTCACAGTCGCTGCTCGCCACCGAGAGCGACGATCTCGCGCAGAGCCTGGAGGTGCGCGGCGAAAGCGTCGCGACCGGCCGCCGTCGAGCGCACCCACGTGCGCGACCGACCCCCGACGGTCCCCTTGCGCGCCGACACGTATTCGGCAGCCTGAAGGTGCCGGATCGCCTTGCTCAACGGCGAGTCGCCGCACTGGAGGATCTCGCGAAGAGCCATGAAGTCGAGCTCCATGCCGTCACCCAGGGTCGCCATCAGCGAGAACCTGATGGGCGAGGCGAAGTTGTCGTCCAACTGGGTACGCGGATGAGGTCGGGCGGCAGGCTCAGCCACGGCTCTCCCGTCCGGGCACGAAGGAGACCACGACGAAGAGCGCGATCATCCCGACGCCGCCGACGACTCCGGAGAGTCCTCGGTCGTCGAGTGCCCCTGCGCCGAGCAGGAGTGCGACCTGGACGCCTGCCGCGATGAAGAACGCCGCGATCTGCGGCCAACGCCACGATGCGCCGATCGCCGGGAGGCCCACCTCGGTGTTGAAGGCGACGATCCACGCGAGCAGCACCAGCATGACCAGAAGCGTGATCGTGCTCCGCACCACATCGTCCGGCGCGCCGCCGAGCATCGCCATCACCGCGACGACGACCCCGACGAGAACGGTCCCCCACCGGGGCGCGCCCCGCAGTGGGACCCGGGCAGGGCGCGGGCGGTGCGGGTCGCCGGATGCGCGGATGAGCTGCACCACCCCGTATCCGCCGATGCCGAGAAGGACCAGGGCTGCCGGGAGGAGGACCATGCCGACGGGGAGTCGCGTATCCAGCGATACGAGACCGAACAGGATCACAGCTCCGGCGAGGATGATGCCGCCACCCAGCAGGAGCGGCCAGCGCGACCGGCTCATGCGCCACTGCATCCCGTTGCGCTGCGCCATCCCGCTCGCCAGCTGTCCCCACACCAGGAAGGTGAACAGGATCACCTGCGAAGCGATGACATCGCCCTGACGGAGGACGAGAGCGAACGCGACGAGGTAACCGGCGGTGACCACCGCATTCGTGATCTGGAGCCACGCGAGCGCGCGCCGGTCGAGCGTGCGGTCGCGTCGCTCGACCACCGCGTCCGCCGCAGCCAGATACTGTCGCGCCGTGTCGGCGTCCGGCGGGACGAGCGCGTCCTGACCGGGAATGGGCTTCTGCTCCACGTCTGACCTCCTCGACTTTCCATATGGAAAGCTCTCTACTTTCCTATCGGAAAGCGAGAGAGGAAGCAACCCCCGTGGGGACTCTGAGCCACCGGGACACGACGAAGGCCGCCCCACACCGTGGGACGGCCTTCTCAAGAATGTTCTGCGCGATTGAACGCAGGATCGCCTTGCTTTATCGACGCAGGCCGAGACGCTCGATGAGCGACCGGTAGCGGTTGATGTCGATGTCCTGCAGGTAACCCAGCAGGCGACGGCGCTGACCGACGAGCAGGAACAGACCACGACGCGAGTGGTGGTCGTGCTTGTGCTCTTTGAGGTGCTCGGTGAGGTCCTTGATGCGCTGCGTCAGCATTGCGACCTGCACCTCGGGGGATCCGGTGTCACCGGGGTGCGTCGCGTACTCTTCGATGATCGCCTTCTTGACGTCTGCTTCCAGTGCCATAGATTCGATCCCCTCTCTGCTTGTTGCGCGGCGCCCAACGCCTGATACGTGGGCTCTCTTTATCCGCGGCCGATCGAACGGCAACCTGAAGAGTCTACCAGCCGGCGACTGCCCCGAGTGACACCTTCGGAGCGACCGCTTCGCCCGGGTCAACTAGGCTCGAACGGTGCAGAAGAAGCCCGACGAGTGAGCGCCCGACGCGGTCATCTGATCGACCTCACTCCGCTGAAGACCAGCCCGGCCTTCGCCCGCATGTGGATCGGCTCGACTCTCGCCGGCATCGGCGGCCAGCTCACGATCGTGACCGTGATGCTGCACGTGTTCGCCCTGACGCAGAGCACCTTCGCGGTCTCGATGATCGCGGTGGCAGGCCTCCTCCCGATGATCCTCGCCGGCCTCTACGGGGGCATGCTCGCGGACGCGTTCGACCGACGCCGAGTGGCACTGATCGCGGCGACCATCACGTTCGCATCCACCGCTCTGCTCGCGGCACTCACCTGGACCGGCACGGAGACCATCTGGTGGCTCTACGTGCTGAGCATCATCAACTCGGCCGCCAACTCCGTGGGCATGGCCACGCGCACTGCGATCGTCCCGCGACTGATCCCGCGCACGCAGCTCGCCGCCGCCTCCGCGCTCAACGGCGTCGCGTTCGGCCTCACCGTGATGGCCGGCCCCGCACTGGCGGGGCTTCTCGTCGCCCTCACCGGCTATGGCTGGACGTACACGATCGATGTCGTCCTGATGCTCTCCATGTTCCTCGGTCTGTGGACGCTGCCGAAGCTGCGGCCGGAAGGGGAGATCGTCCGCCCGGGGCTGGAGTCGCTCGTCGACGGCTGGCGTTTCCTCCGCAGGGCCGGCAACATCCGCATGCAGTACATCATCGACATCATCGCGATGACCTTCGGGCAGCCGCTCGTGCTCTTCCCCGCTCTCGGCACCGCACTCCTGGGCGGCGGAGCGCTCACCACCGGCATCCTCACCGCCGCAGTGGCGGTCGGGACGTTCACATCGAGCATGTTCTCCGGCCGCGTCGTGCAGTACCGCTGGCACGGCCGCGGCATCGCTCGAGCGGTGGAGGCGTACGGCGCGTCGATCCTGCTGTTCGGTCTCGTCCTGCTCATCGGAGCGTTCTCGTCGCCGGCCAGCGAGACCGTCCCGCACATCGGCCTGATCGTCGCCGCCTGCCTCGCCCTGGCGCTCTCAGGGGCGTCGGACAACGTCAGCTCGATCTACCGCAACACCATGATGCAGGCGGCGGTGCCCGATGCGATGCGGGGCCGCCTCCAAGGTCTGTTCGTCGTGGTGGTGGCCGGCGGGCCGCGGGTCGGAGCGCTCTATGCCGGCACCCTCGCGACCCTGACCACCTTGTGGTTCCCGCCACTCCTGGGAGGCATCCTCGTGATCGCCCTCGTGGCCGTTCTCGCCCGACGAAACCGCAGGTTCCACGACTACGACGCAGAGAACCCCGAGCCCTGAGGGCCCGGGGTCCGAAGCGACTGCGGTGCGGGATCAGTCCTGCTGCAGTGCACCCTGCAGGTCGAGGCTGATGGTGATGTCCTTGCCGACCAGGACTCCGCCGGTCTCGAGAGCGGCGTTCCACGTCAGGCCGAAGTCCTCGCGGTTGATGACGGTCTTGGCGGAGGCGCCCGCCTTGTAGTTGCCGTACGGGTCGGTGCCGAAGCCGCCGAAGTCGAGCTCGAAGCTCACCGGCTTGGTGACTCCGCGGATCGTGAGGTCGCCGTCCACGAAAAGGTCATCGCCCTTGACGCGTGCGCCGGTGGAGACGAACTCCATGGTCGGGAAGTTCTCGGTGTCGAAGAAGTCGCCCGAACGCAGGTGCGCGTCGCGCCCCTCGTCGTTCGTGTCGATCGAGGTCACGTCGACCGTCGCCTCGACCTTCGCCTCGAGGGGGTTCTCCGGAGCGATCAGCGTCGCGCTCTTGACGCCGAAGGTGCCGCGCACCTTGGAGATCATCATGTGGCGGACGCTGAAGGTGACCTCGCTGTGCGAAGGGTCGAGAACCCACGTACCGGGACGGTAGCCGGGGATGTCGATGGTGCTCATTGCTTCTCCTCTGGAGACATCAGCCGCTGCTGCGGCAAGGGACAGGGGCCGCATTGACTGCGACCCCTGAGACAACTTACATTCACCCGCATGTATTCCCGTGAATGAAGATGTTTTTCCCGATATACAGCAGAGACGCCCCTCCTCCGAAGAGGAAGGGCGTCTCGGGTGCAGGCCGAGGTCAGCCGACGGCGACGAGATCGATGATGAAGATCAGCGTCTTGCCGGAGAGGAAGTGGCCTCCGCCGACCGGACCGTATGCGAGGTGCGGGGGGATGATCAGCTCGCGACGGCCGCCGACCTTCATTCCGGGGATGCCGTCCTGCCAGCCCTGGATCAGGCCGCGCAGCGGGAACTGGATGGTCTCGCCACGGCCCCAGGAGGAGTCGAACTCCTCGCCGGAGTCGAACTCGACACCGGCGTAGTGCACGGTGACGGTGTCGCCGGGCTTCGCCTCGGCGCCGTCTCCCTCGATGATGTCGCGGATGACGAGGTCCGCGGGAGCGGGGACGCTGGGGGCATCGAACTCAGGCTTTGTGCGATCAGTCATGCCTCCATCAAACCCGAGGGCGACGGACCGGGTCAACGTGAACGCACCTGCTCACAGCGAACACCTGAGTGCTGCCGTCGCGGTCGAATCGCAGCGCGGATCGTGGCGCGACGGCGGGCTCGACAAGTGACTCTTGACACTCAGGATGGCCGGGTGCACCCTGTTTACAGATCAACTCAGCGCCCGGGAGACTCGCAGGCATCGCCGCAGCACCGGGCGCTGAGTCTTGTCCCGGCCCGAGGATCCCGCACTCAGCGGACGTACCCGGACAGCAGCTCGGCGATCTCGACGGGCCGACTCAACATCGCGCAGTGCCCACCCGGTATCTCATCCGCGACGACTCCGAGGCGTCGCTGCGCGAGCTCGCGCAGAAAGGCCGCGGGAAAGAAGCGATCATCGGCGAACACGACGAACCTCGTCGGAACCTGCGGCCACTCGGCCAGCGGCCATGGCCTCTCCATCGCCGTGGACGACGGGTGCGCGCGCTCCTGGCGCAGCGCCTCATCAGCCAATTCCCGCGGGACATCGGCGTAGAAGCTCACGTACGGATCCTCATTGCCCGTCAGCCCGCCGTCGAGAGCGGACTGCACCTTCGCTGCAGCGAGGTACCCGGACTCCTCCCACCACCGCTCCGGAGGCTCCCCCGGCGCCGGGATCATGCCCGCCATCAGCACGAGGAGTCCGGCGGACAGACGCTCGGCGACGAGCGGCGCAGTGAAGGCGCCGAACGAGTGCCCGACCACGACGACGTCGCCGCGCGCGCCGACGATCTCGACCACCGCAGTGGCGTAGTCGTCGAGCGTGAGCGCGTCGTCGTCGGCCGGCAGGTCGGGTGTCAGGACCTCGTGCCCGCGTGCTCTCAGCTCGGCGGCGACGAGATGCCAGGACCATCCGACGTCACCGCCACCATGGACCACGACGAAGGTGCTCATCGTCCACCGCCTTCCCTCCGAGAAGGGTACGCCGTCGCCGTGCGCGTCAGTAGGCCAGCAGAGCGGCCCTGGTGGCACGGGTGCGGATCAGCAATGCACGCTCATCGTTCACGGCCAGGGGATCGCGACCGGTGATCGCTCGCTGCCGCACTGCGGCGAGCTCGGTCGCCTCCTTGATGAACGCGCGCATCAGCGGACGCCGATCTCCACGCAACCGGGCCGCCCAGGCGAGGCCCACCTTGCGTCCCGCGGGAGTAGCGAGCATCGTGACCTCCTCGGGGGTGAACCATCCGGCCCCGGCATAGTCTTCGAGGCGCGCCCTCGTGAGTCGGGCCTCCTCTCGCCGGAGCGCGACGATGCCCAGGATGAAACCGACGAACAGCGGCACCTGAAGGGTGAAGTAGAGCCCGAAGAAGTCCGCGAAGGTGGCGGATCCGTTCCACAGGGCGTGCAGCAGGATCGCGCCGACCAGGCCCACGAGTCCGGCCCCGAGAGCCGACTTCGCCGAGCCGTGACGGCGGGCGACGAGACCGATCGCGAACCCCGTCACCGCGGTGAACATCGCGTGTGCGAAGGGCGAGAGGAGCCCGCGCACCACGAAGGTGACGGTGAGCTGCTCGCCGCCTCCCTCGATGAGGCTCAGCCCGAAGTACTGGATGTTCTCGGTGAACGCGAAACCCGCCCCGACCAGCGCGCCGTACACGATGCCGTCCACCGGGCCGTCGAACGCTCGTCGGGCGAGCAGGAAGATGAGGAAGACGCCGAGCCCCTTCCACAGCTCCTCCACGAACGGCGCCTGCACGACAGCGGTGAACTCCTCGGAACGGAGGTCGAGCAGGAGCGTCAGTGCCGTGTCGACGAGAAGGGTGAGTCCGACCGCGGCGACCGCGCCCCATGCGATGGCGAAGGCCACCAGCCGCTTCGGCTCCGGTTCCCAGCGATCGATCATGCGGACGCCGAGGAAGACGATGCTCAGCGGGATGAGGGCGAGGACCAGACCCACCACGGAGGCGAAAGACCCGAGCGCCCAGACGAAGTAGCCGACGAGCGCGATCAGCACGAACCCCAACACCCCGAACAACCAGAGGGAGACGGTGCGTCCCTTCCTGGTCGGCACCGGCAGTGCGGGCAGCGACTCCGCAGGAGAGGGGGCGACCGGTGCCGGCGGCGTGTACGGCGTCGGCTGCGCCAGCGGGGAGGCGTAGCCCGGGGAGGAGGCGAACGAGGCCGGGACATACGGCGAGTTCGCGTACTGCGCGGAAGTGTACGGCCGGGGATCCGCCGGCTGCGCCGGCGGCGGAGTGTACGGTGAGGGCTGCTGCGGCTGGGACGGTCCTCCGGAACTCATAGGCAAAGCTTATGGGCACAAGGGACGGGGTCCCGATATGGCTACGCTCTCCACCCGGCGACCGGCACCCACCCGGTAGCGTAGAACCCATGCGGTTCGCTCACCTCGACCGTCCTGACTCCCCTCTCGCGGTTCTCGCCGTGATCGAGGGCTCGGACGCCGTCCTCGTCTCTGATCTCCTCAACGACCCCCCTGCCACGTTGCAGCAGCTGATCGAGGGAGGAGACGAGACGCTCGACGCACTGCGCGCCGCGCTGGCGGACGGCACCGCTCCGCGGACACCGCTCACCGACTGGTCCTTCGCCTCGGCCGTACTCGCCCCTCCGGCCGTGCTGGCGGTCGGACTCAACTACGCCGCACACTCGAGCGAGCTCGGGCTGAAGACGGACGCAGCGCCCACGGTGTTCACACTGTGGCCCAACTCCCTCACCGGTCACGGGGGGACCACCTCCTGGCCGCGGGCGCTGAGCGAGGCCGTCGACTACGAGGCCGAGCTCGGTGTGCTCATCGGCTCCCCCGCCAAGGACGTCAGCGAGGCGGATGCCCTGACGCACGTCTGGGGTTACACGGTGGTGAACGACATCACGGCCAGGAACATCCAGTTCTCCGAGGCGCAGTGGTCACGCTGCAAGTCGTTCGACGGCTTCACCCCGACCGGCCCGTTCGTCGTGACGGCCGACGAGATCCCCGACCCGCAGGACCTGCACATCTGGACCGTCGTCGACGGACACACCGTGCAGGACGCCAGCACAGACCAGATGGTGCGATCGGTCGCGAAGCTCATCGCGCACCTCTCCCAGTCGCTCACCCTGCTCCCCGGGACCCTCATCTCCACGGGCAGTCCCGGCGGCGCCGGCTACTCGCGGGACCCGCAGATCTTCCTCCGCGATCACTCGACCGTCACGGTCGGCATCGACGGCATCGGCGAGCTCACCACCCACTGCCGGATCACGGACTGAGTCCGCCCACGCAGAAAGAAGGGGGGGACGGATGCCGCGGCATCCGTCCCCCTCTCGGTGTCTGCTCGGTCAGATCTCGATGAGGTCTTCCGGCGCGATCACCGGGATCGCCGCCGTGATGGTCTCGAGGCCGGACAGTCTCGCGGGCGAGAGCTGCTTGACGACCTCGTCGCGTGACATGAGCCCAGCCTCGACGACCAGGTCGGCCACACTGCGGTTCGTCAGCAGCGCGGTCTTCGCGAGCGCCGCGGCCGCCGCGTAGCCGATGAACGGCGTGAGAGCCGTGATGACACCGACGGAGGCGCCCACCATCGCGCCCAGGCGGTCGCGGTTGGCGGTGATGCCGTCGACGCAGTTCACGCGAAGAGTCCACATCGCCTGACGCATCCACGTGATGGACTGGAAGATCGAGTGCGCGATGACCGGCTCGAAGGCATTGAGCTGCAGCTGACCCGCCTCGGCCGCCATCGTCACCGTCATGTCGGCACCCGCCACGGCGAATGCGACCTGGTTCACGACCTCGGGGATCACCGGGTTCACCTTGCCCGGCATGATGCTGGAGCCCGCCTGCATCGCCGGCAGGTTGATCTCGCCGAGACCGGCCTGCGGACCGGACGAGAGGAGACGGAGGTCGTTGCAGATCTTCGACAGCTTCATCGCGTTGCGCTTGAGCGTCGAGGAGAACGACATGAACGAACCGGTGTCGCTCGTGGCTTCGACGAGGTCGCCCGCGGTGCGCAGGTCGAGCTCGGTGATCTGACGGAGGTGCTTGAGCACAGCCGGGGCGTAGCCCGGGTGCGTCGTGATGCCGGTGCCGATAGCGGTGGCGCCCATGTTGATCTCGAACATGAGCGAGGCGTTCTCGGTGAGGCGGGTGTGGTCGTAGCCGAGCGTCGTGGCGAACCCGTTGAACTCCTGCCCGAGCGTCATCGGCACGGCATCCTGCAGCTGGGTGCGCCCGACCTTCAGCACATCGTGGAACTCCCGCGACTTGCCCAGGAACGACAGACGCAGCAGATCGAGCTCCTCCAGCAGGGAGCGCAGCGTCAGCGACAGGCCGATCTTGACCGCCGTCGGGTACACGTCGTTGGTGGACTGACTGCGGTTCGTGTGGTCGATCGGCGAGAGGAAGGCGTAGTCGCCCTTCTCGCGGCCGGCCATCTCGAGCGCGATGTTGGTGATGACCTCGTTCGCGTTCATGTTCGTCGAGGTGCCGGCACCGCCCTGGATGACGCCCACCGTGAACTGCTCGTGGAACTCGCCGTCGATGACACGCTGCGCGGCTCGATCGATGAGATCCGCACGCTCGGGATCGAGCACACCGATCTCGCGGTTCGCCCGAGCACTCGCCTGCTTCACCATCGCGAGGCCGACCACCAGATCCGGGTACACCGAGATGGGCCGCTTCGTGATCGGGAAGTTCGCGTCGGCGCGGGCGGTATGGATCCCCCAGTACGCGTCGACGGGAATCTCCATGCTCCCGAGCGAATCGGTCTCGGTGCGGGTCAGGGTAGGCGCGGCAGAAGCCATGTCACATCCTCGTGGGTCGTGGCGGGTGGGAAAAGGTGGGGGATGCCCCCAGTCTACGCCGCTCAGCGTCCGGGCTTGCGGGAGAAGGCGTCGAGTCGGCCTTCCGGTGTGAGCTTCGCCATGCGCTCCAGCCATGCCTCGGAGAAGTAGTCCCCGGTCACGGCGTCGGTCACCGGGACGACGGTGTGGCTGATCGTGTCGGGGTACACATGGATCAGTTGGAAGGCCTGTGCCGCATCCATCCCGTTCACCTCCGCCGACGGGCGTGCCACGTTCATCGTGTAGCAGGTCGCCGAGGCGACGCTCACCGGGACACCCGCGAACATCCCGTGCGAGGAGTAGTGCAGATGCCCGGCCAGGATGCCGCGGACATCGCTGTCGCGGACGATGTCGGCGAGCTCGTCCTGGTGACGCAGCTCGAGGATGTCGAACAGCGGCAGGTGGCTCGGAAGCGGCGGGTGGTGCATCGCAAGCAGCGTTCCATGGGGCGCGGGCTCGGCGAGGACCTCCGCGAGCCAGGCCAGCTGCGCCACGTCGAGATCACCGTGATGCCACCCCGGCACGCTGGTGTCGAGCGCGATGAGACGGAGCCCGTCGAGATCCCACACGCCCGTGATGGGCTGCTCCGTCGGTTCGAGATCGAGGAGCCCGGCTCGCAGGGCCGGGCGCTCGTCATGGTTGCCGGCGACCCAGATGACCGGAGCGCTCAGCTCTTCGGCGATCGGCTCGACCGCGGCGCGAAGACGCCGATACGCATCCGGTTCGCCCAGATCGGCGAGATCCCCTGTGACGACGATCGCCGTCGGATGCGGGTGCACGGTGCGGATGGCCTCCAGCGTTCGCGCGAAGTTCTCCGCGACGTCGTAGCGTCCGCCCAGGTGCGCTCCGCCCGCGAGGAAGTGCGGGTCGCTGACGTGGATGAGCACGTGGGTCGCGGGCTCATGCCTGCCGAAGACGTACGAAGGGCCGGTTCCTGCGGACATGGCACCAGCCTAGGCGCGAGCGCAGATCCGAAGGAACAGTATCGACGACACCTGGTGGACGATCCGCTCCGACGCCGTCAGTGGCCGACGACGAGAAGCAGGATGCCGCCGATCACCGCGGCGGCGCAGAGAGCGAAGCATCCATACGCCCCGACGAGCGCGAGCGATTTCTGCCCCTCCGTCAGCGGGCTCTTGCGCGCGGCCTTCGCCGCCTGCTTCTCGGCGCGCTTGAGCTCCTTCTCGGTGATCACCGTGATGGCGTCGGTGAACTCCGCAGGGCTCACCACCGGAGCGCGACCGCTGCGCACCAGCAGACGGAGACCGAGAGCATAGAAGGTGACGATCGCGGTGGCCCCGATGAGCGCGGCCAGGAACACCTGGAGGAAGGCGAGCCAGTCGATGACGACGTTCATTCCGAGACCCCGTTCCGGTCCGTGTCCGCATCTTTCGACGATGCCGCAGACTTCGGCGCGCCGGCACCGGCCTTCGCCTGGGCCTTCTTCTTCGCCTTGGCCTCGGCATCCTTCTTGGCTTTGGCCTTGGCCTGGCTCTTCGCCTTCTCCCGCGCCTCGGCACGTGCCTTGGCCTCCGCCTTGGCCTGCTCGATACGCTGCTGCCGTCGCGTCGGCGGAGGGGTATCGGGAAGCTCGATGGCCCTGCCGGACTCGGCGACGTCACTCATCGCGTTCGCCGAGGTGACGGCGTTCCGGCGCGAGCGCATGAACAGGCCGAGGATGATCACGAGCGCGATGACCGCGTCGATCGCGACACCCCAGTTGCCGAGCCAGACGACCAGCAGCGCGGCGAGTGCGCCGACTCCACCCGCGGCGGGGAGGGTCAGCAGCCAGCCGATGCCGATGCGACCGGCCGTCCGCCAGCGCACCGTGGAGCCGCGGCGACCGAGGCCCGAGCCGATGACCGAACCCGAGGCGACCTGGGTCGTGGAGAGTGCGAAACCGAGGGCGCTGGAGGCGAGGATGGTGGCGGCCGTCGAGCTCTCCGCCGCGAAGCCCTGGGCGGGCTTGACGTCGGTGAGGCCCTTGCCGAGGGTGCGGATGATGCGCCATCCACCGAGGTAGGTGCCGAGTGCGATCGTGAACGCACAGGCGATGATCACCCAGAGCTCGGGCTCGTGGTGCGCGCCGGACTGCCAGCCGATCGTGATCATGGCGAGCGTGATCACGCCCATGGTCTTCTGCGCGTCATTGGTGCCGTGGGCGAGGGCGACCAGGGATGACGTGAAGATCTGTCCCCACCGGAACCCGTCGCGGCCGTCGGGCTTGCCGTCGTAGCGACGGGTGACCGAATAGGCGATCTTCGTCGCCGCGAAGGCGATGAGACCGGCCGTGACCGGAGCGATCAGGGCGGGGAGGACGATCTTCGAGAGCACCATGCCGAAGTCGATGCCGCCGATTCCGGCTCCGACCAGGGTCGCGCCGATGAGTCCGCCGAAGAGGGCGTGCGACGAGCTCGACGGCAGGCCGAGGAGCCAGGTCAGCATGTTCCAGGTGATGGCACCGATTAGACCGGCGAAGATCAAAGACAGGAAGAGGTCGGTTCCCGCGTCGAGGATCGCATCCTCGCGGATGATGCCGCCCGAGATGGTCTTCGAGACCTCCGTCGAGAGGAAGGCGCCGACGAGGTTCAGCACGGCGGCGAGGAGGACGGCGGTCTTGGGCTTCAGCGCGCCGGTGGCGATCGGCGTCGCCATGGCGTTCGCCGTGTCGTGAAAGCCGTTGGTGAAGTCGAAGAAGAGTGCCAGCGCGATGACAAGCACGACGATGAGGGCTGCGGTTTCCACCGTTCGCTTTCGGTCGTTTGAGGAAGAAAGGAGGTGTCGACGAGATCGACGTGACGAACGAAGAGTTCACCGTGGGTTTGACTTCCGTTAACCGGCCCCGCTAAATCCTCCCACCCTCCCCCGTGCCGGTCAACTCGACCTGGGATAGCGTGAGACGGTGACTGACGCCCCCGCCGCCGACCGCCGCTCGGCACTCCGCACCCACCACGGTGACACCTTCGATGATCCCTACGAATGGCTCCGTGCCAAGGACGCCGCGGAGGTCATCTCCCACCTCGAGGCGGAGAACGCCCACACCGACGCCGAGACGGCACACCTTGCAGATCTGCGGGAGCGACTGTTCGAGGAGATCAAGGGCAGAGTGCAGGAGACGGATCTCTCCGTCCCCACCCGTCGCGGCGACTGGTGGTACTACAGCCGCACCGAGGAGGGCGCCCAGTACGGCATCCACTGCCGCGCCGCCGCCGAGCCCGGTGACTGGACTCCCCCGACTCTGGAGCCTGGCGTGCCGGTCCCCGGCGAGGTCGTCCTGCTCGACGGCAACGTGGAGGCGGAGGGGCACGAGTTCTTCTCGCTCGGCGCCTTCGACACGTCCGACGATGCGACGAAGCTGCTCTGGTCGACCGACTTCGAAGGCGACGAGCTGTACACGGTGCGCATCCGCGACCTGACGACGGGCACGACCCTCGACGACGAGATCCCGAACACCGGCGGCGCCTTCTTCACCCCGGACGGCACCGGGGTGCTCTACACGACCCGTGATGAGGCGTGGCGGCCGGACACGCTCTGGCTGCACCGCCTCGGCACCCCTGTCTCCGACGACGCGAAGCTCTTCCACGAGCCGGACGAGAAGTTCTGGCTCGGCGCCGGGATCACCCGCAGCCGCCGGTACCTGGTCATCGGAGTCGGCTCGAGCATCACGAGCGAGGAGTATCTGGTCGACCTGACCGGTGACCTCACCGCTGAGCCGCGGCTCGTCTGGCCTCGTCGTGACGGCGTCGAGTACTCGATCGAGCACGCGGTCGTAAACGGCCAGGACCGACTTCTCATACTGCACAACGACGAGGCGCTCGACTTCGAGCTCGTCTCGGTGTCGGCCGCCGACCCGCAGGGTGAGCGGCACGTGGTGCTCGCACATGAGCAGGGCAGGCGTCTCCTCGGCGTCGACGCGTTCCGTGACTTCGCTACCGTCGAATACCGCAGCGAAGGACTCGAGCGCGTCGGCCTGCTCGACTACGCGACGGACGCGGTGGATGAGCTGGCGTTCGACGAGCCGCTCTACTCGGCAGGCGTCAGCGGAAACCCGGAGTGGCACTCCCCGTTCCTGCGACTGGGCTACACCTCGTTCGTCACGCCGGGCACCGTTTACGACCTCGATCTCGCAACCCGAGAGCTGGTGCTGCGTAAGCAGGTGCCTGTGCTGGGCGGATACGACCCTGCGGAATACGGACAGCGGCGGGAGTGGGCCACTGCCGCCGACGGTGTCCGGGTGCCCATCTCGCTCGTCTGGAAGCGGTCGTTCGGTGAGCCCGGTACCGAGCCGCGCCCGGTGCACCTGTACGGCTACGGCTCCTATGAGCACTCCATCGACCCCGGTTTCTCGGTCGCGCGGCTCTCCGAGCTCGACAGAGGCGTGATCTTCGCGGTCGCGCACGTGCGCGGAGGAGGCGAGATGGGTCGGCAGTGGTACGAGGACGGCAAGCTCCTCCACAAGCGCAACACGTTCACGGACTTCGTCTCCTGCGGCGAGCACCTGGTCGCGACCGGTGTGACGACGCCGAAGCGGATGGTGGCCGAGGGAGGCAGCGCCGGCGGACTGCTCATGGGCGCGGTGGCCAACCTCGCGCCGGAGCTCTTCGCCGGAATCCTCGCGGGGGTGCCGTTCGTGGACGCTCTGACGACGATCCTCGACCCGTCGCTGCCGCTGACCGTGATCGAGTGGGATGAATGGGGCGACCCGCTCCACGACGCGGACGTCTACGCATACATGAAGTCGTACAGCCCCTACGAGAACGTCCGCGACGGCGTCGAGTACCCGAGGATCCTCGCGGTGACCTCTCTCAACGACACCCGCGTCCTCTATGTCGAACCGGCGAAATGGGTCGCCCGGCTGCGCGAAGCCGGTGCATCCGACGTGCTCCTCAAGTGCGAGATGGTCGCCGGGCACGGCGGCGTGAGCGGACGTTACAACTCATGGAAGGAGCGGGCGTTCGAGCTCGCGTGGCTCCTCGACACCCTGGGGCTCGCCGAGGCGTGATCCGCTGCGGCTGAGTCCGCCCTCGAACGGGCGGGCTCAGCGGAGACGCGGGCTCAACGCAGACGCGGGGTCAGCCGAAGAGCGCTGCAGCCTCGTCGTAGCGGTAGCGCGGAACCGTGTTCAGCTCGCCCAGAGCATCGGCGAACGGCACCCGGACGATGTCGGTGCCCTGCATCGCCACCATCTGGCCCCAGGCGCCATCGACGAGCGCGTCCGCGGCGTGCAGCCCGAGTCGCGTCGCGAGGACCCTGTCGAACGCCGACGGTGAACCGCCGCGCTGGATGTGCCCGAGGATCGTGGCTCGCGTCTCGATGCCGGTGATGCGCTCGATCTCCGGCGCCAGAAGGTCGCCGATGCCGCCGAGTCGCGGCCGGTTGAACGCATCGAGGCCCTTGTCGCTGTAGGCCTCGTCCATGCCGAGGAGCTTGAAGCCCTCGGAGACGACGACGAGCGGCGCACGACCGCGGTCGTGCGCGCTCGTCACGAGCTCGGTGATGTCGTCGATCGACATCGGCACCTCGGGGATGCAGATGACGTGGGCGCCGGCGGCCATGCCCGCGTGCAGCGCGATCCAGCCGACGTGGCGACCCATGACCTCGGCGACCATGCACCGTTGGTGGGAGTCTCCGGTGGTGCGGAGTCGATCCATCGCATCGGTGGCGATGTTCACGGCCGTGTCGAAGCCGAACGAGTAGTCCGTCGCCTGGAGATCGTTGTCGATCGTCTTGGGGACGCCGATGACCTTGATCCCGTCCTTCGCGAGACGATCGGCCGCAGCCAGCGTGCCCTCGCCGCCGATCGCGATGATGCCGTCGATCTTGTGCCCGTAGAGGGTCTTGGCGATGTTCTCCGCGCCTCCGCGCTCCCCCTCGTACGGGTTCGTGCGGCTGGTGCCGAGGATCGTACCGCCGACCTTCGACAGACCCTTCACCTCATGGCGGGTCAGCGGCATGAAGTCACCGTCGACGAGGCCCCGCCAGCCGTCGCGGATGCCGACGAACTCCAGGTCGTACGTGGTCGTGCCCTTGAGCACGATGCCGCGGATGACCGCGTTGAGGCCGGGGCAGTCGCCGCCGCTCGTCAGGATGCCGATCTTCATGCTGGTGCCTTCAGACGTTCGGGAGATGGGGGAAAAGGCGACGCTGCCTTCGATCGACACTAGTGCCCCGGCGTGCCCGGGCGCCATTCGAACCCGGCGAAAACCTTCGATCTTGACGACGGCATCCACCCGAATCGACGAACTTCGCGCGCTTGCCGGATGAGGTGTCGATTTCGGTGTTAAGAACCGAGTTTCTTGAGGCCCTACGCCGCCCCCAGCGCCTGCCGCAGCAGGTGCATGAGCGCCGCGAGCTGCACGGGCTCTGCGGCCGACTCGTCGATGGCTTCCCCATCGAGCGCACGTGCCGCGAGCCCCTGCTTCTGATCGATCAGCTCGGCGATCTTGGTGTCGATCGTGTGCGCGGCGATGATCCGCCACGCGGTGACCGGCTCGTCCTGTCCGATCCGGTGGACACGGTCGATCGCCTGCGTCTGCTCCGCGGCGGTCCACGAGAGCTCGGCGAGCACGACGTTCGACGCCGCCTGCAGGTTGAGTCCGACGCCTGCCGCCGTGAGCGAGCAGACGGCGATGCCGACGGCCGGGTCGCCGTTGAAGTCGTCGATCGCCTGCTGGCGCGCGGTGGAGGTCTGGTCTCCGCGGATCGACACCGACCGGATACCGGCGGCGGCGAAGTGCGCCTCCGCCTGGTCCATGACGTCGATGTGCTTCGCGAAGAAGACGACCTTGCCCACCGAGCGCTGGAGCTGCGCGGCGTAGTCCGCAGCGAGCGGCGCCTTGGCCTGGCCGATGCGGCGGACCATGGTGAAGACGTTGTCTCCCCCGGTGCCGGCGGCCTTCGATTCCTCGAGCTCGTTCTGAGCGACGAGACGCACGATGTCGTCGTCGATCTCTCCGGGCGCGAGCCCACGATCACCACGGGCCTCGATGATGCGGCGGTAGCGCGCGGCGAGCCGTTCACCCAGCTCGCGCTCGGCCTGACGGATGCTGCGCCCGAACTCGTCGTCGAGCTGCACGGGCAGATCGGCGATCAGCTTGTCGGGGAGGTCGGCTGCGACGTCTTTCTTCTTGCGACGGACGATACCCATCGAGATCACGGCGTCGCGCGCCTCCGGGTAGAACGCCTTGTCGGCCGGTGTGAATCCGGTCGCGTCCAGCTTCTCCATGAGCTCTGGTCCCGGCTTCTCCCCGGTCGTCCAGCCGAGGAAGCGCCAGATCGCGTCGAAGTCCTCGACATCGTTGATCAGGGGCGTACCGGTGAGCGCGAGCATCAGCGGATCGTGACCGGGCGTGCGCTCACGCACCTGGGCGGCCAGTGAGAGCACGTTCTGCGACCGCTGCGAGGAGAGGTTCTTGATGAAGTGCGCCTCGTCGACCACCATGCCGCGCAGGCCGATCGACGCCAGCCAGGAGAGATGACGATCGAGGATCTCGTAGTTCACGATGAACACATCGGCGAAGGCGTCGATGTCGGTGCCGTCGCCTTGGATGACGGTGGCTCGTCGCTGCGGAGTCCAGCGCTCGACCTCTCGTGCCCAGTTCATCTTCACGACGTTGGGGACGACGGCGAGCAGCGGGTAGGCCCCGGCGACCGAGGCGGCGAGCACCGACTGCGCGGTCTTCCCGAGTCCGGGCTCGTCGGCCAGGAGGAAGCTGCGATGTCCTGCCTTGACTGCCTCGAGGAAACGCGACTGATGGACCATGACCTCGAGCCCCTTGGGCGAGAGGTGGTCGAACTCGGGAGCCGGCGGCAACTCCATCGTCGCCGCGGAGCCGCCCGCACCGGTCTCGAAGGCCTTGTACAGCGGCCCCATGAGCTCCCAGCCGTCGAGACGGCGGCGCGGGGTGGCGGTCGAGCGCGGCGTCAGATCGGGAGCGAGGAAGGGGTTGGCCAGCTGGCGCGCTTCCACGGATGGCGGGGTGACCTGCCGCTCCGCGATCGCGGCCGGCACCACCGAGATCTGCACGGGCGCCGCATCCGCGATGATGAGCTCTTCAGGCGCGAGCTCGGCCCCGGACTCGAGCAGCCAGTCACGGCGCATGCGCTTCGCCACCGGCGACGTCGCCTGGTCGGCTTCGAGGAGCTGGATGAGCGATGTGTCGCGCGCAGCCGTCTTCGCGAGGATGGTGGCCACGCCGTCGAGGCGCTTCAGCAGCTCGGCGCGTGCGGGGTCGCCGATCTCGGCATCCGCCTTCACCCTGGCGCGCTCCTCGCGCACCAGGAAGGCGATCACCTGGAACTTGACCCGGTTCGTCGGGCCCAGCTTTCCTCGCTGCGACTTCGCCTCGATCTCGCGCACCTTGCGCGCGAGGATCGGGATGAGGGGTGCCTCATCGTCGCGACGGGACGTCTTCTTGCGCCGCGTGGCGGCGGTTGCCGTGGTCGGCATGCTCCTCCTGAGCGTGAAGGCCCCGTCATCGTCATGAAGCCGGGTGCCGTTCTCGTTGTCCGCGTGTGGCGTGAGCCAGGACCGTACGAACAGTGAATCTTCTTCCCGTCGAGGCACGCGAGACGCGAGATAATCGGCGGGAGCCGAATCCCATTCTATGCCATCGCGCTCGTCTCACGCAGATCCTCGCCACCGCGCCGTCGATCCGGATCACGGCGAGCAACGCGACAGAAGGCGCCGAACGGCGCCGTCAGGACGACAGACCGAGTACCTCGGCCGCGTCGGTGACGTCGGCCGCCATCTGCTCCATCAGCTTCTCGATGCCTTCGAAGGCGACCATCCCTCGCAGCCTTTCGACGAACTCGACGGTCACGTCGTGCCCGTAGAGGTCGAGCCCGGTCTCGCCCAGCACATGCGCCTCGACCTGTCGCACGAGCACGTCGTCGAACGTGGGGTTCGTGCCGACGGAGATGGCGGACGGATGCCGGATGCCGGTGTCGTGGTCGACGAGCCATCCGGCGTAGACGCCGTCTGCGGGGACGAACGCGTCGACGATGGTGGAGAGGTTCGCGGTCGGGAATCCGAGCTCCCGTCCGCGCTTGAGACCATGAACGACCTCGCCGCGCACATCCGGATTGCGACCGAGCACCTTCGCCGCCGTCGCGACGTCGCCCTCGATCAGCAGCTCGCGGATCCAGCTCGAGGAGACGCGGCGGGAAGACCCGGGCAGGTACACGTCGTCGACGACCTCGACGGAGAAGCCGTGGCGGGGGCCGAGCTCGCGCAGGAGCTCCGGCGTGCCCGCTCCCCTGTTGCCGAAACGGAAGTCCTCGCCGACGAGCACGGCCGACACCTCGAGCGCGCCGACCAGGATGTCGAGGACGAAGTCGTTTGCGCTGCGGGCGGCGAGCTGCGCGTCGAAGGTGAGGACCAGGGTCGCATCGATCCCGAGCTCGCTGAGAAGCTCGAGTTTGCGCTCGACGGTGACGACGTTCTCGGGACACCGGTCGGGACGCAGAATCGCCAGCGGATTGCGGTCGAACGTCACCGCGACGGAACGGCTGCCCGTCGCCACTGCGACTTCGTTCAGCCGCTGGATCACGGCGCGGTGGCCGGCATGCACCCCGTCGAACTTGCCGATGGCGACAGCACTCGGTCCGAATCCCGCCGGAACCTCCTCGGGGCTGCGGAAGACGATCACGCGGCCACTCCGACCGGCTGCCCGGCGTCGACGGGGCGATGCGTGCGCAGCCACCAGATCCCGAAGACCGGAAGAACCAGCGGGATGAACAGATACCCGCGCCCGAACAGCGACCAGACCGTCTCGTGTTGGAACAGCGCCGGCATCAGGATGCTCAGCAGTCCCACGACGAGGACGCCCGTGAGCTCGAAGACGATGGCGATCCAGGCGACCGTGTACCAGCCGCGGCGACGAGCGAGGACGAGCGCGAGCGTGGCGAGGATGTACACGACGGCAGCGAGAGCGGACAGCGAGTATGCCAGCGGCGCCTCGTCGAATCGACGGACGATCTGCACGAAGCTGCGACCCGTGGCGGCCAGCGCCATGACGGCGTAGACGATCACGAGGACGCGACCGATTCCGGTCATCCGAGTGGAGGGGGCGGTGGTGCTCATAGCGCATTCCATCCTAGAGCCGCGGGAGACGGCCGGACTCCGCTCCGACGTCTCGCGTCACGCGATCTGGACCGACCAGATGACCTGCATCCGCCACAGCATGATCGCGATGGCCAGCGCTGCGACACCGAGGACGACCGTGCTCCAACGGCTGCGTTCCATGAGCGCCCAGAGCACAGCCCCGACGGGCAGGAGCACCGCGGAGACCAGGTAGACCCAGTACTCGAGCAGGTCCCCGGTCGGAGGGTTTCCCGCCAACGGCGCGATGATCGCGGCGATCACCTGGACGACCAGCAGCGCTTCGACGAGGGCGAGGGCGCCGACGGTGAAGTCGCTGGGGCGGCGACCGATCAGGCCGACGACGAGGCAGAAGACCCCCGCGACCACGGCGACCGCGATCTGCGCGATCGTGAACCACAGGATCATCGGTCGGCCTCCGGCATGTTCATGGCGCTCTTGAGGTCGCCTCCCCGCTTCTCGACGATGCCGATCAGCACCCCGTCCGGGTCGATCGCGGCGGCGCTGGTGCCCTCGAGACGCTCTGCCTGTCCGGCGAGACGCTTGCCGTGACGCAGGTCGCGCGCCTCGTCGTTCGACATGCTCAGCGCCGGAAGGATGCGCCCCGCGGCCTCGGCCGGCGTCAGCGTGAGCGCGCCCTCGAGCAGGTCGAGCCCGACGGCATCCGCCACGTCGAACGGACCGACCCTGGAGCGACGCAGCGCGATCAGATGGCCGCCGACACCGAGCGCGGCCCCGAGGTCGCGCGCGAGCGAGCGGATGTAGGTCCCGGAGGAGCAGTCCACGATCACGTCGAGGTCGATGTGACCGTCGCCTCGGCGCGTGTCGATCAGCTCGAACCGGGAGACGACGACGTCCCGCGCCGCGAGCACGACCTCTTCACCGGCGCGCACGCGATCGTAGGCGCGGCGACCGTCGACCTTGATCGCGGAGACCGCGCTGGGCACCTGGGAGATCTGGCCGGTGAGCGCGGTGATCCCGGCGGCCACCGCCTCGTCCGTCACGGATATCCACGCCTCCGGATCCGCCTGCTGCAGGATGTCGCCTTCGGCGTCGTCGGTGCCGGTGGTCTGTCCGAGGCGGATCGTGGCCCGGTAGGTCTTGTCCGCGCCCACGATGTAGGTCAACAGGCGGGTGGCGCCCTCGATCCCGATCACGAGCAGCCCGGTGGCCATCGGATCGAGCGTGCCGGCGTGACCCACCTTGCGGGTTCCGAAGGCACGGCGCGTGCGCGCGACGACATCGTGGCTGGTCAGCCCTGCGGGCTTGTCGACGAGAAGGATGCCGGGCGAGACCATCCCCCCAGCCTACCGATGGCTCGCCGATCGGCCGTCCCCCGGCCACGGTCGCCGCCTCACCGGTAGGCACGGGCCCCGCAGGCGCTCACACCCGTTCACGTAGGCTGGACGGATGCCCGGATCGCAGGCCCCTCCCGACGTGATGTCGCCCCTGCCCACGTGGTACCGCGCCGCGGCCCGAGACCTGCCCTGGCGCCGCGCGGCGTTCCACGACGAGTTCGGCGCCTGGGGTGTGCTGGTGAGCGAGTTCATGCTGCAGCAGACGCCGGTGACGCGGGTCATCCCGCACCTTGAGGCGTGGCTCGCCCGATGGCCCACCCCCTCTGCCATGGCCGCAGCCTCCACCGCCGACGTGGTGCAGCAGTGGGCGAACCTGGGCTATCCCCGGCGGGCGCTCTGGCTGCACCGCGCCGCTGTGGAGATCACCGGGCGGCACGGCGGAGTCGTTCCGCGTGACGTCGACGCCCTGCTCGCCCTGTCCGGTATCGGCGACTACACGGCCCGCGCGGTGGCCGTCTTCGCTTACGGAGAGCGGCACCCCGTCGTCGACACGAACACGCGGCGGGTGCTCGCCAGGGCCGTCGAAGGGCGCGCCCACCCTGCTCCCCCGTCACGCCGCGACCTCGATCTCATGGCGTCCCTGCTGCCTGCCTCCGTGGCGGAAGCCGCCGTGTTCAACGCCGCCGCGATGGAACTGGGTGCCACGGTCTGCACAGCACGCGCTCCTCGCTGCGAGGAATGCCCGCTGGCGGGCGACTGCGCGTGGTTGGCAGCAGGAAAGCCGGACACGGGAGACGCACGGCGACGCCAGGCGGCCTACGAGGGCTCCGACCGGCAGGCGCGCGGTGCGGTGCTGCGCCTGCTGCGCAGCGCTGCGCCCGACGCGGTTCCGCTCCACGCCGTGATCCCGGACTGGCCCGATCCGCGGCAGCGGGACCGCGCGATCGACTCCCTCATCTCCGACGGTCTCGCCGAGGCGGATGGGGAAGGTCTCTCGCTGCCACGGTGACCGCCGCGTCAGAGATGCCGATCGGTCTGATGCGCGAGCACCGTGAGCTCGACCCGACTCCGCACGCCCAGCTTCGTGAAGACGCGACCGAGGTGCACCTCCACCGTGCGGACCGACACCATCAGGGCTGCCGCGATCTCGCGATTCGCCGCTCCGTGCACCGCCCGCATCGCGACCTCCAGCTCGCGAGCGGTGAGCCGCAGCGACCACGCTCTGCGGCACGCTGACAGCGGATCGACCGCCGGAACGACACTGCCTTCTCGGGCATCGAGTCGGTCGAGACGGTCGCGGATCGCACGTGCCCACGCCGTCGCCCCCGAAAGCTCGAACAACCGCTCGGCGTACTGGAAGTGGATTCGTGCAGCGACGTGTTCGTCACGAATCGCGCGTCGCGTGCCCAGCATGGTCTCGACCCTTGCGCGCGCGAACGGAGACCGCAGCGTTCGCGCGACTTCATGAACCTCATCGTGCTCAGAGCGCCAGCGCCCGTCGCGCGCGGTCGCGATCCGCATCCGCAGCTGCTGCGCAAGGGCGACGTCCGGCGGTTCGACGGAGGCCGCCGAAACCGCGCGGCCGTCCGCGATCAAGGCGAGTTCGTCGAGACCGGGAACAGCCATCGCGGTCTGCGATGCGCCGAGATCGACCCAGAGGCCGACGGTACTCGTGGCGTCATCGAAGGCCCCGGCGAGAAAGGACTGGATTCCGCGATCGATGAGGACATCGATCTTGGCTCCCGCGGGCAGCGATGCGGTGAGGGCGCGGGAGTACGGACCCAGCTCGCCGAGCACGGCGAGGTCGAGACGACGCGCGAGCACCACCCCCAGGCCGGCGAACGGCAGGGCCACCGGCAGCGAGAGGGCGGCCTGGATCAACCGCTCCCGTGCCACGCCGATATCGCCGCGCCACACGTGCAGCAGGACCTCGACGACCGCGCCGTATGCCTGGACCAGCGGACTGCGCTCGTACCCCGGCGCGAGCGGATCAGCCTCCGTGGATATCGCGGAGTCGTGCGCGGCGACGAGACGCAGACCTCTATCGATGTCACCGTCCATCGCCGCCCGCAACGCACCGAGCATCCGGCCGCTCAGAGGCCCCGTGCCGGCCGTCTCATCGAGATCGCGCTCACCCACAGTGAGCCAGCTCAGGGCCACGACAGGATCCCGTAGCTCGTGCTCGGTCGCCGTCCTCGCCGTTCCTTCGCGAAGAGCGTCCAACCAGACCCGCATCCCGCGCCGATCGCCTCGCTCCGCACACAGGAATGCGGCGAGGGCGGCAGCTCGTGTCCAGGAGAGCCAGTCGTCCGGGTCGTCGGTCAGCGGCCTCAATGCGCTGGGATCCACCTCGGGCACCGCCCCCTGCAGAAGGGTCTGGGCGGTGAGCAGCCCGCCGAGCCCCGCCAGCCGGCAGTGCTCAGTCCCGTGCGGATACAGTGTCCCCAGCCACGCCGCGGCATTCTCCATCAAGCCCGCACCCAAAGATGAGCCACCCGCGACGAGGCGCGCCTCATCCTGATCAGCACCTGTCGCGTGCACTGCGGCTTCGCGTGCGAGCAGCAGCGCACGATCCGGGTATCCGGCCTCGATGAGGCGGCGGGCGATGCGCGTGAGCTCGGGTGCGGCCTCGGGGTCCTGCTCTATGGAGGCACGCGCCCGGTGCCAGTCCGCGCTCATCTGATCGCCGCGATCGCGGAAGATCTCTGCCAGCCTCTCGTGGACTGCGGCCGTGCGGGCGGTACACGTCGTCGCGCGGATCCAGATGGCCAGACGCGCATCCACGAAGCGCGCGTGACCCGCATGCAGGGTGAGGTGGTCGCCGACGGGAGCCGCTGCGATCTCGACGGCAGAACGCCCGTCGAACGCGAGCAGCGGGTCGAGGGCGTCTTCGAGACAGACCGCGAGCGCCAGAAGCAGCCGGCGATCGCGCTCATCGAGTTCGAGAGCGTCGAATCTGCGGGCGATGGCCGGCACGAGGGGCAGAGGTGTCGGAAGCGGTCGCAGTCCGTGACGCTGAGGGGGCGTCAATCTCTCGACGATCTGCCGCGTCGTGGATGCATCCCCGTTCAGATCGGCAGCCAGGCGGGCGAGGACGTGCGGCGCGCAGCCGAGATCCTCATCGAGGAGTTCCTCCAGCAGCAGTTGGATGACCGCAGGCGCGACGAAGCGCACCCCGGACGCACTCGTACCCTCGATGCCGATCCCCCTCAGCTTCGCGGGAGGTGATCCCGCGAAGCCGAGCGTATCAAACGGGTCTCACTCGGAGTCGTCGTCCGTACGGTACGGGTCTGCCTCGCCGGCGTGCGATGCCGAGGAGGCGAGCTTCGCCACGTCGGCATCGCGCTGCTGAGCCTCGCGCAGCAGCGCACTGATGTGGTCGGCGTTCTCCGGAAGAGCATCCGGGATGAACTCGAGCGTCGGGACGAGCCGCGTACTCAGCTGTCGCCCGACCTCGCTGCGCAGCATGCCGGTCGCCGACGTGAGCGCAGCACCGCTCGAGAGGCGTTCCTCCTCCGTGCCCAGCACCGTGTAGAACACGGATGCGTGCTGGAGGTCTCCGCTCACGCGCACATCGGTGATGGTGACGAAGCCGAGGCGCGGATCCCGCAGCCCCTTCTCCAGTCTCTCGGCGAGGATCACGCGGATACGATCCGCGAGACGGGCCTGTCGTTCGCCTGCCATTGTCTCTCTCCCTGTCCAGGAACCCTCAGGGCGTCCTTCTTCTCCACACTCCGGAGGAGCGGGAGCGAAGGACGCCCGAAGGTGTTTTCGAATTGATCAGCCGCGAGGCTTCTCGACGAGCTCGGTCGTCTCGATCTCATCACCGATCTGGATGTCGTTGTACTTGCCGAGGCCGATACCGGCCTCGTAGTCCGTACGCACCTCGGTGACGTCATCCTTGAAGCGACGCAGCGACTCGATGGCGAGACCATCGGCCAGAACGACGCCGTCACGGATGACACGAGCCTTGGCGTTGCGCGTGATCGTTCCCGATCGCACGATGACACCGGCGATGTTGCCGAACTTCGAGGAGCGGAACACCTCGCGGATCTCGGCGACACCCGACTGGACCTCTTCGTACTCCGGCTTGAGCATGCCCTTGAGCGAGCTCTCGATCTCATCGATGGCGTTGTAGATCACCGAGTAGAACCGGATGTCCACGCCTTCACGCGCAGCGCGCTCGCGCGCCTTCGTGTCGGGGCGGACGTTGAAGCCCACGATGATCGCGTTGTCGATCGTCGCCAGGTTGACATCGGACTCGGTGATCGCACCGACACCGCGGTGGATGATGCGCAGCTGCACCGAGTCGTCGACCTCGATCTTGAGGAGCGATTCCTCGAGCGCCTCGACGGCACCGGAGACGTCACCCTTGATGATGAGGTTGAGCGACTCGACCTTGCCCTCCTGGAGAGCACGGGTGAAGTCCTCGAGCGAGATGCGCTTGCGAGCCTTGGCCAGCTGGGCGTTGCGCTCGACGGCCTCGCGCTTCTCGGCGATCTGACGCGCCATGCGGTCCTCATCGGTGACGATGAAGACGTCGCCGGCACGCGGCACCGAGTTCAGACCCTGCACCTGCACCGGACGCGACGGGTAGGCCTCGAGGACGGCATCGCCGTTCTCGTCTGCCATGGCACGCACACGACCGTACGCCGTGCCGGCCACGATCGCGTCACCGATCCGGAGCGTTCCGGACTGGATCAGCACCGTCGCGATCGACCCGCGGCCCTTGTCGAGCTTCGCCTCGATGGCGACACCGCGAGCGGCCTTGTTCGGGTTCGCGGTCAGGTCGAGACCTGCGTCTGCGGTGAGCAGAACGGCGTCCAGAAGCTCCTGGATGCCGGTGCCGGCACGAGCGGACACATCGACGAACATGACATCGCCACCGAACTCCTCAGCGACCAGACCGTACTCGGTCAGCTGCTGACGAACCTTCGACGGGTTGGCGTCGGGCTTGTCGACCTTGTTCACCGCGACCACGATCGGGACGCCTGCCGCCTGGGCGTGGTTGAGCGCCTCCACCGTCTGCGGCATGATGCCGTCGTCGGCCGCGACCACGAGGATCGCGAGGTCGGTGACCTGCGCACCACGGGCACGCATGGCGGTGAACGCCTCGTGACCCGGGGTGTCGATGAACGTGATGGCACGCTCGATGCCCTCGTGCTCGGTCCAGACCTGGTACGCACCGATGTGCTGGGTGATGCCACCGGCTTCACCCTCGATGACGTTGGTCTGACGGATGGCGTCGAGGAGGCGGGTCTTACCGTGGTCGACGTGACCCATGACGGTGACGACCGGCGGACGGATCTCGAGGTCGTCCTCGTCCTCTTCCTCGAGCTCCTGCTCGAGGTTGAGACCGAAGCCCTCGAGGAGCTCCTTGTCCTCGTCCTCGGGCGAGACCATCTGGATCTTGTAGCCGAGCTCAGCACCCAGGACCTCGAACGTCGCCTCATCCAGCGACTCGGTGGCCGTGGCCATCTCGCCGAGGTTGAAGAGAATGGTGACGAGGGTTCCCGGCTGGACCGTGTAACCGGTCAGCGTCTCGATCTTGTCGGCGAAGTCCGCGATCGATGCGCCGCGACGCATGCGGATGATCTCTCCGTTGCCGCGGGTGACGTTGACGCCACCGACGACCGGAGCACTCCGCATCTCGAACTCTTGCCGCTTCGCCCGCCGCGACTTGCGCTGCTTGCTCTTGCCGCCGCCCTTGCCGAAGGCACCAGCGGTACCACCGCCGGGGCCACGACCACGACCGCCACCGCCACCGGGACGACCGGCGAAACCGCCGCCACCGCCGGGACGTGCTCCGGGTCCGCCGGCACCGCCGGGTCCACCGGCACCGCCGGGACGACCGGGGCCGCCGGTGCGCTGCTGGAACGGAGCACCGGGACGACCGCCCTGACCACCGCGAGGAGCGCCGGGACGGGGGGAGCCGGGACGAGGAGCTCCCGGACGCGGTGCGCCGGGGCGAGGAGCCTGGGGGCGCGGGATGTTCCCGGGAGTCGGGCTCGGGCGCTGGCCCATTCCCTGCGCCGAGGCGAAGGGATTGTTGCCGGGGCGAGGACCTGCGGGACGCTGGCCCATGCCCTGCGCCGAGGAGAACGGATTGTTGCCGGGGCGCGGAGCACCCGGCTTCGGAGCGCCGCCGTCAGCGGACTTCGCGTCGGTCGGGGCCTCAGCGGCTTCCGCGGCGGGGGCCTTCTCCACCGGAGCGGCTTCGACGGGCGCAGCCTCCACCGGTGCCGCCTCAGCGGGGGCCGGTGCGGGCTTCGGTCCCGGCTTGGGTCCGGGGGTCGGCGCCGACGAGCCGCCGGGCTTGGGAGCCGACGAGGTCGACTTGGCCGACGGCTTGGCCGCGGGCGCAGCGGGAGCCGCCGCCTTCAGCGAGCCGTCTGCCTCGATCGCCGCGCGCAGCTTGCGCGCCACCGGCGGTTCGATGGTGGAAGACGGGCTCTTGACGAACTCACCGAGTTCTTTGAGCTTTGCAAGTGCGATCTTGCTGTCGACGCCGAGTTCGGCGGCGATCTCATGTACGCGTGGTTTACCAGCCACAATTCTCCTGTCTGAGTCGGTCTACCCAGACAGGGCAGACCACTAGTCGCGGACGGGTCTCATTTCGAGCCGTTCACTTTGTTTCCATAGCTGTTCAGCCTTTGTTTCTGGGTGGGTGCTGTTCGAAGGTCCGTGTGTCCAGCTCAGTGGTCACACGCAGTGCCCGTCCGAATGCGCGTCGCCGCAGAGCGGCCTCCATGCAATCGGGTGTCGGATGCACCCACGCGCCACGCCCCGGCAGAACCGCACGCTCGTCGGGGACGAGGATGTCGTTCTGGATCACCACCCTGAGAAGAGCGGAGCGGGGAGCACGCGTACGGCAACCGACGCACGTTCGTACGGGTTCCATCTTACACCTGCGTTTCATCCCGCCTCGCCCGAGCCCCGGCGAGGCGGGAGTCCGGAGTCGGTCAGTCGAGGACGCTGTCGGGCTGGATGTCGATCTTCGCGCCCGTGAGCTTGGCGGCCAGACGCGCGTTCTGGCCTTCCTTGCCGATCGCGAGCGAAAGCTGGTAGTCGGGGACCAGGGCGCGGACCGCCTTGGTGTTCGCGTCGAGGACGAACGAGCTCGTGACCTTCGCCGGCGAGAGGGCGTGAGCCACGAAGGTGGGCAGATCCGCGTCATAGTCGACGATGTCGATCTTCTCCCCCGCGAGCTCCTCGGTCACCGCGCGCACGCGGCGTCCGAGCTCGCCGATGCAGGCGCCCTTCGCGTTGATCGACGGGTCGTTCGCCTTCACCGCGATCTTCGTGCGATGCCCGGCCTCGCGAGCCAGCGCCACGATCTCGACGAGTCCGGCCGCGATCTCGGGCACTTCCAGGGCGAAGAGCCGGCGGACGAGTCCGGGATGCGTGCGGGAGACGGTGATCTGCGGTCCCTTGAGGCCCTTGGCGACGCTCGTGACGTACACACGGAGGCGCGAGCCGTGCGTGTACTCCTCGCCGGGCACCTGCTCCTCGGGGGGCAGGATCGCCTCGACGGCTCCGAGATCGACGTGGATCATGCGCGGGTTCGGGCCCTGCTGGATGACTCCGGCGACGATGTCGCCTTCCTTGTCCTTGAAGTCGCCGAGCACCACGTCGTCTGCGATGTCCCGCAGACGCTGGCTGATGACCTGCTTGGCGGCGAACGCCGCGATCCGACCGAAGTCGTCCGGGGTGGCGTCTTCCTCGCCGATGATCGCGCCCTCTTCGTCCTTGACGACCTGCAGTACGGCGACGTGGCCGGTCTTGCGATCGAGGTCGACACGGACGCCCTCGGGAGTGACGCCATCGGCTGCGACGTGCTTCGAGTACGCGGTCAGGATCGCCTGCTCGATGATCGCGACGAGCTCATCGAAGGGAATCGCCTTCTCCTTCTCGATCCCTCGCAGCAGACTCAGTTCGATGTCCATGACGGCCTCTCTATTCAGCTCTCGTCGCGCCTGTTCGCACGCGCGACATCCGTACCACGATACCCTGTGCCAACCGACCCCTGCCACGGCGGCAGCGCCGTCGCGACAGGGGCGTCACTCGAGGAGGAGCACGTGAGCACATTCGACACCATCGTCGTCGGCGCAGGGATGTCCGGGCTCACGAGTGCCCGCATGCTCGCCGACGCCGGGCAGCGCGTCGTCGTCCTCGAAGGACGCGACCGCATCGGCGGCCGGATGCGCACCGACCGCAGCGCCGGGTTCCCGGTCGATCTCGGCGCCTCCTGGATCCACGGGATCGAGGACTCGCCGCTCTGGGATCTCGTCCACGCCCTCCGGATTCCCGCGATCGAGTACACGGTGGGCAGCTTCCAGGTCGGCGGCCGTCCCATCCAGAACTTCGACGGTGACGGCAGGCCCATGGATGCCGCGGCCACCGCCGAGTGGATCGCCGACGTCGAGGCCGCAGACCTCCTGCTCGTCGAGGAGATCGGCTCCTCCTCCCCCGGCGACACCTATCTCGATGTCACCGAGCGTGCGCTCGATCGCTCAGGACTCTCGCCCGAGCGCATCGATGACATCCGCGAGTACTTCCGTCACCGGGTCGAGGAGCAGTGCGGCGCGTGGATCGGGGACCTCGACGCCCACGGCCTCGATGAGGATGCCATCGACGGCGACGAGGTGATCTTCCCCCGCGGCTACGACGAACTCCCCCGCCGCATCGGCGCCGGGCTCGACATCCGCCTGGACGCCCGGGTCACGCATGTGGTCCGTTCCGCGGGAGGTATGGTCGTCCGCACCGGAAGCGAGGAGTTCACTGCGGATCGGGTCATCGTCACGGTGCCGCTCGGCGTGCTCCAGGCCGGCTCGATCACGTTCGACCCCGCCCTGCCCGACGAGGTCGCCGGGCCGATCGAGCGTCTCGGGATGGGGGTCTTCAACAAGGTGTTCCTCCAGTTCCCCGAGCGCTTCTGGGATGAGGAGAGCTACGTGCTCCGCGCACTCGGCGAGGCCGGAGAGCACTGGCACTCGTGGTACGACGTGTCCGCCGTCAGCGGGATCCCCACCCTGCTGACCTTCGCGGCCGGGCCGTTCGGCCGTCGCATGCAGGAGCTGCCCGACGACGACGTGGTCGCCGATGTGCTCCGCGCGCTAAGGGTGCTGTTCGGCGACGCCGTCGGCGAACCTCTCGCCCACTGGATCACGCACTGGGGCCACGACGAGTTCTCGAACGGCTCGTACTCCCACCTCGCACTCGGGTCGACGCATCACGATCACGATGCCCTCGCCGGTCCCGTCGACGGCGTCCTCCACTTCGCGGGCGAGGCCACCTGGGGTGATGAGCCGGCGACCGTCGGCGCCGCGCTCTACTCCGGACGGCGGGCGGCGGAGCGCATCCTCGATCGCCCTGTCGACCTCGCCGACTTCGCGGCCCGCATCATCGCGCGGGAGCAGACGGCAGCGCGTTGATCGCACCGATCAATCGGAACAGATTCCCGACCTGACGCTGATCGAGGTGCAGCATCAGCCGTGGGAGATCCAGGGCGTCGTCATCGGCGACCTCGGGTTGCCTCGGTGCCGTCCGTTCGATGCGCCCTGAGGACAGCATCGCGCCGAACTCGTCGTTCAGCCTCTCGATCTCGGCGTCCGTCGGTCGGGCGCGCAGACGCAGCACCAGCGCGTCACCCACCCAGCGCAGCGAGTCGTAGTTGTGCCAGAACCCGGTGATCTCCGCGCGCGCCGCTTCGACCGAGTCCGTGATCACGACGCGATCGAAGTCTCCCTCCGAGATGACTCCGGTCGGGGCGAGGTGGTCATCGATGAAGCTGCGAAGGCCCTGCCAGAATGTCCCGCCCGGCTGATCGAGGAGCACGATCGGCGTCGGCTCTGCCTTGCCGGTCTGCTGCAGGGTGAGCAGCTCGAACATCTCGTCCAGGGTGCCGAATCCTCCGGGCAGGCAGATGAAGCCGAGGGACTCCTTGATGAGCATCAGCTTGCGGGTGAAGAAGTACTTCATCGCGACGACGTGGTCCTGCCCCGTGACGAGGCCGTTCGCCTTCTCCTCGAACGGGAGGCGGATCGAGACGCCGAGGGAGAGGGCGGGCCCCGCGCCCTCGGAGGCGGCCTGCATGATGCCCGGACCCGCCCCCGTGACCACCATCCAGCCGTCCCCCGCCAGCGCCGCGGCCACATCGCGCGCGGTGAGGTACAGCGGATCGTCCTGCCTGGTGCGGGCCGACCCGAAGACCGTCACCTTGGGGACTCCGCGAAACGGTGCGAACAGACGGAACGCGTCGCGCATCTCCGCCAGGGCGGCGGAAGCGATCTTCAGATCGAGGCGGTCGGCCCCGTCTTCGCCGAGCAGGATCGCGGTGCGCAGCATCCGCATCACCAGCCGCCGGTCGGAGTGCACGCCCGCCTCGTCGAGGACGGCGTTGATCTCGGAGCTGAGGGCTTCGGGCAGTGGTTCGTCGATCATGAGACCAGCGTGGCACGCGGCGCCGAGAGCGCGGTCCGCAACGCCGGTCAACGTGTCGACGCCCGGCCGTGCCTCCGTGATCACTGCGCGGCCGGGATGTCAATGCCCGTGCCCTCTGCGGCCGCGCACGGCACCCTGGCGTGATGACGGAGATCACAGGACCCGAAGCACTCGCCCGCGTCGCAGACCTCGTGGAGGACATCGACATCGCGATGCTCACCACCACCGACGACGACGGCAACCTCGTGAGCCGCCCGATGTCGACCAGGCAGATGGACGACGCCGGGAACATCTGGTTCTTCACGGCGGAGGACACCGAGAAGGTCGAGGAGGCTCGACGACACCACGACGTGGGCCTCGCCTACTGCGATGCCAAGGGCATGCGGTACGTCTCGGTCGCCGGCACGGCCGAGGTCGTCCACGACCGGACCAAGATGGAGGAGCTCTACTCCGCGTCACTCGAGATCTGGTTCGCCGACGGGCTCGAGACCCCGGGGATCGCGCTGCTGAAGGTGACCCCGAAGGTGGTCGAGTTCTGGGAGCCGGCGAAGGGCAAGCTCGCGCTGGCAGCCGGCGCCCTGAAGTCGCTGGTCACCCGCGACACCCCCGACGAGGACGTCATGAACCACGGCCGCATCGTCTGCTGACGACACGGCCGCGGCTGCTCAGGAGGCGGAGAGCCGCTCCACGACATCGTCGACGGAGACCGTTTCCCGGTCACCGGTGCGACGATCCCACAGCTCCACCTGGCCCTCGGCCGCACCACGACCGACGATGACGATCTTCGGCACTCCGACGAGCTCGGCGTCGCCGAACTTCACGCCGGGCGACACCTTCAGGCGGTCGTCGTAGAGCACGTCGAGGCCCGCGGCCTCGAGCTGAGCGGAGATCCCCTCGGCCACCTCGAATGCGACCTGGTCCCGGCCGGCGGCGACGACCTGCACGTCGAACGGGGCGACGGATGCGGGCCAGATCAGGCCCTTCTCGTCGTTGTTGAGCTCGGCGATGATCGCGAGGATGCGGGTCACGCCGATGCCGTACGAGCCCATCGTGACGGTGACGAGCTTGCCGTTCTCGTTCAGGACCTTCAGCCCCAGCGCCTCGGCGTACTTGCGACCGAGCTGGAAGACGTGGCCGATCTCCATGCCGCGCGCGAGCTCGACCGGGCCGGAGCCGTCGGGGGCGGGATCTCCTGCACGCACGTTCGCGATCTCCACGATGCCGTCGGCGGCGAAGTCGCGCCCGGCCACCACGGAGTGCGCGTGCTTCTCGTCGCTGTTCGCACCGGTGATCCAGCTCGTCCCCTCGCTGACGCGCGGATCGACCAAATAGCGGATGCCGGTGGCCGACTCCTCGCCGAGCACGGCGCCGGTCGGCGACCAGGGACCGATGTAGCCCTTCACCAGCAGCGGGTTGTTCTCGAAGTCGTCGGCCGTGGCCGTCTCGACCTCGGCGGGCGCGAACGCCACCTCGGCGCGCTTCTCGTCGACCTCGCGGTCGCCGGGGATGCCCACGATGACCAGCTCGCGCGTGCCGTCGAGGTGCGTGAGCGCGAGGACGACGTTCTTGAGCGTGTCGGCTGCGGTGTACTCGCCGTCGAGCTCGCGGTTGGCGTGCGCGACCAGCGTCTCGATGGTCGGCGTGTCGGGAGAGTCGAAGATCACCGGCGCTGCGTCCGCGTCGAACGCAATGGCGTCGGGGACGGCGGTGGTGAACGCCTCGACGTTCGCCGCATACCCGCCCGCGCTGCGCACGAAGGTGTCTTCACCGACGGGGGTCGGGTGCAGGAACTCCTCGCTGCGGGATCCGCCCATCGCACCGGCATCCGCCTGCACGATGACGTACTCGAGCCCGAGCCGCTGGAAGATGCGCTCGTATGCGTCGCGCTGCGCCTGGTAGCTGACGTCGAGGCCTTCGTCGGAGGAGTCGAAGGAGTAGGCGTCCTTCATCGTGAACTCGCGACCGCGGAGCAGTCCGGCGCGAGGACGAGCCTCATCACGGTACTTGTCCTGGATCTGGTAGATCATCAGCGGGAGATCCTTGTACGACGAGTAGAGGTCCTTCACGAGCAGCGTGAACGCCTCTTCATGCGTCGGGGCGAGAAGATAGTCGCCGCCCTTGCGGTCCTGCAGACGGAAGAGCAGATCGCCGTACTCCTCCCAACGACCGCTCGCCTCGTAGGCTTCCCGCGGCATGAGTGCCGGGAAGTGGACCTCCTGCGCACCGGCTGCCGCCATCTCCTCGCGGATGGCGGTCTCGATCTTCGCCTTCACGCGCAGACCCAATGGCAACCACGCGAAGATGCCGGCGGCCTGCGGGCGGATGTATCCGGCCCGGATCAGCAGCCGGTGGCTGGCGACCTCTGCGCCTGCAGGGTCTTCACGGAGCGTGCGGAGGAAGAAGTTCGAAAGACGAGTGACCACGGAGCAAGTCTAGTGAGCCGTGGTCACTCGTCTTCGACGTCGTCAGTTGAGCGCGGGAAGGTTCGCCGGCACGACGCCACCCGCGTACAGGTCGGCCGCGAGCTCCTGCAACGCGGTCAGCGCGACGCGCTGCGGAAGAGGGCCGTAGGAGATGCGTGCGACGCCGAGCTTCTCGTACTCCGACGCAGCGAGCGCGCCCGGGATCCCGATCACACTCACCTTGCGCTCTCCGATGCCCTCGACGAGCTGACGGGTGACGTTCATGTCGAGGATGCCGGGGACGAACACGGCGGTCGCTCCCGCGTCGAGGTACGCGCGCCCGCGCTGGATCGCGTCGGCGATGCTCTCCTGGACGGACCGGGACCCGGCCCGGACGAAGGCGTCGGTACGGGCGTTGAGCGCGAAGGGCACTCCTTCGGCCTCTGCCGCCTTGACGATCGCCTCGACCGCGGCGACGGATTCGTCGAGCGGCTTCAGGCGGTCCTCGACGTTCGCGCCGACGACGCCGGCTGCGATGGCGAGACGCGTCGTCTCGCCCGCATCGCCGTATCCGTCATCGAGGTCGGCGGTGACGGGGACCTGCACGGCTGCCGCGATCCGGCCGACCATGTCGATCATGATCTCGCGCGGGGTGGCGCCGTCGTCATAGCCGAACGATGCGGCGATGCCGTGGCCGGCGGTGGCGAGTGCCTTCGTCTCCGGGAGGGCGGCGACGGCGCGTGCGGACACGACGTCCCACACGTTCACCACGCGGAGGATCTCCGGCGCATCGTAGAGTCCGACGAGGGTCTGGGCCTTGGCTGCAGTGGTCATGACACCACGCTAACGCGGGATGGCGTCTCCGGGGCCGGTTCCGCGCGCTCCGCTCCGACTTCGCCCGCCTAGTGTGGAGCCATGCCTCAGCGCCGATCACACGTCGCCCCGTCCGCCGCCCAGACCGAACTGTCCGCGGCCCTCGCCGCGCTTCGGGAGTCCGTGGACGCGCCGATCGACTTCCCCGCGGAGGTCGTCGCCGAGGCGGAGGCATCGATCGCGTCCGCGCCGGACCTGGATCTTCGGGGCATCCCCTTCGCCACACTGGATCCGCAGGGCTCGCGGGACCTCGACCAGGCCTTCCACCTGGAGCGCTCCGGACGCGGCTACACGGTGCGCTACGCGATCGCCGATGTTCCGGGGTTCGTGACGCCGGGTGGAGCCGTGGATGTCGAAGCTCGCCGTCGCGGGCAGACGCTGTACGCCGCGGACGGCACGATCCCCCTGCATCCGCCCGTCCTGAGCGAGGACCGCGCTTCGCTGCTCGCCGACGTCGATCGGCCGGCCCTGGTGTGGACGTTCTCGCTTGACGCGGCGGGTGCCGTGACGGACTTCCGGCTCGAGCGCGCACTGATCCGCTCCGTCGCGCAGCTCGATTACACGACGACGCAGGCGTCCCTGGACCGAGGCGAGCACGGACCCGCCGCGCTGCTTCCGGAGATCGGCGCTCTGCGCGTCGAGCAGGAGCGCCGGCGCGGAGGCGCGAGCCTGAATCTGCCCGACGAAGAGGTCGTGCGCGCCGAGGACGGGGCGTACGCGATCGAACGTCGCAGTCCGCTCCCCGTCGAGGAGTGGAACGCCCAGCTCTCGCTCATGACCGGGATGGCGGCGGCCTCCCTGATGCTCGACGCCGGGGTGGGCATCCTCCGCACGATGCCGGAACCGGACGAGACCGCCTTCGAGACGTTCCGTCATCAGACCGAAGCCCTCGGGCGCCCCTGGAAGTCGGGAGCGTACGGCGAGTATCTGCGAGGCCTCGACCGCGCCGACCCGATGACGCTCCCCGTGCTGGAGGCTGCTTCATCGCTGTTCCGTGGAGCGGGGTATGTGGTCTTCGACGGCGAGGCGCCGAAGGACGCCGCACAGGCCGCCATCGCCGCCCCCTACGCTCATGCGACCGCTCCGCTGCGCCGGCTGGTGGATCGCTGGGTCCTCGCGATCTGTCTCGCGGTGTCGAGGGGCGATGCGGTACCGGAATGGGCACGCTCGTCTCTCGCCGAGCTTCCGGCCCTCATGCAGGAGTCCGGTCAGCGTGCATCCCGCTTGAACTCCGCGACGATCAACGGCGTCGAGGCAGCGCTCCTCACTCCCCTGGTCGGCACGACGATCGAGGCGACCGTGATCGAACTGCGCGGCGAGCGTGCGGCCATCCAGCTCGCCGATCCCGCGGTGACCGCGACCGCGCCGGTCCCCGAAGGATCGAAGCCGGGCGACGTCGTGCGGCTGCGCGTCGTTCGAGCGGACATCGCCCGCGGCGAGGTGGAGTTCGCGGTCTGAACCTCCTGCCGACGATTTCCCTGACGATGTCGGCGCCCGTCTCCATGCTGGCGGGGGTGCTCGACGAGGCGATCACGGCGCGAAGCGAGAGCGACGATCCCTCTCATCTCGCCTCGGCTCTCCTCCGACTGCAGAGCGTTGCGGTGAGGCACCTGTTGCATGCCTTGAGGTCACGCCTCGTATCGCCACCTGGTAGCTCGGTGTGACGGCAGCCTCAGGCCGCGGGCGTCGCCACGGTCGTCATGACCAGGAGCTGCGGATCGCTCAGATCGAGCGACACCGTGATCGAAGCGAACGCCGCGAGCGAATCGACGTGCGTTCCTCCGCAGAGGATCACCGCCTCTCCCTCCGGGAGCTCGCAGTGCCAGCGCCGCCGGTCGATGATCGTCGGGCCCTCCGTCTCGACGCTGCTGGGCGCGCCCGAGGCAACCCACGCCGCGAGCTGGTCGTTGACCCGCGCCTCACGATCGGCGATTGTCACGGCGAACGTCTCGGTATCGAAACCTGCTCGACGCAGACTCTTGCCGAGGCGGTACTCGTCCACGGCCCCGCCTTCGTGGATGCGACTCGACTGATTGGCGCGGCCCTCGAAGTCGGGGGTGCCGAGGGCATCCGCACCCGGATCCTTCCGCCAGAGGTCGGCGAGAGCCAGGTCGAGCGCGAGGGAGGCGAGATGACAGGCCGTGTGGCCGCGGCTCAGGCCGGCACGGCGGGCGCCGTCGACGGAGAGGGAAACCCGTGCGCCCTCAGCGAGCGAAGGCGGAACGGCACCCGCGATGCGATGCCCGACGAGCCACGTCCAGCCGTCCGCACCGCGCTTGACGGGGATGTCGCTCCCGACCGCGAACTCGCCCTCATCTGAGACCGCGGCCATCAGTGCCTCCGCCACCTGGACGGTGTCGTCCCCGACGGAGATGGCTCCCGCGTCGCCGGGCTGATCCGGCCAGGTGTGGTCGACGGGGTGGAAGGGGGTCGAGTCGACGACGATGACCGTGCCGTCGAGATGGCTCTCGACGCGGGTGACGTTGCCGTCTCCGGCGAGGGCCCCGTCGGGGAAGGTCACGATGGTGGGCGTCGACATGGTTCTCCTCGGATTCGACGGCTGTGCTCCGTGCGTCGACAGCGGGATGCCATCGATGACGTGACTCGACGAGCCGGGCTCAGACCGTGACGACCTGGGCCGTGCCGAGCGGGGCTTCCGGCCCCATCTCGGCCGCGATCCGGTTGGCCTCTTCGATCAATGTGGCGACGATGTCCGCCTCAGGCACGGTCTTGATGACCTCGCCCTTCACGAAGATCTGGCCCTTGCCGTTGCCCGAGGCGACGCCGAGGTCGGCCTCGCGAGCCTCGCCAGGACCGTTGACGACACAGCCCATCACAGCGACGCGCAGCGGAACGGTCATGTCCTTCAGGCCCTCGGTGACGTCTTCGGCGAGCGTGTACACGTCGACCTGCGCGCGACCGCAGGACGGGCACGACACGATCTCGAGCTTGCGTTCCCGCAGGTTGAGCGACTGCAGGATCTGGTGGCCGACCTTGACCTCTTCCGCCGGCGGGGCGGAGAGCGAGACGCGGATCGTGTCGCCGATGCCCTCGCCCAGCAGGATGCCGAAGGCCGTCGCACTCTTGATCGTGCCCTGGAAGGCCGGGCCCGCCTCGGTCACGCCGAGATGCAGCGGCCAGTCGCCGCGCTCGGCGAGTTGACGGTACGCCTTGACCATCACGATGGGGTCGTTGTGCTTGACCGAGATCTTGAAGTCGTGGAAGTCGTGCTCCTCGAACAGCGATGCCTCCCACACGGCGCTCTCGACCAGCGCCTCGGCCGTGGCCTTGCCGTACTTGGTGAGGATCCGGCGATCCAGCGATCCGGCGTTCACTCCGATGCGAAGCGACACCCCGGCGGCCTTCGCGGCCTCCGCGATCTTGCCGACGTTGCCGTCGAACTCGCGGATGTTCCCCGGGTTCACGCGAACGGCGCCGCATCCGGCATCGATCGCCGTGTAGATGTACCGCGGCTGGAAATGGATGTCGGCGATCACGGGGATCTGGCTCTTCATCGCGATGATCTTCAACGCGTCGGCATCGTCCTGATGCGGCACGGCGACGCGGACGATCTCGCAGCCGGAGGCCGTGAGCTCGGCGATCTGCTGAAGAGTCCCGTTGATGTCGGTCGTCTTCGTCGTGGTCATCGACTGCACACTGACGGGAGCATCGCCGCCCACGAGCACCTTGCCCACCTTGATCTGCCGAGTCTTACGGCGCGGGGCGAGGACTTCGGGGATCTTCGGCATTCCGAGGTTCACTGCTGGCACCCCCCAAGCCTACGCCGCCAGGATGCGTGAGGGCTGGACGGCGCACCCTGTCATACGCCCGGGGCCCACAACCTCGGTGTGGTAGTTTCGGCGCATGCTCGCGAACGTCACCTGGTGGCCCGCCTTCTAGGCGGTGTGTTCGCGTTCCCACGAATCCAGACCGCCGACCTCGGCGGTTTTTTCGTTGCGCCGAGCCGGAGCACTGCACAGGAGACATCGATGACCCTCTCACGACTCGCCGAGCTCACCGCCGATCCGACCGCTTCCTTCGTGCTGATCGCGCGAGACGGGGCGGACACCGTCGAGCTGCTCAGCGGCGACGTCGTCGATGTCGAACTGCTCGCCGACATCCCCCTGACCGCCGACGGCGCCCCGCGCGAGATCTTCGCGATGGTTCCCTATCGGCAGGTGCGCGAACGAGGTTTCGTGGCGCAAGACGACGGCGCGCCCCTGCGGTGCGTGATCGTCGACGAGCACCTCCACCTGCCGACTTCCGAACTGCTCTCCGCCTTGCCCAGCGCCCCGGTGCCGCTGCACGATGACGGCTTCGACATCGCGGATGCCGAGTACGCGGCGATCGTCGAGAAGGTCATCGCCGACGAGATCGGCCGGGGCGAGGGTGCGAACTTCGTCATCCGCCGCGACTTCACCGCGAGCATCGATGTCGACGACCGTACGGCCGCACTCACCTGGTTCCACGCTCTGCTCACCCACGAGCGGGGTGCCTATTGGACGTTCGCCGTCTTCACCCCCGGCCACATCGCCGTCGGCGCGAGTCCCGAAGCCCACGTGGTCGCCCGCGAGGGCATCGTCACGATGAACCCGATCTCCGGCACGTTCCGTCACCCCGCGGGCGGGGCGACCAAGGAGACGCTGATCGATTTCCTCGCCTCGACGAAGGAGACCGAGGAGCTGTTCATGGTCGTGGACGAGGAACTCAAGATGATGAGTGCCGTCTGCTCCGACGGCGGTCGCATCACCGGCCCTCATCTCAAGGAGATGTCGCGACTGACCCACACCGAATACATGCTCCGTGGACGCAGCGCCCTCGACCCGCGCGACATCCTGCGCGAGACGATGTTCGCGCCGACCGTCACCGGATCGCCCATGCAGAATGCCTGCGCCGTGATCCGACGCCACGAGCGGAAGCCGCGCGGCTACTACTCCGGTGTCGCCGCTCTCTTCACCCCGAACGGCGACGGCGGCCACGATCTGGACGCTCCCATCCTCATCCGTACGGTGTATCTCCAGGACGGCACGCTGCGCGTTCCCGTCGGCGCGACCCTCGTGCGCCATTCCGACCCCGCGGGCGAGGTCTCCGAGACGCACGGGAAGGCCGCGGGCGTCCTCGGCGCGATCGGGGCGATCGATCGCGACCGCGTCGCCGAGGCGCGCAGCGATGCGGATGCGCCCGGCGAAGAGCGAGCCCTCGCGAACGATCCGACGGTCGCCGCGCTCCTGTCTTCACGCAACGCCCGCCTGGCCGAGTTCTGGCTCAATCCGCAGGGCGAGGAGTTCACCGGACCGTTCGCCGGACGAACGGCTCTGGTCGTGGATGCAGAAGACCGGTTCACGACGATGCTCGCCCACCAACTGCGCCACCTCGGTCTCGACGTGACCATCGCTTCGTGGAGCGAGGTGGAGGATGCCCAGCTGGATGCCGCCGACCTCGTCGTCGCCGGCCCCGGTCCCGGTGACCCTCGGGACACGACGAACGCACGCATCGCCCGGATGCGCGAGATCGTCGCTCGACGTCTGGATTCCGGCGCACCGCTGCTTGCCGTGTGCCTCAGCCACCAGATCCTGGCCGACCGGCTCGGCATCGCGCTCACGCCGCTCGAGGCGCCTCACCAGGGTCTCCAGAAGTCCGTGCCGGTGTTCGGGGAAGATGCCTCGATCGGCTTCTACAACACCTTCACCGCGCGAGTCGCTCCCGGGACGACAGCGGTCGGCACGGCCGAGGTGTCGGCGGACCAGACCTCCGGAGATGTCTACGCGCTCCGCGGAAAGGGATTCGCGTCAGTGCAGGGCCACCTCGAATCGATCCTCTCGCGCGACGGGATCCGCACCCTCGAGCGCCTGGTGGACAACGCGCTCGCCTGAGGTCATCCGACGTCGTAGGACAGCGTGGACAGCCGGACGTCGGCGCTGTCTCGCTGCGCCGACAGGAAGAACAGCGAACCGGCGATCCCGGTGAACAGTCCCACCCGGCGCGCATATGGCGGATCGACCCGGGAACCACGCGGATCCATCGTGAGCATCCGGATGGCTTCGCGGGCGGATTCCCTGCCGTCCTCCGGCCCCCAGCGCTCCACGTAGCCGCGCGTCTGCTGCAGCAGAGCGCGCCCGAGGTCCCCGTGGCAGAGGGAGAGTCCGCCGAACGCCGAGCCGTTGAGCCTCACTCGCAGAGCGTCGAGATCGCCCTCGTGCCCGACGTGCAGTCGCGCTTCGAGTTGTCCCGTCGCGCCCCAGCACCACGAACCGGAAAGAGACTTCTGCTGCTGCTCCACATCGCCGCGTTTCTCGGCGCCGCTCAGTATCCTCGCCTCGAGGTCGAAGCAGTCCTCCAGAAGGGCCGACAACTCCTCCTCGGGTTCCATGGCGGACAGTGCGAGAGCGACCCCCGACAGCCCGTGCGCGAGCCCGGGATCGACACGATCGTCGCGCACGGCGTCGGTCAGCAGGTCGGTCAGCCCGGCGACACTCCGTTCGCGCATGCCGGCGAGCGAGTCCTCACCGAGGATGCCCGCGATTCGCTGCGACGCCAGGAGGATGCCGGCCGCCCCATTCAGATAGTCGTGTGAAGGCGAGCTCAGCGGAAGGGTGTCGAGTGCCGCGCAGATGAGGGTCAGTCGTTCCCTTGTGCCGCGGTCGTCGAGCAACCGAGCACCCTCCGCCAGCGCCAGAGCGGCACCCACCGGCCCTTCCCCCAGCCCGAGCATCATCTGCTCGCCGTCGGAGGGCGAGCGTGCTTCGACGAATCGCTCCAGCGCTCGAAGAAGAGACTCACTCGTGCGCCGGTAGAGCTCCGCGGCCCGCTCGTTCTCGAGGGCGGCCGCTCCCGATGCCAGGACGATCCCTGCGAGACCGTCGTACAGCCCCGAGCGTGTGACCATGATCTCGTGCCTGCTCGGTGAGTGCTGGATGGAGGACGCCCACCACAGCTGGTCCCCCGTGCGCTGCACCGTCTCGCTGAGCTCCGCGACCAGGTCGTCGATCATCCGGACCGGGTTCGCGGAGCGGGGCGGCATACTGTCCGTCCGTTGCGAGGGGTCGGGTGCCGAGGGCGCGGTCCAGTCGGGATCCTCCAGGCCCAGCTGGATCGACCTCCGGAGGAGAAAGGCCTGTCCATCGATCGAGGTGGAGTCCGTCACCGTCAGGAAACGCTCCGTCCACAGCGCGAACGCGTCTCCTCCGGTCTCCAGGGATGCTCCGGTTCCCGACACGATGCGGGATCCGTGGAAGTCGAGCTCGAAGACCGGAACGCATCCCTCGTCGAGCTGCCGCGACTCCTCCTGCCGGATCCACCCGGTCTGCTGATGCACCACCTGCTCCGCCGCCGCCCGCGCTCGGTGCTCCCCCTTGACCTGCAGCAGACTCACGAAGGACGCGGTCGAGCGCGTCAGGACGCGGCACCGCAGACTCGTCCGGCGCTCGACCAGAGAGAGGATGCATGATCGGACGCGCTCGTCGCTCAACCGCGCCGCCGCCGCCCGAAAACCCGCTTCCAGATCGGCCACATGGTCCGCGAAGGGAGCTCGGACGGAATCTCCGTGCGGCTGGCTGCCGAAGATCTGAGCTTCGGGCAACCGCTCGTATGTCGTCTGAAGAACTCCGTCGCGCCGGGATATCCTCCGGATCTGCGACTGGCGAGCCGGATCGGCGAATGCGCCGAGAGCGCTCGGGTCATACGGCTCGGCATCCTCGTAGCGCTTGGCCCAGTTGGGCACGAGCAGCGTCGAGAGGATGCTGGGGACCGGACGGGCGAAGTACCCGTCCGCCGCGGCCGACGAGGGCGACAATCCGACCCCGAACGCACACTCGGCATCGATGAGGTACGGGAACTCGTCGGAGCACTTCACGTTCTCGTAGTGCAGGTCCTGCATGCCCAACGCGCTCGCGACAGCCACCAGTCCCCCGAACCGCCGGTAATACGCCGAACGCCCGTCGCGCGTCGTCACGTTCTCGAAGACGACGTACTCCTGCCACCCGTGATCGCCTCGATCGATCGTCCGCGGCACGCGTGGCAGGTCGGCGATGTCGAGCGCATCGAGAATCTCGCGCAGGACGGTATCCGGCGCCAGGGAACGCGGCTTGAAGACCGCCACCGGTCGACCGTCCGAGTAGACGCCGAGCACCGCGCCTCGCGTGTGCACGTCGCCGAGGATCTTGAGATGGCTCACCGAGCGGAGCCGCTCCGCCACCCACGACCCGGACGCCTGTTCCTGGACGAGGCGTTCGGAGAACTCCCGTGCGGCACGGATGAAGATCGATCGGAGTCGTCCCGTCCGCGGGATGAGGTCACCGAGGTCCAGGCGCGATGAATGCCGACTCGGCGAGTCCGCAAGCCGATCCCACATCTCCCGACCGTCGTCCGGAACGATCTCCCCCGTGACGCGCTCGTACTCGTCTGCAGCCGCCGTCGACAACATGGTCGACACCTGCGCGACGAAGGAGCTGACGAAGGCTCCGATCAACGCGCCGTCACCGATGCCGGCGGACCGACGCTCGATGACGGCGAGTTCAGCACCGAGGCGTGCGACGTGATCCCAGGCGAGCAGGGCAGGCCAATTGTGGCGTTCCTGGTCTCCCACGGAATCGATCCACGCCTGCGGCGTGAGGGTCTGCATCCCCCGTCAGGCGCGCCATCCGAACGTCACCGGAGCGGACGGTTCTGCGGCGAAGGTCGGGCCGACCGCACAGTTGCAGACCGTGTTGTTCTGGCACGTGGGTCCTGCGACCGTGGTGCACATCTGGGGGTTGTTGGTCTCGGATCCGGACACCGTGGTGTCGATCGCCTCGGTCTCACGAGCCACCAGGCTGCGGAAGATGGCGTCGTCGATGACCTGTCTTCCTGCCTGAGCGTCCTGGGAGTGATCCGAGATCGACGCTTCCTGAACAGCGATTCTGAGTTCCGCGATGCTTGACATTGTTCACCCTCGTTTCGATATATCTCTACGTTTCTCAGTACGGCGCTTCCCTTTCCACGTTACGTAGGGCCTCCGCGACTGTCAACGAAGAGACCCCCGCTCGCGGGCAGGCTTACCCGTCAGTCCTCGTTCCCCGTCGTGGTTCTGCGCTGCTCCCATTCCTCGCGGAGGATCGCGTAGATGGCGACATCATTCCACCGCCCGTCGCGCCATTGGGCACTTCGCAGAATCCCTTCTCTCGCCATCCCGCCGGGCATGGCAGAAGTGCTCCGCGGGGCCGCATCCGCGGCTGTGACCCCCTCGACTCGGTTCGCGGTCGTGGTGAGGAATAGGTAGTCGATCAGGAGCCCGAGTCCGGCCGACGCGGCCCGGGTCCGCCGATGCTCCGGCAGTATCAGAAGGCCCACGCCCCACCCACGGTGACGAGGCGAACCACCGTAGTCGTAACCCGGGAACCAGCTGACCTGTCCTGCCGTCGTCCCGTCGCGCACGATGCGCATCCGTCCGCCATCCGGGCTGATCATTCCCAGACCGGGACTCTGCGGCCCGAATGGCGGCACCTGGGTGTATCCGAACCCGAACCAGTTGTTGGGCTGCCAGGTCTCGGACTCTCGAAGGCGTTCGGCCATCTCCGCTTCCGTCGAAGGGTCGTACGGCCGCAACGAGTATCCGTGCATGAAGGTCATCTCCCTAGAACGACGGATCAGTACACGCCACACTCTGCCATCCTCGCCCGGGACGCCGGTGGGTGGATGCTCTCAGGTCACGATCGGAATCGTCCTCGGCGAAGCTCGGCTTCCGCGCCGCGTCTACTGGAACAGACTGACCGGCTTCAGGATGTCGGCGACCAGCAGCAGGGCCCCCATGGCGATGAGCAGGACGGCGACGACGACAGTCAGCGGCACCAGTTTCGTCGCGTCGACCGGCTCCGGGGGCGGGCGACGGAACAGCTTCGCCCACGCGCGTCGGACACCATCCCACAGCGCGACGACGATGTGGCCCCCGTCGAGCGGAAGGAGCGGGATCAGGTTGAACACGAACAGGGCGATGTTCAGCATCCCGAGGAGCGACAGCAGACCCGACCAGCGGTCCAGCAGCGGCGCATCGACGGACGCGACTTCACCCGCGAGACGTCCGACGCCGACCACGCTCAGCGGCCCGTTCGGGTCGCGTTCGGCCCCCGTGAAGACCGCGGCCCCGACGTCCCAGAGACGCGCGGGCAGGTTGAGGATCATCGTGGCCACGTTGCCCGCTGTCTCGACCGCCATCTGCGGCCCCGCGGTCAACGGCTGCTGCACATAGCCCATCTGCGCCCACATGCCGACATATCCGACGGTCTTGACGACCTGCTGCCCCTCGGAGTCGAGGACGGGCCGTCCGCTCGCGTCGGTGATCGTGCGCTCCGCCGCGATCGGAGTGATGTGGAGCGTCTTCTCGTCACCGTCGCGGAGCACGACCATGTCGAGCGTGTCGCCCGGCGCGGCCTGCACGATCGCCGTCGCGTCCGCGAAGGTGGACACCGGCTGCCCGTCGACCGACATGATCACGTCGCCCGGCTTGATGCCGGCTTCCGCAGCCGGCGACTCCGGGTCATCGGCCGCGCACTCGGTGGCCGTCGATCCGGCGGGCACCACGCACTGGCTCACGGAGGAGATCGTCGTCGTGCCCTGCTGCAGGCCGATGGCGGACAGGAGCACGGTGAAGATCGCCGTCGCGAGGATGAGGTTCATCAGCGGACCGCCGAGCATCACGATCACGCGCTTCCACACCGGGAGACGGTAGAAGACCCGGTCCTCGGCACCTTCGGCGATGGTCTCGTCGTTCGCGGATCGGGCGTCCTGGATCAGCGACCGGAACACGCCGGACGCAGGGCCCGTGCTCTTCGAGGGCGGATACATGCCCGACATCGAGATGAAGCCGCCCAGCGGGAGCATCTTGAATCCGTACTCGGTCTCGCCGATGCGCTTCGACCACAGGCGCGGCCCGAAGCCGATCATGTACTGGCCGACGCGCACGCCGAAGAGCTTCGCGGGGACGAGATGGCCGACCTCATGCAGGCCGATCGAAAGGCCGAGGCCGATCAGCATGAAGAGGATGCCGCCCAGATAGAGCAGGATTTCCACGTGCCAACGCTACTGCCCCCAGCTAGGAATCCGCCCGGCGCCTCCCCACGGCTAGGCTGAGGACGTGAATGCCCGGCAGCTGCGACTCGTGCGCGCTGCCGGTGTCTCCTCCATGGCGACGCTGATCGCGGCACTCTCCCACACGCTCGGTGGCGGCGCAGCCCCGCATCCGCTGCTGATCGTCGCCGTGTCCACCCTGCTCACGCCACTGTCGGCGCTGCTGGTCGGCGTCCGACGATCGCGAAGCCGCGTCGCGGCCGCCGTCATCCTCGGTCAAGGCGCGTTCCACCTGGTGTTCCAGGCGCTGGGGTCGCCGACCGGTGCGACCCGGATCGCCGGAGGACACGCGCAGCACCACATCGACCTCGCGCTCCTCGGACCCACCGCGCCCATGGCAGCCCCCGGCACGCTGATGCTGGTCGCGCACGCCGTAGCCGCCGTCCTCACGACAGTCCTGGTGTGGCACGGGGAAGGCGTCGTGCGGATCGTCGCGCGGTGGGTCGACGCGATCCTTCGGCGCGCCGCTCCGGTCGCGTCGACCCCGCACCGCCGCCCACCGCGTCTGCGGTCGATCACCGTCCCTTCGTTCGATGCCGCGATCTCGGCCGCGGTGACACGGCGAGGTCCTCCCGCGCTCATCCGCGACTGACCGTCGCATCGGAGTCCGCCGCCCTTCGCGGGCGGTATCACCCTTTCGCGGAAGAGCGCCGTCTGGCGCACCCGCACCCGAGCATTCAGGAGATTCCCGCATGTCCCGCACCACCCGCACTCGCACCAGCCGCACCGCGGTCGCCACCGCCGGCATCCTCGGCGGCGCCGTTCTCGCACTCGTCATCCCGTCCATGGCCAGCGCCCACGTCGGTGTCAGCCCCGACGAGCTCGTCGCCGGAGATCATGGCGTGCTCACGTTCTCGTTCTCGCACGGCTGCGAGAACTCCCCCACCACGGCCCTGCGCATCACGATGCCGGATGGCCTCGCCTCCGTCGCACCGACGATGGACAGCGACTGGAACATCCAGGTCGAACGCGGTGACGACGGCCTCGTCAGCGCCGTGACGTACACAGCGATCAGCCCGGTGCCCACCGATCTGCGCGGAGCGGTGAGCATGGGGGTCGGATTGGACGAGAGCACTCCCGACTCGCTGGCCTTCCCCGTCGTGCAGGAGTGCGTCGAGGGTGCGACCGAATGGACGCAACTGGCCGAGAACGGCGAGGACCCGCACACCCTCGAGGCGCCGGCACCGGTCGTGTCGGTCTCCGCGGCCGCCGCGGACGGCCACGGCGACCACGACGCCGCCGCGGGCACGGAGGACGCACAAGCGGGCACGGCCCCGTCTGGGACGGCCGATCCCCTGGGCGTGGTCCTCGGCGCTGGCGGACTCGTCGCGGGCGTCGCCGCGCTGGTCGTCGCCGTCCTCGCCTATCGTCGCCGAGCCTGAAGACCCGCACGGTCCCTCGCGTTCCCGATCCGGCGCGCGAGGGACCGCGCCACTGAGGGGTTCCCCCTGCCGCCGTGAGATCATGGATCCGTCATGTCGATTGAACAACAACCGAGCCTGCCTCCCGTGCTCCGCCCCGCGAACCCGCCCCGGCGTGAGCTGTCCGAACTCGCTTCCCGTTTCGCCCGCAGTGTGCGCGGCGATGTCGACGGGATCTCCCTCTCCGGCATCACCCTCGCCACGGCGGATCTCCGCGCCGGCGAAGCCTTCGTGGCGATCCGGGGCATCAACCGGCACGGTGCGGACTTCGCCGTCGCCGCCGCCGTGAAGGGTGCCGTCGCCATCATCACCGATGAGGCGGGTGCGGAGATCGCCGAGGCCGCGGGGCTTCCGATCGTCGTCGTCGACGACCCTCGGGCCGTGCTCGGTGACCTCAGCGCCTGGGTGTACGGCACCGGGGCCGATGACCCGCTCCCGCTGCTCTTCGCGACGACGGGAACCAATGGGAAGACCAGCGTCTCCCATCTGCTCGAGGGCATCCTCGACCAGATCGGTGTCGTGACCGGTCTCTCCTCCACGGCCGAGCGCCACATCGCCGGGGAGATCATCGTCTCGCGCCTGACGACTCCCGAGGCTTCGGAGATGCATGCGCTGCTGGCTCTGATGCGGGAGCGCTCGGTCGAGGCCGTCGCGGTCGAGGTCAGTGCGCAGGCGCTGTCGCGTCACCGTGTCGACGGCATCCGCTTCGACGTCGCCGGATTCACCAACCTGAGCCACGATCACCTCGACGACTACGCCGACATGGAGGAGTACTTCGAGGCGAAGCTGCCGCTGTTCCGACCCGATCGAGCGAAGCGCGGCGTCATCTGCCTCGACTCCCTCTCCGGAGCGATCGTGGTCGACCGCGCTGAGATCCCCGTCGTCACTGTCGGAACGCCCTCGATCGCCGCTGATGCCGATGCTGCGAACGCCGCGGACTGGGTCGTCGTCATCGACGAGGAGCGGGCGGCCGGCACCACCTTCACGATGACGGGTCCCGCGGGCTCGCTCACGACGACGGTGCCGGTGATAGGTCCGCATATGGCCGCCAACGCCGCACTCGCCATCGTGATGCTCGTGGAGGGCGGCTACGCCTGGGACCGCATCGTCGATGCACTCACGCGGGACGGCGGCATACGCGCCTATCTTCCCGGCCGCACGCAGCTCGTCTCCGGAGACCGCGGTCCCGCCGTCTTCGTCGACTTCGGGCATTCACCGGACGCGTTCGAGAAGACTCTCGCAGCCATCCGCCGCGTGACGCCGGGGAAGGTACTGATGTTGTTCGGCGCCGACGGCGACCGCGACGCGAGCAAGCGGTTCGACATGGCGCGCACCGCGGTCGAGGGCAGCGACATCCTCGTCGTCACCGATCACCACCCGCGTTTCGAAGACCCGGCCTCGATCCGAGCGACGCTGATCGAAGGCGCACGCACGGTACGGCCGGATGCAGAGATCCACGAGGCTTCTCCGCCAGAGAACGCCATCGTGACGGCAGTGAGTCTCGTCGGCGACGGTGATGCGATCCTGTGGGCAGGCCCGGGGCACCAGGACTACCGTGACATCCGCGGAGTGCGCACGCCGTATTCGGCGCGAGAACTCGCGCGCCGCGCGCTGCGCGCCGCGGGATGGCCGGTGCCCGACTCGCGGTGGCCTGTCCCGTACCCGGACGAAGGCTGACCCGCCGGGCGGAGCATCCGCCCGGACCTCAGGCCTTCGCGATCAACCGGTCGGCGGTCGTGCGCGCCCAGGACTCTGCCGCGGCGAGAGAGTCGACCGTGAGCGCGTCCGGCGCCTCGTGGGCGTCGACGACCCGCGCGATTGTGTCCACGATGCCGAGGAACGACAATCGCCCCTCGTGGAACGCGTCGACCGCCTGCTCGTTGGCGGCGTTGTAGACCGCAGGGAACGTCCCCCCGGCCCGGCCGACCGCCTTCGCGAGGGCGACAGAGGGGAATGCCTCGCCGTCGAGCGGCTCGAAAGTCCATGATGTGGCGGATGACCAGTCGAGCGGTCGTCCGACTCCGCCGATCCGGTTCGGCCAGTCGAGGCCCAGGGAGATCGGCAGCCGCATATCGGGCGGTGACGCCTGCGCGATCGTGGAGCCGTCGATGAACTCGACCATCGAGTGCACGATCGACTGAGGATGCACCACGACTTCGATGTCGTCATAGGCGACATCGAACAGCAGATGCGCCTCGATCACCTCGAGCCCCTTGTTGACGAGGGTCGACGAGTTCGTCGTGACCATCCGGCCCATGTCCCAGGTCGGATGCGCCAAGGCCTCCGCCGGGGTGACGTCGGCCAGCTCGGAGCGGGTGCGACCGCGGAACGGACCCCCGGAGGCAGTCACCACGAGCCGTCGCACTTCGGCATGCGTGCCGGAGCGCAGTGCCTGTGCGAGCGCAGAGTGCTCCGAATCCACCGGGACGATCTGACCGGGTGCCGCGGCGGCGAGCACCAGGTCGCCGCCGACGATCAGGGACTCCTTGTTCGCCAGTGCGAGTGTGCGACCCGCCTTCAGCGCGGCAAGGGTGGATCCCAGGCCGATCGAGCCCGTGATGGCGTTGAGCACCACGTCCGCCTCGACATCGCGGACGAGTTGCTCGGCCTCGACCGCACCGAGGGCCGTGTCCTCGACCTGGAACTGCGCGGCCTGCGCGGCCAGCATCTCGGCGTTGGACCCGGCGGCAAGGCCGACCAACTCGAACCGGCGGGGGTTGGCGCGGATCACATCCAGCGCCTGCGTGCCGATGGAGCCGGTGGAGCCGAGGACGATGACGCGACGCATACCGCCAGCCTAGGTCACGACCGCGGCTCCCCCGCGGCTACTGCTGCGGCTGGACGGGGGTCGTGGCGAGGATGTCGACGACGAAGACGAGGCTCTCCTTCTGGAGCTCGTGCCCCTCGCTCGCTCCGTAGCCGTCTGCCGGCGGCATCACCACGACGACCTGCGAGCCGACCTTCTGACCCTCGAGCGCCTTCTGGAAGCCGGCGACGACGCCGGTGGTCTGGAACTGCGCCGGCGCGGCGTCGCGGCTCCAGCTGGAGTCGAACTCCTTGCCGTCCGACCACTTGACGCCGAGGTACTGCACGACCACGAGGTCACCGGAGGCGACGGTCGCACCGTCCCCCTGCTTGAGGACGGCGACCTCGGTCGCGGTCGGCGCGTCGCCGTCGGGGATCGTCACCGTGGGCGCGCCCTTGTCGTCGAGCTTCACGGTCGGCATGCCGGGAGTCGACTCGACAGGAGTGCCGGTCGCGACCTCGGGCAGCTTCTCCACCGCTTCGGCGTAGACGACCACACTGTTGGCACCCTCGCCGAGGACGTTACCCGGGAGGGCGAGCAGGATGCGAGAGCCTGCGGGCTCGCATTCGAGGGCGGCGACGAAGAGCGACGACTGATTGGGGTCGAGGAGAACGGGCAGCACGCCGCCCTCACCTCGAGCAGAGGAATCCACGACCTCGTTGGTCGTCGCGTCGACGATCTGATACTGGACGGAGACCAGGTCGTTGACGACGAGGTCCTCGCCGTCACCCTCGGAGATGACCGTACGCTCGACGCCCGCGAAAGCGGCATCGGCCGGAACGGTCACCTTGGTGTCCGCACCCTCTCCCTCAACGACGACCGCGTCAGATGTCTCGCCGGGTTGCGCGTCCAGCGCGCACGCGCTCGACGCGGAAGGGGCCGGAGTACCGGAACTCTCCGGCGCAGCGCTGCCAGCGCAGCCCGCCAGGAGCAGGGTCGCCGCGGCGACGGTGGACAGAACGATGAGCGGACGCTTGCGCACAGTGAGACCTCGGGATCGCGGGCGGGACACTCCATCCTGCCCCATGCCCCTTTGCCCTCGCTGGGAAGCACGGCGCGAGTCTTCATTCCCACGCCGGCATGGATCCGGGAGTAATCTGCTCTGATGACCTCTGAGCAGTCCGTCGAGCCCGAATCCTCGTCAGAAGAGGAATCCTCGTCAGAAGAGACTGCCAAGCCTCGCCATGCCGGGATCGCCTACCGCCTCGGTCGGGGCCTCATCACCCCTCTGGCCCGCTTCGTCTACCGCCCCCGAATCGAAGGGCGCGAGAACGTCCCTCTGACCGGGCCCGTCATCTTCGCCAGCAATCACCTCTCCTTCATCGACTCGATCGCGATCCCGGTCGCAGCTCCCCGTCCGGTTCATTTCCTCGCGAAGTCCACCTACTTCGAGGGAACCGGCTTCCAGGGCTGGATGAGCAAGACGTTCTTCGAATCCATCGGCGCGATCCCGGTGCGCCGCGGCGCCGGACAGGCGGCTCTGGATGCTCTCGAGCTGCAGCGCCAGCTCCTCGACGAGGGCCTCGCCGTCGCCCTGTACCCGGAAGGCACGCGGTCGACCGATGGTCGCCTGTACAAGGGCCGCACCGGCGTCGCCTTCCTGGCCCTGCAGACCGGTGCACCCGTCGTCCCGGTAGGCCTCATCGGCACTGACAAGGTGATGCCGGTCGGGGCGAAGGTGCCGACACTCAAGGAGCGAATCACGGTCCGTTTCGGCGAGCCGCTCGATCTGTCACCGCATGGACCTGCGACGAGCGGGCGAGCACGCCGTCTCGCCACGGACCAGATCATGGCCGCGATACACGGCCTCTCCGGCCAGGAGCTCGCCGGAGCCTACAACGAGGCTCCTGCCCAGGGCGCCATCGAGAAGATCAAGCAGGCGCTCCCCCACGAGCGTCGCTGACGCATCGGCGGATCTCAGGCGAGAGCGGTGACCTTCGCCTGGTGACGCACGGGGAAGTTCATCGAGTTCGCGATGAAGCACCATGCGTTGGCCTGCGCGTGTGCGCGTTCCGCCGCATCGATCATCGAGGCCTCGGCGACGACGACCTCGGGGCGCAGCGTCACCTCCACGAATGAACCACCACCCGTCCCGTCCTCGCGCATCATCCCGGTGGCCTCGTCGCGGTAGGACACGACGACGACGCCGGCTGTGACGCACGCGTGCAAGTACGACAGCAGGTGGCATTCGGAGAGGGACGCGAGCAGGAGGTCTTCCGGATTCCAGCGCGACGGATCGCCCCGGAAGGGCTTGTCCGATGAAGCGAGCAGCTCCGGCTTCCCGCTGACCTCGATGGTCACGTCGCGGCGGTAGTCGCGGTAGCCGGTGGTTCCGGTGCCGGTGTTGCCGGTCCACGTCGAGGTGAGCGCATAGTGATGTTCGCCGAGGGCGCGGGGGGTGGACTCTGCCATGCCCTCAGTCTCTCAGGCGCATCCGACACGACGCGAGCAGGTGCATGCCCCGGGCTAGAGTTGACGAGTGCTGGAGACTCTCACCGTTCAGGATTCCGTGGAACTCGCCGTCGTCGAGCGGAGCGGATTCGTCGAATCCCGCCATGTCGGCGCGGCGGTGGTGCTCTCCCCTGATGGCGACATCGTCGCCCGCCACGGCAACACCGACTCGCTGATCCTGCCGCGTTCCAGCCTCAAGCCCCTGCAGGCGGTCGCCTGCATCACCGCCGGCGCCGTCCTGGAGGGCGAGCAGCTCGCGATCTCCACGGCGAGCCACGTCGGCACGGATCGCCACGCTTCCGTGGTCCGCGACATCCTCACGGAAGGCGGCCTCACCGAGGACGACCTCGGCTGCCCTCCCTCCTGGCCGACCGACTCGGCGACGCGCGACGAGCTCGTTCGGGAGCATGGCCAAGCGTCACGCGTGCGCATGAACTGCTCCGGAAAGCATGCCGCCATGCTGCGCGCCTGTGTGGCGACCGGCTGGCCCACCGCAGGTTACCTCGACCCCGCTCACCCCCTCCAGCTCCACATCCGCGACGTGGTCGAACGCCTCACCGGCGAGAAGATCGCCCATACCGCCATCGACGGGTGCGGCGCGCCGGTTCACGTGATCACTCTCACCGGACTCGCACGCTCCATCCACCGCATCGGAACCGCATCGGATCGCTCGCCGTTCGCCCTTCACCGCGTCGCCGGTTCTCTGGTCCGTGCGGTGCGGGAGAGCCCGTGGACGATCGAAGGACCCGGGCGCCCCGACACCATCGCGATCGAGAAGCTCGGGGTGTTCGCCAAACACGGCGCCGAAGGCGTCATGGTGATGGTCGCGCCGAACGGCACGACCGTGGCACTGAAGATGCTCGACGGCGCCACCCGCGCCTCGACGATTGTGGCCGCGACACTTCTCGCTCGTGCGGGCGGCCTGAGCGAAGCCGAGGTCGCGACGCTCACGGACGCGCTCCCGCTCGCGGTTCTCGGCGGCGGTGCGGATGTCGGAATGATCCGTCCCGGGTCCGGGATCTGATGCCCTGAGGGTTCTGCGCAGACTCGTTCATCGGGGCGACAGCTCGGGAAGGATCACTCGCCGTGGCGATCCCGCTCCGAGCACCGACCATGCCCGGCCCGCATGCGGCCGAGCATACGGCGGGAGTTCCCGCACCGCGGCGAGCTGTCGGAGATCGGCCGGCTGCTCCGCGCGGACCAGAACCTCACCCTCCGCGCGGATGCGCTGCCACGTGGACCAGTTCCGTTGCCACGTCTCCGCATCGGCGACCAGGATGCAGGAGCGGCTCGGCATCGTCACCGATTCGATGCCGAGGTGAATCACCTCGTGCTGCGGGTGCGCCTCGCGTATCTGCGCCGCCACGGAGACGGCTCCGGCGCTGACGACCCCCGTGATCGCGCACGACGGCGTCCACACCGCGGGGGCACTCTGCGAAGAGGTGCTGATCTCCTCTTCCGGGACCCAGACGAACTGCACCTCCCGGTCACCGATCCTGGCCCTCCCGGGCACGCGCGCACGAACGAACGTCCCCGGCTCTCCCCCGGCCGCCAGGTGATCCACTCGCGTCGGCATCCGCAGCAGGGCACGTCTCGGCAGCATGTCGATCACTCGCACCAACGGTCCTGCCGCCCTGGTAGCTGTCAGCACGAACGTCGATTCGGTCCCTGCCCGTACGACCTGCTCCCAGCGCTGGGCGAGCAGCTGACCGTACTCCGGCGGCAATGACGAGACAAGCGCATCCACGTCGTCGCAGAGGACGACAGGAGGCGGACGCCGGACGCCTCCAGCCCAGACGGCCACCAGGTCCCACACGTCTTCCGCATCGCCCGACATCCAGAGCGCATCCGGTCGCTGGGCCGCTACGGCTCTCAAAGCCGCAGTACGACCGGACCCCGGCGCCCCGAGGATGACGAGCCCGCGGTCCTGCCCACAACGCAGGAGCTCCAGGGGCTGCGACTGGAGACCAGGATCGTCACCTCGGCCCAGGATGAGCTCCGTCGACCGGATCTCGGCGGCATCGGCGACTTCGGCGAGAGGGAGACTTGTCGGCAGCGCGGGGAGCCACGGACTGCGCGGTGCTGCCTGGTCCGCCCAACGCACGCCGACACGACGCAGATCCGCCGCACCCGTCAAGGCCACTCGCATCGGCACAGGCTCGTGATCGGAGGGCCGACGCACCAGCGCGAGCCCGCGCGAGCCCGCCCCACCCGGAAGCGCCGAGGCGGCATCCGTCCCGATCACGAGTCTGCTGTCGGCGGGATCTCCCACACGCAGACTGATGCGGAGGGGGCAGTTGGCGGCCAGCGCATCCCGCACGACACCGGCGGCCCGCTGCGTACCGAGGATGAGGTGCATACCCAGCGCGCGGCCCCTTGCCGCCACGTCGGTGAACACCGCGCCGAGGTCGGGGTGTTCGGCCAGCAGCGCCGCGAACTCGTCGACGACGATCACCAGCCGCGGCATCGAGACCTCGCGAACGTCGCGGGCTCCGGCCGCTGCGAGCACTCCCTCCCGCCGCCGTAGCTCGGCGGTGAGGCTGGAGACACCCCGCCGCGCACCCTCATCGTCGAGATCGGTGATGACCGCCGCTACCTGCCGCAGCTCGCGTAGGGGCTCGAACGCGGTGCCCCCTTTGAAGTCGGCCAGCACGAAGGTCACACGATCCGGGCCGTGGGTCTCGGCGATCGCCGTGACCCAGGTGACGAGCAGTTCGCTCTTGCCGGTGCCGGTCGTACCCGTGACGATCGCGTGCGGTCCGTCGCCGACGATGTCGACCACGACATCGCCGTGCTCCCCTCGCCCGATCGTCGCCGCCAGGCCGCGCCCCGCCGACGGCTGCTCCAGCTCGTGCAGCGAAACAGACTCCGGGAGCGCATCGGCGTCGTCGCCACGCTCCGCGAGGTCACGGGCGACCGCCTCCGCCTGGGCGATCGAGAGGCATTCGACGCCGACAGCAATGATGCCCCGCTGCGTGCGCAGATTCGCGTCGCCCGGTTCGATGATGTCGATGACCGTCGTGATCCCCTCGGGCACCTCGGCTCCGGCCGATGTGAGCCAGATGAGCGCATCGGCATCCACACGGCCTCCCTCCGCGGTCCCGATTCCCATCCGGAAGCCGCCCCGGCGTGCTCTCATCGCATGAGGAAGCGCGCCGACGCCGTGCACACGCGGCTCCGCACCGACGATCGACAGCTGGGTGGCGCCGAACCGCAGACAGAGTTGCACGACCAGTGCGCGCGCGGCGGCCGCCGTCAGCGGTCGCGGACCCCGCAGGCAGATACCACCACCGATCGGCACGACGATCGGAGCGTGTTCGACGGTGCCGCAGCGCTCGCGAAAGCTCCGTCCCCGTGCGTCGTCCCCTCCGCTACAGCGCACTGCACTCGCAACGCTGCCGGCGCCGACGACGATCGGCGTCGATGCGTCAGGCGGTACCGCGCCCCGGAGAGGCGGCTGGATGAGGCACGACGCACTGTCGGGCTGGCGGAGCCACAGCTCTTCACGCTCCTGGCGATGGAGGCGTTCCCGCTGATCCTCAGCCGCCACCCAGTCGAGTTCGGCCTGTGCATCTCCCTGCCGGCGTTCGCGTCGCCGATTGCGGGCGGTATCCAGCGCCGAGGCCCCGATCATGAGTGGGCCGAGAGCCGCGAAGCAGAGCGCGAGCATCGAACCCGAGACCAACCACAGGACGACACCGGCGGCGATCGGCACCAGGGCCGCCATGAACGGCAACGGAGCGCGGCGTGAAGGAGCGGGAGCCGCGGGAAGCACGATCGGGAGGGATTCCATGGACCCCAGTGGATCGCATGTCGTCGGTCGGATCAGCGCTGTCCACAGCGCTGAACGGCTACTCCGCTGTGTCTTCGATTGGGGAGGAGGACTCGCCCTCGTCCGCGACCTGGACCACGATCAACGTGACGTTGTCCCGCCCGCCGTTCTCCAGCGCCGCCGCGAGCATCGCATCGACGGCATCGCCCGGGTCGAGATGCTCACGGAGGAAGTGCTGGATCCCGTAGTCGGTGAGCTCTTTGGTCAGCCCGTCCGAGCAGATGACGAACCGGTCCCCCGGGCGCACATCAATCGAGACGTAGTCCGGTGCCGTGAGCTCGCTCGCACCGACGGCACGCGTGATCACGTTGCTGTAGGGGTGACCCTCCGCCTCTTCGGGGCTGAGCTTGCCCGCGGTGATCAGCTCTTGGACGACGGAGTGATCCGTCGTCACCTGCACCAGTCGATCGTCACGAAGAAGATAGACACGCGAATCGCCGATGTTGAGCGCGATCCAGTGCGACTCATCACCCTCGCTGTCGAAGTACACCCCGGTCAGTGTGGTCCCGGTACCCTCGTCGGTCGTCTCCGGGTGGTCGGCGATATCGCCGACGGCGAGTTCGAGCGCCTTCTCGATCGCAGGGCCACTCACCTCACCGGTGGAGACCACTGCCTGAAGCCGCGCGACCGTGCTCTGGCTCGCTATCTCTCCCCCGGCGTGGCCGCCCATGCCGTCCGCGACGATGAAGAGCGGGTACTCCGCGAGGTAGGCATCCTGATTCGTCTCGCGGCGCCGGCCTTGATCGGTGATACCGGACCAGGACAGCAGCAGCGGGCGCTGCGCAACCGTGACGCGGTGCGTCTTCGTCTCAGCCACGTGCTGCCTCCGATGGGCCTGCGACGGATCGGGCGAACGCAGGATACTCACACATCGTAGTAGAACTCCTCCGCCCCGCGATCACACTCGCGCCCCCGGGTCGGCGGGCAACGGGAACAGCTCATCGATGATCTCGAGGTCGGCGGCACCCGGACGCCACGCGTCGCCCGCCGCAGCATTCGCCTCCACCTGCGCCGCTGACGTCGCCCCCGCGATGACGCTGGAGACCGCCGGACGAGAGAGAAGCCAACCGAACGACGCCTGCAGCATACTGATACCGCGTTCGTCACAGAAGTCGCGGAGAGCTTCGATCGCGTCCCAGGGTGCATCCTCCCAGACGTGACGACGCGCCGACATGATGCGGCTCGACGCCGGGCCTCCATCGCGAGAGAACTTTCCGGTGAGCAGCCCGTTGTGCAGAGGGAAATACGGGAAGAAGCCGAGCTGGTAACGCTCGACCGCGGGGAGCACTTCGCGTTCCGCTGCACGCGCGAGCAGGGAGTAGTGGTTCTGCGCCGAGATGAATCTGCCTGTCGAGCGTTGCCGCGTCGTGAACTCCGCCTCGGCGATCTGCCAGCCGGTGAAGTTCGAATGCCCGTAGTACCGGATCTTGCCCTCGCGCACGAGGTCGTCGAGCGCGTCGGTGGTCTCCGCTATCGGAGTCTCCGGATCGGGAAGGTGCAGTTGATACAGATCGATCCAGTCGGTGCGCAACCGCCGCAGGGACTCCTCGACGGCACGACGGACATAGCGGCGCGAGCCCCGGGCCGCGGGGAACGCATAGCCCATGTCTCGCTCCTGCCCGAACTTTGTCGCAAGGACGACGCGGTCCCGACGTCCCTCCAGGACCTCGCCCATGAGAGTCTCGCTCGCACCCGCGACCGCCCCGTACATGTCGGCGGTGTCGAAGAAGGTGATGCCGTTGGCGAGTGCCGCGTCGATAACCTCACGAGTGCCTGCGAGCGTCTCCGTGGCAGTACCCGCGCGCCCGAAGTTGTTGCAGCCGAGGCCGGTGGAGGAGACGAGAAGACCGGAGGCGCCGACGCGGCGCTGCGACAAGACCATGCGCTCCACGTTAGCGGCCGGTTCTGATCGACGGCCACCCGGAGACGGCGCAGGGCCCCCGACCGAAGTCGAGGGCCCTGCGTCAGAGGATCACGCGGGAGGCTGCGTCGGATCCGTCGGCGGCGCGGGAGGCCCAGCAGGCGGCGCGGGAGGTGCAGCAGGCGGTGCCGGAGGCGTGGTCGGCGGCGCAGCCGGAGGTGCCGGCGGCGTGGTCGGCGGCACTGGCGGGACGGGAGCCCCCGTGGCAGGAGCCGCAGGCCCCGCGGGAGGCGCGTAACCCGGCTGTGCGGGCGGCGCGTAACCGGGCTGCGCGGGCGGGGCGTAACCGGGCTGCGCGGGCGGAGCGTAGCCCTGGGGAGCACCGTAACCGGGGCCCGCAACAGGCTTGGGCTGCACCGGGATGCCCTGCCACACCGTGTTGTCGCCGAGGAATCCGTTGTTCGCCCACGGCGCCGGTGCGACGTTCGGGTTCCAGCGCGACTTGTCGAACGCGTTGATGCCGAGCCAGATCAGCACACCGATGCCGGGAATCAGGCCGAAGAGGACCCAGACCGCGTCCTTCTGGAGCTTGAGTCCCACGCGCCATCCGACGATGACGAGCACCGCGACGTAGGCGATCCACGAGATGTAGTTGAGGACAGGGATGACGTTGATCACGATGGCACCGAGCATGACCCACGGCGAGACGTCGCCGAGCTTCGCGAGGATCATGGCGTTGTAGACGGGAACCCACGCCCGCCACTTTCCTTCGACGCCGGCCTTCTCGAAGATCTTCATCAGGAAGAGAGACGAGAGAACGTAGCCCGCTGCCGCGAAGATGAGGCCGAAGACGATCAGGATGCCGAAGACGGCCAACGAGCCTGTGTCGTAATAGTCGTACATGATCCCCTCCGGATCAGATGAGCGGACGCTGGTCGCGCCGCGTCACAACCATAGCGGGGAGACCGGGGCCCGGCAACGACCGACGCGGCGCCGCGACCTGAAGAGATCCGCGGTCATTCCGCGACGACGAGCTCCCAGACGCCTTGCTGTTCACCGTCACGGAACAGGATCCCCTGCGCATCGGCCCAGGCCCTCAGGGCTCGCAGAGAGCCCACGCGTGGCCGATCTTCGGCCAACGCACGGACGAGAAGCCCCTTGGACTTCTTGTTGAAGTGGTTGAGAGCTCGCCCTTGGTCGGTCACGACCCTGACGTAAGCGCGCGGCAGCGTTTCGGGCGTGGGGCCCAGGGCTACGTACGCCTCGCTCCGCAGGTCGAGCAGGAACGACGGCGCGGCCCCGGCTATCGCCGAGGTCGTGGCTTCCGCCCAGTGCCGCCGCAGCGCCGGCACGCCCGGCAGCGAGGTTCCCGCGGCGAGACGATAGGTGGGCACGGCATCCAGCGCCCCGACGGGGCCGAGCGGCGCGCTGTGGATCCAGACATGCGCGCCGAGCCACCGGCGTGACGCCGTCGAGAGCGAGCGTGCGTCGAGAGCGTCGAAGAGCACGCCTGTGTAGCGATCGACCGCCGGCATCGTAGGTGCAGTGCGCAGCATCCGATTGTGGGCGATGTCACCGGTCTGGCGCTCGCTCAGCTTGAGAACGCGACGAGCGGCCTCCTCGTCGGCCGCGAGGTCGACCAGCGCGTCCAGAACCGCTGTCCGACGCTCCGCCAGGCCGGGAAGCGCCAGTGAACTCAGGTCGAGCGGCGGGCCGTCGCCGCCCTCACGCTTCGTCTCCGACGGAGGGAGCAGGATCTTCATGGAACCTCAGTGGATGCAGACACGTCCGCCTCGGAACCCGTGAGGGTGCCGAGGCGGACGCGTCGAAACGGAAACTTCTAGGCGATGAGAGCCGCGTTGCCGGCAACGATCGTCAGGGTGTCGCCCTCCATGGAGAGGAACCCGTCCTGCGCGTTGGCCAGCACCTTGGTGCCATCCGACTGGGTGATGCGAACCTGGCCCTCAGCGAGGATGGCCAGCACCGGCTCGTGGCCGGTCATGAAGCCGATCTCGCCCTCGACGGTCTTGGCGACCACGAGGCTCGCCTCTCCCGTCCACACCTCCGCATCCGCGGAGACGAGGCTGACATGCAATGCCATGGTCAGCCGTTCTCCTTCTGGATCTTCGCCCACTGCTCTTCGACGTCGGAGATACCACCGACGTTGAAGAAGGCCTGCTCGGCCACGTGGTCGAAGTCACCGCGGGTGATCGCATCGAACGACTCGATGGTCTCCTTCAGCGGGACGGTCGAACCCTCGACACCGGTGAACTTCTTCGCCATGTAGGTGTTCTGCGAGAGGAACTGCTGGATGCGACGCGCACGCGACACGACGATCTTGTCCTCTTCGGAGAGCTCGTCCACACCGAGGATCGCGATGATCTCCTGCAGTTCCTTGTTCTTCTGGAGGATCTGCTTGACCGTGGTGGCGACGCGGTAGTGGTCCTCGCCCAAGTAGCGAGGGTCCATGATGCGCGACGTCGAGGTCAGCGGGTCGATGGCCGGGTACAGACCCTTCGAGGCGATCTCACGAGAGAGCTCGGTCGTCGCGTCGAGGTGCGCGAAGGTGGTCGCCGGAGCCGGGTCGGTGTAGTCGTCGGCCGGCACGTAGATCGCCTGCAGTGAGGTGATCGAGTGACCACGCGTCGAGGTGATGCGCTCCTGGAGCACACCCATCTCGTCGGCGAGGTTCGGCTGGTAACCCACAGCGGAGGGCATGCGGCCCAGCAGCGTGGAGACCTCGGAACCGGCCTGCGTGAAGCGGAAGATGTTGTCGATGAAGAGCAGAACGTCCTGCTTCTGCACGTCACGGAAGTACTCCGCCATCGTCAGAGCCGACAGGGCGACGCGAAGACGCGTTCCCGGCGGCTCGTCCATCTGGCCGAAGACGAGGGCGGTCTTGTCGAAGACGCCCGCCTCCTCCATCTCGTGGATGAGGTCGTTGCCCTCACGGGTGCGCTCACCGACACCGGCGAACACCGACACACCACCGTGGTCCTGCGCGACGCGCTGGATCATCTCCTGGATGAGGACCGTCTTGCCGACACCGGCGCCACCGAAGAGACCGATCTTTCCACCCAGCACGTACGGGGTGAGGAGGTCGATCGACTTGATGCCGGTCTCGAACATCTGAGTCTTGGACTCGAGCTGGTCGAAGTTCGGTGCCTTGCGGTGGATGGGCCAGCGCTCGGTGACCTCGATCGTCTCGCCGGGCTCGAGGTTGAGCACCTCGCCGATGACGTTGAACACCTTGCCCTTGGTCACGTCGCCGACGGGAACCGAGATGGCCTCACCGGTGTCGCGAACCTCCTGACCGCGGACGATGCCGTCGGTCGGGTTCAGGGCGATGGCGCGGACGAGGTCGTCGCCGAGGTGCTGGGCGACCTCGAGCGTGATCTCGGTGGACTCTTCGCCCATCGCGATCGTGGTCTTCAGCGCGTTGTAGATGTCGGGGATCGAGTCATGAGGGAACTCGATGTCGACAACCGGACCGTTGACGCGTGCGACGCGCCCGACGACCGCGGTCGCCGGCTGGTCAGCCGGAGCGGTGAGGGTCATTTTCGTCTCTTTCCTGATGGTCTATTTGCTCGAGAGGGCGTCGGCGCCGCCGACGATCTCGGCGATCTGCTGCGTGATCTCCGCCTGGCGCGCGTTGTTGCGCAGACGGGTGTAGTCGGTGATGAGCTTGTCGGCGTTGTCGCTGGCCGACTTCATCGCCTTCTGCGTCGCCGCCTGCTTCGCGGCAGACGACTGCAGGAGGGCGTTGAAGACGCGGCTCTGGATGTACACCGGCAGGATCGCGTCGAGAACAGTCTCGGCGTCCGGCTCGAACTCGTACAGCGGGTAAACGGTGTTACCGGCTTCCGACTCATCGGCTTCCGTGATCTCCAGCGGGAGCAGACGCACGGACTCCGGCGACTGCGTCATCATGCTGACGAAACGGTTGTACACGAGGTGGATCTCGTCGACACCGCCGTCCTGTCCCCCGCGGGAGAAGGACTCGAGCAGTGTCGCGGAGATCTCCTCCGCGGTGTGGAACGACGGGGTGTCGGTGTCGCCGGTCCACTCCGCAGCGGCAGCGAGGCGTCGGAACTGGAAGTATCCGACGGCCTTGCGGCCGATGAGGTAGAAGACCGGCTCCTTGCCCTGCTCGCGCAGGAGTTCCGCCACCTCGAGACCCTCACGGAGGATCTGCGAGTTGAAGGCTCCGGCGAGGCCGCGGTCCGAGGAGAAGATCACGACCGCAGAGCGGGTGATGTTCTCGGACTCGCGGGTCAGCGGGTGATCCACGTTCGAATGCGTCGCGACGGCGGACACGGCCCTCGTCACGGCACGCGCGAAGGGAGTGGACGCCTTGACGCGTGCCATCGCCTTCTGAATGCGCGAAGCCGCGATGAGTTCCATCGCCTTCGTGATCTTCTTGGTCGTCTGAGCAGAAGAGATCTTCTGCTTGTAGACCCTGAGTTGAGCGCCCATATGTCAGTACCTCACGCGGTTACGCGCGACGACCCTTGACGATCTTCTCCTGGTTGACGTCCTCCGCCTCGGCTGCAGCGTGCTCCTCGTGACCCGGGGCGCCGATGGCGTGACCCTTGCCGCCCTGGAACTCCAGGATGAAGGCATCCGTCTGCTTCTCCAGCTCGGCGACCGTGGCGTCATCGAGGACGTTGGTGTCGCGGAGCGTCTCGAGAACCTCGGTGTTGCGACGCAGGTAGTCCAGGAGCTCGCGCTCGAAGCGCAGGACATCCGAGACCTCGATCGTGTCGAGCTTGCCGTTGGTACCGGCCCAGATCGAGACGACCTGCTCCTCGACGGGGTACGGCGAGTACTGCGGCTGCTTGAGCAGCTCGGTCAGTCGTGCACCGCGCGAGAGCTGACGACGCGAAGCCGCGTCGAGGTCGGACGCGAACATGGCGAACGCCTCGAGGGAGCGGTACTGCGCGAGCTCCAGCTTCAACGTGCCCGAGACCTTCTTGATGGACTTGACCTGCGCGTCACCACCGACTCGCGAGACCGAGATACCCACGTCGACCGCAGGGCGCTGGTTGGCGTTGAAGAGGTCGGACTGGAGGAAGATCTGGCCGTCGGTGATCGAGATCACGTTGGTCGGGATGTACGCCGAGACGTCGTTCGCCTTGGTCTCGATGATCGGGAGACCCGTCATGGAACCGGCACCGAGCTCGTCGGACAGCTTCGCGCAACGCTCGAGCAGACGCGAGTGCAGGTAGAAGACGTCACCCGGGTATGCCTCACGGCCCGGCGGGCGGCGCAGGAGGAGGGACACGGCACGGTAGGCCTCAGCCTGCTTCGACAGGTCATCGAAGATGATGAGGACGTGCTTGCCGCCGTACATCCAGTGCTGCCCGATGGCCGAACCGGTGTAGGGAGCCAGGTACTTGAAACCGGCGGGGTCGGATGCCGGAGCGGCCACGATCGTGGTGTACTCCAGAGCGCCGGCCTCTTCGAGCGCACCCTTCACCGAAGCGATGGTGGAGCCCTTCTGACCGATCGCGACGTAGATGCAGCGAACCTGCTTGTTGACGTCGCCCGACTCCCAGTTGGCCTTCTGGTTGATGATCGTGTCGATCGCGATGGCCGTCTTACCGGTCTGACGGTCGCCGATGATCAGCTGGCGCTGACCGCGGCCGACAGGGATCATCGCGTCGATGGCCTTGATGCCGGTCTGCATCGGCTCGTGCACCGACTTGCGCTGCATGACGCCGGGCGCCTGGAGCTCGAGGGCGCGCACGGCCTCGGTCTCGATGGCGCCGAGTCCGTCGATCGGGTTGCCGAGCGGGTCGACGACGCGGCCGAGGTAGCCGTCGCCGACCGGAACCGAGAGGACCTCGCCGGTGCGGGTGACTTCCTGACCTGCCTCGACACCGGTGAACTCGCCGAGGACGACGACACCGATCTCGTGCTCGTTCAGGCTCTGCGCGAGACCCTTGGTGCCGTCGGCGAAGATCACGAGCTCGTTCGCCATGACGCCGGGCAGTCCCTCGACGTGCGCGATGCCGTCGGCGGCGTCGATGACGGTGCCGACCTCGGTCGCCCCAGCCCCAGTGGGCTCGTATGCTGCGGCGAAGTCCTTCAGCGCGTCACGGATGACGTCGGGGCTGATCGATAGTTCTGCCATTGTCTTCCCTTTGTATCTGGGTGCGCGGTTCCCCGCGCGAAGTCGTGTTAGCCCGCGAGCTTCTGGCGAAGGTCTGCGAGTCGTGCGGAGATGCTGCCGTCGATGACGTCATCGGCGATCTGCACGCGCAGACCTCCGACCACGGCAGGGTCGATGACGACGTTGAGGGCTACCTGACCGTCGTAGCGACGCGAGAGCGAGTCGCTGAGACGGGCGCGCTGGGCGTCGCTGAGAGCGGTCGCGGTGTGGACCGTGGCGACCACGCGATCACGCTGGTTCGAGACGATGCTCATCGCCCGGTTCAGCAGTCGCCGAACGCGGCGCTCGCGCGGCTGACGCACGAGCGAGGTGATGATCAGTCGGCCGGCGGTGCTCGTGGAGCCTTCGGCCAGGAGCCGCTCGACGAGCGCACCCTTGGCTTCCTCTCCGCCGAGGCGACCCCCCAGAGCCAGTTCCAGCTCCGGGTTCGTGGCGACGACGCGAGAGAAGCTGAAGAGCTCTCCCTCGATGTCCGCATCGGGCTCGGCGATCGCCGCCGCGCGGATCGCGAGCTCCTCGACACCGTCGACGAGCTCACCCGCGTTCGACCAGCGCTCCGCGACGACCGTCTTCAGAACGCTCTGAGCGTCTGCGGAGAATCCGCCGAACACCGCGGCCACGACGTCCTGTCGCGCCGCGGCGGGAGCGGAAGCATCAGCAAGCGCGCCGCTCAGCTGAGACGATTCGCTCACGGCACGCGCGGCAGCGAGGAGCTCCCGCGCGGTCTCGAGAGTGATGTCCTTCGCTGCGGCAAGCGTCTGGATGGATGCCGCGAGTGCCTGAGTGGTCGCGCTGCCCATTACTGAGCCGCCTTCTCGGATGCCTCGAGCTCGGCGAGGAAGCGATCGACGACAGCCGTCGCACGCGCGTCGTCGGAGAGCGTCTCGCCGACCACGCCGCCGGCGAGGTCGAGGGCGAGCGTTCCGACCTCGCTGCGCAGCGAGACGAGAGCGGTCTGCCGCTCGGCCTCGATCTGCGTGTGCGCGGTGGCGGTGATGCGCGCGGCCTCGGTGGCTGCGGCATCCTTCGCCTCGGCGACGATCTTCTTGCCGTCCTCGCGGGCGGCCTCGCGGATCTCGCCGGCCTCGGTACGCGCCTCAGCGAGCTGACGCGTGTACTCCTCGAGTGCCGCCTCCGCCTGCTTCTGCGCCTCGTCGGCCTTGGCGATGTTGCCCTCGATGGCGGCGGACCGCTCGTCGAGCATCTTCGTCAGCTTGGGAAGGGCGACCTTCCACACGACGATGAGGATGACGATGAACCAGAGGCCCGACCAGATGATGTCGTACCACGCAGGGATGAGGGGGTTGTTCGGCTCACCCTCTGCTGCGAGGTTCGTGACAAGAGCGTTCAGCATCCTGTCTCCTTCAGAAGTCGGTGAGGATTACGGGAAGGGGATGAATGCGACGGCGATGCCGACGAACGCAAGCGCCTCGGTGAAGGCGATACCGATCCACATGAGGACCTGGAGACGACCGGCCAGCTCGGGCTGACGGGCGACGCCCTCGATGGTCTTGCCGACGACGATGCCGACGCCGATGGCCGGGCCGATGGCTGCGAGGCCGTAGCCGACCGCTCCGAGGTGACCGTTGATTTCAGCGAGAACCGTAGTAGCGTCCACGGGTTTTTCCTTTCGTTGGGTGGGAGGGCTGATGCCCGCCCGCTCAGTGCTCTTCTGCGACCGCGAGCTGGATGTAGACCGCGGTGAGGACGGTGAAGACGTATGCCTGCAGGACGGCGACCAGGATCTCGAAGATCGTGAAGGCGCCACCGAAGGCGAGGGTTCCGACACCGAGCGCGGCCCAGCCGCCACCTGCGGTGAAGAAGAAGAACTGGGTCGCGGAGAACGCGAGCACCAGGATCATGTGCCCCACGACGAGGTTCATGAGAAGACGCAGCGTCAGCGTGACGGGGCGCAGGATGAACGTCGAGATGAGCTCGATGATCGCGACGATCGGCATCGCGGCGACCGGCACGCCCTGCGGGAACAGCGAGTTCTTGAAGAACTTGAATCCGTGGCGCTTCATGCCCGCGTAGATGAAGGTCACGTAGCTGACCACGGCGAGCGTCAGCGGCACGGCGACGATCGCGGTTCCCGGCATGTTCAGGAACGGGATGATTCCCGTGATGTTCATGAACAGCACCATGAAGAAGATCGTGGTGAGGATCGGCAGGAAACGATCGCCGTCCTTGCGCCCGAGCATGTCGTGGGCGACGTTGGTGCGGACGAATCCGAGCCCCATCTCCACCAGGCTCTGGAAGCGTCCGGGGACGACCTTCATGCGGCGGGTGCCGAGCCAGAGGATCAGAACCACGGCGATCACCGCGAGCAACTGGACCAGGTGGATCCGGTTGACGGGAATCGGTCCTACGTGGAAGAGGATCTCCGGGAAGAAATCGTCGATCGAAGGGCCGTGGAACTCGCCGTCGGAGGCAAGTCGGGGGGTCAGGGTCGCAGCAAGATTAAACAGCGCGGGCTCCAGCTTCGGGGCACCGGTCTAAACCGGGGCGACGATGGTCGGTGTGCTACACAGCGCAAGCGCTCGCGGGCGAGCGGCGGGCACGTTTCAACAGTATCAGAATCTGAGGGTCACCTAAGACCGCGGGCCGCCATCGACCGGTCCCTCGTCGACGTGATTCGCGTTGCCGGGGGCGCGGTCCTCCGGCACCTCTGTCGGCAGGGTGGTGTCGCTCACGTTCGGCAGCCGCATGCGGGTGAGCACGATCACATCGATCGCGAGCGACATCAGCACGCCGGCCACGATCGAGAGGAAGAACACCATCGGCTCCAGCCACGGCTGACCCGCGAGCAGGATCATCGCGACGACGAAGAGTCCGAGCTTGAGGAGCCAGCCGCCGAGGACGATGGCGAAGAAGAGCTGGACGTAGATCGGGTCGCCGTACCAGCGGTTGGCGATGAGGATGCTGATGCCGGTGATCGCCAGGAACACGGCTGCCAGCAGCACGCCCAGCAGCCCGCTGACGAGCCCCTCTCCCCCGGCGACGGCGTAGCCGACACCGCCCGCGACGATCGCGAGAGCCGCGGTGGCCACCGCCGACCAGATGAGGGTCCGCCGCAGGATCGGCGTGCTGGAAACGGGGCTCGGGCTCATCAGGACTCCACGGGTGTCGGGTCGGTGTCGGCCGCCGCTGCGCTCTTCCTGCGGCGGGTGGGACTCAGGGTGACGACGAGGCAGGCGGCGATGCCCACGACGCCGAAGGCGACGCCGGGCAGGTACTGGCCGGGCCAGTCCTCCCGCGCACCCACGTACATCAGGAGGACGGCGAGCGAGATCACGGCTGTCCACGCATAGAAGATGAGGACCGCGTCGCGGTCGCGGTGGCCGAGATCGAGCATTCGGTGATGCAGGTGCTTGCGGTCGGGCGAGAACGGTGAGCGCCCGGCACTCATGCGACGCAGGACGGCGAGCCCGAAGTCGAGCAGCGGCAGCAGCACGACGAGCAGCGGCAGCAGGATCGGCAGGAACGCACCGACGAGCTGCGAACGTCCGAGTCGCTCGGGGTCGAGGGCCGACGGATCCATCTGCCCGGTGATCGCGATCGCCGACGTCGCCATCAGCAGACCGATCACCAGTGCGCCCGAGTCCCCCATGAACAGCTTCGCCGGGCTCCAGTTCAACGGCAGGAAGCCCAGGCAGGCACCGATCAGGACGGCTGCGATGAACGTCGAGAGGTTGAAGTAGCTGGAGGCGCCGGAGTCACGCGTGAAGATGTAGGAGTACGCGAAGAAGACGCCGTTCGAGATGAGACAGACCCCTGCGACGAGTCCGTCGAGACCGTCGATGAAGTTCACCGCGTTCATCACGATGACGATCGCGAACATGGTGATCGTGATGCTCAGCCAGCTGGAGACCACGATGAGGTCGCCGAAGGGCAGCGACAGGATCTGCAGGCCGCCCCCGACGGTGATGAGTCCGGCGGCCAGGAACTGCGCGCCCAGCTTGATCATCCAGTCGATGTCCCACAGATCGTCCACCACGCCGATGATCGCGATCAGCAGAGAGGCGCCCAGGATCGACCACATCGTCTGCGGTGGGATCCAGATGCTCTGGAAGAAGGGGTTGACGGCCGAGAACCCGAAGGCGGCCGCGATACCGAGGAAGATCGCCACCCCGCCGAGACGAGGGGTCGGCGTCGTGTGCACGTCTCGTTCACGGATGCCGGGGTACAGCTTGAAACGGAGGCTCAGCCGCCACACCGCCCATGTCAGCGCGAAAGTGATCGCGGCGGTGAGGATGATCGTGAAGAGATACTGCTTCACGAATCCCCGTCCTGCTCCTCCGTGTGCGCGTGCTCCGCGTGCTGCTCCTCCGGCTCGAGCAGGTCGCCGAGCACCGCCTGCAGCTGCTCGCGGGACACGGCGCCCTCTCGGAGGATGCGCACGGTTCCGGCCTCGGAATCCGCCCCTCTCCGAACGAGGGAGGTCGCATCCACGATGGTGGAGGCGATGCCGTCCTTGCTCATTCCGTCGGCGAGGTAGACCGCGACGCTGTCGCCGAGCATCTTCTCGGCGTCCAGTGCCGAGATCGCGGCAGCCTGGCCGGTGAGGTTCGCGCTGGAAACCGCGAGAGGGCCGGTCTCCGCCAGCAGTTCGAGGGCGACGCGCCCCTCCGGCATCCGAACCGCGACGGTCCCCAGAGTCTCCCCCAGGTCCCACACCAACGACGGCTGGGCCGGGAGCACGATGGTCAGGCCGCCGGGCCAGAAGGCCTCGACGAGGCGCTCCACCGGCTCGGGAACGGACTCGGCCAAGGCGGCGAGTGTCTCCTTCGTGCCGATCAGGACGGGGGGCGGCTGATCGCGGCCTCGTCCCTTCGCATCGAGCAGGCGCTGGACGGCTGCCGGGGAGAAGGCGTCGGCGGCGACGCCGTACACGGTGTCTGTGGGCATCACGATGAGGTCGCCACGGCCGATCGCCTGGCGCGCATTGCGCATGCCGGCGAGCAGCTGCGACTCGTCGCGGCAGTCGAAGATGGTTGACATGACGGTTCGATTCTATGCGGCCCGGATGCCGCGCATGCTCGGAGGTCGCTGATCAGGGCCGGAGCGCGGTGGTCGTGCGGTCCCGCAGGGTCAGGTCGCGATGCGTCGCCGCCGCGCGCCAGCCGTCAGCGGTGAGGATCTCCCTGATCGACTCGCCCTGCAGCTCGCCGTGCTCGATGACGAGGAGACCTCCCTGGCGCAGCAACTGCAGCGCCCGTGCGCTGAGCACACGCACGATGTCGAGCCCGTCCTCTCCCCCGTACAGCGCCATGGCGGGGTCGAACAGCCGTACCTCCGTATCCCGCGGAACGGCTGCGTCCGGGACGTAGGGCGGATTCGAGATGACCACGGATGCCGTGCCGTCGAGTTCGGGGAACGCGTCTCCCAGGTCTGAGAGAACGAGTGTGAGGTTGTCCACCCCCGCGACGTTCCTGCTCGCCCAGGCATGGGCGTCCTCCGAGAGCTCCGCGGCGAAGATACGGGCATGCGGTACCTCCGTGGCCATGGCCAGGGCGATCGCGCCGCTCCCGGTCCCGAGGTCGATGCCGATCGGTGCGGGGTCGGCGGAGTTCAGCAGTTCGTCGATCGCGTACTGCACGACCGTCTCCGTCTCCGGGCGCGGCACGAACACCCCGGGACCGACGGCCAGCTCGAGGTGGCGGAAAGGGGCGGTGCCGGTGATGTGCTGCAGCGGCTCCCGTGTCGCACGGCGGGTCACCAGAGCGTCCAGTGCGGCCGCCGAACCATCGTCGATCGTGTCGCCGCGCACGATAGCGGCCTGCACCTCGCCCCGGCGCCGACCCCCGACGTGACCGGCGAGCAGCTCGGCATCGACGAGCGGATCGGGGACGCCGGCATCGGCCAGGCGCTGTGCCGCGGCGCGGACGACCGCAGCGAGCGAGGAGTCGGACATGGGTTCCAGCGTAGAGTGCAAGCGGCTGTCACAAAGACGAATCCATAGGCCTGCTCCCCTAGGCTTGTCCGGCAGCGACCCCCGAAGGAAGGCTTCTCATGCCCGGTATCCACTCCGACATCACGACCGCTTTCGGCAACACGCCGCTCGTCCGCCTGAACCGGGTGACCGAGGGCCTCGGAGCCACGGTCCTCGCCAAGCTCGAGTACTACAACCCGGCTTCCAGCGTGAAGGACCGCATCGGCATCGCCATGATCAACGCGGCGGAGGCATCCGGTGAGCTCACCCCGGGTGGCACGATCGTGGAGTCGACCAGCGGCAACACCGGCATCGCCCTCGCGATGGTCGGTGCCGCACGCGGCTACCGGGTCATCCTGACGATGCCGGCCTCCATGTCCAAGGAGCGCCGAGTCCTGCTGAAGGCGTTCGGCGCGGAGATCGTGCTCACCGACCCCACCAAGGGTATGAGCGGCGCGATCGAGGAGACCAAGCGCATCGTCGCCGAGACGCCCGGGGCGATCTGGATCCGCCAGTTCGAGAACGCCGCCAACCCGCAGATCCACCGAGAGACCACGGCGCAGGAGATCCTCCGCGACACCGACGGCGCCGTCGACATCCTCGTCGCCGGTGTCGGCACGGGCGGCACCGTGACGGGAACCGGCCAGGCTCTGAAGGCGGTGAAGCCCGGCATCCAGGTCATCGCCGTCGAGCCCAAGGACTCCCCCGTGCTCAGCGAGGGCCACCCCGGCCCGCACAAGATCCAGGGCATCGGACCGAACTTCGTCCCCGACGTGCTCGACCGCGATGTGCTCGATGAGATCATGACCGCGGAGTTCGACGAGTCGCTGCGGGTCGCCCGCGAGCTCGCCTCGAAAGAGGGTCTGCTCGTGGGCATGTCGTCCGGCGCGGCCGTCGCCGCGGCGCTGAAGGTCGCGGCGCGACCGGAGAACGCCGGCAAGACGATCGTCGTCGTCATCCCCGACACCGGTGAGCGCTACCTCTCCACCGCGCTGTTCGAGGACCTGCGCGAAGACTGAGGCCGTCGATGGGCATGATCGGACGAATGCGCGAGGACATCGCGGCAGCTCGTCTCCGGGATCCGGCTGCGCGCAGCGCCGTCGAGGTCGCTCTGCTGTACCCGGGATTGCACGCGATCTGGGCGCACCGCGTCTCGCACGCTCTGTGGCGGCGACGGCTGCGCCTTCTCGCGAGAGCCGGGTCACAGCTCTCGCGCTTGCTCACGGGCGTCGAGATCCATCCGGGTGCGAGGATCGGACGCCGCTTCTTCATCGACCACGGCATGGGCGTCGTCATCGGCGAGACCAGCGTGGTGGGTGACGACGTGATGCTCTACCACGGTGTCACTCTCGGCGGACGCACGCGGACCTCCGGCAAACGCCATCCCACGCTCGGTGACGGCGTCGCGGTCGGCGCGGGCGCGAAGATCCTGGGTCCCGTGACGATCGGCGCCGGATCCGTGGTCGGCGCGAACGCGGTGGTGACCAGGGATGCCCCGGCCGACAGCATCCTGGTCGGTGTTCCCGCGAAGCCCCGCCAACGCACCGTCGGCGAGGACACCAGGGCCCTGCTCACCGCGCCGGACTACTACGCGATCTGACGCAGGCGGAGGCCGCCGCGCGCTAGCGTCGCCGGCCCTTGACCGACTCGGCCTTCTTGCGGAGGAAGATCAGAGGCAGCAGCACGCTGCCGAGCGCGGTGATGAGCCACACGATCACCGAACCGAGCAGCCATCCGGTCAGATCGGTGATGCGCAGACCCCCGACCGGCAGCAGTACGACGATGATCAGGGAGATGAGCGTCGAGAAGATCCCGATCCCGCCCATGAGCACTGGCGCGTAGCGCGTAGCCATCTTCCCGACCCACGGCGCGAGCACACTCTGCAGGATCGCGAAGATCAGGATGCAGATGACGAAGCCCCACCATTTGTCCCACTCGATGTGGAATCCGTCGAGGGCGAGGTCGGCGACGATCAGGCCGAGTCCGGCCGACACGACGTACATGAGGCCGCGGAACAGGAGTGTGATCACGGCCCGAGCCTAGCGCCCCGGTGGTCGCCCGTCAGGATTCGGAGCCGACGGCGGCAAGCCGTGCTTCCTCATCGGCGGTGACGGCGCTCTCGATCAGCGGGTCGAGTGCTCCGTCCATCACCTGATCGAGGTTGTAGGCCTTGAACCCGGTACGGTGGTCCGCGATCCGGTTCTCCGGGAAGTTGTAGGTGCGGATGCGCTCGGAGCGGTCCATGCCGCGGATCTGCGACTTGCGGGCATCGGATGCCGCCGCGTCGAGCTCCTCCTGCTGCCTCGCGAGCAGTCGCGCGCGCAGCACGCGCATGCCCGCTTCACGGTTCTGCAGCTGCGACTTCTCGTTCTGCATCGAGACCACGATGCCGGTCGGCACGTGCGTGATGCGCACTGCGGAGTCGGTCGTGTTCACCGACTGCCCACCGGGTCCCGAGGAGCGGAAGACATCGATCTTGAGATCGTTCTGGTCGATCTGGATCTCTTCGGGCTCATCGACCTCGGGGAACACCAGCACACCGGTGGTCGACGTGTGGATGCGCCCCTGCGACTCGGTCGCAGGAACGCGCTGCACGCGATGGACGCCGCCCTCGTACTTCAGGTGCGCCCAGACGCCCTGCGCCGGATCCGACGACGATCCCTTGATCGCGACCTGCACGTCCTTGTATCCGCCGAGGTCGGACTCGTTGCGCTCCAGCAGCTCGGTCTTCCACCCCTTGGACGCCGCGTACTGGATGTACATGCGCAGCAGGTCGGCGGCGAACAGCGCGGACTCGGCGCCGCCCTCCCCCGCCTTGATCTCCATGATCACGTCGCGAGCGTCGTCGGGGTCGCGAGGGATCAGCAGGCGCCGCAGACGCTCCTGGGCGCTCTGCAGCTCCTCCTCCATCGCCGGGATCTCCGCAGCGATCGAATCGTCCTCCCGAGCGAACTCGCGAGCGGTCTCCAGGTCGTCGGTCGCCGCGACCCACGCCTCGTACGCCGCGACGATCCTCGACAGCTCTGCGTAGCGGCGATTGACACGCTTGGCGCGGGCGGCATCGGCGTGCACCGCCGGGTCGGAGAGCTCCTCCTGCACCCGGCGATGCTCGTCGATCAGAGTCTGGACGGACTCGAACACGGCTCAGCCGCTCAGCGGATGTTGTTGTCGTGCCCGTGCGCGCCCGAGGGGAGCGTGGGGATCGACTTCTGCATCTGCACGAGGAACTCGACGTTCGAGTGGGTCTCCTTGAGCTTGCCGAGGACCACCTCGAGCGCCTGCTGCTGGTCGAGGCCCGCGAGAGCACGACGCAGCTTCCAGGTGATCTTGACCTCATCGGCCGAGAGCAGCATCTCCTCGCGGCGCGTGCTGGACGCGTTCACGTCGACGGCCGGGAAGATGCGCTTGTCGGCGAGGGCGCGGGACAGGCGCAGCTCGCTGTTGCCGGTGCCCTTGAACTCCTCGAAGATGACCTCGTCCATCTTCGAGCCGGTCTCGACGAGAGCGGTCGCGAGGATGGTGAGCGATCCACCGTTCTCGATGTTGCGTGCGGCGCCGAAGAAGCGCTTCGGCGGGTACAGCGCCGAAGCGTCGACGCCACCGGAGAGCACACGACCGGATGCCGGAGCCGCGAGGTTGTACGCGCGGCCGAGGCGGGTGATGGAGTCGAGCAGCACGACGACGTCGCGCCCGAGCTCGACGAGACGCTTCGCACGCTCGATGGCGAGTTCGGCGACCGTGGTGTGGTCTTCGGCCGGACGGTCGAACGTCGAGGCGATGACCTCGCCCTTGACCGAGCGCTCCATGTCGGTGACCTCTTCGGGGCGCTCGTCGACGAGCACGACCATGAGGTGGACCTCGGGATTGTTCTGCGCGATCGCGTTCGCGATCTGCTGCAGGACGATGGTCTTGCCGGCCTTCGGCGGCGCGACGATGAGACCGCGCTGGCCCTTGCCGACCGGGGCGACCAGGTCGATGATGCGCTGGGTCAGCTTCTCGGGGGCCGTCTCCATGCGCAGGCGCTCCTGCGGGTACAGCGGGGTAAGCTTGCCGAACTCCACACGGGTGGCCGCATCCTCGATGGACAGGCCGTTGATCGAGTCGACCTTGACCAGGGCGTTGTACTTCTGACGCCCCTGCTGGTCTCCCTCACGGGGCTGCTTGATGGATCCGACGACCGCATCGCCCTTGCGGAGGTTGTACTTCTTCACCTGTCCGAGCGAGACGTACACATCGCTGGGGCCGGCGAGGTAGCCGGTGGTGCGCACGAAAGCGTAGTTGTCGAGGACGTCGAGGATGCCCGCGATCGGGATCAGGACGTCGTCCTCGCCGATCTCGGTGTCGAACTCATCGGTCGGCGCACCGTTGCGGCGCTTGTTGCGCTGACGGTTGCGGTTGTTGCCGCCGGCCTGGTCGTCGTCGGCGGCCGGCTGAGCCTGCTGCTGCTCCTGCGCCGCACCGTTCTGACCACGACCGCGGTTGCGGCTACGGCTGCGGTTGCGACCGCGACCACCCTGTTCGTCGCCCTCGCCGGACTCGGACGAGGCGTCGCTGTTCTGCGACGGCTCTGCAGGTGCGGCGTCGGGTGCGGATTCCGCAGCGGACTCCGTCGCAGAGGCCTCGGCCTCGGGAGCGGGCTTCTGCGCACCACGGCGTCCACGCCCGGTCGTCTTGGGTGCGGGCTCGGCAGGAGCCTCGGTGGGTGCGGCGGCCGGCGTTTCTGCAGCGGCGGTGTCCGCAGCAGGAGCCTCGGCGTCCGCCTTCTTCGCACGGCTGCGACTCGGGCGCTTCGCCTTCGGCGCGGCCTCGGTGGCTTCTGCACCGGAGGATGCAGCCTCGGACGCGCCCGCTTCCGGCGCAGCATCCGACTTCGCGGCCTTCGCCGCCTCGGCCTTCTCAGCCTTCGCCGCCGCGGTGGCGGTGCTCGCGCGACGCGGTGCGCGCTTGCGCGCCGGTGCGGTGTCGGTCGACTCTGCGGCTGCCGCAGGTGCTTCGGCGGCCGGAGCTGTCTGGTCGTTCTGGGCCTCGGAGAGGTTCTCCACGAGTACTCCCTTATATGTCATGGGGAATGAGCGTTGAACGCACACAACGGGTGCTGCGCGCGATCGCACGGGCTGACGCTCGGCGCCAGCCAGCCTCGGCACTTGTGCCACAGGGATTTGCGTGCGGGTCTTGCAAGAGTTGCAATGGGGCCAGATTCACGTAGTTACGTGGAGCCCTCCGCTCGAGTCCCCACTGTACCACCACGGACGTCGACTGCGAGCAGGAGCGCCTCCCACGGGGTGTCGGTGACTCGATCGGCCAGTTCGACCGCATCCTGACGACTGCCTGGTCCGTCGGCGAGCACCAGCACGCTGGGGCCGGCACCGGAGACGACGGCTGCGAAGCCCGCGGCGCGCAACGCCTGCACGAGGCGCTGCGTCTCCGGCATCGCCCCGGCGCGGTAGTCCTGGTGGAGCCGATCGGCAGTCGCATCGAGGAGGAGCTCGGGGCTCTGCATCAGCGCCGCGATCAGCAGTGCGGATCGGGAGACGTTGAACACGGCATCCGCGGTGGACACCTGCGGAGGCTGCAGCGACCGCGCCTGCGAGGTCGACATCGTGTAGGCGGGCACGAGCACGAGCGGCGAGACGCCGCGGTGCACGAGGAGCTTCTTGTGCTGCGGTCCGCGCTCCGACATCCAGGCGATCGTCAGGCCTCCGAACAGCGCGGGAGCCACGTTGTCGGGGTGTCCTTCGAGTTCGGTCGCGAGACGGAGAAGGTCGGTGTCGCCGATCTCCACATCGCCCTCGAGCAGTCCCTTCGCGGCGAGCACACCGGCAGCGACGGCGGCGCCCGACGAGCCGAGGCCGCGCCCGTGCGGGACTCCGTTCTCGGCCACGATCCGCAGACCGGGGACCGGGCGTCCGGCGTCGGCGAACACGTATGCGATGGTGCGGACGATGAGGTTCGACGCATCGCGCGGGATCTCGGCGGCACCGGAGCCGGTCACCTCGATCTCGAGCTCGCCTGCGGGCAGCGCGGTCACCTGCAGCGTGTCGTAGATGCTGAGGGCGAGGCCCAGAGTGTCGAACCCCGGACCGAGGTTGGCACTCGTCGCGGGAACCCGCACCTCGACCGTGCGTCCCACGACGGCGGCACCCTCGGAGGGTGCGGCGACTGCTGCCATCGTCACTCGCCTTCCACCCGGAGGACCGAGACGACACGGGCGACGACGGAGCTGTCGGCGAGGGCGTCGACGGTCGCGCTGAGCGCCTGCTCGGTCGCGCGGTGGGTGCCGATGATCAGCCGCGCGGTCGGCTCGTCCTCACCCTCGACGGTCTGCACGACCGTCGCGACCGAGACTCCCCCGTCGCTGAGGATCCCTGCGACCGTGGCGAGCACACCGGGCGCGTCAGCGACCTCGAGCGTGATCTGGTAGCGCGTGGTGACGTGTCCGATCGGCACGACCGGCAGGTTCGCTCGCGTGGACTCGCCCACGCCGACACCGCCGGCGATATGACGGCGAGCCGCCGAGACGACATCGCCGAGCACGGCGGATGCGGTCTGCACCCCGCCGGCGCCGGCACCGTAGAACATCAGGGATCCGGCGGCCTCGGCCTCGACGAACACCGCGTTGTTGGCGCCGTGCACGGAAGCCAGCGGGTGCGAGGTCGGCACGAGCGCCGGATAGACCCGCACCGAGATCGACTCGGCGCCGTTTGCCTCGATGCGCTCGCATACCGCGAGCAGCTTGATCACGAAGCCCGCTGCGCGTGCCTCCTCGATCATCGACGCCGTGATCGTGGTGATGCCCTCGCGGTACACGGCATCCAGCGGCACCGCGGTGTGGAACGCCAGGCTGGCGAGGATGGCCGCCTTCTGTGCGGCGTCATAGCCCTCGACATCCGCGGTCGGGTCGGATTCGGCATAGCCGAGACGCTGTGCGTCGGCCAGCACATCGGCGAAGTCGGCGCCCTCGGTGTCCATGCGGTCGAGGATGTAGTTCGTCGTTCCGTTGACGATGCCCATGATGCGGACCACCCGGTCGCCGGCGAGCGAGTCGCGCAGCGGACGGATGATCGGGATCGCGCCGGCGGCGGCGGCCTCGTAGTACACGGACGCGCCCACGCGGTCCGCGGCCTCGAACAGCTCGGGCCCATGGGTCGCCAGAAGTGCCTTGTTGGCCGTGACGACGTCAGCTCCGGAGCCGATCGCCTGCAGGATGTTCGTGCGAGCGGGCTCGATGCCGCCGATGAGCTCGATCACGATGTCGGCGCCCAGGATCAGCGACTCGGCGTCGGTGGTGAAGAGCTCCTTGGGCAGGTCGACGTCACGCGGTGCATCGAGGTTGCGCACGGCGATGCCGGCGAGCTCCAGTTCGGCGCCGGCACGGTCGGCCAGCTCGTCGCCGTGGCGCAACAGGAGCGCCGCGACCTGCGAGCCGACCGCTCCGGCACCCAGCAGCGCCACGCGAAGTCGTCGGTAGTCAGTCATGGTTGCTCCTTCGGGGGTGGGTCATTGGTCTCCCTCGGGGGCGTCCGCCCCGTCGATGCCCGCATCACGGGCCAACACGTCGTCGAGCGTCTCGCCGCGGACGATGATCGTCGAGCGCCCGCCGCGGACGGCGACCACGGGTGGCCGCGGGACATGGTTGTAGTTGCTCGCCAGAGAGACGCAGTACGCGCCGGTGGCGGGCACCGCCAGCAGATCTCCGGGTACGAGGTCTTCCGGCAGATACTCGTGGTCGACGACGATGTCGCCGGACTCGCAGTGCTTGCCGACGACCCGGCTGAGGCGGGGATCGCCCGCCCCGACGCGGGACGCGAGTCGGGCGGAGTACTGCGCGCCGTACAGTGCGGGGCGCGCGTTGTCGCTCATCCCCCCGTCGACGCTGATGTACCGGCGCACGGCACCCGACTCGATCGTCACGTCCTTCGTCGTGCCGACCTCGTAGATCGTGACGCCGGCCGTTCCGACGATCGCTCGTCCCGGTTCGAAGGAGAGCGCGGGGACCGGTATGCCCCGGGCGGCACAGCCCTCGGCCACCGCGGTGACGATCGCTCCTGCGAGCTCATCGATCGGAGTCGGGTCGTCGACGCGGGTATAGGCGATGCCGAAGCCGCCGCCGAGGTTGAGCTGCGGCACCGGTCCGTTTTCGAGCAGGGTCGCGTGCAGGTCGAGGACGCGGGACGCCGACTCGCGGAAGCCGGCGACGCCGAAGATCTGCGAGCCGATGTGGCAATGCAGGCCGGCGAACACGAGGCCGGGGATCTCGCGGATGCGGGCGACCGCCCTCTCGGCATCCGCGAACGGGAATCCGAACTTCTGGTCTTCGTGCGCGGTGGCGAGGAAGTCATGGGTCTCGGCGTGGACGCCGCTGATCACACGCACCAGCACCCGCTGCGTCGCCCCGGTACGGGCCGTGATCGCCGCCAGGCGCTCGATCTCGATCGCGCTGTCGACGATGATCGTGCCGACACCGACCTCGACCGCGCGCTCCAACTCGGCGACGGACTTGTTGTTGCCGTGGAATCCGAGAGATGCGGGCGCGACTCCGGCGGCGAGGGCGACAGCGAGCTCTCCCCCGGTGCAGACGTCCACGCGCAGCCCCTCGTCGACCACCCAGCGTGCCACCGTCGTGCACAGGAACGCCTTGCCCGCGTAGTAGACCTGAGCCGTGGTGCCGTTGGCAGCCGCCGCCCGGTCGAAGGCGATCCGGAACTGTCGGGCGCGGCCGCGTACCTCCTCCTCGTCCAGCACGAGCAGCGGCGTGCCGTAGGTTCGCGCGAGCGTCGTGGCGCTGACGCCGGCGATGTCGAGCGCACCGTCGGCGTCGCGCACCGCAGAGGCCGGCCACACGCCGTCGGCGAGATCGTTCGCGTCGTCGGGGACGGCGAGCCATTCCGGAGCGAGCGAATCGGCAGGGAGAAGCACTGATCACCAATCGTGGGAAGGATCTCGGGCGGGGCGCGCACATCGAGGTTGCCCCCGATTCTAGGGCACCGGCCGGATCACCCTGGTCATGGTGACGCGCGGCGTCAAGCCCCTGCAGCGGTCGGTCCCCGCCTCCTAGGGTGGGGGCGTGGCGAACACCGAATCACGAACCGACTCCCCTGCCCGGCCCGGCCTGATCGCGCGTATCACCGGTCCGGTCATCGCATGGGCCCTCGCGCGACGCCCGGTGCGCGCGGCGCTGCTGTACACCGAGCGGCGCGGACCGATGCTGGCCGACAGCGTCACCTATCGGGCTCTCTTCAGCGTGTTCGCCGGCGTGTTGCTGGGCTTCTCGATCGCGGCGCTCTGGCTCGCCGGCAACCCGGCGGCGTGGCAGGCGATCATCGACGCGGTGCAATCGGCGGTGCCCGGACTCATCGGCAAGGACGGCGTGATCAGCACGAAGGATCTCGATGCGCCGGCGTCGCTGTCCATCGCCGGCATCGTCTCGCTCGTCGCACTCGTGGGTGCCGCCCTCGGTGCCATCGGCTCCCTGCGCACTGCCGTGCGCGTGCTCGCCGGGACCCTGCAGGACGACATCCTCTGGATCTGGGTGATCCTTCGGAATCTCGCGCTCGCCCTGGGCATCGGTCTGGCGTTCGTCGCCTCGGCCTTCCTGACCTTCGTCGGCCAACTCGGAGTGGCCTGGATCGCGGATCTGCTCGGACTCCCGGCCGACTCGCCCGTCGTCGCGTGGACCGTGCGCCTCCTGTCCCTCCTCGTCGTCTTCGCGCTCGACGCTGTGATCATCATCGGAGTGTTCCGCCTGCTCTCAGGCGTGCGCCCGTCCGCGCGCTCGCTGTGGTCGGGGGCTCTGCTCGGCGCATTCGGTCTTCTGGTCCTGCAGGAGCTGTCCGGGCTGTTCGTCGGCGGTGCCACGAGTAACCCGCTCCTCGCCTCGTTCGCCTCCCTGCTCGCACTCCTGATCTGGCTGAACTTCTCCGCGCAGGTGATGCTGTTCGCCTGTGCCTACATCGTGACGGCCGAGGAGGAGAACGCGGATCGGGTGCATGCCCGATTCGGGGCGACGACCTTCGTGCAACGACGACTGCAGCGAGCCGAGGTGGACGTTCGGATCGCCACCGCCGAGCTGCGCGCGGCACAGGAGGCTGCGGCTGCGGAGAAATCCGTTTGACGGTGCCCGCCCGTTGTGACCAGATCGGCTAGTGTGGTCACAACGAGAGGACGCCATGGAACCCCGACGTTCGAGGATCGATCTCGCGCACGCCACGGTCTCCGCGCTGGAATGGCGGCCGGCGGTCGAGACCGGCATCCCCGTCCTGCTCCTGCACGGAGGCGGCGCAGACAGCGCGGAGCTCTCCTGGGGCGAGGTCGGCGCCGTGCTGGCCGATGCCGGACACCGTGTCATCGCTCCTGATCACCCCGGCTTCGGGCACAGCCCACGGGCGGAGTGGTCACTCACCCAGGAACGGCTCGTCCGCCACGTCGCCGACCTGGTCGACACTCTCGGACTCGACGTCTACGCGGTCGCCGGACTCTCCCTCGGCGGCGGCATGACGGTCGGACACCTTCTGGATCAACCGGGACGCGCCCGGTCTGCCATGCTCCTGGGCTGCTACGGGCTGATGCCGCGCCTCGCGGACGGCCTCTTCGGTGCGGCGACCCACTTCTCCTCGTTCCTCCTGCTGCGCTCCGGCCTCCTCCCGGCGATGACACGCTCTTACGCCCGCAACCCCTCCGCGATGGAACGCGGGCTCCGGGACCTGGTGCGGGACCCGCAGTCGAGGACGCCCGAGCTCGTCGAGGCCGTGCTCGCCGAGGCGGCCTCTGGGACGGGGCTGGAGGTCTTCGGCGAGTGGCAGCGCGAACAGGTGCTGTGGAACCGACTGCGCACCGTCTACACGGACCGCCTTTCGACGATCCGGACGCCCACGCTCCTCGTGCACGGCGATCACGACAGCGGTGTGCCCTTCGCCCGCATCCAGACGGCTGCCGAGCTGCTGCCGGTCGGCTCGCTGCTCGCCGTCTCCGGCGCCGGCCACTGGGTGCAGCGCGACCGACCCGACCTCGTCATCCCGGCGATGCTCGAACACCTGAGGAGGGACGACGATGCCCAGACCACGCGTCCCGAATAGGCGCGAGCGCATTCTCGACGCCGCCGAGGCCCTCGTGCTCGGCAGCGGATTCGATGCGATGAGCGTCGCCGCTATCGCCGGTCACGCCGGCATCGGCAAGGGCGCCGTGTACCTGGAGTTCGCCGGCAAGCGCGACATCCTCGACGCGCTGCTGATCCGTGGGAACACGCGGATGGCCGAGCGGGTCCGCCGTGAACTCGGAGATCACCCGCGTCTCAGTGACGCATGTCGGGAGACCGCTCGGGCGCTGCTCGACGACCCCCTGATGACTGCCGCCTTCCTCGACGACCAGGGGGTCCTCGGCTCGCATGTCATGGAGGTGACGGACGGCCGGTACCGGGAGCGGCATCACCGGGTCGTCGCCTGGTTCCATGAGCTACAGGAGCGAGGCCTCATCGTCGGGGACGTGGATCCACGCACGCTCGCACTGGCGCTGTCGAGCACGACGATCGGGCTGCTCTCGGCGGCACGACTGCTCGGCCCCCTCGACCCCGCATTGCTGGAGGGAACGATCGACACCATCGGCCGGATGGCCGCGACCTTCGAGACGGAGCGATGATGCATCGGGAGACGTTCGGGCAAGCGGGCGAGGCTCCACTGCTGCTGCTCCACGGCGGCGGGGTGGCCGGATGGATGTGGGAGCCGATGCGCACACACCTTCCGCCTGGTGGGCGAGTCATCGTGCCGGACCTCCCCGGCCACGGTCGCAGCGCGGATGAGACGTACATCTCCCACAACGCGACGGTGGACGCTCTCGCAAGCCTCCTCGAGGGCGAGCGACGGCCGGCGACGGTCGTGGGTTTCTCGCTCGGGGCGCAGCTCGCCGTACTTCTCGCCGCCCGGAGACCCGACCTGGTCGAGAGTGCGGTGGTGATCAGCGCGCAGGCCGCGCCCCTGCGCGCGGTGCGACCGACCCTGGCACTGTTGGGTGCGACCGCGGGGCTCGCGAAGAACGAGCGCTTCGCCCGACTGCAGGCGCGGGAGCTCTTCGTGCCAGAGGCGCATCTGGACGACTATCTGCAGACATCGTCGACCATGTCCCGCGAGACGCTGCTCAATGCGGTCGAGGAGAACCTGCGTTTCGTGCCGCCCGCGGGGTGGCCGAGGTTCCCGGGAGCCGCTCTGATCCTGGTCGGCTCCGCGGAGAAGAAGCTCATGAGCCGTTCCGCCACGGCGCTGCACGAAGCTCTCCCTCACAGCGTGCTCGAAGTGGTCGACGGATGCGGCCACGGCATCCCGTTGCAGCGGCCGCTGTGGCTCGCGCAGCGCCTCGACGCCATGCGGGGCGGCGCCAGTGGTTGACCGTTCCCGAGCTGGTTCAGCTCGGGCAGACTCCCTTGTCCTGAAGGGACGCGTCGGTGACGATCGCTCCGTTGACGTCGATGTCGATCACGGCCGAATCGTCCACGATCTCGAGTCCGGTGAGAGTGAGACCGGCGGGAAGCTGATCGGCGATGCACACACGCTGCGGCTGCGTCAGCCCCTCACCGAGCGAGCCCAGCGAGGAGCCGACCTTGTCGAGGTCGATGTCGAGCTCGCCGATGCTCGCGGCAACGGGGGTGAGCTCGAGGTCTCCGTCGACCGCTCCGGGCGTGAGGGTCAGTGACAGCGGCACGGCGGCGCCGAACACGTTGATCGATCCGCTCACGGTGGCGTTCGGCGCGTCGAAGGCGACCGTATCGACCGGCAGATCCGTGCCGGCGAGCAGCGAGGTGAACTCCGCCTGATCGATGCGGATCGTACCCGTGGCGCCACCGAGGTCGCCGCCACGCAGGGGGACTCCGCTCGCCGTGACATCCGCAGCACCCGTGATCCCCTCCAGAGTCACGGCATCCGTCGACAGATGCAGCGTGTCCAGAGTGCCGCCGATCAGCTGAGGAAGCAGGAGCCCCTCCGTCTCCACCTCGAGCTGCTGGTCAGCGGGAAGATCGAGCTGCTCGACGACGATCGACCTCACGATCCCGGGCAGCACCGCACGTGCGATGAACTCGGCCGCGACGACGAGCAGCGCCAGCAGGATGACCACGACCAACAGCACCCACGGCCAGCGGCGACGCTTCCGCGGCGGTGCCTGCTCCTCGCTCGCCGAGGCGGCGCCGGGGATCACGAGCGTCGGATGCTCGGCCGCACTGTCCGGGTACGGCAGGGTGTGGTTGTCGTCGCTCATGTCTGCCATCCTGCCGTACCGGAACGGGCGGCAGCGCGAACTACTTGCGCTCGGGTGCGCTCACGCCCAGCAGATCGAGGCCGTTGCGGAAGACCTGGCCGGCAGCGTCGTTCAACCACAGACGGGTGCGGTGCACGCTCTCGATCGGGTCGTCGCCCTGCGGGATCACTCGGCAGTTGTCGTACCACCGGTGGTAGAGGCCCGCCAGTTCCTCGAGGTAGCGCGCGACCCGGTGCGGCTCGCGCATCTCGGCGGCGAACGCGACGATCCGCGGGAACTCCTGCAGCGCCCCGAGCAGAGCCGCCTCGGACTCGTGCGTGAGCGTCTCGGGGGCGAACTCGGAGCGGTCGACGCCCGAGTCCGCGGCGTTCCGCGCGACGTTGTGGGTGCGGGCATGCGCGTACTGGACATAGTGCACCGGGTTGTCGTTGGTGCGCTTCTGCAGCAGCTCGGGGTCGAGGTCGAGCGGCGAATCCGCGGGCGAGCGCTCGAGCGAGTAGCGGAGCGCGTCGGTGCCGAGCCAGTCGAGGAGGTCGTCCATCTCGATGATGTTTCCGGCGCGCTTGCTGAGGCGGGCGCCGTTGATCGACACCATCTGGCCGATCAGCACCTCGACGTTCTTCTCCGGGTCCTCCCCGGCAGCACCGGCGACCGCCTTGAGGCGGTGCACGTAGCCGTGGTGGTCGGCTCCGAGCAGGTAGATCTTGTTCTGGAACCCGCGGTCCCCCTTGTTGAGGTAATACGCGGCGTCGGCGGCGAAGTAGGTGTACTCGCCGTTGGAGCGGCGGATCACACGGTCCTTGTCGTCGCCGAAGTCCGTCGTGCGCACCCAGACGGCACCCTCGTGGTCGAAGACGTGTCCCTGCTCGCGCAGACGGTCGACGGCCTGATCGATCAGGCTCGCGCCGGACGCATCCTTCTCGTGCAGGGTGCGCTCGGAGAACCACACGTCGAACGGCACGTTGAAACGGTCGAGCGAGTTCTTGATCTCGGCGAGCTGGAACTCGTAGGCGAGCTCGAGTGCGACGAGCAGCTGCTCGGCTTCCGGCAACTGCAGCAGGTCGGGGCGCACTTCGAGCACGCGACCTGCGAGTGTCGTGATGTACTCGCCCGGGTAGCCACCCTCGGGGGTGGGCTCGCCCTTCGCCGCGGCGAGCACGGAGACGGCGAAACGCTCCATCTGCGCACCGGCATCGTTGATGTAGTACTCGCGAACGGCATGTGCTCCGCTGGCGAGGAGAAGACGCACTATCGAGTCGCCGAGCGCAGCCCAACGCGTGTGGGCGATGTGGAGCGGCCCGGTGGGGTTGGCGGAGACGAACTCGACGTTGACGCTCACACCTTCCTGCGAGGAGTTCGTACCGTAAGCGGCGCCGGCGTCGACGATGACCTTCGCCAGCGCGCCGGCGGCTGCCGCATCCAGACGGATGTTGATGAACCCCGGGCCGGCGACCTCGGCACTCGCGACGCCGTCGACCTCGGAGAGCCCGACCGCGATCTGCTGTGCGAGCTCCCGCGGATTCGTGCCGAGCGGCTTCGCCAGACGCATTGCGATGTTCGAAGCCCAGTCGCCGTGGTCTCGGTTGCGCGGACGCTCGAGGACGATGTCGGATGCAGCGAGCTCCAGCGGCTCGCCGGGACGTCGTTCCTCGGCAATCGGGGCGAGGACGGCGAGGAGGGCTTCGGCGAGCGTTTCGGGATTCATAGCCTCCCCAGTTTACGGGCCGCGGACGACCCGGCCGACGGCAGGGAGCGCGCCGAATTCGCAATCAGGCTCCGGTGATCTACTCTCATGCCATGAAGCCCCTCGCCACCCGCCGTCGGCTGGGCGCCGCAGGCATCGTCTTCGCTCTGCTCCTCGCCGTCGCGGCAGGTGTCGTCGGGGTGTGGCGGCCGTGGACCCCGGTGCCGTCCGCCGCGCCGATCGGAGCCGCCGCCGACGGCAGCGCAGGAGCGCCCGCGATGATCGCTCCGCCGCCGCTCGCCCTGCCGGATCACCCGACCGTGCTGGTCTTCGGCGACTCCTGGACCTACGGCTCCGCGGCGACGGTTCCGACTCTCGGTTACGCCTATCTGCTGGCCGACCTGCTCGGTGGCGAGACGATCGTCGACGGCGTCCGCGGTAGCGGGTACCTCAAGCCCGGGCTCGACGGCCCGACCTTCGGAGAACGCATCGCCCTTCTCGATCTGACTCTCACGCCGGACCTCGTGATCATCCAGGGCTCGATCAACGACCGGGCATCGGGTGCTGCCGGCTATCGGGAGGCGGTGACCGCTGCCTGGGACGCACTGACCACGACCTACCCGGATGCCACGATCGTCGTGCTGGGTCCGGCTCCGCACGAGCTGCCGGTGGGGGCGGCGACAGCACGCATCGACGTGGATCTGTCCGAACTCGCGGCCGCTCGCGGCTGGTGGTACATCTCCCCCGTCGCCCAGCACTGGATCACCGACCAGAACTACCTCGACGTGATCGACGTGGACCTCGGGCGCAAGCATCCCTCGGCAGAAGGACATCGCTACCTGGCCGAGAAGGTCGCTGCCGCGCTCGACGAGCTGCGCGCAGCCCCTGTCACCGAGGCCGGTGGGTCGGAGACCACCTCCGACGAGTGATATTGTCGATCGGTACGCCTCCGTAGCTCAGTGGATAGAGCGCCGGTTTCCGGTACCGTAGGTCGCAGGTTCGACTCCTGTCGGGGGCACACACCAAAAACCCCGCCCGAATGGGCGGGGTTTTCTGCGTCCAGCCGCGGACTCCCCCCGTCCGGAGTGTTCGTCGCAATCGACGTCGATTCGCGGGAAGCTGGGGCATGAGGTTTCTCCGCTTGCTGTGGCGCTATCCGGCGATCACGACCACCGTCCTCGTGTTCGTCGGCGTGCTGATCCTCCACGCGGTCGATGCTGCGGTCATCGGCCGGTGGATCGCCACCGTCTATGTTGCGGCGTTCGTCGTCTGGACCCTCGTCGGGATGGTGCGCGATGTGCTCCGCGGCCACGTCGGGCTCGACATCCTGGCGGTGGTCGCGATGGTCGCGACGCTGGCCGTCGGCGAGTACATCGCCTCGCTCATCATCGTGCTGATGCTCTCCGGTGGCGAGGCTCTCGAGGATTTCGCCGGGCGCCGTGCGAAGCGTGACCTGTCGGCCCTGCTGGATCGCTCTCCTCGCACCGCGCACGTGCTCCTGCATGCGCAGGCCGCGGAATCGGACGAGGCTCGAGACCTCCCCGTGGATCAGGTCGCGGTCGGAGACGTGATCCTCGTGCGCCCGTCGGAGATCGTGCCCGTCGACGGCGTGCTCCTCACCGAGACCGGCACGTTCGATGAGTCATCGCTGACCGGCGAGAGCATGCCCGTGACCCGCGAGTCCGGGGGCGAGGTGCTCTCCGGAGCCATCAACGGCAGCCGCGCCGTACGGATCCAAGCCGTTCGCACGAGTTCCGACAGTCAGTATCAGCAGATCGTCGCGCTCGTGCACGCCGCGGAGGACTCCCACGCCCCTGTGGTGCGGCTCGCCGACCGCTTCGCGATCCCGTTCACCGCCGTCTCGCTCGTGCTGGCCGGCACCGCCTGGGCGATATCCGGTGACGCCACGCGGTTCGCCGAGGTGCTCGTGCTCGCGACGCCGTGCCCACTCCTGATCGCCGCCCCGGTGGCGTTCCTCGGTGGTCTCTCTCGCGCTGCGAAGGCCGGCGTGATCATGAAGGGCGGGGCCGTCATCGAACAGATCGCCCGCGTGCGATCGGCGGCCTTCGACAAGACGGGCACGCTCACTCAAGGACGCCCGGAACTCGTCGACGTCCGGCCCGCGAAGGGCTTCGACGCGGATGAGATCCTGCAGCTCGCCGCCTCGGCGGAGCAGTATTCGACGCACGTGCTCGCCGAGGGCATCCGCCGCGCTGCGGAAGCGCGGGGACTCGCGCTCCGCAGCGCCTCGGAAGCACGGGAGGAGGCCACGAACGGTGTCGTCGCCGAGATCGACGGCCGATCGGTCGTGGTCGGCAAGCCGGCCTACGTGGCCGCTCTCGCGCCCGACACCCTGCGGGCATCCCTGGCACTGAGCCAGGCCGCGGCCTACGTCGCAGTCGACGGACGCTTCGCCGGGGTTCTCGTGCTCGCCGACCACCCGAGGCCTGAAGCAGCGGCTGTCATCTCCTGGCTGCGCACGCACGAAGTGGATCGCGTCGTCATGCTCACGGGCGACGTCGCTCCGACGGCGGAGTCTGTGGCCCATCAGGTGGGCATCTCCGAGATTCATGCCGAGCTGCTTCCGCCCGAGAAGGTCGCTCTCGCCGCCGAGCTGCAACCGCGCCCGATCATGATGGTCGGCGACGGTGTCAACGATGCCCCCGTGCTCGCCGCCGCAGACATCGGCGTCGCCATGGGAGCGAAGGGAGCGACCGCGGCGGGTGATGCCGCTGATGTCGTGATCCTCGTCGACTCGTTGGCGAAGCTCGTCGATGCGGTGTCGATTGGTCGCCACACGCTGCGAGTCGCCCTCACCGCGATCTGGATCGGGATAGGCCTGAGCATCGGCCTCATGATCGTCGCGATGACCGGGCTCATCCCCGCGGTCGTCGGGGCCCTGGTCCAGGAGCTGGTCGATCTCGCGACCATCCTCTACGCGCTCCGTGCGCTGAGCGGGCCGTCGACGGTGCTTCCCCCCGCGCCTGCTCGGCCCAGCACGAGGATCGGGGCACCGGCTCCGCAGGGCGCGGCATGAGACGCTCGATCTCCGCCGCTGGTCGTATGCCGACCAGCGACCCGACCGACGCGGCATCTCGCCACCCCGCCTTCAGCCGGATGCGCGTGCGAGAGACGCCCGAGGGTCCCCCGGGTGAATTCCTGCCAAGACCCGCGTTTCGCGAGAGAGCCGCGATTAGCCTGGCCTGAAGCGGGAGCCACCGCGGAGTGGACTCCTGTCATCTACGGCTGAGGGTCGTCGACTCAGCCCTGAACAAAGGGACGTGCCCATGGCCGAACTGATCGTCATCTCCTTCGACACCGAGCCTCAGGCGGAAGGCGCCTACAGCGAGATCCTGTCCCTGCAGAACGACCTCGTCGTCGAACTCGCAGGCCTCGCGCTGGTGAAGGTCGACGAGAACGGCAAGACCAAGGTCGAGCACCCGGGTACGGCAGGGAATGTGGGCGTCGGAGCCGCGGGCGGAGCACTCTTCGGCATGCTCATCGGTCTCCTGTTCTTCGTTCCGATCGCCGGGCTCCTCTTCGGCGGCCTCTTCGGAGCGCTGTTCGCCGGCCTCGACAAGTCCGGGATCGACGCGGAGTTCCGCGACCGCGTCAAGAGCGCCGTCTCCGCGGGCAAGTCGGCCGTGGTCGTGTACGCCACGAAGATCACCGAAGACAAGTTCGCCGCCGCGCTCGCGCCATTCAACGGCACCGTCGTGCAGACCTCCCTCTCGGCCGAAGACGAGAGGGCACTCATCCACGACCTCGGTGGCGCCCAGAGCTGACTCCACGTCGACACCGGGCACGCATCGGGTTCCGCCCGCTCCTGCCGCGCTCGGTGTCGACGAAGGAACCGCCCTGCCCCTCACCCCTCGGAACCCCTGACACAGCTGCCTGCCGAAAGGACCATCGCATGACCTCCTCCCTCCCCGGGCGCCTCGCAGACGTCGAGATCGACAGTGACATCCCTGTCCGTTCCTCCCTTCCGCTGATCTTCGATGAGTTGGACTACCAGCTCGCCTGCCAGACCTACCTCTGGGCGCTGCCCCTGGTCTCTTATGCCCAATGGAAGACGCAGCACTACGACGTCTTCGGAGCGACGAGCAGCGATCTCGTGCGCTACCTGAGCTATCGCGACCGTCTCGGCCTGATCACCGCCAACGCGACGACCCCCTACATCCTCAACTTCTTCGACCTCTCGGAGACCGGCCCCCTCGTCATCGAGCTTCCCGCCGGTCCGACGGCCGGGGGCGTCTCCGACTTCTGGCAGCGCGAGGTCGGGGCGATGGGCGAGATGGGCCCGGACCGCGGCGAGGGCGGGAAGTACGTCATCCTCGCCCCCGACGTCAGCGAGCCGGAAGACCTCGGCAGGGACTTCCGCGTCCTCCGCTCGTCGGGCGTGAACATCATGTTCGGGTTCCGAACTCTCGACCCCGACCCGGCACGAGCAGACGCGCTCGTGAAATCGGTGCGCATCTATCCGTTCGCCGAACGCGAGCACCCGGCTCCGACGCGGATCGTGTCCCCCGATGGCCGCGCATGGAGCGGCGATCAACCTCGCGGTCTCGACTACTGGAGGCGTCTCCACGCGATCTATCAGACGGAGGTCGTCGACGAACGCGATCGCTTCTTCCTCGCCATGCTCAAGCAGCTGGGAATCGAGAAGGGGAAGCCGTTCGAGCCCGATGCGCGGCTCACACGTATCCTCGAGCACGGGGCCGCTGCGGGCGAGCTCATGGCTCAGGCGAACACCTTCGCGAAGCGTTTCGACCAGGGCTCGTACTGGCCGGATCGGGCCTGGGAACTCGCCATCGTGCTCGACAACTCGGCGCAGCGGGGCGACGGCTATGACGAGCTGCTCGAGCGCGCGTCCTGGTTCTACGAGGCGGTCTCCTTCTCCGAGGCGATGAAGAGCACGACTCCCGGCGTCGGGCAGGCGTATCTCGGTTCGTACACCGATGGTGCGAGCGCGTGGCTGGACGGAGGCCGAGACTACGCGCTGCATGTTCCGGCAGGTGTTCCCGCCACGCTCTTCTGGTCGGCCACCGTCTACGACGTCACCACCCGCTGTCTGATCGACAATGCCCAGCAGCGTGGCGACCGCGGGTCCCGCGACGCAGACCTCGTCGTCAACGACGACGGATCGGTCGACCTGTACTTCGGCCCCGCTGAGCCCGCGGAGGGCCCGACGAACTGGGTCCAGACCATCCCCGGACGGCACTGGTTCTCATACTTCCGCCTCTACGGGCCCACCGAGTCGTATTTCGACCGCACCTGGAAACTCGGCGACATCACGCCGCGCTGACATCCGACCCATCTCCCCCCCCATCACGCTGAGCGACGAGAAAGAGGAATCTTCATGACCACCGAACTGCCCGGATCGATCCTGCCGCTTCCTGACCGCGAGTATCAGGGGCCGGTCGTCTTCGACGCGAAGAAGTCGGAGGCCGACTTCCCTCCGCTCGTCGCCAAACGTCCGCCCAAGAGCGCACCCAACGTCCTCGTGATCCTCCTCGACGACGTGGGCTTCGGTGCCTCGAGCGCTTTCGGCGGCCCGATCCACACCCCGACGGCCGAACGCCTTGCGAACGCGGGTCTGAAGTACACCCGATTCCACACGACTGCTCTGTGCTCGCCCACCCGCGCGGCGCTGCTCTCCGGCCGCAACCATCACGCGGTCGGCATGGGGCACATCACCGAGACCGCGACCCCTTCCCCCGGATACCGCTCCACGCGTCCGAACTCCGCCGTTCCGCTACCCGAGATCCTGCGTCAGAACGGCTACAACACCGCTCAGTTCGGCAAGTGCCACGAGGTGCCGGTGTGGGAGACGGGTCCGACGGGACCCTTCGACCACTGGCCTGCCTTCTCGGGTTTCGAGCGGTTCTACGGCTTCATCGGCGGCGAGACGAACCAGTGGACGCCGGCCCTCGTCGATGGGGTCACCGCGGTCGAGCCGCCGACGGACGAGGGCTACCACCTCATGCCCGACCTGGCTGACAAGACCATCGACTACATTCGGCAGCAGAAGAGTCTGACCCCGGACAAGCCCTTCTTCATCTACTTCGCACCCGGCGCGACGCACGCCCCTCATCACGTGCCGAAGGACTGGATCGCGAAGTACAAAGGGGCGTTCGACCACGGCTGGGACGCGCAGCGCGAGCAGACCTTCGCGAAGCAGATCGAACTCGGCGTGATCGCTCCGGACTCGAAGCTCACGGAGCGCCCCGAAGGGCTGCCCGCCTGGGATGACGTCCCGGACGAGCAGAAGCCGATCCTCGCGCACCAGATGGAGGTCTATGCGGCGTTCCTCGAGTACGCCGACTTCCACACCGGACGGGTCATCGACGCGCTGGAAGAGCAGGACATCCTCGATGAGACCCTCGTCTACTACATCATCGGCGACAACGGGGCGAGCGCCGAGGGCGGCATCAACGGCGCCTACATGCTGACGACCGCCTCCAACGGCGGCGGTCAGTTCGAGACCGTCGAGTTCTGGAACGAGCACCTCGACAAGGTCGGCGGCCCGGAGGCGTACAACCACTATTCCGTGGCCTGGGCCCACGCGATGTGCACGCCCTACCAGTGGACGAAGCAGGTGGCGTCGCACTACGGCGGCACGCGCAACGGCACCATCGTGCACTGGCCGAGCGCGATCGAGGGGTCCGGTGAGGTCAGGAACCAGTGGCATCACGTGATCGACCTCGCACCGACGGTCCTCGACGTCGCCGGTCTCGCCGAGCCGCACACGGTGAACGGGGTCACCCAGATCCCGATGCACGGTGTGTCGATGGCCTACAGCTTCAACGCGCCCGATGCCGACGAGCGGCATGTCACCCAGTACTTCGAACTGATGGGCAACCGCGGCATCTACCACAAGGGATGGACGGCGCAGACGAAGCACCGCACTCCCTGGGACGTCGTCTCGAAGGCACCGGACTTCTCGGCCGACGTATGGGAGCTGTACGACACCTCCGTCGACTGGACGCAGTCGAACAACCTGGCGTCCGAGCACCCGGAGAAGCTGGCGGAGATGCAGCAGATGTTCCTGATCGAGGCCGCACGACACAACGTGTTCCCCCTCGACGACCGCGCGGCCGAGCGCATGAACCCGGCCATCGCCGGCCGACCCACGCTCGTCACGGGCGACCGACTGCGGCTGTACCCGGGGATGATCCGCCTCGGAGAGAACGTCGCTCTGAACGTGAAGAACCGCTCGTATTCGGTCACCGCCCAGCTCACGGTCCCCGACGACGGCGCGCTCGAAGGCGCCATCGTCGCGCAGGGCGGCCGCACCGGTGGATGGTCGTTCTTCGCGGAGGACGGCAAGCTCGGGTATCACTACAACTACTGCGGGCTGGTCCGCACGACGGTGCTGTCCGAGTCGACCATCGGCGGCGGCGATCACCTCGTGCGTGCGGAGTTCGCCTACGACGGCGGCGGGATCGGAAAGGGCGGTGAGGTCACACTGTTCATCGATGACGCCGCGGTCGGCTCCGGACGCGTGGAGCACACGCACCCCCTGTACTTCTCTTTCGACGAGGGCATGGATACGGGTGAGGACACCGGCATGCCCGCGTACGAGGGATACAAGGAGTGGGGCGGCAAGTTCAGCGGAACGATCGATTGGGCGGAGGTGGCTCTCGGCACCGATGACCACAACCACCTGGTCGATCCCGAGGAGCACCTGAACGCGGCGCTGCGACACCAGTAGCACGCGCAGAAAAGACAGGAGGGTTCCGTCCGCGCGGACGGGACCCTCCTGTCGTCGACACCGGGCAGCGCGCGAGCCGAACGATCGCCGGGGAGCTCTTCCGCAGCCTGATTCAGGTTCAGCGATCGAGGATCGCGCGGGTCGTGATCTCCGGGCGCAGATCGAGGCGGCGCAGCAGCTGGGCGTTGAGAGCGACGACGATGGTCGACAACGACATCAGGATCGCCCCGACCGACATCGGCAGCACGAAGCCGATCGGTGCGAGCACGCCGGCCGCAAGCGGCACCGAGAGCAGGTTGTAACCGGCGGCCCACCACAGGTTCTGCTTCATCTTCCGATACGCGGCCCGCGAGAGCTCGATGACCGAGAGCACAGAGCGCGGGTCATCGCTTGCGAGGATGACACCGGCGGAGGCGATCGCGACATCCGTGCCGGCTCCGATGGCCAGCCCCACGTCTGCCTGCGCCAGCGCGGGCGCGTCGTTGACGCCGTCGCCGACCATCGCGACCTTGCGCCCCTCGCGCTGCAGCTCCTGCACCTTTGCAGCCTTGTCCTCCGGCCGCACGCCGGCGAAGAACCGGTCGATACCCAGGTCGGCGGCGACCGTCTGCGCGACGGCCTCGGCATCGCCCGTGATCATGACAACCTGCACACCGAGCGCGTGCAGCGCGTCGACGGCCTCCCGGGACTCCGGCCGCACCTCATCGGCGAGTTTCAACGCTCCGATCACGTGCCCGTCCTGAACCACGTGCAGGATGATCGCGCCGTCACCGCGCCACTGCTCGGCGACGGCGAGCTCGTCCGCCTGCTCCTCCGTGAGCAGGTGCGGCCCGCCGACGCGCACGGTCGACCCCTCGACGGTCGCTGTGACCCCGACGGCGGGCGACGACGTGAAGTCGCGGCTGTGCGGCACGGAGAGGTCCTTCTCGGCGGCGGCGCGGACGATCGCCTTCGCGAGCGGGTGCTCGCTGTCGGCTTCGGCAGCGGCGGCGAGCGCCAGCACTCGATCGGCGTCATGCTCGCCGGAGACGGACACCTCCGACACGACGGGTTCACCTTTCGTGAGTGTCCCGGTCTTGTCGAACAGCACGGTGTCGACGGTGCGCATGCTCTCCAGGGCGAGGCGGTCCTTGACCAGCACTCCGCCCCTGGCTGCGCGCTCCGTCGCGATCGAGACGACGAGTGGGATGGCCAGACCGAGTGCGTGCGGGCAGGCGATGACCAGCACGGTGATGGTGCGGATCACGGCGGCGTCGGGGAGACCGACGAGGGTCCAGACGATCGCGGTGATCGCCGCGGATCCCAGCGCGAACCAGAACAGCCAGCCCGCGGCGGTATCCGCGAGGCGTTGGGCCCGCGAGGACGAGCTCTGCGCCTCGGTCACCAGACGCTGAATGCCGGCGAGGGTCGTGTCGTCTCCGGTCGCGGTGATCTCCACCCGGAGCCCGGAGTCCGTGGCGACGGTGCCGGCGGTGACCTGGTCCCCCGTACCGCGTGTGACCGTGCGGGACTCCCCCGTCACCATCGACTCGTCCATCGACGCGCGGCCGTCGACGATCCGCCCATCGGCAGGCACGCTTCCGCCCGGGCGTACGACGACGATGTCGCCGACCGCGAGGTCGGCGGGCGAGACGATGACGACCTGTCCGTCCTGCACTCGCTCGGCCTCGTCCGGAAGGAGTGCGGCGAGCGAGTCGAGCGCAGAGGTGGTCTGCGCGAGCGAGCGCATCTCGATCCAGTGCCCGAGCAGCATGATCACGATGAGGAGAGCCAGCTCCCACCAGAAGTCGAGCTCGTGATGGAGGATGCCGAGACTCGCCCCCCACGATGCGAGGAAGGCCACCGTGATCGCCAGGCCGATGAGCAGCATCATGCCGGGCTTGCGCGCGCGGATCTCACTGACGGCACCGACGAGGAAGGGCTTGCCTCCCCACACGTACATCACGGTTCCCAACACGGGCGACACCCAGGCCAGCCCCGGCACATCGGGGAGCGTGTAGCCGAGGATCATCGCGAACATTCCGGACAGGGCGACGGTCGGCACGGCGAGGGCGAGCATGATCCAGAAGAGCCGGCGGAACTGACCGACGTGGTCGGCGTGCCCTCCGTGTCCCCCGTGGGCGTCGTGCCCTCCGTGGGCGTCATGTCCCCCGTGGGCGTCGTGCCCTCCGTGGGCGTCGTGAGCCGCGTGGACACCCGTCCCGTGCATGTGGTCGGAGTCGTTCGACTCGTGGTGCGGAGTGCTCATTGCCCTCTCCTCCTCGGAATGACGATGCCCGTGCGGGGCCGCGAGTGGCGGGCCCGCACGGGTGAAACGGTCAGGCTGCTGCGGCGTATTTCGCGGGGTCGGCGTCGAAGGCCGGTCCGCATCCTGCGCAGCAGAAGTAGTACCGTGTGCCCTCGTAGTCGCGGTACAGCCCTGCGGCCTCGGCGTCCGCGATGACGACGGCGCTGCCGACCATCACCGGGCACTCTGCCATACCGCCGGCGGGCGGCGCGAGCAGATCCTTGCGTCCGTCGGCGGACACGGCACTGGTGCTGTTCACACTGCAGCAGGAACCTGCGGGGGAATCGGACATGGGGTTCTCCTCTGGGGTATCAACGGATTCCGACGGTGGATGCCGGTGTGGCGCGTTCCCGCGCCGCACCGGTCCCTGCCGGAGAGGGGTCCGCCGCCTGGCTCCGGAAAGAGCGCAGTCGGAGGCTGTTGCCGACGACGAAGACGCTGGAGAACGCCATCGCCGCACCGGCGAGCATGGGGTTGAGCAGCCCGAGGGCTGCGAGAGGGATCGCCGCGACGTTGTACGCGAAGGCCCAGAACAGGTTCCCCTTGATCGTGCCCAGAGTCCTGCGGGAGAGGCGGATGGCGTCTGCGGCACTGCGCAGATCGCCGCGGACGAGGGTGATGTCGCTGGCCTCGATCGCCACATCGGTCCCCGTGCCCATCGCGAGCCCCAGATCGGCCTGCGCGAGAGCCGCGGCGTCGTTCACGCCGTCTCCGACCATCGCGACCACCTTGCCTTCGCTCTGCAGCCGCGTGATCACGTCCACCTTCTCCTTCGGCAGGACCTCGGCGATGACCTCGGTGATGCCGACCTCCGCCGCGATCTGCTCGGCCACCGCCCGGTTGTCGCCGGTGAGGAGGATGGGCGTCAGGCCCAGGCCCTTCAGCTGCGAGATGGCCTGCGCGCTGGTCGGCTTCACAGCGTCGGCGACGACGAGCACGCCTCGCGCCTCACCGTCCCACCCGACCGCGATGGCGGTCTTGCCCTGGCTCTCGGCCTCCGCCTTCGCCGTGGCGAGATCGGCGGGAAGGTGCTGCGACCACTCGGCCAGCAGTGACTCGCGGCCCACGAGCACGGCGTGACCGTCGACCACACCCTGAACGCCCTTGCCTTCGACGTTGACGAAGTCCTCAGGCACGGGAAGCGTACCGATCTCCTGCGTCGCGGCCCTGGCCACGGCCTGCGCGATGGGGTGCTCCGACGCGTCTTCCACGGCGCCCGCCAGCCGCAGCAGCTCGCGCCGGTCGACACCCTGCGCCGCATGCACAGCGGTGAGCGTCATCTTGCCGCTGGTCACGGTACCGGTTTTGTCGAGCACCACCGTATCGACCTTGCGCGTGGATTCGAGCACCTCGGGACCCTTGATGAGGATGCCCATCTGCGCTCCGCGTCCCGTCCCCACCAGTAGAGCCGTCGGGGTGGCGAGGCCCAGCGCGCACGGGCAGGCGATGATGAGCACGGCGACCGCGGCGGTGAAGGCGGCGGATGCCGGGAAGCCCGCTCCCAGCCAGGCGCCGAGCGTGGCGAGCGCGATCGCGATGACGATCGGGACGAATATCCCGGAGACGCGGTCGGCGAGGCGCTGCGCCTCGGCCTTTCCGGTCTGCGCATCCTCGACCATCTGCGCCATCTGCGCCAGTTGGGTGTCGGAACCGACACGCGTCGCACGGACGACCAGACGGCCACCCGCATTGACGGTCGCGCCGGTGACCGCGTCGCCTTCGCCGACCTCGACCGGCACCGACTCGCCGGTCAGCATCGAGGCGTCGACCGCCGACGTCCCCGACACGATGATCCCGTCGGTGGCGATCTTCTCGCCGGGACGCACGACGAACTCGTCGCCGGGTTTCAGGTCGGCCGTGGGGATCCGCGTCTCGACGCCGTCACGGAGAACCGCGACGTCCTTGGCACCGAGTTCGAGCAGTGCGCGCAGTGCTGCGCCCGCCTGGCGCTTGGAACGCTTCTCGAAGTAGCGTCCTGCGAGGATGAACATCGTCACTCCCGCACCCACCTCGAGGTAGATGTTCGCGGCGCCGTCGCTGGGCGCCACGGTCAGCTCGAACGGATGCGTCATGCCGGGCACCCCCGCCGTCCCGAAGAACAGGGCGTAGAGCGACCAGAGCAGCGCCGCGATGGTCCCTATCGAGATCAGCGTGTCCATGGTCGCTGCGCCGTGCCGGAGGTTCGTCCACGCGGCCTTGTGGAACGGCCACGCCGCCCACACGATGACGGGGCCCGCGAGAGCGAGCGAGAGCCACTGCCAGTACGTGAACTGCAGCGCCGGGATCATCGACATGGCGATGACGGGGACGGTCAGGACGATCGAGGCGACGAGCCGGTGCTTGAGGCTCGTCAGTTCGACATCGGGCGCATCGCCCGCGTCATCCTGGCCCGTCTGCACCTCAGGGGTCGGAAGCGCGGCGGTGTAACCGGTCTTCTCGACCTCTGCGATGAGGAGCGCCGGATCGAATCCGGCCGGCGCCGTCACCTTGGCTTTCTCCGTGGCATAGTTCACGGTCGCCATGACGCCGTCGATCCGGTTGAGCTTCTTCTCGATCCTCATCGCGCATGAGGCGCAGGTCATGCCGCCGATCTCCAGCTCCACGCTGGCGTCAGCGGTGGGGATTGCGGACTGCGTGTCCGTCATGATGATCTCCTCGATCCTTGGTGCCGGCATCGGAAGACCCGGCGAGCTCCTGCGAGACGGGTCAGTGCCCGCCGTGGTCGTCTTCGCTCTCGTCCGTGGCGCCCTCCTCGGCGGATGCCCCTGCCTCCAGCACGAACGGCGCCGTGTGCACCTTCCCGTCGACCTGGAAGTCGAGGTAGAGCAGGTAGCGTCCGGCGGTCGGCGCCTGCGCGGTGAAGATCACCTCGGGGCCGGCCACGTCACCGGGTTCGGGCTCGTCGCCGTGCGCGTGGACGTGCAGGTAGGCGAGGTCTCCCTCCCGGAGCGCGACGAGATGACCGAAGGCTCCCAGGTACGGCTCCAGCGTGGTGACGGGTGCTCCGTCGCGACTGACCTCGACGGTCAGCTCACTCCCCGTACCGGCGACGAGGTCGCCGCTGATCGATACGTCGAAGCCGTCGACGCTCGCGGTGGTCTGCATCCCTGCCGGAGGCTTCGGAACGAAGGCGCCCGCGACGTCGACCGTCCGTGAGAGCGTCACGCCCGACCCGCCCGACGCCGTGAAGTCCGCGTAGACACGATAGGTGCCCGCCGCATCCCAGTGCCATGGCAGCGACCACGTGCCCGTGTGCGAGTCCAGCTCGGGGTGGACATGCCGGTACTCGCTGCCGTCGCTGCGCACCACGATGAGGTGGAGCTGCTTGCCGTGGGCGGTCTCGTACGCGGTGACCCACTCCCCGACCGCATCGCGGATCCGGAAGGTCAGTTCCCCCTCGACTCCTGTCTCCCCCGGTGCGCTGATCGCCTCGATGACGTAGCCGGATGCGGCGATCGTCACTCCACTCACGTCTGTCCCCTCGTCTTCTTCGTCTTCCGCGTTCGATGCCGCTTCTTCCGCGGGCCGCAATTCATGGCCGTCGCCGCCTCGCTCCATCCAGGAGGCCACGGCGCTGTCCGGCACGATGGCGCCGGCCGCCGCGAACGCGACGCCGAACACCACCACGAGACCCGCACCGTAGAGACCGAGACGGCCTGCGGTGTTCATCAGGCCCGTACTGCCTGGTAGCCCGCGTCGTCGACAGCCGCGAGGATCGCGGCGTCATCGAGGGGCTCCGCACTCGTGACGACGAGCTTGCCGGTCTGAGCGCTGACGTCGATCGAGTCGACGCCGGGAATCTGGCTGACTTCGCCGCGGATCGCGACCTCGCAGTGACCGCAGCTCATTCCGCTCACCTGGTATTCACTGGTGCTCATGACGGTTCCTCTCTCGATTCTGCATACCCGGGTGGGGTACTTCTTCGTCTCAACCCTATACCCTCCCAGGGTATTCCTGCGAACGAGGATCGCGACGCGACGGCGTGCTTCCTCACCCACGCGGGGTGACCGACACCTGTCGGAGACACGGCCGAATGCCACTCTGGAGCTTCTGCCGGCACTCGATGAGACGCGAGGATCAGTCATGACCGCTCACCCCTCTCTGCCCTCCTGGCGCGACACCCGAACGCGCAGAGAGATCGAGACTTTCGTCGCCTCGGTCGCCGAGGGGCCTGATGCCGTGCCCGTCGAAGAACGCGTCGCGGTGTTCGACAACGACGGGACCCTGTGGTCGGAGAAACCGATGGTCACGCAGCTGCACTACGTCGTGGAGCAGTGGCGGGCGGCCGCGGAACGCACTCCCGAGCTCGCTGCGCGGCAGCCCTATCTCGCTGCCGTGAGCGGCGATTACGGATGGCTGGGAACGGCGATCGACAAGCATTACGGCGGCGATGACTCCGACCTCAAGATCATCATCCAGTCGCTCGTCGGGCTCACGGACGGGATGAGCGTCGAGGACTACGCGAGCTCCGTCGAAGAGTTCTACCGCACGGCGCAGCATCCGACCCTCAAACGCCCGTACTCGGACGCCGTCTACCAGCCGATGGTCGAGCTGCTCCGGTATCTGGAATACCACGGGTTCACGTGCTACATCGTCTCGGGCGGCGAACGTGATTTCATGCGTCCCATGACACAGGCGAACTACGGGATCCCGCCGGAGCGAGTGGTCGGATCCGCCTTCGGGCTCAGGTGGGACGACAGCGATGCGACCGTGCGATACTCCTCCTCACTCGCCTTCTTCGACGACGGCCCCGAGAAGCCCATCCGGATCTGGACCCGTATCGGCCGGCGACCGCTGTTCGTCGGCGGCAACTCCAACGGCGACACGGCGATGATGGATTTCGCTCGCCGCGGGCCCCGGCCCGGATTCGCGATCCTGGTCCACCATGACGACCCGTCTCGCGGCGACACGCCCTACGACGCAGGGGCGGAGAAGGCTCTCGCTGCTGCGGCGGACCGCGGATACACGGTGGTGAGCGTCAGGGACGACTGGGAGACCGTGTTCCCCGAATCCTCCTCCGGAGCAGGAGAACCCTGAAGCTCCGCAGGAACGCCGGTCATGGTCCCTTCGTGGGAACCACACCATCCAGGTCCGCGGGCTCGCCGACCACGACGTCCTCTTCGGCGACCGCCGGGTCTTCGACCGCTGATTCGTGCAAGACGGAACCGGGACGACGCAACAGCTCGACGACGATCGCGAAGACGAGGAGCCCGACAGTCACGCCGGCCACCGTGCCGAACGACACCGGGCGCGTCACCATGAGGATGAGCAGCGCGAGAGCCATTCCAACGATGAGGATCGGGCCGTGGAAGCGGTCGACCGACAGACCGAACCGTCCGGTCGACAACCCGCGTCGCTCCCACGTGCTCCGGATCCCGGCGAACCCGCTCTCCAGGACGCCACGGGTCGCGAGCGCACTGCGGCTCGAACCGGCGAGCCAGGCCCAGACGGCGACCAGCACCCCGACCAGGGCCAGGGCCACGATGGTCGAGCTCAGCAGCGAGGTCACTTCGTCGAACAGCGACTGCGCCGCAGCGGCGGTCATGATCGACGGGCTCACAGCGCCGATGAAGAACGTCCGGCCGATGCCCATCCCGGCGGAGAGAAGGAGGAAGGCGACCGCGAAGCCCGCGCTCGTCCAGAAGAGCGCACGCGGACGGTTGCGTGCGATCACTACGCCGACGACCACCAGTCCGAGCACCACCCAGGGAAGCCAGAACCCGGCGGCCACCGCGATCTGATAGGTCGTCCGCACGAGGACGAGGGCGTCGGCCTGCGCGACGGGGATGGACCTGTCGATCTCCGGGATGAGGTCGGCGAATCCGACGCCGCGCTCCGACAGGGCCGTCTTGACCCTGTCGACGATCAGACCCAGATCGATCGACAGCACGCCGTCATCCGCGAGCTGGAGCGCCGTGTCCGGACTGTTCTGCATGATCGCCACGGCGCGCTCATGGGTGAAGCGCAGCGACTGGGCCCAGATATCGGCGAACTGGTCGGAAGCCACGACGTCGTGGATGACGCCGTCGATGAGCGAGGTCAAGCCGCTGGCCGCGGGAACCTCCAGGAGCGAGAGCGCGGACGCGGCGCGGGGCGGAAGGTCGAGCTCGCGCAGGCCGTCGAACACCTCGCCGACGACCGCGTCGAGGTCGACCTGCTCGTGGATGGCGGAGCTGACCTGGTCGGCGACGAAGTCCTGCACGTCGGGGTCCTCCGCCAGAGGGGCGAAGGTCGCGACGAACCGGTCGGCATCGACGAGCTGAAGGCGAGCCCATGTCCCCATCGCCGCGATCGGTGCGAGGAGCACCGCGACCGCGAGGACGATCCCGGCGACGATGCTTCTGCCCACCGGGCGGCGGCGAGGCTTCTTGAGCGTCTCGTTCTCCTGCTCGAGGAGAAGGACACGGGCACGCAGATCATCCAGTTCGCTCATTCGTTCTCTCTCCTCGATCCAGGCGCTGCGCGCCGTTCTGCGACGGAACCGCCGCTCCTCAACTCAGGAGCTTCTGCTTCGCCGCAGCGAACTCCGTCTCGGAGAGCACGCCGGAGTCCTTGAGCGATGCCAGCTGCTGCAGCTTCGCGATCATGTCATCGGCTCCGGCCGGACCCGGTGCAGGCGCAGCCGGCGGCGGGGCCGAGTACTGGGATGCGGCGTTGCGGGCGGCGGCATCGATCTGCGCCTGCTGCTGCGCTGCCTCGTACTGCTCCTGTTCGTACTGCCCCTGGGCGCGCTGCTGCTGATGCCGCGACATGGCGCCACCAACGGCCGACGCCGTTCCCGCGACCACCGCAGTTCTGGCGGCGAGCCCGATCAGGCCCGGGCGACCGAATCTTCTCAAGGGCATGTCATTCACCTTCCTGATCGAGGATGTCCATCATGGCGTTCACCACAGGAGCCGGAACGCGCTCGCTTCGCAGCACCTGACCGCCGGCGGCGGCGAGGTTCTGGGCAAGAGTGCGGGCGAAAGCGAGTTCGAGGACGACGACGGCAGCGGACTGCCCCGGCTCGAGGGCGCTGGCGAGCGCCTCGACATCCTCCTCTCCGGCGAGACCGGCCGCGATCGGCTCGAAATCGTCGAGCCCGAGCGATCCGTCCTCCGAGTCGAGCTCGACGATCTCGACCGCACCGGTCGCCGACTTCGCCAGAATGACGAAGTCGAGCAGCCGCACCACACCGCTGTCGACGAGATCGCTCAACGCGCGGAACGTCGCCGGATCGGGGCGTGCGCCCTCGAACCCGACGAGATAGAACTCGGCGGGACCGAAACGGAAGTCGTTCATGGATCGTCCTCTCTCACGGGGCACACGGACCTGACAGACGACCATGGTCGCATCGCCATCACGCCCGCGGACGGCAGCCTCACCCCTACCGGATGAGCGCTTCGCCATCCGAACCCCATCCGAGTCATCCGATCCCCATCCCGGGGTCGCCCGATAGGGGTGAGCGGCGCCACCGCCCGGGGACACGCGCTGTCACTATCGCGGTACGCAGTAACTCAACGAAAGGGGTCCGAAGTGTCCATTTGGGAAAGCTTCTGGGACATCATCTGGTGGTTCTTCTGGGTCTTCGTGTTCATCTCCTATCTGATGGTGCTCTTCAACATCGTGGCCGACCTGTTCCGGGATCACTCCCTCAACGGCTGGTGGAAGGCCGTCTGGATCATCTTCCTCATCTTCGTCCCCTTCCTGACAGCGCTCGTCTACCTGATCGCACGCGGCAAGGGCATGGGCGAGCGCAGCGTCTCGGCCTATCGGGAGCAGCAGCACGCCGCCGACTCCTACATCCGCAGCGTCGCAGGTTCCAGTCCGAGCGATGAGATCGACAAGGCGTCGAAGCTCCTCTCGGCGGGAACCATCACACCCGACGAGTTCGCCGCCATCAAGGCGCGCGCACTGAGCTGAAATCATGGCTGAGGCGGTCGAAGTGAGCCTGCAGGCGCTCGGCGACGTCGAGTTCGTCGTCGTGCGTCTCGACGACGACCGCCTCAGCCCGAACATCCTCGAGGCCCTGCTGCGGCAGGTGGAGAGCGGGGCGATCCGCCTCCTGGACTTCGTGATCATCCGGCGACTCGACGGGGACGACTACCGGCTCATCGAGATCGACGGCGACGAGTTCACGCTCGCCGGTCTCGGCCTGGACACCCCAGGGCTGGTGTGCGAGGAAGATGCCCGGCACTTCGCCGGGCGGCTGCCGATCGGCGGTCGCGCAGCCCTGATCCTCGTGGAGCCGACGTGGGGCGAGACGTTCTCCCGCGATGTCGATCGCCATGGGGACCGCATCCTCGCGACGCAGCCGATCCCCGCGGCGATCGCGAACGCGGTGCTCGCCTCGGCACTGCAGCAGTGGTGAATCCGACGTCCGCTGAGGATCGATCGCGGACGGATCACACCGTCGTTCGCACCGCCTCGCGCCGGGAGGACACCCCGAGCTTGCGGTAGATCGCCCGCTGGTGCGTCTTCACCGTGTTGATCGATACGGCAAGCTCTCGGGCGATCTCGTGCAACGTGCGGGCTGTCTGGAGCTGTTGGAAGACGTCGCGTTCCCGCTCTGAGAGCAAGTCCACGAGCGACCCCGCCGCATCGTTCGCGAGGCAGCGGCCGATGAAGTCCTCGAACTGGGTGCCGAAGTGCACGTGCTCGCCGAGCAGCTTGCGCACCGCCGTCTCGCGTGGGGCGAACGGCAGGCGGATGTTCTCTCCCGAGGCGACCGCGACTGCGGCCTCGCACAGCTCGTGCGCCTCGTCATGATGCCCGCCCTGTCGGCGCAGTACCGCCGCCGTGATCAGAGTCGCGGACTTCACGTAAGAGACCTCGCCGAACGCGCGCAGCGATCGCAGCATCTCCAGAGCGGGCCCGTACTCTCCGGCTCGACGAAGCACTCCGGCGAGCGCGACGTTGACCACAGGCAGGTCGGGACACTGGACGTACCTCCTGGCGATCCTCATCGCCCGGTCCTGCCGTCCGACGACTTCTTCGAGCAACGCGACGGATGACTCACGGAAGGCCGGCCAGGAGATACCGTGGACGACCTCGAGCGGGATGTCCTGAATCCCGATCGCCGCGCGACGACAGGCTGCGGCATCGCCCGTCTCCGCTGACGCGTAGGCGATCATCATGCGCGCGATACTCGTGAAGGATCGATCGGAGCTGCCGTTGGCGATCACGGTCGCGAACTCCCGGATCGACTCCTCGGACTCGCCCGACCAGTATGCGACGTATCCGGCGGCCGACGCCGCACTCCCGCCCGCGTACGTGCTCCAGGGAAGGCTGACGTCACCGGCCGCGTGCACGGCACGGAGCGACTCACGCGCTTCCATGAAGCGTCCGGCCCAGGTCTGCCCGAAGGCGAGATGACCGAGCGAGCGCTTCGCCAGCTCCCGATCGCCCGAGCTCTGCGCTTCCCGGGCCGCGGCGGAGAAGTACTCGAGCGGCACCACCGGATTGCCTCTGTGGCGTATCTCCGTCCAGCCGAGGAGATAGTTCAGAGCGGCGCGGTCGCCCAGTTCGGTGGAATCCGCGTCGAGCAGCATCTGTCGCACCCTGGCGCTCGCGTCCGCGACGTCGGCGCGCTCGTCGGCGATGAACAGCCGCGCGATCTGCAGGACGGCCGGCCCGGCGTCGTCGTCGCTTCGGGCGATCATCGCCTCCGCACGCCGGAACAATTCGCGCGCGACACGATGATCGCCCAGCACATCGCTCGCGCACGCGCGGACGAGGAGCACTTGGGCGTCATCCGGGTCGCGACGCAGCATCTCGGTCGCCGTACGTTCGACCTCCGCTGCGCTCGCGCCGACGACGAGTCCGAGCCAATGGCGCAGGAGGATCTCTCTGGCCACCGCGGACTCGCCCGCACGGAGCGAGTGCGCGATCGCCGCGGTGGGGTCGGTCGCCTCGAGCGCCGACGCAGCGCGACGGTGACAGGCAGCGGCACGCTCGGCGTCCAGTCCGACGATCTCCGCGCACTGCCTCGCGAAGGAGGCGTGCCAGCGATACACGATGCCGTGCGGACCTTCGAATCGATCGAGGAAGAGGCCGAGCCGGACGCAGGTCTCGAGCAGATCACCGGCATCCGCGCGCTCCGTGACCGCGGCGGCGAGCTCGGGCGTCAATTCACCGCACACGCTCCCGTCGAGGACGAAGTCGGCGACGTCCGGCGGCAGCGCACCCAGCACATGCTCTCGCACGTAGTTCCCGAGAAAGCTCGACGCGCTCTGGGCGCGCGAGTCCGGTCGTGCGCCGCCGATCATCATCAGCCGTACGGCGATGGGCCAGCCCTGGGTCTCATCGAAGATCGTCTCCGCAGCGAGGCCCTTCGTCCCCGTGTCCTGCAGCAGCCTGACCTCCGCCCCGGTGAAGCTGAGGATCTCCGCGCCGACGAAGGAGGCGGGATGCGTCACTCGATGACGGGAGAGCGTGACCTCGAGCAGGGTCGTCCCGACGAGCACCACACGAAGGCTGTCCGGCGCCTGCTCGGCGAGCATCCCGAGGAGCCCCCTGCGCCAGTCCTCCCCTGCACGCTGCGCATCATCGACGATCAGGTGGACGCGACTCTCGGCGTCCTCCAGCACTCCGCAGATCTCTTCGTAGGCGTACCGCGGATCGTCCAGGTCGCGGGCGAGTGCGAGAGGGTGACCTGCACGCTCCGCCCCGACGTAGAGCGCGTTGACGATCCCCTGTGTCAAGCGGGTGGGGTCGGAGTCGAAGGAGCTGAGCGCGAGCCAAGCGACCTGTTCGAGACCCGAAGCCCAATCAGCCACAGCCGTCGTCTTGCCGAACCCGCTGGGGGCGCTGATGACGGTCAAGGGATCCAGCGCCACGGCACCGGCGATCGCGGAGCTCACCCGCTCGCGACGGATGGCACCGGGTTGAGGCCCCGGCGGTCGGAATCGCACCGTCGGTCCCGGCGTCGTCGAGCGAACAGGGGGCGACATGGCACCAAAACTAGTGGGGTTGTCGATCCGCCTTCAAGGGCATCCTCCGGATGATCTTCACTCCGACGTGCGCGCTCCCACGTCCTGTTTGAGGGCGTCGGCGGTGCGGATGAAGAGGATGATCCATGTGAACACGACGGTCCCCGCCACCAGCTCGACCGCGGTGAGTGTGTAGTACCCGACAGCGAAGAACACCGCCAGCAGCAGGATCAGCAGGATGAACACGTAGCCGAGGAGCAGGAATGTCCGTGATACGCCCGGCACCCATCGCCGCAGCGCCACGACGAGCACTCCGTACGCGACGACCATGCCCGACGCGACCCCGGTGTGGAGGGCGAAGTACTGATCGACGGGGAACACTCCGACGAGGGCGAGGAAGATCCCCACGATGATGAGGCACGTGCGCACCGATGCCACCCCACGCGGCTGCGTCGTCGGGATTCCCTTGGTGGCGTAGCGGGCGAGAGTCGTCACGAGAATGCCTGCGACGATCAACGTCAGATTGAAGGTGCGCGCCGAGAGGTCGTCCGTCATGCCGAGAGCGCTGAGGTTCTCCTTCCACCACTGCGGATCGCTCGCGGTGAGCATGCTCGCGAGGACGCCGAGCACCAGGAACAGCGCGAGTACCGTGGCCAGCAGCTGCAGGTCCAGATGGGTCGCCGAGTAGTACGTGACATAGGCCGTCAGCCCGGCCGCCGCCCCGGAGAGCATCAGCACCGGCACCGGGTAGACCACGGCGCCGATCAGTCCTGCTTCCATGATCGTCGCAGCCAGCGTCCATCCGAGCAGCGCGATCATGGCGTGAGCGAACGCGAAGGCGGCGATGTCGATGATGTCGACGACGCCGAGCCGACGCCCTCGGGCGGGGTCGGCTGCGATGATGCGTCCCAGGACGAAGACGATGATCGCCGTGGCCGCGGAGGCCAGCGCCGCGAACTGCCCGAGCGAGTCGGGTCCCGAGATGGGCGCCGGATGCAGCCGGAAGACCAGGAGGGCGATGAGTGCCGCGAGCACGAAAGCGAAGATCGAGATCTGGAGCCCGATGGCCTCCCTGGCTCGCTCCCGCCTCTCCCCGTGCGAGCGTGCTGCCGTGAGGAGGTCCTGTGGGGGTGGTGACGACGACATGGTCACAGTCTCCGCCTCCCGTTCACCGAAGGCGACGGCGGTTCATCCGCACCGGGCGATCCCCCGTCCCGGCGTCGGTTCGCCGTGAGCTCCCGCATCAGGGCTGAGCCGAGTCCCGTCGACTACGCTGGCCGCGTGACCACCTCGCCCGCGCCCGAGCGCGCTCCGGACCGGATGCTCTCCCCCAGCCTGCGGGTGCTCCTCGTGCTCGCGGCGAGCGCCGTCACGCTGGCGGGCGTCTACTTCGTGCGGGACCTCTTCGGGCCGATCGCTCTCGCGATCGTGATCGTCGTGATCTGCGAACCGCTGCGCCGCCCCCTCGATCGCCGCGGCTGGCCGCAGTGGGCGAGCACGACCGCCGTCATCGTCGTCGCCTACCTGATCCTCTTGGCGATGGGCGCTCTGCTCTGGCTCGCGGGAACGCAGTTCGCACGGCTGATCGGCGACCTGGTGTCGGAGGGCGGCCTGGCGAACACGGTCGACGAGTTCGTCGGCTTGCTCCAGTCCCTCGGTCTGGACGAGGAGGCTTCGGGTGCTGCGGCATCGGTCCTCGATCCCACGACGCTGCTCGGCATCGCTCGGAGCCTGGGGAGCACGGTGCTCGGTGTCGCAACCGCCCTGTTCTTCGTCTGCGCGTACATCATCTTCATGGCCGTCGATGCTGCCCGCTACCGACAGGCTCCCTCGATATTCGGTGCCACGAAGGGCGCCGTGATCGCTCGGATCTCGCATCTCAACACCGGCATCCGTCGCTACTACATCGTGAACGCCACGTTCGGTGCGATCGTCGCCATCATCGACGGTCTCGCCCTGTGGTGGATGGGCGTTCCCGCACCCGTGGTGTGGGCGATCCTCGCCTTCGTCACCAACTTCATCCCGAACATCGGCTTCGTCCTCGGCCTCATCCCCCCGGCGATCCTCGCCTTCGTCGTCGGCGGCTGGCCGTTGCTCCTCGGGGTGATCGCTGTCTACTGCGTGGTGAACGTGGTCCTGCAGGTGCTCGTGCAGCCGAAGTTCGTCAGCGATGCGGTGGATCTCAGCCTGACGCTGAGCTTCTTCTCCGTGATCTTCTGGACGTTCATCATCGGACCGCTCGGGGCGATCCTCTCGATCCCGCTCACCCTGCTCGCGCGCACCCTGGTCCTCGAGGGCGACCCCGACACGACCTGGTTGCGCTGGATCTCCGGCGACCGCACCGCTGTTCCGCCCGATCCGGAGCCTGCCCCCGCCGATCGGAGCCGTCGACGCAGGAGAAGGAACCGCCGCCACGTCTGACCGCTGCGGCGGGTCCGCGCCGCGTTCGACCGTAAATCACCAGGGGGAGGTTGCGATGCAGACGTGGTCGCCGCAAGCTGAGCGGTGGGATCGTGGACGAGAACGCGCTCGTCCGGGGTGCTGTCGAAGGGAGGCGACGTGCAACGTCCGCTCGCGGGGCTGACGAAGCGGAACTTCGTCACCGAGCTGACCGCCGGGGTCACCCTGCTCGCCATAGCCATCCCTCTGAACATCGGGTACGCCCAGATCGCCGGACTCCCGCCCACAGCGGGGCTCTACGCGCTGATCGTCCCGACCGTCATCTACGCCCTCGTCGTATCCTCCCGACAGCTGGTCGCCTCGCCCGATGCGGCGGCCGCCGCGCTCGTCGCCTCCTCGATCGGCGGCCTCGCCGCCGCCGGCAGCGCCGACTACGCCACCCTCGCGCTCGCCCAGGCGATCATCTGCGGCGGTATGTTCATCCTTCTCGCCGTGTTCAAGCTCGGCTTCCTGGCGAACTTCCTCTCGAAGCCGATCCTCGTCGGGTTCGTCGGCGGCCTCGCACTCGACATCATGGTCAGCCAGGTCGCGAAGATGCTCGGTGTCAAGATCGACTCCGGCAAGGAGTTCACGGGCAAGGTGGCAGACCTCGTCGGGGGCTTCACGACCCTCAATGGCTGGGCCGTCCTGATCTCCGTCTGCTCCGTCGCCGTGCTGCTGCTAGGACGGCGCTACCTCCGTGCCGTTCCGTGGGCGCTGATCGTCCTGGTGGCCACGACGCTCGTGGTCGTCCTGACCCACCTCGATCAACGGGGCGTCGACGTACTGGGAGAGGTGCCGGCGGGACCCCCGGTGCTGACGTGGCCGATGATCGACTGGTCGCTCTGGCTCGCGCTGGTGCCGTCTGCGATCGCCCTGACTCTTGTCACCACGGCCGAGGGCCTCCTCGTCTCACGTTCCTATTCCGAGAAGCACGGCTACCCGTTCCACGCGAACCGCGACCTCTTCGCATTCGGCATCGCCAACCTCGCCGCCGGCGCGCAGGGCAGCTTCGCCGTCGGCTCTTCCACTTCCCGCACCGCCGCGATGGACCAGGCCGGCTCCCGAACTCAGTTCCCCGCGCTGATCCTCGCCGCCGGCACCCTGCTGCTGCTCCTGTTCGGAACGGCCCTGCTCGCCGACATCCCGTCTCCCGCCATCGGCGCGATCGTGGGAGTCGCGATCATCCCGCTGCTCGGAATCCGCGACTTCGTCGACCTCTGGCGCAAGGATCGGTTCGAGTTCCTCATCGGTGCGACATGCTTCCTCGTCACCCTCTTCGTCGGTTCGATCGCCGGCATCCTGGTCGCCTTCGTGCTCGCGCTCATCAATCTCGCGAAACGGGCCTCGAATCCGGCCATCGACGTCCTCGAATCCAATGGTGACCCGGGCGAATCGCTGCTCGAAGATGCACCGGCGGGGACGATGACCGCTCCGGGCGTGATCGTCATCCGACTCGCGGCGCCGCTGTTCTTCGCGAACGGAGCCGTCTTCTCGACCGCGGTCAAGAAGGCTGTGCGCTCGGCAGGAGAGGAATCCGTCCACCACCTCGTGGTCGACATGGAGGCGGTGACCGATGTCGACGTCACCGGCGCGGAATCGTTCTCCTCGCTCAAGGAGTGGCTCGCCGCCCGGTCGGTGTCGCTCGCTTTCAGCAGGGTGCGCCCGAACACGCTGCACCGCCTCACCACTCTCGGCCTGCTCGCGTCGGAACCGGTCTACGCGACCAACCGCGCGGCGATCAGCCAGCTCACCCCCTCCCCCGCAGAGAAAACACACTCAGAGGAAGAAGGCCGTTGATGGGCACCGTCATCGGGGACGTGCTCCCCCTCGCACTCGGGGTGGCGATCAGTCCCATCCCCATCATCGCGGCCATTCTCATGCTGCTCTCACCGAAAGCGCGAGTGACCAGCGTCGGGTTCCTGCTCGGCTGGGTGATCGGGATCGTGGCCGCGGTCACCGTGTTCACGCTGCTGTCGTCGATACTGCCGGAGCAGGATCCTGACGCCTCCCGCCCCATCCGGGGCGTGGTGCAGATCGTCCTCGGCCTCCTTCTGTTCCTGCTCGCGTTCGGACAATGGCGCAAGCGCCCGAAGGGCGGCCAGGAGGCTGCGCTGCCGAAGTGGATGCAAGCCATCGACACGGTCACGTTCCCCGTCGCATTCGGGCTCGGATTCCTGTTGTCTGCGGTGAATCCCAAGAACCTCATCATGGCTGCCGGAGCGGGGACCGACATCGGCGGCGCGGCCCTTCCCGTCGGTTCCACCGTGCTGGTGGCCGTCGTCTACACCCTCATCGCATCGTCGACCGTGCTCATCCCGGTCGTGGGCTACCTCGTCGCCGCAGACCGCCTCCGTGCCCCGCTGGACGCCCTCCGCGGCTGGCTCGCCACCGAGAACGCCGTCATCATGGCCATCCTGCTGCTCGTGATCGGAATATCGATGATCGGCAAGGGCATCGGCAGCTTCTAGAACGCCGCCGACCTGAGCAGGAGAGGACGAGGACATGAGTGACTTGATCCTGGCGCTCGTCCCGGTGGCGCTCGGCGTGGTGCTGAGCCCGCTCGCGATCATGGCTCTCGTCGCCGTGCTGCTCTCGCGCAACGCGAGGGCGAACGGGATCGCGTATCTGCTCGGATGGATCGTGGGCCTGGCCGGGCTCATGATCCTCTTCCTCTGGCTGTTTCCGCTGCTCGCCGTCCATGAACGCAATGAGCCGCCTCTCTGGGTGCCGCTGGTCCGCCTGCTCATCGGCCTGTTCCTCGTCGCGGCGGCGGTCTGGGTGTACCGGAAGGGACGGGTGCACATCGCGCAGATGGCCGCCGCCTCCACCCCTCGCGAGGTCGTGGCCGCCTCGCCGCAACTACCCGGGTGGCTCCACTCGGTGGAGTCGTTCCGGCCAGGACGCACGTTCCTCCTCGGAGTCGGCCTCTTCGTCCTGAACCCCGTCGACGCCTCGTGCGCGATCATCGCGGCCCTGGACATCACTCTGTCCGAGGTCGACACCACCGCCGGGTTCTGGGTCGCCGCCGCGTTCGTCTCCGTCGGCACCCTGCCCATCGCCGTTCCCGTGTTCTACCTCCTGGTGCGCGGCGACTCCGCCCAACCCCTCCTGGACCGCGTCCGGACCTGGATCGCGGGCAACACGCATATCCTCAATGCGGCGCTGCTCCTCGTCATCGGAGCACTCCAACTCGAGAAGGGAATCGCGGCGTTGCTCTGACCCGCGCCCGACTTCACCCGCGGAGAGATCACGAAGGTCGTGTTCGACATCGCGGCCGACACGGAGCTCGACCTCGACCTCGACCTCGACCTCGAAGCCCGTCTCGCCGCGGCCATGGCGTGCGACCGACAGGCTCCGCAACGGTCGCGCACGCGTTCACTCGATCCCGAGCGCGTGCGCGGCCGCCGTCACGCTCTCCCGGTCGGAGACGCCGAGCTTGCGGTAGATGTTCCGCACGTGCGTCTTCACCGTGTTCGGCGAGATGAACTCCTGCTGGGCGATCTGACGCAGCGTCGAGTTGCGGCTCAATGCCAGCAGCACGATCCGTTCCCGGTGGGTGAGCTCTTCGCCCACGAGCATCCCCGCTGCGGCGAGCCGATCTCGGACGACGTCCGCGAAGCGGGTTCGCGTCGCAGCGGTCGCCCGCGCACCCAGGAGACGGATCACCGCCGGGTCGGCGCCCCCGAAACGTCGGACGTGCTCCTCCGTCTCGGCCAGAGACAACGCGACCGCCAGCGAGGCCTGCGCCCGATCGGAGTCGCCGCCGTGGACATCGAGTGCAGACGCCACCAGCCACGCATCCACCATCGAGGCCGGCACCAGACAAGGGGACGAGCCGTCGAGGACCGGCGCGAGCGTCTCTCGTGCCAGGGCATGCCGGTGGTCGTGCAACGCCGCGATCGCTCGAAGGACGATCACGTCGCCCGTGGCGCCGAGAGCCTGCGCGGTGTCCGCGATGAACGCGTCCCGCAGGTTGGGCTCGCCCAGCCGGTCGAACGCGTGCACGGCGAATGTGCTCAGCATCGCGTACCAATGCGCCGGCAACGGCATGTCCGCGCGAGGGGCGAGATTCTCGAGCATCGTGATCGCCGCAGCATGCGGGTCGTCGGCATCCGGGGCGTTCAGCAGAGCGATCAGGCCGCGCAGACCGCGCGCGATCGCCGGCTCCGAACCGTCGTCGATGATCGAGACCGCTGCGCGCAACGTCGGTTCGGCATCCACCGAATGCAGACGCTCGTAGGGAACCCAGTGGCGCCACACCCTGGTCACCTCGTAGAAGGAATCGTCGGGGTTTCCGAGCTCGCTCCATCGTCCGTCCAGCCGGGCCCCGGATGCGAGGACGTCGCGCATCCTGCCGCGGAAGAGCGCGCTGGTGTTCAGGACCGCTGACGCCTGCAACTCGGCCGCGACGGCGCCGACGGCGCGAGCCTGATCCGCGGCGGACCGCGCGTACCGCTCGGCGCGGTCGAGACGCCCGACATACAGTTCGCCCATCGCGGCCTGAAGGAATGCATAGGTGTCCAGCTGGGATTCCCCGGTGAACGCATCGAAGGCGGATCCCAGCCGATCGAGAGCTTCGGCGATGCCTCCTCGGCGCAGGGCGGTGTGCAGGTCGAGTCCCGTCTGCCACTGCCTGCTTGCCGCTGATCCGTCGTGATCCCGCAGGGTCGCCAGCACCGCGGCCGCCGTGGATGCGTCGCCCCGGGCCAGTTCGGCCGCCGCGATCAGCATCTGCACGGCCGGATCGGACCGCAGCGGCGGCGGCATCCGGCCTATCGCCTCGATCACGCGGTCGGCGTGACCGGTGAGGATGAGCTGCATCCCGCACCGACGGAGGATCACAGAGATGCAGACCGGGTCGCAGCTCTGCATCGCATGACGGAGCGCCGGCAGGTCGTCGTGCTGCTCGGCGAACCACTCCGCAGCCGTCTTCTCGACATGCTCGACGACGGCGTGCCCTCGGTCCTTCAGCCGAGCGAGGAGAAACTCCCGCAGCAGCGGGTGGTAGTGATACCAGACCGGCGCGTCGCCATGCCGGCCCATCAGGACGTTGAGATGGATCAGCCTCTCGACGAACGCGGCGGCCGGTGCCCCATCGGACAATCGGTAGGCGAGTTCCAGGGTGAACGCCTCGGGGACCGAGGTCTCCAGCAGGAACGCACTGAGTTCATCATCGAGGTCGGCGAAGACCTCCTCGAGGAAATAGTCCACGAGGGCCGGCGCATCGCCTCGCAGCGGATGGTCCGCCGTGTGCGGATGCTCCTGTCCCGCCAGGACCATCAGGCGCAGCCCCGCCGCCCATCCCTCGGTGCGCTGGAGGATCAGGGTGATCTCCCCCTGAGAGACACGGAGACCACTCGCGCGGAAGAAGGCCCGAACCTCGCCGGGGGTGAAGGCGAGATCCCCGTTGTCGAGCTCCAGCGCGATTCCGGCGATGCGGCGCCGCGCCACCGGGATCAGCCGGGTTCCACGGCCCGACAGCACCACGTGCGCATTGCCGGGTACGGCTTGCACGAACGTCCACAGCATGTCGGCGTGTTCCCGTGTCTCGATGACGTGCACATCGTCGAAGATGATCACGATCCGGCGGTCGGTTCCGCGGAGCGCGCGCGCCAGCGATCTCGCCGCGTCCGCCGACGGCCAGATCGGGACCCTCGCGAGACTCTCACCAAGGCGTTCGTCATCGATGCTCTCGAGCGCCGAGCGGAGCAGCGAGAGATCGGTGTCATGGCGCTGGAACGATACCCAGACGACCTCGGTGTCCGCATCCGAGCCGACGGCGCGCGCCCAGTGGGTGAGCAACCGCGTCTTCCCTGCTCCAGCCGGAGCCGTCACGAGGGTGAGGGTCCACGGCTCGTCCATCGCTGCCGTCAGGCGCGCGAGCAGCCGAGGCCGCACGACATCGTCGTCGACTGCGGCGGGGACGAGAATCCTCGCCGCGTCGTCGTCGCTGATGTCTCCGGTCATGGCACCCCCCGGTCCGATGGACTCGACGCGAGGTCGGCCGTCCTTCCGCAGTATTGCACCCGGCAGGCGACGCCTCAAGCGCTTTTCAGACGAAGGCCGCCTACGCCGGCCTCGACCGGCGACGCTGCGCTGAGAGCGAGATGAGCGATGGCACCGCCGTCCCGAAGAACAGCGCCAGACCGACGCCGAGAAGGGTCTCCAACGTTCGCTCGAGAAATCGCTCGCCCGGAGGCTCCGACGACGTCACCAGGATGAGAGTCAGCGCGACGAATGTGGTGAACCCAGGAGCGACGTACCAACGACTCTCCTGGCTCGCGCCCAGTGCTCCCACCGCGAGGCCGATCGCGACCCCGATGACGGCGTCCCCCGGCACGAGAAGCGCGAACGTGGCGGCCGCGGATGCTCCCATCAGGACCGAGATGGCGCGCCCCACGCTGCGAGCGATCAGCTGCCCCCGCACGGGACGCATGACGAGCAGCACAGCAGCCGTCGCCCATCCGACGTGCTCGACCCCGAGAAGGAAACCCGTCGCCGCAGCGGCAGCGGCGGCGGTGCCGAGCAGGATGCCGTAGATCAGCATCGCGCGTCCGCGCGGGATCGGGGCGGCGGCGGGTGGAGGTTCCGCACGCTCCGGCCAGACGAGCGAGATCGACCAGGCGTACAGCGAACCGGCGATCATGCTGGCGCCGAGTTCGACGGCCACCGGCGACCAGGGAAAACTCAGTCCGACGCCCACCATCGGCAGGACGAGGATCAGGACCAGCTGTGCCAGACGTCCTCGTGTCGCGTTGACGCAGGCGAGCACGGCGATCCCGAACAAGGCCACGACGGCGATGACGGGAGTCGTCGCCAGCAGAGATCCGAGGAGCAGACCGACAGCGCTGAGTCCGCCGATGAGCGGAATGACCGCGCGTCCTCGACGCCGCGGAGGGAGCCGGAACGCCGCTGCGGGGAGCACTCCGACAGCGAGCGCCAGACCGACGGTCGGCGCGAAAGGAGTGATCACCATGGCGGGGAGCGCGAAAAGGAGTCCGAGGCCGAATCGCGACCACTGCCAGGTCAGTCCGGGCTGCTCATCCACCCCGGCCGCCTCATCGACGTCACTCTCCGGATGCCGATTCGCATGCTGCTCCCCCGCTGGTCGATCGCGGTGACGGACGTGAGTCACTCGTTCTCAGGGCCAGCCTATGCACCCCGGATTCAGCCGTCAGCGCGCGTCGTCGAGTTCACCCGGGTGAACGCGGTCGTCCGCGGCCGCAGGCTCGGCAACGACGGCGGCGGCCGCCATCCCCTCCCGAACAGAGGCGTGCACCCGGCCCGCGGATTCGAGCGCCTCGAACCACGGGGTGCGTTCGGCGACGGCCGTCGCCGGCGCCGGGAGCGCCGCCAGGTGGAGCGTCGTCGCACGTTGGGAGAGCTCCCTGTCGAGATTCTGGAGGGCGTCGAGCACTGTGATCGTCATGACCTCCTGCTGCTTCATGCCGAGCACGAGCGCTCCGATCGGTACCGGCTCCGCGTCGACCAACTCGAGGATCCTGCGTTCGTTCGCCATCGCATTCGCGGTGTACAGGCCCCGCTCGAGGCGGATCCCCAGCACCCCGTCCGTCCGCCCCACCTCACGCACCTTAGGTACGTTCACCTCACGCAGCACCAGGATCAACGTCACGACGACGCCGATCGCGACCGCCGGGAGCAGTCCGGCGGTGAGACCGATGATCGCGACCGAGAGCGCGATCCAGAAGTCCACCTGGCTGATGCGCGCCCAACGGACCAGCTCGGGGATGTTGATGAGGCTCGCGACGGCGACGAACACCATCGCGGCCAGGGTGGCCTCCGGCATCAGGCTGAGGACGGGTCCGAGGAACAGCGCGACCAGGACCGCGAGCACGACCGTGACGATGGTCGCGACCTGAGACCGGGCGCCCGCGCTCTGGTTCACCGCGCTTTGGGAGAATCCGCCGGCTGCGGGCATCGTTCCGAAAAACGCTCCGAGCGAGTTCGCCGCACCGGTCGCGAGCAGCTCCTGATCGCTGTCGATCTGAGGCTCCGTCGCGGTGCGGAGACTCCGAGCGACCGCCGCCGACTCGAGAAACGCCATGACCGCGATCGCGAGAGCCCCGGGAACGAGCGCAGCCGTCTGTGCGAAGTCAGGGATTCCAGGAACCGGCAGACCGCTCGGGACCTCGGCGATGAGACTGACCCCGAGCCGGTCGAGGCCTGCGAGCCAGACGAGGACGATGCCCCCGGCCACCACGATGAGAGTCGCGGGGACCCTGGGGGCGATGCGCTTCAGCAGGACCAGCACGGCGATCGAGCCGACAGACAGAATCACTGTGGGCCAGTTCACGCTTCCGAACGCCGCCCCCACTGCCGCCAGCGACCGGAAGAACCCGTGGCCGGAGAAGTTGTAGCTCTCACCGAGCAGTTTCGGCAGCTGCCCCACGGCCACCGTCGCCCCGACACCGATCTTGAGTCCGAGGACTGTGGCGCCGCTGATGTTCTCGACGAGCGAGCCGAGTCGGCACAGCCGTGCGAGCAGGAGAACCGCTCCGACCAGCAGCGTCAGCATCATGAGCGAGCCGATCGCATCATCGGCGCCTGCCGCCACCCCCGCGGATACGAGAGTCGTCGCGGTCAGAGTCGCGATGGTCGATGTGGTCGAGACGCTCATCGCCCGACTCCCGCCCAGGAGCGCATAGACGACCATCGGCAGAATGCACGTGTAGAGGCCGACCTGAACGGGCAGATTGGCGATCGTCGAGTAAGCCATCGCCTGCGGGATCACCACGGCGCCGGCGGAAAGACCGGCGACAACGTCGCGCACGATCCACTTCCGCTGGTAGCCCTCGATCGTGCTGAACAGCCACGACGGTCGTCTCACTGCACTCACCTGCCTCCGGGTGGTCGGTTGGCCCGAGCGTACTGCGAGCGGCGGGACGACGACCACAGATCTCGCCCCGCATGGGTGGTTGTTCTGCAAAGACCCGCATGTGGGGCTGCCGGCTCGGTACGGAGATCTCGCTGACTCCATTTAGGTTGTGCACAATTCACTTGTGTGCGATGATCTTCGGATGGCCGTGACCGACGAGATGGTGTGCTTCTCCCTCTATTCCGCTGCGCGCGCCACCACGCAGGCATACCGGTCGCTTCTCACACCGTGGGGGCTGACGTATCCGCAGTACCTGGTGCTCGCCGCGCTCTGGCTCGAGGGCGAGCAGACGGTGGGTTCGCTCGGCGACCTGATGCGCCTGGACTCCGGCACGCTCTCCCCTCTCGTCCGCCGCCTCGAGCAGGCAGGCCTCGTCGCGAGGTCCCGCAGCACCTCGGACGAGCGAGTCGTGACGGTGCGGCTCACGGAACGCGGACAGGAGCTGCGCTCCGAAGTCGCTCCGATCCACACACGTGTCGCCGAGGTCGCCGGCCTCCGCGACGATGATCGGCGCGGTCGGCTCATCGCCGAGCTGCAGGACATCACCGATCGTCTTCAGAACATGACCGCTGAACTCGGTGCGATCGCTCGCGCCGACGCCGGCAACTGAGAACAACCAGAACGGAACCCCATGCGCGCACTCATCCACCCCACGTTCGGCGAGCCGGAGCAGGTGCTCCGCATCGAGGATCGCCCGCTTCCCGATCCCGGCGAGGGTCAGGTTCGTCTGCGCGTCGTGCTCTCGCCCATCCACAATCACGATCTCTGGACGGTCCGCGGCACCTATGGATTCAAGCCCGAGCTCCCCGCGCCGTCCGGAACGGAAGCAGTGGGTGTCGTCGATGAGCTCGGTGCCGGCGTCGAGCACCTCGCCGTCGGACAGCGCGTCGCCACCGGCGGCACGTTCGGCGCGTGGGCCGAGTACATCGTGACCGATGCCGCCGGGCTCGTGCCCGTGCCGGACGCTCTTCCCGACGAGACAGCCGCACAGCTCGTCTCGATGCCGTTCAGCACGATCACCCTGCTGGACTTCCTCGGCGTGGGTGAAGGCGCGTGGATCGTGCAGAACGCGGCCAACGGAGCCGTCGGGCGGATGCTCGCACAGCTCGGCAACGCGCGTGGCGTGAACGTCGTCGGCCTGGTACGCCGGACCGCGGGAGTCGAAGAGCTCCGTGAACAGGGCATCGACAACGTCGTCGCCACCGACCAGGATGACTGGCAGGACCAGGTCGCGGCCCTCACCGGGGGCGCGCCGATCGTCGCCGGCGTGGACTCGGTGGGAGGCCCGGCCGCCGGGCAGGTGCTCTCCCTCCTCTCGGAAGGAGGGACCCTGGTCGCCTTCGGCGCGATGGACTCCCCGACCATGGAGATCGCGTCCTCGGACGTGATCTTCAAGCAGGCCACCGTGAGGGGCTTCTGGGGCAGCAAGGTGATCCCCCAGCTGGACTCGGCCACGCGCGGCTCACTGTTCGGAGAGCTCTTCCAGCGTCTCTCCGACGGCACGCTGACCCTGCCTGTCGCCGGCGTGTTCGACGCCGACGACATCCGGGCGGCCGTGCAGGCGAGCGGCACCCCCGGACGCGTCGGCAAGGTACTGCTCCGTTTCTGAGCGGACGCCTCCCGGGAGGGCCTTCCCGATGTCCCCGACCAGGTGCAGAGTGTGGGCATGGAGATCACACTCGCTCAGCCCGAGGGACTGGTCGTCAGTCCCGCATTCAGTCACGTCGCCGTCGTGCCGCCCGGCGCGACGACGATCTACGTCGGCGGCCAGAACGGCGTCGACGACAAAGGCGTGGTCGTCTCGGCGGATGCCGCCGAGCAGTCGCTCCGCGCCGTCGAGAACGCCAGGATCGCTCTGGAATCCGCGGGTGCAGGACTCGACGACGTGATCAGCTGGACCGTCCTGATCCACCAGGATGCGGATCTGCGGGCGGCGTACGGCGCGGTCGCCTCCAGACTCGCACGGGAAGGAGCGCCACCCCTGGTCACCGCCGCGCTCGTGGCCGGGCTGGGCGTCCCGGGAGCGCTCATCGAGGTGAGTGCGGTCGCGGCCGTCATCCGGGAGTGAACGACGGCACGTGGTCGCCGCGGTCGCTCGGACTCAGATGCGGCCTCGGACCGGTGTCCGTTCGAGCCCGTCCGCGTCGTCCGGCATCGACATCTCCGCCCGCACCCCGAGAAGACGAACCTCGCGATCGGGATCGAGAGCGCCTGCGAGAGTGAGAGCTTCCTCGATGAACTCCTCCCGGTCCTCGGTCGGACCGGCGAGTTTGCGTCCGAGCGTCCTCGTCTCGAAGGGCGCGTATCTCACCTTGAGGTGCACGCGCATGATGGGCCTGCCTTCGGCCGCACAGTCGTCGAAGGCCTGCACGGCGAGCTCCCTGACGGCGGACTGCACCTGGGCGGACGTCGTGAGGTTCTGCTGAAACGTCGTCTCGCGACTGTGACTGCGAGCCACCCAGGGCGTGTCATCGACCACACGCGGCCCGTGACCGGAACCCAGCTCGTGATACCAGACGCCCATCCGGGGACCGAACTCCGCGATGAGCATCTGCTCATCGGCAGCCGCGAGCTCACGGACGGTCGCGATGCCGTGTTTCCCCAGACGCTTCTGCACCTTCGATCCGACGCCCCAGAGGTCCCGCGTCGGCCTGTCTCCCATCACCGCGAACCAGTTCTCCTCGGTGAGCCGGAACACCCCGCGGGGTTTGCCGAACTCGGTCGCGATCTTCGCTCGCACCTTGTTGTCGCCGATGCCGACCGAGCAATGCAGGTCGGTCGCCGCCAGCACCGCCTCTTGCGCCGCCCGCGCCACGCCCTCCGGATCATCCGTCGTCACTCCGAGGAAGCACTCATCCCATCCGATCACTTCGAGCACCACTTCGGGGAGCGCCCGGAGCGCGGCCATCACCTCGCCGGAGGCGACGGCGTATGCCTCATGATCGACCGGCAGGAAGACGGCGTCATCCGGGGCCTTCCGAGCGGCGATCTTCAGCGGCATTCCCGAACCGATGCCGAAGGCCCGCGCCTCATAGGAGGCCGTGGAGACCACGGCGCGCTCGGTCGGATCGCCACGACCGCCGACGATCACCGGGAGACCGGCGAGCTCCGGCCTGCGCAGCACCTCGACCGCCGCGATGAACTGATCCATGTCCACGTGCAGCACCCAGTCGGCCATGCAACGAGTGTGACTGCTGAGCGGCCGGATGTCACCCCAGGGCTATCAGCCGATCGCGGCGCCGATCGCGGTGCAGATCACGGCGAGCAGCGGGAGGGTGCCCTGCATCGCCGCAGCACGAAGCTTGGACCGGTCCGAGAGCACCAGCACGAGCGCTGCGGCGAGCATCATGCCCGTCCCCGCGAAGACCAGCGTCAGCCCGACGGTCGCGGCCCCGACGATCACGAGACCGACCCCGAGCAGCGTCGTCAGCGCGAGGAACAGGTTGTAGAAGCCCTGGTTGAAAGCGAGCTGCTTCATCGTGACGGCGTCCGCCTCACTGGCGACGCCGAAGATCTTCCTGGTCTCCGGGTCGGTCCACCTCAGCGACTCGAGCGCGAAGATGAAGACGTGGAACGCAGCGGCAGCTGCGGCGAGGACGAGACCGACGATGAGCATGGGCTGATTCTCCCGTCCGCGCGGTCCCGGAGCAAGCCGGACTCCGGCAGTGACGCTAGACGAGGAAGATCGGAAGCAGGCCCGGATTGTGCGCGTGCACCAGGACCGCGAACACGACGGCGTCGAAGAGCAGGTGCACGGTGACGACGTAGGCGAGGGAATGAGTGCGGAGGAAGATGTAGCCCTGCAGCAGCGCGAACGGGATCGTCAGCAGCGGACCCCACTCGCGGTAGCCCAGTTCCCACAGGAACGATACGAACACGATCGCCTGCAGGAGGTTCGCCACGAGATCGGGGAAATGACGGCGCAGCAGCGCGAACACGGTGCAGATGAAGAAGAGCTCATCCCAGATGCCGACCGCGCCGACGCCGATGAAGAGCCGCGCGATCAGTTCCGGCGTGTCCACCACCGGCCAGTTCTGATAGACGCCGCTGTTGATGAAGTAGAACGGCAGGATCAGCCAGCCGAGGAACAGCACCGCCACGAGCCAGCCCCACTGCAGCCGCCCCCATCGCCGGTGCGTGCGCCACGGGAAGCTGATCGCGCGATCGCGGAAGGCGAATCGGGAGATGACGTACGGCACCGCGACCGCGCCGCCCAGCGCGAGGGTGAATCGCAACATGGCGAGGTTGTCGAGCTCGGCCGCCAACGGGATGATGCTCACGATCAGCAGCCCGACGGCGATCAGGGAGAGGTCCCTCGTGAGCGACGGGGGTCGGGGCGCGCCGACCACTGCGGCACTCTCCTGCCTCGCCCCGACGGTCACCATCGGCGCTTCCACCGGCCGCATCCGCTCGATCAGCCAGGCGGCGCCGATCCCCAGCGCGAGCAGCAGCCAGCCCAGCCACGGGATCTCCAGCACGAAGAACGCAGGCGCGGCCGCGCACACGAGCAGCGCCGGCATGAAACCCAGCCGCAGCGTGGTGTCGCGCCGCACGTCCGTCACGCGCGGGTCCTGCGCCGGTAGACGAGGTCGCGGATGTCGCGTCCCTTCGCGATGCCCTTGCGTTCGAAGGCCGTCATCACCCGCCCGTCGAAACGCTCGGCCCACTCCCCCTCGAACGCGCGCTCGAACAGCGGTTCCGCGTCGAGCACGTCGCGCATCTGGAGCGCGTAGTCCTCCCAGTCGGTCGCGAGACGCAGCAGACCGCCGTCACGCAGCGCCTTCGCCGCGATGTCACCGAATCCAGGACGCACCAGGCGCCGCTTGGTGTGCTTCTTCTTGTGCCACGGGTCGGGGAAGAAGATCCAGGCCTCGCGCACCGCGCCCTCGGGCAGGTACGACGACAGCACCTCGGGGGCATTGGCTTCGACCACCCGGAGGTTCCGGGCGCCTTCGCGGTCGGCGTCGAGCATCGTCCGCGCAAGACCGGCCCGGAAGACCTCGACGGCGAGGAAGTCGTCCTCGGGGCGCGACGAGGCCGCGGCGACGATGGCGTGTCCCTGACCAGAGCCGATCTCCACGTAGAGGTCGGCCGAGCGCCCGAACTCGGCTGCCGGATCGAGTCTGGCCTCGGGATGCACCGACGTCCACGCGACGTCCCGCGGGACATCGAGCAGATAATGCGGTCCGAGCTCGGAGAAGGCGCGTTCCTGCGCGTCGGACATCCGGCCGCTGCGACGCACGAACGAGACCGGCTCGTCTCGGAAGGTACGGGGTTCGGGCATGATTCCAGGGTAGCCGTCGGCGCCGCCGCTCTCCGGCGCCGCCGGACGATGTCGCGTCAGGCCGCGGGAGTCGTGACGAAATCGATGAGCTCTTCCACGCGCCCGAGCAGGGCGGGCTCGAGATCCCGGTAGGTCGTGACCTTGGAGAGGATGTACTGCCAGGTGCGACCGGTATCGGCCTGCGTCTCGTGGGGCCACCCGAACGCCCGGCAGATCCCGGTCTTCCAGTCGGTGCCACGCGGGATCTCGGGCCACTTCGGAATGCCGAGCGCACGCGGCGTGACGCACTGCCACACGTCGACGAAGGGATGGCCGACGATACGGAGATGACGCCCGTGCGGCCCGCGCTCGACGGCCTCCGCGATCCGCGACTCCTTCGATCCCGGTACGAGGTGGTCCACCAGCACGCCGTAGCGGCGCGTGGCACTCGGCGGTTCCGCGGCGAGCAGCTCATCGAGCATGTCGACGCCCTGGAGGAACTCGACCACCACGCCCTCGACGCGCAGATCGGCTCCCCAGACCTTCTCGACCAGCTCGGCATCGTGCTTGCCCTCGACGAGGATGCGACTCGGCAGGGCGATGCGGGCCCGCTGATCGGCGACGACGAAGGATCCGGATGCGGTGCGCCGCGGACCCTGTGTCTTCGCCGCCGGGACGACGAGCCGAACCGGCGAACCGTCGATGAGGAATCCGCCGCCGAGCGGAAAGAGACGGCGACGTCCGAGGCGGTCCTCGAGTTCCACGGTCCCGCCCTGCACGCGGGTGACCGCACCGCAGAAGCCGTCGTCGGCGACCTCGACGACGAGATCGTTCTCCGCCGCGACCTGCGGCACCTGCTTTGCTCCGCGATCGCGCCAGCCGGCAGCCAGCACGTCCGAGCCGTACATGTCGTCCATGCCTCCCAGCGTATGTGTCTCCGCTGAGGGCGAACGGTGAACCCGCGTCGAGTGCTGTCGCGTGTCGGGCTCTGTGCATAGACTCATGACATGGGGCTCGGCTGCCGGTCGGAGGGAAGACGATGACGAAACGGTGGCTGGCGCTGGCCGCACTCCTGCTGGCCGCGACCGCAGGAGCCCTCTCCGCCTCCGCGGCATCCGCCACCGATCCGCTCACGCTCGACGCCGGGTACGTCACCGATCAGGCGCAGGTCCTGAGCACCGACGACGAGGCGACCGTCGAAGCGCGGCTGCAGGAGCTGACCGACAACTCGAGCGCCGACCTGTTCGTCGTGCTGGTCGACGACTTCACCAACCCCAGCGACAACGCCGAGTGGGCCGACACCGTCGCACAGGAGAACAACCTCGGATCGCAGCAGTACCTTCTGGCGATCGCCGTCGACGGGCGCAGCTTCTACATCTCCGCAGCCTCCGACGGCCCGCTCAGCTTCAGCCAGATCGACAGCATCGAAGACAAGATGGTCCCCTTCGCCGCCGACGGGGACTGGGTGGGGGCCATCACGCTCGCAGCCGATGAGATCCAGGGCGACGGCGGTGCCGGGGCCCTCCGCATCGGACTGATCGTCGTGGCCGTCATTGCAGCAGGTCTGCTCATCTGGCTCGTCGTGGTCCTCGTGCGTCGCTCCCGCCGCAACGCCGAGATCCGCAGGCGCGGCGCGATGCCCGAGAAGCCCGACCCGGCCGATCCGTTCTCCACCCTCACCGATCAGCAGGTCGAGACGCAGGCCGGACTCGCGCTCGTGCAGGCAGACGACGCGATCACCTCCAGCAAGGAGGAGCTCGGCTTCGCCGTCGCCCAGTTCGGTGAAGGAGCGACCGAAGAGTTCACGCGTGCCGTCGAGGTGGCGAAGGCGAAGATCGCCGAGGCCTTCGACCTGAAGCAGAAGCTCGACGACGAGATCGAGGACACGATCCACGACCGCCGGGCCTGGCACATCCGCATCATCCGGATCGCGGACGAGATCGACGACGTGCTCGATGACAACACCGAGGCCTTCGACGCACTCCGCAAGCTCGAGCAGAACGCCCCGCAGGAACTCGAGCGGGTCCGCGCCGAACGTGCGGCCCTCACTCCCGTCCTCGCATCAGCTGCGCCGGCTCTGACCCGGCTCTCCAGCGTCTACGACGCCGCGGCGCTCAGCACGGTCGCTGACAACCCGGCGCAGGCACAGGAGCGCGCCGACCTCGCCGACCGCTCGATCGAGGCCGCAGCGCAGGCGATCGTCGCAGGTCGGTCCGGAGAGGCCGCGTTCGCGATCCGCACGGCCGAACAGTCGGTGGCGCAGGCGGCCCAGCTCGCCCAGGCGGTGACGACCCTCGGCGCAGAGTTGTCGGCGATCGAGACCCAGTCCCAGGCGCTCGTCGCCGAACTGCAGGCAGATCTCGCGGCCGCGCAGCAGCTGCCGGACACGAGCGGCACCATCGCGGCCGCTGCCTCCGCGACCGCTCAGCAGCTCCAACTCGCGCAGGCCGACCTCGCGAGCTCCGCTCGGAACCCGCAGCGCGTGCTCGAGGCGCTCACGGCGGCGAACGCCCAGATCGATGCCGCGATAGCCCAGGGGCGCGAGAGCGTGGAACGATCGCGTCGCGTCCAGCAGATGCTGGAGCAGACTCTCGCGCAGGCGAACTCCGAGATCCGCGCGGCCCGCGAGTTCATCGAGACCCGACGCGGCACGGTCGGCTCCACCGCCAGGACGCGTCTCGCCAATGCAGAGGCGAGCCTGACCCAGGCACTGAACCTGCGCGCCTCCGACCCGGACGCCGCGTTGGCGGAGGCGAATCGCTCTCTCGCTCTCGCGGGCCAGGCGACCTCCGCCGCGCAATCCGATGTCCAGGCGTACAACTCTCCCGGCTACGAGCAGGGCGGCTGGGGCGGCCCCTTCGGCGGTTCCGGCTCGTCGTCGGGTGGTTCCGGGCTCGGCGGGGACATCCTCGGCGGAATCATCGGCGGACTGCTCGCCGGCGGTGGCGGGGGCGGCAGCTCATCGCGGCGCAGCGGCAGCAGCGGCTGGCGTTCTTCCGGCGGCGGCGGATTCCGCAGCTCGGGCTTCGGCGGCGGCGGGGGCTCCCGCGGCGGCGGCCGTAGCGGCCGATCGGGAGGTAGACGCTTCTGATCCGCTCCACAGACATTTACGCCAAGCTCTCGAAGACGCCCTCTGAAAGGAACCACGCATGACCAAGCAGTCCATCTTCGGACGTATCTCGACCCTCGTCCGCGCGAACATCAACTCCCTCCTGGACTCCGCGGAAGACCCGCAGAAGATGATCGACCAGCTCGTTCGCGACTACACGAACAGCATCGCCGACGCCGAGTCCGCGATCGCCGAGACCATCGGCAACCTGCGACTCCTCGAGCGCGACCACGAGGAAGACGTCCAGGCGGCGACCGAGTGGGGCAACAAGGCACTCGCCGCCAGCCGCAAGGCCGATGAGATGCGCAAGAGCGGCGACGTCACGGATGCCGACAAGTTCGACAACCTCGCCAAGATCGCCCTCCAGCGCCAGATCAGCGCCGAGCGCGAGGCGACCGGCGCAGAGCCGCAGATCGCCGCCCAGACCGAGATCGTCGACAAGCTCAAGAGCGGCCTCAACGGCATGAAGGACAAGCTCGTCGAGCTCAAGAACAAGCGCAGCGAGCTCCTCGCGCGCGCCAAGGTCGCCGAGGCGCAGACCAAGGTCCAGGACGCGGTCGGCTCGATCAACGTGCTCGACCCCACCAGCGAGCTGGGTCGTTTCGAAGACAAGGTGCGTCGCCAGGAGGCCATCGCTCAGGGCAAGATCGAGCTCGCGGCATCGAGCCTCGATGCGCAGTTCGAGAGCCTGGAAGACCTCGGCGAGCTGACCGAGGTCGAGGCACGACTCGCCGAGCTCAAGGCCGGCGGCAGCGCTCCCCGTCAGGCCATCGAAGGCAACTGACACGACCAGCGGATGCTCCGGGCTGCGCGCCCGGAGCATCCGCGCTTCTGTTTCGGAGGCACCCATGGTGCGATTCCTCGTCATCCCGCAGTGGCAGGGCTCTCCCGCGCCGCGCGCGATGCTCCTCGTCGACGGCGCCTCGGCGATCGCCGGAGATCTGCCGCGTGCCGCCACCACCGTGCTGGACGTCCCGGTCGAGGCGGGTGAGTCGCTGGGAACCGGGGTACGACGGCTGAGCGCATTGCTGCAGACGCGCGAGCTCGTGCACGGGCACATCGACACCGGCACGGTCGTGATCGGGGGCGACTGCAGTGTCACCGTCGCCGCGCTCGATGCGCTTCCGGGCGGCACGGCTGATCTCGCCGTGGTGTGGTGCGATGCGCACGCCGACATGCACACCCCGGAGACCTCGCCGTCCGGTGCGTTCTCCGGAATGGCGCTTCGTGCACTGCTCGGCGAAGGCGAGGAACAGCTCGTGCTCTCCCCCGCCCTCCCTTCGAACCGGGTGATCACCGTCGGCGTCCGCAACCTCGACGACGCCGAGGTCGCACAGCTCGACCCGCTCACCAATCTCTCGGTTACCGACCTCGAGCGCCCCGATGCGCTGCTCGAGGCGGTGCGCGCGACCGGAGCGTCACGCGTCTGGGTGCACATCGACGTGGACGTGCTCGATCCCTCCGACTTCGCCGGGGTGTCCTCATCGGTGCCGTTCGGCCTGTCCCCTGCTGCCCTGAGCACCGCCATCCGCGCACTGCGCTCCGAGGTACCGCTGGCAGGGGCGACGATCGCCGGGTTCGCACCGCGATCTCCGGCAGACGCGGTGGACGACCTCGGCGCGCTGCTCCGGCTCGTCGGAGCAGTCGCATGAGCGGCGCACACGAGTGGCGTCCTGCCGCCGAGGAAGCTCTCGCCCGCGGGCGGCGTTTCGACCGCCGCCTCCCCTCCGTCCTGCTGCGGTCCCCGATCAGTCGCCTCGGCTACGCCTGGGGCACCGCGGTGGGCTGGGTCTGGGGCTCTCTGTGGAGCACGGGAGAGGTCGAACGACGAGCGGGGCTCTGGATCTTCCAGGGCATGCCGAAGTGGACCTTCAATCGCGGCGGCGTGTGCGTCGGCGGCTGCTTCCTGACCGGTGACACGCGCCCCACCGACGCCGTGCTCCGCCATGAGGCCGTGCACAAGGCGCAGTGGCTCCGCTACGGCTTTCTGATGCCGGTGCTTTACCTGTTCGCAGGACGCGATCCGCTGCGCAACCGCTTCGAGATCGAGGCCGGACTGGAAGACGGCAACTACGTGCGCCGCCCTCGCTGAGAAATCAGAGGTCGATCGGCAGCAGACCGAAACGCTCCGGCGTGCGGATGAGAGCGGGCGAGACGTCCAGCGAGCCGGTCAGATGCTCGACGATGTCCGCCGTGCCCAGGTAGCCCCCGAGAAGGGTGACGCGGGTCTCGATCTCGTCGTCGCACATCATCTCGTCGGCCCATGCACAGGTCGCCCGCGCCAGAGCCTGGCCCGGCGCGCACGCACGGCCGCTTCCCGGGACACCGGAACGCTGCTCGCGAGCGAGCCAGGTGACGGTCATCCGGCCGGGAGCCTCGATCACACCGATGTCGGCGATCTCGGGAACCTCGATGAAGATGCGGCCGGAGGCGCACAGCGGGAGCGTCGTCAGGAAGACCTCGAGCTCGGTGAGCGACTGCTCGTCCGCCGTCACCAGGTGGTGCGCGCGCTGACGTGCCGCGCGACGTTCGGCGCGCGTGCTGCGAGTCTCGAGCGAGGTGTCCATGGTGACTCCATCGTACACCAAGTGAAGGCTTGCCTAACCTTGCCTTCCGACCGCGATATCCGCCGGCGAGGCGATCAGGAATCCGACTCGACGAGCGCGGCAGTGAGCGCGGTGAGCTCTGCTTCCGTCATCCCCTTCGCACGGAGGTATCCGGCGGCCGAACCCCAGCGCTCATCGACCTGTTCCAGCAGGCGGCGCATGACGGGCGCCGGCGACTGCGTCGCGAGGGCCACCGCATGCACGGCCTCGGGGTGCTGCGTGCGCAGATACTCGGCGACCCGCTGGGATCGCTGCGCGGGCAGCTGCGACTCGGTGAGCGCGTAGTCGGCGATCACGGCTTCGCGATCGGCGCCCACCGCAGACAGCGCGAGCGCGATGGTCACGCCGGTCCGATCTTTGCCGACCGTGCAATGCACGAGAGTGCGCTCCCCCGCTGCGATGACGCGGATGGCGTCGACCAGCCGCTCCCCGCTCTCCTCGAGCAGGTGAAGGTAGAGCTCGTCGAGGCTGGTGTCCGCCTCGAAGAACGACCGAACCGAGCCCAGGAACAGAGGGAGGTGCGTGGTGTCGGGGCCTTCGATCTCAGAGGGCTCCGCCGCGACCTCCTCACCGTCGCGAAGGTCGACGATGTGCTGCACACTCGCGCGCAGCATCGCGATCCCGTCCGTCGTCGCACCGGAGAGCTGCCCCGACCGCAGCAGGACACCGGAGCGGATGCGGCCGCCCGCAGCCGGGATGCCACCGACGTCGCGGACGTTCGAGACGCCGCCGACGTCGAGGATCGTCATGCCTGCGCCTGCGGTGCCCGAGCGGGCACGGGGTACCGGCCGGCGATCACGATCCGGTTGAACGCGTTGATGGAGACGCACGCCCAGCTCAGTGCGGCGTACTCCTTCTCGGTGAACACCCCGCCGACGAGGTCGTACACCTCGTCGGAGATGCCGTCCTCGGCGATGAACGTGAAAGCCTCTGCGAGCTCGAGCGCCGCGCGCTCCCGCTCACTGAAGACCCCGCTCTCCCGCCAGGTGGGGATCTGCGTGAGCGTGTCGGTGTCGATACCGGCGGCGACGGCTCGGTCGACGTGGATGCGGGCGCAGTACGCGCATCCGTTCAGCTGGGAGCAGTGAATCATGACGATCTCTTTGAGCCGATCGTCGATGCCGTTCGCTGCGCAGATCTGCCCGACCGTCTTCGAGAATGCGTCGAGCGCCTGGTAGGCGGCAGGCTCGGTCTTGGACAGGTGCACACGCGTCTCGCTCATGTCTCCATGATATTCGCCCCGCCCCCGAGTAGCCCGGAGAGCAACCCCGCCGCCGAAATGCAGATAGACCAGCGATGCTCTCGAAAAGCTCGCATTATGTTCACTTGTTACGGCGTAATACCTGTCGTTACGCTCGCGCATTTCTCTCGCGTCGCGATGAGGGCGCAGAATATGGACGTGGCGATCGACATCAGCGAGTTCAGCTATCTTCCCGCACAGGCCGATGCGCTCGGCGTCCCGCTCCCCCAAGTGGAGCGCCTCACACTCCCCCTCGCGGATGGGCGCACCCTGAGCGCACTCCGATTCGGAACCGATGCCCCCCGGGTCACCCTGCTGCACGGCGCCGGCCTGAACGCGCACACCTGGGACACGACCGCCCTGGCGCTGCAGCAGCCTCTGCTCGCGATCGATCTCGCGGGACACGGCGACTCCGCCTGGCGCGACGACGTCGACTACACGCCCCGTACCCTCGCCGGCGATGTCGCGGCAGCGCTCGACGCCTGGGCGACGCAGCCTCAGATCGTCGTCGGCCAGTCCCTCGGCGGGCTCACCGGTGCCGCTCTCGCTGCCTCTCGACCCGACCTCGTGTCCGAGCTCATCATCGTCGACATCACGCCCGGCATCGACGTGACGGCGGGCCCGGCCGCGCTGCGCGAGTTCTATGCGGGGCCGACGGACTTCGCCTCCCGCGATGAACTCGTCGACAAGGCCATGTCGCTCGGCTTCGGCGGCACGCGCCCGGAGACCGAGCGCGGCGTCTTCCTCAACACGCGCGTGCGCGCGGACGGGCGCGTGGAATGGAAGCACCACTTCGCGCATCTCGCCGCTCAGGCGCTCGCCGCTCACGACCCCGGCTCGGCGGCGGCCCCGTCCGTCCTGCACGAGACCGGATGGGACGACCTGGCGGGGGTGCGCGCCCCCGTCACCCTGGTTCGAGCCGCACGCGGTTTCGTCAGCGAGACGGATGCCGACGAACTGCAGCGCCGCGTGCCCGCAGCCCGGCTGGTCGTCCTCGACGCGACGCACAACGTGCAGGAGACAGCGCCCGTGCCGCTGGCCGCACTCATCGACTCGACCTCGCCGGCTCGCGGAATATGACGTTCCGTGCCACACCCGACCCGCACCCCGCCACGCATCTCTAGGCTCGATCCAACGGCACACAGCACCTGCCGCACCGAGAGGAAACGCCCATGTTCCGACGTACCCGACGTCTCGCGCTGATATCCGCGCTCGCGGCCACCGCCGTGATCCTCAGCGCCTGCTCCGGCGCTCCCGACCAGGAGCCGTCGAACTCGCCGAGCGCCCCCGACCCGGACGCCACCCTCCATGTCGGTCTCGTCCTCGAGCCGACCAACCTCGACATCCGGCACACCAGCGGCGCCGCCCTCGAGCAGATCCTCATCGACAACATCTACGAGGGCCTCGTCACGCGCACCCAGGAGAACGAGATCGAGGGCCGCCTCGCCTCGGACTACGAGGTCTCGTCGGACGGCCTCACCTACACGTTCACCCTCGAGGACGGGATCGTCTTCCACGACGGCACCCCACTGACGTCCGCCGACGTCGTCTCCTCGTACGAGACGGTGCGCACGGATGCCACCGTGCAGGGCAACGCCGAGTTCGCCGCCGTCGCGTCGATCACGGCACCGGACGCCACGACGGTCGAGATCGTGCTCTCCGAGCCGAACCAGAACTTCCTGTTCGCGCTGACCGGCCCCGCCGGTCTCGTGTTCAAGACCGGCGACACCACCGATCTCAAGACGGCGGAGAACGGCACCGGCCCGTTCACGCTCACGCGCTGGAACAAGGGCAGCACCATCACGTTCGCCCGCAACGACGCCTACTGGGGTGAGAAGGCCGGCGTGGCACAGGTCGAGTTCCAGTACATCCCCGACTTCACCGCGGGCGTCAACGCCGCCATCGCCGGCGACGTCGACGTGCTGACCGCGGTCGACCCGAACCTCGCCCCGCAGCTCGAGGACTCCGGCGAGTTCGACCTCACCAAGGGGCGCACGACCGACAAGGCCACGCTGGCCTTCAACAACAAGAAGGCTCCCCTGGACGACGTCCGCGTGCGCGAAGCGCTGCGACTCGCGATCGACCACGAGGCGCTCATCGAGGCCGTCGGCGCGGGTACTCCCCTGTACGGACCGATCCCTGAGCTCGACCCGGGCTACGAAGACCTGTCCGACGTCATCTCCTACGATCCGGAGAAGGCCAAGGACCTGCTCGCCGAAGCCGGCCAGGAGGACCTGGAGCTGACGCTCACGATCCCCTCGTTCTACGGCACGACGGTTCCGAAGGTCCTGATCTCCGACTTCGCGAAGGTCGGCGTGACGCTCGACGTCGACTCGGTCGAGTTCGCCGCCTGGCTCGAGGACGTGTACACGAACCACGACTACGACCTCAGCTTCGTGCTGCATGTCGAGCCGCGCGACTTCGGCAACTTCGCGAACCCCGACTACTACTTCGGCTACGACAACGCCGAAGTCCAGGACCTGTACGCGAAGGCGCTGGAGGAGGTCGACCCGGACAAGTCCGCCGAACTCCTCGCACAGGCCGCGCGCATCGTGTCGGAGGAGCACGCCGCCGACTGGCTGTACAACGGCGAGACCATCACGGCCGTGAGCCCGATCGTCACGGGCTTCCCGGAGGACTCGATCAACTCGCGCATCAACCTGGCCGGCGTCACCGTATCCGCCGAGAAGTAGCGAGCGGTCACCCCGTCGTGATCCGCTATGCGCTCGTCCGAGGAGCCCTGCTCATCGCAGGGCTCCTCGTGTCGAGCGTGCTCATATTCCTGACGCTGCGCGTCTTCCCCGGCGACGTCGCCCAGCTCATCGCCGGCACGCAGGCGTCGCCCGCCGAGGTCGACGCCCTGCGGGAATCGCTCGGACTCAACCGCCCGCTCCCCGCGCAGTACGCCGACTGGATCGGCGGGATCTTCCGCGGAGACCTGGGCACCTCGCTGCTGTCCGGTGCATCGGTCGGCGAGGAGCTGTTCCTCAAGGCGCAGGTCACCGTCCCGCTCGGCATCATGGCGCTCCTCATCGCGGTGCTCATCGCCGTTCCCTTCGGCATCCTCGCAGCCCTCCTGCGCAATCGACGCGGAGGCACGGCGCTCAGCGTCGGGGCGCAGACCTTGGCCGCCGTCCCCGTCGTCTGGGCCGGGATGATGCTCATCGTCGTGTTCTCCGTCTGGCTGGGATGGCTGCCGCCACAGGGGTTCCCCCGGACGGGATGGTCCACGCCGGGCAAGGCGATCGAATCCCTGCTCCTCCCCGCCTTGACGATCGGCATCGTCGAGGGTGCGATGCTGATGCGCTTCGTACGCAGCGCGACCCTGCAGGCGGCGGGACAGGACTTCGTCCGCACAGCCGCCTCGAAGGGGCTCACGCGAACCCGCGCGCTGATCCAGCACGGCATCCCCGCGGTCGGGTTGTCGATCATCACCGTGCTCGGCCTACAGGTCGCCGGGATCATCGTCGGCTCGGTCGTGATCGAGCAGCTGTTCACCCTTCCCGGCATCGGGCGGATGCTCGTCGCCGACGTCGGCACACGCGACCTCATCAAAGTGCAGAGCGAGCTTCTCGTGTTGACCGGCTTCGTCCTCGTCGTCGGCTTCCTCGTCGACCTGCTGCACCGTGCGATCGACCCCCGACAGCGGGAGGCCGCATGACTCCGCGCTGGCTCAGCAGGCTCTGGGGCACTCCGACGGGACGCTTCGGGATCGTCGTCGTCGCGGTGATCGCGGTCACCGCTCTCGTGTCGCTGTTCTGGACCCCGTTCGACCCGCAGTCATCGAACATCGGCGACCGCTGGCTTCCGCCGAGCTGGCCGCACCTCCTCGGCACCGACGACACCGGCCGCGACATCCTGAGCCTGCTCATGGCGGGAGCGCGGACCACCGTCTTCGTCAGCGTCGGTGCCGGTGTCGTGGCCACCGTGGTCGGCATCGCCCTCGCAGCCTTGGGAGCACTCACCGCACGATGGATGCGGGAGACGGTCGCGGTGCTCGTCGACATCCTGATCGCGTTCCCGGTGCTGCTGATCGCGATGATGATCTCCTCCGTCTGGGGTGGCTCGCTGTGGGTCGTGATCTGGGCCGTGGGCATCGGCTTCGGGGTCAACATCGCGAGAGTCACCCGCCCGGAACTGCGCCGGGTGCAGCAGAGCGACTTCGTGCTCGCCGCCCGCGCTTCGGGGCTGACGCCCACGCAGAGCCTCGTGCGCCATCTCCTTCCGAACGTCGCCCCGGTCTTCATCGTGCAGCTGTCCTGGTCGATGGCCGTTGCCGTTCTCGCGGAAGCCGGGCTGTCGTACCTCGGGTTCGGCGCCTCGGTCGTCGAGCCCAGCTGGGGGCTGCTGCTCGCCGATCTGCAGCGCTACATCGGAGTGCATCCGCTGTCGGTGATCTGGCCCGGCCTCACGATCACGGTCACGGTGCTCGCCCTGAACCTGCTCGGCGACGGACTGCGTGAGGCCACCGACCCGACGCTGCGTCACCGCGCCGCAGAGATCCACACACCGGGGGTGGTCGCATGAGTCTCTCCGTGCAGGACCTCGTGATCGAGATCGACGGACGTCGAGTCGTCGACGGCATCTCGTTCGAGGTGGCGGACGGCGCGCGACTCGGACTGATCGGCGAATCCGGCTCGGGCAAGTCGCTCACCGCGCTCGCCGTGCTGGGTCTTCTCCCCGATGGTGCGACCGCGAGCGGCAGCATCCGGTGGAACGGCACCGAGCTGATCGGGATGCCCGATCGCGAGCTCGCCGGTCTCCGCGGCGATGACATCGGGATCGTGTTCCAGGAGCCGCGCACCGCGCTGAATCCGATCCGCACCGTGGGGCGTCAGATCGCGGAGTCGATCCGCATCCACGAAGGGCTCGGTCGTCGCGACGCCCGAGCCCGCGCGATCGCGGAGGCGGCGCGGGTACGACTGCCCGATCCCGAGTCCATCGTGGACCGCTACCCGCATCAGCTGTCCGGCGGCCAGCGGCAGCGCGTCGCGATCGCGATGGCCCTCGCCTGCCGTCCGCGACTGCTCATCGCCGACGAGCCGACGACCGCGCTCGACGTCACGATCCAGGCCGAGATCCTCTCGCTGCTGCTCTCCCTCGTCGCCGACGAGGGGATGTCGCTCGTCTTCATCACCCACGACCTCGCCGTCCTCGCGCAGGTCGCGACCGAGGGCGTCGTGCTCGAGCACGGGCGGGTCGTGGAGGCCGCCCCCGTGTCGACCCTCCTGACCGCGCCGAGCTCTCCGATCACCCAGGGTCTGCTGCGCGATGCGACAGCGACGCTCTGGCGGCCGGAAGGCGGCGCCGCATGACTCTGATCGAAGCCCGTGGACTCGGACGGGAGTTCTTCGTCCCGAAGCGCTCGACCTTCGAGCGCTCCCGGACGCAGACCGCACTCGCACCGACCGATCTCGACATCGTCGAGGGGTCATCCGTCGGCATCATCGGGGAATCAGGATCCGGGAAGTCGACGCTGGTGCGACTGCTGCTCGGACTCGACAGGCCGACCACCGGCACCGTGACCGTCGACGGGCGGCCGGTGGATGCGGCCGCCTCCGCGAGGTCCCTGCACTGGCTGCGCCGCGAGACCGGGTTGGTGTTCCAGGACCCCTACGCCTCCCTCGACCCGCGCATGACGGCGGGTCAGATCGTTCGTGAACCGCTGTGGGCGCTGGGCATCCCCGGCGACCATCGGGAGCGGGTTCGCGAGGTGCTGGCGCAGGTCGGGCTCGAACCCGAGATGGGCGACCGCTACCCGCACGAGTTCTCCGGTGGGCAGCGACAGCGCGTCGCGCTCGCGAGGGCGATCGTGCACCGACCGCGGATCCTGGTCGGCGACGAGCCGCTCTCCGCGCTCGACGTGACGGTTCGCGCGCAGATCCTGGATCTGCTGATCGAGCTGCGCCGGAGCACCGACCTCACCCTGGTGCTCGTGTCGCACGACATCGGCGTGGTGCAGAACCTGTGCGATACCGTCGTCGTGATGAAGGACGGCCGGATCGTCGAGCGCGGAACGACGGCAGACGTGCTGCTGCATCCGACCCACGAGTATACGAAGGCGCTCCTCGCGGCGATCCCCGTCATTCCCGGCGCTTCCGGTCCTTGAAAACGGCGCGACACGGCTCACGCCGCCCCGTCAGCGGCCGCCGAACAGACTCCGGCGTCGTCGCCCTGTCGGGCGCAGCACCCGACGCATGTAGACGGTGCCCAGGTCGCGGCCGAACTTGTGCCCGACGCGGCCCATGCGCCCCGCCTCGACGAAGCCGAGCTTCTCGTGAAGCCGGATCGATGCCTCGGCGCCGCTGTCGCTGATGACAGCGACCATCTCGCGCAGACCGATCTGCTCGCAGGCGTCGATGAGGGTCTGCAACAGCGCTCCGCCGAGCCCCTTCCCGCCGGCCCCCGGCCCCAGATAGATCGAGTCCTCGACCGTGTACTTGTAGGCGTTCTTGCCTGCCCACGGCTGCGCGAGCGCGTATCCGATCACCACCCCCGCCGGCGACACCGCGACGAGGAAGGGCAGCTCCAGGCGGGTCAGCAGCGCGTACTTCTCGCGCCAGTACGGAATGCTGCTGCGCCGCTCATCGAGTGTCACGGCGGAGTTGCTCACGAAGTGGTTGTAGATCTCCCGTACATGAGGCAGGTCGTTGGGCCGGGCGGCACGGATCGTGAAGGAGAAGATCTCGGGGGCGATCTCGGGTCGCAGATGGCGCGGCAGCACGCGACGTCGGTCCCCCGGTTCGAACTGCATGCGCTCAGCTTAGAGAGGGAGCGGCTTCGCCTTCCACCCGCCAGTCGACGGCCGTGGCGCCCTGTTCCTCGAGCAGAGCGTTCGCGCGGGAGAACGGGCGCGAGCCGAAGAAGCCGCGGCTGGCAGACAGCGGAGACGGGTGCGCCGAGGCGATCACCGGCGTGGACTCCAGCATCGGCTGCAGGTTCGCGGCATCCTTCCCCCAGAGGATCGCCACCAGAGGCTGTTCGCGGGCGACGAGCGTCCGGATCGCGAGCTCGGTGACCTTCTCCCACCCCCAGCCGCGGTGGGACGCGGCGGCGCCGGGTCGGACGGTGAGGACGCGGTTGAGCAGCAGGACGCCCTGCTCGCTCCACGCGGTGAGGTCGCCGTGGGGGGCGGGTGGGATGCCGAGATCGCTCTCGCGCTCCTTGAAGATGTTCGACAGGCTCCGCGGCAGGGGGCGCACATCGCGGTCGACCGCGAACGAGAGGCCGATGGGATGCCCCGGCGTGGGGTACGGATCCTGCCCGGTGATCAGCACGCGAACGTCGGACAGCGGTCGCTGGAACGCCCGGAGCACGTTCTCACCGGCCGGCAGGTACCCGTGCCCCGACTCCTGTTCGGCACGCAGGCGCTCGCCCAGGGCGGTGATCGTGTCCTGCACCGGTGCCAGCGCCTTCGCCCACCCCGCGTCGATCCGTCCGTCCTCGGCGAGCTCGGCGAGAGTCCGTGCCATCGTCAGTCGATGGACCGCACCCGCAGCGGTCCGCGTGCGAGCAGATGCTGTGCCGACTGCGCGACCGGGCGCATCGTGATGAGGTCGAGATTGACGTGCCCCGGCGACTCCAGGGCGTAGGCGATCACATCAGCGACATCGTCGGCCACGAGCGGCGCATCGACTCCCGAGTAAACGGCTTCGGCGGCCACAGCGTCCCCGCCCAGACGGTTGAGCGTGAACTCCTCGGTGTGGACCATGCCGGGAGCGACCTCGACCACACGGATCGGCTCGCCGTTGAGCTCCTGGCGAAGAACCTTCACCAGCATCCCCTCGGCGGCCTTCGCGGCGTTGTATCCCGCGCCACCCGCGTAGGCGGTCTGCGCAGCCGTCGACGTGACGAACACCGTGTCGGCGTGGCCGTCTACGGCGGCGGCGCGACGCAGCAGCGGCAGCAGACCGGCGACGAGACGCTGGCTCGCCAGCACGTTCGCATCGAACATCCACTGCCAGTCGTCGACGGACGCGTCCTCGATGCGATCGGTGCCGCGGGCTCCTCCGGCCACCTGTACGAGAGCGTGCACGGGACCTGACCTGTCGATCTCGGCCACGAGGGCCTCGACGGCGGCGGAATCCGTCAGATCGCACGCGATGGCCGACGCTCCGGTCTCCGCGGCGAGCGCGGCGAGCCGGTCCTCCCGGCGGGCCACCCCGATCACGTCCCAACCGCGGGCGCGGAGTGCTCGCACCGTCGCCGCACCGATCCCCGAGCTCGCACCTGTCACCACTGCACGTCTGATCACCATGCCTCCACCGTACGATGTCCGCAGCGGATTGCAGAGTCCCGCACGGGCTGTCGCGGATCTCTCCGCGCCGTGATTCCGGGCCTCAGCTGTGTTACGTCACATTTCCCGCTCCTTGTTGACACGGCGCGGAGTTCCGTACTCTCGCTGGAACGGCATCCGCCACCCGACCTTCCGAACACTCCTGGGGGAAACACATGTCCGCACCCGAGTCCTGGCGCTTCGAGACCAAGCAGATCCACTCGGGCGCTGCCCCCGACCCTGTCACCAAGGCCCGTGCCACGCCGATCTACCAGACCACGTCGTACGTGTTCGACAGCGCGGACCATGCTGCCAACCTCTTCGCGCTCGCGGAGTTCGGCAACATCTACACCCGCATCCAGAACCCGACGCAGGACGTGCTCGAGCAGCGTCTCGCCGCACTCGAAGGCGGCACCGGCGCCCTGGTGCTCGCCAGCGGCCAGGCCGCCTCGACCTTCGCCGTCCTTAACATCGCCCAGGCCGGCGACCACTTCGTCGCGTCAAGCTCGATCTACGGCGGCACCTACAACCTCTTCAAGTACACGCTCGCGAAGCTCGGCATCGAGGTCACGTTCGTCGAGAACCAGGACGACGCCGAAGAATGGCGTCGCGCGGTCCGTCCGAACACCAAGCTGTTCTTCGCGGAGACGATCGGCAATCCGCAAATCAACATCCTCGACATCCGCGCCGTCGCCGACATCGCACACGAGGCGGGCGTCCCCCTGATCGTCGACAACACGATCGCCACGCCCTACCTGATCCGTCCGTTCGAGTTCGGCGCCGACATCGTCGTCCACTCGGTCACGAAGTTCCTCGGCGGCCACGGCACCACGATCGGCGGGGTCATCATCGACGGCGGGAAGTTCGAGTGGTCGAAGAACGTCGACAAGTTCCCCGGCCTCACGGTTCCCGACCCCTCGTACCACGGGGCGAGCTACACAGCAGCCGTCGGTGACGCGCTCGCGTACATCATCAAGGCTCGCGTGCAGCTGCTCCGCGATCTCGGCTCCGCGATCGCCCCGCAGAGCGCCTGGAACCTCATCCAGGGCGTGGAGACCCTGTCGCTGCGCATCGAGCGACACGTGCAGAACGCCCAGGAGATCGCCGAATGGCTCGACGGCCGCGACGACGTCGCGACGGTCAACTACTCGGGGCTTCCTTCCTCCCCCTGGTACGCCAAGGCGAACGAGTACGCCCCCAAGGGCGTCGGCGCCGTGCTGTCGTTCGAGCTCAAGGGCGGCGTCGAGGCCGGTCGCGAGTTCGTGAACAGCCTGTCGCTGTTCAGCCACCTCGCCAACATCGGCGATGTGCGCTCGCTCGTCATCCACCCCGCGTCGACCACCCACGCGCAGCTGACGCCCGAGCAGCAGCTGACCGCCGGTGTGACCCCGGGTCTCGTGCGCCTCTCCGTCGGCATCGAGAACGTCGACGACCTCAAGGCCGACCTCGATCAGGCTCTCGCCGCGGCACGCGCCGTGTCGGAGGCTGCTCGGGCCTGACTCGCACGCACCACCTCGAGATGCCCCGGACCGACGGTTCGGGGCATCTTCGCGTCCGCACACAGACGTCACCCGGCCGAACCACAGGCGTCTCCGTCGAGAATGGGATCCCGCCGTGAGGAGCGCATGATCGACGTCGAGCAACGACCGCCGCACATCCGGCGCACCACGACGACGCACGCCCGAAGGCTCGCCGTCGCCTCCATCGCCCTGCTGATCCTGGTGGCGTGCAGCTGGATTCCCGGCGTCGTGGGCACGGCGATCGCCGCAGTCCTCCCCTGGCTCGGGCTCGTCCTGCTCGCGATGCTCCTCACCGCCGTGTTCCTCGCGCGCCGGGTGATCGTCGTGATCCTTGCTCCCGCGCTCCTCTGGATCCTCGCGATGGCGCCCGCCCTTCCTGCTCTCCCCGCAGGATCGACAACCGGATCCGAATTGACGATCGTGAGTCAGAACGTCCGGGCGCACTCCGGCGGAGCCGCGGCATCCGCTTCCGAGCTCGCACAGACCGGCGCCGACGTGATCGCCCTCACCGAGCTCGACGGCGACAGCCTCGCCGCGGCACGGGACGCCCTCGCCGCCGAGTATCCGCACATGTTCGGTGTGGGCACCGTCGCCGTCTGGAGTCGTTATCCGCTGTCGAACGCCGAACCGCTCACGCTCGGCCTCGGATGGAAGCGTGCGCTCCGGGTCGAGGTGCAGGCCCCGACCGCGCCGGTCGCCCTCTACGTCCTGCACGCAGCCTCCGTGCGTCCCGGGCAGCAGCAGGACCGCGACACGATGCTGAACGGCATCGCCGAGCAGGTCGCCGCCGATCCCTCGTCCGCGCTCGTCGCGGTCGGCGACTTCAACGCGGCGTCCACGGATCCGGGCCTGGCCGCCCTGCGTGCGGAAGCCGACGGGGTCAGGCCCACCGACGGCACACTCGGATTCACCTGGCCGGCTGCGTTCCCCCTCGCCAGGATCGATCACGTCTTCGTCCGAGGTCTCGAAGTGGTCTCCTCCGGAACCCAGCGGGCCGGCAACAGCGACCACCTCGCGACCACGACCACCGTGCGCTGACCTCCCTGGCGACGGAATCGGCACCGCGCCGGGTCGTAACCTGCGGCTTCACGGCCTCCGACCAGGCGAGAATGGATGCATGGACTGGCAGACGACCTCCGAGGACACGGTGCCGTCGGCACCCGTGACGGAGGCCGACGTCCGGCTGCTCCGCGCCCGCCCACCCGCGACCGGCGCCTGGCGCGACGGCGACCCGGTCGGAGGACGGCGTTTCGCGGCGTTCGGCTCCTTCGCCACCGAGAGCGGTGCGGAGCTTCCCGGCATCCGCATCGCGTACGAGTCGTGGGGCGAGCTGAACGCTGCGCGCGACAACGCCATCCTGGTCCTGCACGCGCTGACGGGCGACAGTCACGTTCGCGGCCCCGCGGGTGCAGGCCACCCGACCGTCGGCTGGTGGGAGGACATCACCGGTCCCGGCGCCCCGCTCGACACGGACCGCTGGTTCGTGATCGCGCCGAACATGCTCGGCGGCTGCCAGGGTTCCACGGGTCCCGCGAGCGTCGCTCCGGACGGCTACGAATGGGCCTCGCGCTTCCCGTACCTGACCATCCGTGACCAGGTCGACGCACAGGTGCGCCTCGCGGATGCACTCGGCATCGACACCTGGGCGGCGGTCATCGGCGGCTCGATGGGCGGCATGCACGCCCTGGAATGGGCGGCCACGCACCCCGCACGCGTCCGAAGGCTCGCTGTCCTGTCGTCTCCCCCGGTGACGACAGCCGATCAGATCGCCCTGAACACGGTGCAGCTCGAGACGATCCGGATGGATCCGCGGTTCCAGGGCGGCGAGTACTACGACCTCGGAGACGGCGACGGTCCGCATCGGGGACTCGCTCTGGCGCGGCGCATGGCGCTCCTGAACTACCGCAGCCCGATCGAGCTCAACCAGCGCTTCCAGCGGTCATGGCAGTCGGATGTGTCGCCCCTCGGCCACGGCGGACGCTTCGCGGTCGAGTCGTACCTCGACTTCCACGGCAACAAGTTCACGCGCCGCTTCGACGCCAACAGCTACATCACCCTCGTCGAAGCCATGAACTCCCACGACGTCGGCCGCGGGCGCGGAGGCGTCGAAGAGGCATTGCACGCGGTCACGGCCACCACTCTCGTCCTCGGCATCGACAGCGACCGCCTGTTCCCGGTCGACGGACAGCAGCGCATCGCGCGCAGCATCCCGAACGTGATCGGCGGGGAGGCCGTCGTGGTCACGAGCGACTTCGGGCACGACGGCTTCCTCATCGAGACGGATGCCGTCGGCTCCAACCTGCGACGACTCCTCGATACCTGAAGCGGACGCTCACTCGGCGACGAACCGCCACGGCAGCTCGCCCGCCTCGAGGCGTCCCTGCTCCCATGCGAAGGCACGGCCCGCCTCCGTGTCGAGCACCCGCGTCTGGAACAGCTGCGCCGTCCCACCGGATGACAGGGCGGAAGCGGCGTCGGAGAACGCGGAGAGCTGGTTCAGGGTGATCCACGTCGGCGGGTACAGCATCCACTCTCCCGCGCCGTGCCGCGCCAGGGCATCGGCCGGTCGCACCCACGCGATCTCCGCCACCTCGTCGGCAGCGGGCGAGGGCTCCTCGGCCGGGGCCTCGGCGAGGAAGAACCAGGTGCGGATACGCGTGGGGGCCTCGATCGGCGGATGCCATTCGGACAGCACCTCGAGGGAGTCGACCACGAGTCCCACCTCCTCGAAGGTCTCGCGGACCGCCGCCCGGCGCGCGTCCTCGATCTCCGCATCACCCGTGCGGCGATCGCTCGGCTCGACCTTCCCGCCGGGGAAGACCCATGCCCCCGCGAACGACCCGCGATCCGGGCGACGGATCAGCAGCAGCTCGAAGCCAGGATCCGCGGCACGAAGCAAGACGACGGTGCCGGCGACGGGCAGGGACTGCTCTGGCGCGCTCACCCCGTCACTCTACGACGCGGGGAGTCCCGCCGCCGCAGGTGGACGCGCCTCGACCCGGTAGGACAGCAGAGCGATCAGCAGGCCTGCGACGGCCAGTGCGGCCCCGGTCCACGCCGGAGCGGTGAAGCCCCAGCCGACGGCGATGACGACGCCGCCGAGGAACGCGCCGAGGCTGTTCCCGATGTTCAGCGCCGAGTGATTCATCGCCGCCGCGATCGACTGGTTGTCACCCGCCACATCCATCAGCCGCGTCTGGATCGTCGGGCTCAGCACGGAGGAGACGAATCCGACCACGAACACCAGCACGCTCAGGCTCACGATCCAGAACGCCAGGACCGCGAGGAGCGCGAAGACGACGCCCATCGAGGCGAGCCCGAGCAGGAGCGTGCGCCGCAGGTCGATGTCGGCGAGGTGGCCGCCGACGAGGTTGCCGGCGGTCATGCCCAGGCCCATCAGCACGAGGACGATCGGCACCGCCCACTCCGGTGAGCCCGCGACCTCCGTCACCAGCGGCGCGATGTAGCTGTAGACGGCGAAGAACCCGCCGAAGCCGATCGCACCCACACCCAGCGTGAACCAGACCTGGGGAATGCGGAACACCCGCAGCTCCTGCCGCATCGTGCGGCCGGGATCGCCGGGGTGCTCGGGGACGAACACGGCGATGCAGAGGGTCGCGAGGGCGAACACGAGGGCCACCACGGCGAACGCCACGCGCCAGCCCCACTGCTGTCCGAGGAACGTCCCCAGCGGCACGCCCACCACGTTGGCGACGGTCAGACCGGTGAGGATGAAGGCCACGCCCTTGGCACGCTTGCCCGGCCCCATGACGTCGGCGGCGACCAGTGCGCCGATGCCGAAGTAGGCGCCGTGCGGGAGTCCCGCGAGGAACCGCGAGGCGGCGACGAGCTCGAACGTCGGGAGGACCACGGTGAGCGCGTTGAACACGGTCAGCGCGAGGGCCAGCACGATCATCACGCGGTGCCGCGGATACCGTGCGACGAAGCCGGCGATGGTGGGCGCGCCGATGACCACGCCCAGGGCGTAGAGCGAGATCAGCCACCCGGCCTGGCTCAGCGCTTCTTCCTGGCTGGTCGCCCACAGGGACGGCAGCAGGTCGGCGGCGATGTTCGGCAGCAGACCCATGACGACGAACTCGGTCATGCCGATGCCGAAGCTGCCGATGGCGAGAGAGAGGAGCGCCCGCTTCGCCGCACCCCTCGATTCAGTCGAGGGATTCACCGCATCAGCTTAGCGGCCGGCGGAGTTCTCGAACCTCGAGCCGGTCCGGTCGAGCCTCATGAAGACATCCACCTCGTCCTCGCTCTCGACGACGAAGCCGTGGCGGGCGTAGAGCCTGCGCGCGGGGCTGCCCTGGAGCACGTTGAGTCTGTACAGCACGGGGTCGTCGAGGACCATCGCGAGGATGCGACTGCCGACACCGCGACCCTGATGCGACGTCGCGATATAGAAGTGCTCCAGCCAGCGGGAGCCGCCTTCCGGACGGATGGCGACCGAGCCGACATCAGTGCCCTCCACGACGACGATGCGGGTCTCCGTCGGCTCGAAGGCGTCGCGGAAACGCTGCCGGACGCGCACGTCGTCGTAGCGTCCCAGTCGCTCCAGATCGGCCCGGAGGACGAGCGCCCTGAGCTCCACGATCCACAGGACGTCGTCGGCCAGCGCCGGTCGGAGCTCGATCTGCACGGGGGTGGAAGGATCAGTCACCGGTCTCCTCGATCGCCGCCTCCAGACGCTCGATCTTCGCATCGAGCTCGCCGGTGTACCCGGGGCGGATGTCGGCCTTGAGCACGAGCGAGACCCGCGAGCCGAACGGCATGACCGCCTCGGTGGCGCGCTTGACCACATCCATGACCGTGTCCCAATCCGGACCCTCGATCTCGGTGAACATACTCGTGGTGCGGTGCGGCAGCCCCGACTCGCGCACCACGCGCACGGCCGCGGCGACCGCGTCGTGCACGGAGGCGTCGGTGCGTTCTGCTCCCTCAGCGGGGGTGCCGCTCGGGGCGACGGAGAAGGCGATCAGCATGGGTTCACTCCTGGATTTTGCGGTGACGGGTGGCGGGCACGCGCACGAGGGCGCGCACACCGAGGACGAGCAGGACGAGGAGAAGGATGTTGCGTACGGTGAGCACCGCGACCGCGAGCGGTTCCGCCCGCAGCAGCGCGTCATAGCCGAGCGGGTAGACGAGGCAGGTGAGCAGGCACAGTGCGAGCACGATGACGGCGGGCACGCGGGCTCTCACCCGGTCGAGCACGATCCAGAGGATGAGCGGGGCGATCAACCATGTCTGGAACTGCGGCGAGCCGACCTTGTTGGCGACGATGAGCAGGGTCACCAGCGTGAGCGCCAGCGGCGGGAACAACCGTGGGAACGACGCACCGCGCACCGCCTTCACCGCGCCGATCGCGGTGACCGCGAGAACGGCGACCACCATCAGCGGCGTCAACGCCGCTGCGATCGCATCCACTCCCGGCGCCGCGATCTGGAAGGTCAGGATCTCGAAGCTGTACTCGATGCGAGCCGCTCCCGTGACAGCGAGCCAGAGGAACGGCGTGGCTGCGACCGCCTCGATCTGCAGCCCACGGCCGGTCTGCTCCGTCAAGAACCCGAGGATCTCCGTGTCCGCCCCGAGCAGGAATAGCGCGGCGACGACCCCGCCGGTGACGAAGACGGCGGCGAGAAGCACCCGCAGCCGCGACCGGACGGCGACCACCGCGGCGAGGACGAGCGCGCCGGGCCAGATCTTCATCCACGCGCCGACGGTCAGCAATGCCGCGGCGACCATCGGCCGCGAGACCAGCCAGAGGCCGCCGATCACCGCGATCGGCACGGTGACGGCATCGATCCGGTACAGCGCGATCGGTCCGAGCAGCAGCAGGGCGGCGCACCAGAACCAGGCGGCGACCCGTCGGGCATGAGACGGCGAGCGCCCCACGAGCACGCCGAACGCCATCGCATCCAGGATGACGACCAGCACCGCCCAGCCCACCAGGTACGCGCTCGAGACACCGAGCATCGGGACGAGCGGTGCGGCGAGTCCGGCGGCGAGCAGCATCGGCACGAGGGCGAGCTGCGGATACACCCACGTCTCGGTGATTCCGACGATCGGCCCTCCGCCGAGGGCGGACGACGCCCAGGGCTCGTAGACGAGGACGACGTCACCCATGGGCTGGCTCGGATACACCCAGCCCAGCAAGGCGGTGAGCACATGCACGAGAAGGAAGACGCACCACAGCAGGAGCACCCTGGTCGTCGCGATACGCGTCACGCCAGGACGTCCGCGATCGCGTGCGGGAGTGCGACGGCGACGTCCATCGCGACGATCGGATGCCCGGGCGCACCATCGAGCACGTCCGCCGCGATCCGCGCGGCATGCCCGTGGAGCCAGGCGCCCGCCGCAGCGGTCTCGGCGATCGGGGCCTCGGGATTCGCCGCGATCACCGCACCGAGAACGCCTGCGAGCACGTCTCCGGTGCCGGCAGTCGCCAGCCACCCCGTGCCCGCCTCGACGGCGATGACGGTTCCGTCGGGCGCGGCGACCAGCGTCCGCGCCCCCTTGAGCAGCACGACGCCGCCGATCTCCGCGGCGACCCGGCGAGCCGCCTCCGCCCGATCGTCCTCGCCCGGCGTGACGCGCAGACGTTCCTGCAACCGGGAGAACTCCCGTGCGTGCGGCGTCACCAGGAAAGGCGCCCGCGCATCGGGAGCGAGATCCAGCGCCCCGGCATCGATGACGACCGGAGCCGTGGCGGCGAGGATCTCCCGGAGCGCGGCCGTCTCCTCCTCGCTGCGGTGCATCGGATCGGTGCCGGAGCCGATCACCCAGGCGTCGACGCGCGAACGTCCGACATCCGCCCCGGTGACGGTCTCCGGTCGTCGCGCGAGCACCGCGTCGGCGACCCGCTCCGCGCCGACGAACCGCACGAATCCCGCTCCCGCGCGCCACGCCGCTTCCACACCGAGCACGGCGGCACCCGGATACGTTGTCGATCCGGTGCGCAGAGCCACGACCCCGCGGGCGTACTTGTCGTCCTCGGCGGTCGGGGCACGGAACCACCGCACCGTGTCGCCGCGTGTCCACTCCCGCACCTGGAACATGACTCCACGTTAGTGCGGCGGCCCGCGGTGCACCCGCGCAGAGGTAGCGTCGAACGGTGAGTCTTCTCTTCTCCCCTCTCCGCATCCGTTCCGTCACCGTCCGCAACCGTCTGTGGGTGTCGCCGATGTGCATGTACAGCGCCGTCGACGGCGTCGTGCAGGAGTGGCACCACGCCCACCTCGCGCAGTTCGCCTCCGGAGGCGCGGGCCTCGTTATCGCGGAGGCGACAGCAGTGGTCCCGGAGGGGCGGATCTCTCCGCGCGACGTCGGGCTCTGGAACGATGAGCAACGCGATGCCCTCGCGCCCGTCGTGCAGGCGATCCACGACCGAGGGGCGCACGCCGGCATCCAGCTCGCCCACGCAGGACGCAAGGCGTCGACGTGGTGGCCCTGGGCTCCGGCGCGGGGCTCGGTGCCGTCGGCCGACGGGGGCTGGACGACGACGGCCCCGTCGGCGATCGCCTTCGACGGCTTCGACGAGCCGGTCGCCCTCGACCTCGCAGGGATCGACCGCGTGGTCGAGGCCTTCGCCGCGTCTGCACGGCGGGCGCTCGATGCCGGCTTCGACGTCCTCGAACTCCACGGCGCGCATGGCTATCTCCTGCACCAGTTCCTCTCCCCGCTGTCGAACCTGCGAGACGACGAGTACGGCGGCTCCCTGGAGAACCGCGCCCGGCTGCTGCTGCGCGTCCTGGACTCCGTCCGCGGGGTCGCCGGCGACGAGGTACCGGTGTTCGTCCGCATCTCCGCCACCGACCACGCGGACGGCGGGTTCACGCCCGAGGAGGCGGCCGTCGTCGGCGAGTGGGCGTCGCAGCACGGCGCCGACCTGATCGACGTCTCCAGCGGCGGCCTGGTCGCGCATCAGCAGATCAGCGTGTTCCCCGGCTACCAGGTCCCCCTCGCCGAGACCGTGCGCCAGGGCGGACGCATCCCGGTCTCGGCGGTCGGGCTGATCACCGCAGCCGCGCAGGCCGAGCAGGTGCTCGTCGACGGCGCGGCCGACGCGATCTTCGCCGGGCGCGAGTGGCTGCGCGACCCGCACTTCGCGCTCCGTGCCGCGCACGAGCTCGGCACCGAGATCGCCTGGCCGCCCCAGTACGAACGCGCGCGCTGGCGCTGAGCGCACGATCCACGCGACGAAGGCCGCCGACTCCCTGAGGATTCGGCGGCCTTCGTTTCTCGGGATGGAGCAGCGTGCGGTGGTTCAACGGCCGCGGATGCGACGAGTCGCGTCCTGCACCTCGCCGACCAGTTCTTCCAGGATGTCCTCCAGGAAGAGCACTGCGGTCGTGTTCCCCTGGGAATCGCGCACCTTGGCCAGGTGACGCCCCGCGCGGCGCATGACCGCGAGGGCGTCCTCGAGGTCCGTGTCCTCCTGCACCGGCACCATGTGGTGGATGCGCTTGGCAGGGAGCGGCTCGATCATCTTGGCCTCCGCATCCGGCCCCTCGGACGCGCGAAGGATGTCCTTCAGGTGCACGTACCCGATCGGCACGGATTCGTCGTCGACGATCACGTAGCGCGAGAAGCCGTACCGTGCGACCGCCTTCTCGATGTCGTCCGGTGTGGTCGACTGCGGCAGCGTCACCAGGTCGCCCAGCGGCACGGCGACATCCCGCGCCTTCTTGTCGGTGAACTCGACCGCTGCGGCGACCGTCCCCGCCGTGTCCATCAGCACGCCCTCACGGCGCGACTGGCTCACGATGGTCGCGACCTCATCGAGCGTGAACGTCGAAGCGGCCTCGTTCTTCGGCTCCACGCGGAACAGACGCAGCACGCCGTTCGCCGCCGCGTTGAGCAGCCAGATCACCGGCATGAACACCTTCGACACCCACACGAGGGGCGGGGCCAGGATCAGCACGGCGCGATCCGGCACCGAGAACGCCAGGTTCTTCGGCACCATCTCGCCGAACACGACGTGCAGGAACGAGACGATGAGCAGCGCGATCGCGAACGAGACCGCGTCGACGGCACCGTCCGGCCAGCCCAGTGCATGCAGCGGCACCGCGAGCAGGTGGTGGATCGCCGGCTCGGACACGTTCAGGATGAGCAGCGAGCAGATGGTGATGCCGAGCTGCGACGTCGCGAGCATGAGAGTCGCGTGCTCCATCGCGTACAGCGCGGTCTTGGCCGCACGCGACCCCTGATCGGCGCGCGGCTCGATCTGCGACCGACGGGCCGAGATCACCGCGAACTCGCCGCCGACGAAGAAAGCGTTCGCGACCAGGAGCACGACGAGCCAGGCGAGTCCTCCCCAATCGTTCATCGGGTGGCCTCCTCTTCGCCCTCGAGCGGACTCGGGACATAGCGGACGCGATCGACACGACGGCCGTCCATCCGGACGACCTGGAGCGTCCCGCTGTCGAGCGATACCTCGTCACCGACCGTGGGGACCCGCTCGAGCACGCTCATCACATACCCTCCGACGGTGTCGTACACGTCACCCTCCGGCACCTCGACGCCCGCACGACGGCGGAGCTCGTCCGGTCGCAGCTCACCGGGGAAAGTGATCCCCTCGCGGTTGCGGATCACGCCGGCCCTCGTGCGGTCATGCTCGTCCGAAACCTCGCCGACGAGCTCCTCCACGAGGTCCTCCAAGGTCACGAGGCCGGCGGTGCCGCCGTACTCGTCGACGACGACGGCGAGCTGGTAGCCGCGGGCGCGGAGTTCGGCGATCAGCCCGTCGACGTGCGCCGTCTCCGGTACGCGCAGGGGCTCCGTGGCCAACGCCCCCACCGGAACCTCGGCGCGGCGCTCGCGCGGCACCGAGATCGCGGCTTTCAGGTGGACGACGCCCATGATGTCGTCCAGATCGTCGTCGTACACGGGGAAGCGGCTGTGACCGGTGCGTCGCGCGAGCTGGATGACGTCATCGGCGGAGTCGCCCGCCGCGATCGCATGCATGCTCGGGCGGGCGGTCATCACATCGGCCGCGGTGAGTCGCGAGAACATCAGCGTGCGGTCGAGCAGGGAGGCGGTGTCGGCCTCCAGCAGCCCCGCGTTGGCGGAGCGACGGACGAGCGACGACAGCTCCTCCGCACTGCGGGCACCGGAGAGCTCTTCCTTCGGCTCGATCCCCATGCTGCGCAGCACACCGTTGGCGCTGCCGTTGAGCACCACGACGGCGGGCTTGAACACGGTCGTGAACGCGATCTGGAAGGGGATGACGAGCTTCGCCGTGGCCAGCGGCAGGGCGAGCGCGAAGTTCTTGGGGACGAGCTCGCCGAGGATCATGGAGAGGACCGTGGCCACCAGCATCGCCACGATCGTCGCGATCGGAGCGACGGCCGCCTCCGGGATGCTCCACGCGTGGAGGGTGGGGCGGAGGAGGTTCGACAGCGCCGGTTCCATCGTGTAGCCCGTGAGCAGCGTCGTCAGCGTGATGCCGAGCTGGGCCGCCGACAGATGCGTCGAGGTGTGCTTGAGGGCGCTGATCGTGAGCGAGAGTCGCGATTCCCCTCGGGCCTGACGGGCCTCGAGGTCGGCGCGATCGAGGTTCACCAGCGCGAACTCGCTCGCGACGAAGAGGCCGGTGCCGACCGTGAGCAGAAGCCCCACGCCCAACATGATGTAGTCCATCAGCGGTTCCTCTCCGATGAGAGAGGCGGACAGTGGGGCGATGTTCTACAACTGGGAGGGTCGTCCATTATGCCGACGATTGTACAGAAGAGGACTGGGTGCGCGCTCGCGATCACCAGCTGACCGGCAGTGCCTTTCCCTCTTCGTATCCCGCGGCCGACTGGAGGCCGACGAGGGCGCGATCGTGGAACTCGGGCACGGAGGAGGCGCCGGCGTACGTGAACGACGAGCGCACGCCCGAGGTGATCATGTCGAGAAGGTCCTCGATGCCGGGGCGCAGCGGGTCCAGGTAGATCTTCGATGAGGAGATGCCCTCGGCGAAGAGTTCCTTGCGCGCCCGCTCGTAGGCGTCGAGGCGCCCGAACCGCGCCTGGACCGCCTTGGTCGAGGCCATGCCCCAGGACTCCTTGAAAAGGCGCCCATCGGAGTCGCGCTGCAGTTCTCCGGGCGCCTCGATCGTCCCCGCGAACCAGGATCCGACCATCACGGAGGCCGCTCCCGCCGCGAGCGCGAGCGCGACGTCGCGCGGGTAACGTACGCCGCCGTCGGCCCAGACGTGCGCGCCCGCCTCTCCGGCCGCCTGCGCGGTCTCGAGCACCGCCGAGAACTGCGGACGGCCGACGGCGGTCATCATCCGGGTGGTGCACATCGCCCCGGGACCGACGCCGACCTTGAGGATGGAGGCGCCGGCATCGACGAGATCGTGGACACCGTCCGCGGTGACGATGTTGCCGGCCACGATCGGCAGGCCGAGATCGAGCGCCGCGACCGCGCGCAGAGCCCGCAGCATGCCCTCCTGATGCCCGTGCGCGGTGTCGACGACCAGCACGTCGACTCCGGCCCCGGCGAGGGCCTTCGCCTTCGCTGCGACATCGCCGTTGATCCCGACTGCCGCGGCGACCGCCAGACGACCGTCGCCGTCGACCGCGGGTCGGTACAGCGTCGATCGCAACGCACTGCGGGCGCTGAGCGTGCCGACGAGGTGTCCGTGGTGCACGACCGTCACCATCTCGACGTCCGCATCGGTGATGACGTCGAACGCGTGCCGCTCCGAGCCGATGTCATCCGCGTCGATGGACGGCGTGCCGTGGTGCACGAGATCGCCGAGCTGGGCATCGGGGAGCGCGGTGGCCAGTCGGGTCGCCGGCAGGATGCCGAGGATACGCTCGACTCCGATCGGAGCCGCACCGCGCGCGACGACGATCCCATGGCCGATCGTCGCCGGGAGCAGACGGAGCGCATCCGCGACGGAAGCCTCCGGCGGGAGCACGAGCGGCGTGTCCCACAGCACGGGCTGCGCCTTCACCGCGCGGATCGCGGCATCCAGATCCTGCAGCGGCAGGTCCTGCGGGAGCACCCCGAGGGCGCCACGGCGCGCGAGCACCGCGGCGATGCGCGGACCGGTCACGGAGTTCATGTTGGCCGCGACCAGCGGGAGGGTGGCGGGAGTGCCGTCCTGGGGGGCGAGATCGACCTGCAGACGGCTGGTGACCGCGGATCTGCGCGGCACCAGGAAGACATCCGAGTAGGTCAGATCGACGGACGGCTGCGCTCCTGAGAACTCCATGCCTCCACGGTACTCAGATCGCGACGCGGTGGGCGCTCGGCTTCGACGATTCCCTCAGCGAAACACGTTAGGCTTGTTGGTCGAGAGTGTGCGGACCCGGACGCATCCTGCGTCGACGTCCGCACCACAGAGCTTCAGCGATGAAAGAGGGCGATCGAGCGTGTCGAACCAGGTGACCGGCGTCGGCGGCGACGGGGGGTTCGGAGCCAATTCCTGGCTCGTTGAAGAGCTCTACGAGCAGTTCAAGGTGAACCGCGATTCCGTCGACAAGGAATGGTGGCCGGTCCTGGAGAAGTACCACTCCGAGACGAGCAACTCCACTTCTCCCGCGGCATCCTCCGATCCGGCGGCGCAGTCCGCTCATCCGGTCACGGCGCCGATCCCGGTGATCGGCTCCCAGCCGGTGGCCCGTACGACGGCCAAGCCCGCCGCAGCCGCTCCGATCCCCGCTCAGGCCCCCAAGCCCGCGGCGAAGGCGGAGCCGAAGGAAGCTGTCGAGCCGGTCGAGGAGGACAAGGTCACCCCGTTGCGCGGCCTGCCCAAGACCCTCGCCGCGAACATGGACGAGTCGCTCACCGTCCCGACCGCGACCAGCGTTCGCACGGTCCCCGCGAAGCTGATGATCGACAACCGCATCGTCATCAACAACCACATGGCCCGCACCCGCGGCGGCAAGATCAGCTTCACGCACCTCATCGGCTGGGCGCTGATCCGCACGCTCGACGAGTTCCGCAGCCAGAACGTGTTCTACGCCGAGGTCGACGGCAAGCCCTCGGTGGTCGCACCGGCGCACGTCAACCTGGGCATCGCGATCGACCTGCCCAAGCCCGACGGCACACGCGCACTCATGGTGCCCAGCATCAAGCGCGCGGACACGTTGTCCTTCACCGAGTACCTCAGCGCGTACGAAGACCTGGTCACCCGCGCCCGCGGCAACAAGCTCACCGCCGCCGACTTCCAGGGCACCACGGTGTCCCTCACCAACCCCGGCGGCATCGGCACCGTGCACTCCGTGCCCCGCCTGATGAAGGGCCAGGGCTGCATCATCGGGGCCGGCGCCCTCGAATACCCCGCCGAGTTCCAGGGCGCGAGCGACAAGACGCTCAACGAACTGGCGATCGGCAAGACCATCACGCTCACCAGCACGTACGACCACCGCGTCATCCAGGGTGCCGGTTCCGGCGAGTTCCTCAAGAAGGTGCATGAGCTGCTCATCGGCCAGCGCGGCTTCTACGACGACATCTTCGCCGCGCTGCGCATCCCCTACGCGCCGATCCGCTGGAACCCCGACATCGCGGTCGACCTCGCCGAGCGCGTCGACAAGCAGTCCCGCGTGCAGGAGCTGATCAACTCCTTCCGCGTGCGCGGCCACCTGATGGCGGACATCGATCCGCTCGAGTACGTCCAGCGCTCGCACCCCGACCTCGAGATCGAGAGCCACGGCCTCACGTTCTGGGACCTCGACCGCGAGTTCGTGACCGGCGGTTTCGGCGGTCGCCGCATCGCGAAGCTCCGCGACATCCTCGGCGTCCTGCGCGACTCCTACTGCCGCACGCTCGGCATCGAGTACATGCACATCCAGGACCCCGAGCAGCGCCGTTGGTTCCAGGAGAAGGTCGAGGTCAAGTATCAGAAGCCCGGCCACGACGAGCAGCTGCGGGTCCTCCGCAAGCTGAACGAGGCGGAGGCCTTCGAGACGTTCCTGCAGACCAAGTTCGTCGGCCAGAAGCGGTTCTCGCTCGAGGGCGGCGAGTCGCTGATCCCCCTGCTCGACGAGATCCTGCAGGGTGCGGCGACGGCCGGACTCGAGGGTGCCGCGATCGGCATGGCCCACCGCGGTCGCCTGAACGTGCTCACCAACATCGCGGGTAAGACCTACGGTCAGGTCTTCCGCGAGTTCGAGGGCACGCAGACACCGGGGAACCAGCGCGGCTCCGGCGACGTGAAGTACCACCTCGGCACCGAGGGCACGTTCGTCGCCGACGACCAGTCCGAGCTTCCGGTCTACCTCGCCGCGAACCCGTCCCACCTCGAGACCGTCGACGGCGTGCTCGAGGGCATCGTCCGGGCGAAGCAGGACCGCAAGCCCATCGGAACCTTCGAGTGGCTCCCCATCCTCGTCCACGGCGACGCGGCCTTCGCAGGACAGGGCGTCGTGGTCGAGACGCTGCAGATGTCCCAGCTCCGCGGTTACCGCACCGGAGGCACGATCCACGTCGTCGTCAACAACCAGGTCGGCTTCACGACCACTCCGAACGACGGCCGCACATCGATCTACTCGACCGATGTCGCCAAGACCATCCAGGCGCCGGTGTTCCACGTGAACGGCGACGACCCCGAGGCCGTCATCCACGTCGCACAGCTCGCATTCGAGTACCGCGAACGCTTCCATCGCGACGTCGTGATCGACCTCGTCTGCTACCGCCGACGCGGCCACAACGAGGGCGACGACCCCTCGATGACGCAGCCGCTGATGACCGACCTGATCCAGGCGAAGCGGTCCGTCCGCCGCCTGTACACGGAGTCGCTCGTCGGCCGCGGTGACATCACCGAACAGGAGTACGACGAGGCGAAGGCCGACTTCCAGAACCGCCTGGAGATCGCGTTCGCCGAGACGCATGCAGCCGAGACCGGTGCCATGCCGATCGCTCCCGACCTCCCACCGATCGAGGACCAGGTCGGTGCGCCCGAGATCACCGGCGTGCCGAACGAGGTCATCCAGCTGATCGGCGACGCATTCGTGAACAAGCCCGAGGGCTTCACCGTGCACCCGAAGATCCAGCAGCTGCTCGAGAAGCGCCTCGACATGAGCCGCAACGGCGGCATCGACTGGGGCTTCGGCGAGCTGCTCGCGTTCGGTTCGCTGCTGGTGGAGGGGACGCCTGTGCGCCTCGCCGGTCAAGATGCGCGACGCGGCACCTTCGTGCAGCGGCACGCGACCCTGCACGACCGTGCGAACGGTCAGGAGTGGCTCCCGCTCTCGAACCTCTCCGACGCCCAGGGACGATTCTTCGTCTATGACTCGCTGCTCAGCGAGTACGCCGCCCTCGGCTTCGAGTACGGCTACTCGGTGGAGGCGCCCGAAGCGCTCGTGCTCTGGGAGGCGCAGTTCGGCGACTTCGTCAACGGCGCCCAGTCGGTCATCGACGAGTACATCTCCGCGGCAGAGCAGAAGTGGGGACAGCAGTCCAGCGTGACCCTGCTCCTCCCCCACGGCTATGAAGGTCAGGGGCCGGACCACTCGTCCGCTCGCATCGAGCGCTTCCTGCAGCTGTGCGCTCAGGAGAACATGATCGTCGCTCGTCCGTCGACCCCGGCGTCGTACTTCCACCTGCTGCGTCGGCAGGCGTACGCCCGTCCGCGCAAGCCGCTCATCGTCTTCACCCCGAAGGCCATGCTGCGTCTGCGCGGCGCGACGAGCCCGGTCGAGGCGTTCACTCAGGGTCGCTTCGAGCCGGTGATCGACGACGACCGCGGTCTCGACCGCTCCGCCGTCAAGCGCGTTCTCGTGCACTCCGGCAAGGTGCACTGGGACCTGCGCGCGGAGCTCGAGAAGAACCCGAACCCCGAGGTCGCGCTGGTCCGTCTCGAGCAGCTCTACCCGACACCGATCGACGCGCTCAAGTCCATCACGGACTCCTACCCGAACGCCGAGCTGGTGTGGGTGCAGGAAGAGCCGGAGAACCAGGGTGCCTGGCCGTTCCTGGCCCTCGCCTTCGCCGATGTCCCCGGCGACCGCTCGTTCCGTCCGATCGCGCGCTCGGCATCAGCGTCGCCGGCGACCGGGTCTTCGAAGGTCCACGCCGCAGAGCAGGCTGCGCTGATCCGCGCGGCGGTGACGCTCGGCTGACCCACCGCACGGACAACGGGCGCCACGACTTCGGTCGTGGCGCCCGTTCCCGTCTCCGCCGCGGATGGGCGGGAGGGCTATCCGATGACCAGCGACGTCGGGACCAGCCGCACATCCGAGCTCAGCTCCGCGCGAGCCCGCTCCAGCGCCGCCGCATCCGCTCCGGCCGCGTGCAACACGAGCGCGCCGAAGCCCTGATCCTGATCCGGGCGACGGCCCAGGTGCACGTGCTCGATGAGCGACACGACAGTCGCGGCAGGGTGGTCTCAGTACCAGATATCGAGCGACGGCGCCGGGAAGGCGATCAGCGCGCGATCGAGCGCCTCGACGGCCGCCGGATCACCCGTCAGCCGATCCGCTCCATGCAGCGATGTCGCGCGGACGCCACCGGCGTACAGCGCCGAGAGGGCGGAGACATCCAGCGTGATGTCGATGGTGTCACTGCCCTCTGCCTCCTCGACCGTCGCAGCCCCGGACTCGTCGACACGCAGCCGCCAGCTCCCATCCGCGAAGCCCAGGGAATCCTCCACCCGGAGAACGGTGTCGAGCGGAGCGGAATAGCGTCGCGCCGTCAAGGCGGCCGGAAGGTCGAGGATGCGCAGCCACCCATGGTCGTGCACCTCCTGCTTCACGCCACGGGTGTCGTGCACCAGCCAAGGCAGCGGGTCATCGACCGGACGCAGGTCGGCCACCACCTCGTCCACAAGATCGTGCTGCAGCGCGAAGCGCCACAGCGCAGTGCGAGCCTCGGCCGTCTCGGCAGCGAGCAGGCGCACATCCATCCGGAATCGGAAGGTCCCACCGGCTTCGCCGACCGCGTACGCCATGACGCCGCGCAGCACCCCGTCGTCGTCGAGGTAGCGCACTCCACGGGCCTGATCACGGTCCGGGGTGGGTGCAACGCCGGCATACCCCTCCCACCGGCCCTGCCAGCCGGGGATCCGCCCGGAGACCCCGCGGCGGGCCCGCTCGTGCACGGCGCCGAGGTCGGCTGCCAGTGCATCACGATCGACGTATTCGAGACGCCCGGAAGGAGCCGATCCGCCCCAGCCCGCACGTCGCGTGTCCACCGTCAACCGCGCGACCGGGATCGCGGAACCGAACCCGTACCGGCCGTAGATGGTCGCCTCGGAAACGGTCAGCCCCGCCACGGGCACGCCGGCGGATGCGGCGGCCCGCAGTTCGCCCTCGAGCAGGGCTCTGGCGATACCACGGCGCCGGTGCGTCGCCGAAACCGTGACGACGCTGATCGCCCACATCGCGATCTCGCCACCGCCCGGAAGAGTCAGCGGGGTCACCCAGCCGTTGGTGGTGGCCACGGGCAGGGTCGCTGCCGGCGCGTTCTGCTCGTACACGCCGATGTTGCGGCGGGCGGCGAAGGTCTTGCGTACCTGGGCGAGCGTGTCATCATTCGGGTCGGCCCCGAGGAACCCCCGGTCGACGGCACGCGCGAACGAACTCGCACTCGCATCGTCGCTCAGATCGACGACGCGGTATTCGAGGCCGGCGGAGGCCAGTCGTTCAGTCGAGGTGGTGTCGGCGGGGACGTCGCGCGCATCGATGAAGCTCATCGCTCCACACTACCGACGGCCTCCGACGGACGCTCAGTGCTGGGCCGCCTGGACCGCGCGAAGACGCGCGAACACCTGGTCGCGCAGCTCCTCCGGAGCGGTCTCCTTGCAGGCGCGGGCGATCACTTCGGTGAGAGTGGTGGCGACGAGAGCCTCGTCCCGGCAGGACGGGCAGTTCTCGAGATGCTCGCGGATCTCGGTGTGCTCGGTGTTGCACACCTCGTTGCGGAGGTACTCTTCCAGATCCTGACGGGCTTTGTCGCAGCCGCAGTCGCTCATTTCTTGCTCCTCGTCTCAGCCGCGGCGATGCCCCGCTCGGCGGCGTAGTCGGCCAACAGCTCCCGAAGCATCCGCCTGCCACGGTGCAGGCGGCTCATCACGGTGCCGATGGGCGTCTTCATGATGTCGGCGATCTCCTGGTACGCGAAGCCCTCGACGTCGGCGAGGTACACCGCGAGGCGGAAGTCCTCGGGCACGGCCTGGAGCGCGTCCTTCACGACCGACGCCGGCATGCGGTCGATCGCCTCCGCCTCCGCCGAGCGGCTGTGCGATGCGGTCGTCGACTCGGCCCCGCCGAGCTGCCAGTCCTCGAGCTCGTCGATCGTGCCCTGGAACGGCTCGCGCTGCCGCTTGCGATAGATGTTGATGTACGTGTTCGTGAGGATGCGGTACAACCACGCCTTGAGGTTCGTCCCCTGCGAGAACGTGGCCCACGAGCCGTAGGCCTTGACGAAGGTCTCCTGCACGAGGTCGGCGGCGTCGGCCGGGTTGCGCGTCATGCGCATCGCGGCGGCGTAGAGCTGATCCATGAAGGGGATCGCCTGCTCCTCGAACTCGCGCCGAGGGTCGCCGACGGTGTCTGCGGTTGCGGTGTCATCCATCACGGGCCAGTCTAGGCCGCGGATGTCGATCACCTCGCGCTCCAACGTCGCCGGCATTCTCTCTCCTTCGTATCGGGTGCCCCGTCTTTCACGACGAAAGTCCCTGCGTTTACTAAGGTGAGAACCGATGAGCGCCAACAGGTATTCCCCCTCCCGTGTGCAGGGCGCCTATCCTGCGCCCACGATCGGCGCGCCCGTGCACGCCGAGCTGACGATCCCGGGTTCGAAGTCGCTGACCAACCGCGAGCTGATCATCGCGGCGATCGCCGACGGCCCCGGACGATTGATCGCCCCGCTGCACTCCGACGACTCCGCGCGGATGGTCGACGCCCTGCGCGCGCTGGGCGTCGGCATCGAGGAGGTGGACGCCGGCAACGAGTTCGGCCCAGACCTCGTCGTCACCCCGTCCAAGCTCAAGGGCGGCATGACGGTGGACTGCGGCCAGGCCGGCACCGTGATGCGCTTCATCGCTCCCCTCGCCGGCCTCGCCGAGCACGACGTGCACCTCACCGCGCACGAGACGGCCCTGCACCGACCGATGGGCGGGCTGATCAGCGCACTCCGGGATCTCGGTGTCGACATCGACGACGAAGGCACCTGGGCGCTCCCGTTCACGATCCGCGGTCACGGCCGCATCCGCGGTGGACGCGTCGAGATCGACGCATCGGCGTCGAGCCAGTTCGTCTCCGGACTCCTGCTCGCGGCCCCCCGATTCGACGTCGGGCTGCACCTCGTCCACACGGGCGAGCACCTGCCGAGCCTTCCGCACATCGACATGACCATCGAGGCCCTGAGCCGGCGCGGCATCCGCATCGAGCGCCCCGCTGTCGGCGAGTGGCTCGTCGAAGCCGGTGTCCCCCGTGCGAAGGAGATCGCGATCGAACCGGATCTCTCCAACGCCGCACCGTTCCTCGCGGCGGCACTCGTCACCGGCGGGTCGGTGTCGGTCACCGGATGGCCCGCGCACTCCACCCAGCCCGGCGCCCTGCTGCCGGACATCCTCCAGGCCACGGGGGCGCACGTCGGCCGCCACGGCGGCACCCTCACGGTGCGCGCAGGCTCCGGCATCCGCGGCCTCGACCTCGATCTCTCCGCCGCGAGCGAGCTCACCCCGACCCTGGTCGGTCTGGCCGCATTCGCGGAGTCTCCGACGACGATCCGCGGCATCGGACACATCCGCCTGCACGAGACCGACCGGATCGCCGCGCTGATCGGGAACCTTCGCGAGCTCGGCGGCGAGGCCGAGGAGCTGCCGGACGGACTCCGCATCATCCCGCGCACTCTGCACGGCGGCGTCTGGAAAGCGCACCACGATCACCGGATGGCCACGACGGGCGCTCTCATCGGCCTGCGGGTTCCCGGCGTCGAGATCGACGACATCGGCACGACCGCGAAGACGCTCCCGGAGTTCACGACGCTCTGGGAGCGGATGCTGCAGGGCTGACGGATGAGCTGGCTCGACGACGCGGACGACCTCGAAGACGACTTCGAGGATTTTGACGAGAGCAGCATCCGGACGCGCCCCAATCCCAAGGCGAACCGTCCCCGGACGAAGCGGCGCCCTGCGCATGAGGACGCCCAGGTGGGTCGGGTGCTCGGCGTCGACCGCGGTCGCTATTCGGTGCTCCTCGGCGAAGACACCGACGACGAGCGCATGATCACCACGACCCGAGCCCGGGAGCTTCGGCGAATGCCGATCGTGACCGGTGATCAGGCACGCGTGGTCGGCGACACGTCCGGAGACGAGGGCACGCTGGCGCGGATCGTCGGCATCGTGGAGCGCACCTCCCTCCTGCGCCGCAGCGCCGACGACACCGACCAGGTGGAGCGGGTGATCGTCGCGAACGCCGATCAGATGCTCGTCGTCGTCGCGGCCGCCGACCCCGAGCCGCGCGCCCGCCTCGTCGACCGCTACCTCGTCGCAGCACTCGATGCGGGCATCCGGCCGCTGCTCGTCGTGACGAAGACCGACATCGCCGATCCGACCGAGTTCCTCACCCACTTCGACGGCCTCGACCTGCGCGTCTTCACCAGCGCACAGGACGAGATGCCCCTCGATGAGATCGGCGACGCGCTCGTCGGACACTCCACGGTCTTCGTCGGACACTCCGGAGTGGGCAAGTCGACGCTCGTCAACGCCCTCGTGCCCTCGGCTCTGCGGGCCACCGGACACGTGAACCAGGTCACCGGACGCGGGCGGCACACCTCTTCGTCGACCGTCTCGCTGCGGTACGAAGGCGACCGCGGAACGGGGTGGGTCATCGACACCCCCGGCGTGCGCTCCTTCGGACTCGGACACGTCGATCCGGCCAATATCCTCGCGGCGTTCACGGAACTCGCCGTGATCGCGAAGAACTGCCCGCGGGGCTGCACTCATCTGGCCGACGCCCCCGACTGCGCCCTCATCGAGGCTGCCGAGCGGGGCGAGCTCGGGGAGACCGGCCGGGCGCGACTGGACTCGCTGCAGCGGCTGCTCCAGACCTTCGCCGACAAGGCGGAGCAGGCCCCCGGCCGATAGGCTGGACGGGTGACTCAGCGCCTGGAACCCGGAACCGCAGCCCCCGACTTCTCCCTCCTCGACCAGGACGGGAAGACCGTCCGACTCGCGGATCTGCGCGGCCAGAAAACCGTGCTCTACTTCTACCCGGCTGCGATGACCCCCGGGTGCACGACCGAGGCGTGCGACTTCCGCGACAGCATCTCGTCCCTCCAGGGCGCGGGCTATCGGGTCATCGGCATCTCGCGCGATGAGCCGGCAACCCTCGCGAAGTTCCGCGAGCGCGATGCGCTCACCTTCCCGCTCCTCAGCGACCCCGACCACGCGGTCCACTCCGCCTACGGAGCATGGGGCGAGAAGATGAACTACGGCAAGGTCGTCGAAGGAGTCATCCGCTCCACGTTCGTCGTCGACGAAGACGGAGAGATCGCTCTCGCTCAGTACAACGTGAAGGCCACCGGGCACGTCGCGCGGCTGCGCAAGCAGCTCGGCATCGACGCCTGAGCCTCCCTTCCGCATTCGCGGAACCACGCGCGACCGCAGTGGATCAGTCCGCTTCGCGGCGCTCGCCTTCACGTCGTGCGCTCGAGATCAGCAGAGCGAACCCGACGAGCCCGGGGAGACCGACGCCGAGGGTGAAGGCCCAGGAGACGGGCTGCAGCGTGAGCGACGCGAGCGCGAGGGCCACGGCCAGTACCTGGAACACCACTCCCCCGGAACGAGCCCAGGAGCGCCCGGCGCGGGCGCCGACGGCGAAGGCGAAGAGCGCGGCCGCCCCGATCAGCGTGAGCACGATGAGCGCCAGCGCCGTCGGCAGGGAAGCGGCATCACCCGCGCCGAGGCCCGTCAGCTCGATGATCGCGAAGACGACGAGCGCGATCCCCTCCAGCGCGAGCACCGCTGCTGCGGCCGAGGCCAGTCGAGGTGCGCGCACGGTGTCTCCCGGGGTTCGATGCGTGAAGAAAACCCTTGATTTCGGGGTATTCATGTAACAGAATAGAGAAAGTCATGTGCTCCCACAGCGGCGTGGGGCGAGCTTTCACACTCGCATCACAATTCGCGGGCATCCGTCCGCATCTCAAAAGGGTAGCCGAACCCGAACAGCTACCCGAATCCGAGAGGTCGCTTCGCGGCATCTCTTGAAATCCACACCGAGGAGCCCCCATGGACTGGCGCGATAAGGCCGCCTGCCTGACTGTCGACCCCGAGCTGTTCTTCCCCGTGGGGAACACCGGCCCGGCCGTCGATCAGATCGAGAAGGCGAAGACTGTCTGCGCCACGTGCACGGTCACCGAGATCTGCCTGCAGTACGCGCTCGAGACCAGTCAGGACTCCGGCGTCTGGGGCGGCCTCTCCGAGGATGAGCGCCGCGCCCTGAAGCGTCGCGCCGCTCGCGCGCGTCGCGCCTCCTGAACTTCCGGAAGCGGCCTGAGAACGACTCTCAGGCCGCTTCCGTCTGCTCGGGGGCGGGATCGCTCACCGATCGAGCCAGCGCAGCGGAATGTCGATGACCACCTCGGTGCCCTCGCCGTCGCTCCCGTGCCATTCGATCGTGCCGCCGAGCTCACCCTGGATGAGCGTGCGGATGATCTGGGTGCCGAGTCCCTGACCGATCCGCCCTTCCGGCAGGCCGAGTCCGGTATCGCGCACCGTCACGCGCAGATTCTCCTCCGTGCGCTTGGCGTCGATCGTGACGACGCCCTCCTGCCCGGCCAGCCCATGCTCGACGGCGTTGGTCACGACCTCCGTGAGGGCGAGCGCGAGGGGTGTCGCGTACTCGCTCGGAAGCACTCCGAAACGTCCCGTCGACTGCGTGCGCGCCCGCGTGTTCGGGGCGGAGGCGACCTCTGCGACGAGCTTGAGCACGCGGTGGAAGACCTCGTCGAAATCGACCTTCTGCGTGAGACCCTGTGCCAGGGTGTCGTGCACCACGGCGATCGCGTCCACCCGCCGCATGGCCTGCGTGAGCGCGTCCCTGGCTTCGTCGGAATGGGTGCGTCGAGCCTGGATCCGCAGAAGCGAAGCCACGGTCTGCAGGTTGTTCTTCACCCGGTGATGGATCTCACGGATCGTCGCATCCTTGGTGATGAGCTCCTGCTCCTGATGGCGCAGCTCCGACACGTCGCGGCAGAGAACGATCGCGCCGATGCGCGTCCCGTGGTCCTTCAGCGGGATCGCACGCAACGACACCGTGACGCCTCGCGCCTCGATGTCGGTGCGCCACGGCGCGCGTCCGGTGACGACGACGGGGAGGGACTCGTCGACCTGCCGGGACGGCGGGACGAGCCGAGTCGTGACCTCGGCGAGGGACTCCCCCTCGAGCTCGTCATCGAATCCCATCCGGTTGAAGGCCGAGAGAGCGTTGGGGCTGGCGAACGTGGTGATCCCGTCGACGTCGATGCGGATCAGACCGTCCGAGGCCCGCGGGGCTCCGCGTCGCGGCGAGGTCGGCGCCGTGAGATCCGGGAAGCTGCCGTCGGCGATCATCCGGAACAGGTCGTTGGCGCACTCGTCGAAGGTGATCTGCTGGCGTGACGGCGTGCGCACCTCGCCCAGATTTGTGTGTCGGGTGACGACTCCGATGACGGTGGCCGGAGCCTCGGCCCCCCGCCGCTGACTCACGATCGGCACGGCGCGCACCCGCGTCGGGGTCTCCTCGAACCAGTCGGGCGATGAGGAGTCGACGATCTCCGCCGATTCGAAGGCGCCCTGCACCTGCGTGCGCCACTGCGGGCGAACCCGTTCGCCGACGATGTCGCGATAGAACAGGGTCGCGGCGCCACTCGGCCGAGCATGGGCCACCGCGATGAACGAGCCATCATCCGTCTGGATCCAGATCACGATGTCGGCGGACGCGAGGTCGGCCAGGAGCTGTCCGTCGCCGGCGAGACGGTGGAGCCATTCGACATCGCTGTCGGTCAGGCGGCCCTGGGCTTGGGCGAGATCACTGAGGGTTGACACCTGACCAGCCTACGGTCAGATTCCTCAGAGAATCGCCAGGGAGGTCGCGCGCCAGCGACGATCGATCCCCTCCAGCCTGACGGCCACGGCACGGGTGCGCCCAGGGCCGGCCACGACGACGACGGCCTCGATCACCCCGTCGAGTGGCTCAGCCACCCGCAGCGCCCGGATCTCGAACGTCGGGCGCGCCGGAGCGACGCCGCGCGCGCTGCGTGCTCTCGCCGACAGGTTCACCCGGGTGACCAGGCTCCGGAATGCGTCCTCGCTGAACCACCGGGCGAGCTGATCGACCTCCCTTACCCCGGCGAGCGCTTCGAGCACGCCGTGAGTGAGACTGCGCAGCAGCGGAGCGGGGTCCGGCAGTTCGATGGTCGGTGTCGGCTGGGGTGCGAAGTACTCGTGCGGCGTCATGTCGAACTCTCGGTCGGGGAGGTCTGCGAGTCGTCAGTACAGCACCGCGTCTCCCGCCTGCGAGCGACGACGGAGGAAGAATGTGGATAACTCGTACGTCCCGCGCGGAGGTCGCCTACGCTCTGACGGATGCACTGGGACCGTCTGTTCGAAGACCTCGAAGGCCAACTGGCTTCGGGGTGGGAGGCGGAGCGCGCGATGCTCGACGCCGAATCGGAGCGGCTGCGCATCGCGGGATTGGACCTGCGTGCCCGGTTGCGAGTGCTCTGCAGCGCGAATGCCGACGCGACGGTCGACCTCATGAACGGTCGACGGCTCCCGGTCACGCTCCAGACGCTCGGAGCGGATTGGATCGCCGTCGCCTCGCGCGGCACCGGAAGCGTGCACGTGGTATCCGCGTCCCTGCTCATCCCGCTCCACGCGATCGCCGGCGTCGCGACAGATCACGGCACTCTCCTGGCGAGCCTCGAGGGTCCCGCTCAGTCCGGACCCGCGCTTCGCGAGCGGATGACGTTCGGTTTCGTACTGCGAGGCCTCGCTCGGCGTCGCGTGCCGGTCCACGTCAGCACCCGCCAGGGCGACGACCTCCACGGCACGATCGATCGCGCGGCGGCTGACCACCTCGACCTCGCCGCCCACGATCCGGGACAGGCGCGCTTCGAAGGCGCGGTGAACGGATTCCGCATCATCCCGTTCTCATCGCTGATCGCGGTGCGGGCTCCCGGCGATCAACTGCGGTGAGCCGAGGAAGTCCCCCAGACCTCGGGGAAGCTCGCCGTCTGCGATTGTCTCCACAGCGCCATCCGACGGGAGTTCTCGGACTCCTCGGCCAGATAGTCCTCCAGGCTGGACTCCTCCACGCGCCACCGCGGTGGTGAGCCCAGTTGCGCACCACGGAGTCGTCCCTCGTGGACGAGTGCGATCACCTCGTCCACACCGATACTCAGCAGTTCGGCCACCTGCGCAGGCGCGAGAAATCGCAGCGAGCGTGCGGAAGAGGCGGCCATGTCCCCATTCTCCCCCACCCGTCCGCTCGGTCGCGGGACGGCCACGGGCTGTGGATAACTCGCGCGGCAGCGGGAGGATTTCTGTGACCATTGCGCCATGGCTTCCCTCTCTCGCCCTCGGCGCGCCTTCTGGGGTGACGTCCGTTTTCTCGTCGGCATCATCCTGGTCGCACTCTCCATCACCGGGGTCTGGCTCATCGTCGCCGCGTCCGACCATGCGGAACCGGTCCTCCGGGCCAACCGGACGATCACGCAGGGAGAGGCGCTGGCCTCCGGTGACTTCGAGGTGGTGGAGGTGGGTCTGGGCGCATTGGCCGACGACTACCTCGGCCCGGGTGACGTCGAGTCCGGTCGGATCGCGGCACGCACCCTCCCCGAAGGCGAGATCGTGCCGCTCTCCGCTCTGACCGATGCGGAGCGGAGCCGAACCACGACGATCGTCATCGAGAGCAGCACGGGTATCCCGGAGGGCGTGCAGACCGGCACGGTCGTCGAGCTCTGGCAGGCGCCGGCGATCGACGACGGGCGCGCCTACGACGCGCCGCGCATCCTCGTCACGGATGTGATCGTCCATGACGTGCTCGAAGCGGACGGCATGCTCGCCGACACCGGAACCAGGCTCGAGATCGTGATCGATCGGGCCGATGTGGCGGATGTCCTCGCCGCGTTGACGGGGGGTTCCGCGCTGTCGGTGGTGCCGGTCGGGGCCGGCTCGTGACCGCGGTCGTCGTCGCGATCCCGCAACCCCGCGCGAACGAGCTGACAGCCGAACTCGAGCTCGAAGGCATCCACGTCCTCGCCACCCTTCCCCCGAACACCTCCGCCGTCGAGATGCCCGCAGGCACCGAGGCGATCATCGTCCCGGCCACGCGGTCGATCCTGACGAGCGAGCTGATCTCGACGTGTGATCGCGCCGGGGTGCGGATTCTCGCTCTCGGCGGCGCGGACAGTCGCCTGCTCGGTCGCCTCGGCCTGTCCGGTTCCCTACGGCCCGACGCAGCCGGGTGGGAGATAGCAGCGGCGTTGAGCATCGAGGACGACGCCGGCGCCCGCCCGCAGATCCGCGCCCCGCATCGCGTGATCGCTGTCTGGGGCTCCCATGGCGCTCCCGGACGATCCACGGTCGCGATCCAACTCGCCGTGGAATTGGCCCGAACCGGACGGCGCACCGGTCTGGTCGACGCCGACACCGTCGCCCCGTCGCTCGCCCTGCTTCTCGGACTGAGCGACGACGCTCCGGGGGTCGCCGCCGCCTGTCGCCGTGCGGAGCGCGGTGCACTGGACGCGGCGGAGCTGACCAGGCTCGCGGCGAGCGTGAGTGCCGGCGGCGTCGACATCGAGGTTCTGCCGGGAATCAACCGGCCGAACCGTTGGCCCGAGCTGGCATCGTCACGGCTGCGGGCAACGCTGGGCGCCTGCCGAGAGTGGGTCGAGGAGACCGTCGTCGATGTGGCCGGAGCCTTCGATGCGGACGACGAGGTCACGTACGATCTGACGGGCCCTCGCCGGCACGCCGCGACGTCGACGACCTTGAGTGAGGCAGACGTGATCGTCGCGCTCGCCTCCGCCGACCCGTTGGGCATCAGCAGGTTCCTCCGTGATCACGCGGAGCTGCGGCGACTGACATCGCCCACGCCCGTCGTCGTGGTCGTCAACCAGGTCAGACCCGGTCCGCTCGGCATCGATGCCCGCGGTCAGGTCCGTCGCACACTCGAGAGGTTCGCGGGCATCACCGACGTCACGTTCCTCCCTTTCGATCAGCGCGCCGCGGATGCGGCCCTGCTCCATGCTCGACCGATCACCGACGTCGCACCGCGGTCGGCGTTCGTCGCGGCTGTGCGGAGACTCGCCACCACACTGTCCCCTGCCGAGGACGAGGACGTCACTGCCGGTAGCTCGCGAGGAAGTTCCCCAGTCTTTCGACGGCTTCGCTCAGCACTCGGGGCTCGGGAAGGGTGACCAGTCGGAGGTGATCCGGCGTCGCCCAGTTGAACCCCGTGCCCTGCACCAGGAGGATGTGCTCCGAGACCAGGAGGTCGTAGACGAGGCGAGCGTCATCCCGGATCTCATGCACGTTCGGGTCGAGCCGAGGGAACGCGTACAACGCGCCCTGGGGCTTGACGCAGGACACTCCGGGGATCGATTCGAGACCTTCCCAGGCGATGTCCCGCTGCTCGTGCAGACGCCCGGTCGGAGCGATCAGGGCGTCGATCGACTGCACCCCGGAGAGCGCCGCCTGCACCGCGTGCTGGGCGGGGACGTTCGGGCACAGCCGAGTCGAGGCAAGGAGCGTGATCCCCTCGAGGAAGCCCTTGGCATGATCCTGCGGCCCGGTGATGAGCATCCAGCCTGATCGGTATCCGGCGACGCGATAGGTCTTGGACAATCCGTTGAAGGTCAGGCACAGCAGATCGGGGGCGAGCGTCGCCGTGGGGATGTGCACCGCGCCGTCGAACAGGATGCGGTCGTAGATCTCATCCGAGAGCAGCAGCAGCTGATGCTCCCTGGCGATCTGCACCAGCCCCTCGAGGATCTCGCGCGAGTAGACCACGCCGGTGGGGTTGTTCGGGTTGATGATGACGAGGGCTTTGGTCCGCGGGGTGATCTTCGAGCGGATATCCTCCAGATCGGGCTGCCACTGGTCGTCCTCGTCGCACACGTAGTGCACGGGAGTGCCGCCGGCGAGACTGGTCATCGCCGTCCACAGCGGGTAGTCCGGTGCGGGGATGAGCACTTCATCGCCCTCATCCAGAAGAGCCTGCATCGTCATCGTGATGAGCTCGGAGACCCCGTTTCCGAGATAGACGTCGTCGGGATCGAATCGCGGGAAGCCCTCGATCTGCTCATAGCGACTAACGACGGCGCGTCGGGCGGAGATGATGCCCTTGCTGTCGCTGTATCCGTGTGCCGTCGGCAGCGCCGCCAGCATGTCGTGAACGATCTGGTGGGGGGCATCGAAACCGAAGATCGCCGGGTTCCCGGTGTTCAGCTTGAGGATCTTGTGACCCTCCGCCTCCAAACGCGCCGCCTCGACGAGGGCGTTTCCGCGGATCTCGTACAGGACGTTCTTGAGCTTCGACGACTGGTCGAAGTTGCGCTTTGCGGTCATCGGCCAAGCCTACAGCGACGAAAGGAGGGCCAATCCACATGGACTGGCCCTCCTGTTCGTGACGGCTACTTCTTCTTCTTGCCCTGTGCTCGACGCTGTTCGCGGTTACCCGCAGCGGGTTCTGCGGCTTCCGTGCGCTGCCCGAAGGATCCGCGAGGAGCCTCCTCGGGTGCCGCCTGCGGAGCCTGTGCACGGGCAGCCGCCTGGCGGACACGGTCCGTCGCCGCCTGCTGCACCTGGCCGCGATCATTGCGGACCTCGACCTCACCGGCGTCGTTCGCCGCGGAGTACTCCAGCCGCTGCTCTCCCCCGTCGGTCGCGAGCCCCTTGGCCTCGACCTCCGCGGTCTGCGAGTCGCCGGCACGTCGCACCTCGACCTCGAGGTTGTAGAGGTAGCCGACCGACTCCTCCTTGATCTGACCCATCATCGACTGGAACATCGCGTAGCCCTCGCGCTGGTACTCGATGAGGGGGTCGCGCTGAGCCATCGCACGCAGGCCGATACCGTCCTTGAGGTAGTCCATCTCGTACAGATGGTCGCGCCAGCGGCGGTCGAGCACCTGGAGGACCACGCGACGCTCCAGTTCGCGGGTCGCTGCCTCGCCGAGCGTCTCCTCGCGCTTCTCGTAGGCGATCTTCGCATCGGAGAGGAGCTCGCGGGTCAGTCCGTCCGCGGTGATACCGCCCTTTCGACCCGCGGCCTCGGAGACGACCTCGTCGATCGTGACGCCGACCGGGTAGAGCGTCTTCAGCTCGGTCCAGAGCGCGTCGAAGTCCCAGCTCTCGTTGTGGCCCTCTCCGGTGTGGTCGTTCACCACGCCGCTGATCGCGTCCTCGATGAAGTGCTGCACGCGCCCGGCGATGTCGTCACCTTGCAGGATGTGCCGACGGTCGGCGTAGATCGCCTCACGCTGACGATTCAGGACGTCGTCGTACTTGAGGACGTTCTTGCGCATCTCGGCGTTGCGGGACTCGACCTGCGACTGCGCGCTGCGGATGGCACGGGACACGAGCCCGGACTCGATCGGCACGTCGTCCGGGAAGTTCGTGCGAGAGAGAATCGCCTCGGCCGCTCCCGACTGGAAAAGGCGCATCAGGTCGTCGGTGAGGCTGAGGTAGAAACGGCTCTCACCCGGATCGCCCTGACGTCCGGAACGCCCACGGAGCTGGTTGTCGATACGACGCGACTCGTGGCGCTCGGTACCGAGGACATACAGGCCACCGGCCTCGATGACCTTCTCGGCTTCCCCCGCCACGACGTCCTTCATCGCCTCGTAGGTCTCATCCCAGGCGATCTCGTACTCCTCGGGCGTCTCCACGGGGTCGAGCCCCTTGCCCTTGAGCTCCTGGACCGCGAGGAACTCGGCGTTTCCGCCGAGCATGATGTCAGTGCCTCGTCCGGCCATGTTCGTGGCGACGGTGACGGCGCCCAGACGACCGGCACGAGCGACGATCTCCGCCTCACGCGCATGGTTCTTCGCGTTGAGGACCTCGTGCTTGACGCCCTTCTTCGCGAGCAGGCGCGACAGGTACTCGCTCTTCTCGACGCTCACGGTACCGACCAGCACCGGCTGTCCGGAAGCGTGACGCTCGGCGATGTCCTCGACGACCTGAGCGAACTTCGCGGTCTCGTTCTTGTAGACGAGGTCCGACTGGTCCTTGCGGATCATCGGCCGGTTGGTCGGGATCGGGATGACACCGAGCTTGTAGGTCGACATGAACTCGGCGGCCTCGGTCTCGGCCGTACCCGTCATGCCGGCGAGCTTGTCGTAGAGACGGAAGTAGTTCTGCAGCGTCACCGTGGCGAGAGTCTGGTTCTCGGCCTTGACCGGCACGCCCTCCTTGGCCTCGATCGCCTGGTGGATGCCCTCGTTGTAGCGGCGTCCGACCAGGATGCGACCGGTGTGCTCGTCGACGATCATGACCTCGTCGTTCATGACGACGTAGTCGGTGTCCTTCTTGAACAGCGCGAGCGCCTTGATCGAGTTGTTGAGGAAGGAGATCAGCGGGGTGTTTGCCGACTCGTAGAGGTTGTCGATCCCGAGGTAGTCCTCGACCTTCTCGATACCGGGCTCGAGCACGCCGACGGTGCGCTTCTTCTCGTCGACCTCGTAGTCCTCACCGACCTCGAGCGTGCGGGCGATCTTCGCGAACTCGGCGAACCAGCGGTTGGCCTCGCCCGAAGACGGCCCCGAGATGATGAGTGGTGTACGCGCCTCGTCGATGAGGATCGAGTCGACCTCGTCGACGATCGCGAAGAAGTGCTCGCGCTGGACGAGGTCTTCCTTGCGCCATGCCATGTTGTCGCGCAGGTAGTCGAAGCCGAACTCGTTGTTCGTGCCGTACGTGATGTCGGCCGCGTACTGCTCCCGGCGGACCGCGGGGGTCTGGCCGGAGACGATGATGCCGGTGGTCATGCCGAGGGCACGGAACACACGCCCCATCAGCTCGGCCTGGTAACTCGCGAGGAAGTCGTTGACCGTGATGACGTGCACGCCCTTGCCGGCGATCGCGTTCAGATACGCGGGCAGGGTCGCGACGAGGGTCTTGCCCTCACCGGTCTTCATCTCGGCGATGTTGCCGAGGTGGAGCGCGGCACCACCCATGATCTGCACGTCGTAGGCGCGCATGCCGAGCGTGCGCTTGGCCGCCTCTCGTACCGCGGCGAAGGCCTCGGGCATGAGCTGGTCGAGCGTCTCGCCCTTCTCGAAGCGCGCGCGCAGCTCGACGGTCTCGTTGCGCAGTTCGTCGTCGGTGAGCTTGGAGATGTCCTCTTCCAGCGCTCCCACTGCCTTGACGACCTGATTCAGGCGGCGGATGACCCGCCCCTCGCCCGCACGCAGCAGCTTCTCAAGAGGATTGGCCACGGATGTCATCTCCCTGTCAGTGGGTAAATCGCCGGCCGCCGGTGAACCCGACGCCAGGCATGCTTTGCCATGTTACCGGCCTGTGACCTGCACGTCGCCTGCATGGGGCACCCGAGTGGCGATCCGGATGATTGCCGAGTATGCATATACTCGGCATTGCATTTCAGCCGACGCCATCAGGAGACAACCATGTCCGTACGTCAGAGCCTTCTCGCCATCCTCGATCAGGGGCCCTGCTACGGCTACCAGCTGCGGCACGAGTTCGACCGCCGCACGGGATCCACCTGGCCCCTCAACGTCGGACAGATATACAACACACTCGAACGGCTCGAGCGAGACGGACTCGTGCAGCGCGGCGACGCGGATGAGCACGGTCACGTCTACTGGCAGATCACGGATCTCGGGTCCACCGACGTCGCACAGTGGCTCGCCTCCCCCGTCGTGCGGACGCACGCGACGCGAGACGAGCTCGCGATCAAGCTCTCCGTCGCGGCGACACTCCCCGGCGTGGACGTCGCTGCGGTCATCCGGGCTCAGCGCACCGCGTCACTGCGCCAGCTGCAATCCCTGCAGCGCGCCAAATACGCGGGCGGCGATGCGGACGGTCCCGAGGAACTCGCGTGGGCGCTCGTCATCGATTCGATGATCTTCGCCGCCGAGGCCGAAGTCCGTTGGCTCGACCACACGGAGCAGCGGCTCGCACTGCATCCGCGTCACTCGATGTCCCTCGAACTCGCGACGGAGCGCCCCAAGCGCGGGCGCCCCGCGAAGGCCGGAGCAGCACTCGCGGATCTCGAGCCCTCGCTGTGAGCGCCGAGACAGTTCTGCGACTGATCGGCGTGACCCCGCGGCGCGGCCTCGGTGCGACGGCGGTGTCCGCACGGTCGGGCGTCGATCTCGAGGTCCGTCGCGGAGAGCTCGTCGCCGTCCTCCCCATCGCTCCCCCTTCTCGATCGCTCCGGTCAGATGGCTCATCCCCCCGCGGGGAGCCGCCCCGACGCGTCGGACCGCGATCGCCTGACGCGCCCTGAGCGAACACGGTCCGCCCGTGGCGGATGCTCAGCCACCGCGGGCGCGCGGGAAACTAGGATCGGGTCATGGCTGGATTTTGGGGCAGACGCAAACGCGAACAGGAAGAACTCGCCGCACAGGACGCCGATCTGGCGCGTCGCGCGGAGCAGGCCCTGGTCGGAGCGGACGAACGCATCCGCACCACGACGGATGAGCTCTCCTTCGCGGAGGCCGAGCTCGGCGAGTCGCTCACCGCAGACCTGCGCAAGGCGCTCGCGGCGGTGCGCACCCACCTGCGCGAGGCCTTCCAGCTCCACCAGCTGAACCACGATGAGATCCCCGACACCGTCGAGGAGCTCCGTACCCGCAACGCACGCATCCTGCAGCTCTGCGACTGGGCGCAGGACCTGCTCGATGAGAAGACGTCCGTCCTCGCCGATTCCATCGCCCGGGTGCGACGTGCCCCCGAGGTCATCGCGCAGGTGCGGGCGGATGCTGCGGCCCTGAGCGCCCGAATCCCGCAGACCAACGAGGCCGTCGCGCGGCTGTCGGCCCGTTACTCCGACTCCGCGATGCACCAGATCACCGCCAGCGCCGCCGAAGCGGAACAGCTCATCAGCTTCGCGACCCACAGCGCCGACGTCTCGGAGCGCCGTCGGGCGGCCAAGCAGAATGAAGAGGCGAACGTCGCACTCGAGACCGCGACCGAGGCCACTCGACGCGCTTCGGCTCTGCTCGACGCCGTCGAGGACTTCGAGATCGAGGCACTGCGCGCGGAATCCACCCTCGCCGAAGTCGTCGCCGATTCCCGGGGCGACCTGATCGCCGCACGCACCGCCCCGTCGGTGCCCGCCGTCGCCGAAGCGGTCTCCGCGCTCCAGAACGCACTGGCGGCACTGACTCCGTCGGGCATGCCCAACGACCCCTTCGCCGAGCTCTCGCAGTTGCGCGACGCGAACTCGGCCTTGGACGACGCGATCGCCAAGGCGCGTCATCGCGCGGAGAACCCGCTCCCGAGCATCGCGCAGGTGCAGCACTCGATCGACGACGCGGATCGGCAGCTCGGCGTCGCCCGCGGCCTCATCTCCGGGCATCGCGGCTGGATCGGCGCCGACGCGAGGACGCGTCTCGCTGAGGCGGAGCGACTTCGAGTCGACCTTCCCGATCTCCTTCCCTCCGAAGACACGCGTGAGGCGGCACTCGTCCAGGCGCGACGGGTGGCTCATCTCGCATCCGAGGCCCTGCAGCTCGCGCAGCGAGACATCGACTCCTCCCGTCCGCAGGATCAGGACTGGGGTGGCGGCGGCGGCTGGGGCGGTGGACCGCGTCGCGGTGGTGGCGGTGGCGACCTCGCCTCCGGCATCCTCGGCGGCCTCGTGATCGGCAGCCTCCTCGACGGCATCTTCGACTGACGCTTCGGAGTCGACGGCATCCGGACGCCGGAACGGAAACGGCCCGGTTCCCTTCGGGGGACCGGGCCGTTCCGCAACTCGGATCAGGAGGCGAGCGCCTCCGAGGGCGGAGCCTGGGTGCTCAACGCGATCACGCCGTAGTCCCACCCCTTGCGGCGGTAGACAACGCTCGGGTGGTCGGTGCGGACGTCGACGAACAGGAAGAAGTCGTGTCCGACCAGTTCCATCCGATCCACGGCCTCTTCCACGGTCATCCACTCCGCTTCGAAGCTCTTCGTGCGGATGACGACGGGAGAGTACGTCTCCTCCTCGCTCTGCTGCACCGGAACGGTGCCGGTCGCGACCGCGTGGAGGATGTCAGCCGACGCCGGCTGGACGTCGATGCCCTCGAGCGCTCCGCTCTCCTTCTCGAAGTGGGCGCCGCGCGGGTGCTGTCGACCATCGACGCGCTTCTCCTTCGCGCGACGCAGCTGCTCGGACATCTTGTCGACAGCGAGGTCGAGAGCAACGAACTTGTCGCCGTCCGTCGCCTCGGCACGGACCACGGGTCCCTTGCCGACCAGCGTCAGCTCGACGGTCTCATCGGGGACACGACCATTGCGATACACGCGATGGGTGACCTTCACGTCCAGTCGCTGCGCCCGAGACGCGAGCATCTGGATCTTGGCGATCTTCTCTTCGACAACGGTTCGGAAGCGATCAGTGATACCCACTCCGACGCCAACGATGCTGATTTCCATTGCTGCCTCCTTGTCCCGGTCCTCCCGGCCAAGGGCGGACCGTGGTCGCCTTGTGTCCCCCACCGTAGTCCGCCCGTCCATGGATGTCACGGGCACATTCCCCTGTGTCGTCGGTGTGTTCCCGATGAGGTTCATCCGAATCCGGCGCGGTGCGGCGTGGCGGCGAGCGCGACCGCCGCGACGACGCGGAAACCGGCGGCCTCGAGGGCACGCGCTGCTTCGTCCAAGGTCGCCCCCGTGGTGACGACGTCGTCCACGATCACCGCCTCTGCCCCCTCCGTGCGTCGGCGCGCCCGCATGGACCCGCGCACATTCGTCTCCCGATCCTGCGCACCGAGCCCTCTCTGATCGACGGTTCCTGCGACCAGTCGGAGCACCCGCTGCGGCTCGGCGTGCGCGCGACGGACGAGGAGCTCGGGCACGCGGTAACCTCGGCGGCGGAACGCCTTGCGTGCCGTGGGAACCGGTACCACCCAGGTCATCGGGGTCACGTCAGGGAGCAGAACCGATTCGAGCATCGCCCCGAGCGGGCGGGCGAGGAATGTGGCGCCCTCTCCTTTGAGTCGGCGGATGCAGCGCGCGGCCACCCCCTCGAACGGGATGGCCGCCCGGAACGGCATCCCTCGTGGCGTCGCTCCGACCTGCGGTCGCGGGACCAGCGCTCCACGGCATCGCGAACACAACAGGACCCCCGGCTCTTCGCATCCCGCGCACGTGGCCGCGAGGAGGAAAGCGGCGATCTCGGCACCGATCCGGAGCAGGTCAGACTTCGTCCCCATGCACCGATTCTGCGGGCACGCTGACGCCACCCGCGACGGGGATCGTCTTCCCGAACGAACACGCTGACAGGAGAACCCGGTGCAGGGAAGGTCATTCCCCCACGCGGGTGGCGAGCACCGAGACGCCGGACGCGACCTCTCGCCAGGCCGACCCCGCGTGCGCGAAGAGGTCGCCGGTCGCTCCGAGGATACGCACGCCGGCGGCCGAGCGCGCCCCGGCGGCAGCGATCGCGTCGGCGGGGGCCGCTTCTGTCGCTCCGGGGCCGCCGACCATCTGGGTGATGAGGCTCGGGCTGCTCGGATCGACGAGCACACCCAGCCGGTCGGCGCCCAACCACACCAGGCCTGTTGCCGGCTCGGCGATCTGGATCAGCTGCTTGATGTCTCCGAGCTCGATCGGAATCCCGGCCGAGTCGCGGACGACGACCGCGACGACGACCCACCGCTGCTTGCCGACCGTGATGACAGCCGCCACCCGGGTGCCATCCGCGGCGACCCTGACGTGGGAGACAGCGGAGGCAGTCGGCCAGGCGTTTGCGATCGGGTGCGCCACCACATCGCTCCCCGAGGCCTGGAGCGCACCGGGGTCGCCGGCAGGAACCGTCCAGGTGTAGCCGTAGGGGTCCAGCGACGGCTCGATGAGACCCTGACGCGCATCCAGCTCGTCGAGGTTCCCCTCGCCGACGAGATAGACGTGACGATCGCCGAGCTGCACGGCCGCGCGGGAATCATCCGCCGCGAGGTCGATCGAGACGATGGGCTGAGGGATGGCTGCGATCTCGGCGCTGATGCCGTCGATCGGAGAGATCTCGTCCCCCACGATCCGTCCGAATGCGCCGTTCTGCAGCACGAGGGTGCCGACATCGGGGGTCGGCTCGACGACATCGACCACGCCCGCGTCGAGGCTGCGACCGTCCACCGTGAACTGCACCTGCGTGACCGCGACTCCGGCGGCCCTGAGCGTCGCCTGCAGCTGAGTGCGCATGCGGGAGAGCGTGGTCTCATCGAGGCTCGTCGCAGGGCGCGAGAGAGCGACCTCGGCCACCTGCCCGGTGATCGGGACAGCATCCTGTGCCAGCTGCACGTCGGCGGGGAAGGCGTTCTGCACGGCGGGGTCGAGCCAATCGCTGGGCGCTCCGCCGATCAGAGCCTGGGTCACCGTCGTCGCAGGGCTCTGCCGCCGAGGGAACCACCGCATGTCGGGTACGAGCCGGGACCAGCTGAGGTCGAAGTACTGCAGCGGATACCCGGCGAAGACGTTCGTGAACCGTGGTTCGTCGATCACGACGCCGTCCGGAGCCTCGGTGATGCGCCACTCCCCGTCTTCCATGCGTTCCAAAGAGAACGGCATGTTGGACGCCCCCAGAGCCTCCGAGTACGCGCCGGTCTCGTCGACGCTCGCGATCAGATCGAGGAGCACCTGCACCTCGGCGGAGCCTGCGTCCTCCACCTGCTCCTCCGGGACGGTCGAGGTGATGGTCCGGGTGTCCGTCCCGACATCGATCGAGACGCCTGCTCCCGGGCGCCACGTACGCTGCAGCCCCGGAGCCAGGAACTCGCGGGCAGTCGCCCAGTTGTCCGAGGTCGTGATGCCCGCCTCCAGAAAGCCCTCGACGATCTCTTCAGGACCCGATCCCTTGATCGGTCCCGACGCCACGGGAAGGAAGTCGAGGTCTTGAGACGACTCACCGAGCTCGAGCCCGGCTGCGACGTTGCCGCTGGTCGGAAGTCCCGCGCACGCGGGGAGGAGCAATGCCGCGAGCACCAACACCGCGCCGCGCAGCATCCCCTTCGAACTCACCCGCGTCATGATCCGTCCCCGTCGTCGAACAACTCGGTGCGCAGCTCGGCCAGAGAGATGGGCTGTGTGGCGTCGCCGATCTCCGCCAGCGGCTCCTGCGGCTCCACCGGGATCGGGCTCGGACCCTCCAGGACGGCGTCGTGTCTCGGAATCGTGAGGACGAAGTTCGTCCCCACACCGAGCTCGGACCACACGGCCAGCGTCCCGCCGTGCAACGTGGCATCGCCGAGGGCGATGGACAGTCCGAGTCCGGTCCCCCCGATCGTGCGCTGACGGGAGGGGTCGGCGCGCCAGAACCGATCGAACACGCGCTCGGCGTCGCCCGGCTCCATTCCCAGGCCGAAATCGCGCACACCCGCGGCCACGGCGTGCTGGTTGCTGTCGATCGTGATGACGACCGGACGCCCCTCACCGTGCTCGATGGCGTTGCCGATCAGATTGCGAAGCACCCGCCGCACGCGTCGCGGATCCATGTCCACGGGCGAGTATCCTCCGGGAGCCACGAGCCTCAACTCGGTCCCCCGACCGTCGGCCAACGGCCGCATCTGATCGATGATGTCCTCGGCCAGGTGCGCGAGGCTCGTCGCCTCCAGCTCGAGCTGCACCGAGCCCGCGTCGTAGCGGCTGATCTCGAGCAGGTCGGAGAGCAGGGTCTCGAACCGCTGCACCTGGGTGTGCAGCAGCTCTGCCGTGCGCGCGGTGGTCGGGTCGAACTCCCCGCGCTGATCGTTGAGCATGTCCGCTGCGAGCCGGATCGTGGTCAGGGGGGTCCGCAGCTCGTGCGAGACGTCCGAGACGAAGCGCTGCTGCACCATCGACAGCTCCCCGAGCTCCTTGATCTGCGCCTCGATGCTGTCCGCCATGGCGTTGAAGGAGCGCCCGAGGACCGCCAGCTCGTCTTCTCCATGCACCTCGAGACGCACGCCGAGGTCGCCGGCGGCGAGACGGGCGCTCGTCTCAGAAGCCTGGATGATCGGCGTGGACACCGCGCGGAGCACGATCCAGGAGATGGCCGCGACGATCGCGACGAGTCCGATCCCGGCGATCCACAGCGTGCGCTGCACGAAGACGAGGGTCTGGTTCGCGTCGCCCAGGTCGTAGGCGAAGTAGATCTCGAAGGGCCCGGCCTCCGGCACCTGCAGCTGCTGACCCACGACGATCCCCGGGACCACGCCGCCATCATCCACAGGCAGTGCCACGGACTGCCACGTCTGGCGATCGTCGAGCTTCACGACGCGTGCTCGCAGTTCCGGGCTCAACAGGCTCTCGTTGAGCCCTGCCTCGAATCCGTTCAGCCGGACGCCGTTCGCATCGGTGTCGATCTTGTACCCCGCGAGCTGGTCCGTGCTCGAGGTGCGCGCGAGCACCTCCGGGATGCTGCCCCAGAGCGCTGCGAGGGCGGCCGGGTCGTCGCCCACCTCCGCCACATCGAGGATCCCCTGGGCCTGGTCGACGGCGCGGCGGGCGTCTTCGAGAGCGACGTTCTTGCGCGAGATGAAGAGGTCGTTCTGGATCACGAGCGCCATCGTCACGCAGGTGATGAAGATCGCCAGCGAGGTCGCGAGGAGTGTGATCGAGAGGGTGCGGAACCGCAGAGAACGTCGCCAGAGGACGCCGAGCATGGTCGGCCAGCCTCGCCAGTCGCGCAGAACGGCGACAGTCGCGGTGGTCGCTGTCGTCGCGGCCATCGTGCTCCTAGCCGACGCTCCCGGCACGGTAGCCGACGCCACGCACCGTCATCACGATCTTGGGGTTGTCCGGGTCGAGCTCGACCTTGGCACGGAGGCGCTGCACGTGCACGTTCACCAGACGGGTGTCGGCCTTGTAGTGGTAGCCCCAGACCTGTTCGAGGAGCATCTCGCGGGAGAACACCTGCTGCGGCTTGGACGCGAGCGCGACGAGCAGCTGGAACTCGAGCGGCGTGAGTGCGATCGGCGCCGTCCCGCGACGCACCTCGTGCGCGTCGACGTCCACGGTGAGGTCGCCGACTCGCAGCTGCTCGCTGGTGGTCTGCGGTGTCGGCCGGAGCCGGGTCCGGATCCGCGCCACGAGCTCCTTCGGATTGAAGGGCTTGACCATGTAGTCGTCTGCGCCGACTTCCAGCCCGCGCACGACGTCGGCGGTGTCGCTGCGCGCCGTGAGCATGATGATCGGGACGCCCGATTCGGCGCGGATGCGGGTGCAGATCTCGATTCCGTCCATGCCGGGGAGCATGAGGTCGAGCAGCACGAGGTCGGGCCGCTGGGTGCGCCACTCGTCGACGGCTCGCGCACCGTCTGCACAGAAGACCGGCTCGAAGCCCTCGGTGCGCAGCACGATCCCGATCATCTCGGCGAGCGCGGTGTCGTCGTCGACCACGAGAATGCGTGAGGTCATAACAGTTACCTTATGGCACCGAGTCCCGCCGCCCCCAGGTCTGCGCACCACGCGTGGGATATGACACGATGGGAGCGCACGACGGAGGGAGTGCCATTGACTGGCCAGACGTGGACGCCTGCCCCGAAGAAGGGGATCATCCCTCTTCACCCCCTGACGTTCGGGATGCTGCTGGGGAAGGCGTTCGCCGCCCTCCGACACAACCCGAAGGTGCTCTTCGGCTTCGCCGTCGCCATCCAGTTCGTCGTGGTGATCGCGACGGCCGGGGTGATGGGCGTGGTGCTGTTCACCACCTTCTCCCGTCTGGAGACCGTCTCCCCCTCGTCCCCGGATTTCGAGGCTGTGCTCGCGGGAACGATCGCCATCAATCTGATCGCAGGACTCGCCGTGGGACTCGCGTCGATCGCGTTCACCGCGATGATGCAGGGCGTCGTCGCCGCGGAAGTCGGATATGCCGCGATCGGGGTGAAGGCCACCCTGCGGATGCTCTGGCGTCGGATGGCCCCGGCGTTCTGGCGCCTCGCCGGCTTCGCGTCTCTGTCGGTCGTGGCCGTGTTCGGGATCTTGGCGATCGTCGTGGGCATCGTCGCGGCCTTCATCGCCGGGGGAGCGGGCGGCAGCGTCGAACTCATCGGGGTCGTCGTGCTCGTCGTGATCCTCATCGCACTCGCCTGCGTCCCGCTGGCCGTGTGGCTGACGACGAAGCTGCTGCTGGTGCCCTCGATCCTCGTCCTCGAGGGTGCCCGGTTCCGAGAGGCTTTCGTCCGCTCCTGGCGACTCACCCGCGGACGCTTCTGGGTCGCCTTCGGAGTGACCTTCCTCATCAGCCTCATCATGGGCCTCGCGATGCAGGTCGTGAGCTTTCCCGTCACACTGCTCAGCTCGCTCCTGGGCTCGGTGGTCGCGCCGACCGGCGCTGCGGAGCCGAGTGCGATCATCGGCTACGTCCTGGCACTGGTGGCGCCGCAGGTCCTGCTGCTCGTGATCCAGGCGATCACACTCGTGGTGCAGAGCACCGGCGCCGCCCTCGTGTACCTGGACTGCCGGATGCGGTACGAGGGACTCGACCAGACGCTCATCGCGTACGTGGAGCGCCGGGACCTCGGCTGGACCGACGAGCAGCAGGGCGATCCGTTCCGGCTCGACCCCGCGCGCGCCGTCACCGCAGCGCCCCCGCCCCGCCAGGTGCCGGAACACGTGATGATGTCCCAGGGATACCCGTATCCGCAGTACGGCACCCCGGCGACGGCAGCGCCGCAGCCGTACCCCGGACAGCCGTACCAGGGGCAGCCGTACCAGGGGCAGCCGTACCAGGGGCAGCCGTACCAGGGGCAGCCGTACCAGGCGCAGCCCTACCCGGCGGAGCCGCAGTACGGCCAGCCGCCCGCAGCGTTCCCGCCCCCGCCCCCACCGGCGCCGGTGGGTCCGGCCGGAGCACCGCAGACCCCTCCGGTTCCCGCGCCAGGGCCGGCCCGCGATGACGATGGCTGGACCGCGCCCGGCCGCGACGACACGGCATGATCCGACGGTTAGACGACCTGTACGTTCCCGACGGGGACGAGGCTCGACGCTGGGCGGAAGAAGAACTCTCGAACCCGCGCTACGCCGATGCCAAGCCGACATGGTTCGACCTCGTGGCGCGTGATGTGGGGCGTTTCCTGGCTGATCTGTTCAGCTCGGAGAACGGGGCCGGCGTCGGTCCGTCCGCCCTCATCATCGTCACGGTCATCATTGCGGCCGCATTGATCGCGGCCCTCATCATCTGGGGAAGACCGCGCAGCTCACGCGCCGTCCGACGCGCCCGAGGGGACCTGCTCGGGGCGAGCGATGACCGCAGCGCCGCACAGCTCCGATCCGACGCCGAGCGCGCCGCCCGTGACGGCGACTGGGATTCGGCGACCATCCTGCGGTACCGCGCGATCGCGCGCAGCCTGCTGGAACGCGACCTGATCGACCCCGCTCCCGGCGCCACCGCCCAGTCGATCGCGCGCGAGGCGAGCGCAGTGTTCACCGACGAAGCCGACGCCATGCGTCGCGCGGCTGTCGCCTTCGACGATGTCCGCTATCTCGGTCACCCGGCGACGGCGGCGAGCTATCGCGACCTCGCCGACACCGACGACCGGCTCCGCGCACGTCGTCCCGAGGCGGTGATGGCGTGACCGTCATCGATCGAGAGGCGCCGGCTCCCTCGACGGCAGAGCGCCGACCGAGCCGTATGAAGACGATCATCGGCTGGGTGATCGTGGTCGCGCTCGTGCTGATCGTCGCATTCGTCGCACTCCGCGTCAGTGCGACCGCGCCAGGCGATCACCGGGCACTCGATCCCGAAGGCCGCGACGATGCCGGTGCCCTCGCCCTCGCCGAGGTCCTGCGCGATCAGGGCGTGGACATCTCCATCCACCGCTCACGCGCAGAGGCACGTGCGGCGATCGACGAAGACACGACACTGGTGATGGCCAACCCGTATACCCTGACCGACGACGCGCTGGAGACTCTGCTGGAGCCGGCCGACCGCATCGTGTTCCTCTCCGCGAGCACTCATCTGTTGAACACGCTGGACATCGGAGACAACGCGTCGGGATCGTTGTCCGAGGCCACCGCCGGATGCTCCGTCGCCGAGTTCGCCGATGTCGGGACGATCCGCGCCGACCGGCTCTTCTCTCCTGCCGACGGGGTGACCGCCTGCTTCGGGGACGCCGAGGGCGCCGCCGTGCTCGTCGATGAGCGTGCGAGCGCACGTCGCACGGTCGTGGAGGGAACGAGACTCTTCAGCAACGAGTACCTCGCCGAGGACGGCAACGCCGCACTGGCACTCGCGCTGCTCGGTCAGACCGACCGCGTCGTCTGGTACGTCCCCACCTTCGCCGACTCCGACATCGAGGCGGAATCCACTCCGACTCTCGGCAGCCTCACTCCGCCGTGGGTCACACCTGCGATCCTGCTGCTGATCGTGGCCGGGATCGCGACGGCGATATGGCGCGGCCAGCGCTTCGGTCCGCTGGTCGCCGAGACGCTGCCGGTCACCGTCCGGGCGTCCGAGACCATGCACGGCCGAGCGCGCCTGACGGCGAAGGCCGGGGATGCACCCCATGCGGCCCAGGCACTCCGCGACGGTGCACAGCGGCGGCTCGCCCGTCGCCTCGGGCTCGCCGTGCACGGCGGGGCGGACGAAGTCGCCGACGCAGCATCCGACCGACTCCGGATTCCCCGTGGCGCCCTGCAGGCGCTGCTCGCCGGCCCGCTCCCGGCCGACGACGCCGGCCTGATCGATCTCGCCCGCCGCCTCGACGAACTCGAGCACGCCGTCGACGAGAGCACCCGCAGCACGAGGGGCGAGGAATGATCGACAGAGCCGAACCGACCACCCATCCCAGAGAAGCCGAGGGAACCACGTGACCGTTGAGAATCACCCCCTGGACGACGCCGCTCTCCGCCAGGCCATGCACCGTGTGCGCACCGAGGTCGACAAGGCGGTCATCGGCCAGGCCGGCACCGTCACAGGTCTCCTCGTGGCGCTGCTCGCTCGAGGCCATGTGCTCCTGGAGGGTGTCCCCGGAGTCGCGAAGACGCTGGTCGTCCGCTCGTTCGCCCGGGCGCTGGGCCTGGACACCAAGCGCGTCCAGTTCACGCCCGACCTGATGCCCGGCGACGTCACGGGCTCCCTCGTGTACGACGCGCGCACCGGCGAGTTCGACTTCCGCGCCGGTCCGGTCTTCACGAACATCCTTCTCGCGGACGAGATCAACCGGACCCCGCCGAAGACGCAGGCGGCTCTCCTCGAGGCGATGGAGGAGCGCCAGGTCTCGGCGGACGGCGTGAGCCGGCCACTTCCCGACCCGTTCCTCGTGGCCGCGACGCAGAACCCGATCGAGCATGAGGGTACCTACTCCCTTCCCGAGGCCCAGCTGGACCGCTTCCTGATGAAGCTCGTCGTCGGCATGCCGGAACGCGACGCCGAGGTGTCCGTGCTCCGCCGACACGCCGAGGGCTTCTCCCCTCGCGAGTTGACCGGAGTCGAATCCGTGGTCACCGCGGACGAGATCCGCGCGGCGCAGCAGGCGGCATCCGCCGTCGAGGTCACGGACGACGTGCTCGGATACGTCGTCGATCTGGCACGGGCCACCCGTCAATCCCCCTCCGTCGAGCTCGGGGCGAGTCCGCGGGCCTCCACGGGCCTCCTGGCGGCGGCGAAGGCGTGGGCCTGGCTCAACGCCTCGTCCGCCGTCACACCCGACCACGTGCAGACGATGCTGGTGCCGGTGTGGCGTCATCGCCTCCAACTGCGCCCCGACGCGCAGATGGAAGGCGTGTCGGCCGATGCCGTCCTCACCTCCGTCGTGCAGCAGACCAGGGTCCCGATCTAGGTGTTCGTCACCGGCCGCCTCGCCGTCGCCCTCGCCGTGGGCGTCGTCCCGCTCGTCCTCGCCGGGCTGGCGGGATATCCGGCGTACGCGGTGCTCGGCGCCTGGCTGGGTCTGTGCGCGCTCCTGGTCGCGATCGACGTCGCTCTCTCAGCCAGCCCTCGATCGGTGACGGTGAGCCGACGGCTGCCGAAGCGTGCCCGCATCGGTGAGCCGGTGCCGGTGAGCGTCGCGCTCCACAACCACGGCAGCCGAACACTGGACGCGGTGATCCGGGACGCCTGGCAGCCCACGGCAGGGGCGCCGCCGGAGCGACAGCACCTGCGTGTGGAACCGGGAGAGCGCGGTCGTGTGTCGATCCCGCTCCGCCCACGTCGACGGGGGGAGCTGGTGAGCGAGTTCGTGATGATCCGCTCCCGCGGTCCTCTCGGCCTCGCAGGACGGCAGGCGCGACATCTGGTTCGCGGAGCGATCCGGGTGCTGCCCGCCTTCTCCTCACGCAAGCACCTCCCCTCTCGCCTGGCCAGACTGCGCGAACTGGACGGGAACACCAGCATCCAGGTGCGTGGCCAGGGCACCGAGTTCGACTCGCTGCGCGAATACGTACGCGGTGACGACGTGCGCTCGATCGACTGGCGCGCCACTGCTCGCGCCGGCACCACGATGCTGCGCACCTGGCGCCCCGAACGCGACCGTCACGTGGTCATCATCATCGACACCGGGCGCACGTCGGCGGCCCGCGTCGGCGACGGCACCCGGGTCGACGCCTCCCTCGAGGCCGCCCTGCTGCTCGCCGCCCTCGCCTCCCGCGCCGGCGATCACGTGCATCTGCTGATGTACGACCGCGTGGTGCGCGGCCGAGTGACGGGCGTCGACGGCGCGGCCCTGCTCCCGGCGATGACCGATGCCATGGCGCCCGTGCATGCGCGTCTGGTGGACACCGACTGGCACGGCGCTTTCGCTTCGGTCCGCACCCTCACCACCCGTCCCTCCCTGATCGTCGTGCTCACCGCGCAGGACGCGGCCGAGTCCGCCCGAGGATTCCTCGGAGCCTTCCCGAACGCCTCCCGCGCGACCACCGTGCTCGTCGGATCGGTGACCGATGACGGCATCTCCGCTCTCGCGCGTCGACGCGGCTCCCGCGAAGAGGTGTATCTCGCGGCGGCGGCGGAGCGGACGCTCCGTGACGCCGAGAACGTCGCCGATGCGATCCGGCGTGCCGGAGGCGAGGCGATCGCCGCAGATCCGGAAGAGCTGCCGCCGCGCATCGCCGACCGCTACCTCGAGCTGAAGGCCGCCGGCCGACTCTGACCCGCCCTGGCCCCGGCGGCGCGTCGCGGGCCGTCGTCAGCCGGCGACGAGGCGCGGAGTCCCCGCCTCGTACTCGACGAGGTCGCCGGTCTCCCCCTGCCGGTGCGCTCGCCCGCCGATCACGATCATGTAGATGAGGAACACGGCGAGCGCCGCGGCGCCGATACCGATCTTCACCGGCCACGGCAGCGCCCATCCGGTGACGAACCCCTCGACGAGACCGGCGAGGAAGAGGGCGAAGATCAGACCGATCGCGACGGTGGCGAGTGCCCTCCCCTGCTCGGCAAGCGCTTCGCCGCGCGAGCGATGTCCCGGAGCCACCCAGGCCCAGAACACATGCAGGCCGGCGGCGGCGGCGACGAAGATGCATGTCATCTCCAGCATCCCGTGCGGAAGGATGTAGAGGACCATGATGTCGGCCTTGTCGTGCGCCGCCATCACCGCGCCGGAGGTGCCGAGTCCCATGGCGTTCTGCACGAGCATGTACACCGGCCAGATCCCGGTGACTCCGAAGAGCACGCACTGCATCGCGATCCATGCGTTGTTGGTCCAGACCATGCCCATGAAGACTGCGGCAGGGTTCTCGGTGTAATAGCCGGTGAAACTCTCATCGGCGTACTGCTCGAGGGCGCCCGGTGAACCGAGGGTCGCGACGAGCGCGGGGTCGCTCGCGATCCATGCAGCGGTGCCGACGGCGATGGCGATGAACGCGATCGCGATGACCAGCGTGGTCCAGCGAAGTCGGTAGAGGGCTGCCGGAAGCTGCAGCCGGAAGAACCGAGCGGTCTGCGTCAGGATGTTGTCGGCTGCGCCCGTGAGTCGCAGCCGGGCCCGGACCAGGATCGTCGACAGATAGGCCCCCTGCGGGGAATCGCCGACCGATGTCTTCAGCTCGGCGAGGTCGGCGGACGCCGCGCGGTAGCGCACGATCAGCTCGTCGACTCGGTCGCCGTCGAGTCGGGCGCGGCTGAGTTCCTCCAGCCGCTGCCATTCGGCGCGGCGTGCATCAGTCAGCGCATCGGCATCCACCTGATTTACTGTACTCATGTCTGTCCCGATCGACGTCTCCGACGAGGTGCTCTCCGGCGAAGCCGTCGCGATCGATGTACAGCCGGTCGGCTTCCTGCTGCGGGCGCTCGGCGCCGTGATCGACATGCTCCTCGGCTACGCCGTCTTCATCCTGTGGATCTTCCTGCGCATCTGGCTGCTGGACGTCGGGATCCTCGATGACACGACCGACCGGATCGCCATGATCTCGGCCCTCGTCGTGAGCTTCGTCGTCCTGCCGATCACCATGGAGGTCGCGCTCAAGGGGCGCAGTCTCGGCAAGCTCGCCGTCGGCGGACGGATCGTCCGCGTGGACGGCGGCGCCGCCGGGTTCCGGCATGCGTTCATCCGCGCACTCCTCGGAGTGCTCGAGATCTACATGACCTTCGGCGGCGTCGCGGTGCTGACCGGTGCCTTCAACGCTCGCTCGCAGCGACTCGGCGACCTGGTCGCCGGAACCTACAGTCAGCGCGTCCGCACGCCGGCGCTGACCTCGCACGTTCCCCTGCTCCCCCCGGAGTTGGCGGGATGGGCGCAGATCGCCGACGTGGCTCGTCTGCCCGATCGGCTCGCTCGTCGCATCTCGCAGTTCCTGCAGAGCGCGCCGCGCATGGTGCCGGCGGCGCGGGCACGGGTGGCGCACGACCTGCTCGCGGAGGCGACTCCCTTCGTCTCGCCGATGCCGCCCGTGGCGCCGGAGCTGGTGCTCATCGGCATCACGGTGCTCCGCCGGGAACGCGAGCGCCGGGCGCTGGAGAACGCCGACCGCCGAGCAGAACGGCTCACGGGACGCCGCGTCGGCGTCTGACCCCCGCCGGCGCGCAGCTCAGTAGCGGTAGTGCTCGAGCTTGTACGGACCCTCCACCGGCACTCCGATGTATCCCGCCTGCTCCTCGGTCAGAGTGGTCAGCCGCACCCCCAGCGCGTCGAGATGCAGGCGCGCGACCTTCTCATCGAGTGCCTTCGGGAGCACGTACACACCGGTGGGGTATGCCGCGATGTTCGTGTACAGCTCGAGCTGTGCCAGCACCTGATTGGTGAAGGACGCGCTCATCACGAAGGACGGATGGCCGGTGGCGTTGCCGAGATTCATCAGACGACCTTCGCTGAGCACCAGGACGCTGCGACCACTCGGCATCCGCCATTCGTGCACCTGCGGCTTGATCTCGACCTTCTCCACCCCGTTCAGCGCCTCGAGGCCGGCCATGTCGATCTCATTGTCGAAATGGCCCACGTTGGCGACGATGGCGAGGTGCTTCAGCGCCTGAAGGTGCTCGATCGTGACCACGTCGCGGTTGCCTGTGCCGGTCACCACGATGTCGACCTCGGCGGCGACATCGATCAGGCGGGCGACCTGGAAGCCGTCCATGGCCGCCTGCAGCGCGCAGATCGGGTCGACCTCGCTCACGATCACGCGGGCACCCTGACCGCGCAGGGCCTCGGCCGCACCCTTGCCGACATCGCCGTAGCCGCAGACGAAGGCGACCTTGCCGCCGATGAGCACGTCGGTGGCGCGGTTGAGCCCGTCGGGGAGGGAGTGTCGGATGCCGTACTTGTTGTCGAACTTGCTCTTGGTCACAGAGTCGTTGACGTTGATGGCCGGGAAGAGGAGGTCTCCGGCGGCGGCGAGCTCGTAGAGGCGGTGCACGCCGGTCGTGGTCTCCTCGGTCACGCCGATCAGCCCTTCGGCGAGCTTCGTCCAGCGATCGGTCGATGCTGCGAGCGATGTGCGGAGCAGATCGAGGATGATCGAGTATTCGTGTGAGTCGGCAGCCGTCGCCGCGGGCACGGCACCGGCCTTCTCGAACTCGACGCCCTTGTGCACGAGCAGCGTCGCGTCGCCCCCGTCGTCGAGGATCAGGTTCGGGCCGTCGAAGCCCGTCGACGACCAGTCGAAGATGCGGTCGGTGCACGCCCAGTACTCCTCGAGCGTCTCGCCCTTCCAGGCGAAGACCGGGACACCGGCAGGGGCCTCGACCGTGCCCTCGGGTCCGACCACCACGGCGGCGGCCGCCTCGTCCTGCGTGGAGAAGATGTTGCAGCTCGCCCACCGCACCTCGGCGCCGAGCGCCACGAGGGTTTCGATGAGGACCGCTGTCTGCACGGTCATGTGCAGCGAGCCCGCGATCCTCGCGCCCTTCAGCGGCTGGGCTGCTTCGAACTCCTCTCGGAGCGCCATGAGCCCCGGCATCTCGTTCTCCGCCAGTCGCAGCTGGTGACGGCCGGCTTCGGCGAGGGACAGATCGGCGACGCGGTACTCGAGCTCAGGCATCCTGACATTCTTCCACTCCGACGCGCCGATCCCGCGCCTGTGTCAGAAGCGGATCGCGTCGATCACCTTGACCCGCAATGCGACGAGGGCAGGGATGAATCCCGACACCGCGCCGACGATCACCGAGGCGATCAGCCCCACGATCGCGGCCCGCATCGGGAACGGCGGGATGTCCTGGATGCCGTAGAACATCGAGGTGACGACCCACTCCGACCGCAGGACCGCGACGACGATCGCGATCCCGACCACCCCGGCCACGGTCGTGGCGACGAGGCTCTCCAGGAACACCGAGAAGAAGACTCGCCCCGAGCTCGCGCCGAACGCTCGTCGGACTCCGATCTCCCGTACACGCTGACGCATCGCCACCAGCTGGATGTTGATGAGGCTGAGCGCGCCGAGGGCGAGGATGAGCGCGGCGATGCCGCCCGTGACCATCTCGAAGGTGGCCTGCGCGTCCAGCGCCCCGGGCTGCGCCGCCCAGTCGGATCGGTTCACCATGATCGTCTGCCCCTCAGGCAGCCCGGCTCGCAGATCCATCGCCAGCACCGGGGCGATCTGGTCGACCTGATCGGTTCCCACCCAGATCTCGTACTGGGTCCACGCGTCCTTCGGCAGTGCATCGACCCGCGCTCGATAGGCGTCGTAGAGCAGGTCGACGCGCAGCTCCTCGTCGCCGAACCCCTGGCGCGGTGTGATACCGACCACCTGATACGTGCCGCCCGCCGGGCCGCTGAACGACACGGTCGGATGCTGGTTCAGCGGCACCCGCCCGAGACGGTCCCAGAGCGCCTCGGTGATCACCACCGGGGGCGCCATCGCCTCGATGTCGGAGTCGAGGAACCACCGCCCCTCCAGAAGTCGTTCGCGGTGGATCTCCGAGAAGGCGGGGTCCATCACACGAGCGGGGACATCGGTGATGCCGTCGGGCAGCTGCACCTGCAGCACCAGCCCCTGGGAGATGCGCGCCGTGTGGCTGAACCCGAACCGCTCGGAGACACGCGTGAAGCGCGCGTCGAAGTCGTCTGCATCGACCGGCGTTCCGTCTTCGCTGCTGACGGCGACGACGACGGTCGCCGCTCGTCCGCCCCACCGGTCGGACTGCTCCGCCTGGAACTGGCGCTGGTACTCCGAGATCGCGACGACGGCGGTGAGCGCCCCGACCGAGACGGCGATCCCGATCAGGCTGAGCAGCACGCGGAGCTTGTGCACGCGGATCTCCGCCCACGCATCCGCGAGCGCGCCGAGGAATCCGGTCATGCGACGACCTCCGTCGACGCGGACGGCACGGATGCCGCGAGGGTCGATGCCTCGAAGGCACGGCTCAGGTCGGCGGTCTCCAGGTGGCCCGCATCCAGGCGGTAGTGCCGGCGGGCCCGAGCGGCCACGTGGAGGTCGTGGGTGATCGTGACCAGCGCGGCGTCGGTCTCGGTCGCGACCTCGTCGAGGAGCGACATCACGGATGCTCCGGTGTCGATGTCGAGGGCGCCGGTGGGCTCGTCCGCGAGGATCAGGACGGGCTTGCGGACCAGGGCCCTCGCGATGGCGACACGCTGCTGCTCGCCACCGGAGAGCTTGTCGGCGACCTGGTCGACCCGGTGCCCCAGGCCCACCCGCTCGAGCATGTCGGCGGCGATCTGCCGCCGGTTCCAGAACATCCGCCCCTTGGCGTGGCCGAGCGGCATCATGACGTTGTCGAGCGCGGTCCGCCCCGGAAGCAGATTGAACTGCTGGAAGACGAAGCCCACGTTGTCCCCGCGCAGGCGGTCGAGGCGCCCCGACCGCATGCGGCGCACCTCGCGCCCCTCGAAGGAGACGGAACCGGATGTCGGCGCATCGAGCATCCCGAGGATGTTGAGCAGCGTCGACTTGCCCGAGCCCGAGCGTCCCACGATCGACACGTGGTCTCCTGCACCCACGTCGAGGGTGATGCCGCGGAGGATCTCGAGCCGCGAGTCGTCGGCGAGCAGGACGCTCTTGGACACGTCCTCGAGCGCGACGAGGCTCACCAGTTCATCCCGCTGTCACACTGTTCCACGCCCGGGGACACCTCGTAGCAGAACTCCTCGACGGGGGCGACGAACCCGGGCACGAACTGACGGATGCTGTCGCCTTCGGCCAGGCCTTCCGTGACCTCGACCATGACCCCGTCGTTGACTCCGAGCTTCACCGCCCGCTCCTCGGGATCGGAGCCGTCGCCGGCGTCGACCCAGACGTTCCCGGAGCCCGCACCGCCCTGGACGGCGGTGACCGGGACCACGAGCGCGTCGTCGACTTGGCCGAGGGCGAGGTCCATCGTCGCGGGAAGCCCGGCGAAGACGGTCTGATCGGCCGGAATGGCACAGCGCACGTTCGCTGTTCCTTCCGCGGTCACCTGGACTCCCACCCCGGTGCACGCGAACGGTGCGGGGCCGCCGGTGATGGTGACGGTCGCCTCGGTCGGAGCGTTGACGAGCCGATACAGTTGCACGGGGTCCACGGTCGCGAGCAGGTGGTACCGGGCCGGGGTGAGCTTGTATGTCTCGGTGCCCACCGACGTCGACTGCCCCTTGACGAGAGAGATCTCGGACACGTCGCCCGCCTCGGGCGCGAGCACGTCGATGTCCTTGCGCGGATCTTCCTGGCGCACCGTGAAGAGCTTCTGCCCGGCGACGACAGCCGCCCCCTCGCCCACGTGCACCGCGGTGACCGTGCCGTTGAGCTCGCTGCGCACGCCGTAGATCTCGTCTCGCGCCACGTTGCCGCTCAGGCTGAGGGCGTTCACGACCGAGCCGCGCTCGACCACGACCACGGGATCGGTGATCCCCGCCTCGGGGCTGACGACGCTCTCCGCGCGGTCAGGAAAGAAGGCGATCTTGACCAGCGCCGCAGCGCAGGCACCGAAGACCAGCACGAGAAGCAGGGGGAAGATCCAGCGACGCCAGACGATCACGAGTGCCTTTCCGGCAGCGCCGCCCTGGCACGCCTGCGGTCAGCGTATCCAGAGTTCGATTTCTCGCCGGGCGGATGCCACCGCGTGTCGGACCAAACGCTCTCAGGCCCGAAGTGCCTCATGACGAACGACGAGCCAGCCTGCCGGAACCGAGAGTCGGTCCGCGTGCGGCGAGCACAGGTCATGCGCCTGCGGGTCGTTCGCGGCGCCGAGCGGGCCGAGAGCGGCCATCTGATCGCCGTAGTCGTAGGTGAGGGTGGCCACGGCTTCTCGCGCGCAGCCGACCTTCGAGCACAGTCGTCCGTCCATCTCCGCCAGCGTACGACCCCACGGTCCGCACCCTCGCATGCCGCGCCGCGCGAGCCACGCACCGCCTAGACTTTCGACATGCCTCGTCGCCGTTCCGCTCCTGCCTCCGCAGCCCCTCGCCGGGGTGCACGGCACGGCCGACACGGTCGACTCGGTCGCAGCGAGGTCGTGCGCCCACCGCTGGCTCCGCTCGACGGTCGTCTCGACAGATTCGACCTCACGGTCGGCACCGCTGTCGAGTTCCTCCGCGGAACCTGGCCGGAGCTGCAGGAGGTCCGGTTCGAGATCGGCGCGATCCCCGGATTCGATGCCACGGAGCACGTCCCTCGCTGGTACCTCGACAGGGAGAACAAGCGCATCGTGCTGTTCCGCCTGCCCATCGAGCGGCTGCTGCCCCCGGGCCACGACGATGTCGCGCATCGTCGGATGGCGATCGAAAGCGCCGTGTTCCGCGCCGCCGCCGAGTATGTCGGCCGCGAGCCCTGGGATCTGGGCCACGATCACGATCACTGACCGTCGAACCCGCTGATCTGCGTCCGTTCGGGATGCCGCGAGTCGTCAGGGGTAGACCGTGATGGACCTCTCGACCCCGGCGCTCGCCTGCACCGGGAACACAGCGAGCGCGCCCGGCGCGGTGAGCGTCACGGCAGCATGCACGGGGGCGGTCGTCCGCATCCGGTAGGTCGTCCGGGACTCGACGTCGACTCCTGCCGTCTCCCCCGCGGGGACCACGATCTCCTGCGGTCGGCCGCCGTCGAGCGACTCGAGCGTGACCGTCGCGTCCTCATCCGAGGTGTTGGCGATCTGAAGCCGAGGACCGGGACCTGACGGCACCGCGAACACCACGTCGGCATCGACCTCCGGCGCAGGCGTCACCCAGGCGAAGTCGGAGTCGAGCCCGAATCCGTCCTGTTGCCGGACCGCCGCGAGGAGAGGGGTGTCCGCTTCTACCTCCACCGTGTACTGACCGGGCTCGAGGCCACTGAGCGACACCTGGGCCGGGAGGTCGGCGTCGAGGGGGACGGTGAACTCGTCGACCGTCTCGGACGAGCCCTCAGCCTGCACCCGCACATTCACCCGGGCGTCGGCCCCCGGCGAGAGCAGTCGCAGGACGGCCATCTCCGCATCGTCACCGGCGGAGGCGAACGCCTGCACTCCGGTGATCACGAACCGCTGCTGCGGGCCCGGGACCGTGTCCTGCAGGTCGATACCCGCCGGATCGAGCACGCGCACGAGCGAGGACTGGAGGACGGCCCTGATCGGCGCGCCCGTGGCGTTCACCTTGACGACGGGTTCGTCGTCGCCGGTGGCGAAGGATGCGAGCGGAAGCGCGACCTGCGTCCGCGGCGCGACGACGACCGTCCGGGTGCTCCGAGTGGTTCCGTAGACCGAGAGAGTGACGGTCGAGGGGACCTCGGCCGCGTTCGTGAGGATGACGATGTCCTCGGTCCCGGTCTCGATGCTCCCGCCGACCAGCCACGATTCCAGCCGAGGCACACCGCACGGCAGAGCGGCGTAACCCGCGAGGTCGTCGGCCGAGATCGTGAGGGACTCGGCGCCCGCGATCAACGGCGCCGAGCGTCCTTCGACTGCTCCCGTGAGAACCTGGGCCTCGCCGCCGTCTTCGAGCTCCGGCGCCGCCAGGCCCTCGGATGCGGGGTCTCCCGAAGTGCCGCCGGTGGTCAGACTCGGGGATCCGGCGGAGCGAATGTCCAACGGGGCAGACGAGTCGCGTCCGAGCGCACGGAGATCTCCGTTGCAGACGAGCACGCTGTCACCGGGGAGCGGAGTGACGTCGACCTGGGCTGGATCGTGCCGGACGACGGGCCACGGAGCATGCACGGCCGTCGCCACGCCGAGCACGCACGCGGCGGCCACGACGACACCTGTCACGACGCGGGCTCCGGTGGCGGCGACCCGGAATGCACGTGTCCCACTCATCGGTCCTCCTCCGTTGCCGGCTTCGTCGGCCGGTCGTCAGCGTCCGACGAAGAGCGCTCGTCGCTCGATCCGAGCGAGTCGTCGTCCGGAGGCGAAGGCTCGGCGATGGGCGCCAGGGCCTCGTCGTTCAGCGTCGGAGAATCCTGAGGATCCTCGATCGCGCCGACTGGCTGGTCCTCGATGATCTCCACGTCCTCCGCATGCCGCGGGAGGACGAGCGGCTCTTCGGGCACGCGGCCGACGATGCGGGACTGCGCGCGCGCTGCGCGACGAGAGGCGCGCGTCGGGATCGAGAGCAGAAGGGCCGCGAGGATCGCCATCAGCTGCAGAGTGATCACGAGGCGTGCGGTGCCCTGCTGCGCGGCGGTCAGCGGTGACGGGTCCGCGACATCGGCCTCCAGACGCCAGAGGACACCGCGATCCGTCGTTCCGGCATGCACGAGTCCGGGACGCTGGTCGATCGATGCCACCGCCGCGGTGCGCAGAGTCCGAGCCTTGTCGCCCTCGTCGGCCACCTGGGCGACGAGCACGTAGCTGATGCCTTCCTCGGCCAGCTCACCCGGTGCATCGAACTCACGGGCGGACAGCAGGTCGACCGCGAGCGTCGAGATGTCCGCGCCCCGAGGTTCCACGGCCGTGGAGATCATGGTCGACTGGGAGCCGAGAGTCTCGCTGGCACCCCACGCCACCTCGACGGCGAGGCCACCGTCGTTCTGCGGTGTGAGAACGAGGGTCGCGATCGGCCGGTCTCCGGCGGCCTGCGCGGCGACATAGGCCGGCAAGGTCGATTCGGGGCCGTTCGTGACGACGGAACGACCGGCGTGGAAGGCGGTGAGAGCGGGAACAGCACAGATCGCGAGGGCCGAGGCCGCGGTCACGGCGGCGAAGATCCTCAGACGCGGGAGCGTGAGCGCGGTGTCCAGAGTGACGAGGGCTGCCCCCAGCACGCCGACCCACGCCAGGCTGAGACCGGCGCCGGGCCAGATCGGCACCGGGGTCCCCTGCGCGAAGCTCACCGTGATGCCGACCGCGAGGAACGCCGTCGCCACGCCGGCCAGCGCGACGACGAGAAGGGTGAGCCCCGCGCGCCACCGCGGCGCGACCGCCGCTCCGAGAGCCAGCACGGCGATCGGTGCGCAGAGGATCGGGGCCCAGGCTCCGATGGGTTCCGGGACGAACGTCATCCAGCCTGCGAGATCGATCGTCGGGAAACCGGTCGCGAGCGCGAGCCGCCCGGCGGCATCCGCCGCGGCCTGTGGACCCGCCCAGATCATGCCAGGGTCTCCCAGGAGCGCCAGGGGACTGCCGTGCGCGAGCTGCCAGAACACGAGCGGCGCGAACAGGGCGATCGTCGGCACGGGCAGCCACAGCAAGCGACCCGCGCCTCGGAACTGGGCGGTCCCGAGCACGATTCCCAGCGCGACGACCCACAGCAGCGCGAGGGCGGGTGCGAGCGAAGGTGCGCAGGCGATGACGGCCGCGAGCAGCAGCGAGGCGCTGCCGGCCGCACCCCAAGATCGATGCGCGACGACAGCGGCCTGGAAGAGCCAGGGAAGAAGGAGGTGCACGAGCACCGCCGTCGGACGTCCGTCGACGAGCGCGGTGAGGAAGGTGGGAGCGAGCGCCCACGCGACGCCCGCGAAGATCCGCAGGCCCTCGCGATCGGTCACCCGGGTGGCGGCGAACCATCCCCCGAGGACCGCGAGCGGGAGCGCGAGGATCCACAGCAGCACCATGGCGAACGAGGGGCCAGCCGGCCACAGGGTGCCGAGGATGGCGACGACAGCCGCGAACGGGTCTGCCGGCCCGACGAGATCGACGGCGATGCCGCGCATGCCCCAGGCCGCGTCGCTCCAGAGCGCGGCGACCGTCTGCCGCAGGGGCAGGAGTCCCCCGCCGCCGATCGCCGGCCAGGCCAGCAGCGTCGTGAAGGACGCGATGCTGACGACGAGTGCGGCGAGAACCGCCCAGGCCCCTCCGCCGGAGAAGAAGCGCAGTTCGCTGACCGCACCCCCTTCGCTGCCGTGTCCGTCGTCCAAGCGCCGCCGCAGGGCCGACGAGGTCACGCGCAACGGCGCGATGCTCGCCCACGAGGAGGAGCGGAAGGCGCGGATCCGTGCGCGCGACCGCGCGATCGCACCGAAGCGGAACATCGCGGTGAGAGCGGCTCCCCACTCCGGCAGCACCGCCTCCGGCCGTTTGCCGATGAGGTGGGTGATGGACCGCCAAAGGGCGAGAGGAAGGAGACTGAGCCAGTGCAACGGCACCGCCGCAGCAGGGGCGTAGGCCAGGCGTCGGTGCAGCTGGGCGAGGCGGGTGACGTAGGCGCGGCGCAGTCTGCCGGACGGCAGCGCGGCGGGGCCGCCCGGAGCAGCGGAGATCCGGGCAGTCGGAGCGAGCACGACTCGCCCTCCCCCCAGACGGGCCCGCACGCCGAGATCGAGGCCCTCGTCGGCTCCGGCGAGGGCGGGGTCCGGACGCAGGGCGTCGCGGACCTCACCGCGGATGAGGATGCCGCGTACGTCCGATCCGAGTGCATCGTCCGTGCGGTCGTGCTGTCCCTGATCGAGTTCGCCGGCCGCGAGCTCGACCGAGCGACCGAGCGCGGTCATGCTGACGCCGAGGGAGACGATCTCCCGCTCGTTGTCGGTCGCGACGAGCTTGGGGGCGATGATCGCCGCGGAGGGCGAGCGCTCCAGCGTGCCCCGCAGACGCTCCAGCGCCCGAGGATGCGGGGCCGTGTCCTGAGCCAGCAGCCAGATGGCGGAGCCCTCGAGCACCCGAGGCCTGGCGAGCTCGACGGCCTCGGCGAACGACGTCGTCGAGCGAGCCTCGATGATCCCTTCGACGGCGGCCGCGACCGCCTCGCTCTCGCGCACGGACGACGCATCGCCGCACATGACGAGTGTCACCGCCGCCGCGGGTGCGGTCTGAGAACGCACGGCTTCGAGAGTGCGGAGGAGCTGCGCGCGGGAAGAGGATCCGGGGCGCGCGACGATGATGGCGTGAACTCGGGCTGGCATGACGTCGTCAGCCTATGCGCGCGACGGTCCGCCCTGGAGCAGTGGATGCGGCGCGCCTGCGAAGCCATGCGGCTCGCGGGGCGCTCAGCGCGATCGCGTTCGACTCAGCTCGCGCGACGCTTGAGCTTGCGGCGCTCGCGCTCGGAGAGTCCGCCCCAGATGCCGAAGCGCTCGTCATTGTTGAGCGCGTATTCGAGGCATTCGCCGCGCACGTCGCACGATGTGCAGATCCGCTTGGCATCCCGCGTCGATCCGCCCTTTTCGGGGAAGAACGCCTCGGGGTCCGTCTGCGAGCAGAGCGCGTCGCTCTGCCAGGAGAGGGCGTTGTCGTCGTCGGTGGCGTCCGTGCGCCGCACCCCGGGAACTCCGAGGTTGATCGGATCGACGAACCAGTTCTCCGGTACGTCGGAACGGTAACCCGTCATCTCGATCTCCAACCCTGTCTCCGCCCCCCGGCGGGCCGTGCTCATGACTAATTACACCCGTGTCATTCGCTCCGGTCAAGTCGCGGATGGTAAACCCTCAAGCGACTCTTGAAGGTTTTTGGAGACTCATCGGCGTGTCGCGATGCGGCGTGCACATCAGAGCGTCAGCGCCCCGGATGAGCGACGAAGACCTCTCCCCTGCCTGACACGGTGACCGCCTTCTCGTCCGCCGCGAACGCCACGGTACCGACCGCGAGGGCGAGCTCCTCGCCGTCCGCCGCCGTGACGGCGACGGCTCCGGCGGTCGCGAGCACCATCGTGGGGCCGGTCACCTCGAGCGTGACCGGAGTGCCGTCGACGACGACTCTCTCGAGCGCGAAGTCAGGCGCGGGAACGGGGTAAGGCGTGACCGCGCCGTCGTCCGAACCGCGCAGCACCGGGACCTCGCCCGGCGTGGTGTCGAGGATGGCGAGGAGTTCGGGGACGTCGATGCGCTTGGGGGTGAGTCCGCCACGCAGCACGTTGTCGCTCGCCGCCATGATCTCGACGCCGAGTCCGGAGAGATACGCGTGGAGCAGGCCCGCGCGCAGGAACACTCCTTCCCCGCGAGTCAGCACGACATGGTTCATGAGCAGGGCGACGACGACTCCGGGGTCGCCGGGGTACGTCTCGGCCACGCCGGCGATCGCGCGGAGCGTCGTGCCCCACTCCCCCGCGTCCGTCTTCGCGGAGGCCGCCACGACCGCGGCGATGATCTCGTCGACCTCGCGTTGCGCCGTTCCGCCGAGCACCCAGCCGATCACCGCGCGCAGGGCATCACCCTCACCGCTCAGGCGCTCGCGCAACTGCACGACGCCGTCGCTGTCGTCGAGCAGGCCGAGGAGCTCGAGGGTGTCGGCGACAGGACGCAGCCCGCTCAACGACTCGAACCGCTCGCTGAGAGCCACGAGAAGTTCGGGCTTGTGGTTGTCGTCCCGGTAGTTGCGCTGCGGATCGTCGGCCGCGAGTCCGCTCTCCCGCGCCCAGCCCGCGCGCGCCTGCTCGATCGTCGGATGCACCTGGATCGACAACGGCCGGCCGGCGGCCAGCAGTTTGAGGAGGTACGGGAGCGTGCCGCCGGTGATCTGATCGAGGGTGCCGCCGCCGGCCACGTCGGCGGGGTCTCCCGGGTGGTCTCCGAACCAGACCTCCGCCTCGGGGGCCCCGGTCGGGATGCGCCCTTCCAGTTCGGCGAGAAGCGAGTCGGATCCCCAGGCATAGTCGCGGGGCGTGTTCGTGAGGCTCAGCAGCATGCCACCAGCGTAGAGCCGCGCTGCGGCGTTCAGGGACGCTCCGAGCCCGGCGCGGTAGCCTGAACGCGATGGCCCAGTACACGAAGCATCCGGTGGCTGCCCCGCCCACCGCGCCGGAGCGCGAGTCGACGGGGCATCTGCTGCTGCGCGGCTACGTGATCGTGGTGCTCATCATCACGTTCGCCCACTCCGCGGTGTACAACCTTCTCGGCATCAACGGTGCCGGAGTCACGCTCGCCGTCTTCACACTCGCGACGCTCGGTATCGGGATCCCGATGCTCGCACGCAACCGTCCGCAGCCGTTCCGCTGGCGACGTCTGCCGTGGACCGCGCTCGGATACACGACACTCGCGCTCGTCTCCGTCGCCTGGTCCCAGTGGCGCGGACCGACGCTGCTCACCTGGGCCCTGCTCGCCGCCGTGACGGTGAACGGCCTCTTCATCGCGCACGTGCTCACGTGGCACGAGATCGTGCGGGCGCTGTCCTCCGCCTTCAAATGGATCCTCGGACTCTCACTGGCGATCGAGCTCTGGGTCTCCCTGGTGCTGCACGGGCCTCTCCTGCCGAACTTCCAGACATTCCCCGACGGGAAGCTCGACCCGCAGTGGTACTGGGTCCGCGACAACCTGTTCGACGGCGGGCGCATCCAGGGCATCGTCGGGAACGCCAACCTGCTGGCGATCATCTCGCTCTTCGCGATCATCACCTTCGGTGTGCTCTTCGCGGCGCGGGCACGCTGGCGCACGACCCTCGCGATGTGGATGCTGCTCGCCGCCTACTTCCTGTTCCGCACGGCATCCGCCACCGCCCTCGCCTGCGCGGCCGCGGTCGCCGTCGTCCTCGCCGTCGCGCTGCTGATGCGACGGGCCCGCACGCCCGGCGCGCGGACGCGGATCTATGTGGTCGCGATCGGTGGCACCGTCGTCGCAGCGACCGCCGTCTGGCTCCTCCGCGAACCCCTGCTCACCCTTCTCGGCCGCAGCACCGACCTGACCGGCCGCTCGGACAAGATCTGGAGCGAGGTCCTCAAGCGCGCGGGCGAGCACCCGCTGTTCGGCAACGGCTTCTCCAGCCCGTGGATCCCCACGGATCCCGCGTTCGACCATTGGATCACCGACCACGGCATCACCGTCTTCCATGCGCACAACATGTGGCTCGACGTGCTGCTCCAGCTTGGGGTGCTCGGCGTCATCCTGATGGCCGTGGCCTACGTCAGCCTGCTGTGGCGGTCCTGGTTCTTCGCCATCGACCGCCCGCGGTGGGACCTCGACGCCGAGCGGCCGTTCTCGCCGCTGACGCTGCTTCCCAGCCTGTTCACGATCGTCCTCCTCGTGCAGGGACTCTCCGAGTCGACGCCGATCATGCTGTGGGGCTGGATGCTCCTGGTGCTGCTGTCGTTCAAGCTCAAGTCGGTGCCGCTGGTCGGCGTGGGGGAACGCGACCTCGTGTTCGAGCGCGGCGCACGGCAACGGCGGGTGCCGTGACCTCGGCTCGTCCGCTGGTCGGGCTGCTCGCCTCGGTGGAGCTCGCCCGTGCGTTCACGCTGGCCGCACTCACCGCGGTCTTCGGCTCCTACGCCATCGAACGGATGACCTCGCCCGTCACCCTGTCGTCCATCATCACGGTGCTGTGCCTGCTGGGGGCGGCGATCCTCTGGGTGCGCCGCGACGAGCTGTCCCTGCTGCGGATCGCTCCCTCCTCCCTGCTCGCGTTCCTCGCCTGGGCCCTCGTGAGCGTGGTCTGGACGACCGACCGCTCCGACACCCTGTTCGGCTGGATGTCGCTGTTCGGATACGCGTTCCTGGCCATCACCATCGGCCACATCCGTGACACGCTCCAGACCGTGCGGGCGATCGGCGACACCTTACGCGTGCTCCTGGCTGCGTCCCTCGGAATGGAGATCCTGTCCGGCATCCTGCTCGATGTGCCGTTCACATTCCTCTCGATCCAGGGCGACCTCGCGGCTGGTGGTCCGATCCAGGGCCTGTTCGGCAGCCGCAACATGCTCGGCTTCATCGCGGTGATCGCGCTCATCACTTTCGTGATCGAGTGGCGCACGCAGTCCGTGAACGCACCGCTCGCGGTGGGCTCGATCGGACTGGCGACGGCCTTGGCGTTCCTGTCCGCCTCACCGACCGTGCTCGTCCTCGCCGTCGCCGTCGGCATCGTGACGGTCGCCCTCACCATCGTTCGACACACCTCACCGGCACGACGCACGCTCGTCCAGTGGACGCTCGGCATCCTGGTCGCGCTCGCACTCACGATCGCGTTCGCGCTCCGTCACCAGATCATCGCGCTGCTCGACGCCGGATCCGACTTCTCGATCCGTGCGACGCTCTGGAACACGATCCTCGACTTCGTGCCGACCAAGTTGATCCAGGGCTGGGGCTGGTTCGGCGACTGGGCCCGCGGCGAGTACCCCTTCACCTACATCAACTTCCTGCTCGGCGATCATCATCAGAGCGCGCTGAACGCTTTCTTCGACGTGCTGCTCCAGCTCGGCGCCGCAGGGCTGGTGCTGTTCCTGCTGCTGGGCGACGTGGCCCTGATCCGGTCGTGGCTCGTCGCCAGCGCGCGCCGATCGGTCGTCTACGCCTGGACCCCGATCACGCTGGTCACTCTGGCCGTCGACTCGATGTTCGAGAGCTTCACGCTCGTCGGCGCCGGGTGGTTCATGCTGGTGCTGTGCGCGCTGCGTGCGGGGCAGTCGCGTTCCTGGCGCGAGAACATCGACGCGGCGCACACGGGTGCGATCCCGACCCTGCGTCCGCAGGAGTAGGTGGACAGACGGCGAGCGCGCGTTCCCGCGCACTCATCTCAACGCAGCGAACGCAGCTTCTCCGACCAGGCGAGCGCGTCGCGCACGCCGTCGTCCACCGAGCGCTCGGCGCGCCACTCGAGCACCGCGGCAGCGCGGTCGACGATCGCGTAGGCGCCGGCCTGGTCTCCGGGGCGGCGTCCGGTCTCCGCCACGGGGAGCGGTTCACCGGTCACCCGCTCGAAAGCCTGCACGAGCTCGCGGACGGTCACTCCGTCGCCCGTGCCGAGGTTGATCACCTGGTAGGGGTCTTCGTGCGTGGCGACCTCGTCGAACCTCTGCACGGCGGCGACGTGCGCGAGGGCGAGATCCCAGACATGGACGTAGTCGCGGAGGCCGGAGCCGTCACGCGTCGACCAGTCGGTGCCCGTGATCGTGAAAGGCTCGCCGTTCGCGCGCGCCTGCATGATCTTGCCCAGCGCGTGCGACGGCCGCGGGTTCTGCAGCCCGGTGCGCAGCTGCGGGTCGGCGCCGATCGGGTTGAAGTAGCGGAGCGCGATGGCGCGGAAGTCTCCCGCGGCAGCGGCGTCGTTCAGGATCTGCTCGACCATCGCCTTCGTCGTCGCGTAGGGACTGGCGGGCGCGAGCACACCGCTCTCGTCGACGCCGTCGCCCGTCTCGCCCTCGTAGACGGATGCCGAGGAACTGAAGACGATCCGCGGAATGCCGGCGTCGCGCAGACGCTGGAGCAGGACGATCGTCTTGCCCACGTTGGCGTCGTAGTACCCGAGCGGGTCGGCGACGGATTCCGGGACGACGACACGCGCGGCGCAATGGATCACGGCATCGATGTCGGGATGATCGGCGAGCAGACGGTCGAGGACGGCACCGTCGGAGATGTCGCCGACGTAGAGCGCGCGCCCCTCTCCGAACTCGCGGAGACCCTTGGAGAGATCGTCGAGGATGACCACCTCGATACCGGCCTCGATGCACGCCGTCGCAACGGTTGACCCAATGTAGCCGGCGCCGCCGGTGATCAGTACCTTCATCGCGGTCAGTCTAGCCAGTCCGGCTGAGCATCCGGAGGGAGGCTCTCCGCAGATCCTGAGGTGACGGACGGTAGGCTACTCACTGCTCGTCGAGTCCCGCGCTGTCCCGCGACAGCGGTCTGCGGCACCAACATCGGAGAACCTCCCAGTGGCCCACGTCCTTCAGAACGTCGTCTTCCCACTTGATCGCGACCCCGACCTTCTTCCGCTCTACGCCGATCCCGAGACCTGGTCCGTGATCGAGAACGAGCCCGTCCGCGTCTCCAACCGCGCGCACCTGGGCAACATCCTGGGCCGGCATCGCGCCCGGATCGTGGCGGGACGCCGCGTGTCGATGGGGACCTACTTCAACGCCTTCCCCGCGTCGTACTGGCAGCACTGGACCAGCGTGCGGGAGGTTCGCCTCACCGTCCGCACCACCGGTCCCGCCACGATCCTCGTCTACCGCTCCAACGGATCCGGCGTCCGCCAGCGCGTCGCCACGCGCGAAGTGACCGGTGAAGCCTCGACATCGTTCGATCTCGAGCTCACGCAGTACAGCGACGGCGGATGGATCTGGTTCGACATCGTCGCCGACGAGAAGCCCGCCGTGCTCGAGGGCGCGGAGTGGACCACCGAGCAGGAGCCCGCTCGCGCAGGCAAGGCATCGCTCGGCATCACGACGTACAACAAGCCCGACTATTGCGTGGAGACCTTGCGCGCCCTGGCGGCGTCGCCGGACGCGCTGGAGTTCATCGATCGGATCTTCCTCGTCGATCAGGGCTCCCAGCTCGTCTCCGAACAGGAGGGCTACCCGGACGTCGCCGAGAAGCTCGGAGAAACCCTGCAGGTCATCCGCCAGGAGAACCTGGGCGGTTCCGGCGGTTTCGCCCGCGCGATGCACGAGACTCTGCAGCGCCCGGAGAGCGACTTCGTCCAGCTTCTCGACGACGACGTCCGGCTCGAGCCGGAGTCGCTGCGCCGCTCCATCGTCTTCGGTCAGTACGCGACCACTCCCGTGCTGGTGGGCGGGCACATGTTCGACCTGCTCGACCGCCCCAAGCTGCACGGCTGGGCCGAGGTCGTCGACGAAGGCCCGTTCATGTGGCGCAACCTCTACCAGGAGGAGATGCCGCACGACTTCGGCGTGTCCAACCTGCGCCAGTCGCCGCTCCTGCACGTGCGCATGGATGCCGACTACAACGGCTGGTGGATGTGTCTCATCCCGCTCGACGCCATCCGCGAAGTCGGACTCTCCCTGCCGGCGTTCATCAAGTGGGACGACGCGGAGTTCTGCCTGCGGGCCGGTGAATCCGGATTCCCGACCGTCTCCATGCCCGGAGTCGCGCTCTGGCACGTCTCCTGGGTCAACAAGGACGACACGATCGACTGGCAGGCGTACTTCCATGCCCGCAATCGCATCGTCGCCGCCCTCCTGCACTCGAACGTCCCGCGCGGCGGGCGTCTCCTCGTGCACAGCAGGCGCGTCGACCTGAAGCACCTCATGATGATGCAGTACTACCCGGTGGCGCTGCGGGCGCAGGCTCTCCGCGACGTCCTCTCCGGCCCCGCGCACATGCGGGAGAATCTCGCGACGGCGATGCCCGCCGCCCGCGCCCTCGCCGCCGAGTTCCCCGAGGTCGTCGTGCACCGCGATCCGTCTGCGGTGCTGCACTCACGCAACGGCAGGCAGGTGTACAAGCCGGTGTCGAGGAACGACCTCGACAACCCGACGGGCATGCGGCTGCGGTGGTTCACGCTCTCGACCCTCGTCAAGCACTGGATCCACCGCCCCAGCCCCGACAACCTCGCACAGCCCGAGGTCGAGTTCGGCAAGGAAGACGCTCTGTGGTGGCGCGTCCCCGGCTTCGACAGTCTGCTCGTGAGCGCTGCCGACGGCTCCGGCAAGAACATCTACACCCGTGACCGACGACAGTACCGTCGCATGCTCCGGGAGACCGTCCGACTGCACTCCGAGCTCCGACGTCGGTGGCCCGAGCTGCAGAAGCAATACCGCGATGCGCTCCCCGAGCTCGTCTCACCCCAGTCCTGGCAGCAGATCTTCGAGGAGAAGGCATGACCGCGGCGCCCGCTGCATTCGACCCCACGGCAGCGACGATCGTCATCGTCACCTTCAACCGCTCGCATCTGCTCTCCGGACTGCTGACCAGCATCACCGCGATGGATCCCAAGCCCGGCCATGTCGTCATCATCGACAACGCGTCGGTCGACGACACCACCGACGTCGTGGAGTCGTTCCGGGAGAGCATCGGCACCGAGATCGTGTACCGGCGTCTGGAGACGAACACCGGCGGATCCGGTGGCTTCAGCGAGGGGATGCGCACCGCGTACGAACTCGGGTCCGAGTGGATCTGGATGATGGACGACGACGTCGAGGTCCTCACCGAGGGTCTCGCGAAGATGGGTGCGTGGAGCAGCCGGTTCAAGAGCATCCAGGGTCGCCGATTCGACTACGACGGCAGCGAGTTCTACTGGCAGTACCGCATCGCCGAGCGCATGGGCATCCCGATCCCCTTCGCGCCCTCCGCCTTCGACGAGTCCGGATACAAGGAGATGAACAGCGGCTGCTTCGAGGGCATGTTCATCCATCGCTCGATCGTGCAGCAGATCGGCCTGCCCGACCCGCGGTTCTTCATCTACTGGGACGACCAGATGTACGGGTGGCTCGCGTCGCGCCTGACGACGGCGGTGATCGTGGACGAGTTCGTCCTGCGCCGCACCCGTGAGATCAAGCAGTGGGACATGGGCATCCGGCACATGAACGCCTCCAGCAACGCCTACCGCTACTACATCATGCGCAACCGCGGCTTCATCAAGCAGTACTACCGCGTGCACGGCGTCTACAACCCGGTGCTCTTCGGTCTCGGCACGACCGCGACGTTCTTCAAGGAGCTCATCCGCCTCGTCTTCGTCGAGCGGACCGTGCGCGGGACCAGCAACCTCTTCCGCGGCATCCGCGACGGAGGCAAAGCCGGGCGCGACCGCACCTGGCAGCCGATGGCGCCTCTGGAGGCATGACGATGGAAGAACAGCAGCCGGAACTGCGCTGGGCACCGTTGCCTCCACCTCCGAAGCGGACCGGGCGGATCTGGCTGATCATCGGTCTCGTCGTCGCCGCTCTCGCCATCGTCGGCGTGCTGCTCTTCCTCCTCCTCCCCCGAGGGGACGCCGGCACACCTGCGGAGACCGCATCGCCCACGCCCACGGCGACGCCCACTCGCACGCCTTCGCCGACCCCCACCCCGACCGCGACGCCCGAACCGACGCAGACGCCGATCGTCACCCAGCCGCCGGCCGTCGACCCGACGCTGGAGACGTTCCGGGGTCAGGTGAGCGGATGGCTCAACGACGCGCTCCGCGGCCTCGACATCGTCGCAGGTGCGAGCGGCCAGGACGCGCTGCCCGTCGTCGACACCCTGCAGCAGGACGCGCAGCGCCTCTCGGATGCACAGGCGCCCTCCGGGATCGCCGAGGACTGGCGTGACGGGGTGTCGGAGTACACACAGCGACTCACCGCTCTTCGTACCGCGATATCGAACGGCTCCGGCGTGAGCGCGGCGATCGACGCGGCGCGGGCGCAGGCTCAAGCGCTTCGGAGCCTGGTCGGGCTCTGACACGCTCAGGGTTGCGGGAGACTCCCTTCAGCGTCCGTCCAGTCCCGCATCCCGACCGAGCGACAATCTGAGGACGGCATCACGACAGGTGTGCCGCCGTCGAGGCCGCACACGGCGAGGGGTGGCACGCCTTCGGTACCGGCCTGCGGACCCGCGTTCTGGAACTCGAACAGCGGAAGTGCGCCCGATCGCCAGAGACGCGCGCAGGGCTCGATGAACTCGGGCGAGGTCGGCGACGAACCATGGACCGTGACCGTGAACACGACGCCCATTCGTTGCGCCGACGCTCCGCTGACTTCGGATTCCGGCCCTGCACCGCCAGCTGCGATGGTGTCCGCGCAGATGACATCGACGGTGCGTGTCTCGGGGCCGTCGGCCAGGTCCGCTGTATCCCGGCTCCCGGCCGACCAGCCGATCCCGACCGCCGCGACCAGCCCGACAACGATCGCTGTTCCGCCGAGGACACGGCGGCGGGCGAGCCGGCCTCTGGTGTCCGCGATCCGTCGTTCAGCGCCCACCTGCGCGACCATGATGCTCCGGAGTCGCTCGCGGACGTCAGGGTCGATGGGCTCTTCCTTTCGGCTCATGTCAGCCTCCTTCCCTGCACTCCGTCGTCCGAGGCGAGCGCGACCATCGCGATCCGCAGACGATCCTTCGCTCGGCTGAGCCGAGTGCGCACCGTGCCTGCTGGCAGACGCAGCAACCGAGCGACGTCGACGGGTGCGATCTCCTCAACGACACAGAGCGCCAGGATCTCTTGGTCTCTCGGGCGCAGACGTGCGAACGCGACCTCCACCTCATCGCGCCGCTGTGCGCGCGTCTCCGCTTCGATAACCCCGTCCGCGTGATCGGGGACGGCTTCAGGTCGGAGTCCGCGGAGCAGTTGTTCATACCTGGTCCGCGACCGCGCGCCGTTCCTGGCGATATTGGCCGTCGTCACGAGCAGCCAGCCGATCGGAGAGCCGTCGACCAGGCGAACCCGTGACCGCAGGCGCCACGCCTCAAGGAAGACCATACCGGTGATGTCCTCGGCATCCTCGCGGTTCGGGGTGTACCGCCGTGCGTGGCGATACACCCGGTCGACGTGTCGATCGAACAGCGCCCCGAAAGCCCGCTCGTCGCCCGCGCACGCCGCTGTCCACAGCGCGGCATCACTGTTCTCATCCATCGAGATCGTGTCGCTCACACTCGCCTCACAGCGGCACGAGAACCGGCCACACAGCCACCCGACCGGGGCCGTACTCGCGATCCATCCGAAGCTGCAGCTCTCCATCTGCATCGAAGGTGACCGTCAACCCGATCACGCCGGTCATCGGGTCGATCGCTGAGGAGAACACGGGGTGCTCATGCATGATCCTCTGCTGAAGCGCTTCGATGTCGGCGGCGGCATAGTCCACCGTGAACACGCATAGAGCCCCACCCCACACCCGCCGCACCGCCACCTCCGCCGCGGACGGATCGCCACGGACACCGACGTTGACGATGGACAACCCGGCGTGCACGGCATCGAAGCGCATCTGCTCGATCGCATCCGCGCCGGGTGGAGCCGGCGGGATCTGGCTTCGGTCGATCCACGCGGTGGCGTAGCCCTCCAGCGTCGGAATCAGCGAGTTCGCGGCATGAAGAGCCTCACCTGTGGCTGTGGACTCATCGAGGACCTCCCAGCCGCCGTCAGGCACGGGGCAGCGAGACGGGAACAGAGGCTCCTCCTCGATCGCCGTCGGCGCTGCCGAGGCGGGCGTCACCGTGTCGACGGCGAACACCCCGGTATGCGCATCCAAGGTTCCCGTCAGCGTGAAATCGCCCCACCGCACATCGGTATACTCCTCAAAATCACCCGCGACGACGACCCAATCCCAACCGGACAGTTCGATTCCGCCCGCGCACGCGGGTGGATACGGTTGGAGCACCCCCACGCACAGTTGCGTCCGGTCGTCTCTCTCGATGACCGTCATCGGGCCGACCGTGGTGAGCAACTCGGGCGTAACGGCGCGCACGCCGTCGGACTCTCTCGCTGATCCACTCGGCGAAGCGCATCCCGACGCGGCCAGCACCACCACCAGCGCCGCGATCGCGCGCCGCACCGAAGTCATCACCATGCCGACCCTCCCGATTCGCCCCGGACCACTCCGACGAGCGTCCTTCATCTTGGAGTGTCTCGACGGCACGAAACGTTACAGGAGCGGTCAGACCGCGTAATCCGCGTTGTAGCGGTCGAGCACCTCGGCGATCGGTGCGTCGAGCGCGAGGACTCCCTTGTCGAGATACAGGCCCCGCGTGCAGAACCGGCGAAGGTCGCGCTCGTTGTGGCTCACGAAGAACAGCGTGCGACCTTCGGCGAGCAGCTCGTCGATGCGCTTGTAGCACTTCTCGCGGAACGCCTTGTCACCGACGGCGAGGACCTCGTCGACGAGGAGGATCGGCTCGTCCAACTGCGAGACGACCGAGAACGCGAGTCGCACCTTCATGCCGTTGGAGAGGTGCTTGTAGGGAGTCTCCTCGAACCCGGCGAGCTCCGCGAACGCGATGATGTCGTCGTATCGGCGCGAGACCTCGTCACGGGACATCCCGTGCAGGCCCGCTGTCAGCCGCACGTTCTCGCGCACGGTGAGGTCACCGACGAAACCGCCCGTGATCTCGATCAGCGGAGCGACGCCGCCGTTGACGCTGACGGTGCCCTCATCGGGGAGGAGCACCTTCGCCACGAGACGCAGCAACGTCGACTTCCCCTGGCCGTTGCGCCCGACGACGCCGATCGACTCCCCCGGCTGCACACTGAAGGAGACGCCGCGAAGCGCCCAGAACTCCCCCGGGCGTGAACGCCGGGAAGAGCCGCCGAAGAGGTCTTTGAAGCTCCGTCGACCGCGCCTGTTCCGCCGGAAGCTGACGCCGAGGCCCTGCACTTCGATGGCCGGGGACATCACAGCTCCTTCAGCACGGGTCGCTCCAGGCGGCGGAAGGTCCAGATCCCCAGAGCCAGGACGAAGACGCACATCGCAACGCTCACGAGCACGGGGGTGGTCTCCCAGAGGTCCGGGAAGAACCCGACCCGGTAGAGCGTGAAGATGCCCGCGAGCGGGTTGAACGCCCCGATCGTGTCGAACGGAGACGGGAGGTCACCGAAGCTGTAGATGACCGGAGAGGCGTAGAAGAGCGCGCGAAGGATCAGTGCCGTCGTGCGCTCGAGGTCGGCGTAGAGCACGCACAATGGGGCGACCAGAAGGCCGAGACCGACGAGCAGCATGACCTGCAGGAGCATGGCGACGGGGAACCAGAGCAGCATCCAGTTCACGTGGGCACCGCTGAACACGGCGAACAGCACGAGGACCGGAAGCGACAGCAGGAACTCGATGCCCTTGCTGAGCACGATGCGGTTGACCCAGATCGAGCGGGGGATGGCCGTGGATCGGACCAGCCTCGCGTCTTTCTTGAACGCCCGGGTGAAGTCGGACACCGACGTGTTGAACCACACCCACGGCAGCAGCGCGACGATGAGGAACACGATGTACGGGTCTTCGCCGACGCTCCGGTTGAACACCTGAGTGAACACGAACCAGTAGATCGCGCTCATCACCAGGGGGTCGAGAACGGACCACAGGTAGCCGAGGGAGCTCGTCGCGTAGCGGACCTTCAGGTCGCGGGCGGAGAGCAGCCACAGCGAATGCAGATAGCGCCGGGGCGTCCCGGGCGCCCCGACAGCAGCGTGACTCACGATGTCGAGTCTAGGAGAGAGTGTTGTTCCAGAGCGACAGCGCCGAGCCGATGGCCATGTGCATGTCGAGGTACTGGTACGTTCCGAGCCGTCCGCCGAAATGCACGTCGCGCTCGCCCTTCGCGAGTTCGCGGTACGCCAGCAGACCGTCACGGTCGCTCGGGGTGTTCACCGGGTAGTAAGGCTCGTCCTCGCGCTCGGCGAAACGCGAGAACTCGCGCATGATCACCGTCTTGTCGGACTCGTAGACGTCCTTGCGCTCCGGGTGGAAGTGCTTGAACTCGTGGATACGCGTGTACGGCACGTCCATGTCCGGATAGTTCATGACGCTCGTGCCCTGGAAGTCGCGGATGTTCAGCACTTCCTGCTCGAAATCGAGCGTGCGCCAGCTGAGCGCCCCCTCCGCGTAGTCGAAGTACCGGTCGACGGGTCCCGTGTACACGACGGGCAGCTGACCGACGGTCGCCTTCTTGCTGAGCGGCTGCGCTTCGTCGAAGTAATCGACGCCGAGCTTGACCTCGATGTTCGGGTGGTCCGCCATGCGCTCCAGCCACGCCGTGTACCCCTGGGCGGGAAGGCCCTCCCAGGTGTCGTTGAAGTAGCGGTTGTCGTAGGTGTAGCGCACCGGGAGACGGCTGATGATGTCGCCCGAGAGCTTCTGCGGGTCGGTCTGCCATTGCTTGGCCGTGTAGTCGCGGAAGAAGGCTTCGAACAGCGGGCGACCGACGAGCGCGATGCCCTTCTCCTCGAAGTTCGCGGCGGTCTTGGCGTCGAACTCGCCTGCCTGCTCCTTGACCAGCGCTCGCGCCTGGTCAGGCGTGTAGGCGGACTGGAAGAACTGGTTGATCGTGCCGAGGTTCACCGGCATCGGGAAGACCGTGCCCTTGTGCGTCGTGTAGACGCGGTGGACGTAGTTCGTGAAGCTCGTGAAGCGGTTGACGTACTCCCACACGGTGGCGTTCGAGGTGTGGAAGAGATGCGCACCGTAGCGGTGGACCTCGATCCCGGTCTCGGGCTCCGCCTCGCTGTAGGCGTTTCCGCCGATGTGGTGGCGGCGATCGATGACGGTCACCTTGCGGCCGGCTTCCGCGGCACGCTCAGCGATGGTGAGGCCGAAGAAACCCGACCCGACGACGAGAAGATCCATGACTCAATCGTATCGGCGCTCGGCTGGGAGCCTGTGCGGACCCTGTGGCCCGCGTCGAGTCAGAGCCCGGAGCCTCCGGTGCCGACGACCAGACGCGGGGTTCCCTTCCAGATGGCGGAGTCCGTCGCCGCACGACCGTCGACGAGCAGCTTGATCCCGGGCAGCTGCTCCGGCGCCAGCTCGCGATAGGCGGCGTGGTCGGTCTGGATGATTGCGATGTCGACATCGCCGCCGAGGGCGTAGGGGGCGAATCCGAGGCGCTGCAGCTCCTCGTCGGTGTACAGCGGGTCGTGCACGCGCACCGAGGCTCCCCGCTTCTCCAGCGCCGCGACCGTCGGGAACACTCCGGAGAACGCGGTCTCCTTGACTCCCCCGCGGTAGGCAGCGCCGAGTACGACCGCCTGCAGCCCCGCCAGATCACCGAGGACGCCCTCGGCCTGGGCGACCAGGCGCTCCGGCATCGATTCGTTGAACTCTCGCGCGGTGCGCACGATGTCGGCATCCGGGTCGGTCGAGAGATAGAGCTTCGGGTACACCGGGATGCAGTGGCCGCCGACGGCGATGCCCGGGCGGTGGATATGGCTGAACACCTGAGAGTTGCACGCCTCGATCACCTGGTAGACGTCGATGCCGTTCGCCCCGGCGAAGAGCGCGAACTGATTGGCGAGGCCGATGTTGACGTCGCGATAGGTGGTCTCGGCGAGCTTGGCCATCTCGGCCGCCTCCGCGCTCCCCAGGTCCCAGACGCCGTTCGCGCGGGCGAGATCGGGTCGCTCGTCGAACTCGAGCACCGCCTCGTAGAACTCGACGGCGCGGCGTGCGCCCTCCTCGGAGAGCCCGCCGATCAGTTTGGGGTACTTGCGCAGGTCGGCGAAGATACGGCCGGAGAACACACGCTCCGGGGAGAAGACCACATGGAAGTCGTCACCCTCCGTCAGGCCGGAGATCCGCTCGATCATGGGCTTCCAACGCCCGCGGGTGACCCCGACGGGCAGCGTCGTCTCGTACGAGACCAGCGTGCCGGGCGTCAGGTGCTCCGCGAGCGCGGTCGTGGCCTGGTCCATCCAGCCGAACTCCGGCTCGGCCGTCTCCTCGTTCACGAAGAGCGGGACGACGACGATGACCGCGTCGGCGGCGGGGATGGCCTCGGAGTAGTCCGTGGTCGCGTGGAGTCGCCCCGCGGCGATCGCCGCGGTGAGCCTCTCCTGCAGCTGCGCCTCGCCGGGGAACGGCTCGACACCCCGATTGACCATGTCCACGAGGTCGGAGTTGACGTCGACCCCGACCACATCATGCCCACGGCCGGCGAACTGGAGTGCGAGGGGGAGCCCGATCTTTCCGAGGGCCACGACGGCAATGCGCATGGACTTCAGTATATTCGGGACCGGAGGGTCCCCTCTCACCGCCGGGGCTCAGGCGCGTTCGGAGAGCACCGCGATGACCCGCTCCGCCGCGTGTCCGTCGCCGTACGGAGCGACATCGGTCGCCGACGGGCGCGGGCGCGTCACGCCGGCCGCGATCTCCTCCGCCGTGTTCGCGAGCACGTTCCAGCCGAGATCGATCGTCTCGACCCATTCCGTCTCGGTGCGCACCGTCGTGCACGGAACCCGCAGGAGGAACGCCTCCTTCTGCAGTCCTCCGGAGTCGGTGACCACGCCGGCACTCGCCGCCGCCGCCGCGATCAGGTCGGGATACGCCAGAGGGGCGCGCGCGCGAAGCGACCCCTGAGTGAGGTCGATGCCGTGCGCGGCGGCCTTGGCGACCACACGCGGGTGCGCGAGCAGGATCACCGGCTTGTCGAGTCCGGCCAGGGCACTGACGACCTGCGCCAGACGCGCCGGATCGTCGGTGTTCTCCGCCCGATGGATGGTCGCGAGGTAATAGGCACCCTCACCGAGACCGAACTCCGCGAGCAGTGTCGAGGTGCGACCGGCGACTCGATCGCGGACGTCGAAGAGCACGTCGGTCATCACGTCTCCGACGAGCACGGTGCGCTCCCCGAGCCCCTCGCGTTCGAGGTGCTCCACGGCGACCTGCGTCGGGGCGAGGAGCAGATCCGCCGCGTGATCGGTCATCACGCGGTTGTGCTCCTCGGGCATCCGCCGATTGAAGCTGCGCAGCCCCGCCTCGAGATGGGCGACCGGGATGTGCATCTTCACGGCGCTCAGCGCGGCGGCGACGGTCGAGTTCGTGTCGCCGTAGACGAGGACCCAGTCGGGCCGGTGCTCGTCGAACACCGCGTCCAGCGCCGAGAGCATCGCCCCGGTCTGGACACCGTGCGACCCGCTCCCGACACCCAGGTGCACATCGGGCGTTCCGATTCCGAGGTCCTCGAAGAAGACGTCGGAGAGCATCGGGTCGTAATGCTGCCCGGTGTGCACGATGACGTGCTCGACACCGGCCGCCTTCGCGGCGTGGTGGATCGGGGCGAGCTTGACGAACTGCGGACGCGCACCGACGACGCTGATGATCTTCACAAGCATCTACTCTACGAGCAGGTCACCGCTCACGAATCGAGGAAGGGGCGGAGCACCTCGGCGGACATCGTGCCGTCGTGGACCGCGCGCACGAAGTCCGGCCCTTCCGCCGCCCGGGCCGCGAATGCCGCACGATCGGCCGCGATCCCCCGGAGCACCCCTTCGAGTTCCGCGGCACGCGCCTGCACGACGGGAAGATCCCTGCCGCTGGCTCGGCGCACGGCCTCTCTCGTCCCCTCGGCGACGTGACTCACGACGAGACGTCCCGCCGCCAGAGCTTCGCAGACCGCGACCCCGTAGGCACCGGCGAGGAACTGGTCGAGCACGATGTCGGCGGCGCCGACGACCTCCGGCATCCGATCAGAGGGGATCCCGTGGAGCTCGGTGTATTCCACGACGCCCTCATCATGCAGCTGCTGCATGGTGTCGGCGATCCGATGGCTGCCTTTCAGGCCGGCACGGGACGGAACATGCACCACGCGCAGCGGTCCCTCTCCCGTCAGCGCGGGCCGCGCCGCCGCCGTGGCCCAGCGCTCGGCGTCCACCACGACGGGGAGCCAGACAGCGCCGGGGACGAACTCCAGCAGGTCGGCGGTGGAGACGAAGACGGGCACGCCGGATGCAGCGCTGAGTCGTGCATTCGCCGCCGCGATCGACTCCAGCGCGGCGGTGTCCACATACGCTCCGTCACGGAAGGGCGAGTCCGGCTCCGCGGCCGCATGCGCACTCGGCAGGCGGATGTCACTCCCGTGCCACAGGAGCGCGACACGGATGCCGGCATCCTCCAGCTCACGGACGAGATCGAGCACCGAGCCGTCCGGTCGGAAGGGATGGCGGCCCGACTCGATGATGACGTGCGTGAAGCCGTGGGAGATCGCCTTCCCCTGGGCACGACGCCAGCGCTCGTTGCCGACCAGGGCCGTCGCGGGGATCACATGATCGGCGGTGAAGCCGAACACGTCGTCCCCGCCGCGGAACATCGTGCTGGCTGCGGAGACCTCCGGGAGTCGTTCCGCCGCGCGCGCCCACGCCTGGCCCTGCCCCGCGGAGTTCACGGGGGTGATGAGGAGCCGGCGGCGGGCATCCGCCACCGTCGTCACGCCGGTCTCGCGGAACTGCCGGGCGAGGCCGGGGAGCACCCGCCCGGCCACCGCTCCCGGCAGCACGGCGACGATCAGCCGATAGGCGCCGGCGCTGAGGTCAGCCGGCATCGCGGGTCCGCCGGACGATCTCGCGCACCGCGTCCGCCCACACCTCGACCTGCCGCTCGGCGGAGAGTGCTTCGGCCGATTGCATCGCCGCCTGCTTGAACTCGTTCACCCGCTCCGGGGTGAGCGCGTCGACGGTTCGGGCGATGGCCTTCTCGTCGAAGCCGTCCGTGACGACGCCGAGTCCGTGTTCGCGGACGATCTTCGCCATCTCGACCGAGGGGCCGACGATGATTCCCAGTCGGGCCTGGACGTAGTCGAAGAACTTGTTCGGCAGCGCCATCACGTTGTTCGTGCTCACCGGCTGCAGGATGTGGATGCCGAGGTCGTACTCGTTCAGCGTCTCGATCAGGATCGACTGAGGCACGGGATCGTGCACCGTGATCCGTGGGCCGAGCTCTTCCGCGATCTCGACGAATCGTGCGCGGTCCTTCTCGGGATGCCACGTGAGGTAGAGGTCGAAGCTCACATCGACCGGAGACGCGGCGACGGCGCGCATGATCTCCTCGAGGCTGCGCTCGTGGAAGGGGTTCCCGCTGTGCACCAGGCGGATCGTCGAGCCCACGGGGCGATACGGCAGATCTCGCAGATGCGTGGAGTTGGTGACGACACCGGGGCGCAGGCCGTACTCGTGATAGCGCGCTGCGATGGAGGCGCCCACGGTCGTCGACGACACCGCCGGCGACACGAGCTCCTTCGTCATCCAGGTCCAGTAGCGCTGATGCCGCTTCCCCATCGTGGAGTCCTCGAAGCCCATGTCGGGGAAGAACTCGTGCAGGTCGGCATGCACCCGGTCGGCGCCGAAGAGACGACAGGCGACCCCCACCGTCTCGGCGTCGTTCGCGATCACCGCGTCGAAACGGCGTCCCTGGAGCAGGTGGATCGTCTCGATGACGCCGGGGCTCTGGAAGTACATCCGTCGGAACCACTCGGTGCGCAGGGCGACCTCGTCGAGGATCCTGGTCCCGATCCCGCGCGGCGGGGTGTGATCACCGCGGATCTCGATGTGGGTGACGCCGGGGTGCGGCGAGGGTCCGGGCGAGCAGGTCGTCACGTCGTACTCGTCGACGAACCGGCGCACCTGCTTGATGACACGCGGGTCTCCGTCGATCGGGACGAAGGAGAGGATCAGGAGGGTCGGGCGGGCGGCCTCGGGCGCGTCGTTCGCACTCACCACGTCGCGACCAGTCCACCCCACGAGAGACCGACGCCGAAGCCGAGGAGCATCACGCGCATGCCCGTGACGAGCTTGCCCTGTCGCTCGGCATCGGCGAGAGCGATCGGGATCGTCGAGGACACGGTGTTCCCCGACTCGGCGAGGGAGACGAAGAACCGGTCGGTCGGGACTCCGAGCTTCTTGCGAAGGTGCTCGAGCATGAACGCGTTGGCCTGGTGGAAGACGAAGAGGTCGATGTCGTCGCGTTCGAGCTGCGCCTTCGCCAGGATCTGCTCGACCGTCTCCGGCACGACCCGTAGCGTGAAGTTGAAGATGTCGGGGCCGTCCATGTAGAGGTCGTACCCGGAGGCCACGAGCTCCCGCGTGGCGGTGTCGGCCTTGGGCTGCAGCCCTGCGCCCGAGCGGAGCCCGCCGTTGGGGACGATGAGGCTCTTGCCGCCCGACCCGTCGGTGCCGTAGGTCATCGCCGTGATCGCCGAGTCCGCGCCGTCGTCGGTCACCAGAGTCGCCGCCGCGCCGTCACCGAAGATCGTGCGCACCGACTTGTCGGCGGGGTTGATGAACTTCGTGTAGGTGTCAGCGGTCACGACCAGCACGTTCTGCGCCTGACCCGACTCGATGAGACCCTTGGCCAGCCCGAGGGCGTAGACGTATCCGGAGCATCCGAGCGTGATGTCCGTCGCGCCGGCTGAGGTCGGGATGCCGAGGGCGTCCTGCACGATGCACGCGGTCGACGGAAGGTAGTAGTCGGGGCTCTGCGTGCAGAGGATCACGTAGTCGATGCTCTGCGGATCGATCCCCTCGCGCTCGAACAGACGCCGGCCCGCGGCGATGGCGAGATCGGACGAGAACTCGTCCGGACCGGAGATGTGACGCCGGTCGATCCCGGTCTTGCCGGAGATCTTCTCGACGCTCCATTCCGGGAATTCGGCGGACAGGTCCTCGTTCGTGAGGACGGTCTCCGGCAGGTAGTAGTCGACTGCTGCGATACGGGCACCCATGCGTCAAGTCTAGGGGCCGCCCCGCGTCATCTCGCGGTGTACCCGCCGTCGACGACCATGACCGAGCCGGTGACCCACCGTGACACGGGCGAGAGCAGGTAGAGGGCGGCGCCGGCCACATCGTCGACGGTGCCGAGACCCAGCGGATGCGCCGCCCCGATCTCGTCCCAGGCCGCGGCGCCGACGGACGACCTCAGCCTTTCGGTGAGCGCAGTCTCGACGATGCCCGCGGCGATGCTGTTCACGCGGATCCCCTCACGGGCGAGTTCCAGCGCGAGGGACTTGCCGAGCGACGCGACCGCCGCCTTGCTGGCGGCGTAGGCGCTCACGCCGGCCTCGCCGACGAGGCCCACGGCGGAGGACAGCAGGACGATGCTCGACGTCTCCGCGCGCACCTTCGGGTGCCGGAACGCCTTCGCCAGCATGAGCGCACTGGTGACATTGAGGTCGAAGAGTGCGGAAGTCTGCTCCGCCGTCGCGATGCGCAGGGGCGCCGTGGCATGGATTCCCGCAGCGTGCACGAGTCCGTCGAGCGGACCGAGCTCGGCCGCGATTCCGCGGATCAGCGAAGAGACGCCCGCGTGTTCGGTCAGATCGTACGCGGCGACGAGATGGCCGTCGCCCGCGAGGAGAGCGCGCGTCTGAGCGAGTTCGGTCTCACGACGCCCGATCAGCGCGACGCGCGCTCCCTGGCGACTGAGCGCCACGGCCGTCTGTCGTCCGATGCCGGATGTGGCACCCGTGACCACGACGGCACGGCCGCCGAGGTTCAGGTAGTCGTCCCGGTCAGGCACCGGCACGGGTGAGGGCGTGCAGGTCTGCGACGGTCTTCGCCTTCGCGAGCTCGTCGGCGTCGATGGTCACACCGACCGCCTCGTCGACCTCGGCGATGAAGCTGATGTTGGCGAGGGAATCCCAGCCGACCGCGTCGAGCTCATCCGTGAGGGCGACGTCGTCGACCTCTACCTCGAGAATTTCCGCCACCAGTTCAAGGAACGCCTTCTCATCCATGGCTCGATCATATCCGCTCCCCTCCTGGGGCCCGATCTCCCGCGCCGGTCGCAGTAGGGTCGGAGGATGAACGCGTCACAGGTCACAGCTGCCGTCATCGCCGAAGAGCTCTCCGCCGTCCTCGCCGGTTCCGACCGTGCGGTGACCGGGCTCGCTCCCCTCGGCGAGGCCGCGGAGGGCGACCTGACGTTCGTGGTCGATCCCGTGGCGCACGCCGACGCGGCGGCCGACGCGATCCGTGCCGGCGCGATCCTGCTCGCACCGGACACCCTCGCCACCGAGGGCATCGTCGGCACCGCGATCCTCGTGCAGAACGCCCGCGCCGCCTTCGCCCAGGTGGTCGCGGCGCACTTCGCCCGCCGACCGGTCCCCGGCGTCGCCGCGACCGCCCGCGTCGATCCCGGGGCACAGGTGCACCCGGGCGCCCATGTCGGCGAATACACCGTGATCCGCGCCGGTGCGGTCGTCGCCGAGGGCGCCGAGATCCGGGACCACGTCGTGATCGGTCATGACGTGCGCATCGGCGCGCACGCGCTGATCAAGAGCCATGCCGTCATCGGCGAGGAGGGGTTCGGCATGGAGCGCGACGCCGACGGTGACAACATCCGCATCCCACACGTCGGGTCCGTGATCATCGAGGATCACGTCGAAGTCGGGAACTTCACGACCGTATGCTCCGGCACCATCTCCCCCACTCGCGTGGGCGATCACACCAAGATCGACGATCACGTGCACGTCGCCCACAACTGCCGGATCGGGCGCAACGTGATCATCACCGCCTGCGCCGAGATCTCGGGGAGCGTCGTGATCGACGACGACGCGTGGATCGGTCCGAACGCCTCGGTCATCCAAGGGGTGACGCTCGGGCGCAACTCGCTGCTGGGCATCGGCGCGGTCGCCGTGAAGTCGGTCCCCGCCGACGAGATCCGCATCGGCAACCCGGCACGCCGACTCGGCGACAACAAGCGCTGAGCCGAGCGCGGTGGTCCGTCAGTAGTTCTCGGCCGGCACCTTCTCGAACCACCAGAAGGGGTGCGTGAGCACCTGGATCACCGGCTCCTTGTCGACCCACTCGGCGAAGTGCCCCTCGCGCCAGTTGCCGCTGCTGTCGCTCAGGTACTTGATGTTGGGCATCATGAACCGCGGCTCGTAGGCGTGGTAGCGCACCGTGTCGGACCAGCGATCGAGCAGTTCCGCCGCGAACTCGAAGCCGCCGAGGCGTGCGGGCTCGTGCAGGCTGAAGCCTCCGACCGGACGGCCGACCGCGGTCTCGAAGACCGTGCGCTGGCGCTCGGCCCACTCGAAGTTGTCTCCTCCGAGGACCTCGCAGATACCCCCCTCGAGGTGGAGCTGCACCTCGTGCCCGAGCTCCTCCATCTCGCGGATCATCATGAGGGAGGGCAGGCTCATCAGGCTGTACCCGCGGGCGTGCACCCGCAGGAAGATGCTCGAGGTGCAGCCGGCCTCGGCATCCACCCGCGCGACGCGCATGGCCTGCTCGATGCTGTTGTCGATGTCGTGCCGGAGGATCAGGTGCTTCTCCTGCGGCGCGTCGAGGTAGTGCTCGAAGCTGGTGACCGCATAGCCGCTGTCGAGATAGGCGTGCAGCGTCTCCGCATAGTCCTTGAGCGAGAAGCCCTTCTTGCCCGGGTCTGAGGAGGTCATCGGTCCACCGTTCCAATCGGTCCCGGTCCATCGGAACGGGACCGCGGCAACCCCGTCAATGATAGTCGGCTGTCGCTCACCTCCTGTTCAGGCGCCTCGGTATGATGGCGAGATGATTTCCTGTCCTCTGGAGAATGCACGCACGACGTGAACCGGAACAGAATCCCTCGGTGGGTGAACGCCGTGATCGACGGGATCGCCGACTCCCCGATGAGTCCGATCGGTCGGCTCGCGGCTCGTCGTTACGGCAGACCCGTCCCCGGCTCCGTGGGCGTGAGCGTCTTCGACGAGCGTCCCACCCGGGTACTGATCGCACCGGTCAACTACTCCGGCCAGGCCTTCGCCTGGGCTCGGGCACTCGAGCACCTCTCACCCCGAATCTCGGCTCGCAACATGGCCGTCGAGGTCCCCGGCGGCTTCGACTACCCCGCCGACCTCATCGTTCCGGTGCCGACCTATCACAACGACACCGCCTGGCAACGGGCGCAGCTCCAGGCGGCCCTGACCGCGACGCACGTCCTTGTCGAAGCCGAGGAGCCCCCGTTCGGCCGCCTGTTCGGACGTTCCGTCGCCGCCCAGGTGGAAGCGCTCGAGCGGGGCGGTGTCGATGTCGCCTTCCTCGCGCACGGCACAGATGTTCGTCTGCCCTCACGCCATCAGCGCGACAACCCGTGGTCCCACTACGCGGACCCGGAGATCTACGCGGCGCGCGACGAGGTCCTCGCAGCCCGGAACATCGCCTTCCTGGAGCGCAGCGGACGCCCCGTCTTCGTGTCCACCCCCGACCTTCTCGAGGACCTGCCGACCGCGGTCTGGTGCCCGGTCGCCGTCGACATCGGAAGGTGGGAGCGTCCCCGCAGCGCCCGCGGTCCCGGCCGTCGACTGCGCGTCGCCCACGCACCGTCGGTGTCGGTCATCAAGGGCACGCACCTGATCCGGAGCACGCTGGAACGCCTGGAGGCGGAGGGCGTCATCGAACTGGACATCATCCAGGGCGTGCCGACGTCGCAGATGCCGGAGCGGTTCGCGACGGCGGATGTGCTGATCGATCAGCTCAGGATCGGCTCCTACGGCGTCGCCGCCTGCGAGGCGCTCGCCTCAGGGTGCATCGTCGTCGGACACCTCAGCGATCGGGTCCGGGACGCCGTCAGGAGCGCGACGGGGATGAACCCGCCGATCGTCGAGGCCACGCCCGATACGATCGAACACGTCCTCCGAGAGCTCGCCGCTCGGGAAGACCTCGAAGACCTCCGCTCGCCGGGCGATGCTTTCGTCCGCGCCGTCCACGACGGTCGACGGTCCGCCGAGGTCCTCGACGAGGCGTGGCTGATGCTCCCTCGGCCAGGAACGGAACAGGAAGAAGCCGATGCACCCGCGCGTTGAAGCCGTCTGGAAACTCGTCCCCAAACCTGTCCAGGATGCGATCGCCTCGACGGTCGACCGGGTGCAGGGCGTGACACCGCCCCCTCCCCCGGTCCCCGACCTCAGCCGCCCCACTCGTATGCTCGTCGGCCCCGTGAACTACGCCGGTCAGGGATACCGGTGGTCGCGGGCCGCCGAGACCAGCGGCGTCGTCTCCGCCGTCAACTACGTGCATGCGGGCAACAACCTCCTGCAGTACCCCGCGGACTACACCGTCAGCTGGCGTACCGCCGAGCACTCGCGCGCGTGGCAGGGTGCGATGCTCGACGCGATCACCGAGAACTACACGCACGTGCTGATCGAAGCGTGCTTCCCGATCCTCGGAGGGATGTTCTCCGGCGATCTGCGGCGCCAGACCGCGCTGCTGCAGGAGCGCGGCGTGCGCGTCGGCATCGTCGGCCACGGGAACGAAGTACGGCTGCCGTCGACGCATCTCGAGTCGACGCCGTGGTCGCCCTTCACCGACAGCGACGACTGGATCCCCGCCGAGCTCGCCGAGAAGGCCGTGGCCGCGAACCTGCAGGCGATCGCCGATCTCGACGTGCCGACGTTCGTCTCGACCGCGGGGCTGCTCGTCGATCTGCCTCAGGCGCACTTCCTCGGTGTCGTGATCGATCAGCAGCAGTGGATCAACGACGAGCCCCTGCTCGAGCGCGACCGCATCCGCGTCATCCACGGTCCCACGAATCCGCACGTCAAGGGGACGCCCCTGATCGTGCCGACCGCCCAGCGGCTCCACGACGAGGGCCTCATCGAGTTCATCCAGCTCGACCGCGTCCCGAACCACGAGATGCCTGCGGTGATGGCGTCGGCTGACGTGGTCCTCGATCAGTTCCGGATCGGCGACTACGGAGTCGCCGCCTGCGAGAGCATGACCTCGGGGCGGGTCGTCCTCGCCCACGTCACCGATCAGGTCCGCCGCGAGGTCGAGGCCCACGCCGGCATGCCCCTGCCGATCCCGGACACGACGCCCGGCACCCTCGAGCAGGTGCTCCGCGACATCGTCGCGCGGCGCGAGGAGTACCGTGCGATGGCGCGCACCGGGAGGGACTTCGTGGCTCGTCTGCACAACGGCGATTTCTCGCGCGACCAGTTGATGAAGCACTTCCTCGCGGTATGAGCATGCGCATAGCGATCGTCTCTCGTATCTACCGTCCCGAACCGTCCGCCGCGTCCTCCTTCCTCGGCGCTGTCGCCGACGACGCCGTGGCCCGCGGGCACCAGGTCACCGTTCTCACGGTGCGCCCACCGCACGGCCTCGACGTGGGAAAACCTGCCGAAGACGTGCGGATGGCTCCGGTCCTGCGCGACCGCAGCGGGTATGTGCGGGGCTACCTCCCGTACCTCAGCTTCGACGTGCCGCTGTTCTTCCGACTGCTGTTCCTCCGTCGGCCGGACGTGGTGTTCATGGAGCCGCCGCCCACGACCGGATTCGTCGTCCGCGTGGTGTGCGCACTGCGCCGCATCCCGTACGTCTACGACGCCGCGGACGTCTGGTCGGATGCCGCGGAGCAGGTGACCTCGTCACGGCTCGTGCTCCGTGTGCTGCAGACGACGGAGCGCTTCGCGATGCGCGGAGCGCGTGCCATCGTCACCGTCTCGCAGGGTGTCCTGGACCGCATCGCCGCCCTCGGCATCGCCCGACCGGTCGTCGTGACGGGTTTCGGCGCCGACACCTCCGCGTTCCTCCCTCCGGCGGAGGAGGACGTGCCGACCGAGCGCGTCTTCCTGTATGCAGGGACGTTCTCGCACTGGCATGGCGCGGAGATCATCGTGGACGGGTTCGCGGAGTTCAGCCGGACGAATCCCGGCTACGTCCTGCGGTTCATCGGCAACGGCAGCGAGCGGGATGCCCTCGAGCGACGGGCGCAGGAGCTGGGTGTCGACACCACCGTCGAGTTCCTCGAGACCATGCCGAGCACCGAGCTCGTCCCCCACCTCCACCGGGCGGTGGCGACACTGGCCACCCAGCTCCCCGACACCGGATACGAATACGCGTTCGCCACCAAGGCGTACTCGTCGATGGCGGCAGGCTGCCCCGTGATCTTCGTCGGACCGGAGAGCGGCCCCACGGCCGCATTCCTGGAAGGCGCGAACGAGGAGGTCCGCGGCGGGATCGTCAGCACATACGATGCCGTGTCCGTCGCCGCCGCGATGGCGACGCTGGCGGCGGACCCGCTCACCACCCCGGAGCGCCGCCGGGTCGCCGAATGGACCGCGGCCGGCCACTCCCTCGCGGCCGTCGCCGCCCGAGTAGTCGACGTCATCGAGACGTCGGGCGGCGATGCGGCGGAGCGGGCCTGACATGCGCCGCCACATCAACGCGCTCGCCGGCTGGGTCATCCGGCACCGCACACGCCTTCCCGGATGGGTGAATCGAGCTCTCGACTCGGCGGCTCGCGACCCCGACGGTCTGATCGGCCGCCTCGCTCATCGCGCGCTGGGTGGCGGCGAAGCACCCGTCACGGATGTCCCCGATTCTCCCCTCCGCGTCTTCATCGGCCCCACGAACTACTCGGGCCAGGGGTACCGATGGGCTCGCGCCCTCGAGGCGGCCGAGCCCGACCTCCGCGCACGCAACATGGAGATCGTGCTGCCCATCGGATTCTCGTTCCCCGCCGACACGGCCGTGCCCGTCGCGTCCACATCGTCGCCCGAGTGGCAGCAATCGGAGTGGGACGCGGTGCGGCGCTTCTCCCATGTGCTCATCGAAGCCGAGCGCCCCCTGTTCGGTCGCCTCTTCGGGCGAGAGGTGAGCGCGGAGGTGGCCGCGCTGGAGGAGGCCGGCGTGTCGGTGGCGTTCCTCTCTCACGGCACCGACATCCGCAATCCCCGGGAGCACGCCCGTCGCACGCCATGGTCGCCGTATCCTGAGGATCCTCGCACCGCGGTGCTGCAGGAGGATGCCGACGCGAACCTCGAGCTGCTCACCCGGCTGCGTCGCCCGACCTTCGTCTCGACGCCCGACCTCCTCGACGACCTCCCGTGGGGCATCTGGTGCCCTGTCGTGATCGACGCCGACCGATTCCACACCGACCGCCCGGTGATGGCGGAGGACCGGGTGCGGATCATCCACTCCTCCAGCTCGCCCGTGCAGAAGGGCAGCCATCTCATCGAGCCGGCGCTCGCTCCGATGATCGACAGCGGAGCCGTCGATTACGAGCTGGTCACCGGTGTGAGCTCCGACCGGATGCCGGGTATCCTCGCGGGGGCCGACATCGTGCTGGATCAGTTCCGCCTCGGCTCCTATGGAGTGGCTGCCTGTGAGGCGATGGCTGCGGGACGGGTGGTCGTCGGGCATGTACTCCCCGACATCCGCGACCGCATCGCCGCCGAGATCGGGATGCCGCTCCCCATCGTCGAAGCCGACCCGGACACGCTGCGTGAGGTCATCGCGGGACTTCTCGACGACCCGGAATCCGCTCGCGCATCCGCCGCCGCGGGTCCGCGCTTCGTCGAGGCCGTGCACTCGGGTACGCGCAGCGCCGAAGTACTGCTGAACGCCTGGATCCGCGCGTCAGACTGACGCGACCCGCATCTGCGCCCGCTCCTTGTCGCGGTCGTCCTTCCACCGTCGCATCCGCTTCTCCATGAAGCGCTCGACGTAGGCGTGCAGAGCCCACGCGACGATCAGATCGACGACGAAGAGGACGGCGAACCAGAGCAGGTTCGTCCACGATGCCGGCTGATACCCGAAGATCCGCAGCGCCAGATAGATGAATGTGGCGTGGACGAGATAGAACGCGAACGACCACTCGCCCAGCCGGACCTGCCAGCTCGACGCGAACCACAGCCTTCCCCCACGCAGCGCATGACTGGCGAGAGCCACGATCGCGATTCCGCAGGCGACCGTGAACAGCTCGTTGGAGATCCCGTCGATGAGAACGCCTGCGGGCGCCTCGGCGAAGAAGCGCTGGGCGACGACCCGGAGAGCCACCACGGCGCCCAGTGCCGCCACCCCGACGAGGGGGTGGATGCGCGGACGCCAGCCGGAGCGCATGGCCCACGCCAGAGCCATCCCCAGGACGAACTCCGGAAGCCGTTGCACCGGAACAGGGACGACGCCGAGACCGGCGTCGGGCCACAGCAGCGACGCCACCCGGAACACGAAGGCATACAGGACGATGCCCGCCGCGAGAAGCAGCGCCCCGCGCTTCGCCATCGGCACGAGCACGCGCGAGATCCAGGGATGCAGCGCGTAGAAGAACGCCTCGCAGGTCAGGGTCCACGCCGCCGGGTTCCCCGAGAACAGGATCATCGGGTTGGACCACCATGCCTGGATGATGGGCACCGACAGCAGGAGGATCGCCAGATCGAACGGCTTGAGGAAGCTCCCCTCGGGAATCGGGAGCAGCGTGTAGAAGACGGGTATGGCGATCAGGAGCGCCACCATGTGCGCCGGCCAGATGCGCGCGAAGCGCCGCCAATAGAACGTCGAGATCGGGACGCTCGGGCGCGCTGACCAGGTGAGGACGAAACCGGAGAGCACGAAGAAGAACGTCACTCCGAGGTACCCGTTGAGCAGCACCGTCTGCGTCGGGGCCGGGAGAGGCGCGAAGTTGTTCATGTGGTACAGGAACACCGCGAAGGCGGCCCACCACCGCAGACCGGTCAGCGAGTCGAGGCGCCCGGTCCGCTGGGCGAGAGTCGATTCGGCGTGCACGCGGGAGTTGCTTTCTGATCGGGTGGAACGCTTCGTCCGGGAGAGGCCGGCTGGAGCAAGGATACCCGCCGCCGACATGCTGTCCCGGGAGCGCCCGATAGGATCGACGACATGCCGTTGCCCGACGTGGACGTGGTCATCCCCGTGCACACGCCCAGTCGTCCCATCCACCGCGCGGTGCGATCCGTCCTGGCGAACACCGTCGCCGTCCGTGTCACGGTCGTCGCCCACAACACCGACGCCGACGCGATCACGGCGAACCTCGCCGACCTCGCCGAGCATCCCGGAGTCCGGGTGCTGGCGCTCCACGACGGGATCCCGTCCCCGGCCGGCCCGATGAACCGCGGCATCGACGCCGCGGAGGCACCGTACTTCTCCGTGCTCGGCTCGGACGACGAGCTCGATCCCGGCGCCATCGACTCCTGGCACGCCGTCGCGGTGCAGACGGGAGCATCGACGGTGATCCCACGGGTCCGCGTCGAGGAGCGGCTCGAGCCCACGCCGCCCACGCGTCGCGGGCGCACACGGGACCTCGATCCGGTCAAGGACCGGCTCTCGTACCGCTGCATGCCCCTGGGGCTGATCGATCGCTCCCGCTTCCCCCATCTCCGATTCACGCCGGGCCTCGCCTCCGGCGAAGACCTCGAGTTCACCGCGGAGCTCTGGTTCACGGGCTCCCGGATCGCGTACGACCGCGACGGACCGGCCTACTTCGGCCACGACGATGCGTCGGATCGCGTGACCAGGACGGTCCGGCCGCTGGCCGAGGACTTCGCCTTCCTCGAGGTCGTCGCCGCTCGGCCCTGGTACGCGGCGGCGAGCACCGCCTTGAGGCGAGCATTCGGCGTCAAAAACCTGCGCGTGCACTTCATGGATGCGGTCGCCGCGCGCCTCGACGCCCCCGGCGGCATCCAGGCCCACAGCGCCGAACTCCTCGCCGTCGCCGCCAGGATCGAGCGCATGTCCCCCGGTGCCACAGCCCTCCTCGCACGCGCGGACCGGAAGGTCCTCGCCGAGCTCGGCAGCAGCGCTCCCTCCGCCGATCGGATCCGCACACACCTCACGGCTCGCTGGGGCGGCGGTCCGGACGGTCGCCTGACCGCGAACCCGTTCCTGTCGCTGCATCGGCAGGCGCCGTATCGCACGCTCCGCGACATGCTGCCGTAGGGACCGACCTACGCGCCGCGGTAGCATCGATCCGGTATGGAATCTCCACTTGTCGATGTCACGATCGCCGTCCACTCAGCCACCCGCCCGATCGCGCGCGCCGTCGCCTCCGTCGTGAACGGCACCGCGGCGCCGGTCCGCGTGAACGTGGTCGCGCACAACATCGATCCGGAGATCATCCGGACCAACCTGGGTGAGTACGCCGATCACCCTGCCGTGCGTCTGCTCTCGCTCCGCGACGGCATCCCGTCGCCCGCCGGTCCGATGAACCTGGGGATGGCCGAGGCCACGGCCAGGTTCCACACCCTCCTCGGCTCCGACGACGAGTTCGCTCCCGGCACGATCGACTCCTGGCTCGCACTGCAGGAGCGCACCGGAGCCCAGGTGGTGATCGGTCGGATCAGACTCGTGACCGGCGGCCCCGACCCTTACCCGCCCGTCCGCCGCGGACGACGCACCACCCGGCTCAGCGCCGATCGCGATCGCCTGCACTACCGCAGCGCGCCGCTCGGCCTCATCGACCGGTCTCGCTTCGGAGATCTGCGGTTCGCGGAGGGCCTGGCCTCCGGCGAGGACCTCTCCTACTCCGCCGCGCTCTGGATCACCGCCGACAACATCGCGTACGACCTCTTCGGGCCGCCCTACGTCGGACACGACGACGCGGATGACCGGGTCACCTCGGCGCCGCGCAGCGTCGCGGCGGACTTCGAGTTCCTGCGCACGATGGAGGAGGCGACCTGGTTCGCCACGGCGTCGACAGCCGATCGTCGCGCCCTCGCCGTCAAGCTGATCCGCATCCACTTCTTCGACGCGGTCGCCGCCCGCCTGGACACCCCCGGTATCGCCACGGTGAGCGAAGACCTCCTGGGGATGCTGGACCGGGTCTGCGGCTGGGCACCCGGTGTGCTGTCCGTCCTCTCGCAGGCCGATCGACGAGTCATCGACGAGCTGCGGACCGGCTCCCCCGACCCCGAGCGCACGCGCGCGCTCCTCGGGCGCCGTTGGATCTATCTCTCCATCGGCGCCCAGCTCACCCGCAACCCCTTCATGGCCCTCCACCGCCAGGCACCGCTGCGCACGCTGTTCGCCGGTGCGCGATCGCAGAGGGTCGGTCAGCTGTGAGCGCGCTCGCTCCGCTGGTCGACGTCACCATCGCGGTCCACTCCGCCACGCGGCCCGTGCGGCGCGCCGTCGCGTCGGTGCTCGACGGCACCACCGCCCCCGTGCGCGTCATCGTGGTCGCGCACAACATCGACCCCGCGGTCATCCGTGACAACCTCGGCGACCTCGCCGGCGACGACCGCGTCATCCTGCTCGAGCTGCAGGACGGTATCCGCTCCCCTGCCGGACCGATGAACGCGGGTTTCGCGAACTCGACCGCTCCGTTCATCGCGCTCCTCGGCTCCGACGACGAGTTCGCCCCGGGCGCCCTCGACTCCTGGCTCCGGGTGCAGAAGGAGACGGGCGCCAGCGCGGTCATCCCGAAGATCGCGATCGTGGGGCGGCACAACAACCCGCTGCCTCCGCTGCGTGGTGGCCGCCGTTCCCGTCGCCTCGATGCTGCAAAGGACCGTCTCGCCTACCGGAGCGCCCCGCTGGGCCTGATCGATCGCAACCGATTCGGGCACCTGCGCTTCGCCGAAGGGCTCTCGTCCGGCGAGGACATCGCGCTCACGGCCGAGCTCTGGTTCCGCGGCCGGGACCTCGCCGTCGACATCGACGGCCCCGCCTACGTCGGGCACGAAGACGAGAAGGATCGGGTGACCTTCACCCCGCGCCCCGTGCACGAGGACTTCGCGTTCCTCGCCGGCCTCGAGGATGCGGCCTGGTTCCGCGGGCTGCGCAGCCGTGCGCGGACCGCCGTGGTCGTGAAGCTCCTGCGCATCCAGTTCCTCAGCGCGATCGGTGTACGTGCAACGAGCACGGAAGATCTCGTGACCCACCAGGCCGAGCTCCGCGAGACCCTCGGCCGACTCGAGAAGCTGGCACCGCGCGCGCTCCGGCTCCTGTCCCGCGTCGACCACCGGATCATCGCGGAGGCGTTCTCCTCCGCACCCGACGTCGAACGGATCAAGGTGCTCGCCAACGATCGCTGGAATCAGCGTTCGTTCGGCGCATTGCTGACGCCCAACCCGTGGCTCTCCCTGCACCGACAGGGCATGGCACGACTGTTCTTCGCGGCCAACCGCACCGACCGGATCACCTGATCCGGTCGGCCACGGCCGACGAAGGAGCCCGAGGGGCTCAGACCTTGCGGTCGAGCTCTCCGGCGAGTCCGGCGAGGACGACCTGCTCCGCGAAGGCGGGAAGCGTGGATGCGACCTCGAGGAACGTCCCCTGCGCCGCGATCACGCCGTCGTCCATGTAGCAGACCCGGTCGTAATCCTTGATCGTCGAGAGACGGTGGGCCACCGAGATCAGCGTGACCTCGCCCTGGAGCGAGCGGATGGCCTTGGTGACCTCGTCTTCGGTCTTGGTGTCGAGCGAGCTCGTGGCCTCGTCGAGGACCAACACGAGCGGGTCGGTGTAGAGCGCCCGTGCGATGCCCAGACGCTGCTGCTGGCCTCCGGAGAGCGAGACCCCCCGCTCTCCGATGCGCTCATCGATGCCCATCGCCCGGGACGCGACCAGCGAGCTGAGCTGTGCGCGCTCCAGCGCGTATTCGACGCGATCGCGGTCGATCTCGTCGGTCCAGGTCAGCGCGACGTTCTGCGCGATCGAGGCGTCGAACAGGGCGACGCGCTGCGGCACGTAGCCCACGCGTCCGCGCCACTGACGCAGGACGCTCGTCAGCGGGTTGCCGTCGATCGTGATGTCGCCGGTGGTCGCCTGGCTCAGTCCGAGCAGGAGGTCGATCAGCGTCGACTTGCCGGCGCCTGACGGACCGACGATGCCGAGGGAGCTGCCGAGCGGGATGTCGAGCGAGAGACCGCGGATGACCTCTTCGTCGGCTCCCGGGTACCGGAAGTGCACGTCGGAGAGCGTCAGACGGCGAGGGTTCTCGGCCAGCTGCGCCGTGTCGGCGGGAGTCTGCGAGACCTTCATGTCCTTCTCGGCCGCCGTGAGGTCGCCGATGACGTCGTTCGCCGAGGGGATGCTGGCGATGCCCTGGACGATGCCGCCCTGGATGCCGGTGATCGCCGGGATCAGTCGGAAGCCGGTCGCGGCGAACAGCGCCACGGACGACAGCGCGGCGGTCAGGCCGCCCTGCCAGAACGCCACGGCGCCGATGATCACGACGCCGCCGATGAGCGCCGACTCGAAGGCGAAGGCCGGGATGACCCCGAGGAACGACGAGTTGGCCCGTGCCCGGACCGAGTGGTGTCTGCTGTCGGTGACGAGCTGAGCGACGTCGGCGAGGCGGTTGCGCAGGCTGAGCTCCTTCAGCGCCTCCATCATCTCGGTCATCAGGATCGCCACGCGGTAGCTGTAGTTGCGGTTGACCGTGGCGGCCTCGAGGGCACGCTTGGTCACGACCTGGTGCACGATGAACGCGACCAGCGTGAGGTAGATCAGGGCGATGAGTGCGGTGATCGGATCGACGACGAGCAGCACCACGATGATCAGGGCGAAGGTGAAGATCGAGCTCGGAACACGCATCAGCGGCAACAGGAAGCCGGACATCGTGTTCGCGATGCCGCCGTCGGCGATACGGGTGATCTCGGCCACGGTCCGCTTGGACCGCTCCTCCCAGCTGGAGTTGATGTACGCCTTGAACATGCGGTCGCCGATCTCCAGCTCGTACCGCGCAAAGCGGCGAGTGGCGAACCAGTGCAGCGTGATCGAGAGCACCGACTTCAGGATGATCAGCGCACAGGCGCCGAGCGCGAACACCGGCGTCATCTCCGGGGTCACCTCGCCGATCAGCGGGATACTGAAGTTGCCTCCCGTCAGTGCCGGCCCGATGATGACCGCGAGCAATGACATCGCCACCACGTCGAGCGCGGTGATGAGGGTCGTCGCGATCATGTAGCCGACGAAGTATCGCTGCGCGCCGTGAGGCAGCAGCGGGAGGAGATCCTTGAGGACCGGCCAGATGCGTTTCATGTTCTCGCGTTCAGAGTGCTACTGATTCGCCGCTGCCGGCGGATGCCAGCGCAGCTTCGACGACCTCGAGTGTGCGCAGGCCCTGCTCCATGGTGACCACGTGGTTCGGCTTGCCGAGGACGGCATCGCGGAAAGCCTCGTGCTCCACCTTCAGCGGCTCGCGCTTGGCGAAGGAGTACCGCGTGATGTCGCCCTCGGACACGCCGCGGAAAGCCAGCATCGACTCCCACTCGAGCGGGATGGTGCCGTTGGCGTAGAAGGTGAGGTCGCCCGTGGCGGTGTCGGCGATGAACGTGCCGCGATCGCCGGTGACGACCGTGATGCGCTCCTTCATCGGCGAGAGCCAGTTCACGAGGTGGTTCACGATCACGCCGTTCGCGAGGCGTCCGGTGACCGTGATCATGTCCTCGAAGTCGCGGCCGCTCTTGTGCGCGGTCTGCGCGAACACCGTCCGGTACTCGCTCTGCGCCACCCAGCTGGTGAGGTCGATGTCGTGCGAGGCGAGATCCTTCGACACCCCGACGTCGGCGATGCGAGCCGGGAAGGTGCTCTGCCGGCGCGTCGCGATCTGGTAGACGTCGCCGAGTTCACCGGCCTCGAGCCGACGACGCATCTCCTGCAGAGCCGGGTTGAAGCGCTCGACGTGGCCCACGGCACCGACGAGACCCTTCGCGGCGAAGGCGTCGGTCATCCGGCGACCGGCCTCGACGGAGTGCGCGATCGGCTTCTCGACGAGCGTGTGCACACCGGCGTCGGCCAGCTTGAGCGCGGCGCTCTCGTGGAAGGCGGTCGGAACCGCGACGACCGCGATGTCGATCCCGGCCGCGATCAGCGACTCGATGTCCGGCAGGATCGAGAGCTCGCCGGCGACATTGTGCGGGTCGCCGCCGGGGTCGGCGATCGCGACCAGATCGATGCCCTCGACGTCGCGGAGCACCCGGGCATGGTTGCGTCCCATCATGCCCACGCCGAGCAGGCCTGCCCGCAGGTTGCCCATCAGGCGCCGGCTCCTGCGACGGTGTTCACGGCGGCGACGATGCGCTCCAGGTCGTCCTGGCTCAGCGACGGGTGCACCGGGAGCGAGGCGACCTCGCGAGCGGCACGCTCGGTCTCGGGAAGGTCGAGACCGGGTGCGAAGTGCGTGAGCGAAGGCAGACGGTGGTTCGGGATCGGGTAGTAGACCCCGGCGCCGACGTTGTGCTCGCTCTTGAGCGCGGCCACGAACCCGTCGCGGTCCTCGGGAACGCGGATCGTGTACTGGTGGTAGACGTGCACCGCGCCGTCTGCGACCACGGGGACCACGACGCCCTGCAGGTTCACGTCGAGGAACGCCGCGTTCTGCTGCCGGGTCTTCGTCCAGGCGTCGACCTTGGTCAGCTGCACGCGGCCGATGGCGGCGTGCAGGTCGGTCATGCGGGCGTTGAAGCCGATGACCTCGTTCTCGTACTGACGCTCCATGCCCTGGTTGCGCAGCAGCTTGACCTGGCGCGCGATCTCATCGGTGGCCGTCGTGACCATGCCGCCTTCGCCGCTGGTCATGTTCTTGGTCGGGTACAGGCTGAACATCGCGAACTCGCCGAAGGAGCCGACCGGACGTCCGTCGAGCGAGGCGCCATGCGCCTGCGCGGCATCTTCATACAGTGCGACGCCACGCTCGGCCGCCAGGGCCTCGAGCTCGCGCATGCGCGCCGGGTGCCCGTAGAGGTGCACCGGGAGGATTCCCTTGGTGTTCGGTGTGATCGCCGCGGCGACCGCCTCCGGGTCGAGCGAGAACGTCTCGGGCTCGATGTCGACGAACACCGGCGTCGCGCCGGTGAGCGCCACCGAGTTGCCGGTGGCGGCGAAGGTGAACGACGGCACGATGACCTCGTCGCCCGCGCCGACGCCGGCGGCGAGCAGACCGAGGTGGAGGCCGGCCGTCCCGGAGTTCACGGCGACCGAGGGACGCCCGGGCACGAAGTGCGCGGAGAACTCCTGCTCGAAGGCCGCGACCTCCGGTCCCTGTGCGACCATGCCGCTGCGCAGCACCCGGTCGACGGCTTCGCGCTCTTCGTCGCCGATGATCGGCTTGGCGGGGGGAATGAACTCGCTCACACGGTCTCCTTGGTCAGTGTTCCGTCAGTCTCGATGTAGTGAGCACCCGTGGAGGGGCACACCCAGGTCTTCACGTCTTCGCCGGCGACCAGCGGCACGCCCGACTCTCCGACCCAGCCGATGCGTCGGGCCGGCACGCCCGCCACCAGGGCGTATGCGGGGACGTCCTTGACGACGACCGCTCCGGCCGCGACGGTGGCCCAGGCCCCGATCGTCACGGGGGCGACGCAGGTCGCACGGGCGCCGATCGCGGCGCCGCGTTCGATCGTCACGCCGACCGGCTCCCAGTCGTGCGCGCTCTTGATCGAGCCGTCGGCGTTGATCGCGCGGGGGTACGTGTCGTTGGTGAGGACGACGGCGGGTCCGATGAACACGCCGTCCCCGAGCTTCGCGGGCTCGTAGACCAGGGCGTAGTTCTGCACCTTGCAGTTGTCGCCCATGACGACACCGGTGCCGATGTATGCGCCGCGACCGACGATGCAGTTCACACCGAGCTGCGCGTCTTCGCGCACCTGCGCCAGGTGCCAGATCGAACTTCCCGCTCCGATCTTCGCCTCAGGGGACACATCTGCCGAATCGACGATTCGGACATCGGTCGGTGAGGGCATGCGGGATTCTCCTCGTGGTTCAAGAAGGGGACTCGGTCATCCTATCTGCTTGCCCAGGCGTTTCCTGAGAGGATAGGGGTGTGACCAACCCAGCCACTCCCGACTCCCATACCTGGGTTGTCGTCCCGCTGTACAACGAGGCGACCGTCATCGCCCGTGTCGTCGCGGGACTCCTCCCCCATTTCCCGAACGTCGTCTGCATCGATGACGGCTCCACGGACGGGTCGCTCGATGTCGCCAGGCAGGCCGGTGCCCACATCGTCGAGCACCCCATCAACCTCGGCCAGGGTGCCGCCCTGCAGACCGGCATCGACTACGCGCTCTCCCAGCCGGGCTGCGAGTACATCGTGACCTTCGACGCCGACGGACAGCACCGCGTGGACGATGCGGTGTCGATGGTGGCCGCGGCACGCGAGAGCGGCGCAGCGATCGTCTTCGGCTCCCGTTTCCTCGACGATCGCACCAACCCGGGATGGATCAAGCGGGTCATCCTCAAGACGGCCGTGTGGGTCACGAACATGACCACGAGCGTGAAGCTCACGGACGCGCACAACGGCCTGCGGGTCATCCGCGCCGACGCGGCGTCCCGCATCCAGCTCAAGCAGGACCGGATGGCGCACGCCACCGAGATCGTGCTCCAGCTGGGCGACACGGGCCTGCCGTGGATCGAGCACCCGGTCGAGCTGCTCTACACCGACTATTCGAAATCCAAGGGGCAATCGGTGCTCAACTCCGTCAACATCCTCGTCGACCTGATCGTCCGGTGAACGTCATGTGGATTCAGATCCTGCTCATCGCCGCCGTGATCGCGATCGGCGCCTTCTTCATGCGCCGCACGGGCGCCGACAGCCACCTGGCCATCCGTCGGCTCATGTTCGGAGCATTCGTGCTCGTGGCGATCATGTCCATCCTGTTCCCGCAGTGGCTCACCTGGGTCGCGAACCTCGTAGGAGTCGGCCGCGGCACCGACCTGCTCCTCTATGCGCTCGTGGTCGTGTTCATGGTCTTCGTCTACACGCAGTCCCGCAAGAACGCGGCGCAGCAGCGCAGCCTGACACTGCTGGCGCGCAAGCTCGCCCTGCTGCAGGCCGCAGGCGACACCGAGGACGAGAGCACGCAGAGCGCGCCGAACGGCGACACCGACCTCGACTAGTCAGCCGCAGGCGGTGATCCGCCAGAGGCTGGCTTCGCCCTCGGCGGCGACCTCCTCGAACCCGGGCTGACCTTCGAAGTCCGTCATACCCGGCATGAGGTACTCCCCCGGACCGGTCCCGCCGATGCCGAAGTCGAGGACGTAGTCAGGACCGCCGTAAGCGGCGAGGGCCTCGCAGATCGCGGGGTCTTCGCCGGCATCGCGCAGGCCCGCCGCGATCAGGTCCCATGCGAGCGACTCCGGAGGGGCCCAGGTGCGCGGAACGATGTCTCGCTCGCCGAGCACATAGGCGAAGCCGGCCCCGGTCGACGGGTTGGCGATGAGCAGGGCGTCTCTCGGCACGAGATCGGGGAGTTCCGTCAGGAGCCGGTGCTCGTCCTCCGAGAGGTAGCTGTCGGCATCCATGGCGTAGCGGGATTGCGTGTCGGTCTCGTCGGCGACCCGCAGCAGGATCACCGGCGCCAGCGCGATCCCGACCGCGCCCACCACGGCGATGACCGCCATCGAGACGAGTGCGACCGCGTCGCGGCGGCCACGGGAGAGCAGCGGAAGGGCGGCCGTGACGACGCGGACGATCATCGCGAGCCCGAAGGCGGCGAGCGGCACGACCACGATCGGAACCATCGCGGCGAGACGGAAGGAATCCCCGTACCACGGCCCCGTGAGCACCCTCTTGATGACCGGCAGGTCGGTGCCCACGCTCACGATGTAGAGCACCGAGAGAGCCGCCCAGCCGACGACCAGCCAGCGCACGCGCCTGTCTCGCACGGCGACGACGAGACCCGCCAGGAGGAGCACGCTCATGGCCCACGCCGGAGGAAGAAGCGAATGGCTGTTCACCAGGACATCGGCGACGGCACCGAACACTCCGCGGTACGACCGCCAGAGAACGGGGCCGGCGAGGTACGCCAGGGCGAGCCAGACGATCGCCACCGCAGCCCAGCCCCCTGCGATGACCGCCCAGCGGAGGACGGGACGCGCCCCCGGAGAGCGGATGCCCAGGAGCAGGCTGCCCGAGAACCAGAGCATCACCAGCAGGCCCCAGGCCAGCACCGACGACGGCTGCGACAGCGTCACGGCGGCCACAGCGAGGAGAGCGGCGACGCCCGGTCCTGCGGCGAGCCGCAGACGATCCCCACGCCTTGCTCCACGCCACGAGCGCACAGCCGTGATCGTGAGGGCGACGGCCGCGGGGACGACGGCGAGCGACAGCGCGTAGGGGTAGAGGACGCCCCACTCGAACATCAACTGCGGGAACGCCATCAGCCCGGCGGAGAGCGCGGCGGCCAGCGCTGTGACGATCCCGTCCCCCCGGCTGACGACCCGCGCCAGCAGTGTCACACCGAGCGGCCAGACGACGGCGGCGATGACGAGGGCCACCATGTTGACGGCGACGGGGATCAGTCCGATGTCGGGGACGACCAGCGACGTGATCGCATGCCACGCGGCCGGATAGAAGGTCGTGCCGCCGAGGAGGCCGGAGATGTCCAACGACGAGGAGGTCCCCGATTCCGCGACCCAGCGCAGGGCGTTCAGGTGGAACACGGCGTCGTTCGTCTGGGAGATCGCCGTCGGCGTGCCGATATAGGTCATCAGCCGCGCCGCGTTCAGCCCCGCGCCCACGACAAGTCCGGCGATCAGGAGGAGCGTGTTCCGCGCATGCGGACGGGGAGCGTCCGCGACGGCGCGACGACGGCGGATCCCGAAGGAGATCAGGAGAGTGACCGCGGCGATGGCCACGACGGCGAGCGTGACGGCGAGGAGCCCCCACCGGATGCCGAGGAAGGGGAACACGATCGCCAACAGGGCCAGCAGCCCGACGGAGATGCTGGGAGCCGACGCCCACAGCATCAGCCCGCGCAGGCGCAGGGCGAATCCGAGAAGCAGTCCGGGAAGGAAGACGACGAGCAGCGCGAGGAGGAGCAGCCCCGACTGCGCGAACCAGTCGGCGATCATTCGTCGACCAACGCGATCGCGCCCTCGATCTCACCGTCGTACACGACCTCGCCCTTGTTGATCACCACGCCTCTGGTGCACAGCTCTCGGACCATCTCCATGTCGTGGCTGACCACGACGAGGGTCTTCTTCTTCGCGATCAGCTCGCCGAACTTGAGTCGGCACTTCTCACGGAAGGGCGCGTCGCCCACGGACAGGATCTCGTCGACCAGCAGCACGTCGAGCTCGACATGGATCGCGACGGAGAAGGCCAGGCGCATGAACATGCCGGAGGAGTAGTGCTTGACCTCCTGATCGATGAACTGCTCGATCTCGCTGAACGCCACGATCTCGTCGTAGCGCTCCTCGATCTCCTTGCGCTGCATCCCGAGGATGGCCGCGTTGAGGAACACGTTCTCCCGGCCGGAGAGCTCCGGATGGAATCCGGCACCGACCTCGATGAGCCCGGCCACCCGGCCGCGCGTCAGCACCTCGCCCGCGTCGGGCTCCATGACGCCGGAGATCAGCTTGAGGAGCGTCGACTTGCCCGAGCCGTTGAGCCCGAGGATCGCGACCGACTCCCCCTCGTTGATGACGAGGTCGAGTCCCTTCAGCGCCTCGAAGGTGCTGCTGGTCTTTCGCCGACGGATCCAGGCCACGACCGTGTCCTTGAGGGACAGCGCATGGTTGAGAGTGAAGTTCTTGCGGACGCCGTCGACGATGATGCTCGGGCGCGAAGCGATTGCAGTGCTCATAGGTCTTGCGCGAACCTTCCCTCGAGGCGTCGGAAGACGAGCTGTCCGATCAGGAGCGTGGCAACGGCGATCAGGAAAGTCCACAGCGTGTTCCATCCCAGCCCGGGCGGCAGTTCCATCGCCGCGCCGGTGACCGGACGCCAGAAGGCGTAGTGGAACAGCTCGACGCCCTGCGTGATCGGATTGAGCATGTAGAGCTCCAGCATCCAGTCCGGCCAGCCGAGCTTGTGGAGCGCCTCCTGCACCATGGTCCAGGAGTACAGCACCGGCGACGCCCAGGTCGCGAGCAGGAGCAGCAGCTCGACGATGTTCTCCGCGTCGCGGAACCGCACGTTGATCGCGCCGAAGAAGAGACCCATACCCAGGGCGAACAGCGTCACGATCAGGATGCCCGCGAGTGCGGCGAGCACCGACAGCACCGTGATGCTCGTGATCCAGCCCATGAAGAGGCAGACGATCAGCAGGAGTGCGAGCTGCGGCAGGAAGTGGATGAAGGCCACCATCACCGCCGACACCGCGAACAGCTGACGTGGCAGGAAGACCTTGCGCACGAGGGGCGCGTTGTTCACGATCGACGTGGTCGCGTTCTTGAACGCCTCGGAGAAGAGGTTGATCACGACGATACCGGAGAACAGGTAGACCGGATAGTTCTGGATGTCCCGGTTGAGACTCAGGAAGAGCCCGAGCACCACCCAGAAGACCAGGAACTGCGCACCCGGACGGACGTAGGACCACGTCCAGCCCAGGACCGAGTTCCGGTAGCGCGTGGTGACGCCGGTCCGGACCAGGAGGTACAGGAGGTAGCGCCAGCGCACCACATCGATCAGACCGCGGCTCGTGCCGGGAGTGTCGAATGCGGTGCGCGGGACGACGGCGAAAACATCACGGGTATCGGTCACTGGCCCACTCATTCAGCTGCGGTGGCGGTCGCCACAGCGCACTTCAGTATCCTATGGCACCGCCTCTGAGCATCCTGAGGCGCGCGCGATCAGCCCAATGCCGTGAAGGCGGCCCACCCGTTGCCGATGACGCCGCTCGGGCCCCAGCCACCACGGCCATCGCCGCGGAAGAGGTAGAGATCGCCGTTGGTGTGCCTGCCGATCAGATCGAACGTCCCGTTGCCGTCGAAGTCGCCCGGGCTGAAGAGAGCGCTGAAGCCGCCCCAACCCTGGCCGATCCCGCGCGGGGTGCCCCAGCCGCCGGCGCCGTTGGTCGGATAGACCCAGAGGCGCGCGTCCGAGGTGCGCATGATCAGGTCGGACCGGCCGTCTCCGTCGAAGTCGCCCGCGTTGACGGCCATGTCGAAGCCGCCCCATCCGTACCCGATCTGCACGGCCTGGCTCGCCCAGCCACCGCGTCCGTCGCCCCGGTAGTAGACGAGGTTCCCGGCGGAGTTGCGTCCGATCACATCCGGGTTGCGGTCGCCGTCGAAGTCGATGCCGCCGACCAGGAGGGTCATGGTCTGCCACCCGGTTCCGATCAGAGCCGGCTGCCCGTATCCGCCCGGCGTGCCGGGGAGCAGCCAGAACTGGCCGTCGGCGGTGATGCGCCCGAGGTCGCGATAGCCGTCCCCATTGAAGTCACCCAGCGTGATCATGCGATCGCCGGCAGCCCAGCCGGAGCCGATCTGCTTCGATCCGCGCCAGGCGCCCGTGCCGTTGCCCCGATAGAGGTTCAGGTTGCCCTGCGGGGTGAGAGCCACGACATCCGGGCCGCCGTCGCGATCCACGTCGCCGGCGCCGGAGGGCATCGCCCGCGGGGTGACCACGGCCCCGCCCGAACCGGCCAGAGCGGAGAGGATCTGCCACCCGTTGCCGATCTTGCCGGTGGAGGTGATCGCGCCCGCGCCGTCGCCCGGGTACATGTACAGGTCGCCGTTCGCGGTCCGCGCGGCGATGTCGGTCACCCCGTCACCGGTGAAGTCTCCGGGGACGAAGATCGAGGTCATCCCACCCCAGCCCTGACCGATCTGACGCGAGCCGGTCCAGCCGCCGCCGCCGTCGCCGTAGTAGACGAACAGGCGACCGGAGGCGTCGCGCCCGACGAGGTCCGGGTTGCCGTCGCGGTTGAGGTCGACGTTACCCACGAGCAGGTTCATCCCCGCCCAGCCCCAGCCGATGCGGATCGGCGCGAGCAGGCCGCCCTTGTCGTTGCCCCGCCACAGCATGAGGTCGCCGTTGGTGCTGGTGGTCACGATGTCGGGGATCCCGTCCCCGTCGAGATCGCCTGCTGCCGTCGAGAGGACGACCGAGCTCCAGTCGAGGTTGAGCGACTGCGGCGCATCGAAGCCGGATCCGTTGCCGCGCAGGACGGAGACGCCGTTCTGCTGACGGATGATCAGGTCACGGGTGCCGTTGCCGTTGAGATCGCCGACCATCATGGCCGAGCTCACGCCGGAAAGACCGCTGGCCAGCTGCTTGCGGTTGCCCCAGAGCCCCTTCGCGAACGGGTAGCCCCAGAGCGCACCGGCGCTGTCGATGCCGAGCATGTAGGACGAGGAGTTCACGGAAGCGAGGCTCGGGCCGGTGGGGACCTGCGTCGATCCGAACCAGTCGGTGAAGTAGTTGTAGAAGTTGCGGTTGCCGTACGCCGAGCATCCGTCGCCCTCCCCGTAGCCGGCGCGCATCGCCGCCGCGTTCGGCTGGTAAGGCGTGTAGTAGTACAGAGCGGACGTCGCCTTGTTGGCCACGTACACCGGACCGGAGCCGCACGAGGCGTTGGGGTTGTAGAGGATGTTCCAGGTCCTGCCCGGTGCGTACCACTGGAACCACTTGCCCTCCATGTAGATCTGCATCTGGCGCGCTGCGCCGTAGATCTGATGGAAGAAGCCGATGTAGCCGGGGTCGCAGGCTGCGGTGTCGGGGCATCCCTGTCCCAGCGCGATGTTGAAGCGCCACGCGCTCGGCCAGGTGTGGGTGACGAGTCCCTGCTCCTTCTGGAGCATGACGATCAGGACCTGAGGGTTGATGTTGCACGCCTGTGCCACGCGATAGATGATCCGGGCCGCCGATTCGTTGGCGGCACCCGAGTACCCGCTGCAGTAGGCGTCGGCCGGACGCGTGACCGACGTGATCGTGAAGTCCTTGAGGCACACGATCGGCTTGCCGACCTCATCCGTGCCGCCGAGGCACCGCGAGACCTTGCTGTTGAAGAAGGCCTGGATCTGCGCCTCCGTCATCGTGTCCTTGTTCGTGAACACGGCATCGCTGATGATGTTGCCGGGTGTGAATCCGACCAGCGTGCTCTTCGCGAGACCTGTCGCTGCGGGGTCCGCAGCGGAGGCTGCGAGGCTCGCCGCGTTCGAAGGGACGGTGGTCGGTGCAGCGGCGGCGGGGACCACCGTGCCGATCACCAGGGCGGAGGCAGCGAGGAAACAGGTGAGGAGTCGGGCGGTCCTCAGGGTGTTTCGCGAGCGTGGGGCACGTCGAGACATGTGACCAGTGTGACGGAAGTTGCAGGATGATGCCACTGTTGCAGGGGTTACGCCAGAAGTTTTCGGCGTGTCGCCCTTATGCGCAGGTTGTTCTCAGCGAATCACAAGTCGGCGTGCAGGCCCCAGAGGCGCTCCGCGGAACTGGCCCAGGAGAAGGCCCGAGAGCGGTCGGATGCAAGGACGCGAAGCCTCTCCCCCGCCCCTTGTGTGGCTTCGACGACGGCATCGGCGATCGCCTCGGCGGGTACGAGCATCCCGCCGTCGGCGATGACATCGTGGTGCGAGCCGCTGTCGACGGCCACGACGGGGAGGCCGATCAGCATCGCCTCGACCGCGCGCCACGGCCATCCGGCCACAGCGCCCGTCGCTGCGAAAGCCGAAGCTCCCGCGAGGACAGCGGCGCGGTCTTCGGGCGGGAGTGCTCCCCGCACGTGCGCGCGTCGCTCCGGCAGCCCGACGGCAGCGGCTGCCTCGGCATAGCGCGGCTCCGCTCCCTCTGGCGCATCGAGGACGACGGCGTCGACGCCTGCGGCCACCGCGCCGCGGAATCCATCGGGCAGGGTCGCGAGAGACCCGGTGAGGACGACGTACTCGTCCGGGAGCGACAGCGCCGCGCGACGCTCTGCGGCATCGATCGGCACCGTGAACCCCCGCGGTGGGGCACCCGCGATGACGCGGACACGGTCGCCGACGCGGGCCAACTCGGACAAGCGCTCCGCGACGGCGTGCGACGGCACGACCACGGCGTCCGCATGCCGCACGGCGCGCCGGAGCATTCCACGCTGCCAGGCTGCGACGCCCTTCGGCAGGAGCTCGGGGGCGTCCCAGGCGCGCAGATCCCACACGGTCACGGTGGTCTGGTCGTTGTCATGGACGCGATCGTGACGCACGAGCGGCGCCATCAACGTCGGTGAGTGGATCAGTCCGCCCCCGACGCCCGGCGCGATTCCCAGTTGCCAGGATGCGGCGAGTTCTCTGCGTCCGAGACCGAGCGTCCGCACATCTCCCACACCGGCGACCGGCACCGTCGCGCCGGCAGGCACGATGGCATCCACCGTGCACCCGGAAGGCGCCGTCGCGACCAGCCCCCGCGTGAGATCCACCGAAGCGGCGGCCTGATCGGGATCGACGACATGCACGAGCTGATCCAGAACAACACGCAGCCGAGCACCCATACGATCAGGCTAGCCTCGCAGCGCCTGCGCGCCCCGGAGCGCGCCGCACGTGCCGCGCGAATGTCAGCGTTCCCACAGTTTCCGCCCCCCACGCGCCCAGCAGTTCGTGCTTGAATGCTCGGGTGAGCGATGGTCGACTTCCCGTCCGGCGCCGATGGATCGGGTGGACCGTCGGCATTCTGCTGTCCCTGCTCGTCGTCGCGGTCGGCTGGGTCGCCATCCGAGGGATCGGCGCCGTGAACGACCTCCAGCAGGTCGCGAAAGGCGCGACGCAGCTGAAGGCGTCGATCGCCTCCGGCGACCTCGAGGGCGCGCAGCCGGTCGCCCGGAGCATCGCCCGCAATGCGGCTTCCGCGCACGAGCTCACCTCCGACCCCGTGTGGCACGCCTTCGGCATCGTGCCGTGGCTGGGGCCGAACTTCCGCGCCGTGAGCGAGATCGCCGAGGTCGCCGACGCCGTCTCGACCGACGCGCTCACACCTCTCCTCGAGGTGGCGGGCGACTTCGACCTGGCCAGCCTCGGCTTCGCCGGCGGCACCATCGACCTCGCCCCGTTCGCCGAGATCGCGGAGCCGCTCGGCACCGCGGACACGGCCCTCAGCGCAGCGCAGCTGCAGGTGAAGCGCATCGACGCCGATGCCACCCTGCCTCCCCTGGCCGATGCGATCGGTCAGATGCGCTCCGCGGTCACGGAAGCAGCGACCGCGGTCGGCTCCCTTCATGGGGCAGCCGTGCTGCTGCCGACGATGCTCGGCGGTGAGGGCCCCCGCAACTACGTCCTGGCGATGCAGAACAATGCCGAGCTGCGCTCCTCCGGAGGGATCATCGGATCGATCGCCCTGCTGCACGCCGAGGGCGGCAGGATCACCTTGCAGACGCAGGCGTCGACGCGGGACTTCCCCGGCCTCGACGTTTCCCTGCCGCTCAGCGAATCCACGATCGCGCTGTTCGAGGACCGTCCCGGTCGATACCTCCAGAACGTCACCAACATCCCGGACTTCACCGAGGCGGGCGAGACCATCGCCGCGCGCTGGCAAGGACGTTTCGGGGGCACGGTCGACGGAGTCATCGCGGTGGATGCCGTCGTCGCGAAGCACCTGATGGAGGCCACGGGCGACCTCGCCTTCGGCCCCTTCACCGCGACGTCCGAGAACGTGACCGACATCCTGCTCTCCGAGATCTACGCCGTCGTTCCCGATCCGGTCGTGCAGGACCAGATCTTCGCACAGGCCGCCGGCGCCCTGTTCGGCGCCGCGCTCTCCGGTGCCGAACCGAAGGCGCTGATCGGAGCGCTGGCGGAAGCCGCGGGCGAGGGTCGGATCCGGATCTGGAGCGCGCACGAGGACGAGGAGGCGTTGCTCGCCTCCTCCGCGCTCGGCGGCACGATCCCCGAGGACGGCGCCGACGCCACGTATGTGGGCGTGCTCATGAACGACACCACCGGCGCGAAGATGGACTATTACACCCGGGCCGCCATCACGACCGCGATCGGAACGTGCCAGGGAACGCCCACGACGCAGGTGCGGGTGTCCTGGACCAACACCGCCCCCGCGGATGCGGCGACATCTTTGCCGGCCTACGTCACGGGTGACGGCTTCTACGGTGTGCCCCCTGGCACCGTGCGCACCCTGATCGCGATCTACGGACCGGAGGGCGCGACGCCGGCCCATGTCGACAGGGACGGCGAGGAGGAAGGCGTACAGACGGCCATGCTGGGTGACCGTTCCGTGGTTCAGCATGAGGTCTCCCTCGCTCCCGGAGAGTCGACGACGATCACGATCGAGTTCCAGGGGACGGGCGCCGGGGAGCGGTTCACCGAGGTACTGCACACCCCTCTGATCGAGGCCCCGGACACGACACGGGAACCTCTGCGCTGCGCATCGTGACTTTCCCCCGTCGATAGGGTACTGTCGACTCACTGGGGAATATCTGGGGTCTGCCATCCTGCCGTGGGGGCAGGAAGGCTCCACGCAGTCGGACGCAGGGGTGTGTCCGAAGGCGATTCCGCGTGAAATTCTGGGGAGAAATCATGCTGAAGAAACTGGCTGCCATCAGCCTTACCGCTGGCGCGCTTGTACTTGCCGCGCCTGTCGTCGCAACGGCCGCGCCGTCTGTTCCGGCCGCGTCGTCCGACTCGTATCCTTCGCCTCCCGGCGTCAAGGTCGGCGACCCGATCATCGACATCTGCGAAGTCTCGACCATCGTGTTCGGACCGGGGTACTTCCTGCCGTCCGAGAACGTGAACGTCTCGGTCTCCGGACTCAACGCAGGACAGGCCGCGGTCTCGGGCAACATCGCCACCGCCGACGGCAGCCTGACGCTCACGTTCCGCCCGCCGTCCGACGGAGAGGGCTCCTACGCCGTCGCCTTCAGCGGCTCGCGCTCGTACACCGCGACGATCACGGTCTCTCACGGCCACGACGCCGCGGCAAGCTGCGACCACGATCCTGGGGTCGCAGCAGCCGGTTCCGAACTGCCGCTCACGGGTGGTGGCTTCGAACTGGCGCTCACCGGCGGAAGCGTGTCGCCGTGGGTCCTCGGAGGCGGAGCAGCAGCTCTCGTCGCCGGCGGTGCCCTCGTCGCGGTCGGCGCATCCCGTCGCAAGCGCGCCTAGATCCGGCTGCCGCCTCGTGCGGTGGTCGACTGGACGACGGTGATCCCTCCCCCTCCGATCACCGTCGTCTGGTGCATCCGGTGAACATACCCACCGGAAGCCCACGGCCGTCCCTCCCCTCGGGTGGACGGCCGTGGGCTTTGCCGTGCTCGCGTGCATCGTCCCCGGAGCGCACCAGCGACGTCGACCGTCGGGCTGCTCCTCGCGGGATCACGGCTCCGGCGTCGGCGTCTCCGTCGGCGGGTGCAGCGACTGCTGGATCATGTCATGGATGTATGCGTAGTCAGGCTGATGCTCGTCCACGCCGAACTCCGGCGTGAGCTCGATCGGCGTGACCGGCTGCTCCTTCGCCTTGAGCATCAGGTCGAAGAACTCCGGCAGCTTGTCGGACGGCAGATCCGTGCTGATCAGTGCGGTTCCCGCTGCCGCGACCTCGTTGAAGCGGGTGAGCACGGTCTGCGGAGTGAACTGGGCCAGGATCGCCGCCTGCAGCTCGCGCTGGCGCTTCATGCGGTCCCAGTCGCTGGTCGTGTACCGCGAGCGGGCGTACCACTGGGCCGTATCGCCGTCCATACGCTGCTGACCGGGTTCGATCCAGCCGATGGCCCACTCGTTCGCGTCGTTGCCGCTCCACCCCTCGGGCGGGCCGCCCTTGGGTAGACGTTCCGTGACGTTGATCTCGACCCCGCCCAGCGCATCGACGAGCTCCGCGAAGCCGTGCATGTCGACGAAGACGTAGTACGGGATCTCGATGCCGAGCACCCCTTCTGCCGCATCCTTCGTCGCCTCGATGCCCGGTTCGGAGCCGTTCGCCACCGCGTCCGGGTAGAGCGCGGCGCCGCCGTCCTCGCGGCAGACCTCCGCAGCGTTTCGCACGTGGTTCATCCAGGCGTTCCACCCGCAGGTCGACGAGCCGTGCCCTTCGAATCCGTTCGGGTAGAGCTCCTGCATGGGGCTGCCGTCGCTGAACGGCGGGTTCGGAAGCTCTCTCGGGATGCCGGTGATGGTCACGGCACCCGTGTCGGCGTTCACCGACACGACCGAGATGCTGTCGAAGCGCATGGAGTCACGTCCGTCGCCGCTGTCCGCACCAAGGAGCAGGATGTTGTAATAGCCGTCGCTGGGCTCCACACTGGGCCCGCTCTGCCCGAAGATGGCGCCGATCGTGCTCCGGACCGAACCCACTGCGGTCGCCGCATACCCGGCCCCGCCGCCGACGAGTCCCAGCAGGACGAGGGCGACCACCGGTATGGCCAGGCGGGACGCACCGGGCACCTTCACGAGTCGCACCAGACGCAGGGTGTCGAAAGTCAGCACGACCCAGAGCACCACGTAGCCGACGAGCAGCACTTGCACGATCGTGAGGACAGCGGCGGAGAACAACCCACCGCCGATCGTGAGCCACAGCAGGACCGGGCGCGCGAACAGCGCGAGACCCACGGCGACGATCGCGAGGAACCAGGCGAGAAGAGTCGCACCGAGGCCGAAGCGGCCGAGCCGGCGGTTGCCCGCCAGTACCTGCGCGGAACCGGGCAGCAGGAGATTCAGCGCGACGAGCCACCAGCCGCGCTTGGCCATCATCCCCGGATCGGCGGAGTCCGGATGCCGCAGCGGCCGAGTCTCGATGAGCGGGCGCCGTGTTGCGCGCGGAGGCGCAAGGGTCACAGCGACCCCTTCAACCGTTCGTTCTTGTCCTCGACCTGGGCTTCGAGCTCGCGGGCATACGCCTCGACGCGGTCGGCGAGGTCGGCGTCGGCGGTACCGAGGATCCGTGCGGCGAGCAGGCCCGCGTTCCGGGCGCCCCCGATCGACACCGTCGCCACCGGGATCCCGGCGGGCATCTGCACGATCGAGAGCAGGGAGTCCATGCCGTCGAGGTAGGCGAGAGGCACCGGAACCCCCACGACGGGGAGAGGAGTCATCGAGGCGAGCATGCCGGGAAGGTGCGCTGCTCCCCCGGCACCGGCGATGATCACCCGGATCCCGCGTGACCGCGCTTCACGCGCATACGTCATCAGCTTGTCCGGAGTCCTGTGCGCCGAGACGACTTCCACCTCGTGCGGGATTCCGAAGTCGGTGAGGGCCTGAGAGGCGTCGCTCATCACGCGCCAGTCGGAGTCGGATCCCATGACGACGCCAACCAGAGGGTCGGCGGAGGAGTGCAGTGGCTCGGTCACCAGATCAGGCTACGGTCTGCCGCTGGGAGAAACCCCGAACGGCACGCCTCTTCGCCCGCATGTCTCGCCACGATGCCCGCTGAGAGGCGCCGGATCAGGCGAAGTGCGCGGCTGCGGCGCGCGCGACGTACACGGCGTCGTCGAGATCGTCACCGGCGACGTTCACGTGACCGACCTTGCGTCCAGGCCGCGGTGCCTTCCCGTACGTGTGGATCTTCGCCTGCGGGTGCTCGGCCATCACCGCGCCGAAACGCTCCTCGAGCGTCCCCTCGACGGGCCCACCGAGGATGTTCACCATCACCGACCACGCGGCACGCGGGGCGGTGCTTCCGAGCGGGAGGTCGACCACCGCACGCAGGTGCTGCTCGAACTGACCCGTGACGGCGCCGTCCTGGCTCCAGTGACCGCTGTTGTGCGGACGCATGGCGAGCTCGTTGACGAGGATCCTCTCGTCGTCGGTCTCGAACAGCTCGACGGCGAGCATCCCGGTGACACCGAGCCCCTCGGCGATGGCGCGGCCGATCCCTTCCGCCACCTCCACCAGGCGCTCTGCCGCAGCGGGCGCGGGAGCGATGACCTCGGCGCACACGCCATCGCGCTGCACAGTCTCGACCACCGGATAGGAGACGATCTCTCCGCTCGGACGGCGGGCCACCTGCTGCGCCAGCTCACGCACGAACGGGACGAGCTCTTCGACGAGGAGCGCATCGCCCTCGTCCAGAGCGTCCAGCCAGTCCTGCGCCTCCTCAGCGCCGCGGACGACGCGAACGCCCTTGCCGTCGTAGCCACCCCGCGGTGTCTTCACGACACCCGCGCCGGCATGCGCATCGAGGAACTGCTGCAGTTCGGCGATGGTGCGCACGGCGGCCCAGTCGGGTTGCGGAACTCCGAGTTCGGCGAGACGCGCGCGCATCACCAGCTTGTCCTGTGCGAACTGGAGGGCATCAGGGCCCGGGTGCACGACGACGCCATCGGCGACCAGCCGCCGCAGCACATCCTGCGGCACATGCTCATGATCGAACGTCACGACATCGACGTCGGCCGCGAAAGCGCGCACCGCCTCGAGATCGCGATAGTCACCGACCGCGGTGGCTGCGAGTCCTGCGGACATCCCCTCGCCCTCGGCGAGCACTCGCAGATCGATGCCGAGCTCGACCGCCGGAGCGATCATCATCCGGGCCAGCTGTCCTCCGCCGATCACGCCAACACGCAGGGCCATGTGCCGCCTCCATTCGTCTGCCTCCATTCTCCCGCACGGATCGAGGCGTGTCGGACACGTTCCGGATCCGGACGCTCGGAACACAGGAGCGAGTCCTCGGCCCGCTCAGAGCGGAACGGACTCGTCTCCGGACGACTGCGCGTCACGATGAGCGAGGATCTGCCCGACCTCGATCTGGTCGGCGAGGGTCTCGTGCACGAGCGTCACGTTCGGGACATTCGGCAGCCGGAGCGGCGAATCGACACCGTTCGACAGCGTGATGGTGCCGGAACCCCACAGGCGCTGGAGCGGACCGCGACGGACGGCGATGGTGTACCCCCGAGCGTGCGACATCTCCTGACGCCGACGGGCACCGATCCCGTGGTGGGCGATGACGCGCCTCGTCGTCACCGTGGTGCTCCGCGAGTACCAGATGACGAAGGGCAGCACGACAGCCAGCGCGACCAGCGCACCCGCGGCGGCGAGCAGCATCCAGTTCTCCAACCCCGCCGGGAGGTTTCCGTAGAAGTACGCGGTGGCGCCGAACGTGGCGATGAGGACGACAGCCGACCAGAACAGCCGACGTGCGTGGCTTCGGAAACGCGCGATCAGCAGTTCCTCCGAAGGCGTGCCAGGTGGCGGCATCAGGGGCCGGCCGCCGAGCGTCACAGGCTGGGTCACCCCACCATTGTGCCCGTGATCTGCGACAAAGCCGTCTGTGCGACGGCGTGTCAGCTTCCGGCGGCGCGCACGTGCACCACGTCGCCCGCCGAGATCGCATGCTCCACCCCGTCCGACTCCACCAGAAGTCGTCCCTCCGCATCGATCGCCGTCGCCACTCCCTCGAGGATGCGACCGGCAGGCATCGACACCCGCACCGGCCTTCCGAGGGTCGTGCACCGCGCGGTCACTGCCGCATGCAGACCGCTCGAGACCGCATCCCCGGCCGCGATCAGTGCCGACAGCCGGTCGTCGAGCGTCTCGAGGTAGCTGGCCAGGAGTCGATCCTCATCGACGTCGACGCCGAGAGCGGCGAACGACGTGGCCGTCGGAACGGGGAGCTGCTCGACCGTCATCGTCGTGTTCACGCCGGCACCGACGACGACCGCATCCCCGGTCGCCTCCGCGAGGATGCCGCAGATCTTGCGACCTTCGACCAGCACGTCATTCGGCCACTTCACGGCGACATCGCGCCCGGGGAGCTGTGCGGCGACCGCCTCGGACATCGCGAGGCCCGCCGCGAGCGGGATCCAGCCCCGCGCGGCGGGATCGACCGGGATCGTGCGCAGCAGCACGGACACGGCGAGCGCAGTACCGCTCGGCGCCACCCAGGTGCGGTCGAGTCGGCCGCGCCCGGCGGTCTGGTCGCGCGTGATCAGCGTCGAGAGGTGCGGGCGGTCTTCGGCGCTCTCCGCCTGCGCGCGCAGGTCGGCATTCGTCGAGCCGGTGCGCGCGACCACCTGCAGGTGAGAGGCGATCGCATGCGCGAGAGGGAACTCCACGCTCAGACTTCCTCTTCGTCGGCTTCTTCGTCGTCGTCGTCCTCGTCTTCGCGGACGGCCCCCACCTCGTGGGCCTGCCACCGCTCCCACTCCTGCATGAGTCCGTCGACCGCAGCGTGGAACTTCTCGGTGGCCACGCCCTGGGTCGTGTCGCCGAAATAGTGCTGCACCCACATCCGCAGCCGGGCGATGGCCGCCTCGTCGGCGCGCACGCGTTCGACCTCGGCCACGATGTCGTCCGCCGCCTCAGCCGTCAGCCACTCGCAGTCGGCCAGATAGCCCTGCGTGTCGATCGACGCCTGATCATCCGTCGGCCGGGTGATCATCAACGGCTTTCCCGCCGCGAGCCGGTCGTACACCATGGCCGAGATGTCGACGATGGCGACGTCGGCCGCCGTGAGCTGCCACCCCAGCTCCGGCGCGGCGTCGTAGACGTGGTGAGCCGTCGGATCCGCCGCGTTGGCCGCATTGATCGCCGCGATGATCCGGCGGTGAGCGGCGCCGTAGGCCTCATCGACCACGCCGCTGCGAGGGTGAGGGCGGTACACGACGCGGTGCAGGCCGGTCGCGAGGAGGCGCGCGACGAGCGTCTCGCCGTGCGAGGCGATGGATCCGTAGTGGGCGCTGGGACGGTCGCCTTCCCAGGTGGGAGCGTAGAGCACGACCGTCCGGTCATCCGGCGTGTAGGGCAGCGTGCCCGAGTAGTGGTCCGCCTGCGGGCGCCCGATCTCGATCGTGCGCTTGTCCACGTCGTAGTCCCAGAGGGTGCGCGACAGACGGTCCCGTGCGGCCTGTCCGGCGACGAAGGCGTAGTCGTACGCCTTGTACTGGTTGGTCGTCATGTACATCTTGTCGGACTCGCCGTGATTGATGAACACATGCCAGCGTCGTCCGTAGCGGAACATCTGGAAGTTCCGCGTGTTCTGGTTGACGTACAGCACGACGCGGATGTCCTGCGTCGCGATGAACCGCTCCAGGTCACGGATCTTCGGAACGAACGCGACCGGAGGGGCATCCTCGTCGAGCAGCTTCTCGGTGCCCGTCGCCTGGCGCGAGAGCACGACCACGGGCCAACGCTTCGAGAGCTCGGCGAGCGGGCGATACCACTGCCGCATCTGGTACATGTTCACGGCACCGTCGGCGAAGTACACCGCGACCTTGAAGTGATCGGTCGGGTACGGCTCGCGCTCGGCGAGTCGTCGTCGTACGCGTTGGACGGCGGTGCGGGATGCGAGCGCCCGCTTCAGCAGACGGTACGCCTTCTTCGCGTCAGACAGAGCACCCATCCCTCCAGAATAGTTCGTCCCTGCGGCATCCACCCGTCCACCGCAGTATGGCGCACGGGCGAACGACGTCGCTGTGCCCGTCCACCCCTCAGGGAATGCCCGATGACGCCGTGACATGATCATCATGTGCCAGCCGACGAGATCTCCGCTCCCCTGCCCGGGGTGTCCTTCGTGATGCCGGTGCTCAACGAGCGCGCGTACCTCGAGCACGCGATCGAGTCGGTGCTCGCCCAGGACGTCGACGTGCCCACCGAACTGGTGCTGGCACTCGGGCCCTCCACCGATGGCACGACCGAGCTCGCGCAGCGGCTCGCCGCGACGGACGACCGCATCCGCCTGGTCGACAATCCGGCCGCACACATCCCGGTCGGCCTGAACGCCGCGATCCGGGCGAGTCGCTACGCCACGGTCCTCCGCGTCGACGCCCACTCCGAGCTCTCCTCCGGCTATGCCGCCCGTGCGCTGCAGACCCTGGAGCGCACCGGATCGGCCAACGTCGGCGGCGTCATGCACGCCGAAGGACGCACACCGTTCCAGAAGGCCGTGGCCCGTCTCTACAACTCCCCCGTCGGGCTCGGCGGAGGCGCCTACCACGGGAGTTCCCAAGAGGGTGAGGCCGAGTCGGCCTACCTGGGCGTGATGCGTCGCGAGGTGCTCGACGAGATCGGGCTGTTCGACGAGTCGATCCGGCGCGGCGAGGACTGGGAGCTCAACCTCCGCATCCGTCAGGCCGGTCACCGTGTCTGGTTCGATCCTGAGCTGTCCGTGACGTACTGGCCGCGCGAGAGCTGGCTGCGCCTGGCCCGGCAGTTCCGTGCCACCGGCGCCTGGCGTGGCGAGCTGGTGCGCCGGTTCGGTCGTCGCAACGGCATCCGCTACTTCGCTCCGCCCGCACTCGTCCTCATCGTCGCACTCGCCCTCGTCCTGGGGGTCCTGCAGCTGACGGGTGTGCTCGGCGGTGTGCTCTCCCTGATCGCCTCGCTCGTCGTCTACGGGCCGCTGGCGCTGTACATGCTGCTCGTGCTGGCGGTCGCCCTGGCTCCCGGCGGTGGGGGCTTTCGTCAGCGCCTGTGGACGCTGATCGTGCTGCCCACGATGCACCTCTCATGGGGCCTCGGGTTCATCGGCGGCGTTCTCCGTGGTGCCAGAGACACCGTCGACGCCTCGCGTCTCGGCACGCGCAACACGCCGCTCCCCTGAAGCGGGCCTCGAGCGTGCTCAGCGCGTGACGAAACCCAGATCCAGGATGCGGTCGACGACGCGCTCTGCGGCATGGCCGTCGTCGCGCGAGTTGAACTGCCTGCGCCACGCCGCGTAGCGCTCCGCGTAGACGGCCTCGTGGTCGAGGTCCTCCAGGGCGGCGGCAAGATCGTCCTGCGTGCGCACGAGGGGCCCAGGAGCACGTTCGGCGAGGTCGAAGTAGAACCCGCGCAGCTGTCCTCGATAGTGGTCGAGGTCCGGCACGAGGAAGTACATCGGCTTGCCCGTGACACTGAAGTCGAACATCACCGAGGAGTAGTCGGTGATCAGCGCGTCGGCGGCGAGGAGCAGTCGCGCGGTCTCCGGGTAGCCGGTGACATCGATGACCCGCGCACCGGCGCGGTCGCGTCCCTGCTCCAGCGTGCGGGAGTGACCGCGGACGAGCACCACGGCATTCGCTTGTCGGGCCAGGAGCTCAGGATCGACGAAGTCCACCATCTCGGCGCGGTCGTCTCGCCAGGTCGGGGCGTAGAGGAGTACCCGCTCGTCGGCGCCGATGCCCAGCGCGCTCCGGATCGCCGCCGGGTCCTCCGTGGCGAGAGCGTCGTTGCGGGGGTATCCGTCCACCCAGATCGGGCGGCCGAAGAACGCGTATGCCTTGCGGAGAATGCGCTCGGAGTACGTGTTCTGCGCGAGGAGCACGTCCCAGCGACGCGACTCCTTCACCACCGCGGCCATCCGCCGCGGATCGAAGCCGGGGCGGTGGAGCGCGAGCCGCTTGAGAGGGGTCCCATGCCAGGTCTGCAGGACCTTCTGTCCGGGCTTGCGGGCGAACCGGCGCCGAAGCCAATCGTTCACGACCAGCAGGCGGGCGGCTCCGCGGGCGTGCCACCACTCCGGGCTCCCTTCGACGACCGCGATCGCCCCCTCCGGGACCTCGACCGAGAGATCGACGACGCTCCAGTATCTCCGCACCTCGGGCGCCCGCGCCGCGAGCTCGCGGTCGATGGCCCGGGGATTGCAGCCGACGCTCCGGCCGTAGAAGCTCTCGAAGAAGACGGCGTTCTCGGTGCCGCCGGTCTGCGCCACGTAGCGCTCCTCCAGCGTCGAGCGTCCTTCGACGGTCTCATACACCGGATCGATCGGTGCGGCGATGCGTACGGTGCTGCCGTCGACAGCGATGCGCACTCCCGTGAGGACCACCGGAGCGACCCGCAGCTCGTCGAGGTCGGCATCCGCGATCCGCAGCTCGTACTCCCCCGCAGGCAGCGGAAGGGAGGGTCCGCCCCACCGCGACGCCCGGAGGAGGAAGGAGGCTTTCCAGGTGGCGCCGCCCCCGCTGACCCGGGCCTCGACGCGCGCTCGCGGCCCGACCAGCGCTGCCGTCGCCGGCCGTGGACCGGTCCCTGCGATGACCAGCGCCTCCGCCGTGTCATCGATGCGGGCCGTTGTCATACTGCTCCCTTCGGCGCGGGAATCCCCCGCGCGCGGATGACCTGGTAGACGCGCTCCGTGTTGCGTCCGTCGCGATGCGCGTGCATCTCCGCGCTGAGCGTAGCGGAACGGGCGGAGGCCGTGGCGAACGTGCGCTCGTCGGACAGCAGCGCTTCGAGCTGCGCGAGCATCTCCGACCAGTCGACCGCCGCATCGGGACCCGCGACGTCTTCGAACCGTCCGTAGAACCCTCGCGTGCGTGCGTACTCCGTCGAATCCGGGGCGAGGAAGAGGACCGGCATCCGCAGGAGTCCGACGTCGTAGGCGAGCGAGGAGTAGTCCGTGATGAGCACATCGATCGCAGGCAGGACCGGCGTCACATCGGGCAGCAGCACGGCGCCGAGCGCACGCACCCGGCGGCTCGGGAGAGGTGGCGCGTAGCCGCCCTCGCCCAGGGGGTGGGAGCGCACCAGCAGGATCGCGTCGCGCTCCTCGAGGACGCGAAGGATCCGGATCCACTCCTGCGCCGTGGGAACGGCCGGGTCGGCGGCGCCGTCGCGCCAGGTCGGCGCGTAAAGGATGGTGCGCGCGCTGTCCGGGATCTCCCCCGCGACTCTCCTCAGCACGACGGATGCCGCACGCTGCGCCTCTTCCGGCGAGCCGGTGGTGAGCACGTCGACCCGGGGTTCACCGGTCACGACCACTCGATCGTCGCCGAGCCCGAATGCCGACTCCAGGCGCCCTCTGGCACGGTGGGAGGCCGCCGGCAGCACACGGATCCGCTGGGCGGCGGCACGGTAGAGGAAGGCCACGGCACGCCGCAGCAACGGTGCACCCGGCACGCTCGGCACCTGTGTGGTGGCCGGGGAGTCCAAGCCGATCCGCTTCAAGGGGATGCCGTGCCAGAGCTGCACCACGAACGCGCCGCCGTTCGCGTACCGGTTCACGTCGCCGAGGCCGTGCGTGACCACGAGGACGCCGGCGCGCGCGGTCGCCCACCATCCGCGGACACCGTTCTTGCGGACGAAGCGGATGCCGAGGGCCTCGGCATCCCGATCCTCGCGTTCGGAGGCCGTGAGCCACAGTGTGTCGTGCCCCGCGGCGGATGCATGGCGCTGCAGCGCGAGCGCGCCGTCGCCGATACCTGCGCCGCAGCCGAAGACCCAGCGCCGACCGCGCGGAACGAGAAGGGTACCGATGCGTCCCGCGGCATACAGCGGTATCCGGAGCAGCTTGGCCGCGTTGCCGGTGCCGAAAGAGAAGGACGCCACCCCGCGAGCCTATCGCGCAGGTGGCGTCCTTCTCTGTGAGAGCGAGGGTCAGCCGGCGAGTTCGCCGAGCGTCACCTCGATGTCGTACGACTTGCCGCCGCGCACGTAGGTGACCTTCGCGTCGCTGCCTGCGGCGGCGGCGCGCACCTGAGCGGTGAGGTCGGTGGCGCTGGTGATCGGGACTCCGTTGAACGAGGTCACGATGTCGCCCTTCTCGAGCCCGCCTGCGGCGGCAGCGCCACCGTTGTTCGCCTCGGCGATGTACGCACCGGCGACCGTGGCGCCCTCGATGTTCGAGGCATCCTGGACCGAGGCGCCGAGCAGTCCGTGCGTCGCCGCACCATCGGCGATGATCTCCTCCGAGACACGCTGGGCGATGTTCGACGGGATGGCGAATCCGATGCCGATCGAACCCGACTCCTCGGAGCTGCCCGAGCTCGCGATCGCCACGTTGATGCCGATCAGCTCGCCCTTGCTGTTCACGAGGGCGCCGCCCGAGTTGCCATGGTTGATCGCGGCATCCGTCTGGATCACGGCGATCGAGATGGAGTCGGAGGTCTGCTGACCGGTGCTCCCCGGGATGTCGAACTGGAACGGGCCCTGGCCCTGCTCCGGCGACTCCTGCTCAGGGGCGTCCTCGGAGGACGAGTCGGGCAGTGCCGACGAGGCGATCTGGATGCTCCGGTTCAAAGCGCTGACGATGCCGGTGGTCACCGAGTTCGCCAGTCCCAGCGGCGCACCGAGCGCGACGGTGGTGTCACCGACGTTGAGCTTGGACGAGTCGGCGAACTTGATGGGCGTGAGCCCCTCGGCATCCTTCAGCTTGATCACGGCGAGGTCGTAGATCGGGTCGGTGCCCACGACGGTGGCCTCGTAGAGGTGCCCGTCGGACGTGGTCACCCGGATGGTCGGATCGGCGACGGCTCCGCCGAGCGTCACCACGTGCGTGTTGGTGAGCACGTAGCCGTCTTCGCTGATGATCACTCCGGATCCGCTGCCGCCCTGATCGGAACCGGCCACCTCGATGGTGACCACGGAGGGCAGAGCAGCGGTCGCGACTGCGGTGGTCTCGTTGACCGATCCGGGGTTGTTGACCGTGACGGTCTGCGGCCCCGAGGCCGTCCCGGAGGACGGCTGGTCCTGCAGCCCGTTCAGCAGCGCGCCGCCGCCGAAGCCGGCGACACCGCCGACGAGCGCCGCCGCGACGATGAACGCGGCGAATTTCGCGCCGCCCCGCGACTTCTGGTCCTTGTTCTTGGCCCCGTCGTTCGACACGGCGTCGCCGTCGAGCGGCAGGGTGGGCTGCGTGTACGACGCCGCCGTGGGGATGCCGAATGCGGCTCCCGGTGCGGTGGCGGTGGCCGGTGCGGTGACGGTTGCCGGCGCGGCCGGTGCCGCGAAGCCGTGCGGCACGGGTGCGATCACGGGAGTGGACGGCGCCTGAGACGTGAACGTCGACGGCACCTCGTGTCCCTGTACCGGCGCGGCAGAGGCCGGCGCGGCGGCGACCGGGGCGGCGGAAGCCGGGCCGGTCGTATCAGCGGCAGCATCCGTCACCGACTGAGCGGCGACCTCCGCGGCCTGGGCGGACGGCACGGCGTCGTTCGACGCGGGTGCCGAGTGGTCTTGGGTGTTGTCTTCGTTCATGGTGAGTGCTCCTTCAACGACCACTTCAGAATGACGCCTGTATCTGTGCGTTCCTTATGGCGAAGATGAGTTTCCGCTATGGCCTTAGCCTGTTCTTCATGAGTGTCATTCCCGGCGCATGGCGTCGCACGGCGGCAGGTGCCGGCCTGCTGGCCGCAGACGGAACCGTCGCGCCCACCATCTTCGCAGAGATGTCCGCGGCTGCGGCCCGGACGGGTGCGATCAATCTGGGACAGGGCTTCCCCGACGAGGACGGCCCTGCCGAGGTGCTGGAGGCCGCGCGCAGCGCGATCGCGAACGGGGCGAATCAATATCCGCCCGGCCGCGGCGTCCCCGATCTCCTCGAAGCGATCAGCGAGCACCAACGCCGGTTCTACGGGCTCGACGTCGACCCCGGCACCGAAGTGATCGTCACGGCAGGGGCGACCGAGGCCCTCACGGCCACCCTGCTCGCGCTGATCGACGGCCCCGACGACGAGGTGGTCGTGTTCGAGCCGTACTACGACTCGTATGCCGCCGCCGTAGCCCTGGCCGGCGCTCGTCTTCGCACGGTCCCGCTGCACGCACCCGGGTTCCAGCCCGACCTCGACCGGCTCGCCGCGACCGTGACAGATCGCACCAGGGTCATTCTGATCAACGATCCGCACAATCCCACCGGCGCCGTGTTCGAGCGCCGGGTGCTCGAAGAGGTCGTGCGGCTGGCCGCGCAGCACGACGCCGTAATCGTCACCGACGAGGTGTACGAGCACCTGGCCTTCCACGGTCCGCACACGCCGATAGCCACGCTTCCCGGTGCCGCCGAGCGGACGCTGACGATCTCCTCGGCCGGCAAGACGTTCTCCACGACGGGATGGAAGATCGGGTGGGTGCACGGCCCGGCAGCGCTCATCACGGCGGTGCTCACCGTGAAGCAGTACCTCACCTACGTGAACGGGTCCCCTTTCCAGCCCGCCATCGCCGTGGGGCTTCGCCTGGATGACGCCTACTTCGCCGTCGCCGCCGCTGCGCTCTCCCGCAAGCACGAGATCCTCGGCGAGGGCCTGCGCTCTGCCGGGTTCACCGTGCACGCTCCGCAAGGCGGATACTTCACCGTGGCGGATGCGACCGCGCTGGGCGGGGCGGATGCCGCGGCGTTCTGCCGCTCGCTGCCGGAGCGCGCCGGCGTCGTGGCGATCCCACTGACCGCGTTCGTCTCGGAGGCGCACAGGGGCGAGTACCGCGGCCTCGTGCGCTTCGCAGCGTGCAAGCGCGTCGACGTCCTCGAGGAGGCGGCCGCACGTCTCGCGAGCTTCGCCGCCTGACCCCGGGCCGGCTCAGGCTTCTCGGGGCACGACCGCGTACCGCCGCACGCGCAGGGACGGGTTGACGGCGCGCACACGGTCGATCGCGGACCGCTCGACGGTCGCCACCGCGATCCCCTGCTCCGTCCCCACGCCCGCCAGGACCACTCCCTGCGGGTCGATGATCTGCGAGTGGCCGACCCCGATCGGCGTCGGGTGATCGGCCGCCACCACGTAGACGGTGTTCTCGATCGCCCTCGCCGCGAGCAGGGTCGTCCAGTGGTGTTCCTTGAGCGGCCCCCTGACCCATTCGGCCGGGACGACCAGCGCATCGGCCTCGGCGTCGACCAGGGAACGCGCGACCTCCGGGAAGCGCAGGTCGTAGCAGGTCATGAGCCCGAACCGCAGGCCGCCGACCTCGAACGTCGAGGCCTCTCCCACGGCCCCCGGCTCGACCCAGTCGGACTCGGCCTGCCCGAACGCATCGTAGAGGTGCTGCTTCCGATAGACGGCGAGGACACCGTCACCTCGAACCGCCACGACGGCGTTCCGCACGCGCCGGTCGTCGGAGGCACGCTCCGCGAGACCCGCGACGATGACGACGGCATAGTCCGCGGCCAACGCGGTGAGCATCGCGACGAACTCCCCGTCGAGATCCTCCGCATTCGCGACCAGGCTCTGATCCATCGGATCGACGAAGTAGCTGGAGTACTCGGGGAACACGATCAGCTTCGCCCCTCGGGCCGCCGCATCCGCCGTCAGCCCAGCGATCCGCTCGCGATTGTCGGCGCGGGATGCGGTGGGCGCGAACTGGCATACGGCGACGGGAACGGCTGCAGACTCGGACATGTCTCCATCCTCGCGCATCGACACGCCCGAGGTCGTTCGGAGGCGGCCTCGATTCGCCGACCCCTGGAATCCGTGATAAGTTACTTCTTGTGCCGCGGGGTGGAGCAGTTCGGTAGCTCGCCGGGCTCATAACCCGGAGGTCGCAGGTTCAAATCCTGTCCCCGCAACAAATGAAAGGCCCTCTGACTCGGAGAAATCCAGGTCAGAGGGCCTTTCGCTTTGCCTGGAACCGATCTGAATCGATCCCGACCCGCTGTGCACTCGCTGCGGTGCCGGCTCCCCTTCGACCCATGCGCGGCACAGACGCCGGGACGACATGCGCGGCGACCACGAGTTCGGGCCGCGATCCAGCCTGCCTCGATCCCTGATCGGCCTCGTCGCCACATCCGCGCCGAGCGAGTCCGCCCCGGAACGCGAATGGGCGCCCCCGGAGGGGCGCCCATTCGACTCAGCTGAGGAAGGTCACTTCCCCTCGGCGGCGTCCAGCTCGAGCAGCTTCTCGACGGCCGCGGTGAGGCGCTCGTCGGCCTCTGCGAACTTGGCGAGATCGCCCGACTTCAGAGCCGTCTCACGATCGATCAGCGCAGCCTGGGCGGAGGCGAGGGCGTCGGCCTGCGCATCCGTCGGCTGCGTCGGCTCGGTCGGAACCTCACCGGTGTCGTCCGGGACTTCCGCGTTCGGATCGGGTTCCACCGTGTCGTCGCCGCCGGTCGCGCCCGAATCACCGCCGAAGAGCGTGTCGAGAGCCTCGGTGAGGGTGTTCTCGAACGCGACCCGGTCACCGAAGGCGACGAGCACCTTCTGCAGACGCGGCAGCTGCGTTCCCTCGGAGGACTGCACGTACACGGGCTGCACGTAGAGCAGACCGCCACCGACGGGCAGTGTCAGCAGGTTTCCGTAGATCACCTCGGACTCACCCTGCTGGAGCAGGTTGAGCTGCGGGACGACCGAGGTATCCGAGTTATAGGTGTTCTGCACCTGGCCGGGTCCGGGCACCGTCGTGTCGGTGTCGATCTCGAGCATGCGCAGCTGGCCGTAGCCGTCCGCCTTCACACCCTTCTCCGAACCTGCATCCGAGTCCACCGCGAGGTAGCCCATCAGCACGTCACGGCTCCCGCCCGCTCCCTGCGAATTGGGGATGAAGGTCGAGAACATCGAGAACCGCGGCGACTCCTGCCCGGGCATCTGCATCGTCAGGTAATACGGCGGCTGCAGCATCGACTCGCTGCGCGGATCGTTCGGCGTCTGCCAGCGGTTGTCCTGCTGGGCGAACGAGCCGGCCTTGTCGACGTGGTAGACGCCGAGGATGTCGCGCTGCACCTTGAACAGGTCGGTCGGGTAGCGGACGTGGCTCATGAGCTCGCCGGACATGTCGCTGATCGGCTTCACCGTCGACGGGTAGACCTTCTGCCAGGTCTTGAGCACCGGGTCCTCGTCGTCCCACGCGTACAGCGTCACGGAGCCGTCGTACGCATCCACCGTGGCCTTGACCGAGTTGCGGATGTAGTTGATGTCATCGATGGCGAGCGTCGGCGACGGGACGTTGGAGTCCGCGATCGCATCGGACAGGCTCACGCTCGTCGAGTACGGGTACGTCTGGCTGGTCGTGTAGCCGTCGACGATCCAGACGATGCGGCCGTCCACCACGCTCGGGTACGGGTCGCTGTCGAGCTCGAGGTACGGTGCGACCTTCTGGACGCGCGTCTTCGGGTCACGGTCGTAGAGGATCTGCGACTCGTCGTTGACGAGGTTCGAGAACAGGATCTGCTCGGACTGGAACTTCAGCGAGTAGAGCAGCTTCGTGAACGTGTCGCCGATCTTCGGACCGCCGTCGCCTTCGAACGTCGTCTTGGTCTCGCTGGAACCGTCCTTGCCGCGCGGATAGTCGATCTCGGCAGGCTCGGAGCCGTCAGGAGCGCCGACGATCGAGTACTCGGGCGAGTTCTCACCGAAGTAGACCCGCGGCTCGAAGTTCTCCCGGTCGGAGAGGAAGCCGGAGGTCGGGATGCCGCGCTCGAGGAACACCGGCTCGCCGTCCGTGGTCCGCTGGTTTCCGGCGGCGGCCACGAGACCGTAGCCGTGGGTGTACACCGCGACGCGGTTGTTCCAGTTGTCGCCGTCGCCGAGGCCCGACATGTCGAGATCGCGCACGGACACGACGGTGTCCTGCATCTCGCCGTCGATCTCGTACCGGTCGACGTCCATGGTCGTCTGGAACTGGTAGTACCCGCGGTACTGCTCGAGCTGGCGGACCGTCGGCGGGATGACCTTGGGATCCATGATGCGGGTGGAAGCCGTGGTCTCCGCGTCCTCGCGGAGCTGACCGGCCTCGGCATCCGTCTCGGCTTCGAAGGGAGTCGTCTCGAGGTTGGCGACGCCGTACGCCTCCTTGGTGCCGTCGATGTTCCGCTGGTAGTACTCGGCCTGGTAGGCGTTCTGGTTCGGCTTCACCTGGAAGGTGGTCACCACCCACGGGTAGCCGACACCGACCACGAGCGAGGCGACGATGAGCAGTGCGGTCGCCGCGAGCGGGAAGCGCCAGCGGCCGATGACGGCGGTGACGAAGAAGAGGATCGCGACGACGGCCGCGATGATCGCGAGGATCGCGAGACCGGGGATCGTCGCATTGACGCCCGTGTACGCGGCACCGGTGATGCGGTCGTCGGGCTGCACGAGCGTCTTGTACTGGTCGAGCCAGAGGCTCACCGCCTGCACGAGGAGGTAGAGACCGGCGATGACCGCGAGCTGGATGCGCGCGGGCTTCGAGATGCGCAGCTCACCCTGACCGATGCGCACCGAGCCGTAGAGGTACGACACGAGAGCGGTGACCAGGAGCGAGAGCAGCAGCACGGCCGAGACGAACGCGAGAAGGATCGTGTAGAACGGCATCGCGAACATGTAGAACCCGGTGTCGATGCCGAACTGCGGGTCGACGCTGGAGGTGGCGACGCCGTTGGCCCAGAGCCACACGGTCTTCCACTGCCCGGCGGCCGCGAAGCCGGCGAACAGGCCGAAGAAGATCGGCATGCCCCACATCGCCAGGCGGCGCAGCGGTTCGATGACCTCCTGATAGCGGTCCAGCTGCGAGCTGAGGCGCACGTACACCGGGCGCAGCCGGTACGCGAGCTGGATGGCGACGAACAACGGCACGGCCATCCCGAGGAAACCCACCACGAACATCACCGCCGTGGCGATCCACTGCGTGGTGAGGACACCGGTGAAGCCCACCTGGTCGAACCAGAGGAACTCGGTGTAGAGGGAGGCGAACACGAAGAACACCGCGATCAATGCGGCGATGATCACCAGGGAGATGCCGAGGATGCGTCGGGAGGTTCGAGGCGTGGCCGGATTCGGGGCTGAGGGCGAGGTCACCATTCCATCCTAGGCATGCCTCACTGTGCGCAGGCTGTCATCCGGATCACGGCGAGGTCACGGTGACGCCCGCGTTTCAGCTCGCGGGGAGCTCGCAGGTCGGCAGCGCGGCGACATCGCCGTCGTCGGCGATCACCTCCAGGGCGGCGAGGGACTCGTCGAGCGTCGCCGTGCGGATGACCTGCAGACCGTCCGGCACGTGCCCGACGACCTCGTCGCAGTTCGCCTCCGGAGCGAGGAAGTACTCGGCTCCCGCATCTCGAGCGCCGTAGAGCTTCTGACGGATGCCGCCGATCGGACCGACCGTGCCGGCGGCATCGATCGTCCCGGTGCCGGCGATGTTCTCTCCGCCGTTGAGCTCGCCTTCCGTCAGCGTGTCGATGATGCCGAGCGCGAACATCATCCCGGCACTGGGTCCGCCGACGTTGTCGAGCTGGATCGTCACGTCGATCTCGAAGTCGTAATCGGTGCGGAGCGTGATGCCGATGAGCCAGGTCGTCACTCCCCCCTCGGTGCTCTTCTCCGGGGTGACCTCGACCGTCTTCTCCTCGCCGTCGCGCAGCAGCGTGAGCGTCACGGGGTCGCCACCGGCGTCCTGGATGGCCTCGCGCAGCTGCGTGGCCGCGGTGACGGGAGTGCCGTCGATCGCGGTGATCACGTCGTCGGCTTCGAGGATCCCGTCCGCCGGAGAGTCCGCGACGGCCTCCACGACGACGACCTGTGCGCCGGTGTCGTATCCGAGCTCGTTCAGGGCTGCGGCTGTGGCCTCGTGCTGGGAGTCGACCATGAGAGAGGCGTTGCGCTCGTCTCTCTGCTCGGTCGTGACGCCCTCGGGGAAGACCGAGTCCAGCGGCACCACGGCGCGGGAGGAGTCCATCCACGCCAGGGCGAGCTCGAACCAGCTCGGCGTGCGCTCGCGGTTGCCGACGACCTGGACGGTGGTGAGGTCCAGCGTGCCGGCGGTCTCGAACGTCTCAGCGCCTTCCACGCTGATGAGTGGAACCTTCTCACCGTCCTTGTCGGTCGCGGTCCCCAGGGTGTCGTAGACGGGGCCGGGTCGCTGGATCACGTACGGCGACGGCAGGAAGGTCAGCACGACGAGGGCGACGAGCGCGACGATGAGCGCCCAGACTCCGAGTCCGAGCTTTCCAGACCGCGTTCGATCCACAGCATTCCTCCGTCGTTCGCGAGCGGCGTACACCGATCTGCCCGCATCGGGTTCGCGCGCAGAAACCTGTGACTAGCGTAGAGGCCACGGCAACAGAAGTGCTGAGAGGGCGAGCGACATGGCAGACAACGACCCGACACCCGAGGACTTCCAGGAGTTCCTGCGAAAGATGCTCTCCAACCAGAGCGGCGGAGACATCGACCCCGAGGCCCTTCGGGGCGCCTTCGAGGGGATGGACGGCTTCACACTCGACCCGGCGATGATGCAGACGATCATGTCGCAGCTCCAGGGCGCCTTCGGCGGCGACCCCTGGGAGAACGCGCTGCGCCAGGCCCTCTTCATCGCCAATCGTGACGGACAGGGGGTGACCGACGGCTCCCGCACGTCGCTCGCCGATTCCTTCGCACTCGCGAACCTGTGGCTCAGCGAAGCGACGACGATCTCCGAGCTCTCCGAGGCGCCGACCGCGATGACCCGCGGCGAATGGGTCGAGAAGACACTGCCGGTGTGGAAGGAGATCGCCGACCCCGTCTCCACCAGCATCGCCGACGCCCTCACCTCCGCGCTGGACACCCAGGTTCCCGAGGAGATGCGCGGCGTGATCCAGGGCGCCGGAAAGCTGATGCGGGGACTGGGCGGATCGGTGTTCGCCGCGCAGTTCGGGCAGGTGCTCGGCAACCTCTCGCTCGAGGTCGTCTCCGGCGGCGACGTCGGCATCCCCGTGCTCCCCGCAGGCACAGCGGCGATCATCCCGCAGAACCTGACGGCCTTCGGCGAGGGCCTCGAGATCCCCGAAGACCAGATCGCCCTCTACCTCGCCACCCGCGAGCTCGCCTACGCGCGGCTCTACCGGCACGCGAAGTGGTTGCACCTGCACGTGATGGCGCAGATCACCGACTTCGCACGCGGAGTCACGGTCGATGTGGACGCTCTCGAGGACGTGGCCAGCCGCCTCGATCCCTCCGACCCCGAGGAGCTGCGCGCGGCCATCGAGGGCGGTGCGCTCCTCCCCGTGCAGAGCGAGGCGCAGCGCGAAGCACTCACGCGACTCGAGAACCTCATCGCGACGATCGACGGCTGGGTGGACGTGGTGACCGCGGAAGCCACGTCCCGTCTCCCGGACGGCGCCCGGATCGCGGAGGCGGCCCGTCGTCGTCGTGCGGTGGGCGGGCCCGCCGAGGACGCGCTCGGCGCGCTGGTGGGGCTCAAGCTCCGTCCGCGGCGCATGCGCGAGGCTTCGGCGATGTGGCAGACGGTGACCGACGCCGTCGGGATCAGCGGGCGCGACTCGCTGTGGGACTACCCCGATCTCATGCCGACCGCCGAGGACATCGACGACCCGAGCGCGCTGGTCGCCCGCCTGCAGGCCGCGGAGCGCGGCGAGCAGCCGGCTGCGGACGAGTTCGACGAGGCGCTGGCCCGTCTCCTCGACGGTGACGACTTCTCGACCGAGAAGCCGGAGGAGAAGACGGACGAGGGCGACGATGACGCGGCGCCCGAAGGTGACCGTCCCGTCTGAATCGCGGCTCATGCGGGGGCGGCGACGGCGATCCGCCTCTCTCCTCCCCCGCACCGCGGACGCCGGAAGTTGTCCACCGATGCGTCGATACCTCCCCGCGGTCCCGGCATCCGCTCCACAATCGGAGGGATGCCCCTTACTCCGCCGATCCTCACGCGCCTGAACCCGAGCGCACCGCTGCTCTGGCGGGACGAGAACACACTCCAATTCGGCGACGAGGGCGATCTGCGCGTCCCCGCCGAAGCCCCGTGGGTGGAGCCGTTGCTCAGCCGATTGCGCTCCGGCTTCCGGCGCGGTTCCTTCGACGTGATCGCCCACGCGGCAGGCGCACCACGAGACGCGGCGCGCGCACTGCTCGCCCGCCTGGATCCGGTGCTGCTGGACGAGCCCCCCGCGCCTCCGCCGGCATGGGTGGAGAGCATCGGGATCACCGACGATCGGAGCGAGTATCGCATGCGCGAAGCCCTCGCCGACGAGGGAGTCGAGGTGAGGGACCCCGGTACTGCCGCGGCCGTCGGCGTCGTGCTCGTGCAGGGAGCTGCGGCGGCCGTGCAGTTCGCCCGCTACCTGCGGGAAGACGTTCCGCATCTTCCCGTGTCGTTCGAACCCGGGCGCGTGACCATCGGCCCGCTCGTCACGCCCGGGGCCTCCGCGTGCCTGGCGTGCCGTGACGCGCACGATCGAGACCGCGACCCGGCCTGGCCGCTGCTGCACGCGCAGATGATCGGCCGCGACCCCGGCCCGATCCGCGCCGCGCAGGTCGCCGAAGCAGGACGACTGGCCGCGCTGATCCTCGCGGACGCCGCGACCACCGGCGGCCGGCAGGTCCGGGTCAGCGCCGACGGTTCGCGCGCGTGGCGTTCGGTGACATTTCACGAAGAATGCCGGTGCCGCGGGCGGTGGTGCCCATCTCTTCGAGGAACCTCGACGGCGACCGCTCACCTCGCCCCGCCGACCTCGACCAGGACAGGCTCAGCGTACGCGCGGCCCGCGTGACGCCCACGTAGGCGAGGCGCCGCTCCTCGTCGATCGCCTCGAAGGTCGTCGCGTACGAGATGGGAAGCGACCCTTCCGCCCAGCCGGCGAGGTGCACGTGCGGCCATTCGAGGCCCTTCGCCGCGTGCAGGGTCGACAGCGTGACGGTGCGCATCGTCGGCTCGTGCTGGTCCTTCGCCCGCGCCATGAGGGCGTCGCTGAACGAGCGCAGCGTCGCGTCGGATCCGGCTTCCTCCGCGAGTCTGAGGATGGCGCGCCGCGCCTCCCATCCGCCCCGCTGCGCTCCGCCTGCCGCCGGAGGCTCGTCGGTGAGTCCGAGCTCACGCAGCACGCGCTGCACACCGGGCAGGAACCCCTGCTCGGTGGGGGCGACCGCGGCAGCACGCAGAGCCAGGATCGCCTGGCGCACCTCCGGCATCGCGAAGAAGCGGGTGCCCCCGAGAACGGATGTCGGAATGCCCTCGGCAGCGAGCGCCTGCTGCAGCAGGGCCGACTGCGCATGAGCGCGATAGAGCACGGCGATCTCGGACGGCGACGCGCCCGCCTCGATGCGCGCGGAGATCGCGGCCGCGATGCCCGCAGCCTCCTCGCCCTCGGTGTCGTACGCGGTCACGGTTGGCGCGTCGGCCGTGAACTGCTCGCGCGCGGGGACGAGCTCGAGCGCACCCGGCCGACCATGCATCAGCGCATTGGCAGCGGCGAGGATCGGCGCCTGGGAGCGATAGTTCGTCTCCAGCCGTATGACGGTGGCATCGGGATGGCGGCGCTCGAACTCGAGCAGATAGCGCTGCTCGGCGCCCGCGAACGAGTAGATGGTCTGGCTCGCGTCGCCGACCACGCAGATGTCGTGCCGGTCGCCCAACCACAGATCGAGCAGACGGTTCTGCAACGGCGAGACGTCCTGGAACTCGTCGACCGTGAAGTGACGGTACTGCTCGTGGACGGAGGCGGCGACCCGCGGCTCGGCCTCGATCATCCCTGCACAGGCCAGAAGGACGTCCTCGAAGTCGAGTTGACGGCGGTCGTCCTTCAGCGCCTCGTATCCGCGCATCAGCTCCACGAGCTGCCCTGCGTCGACACCGCTGACGGGGCGTCCGAGCGCGGCGTACTGATCGATCGAGAGCATCGAGACCTTGCGCCACTCGATCTCGGACGCGATGTCGCGGAGCGTGGCGGTGCTCGGACGGAGTCGGATCGCGTCAGCAGCCTGTCCGAGCATCCGCACCTTGTTGTCGATGATCGACGGCGCGGGCGAGCCGGCCAGCGTCGGCCAGAAGAAGTTCAGCTGCGCGAGGGCGGTGGCGTGGAACGTTCGCGCGGCCACGCCCTCGACGCCGAGGGCGCGCAGGCGCCCGCGCAGCTCCCCCGCCGCCTTGGCGGTGAAGGTGACCGCCATCACCCGCGACGGCGAATACGCACCGGTGTCGACGCCGTGCGCGATGCGGTGCGTGATGACGCGGGTCTTGCCCGTTCCCGCGCCGGCGAGCACGGCGACGGGTCCGCGAAGCACGGATGCTGCCGCTCGCTGCCGCTCATCGAGGGCATCGAGTGCGCTCACGCGCGCTCCTCGTACCAGTCGAGGATCAGCGCCCGTGCGATCGACGCGGGCCCCGGAAGCCCGACGGGGCCGTCCCCGGCGAGCGCCGAGCCGATCTCCTGCCGGGTGAACCAGCGCACGTCGATGATCTCCTCACCGTCGGCGAGCGCCGCGGACTCCTCGTCGACGACGGCGCGGAAGCCCAGCATGAGAGACCGCGGGAAGGGCCATGCCTGCGAGGAGACGTACCGCAGGGACGACAGGCGCATCCCCGACTCCTCCTCGATCTCGCGGTGCACGGTCGACTCGAGGGATTCGCCCGCCTCGGTGAAGCCCGCGAAGCACGAGTACATCCGCCCACCCCAGTTCGCATTGGCTCCGAGCAGCAGACGTTCGCCGTCGCGGCTCTCCACCGCGACGATGACTGCCGGATCGGTGCGGGGGAAGTGCTCGCGGCCGCAGACCAGGCAGCGCCGCGACCATCCGGCATGACGCAGCTCGGTTCCGCCGCCGCAGGTGGGGCAGAACGGCGCATCGCGGAGCCAGCCGGCGAGCGCGACGGCACCGGTGAGGAGCTCGGACTCGCGTCCGTCGATGCGGCCGCCGAGATCACGCAGACCGAGCCAGATCTCATCGGGCGCCGCATCGAGGGCGTCCGTCTCCGGCGGCGCAGCGGCGAGCAGCAGCACGGTGCCGTCGGCGTCGCGCCCCAGAAGGGCCCACGTCGCCTCCACGACCGCCGTCGGCGGAACGCGCGACAGCGCGGAATCGACGACTCGGACCCGCCCTTCGCGGACGACGATCACGCGGGTCGCCGGGTCGTCGCGCAGACGATCGAGCACGTCCGGCTCCTCACGGAGTTCGGCGGCACGGTCGAGGGACGGGCGCTGAATGGTCATCGACTCCCTCTTTCACGGGCGTGGCGGAGGCGGGACCGCCCCTGAGCCGACCTACCCTGGGGGCATGGGACGCTCTCCTTTCACTCTAGCCGCGGCAGTGACCGCCGCACTGCCCGGGGCGGAGGTCACGGGTGCCCGCAGTCTCAGTGCCGACGGCGACGCACGATTCGACTCGGCGATCGCCTCGCTCGCGGACGGTCGCGAGCTCGCCATCCGCGTCGCCGACGACGACGAGACGGCGCGAGAACTGGCCGCGGAGGCGATCGCGCTCCGTGCGCTGACCGACGGTGCGAGGGCCATGCTCCCGTTCCGCGCCCCCGCCTACATCGGCGAGACCCGCATCGGGGAAGGTCGCGCGCTCGTCACCGAGCTCCTGCCCGGTTTCCAGATCGAGGCCGCCCTGGTGCCGGCCGGACGCGGCGCCGCGGAGTCGATGGGCGCATCCATCGCCGCCGTCCACGGCCTGCCGACGTCCGTGGTTCGCGGAGCGGGACTCGCCACGCGCAGTGCCGAGGAGAGCCGGGCGGAACTGGAGCGCCTCGTCGACACCGCAGCCGCCACCGGCAAAGTCCCTGCCCGTCTGACCGTGCGCTGGCGCGACGCCGTCGCCGACGACGAACTGTGGCGCTTCGAGTCCACCGTGATCCTGGGCGGAGTGCAGGCGACCTCGTTCCTGTTCGAGGACGACCCCGACCGCGGCCCCGAGGTCATCGGGCTGGTCGGCTGGCACGGGCTCTCCGTCGGAGACCCCGCGCTCGACCTCTCCTGGCTGTCGGCAGCGCCCGACGCCGCAGCCGATGTGCACGCCGCCTACGCCCGTGCCATCGACCGCGCACCCGACGGGGGTCTCGAGGTGCGCGCCCGTCTGCTTGCCGAGCTGGAGTTCGCGCGGTGGCTGGTCCACGGCGACTCGATGCATCGGCCGGATATCGTCGACGACGCAGCCGCGCTGCTCGAGGCGCTGGCCGACGGTCTGCACAACGACGACCTCAGCATCATCGATGCCCGCGGCGCCGGGGTCGACTCCGCCCTGGATGCGCTCGACCGTGTCCCCAAGGGCACTGTGAGCGACGTGGACACGTCGATGCACACGGACGCCTACAACCCCGAGGAGCTGTGGGCAGAGGGCGATGAGGACTCCGGTACGGCTCCGACGGACTCCGAGACGTCACCGGACGAGAGCCCGGCCGGCGGATCCACGGGCGAGCCGGAGGACGACCGTGCCCACCGTGCCGAGATGCTGAACGTCGAGACCGAAGATCTCTCCGGCGTCGCGAGCCTGTTCTCCGGCCCCAGAGGTTCAGCCGGAGTCGGCGAAGACTCGCATCCCCTCACTCCGGGCACGGACCACGAGTACGATTCCGACGACTCCGACGAGGCTCAGCGCGCGGCACGTGCGGCGCTCCAGCGCTGGAAGAGCTCCTCCTCCGAGTAGACACGGTCGCCGCGGATGATCAGGTCGTCGGCCACGTAGTAGAGCGCCACGTCGATCTCGTCGAGCGGCACGTCGAAGCGTCGGTGATACGCGAGACGGTAGAGCGCGAGCTGCAGCATCCGCTCTTCCCGCTCCGCAGGCGTACGCGGAGCCTTGCCCGTCTTCCAGTCGACGATCTCGATACGGCCCCCGCGATCGGCACGCCGGTACACGGCATCGAGCTTGCAGATCACGATGTGCCCTCGGTCGCCTCCCGAGCCCTCCAGACCGGCGCCGAGCGCGAAGTCGATCTCGATCTCCACGGCGATCGGCCTCAGGCCGCCCCATTCGCTGCGCTCGAACGTCTCCTGCAGGATCGCGAGGTCGGCGGCGTCCGCGGAGGCTCCCGGCCCGTCGAGGGATCCGGTCGGCCCCTGGACGGGTTCCGACAGGATCTCATCCTCGTCGAGTTCCCAGAGCGCCTCGTCCACGCGGCTGCCGACGCCGACGAGCTCCGATCGCTGTTCCACCCAGGCGTGGAACAGCGTGCCGAGTCGGGTCTGCCGGTAGGGCCGCTCCGGCATCGGGCGCACGATCGACGACAGCGTGCCGGAGAAATCGGTGACGTAGTCCTTGAACCGGGATGCCGGCACGCGAGTCGGAGCCTCGGCGTCTGTTCCGCGCAGACGGGCGGCCCGCTCGGCGAGCAGGCGTGCAAGCTCGATCGACGGCTCGGCCGTACCTGCGCGGGCGGTGTCGGTCACAGCTGCCGCCGCCGCCGCGACCGTGGCCCTTCGCGCGCCCAGCGGGTCGAGAGGCCAGCGGAGGGTCGAGCCGGGACCGTCATACGGGTTGTCGTCCGGGTCGACCGTCTCGATCGGGTCCAGTCCCTGCACCTCGATCGCCTCGACGAGGTAGGGGCTGGGGGTGCGCGGCGCCTTCTGTCCGGCCCAGTGGGAGCCGCTGAGCAGCAGGTCGGTCCGCGCACGGGTGACCGCGACATAGGCGAGCCGTCGCTCCTCCTGCTGCTGGTACGCGCGGTAGGCGTCCTTGAACCGCTTGAGCGCGCCGCCCTGCGGATTCGCCTTGGTCGCACCACCGGAGAGCGACGCCTGCGCGAGTCTCTGCCGCTTGACCGGGTCGGTCTCGCCGCCGACCGCGTCGGCGGGATCCCACTCGAAGCGAGGCAGCGCCTCCCGGTCGCCGCGCAGGGCGAAGGGCACCACCCCGAACCCGAACCAGCCGGAGGTGTCGGAGACCCTGCTGGGAAGCTCGTCGACCACGAGCCGCACCACGGCGACCGCGTCCCATTCCAGGCCCTTCGAGCCGTGGATGGTCAGCAGCTGGACGACGCCGGCCTCCGGCGGCTCGGGCCTCGGCATCAGCTCGTCGGTGCTCTCCGCCTTGTCGAGCCATGCGAGCAGGCTGCCGATGCTTCCCCGCTCGTCGGCGGCGAGGAAGGCCCGGACCTCGTCGGCGAACGCGCGCAGCTGGGTCGCCGCGATGCGTGCGGGGCCTCGGGTCTCATTGGCCGCCAGCTCGATGTCCAGGCGCAGTTCGAGCTCGATGAGACGGATCAGTTCGGGGATCGGCTGTGAAGACGCTCGCCGCAGCCGTTCCAGCATCTCTCCCGCGGCCCTGATCCGCGCGCGGCCGTCGGGAGTGATCGTCTGGACCAGCCGGTAGTCGTCGCGCACGGCGCGAACCACGTCGACCGCATCGATGATGGAGACCGCCTCGTCGGCGCCGCGCGACGAACGCAGCCGCGCCCGCACCTCCTCCGGCAGCGGTGCCATCGCGGTATCGCGCTCCGACAGCGTGCGGCCGAGATCGTAGAGCGCGGCCATGTCGGCGACCCCGACCCCGAATCGCGGCCCGGTCAGGAGGCGGATCAGCGCCGAGCCCGCGGTCGGATCGTGCACGACGCGAAGGGTCGAGACGACGTCGACCACCTCAGGGGTCGCGAGGAGACCGCCGAGGCCGAGGATGCGGTGCGGGATGCCTCGAGCAGCGAGGGCTGCCGCGAAGGTCTGCATGTGCCGTTTCGAACGGAACAGGATCGCGCCGGTGTGCGGTTTTGCCCCCGGCGCCTCGGCGGAGGGGCGCGCGTCGTGTGCGCTGCGGCGCTCGGCGAACCAGTCCGCCACCGCGGAGGCCTCGTCGTCGACCGTGAACGGATACTCCACCGTGACGGTGCCCTCGCCCGCTCCCGGCCGGGGCTCGAGCGGTGGCACGTCGAGCCCCGGACGCTGCAGCGGCTCGAGCACCCGGTTCGCGATCCCGAGGATGCCGCGGTCGTTGCGCCAGCTCGTCATGAGGCTGTAGGTCTCGGCGGTGCCCGAACTCGAGAACGTCCCGGAGAAGGCGTAGAGGTTGTCGGCGCTCGCACCCCGCCAGCCGTAGATGGACTGATGCGGGTCGCCGACCGCCATCACCGCGGAGTCGCGGAAGAGCTCCGCGAGGAAGCGGGTCTGGATCACCGAGGTGTCCTGATACTCGTCGAGCAGGACGACCCGATGCTGCTCGCGGAGTTCGTCGCGCACATCGGGGGCGGACTCGATGATGTCGTAGGCGCCGCCCACCTGGTCGGCGAAGTCGAGCACACCGCGGCGTTCCTTCTCGGCCATGTATTCGCGGACCAGACGTGCGAGCGTCGGCAGGCTGAGGAGGTTCACGGCCGCCTTCTCGACGTCGCCGTTGCCGCGGTACGGCTCGAACGCGAGGGCCTGTTCCTGCGCGATGCGCTCGGCGAGGTCGAGGTCGACCCGATGATCGAGCGCGGCCCCGGCGAGGCGCTGCACGGCATCGATGACCGTGCCGAGGGCGAAGTCGATGTCCTCCAGCTCCGGCAGGTCGCTGCGGAGCACGACCTCGCGGGCCAGCATCCAGGAGGCGGCCTGGCTGAGCATCGCCACGTCGGGGTCTCGACCGATGCGCGCCGCGTGCTCGCGGACGATGCCGTCGGCGAACGCATTGTAGGTCGACACGCGCGGCCGGATCATCAGATCCTCCGCCGAGCGAGGGACGGTCGGGTCCCACCCGGTGCCGTGGTGCGCCGCGAGGTCGTCGAGCACGTGCGCGCGGACCAGTTCGCGTTGCCGTCCCTGCCCTGCCTCGTCGACCCTGCGCAGCGAGCCGTCGCGCACGATCCCGGCCAGATGTGGCAGCAGACCGCGACGACCGTACTCGTCGATGACGGCGAGTCGATGGCCGATCCGCTCCGCGAGCTCGCCCGCGGCCTTGCGTGTGAACGTGAGACCGAGGATCTCGTCTCGCCGCACGTGCCCGTTGGCGACGAGCCAGACGACGCGTCCCGACATCGTCTCGGTCTTGCCGCTGCCCGCGCCGGCCACGACGAGGGCGGGCTCGGGGGGCGCCTCGATGACGCGCTGTTGGGCAGGTGTCGGCGAGGGCTGGCCGAGCGCAGCGGCGATGTCGGTCGCCGAGAGCCCCTCGCCCTCGCTCCAGCCCGTCATGAGCTCACCGCCGGCACCGTGTGGATGCGGCACGGATGCACCCGCCGTTGCGTGTCGGCGCAGTGCGACTCGACCTGCGCGGTGAAGCTCGAGGCGGACATGCCTCGAGCGGCATCGGACACCCGGCGCAGGAAGGCCGATCGCGAATCGGCGTCGAGTGTGTGCTGGTGCGCGATGCGGTAGTCGCTCTTGGCGAGGGTCTTGGACACGATCACCAGGCGAGCCCCCGCCAGCGATGCCGGAGGTGCACCCTCGACCAGCCCCTGCTGGACGGCGACCTGGTAGGCCGCCAGCTGGGCGTGCTCGAGGACTCCCGAGTCCGATTCGGGGTCGTTCTTCCCGGTCTTCAGATCGACGACCACGGTGGGGCCCTCGGGCCCACCGGAGACCTGCTCCCAGCCACGTCCTCGCGCATGCGGATGCTCGCCCGCCCCGGGTGGGTACGCCTCGACCCTGTCGATGTAGCCGTGGATGATCGCCTGATTCCCGCGATCCTCACCGACCGGATGCACCGCGGGCACCGCGTCGCCCTCGCTCTCGTCGGCGACGTCCACCGCGAAGCGGAACTCCACCTCGCTGCCGATGACGCGGCCGCCGTCTCGACGAACGTCACCGAGATAGGTGTGGAGCCGCCCGACCAGCAGGTCAGCCCGACGCCTCTCTTTGCGACCGATCCACTCGGTCTCGAAGTCGAGCTCGGGCCAGTGCTCCGCGACGATCGCACGCATCTTCTCGAGGTCGCCGTCGGGGACGCGCTCCATCGCCTCGTGCACGATCGTCCCGATGCCGGCCGTGGGCGGCATCACCGTGTCGCCACCGAGCGCCGACACGACCCAGTTGAGGCCGCATTCCTCATAGGACTCCATCTTCGAGGGCGACACCCGCGCCCCCGCGACGGCGAGATCGCGCAGTGGAGCATCCGTCGACGCCGGGGTCATCCCGTACCATTCGGCGGGATCCGCCCCCGGCACCCCCTCGCGGGCCAGAACCGAGAGCTGCGCCGCGGCCTCTCGCCGAGCCGACCCCGAGGACGCGGTGGTGAGGGTGCGCCGGTGCCGGGCGACGAGCCCGCGCAGGGTCAGCGGGTGCTCTGCCGAGGCGTGTCGCTCCGGCGGCTCCGGTGCGGGGAGGAAGCCGAAGAACGCGCTCGGCGTCAGGTCGTCGTCGTCGACCGCGGTGATCAGGAGTCGCTCCCGCGCCCGGGAGACGGCACGGACGAACAGCCGGAGTTCGTCGTGCAGCGCCGCCCGTCGACGATCCAGGACTCCGGGGGGTTCGATGCGCACGCCCGTGCGCGCCGCCTGGATCGCGTCGGCCAGCCGCCACGTCTGCAGCAGACCGCCACGCAGCCGCACGTTCGGCCACACGCCGTCCTGCACCCCGGCGACGACTACGGCGTCGAACTCGGTGCCGAGGGCGGTGGCCGGGGTCAACAGCGTCACCTTTCCCGGACGATCCGGGGTCGACAGGGAGTCCTCGGGAACCTCGCTGTCGAGGATGTCCCGCACGAAGGTCTCGGGCTTCTCGTTCGGGGTGCGTTCGACGAACCGCTTCGCCGCATCGAACAGCGAGACCAGCGCGTCCAGCGAGCGCGCGGTCTCCGCGCCGGTCGGCAGCAGGGAGATCTCGCGCCACGCGACCTGCAGCCGCCGTCCGTCGACCGCACGCGCCTGATCCCACACCCGCCACAGCAGATCGTGGATCGTCTCGCCCGCGGCCGCGCCTCGCGCGACGGCCTCGATCGTCTCGGCGAACCGCTCGGCCGTGCGCGACTCCGGCGCGTCGATGAGCGTCAGATGCGACGGATTCGCCATGGCTTGACGCAGCAGTTCGCGCGCCGGTGTCGAGCCGCCCTGCTCGAGTTCGATGTGGCGGAGCCGTGCGCGCAGTCGGCGCAGTCCGATCGCATCCATCCCCCCGAACGGGGTGCGCATGGCTTCTTCGAGCGCCTGCGGCGTGCGTTCCTCGACAGGGGTCAGGGCGAGGCGCACGATGCCGACGATGTCGCGCACGATCCCCTCGCTCCCCAGCGGCCGCTGCACACCGGCGGCACGCGTCGGGATCTCGCGAGCGGCGAGCTCGGTCTCGAGCGTGGTCACCTGTCGCGTGTCGTGCGCGATGACGGCCATCCGATCCCAGCGGACCCCCTCGGCGAGGTGCCAGGCCCGCATGACTCCGGCGATGCGATCGAGCTCTTCGTGGGGAGAGGGGGCGAGGAACGTCGAGACCCGCGCGTCGATCTCGTCGGACGTCACGGGCACGGGCGCACGCCGGTGATCGACACGTCCGGACACGCCGATCGCCTGGGTCACGGTTCGCGTGAGCGCCGTGAGGGCCGGGCGCTGACGATGCGGGCCGTCGAGCACATGCACCTCGCCCAGCACGCCGGCGAGTCGGGCGAAAAGCTCGGGGCTCGCTCCGCGGAAGGAACCGGAGGAGATGTCGGGGTCGCCGAATGCCAGGACCGCGATCCCCCGGCTGCGCAGGGCTCGCACGACCGCGATCCCGCCGCGGGTGAGTTCCTGCGCGTCGTCGATGAGGACCACGCGCAGCGGGGCGAGCGGACCGAGCGTCGCCGTGTCGGCCGTGTGCAGGATGGCGCTCGCCTCGCTCAGCAGATCCGCGGCATCACGATGGGCGGCGCGGAGGGCATCGAGCACGGCGCGGTACTCGACCAGGAACTCCGCTGCCGCCGACCAGACCTCGTTGCCGGATCGGCGGAGCTCGTCGGGGAGCGCTCCGATCTCGGTGCACTCCGCGAGGAAGGCCCTCAGCTCGGAGCGGAAGCCCTTCGAGGCGCGCACGGAAGGGCTGAGCGCTTCCGGCCACGGGATGCGTCCGTCGTCGGCGTCTCCGGCGAGCAGCTCGGCGATGATGCGATCCTGATCGGCTCCGGTGAGAAGTGCCGGCGGCTCCGCTCCCTCTCGCACCATCGCCCCGCGGACGAGCTGGAAGGCGAAGGAGCCGAGCGATCGGGCCAGCGGACCCGGGGTCGCCTGACCGATCCGTACTCCGATGCGGTCGCGCAGCGCCGTCGCGGCCTGACGGTTCGGAGTGAGCGCGAGCACCTGCTCCGGCCGCATCTGCGCGGCATCGAGCAGGTGCACGACGCGGGCGACGAGAGTGCGGGTCTTTCCGGTGCCGGGTGCGCCGATGATGACGCCGGACGAGGTCGGCTCGGCGGCGATCACGGCTCGCTGCGCGGCATCCGATGTCATGTCCTCCACGCTATCCGGACGCGCGGACATCGTCGTCCGCACGCGCTCGCCTCGCGCGCACGGATCCCCGACACCGGTCTGTGCGCTCACGGCGAAACCGCGCCCGGCGGCCGATCCGCCCCGGTGCGCGCGGGGTAGAGTTGGCCGCAGTCCCCGAACTTCAAGGAGCACGCGTGGAAATCCGCATCGGCATCATCAACACCGGCCGTGAACTGAGCTTCGACACCGGCGCGAGCGCGGACGAGGTCCGCACCCAGGTCGCCGCGGCGCTGGAGCAGAGCGCCACGCACGTGAGCTTCGCCGATGTGAAGGGCAACTCCTACATCGTCCCGACCGCGAACCTCGCCTACATCGAGCTGGGCTCCGAGGAATCGCGCCGCGTCGGCTTCGTCGCCTGACCCCACGATGTACATCCTCCTCGCGCTCATCGGGGCGTGCGCCCTGGGTATCGCCGTGCACTTCCTGATCGCTGGCCGCGATCTCCGCGGCGTGGCGCTCGCTCCCGCCATCGCGACCGCCGTCTCGGCGGTCGCCTATACGGGCCTGCAGTGGGCGGGTGTCGGCGAGGACAGCATCTGGCTGTGGCTCGCGAGCGTACTCGGCGCCGCGGTCGTCGCAGCGTTGGCGACGGCGGGGATCACCGCCCTGCGCAAGCGCTCCGATGCCGAGGGCCGGGCTGCGCTGGGCATCTGACCCGCAGCGCGCCCGTCGTCACGACGCGAGGCCCATGGCGTCCATGCGCCGCGCATGCGCACCCATGAGCTCGGTGTACACCGGCTCGATGCGCTCGTCGTCCACGTCGAGGCGCTCCGGCCGCAGCGCGGAACGGCAGACGAGGATCGTGTCACCGACGAGTCGGCGTGCCCACATGGAGAGCAGCGAACGCCACTCCTCATCGCTCTCGATGGTCTCCTGGATGATGGCGACGATCTCGTGCCGCGCGTCGTCCTCACGGAGGATCTCCGCCACGCGACGCCCGGTGTCGCCGTAGCTCGAGGCCAGCGCGAGATAGAAGTCGTCGAGCATGCCGGCGGTGATGTAGACGGCGAGCAGCGTCTCGCGCGGGCGCGCGCCGATCGTCTTTCGCCGGAACGCGTCGAGGTTCTCCCGGAACGGGAGCATCACCTGCGTGGGATCGTCTCCGCGCTCTGCGATGAGCGCGACGATCCCCCGATGCTTCGTCAGCGTCGCCCCCGCCGCGCGTGAGAGCGATTCCTTCTCGGAGAGCTCGGGTGTGGCGCGGATCAGGCGCGTGAGCGTCTCGAAGTAGCCGAGCTGCAGATAGGCCGCCTGGCCGAGAAAGCGATTGAGCTCGGGGGCGAGTTCGGCGAAGTCGATGCGCGTCGCGTCTCCCTGCTCCCCTCTGCTGCGCAGGGCGAGGGTGCGCCGCGGCGCGTCATCGCGCTGCCAGAACCACTTAACCACGAGGTCGTCCTCCCGAGTCCACCACGTCGTTCACAATACTCGTGCGCGGCTGTGCTTCCTGGCCCACAGCACCCCTCGGGTAGGCTTGGCGTGTCCCCGCCGTCGGAGCGGGGCCCCGCGCCTGTGGCACAAGAGACGGCGTGGATCCGTTTACGTGGCGATCCCGCAGGCTCGCCGGACAGGCAATCTGAATATAGTGACAACTTTCGCTGATCTCGGCGTCGATCAGGACATCGTCGACGCACTCGCCGCCAAGGGCATCGTCGAGGCCTTCCCCATCCAGGAGCAGACCATCCCCCTCGGCCTCCCCGGCCAGGACATCATCGGTCAGGCCAAGACGGGAACCGGCAAGACCTTCGGCTTCGGCATCCCCGTCGTCCAGCGCCTCGGCAAAGACCCGGAGCACGGCGTCAAGGCGCTCATCGTGGTACCCACCCGCGAGCTCGCGGTCCAGGTGTACGAGGACATCGATCTCCTCACGAGCAACCGCTCCACGAGCGTCGTCGCCATCTACGGAGGCAAGGCGTACGAGGGCCAGATCGACCAGCTCAAGGCCGGCGCCCAGATCGTCGTCGGCACGCCGGGCCGTCTGATCGACCTCGCCGGTCAGCGGCTGCTCGACCTTTCGAACGCGACCGAGGTCGTGCTCGACGAGGCCGACAAGATGCTCGACCTCGGCTTCCTCGCCGACATCGAGAAGATCTTCCAGAAGGTGCCCGCCGTCCGCCACACGCAGCTGTTCTCCGCGACCATGCCCGGGCCGATCGTGGCCCTGGCGCGTCGCTTCATGACGAACCCGATCCACATCCGTGCGAGCGACCCCGACGAGGGGCTCACGCAGGCGAACATCAAGCACCTCGTGTACCGCGCGCATTCGATGGACAAGGACGAGATCATCGCCCGCATCCTGCAGGCCGAGGGCCGCGGCAAGACCGTCATCTTCACGCGCACCAAGCGTGCGGCACAGCGCCTCGTCGACGAGCTGGGCGACCGCGGCTTCAACGTCGGCGGCGTGCACGGCGACATGGGTCAGGATCAGCGCGAGCGCTCGATGGCCGCGTTCAAGGCCGGCAAGCGGGACGTGCTCGTCGCGACCGACGTCGCCGCCCGCGGCATCGACGTCGACGACGTGACCCACGTGATCAACCACACCATCCCGGACGAGGACAAGACGTACCTGCACCGCGCGGGCCGCACCGGTCGCGCAGGGAAGACCGGAATCGCGGTGACCTTCGTCGACTGGGAGGACCTGCACAAGTGGGCCCTCATCAACCGCGCCCTCGAGTTCGGACAGCCCGAGCCCGTCGAGACCTACTCGTCGAGCCCCCACCTGTTCGAGGACCTCGACATCCCCCAGGGCACCAAGGGCCGCCTCGTGTCGGCTCCGAAGACGGAGTCCGTGAAGACCGAGCGCACCCGTCGGCCCGAGCGCGCCGCGGATGCCGCGGCCGAGGGGACCGACGAGGGCGGCACGCGTCGTCGTCGCCGCCGCCGCAACAGCACCACCCCGGTCGGCTCGACCTTCACCGAAGGCGCCTCGGAGGCGGCCACCGGCGAGGGCCAGTCCGCTCCCGCCGCCGATCGCAGCGCCGAGGGCGCCGGCACGCATGACGGCGCGGGCAAGGAGCACCACGACGGCAAGCCGGCACCGGCGCGCCGTCGCCGTCGCCGTCGCGGCGGCTCGGGCGCGGGAGCTGCTCCGGTCACCGGGGCCTGAACTCCACGCTGAAGGGGCGCACACGCTCGGGCTGACCTCCCGACGTGTGCGCCCCTTCGCGTGTCCGGACGGACGAAACGGACGTCATGCCCGACCGGTCTGCTCTCCCTCGGCGGCACGGGCATCGATCGGGACGCCGTCGCTCGGATCACGCAGCAGCGCGGCCGGGACCTGGGGCGGGTAGACCCACGCGACCAGCACCACCGAGATGATCATCAGCAGGAACCACGAGCTCAGCTTGCTCGACGACACCGGCTGCCAGACCTCGGCCTGATCGGGGTAGGCCCACGCACCCGCCCAGGTGCCGATGTTCTCCGCCAGGTAGATGAAGACGGCGACCCCCGCGAACACCGCCAGCAGCGGCAGCCTGAGCGTCCGGCGCCAGACCCGTGCGTGCATCACGGTCGGCAGCCACAGCACCACGACGGCCGCGAGCAGCACCCAGCGGGCATCCCACCACCAGTGATGTGCGAAGAAGTTGAGGTAGATCGCCGCTGCGAGGACCGCCGTCATCCACCGTCGCGGATACCGGGCGAAGCCGAGGTCGAATAAGCGGTAGACGCGGACCATGTACGAGCCGACCGCGGCATACATGAACCCGCTGAACAGCGGCACTCCCCCGATGCGCAGGAATCCTTCCGCGGCGTACGCCCACGACCCCACGTCGGTCTTGAAGAGCTCCATCACCGTCCCCGTCACGTGGAACAGCACGATCACCCAGAGCTCACGACCACTCTCCAGGCGGAACACCAGCATCGCCACCTGGATGAGAACTGCGGCGATGGTGAGCGCGTCATTGCGGGCGAGCGCCGCATCGTCGGGGTACCACAGGCGCGCCGCGACGATCACGAGCAGCAGCGCCGCACCGAAGATGCACGCCCAGGCCTGCTTGAGGACGAAGACGGCGAACTCGACCAGGCCGGCGCGGATGCCGTTCGCCGGGGCGCCGAGGAGAACGCGGTGGGCGATCGCATCGACGCGGCGCTCCAGGGAAGTCGCTCGCTGCATTCCACGGACGGTATCGGCCCCGGTCGACAGGTCGCCGGGAGATGGCCGACAGAATGCCGAGGATCAGGGAAGACGCGGGGCGATGCCGGTGCCGCGTGCGACGAGTCGGGCCACCATCTCGTCCGAGGTGGTGTTCTCGCCGGGACGATTGGGCTTGCCGCTGCCGTGATAGTCGCTCGATCCGGTGACGATGAGGTCGTGCTTCGCGGCGATCTCGTGCAGCATCCGCTTGCCGGCTTCGGTGTTCTCCCGATGATCGATCTCGAATCCGCCGAGGCCGGCCGCGATCAGGCGCTCGATGAAGGGCACGGGCATCATCCGGTCTCGCCCGACGGTGACGGGGTGAGCGATGATCGCCACTCCCCCGGCCTCGGTGATCAGGCGCACGGCGGTCAGCGGGTCCGGTGCGTAATGCGGCTCGTAGTAGCCCTCGCGCGGGTGGAGGATGCCGTCGAACGCCTCGGTCCGGTCGCGCACGATCCCGCGGGCGACGAGTGCGTCCGCGATGTGGGGGCGTCCCACGGTCGCGTCGAGGGTGGTCTGTGCGACCACGTCGTCCCAGTGCAGGTCGTAGTCGCGGCCGATGCTCCGCACGATGCGCTCCGCCCGCCCGACCCGGTCTCCGCGGATGCGGTCCGTCTCGGCGCGCAGAGCGTCGTCCTCGGGATCGAAGAGGTACCCGAGCACGTGCACGCTGCGCCATTCGTGCTTCGCCGACAGCTCCATCCCGGGGATGAACGTCATCCCGAGTGCGACAGCGGCGTCTCCGGCCTCGCGCCAGCCGGTGGAGCGGTCATGATCGGTGAGGGCGAGCGTGCGAACCCCGTACGCGTGCGCCTGGGCGACCACCTCGGCAGGCGACTCCGTGCCATCGGAATGGTTGGAGTGCAGGTGCAGGTCGACGGGACCGGCGAACCCGGGTGACGATGTGGCCATCCTCCGAGAGTACCGAGCGGCACCGGCACCGGAGGCGAGCGGCGCCGAGGAGTCGTCGGCAAGGGAGTTCACAGGCGGCGCTTCTAGGCTTGAGGGGATGTTTCGACTACTGGGGATCCTCTTCACCGTGCTGCTCGCGATCGCGACGGCGGTCGTCGTCTGGCCGCAGTTCTTCCATCTCGAGCAGACGTACCCGTTCGCGCAGCTCGTGTCGGCGCGCGGGCTCGTCCTCGGCGGGTTCCTCATCGTCGCCGTGCTGGCGCTCCTGCTGCTCTTCGCCCGCCCGCTGCGAGGGTTCGCGGCGTCGGTCCTGATCGTGGCGCTGCTGGGTGCGGGGGCGACCGGCGCGATCGGCGCGACCCGCGGGTTCGGGGCATCCGCGCTCCCGGAGAAGACCGAGAGCAGCGTCCGCGTGCTCACCTGGAACACGGCGGGCGAGGCCGTGCCCGCGGAGGAGATCGCGCGGCAGATCCTCGACCAGGGCGCGGACATCGTCGCCCTCCCCGAGACGACGGAGGCCGTTGGCGAGCGCATCGCCATCATGCTGCGCGAGCAGGGGCACCCGATGTGGGTTCATCACGTGCAGTTCCGCCCGGATGTGCCGAACGGCCCGCAGTCGTGGCAGACGACCGTCCTGGTCGCCCCGGATCTCGGCGAGTACTCGGTCATCGAGTCGTCCAAGGACGGCACCAGCAACACGGGTTCCGTTCCCAGCGTCGTGCTCATGCCGATCGACGACTCGGGCCCCACGATCGTCGCCGTGCACGCGGTCGCTCCGCGCATGGAGGAGATGCAGCAGTGGCAGAGCGATCTGCAGTGGATCGCCGACCAGTGCCCGCAGGGCGACTTCATCCTGGCGGGCGACTTCAACGCGACGATCGACCACATGGCATCGCTCGGGGTGGACGGAGGCGACATCGGCTACTGCCGCGATGTCGCGTCGCGCACCGGCAACGGCCTCACCGGCACCTGGCCGAGTTCGCTGCCCGCGCTTGCCGGCGCCCCCATCGACCATGTGATGACGTCCGAGAACTGGACGCCGACGGGCTCGGTCGTCCTCGACGAGGCCGGCGGCAGCGATCACCGCGCGCTGATCGTGCAGCTCGAGCCGGCCGACTGAACTCCCGTCCCCGCCCTGCAGATGACAGACTGGAGGGATGAGCACCGGAGAGCGCGACACGATCGCAGAACCCACCGTCGAAGCGTCCGCGGAGAACGGCACCACCAACCGCAAGCAGCCCTTCCCCCAGGGCTTCCTGGACACCATCTCGACAGGATGGGCCGAGCGTCCTGAGACGCTCCCCGCTCCGCGCGCGCAGGCGTCGTACGCGGCCGTCCGTCGTGCGGCCGTCTCCGCGGCCTTCCCCGGCAAGCGCCTCGTGATCCCCGCGGGCTCTCTCAAGCAGCGCAGCAACGACACCGACTACGTGTTCCGCGCGCACTCCGCGTTCGCGCACCTCACCGGATGGGCATCGGATGCCGAGCCCGACTCGGTCCTCGTCTTCGACCCGACCGATGCAGGTCACGACATCACCCTCTTCTTCCGTGAGCGTGCGGACCGCACGACGACGGAGTTCTACGCGGATGCCACGATCGGCGAGTTCTGGATCGGCGCGCGCCCGTCCCTCGCCGGCGTCGCCGCCGACCTCGACATCGCCACCGCGCATCTCGACGAGCTCTCCTCCGTCGACGGGGAACTGGTGCTCGACGCCGACGATGCGCTCACCCGCTTCGTCTCCGAGCTGCGCCTGATCAAGGACGAGTTCGAGATCGCGGAGATGCGCCGCGCCGTCGAGATCACCGCGAACGGCTTCGACGACATCATCCGCGAGCTCCCGGCGGCGACCGCGCACGCACGGGGCGAGCGCGTCGTCGAAGGCGTCTTCCACCGCCGCGCCCGTGAGGACGGCAACGGCGAGGGGTACGACACGATCGCGGCGTCCGGGCCGCACGCCTGCTACCTGCACTGGACGCGCAACGACGGCACCGTGGTGCCGGGCGACCTCATCCTGGTGGATGCCGGCGTCGAGGCCGACAGCCTGTACACCGCCGACATCACCCGTACCCTCCCGGTCTCCGGCACCTTCACCGACGTGCAGCGCCGCGTCTACGAGACGGTGCGCGAAGCCGCAGACGCGGCGTTCGCCGCCGCACGGGTCGGTGTCCGGTTCCGCGACGTGCACGCCGCCGCCATGAAGGTCATCGCCGAGCGCACCGCCGAGTGGGGTCTGCTGCCGGTGACGGCCGAGGAGGCCCTCGACGCCGACAAGGGCGGCCAGCACCGTCGCTACATGGTTCACGGCACCTCGCACCACCTCGGCATCGACGTGCACGACTGCGCCCAGGCCCGCCGCGAGATGTACTACGACGGCATCCTGGCACCGGGCATGGTGTTCACGATCGAGCCGGGGCTCTACTTCCAGATCGACGACCTCACGGTGCCGGCCGAGCTCCGCGGCATCGGCGTGCGCATCGAGGACGACATCCTGATGACGCAGGACGGTCCGGTCAACCTGTCGGCGGACATTCCGCGTACGGCCGACGAGGTCGAGGCGTGGATGGCGCGGCTGCAGGGCTGACACGACGGATGCATGAGCGAGAGCTCGCCCTCGACGATGCTCTCGCGGCGCGACTGATCCAGCGACGCTTCCCGGAGTTGAGCGGTCAGCTGCTGAGGACGATCGGGACGACCGGCACGGTGAACCGGATCATCCGCGTCGGTGACGAGCACGTCGCCCGGTTCCCCCTGCTCGGTGCGTCCGAGACGGACCTCGTCGCCGAAGCCGACGCGCTCGCGGAGCTGGCGGCGGCAATCCCGTTTCCCGCACCGCGGCCGTACGGCGTCGCCCCGCCGTCCGAGGATTTCGTCTCCGCGTGGTCGGTGCAGAGCTGGCTCGACGGCGACACCGCGGAACACGATTCTTCGGCGTCGTCGGAATCCCTCGCCGCAGATGTCGGCCTGCTGATCTCGTCGCTGCGCGCGGTCGACGTCCGCGGGCGGAGCTTCGACGGCCGGGGTCGGGGCGGACGACTCAGCGACCACGAGGCGTGGGTCATGGAGTGCCTGGCGAGGAGCGCGCACCTGCTCGACGTGCCACGGGCGACGGCCCTCTGGAGACGCGTGTGCGTTCTTCCGGAACCGTCGCAGCCCGCAATGAGCCACCGCGACCTGACACCGTTCAACCTCCTCGTCGCGGGCCGCGGCGCCGAGTCCCGTCTCGTCGGCGTGCTCGACGGCGGCGGCTTCGGACCGGCCGATCCGGCGCTCGACCTCGTCGCCGCGTGGCATCTCTTCGACGCTCCGGCTCGGCAGGTGCTGCGCCGGAGCGTCGGGGCGGAGGACGTGGAATGGCTGCGCGGGGCGGGCTGGGCTCTGCAGCAGGCTCTGGGGCTCGGGTGGTACTACGCGGACTCCAACCCGGCGATGAGCGCACTCGGGCTCTCCACCGTGCTGCGTCTGCTCACGGACGCCGAGCTGTCGACTCTCATCGACTGATGCGGATCAGGGGCGCGGTGCGCTGAGGACGAAGTCGGCGACGAGGGGTGCGAGCGAGGCGCCGATCTCGGCGGCAGCACGCTTCAGCCCCTTCACCTCGAATGTGTGTCCGCCGCCCTCCACCCACTCGACCTGTGCGTCCTGGCACCCGGCCACAGCATCCTCGAATTGCGAGAGGGGCTGGATGAAGGGATCGTTCGTGCCTTCGACGAAGAGCTGGGGCACGCTGATGGCGGGCAGATGCTCGACGCGCGGCTTCTCCGGTCGGCCTGGTGGATGCAGCGGATACCCGAGGTAGGCGAGCCCGTCGACGACGAGTCCATCCGCGACGGCCATCGATGCCATCCGTCCGCCGTAGGACTTCCCGGTCGCCCACACCGTCGCCGCCGGGTCCTGCTCGCGCGCGAACGCCACGGCCGCACGCCAGGTCGCGATCGCCTGCGCAGCCGGCCCCGGCATCCTTCTCCCCTGCTCCACATACGGGAAGTTGAAGCGCAGAGTCGCGAAGCCGAGGTCGCCGAGCGCCCCGGCGAATCCGGTGAGGAACGGATGGTCCTTGCCTGTTCCCGCACCGTGCGCGATGAGCACGGTGGCTCCGTTGCGTCCCGACGACCAGTCTGCCGAGACCGCGGTCGGCCCCGCAGGGAGATCGAGCGGGATCGTGGTCATCAGGCGCGTACGAACGGGATCGCGAAGGGGACGCGCATCACACCGCCCGACGAGACCCGCACCGTGCCAACGATCACCAGCACGAGGTGCAGCACGGAGACGGCGAAGTACAGCGTGATCGGGATGCCGAGGGGGAAGAACCCCGTCGCCGGCGTCTGCGAGGTCAGCGCGAAAAGCAGCACGAAGTGCAGGAGGAGGAGCAGCGTCGAGACCATCAGGTAGGTCAGGCCCCAGTTCAGCGCCGACCGCGCGTTCTCGGCCGCCGGTCCGCCGGCCCGTCGAGCGGATCCTCCACTCGCAGCCATCGCGATGCCCGAGGCGAGCCCGCCCACGAACGGGAACGGGATGAGGATCAGGAAGCCCAGGACCCACGGGAGCAGCCCTCGTGCCGGCGTGGCCGGAGCATACGACTGCTCCGGATATCCCTGTCCGGGAGGGGACGGTGCCGGGTACCCCTGACCGGGGTATGCCGGAGCGGCGTGTCCCGGGGGCTGGGCAGGCGCGGCGTACCCCTGCTGCGGCGCGGCGGGAGCTGCCGGGTATGCCGGCGGAACGACGTAGCCGTGCGGCACATCCTGCGGCGCGGGAGCGGATACCTGCGGCGCAGGAGGTGCCGGAGCAGGAGGCTGCGAAGCGGGAGGGACGGGAGGCGCAGCAGGGGGTGCCGGGGGCGGCGGCGGCGGAGTGAACTCCCCGGGCTGCCGGGACTCGGGTGCGGTCATCGCAGGTCTCCTTCGGGTTTCACGGCGCCGGGAGCGGCGCCGGGGTCGACGACGGGAGCGTGCGAGGGGGGCGCCACCTCATCGGCGGCAGGCGCGGGGCCGGCATTCCCCGCGGGATCGCCGTCCGGAGCCGGCTCCGGGTCCGCGACAGGGTCTGCCGGACGCGGCGGGATGACGGGTTCCGCGGGCTCGGGAGCGGTGGCACCCGGAGTGATCCGCTCCCCGTACCGCGGTGGTTCGTCGAGGTTCACCGGCGGCCGCACCGGCGCGACCTTGGTCGCGCCGAGCACCTGACGTGCCTTCGCGAGCGACGCCGCGAGGACCGTGACCTCGTAGTGGTCCGCGGCGAACTGCGTGACACTCGCGAAGTCGCGCCGACGACGCACGATCGCGTAGGTGACGAGGCTGAGGAGCATCCCGAGCGCGACGCCGATGAGGACGAAGCCGACGAAGAGCTGGATCGGCACCTCGGGGTTGCCGAGCACCAGGATCGCCGAGAGGAACAGGCCGATCAGGACGCCGTTGATGGCGCCGGAGCGCGCGGCGGCGGCGTATCCGAGCTTTCCGGTGACGCGCTCGACCGTTCGAACGCTCTGTCCGACGATGGCGATGTCGCGCGCCGGCACCTCCCCCGCGATCAGCTTCGAGACCGTCTTCTGCGCGCTCTCGTAGTCACGCATCGACGCGACGATCTCGCCGGTGTCCGTGCCGTTCGCGGGGCGGTTCAGCATGCTCATCCGGCTATTCTTCCACGCGCGCCGTCGGACGGCCCGAGGCGCGACCGTCCCGGCGGCGACCGGACCCGCCGACTACGCTGGAGAGGTGAGCACACAACGGGTTTTCGCCGCGCGCCTCGCCGGGTGCGCCGTCTTCGATCCCGTCGGCGACCGGCTCGGCAAGGTCCGGGACGTCGTCGTCGTGTATCGAAGTACCGCGGCACCCCGCGTGATCGGCCTGGTCGTGGAGATTCCGGGACGTCGGCAGGTGTTCCTCTCGATCGGCCGGGTGACGTCGATCCGCTCAGGCCAGGTCATCACCACCGGCCTGATCAATGTGCGGCGCTTCTCCCCCCGCGCCGGCGAGGTGCGGGTGCTCGCCGAGATGCTGGGGAGGCGGGTGAGTTTCGCCGACGGCAGCGGCACCGCCGTCATCGAAGACGTCGCGATCGAACCGAACCGCCTCGGCGAGTGGGCGATCAGTCAGCTGTTCCTGCGTCGTCCCAAGACCAGCGCCTCCCCGTTCGCGAAGGGGCCCACCACGTTCGCCGCCTGGAGCGAGGTCGCCGAGCAGCGCGCACCGGGCGAGTCGCAGTCGGCGGAGCAGCTGGTCGCCTCGTACTCCGAACTGCACGCCGCCGACCTCGCCAACACGCTTCTCGACCTTCCGCAGCAACGCATGATCGAGGTCGCCGAAGAGCTGTCGGACGACCGCCTCGCCGACGCCCTCGAAGAGATGCCCGAGGACGAGCAGGTGCACATCCTCGACCGTCTCGGCGATGAGCGCGCCGCCGACATCCTCGACCAGATGGAGCCGGATGACGCCGCCGACCTCCTCGCGCAGCTGGCTCCGGACCGTCTGGAGCAGCTCCTCGAGCTGATGGAGCCGGAGGAGGCGGAAGACGTCAGGATGCTGCTGCGCTACGGCCCTGACACCGCCGGCGGTCTGATGACGCCGGAGCCGATCATCCTGTCCGCCGACGCGACCGTCGCCGAGGCACTGGCTCTGATCCGCCGTCACGAGCTGCATCCGGCGCTGGCGGCCGCCGTCTTCGTCACCCTTCCGCCGTTCGAGACTCCGACCGGACGCCTGCTCGGCCTGGTCCACTTCCAGCGGATGCTGCGCTACCCGCCGCACGAGCGCCTCGGTGCGATCCTCGACGACAGTCTCGAGCCCGTTCCCGTGACCGCCTCCGCCGCGGAGGTAGCGCGGATGCTGGCGAGCTACGACCTCGTCTCGCTCCCGGTGATCGACGCCGCGCACCGCCTCGTCGGGGCGATCAGCATCGACGACGTGCTGGACTATCTCCTCCCCGATGACTGGCGTTCGCACGACGGCGACGACACCGCGACCGCGGTGAAGGAGACGCGCTGATGGCCCGCTCGCCACGCCTCGACGCGCCCGGCCGCAGCACGACCCGTCCTCGCTCGACGTCGCGGGACAGGTTCGGCCGCTTCACCGAGTGGGTCGCCCGGGCGATGGGAACCCCGGCGTTCCTCGTCATCCTCAGCCTGTTCTGCGTGGTGTGGATCCTGTGGAACACGCTGATGCCCGATCCGCTGCGCTTCGACGACGCCGCCCTCGGATTCACCGCCCTGACCCTGATGCTCTCGCTGCAGGCGTCGTACGCGGCCCCGCTGATCCTGCTCGCGCAGAACCGGCAGGACGACCGCGACCGCGTGCAGATCGAGCAGGATCGACAGCGGGCGGAGCGCAACCTCGCCGACACCGAGTACCTGGCCCGCGAGATCGTGGCGCTGCGGATGTCACTCGAGGAGCGCAATTCGCAGGTCGTGACGCGGGACGTCCTGAGACAGGAGCTGAAGGCGCTGCTCGCCGAACTCGACGCCGGGGAGAAGCCTCCGGCCGGCGCCGCCTCGTGAGCGGCGTCGACGGTGTCCGATCCGCCGTCTCCGCGGTCACGGATCCGGAGCTGCGCCGACCCATCGGCGAACTCGACATGGTCCGCGAGATCACCGTCGAAGGCGACCGCGCTCGCGTCGGCATCGTCCTGACCATCGTCGGCTGCCCTGCCGCCGCACGCATCGAATCGGACGTACGGGAGGCCGCGGCATCCGTCCCCGGCATCGCGCAGGTCGAGGTCGAGGTCGGCGTGATGACCCCGGCGGAGCGCAAGGCTCTCACCGAGAAGCTCCGCGACGGCAGGCCGGCACGGCACATGCCCTTCGGCCCTGACTCGCTCACGCGCGTGATCCTGGTCTCCAGCGGCAAGGGCGGCGTGGGGAAGTCGACGGTCACGGCCAATCTCGCGGTCGCCCTCGCCGACCAGGGGCTGTCGGTCGGACTCGTCGACGCCGACGTGCACGGATTCTCGATCCCCGGGCTCCTCGGCATCCCCGCCGGCACCCAGCCGACCCGTATCGACGACCTGATGCTGCCGCCCGTGGCGCACGGCGTGAAGGTCATCTCGATCGGGATGTTCCTTCGCGACGGCGAGTCCGTCGTGGCGTGGCGCGGACCGATGCTGCACCGCACGGTCTCGCAGTTCCTCACCGACGTCTTCTTCGGAGACCTCGATGTACTGCTCATCGACATGCCGCCGGGGACCGGGGACATCGCGATCTCGATCGGCCAGCTCCTTCCGCACGCCGAGGTCCTCGTCGTCACCACGCCGCAGACGGCCGCCTCGGAGGTCGCGATCCGCAGCGGACTCGTCGCCCGGCAGACAGGACAGCGCGTGATCGGCGTGATCGAGAACATGGCGGCGTACTCCCTTCCGGACGGCACGGTGATCGATCTGTTCGGCTCCGGAGGGGGCGCGGCCGTCGCCGAGGCGCTCTCGGCCCCGGGCGCGACGGTGCCGCTGCTGGCGTCGATCCCGCTCAGTCCGGCGCTCCGCCAAGGTGGGGACGCCGGCGTCCCGATCGTCGCCGGAGACACGACGGACACGGCTGCCGAGACGATCCGCGGCCTCGCGGGCACTCTCGCGCGACAGGGCCGCGGGCTCTCCGGCCGGTCCCTGCCGATGTCGATCGGCTGAGGACGCATGGGAGGATGGACCGGTGCCCCCACGATCGCTGACCGTCGATGAGAGCCTGCTGCGACGGATGGCCAGGGACGCGGCGATCTACTCGCTGACACGACCCCTCGCCATCGTCATGTGGGTCGCCCTCGCCGGTGCCCTGGCGCTGAGCATCCTCAACCTCAACGCGCCCGTCCCTCCCGGACAGGAGCCTCCGTTCGGCACGGGGTGGATGCCCCCGGTCGTCATCGCTCTCGCGCTCTATGCGGTCTGGCTGTCGGTCGCGAGCGCGCGACGCGCCGTGCGCGCCGCCATGCCCGTCGAGAGCGTGGTGTGGGTGTCGCTCGAGGACGAGGTGCTGAAGATGGGCAGTGGAACCCGTCGCTCGGACATCGCGTACAGCACGTTCCAGCAGGTGCGCGTAGGGAAGGATGCCGTGCTGCTGAAGCTGCGCGATGCGTCGGTGGCCACCGCGATACCCCGTGCGTTGCTGACGGACGACGACATCGCCGTGCTCCGCTCGCGCGTCTCCTAGACCCCTGCGGTCAGGTGGCTTCCGGGTCGAACGGCGGCCGGTGGGACGCGCTGAACTCCTGTGGAGCGGCGCGCGGAGCAACCGGCTCGGCGATCGTCTCGCGCGCTTGCATCGGCGTCGCGGGCTGCGGCTCCTCCATCAGTGCGTCGCGGATGATCCGCCGCGGGTCGTACTGACGGGGGTCGAGCTTGCGCCAGTCCACGTCGTCGAGCTCCGGGCCCATCTCCTCGCGCACCCTCGACTTCGTCGCGCGGAGGTACTCGCCGGCCTTGCGGACCATGCGGGAGAAGCTCTCCGCCGCCCGCGGGAGACGCTCGGGGCCGATGATGAGCACCGCGATGAGGCCGATAAGCAGCAGCTTCTCGAAGGTGAGCCCGAACGTCATCTCTACAGGCTACCGCCGCGCCTGCGGTCCCCGCACTCGCCGAGCGAATACTCTGGAGAGATCACCGGGCAGGCAGGGAGAGACAGGCCATGAGCGAGCATGACGCGAACGCGCGTTTCCTGCGCGAATCCATCGTGGAACCGGACGCCATCAGCCGGGCCCGCGCGCACGCGGTCGAGCTGGGCGCGATGCCGGTCAGCGCCACCGTCGGCTCGCAGATCGCGGTGCTCGCGGCCGCGACCGGCGCACGATCGATCGTCGAGATCGGGACCGGCGCCGGCGTCTCGGGCCTCTGGCTGCTGCACGGCGCCCCGCAGGCCGTGCTCACCTCGATCGACAACGAACCCGAGCATCTCGCCGCGGCACGACAGGCGTTCTCCGACGCGAAGGTCCCGTCCACCCGGGCCCGTTTCATCACCGGACGCGCGATCGACGTGCTCCCCCGGATGAACGAGGCGTCCTACGACATCGTCCTGGTCGACGCAGACCCGGAGCACGTCATCGAATACGTCGAGCACGGACTGCGGCTCGCGCGCACCGGCGGACTCGTGCTGGTGCCCCGCATCCTCGCCGGCGGTCGGGTCGCCGACCCCGTGCAGCGCGACGAGATCACGGCCGCGTACCGGTCGCTCGTGCAGGCGACGCAGGAATCCTCGGCTGTCCTGGCGACGGTCTCCCCCGCGGGGGAAGGCCTGCTGCAGCTGGTCCGTCTCGCCGATCGCGACTGACGAACGCGCCCGGCACCAGCGGGAACGGAGACCGAAAAGGGCGATGGATCCGTGGATCCACCGCCCTTCCTGATCCGCCGAAACGGATCCTCGGTCGTTCAGGCCGGTGCCACGACGGCGGCAAGCACGTCGTGAAGCTCCTTGGCCTCGGCGTCGTTCACGGAGACGACCAGGCGGCCGCCGCCTTCGAGTGGAACGCGCACGATGATGAGTCGTCCTTCTTTCACGGCTTCCATAGGCCCGTCTCCGGTCCTCGGCTTCATCGCTGCCATCGTGGCTCCCTTTCCTCCGGTGGTATGGGATGAGTTTATCGGGTGTCACCGGGACCTGGAGGTCACGGAGCAACAATTGGGTCGTGCCGCTCGGTCACGGCACCTGCCAGAACGTGCTTCCGAGGGCATACACGTGGTAGATCCAGAACCATTGACCGACCAGGCACGCGGCCAGGATGCCGATCCTCCACAGTCGCGATCGGGGGACGGCGACGGCCCCCCAGAGCGGGCTGAGGGGAAGCAGCAGCCGGAAGGTGCTCGACTGCGGGAAGAAGACGGCGAGCAGATACAGCAGGTAGCTCGCGCTCCACAGCCGGAGGTCGGGGCCGAGGGCGCGCACCTGCGGCGAGTACAGCAGGGTCGCGGTCGCACCGATCACCAGAAGCACCAGGGCGATCGGTCCCCACCACTGCGGCATCCCCCACTGCGCGAACCAGAACTGCGAGGCCTGGACCCATCCTTCGAACGGCACGAACCCCTGGACGCCGCCGACGATCCAGTGCCGCCGCCACGCGAGTTCGGTCGCGAGATAGGCACCCGGATCCCCGGTCGCGATGCCGGCGATCAGCTGCCATGCGAAACCCGCCGCGGTCGCCAGCGCGCCGAGCGCGAGGATGTGAGCCACCTCCCGCCCGGTGAGGGGATCCTCTTTGCGGCGGAGCCAGCGCAGCACACCGTGCAGCCCGAGATAGAGGGCGAATGCGAGGATCCCGGGACGTGTGAACGCCATGACCGGGATGAGGATGTAGAGCCAGGAGTAGTTTCGGCGCGTCGTCGCGTCGAGGGCGAGGAAGAGCAGGAGGAGGAAGAGGGTCTCGGCATAGCCGACCTGGAACATCGCGGCGATCGGCCCTGCGGCGAAGAACACCACGGCCCACGTCGCCGCGGACGCACCGACACGGTCTCGGAGCAGACGGTGGAGCGCCAGGCAGGCCAGGTACCCGGCAGTCAGCGAGAGCAGCAAGGCGCCGGCCCCCCACGAGCCCAGGAGGAACCCGAGCGCCTTCGCCGCATATGCGAAGACCGGCATGAACGCCCATGCGTTCTCGGCGACCTCGCCCGAGTCGGTCAGGGGCAGCTCCGTCGGGTAACCGGACTCCGCGACCAACCAGTACCACTGCGCATCCCACCCGAGCACGAAATCGATGAGTCCCGCGTCCGCTCCGAACCGCGAGAACGAGGTCGAGAGGGAGGCGGCGACGAGGAGCAGGCCCGTCGTGGTGATGCGCGCCGCCAGGTAGACGACGGCGATGCGCAGCGCGATCGGCGCCTGCGCCCAACGGCGGGCTGCGCTCAGTGCGAGGTGAGCCATGCGCGCAGGCCCTGCTCCACGGCGTCGATCTGGGCGAGCGGCACCCGCTCTTCGTCGTGGTGGGCGAGGTGCGGGTCACCAGGACCGTAGTTCACCGCGGGGATGCCGAGGGCGGAGAAGCGCGCGACGTCGGTCCATCCGTACTTCGGGCGGGGCTCGGCGCCCACAGCGGAGACGAACTGCTTCGCGATCTCGGCATCGAGTCCGGGGCGCGCACCCTCGGCGGCATCGGTGATCTCGACCTCGAACCCGGCCAGCACTCCGCGGAGGTGGGCTTCGGCGTCGGCGGCGGACTTGCTCGGGGCGAAACGGTAGTTGACCTCGATCTCGCACGCGTCCGGGATGACGTTCCCGGCGACGCCCCCTGCGATGCGCACGGCGCTCAGGCTCTCGCGGTACAGCAGGCCCTCGACCAGGACCTCCTTGGCGCGATACTCCGCGAGCCGCGTCAGGATCGGCGCGGCGCGGTGGATCGCATTCTCGCCGATCCAGGCACGAGCGCTGTGCGCGCGCACGCCGGTCGTGCGCACGATCGCACGCAGGGTTCCGTTGCATCCCCCCTCGACCTCTCCATTCGACGGCTCACCCAGAATGGCGAAATCCGCCTGGAACAGGTCGGGGCGCACCGCCGCGAGCAGCCCGAGGCCGTTCTTCGATGCCTCGATCTCCTCGTTGTCGTACCACATCCAGGTGATGTCGATCGCGGGATCGATGAGCTCGGCGGCGAGCTTGAGCTGCACCGCGGTGCCCGCCTTCATGTCGACGGTGCCGCGCCCCCAGAGGTACGGCACTCCGTCGATCTCGATGTCACGGGTCGGCAGGTTCGCGTTGATGGGGACGGTGTCGATGTGCCCGGCGATGGCGACGCGCTGCGGCCGCCCGCGGTCGGTGCGGGCGACGATGGTGTTCCCATGGCGGAAGACGTCGAGGTGGGCCAGCGGAGTGATCGCCTCCTCGATCGCATCGGCCAGCGTCTTCTCGTCTCCCGAGACACTCGGGATGTCGCAGATCGCACGGGTGAGGTCGACGGAGGACGCGGTCAGATCGAGCATGGGACAAGACTACTTACCCCGTCATGCGTGCCGTCGCCGACCGCCCGGCGCGATAGCGTGGAGGGATGAGCGACGCACGAACGGTATGGGGAATCGGACTGACCACGATCGCCGGAGACGGCACCGTCCTGGATGCCTGGTACCCCGAGGTCCGCGTCGGCGCCGCGGCGCCGGACGAGGCCGAGGTCGCCGCGCTCGAGCCGCTCGTCGGCCGCGATGAGCGCCGCAACGTCACCGTCGAAGTGGTGCAGCTGCAGATCGACCTCGATGAGGCACCGGCCTCCACGGCTGACGCCTACCTGCGCCTGCACGCGCTCTCGCACCTCGTGGTGCGCCCGAACGAGCTGAACCTGGACGGCGTCTTCGGGCATCTTCCGAACGTCGCCTGGACGAACGCCGGACCGGTGCTCCCCGCCGACGCGGCACGTCTGCGGCCGCTGCTCCAGCGCGCCGGCATCCAGGTGCAGGGTCTGGACAAGTTCCCGCGTCTCACCGACTACGTGCAGCCTGCCGGCGTCCGCATCGCGGATGCCTCCCGGGTACGCCTGGGTGCGCACCTCTCCCCCGGCACGACCGTCATGCACGAGGGGTTCGTCAACTTCAACGCCGGCACGCTCGGTGCCTCGATGGTCGAGGGGCGCATCTCGCAGGGAGTCGTCGTCGGCGACGGCAGCGACATCGGCGGCGGTTCCTCCATCATGGGCACGCTCTCCGGCGGCGGCAGCCACCGGGTGTCGATCGGCGCACGCACGCTCCTCGGCGCGAATGCCGGCATCGGCATCTCGCTCGGAGACGACTGCGTCGTCGAAGCGGGCCTCTACGTGACCGCCGGCACGAAGATCGTCCTCGTCGACGGTCCCGCGACTCCCGACGGCGGCCGGACCACAGTGAAGGGCTCGGATCTTTCCGGACAGGACGGCCTGCTGTTCCGCAGGAACTCGCTCAGCGGCGCCGTCGAAGCCGTGCGGCGCGCGGGCGTGGGCGTCACGCTGAACGAGGCCCTGCACGCCTGAGCACCGGTGGGAGAGCCGGTCTGAACCACCTCTCCGATCGTCGCCGACCCGCCCACGCAGCGGGCATGCAGCCGGTGGCATGCCCGCACTGGTAGACTGGCAGCGTTGCACCGACCGCCGGTCCCGCAACATCGTCGTCGTCACGGGGTCTCCGAGGACCGAAGCGAGCAGGACTGCTCCCACAACCAGCACGAGCTGGCCTTTCGAACGGCGAATCGATGCGCAATTCCTGCGCCGTCGCCCACCTCACCCCCTATCTCGCGCCGATGACTCGTGCGCTGACGGAGTTTCTGCATGTCTACTTTCCTTGAACTCGGCGTTCCCGCCGAGCTCGCCGCCGTTCTCGCCGATTCCGGCAAGACCGAGGCGTTCGCCATCCAGCGCGACACTCTTCCCGACTCCCTTGCGGGCCGCGACCTCCTGGGTCGCGGACGCACCGGCAGCGGCAAGACCATCGCGTTCGCCCTGCCGCTCGTCGCGCGTCTCGCCGCGTCCGGCGGCCAGCGCCGCGCCGGCCTCCCGCGCGGACTCGTCCTCGCTCCCACCCGTGAGCTCGCGACGCAGATCGCGGCCACCATCGCCCCTCTCGCCGAGGCGGCCGGCCTGCGCGTCACCACCGTCTTCGGCGGCGTCAGCCAGCGTCCGCAGGAGCAGGCGCTGCGCGGCGGCGTCGACATCGTCGTCGCCTGCCCCGGTCGACTCGAAGACCTCATGAAGCAGCAGGTCGTTCGCCTCAGCGCGATCGAGGTCACCGTGCTCGACGAGGCCGACCACATGGCCGACCTCGGCTTCCTCCCCGGCGTCACCCGCATCCTCACCGCGACTCCCGCCGGTGGACAGCGCCTGCTGTTCAGCGCGACGCTGGACCGCGGCATCGACACCCTCGCCCGTCGCTTCCTCTCGAACGCGGTCAGCCACGAGGTGGACGAGGAGAGCGTGCCCGTCGGCGAGATGACGCACCGCGTGCTCGTGGTCGACTCGACCGACAACAAGACCGCCCTCGTGCGCGAGCTCGCCTCGGGCACCGGCCGTCGCATCCTCTTCACCCGCACCAAGCACCAGGCGAAGAAGCTCGCGAAGCAGCTCACCGCCGCCGGCATCCCGGCCGTCGATCTGCACGGCAACCTGTCGCAGAACGCCCGCGAGCGCAATCTCGGCGCCTTCTCCACCGCGCCCGAAGACGGTGGAGTGCGCGTCCTGGTCGCGACCGACGTCGCCGCCCGTGGCGTGCACGTCGACAATGTGGACCTCGTCGTCCACGTCGACCCGCCCGTCGAGCACAAGGCGTACCTGCACCGCTCCGGCCGCACGGCCCGTGCCGGTGCTGCCGGCACCGTCGTGACCGTCGTGCTCCCCGAGCAGCGCCGCGACGTCAAGGACCTCCTGCGCAAGGCCGCCATCACGGCTCCGCTCGAAGACGTGACCACGGCTGCGATCACCGCCCTGGTGCCCGAGCGTGCCGCGCACGTGCGCCCCGCGCCGGTCCAGCCGCAGCAGCAGCAGCGCCAGTCCTCGAAGCAGCGTCCGGCAGGGGGCGAGAAGAGCGGAGCCGCGAACCCGCCCGCACGTCGCCGTCGCCGTCCCCGCGCCGGTGGCTCGGGAGCCGGACAGGGCGGTGGCTACTCCACGCAGAGCAGCGGCCAGTCCCGTCAGGGCGGCGGCCGCGGGTCGCAGGGACGCTGACCCCGAAGCACTCGGAACGACGAGAGAGCGCCCCCTCCGCTTCGGCGGAGGGGGCGCTCTCTCGATTGAGTGGGCTCAGCGCGTCGGGAACGACCGCTCGGGTGCCCCCGTGTACAGCTGCTGCGGGCGACCGATCTTGGTCTGCGGGTCGAGCTGCAGCTCGCGCCACTGCGCCAGCCAACCCGGCAGACGACCGATGGCGAACAGCACCGTGAACATCCGCGTCGGGAAACCCATCGCCTTGTAGATGACACCGGTGTAGAAGTCGACGTTCGGGTACAGACGACGCTCGCGGAAGTAGTCGTCGGCCAGCGCGAGCTCCTCGAGCTCCTTCGCCAGGTCGAGCAGCGGGTCGGTGACGCCCAGCGAGGAGAGCACCTCATCTGCGGCATCCTTGACGAGCTTGGCGCGCGGGTCGTAGTTCTTGTACACCCGGTGCCCGAAGCCCATCAGCTTCACGCCCTCTTCCTTGTTCTTCACCCGCTCGACGAAGCGCGAGACGCTCTGACCGGAATCGCGGATCTGACCGAGCATCGTCAGCACGGCCTCGTTCGCCCCACCGTGGAGCGGACCGGAGAGGGCCTGGATGCCGGCCGAGACCGAGGCGAACTGGTTCGCGCCGGTGGAGCCCACCAGACGGACTGTCGAGGTCGAGGCGTTCTGCTCGTGGTCCTCGTGGAGGATGAGGAGCAGTTCGAGCGCCTTCGACATGACCGGGTTGACCTCGTACTCCTCGCTGTGCACGCCGAAGTTCAGCTTGAGGAAGTTGTCTACGAAGCTCAACGAGTTGTCCGGGTAGAGGAAGGCCTGTCCGACGCTTTTCTTGTGCGCGTAGGCGGCGATCACCGGAAGCTTCGCGAGCATGCGCACCATGTTCAGCTCGACGTGCTCGGGGTTGTGCGGGTCGGTCTGACCCTCGTAGTAGGTCGAGAGAGCGGCGACCGCCGAGGAGAGCACCGACATCGGGTGGGCGGTGTGCGGCAGCGCCGAGAAGAAGCGCTTGAGGTCTTCGTGCAGCAGCGTGTGACGACGGATCTTCTCGTCGAAATCCGCAAGCTCGGATGCGGACGGGAGCTCGCCGTAGATGAGGAGCCAGGCCACCTCGAGGTAGCTGGTCGATCCGGCAAGCTGCTCGATCGGATATCCGCGGTAGCGCAGGATGCCCTTGTCGCCGTCGATGAACGTGATCTCGGACTTCGTGGACGCGGTGTTCACGAAGCCGTAGTCGAGGCCCGTGTAGCCGGTCTGCCGAGTCAGCGTCGAGAAATCGATGCTGTCGTGCCCCGCCGTGCCGCGCAGCACCGGGAACTCCGCGGTCGTGTCGCCGATCGTCAGCTTCGCCGTCTGCTCTGCCGCTGCGCTCACGCGGACCTCCTCCTGGCGTCCGACCCCCGCTCGTTCGCAGTGGTGTCGGACAAGATCTTGATCAAGTCGGAACTGGCGATCTCACGGCGCTGAGGCACCAGGTCGGGTCACGACCGAATCGCCTTTACAGCCTAGTAGGCACACAGGCCTACTGTGACATCCGCCAAACAGATGCCGTCTGCAAGGAGAGAACCTACAGGTTCCCCACCGAAAGCCGATGTGCCGCCTCGCGGACGTGCGCGGTCGGCGCCGTGAGCGCGAGTCGGACATGCTGCGCGGAATCGGCTCCGTAGAACGGACCAGGACCCGCAAGGATGCCGAGATCGGCGAGCCGACCCATCGACTCCCAGGCATCCCGCCCTTCCGTCGCCCACAGGTACAGTCCGGCCTCGGAGCCGTCGATCCGGAAGCCGGCGGCCTCCAGTGCCGGGCGCAGAGCCTCACGGCGGGTGCGGTAGAGCTGCTTCTGCGCGGCAACGTGCTCGTCGTCTCCCAGCGCCACCGCCATGGCGTGCTGCACGGGAGCAGGGGGCATCAGACCGAGGTGCTTGCGGGCCGTGAGCAGGTCTCCGACGATGCGCGCGCAACCGGCGACGAACGCGGCGCGGTAGCCGGCGAGGTTGGACTGCTTGCTCAGCGAATACACGCTGAGCAGGTTCGAGCGCGAGCCGCCCGTCACCCGCGGGTCGAGGATCGACGGGATCGGCTCCGTCGCCCAGGCGCCGTCCCAGCCCAGCTCGGCGTAGCATTCGTCGCTCGCGAGGACCGCGCCGAGTTCCCGCGCGCGACGCACGGCCGCGGCCAGCTCGTCGACGGTCCAGGTGCGGCCGTCCGGGTTGCCCGGGGTGTTGATCCAGATGAGCTTCGTGCCCTCCGGCCATTCCGCGGGGTCGTCCGCAGGCACCGGCGTGGCACCGACGACGCGGGCGCCGACCTCATATGTCGGGTACGCGACGCGAGGGTGCACGACCACGTCTCCCGCGCCAAGGCCGAGCAGCGTCGGCAGCAGCGCGACGAGCTCCTTGGACCCGATCGTGGGGAGGACGTTGTCGACGGTGAGGTCGGAGACGCCTCTGCGCCGGGCGTACCAGTCGACGATGGCCTCGCGCAGGCTCGGCGTTCCCACCGTCTGCGGGTACGCGTGCGCGTCGGTCGCCTCGGCGAGTGCACGCCGGATGATCTCCGGCGTCGGGTCGACCGGGGACCCGACGGACAGATCGACCAGACCGCCGGGGTGCTGTGCAGCACGCTCGCGGAACGGGACGACGGCGTCCCACGGATAGTCGGCGAGGTCGCGGACGCTCACGGACGCGCCTACTCGCCCTGCGGCGGGAGCGCGGCGATGATCGGGTGGTCGAACGAGTAGACGCCGACCTTGGCGGCTCCGCCGGGCGAGCCGATCTCGTCGAAGAACTCGACGTTGGCCTTGTAGTAGTCCTGCCACTCGTCGGGCAGATCGTCTTCGTAGTAGATGGCCTCGACCGGGCACACGGGTTCGCAGGCGCCGCAGTCCACGCACTCGTCCGGGTGGATGTACAGCGACCGTTCACCCTCGTAGATGCAGTCAACGGGGCACTCGTCGATGCAGGCGCGATCCTTGACATCGACGCACGGGAGGGCGATCACATACGTCACCCCCTCAGTCTACGACTCGCGGGGCTCGGGTTCCTGCGCGGCAGGCGCCTGCGTCGTCACGGGGCGCTGCGAGAAGGAGGGCCAGGCGATGACCAGCAGCACGATGCCCCCGACCAGGTACGTCCAGATGCGTCCGGCGAGCGAGTCCTGCACCACGACCGAGCCTCCGGGGCCGACCCCCGAGATCAGCACGAGCATCCCGAGCATCCCGAGACCTGCGGCCACGGCGGCACCGCGATCATGCGTGAGTGCGCGCACCGCGACGAGGATCGCGGCGCAGGCGATCGCGGAGACGATGATCCCGACCGGGATCGGTCCCCAGGTCACACTGTGCGCGATCGTGCCCGCGACGCCGTAGACACCGCCCACGAGGGCGGCAGCGACCCACGACAACACTCTCGACACCCAGCTCACGCGCACGCGACGATTCTACCGGCGAGTCCGGTGATCCGACCGCGGCCGGATCAGGCGGCGAGGCCGAAGAGACGCAAGAGGGCCGCGACGAGCGCGGCCGCGGCGACCACCACGAGGAACGACTGCCGGAGCCACAGGAGTCCTCCGGCGACGAGCAGCGCCGGCACCCGCGCATCCACCGTGATCGACTGACCGTCGCCGAGCGTCTGGACGGCGACGAGGGCCGCCAGCAGCGCCACCGTCAGCAGATCCGAGATTCGCGCCGTACGGGGAGCCTCGAGCGCCTTCGGCGGCACGAGGTAGCCGGCGGCCTTCAGCGCCAGGCAGATCAGCGCCGCGAGCAGGATCGCGCTCCAGACGCTCACGAGCGAGCCTCCGAGCCGGCGACGGATGCATCGTCGGGCGGCGGGACCGGCCGCCCCAGCCAGTTGAACCATCCGACCGCGATCGCGACGACGGCGGCGACCAGCACCGGAAGCCCCGGCATGAGGAACGGAGTGAAGGCAGCCGCGACGACCGCTGCCGCCACGCCCACGGCGATCGCCTGTCGCCGCCTGAGCCGCGGCCAGAGCAGGGCGAGGAACGCGGCGGCGGCTGCGGCGTCCAGTCCCCACGTCTTGGGGTCTCCGAGCACGTCGCCGACGAGTGCGCCGATCAGCGTCGTGATGTTCCATCCGACGAAGATGCCGACGCCGGTCACCCAGAAGCCCACTCGGCGCAGGCGAGGATCGTTCTGCGAGATCGCGACGGCCGTCGACTCGTCGATCGTGAAGTGCGCCGCTGCGGCCCGGAGAGCCGGTCCCCCGCCCACGATCGGCGACATGCGCATGCCGTAGGCCACGTTGCGCACACCCAGAAGGGCCGCCGAGGCGATCGCGGACGGCAGCGCGGCGACGCCCCCGGCGCTGAAGACCCCGACGAAGGCGAACTGCGAACCGCCCGTGAACATCAGAAGGCTCAGCACACAGGTCTGCCACACGTCGAGACCGGATGCCACAGCCAGGGCGCCGAAGGAGATGCCGTAGGCGCTGGTCGCGAGCACGACACCGAGCGCCTCGCGCCAGACCTCCCGCTCCGCGGTCATCGCCGCCTCGAAGTCGGTGTTCGTTTCAATGAACGCATGACCATCATTCTGAACAATCTCGGATGGATAGTCAAGCGAACGAACGTTTGACATGATGAACACATGGAGGAACTCCGCACACGCATCGCCCGCACGCTGCGCCGGGAGCGAGAGGCCGCGAGCCTGTCGGTCTCGGAGCTCGCTCGACGCGCCGGCATATCCAAGGCGACGGTCTCACAACTCGAGAGCGGTGCAGGCAACCCCAGCGTCGAGACGCTCTGGGCGCTCGGCGTGGCGCTCGGCGTGCCGTTCGCCGTGCTCGTCGACCAGCAGGCGAACGCGCCGACGCTCATCCGCGCCGACGATCTCGCCGGCGTCCCCTCCTCCGCCGCCGCGTACAGTGCCACGCTGCTGTCGGCCAGCCCGCCGGGTGCGCGCCGCGACGTGTACCTGATCCATGCCGAGCCCGGCGACGCTCGCCGCTCGGACCCGCACCATCCGGGCACCGTCGAGCATGTGATCCTCATCGCGGGACAGGCGCGGATCGGTCCGGTCGACGAGCCGGTTCTCCTCGATCCGGGCGACTACCTCACCTATGCCGGCGACGCCCCGCACATCTTCGAGGCGACCACCTCCGGCACCAGCGCCGTGCTCATCTCTGAACTGCGCTGAGCGTCACTCCGGTCCGGCCGCCGGCGACGGGTCGGGGATCTCGTGCGGACGATACTGCGGGAGCCGCGAGGCCGGGAGGATGGCCAGCGCGCTGATCCCCGCGAGGAGCAGCAGGCCGAGCTTGAGCGTGCCGAGCCGGGACTCCTCGTTCAGCACGATGGCGGCGTCGACCTGTGCCGGCGTCGCATCGGTGGCCTCGAGCGCGACGCGGAGATCGTCGTTGCTGACGAAGTTGAGGTTGTCCATGTCGACCTGGGCGACGAGAGACGGCGGCAGCTCGGGGTGCTCCACCACCGCACGGCCGACGCTGAGCCCCAGAAGCGAGACCAGCAGTGCGCCCGCCAGGGCCGTGCCGACGGCCGAGGCGAGGTTCTGCGTCGTCCCCCGAAGCGACCCGACGTCGCCCGCGAGCTCAGCCGGAGCCGCGGTGACGAGCACGTTGAACACCAGTGTGACGAGCGCGCCCTGTCCGATGCCGAAGACGATGAGGCCGGCGATCGTCGGAATCGTCTCCCAGTTGTTGTTCACGACGAACGACAACCACACCAGCGCCACCGTGGTGAGGATGAAGCCGACCACGCCGATCGTGCGCGGCGGGAACCGCTTGTACAGCCGCACCACGAGTGTGGCCGTCACGAAGACGGTGAGGTTGAACGGCATCATCGCCATGGAGGTGTCGAACGGCGTGCGGCCCTGCACGATCTGGATGTAGAGAGGGATCGTGAAGTTCACGCACGCTTCCAGGGCGACCACGATGAACATGGCGTAGACCGCCGCCCGTTCGCGCGATGAGCCGAGGACACTGAGGTCGATCAGAGGCACCTTCCCCTCCGACATCCGCTTCCTCGTCCACAGGAAGAAGGCCTGGCCGAGCACCACGCCGACCACGATGAACACGGGAGCCGGTGAGAGGCCGAGCACGGTGAAGGGCGCGTCCCTCGTCGCCGCCACGGCACCCCAGGAGTTCAGGTTGTTGAACCCGAACGTCAGCAGCACGATCGCCGCGCCGATGAGCAGCGAGGCGACGAGGTCGATGCGGATCGAAGCATCACCGCGATCGCCACGCAGGGTGAAGCTCAGAGCGAAGACGACGACGGCGATGCCCAGCACGATGAAGAACATCGGCCGCCAGCCGACCAGCGTGCCCAGGGTGCCGCCGATCAGGAAGGCGCTGACACCGGAGATCGCGCGCGCGGACCCGATCGCCCCGATCGCGGTCGCCTGCTGCGGCCCGCGGTAGTTCTCGGCGATGAGCGCCACGATCGACGGCACGATGATCGCCGCGGCCGCGCCGGCGACGGCCTGCCCGGCGATGGCCCACCACACGGTGGGAGCGAGGAGCATCATCACCGAAGACGCGGCGAACAGCGCGATCACGATCCGGAAGATGACGACCCAGCCGATACGTTGACCGAGCTTCGCGCCGGTCATCACCAGCGCGGCCACTGCGAGGCCGTACATGACGATCGTGGTGCTCGCGACCGTGGGCGGGACGCCGAACTCGCTCACCATGCCGCCGAGGGAGATGGGCAGCGCCGCGACGTTGAACGACATCAGCACCTGCGCGAAGAACAGACTGACCATCGGCAGCCACGAGGTCTTGGCCGGGTTCTGCTGCGTCTGGGTCATGGCTGCTCCTGCGGTGCGGATGAGAGGGCGGGTGTGGAGGCACTGCGGTGCGCCGGGGCGGAGGCGAAGAGGTTCAGCCCCAGCACGCGCGACAGGTAGCCGATGGCCATCTGCGATCGGATGGAGTTGCCGGCCTCGTCGAGACGGGGCGAGAAGCCCGCCACCGCGCCCTTGCCCGGGGCGATCGCGACGATGCCTCCCGCGACACCCGATTTCGCGGGGAGTCCGATCTCGAACAGCCAGTCGCCCGATCGTTCGTACAGCCCGGTCGACGCGACGACGGCGAGAGTGTCTCGGCACACCTCTTCCGAGACCACTCGCTCACCCGTGACCGGATTCACTCCCCCGTCGGCGAGGGTCGCCCCCATCACGGCGAGATCATGAGCCGTCACGCTCAGAGCGCACTGGCGCGTGTAGACATCGACGACCTCATCGGGGTCTCCGGTCAGCCGCCCGTAGCTGCGCAGCAGGCGCCCGAGTGCGCGATTGCGGTCATTCGTCTCCGCTTCCGACGCGTAGACGACGCCGTCGAGGCTCAGCGGCCGCCCGGCGAACGCCGAGAGGCCCTCCCGAAGGCGTTCCCACTGCTCGACGGCGGTCCTCCCCGGCATGAGCGCCGTCGTCGCGATGGCCCCCGCATTGACCATCGGGTTCATCGGATGGCCGTCGTTCAGCTCCAGAGCCATCACGGAGTTGAAAGCGAGGCCGGTGTTGTTCACGCCGACGATCTCTCGCACCCGCTCGTGGCCATGCTCCTGGATCGCCAGGGCGTAGACGAACATCTTCGAGATCGACTGGATGGAGAAGGGGTGCAGGGCATCGCCGGCGTCGTGCAGCCCGCCCCCGACCTCGATCACCGCCAGACCGAAGAGCTCCGGGTCCGCCTCCGCGAGCACGGGGATGTAGTCGGCGACGCTGCCCGCGCGCTCCCCCGCATAGCGGGAGTGCGCGTGGCGCAGGATCTCCTCGACGCGATCCCACCCCGGCAGAGTGCCGGTGGACACCTCTTGCGGAACATCGCTCCACGCCGCCGGGTCGAGCACATCTCCTCCTCGGATCCGTGACGCCCCCAGCCGTCAGAGTCACCGTAGCGCTCGACGACCGCCTCCGGCTACAGGATCCTCAGCGGCACCACCGGCGTCAGTACCAGTTCATGGCTTGAGAATGCGACCACGCGCTGCACGGCGTGCCGTACACCGACGAGATGTATCCGAGACCCCAGGCGACCTGGGTGGCCGCGTTCGTCTGCCAATCGGAACCGGCGGACGCCATCTTGCCGCCGGGCAGAGCCTGCGGGATGCCGGTGGCTCCACTCGGGTTGTAGGCCTGGTAGTTCCAGCCGGACTCCTTGTTCCAGAGGGAGTTCAGGCAGGAGAACTGATCGCCGCCCCATCCGTAGGTGCTCGACATGATCTGCTGCGCGGACGCCTTGGCCCCCTCGGGGGTGTTGGCCGCGGCCAGCGCGGCGGCCGCCTGCTGCTCCGCTGCGGCCTGCGCCGCCGCCTGCTCCGCCGCGATCCTGGCGGCCTCCTCCGCGGCCTGCTTCTCCTGCGCGGCTGTGAGCGCACCCCGAAGCTCTTCGGTGTCGGCGACGACATCCGCCGTCTCCTCCTCCGCCTTGTCGGCGAGGACGCCGACCAGAAGCGCCGGTGTCACATCGATGTCGTCGAGCTTCTCGATATCGTTCTCGAGGTCGGAGGTGTCGACGGATGTCACCGCGCCGACATCGAGTCCGGAGGCGACGACCTCGGACCTCAGGGTCTCCGCCGCCGCGACGGCACCCTTCGCCTGCGTCAGGGTCGCGGACGCGTCTTCCGCGATCTGCGCCAGCGGCTCGGCGCCGGCCAGAGCGGGAGCGGTGACGGCGGAGGCGGCGTTGATGGCGCCCACTGCGGGAGTGGAGGCGAGGCCGACGCTCAGGGTGATGCCGACGAGCGTGGCCGATGCGACGCCGAGGATGGTCATGGGGCGGTGGGCCGCGGTGCGGGCGGATGCCGCCGCGGAAGCGCGCCGAAGCGCACGGGTCTTCTGAAGCATGGGTTCGACTTTCGGGTGGTCGTACGCCCTCGCAGGAGACTCATCGGGAGCTCGTCCCAGGCGCAAGTGACCCACTCTGAACCATGAACCTGAACGAAAACCATACCTCACCTGGGATTTACATGAGAAGAGGGCCCCGTGCGCCCTCTTCGGCGGCACGAGGCCCTCTCACTCGGAGCGTCTCCGAGTCTGGACTCAGACGTTCGCGTCCTGACGCTTCAGGCGAGCGGTCTCACGCGCACGGGTGTTCGCGTCGAGGTTCACCTTGCGGATGCGGACGACCTCCGGGGTCACCTCGACGCACTCGTCGTCGCGGGCGAACTCGAGGCTCTCCTCCAGGGTGAGCTGGCGCGGCGGCGTCATCGACTCGAAGGTGTCGGAGCTCGCCGCACGCATGTTGGTGAGCTTCTTCTCCTTGGTGATGTTCACGTCCATGTCGTCGGCACGGGAGTTCTCGCCGATGACCATTCCCTCGTAGACCTCCTGCGTGGGCTGCACGAAGAACGACATGCGCTCCTGCAGGGCGATCATGGCGAACGGGGTGACGACGCCCTGACGGTCTGCGACGATCGAGCCGTTCTGACGCGTCGTGATGGAGCCCGCCCACGGCTCGTAGCCGTGCGAGATCGCGTTCGCGATGCCGGTGCCGCGAGTCGTGGTCAGGAACTCGCTCCGGAATCCGATCAGGCCGCGCGACGGGACGATGAACTCCATGCGCACCCAGCCGGTGCCGTGGTTCGTCATGTTCTCCATGCGGCCCTTGCGGTTCGCGAGCAGCTGCGTGATCGCGCCGAGGTGCTCCTCGGGAGTGTCGATCGTGAGGTGCTCGAAGGGCTCGTAGGTCTTGCCGTCGATCTTCTTCGTGACCACCTGCGGCTTGCCGACGGTGAGTTCGAAGCCCTCACGGCGCATGTTCTCGACGAGGATGGCGAGAGCCAGCTCTCCGCGGCCCTGCACCTCCCAGGCATCCGGTCGTCCGATGTCGACGACCTTGAGCGACACGTTTCCGATGAGCTCCTTGTCGAGACGGTCCTTGACCATGCGAGCGGTGAGCTTGTGGCCCTTGACCTTGCCCATGAGCGGCGAGGTGTTGGTGCCGATGGTCATCGAGATGGCGGGGTCGTCGACCGTGATGGCCGGCAGCGGACGCACGTCCTCGGGGTCGGCGATGGTCTCGCCGATCGTGATGTTCTCGAAGCCCGCGATCGCGACGATGTCGCCGGGGCCTGCGGAATCAGCGGGGTAGCGCTCGAGCGCGCGGGTCTTGAGGAGCTCGGTGATGCGCGCGTTCTGGTGCGTGCCGTCGGCTCGGACCCAGGCGACGGTCTGGCCCTTCTTCAGGGTGCCGTTGAAGACGCGAAGCAGTGCGAGGCGGCCGAGGAACGGGCTGGAGTCGAGGTTCGTGACCCAGGCCTGAAGAGGGTGCTCGTCGTCGTAGGACGGCGCGGGGACGTGCTCGAGGATCGCCTCGAACAGCGGCTCGAGGTCATCGTTGTCGGGCAGCGAGCCATCGGCCGGGCGGTTCTGCGACGCCGCACCGGCACGACCGGAGGCGTAGACCACCGGCACGTCGAGCAGCGCGTCGACGTCGAGGTCGGGCACATCGTCGACCAGGTCGGAGGCGAGACCCAGCAGCAGGTCGTGCGCTTCTTCCTCGACCTCTGCGATGCGCGCGTCGGGGCGGTCGGTCTTGTTGACCAGCAGGATGACCGGAAGCTTGGACTCGAGCGCCTTGCGCAGCACGAAGCGGGTCTGCGGCAGCGGGCCCTCGCTCGCGTCGACCAGGAGCACGACACCGTCGACCATGGAGAGGCCGCGCTCGACCTCGCCACCGAAGTCGGCGTGGCCGGGGGTGTCGATCACGTTGATCGTGATCTCCTTGCCGTGGGCGTGCTTGCCCTTGTAGGTGATCGCCGTGTTCTTGGCGAGGATCGTGATGCCCTTCTCACGCTCCAGGTCGTTCGAGTCCATGGCGCGCTCATCGACGTGAGCGTGTTCGCCGAAGGAGCCCGTCTGACGCAGCATGGCGTCGACGAGGGTCGTCTTGCCGTGGTCGACGTGGGCGACGATTGCGACGTTGCGGAGGTCAGAACGGAGGGCGTGCGCCATGCAGGTGTCCTAAAAGATGTGGGATGTTGCCGGGAAGCCGACGTTCCAGGATAACGCAAGCTCAGGGCTTGTTCCTGAATACGGGTCGTAGCATCGAGATCGTGACCCATCCGCAGGCTCCGGGAGTCCTCCCCGACACCTCCCCCGCCCCCTCTCGCGCGCGGCTGTGGTGGGAGATCGCCATCGTCCTCGCGCTCGGCCTCGGCCAGTCGGCCGTGTACGCGATCGTTCAGCTCGCCTACCGCCTCACCGACACGGTGCCCATCGCCGACCAGGTGGCGAAGCTCAACCCCTCACGCAGCGACCGCGAGGTGTTCGACCTCATCTACCAGGTGCTCGCGATCGGATTCTCGATCGTCCCGGTGCTCCTGGTGTGCTTCCTGCTCTGGCAGTCCCGCCGACCGCACCTCGAACGACTCGGTCTCGACGGCACCGGAGTCGCACGGGACGCGGGGCGCGGCATCCTCCTCGTCCTGGCGATCGGCATCCCCGGTCTCGCGCTCTATCTCGGCGGGCGCGCGCTGGGTCTGACCGTCGCGATAGACCCGGCGGGACTCGACACCTACTGGTGGACCGTGCCGGTCCTGCTGCTGGCTGCGGCACGCGCGGCCCTGCAGGAGGAGTTCATCCTGCTCGGTTACCTGTTCACCCGACTCCGGCAGCTCGGCTGGGGCCCCTGGCCGATCATCATCGCGACATCCGTCCTGCGCGCGAGCTACCACCTGTACCAGGGCTACCCCGCGTTCATCGGCAATCTTGCGATGGGTCTGCTGTTCGGCTGGCTCTACCAGCGCACGGGTCGCCTCATGCCGTTCCTCGTGGCGCACTTCCTGATCGATGCGACCGCGTTCGTGGGCTACCCGTGGGCGGCGGCGACCTGGCCCGACCTGTTCGGCCTCCCCGGCTGAGCGGAGCTCCACCGCAGGGACGACCGCGCTCAGCCCGCGTTCGCGATGAGGATCGCGAGGACAGCCCACACGACGATCACGACCAGCGCTATCGTCGCAGGACGGTCCCAGCTGCGGCGGATCGGGGCATCGGCCGTGTCCGGCGCCGCCTGCCACCGTTCTTCGATCTCGGTGAGGGCGCGGATGCCGGCAGGCACCTTCTCCTCCGCGTCGCCGCGCGACGGCATCCGGACCGGACCGGCCTTGGCAGGACCGCCGTAGCAGGAGAGATCCTTGCCGTCGTCGAGGGAGAAGACCAGCTGCCAGCGCAGGTCGACGGCGCGCACGCGCTGCCATCCGAACTCGATGCGCCGGAGGAGGTTCTGGACGGTGACTCCGTCATCGTCGATGCGCACGGAGGATGCGAACGAGTTCACGTACACGAGCCAGAGCACCAGCAGCACCCACGGCGCCAGGAGCAGCATCTGGCCCCAACCGGCGCGCAGGACGGCATCGCCCAGCAGGAACAGGGCCAGCGCGGCCCCGATCACCAGAGCGGCGGGGCCGGAGGGCGCGCGGAACGTCCGCACGCCCTCCGACCTGTCGTCGGTCATCACTCTCGATGACCGCCGAGGGCGATCGATGCGCCGGGGATCGCCTGGAGCAGACGCTCCGTGTACTCCTCCTGCGGGTTCGCGAAGATGTCGTCGACCGTGCCGTGCTCGACGACGCGCCCCTGCTCCATCACGCAGACCCGATCCGCGATCACTCGCACGACCGCGAGGTCGTGGGTGATGAACAGATACGTCAGGTCGAGCTCGGACTGGAGTTCGGCGAGCAGATTCAGCACCTGTGCCTGCACCAGCACGTCCAGCGCCGACACGGCCTCGTCGAGGACGACGATCTCCGGCTTGAGCGCGAGGGCCCTGGCGATGGCGACGCGCTGACGCTGACCGCCCGAGAGCTCATTCGGATACCGCTCCGCCACGCTCGACGGCAGCGCCACCTGGTCGAGCACCTCGAGGACGCGCTTGCGACGCGAGGCGGTGTCGCCGACACCGTGCACCCGCAGCGGCTCCGCCACCGTGTTGCCGATGTTGTGGAGCGGATCCAGAGACCCGTACGGGTCCTGGAACACCGGCTGCATCTGGCGACGCAGCGCCTGGAGCTCGGGCCGCGAGAGCGTGTCGGTGTCCCGACCGTTCACGAGGATCGATCCCGACGTCTTCGTCTCCAGCCGCAGCAGCATCTTGGCGGCGGTCGACTTGCCGGAACCCGATTCGCCCACGATCGCCATCGTGGAGCCCTTGGGCACCTGGAACGACATCTTGTCGACCGCCGTGAAGTCACTGGAGCGGAAGCCGTTCCCCCGGATGCGGTAGACCTTCGTCACATCGCGGAACTCGATGACCGGCTCAGCGGGGACGACCTCGGTATGGGCGATCGACGCGAGGTCGACCGTCCCCGTGGCCTCCGTGAGCACCTCGGCGAGAGGGTCCACCTCTCCGGACACCGCGGTCTGGATGCGCTTCGACGCCAGGCTCGGCGCCGCTGCGACCAGTCGCTGCGTGTACGGATGCTGCGGATTCTGGAGGATCTCGAGCGCAGGGCCCGACTCCACGATGCGTCCGCGGTGCATCACGACGAGGTTCTCCGCCCGCTCCGCGGCGAGGCCGAGGTCGTGGGTGATGAACAGGACCGCGGTGTTGCGCTCCTTCGTGAGGGTGTCGAGGTGATCGAGGATCCGCTTCTGCACGGTGACGTCGAGCGCGCTGGTGGGCTCGTCGGCGATGAGCAGCTTCGGATCGGACGACAGCCCGATGCCGATGAGCACCCGCTGACGCATGCCGCCGGAGAACTCGTGCGGGAATTGCCGAAGACGCCGATCGGCATCCGCCAGTCCCGCCTCCTTCAGCACCTGGATCGCCTGCTTGCGTGCGGCCTTGCGTCCATCGGCCTGCCCGTTGGCGAGGATGGTCTCCTCGACCTGGAAGCCGATGCGATGCACGGGGTTGAGGCTGTTCATCGGGTCCTGGGGAACCAGGCCGATGAGGTTGCCGCGCACATGCTCGATCTCGGAGCGTCCGAGTTTCGTCAGGTCGCGACCCTCGAACTTGACGGCGCCACCCGTGACCTTCCCGCTGCCGGGCAGCAGGTTGATGATCGCGTGCGCGGTCGTCGACTTGCCCGAACCGGACTCACCGACGATCGCCATCGTCTCGCCCGGGTAGATGTCGAAGCTGACGCCGCGGACCGCAGGGACGAAGCCGTCCTGTGTCTTGAACGCGACCTCGAGGTTCTCGACCGAGAGCAGGGGGACGTCGGGGTTGTAGTCGGCGGTCATCGCAGTGCCCTCGCCTTCGGGTCGAGCGCATCTCGCACCGTCTCGCCGAGCATGATGAACGACAGCACGGTGAGGGAGAGAGCGATCGACGGATAGATCAGGGGCATCGGGTCGGTGCGCAGACGGATCTGCGCCTGCGCGATGTCATTGCCCCAGGAGATGAACGAAGGCGGCAGGCCGACGCCCAGGAAGGACAAGGTCGCCTCCGCTGTGATGGCGGCAGCCAGACCCACGGTGCTCAGCACGATCACCGGGGCGATCGAGTTCGGCATGACGTGCGAGAACATCGTCCGCACCCGGGAGACCCCGAGCGCCTCGGATGCCATCACGTAGTCCGCGGAGCGCACGCGCAGGATCTCGGCGCGCAGGATGCGCGCCACCGCCGGCCATCCGAAGAAGCCGATGGCGAGGGAGACCACGAGGATGTTCCGGTTGTCCAGGAACATCGACATGATCACGACCGCGGCCAGCACGTAGGGGATCGCGAAGAACATGTCGCCGATGCGCATGAGCAGCGAGTCGATCCAGCCTCCGAAGAAGCCGGCGAACGCGCCGATCACGATTCCCATGGCGGCGATGATGATCGTCACCAGGATGCCGACGGACAGCGAGGTGCCCGCCCCGTGCACGACGCGCGAGTACACGTCGCAGCCCTGGAAGTTGAACCCGAACGGATGCCCCTCACGAGGACCGGCGTTCGAGTCGGACAGCGAGCAGGCGAACGGGTCGACCGGAGCGAACAGATCGGGGAACGAGGCGACGATGACCAGGATCACGACGAAGACGCCGGCGGTCCAGAACATCCAGCGACCACGGAGGTCGCGCCACGCATCGAGCCACAGGTTGCTCTTGCGCTCACTGACGCGGACGGCGTCGACGGCACCGAGGCCGCCCTCGTCGGACTCGGCCACATAATGCGCCATGCGGCGGACGGACGGCTTATCGGACATAGCGGATCCTCGGGTCGAGCACACCGTAGAGCAGGTCGATGAACAGGTTGACCAGGACGTAGATCACGACGAGCACCGTGACGATCGAGACGATCTCCGGTCCGTCGTGCTGGTTGATGGCCTTGAAGAGCTCATTGCCGATACCGGGCACGTTGAACACACCCTCGGTGACGGTGGCACCGACGATCAGGATGCCGAAGTCGGCAGCGAGGTTCGTCGTGACGGGAATGAGCGAGTTGCGCAGCACGTGCACCGGGATGACGCGCCGCGTGGGGAGGCCCTTGCCGAACGCCATCCGCACGAAGTCCTGCTGCCGCGTCTCGATGACCGAGTTGCGGGTGAGCCGGACGACGTAGGCGAAGTTCAGCGCCGCGAGCACGATCGCCGGGAGTATCAGATCCGACCAGGGCGCGCCTCTGCCCACCGTCGGGCGGAACAGATGCAGTTCGATGGCGAGGAAGTACTGCGCGATGAAGGCCAGGACGAACACCGGGATCGAGATGAGCAGGAGGCTCACCAGCATCGAGGCGTGGTCGAACAGGCTGTTCTTGCGCAGACCGGAGATGAGACCGACGACCACTCCGAAGAGCAGCTGGATGACGATCGCGAGCAGGGCGAGACGCAGAGTCACCGGGAACTTCGCCGCGAGGATCTCGTTGACGCTCTGGCCGCGGAAGGTCGTGCCGAGGTCGCCTCGGAACAGGTCGCCGAGGTAGATCAGGTAGCGCGTGAAGAACGGCTGGTCCAGGTGGTACTGGGCCTGGAGGGCGGCGTACTGCGCGTCGGTCGGTGTCTTGTCACCGAACAGAGCGAGGATCGGGTCGCCGGGAAGCAGGAAGACCATCGAGAAGATCAGGAAGGTCGCCCCGAGGAAGACGGGTATCGCCTGGAGCAGGCGACGGATGATGTAGGCAGTCATAGCGCGAACCGAACCGCGCCGTGCGGGGCGACGCTGACGCATCGCCCCGCACGGCGGGTTCAGATCAGAGCGGGAGTGTTACTCGCCGGCCTTGGTGATCTCGTACACGATCGGCCAGCTGTCCCAGCCGTACTCGACGTTGTCGACGAGCGTGGAGAAACCGGCATTGGTCGAGCGGTACCAGAGGGGCAGGACGGGCAGGTCCTTGAACAGGACCTCCTGTGCCTGCTCGAAGAGCTTATTGCCCTCCTCGACGGACGGTGCCGTGGAACCTTCCTGCACGAGCTTGTCGTACTCGGCGTTCGCGTAGTCGCCGTCGTTGGAACCGGCACCCGTGATGAACAGCGCGCCCAGGATGTTGTAGGCACCCGGGTAGTCGAACTGCCAGCCCGAACGCGTCGCGGCGTTCAGCGAGCGGTTCTTGATCTCCTCGCGGAGCGTCGCCAGGTCGGGGAAGGACTGACCGGCGGCGTCGATGCCCAGCGTGTTCTTGATCTGGTTGGAGACCGCGTCGACCCACGGCTGGTGTCCGCCGTCGGCGTTGTACGCGATGGTGAACGTGCCGCTCCACGGGGAGATGGCGTCGGCCTGAGCCCACAGGTCCTTCGCCTTGGCGGCGTCGGCGTGCGTGACCTCGGAGCCGGCGATCTCGTCGTTCCAGCCCGCGATGACCGGCGAGGTGTAGTCGACGGCCGGCGTACGGGTGCCCTCGAAGATCACGTCGGTGATCTCCTCGCGGTCGATCGCGTACGAGATGGCCTGACGACGCAGGTTGCCCTCTTCGTCGTTGCCGAAGTGTGCGAGACGCGCGGGGATGGTCAGACCCTCCCAGATCGCGGCCGGCTGGTCGACGGCACGGTCGCCCAGGTCATCCTTGTACGTGGCCAGAGCCGTCGGCGGCACGCCGGGGTTGATCACGTCGAGGTTGTCCGAGAGCAGGTCGGTGTAAGCGGCCTCGGCGGTGGCGTAGCTGACGAGGTCGACCCCGCCGTTCTGCGCCTTACGGGGACCGTCGTAGCTCTCGTTCGGAAGCAGCGAGATCACGGAGTCGTGCTCCCACTTGTCCAGGACGTACGGGCCGTTTCCGACGGGAGCCTGGCCGAAGGCCTCGGGGTCCTCGAAGAACGACTCGGGCAGCGGTGCGAACACCTGGTAGCCGAGCGTGGTCGGGAAGTCCGACTGCGGGGCGGCGAGCTCGACGGTGAAGGTCGTGTCGTCGACGACCTCGAGCGCGAGGGAGTCTTCCTTCACGGCGTCGGCGCTGTAGCCGGAGAAGTTCGCGAACCACCACTGGTTCTCGAAGGCGGGGTCGGACGCCGCGTACTGCCACGCCTCGACGAAGGAGTCAGCGGTCACGGGGGTGCCGTCGCTGAACTCCTCGCCTTCCTTGATCTTGATGGTCCAGGTCTGGTTGTCGTCCGACTCGATCGAGTCGGCGAGGTCGTTGGCGAGTGCGCCATCGGCTTCGTAGTAGACCAGCCCGGCGAAGATGTTCTGCAGAACGAGTCCGCCGCCGACCTCGTTGGTCACGGCCGGGAGGAGCGGGTTCTGGGGCTCGTTGCTCTGAACCGTGACGATTCCGGTCGACGCTTCGCCGCCTTCTTCGCCACTGCCGTTGTCGCCGCCGGATGCGCAGCCGGCGAGAGCGATCGCGCCGACGGCAAGCAGAGCGGTGCCCGCGAGGGCAGTCCTGTTTCTTTTCACTTTTCGTCCTCCTGTGGACAGTGCTGAGTCTGCACGCTCACCATCGAGCACGCAGGGATACCTGAGCGTAACCCGCGGCTTCGCGAGCGCCGTCCTCAGCTAACGAACTGTTACTGAGTGGTGATCATCCGAAACATCTGCGAAACACAGGGAAACGCGACCGGCGCCGGGCCTCCTGCACGGAAGCGCGGCGCCGGTTGCGCAGACGAGCACGCAGCTCAGGCGAAAGCCTCCACGGGCGGGCAGGCGCACACGAGGTTGCGGTCACCGTAGGCCTGGTCGATCCGGCGCACCGGAGGCCAGTACTTGCCGGCGATCAGGCTGTGCACGGGGTACGCGGCATCCTCTCGGGAGTATGCGTGGCTCCACTCCCCCGCGATCAGGGAGACCGCGGTGTGCGGTGCGTGCACCAGCGGGTTGTCCTCGGCGGGCCAGCGTCCTGCCGCCACCGCGTCGGCCTCCGCCTTGATCATGATCATCGCCTCGATGAAGCGCTCGATCTCGTCGAGGTCCTCCGACTCCGTCGGCTCGACCATCAACGTGCCGGCGACCGGGAACGACATGGTCGGCGCGTGGAACCCGTAGTCGATGAGGCGCTTGGCGACGTCGTCGACGGTGATGCCGGTGGCCTCCTTGAGCGGACGCAGGTCGAGGATGCACTCGTGCGCCACCCGGCCGTTCTCGCCGGTGTACAGCACCGGGAAGTGTGCGCTCAGGCGCTCGGCGATGTAGTTCGCCGAGAGCACGGCCGCTGCGGTTGCCCGTCGCAGTCCGTCGGGGCCCATCATGCGCACGTAGGCCCACGAGATCGGCAGGATGCCCGCGGATCCGTAGGGCGCGGCCGAGATGACTCCGCCGTCGAACGTGTGGCCGCCGAAGTGCTCGGCCCTCTGCGCGAGCGGGTGCGAGGGCAGGAACGGGGCGAGATGCGCCTTCGCCGCAACGGGCCCGACACCGGGACCGCCGCCGCCGTGCGGGATGGCGAACGTCTTGTGCAGGTTGAGGTGCGAGACGTCGCCGCCGAGGTCTCCGAAGCGCGCGTAGCCGAGCAGGGCGTTGAGGTTCGCGCCGTCGACGTAGACCTGCCCGCCCGCGCCGTGCACGGCGGACGTGATCTCCACGACCTGCTCCTCGTACACGCCGTGCGTGGAGGGGTAGGTGATCATCAGGGCCGAGAGCACGTCAGCATGCTGGGCGATCTTCGCGCGCAGGTCGTCGAGGTCGACGTTGCCGAGCTCGTCGGTCGCGACGACGACGACCTTCATGCCGGCGAGCACCGCGGATGCCGCGTTCGTGCCGTGCGCCGACGACGGGATCAGGCACACCGTGCGGTGCTCGTCGCCGTTCGCGTGGTGGTAGCCGCGGATCGCGAGCAGGCCGGCGAGCTCGCCCTGCGAACCCGCGTTCGGCTGCAGGGAGACGGCGTCGTACCCGGTGACCTCGGCGAGCCAGCCCTCGAGCTGATCGATGAGCTCCAGGTAGCCCGCCACGTCTGCCGCCGGCGCGAACGGGTGGATGCCGGCGAACTCCGGCCACGTGATGGCTGCCATCTCGGTGGCCGCATTGAGCTTCATCGTGCAGGAGCCCAGCGGGATCATGCCGCGATCGAGTGCGTAGTCGCGGTCGGAGAGGCTCTTCAGATACCGCATCATGGCGGTCTCGCTCCGGTGCGAGTGGAAGACGGGATGCGTGAGGTAGTCGTCCTGGCGGTGCAGAGCCTCGGGCAGTGCGTTCGAGCCGTCGGCGAAGCCGAACACCCGCTCCTGCGCACCGCCGAAGACCATCGCGACCTGGTGCAGCTCGGTCACCGTGGTCGTCTCGTCGACCGAGATCCCGATCGTGTCGGCGTCCGCGACGCGAAGCAGGATGCCGTAGCCGTCACGCGCCTGCGCGGCGAACTCGGCCGCGCGTCCGGGAACCCGAACGGTGAGGGTGTCGAAGAACGAATCGTGCACGACCTGGGCACCCGCCTCGGCCAGCCAGTCGCGCAGCAGCGCGGCCTTCGTCGCCGCCTCCGACGCGATCGCACGGAGCCCGTCGGGACCGTGGTACACCGCGTACATCGACGCCATGACGGCCAGCAGCACCTGGGCGGTGCAGATGTTCGAGGTCGCCTTCTCGCGGCGGATGTGCTGCTCGCGCGTCTGCAGCGAGAGTCGGTACGCCGGCTTCCCGTCGGCGTCCATCGAGACGCCGACGAGTCGCCCGGGGAGCTGGCGCTCGAGGCCGGCGCGGACCGCCATGTAGCCGGCGTGCGGGCCGCCGAAGCCCATCGGGACTCCGAACCGCTGCGTGGTGCCGACCGCGACGTCTGCACCGAGCGAACCGGGCGATGCGATCAGTGTGAGGGCGAGCAGATCGGCAGAGGCGACGGCGAGACCGCCGGCGAGGTGAGCCGCGTCGAAGACGGCGGACGGGTCCCAGACCCGCCCCGATGCGCCGGGGTACTGCACGAAGACGCCGAACAGCTCGGCGGGCAGCTCCTCGCCCGCGGCGAAGTCGACCGAGGCGAGCTCGATGCCCAGGGCTTCCGCACGGGTGGCGAGCATGGCCCTGGTCTGCGGGAGCGCATCCGAGTCGACCGCGAACACGTTGGACCCGGACTTCGAGGCGCGCCGAGCGAGCAGCATGCCCTCGACGACGGCCGTCGACTCGTCGAGCATCGACGCGTTGGCCGTGGTGAGCCCGGTGAGCTCGGCGACCATGGTCTGGAAGTTGATGAGCGCCTCCAGGCGCCCCTGCGAGATCTCCGGCTGGTACGGCGTGTACGCGGTGTACCAGGAGGGATTCTCCAGCACGTTGCGCTGGATCACCTGCGGGGTGATGGTGCCGTGGTAGCCGAGGCCGATCATCGGTCGGTTCACCGTGTTGCGCGAGGCGAGCGTCCGCAGCTCGGCGAGAGCCTCGGTCTCACTCGCCGCGGCCGGGATGCGCGAGGACACGGCATCCGTCGACGGTCCGGTGTAGATCGATGCGGGCACGGCCTGGCGCATCAGCGCTTCGACGGAGCTCAGCGCATCACCCGCCGCGGAGGCGTCAATGCCGAGCGCACGGAGCATCGTGTGCTGGGCGGCGTCCGTGGGTCCGATGTGACGATCGGCGAAAGTGACCACTGGTGGATCAGCCCTCCGTGAGTGCGACGTAGGCGTCGCGGTCGAGCAGTCCGTCGAGCGCGCCGGCTGCGACGCTGACCTTGAGCAGCCATCCGCCCTCGAACGGCGCCGCGTTGACGAGCGACGGGTCGTCGACGGCGGCGTCGTTGATCTCGACGACGGTGCCGGTGACGGGGGCGTAGAGCTCACCGACCGACTTGGTCGATTCGATCTCGCCGACGACCGCCCCTGCGGTGATCTCGGTGCCGACGGCGGGGAGCTCGACGAACACCACGTCGCCCAGTTTCTCGGCGGCGTAATCGGTGATGCCGATGGTCACGGTGTCGCCGTCGGCGGCGATCCACTCGTGCTCTTCGGTGTAGCTGAGGGCTGCGAGGTCGGTCATTTGGTCCTCCGGTAGAAAGGCAGGGCGGTCACGGTCGCGGGGATCCTGGTCCCCCGCACATCAAGGAATACTTCGGTTCCCTCCTCGGCGGAAGAAGGATGCACGTAGGCCATCGCGATCGGATGACCGAGGGTCGGGCTCAGAGCGCCGCTGGTGATCTCTCCGAGAGCCGCTCCGTCGGCGTCAACGACGGCATACCCGGCGCGTCCGGCCCGCTTGCCCTCGGCGACGAGCCCGACCAGGACGGGGACTTCGGATGCTCCGCCAGACTCGGCAGCGGTGGAGAGTGCCTCCTTGCCGACGAACTGCTCCTTGGCGGTCACGACGACGCGACCGAGGCCCGCCTGCGCCGGCAGAGTCTCGAGGCTCAGCTCGTGCCCGTAGAGGGGCATCCCCGCCTCGAGGCGCAGGGTGTCGCGCGCGGCGAGGCCGGCCGGGACGAGACCGTGGGGTTCGCCGGCTGCGAGCAGCTCATCCCAGAGGGCGGCCGCGTCGTCGGTCGAGACGAGAAGCTCGAAGCCGTCTTCCCCGGTGTACCCGGTGCGGGCGAGGACCAGCGGCTTGCCGGCGAAGTTCGCCGACGCCCAGGCGTAGTACTTCTGCTCGGCCCAGGGGATGCTGACATCGGTGATGGCGCCTGTCGCTGCGAGGATGGCCTCGGCGTTCGGACCCTGCACGGCCATGAGCGCGAAGGAGTCGGACACGTCTTCGACGTCGACTCCTCGATCCCCGAGGAAGCCGGCGAAGCTGCGCTCCTCGCCCGGCGCGCGCGGGGGAAGCTCGCGCTCGATGAGCGATGGGAAGTCACGGACGCGCCTCGCGAACGCCGAATCGACGAAGCCCCGATTGCCGGCGTTCGCGATCACCAGGTAGCGGTCCTCGGCCAGCCGGTACGCGATGACATCGTCGACGATGCCCCCGTTCTCCGCGAGCATCAGCGAGTACTTCGCCTTACCGACGGGCATCGCCGAGATGCGGCCGGCGAGAGCGTAATCGAGGAAGGCTGCTGCCGACTCACCGGTCACCAGGAACTCCGCCATGTGCGAGATGTCGAAGATGCCGGCGGTCCGGCGCACTGCGTGGTGCTCGGCGAGGTCGGAGGTGTAGCGCACCGGCATCTGCCAGCCGCCGAAGTCGGTGAACGATGCACCGAGCGCCTCATGGCGTTCGCGCAGCGGGGTGTAGCGGGGGTCGGACATGGAGTTCTCCCGGGCTGTGTCGGGCGGAACGGCGGCGGCGCCGCTCCTCGGAACTCCCCCTCTGTCATGGGCCTGAGAGCTTCACCCGTGCGCAGAGGCGGGGCTTTCACCGTCGGCGGATCCGCACGAGGCGGGATCGCTTTTCAGAGTGGCCGGAACCGCGCGGTACGCGTACCTGAGAGATTGGCGGGGAGGCTTGCTCCTTCGGTGCCCGGCTGCGTTCGCCGGGGCTCTCCCGCGTGGGTCATTCGGCCTGTCTTCAGTTGTGGTCTCAGTGTAGCGGGTGCCTTCCCCCGTTCCGGGGCCGGCACCGCGACGGGGGCGAACGGGATGGACGGGCGAGCCCGTCAGTGCGCGATGCCGAGTTCGGTGCGGACTTCGTCGCGGAGGCGGCCGAGGTTGTCGGGTTCGGGTGCGGCTCCGAGGAGTGTCTTGGTGTAGTCGTGTTGCGGGTTGAGGATGACCTCGTCTGCGGGTCCGCGTTCGACGACGTCGCCCTTGTAGAGCACCATGATCTCATCGGAGAAGTGGCGGGCCGTGGCCAGGTCGTGCGTGATGTAGAGCACGCCGAGGTTCTCCTCGCGCTGCAGGTCCGCGAGCAGGTTCAACACCCCGAGCCGGATCGACACGTCCAACATCGACACCGGCTCGTCCGCGACGATGAACCGCGCCCCCGGCGCCAACGCCCGCGCGATCGCGACACGCTGACGCTGCCCGCCCGACAACTCGTGCGGGCGCCGTTCGGCGTAAGACTCCCCCGGCGTCAACCGCACCCGCTCCAGGAGTTCCACCGCCCGCTCGCGCACCTGCCCGCCGTTGAGTTCCGGGTGATGCAGACGGATCGGCCGCTCCAGATGATGCACGATCGTGTGGAACGGGTTCAACGACGCGAACGGGTCCTGGAACACCATCTGCACATCCGCGCGATACCGCCCCAGCGCCCGCCCCCGAGTCCCCGACGGTTTCCCGTCCAACAAGATCTCCCCACTGGTGGGGGTCTCCAGTTTCATCAGCATCCGCGCGATCGTCGACTTCCCCGACCCCGACTCCCCCACCAGAGCGACCGTCTTACCCGCCTCGAGCGTGAACGACACATCCTTCACCGCATGCAGAACGCTCGTGCGGAACCCGGACCGCAAATGGAAGTCCTTCACCAGATTCCGCGCCTCCAACCGCGCCGGCTCCGGCACGCCCGTCCCGGTCACGGTGGTGGTCGTGTGAGTGCTCATCGGACGCCCTCCTGGCTGACACCGGTGCGGACGAAGTCGCCCCGCTCACCCTTGAGCGACGGGAAGCTCGACAACAACCGTTTCGTGTACTCGTGCTGCGGAGACCGATAGATCTCCTCCGCCGTCCCCTCCTCCACGATCTGCCCCTGCAACATGATCGCGATCCGATCACTGATCTCGATCAACATCGGCAGATCATGCGTGATGAAGATCACCGCGAACCCCAACTTCTCCCGCAACCGCATGATCTCCCGGATGATCCCCCGCTGCACCACCACATCCAACGCCGTCGTCGGCTCATCCATGATCATCACCTGCGGATCCAACGCCAGAGCCATCGCGATCATCATCCGCTGCCGCATCCCACCCGAAAGCTCATGCGGGAAACTCGTCAGACGGACAGGGTCCACACCGACCAAAGACAACAACTCCTCCGCCCGCGCCGTCTTCGCCTTCTTACTCATACCGGGTCGATGCGTGTCGAAGATGTCGAAGATCTGCGCCTTCACACTGATCACCGGATTCAACGAGTTCATCGCCCCCTGGAACACCATCGAGATCTTGTCCCACCGGAACGCCCGCAAACCCTCCCCACCCAAACCCACGACATCAATGTCATGACCATCCCGGTCATGGAACACGATCTCCCCACCCGTCATCAACGCCGGCGCCTTCAACAACCGATTCATCCCATACGCCAGAGTCGTCTTCCCACACCCCGACTCCCCCGCCAACCCCAGAATCTCCCCCCGATGCAACGTCAACGACACATCACGCACCGCCCTCACCGGCGGATCCACCTCATACTCGATCGACACATTCCGCGCCGACAACACCGGCTCACTCATGCGGTGACCCCCTTGGTCTTCGCGGCCTTGCGCACACGGCGCGCGGCGTCGGGTGCGTTGCGCAGTTTCGGGTTGATGACCTCGTCGATCGCGAAGTTGATCAGCGCGAGTCCCGCACCCAGCAGGGCGATCATCAACCCCGGCGGGATGAACCACCACCATGCTCCGCGTCCGAGAGCCTGGCCCGACTGCGCGTCATTGAGGATGGTCCCCCAGGTGATCGAGTCGGTCGGCCCGAGTCCGAGATACGACAGCCCCGCCTCGCCCAGGATCGCGAAGATGAGCGCGAAGAGGAACTGCGCGGTGAGCAGCGGAAGCAGATTGGGCATGATCTCGACGAGGATCACTCGGAACGACCGCTCGCCCGCGACCTTCGCCGCATAGACGTAGTCGCGGGTGCGCAGCGAGCGCGTCTGCAGCCGCAGCACGTAGGCGGCGCCCGCCCAGGACGTGATGCCCAGGAAGATGGCGACGAGCTGCCAGGTGCGCTGAGGCACGAAGGAGGCGATCACCATCACGAGCGGCAGGCCGGGGATCACGATCATGACGTTCGTGATGAGGGCGAGCCCGTCTTCCCGCCAGCCGCCGAGATAGCCGGCCAGCACGCCGAACAGGAGCGAGAGCACGATGGCGATCGAACTGGCGACGATGCCGACCATCAGGGACCCCTGAGCACCGATCGCCAACTGTGCGAACACGTCGTTGCCGAGCTTCGTCGTGCCGAGCCAGTGCTCGGCCGACGGCGGCTGCAGCGCCGGGTTCGCCGTGCTGCGCGGATTCTGCGTGAAGAAGGGCGCGATGATCGCGAAGAGCACGATCGCGAGGACCAGGATCGATCCCACGATGAACTTCGGCGAGGTGCTCGGGAGGATGCGGCGGCGCCTGCGTCCCTGCTGCGTCGCCAGCGAGATCGTGCTGGCCGGCGCCGTGATGGGCGGTTCCTGTGTCAGGAGCGGGTTCTTCGTGTCAGACATTCTGGCGAGCCCTCGGGTCGATGAAGCCATAGACGAGGTCCATGAAGAAGTTGGCGGCGAGCACCGTGATCGTGATGACGAGGAAGAGTCCCTGCATCAGTGCGTAGTCGTTGTTGGTGACGGCCTGGAACATCAGCTTGCCGATACCCGGGTAGGTGAACACCTGCTCCATGACGATGGAGCCGGCGACCACGAAGCCGAGCGTGATCGAGAAGCCCGCGATCGACGGGATCGCCGCGTTGCGTGCCGCGTAGGTGGTGAGGATGCGACGGGGCCGCAGTCCCTTCGCCTCGGCGGTGAGCACGTAGTCCTCGGCGAGCGTGGAGACCATCATGTTGCGCATCCCGAACATCCACCCGCCGACCGAGCTGATCACGATCGTGACCGCCGGGAGGAACGCGTGCGCCACGGCGTCGCTGAAGAAGGCCCAGGTCGGCTCGGGGCCATCCGGGAAGTCGAAGACGTCGTAGCCCCCGAAGATCGGGAACCAGCCCAGGCCCACCGCGAACACGGCGACCAGGATCAGAGCCATCCAGAAGTACGGGATCGACTGCAGGACGGTGGTCGCGGGGATCAGGTGATCGACCCAGGTTCCGCGCTTCCATCCCGCCCAGGCGCCGAGCAGGACTCCGAGGACGAAGGAGATGACGGTCGCCGTGCCGACGAGGATCAGCGTCCAGGGCAGTGCCGCGGCGATCAGCTCCGTCACGGGTGTGGGGAACTTGGTGACCGAGACCCCGAGGTCTCCCTGGAACATCCGCCCCCAGTACGCCAGGTACTGGTCCCAGAGCGACGAGTCGTCGCCACCGAGCAGGAGCTTGATGTTGCGGATGGTGGTCTCGGAGACATCACCGCCGGCCCGCTGCATCTTGGCGATCATGATGTCCGCCGGGTTCCCCGGCATGAGCCGGGGAAGAAGGAAGTTGATGGAGATCGCGGCCCAGAGCGTGAACGCGTAGAACCCGATTCTTCGTGCATAGAACTTCATGTCACAGTTTCCTGACTTCCTTCTTCCCCGACTCCTCTCCGCTTACTTGGCCGGCTGCAGCTGCGTCAGGACGTACCCTGCCGCGATCGCGCCCCAGGACGGCGGGAAGGCGTAGAGGTCGTCCTCGGTCGGCCAGCCCGTGTAGTCCTGCGTGTTGTAGAAGGTCTGCGTCGCGTTGACGACGAGCGGGATGTAGGGCAGGTCACGGACGATCTCGGTCTGGATCGTCGCGTACAGCTCCTTCTTCGTCGCTTCGTCGTTCGTGCTGACCGCGGCCTGGATGGCGGCGTCGACCGTCGGGTTGCTGTAGCGGCTGAAGTTCCAGCGACCGGCGGGGATCTCGGTGCCGACCGGGCTCGTGGACTCGACGGCGGTGCCGCCGAACCAGTCGCGGTAGATCTGGAACGGGTCCGCGACGGAGGTGCCGATGACACCGCCGACGATCAGCTGGTAGTCGCCGCCCTGACGCGAGTCGGAGAACTCCTGCCACTGCACGGTCGACGTCGTGATCTTGATGCCGGCCGCCTCCGCCTGCTCGGCGATCAGCTTCGCGGCGTCGTTGTAGTCGGTCCAGCCGTCGACCGAGGTGAGCGTCAGCTCGACCGGCACGCCGCCCTTCTCGTAGATGCCGCTCGAGCCCTTCGTGTAGCCGGCGGCCTCGAGGATCGACTCGGCCTCCGCCACGTTCGCCTCCTGCGGGCTGACGGCGTTCGCGGGGTCCGCGAGCCACTTCTCGTCACGCGGGAGCAGCGTGTAGGCGGGCGAGATGTCGCCCGTCATGCCGACGAACGCCTTGTCCTTGATGGTGGCGCGGTCGATCGCGACGTTGAGCGCCTGGCGCACGGCCACATCGGTCTGCGGTCCGGTGCACCCGAGCTCGGCGTTGGAGCAGGTGTACAGCACCGTCGGGTCCTGCGGCGTGTTGATCCAGTCGATCTTGCCGTTGGAGGTCACGTCGTCCGGGTTCGGGATGAACATGCCCGCCCAGTCGAGCTTGCCGGCGGCGAGCAGGTCCTGTGCGGTCTGGTTGTTGTCGACCGCGATGTACTGCACCTTCTTGATGCCGAGCTTGTCCGCATCGCGGAAGTTCTCGTTCGCGACGAGGGTGTACGACTCGCTCGTGGTCTTGTCGACGACGTAGGCGCCGGATCCGACCGGCTCCTCGTTCTCGAAGTTCGCGAAGTCGGTGACATCGGCCCAGATGTGCTCGGGGAGGATGTAGGTCGAGCCGAGGCGCTGGAACTCGGTCGTGTACTGCGCCGACGAATAGGTCAGGACAACCGTGGTGTCGTCGGTGGCCTCCGCCGAGACGAGACCGTTGCCCTCGGGGTTGTTGGCTTCGTAGTTGAAGGAGAACGCCACGTCCTCGGCGGTGAGCGGCTCACCGTCGCTCCACTTGAGGTCGGGCTTGATGGTGATGGTGATCACCGTGCCGTCCTCGTTGTACTCGAACGAGTCGCCGATCAGGCCGATGGGCTCGGAGTCCGCCGTCTTGTTGTAGAAGAACAGCGGCTCGTAGATCGGTCCGAGCGCGCCATGGAGCACGGTCGGCGCGAAGGGGTTGTAGTTCGCGGTGATCGGGGTCTGGCTGCCGGCCCAGACTCGCAGGGCCCGGTCGCCGTCGGCGTTGCCGCTGTCGCTGCCGCCGCCGCAGGCGGTGAGGCCCAGGGCGAGGACGGATGCTCCGGCAACCGCGGTGAGCGCAATCTTGCGCCTTCCGTTACGGATCATTTCTGTTGTTTCCTCTCGGTGCTGCACTGCAGGAGGGATCGCCCCGGATGGGGCAGAACCCCGGGTGATGGGGTTCGTGGACCCCCGGAGATGACCGGAGGGTCACGCTCGAGGGGTTTGTTAGGACAGTAACCTAACAAACCCTGCCTCGGTGGACAAGACTCCCTCCGCTCCCCAGATAACGTTTCGGACTCAACGCCGATTCGCGTCATCTGCGCGCACTAAGGGTCTCGATGACACTAAGATCGTCCAGGAGAGGATAAGGTACTAATGACTCAAAGCAAGGGCATCCGGGTCGCCGTCTCGACGGTCATCCTGACGCTGCGACGCACGGAAGAAGGGCGCGCGCTCCTCGCCCTGCCCCTCGTGCTGCGCACGCGTGAGCCCTTCTCAGAGCAGTGGGCGCTCCCCGGCGGTTGGCTCACGCCCGCCGAATCGCCCGTCGACGCCGCGGCGCGCACGCTCGCCGAGACGACGGGCCTCGCCCCCAGCTACCTGGAACAGCTCTACGCCTTCGGGGCGGTCGACCGCTCCCCCACCCGCGTCGTGTCGATCGTGTACTGGGCACTTCTGCGGCAGGACGACGTGAGAGCGCAGAGCGCCGCCCACCGCGCATCCGGTCACGCTCCGGAGAACGTGCGGTGGTTCGACATCGACGAGCTGCCGCAGCTGGCGTTCGATCACGCCCAGATCATCGAGTACGCCCTGTGGCGGCTGCGCAACAAAGTCGGCTACAGCCGGGTCGCCCAGGGCTTCCTCCCTGAGGAGTTCACGCTCGCCGAGCTGCGAGAGGCGTACGAGTCGATCCTCGGGCGGAGCCTCGATCCCGCCAACTTCCGCCGCCAGGTCGAGGCCGCGGGCAACCTGCTCCCCACCGATCGCTTCCGCACCGGAAGCCACCGCCCTGCACGTCTGTACCGCGACAACACCGATGTCGAGCTGGCCGATCGCGGCCCGCTCGGTCCCGAAGAAACGAGCACCCGATGAGCATCACCTTCGTACCCGCTCCCGCCGTCCCGCCGCTGGATGCCTCGGTCGACCACGCGATCCAGGCGATCGTCAGCGGAGCGTCGACCGACGCCACCTGCGCCACCGACCTCGCCGCGGGCCCCTGGGACTTCGACGCACGACCGGGCTACGGGCCGGGTTCATCGATGGGCGACGTCATCCCGACGGGCTCTCCGCGTCAGGGCGAGCTTCCCGCTGCGTATCGGGAGGCCGGCGAGGACGAGCTCGATGAGCGCATCCGCGCGGCGAAGGCGACGCTCGGAGACCGCGTCGTGATCCTGGGCCACTTCTACCAGCGCGAAGAGGTCGTGCAGCACGCGGACTACGTCGGCGACTCGTTCCAGCTCGCGACCGCGGCGAAGGGCCGCGCGGATGCGGAGGCGATCGTGTTCTGCGGCGTGCACTTCATGGCCGAGACCGCCGACCTGCTCTCCGGTCCGGAGCAGGCCGTCATCCTGCCCAACCTCGCCGCCGGATGCTCCATGGCCGACATGGCCGACATCGACCAGGTCGAGGAGTGCTGGGAGCAGCTCGCCGAGGTGCTCGGAGACCTCGACACCCCCGATACCGAGGGGCGCGTCCCCGTGATCCCCGTCACGTACATGAACTCCTCGGCGGCGATCAAGGGCTTCGTCGGGCGGCACGGCGGGATCGTGTGCACCTCGTCCAACGCGCAGACCGTCCTCGAGTGGGCGTTCGAGCGCGGACAGCGCGTGCTGTTCTTCCCCGACCAGCACCTCGGACGCAACACGGCGAAGGCGATGGGCGTCCCGCTCGAGCAGATGCCGATGTGGAATCCGCGGCGCCCGCTCGGTGGTTCATCGGCCGCCGAGCTCTCCGACTCCCGCGTGATCCTGTGGCACGGTTTCTGCTCCGTGCACCGACGCTTCACCGTCGGCCAGATCGACCAGGCTCGCGCCGATCACCCCGGTGTGCGGGTCATCGTGCACCCCGAATGCCCGATGGAGGTCGTCGACGCCGCCGATGAAGCCGGCTCCACCGAGTACATCCGACGCGCCATCGATGCGGCGACCGAGCCCACCACCTTCGCCGTCGGCACCGAGATCAACCTGGTGCGACGCCTCGCGGCGCAGTACCCGCAGCACGAGATCTTCTGTCTGGACCCGGTCGTCTGCCCGTGCTCGACGATGTACCGCATCCACCCCGGCTACCTCGCCTGGGTGCTCGAGGAGCTCGTCGCCGGCCGCACGCCGAACCGGATCACGGTGTCCGCCGACGTCGCCGACCCGGCGCGCGTGGCGCTGGAGCGGATGCTGGCGGCGAAGCCGCCGGTGACCGCAGGAGCGCGATGAAGGTCGTCGTCGTCGGATCGGGGATCGCCGGCCTCACCGCGGCGCTCCACGCCCACGAGGCCGGCCACGTCGTGACGATCGTCACCAAGGGCGCTCTCGGCGACGGATGCACCGCGCTCGCGCAGGGCGGCGTCGCCGGGATCTACGGCCCCGACGACTCGGCAGCGCTGCATGCCGCCGACACGATGGATGCCGGTGCCGGGCTCTCCGACCCGGATGCCGTACAGGCTCTCGTCACGGATGCCGCGGCACGGATCGCGGAGCTGATCGCTCGGGGCGTCGCTTTCGACCGGGCACCCGACGGCGCTCTGCAGCTCGGACGCGAGGCCGCGCACCGCCACGCCCGCATCGTGCATGCGGGCGGGGATGCCACGGGGGCCGCGATCTCCGCCGCGCTCGTCGCCGCCGTCCGGCGCACCCCGATCATCGTGGTCGAGGAGGCCCTGCTGACGGATGTGGTCGTCGAGCAGGGCAGGGCGCGCGGAGTTCGCCTGCTGATCGACCGGGCGGATTCCGACCTCGCCGCCGATGCCGTGATCCTCGCGACCGGCGGCGCCGGCCATCTCTACGCGCACACGACGAATCCCCTCGGCACCACCGGCGACGGCATCGCCGCAGCGCTGCGTGCGGGCGCTGCAGTCGCCGATCTGGAGTTCGTCCAGTTCCATCCCACGATCCTCGCGGCAGGACCGGCGTTCCTGATCTCCGAAGCCGTGCGCGGCGAGGGCGCCACACTGATCGACGACGAGGGCCGTCGGTTCGCGTTCGACAGCCATCCGGACGGCGAGCTCGCCCCGCGGGACGTCGTGTCCCGTGCGATCGCACGCCAGGCCGCGGCTCAGGGCTCCCCCGTGCGCCTCGATGCCACGATGCTCGGTGCCGAGACCCTGGCCGCACGATTCCCGACGATCGACCGCGTCACACGGGAGCGCGGATTCGACTGGTCCCGTGAACCCATCCCGGTGACGCCGGCGGCGCACTATTCGATGGGCGGGGTGGTCACCGATCTCGACGGCCGCTCCTCGATCCCCGGACTCTTCGCGGTGGGCGAGGTCGCTCGCACAGGAGTGCACGGTGCCAACCGGCTCGCCTCCAACTCGCTGCTCGAAGGCGCCGTCTTCGGCGCCCGTGCGGCGTCTGCCCTGGCCACGCCCCCTGAAGACGTCGGGCCGCGCGCGTCCGCAGCGCAGCTCCTTCCTCCTCTCGACCGCGCACAGGCGCGACCCGAGCAGGCGACCTCAGGCCCATCCGCGTTCTCGCGTGCGGCGCTGCAGCGGCTGCTGTGGGACGAGGTCGGCCTGCTGCGGACCGACGAGGGACTGTCCCGCGCTCTCGGCAGGCTCCGCGACTGGGCCGCCATCGCCGCCGCGCCGAAGACGATCGCCGAGCACGAAGACGCGAACCTGCTGCTGCTCGCCGAAGCCACGACCCTCGCGGCCCTGAACCGCACCGCTTCGGTCGGCGCCCATCATCGTGTCGATGCGCCGCCGCTCACGGACGCCCCGCCGACACGCGTCCCCTCATCGATCCTGGAGTCCGTCTGATGCTCACCCGCGCCACCCTCACCCGCGTCGTCGGCGCCGCCCTGGAAGAAGACGCCCCGTGGGGCGACCTCACCAGTACGACGCTGCTGCCGGCCGACGCCACGGCCACCGCCGACCTCGTGGCTCGCGAAGCCGGAGTGTTCAGCGGAGGGGACGTCTTCGCCGCCGCCTTCAGCCTCACCGACCCGGAGCTCGCGGTGGACCTGCACGTCGGCGACGGCGATGAGTTCGCGGCGGGCGACGTCCTCGCCTCCGTCTCCGGCTCGGCGCGCAGCATCCTCACCGCCGAGCGGGTCGCCCTGAACTTCTCGCAGCGGATGAGTGGCATCGCGACCCTGACCGCCGCGTATGTCGCCGCGATCGAAGGCACGGGTGCGCGCATCGCCGACACCCGCAAGACGACCCCGGGACTGCGGGCCTTCGAGCGGCATGCCGTCGAGTCCGGCGGCGGCCGCAACCACCGCTACTCGCTGTCCGACGCCGTGATGGCGAAGGACAACCACCTCGCCGTGCTCACGCGCTCCGGACTCGACCTCGCGACCGCACTCCGTGAGGCGCTGTCGCGGCTGCCGCACACGACGCACGTGGTGGTGGAGGTGGACCGTCTCGACCAGATCCCGGCGGTCCTCGACGGGGGTGCGCACACGGTGCTGCTCGACAACTTCTCGCTCGACGACCTGCGCGCGGGCGTCGCCCTGATCGACGGTCGGGCGACGGTCGAAGCTTCCGGGGGCGTGAGCATCGATACCGTCGGGGAGATCGCCCGCACCGGCGTCGACGTGATCTCGGTCGGGGCGCTGACCCACTCCGCGCGCGCCCTCGACCTGGGCCTCGACCTGCGGATCGACTGAACACCGTGCTGTACCTCGACCACGCCGCGACATCCCCGGTTCGGCCGGAGGTGCTGTCGGCGATGGCTCCGTATCTCACGGGCGTCTTCGGAAACCCGTCGAGCCACCACACGGCAGGCGAGGCCGCGGCGAGCGCTCTCGACGATGCCAGGGCTCGGGTCGCGCGGGTCCTCGGGATGCGCACCGGAGACGTGGTGTTCACTGCGGGCGGCACCGAGGCGAACAACCTCGCCGTCAAGGGCATCGTTCTCGCAGCGCTCGAGTCCGGTCGGAAGCACCTCGTGGTGTCGCCGATCGAGCACGAGTCGATCCTGGAGTCCGCGGACTACCTCCGGCGGTTCCACTCGGTCGACGTGACGGCGCCGGCAGTGGACTCGAGAGGTCGGATCTCGCCGGACGCTCTCGCCGCGGCGATCAGGGAGGACACGGCGCTCGTCTCGATCGGACACGCGAACAACGAGATCGGCACGGTCCAGGACGCGGCGGCCCTGGGAGCCGTCACCAGAGCGTCCGGAGTTCCGCTGCACCTCGACGCGGTGCAGTCCGCAGGGTGGCTCCCGCTGCGCGAGCTGGGTGCGGATGCCGTGTCGATCGCCGGGCATAAGCTCGGCGCACCCAAGGGCATCGGTGCTCTGGCCGTGCGCGGGCGGGTGCCCGTCGAGCCTCTGCTGCACGGCGGCGGCCAGGAACGCGGACGACGCTCCGGCACCGAGAACGTCGCCGGAGCCGTGGCACTCGCCACCGCGCTGGAGATGTCCGAGCGGGAACGGGAGGCCGCCGTGGCCGGGGTCGGCTCCGCCACGGCCCGGTTCATCGCCCTGGTCCTGGACGCCGTCCCCGAGGCGGCGCTCACGGGTGATCCCGTCCACCGCCTGCCCGGTACGGCGAGCTTCACCTTCGCCGGTATCAGCGGGGAATCCGTGCTGCTGGAGCTGGAGCGCCGCGGCGTCATCTCGTCCAGCGGCTCCGCCTGCGCCGCGGGCAGCGATGACCCCTCCCATGTGCTGCTGGCCTGCGGGGTGCCTGCCGAAGTGGCTCAGACCTCCGTCCGGTTCACCTTCGGGCGGGAGCCGCTGCCCGAGGATGCACCGGGCCGGCTCGCAGCGCTCGTCACGGAGTCGGTGCGCGCGGCCCGGGGCTGAGCGGCGGCCGTAGACTCGGCTGGTGACTGCATCCGCCCCGATCGTGACGCTGATCGTCCCCGGACGCGACATCGCCGCGTTCGCCCCGGCGGCCCTCGATTCACTGCGTGCGCAGACCGAGACGCGATGGCGCGCGATCCTCATCGACGACGGCTCGACGGATGACACGGGAGTGATCTTCGATGCCGCCGCGACCGCGGATCGACGCTTCTCCGTGATCCGCCACGAGGCGTCGCGCGGCCTGGGCGCCGCTCGGAACGTCGGCCTCGACCTGGTCGACACTCCGTACCTCGGGTTCCTCGACGGCGACGATGAGCTCCGCCCGGCAGCACTCGGCCGCCTCACCGGCACGCTCGAGCAGACCGGAAGCGATTTCGTGGCGGGCGCCTACGTGCGCTCGCGATTGCAGGACGACGTCTACGTCGCCGGTCGCGTGCAACCGTGGGTGGCGGCGGCGACCGCTCCGGAGCGGTTCGGCACCACGCTCGCCGCGCATCCGAACGCGGTGTCCAACATCGTCGCGTGGTCGAAGGTGAGCCGCACCGCGTTCTGGCACGATCTCCGCTTCCCCGAAGGCGTGGCCTACGAGGACCAGGTGGTCGCGCAGCAGATGTACACCCGAGCACATGCCTTCGACGTGATCCCCGACGCCGTCGTCGAGTGGCGACTCCGCGCCGACGGCACCTCGATCACGCAGAGCAAGGCGCAGCTTCCCGTGCTGCGCGACTACCTCGCTGCACTCCGCGGCGGGATCGGCGTGCTGCACGAGGCCGGAGCCCACGCCGCGGTCACCGCACGCCTGGAGCTGATCCTCGCGATGGACGTCGCGCCCCTCCTCGAGATCGCTCGCACCCACATCGATCCCGCGTACGCCGCCGAGGTCCACACGTTCATCGACGAGCTGAGGGCGCTCCCCGAGTTCTCCGATGCCGCCCCCGACCCCGCGATCGCCGCCGCGCTCGCGTGGTGACCCGGAACCCCTGACGAATGGCCCGATGACACGCATGGACGACTACCTTGCATCGCTCTTCTCCCTCGACGGTCGCACCGCGGTCGTGACCGGCGGCAGCTCCGGCATCGGTCGCGGCATCGCCACCGCACTCGCCCGTGCCGGAGCAGCGACCGTGATCGTCGCACGGGGCGAGGAGCGCGTCCGGGAGACGGTCGACGAGCTGCGTGCGCACGGATGCCGCGCTGCCGGTGTCGTCGGCGATCTGAGCACGCGCCCCGGTATCCGCGCCGTCGCCGCAGCCGCAGCCGAGCCCTTCGGGGAGCCCGACATCCTGGTGAACTCCGCAGGCATCAACATCCGCCCGCCGTTCCCGGAGATCACCGAAGACGACTGGGACGCGACGATGACCGTCAACGCTCTCGCGCCGTTCCTGCTCGGCCAGCGCTATGCGCAGGGTATGGCGGAGCGCGGCTACGGCAGGCTGATCCACATCAGCTCCCAGCAGGCCCACCGCGCCTTCGTCGGCAGCGGTGTGTACGGCGCTTCCAAGGGCGCGGTCGAGTCGCTGATGCGCTCCGAAGCCGAGGCATGGGGCGGTACCGGGGTGACGAGCAACACGCTGGTGCCCGGATTCGTGCTCACCCCCCTGAACGCCCGCCTGCAGGAGGACCCCGAGAAGATCGCCGAGCTCGCCGCACGCACGATGATCGGGCGCAACGGTCTGCCGAGCGACTTCGCCGGCGCCGCGGTCTTCCTCGCCGGCGCGGGCTCGAGCTATGTCACCGGCCACTCGCTGTTCGTCGACGGCGGGCTCTCGGTGCACTGAGACCGGATGCCGCCGGTCACGGCTCCGGCGGATAGACCCGCTCGTCCGGACGAGGCTCGGCGAGCAGCGGCACCGCGGCGGTGATGGCCGCGACGGCGTCGGCCCCCGCGGAGTCGACGGGCGCCCGATCGGCACGGCGGTCTGCCAGCGCGGGGCGTGCCCCACCGGTCACGGCCTCTTCCACGGCCGCCTCGGTATCGAGCACACGCGACGCCGCGACCTGCTGGGCCGCGAGCTCGGCGTACAGCCCACCCAGGGCGAGGAGCTCGGGATGGGTGCCCGACTCGACGATGCGACCCGCCTCGATGACGTGGATGACGTCGGCGCCCATGACCGTCGAGAGCCGGTGCGCGATCGACAGGGTCGTGCGTCCTTTCGCCGCCTCGTCGAGCGCCTCCTGGACCACGCGCTCCGACACCGTGTCCAGCGCCGAGGTGGCCTCGTCGAGCAGCAGCACGGGAGGATCCTTCAGCAGCACGCGGGCGATCGCGATGCGCTGCTTCTCGCCGCCGGAGAGCCGGTAGCCTCGCTCGCCGACCACCGTGTCATAGCCGTGCTCGAACCCGGCGATGATGTGGTGGATGTTCGCCGCCGTGCACGCCGCGATCAGCTCTTCCTCGGTCGCATCCGGCTTGGCGTAGCGGAGATTCTCGCGGACGGTGGCGTGGAACAGGTAGGTCTCCTGCGAGACGATCCCGACGTGGTCGATGATCGACTCCTGCGTGAGCGCACGCACGTCGGCGCCGGCGAACAGCACGGCCCCGCCCTTGGCTTCGTAGAGACGCGGCGCCAGATACAGGATCGTGGTCTTGCCCGCGCCCGAGGGGCCGACGAACGCGACGTGCTGCCCGGGCTCCGCGACGAACGACACGCCGTCCAGCGTCGGGCGAGCGTCCACCGAGGCATCCGGGTAGCGGAAGACCACGTCTGCGAACTCGATGCGTCCGCGGGGTCCCGGCGCTTCGTCGACCGTGATCGCCTCCGGCGCGTCCTCGATCTCCGGGACGAGGTCGAGGTACTCGAAGATGCGCGCGAACAGCGCCGACGACGTCTGCAGGTCGAGGGAGACCCGCATGAGTCCCATCAACGGCATCAGCAGTCGCGCCTGCACCGTGGTGAAGGCGACGACCGTTCCTGCGGTGATCGCACCGGTGCCCCCGGCGATCAGATAGCCCGAGACGAGGTAGATGACCGCCGGCACGCTGGCCATCAGCACCTGGACCACCGCGAAGAAGCCCTGACCGCTCATCGCCCTGCGCACCTGCAGCGTGACCTGGTTGCGGTTCTCCGCCTGGTAGCGCTCCGACTCCGTGCGCTGACGGTTGAACGCCTTCGACAGCAGCATCCCCGAGACGCTCAGCGTCTCCTGCGTGATCGAGGTGAGCTCGGAGAGCGACTCCTGCGTCTCCCCCGCGATCCGAGCGCGGACCTGTCCTACCCGACGCTGGACGAAGATCAGGAACGGCATCATGATCACCGCGATCAGCGTCAGGCGCCAGTCGATCAGGATCATCGCGACGAGAGAGGCGATGACCGTGACCACGTTGCCGAGGATGCTCGTGACGGTGTTGGTCAGCACTCCGGAGACGCCGCCGACGTCGTTCTGCAGGCGGGATTGGATCACCCCGGTCTTGGTGCGCGTGAAGAATCCGAGCTCCATCGCCTGGAGATGCTCGAAGAGCCGCACCCGCAGATCGCCCGTGACGCTGTTTCCGACGGTGGAGGTCAGCCAGGTCTGCGCCACACCGAGCACCGCGGATATCAGGAAGAGCCCGACCATCCCGGCGACGAGCCAGGCGAGCAGCTCGAGGTGCGGTCCTCCCCCGGCGACGGGGAACAGCGCGTCGTCGAAGATGCGCTGGACGATCAGCGGCGGGATGACGGCGATCGCGGCGCCGACGACGACGAGGATCCCCGTGAAGAAGATGCGCCACCGATAGGCGCGGAACAGAGAGACCACACGCGCGCCGAGGCCGCTGATCCGTGGCGCCTCGGCGTTCAGCTTCCGCTGCGCGTCCTCGTCGACGCCGCGGAAACCGCCGCCCCGTCCTCCGCCACCCATGCCGCCGCCCATGCTCATGGCGCCAGCGTACTCAGCCGCGAGGACATCCTTGACCAGCCGTCTGCCGTCAGCGGATTTCTGTGAGTTCGGAATGAAATGTCGGCGGCTGCCGTTACGCTGAAGGACTCTTGCGAACTCTCGCGATTTCCATTTTTCTTCGCCCTGGAGGCCGCCCATGTCTGCCGTCGATACCGGCTCCATCTCGACGACCCCCGCACCGGCGGGAGGCGAGATCTCACGCAAGGACATGCGGGTGATCTGGCTTCTGCTCGTCGCCGCCTTCGTCGCCATCCTCAACGAGACCACGATGGGGATCGCGATCCCGCATCTGAACGCCGATCTCGGCATCCCGCCCGAGCTGGGCCAGTGGCTCACGAGCGCGTTCATGCTGACGATGGCGGTCGTCATCCCGACGACCGGGTTCATCCTGCAGCGGTTCACGACCCGTCAGGTGTTCATCGCCGCGATGATCGCCTTCTCCCTCGGCACGCTCGTCGCCATGGTCGCACCCGGATTCAGCGTGCTGCTGGTCGGCCGCGTGATCCAGGCCGCCGGTACCGGCATCATGATGCCGCTGCTGATGACGACGATCATGAACGTCGTCCCGCCGCAGTCGCGCGGGCGGATGATGGGCCGCGTCGGCCTCGTGATCTCGCTCGCTCCGGCGATCGGCCCGACCCTCGCGGGTGCGGTGCTCGAGACCCTGAACTGGCGGGCGCTGTTCGCGATCATCCTGCCCATCGCGCTCATCGCCCTCTTCATGGGCGTGAAGTGGATGACCAATCTCGGCGAGACCCGCGTCGTCCCGCTCGACGTGCTCTCGATCCCGCTCGCCGCGCTCGGCTTCGGCGGAATCGTGTTCGGTCTCAGCCAGTTCGGCGGCGAGGGCGGGTCCGGCGAGACCACGGGAATCCTCGCGCTGGTCGTCGGAGCGGTGTCCCTCGCTCTGTTCGTGTGGCGTCAGCTCCTGCTGCAGCGCGTCGACGACGCCCTGCTGGACCTGCGTGTCTTCCGCTCGAGCAACTTCACGTTCTCGGTGGTCATCATGACCATCCTGGCGCTGTCGATGTTCGGGACGCTCACCCTGCTCCCCCAGTACCTGCAGAACGTCGCGGGCCTCAACGCGCTCGAGTCCGGGCTGATCCTGCTCCCGGGTTCGGTGCTGATGGGTCTGCTCGGCCCCGTGATGGGGCGCGTGTACGACGCACGCGGCACCCGCCCGCTGCTGATTCCCGGGACCATGCTGGTGTCGGCGGCACTGTTCTACTACTCCACGGTCGGCGAGCACACCGTGTGGTGGGTGCTGATCATCGTGCAGGCGGCCATGTCGGTCGGACTCGCGATGTCGTTCACTCCGCTGTTCTCCGCGTCGCTCGGTTCGCTCCAGCGCTCGCTGTACTCGCACGGTTCCGCCGTGTTGAACACGCTGCAGCAGGTGGGTGGGGCGGCCGGCGTCGCCCTGCTGACGGTCACCTATTCGGCCATCCTGCACGCGGGTGAGCAGGAGGGCCTGTCCCGCGCGGTGGCCGGTGCTCCCGGTGCGCGGATGGCGTTCCTGATCGCGGCGATCATCTCGCTCGCGGCGGTGGCACTCAGCCCGTTCGTACGGAAGCCGGCCGACGATGCCGGCGAAGGTTTCCACGGCGGGCACTGACCCGCGAAGGTCAGCCGTGACGGCGTCTGCTGCTTACTGCGTCTTGGGCGCGGGAATGTGGCAGACGCCGTTGCTGCAGTAACCGACGGCATCGCCGTCGAGCAGATTCAGTGCGTCCGGGAGCGGCTGCAGCCCGACGGGCGCTTCCTGCTCCTTGTGCTCCTGCTGCGTTTTCGTCATCCCTCGATCGTACGCCTGCCTGGACGGAGTGGCGTCGGTGCTCTTCTCGCACGGCGCCGACAGTGGATCGACGGCGGTTCTCCCCTACGGTTGACAGATGCTCAAACGTTTCCTCGCCCGTGTGTACTGGACGTTCAGCCGCTGGACGCTCGTGAGCGAGGCGGCGCCGACGCGCCCCACCGTCCTGGTGGGCGCTCCGCATACCTCCAACTGGGACTTCGTGCTGATGCTCGCGATCGCCTGGCAGCTGCGAATCGACGTGCACTGGCTCGGCAAGAACAGCCTCTTCCACGGGTGGCGCGGTCCGATCATGCGCCGACTCGGCGGCATCCCGGTCGATCGCGCGGACCCGGCGCGTGTGGTGAACGACGTGATCGGTCAGGTGCACGACGGAACCGTCTTCGGACTGGTCGTCACGCCGGACGGCACCCGCGGAGGCAACGAGTACTGGAAGTCGGGCTTCTACCGGATCGCCCGCGCCACGGGGATGCCGGTGACTCTCGGATTCGTCGACCGCACCACGATGACGACCGGGCTCGGTCCGACGATCGATCTGACCGGCGACGTGGCGGCCGACATGGACCGGGTCCGCGCCTTCTATGCGGACAAGGCGGGTCTGCGCCCTGAGCGACGCACCGAGCCGCGCCTGCGCGAGGAGAATCCCGCCTCGGCCGCGCCCGACGGGGCCTGAGACAGCACCTGAAGGGTGCGAACCGTCAGTCCGTCTCCTCGGCGTGCGCGCGGGCGTAGTCGAGGTCGTCATCGCTCAGCGACTCCACCATCCCGACGACAGCGCCGGTGATCACCCTGATCTCCTCGCGCACGTCCTCATCGAGGTGCGGTGAGTCGCCGTCGAGGACGGCGCGACGTCCGTCCTCGGACAGCTCGGACCACCATTCGCGAAGCGGCGGGAGCGTCATCATGCCTTCTTTCGATCCTTCGGTACAAGAGTCTGGACATCATCGGAGCGCGGGAACGACACTGAGATCATGACATCGGATCTTCCTGGGGGCGACCACGACGTCGATGACCGTGCTGACGGCCGAGACGAGACCGCGAACGAACGCGCGGACCGCAACTGGGACGAACTCCTGCAGGAGCTGCGCGTCATGCAGACCGGCACGCAGATCCTCACCGGCTTCCTGCTCGCCGTCGCCTTCCAGCCGCGATTCACGGACATGGACGCGCTCCAACGCGACCTGTACGTCATCCTCGTCGCTCTCGCGGCCATCGCCACCATCCTGGCGCTCGCCCCGGTGGGAATGCACCGGGCGCTCTTCGGCCACCGTCGCAAGCCCGATCTCGTGCGCATCGCCGCGCGCATCGTCAGGATCGATCTGATCGTCATCGGTGCGCTGACGATCGGCGTGACGACGCTGATCGTCGATTTCACCGTGAACCGCGCGGCGGGGATCGTCGCGCTCATCGCCGCACTGGTGCTCGTCGTGGCGCTGTGGATGGCGCTCCCCCGCATCATGCGCGGCAGACCGCGCATGAGCGGGGCCGCAGCCGACTGACCACGGCCTCCGCACGTGCGAGGGTGCTCAGCGTCCCGCCGGGCTCCGGTTCTCGGCGCTGACCATCCAGGCGAACTGCTCGAGGCGCTCGATCACCGCGTGGAGCAGATCGGCTGAGGTCGGGTCCTCTTCGTCGACGGCGTCATGGACGTCTCTCATCGTGCTGACGGCCGCTTCGAGCCGTTCGGTCACCAGGTCGATCGTCTCGGTCGTCGACACCTCACCGGCGGGGAACTCGGGAAGGGTGGTGGTCTTCGCGATCGTCCCACTCCGCCCGTCGGGGACGGCGTGGAGTGCGCGCATCCGCTCGGCGATCGTGTCGCTGAAGGCCCGGGCGTCGTCGATGATCTCGTCGAGCTGCCTGTGCGTGTCGCGGAAGTTCCGACCCACCACGTTCCAATGCGCCTGCTTTCCCTGCAGCGCGAGTTCGAGCAGGTCCACCAGCACCGCCTGCAGATTGCGCGCGAGCGTCGCCGAGGCGGTGAAGCCCTTCTCCGCGTTCTGCTGCCTGGTCGTCTTGACCGCGCCCTTCGTCGAGCTGCCGGACTTCTTGTTCGTCTTGCTTTCAGCCATGGTGTGTCCTCCTGCGGCCGACGCTAGCGCGACGGGAGGTCGGTGCCGAGGGGGTTGACACCCGTCGGCACAGGCTCGATCGTGACGGAGGACGGAAAGGCGGATCATGACCGATGACCAGAACACCCCACGACCGGAGATCGTCATCGCGCCGATCAGCGACGCCGATGCCGGGGAGGTGCTCACCGTGCAACGCGCGGCGTTCGTCTCGGAAGCCGCGATCTACGGAAGCGTCGACATGCCTCCCCTCACTCAGACCCTCCCCGAACTGGAGGCGGAACTCCGATCCGAATCCGGCTTCACCGCGCGGATCGACGGGCGCCTCGTCGGTGCCATCCGCTTCGTGGAGCAGGACGATCTGCTCCTGATCGGGCGGATCGCGATCGCCCCGGACATGCAGGGGGAAGGGATCGGACGGATGCTGCTGGAAGCCGCCGAGGAGGCCTCAGACTCCCCCGAGGCCGAGCTGTTCACGGGGAGCCGGAGCGAGGCGAACCTCCGCCTGTACGAGTCGTGCGGCTACGCAGAGCATCAGCGGGTCCCGGACGGCGACGGCACCGAGCAGGTGTTTCTGCGCAAGCGGCTGGGAGCAGGGTAAGAGCCTGCTCCGAATCCACGCAAGGGGGTTGAGAGCCTCGCCGAGGTCAGGCATCGTGGCCCGGACATGTCGCGACCGCGGCATGCCCCAACCGGAAGGAGAGTCTCGTGCTCACCCTCACCGACAACGCCACCGCGATCGTGACGACCCTCGTCGGTCGTCAGACCGATGCCCCGGATGCCGGCCTGCGCATCCACTCGACCGAACCCCAGAGCGCCGAAGGCGCTGCGCGTCTCGCCGTGCTCGTGACCGCGGATCCGGAGCCTCAGGACCAGGTCGTCGAGGTCTCCGGCACCCGTCTCTTCCTCGACGAGTCGGCGGTCGCCGCGCTCGATGACAAGATCCTCGACGCGGGTGTGGACGACGAAGGGTCCGTGTCCTTCGCGGTCCTGCCTCAGGTCGCCTGACCGAAGAGCTTCCGGATGCCGCGGCCGACTCGGTCGCGGCATCCGTCTGTCTGCACCGCGTAACCTGGAGCGTGCTCGCAATCCCGTGCGAACCGTCGAAGGGCCACCGTGAAGATCTCTCTGCTCCGCCGTTTCGTCGTCCTCGCGGAGGAGCTCCACTTCCCTCGGGCGGCCGAGAGACTCGGCATCCCCCTGGCCTCGCTGTACACGTCGATCGACAAGCTCGAGGCCGAGGTGGGGCACCCCATCGTCCACCGCGAGGGACCGACACGGCTGACGCACGTCGGCGAACTCCTCCTGGTGGAGGCGAAGGCCGAGGTCGCCGCAGCACCGGAGCCGGTGCGCAATGCTCCCGCGCCCGCCGGCGGCAAGGCGAAGGCGTCGAAGGGCAAGGGCCGGACTCCCGCGGTGAAGGGACAGCCGAAGCCGTACAAGAAGCGTCAGGGACGCTAGCGAAGAAGCGTCACCGGCGCTCGCTGCTCAGTCCCAGTCGAGGTACTCCTCGATGACGACCGCGGTCTCGATCGGGTGGGTCATCGGGAAGAGATGATCCGCCCCGTCGATGCTCTTCACGCTCGCACGCTCCGGCGCCGTCGACTGCAGCTTCTCGCCGTTCACGAAGGGAGTGACGAGGTCCTTGGTGCCCTGGATGATCAGCACGGGCATCACCGGGGCGAGCGGGGTCTCGTTCTCCTCGACGCCGAGCAGCGCCAGGCCGTTCACGCGGTCGGCGTGCGCGACGGCGAACGCCCTCGCGATGGTGCCGCCGAAGCCGTGGCCGCCGATCCAGGTGTCGCCCAACCCGACGTGGTCGATCACGGCGAGCGCATCGTCGACCCGGGCGTCCAGCGAGACGTCTTCGCCCTTGACCTCGGCACGGTGACCGATGCGCAGCACGTGGAAGCCCGCTTCCTCGGCGAGGTAGTGTGCGACGACGCCGAGGACGTCGGCCGCGACATCGCGCTCCTGGATCAGGACGAGCTTCACGGGCCCGTCTCCCTCGTCGACGAAGGGGATCGCGCGGCCGTCGGGCTCGAAGATCTGGGTGTCGGTCATCGGCGTCAATCTCCTCGTGCCGTCGGTGTCAGGAACTCAGGCGGAACGTCCACGGCGGACGCCTGCGACCGGACCGCGACCAGAGCCGCCGTGCTCCAGCGTATCCCGACCGTCCCCCTCGTCGCTCACGAGGGCGACGACCGCGCCCTCAGAGCTCCGAGACCTGACCGGCCTCCACCCGCCACTGACGGTCGGTCTGCACCGTTGCGAGCATCCGCCGATCGTGTGTGACGAGCAGCAGGGTCCCCTCGTACGACTCGAGCGCCTGTTCGAGCTGCTCGATCGCCGGCAGGTCGAGGTGATTGGTCGGCTCGTCGAGCACGAGCAGGTTGATACCGCGCGCCTGGAGCAGCGCCAGACCCGCACGCGTGCGCTCGCCCGGTGAGAGCTCGTCGACCGCGCGGGTGACGTGATCGGCCTTGAGCCCGAACTTGGCGAGGAGGGTGCGGACGTCAGCTGATGCCATCGCCGGCACGAGTTCCTCGAACGCCACCGCCAGCGGCTGCGACCCGACGAGCAGCGCCCGCGCCTGATCGATCTCGCCGATCTCCACGCTCGCGCCGAGGCTGGCCGATCCGTCATCCGGACTCTGCCGCCCGAGCAGCCCACGGAGCAGCGTCGACTTCCCCGCGCCGTTGGGGCCCGTGATGCCGATGCGCTCCCCCGCGTTCACCTGGAGCGACACGGGCCCGAGCTGGAAGGAACCCTGCTGGAACACGGCAGAGCTCAACGTCGAGACGACCGAGCTGGAGCGCGGAGCCGAGCCGATCGTGAACTCGAGCTGCCACTCCTTGCGCGGCTCCTCGACCTCTTCGAGTCGGGCGATCCTGCTCTCCATCTGACGAACCTTCTGCGCCTGCTTCTCGCTCGACTCGGCTGAGGCCTTGCGCTTGATCTTGTCGTTGTCGGGCGCCTTCTTCATGGCGTTGCGCACACCCTGACTCGACCACTCGCGCTGGGTTCGAGCGCGGGACACCAGATCGGCCTTCTTGTCGGCGAACTCGTCGTACTTCTCGCGCTGGTGTCGGCGAACCGTCGCCCGCTCCTCCAGGTACGAGTCGTAGCCGCCCCCGAACACCCGGTTGCTGCCCTGCGCGAGGTCGAGCTCCAGCACTCTCGTCACACAACGGGCCAGGAACTCGCGGTCATGGCTGACCACCACCACACCGCCCCGGAGTCCGCGCACGAATGCCTCGAGCCGCTCGATCCCGTCGAGGTCGAGGTCGTTGGTCGGCTCATCGAGCAGGGCGATGTCGAACCGCGACAGCAGCAGCGCGGCGAGGCCGACCCGGGCCGCTTGTCCGCCCGACAACGACGTCATCATGGCATCGGCAGCATCGTCGCCCAAGTCGAGACCCAGGTCGGCGAGCACGGCGGGCAGCCGCTCGTCGAGGTCCGCGGCACCGCTGGCCAACCACCGATCCAAGGCCGTCGAGTAGGTGTCGGCGGGATCTGTTCCCGGAGCCGCGAGCGACGGATCGCCCAGGGCTGCGGCCGCAGCATCCATGTCGGCGGTCGCCGCCGCGCAGCCCGTGCGACGGCCGATGTAGTCGGCGACGCTCTCACCGACGATGCGCTCATGCTCCTGCGGGAGCCAGCCGACGAAGGCATCGGCAGGTGCGAGTCTGATCGTGCCGGCCTGCGGCTCGTCGACGCCGGCAAGCAGCTTCAGCAGCGTCGACTTCCCGGCCCCGTTGGCTCCGACGAGGCCGACCACATCGCCTGCCGTGACCGTGAGGTCGAGCGAGTCGAACAGAGTGCGGTGGCCGTACCCGCCGGCCAGCCCTTGGGCCACGAGTGTTGCGGTCATCCGTCAATCCTGTCACCCGCGGGAGCCGTGCGCGGACGCGGAGCGTGCGGGGTCGTCGTCCCTATCGCGCCGGTCGTGTGACGAGGCCGTCGAAGTCACGGACGAAGCCGGACAGCTCCTCCCCGGGCTCGACTCCGACGATCCCCTGACAGGTCCAGCCCACATGGCCCGAGAGGTCGCGGGCAGCTTCCCCCGTCAGCGTCACAGTGAGTTCGATACGCCCGACGTGGCGCGCACTCAGCACCAGATCGCTCTCCACGGATTCGAATTGCCGCTCCCCTGTCCACCCGCGCCAGTCGTCATCGAGCCGACGGAAGTAACGCACGAGCTCGGCGGCTTCGTAGACGTAGAAGGTCAGTTGAGCATCGAGCCGAGTCCCGTGCAGGCGCGCCTGCAGATACCGCAGATTGCCCGACTCATCGAACTGCGGATCGCTGAACTCCAGGGACATGCCGGCATCCCCGAGCCGTGCTGCCGGACGGAGCTCATCCGTCGCCATGCGTCCTCCGTCCGGTCGGGCTCAGTCGTTGAAGCGGAACTCCACGACGTTACCGCAGGTCAATCCATCACCCCTTGACCCATAGCTTGGTCGACCCGTCCTGTCACGACGACCTTTACCGGCCCCTCATCAGAAGTCGGGGGTTCGAAATGGTCGAAGTAGGCTGCAGCCGTGGCCGCGTTCAAGACGAAATCGTCGCCGTGCGCGTGAGTGCGGGCGGCCACGCGTTCGAGGCAGGTGGCCCGATCCGTTGCGACGTACACCGTCTCCGGGACGATTCCGTGGGGCTCCAGGAGCCGACGCCAATCATCGCGCATGGCCCGCGACCAGAACGAGAAGTCGAGCACGACATCACGTTCCTCGCCGATGAGATCGAGCAACAGACGACGGAGGACGTCCGCGACGTCGCGATGAGCATCTTCAGACAGCGGCATGCGTCGGATACCCCGATCCCACGCCTCCTGGTCGAAAGAAAGCCTGACCATGCCATCTGCCTCGAGCGCGCGCGCTATCGTCGATTTCCCTGACCCTGCGGGGCCGCACATGAATACAACTCGCGCCACGACCTGAGCGTAGCCCGGACGACTGGTGCCATCGGACCACCAGCGGCCGATCACCCACGGCGCGGGCCTCGATCATGGAGCCCGTCTCGACCGGAACTCGTAGCGGACTAGTTGCGTGAGCGACTAGTCCGAGATATGGTCTAGTCATGAACCCGGATCAGTGGCCGAGCGAGTGGATGAGAAGCGTGCTGAACGTGTGCGTGCTGCGAGCCCTCCTCGACGGCCCGAACTACGGGTACGCGATCACCCAGAGCCTGGCCGCGGCCGGGTTGGGAAACGTGAAGGGCGGCACGCTCTACCCCCTCCTCGGACGTCTCGAGGAGGCCGGACTCGTCGAAGTCGAATGGCGTCCGGGAGAAGGCGGACCCGGCCGGAAGTACTTCTCCCTGACGGATCAGGGACGCGCACAGGCCCGGTCTCTGGCTGAACTCTGGGCCGACTTCACGAAGACCACCCGAGAGCTCACCGATGGGGCGCTCGAGAACTGATGACCACCAGCAACCGAGAGGGAGTCACGATGAACAAGGGCGGGATGAAGGGCTTCGGCTCCGTCGACACGTACACGCGACTGGCGCCGAGCGTCGACAAGGACTGGATCGAGCAGTTCGTCCTCGAGCAGCGCCTCCTCGGCGTTCCAGGAACGCGGATCGGCGACTCCCTCGTGCTCGTGGAGAGTCACGTGTCCGAGTCCGGAGAGAGCGCACAGACCGCTTTCGGCGAGCCCCGGGCCTACGCCACGGAGGATGCGCCGGAGCAGCCCGCGCGGTCGCCTCATCGGATCAGCCGCGAATGGGGCTTCGCCCTCGTCCTCGGCCTGGCCGGCATGCTGCTCACCACCTTCAGCGCGCAGGCCGCGTTCTCCGGTGAATCCACCCTCTCGGTGACCGTCGGACACGTCGTCATGCTCGCGATCATCGCGGCATCGCTCGCCGTGCTCCTCTTCGCAGCGGATGTGCCGCTGCGGATGATCGCCCGCCATCCGGTCCGCAGCGGCATCGGCTGGACCCTGCTGCTCGTCGCGATGGTCGGCGCACTCCTCCTTCTGCCTCACACCATCGGCCGGATAGACGTCTGGGGCGCCACGGCCATCGGCGTCGTCCTGCTCGCCGTCGGCTTCCTCATGCAGCTGCGCGCCTACCTCGCGGGTCGGGTGCAAGAGGAACCGATCGTCGGTCCAGGCGAGCAGCCGGCCAGATCCCGGTCGGGCCTGGTCGCCGCATGCGTCTTCCCCGTCGCGACCACGTTCATGATCGGCTTCTCCTGGCTGCTCCAGCAGATTCCCGAGCTGTTCTGAGGGCGTACCCCGGCCGGGTCATCTCGGCCCGAGCAGCGGGACCTAGTTGTTGAAGCGGAACTCCACGACGTCGCCGTCCTGCATGACGTAGTCCTTGCCCTCGAGGCGCGCCTTGCCCTTGGCCCGGGCCTCGACGACGGAGCCCGTCTCGACGAGATCGTCGAACGAGACGATCTCGGCCTTGATGAAGCCCTTCTCGAAGTCGGTGTGGATGACACCGGCCGCCTGAGGCGCCTTCGAGCCCTTGGGGATCGTCCAGGCGCGCGCTTCCTTCGGGCCGGCCGTGAGGTAGGTCTGCAGGCCGAGGGTGTCGAAGCCGATGCGGGCGAGCTGGTCCAGCCCCGACTCGTCCTGGCCGGTCGACGCCAGCAGCTCGGCGGCATCCTCAGGGTCGAGATCGATGAGCTCGGACTCGATCTTCGCATCGAGGAAGATGGCCTTCGCGGGGGCGACGAGCGCGGCGAGCTCCGCCTTGCGCGCAGCATCCGTCAGCACGCCCTCGTCGACGTTGAAGACGAAGATGACGGGCTTCGCGGTGAGCAGACCCAGTTCGCGGATCGGTGTCAGGTCGATGCCTGCGACCGACAGCAGCACGCCGCGCTCCAGAGCATCCTTCGCGGCGTTCGCGGTCTCGAGCACGAGGGGCTCGATCTTCTTGCCGCGGACTTCCTTCTCGTAGCGGGTGATCGCCTTGTCGACGGTCTCGAGGTCCGCGAGCATGAGCTCCGCGTTGATGGTCTCCATGTCGGATGCCGGGTTGACGGCGCCGTCGACGTGCACGACGTCATCGTCCGAGAAGCCGCGGACGACCTGGGCGATCGCGTCGGCCTCGCGGATGTTCGCGAGGAACTTGTTGCCCAGCCCCTCCCCCTCGCTCGCACCGCGGACGATGCCGGCGATGTCGACGAAGGACACCGCCGCCGGGAGGATCCGCTCGCTGCCGAAGATCTCCGCGAGCTTTTCGAGACGAGGATCCGGCAGGTTCACCACGCCGACGTTCGGCTCGATCGTCGCGAACGGATAGTTCGCCGCGAGCACGTCGTTCTTGGTGAGTGCGTTGAAGAGGGTGGACTTGCCGACGTTGGGCAGGCCGACGATGCCGATAGTGAGAGCCACGGGGCACGAGTCTACCTGGCCGATGCCCGGCGATCCTGCGGGGGCCTACCCGCAGCCGATGCGGCGCCTCAGTCGCGAACCGCGCGGAAGGCCCTGGTCACGTAGGGAAGGTCGATGACACCTCCGTCGTCGAGGCCGAGTTCGTCGAAGAGCTCGTCCATCTCACGGCGGATCCGCGCCTTCTCCTCATCGGATGCCGTGATCACGTAGCTGCGCGAAGACGCCATCCGGTGCAGGTGATCGCGAGTGATCGGTCGCACCCACTCCCACGCCTCCTCTTCGAGGGCGCCGAACGGGGCGGCGACCTCGGGCCCGCCCTCGGCGAGCATGATCTCGGCGTTGCTCCCGTGCATGATCCCGGTGAGGCGGCGCACCCATTCGACCCGATCGTCGCGGATGTTCCAGATCAGTCCCAGCACTCCCCCGCTGCGAACCGCGCGTCCGACCTCGGCGGATCCGGCGACCGGGTCCACCCAATGCCATGCCTGCCCCAGCACGACCGCGTCGAGGCCCGCGTCCGGGACAGGCAGCCGCTCTGCCGTCCCCACGAAGGTCGGCACCCCCGGCACCGCGGCACGGAGCGTCGCGAGCATCTCGGGGTCGGGATCGATCGCGACGACCTCGGCATCCGGAGCCTGCGCGAGGACCCTGGTGAGCTTGCCCGTTCCGGCTCCGACATCGGCGATGCGACGGGAACCATCGGGCATCCGCTCGAGCAACCAGGCCACCGCCTCGAAGGGGTACTCGGGCCGTCCGACCTCGTAGTCCCCGGCCTGCGCTCCGAATGACGTCGCCATGTCCTCAGCCATGTCGCCAGCATACGGCGAGTCTGCGACGGGTCTCCGGGCACGCGAGGGAAAGTGGGGATGTGCCACTGGACTTCACTGCGATCGACTTCGAGACCGCGAACTCCAGCCCCGCCTCCGCCTGTTCCGTCGGACTCGTGCGTGTACGCGACGGGGAAGTCGTGGCCGCCACCGGCTGGCTGATCCAGCCCCCGCCCGGGCACGACGACTTCCAGGAGTGGAACGTGCGCATCCACGGGATCCAGCCGGAGGACGTGCTCTCAGCCGCCAGCTGGGTCGACCAGTTCGACCGCCTGTGCGCGTTCGCCGGAGCCGACGTGCTCGTCGCCCACAACGCCGGGTTCGACCTCAACGTCCTGCGCCGTGCCTCGGAGGCCACCGGGCTGCTCTGCCCGCCCTACCGCTCGCTGTGCAGCCTGCAGGTCGCCCGCAAGACCTATGAGCTCGACTCGTACCGACTGCCGAGCGCTGCAGCGGCCGCCGGGTTCGCGGAGTTCTCGCACCACGACGCTCTCGCCGATGCCCGTGCCTGCGCGCAGATCGTGATCGACGCGGCCTTCCGAGCCGGTGCGCCCGATGTCTTCGCTCTCGCCGACGCCTTGAGCCTGCGGGTGACCGCACCCGTCGCGCCGGCCCTGGAACGCGCCGTCGCCTGATCCACCGCGGCGCATCCGTGCGCGGCGACCTCGGAATGTCGGATGCCGGCCGCATCATGAACACATGGATGCTCTGGCAGTCGTTCTCGTCCTCCTCGCCCTCGCGGCGGGTGTCGCCGTGGGCTGGTTCCTGCGGGCGGGTCGCGGGGCCGCAGATCTCGCGCGCGCCCAGGCCGAGTTGTCCGCAGCCCGCGACGACCGCGACCGCCAGTACGATCTCTATCGCGATGCCGTCGAGCACTCGAGGAACGAGCAGCGGGCCGAGGCGCAGCGCGTGCAGCAGCAGAACGCCGTGCTGACCGCCCTCGCTCCGGTGCGGGAGAGCCTGCAGCAGATGCAGACGAAAGTCACCGCGATCGAACGGGAGAGACACGCGCAGTTCGGCACGCTCGAGGAGCAGCTGCGCCGCGCCCAGGAATCCGATGAAGCGCTCCGGGCGACGACCGAGTCCCTCGCCGGTGCTCTGCGCTCGACGGCCACACGCGGAGTCTGGGGTGAGACGCAGCTGCGTCGCGTCGTCGAGGCCGCGGGCCTCACCCGTCACATCGACTTCGACCTGCAGGCCACGATCTCGTCCGACCGGGGCCAGGGACGGCCGGACATGGTGATCCGCCTCGCCGGTGGCAGCTCGATCGCCGTCGACGCCAAGGTTCCGCTCGATGCCTACCTCGAGGCGTCCGCTCTTCCGGGCGGCGATGCACAGGAGCCACAGCGTCGCGCACTGATGCAGAAGCACGTCAAGGCGGTTCGGGCGCACATCGATGCTCTGGCCAAGAAGGCCTATTGGGCGGGTCTCGATGCGAGCCCGGAGTTCGTGATCTGCTTCCTCCCGAGCGAGTCGCTGCTGGCAGCGGCCATCGACGAAGACCCGACTCTCCTCGACTATGCATTCAGCCGACGAGTGGCGCTCGCATCCCCCGTCAACCTGTGGGCCGTCCTGAAGACGGTGGCCTTCACCTGGACGCAGCAGGAGGTCTCGTCCGAGGCACGCACACTGCTCGCCCTCGGCACGCAGCTCTACGACCGGCTGGGCACGCTCGCCGGACACGCGGACGATCTGCGTCGTGCTCTGGAGCGGACCGTCGACAGCTACAACAGGTTCGCTGGCTCTCTGGAGACGCGCGTGCTCGTCACGGCGCGTCAGTTCCCCGGTGTCGACGCGTCCGCTCTCTCGACCGCCCCGCCGGTGACCGCAGGAACGGGCAGACGGTTCACCGCGCCCGAACTGATCGGCGCCGATGACACCGCGCTCGGTCCCGCCGCACAGGGCGAAGAGCCGGCCGTACGCGCCGATGTCGGAGAGGTGCGGCTCCGTCTCGACGGGCAGTGATCAACCAGCCGCCGGCGCGGTCAGCGGTCAGCGTTCGACGGTCGGCGGTCGGCGGACCAATGAAAGCGCGCCCGACGGCACGCACGAGCCGACAGCGGTCAGGCGATACCGGGAACGCCGCTGAGCAGCAAGATGACGAGACCGCTGGTGGCGAGGAATGCTCCGATCATCCACCAGGCGCTGATCTCATGGCCTTCGTCACGGCGGACGCGGAACAGCACGTCGGCGCGACGCGCCGGGTCGACGACGGTTGCGGGCGGACTCGTGACCGGAGGCGCGGCCGCGGCGGAATCGGCGTCGGCGCTCACTCGGAGAATGCGCCCCGTGTTCGTCGTGATGATCTTCGTCGGCGCGGGCTTCGAACCGCTCGTGTGCTGCGTTGTCATCTGTTCGCCCTCCTGTGCCTGCGGTGCCTGGCGGCTCCGTCGACGGCGACAAACCCAGTGACAATTGTGACACGGCACCCCGGAGAAGCGTGGATCATGCCCTGTCGAGCCGGTACCGGCTCGATAACGATGGGTGCGCCTCACCGCCGCGAATCAGCGTCGGGCTCCTCGGGAAAGCGTCAGAGCCACTTCGAGACGAGGTGCTCCGAAGCGATGCGGCGGAGCGTTCCGGAGGCCCCGCGGAGCACCACGCTCTCGGTGTACACGTATCCCCGCTCGCGGCGCACACCCGCGACCAGCTGACCGTCCGTGACACCTGTCGCGACGAAGATCGTGTTGTTCCCCTGCACCAGATCGTCGGCCTCGTAGACCCTGTCCATGTCGAGCCCCGCGTCGATTCCGCGCTGGCGCTCATCGTCATCGCGCGGCCACAGGCGCCCCTGGATGTGTCCGCCGAGCGACTTGATCGCGCACGCGGTGACGATGCCCTCCGGGCTCCCGCCGATGCCGACGCACATGTCGGTGCGGGCGTCATGGCGCGCGGCGTTGATGCCGCCGGCGACGTCACCGTCGCTCATGAGACGCGTGCCGGCCCCCGCGTCGCGGATCTCCTGGATGAGCTGCTCGTGGCGCGGCCGGTTGAGGACCGAGACGACGATCTCGTCGACGGGCTTGTCGAGCGCGCCGGCGAGTTTGCGGATGTTCTCGCCGATGGGAAGGCGGATGTCGACGACGCCGACTCCCGCCGGTCCGGTGACGAGCTTGTCCATGTAGAAGACGGTGGATGCGTCGAGCATGGTGCCGCGATCGGACACGGCGATCACCGAGAGGGCGTTCTGGCGGCCGGCCGCGGTGAGGGAGGTTCCGTCGATGGGGTCGACCGCGATGTCGCAGAGCGGGCCACGACCGGTGCCGACGACCTCGCCGTTGAACAGCATCGGGGCGTTGTCCTTCTCGCCCTCGCCGATCACGACCCGGCCCTGGAAGTCGACCGTCCCGAGGAACGCGCGCATCGCATCGACAGCGGCGCCGTCCGCCGCCTCCTTCGCGCCGCGGCCGATGAACGGCACCGCGCGGATGGCCGCAGCCTCGGTCGCTCGCACCAACTCCATTGCAAGGTTGCGATCGGGACGAAGAGGGCTCAGATCCGCTGTCAGACTCACCATGCGGTCAGCCTAGCCATCGTGGCATCCGAACAGCCCGCCTTTCGGCCCGGATCCGAAGAAGGAAACGCGATTCTTAACAACTGAGCAGAAGCGACGTACCGCAGCCGAGGCCCCGACTGCGGTACGCGCACGCGCGCCCCGATAGAGTGGCACCTGTCCCGGCTTCCCCTATCGCAGGAGTTCTCATGCCCGTCGCCACCCCGGATCAGTACGCCGAAATGCTCGACCGCGCGAAGGCCGGCGGCTTCGCGTACCCCGCATTCAACGTCTCGAGCTCGCAGACGATCAACTCCGTCCTCCAGGGCCTGACCGAGGCCGGCTCCGATGGCATCATCCAGGTCACCACGGGTGGCGCGGACTACTTCGCCGGCCACACCGTGAAGGCCCGCGCGACCGGCGCTCTCGCCTTCGCCCGCTTCGCCACCGAGGTCGCGAAGAACTACCCGATCACGGTCGCCCTGCACACCGACCACTGCCCGAAGGACGCTCTCGCCGGCTTCGTCGAGCCGCTGATCGCCGCTTCCGAGGAAGAGGTCAAGGCCGGTCGCAACCCGATCTTCCAGTCCCACATGTGGGACGGCTCGGCTGTCCCGCTCGCGGAGAACATCGAGATCGCGAAGGACCTGCTCCCCCGCATGAAGAACATCAACGCCATCCTCGAGGTCGAGATCGGCGTCGTCGGCGGTGAAGAGGACGGCGTCCAGCACGAAGGTTCGAACGAGGCCCTCTACACGACGTTCGCCGATGTCGATCAGGCGGTACAGGCTCTCGGCCTCGGCGAGCAGGGCCGTTACATCGCGGCGCTCACCTTCGGCAACGTGCACGGCGTGTACAAGCCCGGCGGTGTGAAGCTCCGCCCGGAACTCCTCGGCGAGATCCAGGCCGAGGTCGCCGCGAAGTACAACACCGGTCCGAAGCCGCTCGACCTCGTCTTCCACGGCGGTTCCGGGTCCACCGATGAGGAGATCGCCCTCGCGGTCGCCAACGGTGTCATCAAGATGAATATCGACACCGACACGCAGTACGCCTACACGCGTGCGATCGCCGACTACATGTTCAAGAACTACGACGGCGTGCTGAAGGTCGACGGCGAGGTCGGCAACAAGAAGCAGTACGACCCGCGCGCCTGGGGCAAGATCGCCGAGTCGGCGATGGCCGCCCGCGTCGTCGAGTCGACCCGTCAGCTCGGCTCCTACGGCCAGTCCAAGAGCTGATCGTCACCTCGCACGCAAGAAGGGGCCCGGCTGCATGCCGGGCCCCTTCTGCATCCCCGAGGCCTCGTGCTCCGCGGTGATCGGCGATCGGGGTCAGGGAGCGGTCATCTGCTCGAGGTAGGCGATGAACGCCGGGTCGTTCATCATCGGCACGGAGACGCAGATCGTCACGACGAACATGGTCGCGATCGCACCGACGATCGGCAGCCACCAGGTGATGCGACCGCGGCGCAGACGCCGGATCGACAGCGCCGCGGTGAGCGACCAACCGACGACGAGGACGATCGCGGCGACCGTGCCCCAGGTCCTCCCCTGTGCGAAATTCGTGAACTCGCCCTCGATGCCGACCATCTTCATGGTCTGGTTCATCACGCTCGGGAAATCGAGATACGACAGGCCCGTGAGCACGACGTTCACCAAGCCGTACGCGAGCAACGCGATCGTCACGAGGCGGTCGACCTGGTGCGACCGGGTGCGCGGCTCACTCGCCCGCTTCGGTTCGGAGACGGATGCCGGGGCGGGCGCCGTGGGCGGTGCGATGACGACTTCGTCGAGCGGCGGCAGGCCGGCGGCTCGTCGCTGCTCCTCGGGGGTCGCGAGTTCGCCGTACTGGGGCCGCTGATCGGTCATCCCGCAATGCTAACCGCACAAGCTCCGCCCGGTTCACAGCGGGCGGGGCCGGGTCCGAAGCCCGGAGACGATAGCGGCCCCGCAGAAGTGGGGACTTCTCGGGGCCGCGGACGGGAAGCGCTGGGGACGCTCCTCATCCAGATTGACCGCCAGCGCTGGGGACGCTTGAGGCGATCGGCAGCGCTCACGTATGCCGCTGTTCTCTCGATCATAGGAAAACGCATGCCGCAGCGCCAGGGCTCTTACTTCAGATAGTGAACTCGGCTCCCGATCCGCCATCGAGCGAATCGGCACCGAGCTGCAGTGAAAGCCGGCGCGCCGTGAGCTGGAGCGTCGACACGAGGGCACGGTCGACCACCGCTCGATCCGCAGGCAGCGAGATCGCGAGCGACGCGGTGACACCCGGAGCGAGGACCGGAACGGCCACGCAGGTCGCTCCGATCACATACTCCTCCTGATCGACCGCCCAACCCGGCGAATGCTCGAGCTGGGTCAGCAGCGTCGAGCGGTCGCTGATGGTGCGCGGCGTCAACTCCTCCAGACGATGCCGGGAGAGATAGTCCTGTCGATCGGCGTCCGACAGCTCGGCGAGGATCTGCTTGCCCAACGCAGTGGCATGAGCGCTGGACTGCAATCCCACCCACAGCTCGACGCGAGGGTTGCGCACCGCGTCGACGATGTCGACCAGATGCATCTCGCCGTCGTCGAAGCGGGACAGGTACGCGGTCGCTCCCAGGCCTTCCGTCACGTCGCGGAGCGCCGCGCGAACCCGTGCGAGGAAGACTCCCCGCGAGTCGATCTGCTGCTGGAACGAAGGGAACCGCGACCCGAGCACGAGGCCGTCGGGCTCGGAGGCGAGATATCCCTCGTGCACGAGGGTGCGCACGAGGTTGTACGTGGTTCCGGGTGTCAGCCCGGTGATGGCCGCGAGCATCTTGGGCGGAAGCGGTCGCGGCGAATTGGCGACGATGTCGACCAGCCGCAGAGCACGTTGCACCGACCCGATGAGGGTGGGCTCCGCTTCCGCGGCGCTCAACTCTACGCGCCTGCTCCGGATGCACGTCCGCCGAGAGCACGGGCGTCGCGCTGTCCTGCTGCGTCCTGGCGCAGCTCCTTCGGCAGGGAGAACATGAGGTCCTCCTCGGCCGTCTTCACCTCTTCGACGTCGCGGTAGCCGGCGTCTCCGATCGCGTCGAGGACCTCGCGCACCAGCACCTCCGGCACGGATGCGCCGCTGGTGATGCCGACCGTCTCGACGCCGTCGAGCCACTCCTGCTTGATCTCCTCGGCGTAATCCACCCGGTACGCCGCCTTGGCGCCGTACTCGAGGGCCACCTCGACCAGGCGCACGCTGTTGGACGAGTTGGACGACCCGACGACGATCACGAGGTCGGCACCGGCGGCGACCTTCTTGATGGCGACCTGACGGTTCTGGGTCGCGTAGCAGATGTCGTCGGACGGCGGATTCTGCAGCTCCGGGAAGCGCGTGCGCAGACGGTTGACCGTCTCCATGGTCTCGTCGACCGAGAGCGTGGTCTGCGAGAGCCACACGACCTTGTTCGGGTCCTTCACCACGACGGTGTCGGCCTCTTCGGGCGAGTTGACGACGGTGACATGCTCGGGGGCCTCACCCGCGGTCCCCTCGACCTCTTCATGGCCCTCGTGGCCGATGAGCAGGATCTCGAAGTCGTCGCGGGCGAACCGCACGGCCTCGCGATGCACCTTGGTGACCAGCGGGCAGGTCGCGTCGATCGCGTGCAGTCCGCGATCGGCTGCCGCGTTCACGACCGCGGGAGACACTCCGTGCGCGCTGAACACGACGTGCGCGCCCTCGGGAACCTCGTCGACCTCCTCCACGAAGATCGCACCCTTGGCCTCGAGCTCGGTGACGACATGGATGTTGTGCACGATCTGCTTGCGCACGTACACGGGAGCCCCGTAACGCTCGAGCGCCTTCTCGACCGCCACGACCGCACGATCGACACCTGCGCAGTATCCGCGCGGAGCAGCGAGCAGAACCCTCTTGTGTCCCACCACCGGGTTATCCTGAAGCCGCCCGGCCGCCGCACGCACTCGTGGAAGGCGGGGGATGGGGAGATGAACGGCAGTCGAAGTCACCCCTGGATTCTACCGCCGCGCAGCTGTGCGAGGCCGGAGAGCCCCACGGGGAGGAACGGGAGCGGATGACAGTCTTCGAAGCGACGACGGGGCAGGGCGAGACGCCACCCGCCGATTCCGTCGCACCCCGCGACTCCACCGCCGACGCGCCCACCTCCGTCACCCGGTTGAACGCGACGATCCGCGACTTCATCGCACGGTGGAACACGGTCTGGGTCGAAGGCGAGATCACGTCCTGGAACGTACGGGCGGGCAATGTCTTCGCGCGGCTGAAGGACACCCGCTCCGATGCGCAGATCTCGATCCGCGTCTGGTCGAGTGTGCGCGGGCGAATCCCCTCCGACATCGGCGTCGGCGATCATGTCGTGGCCGCGGTCAAGGCCGACTACTTCGTCAAGTCCGGCGACTTCAGCTTCACCGTGTCGTCGATGAAGCACGTCGGGCTGGGAGACCAGCTCGAACGTCTCGAGAAGCTCCGCGTCCAGCTGCGGCAGGAAGGGCTTTTCGACTCCGCGCGCAAGAAGCGCCTGCCGTTCCTCCCGCACGTGATCGGTCTGATCACCGGTGAGCGATCGGACGCCGAGAAAGACGTGCATCGCAACGCCGAGCTGCGATGGCCCCAGGTGCGCTTCCGCACCGAGTACGCCGCCGTGCAGGGCGACCGGTGCGTCCCCGACACCCTCGCCGCGCTCGCCCGGCTCGATGCCGACCCCGAGGTCGACGTCATCATCATCGCCCGCGGCGGCGGCGACCCGCAGACACTCCTCGGTTTCAGCGACGAGAAGCTGGTGCGCGCCGTGGCCGCGGTGTCCACGCCCGTCGTGAGCGCGATCGGGCACGAGAACGACCATCCGCTGCTCGACGACGTGGCCGACCTTCGCGCATCGACGCCGACCGACGCCGCCAAGCGCGTGGTCCCGGACGTCGGCGAGCAGCGGGCACTCATCGCCCAGCTCCGCTCCCGGGCCACGACCCGCCTCACGCAGCGCCTCTCGCACGACATCGCGCAGCTGGAGCAGCTGCGCTCCCGACCGGTCCTGCGCTCCCCTGCCCCGATCATCGACGCGCGCGCCCAGGAGACGTGGCTCCTGCTCTCCCGGGGCCGGGATGCCGTGAATCGCCACCTCGACGACGCGGGCCGACGCACGGGCGAGCTTCGCGCCTCACTCCGGGCGCTCTCCCCCGCCGCGACGCTGGCGCGCGGGTACGCGATCGCTCACCTCGACGGCGGCGTGATCCTGCGCGACGCCGCGGCGGCGCCGGCCGGGAGTTCGCTCACGATCACGCTCGATCGAGGCTCGCTGGCCGCCCGTTCCGAGGGCGAGATCGCCGAAGACGTCTGAGCCGAGTGCCGGCGGCGCACGACGTAGGATGGAGGAGTGAGCGCCCTGAACGACACCCCCGTGGACACGCTGTCGTTCGAGGCAGCCCGTGACGAGCTCGTCAAGGTCGTCGCCGAGCTGGAACAGGGCTCCCCGACCCTCGAGCACTCGCTGGCGCTCTGGGAACGCGGTGAAGCCCTCGCCGCCCGCTGCGAGGAATGGCTCCTCGGCGCGAAGCGTCGTCTGGATGCCGCCCGAGCCGCGGCATCCGACGCGGAGACGTCCCGGGGAGAGTCATGAGCAAGCCGCCCCCGATCATCGCCGAGCTCGGGCGCCCCGAGACGCCGGAGGAGACGGCTGCCCGCAAAGCGGCATCCAGCAAGGCGTATCGATCCAGCCAGACCTTCCGCAACCTCGTCGCCGCTCTGCTGGTGACGGTCGCCGTCGTCGCTGTCATCATCTTCGCCGTTCCCCGCGGTGAGCCCGTGGATGCCAAGCCGGTCGACGTGGCGGGCATCGCCGCGGGCGTCGAATCGAGCATGGAGGGTCCCGTCCTGATCCCCGAGCTCGGCGACTTCTGGCGCGCGAACCGTGCCGAGATGCAGGGCGGCGCCACGGTCGTCTGGGAAGTCACTCTGGCCCCCAAGTCCGACAAGGAACGCGGCTTCATCAAGGTCGCCCAGGCCTTCGACGCCGACTCATCATGGGCACCGCAGCGCCTGAACGGCATCGCGCCGACCGACACGGTGCGCATCGGCGGCCTCGACTGGGACGTCTACAAGCCCGGCAGCGCCGAGTCGAACGCGAACGTCACCTACGCGATCGGCACGCAGGCGGGCGACGACTACATCCTGCTCTACGGCGCACGTTCGGCGGACTCGACCGCCGAGCTCGCCGAGTCGCTCATCCCCCAGATCCGCACCATCTCGGAGGCCTCATGACGCACCCGCTCACCCCTGCCGCCGCCTGGCAGCAGATGCAGGAGGGCAACCGCCGCTTCGTCCGCGACGAACCGCGCCACCCGAACCAGGACGTCGCGCGACGCAAAGACCTGACAGCGGCGCAGCATCCTGTCGCAACCCTGTTCGGCTGCTCGGATTCGCGCCTCGCCGCCGAGATCATCTTCGACCTCGGTCTCGGCGACCTGTTCGTGGTGCGCAACGCCGGCCAGGTGATCGGCGAGTCGATCGTCGCGAGCCTCGAATACGCCGTGGCGGTCCTCGAGGTGCCGCTGATCGTCGTGCTCGCCCACGACTCGTGCGGTGCGGTCCGCGCCGCCATCGACGGCACGGCGATCGACGCCGCCCCGCTGCCGCCGCACATCTGGAAGCTGATCGCACCCATCGTCCCCGCCGCGCGGAAGGTCCTGGCAGAGAACGGCGGGACGACCGTGGCCGAGATCGACGCGGAACTCGTCGGCATCGAGCACCTGCGCAACACGGTGAGCGATCTGCTCCAGTCGTCCGAAGTCATCAGCAACGCCGTCGCCGCCGGGCGCCTGGGCATCGTCGGCGCCAACTATCGTCTGGCCGAAGGCACCGCGGTGCCCGTGATCACGGTCGGAATCGACGCCGACGGCGTCAAAACCGAGGGAACTGACCCCGTAACCGAGGAGGGTTCGGAATGACCGAGCAGGACTACCGCATCGAGCACGACACCATGGGTGAGGTGCGGGTACCCGTGAACGCGCTCTACGGAGCGCAGACCCAGCGCGCCGTGGAGAACTTCCCGATCTCCGGCAAGGGGCTGGAGTCGACCCAGATCGCCGCCCTGGCGCGGATCAAGAAGGCCGCAGCGCTCGCCAACAAGGAGCTCGGCACTCTCGACGGTGCCATCGCCGACGCGATCGCGCAGGCCGCCGACCAGGTCGCCTCGGGTGCGCACGACGGCGAGTTCCCGGTGGACACCTACCAGACCGGCTCCGGCACCTCGTCGAACATGAACATGAACGAGGTGCTGGCGACCCTCGCGACGCGCATCCTCGGTGCGACGGTTCACCCCAACGACCATGTGAACGCTTCGCAGTCGTCGAACGACGTGTTCCCGACCTCGGTGCACATCGCGGTCACCCAGGCGCTCATCGACACCCTCATCCCCGCGCTCGACCACCTCGCCGTCGCCCTCGAGGCGAAGGCGGAGCTGTGGAAGGATGCCGTCAAGTCCGGACGTACGCACCTCATGGACGCGACGCCCGTGACGCTCGGCCAGGAGTTCGGCGGCTACGCGCGCCAGATCCGCCTGGGCATCGAGCGCGTGCAGTCTGCCCTCCCCCGCGTGGCCGAGGTCCCGCTCGGCGGCACCGCGGTCGGCACCGGCATCAACACCCCCCTCGGCTTCCCGCAGAAGGTCATCGCGCTCCTCGCGGCCGAGACCGAGCTGCCCATCACCGAGGCGAAGGACCACTTCGAGGCGCAGGCCAACCGCGACGGCCTGGTCGAGGCGTCCGGTGCGCTGCGCACGATCGCGGTCTCACTGACCAAGATCAACAACGACCTGCGGTGGATGGGCTCCGGCCCCAACACGGGGCTCGGCGAACTGCACATCCCCGACCTGCAGCCCGGCTCCTCGATCATGCCCGGGAAGGTCAACCCGGTCGTACCGGAGGCCGTGCTCATGGTCTGCGCCCGCGTGATCGGCAACGACGCGACGGTCGCCTGGGCCGGAGCATCCGGTTCCTTCGAGCTGAACGTCGCCATCCCGGTGATGGGCACCGCGGTCCTCGAATCGATCCGCCTGCTGTCGAACGCCTCGCGGGTGCTCGCCGACAAGACGATCGACGGCCTGCAGGCCAACCTCGACCGCGCCGCCGCGTTCGCAGGCATGAGCCCCTCCATCGTGACGCCGCTGAACAAGCTCATCGGCTACGAAGCTGCGGCGAAGATCGCGAAGCACTCGGTCGCCAACGGCATCACGGTGCGCGACGCCGTGATCGACCTCGGCTACGTCGAGCGCGGTGACCTCACCCTGGAGCAGCTCGACGAGAAGCTCGACCTGCTGTCGATGACCCACCCGGGCTGATCCATACCGCGAAACAGCGGATGCCGCGAGGACTCGTTCCTCGCGGCATCCGCTGTTTCCGTCGTCAGCTGAGCTCTCCACCCTCCAGGAGCTCCGTGACGAGGGCTGCGATCGCGGAGCGCTCGGAGCGCATCAGGGTCACGTGGCCGAACAGGTCATGTCCCTTCAGCGTCTCGATCACACTCGCGATTCCGTCGTGCCGACCCACGCGGAGGTTGTCGCGCTGGCCGACGTCGTGCGTGAGGATCACACGGGAGTTCTGTCCCATCCGGCTCAGCACCGTGAGCAGCACGTTGCGCTCCAGCGACTGCGCCTCATCCACGATCACGAAGGCGTCGTGGAGGGACCGACCGCGGATGTGGGTGAGCGGGAGCACCTCGAGCAGGCCGCGTTCGATGACCTCTTCGACGACATTGCCGGACACCACCGATCCCAGGGTGTCGAACACCGCCTGTCCCCACGGGCCCATCTTCTCGCCCTGGTCTCCGGGGAGATAACCGAGCTCCTGCCCGCCGACCGCGAACAACGGGCGGAACACGATGATCTTCTTCTGCTGCTGCCGCTCCAGCACGGCTTCCAGCCCCGCGCACAGCGCGAGCGCGGACTTCCCGGTGCCGGCACGGCCGCCGAGCGAGACGATCCCGACCTCCTGGTCGAGGAGCAGATCGATCGCGATGCGCTGCTCCGCAGATCGGCCGTGCATGCCGAAGATGTCGCGGTCGCCGCGTACCAGTCGGTACTCGCCGTCGCCGGTGACCCGCCCGAGCGCCGATCCGCGTTCGGAGTGGATGATCAGGCCGGTGTTCACCGGCAGTCCGCGAGCCTCCTCGCTGATTCCGACCTCGCTCTCGTAGAGGTCGCTGATGTCGTCGCCGGAGAGGTCGAGCGTCGAGATGCCGGTCCAGCCGGAATCCACCGCCTGCTCGGCGAGGTACTCCTCCGCGCGCAGTCCGAGCGACGCCGCCTTGACGCGCATCGGCAGATCCTTCGACACGATCGTGACGTCCTGTCCATCTTGGGAGAGATGCATGGCGACCGAGAGGATGCGGGTGTCGTTGTCGCTGAGACGGATGCCTGCCGGCAGGACCGAGGAGTCGGTGTTCGCGAGTTCCACTCGAAGGGTGCCGCCTTCCCCGACCTCGACCGGGAAGTCGAGGCGACCGTGCTCGATGCGCAGGTCGTCGAGATGACGCAGCGCCTGCCGCGCGAAGTAGCCGATCTCCGGGTCGTGGCGTTTGCCTTCGAGCTCGGTGATGACGACGACGGGGAGCACGACGGAGTGCTCGGCGAAACGGAAGAAGGCCTGCGGATCGCTCAGCAGCACGGAGGTGTCGAGTACGTAGGTGCGCAGATCCTGGTCCGGATCAGCGGACGATGCGCGTCTCGTGGTCTTACGGGTGGACTGCTGCGCGGTGCTGGTGGACTGCTGCGCTGTACGTGTGGTCACGACCCACTCCCGACCCGGGGGAATCCCGGCTATTCGAACGAGTCGACCAGGGGGTCACGAGCCGTCAACCTGAGGCCGACTCGAACGGGCTCCTTGCCCGATGCCTAGAACGTACGACCACGGGGGCGCTTAACCCGATCTCGACACGCCAGCGATTCGTTACGCGCTGATGAACGTCTCGTTGCCGAAAGCGCGCAGTGTCTCGTCGAGCAGCTCGAAAGTCGCCGCGTCGGTGCCGGCGTGGGGAGCTATCCGCACCGACGAGCCGCGTGCGGTCACGACGATGCCGGCGTTCGCGAGGACGGCGGCGAGACGTGCGGGCTCCTCCGGGGCGAGGGCGACGATGCCCGCGCGCTGGCTGCGCTCACGCGGCGAGCTCACCTCGATGCCGTGGCGATCGGCGATCTCGATGACTGTGTCGACATGCTCTGCGAGGCGTTCCTCGATGGCAGCGACACCCGCGTCGCGCATGTCGCGCACCCCGATCGCGAGCCGACCGGCAGCGAGGGTGTCCGGCTGGCTGATCGTGTACGCCCGCGCCGAGGCCGCCGGTGCGGGCAGCTCGTCGACGAACAGACCGGCGGCCGTCGTTCCGGTGATGCCGGAGAGCACCGGGACGATCCGCTCCCTGGCCCGCGGCGAGAACCACGCGAACGCACTGCCACGACCGGCGCGCAACCACTTGTAGCCATGGCCGACCACGACGTCGGCCGCGCTGTAGTCGACGTCGATCACGCCGAACGACTGGACCGCATCGACGATGAGCAGGCGGTCGGGACCGATGCTCTCGCGCAGCGCCGCAAGATCTGCACGGTACCCGGTGCGGAAGTCCACGTGGCTCACGGCCAGAGCGACGACCTCGTCATCGAGAGCCTCCGCCACCGCATCCGAGGTCACCCGCCCGTCCTCCGGCGTGATCCACCGTGGCGTCACCGCGTGGTCCGAAGCCGTCGCGGCGCGCTCCACGGTCAGGCTGACGCTCGGGAACTCCGCCGTGCTCGCGATCACCGCGCCGGACAGGCCGAACAACGCATGCATCAGGCCGTTGGTCGAAGACGGCTGGAGGGTGACATCGTCGGCGTTCGCGTCGAGGAGCTCGGCGACGATCTCCTGCGCCTGGCCGACGCGCTCCGCGACCAGGGACAGGGAGGACGGCCGCCCGCTGCCGAGCAGGTCGGCGTCGGCGAACACCTCTTCCCGGACCGACGGCGACAGCGGACCGAAGGCCGCCCAGTTCAGGTAGCCGGACTCGTTGTCGAACGTGTCGACATAGTCCTGGAAAGTGCTCACTGCGTCATTGTGGCACGCCCCCGCGCGCGCCACAGGCCCGATCAGCGACCGAAACGGCGGTCGCGATCGGCGTAGTCGCGGATCGCCCGCAGGAAGTCCACCTGTCGCAGGTCGGGGCCCAGCGCCTCGACGAAGTAGAACTCGCTGTGCGCACTCTGCCAGAGGAGGAAATCACTGAGCCGCTGCTCTCCGCTCGTGCGGATCACCAGGTCGGGGTCGGGCTGCCCTCCGGTGTACAGGTGCTCCCCGATCATCTCGGGAGTCAGGTGGGCGGCCAGATCCTCCATCGTCCCGCCGGACGCCTCATGCTTGGTGATGATGCTCCGCACGGCGTCGACGATCTCGTTGCGTCCGCCGTAGCCGACGGCGAGGTTGACGTGCAGGCCGGTGTGATCCTTCGTGCGCTGATCCGCGTCTGCGAGCACGCGGGCAAGCTCGGCAGGCAGGATGTCGGAGCGCCCGACGTGCTTGACGCGCCAGTTCTCCTCCCGGGACAGCGATTCCGCGAGCTCGGCGATGATCTCGATCAGGTCGGCGAGCTCCCCGGAGTCGCGCTTTCGCAGATTGTCACTGGAGAGGAGGTAGAGCGAGACGACCCGGACACCCAGCTCGTCGCACCACCCCAGGAACTCGCGCATCTTCGCGGCACCTGCACGATGCCCCTCCGCCGGAGTGTCGAGTCCGAGCTGGCGCGCCCACCGGCGATTGCCGTCGATCATCATCGCGACGTGATGCGGCACAGAAGCCGGATCGAGGTGGCGGCGCAGCCGGTTGGTGTAGAGCCGATACAGCGGCCCTCGCCCCGGACTCTCGCGTGACATCACCCACCTACGCTACCGTGTCGAGACCTCCGTCACCGTGTGCGGATGCTGGGGAAATGTGCCTCCCGAGGTATGCGCGTCGGCTTAGAGTGAGCACGTGAGCACTCCCGAGCCCTCCGGCCCCGACGTCCCCCAGCTGCCCCTCCTGGAAGCCGCGGACGTCGATGCGGCGGTCGACATCAAGCCGACCTGGCGAGGATGGATCCACGCCGGCACGTTCCCGGTGGCGATCGTCGCGGGCATCGTCCTGATCTTCGCCGCCGACGGCGCCGCCGCGAAATGGGCTTCCGCTGTCTTCATGCTCACGTCGATGCTGCTCTTCGGCAACTCCGCCCTCTACCATCGCTTCGATTGGCAGCCGAAGGTGCGAGTGCTGCTCAAGCGCATCGATCACGCCAACATCCTGCTGCTCATCGCCGGCACGTACACTCCCCTGGCCGTCCTGGCGCTCCCGCCGGAGAAGGGACTGCTGCTCCTCTGCCTGGTCTGGGGAGCGACGCTGGTCGGAATCCTCTTCCGCGTGTTCTGGATCCACGCCCCGCGCTGGCTGTACGTCGCGCTGTACCTGCTTCTCGGCTGGGTCGCCGTGATGTACATCGTCGATCTGACGAAGGCGAACTTCGCGATGATGGTGCTGGTGATCGTGGGTGGCCTCCTCTACACGGGAGGAGCGATCGTCTACGCGCTCAAGAAGCCGAACCCCTGGCCCGGCCACTTCGGCTTCCACGAGATCTTCCACGTGTGCACGGTGCTCGCGTTCCTGTGCCACTGGGCCGCGTGCCTGCTCATCGCTCTGGCGCCGCTGTCGCCGTCCCTGGGCGCGCCGTAACGCGCGTCGCGGTGCTTCCGATGCGCGGCGGTCAGCGCGTGGGCGGCTCGTCGTCGGCGTCGCGCGTGCTCGAGTCGTCGGACTCCGGCGTGGCCGGCGCGGCCGACTCCTCCGCGGCGAGTGCGGCCTCTTCGGCGTCGAGCTCTTCGCGCACCTCTTCGCGGTACCGGACACGGCGGATGCGGCGGTTCATGTCCCAGATCAACAGGATCACCGCGATCACGATGACCACGATCACGGCGAAGCCGACGAACCCCGGGGTGACCGACACCGGATCGACGGTCATGCTGGGCGTCGGCATCGGAGTGTCGGACAGAGAGAGCATGAATCGGCCTTTCGTACGCAGGTCGCATAACCTGGTAACACCAGCCTAACGACCGGAAGACCCACCTGTGACGACCGCACAAGAGCTCGACGAACGCTATGGCCGAACCCGACGGCGGCGGATGCCGTGGATCATCGGCGGCGCGATCGCGCTGCTCATCGTCGGAGCCTTCAGCTGGATGACGGTCGCGCAGTCGATGTCATCCGTCGACGCCGACGATCTGGGCTTCGAGCTCGTCGACGAGCACTCCGTGAACGTCAGCTTCCAGGTCACCGGTGTGCAGGGCAGAGACGTCGTGTGCGCACTCGAAGCACTCGACGAGGAGTTCGGCGTCGTCGGCTGGAAGATCGTCGAGATAGCGGCGGGAGACAGCCACTCGCAGGCTCGTTCGGTCAGCATCCCAACGGTCGCCGCGGCCACCACAGGTTTGGTGAACACCTGCTGGGTCGCCTAGACTCGTGCCAGACAAGACGACGCCCCGGCACCGTGCCGGGGCGTCTTGGCATATCCCCCGCAGCATGCCGGAGGGATCCCGAAAGAAGGAGCTTCGTCATGTCCACCGATGCTCAGGTTCCCTTCCTCACGCAGGAAGCGTATGACCGGCTCGTCGCCGAGTTGGAGCACCTGTCCACGTTCGGCCGCGACGAGATCGCCAAGCGCATCGAAGCGGCTCGCGAAGAGGGCGACCTCAAGGAGAACGGCGGATACCACGCGGCGAAGGATGAGCAGGGCAAGCAGGAGGCCCGCATCCGCACGCTCGAGGGCCTGCTGAAGACCGCCAAGGTCGGCGAGGCTCCCGCCAGCCGCGGGATCGTCGAGCCCGGCACCGTGGTCACCGCGCTCGTCGCCGGTGGCGAAGAGGTCTTCCTCCTCGGCAGCCGCGAGATCGCCGCCGGCAGCGACCTCGACGTGTACAGCGAAGCCAGCCCGCTCGGCCAGGCCATCCTCGGCCTCAAGGTCGGCGAGAAGGCCGCCTACGAGGCTCCGAACGGACGATCGATCAGCGTCGAGATCGTGAACGTCGAGACATACACCGGCTGAACCGCTCACGACGTGAGAGCGCCCCGGCATCCTCGAGGATGCCGGGGCGCTTTCGCGTGAGAGGGGTGCTCGGTTCAGTCGGGGACGAGGATGGGCGCGAAGCCTGCCCGGCGCAGTGTGTCCAGCGTGTGCTCCGAATGCTCGGGGCCGCGCGTCTCGACACTGAGTTCGAGGATCACGTCACTGATCTGCAGTCCGTGACCGTGACGGGTGTGCATCGCCTCGATGACGTTCGCACCCGCCTCGGCGACGAGCTCGGAGACTCGGGCGAGCTGTCCCGGGCGGTCGGGAAGCGGGATGCGGATCGTGAGGTAGCGGCCGGACGCCGCGAGGCCGTGCGAGACGACGCGCTGCAGGAGGAGCGGATCGATGTTGCCGCCCGAGAGCACGGCCATCGTGGTGCCCGTCGCGGACACCTTGCCCGCGAGGATCGCGGCGACGCCGGCCGCGCCCGCAGGCTCGACCACGACCTTCGCCTGCTCCAGCAGGATGAGGATGGCTCGGGCCAGGTCGTCGTCGGACACCGTGACCACCTCGTCCACGAGGTCTTTGATGATGTCGAACGGGATGGCGCCGGGACGCGCGACCAGGATGCCGTCGGCGATCGTCGGACGCGTGACGATGTCCACCGGCTCGCCGGCCGCCAGCGACGGCGGCATCGCGGCGGCGTTCTCCGCCTGCACGCCGATGATGCGGACCGTGCGGCCGAGCTCGGCCGCTCGCGCCTTCACAGCCGCGGCGACGCCGGCGATGAGGCCCCCGCCGCCGATGCCGAGGACCACGGTGTCGACCTCGGGCGCATCCTCGAGCAGCTCGAGCCCGAGCGTGCCCTGCCCGATCACGACATCACGGTGATCGAAGGGGTGGATCAGCATGGCGCCGGTGCGCTCCGAGAACTCGGCGGCGAGACGCAGCGACGTCGCCACCGTCTCCCCCTCCAGCACGACCTCGGCTCCGTAGCCCCGCGTGGCGAGCAGCTTCGGCACCGGCACGCCCAGGGGCATGAAGATCGTGGCGGGGATGCCGAGCGCCTGTGCGGCGAGGGCCACGCCCTGGGCATGGTTTCCCGCGGAAGCGGCGACGACCCCGCGCGAGCGCTCCTCGGCACTCAGCCGTGAGAGCCGGTAGGCCGCACCGCGGATCTTGAACGACCCCGTGCGCTGAAGGTTCTCCATCTTCAGCAGGACGGGGGCGCCGAGAATGTCGGAGAGGGCCCGCGACGGCAGCGTCGGCGTGTGCGAGATCACCTCAGCCAGACTCTGAGCTGCTTGCTCGAACTCGGTCAGGCTGGGGACTGCGCTCATCGATTCCTCCGTCTCCGCTCGCGCGGAACTGTGCTCCAGATAAGGTCTCCGCTCGGTCCGACGCCGGTGCGCCAGGAACCAGAGCTGATGGTCACGGCCGCGACGTTGACGAAGGCCGCCAACGGAACCGCGAAGAGGGCTCCCGGGATGCCGGCGATCATCGCGCCACCGGCCACGACGAGGACGACGGCCAGAGGATGGACCTTGACCGCCGAGCCCATCAGGATCGGCTGCAGGATGTGGCCCTCGATCTGCTGGACGGCCAGCACGACCACGAGCATCCACAGCGCGATCCACGGGCCGTTGTAGACGAGGGCGAGGAACACGGCGACAGCGCCCGTGACGACCGCACCCACGATCGGGATGAAGGATCCGAGGAACACCAGCACGGCGACCGGGAGGGCCAGCGGCACCTGGAGCAGGAAGGCCCCGAGGCCGATGCCGATGGCGTCGATGGTCGCCACGAACATCTGCGTCCTGGCGTAGTTCACGATCGTCGTCCAGCCGTTGCGCGCGGCTCCGTCGACGGCCGGCCGCGACTTGCGCGGGAACATCTTGAGGGTCCACCGCCAGATGCCGGCGCCGTCGGCGAGCAGGCAGATGAGGATGAAGAGCGACAGCAGAGCACCGGTGGCGACATGGCCCACGGTCGTGCCGATGGCCAGGGCGCCGGTCCAGAGCGCCTGCGTCTGCTCGTTGAGGAAGTCGAGCCCCTGCTGCAGATAGTCGGCGATCTGCGTGTCGGAAAGGCTCAGCGGTCCTTCGTGCAGCCAGACCTGGAACTGGTCGAACGCCTCGGTCGAGCGCTGCTGCACGTCGGGGAGCTGGGCGCGCACCTGCCAGACCACGAGCCACATGAGTCCCGTGACGATGGCGGCGGTCCCGATCAACGCGATCGCGATCGCCAGCCAGCGCGGGAGGCCGCGGCGCAGCATCCAGGAGAACGCCGGCCAGAGGAGGGCGGTGATGAGGATGCCGACCATGAGCGGAATCACCAGGAGCTTGAGGAGCATCACCAGCCAGATGAAGACGCCGATCGCCGCGGCGATGATCAGCAGTCGCCAGGCGTAGCTGGCCGTGATCCGCAGGGGCAAGGGCACCGCCTCGTCCGCGTCGGTCGTCACGGTGCGGTCTGTGGAGACCGGGCGCGGACGGAAAAGATCTCGCAGCCGGGGGCGCTGGTCCTCGCTCATCGCCCAAGTCTACGGTCATGCCGTATGCCGTTCGACGCATCTTCGATCCCGGAGTTTCGATGTCGGCGCACGGCGATACGCTGACGACGTGATCGACACCCTCAGCGCCGCCCAGGCACGCCGCATCGCGCTGGCCGCCCAGGGGTTCACCCGTGCACGGCCCGCCGCCGTCTCGGGACGACACGTGCACCGGGTGATGGACCGGCTCGGCGTGCTCCAGATCGACTCGGTGAACGTGTTCGCCCGCTCGCACTATCTGCCGCTCTTCTCCCGGCTCGGCGCGTACGAGCCCGCCCTGCTCGACCGCGTCTTCCTCTCCCGCACGACGCACTATGTGGAGTACCTCGCGCATGAGGCCACCTTCATCCCGATCGAGGACTGGCCGCTCTGGCGATTCCGGATGGAGGACTTCCGTCGACGGTGGGCCGACGAGGACTCCTGGATGAGCAGCAACGCGCGTACGGTGCAATGGGTGCAGGACGAGTTGCGTGCTCGCGGCCCTCTTCGCCCCGCCGACCTCCGCGCCGATGCGCCCCGGGAACGCGGCACCTGGTGGGACTGGGACGAGGTGAAGCTCGCCCTCGAGCATCTCTGGCGCACGGGCGACGTCGCCGTGAGCGGACGCCGAGGGTTCGAACGCACGTATGCGCTGGCCGAGCACGTCATCCCCGCGGGCATCCGGTCGCAGGAGATCTCCCGCGCCGACGCGATCCTCGAGCTGACGCGCCGCGCGGCACGGTCGAGCGCAGTCGCGACGCAGTCCGACCTCGCCGACTACTACCGGATCCGCGATCGGGCCGCCGTCGCCCGCTCGATCGCGGAACTCGTCGATGCCGGCGAGCTCCATCCGGTGCAGGTGCGCGGGTGGGAACGCGGCGGGCGCCCTCTCCCGGCCTGGAGGCACCGGGATGCGATCCTCCCGCGCCGGGTCGACGCGGCCGCGGTGCTGACACCGTTCGATCCCGTGGTGTGGTTCCGGGAGCGAGCGCTCCGAGCGTTCGACCTCGACTACCGCATCGAGATCTACGTGCCCGCCGAGAAGCGTCGATACGGCTACTATTCGCTTCCCGTCCTCGTCGGCGACCGCATCGTCGCCCGGGTCGACCTCAAGGCCGACCGGGCTCGATCCACGCTTCAGGTGCAGTCCGCCTGGTGGGAGCCGCAGGCGCGTCCCGGCGATGCCGAGCCGATCGCCGCGGAACTGGCCCTCGCCGCCACCTGGCAGGGCCTGGAGCACGTCTCGGTCTCGGGGTGGGGTGATGCCACCGCAGCTCTGCACGGCGCTCTGACGGCAGGGGCCGGCGCGTCGGTGCAGCGCCATGTGCACGCCAGGGAAGGCACTCGATGAGCACGCGGCGATGGTGGCTGATCGGCGGTGCTGCCGGGCTCGTGGCCGTCGCCGCCGGTCTGTGGATCTGGCAGTCCGCGGGACGCACGCCGACCGCCGAAGAAGCCGCGCTCGGGTACCTGCGTGCGCTCGAGGCCGGCGATCCCGTCGCGGTCGAGGCCACGGGAGTCGACGTATCGCCCGAGGCCCTCGAGGCTTTCGCCGGCGCCACCGACCATCTCGAACATGCCGAGGTCACATCCGTCAGCGCAGACGATTCCGGCGGCGCAGGAGACGCGACGGCGACCATCGAGGTCTCCTTCCGTCTCGGTGGGGAGGAGCACGCGGCGGAGTTGTCGCTGGTGCCCGTCGACGGACGGTGGACCGTGGACGCCTCCGGGCTCGGCACGGTCACCGCCACCACGACGGTCGGCTCCTTCGTCGCCGTCGGCGAGACCACCGTGCCGGCAGGCCGGAAGACAGCCCTGCTGCCCGCGGCGTACACCCTGTCGGCGGCACCCGCAGGCCTGCTCGACGGTCGGAGTCCCCTGGCCGTACTCCCCGGCGAGGACGCGGAGGTCGCCGTGGAGGCTTCGATCCTGCCTGAGGCGATCGCCGCGGCCCAGCAGCAGCTCGACGAGCACCTCGCGGGGTGCACGGCATCCGCCGCCGCACCGCCCGAGGGCTGCGGCATCACGATCCCCTGGGGCACGGAGTTCCGGGCCGCGTCCGAGTTCCGCTACCGGGTCGAACAGTTGCCGACGATAGCCCTGGCGGGCACCGGCTTCACCGCCGACGGAGGCGTGCTGGTGGCGACCGTCACCGGAACCGGACAAGACGGCGCCGCGCGCACAGCCACTTACCGGACGGAGTCGTGGAGCGTACGCGGTGCCGTGTCGTTCACTGGGACAGGCCTGGTGCTGACCGCCTGGTGAGGGCGTGTCGCGTCAGAACTGCACGCGCGGCGGCTCGGAGATCGCGCTGCTGTCCGCGACCTCGAAGAACTCCCGCTCGGAGAAGCCGAGCCCCTTGGCGAACAGGTTGTTCGGGAACACCTTGATCTTGGTGTTGAGCTCGCGCACTCCGCCGTTGTAGAACCGACGGGCCGCCTGGATCTTGTCTTCGGTATCGACCAGCGCCTGCTGCACCTGGAGGAAGTTCGTGCTCGCCTGCAGCTGCGGATAGGCCTCGGCGACCGCGAAGAGGCTGCGCAGAGCCTGCTGGAGGTGGCCCTCGGCGATGCCCGCTTCGCCGGGACCGCCGGCCGACAGCGTCTCGGCGCGCGCGCGGGTGACGTTCTCGAACACGGCCTTCTCGTGGGAGGCGTACCCCTTCACCGTCTCGATGAGGTTGGGGATCAGGTCGGCTCGTCTCTTCAACTGCACGGTGATGCCGCTCCACGCCTCATCGACGCGGACGTTCAGCTGCACCAGCGAGTTGTACGTGGCCCACAGATAGATGCCGACGAGCAGGATCACTCCGACAACGATCAGTACTGGCACGAGCCATTCCATCAGAGGCCCACCCTTCCTCGTGTTTCTCTCATCCTAGACGCGCTGTCTGCACGTGGACTGGGGATGGCGCGACCGGCGCGGTGCCCGCGTCAAGCGCCGAGGACCCTTTCGAGATAGCGATTCCCGAATCGACGTTCCGGGTCCAGCCGGTCTCGCAGCGCCACGAAGTCATCGAATCGCGGATAGCGTTCGCGCAGCGTCTCCGCGGTCAGCGTGTGGAGTTTCCCCCAATGAGGCCGACCCCCGAACTCGTGCATGATCTGCTCCACCGCTTCGAAGTACTCGGTCGGATCCGCACGCCAGTAGCGGTGCACCGCGATGTACGCGCTCGCGCGACCATGCGCCGTCGACAGCCAGCGATCGTCGGCTGCGGCGAAACGAACCTCGATCGGGAACTCGATCCGCCAGCCGCGCCGGTCGATGAGGGCGCGCACCGCCTCGAACGCCGCCACGACGTTCTCCGCGGGGATCGCGTACTCCATCTCGCGGAAGCGCACGGTCCTGCTCTGGATGAGCACCCGGTGCGAGAGCTCGGTGTACTCGCGATCCCCGGTGAGCTTGACCGCGAGTCGACTGAAGGACGGGGTGATCGCCGGGACGGCCTGCCCCGCGGCGCAGACGACCCGGTACACGCCGTTCGAGAGCAGCGTCTCGTCGATCCACCGCCCCACCGCGGGGAGCGGCTTGCGCACAGTCGACTCCGGCAGGCGCGTCTGACGCTTGGTCAGCGCCACATCCGTATGCGGGAACCAGTAGAACTCGAAGTGATCCGATGCGGCGACCCGTTCGTCGAGGGTGGCGAGCACGTCGCCCAGGGGCACGGGCTCGTCGATCGCGTGCATGACGAACGCGGGCACGCACTGGAGCGTCACCTCGACGATGATGCCGAGGGCGCCGAGCCCGAGTGCCACGGCCGGCAGGAGATCGCTCTCGTGCTCGTCGTCGATGCGGAGGAAGTCTCCGGCCGCCGTGACCATCGTGACGCCCACGACCTGGGTCGCGAGTCCCCCGAATCCGGCACCGGTGCCGTGCGTGCCGGTCGAGATGGCGCCGGAGATCGACTGGCGATCGATGTCGCCCAGGTTCTCCATCGCGAGCCCGAACGGCGCGAGCAGGCCGGGGATGCGGTGCAGTCGCGTTCCCGCGAGGAGGGTGACCCGTCCGGTGGCGGCATCCGCGGAGACGAGGCCCTGCAGATCGTCGAGCTCCAGCAGGACCCCCGGGGCGACGGCGATTCCGGTGAAGCTGTGTCCGGCGCCGACCGCTTTCACGGAGAGTCCCTGCTTCACCGCGGCGATCACGGCGCGCTGCACCCCCTCCGGGCTGCGCGGCCGCTCCACGCGCACGGGCCGCACCGAGGCCGAGCGGCCCCAGTTCTGCCAGGAGCCGCCGATTCTCGTCACAGGAACGCCTTTCCCTCGCCGCGGTACGTCGGCAGCTCGTCGATGATCTCCTCGCCGGAGACCAGGTGGTAGCTCTCGATGCGCTCGGCCGGCTCACCGCTCTTGGCATGGCGGAACCAGACCCGATCCCCCACGCCGAGCGACGCGGCCGCCGGGCCCTGCAGCGGGGTCTGCACCTCGCCCGCGGCTTCGCGCGAGAGCGTGCGGAGACCTTCAGGCCAGACCGGACGCGGTTGGCGCGAGGCCAGCGCGGGCCCGGAGGCTATCCAGCCGCCACCCAGCACGGTCGCGATGTCGGCGGCCGGGCGTCGGACGACGTCGAAGGCGAATGCGGATGCCGGCGCGGGCCGGAACGACCGATACCCGTCGAACAGGTGTCCCCCGAGGAGCCCGCTGCCGGCGCTGGCCTCGGTGAGCGATTCGTCGCTCCCGGTGAACTCGAGCGACCCCGTGCCGCCACCATTGAGGAACTCCATCGGTGCGATCGATGCCACGGCGTCGACGATCGCCGCGCGGCGGTCGCGCAGCTCGTTGCGCGAGCGCGCCTGCACCATCCGGATCAGCGGCGCATCGGGACCGGCGTCATCGCCCTGACCGGCGATCTGCGCGTCGTACATCTGCAGGCCCACGAGCCGGAACCCGGGACGCGCGACCACCTTGCGAGCGAAGGCGGCGACCTCCCCCGCGGAGAACAGAGCCGACCGGCGCACTCCGATATGACCGAGGAGAGACGATCGCCAGGAGGCGTCGACGTCGATCGCGACGCGGATCTCGGGGCGTGCACCGGGGCCGGCGACGCTGTCGATGAGATCGAGGTGCACGAGGTCGTCGATCATCAGCGTGATGCGCTGGGCCGCCTGCTCGTCGGCGAAGAGGCGCTCCAGGCCCGCGCGGTCGACCGTGGGGTACCCGAGAACGATGTCATCGTGAGTCTCGGCGAGCCACAGAGCCTCTTCGAGCGTGAAGGCGAGGATGCCGCGGAACCCCGGGAGCTTCAGCACCGCGTCGAGGACAGCCCGCACGCGCACCGACTTCGAGGCCACGCGGATCGGGAGCCCGCCGGCGCGGACCAGCAGGTCCATCGCGTTGTACCGGAGCGCCTCGCGGTCGATCACCGCGACCGGCGCGGGCAGATGGCCCGTCACGGCGGACAGGCGTGGCCAATAGCGCGCCGGATCCTCCCATTCGGGGGCGACCGCGGGCGCACCATGGACGGGGCTCAGTTCGTCGATGAGGTCGAGCACTCCCCCACCCTACGGCCTCCTCGTACTCCGGATCACCCCCGGCGGGACCGCGTCGCATCCTGTGGGCCGGCGATAGGCTGGCGACGCGGCCCCCGTAGCCCAATGGCAGAGGCAGGCGACTTAAAATCGCTTCAGTCTGGGTTCGAATCCCAGCGGGGGCACCCGAGCGCTCAGTCCTCGATCTCTCCGACCGTCGCCTTGCGTCCTCCGGCGGACTCCCGCACCCGGCGCGCGACCAGGACGACGAGAGCGATCGCGATCGCCGTGTACACGACGTAATCGAGATAGCCGAGGTAGTGCTCCAGCTGTTCGTGCTGCGTGCCGAGTGCCGCTCCGACGCCCAGGAGCAGTCCGTTCCAGAGACCGCTGCCGATGATCGTGTAGACGCTGAAGGTCGCCAGGTTCATGCGGGAGGCCCCGGCGGGGATCGAGATCAGGCTGCGGACGCCCGGCACCATCCGGCCGACCAGGACGGTCCAGCTCCCGCTGCGCACGAACCAGTCCGACCCTCGTTCCAGATCGGTTCGGCTCACGAGTCTGGTCGCCGCGAGCATCCGTACGGCCCGCTCCATCCCGATCGCCGCCCCGAGCCCGTAGAGCAGCAGCGCGCCCAGCCAGGACGCCAGCGTGCTCCAGAAGATGAGCCAGCCCAGGTTCAGATGGCCACTCTGGCTGAGGTATCCCGCGAACGGCAGGATCACCTCGCTCGGGATCGGCGGGACCAGCACCTCGAGGAAGACGAGAACGCCGACCCCGATGTCGCCGAGCGCGGTGAGGACGTCGGCGGCGAATCCGGTGAGTCCGGTGAAGCCGTGGTCGGCGACAGTCGCGAAGGCCATGCGGGGTCAGCGTCCGAAGAGGTCGCCGATACCGGGGATGCCGAGGTCCCCGAGCCGCTCGCCCCACCCACTCGCGGCATCGCCGAGCCCGGACACCGTCTCTCCGGCCGAGCCCATCAGGTCACCCGCACCACCGGTGAGCGACTCGACGTCCACGCCCGCCGCGAGGGATTCGACATCGACGCCCTCCGCCAACGCGCCGAAGTCGACGCCGAGGCTCGCCGCCTGCTCGAGGAGCGGTCCGGCCACGGTGCTGAGGACGGCACCACCGGCCACCACTCCGAGCAGCCCGACGGCCGCGCCACCCGCGGCGACCGCTACCCCGCCGGCACCTGCACCGCGCACGCGTGACAGGAGCCCGCGCATCCGACCCGGCTTCATGGCCTCGGCGCGTCCGGCAGCGCGAGCGAGATCGTCGGGTGACGAGGAGTGCGGGCGCTCACCCGGTGCGAGCTCTGCCCGCATGCGCGCTTCGACGAGCGTGCGCTGCGCAGGAGTCAGACGGGCGAACGCCTCGCGGTGGATCTGCTCGACACGATGCGGATCCGCCGTCTGCAGCAGGTAGTCGTAGCGGGCGATGGCCGCCCGGTCCGCGTCCGAGGCGGTCTGCGGAGCACGTGGTGCCCCCGGTGCCGGCGGCGCGAACGGATCGGCGGATGACGGCGCGCCGCTCGAGCGACGAGCACCTGCTCCCGGGGACGCGGGCGGTGCATACGGATCCCTCGGTGTCGAGCGGGCCTGCTCCGGCGACGACGCCGGATCGACCGGGCCGCGTACGGCGTCGACGGCCCCACGGAGCATCCCACCCCAGTCGGTCGAGCGGGATCCCTCCGCCGAGTGGCCGCTGCGTCCGGAGCCGGTGTTCTTGTCGAGGGCTTCGGAGGCGAGTCCGATCAGTCGGGAGAGCTTTCCCATGAGTGGTCCCTTTCGTGGAGCGGGCCACCGCGGATCCACGACGTCGGACGGACGGCAGGGTTCTCTCGGCAGCCCGCGATGCGGGTGCCAAGGTCTCCTCCACCCTCACGGGCCAGCGGGCCGGAGCACGATCACGTGCTCGTAATGACGACGTCGCTGCAGACGGGAGTACTCCCCTTGCTCGGGTGACGCTACCGGCACGACCTATGCGTCCCCTCCGAGGAACTCCGACCGGAAACGACGATCGGCCCCGACGCAGAGCGCGCGGGACCGATCGTCGTATGCGAGGTGGGACTGCTACTTCGCGGCAGTCACCTCGGCGGGCTCTGCCGCCTTCTTCGCAGGAGCCTTCTTGGCGGCGGGCTTCTTCGCCGCAGGTGTCGCGGCGACCTCCGCCGGCGCGGCCGGCGCGGCCTTCGCGGCGGTCTTCTTGACCGGCGGCGCAGCCTTCTCAGCCGGCGCGACCTCCGGAGCGGCGGGAGCAGCCGGACGCGGACGAGCCGCGAACTCCTCGAAGACATAGCGCGGGTTCTGCACCGTCTCGAGGTTCACCAGGTCGCGGCCGAGCCACAGGTTGTTCCACCAGCCCCAGATGACGCGGAACTTGCGCTCCCACGTCGGCATCGCGAGGCCGTGGTATCCACGGTGCGCCACCCAGGCGACGAAGCCCTTGAGCGCGATCTTGCCGGACTGGAAGACACCGTTGTACAGGCCGAGACCCGCCACCGCTCCCATGTTCTTGTGGAAGTAGTCCCGGGGGTTCTCGCCACGGAGGACGGCCACGAGGTTCTTCGCGAGGAGCTTCGCCTGACGGACGGCGTGCTGGGCGTTCGGCACGCAGAAACCGCCGACGCCACCACCCGAGAGATCGGGGACGGCCGACACGTCGCCGGCAGCCCAGGCGCCCTCGACGAATGCCTCAGGGGTGCCCACCCGCAGGTCGGCACGGGTCTGGATGCGACCGCGCTCCTCGACGGGCAGATCTCCGCCGCGCACGACGGTGGGGTTCGCCATGACACCGGCGGTCCACACGATGACGTCGGTCGGGATGACCTCGCCGGTCGAGAGCTCGACGTTGCCGTCGACCGCGCTCGTCAGCTGGGTGTCGAGATGCACGTTGGCACCGCGCTTGGCGAGGTCCTTCAGCACCCATTCGCTGGTCTTCAGCGAGACCTCGGGCATGATGCGACCCATCGCCTCGATGAGGTGGAAGTGCGTGTCGTCGAAGCTGATCTGCGGGTACTTGCCCACCAGCGCGGACGCCAGCGAGCGCAGCTCGGCGAACACCTCGATGCCGGCGAAGCCACCGCCGACGACAACGACGGTCAGCAGACGGTCGCGCTCGGGTCCGGCCGGCAGCGAGGCCGCCTTGTCGAAGTTCGACATGACCTTGTCACGGATCGCGACGGCTTCCTCGATCGTCTTCAGCCCGATCGCATTGTCGGCGATGCCCGGGATCGGGAAGGTGCGGGAGACGGCGCCTGCGGTGACGACGATCTGGTCGTACGCGAACTCGTACGGCTCACCCACGGGCGGCGTGATCGTCGCGACCTTCTGCGCGTGGTTGATGTTCGTCACCTTGGCCGTGAGGACGTTGGTGCGCTTGAGGTGACGGCGGTGCGCGACGACCGAGTGACGCGCCTCGATCGAACCGGCGGCCACCTCGGGAAGGAACGGCTGGTACGTCATGTACGGCAGCGGGTCGACCATGGTCACGTCGGCCTCACCCTTGCGAAGGTGCTTCTCGAGCTTCCACGCGGTGTAGAAACCTGCGTACCCTCCGCCGACGATCAGGATCTTGGGCACAGTGCTGTTCTGAGGCACAGAAGAACTACTCCTCGGAGTCGGGGGTTTGGCGTACGGAAATGCGCGCCGATCGGATGCGCCGGGCAGCTGCGGTGACGCCAAGCGCTACAAGGATACCAGGGACGGTGAGCGCAATGAGCGGCAGGGTACCGTAACGCAGTGAATCAGCGCTGGGAAGCAACGGTGAACCCGCCTCCGTCGGCGCGTCGGCGGCCGGCAGCGGGGGAATCGCGACCGGCGTGACGGCCGGCTCCGGCTGCGGTTCCGCTTCCGCGCGGCGGAAGTAGCGGATCCACTCGGCCAGGTCGCCCATGGGATTCGCCGTCACCGGAGCGATGTTGGCGGAGATGGCCGCTGCGGCGTCCACGAGTCCGTACCCGTAGAGCGGATCCTGCGGCTTGATCGCATCCGGCACCGGCAGCGCGGTCTTGATGATCCGGTTGATGACGTCGATCGCCTTGATGTCGGGGTGGGCGGAGCGGATCAGCGCCGCGATGCCGGCGACGATCGGGGCCGCACCACTGGTGCCGCTCCACGAGACGACCTCGCCGTCGGCGGAGACGCCGAGCAGACCCTCACTGGGCGCCGAGATCGCGATCGTGATGCCCTGCGTCGACGCCTCGATGCTCGCGGTCCCGGTCTGATCCACGCCGCCGACGGTGAGCACGCCGGGGATCGTGGCGGGAGCGCCGATGATGTTCGTACCGCTCCCCCGGTTCCCCGCGGCGACGACCACCACGACGTCGTGCTCGAAGGCGTAGAGGAATGCGTCGTCCCAGCTCTCGTCCCAGTCGAGGGTGTTGGTCGTGAAGGAGAGGTTGATGATGTCGGCGCCGTTGTCGACCGCCCAGCGCATCGCCTTCGCGACCTGCTCCGTGAACGGCACGGCAGCGGCCGCGCCGAATCCCACCGAGATCGAAAGCAGGTTGGCCTCCGGCGCCACGCCGATCATGCCGGTGCCGTCGGGTGAGCCGCGCCCCGCAGCGAGCGATGCCACCCAGGATCCGTGGTTCCCGTCGACCGCACCCAGGGGCGTGCGCCCATCCGGGGTGCCGGCCCCGGAGACATCGGTGCCACCGATCACGGCATCGCCGAAGGTCTGCGGCACTTTGCCGATTCCCGTGTCGATCACCGCGATCGTCACGCCCTTGCCCCGGGTCGTCTGCCAGGCCTCGCGGATCCGCGCTCCGTCGAGCCAGTACTCCGACGCACGCACCGGGTCCGTCGGGTCGTCCGGCACCGGCGGCGGGGTCGCCGCCGCACCGAGGAGCGCGACGGTCGCCGCGACCACCACGATGGCGGCGGCGCTTCGCAGCGTCCGGCGGACGGTCATGCCGAGCGCGCAGCCTCGACGCGTACCGCGGCGCCCGGATCCTCGCAGCGGCAGACCGACGGCGACCAGGACGAGCGCGCGAGTGCGGCGTCGCCGATGGGGTTCACTCCAGGGCCTGCCGCCAGCGCGTGGCCGGCCAGGGCGTGCAGGCACTTCACGCGCGTCGGCATGCCGCCGGCGGAGATGCCGTCGATCTCCGCGACCTCCCCGAACTGCGCGCGGTCGGCGAGGTAGTCCTCATGAGCGGCGAGATAGGCCGCAGCCACCTCCTCGTCGTCGGCGAGGAGCGCGGCGAGCTCGGGCATCACCTGGGTGGCCTCGAGCGTCGACATCGCCGCCGTCGCCGCGGGATGCGTCAGGTAGTAGAAAGTGGGGAACGGTGTGCCGTCGGGAAGCCGCGGCGTCGTCGCGACCACCGTCGGGTTGCCGCAGGCGCACCGTGCTGCGATGCCCACCACACCCCGGGCAGAACGACCGAGCTGGGCCGAGACGACGGCGAGCTCGGCGGGCGTGGGCGCAGGGAACGGCGGAGTGGTCACCCCTCCAGAGTAGGGGAGCCGCCCGAGAAGATGCTCGGAGCGAACTCTCAGGGAGCCACGGCCGCGGTCTCGCTGAGGCCCGCCGCGACGACGGTGCGCAGCAGCTGCGGCATCCAGTCCGCCGGCTTCTCCTCGAGCGTGTCGCTCACGGGCTCCTGCTCCCGAGGGAGGGCGGAGGCATCGAGGTCGTTGTCGATCAGGTAGACGACCTCACCCGGCTTGACGTAGTAGAGCCGTTCCCGCGCCTGGGTCGTGATGTACGCGGGGTCGTTCCACCGTTCGCGTTCGGTGACGAGTGCGGCGATCTCGTCTTCGCTCACCTGCACGGATGCCTCCAGCGCCGCGATCTTCTGGCGCTGGTCGATGAAGGTGCCCAGCGTCGGCACCAGGACCCATGCCCCGAGCACCACCAGCGACAGCATGATGACGGAGAACGCCGAGAGCCGGATGCCGGTGGTCCACTCGCGCACGTCGACGCGCGGAGTTGCGCCCCGGGGCCTCGTCGATGACGTCCTCGCGGACCTCGGCGCGGGTGTCGCCTTCGGCTTCGCGGTCGCCTTCGCCGCCGTGCGCGATTCCTTCGACGCCGGAGACGGCGAAGGAGGAGCCGGTCGTCGTGCCACGGCTCCTCCTTCGTCTCACCGCAGTGCTGCGGCTTCGTTCAGCCGCTTCGGCTGCGGCTTCTTCCGTCTGTCGGCTGCGTTCAGGCCTGGGAGCGCGGGAACGCCGAACGACCGGCGAAGACCGCGGCATCGCCGAGCTCTTCCTCGATGCGCAGGAGCTGGTTGTACTTCGCGACACGCTCGCTGCGAGCAGGCGCACCCGCCTTGATCTGGCCGGCGTTGGTGGCCACGACGAGGTCGGCGATCGTGGTGTCTTCGGTCTCACCCGAGCGGTGCGAGAGCATCGCCGTGTAGCCGGAGCGCTGCGCCAGGCTGACCGCGTCGAACGTCTCGGTGAGCGTGCCGATCTGGTTGACCTTGACGAGCAGCGAGTTGGCGACCCCGCGCTTGATGCCGTCGGCGAGGCGCTGCGGGTTGGTGACGAACAGGTCGTCGCCGACCAGCTGCACCTTGGAGCCGAGTGCGTCGGTCAGGTGCTTCCAGTTGTCCCAGTCGTCTTCGGCGAGAGCGTCTTCGATGGTGACGATCGGGAAGTCGTTGACCAGACCGACGTAGTACTCGGTGAGCGCGGCGGCGTCCCAGTCCTTGTTGTCGAGGCGGTAGACGCCGTCCTTGAAGAACTCGGTCGCCGCGACGTCGAGGCCGAGGGCGATGTCGGTGCCCGGCGTGAAGCCGGCCTTCTCGATCGCCTTGACCAGGAAGTCCAGGCCCTCGCGGTTGCTGGGCAGGTCGGGAGCGAAGCCGCCCTCGTCGCCGAGGCCGGTCGCGTAGCCCGCGGCCTTCAGCTCCGCACGCAGCACGTGGTAGGTCTCGACGCCCCAGCGCAGGGCCTCGGAGTAGGTCTCCGCCCCGATCGGCGCGAGGAAGAACTCCTGCATGTCGATGCCGTTGTCGGCGTGCTCGCCGCCGTTGATGACGTTGAACAGCGGGACGGGCAGGACGTGCGCGTTCGGGCCGCCCAGGTAGCGGAACAGCGGCAGGTCTGCGGAGTCGGCCGCGGCCTTGGCGACCGCGAGGCTCACGCCGAGGATGGCGTTGGCTCCGACGCGCTTCTTGTTCTCGGTGCCGTCGACCTCGATCAGGATCTCGTCGACGATGCGCTGCTCGCTCGCCTCGACACCCTCGATCGCCGGACCCAGCTCGTCGATGATGGCCTCGACGGCCTTGAGCACGCCCTTGCCGCCGTAGCGGCTCTTGTCGCCGTCGCGGAGCTCGTACGCCTCGAACGCGCCGGTGGAGGCACCGGACGGGACGGCCGCCCGCTGCACGATGCCGTCGTCGAGGAGGACCTCCACCTCGACGGTCGGGTTTCCGCGCGAGTCGAGAATCTCGCGTGCGCCTACAGCCTCGATCAGTGCCACTGATGTGCTCCTTGCTCAGGGGGAAAACGTTGTGTGGAGCGTCGTCGATCCGCGCCCAGTCTAGCCCGGCCGTCCGACGCTCCACGGGAGACGACGATGAGTGGAGCTCTGCGAGCGGCTCGTCAGACCACGAGCGCGAGTGCCACGCCGTCCCAGCCTTTGAGACCGACGGTCTGGAGTGCCGTGGCGTCGAACCGCGGGTCCTCCCCCAGCATCCGCAGCCCCTCTCTGGTGCCGACCACCTTCGGGTCGGTCGAGTCGTCGCGCACGATCTCCCCCTCGCGCCCGATGTTGTCCAGCACGATCACGGTGCCGGAATGGCCGAGCTTCGCCGCCCAGTCGAGGTAGATCGTGTTGGACTCCTTGTCGGCGTCGATGAACACCAGGTCGAACCCGCCGACCAGCGTGGGCAGCACATCCGCACCTCGACCGACGCGGATGTCGACCCGATCGCCGACGCCGGCCGCATCGATGCTGCGGCGTGCCACGGCGGCGTTGTCGGCCTCGGCCTCCACCGTGACCACGCGTCCCTCCGGGCCCACCGCGCGCGCCAGCCAGATCGTCGAATAGCCGCCGAGCGTGCCGATCTCCAGGACGCGGCGAGCTCCGCTGATCCGCACGAGCAGGTTCAGCAGCTTGCCGCCGACGGGCGCGACCTCGATCTCGGGGAGGCCTGCGGCGCGCTGCGCCTCCAGCGCGGCCTCGAGTTCGGGGTCGTGACCGACGAGGAGGTCGGCGAGGTAGGCGTCGGTCCGCGACCAGGCTTCGGGGGTGGATTCCATGCCCTCAGCCAACCCCCGGGCCCGCACTCCGTCAAGACCGGGGCGCGGAGAGCAGCCGCCCCGGACCGTCGGCGAGCTCGGGCTGGCGGCGGAACTGGCCGGTCAGCACCAGCACGACCACGACGACTGCGAGGACGATCCACGCCGCGACGCCGAGCGGCCCGGCGAGGGCGAGATCGGGCTGCGCGGCCGCGAACAGGACGATGAGGCCGGCAGCGGCGTTCAGCGATCCGTGCGCGATCACCGCTGGCCAGACGGATGCCGAGCGCAATCGCAGCCAGCCGAGCAGGACTCCCCAGGCGACGCAGCCGCCCACCATGAACAGGACGCCCGTGATGTCGGTGCGCCCGAAGTTGTAGCCGAGCAGGATGATCGGGCTGTGCCACAGGCCCCAGATCGCTCCGCTGAGGATCAGGGCGGGCCAGGTGCCGAGCGGTCGCAGCGCCGGAAGCAGCCAGCCCCGCCATCCGATCTCCTCCCCGAAGGCGAAGATGCTGTTGAACAGCGCCCCGAGTGGAACCATCGCGAGCTGAGCGAACACCACGACCTCGACCGGCGGCACGGGCGCACCCTCGGGCAGCGCCTTCGCGAGCTCCGTCGCGAAACCGGCGAAGGTCAGATCGAGCTGCACGAACCCGAAGGCCGCGGACACGACCACCGTGAGCCCGACCAGCACCGGCGGGACGAGCCAGGCCGCGACCATGAGCCAGACCACGCGCTTGGCCGGCCGCAGCGGCCAGAGTCCGAGGAACCGCGCGCGCTGACCGCGGGCGGGAACGCCCATCGCGAAGGTCACCACCAGCACGGCGATGGCCGGGGTGAACATCATCACCGGCAGCAGGACAGCGGACATCGGCTCCGCGAGTCCGTCTCCCAGCCACAGCGGCAGCGCCACCAGCCAGGCCAGGGCGCAGGCGACGACCACGAAGACGATGACGGCCGGCCATTCGACTCTCCGAGGGGCGGGGATCGATGAGTTCATGCTGTTCACGCTTCCTTCCGTGCGACGGCGGCGAGCGCCGCTGCCGCTGTCTGTGCGTCGTCGACCGTGACGACGAACCGCCGTCCGCCGACCCGCGTCACTTCGAGCGCCTCGCCGCGCCGCAGCACCACGCCGTACCGTCCGTCGAGTCCGTAGCGCAGTCCCCAGCCCCCGAACTCGGCGAAGGGGTCGACCTCGATCGCACGCACCGACGCGATGTCGGCGGCCGGGATCGCGATCTTCGGCCAGCCCACCAGCGACCGCACGAGCAGTCCGGCGGGCCCGATGCGGACGCGGAACGCGAAGGTGGTGACGAGCGCGGCGATCAGGATCGAGCACGAGGCGAGCATGATGACCGCGGTCATCACTCCGCCCGCACCGGTCGCGATCATGATGGCGGCGAGCGCGCACGCGAGCAGCAGCGCGCCGCCGAGAACGGCCATTGCGACGCCGGCGATCGCCGCGGTCCCGATCCACACGAGGCGTTCCGTGGCGGAGGTCGGGAGGGGATCGGCCGGGCTCTCGGACCCGTTCGCGTCCGGCAGGGGCGTGGACGGCTGCAGGAACCATCCGATCGCTACGCCGGCGGCCATCAGCAGGAACCCGATCAGCACTTCGAAGCCGATGTCGGGGGTGTCTGCGGCATCGGCGAGACCGCGTTGCGCATCGACGCCGACCAGAGTGACCAGGGAGATGATGGCCGCGAGACCGAGGTTCATCGCGCCGAGGAACCTCGCGGTGATCGACCACTGCGGACGCGCGGCTTCTGCGGAGGGAACCGGCTGCCCGTTCTGCGGGAGCCGGTGCGAGAACCACGCGAGGAGGGCGAACCCGATGACCATCACCGCGATGCCGCCGAGGATGGCGAGGTAGGTCCAGCCCGGCCCGAACCCGTCCACGCCGTCTTCCGACCAGTGGATCGCCGCGGGCTCGGGGACCTCCGGAAGCCAGAGCGCGACGATGACCGCGGAAACGGCGAGGATGCTGAGCGGAATGATCACCCCCACCCAGAGGAAGGCGGTGCGGGCTCGGTGGACGGCGGCGGTCATACGGTGATCTCCTTCACGAGAGCGGCGAGTGTGGCCGGGGCCACGCCGAGCGCGGCGGCGCGCGACACCAGATCCCGGATGTCGTTGGTCAGCTCGGCGAGCGGGCCGACGGATGCCGAGACGACGGCCCCGCGCCCGCGGCGCAGATCGATCAGCCCCTCGGACCGCAGCTGCTGGTACGCGTGCAGCACGGTGTGCAGATTGATCTCCAGCGTCTCGGCGACCTCGCGCGCGGAAGGCAGGCGATCGCCGGGCGTGAGCCTCCCCGCGACGATGTCGGCGCGGACGGAAGCGGCGACCTGCGCATAGAGAGGCACCCCGCTCGCCATGTCGACCCTGATCAGCATCCGTCCTCCGTGTTATTGCACTAATTCTAAAGAAACTAGAACAACTGTGGCAACCCCACAGACGTCTTTGTCGAGGGCGGCCCCCTCCTCCACACTGACCTCATGCGCATCACTCCCCGCCGCCTCGCCATCGGCATGAGCCTGTGGATACCCAATCTCTTCAGCGGCATCCGCATCCGCCGCTTCAGCGAGGACTGGACGCACGCCACCGTCGAGCTCCACGTGAACGTCTTCACCCGGAACTACGTCGGAACCGCATTCGGCGGGTCGATGTCGGCGATGACCGACCCGTACTTCTTCATGCTCGTGATGCATCAGCTCGGCCGGGACCACGTCGTGTGGGACACCCGCGGCGAGATCGAGTTCCTCAAGCCCGGTCGCGGCGTGCTGACCGCGGAGTTCGAGGTGTCGAAGGAGAAGGCGGAGGAGATCCGCGAGCGCGCCCGCGGCGGGGCGAAGGTGCTCGAGTGGTTCGAGACGGTCATCACCGACCGGGAGGGCGACGTCGTCGCGAAGGTGCGTCGCGAGGTCTACATCCGGGAGAAGAAGCGGGTCACTGCGCGACAGTCCTGACGGGTCACCCGCCGTTCACCCCCGCGTGCCACGATGGCGGGATGCCCCTCGCCCGCCGTCTGACGCTCGGAGACGCCGTCTCCATCGGCCTGGGTTCGATGATCGGGGCGGGAGTGTTCGCCGTATGGGCGCCCGCGATCGGCGTCGCCGGCAGCGGCATCCTCATCGCACTCGCGATCGCCGCCGTGGTCGCCTACTGCAACGCCACCGCCTCGGCGCAGCTCGCCGCAGCGCACCCCGTCGCCGGTGGCACCTACGCCTATGCGAGGGCGGAGATCGGACCCTGGTGGGGCTTCATCGCCGGCTGGAGCTTCGTGATCGGCAAGATCGCCAGCTGCGCCGCCATGGCGATGACCTTCGCCGCGTATGCAGCACCCGCCGGGTGGCAGACCCCGGTCGCCGTGGTCGCCGTCGCCGTGCTCGCGATCGTGAACTGCGTCGGCGTGACCCGCACCGCGCTCCTCACCCGCATCCTCGTCGTGTGCTCCCTGCTCGGTCTCGCGGTGGTCGTGGGGTTCGGCTTCGGCGCGGCCTCGACGGCTGCCCCTCCGCCGCTCCCCGACGTCACGGCCTACGGCGTGCTGCAGGGCGCCGGGCTGCTGTTCTTCGCTTTCGCCGGCTACGCGCGCATCGCGACGATGGGCGAGGAGGTGGTCGATCCGGTGCGCACGATCCCCCGCGCGATCGTCCTCGCCCTCGTCGGAGCCGTCGTGGTGTACGCCCTCGTCGGCACGGCCGTCGTGCTCGTGCTCGGCGCCGACGCCGTCGGCTCGACCGCCCCGCTCGTCGACGTACTCGTGCGGGCGGGATGGCCGGATCTCGCACCCCTCGTGCGCGTGGCCGCAGCGGCCGCCTCGCTCGGGGCTCTGCTGGCGCTGCTGACCGGCATCGGGCGGACCACCCTCGCCATGGCCAGGGAAGCCGATGTCCCGCGGTTCCTCGCGAAGGTCGATGAGCGTCATCAGGTGCCGCAACGGGCTGAGATCGCCGTCGCGGTCATCGTGATCGGGATCGTGGTCGTCGCCGATCTGCGCGAGGCCATCGGCTTCTCCTCGTTCGGCGTGCTGCTGTACTACCTGATCGCGAACGCGGCCGCCTTCCGGCAGACGGGTTCCGCACGGCGCCACCCCCGCGCACTCCAGGTGATCGGGGCGCTGGGGTGTCTGCTCCTGGTCAACACGCTCCCCGTGCTGGCCTCGCTCATCGGAACGGGGGTCGTGCTGCTCGGCGTCGGATATCGGATGCTGCGGCTTCGCCTCGAACGGGTCTGAGATCAGCCGCGCGACTCGGACCGGTACACCCGCGGCGCGACACCGAGGACGGACCGGAAGTCGCGGGTGAGGTGGGCGTGGTCCGCATACCCGAGCTCGGCGGCGATCGACGCGAGATCGGCGTCCGGCTCCTCACGTACGCGCTGCGCCGCCTCCTGCAGGCGCCGCCGGCGGATCATCGCGGCCGGCGACAGCCCGACATGGCGGTGCGTCATCCGCTGCAGGGTCCGGACCGAGACCGCGAGCCGGGTGGCGGCCTCCTCCGGAGTCAGCGCCGCAGCCTCTCCCATCAGCACCTCCATGAGGGCGTTCGCCTGAAGGGCGGGTTCTCCCAGCGGACCCACCCGCTCCCCGAGCCAGTGGGCGAAAGCATCGACCGCCCGCTCACGGTACCCCTCGCCCGAGCCCATCGCCGCGACCACGGCATCGTGCAGTTCCGCGACCTCCGGCATCGGCGTATCGAGTTCTCGCTCGCCGTCGACCAGCACGACCGGATTCTCGATCAGCGCGGCGACGGCCGCGGGGCGGAGCAACGCCCCAACCGCCCAGCCCACCCCGCGCAGGTCGCGATGCGACGCGCGGGTCGTCGCACCGGAGAGCGTCACGGCCTCGGCGTCGACGACGAGGTTGAGGGCCGGATACGCGACGATCTCCTGGCGCGACGAGCGGCCGGGCTCGATGTCCCACTCCGGGATCCAGAACCAGGCGACCAGCTCGCTCACCGACGCCGGTGCCGGCAACCGGTGGAACTGCGGCAGACGCGCCGGGTAGAGCACGCCGCGGGTCGGGTTCACCATCCGCCCAGCGTAGGCTCCGGCGCCGACGTCGCGAGGTTGGCGCAGATCTTCAAGCGACCGGCACCCCCACCGCCCTAGCGTGGCGACATGAGCAACGAAACCCCCGCGACAGACACTCCCACGACCGGCGCGACCGGGACGTACACGACCGACGGACGCCCGAACAGCGCCACCTCCCTCACCCCGTTCCTGGCGATCCCCGACGCGAAGCGAGCGATCGAGTTCTACCGCGACGTCTTCGGAGCCCGCGTCATCGACGTGACCGAGTTCGGTGGAACCGTCGCGCACGCCGACCTCGACTTCGGACTCGGGCTCCTCCAGCTCGGCGAGCCGAACCCCGAGTACCACCTCGTCCGCTCACCTGACGGCGATGACGACTGCTACTCGATGGGCCTGTACGTCTCCGACGTCGATGCCGTCGTGGAGAAGGCCGTCGCAGCGGGAGCGACCGTGCGCGAGGCACCGGCGCCCTTCGTCTCGGGCGACCGGTTCGCCAGCATCCGCGACCCGTTCGGAGTCCGCTGGTCCGTGATGACCCGCGTCGAGGACATCTCCGACGAGGAGAGCAGCCGCCGGGTGGCGGAGTGGGCGGCATCGTTCAGCGCGGCGCCCGCCGACGGCGCGAGCTGAGCGCCGTCTCCGCCGCACGGCCCACGGCGGGCAGCAGCGCCTCGGCCGTGCGACGGTAGCCCAGCGCGCTCGGATGGAAGCGGTCGAGGCTGAACATCGCCTCCGGCTCGTCGAAGAACATCGGTCCGACGGCACGACGCAGATCCACCGGCTCCGCCCCCGCACGCCTGGCTGTCTCCGCCTGGATGTCCGCGAGCCGTCGCGACAAGCTCGAGGCGATACGGCGCAGCGGCTGCGGCACCGCGCGCAGCGCACCCAGGTCGGGGCAGGTGCCGACGACGACCTCTGCGCCCGCCGCGCGGAGGCGCCGGATCGCCTCGTGGAGGTGCTGCGCCGACAGCGCCACCGGCAGCCGGTGCGTCACGTCGTTGCCGCCCACGACGATCACCGCGACGTCGGGTCGATACCCCGAGGGCAGCGTGTCGAGCTGGCCCGGCAGATCGGGCGATTCGGAGCCGACGACGGCCACCGTGCGCAGCCGCACGGGCCGGTGCATCCGGCGAGCGGTCGCCTTCGCCAGCCGACCGCCGAGCGTCTCCTTGCGATGCTCCGCTCCGAGGCCCGCCGCGATGGAGTCCCCGAGCAGCAGGAGCTCGACGGGGTCGCCGTCGAGAGCGCGCCGCCAGATGCGATCCGCATCGAGGGACTCCTCCCCCAGCGGCTTCCCGATCCGTCTCCGGGCGAGCGCCGCCTGCTGGGCGAGGACGAGACGGAGGCCTGCGAGGACGAGCACGGTCGCCAGTCCCCCGGCGACCAGGATTCGGATGCGGCTCACACCCCGATTCCACCCCGTCGCCGTGAACGCGATGTGAACGCCCGACGTCAGGCCAGGGGCTTGAGCTCCAGCTCGCCGGCGCCGGCGGAGACGGTCGCGAACGCCGTGTAGCCGTCGGCAGCCGAGCGCTCGAGCAGCGCCTTGACGTTCTTCGTCCGCCGCTCCAGGCGCACGCGGGCGCCACCGGCGATGAGCGCAGCCTTGTGACGGACGAGCTCGTGGATCGGCACGTCGACGTCGTGGATGATCACGACCGCCTGCACCGTGGCATCCGCGGCGTCAGCGATCAGATCGACGAGCCGCTCGAAGCCGAGCGAGAAACCGACGGCGGGGACCTGCTGGCCGAGGAAGCGGCCGATCATGCCGTCGTAGCGTCCGCCGCCGCCGAGCGAGTACCCGACCGAAGGGTGGGCGAGCTCGAAGATCGTGCCCGTGTAGTAGCCCATCCCGCGCACCAGGAACGGGTCGAACACGAGCGGGATGTCGGACTGCCCGCGTCCTGCGGCGACGGCCTCGCCGATGCCGACCAGGTGCTCGACGAGCTCGGCGGGGGCTCCCTCGGGCAGCGCCTTGCGGATCTGGCGCTCCCCGAACGGGTTGTACTCCATCGTCTGCGGACGCCGGAGGAAAGAGTCGAACGCATCGGCGGCCGCGGTCGAGGCGCTGCGCTCGCGCAGCTCCGCGGCGACGCCCTCCGGACCGATCTTGTCGAGCTTGTCGATCGTGATGAGCACGCCGGGACGCTCCTCGGCGCTGAACCCGAAGGAGTCCAGCATCCAGTCGAGCACCCGGCGGTCGTTGATCCGCACGGTCGCGCCCTCGAGACCCAGGGCGTCGACCGCGTCGAGCGAGGCGACCATCAGCTCGGCCTCGGCACGAGACGAGTCATCGCCCATGATGTCGATGTCGCACTGCACGAACTGCCGGTAGCGGCCCTTCTGCGGGCGCTCGGCACGCCAGACCGGTCCGATCTGGATCGAGCGGAAGACGGCGGGGAGCTGGCCGCGATTGCTCGCGTAGAAGCGCGCCAGCGGCACCGTCAGGTCATAGCGGAGGCCGAGGTCGGAGAGCGCGGCAGGATCGTCGGCGGCGGCACGGATCGCGTCGGCATCGAGGCCACGCCGCAGGATGTTGTAGGAGAGCTTCTCGTTGTCGCCGCCGATGCCGGCGTGCAGCCGGTCGTAGTCCTCGACGACGGGCGTCTCGATCTCGTCGAATCCGTGCGCCAGGTAGCGATCACGGATGACGGAGAGGACGCGCTCACGGCGGGCCTTGTCGGCGGGGAGGATGTCGCGCATGCCGCGCGGCGGATTCACGGTAGCCACGGCTCCATCTTCCCAGGTCTGCCGCGTCGGACGTGCCGGGCCGTTCAGGAATCCGCTTCGGCGGTGCGCACGTCTTCCTCCAGCACGCGCAGCCGCTCGCGCAGCGCGCGCTCCGCGTCCCAGCCCTCGGCGCGCGCGGTCGCCACGAGCGCGAGGAGCGCGTCGCCGAGCTCCGCCTCCGATGCCGGAGCGCCCGGCAGCGCCGTCGCGGCGACGGTGACGCCGACTCCGGCCGCACGACCGGTGATCTTCTGTGCGAGCGCGAGCGCCGGCATCCCTCGCGGCACCCCGTCGAGCACGCTGCGGCGGGTGCGCTTCTCGGCGGCCTTCGCCGCGTTCCAGTGCACCAGCACCTGCTCCGGCGTCTCTGCCACCTCGCCGGCGAAGACGTGCGGATGCCGACGCACCATCTTCTCGGTCAATGTGCGGGCCACGTCGTCGATGTCGAACGGGTCATCCGGATCCTGGGCCGCGATCGCCGCATGGAACAGGACCTGCCACAGCAGGTCGCCGAGCTCTTCGCGCAGGTCGTCGCGGGTACCGGCCTCGACGGCATCGATCACCTCGTGCGACTCCTCGATGAGGTAGGGCACGAGGTCGCGGTGCGTGATCTGCTGCGACCACACGCAGCGTTCCCTGACCGCGTGCATGGTGTCGGCGGCGATCCGGAGCGGGTCGTCGACGTCGCCCTCCCCATGGGGCTCGGGTGCGGGCTGTGCGCTCACGCTGCCTCCTTCGATCGGTCCGGAGCGGGCGCCGCACTCATGACGAGGCGGATGCGACCCGACGGTACCAGCGCGCCCGCAGCGACACGATGAACGCGGAGAGCACGAGTGCGATCAGCGAGCCGACGAGCACGCCGAGGATGGCCTGATCCCGGATGCCGCCGTCGGACGCGAACGCGAGATTCGCCAGCAGCAGCGAGACCGTGAAGCCGATGCCGCCGAGGGCACCGGCCGCCAGGATGTCGGCGAACGGCAGCGCGGGCTCCGCGCCCTTCGGGCGGATGCGCATCGCGAGCCAGCCGAACAGCGAGATGCCGACGATCTTGCCCACCGGCAGCGCGACCACGATGGCCCAGAACGCCGGAGACAGCTGCGTGAGCGAGAGGGCGGGAATCACCACGAAGGCCGCGACGAAGGCGAAGACCGGCAGGATCACGCCGTTCACCGTCGGCTCCAGCGCGTGCCGCGTGCGGGCCGCGGGCACGGGGGACATCACGAGTCCCAGCATCACGCCGGCGATCGTGGCATGGATGCCGGAGGACGCGACCAGGCCCCAGGTGACCACGCCGACGAGGGCCATGGCGACCGCGATCAGCGGATGCCCCTTCGCATGGAGGAGACGGCTGAGCACCCAGAACACGGCGACGCCGACGAGGGCGAGACCGAGCTGCAGCCACTGCACGTCGCCAGCGAAGAGCACGGCGATGAAGATGATGCCGATGATGTCGTCGAGGATCGCCAGCGCGAGGAGGAACACGCGCACCCGCGACGGCAGGCCCTTCCCGAACATCGCCAGCACACCCAGCGCGAATGCGATGTCGGTCGCCGTGGGGATCGGCCAGCCGGATGACGTCGCACTGTCACCCCCGGCGATCAGCAGGTACACCGCGATGGGGACGAGCACGCCGCCGGCTGCCGCGATCGCCGGCTGCACGGCCTTGCGGGGCGAGTCGAGCTCGCCGTGGGTCAGCTCGTGCCGAAGCTCGATCGCCACCACGAGGAAGAAGACGGCGAGAAGGCCGTCCGAGACCCAGTGCGCGATCGAGAGGTCGAGGTCGGTGCCCGGCACAGCGATGTGGAAGTCGAGGAATGCGGCGAGCGCGTCGTGCGTGGGCAGGTTCGCGAGGAGCAGTCCGAGTCCGGCCGCGAGGAGCAGGAGGACGGCGGGGAACTGCTGGCCGCGAAGGGGGTTCGCTGAGATGCGCATCCCGTCCATCGTAGGTCGGAAGCCACCGCCGCCTCGACGGACTCCCCCGCCCGTGCGGGTCGCCGGCGTCGCGGTCCGTCATCCGTGCAGGACACCCCTGCGACGCGGGATACTCTCGAGGGGTGACCCCCGCACACTCTTTCTCCGAGCCCACGAACACCGAGGCGATCCGCGTGATCGGCCGCTTCGAAGCCGGCCAGGGCATCCCCGATGCCATGCGCACCGACGTCAGGATGCTCGGGCAGCTGCTCGGGCAGGTGCTGCGCGAAGCCGGCGGCGACGACCTCTTCGAGGATGTCGAGCGGCTGCGGCTCGCCACGATCCAGGCCTACGACCAGGAGACGCCCGACGCATTCGAGCGGGCCGCGGCGATCGCCGAGTCGTTCACGGTCTCGAGAGCCGACGAGGTCGCCCGTGCGTTCACCTGCTACTTCCACCTCGTGAACCTCGCCGAAGAGCACCAGCGCGTGCGCGTGCTGCGCGAGCGTGCCGGGCAGCCCGGGCGCGAGGATGCCGCCGACACCGTCGCGACCGCGTACGCGCGACTGCGCACCGAGGTCGGCGACGACGAAGCCCGTCGACGCCTGGAAGGCCTCCGTTTCCACCCCGTCTTCACGGCGCACCCGACCGAGGCCCGCCGTCGTGCCGTGTCCTCGAGCATCCGTCGGCTGTCGGAGCTGCTCACGCAGCACGACGCGGCGAGCGCGGGCGGCTCGGAGGAGCACCGCGCCCGTCGCCGGATGCTCGAGGAGATCGACACGCTCTGGCGCACGGCGCCGCTGCGGTCGCAGAAACCTTCCCCGACCGACGAGGTCCGCACCGTCATGGGCGTGTTCGACGAGACGCTCTTCACGACGGTGCCGCACGTGTACCGCCGCATCGACGACGCGCTCCGCGGTGAGGAGTCGGGCTCCAGCGCCCCGGTCGTCCCCGCTTTCGTGCGCATCGGCTCGTGGGTCGGCGGTGACCGCGACGGGAACCCGTTCGTCACGGCATCCGTCACCCGCGAGGCCTCGCAGATCGCGGCCGACCACGTCCTCCGCGGTCTCGAGCGCGCCCTCGACCGCATCGGCCGCACCCTCACGCTCGCCGCGGACGACACCCCGCCGAGCGCCGAGGTCACAGCCCTCTGGGAGCGCTTCGCCGCTGCCGAGCCGGAGCTGGCCGCTGAGCTGGCCACCCGTTCCCCCGACGAACCGCACCGCCGTGTGCTGATCGTGCTCGCGCGCCGTGTCGCCGCCACCCGTCGCGGTGACGATGCACAGGGCTACGCCCGCCCCGAGGAGCTGCTCGCGGACCTCCGCGCCGTGCAGTCCTCGCTCGCGGAGGCCGGCGCCAAGCGCCACGCCTTCGGCGGCGTACAGCACCTGATCTGGCAGGTCGAGACCTACGGCTTCCACCTGACCGAGCTGGAGGTGCGTCAGCACTCCCAGGTGCATGCGAAGGCACTCGCCGAGCTCGAAGCGGGCGAGTCCCTCAGCGCGCAGACCGAGGAGGTGCTGGAGGTGTTCCGGGCGATCGCGGAGATCCAGCACGATCGCGGTCTACGCGCGGCAGGCCGCTACGTGGTCTCCTTCACCCAGGCCGCCTCCGACCTCGCCAACGTGCACCGCCTCGCCCGCCACGCGCTCGGCGACGACGCGCCGGTGCTCGACGTGGTCCCGCTCTTCGAGACGTTCGCCGATCTGCAGGCGGCTCCCGGCATCCTCGCCGAGGCGGTGACCTTCCCGGAGTTCCGCGAGCGGATGGCCGCGACCGGCAACCGCCTCGAGGTCATGCTCGGCTACTCCGACTCGTCGAAGGACGTCGGCCCCGTGGCGGCGAACCTCGCCCTGTACGAGGCGCAGGAGAAGATCGCCCGCTGGGCGCAGGAGTCCGGCATCGAGCTGACCCTCTTCCACGGTCGCGGCGGCGCCCTCGGTCGTGGCGGCGGCCCCGCCAACTCCGCGATCCTCGCGCAGCCGCCGCACTCCGTCGACGGCCGGTTCAAGCTCACCGAGCAGGGCGAGGTCATCTTCGCCCGCTACGGAGAGCCGGCCATCGCGATGCGGCACATCGACCAGGTCGCCGCGGCGACCCTGCTCGCCTCCTCCCCCACCGAAGAGGAGCGCACGAGCCGAGCTGCCGCGCGCTACGCCGAGGTCGCCTCGATCATGGATGCCGCCTCCCGCGAGCGCTTCTTCTCGCTCGTGAAGGCGGAGGGCTTCGCCCCGTGGTTCGCCACGGTCACCCCGATGGAGGAGATCGGTCTGCTGGCGCTCGGCTCGCGTCCCGCCCGTCGCGGGCTTTCCGTCGAGTCCCTCGAGGATCTGCGCGCCATCCCGTGGGTGTTCGCGTGGACGCAGGCGCGCATCAACCTCGCCGGCTGGTTCGGCCTCGGCTCCGCGCTGGATGCCGTGGGCGACGAGGAGCTGCTGGTCGAGGCGTACCGGGAGTGGCCGCTGCTGCGCACCATGATCGACAACGTCGCGATGAGCCTCGCCAAGACCGACGAGCGCATCGCCAGGCAGTACCTGGCCCTCGGCGACCGCGACGACCTGGCGCAGCTCGTGCTCGACGAGCTCGCGAGCACACGACGCTGGGTGATCCGTCTCACCGGCGGCGAGCGCCTGCTGGAGAACAAGCCCGTCCTCCAGCGCGCCGTGCAGCTGCGCAGCCCCTACGTCGATGCGCTCTCGCTGCTGCAGCTTCGTGCGCTCCGCGCCCTGCGCTCCGCCGACGAGGACGCCACCGGCTCCGGCGCCGACGCGGAACAGCAGCGTCTGCTCCTGCTCTCGGTGAGCGGCGTCGCCGCCGGCCTGCAGAACACCGGGTGACCGGAGTCCTCCCGGATCCCCGCGACTTCGCCCGTTCCACAGGCCGCTAGAGTGAAACCTCCGCCGGATCCGGCGAAGCCTCACGCGACACGATCGCCTGCACCACCATCCCCCACCAGAAAGCCTCTTCCGCGTGACCGCTACGACTCCCGCTGACTTCCACCCGCTCGCCGCCACCGTGCAGCCCGTCTTCGACACGGTGCTCACGCGCAGCCCGCACGAGCCGGAGTTCCACCAGGCCGTCCACGAGGTGCTGCACTCGATCGCGCCCGTCCTGGAACAGCATCCGGAGTTCGTCGACGGCGGCATCCTCGAGCGCCTCGTCGAGCCCGAGCGTCAGATCCTCTTCCGCGTGCCGTGGATCGACGACGTCGGCAAGCTGCAGGTCAACCGCGGCTACCGCATCCAGTTCTCCTCGGTACTCGGCCCGTACAAGGGCGGACTGCGGTTCCACCCCTCGGTGAACCTCTCGATCATCAAGTTCCTCGGCTTCGAGCAGATCTTCAAGAACGCGCTCACCGGCCAGGGCATCGGCGGCGGCAAGGGCGGGTCGGACTTCGACCCGCACGGCAAGTCCGACGCCGAGGTCATGCGCTTCTGCCAGTCGTTCATGAACGAGCTCTACCGCCACCTCGGCGAGCACACCGACGTCCCCGCGGGCGACATCGGAGTCGGCGGCCGTGAGATCGGCTACCTCTTCGGCCAGTACCGCAAGGTCACCAACCGCCATGAGTCGGGCATGTTCACCGGCAAGGGCACCGGGTGGGGCGGCGCCGAGGTGCGCACCGAGGCCACCGGCTACGGTGCGGTCTTCTTCGCCCAGGAGATGCTCGCCGTGCACAACGACTCCCTCACCGGCAAGCGCGTCGGCATCTCCGGCTCGGGCAACGTCGCGATCTACGCGATCCAGAAGGCCACCCAGCTCGGCGCGACCGCGGTGACGGCATCCGACTCCTCCGGCTACGTCATCGACGACGCCGGTATCGACGTCGACCTGCTCCGTCAGCTCAAGGAGGTCGAGCGCGCCCGCATCGTGGAGTACGCCAACCGTCGCCCGAGCGCCCGCTTCGTCGAAGGCGGCAGCGTCTGGGAGGTCCCGGTCGACATCGCGGTGCCTTCGGCGACGCAGAACGAGGTCAGCCTGGCCGACGCCGAGGCGCTGATCGCCAACGGTGTGCGCGCCGTGTCGGAGGGCGCGAACATGCCCTGCGTGCCCGATGCCGTCGAGGCTTTCCAGAAGGCCGGCGTGCTGTTCGCCCCCGGCAAGGCCGCCAACGCCGGCGGTGTCGCCACCTCCGCGCTCGAGATGAGCCAGAACGCCTCGCGTCAGCGCTGGAGCTTCGGCGACAGCGAGAACAAGCTGCGCGAGATCATGGCCGACATCCACGACGCCGCCTTCGATGCGGCCGAGCGTCACGACGTCGCCGGTGACTACGTCGCCGGCGCCAACATCGCGGGCTTCGAGCGCGTCGCCGCCGCGATGCTCGCCCAGGGCGTCATCTGACCCACCCCTTCATCGACGCGAAGAGCCGTCTCCCCTCTCGGGAGGCGGCTCTTGCGTTTTCCGTGGGCTCCGGCACTCGGCGCACGTCAGATGCCGCGCTGCCCCCGGTGGGTCTCGTCGAAGGCGACGTCGTGCGCATGACGCGCGAGCGAGCTGCCGTAGCGCTCGGTGAGCTGCACCATCAGGTCAGGGGTGTCCCGGTCGACCCCGAACACATGGCCGGGGAAGTCGAGTTCGGGCTGCGCGGCCGCGATCTCCTGCTCGCGGTCAGGTGAGAGCAGCTGCACGGGGTCGCCGACGGCCACCCACCCGATCGGGACGACGGTGCCTTCCGGCAGCACGGCCCGACGGTGCACGATCGCGTTGACCCGCACCTCGCAGCGGTCGCCGACCAGAGCGCCGTTGAAGATGCGCGCCCCGGACGCGAAGAAGACCTCTTCGCCGACGGTCGCCCCGGCGATGCTCGCGAGCGTTCCGATCAGGGTGTGCGCCCCGATGTGCACCGCGTTCGCCGCGGTGGCCCGGATCAGCGCGTTCTCCATCACGATGACGTGGGCGCCGAGGGTGATCGGCCCGCCCTCCGCAGTGATCACGGCGCCGTGCAGCACCTGGCAGCCGGCTCCGATCTCCACATCGCCGGAGATGACGGCGGTGGGAGCGATGACGGCGGTGTCATGGACGCGGGGCCGAGCCCCGAGGTGCTCGTACAACATGCGGCCAGACTAGACCGCGGCCGCCGCGCACGGGGACGAAAACGCAGGGCGAGTCGTGCGGAGGCGGCGGGTCGCCCCCGGACACACCGCACGCAGCACGGTTCGTCTCCGTTCCGGCACGGGCGGTCAGTCGGCCTTGACCGGCTCCGGGAAGATCGCGGTGAAGAGCTGACCGACCCACTCGAGCAGCTGCGCGTCCGGCAAGGGCTCCAGGCCCACCCCGACCGCGGCCGGGATCGTGGGCATCGGCACGACCAGCGCTTCCCCCCCGGCCACGAGCTTCGCCTTCGGGTACAGCCGCTGCAGCCGAACCTTGATCGAGTCCTCGAGGCGGGCCGGGGCGATGCGCAGGTTCGAGCCCATCACGACGACATCCGTGAGACCCGCCCGTGCGGCTCGACGGCGCAGACGCGAGATCGCCAGCAGCCCTTCGACCTCTTCCGGGGGCGTGCCGTAGCGGTCGACGAGCTCTTCGATCACCAGGTCGATCGCGTCGTCCTTCGCGGTCGCCGCCGAGGCCGCCGAGAGCTTCTGATAGGCCTCGAGGCGCAGCCGTTCGCTGTCGATGTAGTACTCGGGGATCCGCGCGTCCAGCGGCAGCTCGAGCCGCAGCTCCTGTCCGGTCTCGACCTCGTCGCCCCGGAAGGCCGCCACGGCCTCTCCGATCATCCGCAGGTACAGATCGAATCCGACGCCGGCGATGTGACCCGCCTGCTCTGCTCCCAGGAGGTTGCCCGCGCCGCGCAGCTCGAGGTCCTTCAGAGCCACCTGCATGCCCGAGCCCAGGTCGTTGTTGACGGCGATGGTCTGCAGGCGATCGGCCGCGGTCTCGCTCAGCGGCTTCATCTCGTCGTACAGGAAGTAGGCGTAGGCCCGCTCGCGGCCACGCCCGACCCGGCCACGCAGCTGGTGCAGCTGGCTGAGCCCGTACTTGTCGGCGCGATCGATGATGATCGTGTTCGCGTTCGCGATGTCGAGGCCCGTCTCGATGATCGTCGTCGACACGAGCACGTCGAACTTGCGCTCCCAGAAGTCGTCGACGACCTGCTCGAGCTGATGCTCGCCCATCTGTCCGTGTGCGACGGCGATGCGGGCTTCCGGAACGAGCTCGGCGAGTTCGCTGGCGACGCGCTGGATCGACTGGACACGGTTGTGCACGAAGAAGATCTGCCCCTCGCGCAGGATCTCGCGGCGGATCGCCGCCGCCATCTGCTTGTCGCTGCGGGGGCCGACGAACGAGAGGATCGGGTGCCGGTCCTCGGGCGGCGTCGCCAGCGTCGACATCTCACGGATGCCGGTCACCGCCATCTCGAGCGTGCGCGGGATCGGGGTCGCGCTCATCGCCAGGATGTCGACGTTGGTCTTCATCCTCTTGAGCGTGTCCTTGTGCTCGACGCCGAACCGCTGCTCCTCGTCGATGATCATCAGACCGAGGTCCTTGAACATCACCTGGTCGGTGAGGATGCGGTGGGTGCCGATCACCATGTCGACCGACCCCTCCAGCAGTCCCTGCAGAGTGAGCCGCGCCTCCTTGTCGGTCTGGAAGCGCGACAGCGGGCGCACCTTGACCGGGAAACCGGCGAAGCGCTCGGTGAAGGTCTCGAGGTGCTGCTTCACGAGCAGGGTCGTCGGCACGAGCATCGCGACCTGCTTGCCGTCCTGGATCGCCTTGAAGGCGGCACGCACCGCGACCTCGGTCTTGCCGAAGCCCACGTCGCCCGAAAGGAGACGGTCCATCGGGATCGGCCGCTCCATGTCGGCTTTGATCTCGTCGATCGTCTGCAGCTGGTCGGGTGTCTCCGCGAACGGGAAGGCCTCCTCCAGCTCGCGCTGCCACGGGGTGTCCGGCCCGAACGCGTGGCCCTTCGCGCTCATCCGGGCGGAGTACAGCTTCACGAGTTCGACGGCGATGTCCCGCACGGCCTTGCGGGCCTTGCCCTTGGCCTGAGACCAGTCGCTGCCGCCCATCTTCGAGAGCGTCGGAGCCTCGCCGCCGACGTACTTCGAGAGAGCGTCGAGCTGATCCGTCGGCACGAACAGCTTGTCGCCCGGGTAACCGCGCTTCGAGGGCGCGTACTCGAGCACGAGGTAGTCGCGCACGGACTTCGTGGCGTTGCGTCCGCCGGTCGACACCTCACGCTGCGTCATCTCGACGAAGCGTCCGATGCCGTGGGTCGCGTGCACCACGAAGTCGCCCTGCTTGAGCTGCAGCGGGTCGACGACGTTCTTGCGCCGCGACGCGAGCTTCTTGACGACGCGCTGGTCGCCGCCGATCGTGCGGCCGTAGAACTCGTTGTCGGTGAGGACGGCGAGCTTCGCCTCCGCCACCTGGAACCCGGCCTCGACGGATCCGGTGACCAGGGTGGCGACGCCGCCCTCTGGCGCATCCGTGAGCGTCTCGACGACACGGGCGGCAAGGCCGCGGTCGGCGAGCACGTCGCGCGCCCGATCGACGAGACCGTGACCGGCCGCGATCACCACGACCCGCCAGCCGTCCGTGACCTTCGCCTCGACGAAGGAGATCGCCCCGTCGACGTTGCCGTGGAAGGACGGGATGACGGCGGCGCCGAGGTTCGCCGCTTCCGCGTCGCCCTCGCCGAGACCGGCGCCGAACGGGCTGAGGCGCCACCACACGCCGCCGCGGTCGCGCACGACCTCGCGGAGCTCGGCGATCGTGAGGAAGTCGCCGGCGCCCAGGTCGATGGGTGCGGAGGCGCCGGACGTCGCGGCGCTCCAGGCCGCGTCGAGGAACTCGCGGTTCGTGTCGCCGAGTGTGATGGCGCGTGCCGTCGAGCGCTCGGGGTCGATGACCGCCGTGGCGCTTCCGGCGGGCAGGTACTCGGCGAGGGACTTCAGCGGTCCCGCGACGGCGGGGAGCAGCGATTCCATGCCCTCGACCGGGATGCCCTCGGCCATCTTCTCGAGCATGCCGGAGATCGCCGGGAAGCCGCCGATGAGTGCACGCGCACGATCACGGACCTCGGCTGTCAGCAGCAGCTCGCGGGTGGGCGGGAGATCGACATCGGCGACGTCGCCCGGCAGCGAACGCTGGTCGGCGACCGAGAACGCGCGGATCTGGTCGATCTCGTCGCCGAAGAACTCCACGCGGTACGGATGCTCCGACGTGGGCGGGAAGACATCGAGGATGCCGCCGCGGACCGCGAACTCACCGCGTCGCGACACCATGTCGACACGCGAGTAGGCCCGCTCGACCAGCTGCTCGACCACCCGGTCGAGTTCGTGTCCACGCGTGCCGACCGAGAGCTCGAGCGGTGCGATCTCGCCCAGGTTCCCCGCGATCGGCTGGAGTGCCGCCCGCACGGACGCGACGACGACGAGCGGGTGGTCGCCGGACCATTCCGCGATCCGGCGCAGTGTCTGCAGGCGCTGGCCGACTGTGTCAGGGCTCGGGCTGAGCCGCTCGTGCGGGAGGGTCTCCCATGCGGGGAAGGTGAGGATGTCGGCATCGGGCAGGTAGGCGTGCATCGCCAGCGCCAGGCTCTCGGCCCGTCGCCCGGTGGGTACGACGGCGAGAAGGGCCGCCGGGTGCCCCGCCGCGGCCCGCTTCTCGAGCAGGCCGGCGATCGCCGGGGCATCGAGCCCGTCGACCAGGCCGAGGTCGGCGTCGGTGTGCGCCCAGCTGAGGGCGTCACGGTACAGAGACGCCTCTTCCAAGGCGCGCAGAATCCCCGGAACAGTCACCGGACAAGACTAGTCGCGCCCGCCGACACTCCGGCCGCTCCCCCGAAGCGGCCGTCGCCGCCCCACCCCCTTTTCGCGCGAGCCACCCCTCTGGATACGAACGCAGGGGGCCGGGTGGAACAGAAGGGGGGTGG